>NZ_OZ260089.1:0-2480641 GCF_965284515.1 Flavobacterium sp.
TAAGTAGTTAGTATTCAGTGCTCAATAATTAGTAAACAGTAATTATAAATACAAAATCGCGTTAATTCATTTTATCGCGATTTTTTTATGCAATATATTCTCCCCGCTGAGAACGAACTACTTTCTTATTTATACAAACTTGGGGCTTCTGCTTTCTATTTTCTGTTAACTGCCTTCTAAAATCTGATAACTGAAAACTTATTTTCTTGGATGAAAATTATTAATCACCTCAGTAAGAAACTTCCTGTCTAAATGCATATAAACCTCAGTTGTAGTTATTGACTCATGTCCAAGCATTAATTGTATTGAACGCAAGTCTGCACCATTTTCAAGTAAGTGCGTTGCAAATGAGTGTCTAAATGTATGTGGACTTATGATTTTATTCAAACCCACTTTAACCGCTAAGTCTTTTATAATAGTAAAAACCATAGCCCTTGTTAATTGCTTCCCCCTTCTGTTTAAAAACAAAGTATCTTCATGACCTTTATGAATTTGAAGATGAGAACGAATTAATTCTTTATAAAAAACAATATACTTTTCAGTACTTTCACCAATTGGAACGAAACGCTGCTTATTTCCCTTTCCAGTCACTTTTACAAAACCTTCTTCAAAAAATAAATCCGACAATTTAAGATTAACCAGCTCTGAAACTCTCAATCCACAACTATAAAGCGTTTCAAGCATAGCTCTATTTCTTTCCCCTTCGGGTTTTGATAAATCAATAGCCGCAATCAACTGGTCTATTTCATACGTTGAGAGCGTATCTGGAAGCTTTCTACCTGTTTTAGGCACTTCTATTAGCTCCATAGGCGTATCTACTCTGTAATCTTCGAAAATTAAGTAATTAAAAAAACTTTTTAATCCAGAAATAATTCTCGATTGACTTCTGGCATTTACTTTGGTAGACAATTCATATATAAATTGTTGTACAATTTCTTCAGTAATTGTTATTGGGGTGACTTCTATAGAATTAGATACTAAAAAAGCAATAAGTTTTTCAATATCAAAAGAATAATTTTCAATTGTATTTGCCGACAAACCTCTTTCTAGCTTAAGGTAGTTTTGATATTCTTTTAAATAAGATTGCCAATTGCTCATGCATCAAAAATACAAATTATTCTAAACAAAAAAATCCCGCCGAAGCGGGATTTTGATTATTATTTGGGTTACAAATTAGAATTTGTAGTTAACTCCAAAAGTTACAGCTCTCCAGTCTCCACCGAAACCAAAGTTTGTAGTTGCATCTGCACCATCTCCACCGTTGTCATTAGATGAGAAACCTAATACAGCTACACCAGCTTCGATAGAAAAGTTTGAAGATACGAAATAGTTCATACCTAAACCTAAACCAGCATCAATTACATTGTATTTGAAATCTGCTAATTTGTTTTCCATTGAATTGTAATCTAAACCTAATTGTCCGAATAATGAAAATTGGTTAGATGGAGTAAAGTAGTAACGTCCAAAAGCACCAACACCAAATCCAGCGTCGTCTTGAGTGTCAAATGAACCATTATCAGCTTTCATTGACATGTAACCAATTTTACCTCCAATTGCAATGTTCTCAGTAACAAAGTATCCTACTTGTGGAGCAATTTCAAAAGAATTTGATTTAGCATCACCAGTTGAAGAGCTTCCAAAAACCAAAGCACCTGTTACAAATACATCTCCTTGAGCAAAACCTCCGTTTGAAGTCGTTGCTTCTTCTTGTGCGTTAGCAAAACCTATTGTTAATAATGCTACTGCAGATAATAAAACTTTTTTCATGTTTAGTTTAATTTTAAAGTTATGAGACAAATTTATATTATTTTTTTTAAACACCTAACAAAAAAATGCATTTTATTGTCATTTTTTTCAACAAACAAAGGCTTTTACATTGATTATCAAAAAGTTATAAACGAATAAAACCCCCTATTTTACTGGTAAAAACAGACTTGTTGTTAACAAAAGTTATTAACAATTGTTAATAAATCACTGACTATCAACAAATTCCGTATATCGTTAAAAAAAGCACTTTATCGATTGTAATACTAAAAACAACTAAAATTCGTTAACTAATAAACTAAAACATCATGAGAAAAAGTCTATTTATTACATTAATACTGTGCCTTTGGGTTGGAATTGCTAATGCACAAACTGTAAAATTTGGTATTAAGGCCGGTTTAAATTACGCTAATCTTAGTGGTTCTGACATTCAAACAGATGCAATTACAAGTTATCATGCAGGAATTGTAGCTGACATTAGTTTACTTAACAAGCTATCAGTACAGCCAGAACTTCTTTATTCTACACAAGGGGCGTCCTATGAAAATTTTATTGATGAATATAAAAATGAATTAGGCTACCTGTCTTTACCTGTAATGTTAAAAATCCATTTATCCGATTCTTTTTCATTAGAACTAGGTCCACAAGCTTCTTTCTTATTGAGTAAAAAAGATGAATTTAATTTAAATGATTACAATACATTCGATTTTAGCGCAAATGCAGGTTTTGGTTTAAAAATTACTGAGACGCTATTTGCACAGGCAAGATATTCACTTGGTCTCACCGAAATTTCTAAAAATGCTGATGCCAAAAATAGTGTTGTACAAGTTTCAATTGGTATAATGTTTTAATTTTATTAAACTTTTAAAAAACCATTCTTAAACGGATGGTTTTTTTTATTTTTACAGAAAACCAAACTCATGAAAATAATAATCATTAATGGTCCTAATTTAAATTTATTAGGCAAACGTGAACCTGAAGTTTACGGTTCAACTTCATTTGATGACTATATAAAAGTATTAACTCAAAAATATCCTGATATTAAATTGACTTATTATCAAAGTAACATTGAAGGAGAATTGATTTCTAAAATTCAAGAAGTAGGCTTTGATTATGACGGAATCATATTAAATGCTGGTGCATATACACATACCTCAATAGGAATTGCAGATGCTTTAAAAGCGGTTTCAACTCCTACTATTGAAGTCCATATATCTAATACTTTTTCAAGAGAAACATTCAGGCATCAATCTTATATATCTCCAAATGCAAAAGGCGTAATTATTGGTTTTGGACTAAAGAGTTATGATTTGGCCATTGAAGCTTACTTATAATACAACCTTTTCACTATTAATCTCGTCTATATAACAAACGAACAATAACATCCTATGAAATATTTTTACACCCTTTTATTCTGTGTTTTTTCTGCAACTCTTTTTAGTCAAATAAAAGGAACTGTAACAGATATGGAGGGTAACCCTTTGCCTTTTGTAAACATATATATAGAAAATACATACATTGGAACAACGACAAATGAAATAGGAAAATATGAATTAAACTACACTACTAGTAATAAAGTTAATATCCTTTTTCAATATTTAGGTTATAAAACTCAAAAGCAACATATAGAAGTTGAATCGTTTCCATACCTATTAGATGTAAAATTAGTTGAAGAAAACTTTACACTTAATGAAGTAGTAGTTACTAATGGAATAAATCCTGCAGATGAGTTAATTAAGAAAGCTATTAATGCTAAAAAAATAAACAGTGCTATGACTGATAAGTTTGAAGCAGATTTTTACTCTAGAGGAATTTTTAAAGCAAAAGACATTCCTAAAAAATTCATGGGTGTAGAAATAGGAGACCTCGAAGGAAGTTTAGACTCTACAAGAAGTGGTGTTATTTATTTATCAGAAACGGTATCAAAAATAAAATTTGAAAAACCAGACAACTTGAAAGAAGAAATTATTGCATCAAAAGTTGCTGGAGATGACAATGGATTTAGTTACAATACAGCTTTAAATACTAATTATGATTTTTATGATAATTATGTTGATTTTGGTATTAAAATGATTTCCCCTATTGCTGATAATGCATTCAATTATTACAAATACAAACTAGATGGAACATTTTACGACGATAAAAATCAGTTAATTAACAAAATTGCTGTCTCGGTCAAAAGAGACAAAGAACCTGTTTTTGAGGGGCATATTTATATTGTAGAAGACACATGGGCTATTTATGGATTAGATTTAGACTTAAAAGGTTATCGAATGCAACAGCCTATATTAGAAACCATGAAATTGATTCAAAATTTTAGTTTCAATAAGGAAAATAATTTATGGGTTAAAAACATTCAATCTTTAGATTTTGACGCAGGAATATTTGGAATGAAATTTACTGGTAAATTTACCTATGTTTTCAGCAACTATACTTTCAAAGATTCATTTGAAAAGAAAACTTTTGGAAATGAAATTGTTTCGTTTGCAGAAAATGCAAATAAAAAAGAAGATGCATATTGGAATAACTTTAGACCTGTTCCTTTAACTGAAGAAGAAACCTCTAGTTATTTTAAAAAAGACAGCATACAAACTATTAGAAAATCTCAAACCTATTTAGATTCTATTGACCGTAAGGGAAATAAATTTAAGTTAACTAAAATCATTACTGGATATAGTTATAAAGACACGTATAACAAATGGAATTTCAATTATCAGGGACTTTTAAATTTTTCGTCCTTAAGTTTTAATACTGTACAAGGTTGGAATTTAGACAGTGGATTTTCATTTAGAAAATGGAATGAAGAATCTGGTAAATTCACTTCAATATTATCAACTTTTAATTATGGCTTTGCAGAAGACAGACTGAGAGTTCAAGCGCGGCTTTATCATCGATTTAACAACAAAAATTATGCAAATTTTTCCCTAAGTGGTGGTAGCGCAGTTTCTCAAATAAACAATAGTGAACCAATTGCTCCTTTTATTAATACTTTAAGTACACTTTTATTTAAAAACAATTTCATGAAATTGTACAATAAAGAATTTGTAAAAACCGTATACGGTATGGAAGTTACCAATGGACTTTTTATGAACACCAGCCTAGAATATGAAAACCGACATGCATTATTTAACAATACTGATTATACCTTTATACAATCTGATGATCTTTACAGTTCAAATAATCCTTTAAATCCAACAGATGAATTTAGTATTCCTTTTGCACCTCATCATATTATGAAGTTCAATATTGGAACACGTATTTTATTTGGTCAAAAATACATTTCACGCCCAGACGGAAAATTAAATGTTCCAAATGAAAATTATCCAGTTTTAAGTTTCAATTACGAAAAAGCCTTTTCAGCTTCAAATTCTAATTATACTTATGATTTTATTTCTGGACGAATTGACTATGATAAGTCTATAGGTAATAAAGGAAATTTTGCACTTAGATTAAAAGCAGGTAAATTCTTTAATGCCTCTACTATTTCATTTATAGACTACAAACATTTTAATGGAAATCAAACGCATGTAAACTTCAGGGGAAATTATTTAAATGCTTTCAACCTTTTACCATACTATAGTAATTCAACTAATGATGCTTATGTTGAAACACATGTTGAGCATAACTTTAAAGGGTATATTATGAATAAAATTCCCTTACTAAATAAATTACAATGGAATTTAATAGGAAGTTTTAATCAAATTAATGTTCCTGACACCAAACCTTATCAAGAATTTAGTGTTGGTTTTGACAATATTGGCTTTGGAAAATTTAGGTTTCTTAGAATTGATTATGTTAGAGCTTATCAAAATGGATATTTAGGAGACGGGGTTATGTTTGGCGTTCAGTTTTAAAAAATGAAATAAATTTCGTATTTTAGTTTTTAACTAACCAAAACACAATTAATTATGTCGACTACTAAACCGAGTAAAGCTTTTTGGATAATAAGCGGTGTTGCGCTTTTATGGAATGCTATGGGTGTAAACCAATACCTTCAACAAGCTTACATGACTGATGCTTTTAAAGCAATGTATACAGAAGAACAATTAGCTATAATAACATCTGCTCCATCTTGGGTCATTGCTGTTTTTGCAATTGCAGTATTTGGAGGTTTACTTGGATCATTAGCACTCTTATTAAGAAAAAAGATTGCCATTGTATTATTCATTGTATCTTTAATTGGAATTATCGCTCAAATGTATCATAATTTATTTGTGATTGATTCGGTAGCAATATATGGTCCTGGTGCGGCAATTATGCCAATTATGGTAATCGCTTTTGCACTATTCTTACTTTGGTTTTCTAAATTTTCAGATAAAAAGAATTGGCTATCTTAATTCAAACAAATAACATTAAAATGACCCATTATATAATTAATGGGTTTTATTTTATAAAAACATCGTAACCAAATCGCAATAACGTTATTGCTACAATTACCAAAAAGAAAACTCGAATAAAACCATTTCCCTTTGATATAGCTAGTCGTGCACCTATAAAAGCACCTGTAGCGTTACAAACAGCCATAGGAATAGCAATTGTCCATACAATCTTCCCTTTAATTACAAACAAAGTAATTGAACCAATATTGGTTGCCAAGTTTACTAATTTAGCATTTGTAGAAGCTTGCAAAAAATCAAATCCTAAAATGGCAACAAACGCCATAATTAATAAGCTTCCCGTTCCAGGACCAATAAAGCCATCATAAAAACCTATGAGTATACAAATAATTACTGCATAGATATATTTTCGTTTTGTAGATAGTAAACTTATTTCAAATTGACCAAAATCCTTTTTTAAATAGGTATAAACAAGCAATAAAACTAAAATGATAAACAGAACGGGTTTCATAAAATCGTTTTGCATTACATTTAGTAAACTAGAACCAATAAAAGCAAATGTAAAAGAAACAATAGCCATTACTCCGAATAACTTCCAATCTACTTTTACTTTTTTAAGGTATTGAATAGTAGCAATACTTGTTCCACTAAAACCGGGAATTTTAAGGGTCCCAATAATTGAAGCAACACTTAAGTTGGGTAAAGCTATTAAGGCAACAGGGGTTTGTATTAACCCACCACCACCTACTATTGCATCTACAAAACCTGCTACAAACGAAGCAATACAAAGAATTATGATAATGTATGTATCCATAAACTAAAAAAAGGCTAAGTTCAATATTGAACTTAGCCTTTATATTTATTAAAAATTATATTTCATTAAGCGCGAACAATACTTGCTCCAATAGCAGTTAAACGTTCTCCTATTCTTTCGTAACCTCTATCTATTTGTTCAATATTTTGAATTGTACTTGTTCCTTTTGCAGAAAGAGCTGCAATTAATAAAGAAACTCCTGCTCTAATATCTGGAGAAGACATAGTTGTAGCTTTTAATTGCGATTGGAAATTATGCCCAATAACAATAGCTCTATGTGGATCACAAAGAATAATTTTTGCGCCCATGTCAATTAACTTATCTACGAAGAACAAGCGGCTTTCAAACATTTTTTGATGTATTAAAACTTCTCCTTTTGCTTGAGTTGCCACTACTAAAACAATACTCAATAAATCAGGTGTAAAACCTGGCCATGGAGCATCAGCAATCGTTAAAATAGAGCCGTCAATATCTGTTTTAATTTGGTAACCATTTGTATGTGCAGGTATAAAAATATCATCACCTTTACGCTCTAATGTAATACCTAACTTTCTAAATACATTTGGAATTTGTCCTAAGTTATCCCAACTTACATTTTTAATTGTTATTTCACTTCTTGTCATAGCCGCAAGACCAATCCAAGAACCTATTTCAATCATATCGGGTAAAATTCTATGTTCACATCCAGATAACGTATCAACACCTTCAATAATTAATTTATTTGACCCTACTCCAGAGATTTTTGCTCCCATAGAGTTTAACATAGTACAAAGCTGCTGTAAATAAGGTTCACAAGCTGCATTATATATTGTGGTTACTCCTTCTGCTAAAACAGCAGCCATAACAATATTAGCTGTTCCTGTAACAGACGCTTCGTCTAACAACATATAAGCACCTTTAAGCTTTCCTTCATTTTCTACACCATAAAAATGATCTTCTCTATTGTATCTAAACTTAGCGCCTAAATTAATGAAACCTTCAAAATGTGTATCTAAACGCCTACGCCCTATTTTATCTCCACCTGGTTTTGGAATATATCCTTTTCCAAATCGAGCTAAAAGTGGGCCAACAATCATAATTGAACCTCTTAACGAACCACCTTCTTTTTTAAAAGCTTCTGTTTCTAAATAATTAACATTAACCTCATCTGCTTGGAAGGTATAAGATCCATGTCCGTTTTTCTTAATTTTTACTCCTAAATTACCTAATAACGTTATTAGCTTATTAACATCAATAATATCTGGAATATTTGTAATTGTAACTTTTTCAGAAGTTAACAAAACCGTACATAAAACTTGTAATGCTTCATTTTTAGCACCTTGAGGTGTAATTTCTCCTTTTAATTGTTTTCCTCCTTCTATTTGAAATGTTCCCATGAACTACTATTATTTACGTTTAATATTTTTTGGATTTACTGTTTTCTTTTTATGAATACTCTTAGAATTAGTACCATAATTCGATTTATTCGACATCTTTTTGTTTACTTTCATCAAATTATGAGTTTGAGAAAGCTCTTCATTTGCTTGCGTTAAATTTATTTTACCATTTGAAAGTTCTAATAAATGGTTAAAAATTACGCCATCTTCAACTGTATCTTTATTCCAACTTAAATAGCATTTTTTCATATGATTAGCGATAACCAATACTAATGCATTTTTAAGCTCTCCTTCTTCCCACTTGTTCGCAACATCAATCATGTATTTAATATTATTTCCATAATATCTATACTTTGGGAAATTTTGAGGATACGCTAATTTATCAGGCTTTTTAGTTAACAATTCTCTAGAAGGAATTGGATATGGAGAATCAACATCTAAATTAAAATCGGCCATTATAAATAACTGATCCCATAATTTATGTTGAAAATCGGCAACATCTCTTAAATGAGGATTTAAAGTTCCCATTACCGAAATAATATAATTAGCCGCTTTATTTCTTCGATCTCTATCTTCAATAAGTACCATTTGATCGACTAATTTTTGCAAATGTCTTCCGTACTCTGGTATTATTAAATCAGACCTTAAAGAATTATATTCTAAACTGCTTACTGCTTCTTCTGCTTTAAAATTCATATTTTTATAATGAAATTATTCCTTCAATAGTTGACATTTCTTTGTATTTTTCAATAACATGATCAGGGTCTTTCATTTGAACACTAATTGATACACTCGTGTATTTACCTGTTTTAGATTTTTGACTTTTAATAACTGCTCCCATGTTATTAAAAGCATCCTCAACTTTTAATACTTTTTCTTTGTCTGAAGGTACAATAAATTTGTATAAGTATTCTGTTGGCCAAATAGAAGTATTCGTTAATTCGTCTTTCAACCTTATATAAAACTCTTCTGTTTTCTTATCCATCTTCCTAATCTTTAAAGTAGCAAATATACTTTTTTAAGTTAATAAATACTATTTTGAAAATGCTTAATATAGATAAATTACAGCTCATTTTTAAAAAAAACTTACTTTTGCTTTTTTATATTAGATTTAGAATGAAAAATGAAATTATAGTTTTAATCGGAGGACCAAGTTCTGGAAAATCAACTTTAATCAATGAGTTGATAAAAAACGGACATACTTGTTTCCCAGAAATATCAAGAGAAATAATAAAAAAAGCTCAAGAAGACGGTATTGACCAGTTGTTTCTTGAAAACCCATTACTTTTTAGTGAATTACTTTTAGAAGGAAGGAAAAAGCAATTTTTAGAGGCTCAAAATCACGAATCAAATATTGTTTTCATTGATAGAGGTTTACCAGATGTTGTTGCATACATGGACTTTATTGGAGATACGTATCCTGATTTTTTTACTGACACATGTACTAATCATAAATACACTAATGTTTTTATGCTTCCCCCATGGAAAGAGATTTACACCAGTGATGAAGAACGATATGAAACCTTTGAGCAGGCTTTAGAAATTCATAATCATTTGGTAAAAACCTACGAAAATTTTGGATATCAAATTACAGAAGTACCAAAAGATACTGTAGAAAAAAGAGCAGCGTATATTCTTGAACGAATTTAATTTTTAGTATTTGAATGTCAAGTGAAGCATTATTAATTCTCCAAAAATATTGGAAACACGATAAATTTAGACAACCTCAAGAACAAATTATTCAAAATGTTTTAGAAGGAAAAGATACACTTGCGCTATTACCAACTGGAGGCGGAAAATCGATTTGTTTTCAAGTTCCTGGTATGATGCTAAACGGAATTTGTTTGGTTATTTCTCCCTTAATTGCTTTAATTAAAGATCAAGTAGAAAACTTAGAGAAAAAAAACATTAAAGCTATTGCACTTTTGGGCGGAATTTCCCAAAACGAAACGAGTGATTTACTAGACAATTGCGAATTTGGAAACTATAAGTTCTTGTATTTATCTCCCGAAAGACTTCAGCAAGACTGGATTTTAGAACGTATAAAAAAACTGCCGATAAATTTAATTGCAATTGACGAAGCACATTGTGTAAGCCAATGGGGACATGATTTTAGGCCTGCTTATCTTAAAATAAACGTTTTAAAACAGCATTTTAACAAAACACCTTTTATTGCTTTAACTGCCTCAGCGACCTCAAGAGTTCAAAAAGATATTATTGAGAATTTAAAATTAGAGAACGTATCAACCTACACAAGTAGCTTTAAAAGAGAAAACTTATCCTACTATGTAGTTCAAACAGAAGATAAACTTTATAAAATTGAACAAATATTAAATAAAAACAAACAATCTTCAATTATCTATGTTCGAAATAGAAGATCTTGTATTGAAACATCTGAAAATTTAAATAAACTTGGTTTTTCAAGCACTTTTTATCACGGAGGCTTATCTGTAAAAGATAAAAACTCAAACATGAAGAAGTGGATGAACAACGAATGTCAGGCCATGGTTGCTACCAATGCATTTGGAATGGGAATTGATAAACCAGATGTAAAAACTGTTATTCATATTCAATTACCCGAAAATATTGAAAATTATTATCAAGAAGCAGGAAGAGCCGGAAGGAATGAAGAAAAAGCATTTGCCATATTAATTACAAGTCCGGGTGATATTGAAATAGCAAAAAATCAATTTATAGAAGTATTACCCAACAAAGCTTTTTTGAAAGACGTTTATCACAAGTTAAACAGCTTTTTTCAAATTGCCTATGGAGAAGGTTATAATTTTAATTTTTCGTTTAATTTAAATCATTTCTGTAGTCAGTACAAACTACCTGTAATGAAAACATATAATGCTCTACAATTTTTAGACCGTCAAAGCATCATTTCACTTAGCACTGAGTTTACAGAAAAAACAAGTATTCAATTTATATTAGAAAGTAAGGAAATTATACGCTACATGAGTCTTCATAAAAATGAAGAAGATATTATTACAAATATTCTTCGAACATATACTGGTATATTTGATATTGAAACTAACATAAACACTGTTTTAATTGCAAAAAAATCAAATGTATCAGAAAAAGAAGTAGTAAAAACTCTTGAAAATTTAGAGAAAAGTGGCTGCATTATAATTTCAAAATTAAACAACGACAGTAGTATAACTTTTAACGAAATACGAGAAGACGACTTAACCATTAATAGAGTTTCAAAATATCTAGAAAACCAGAATAACCTAAAAAAAAATCAATTCAAAGAAGTTATTCACTACATTAAAAATGAAGAATGTAAAACCAATTTCATTTTAAATTATTTTGATGAAAAAACAGATGAAAAATGCGGAATTTGTTCTTATTGTATATCATTAAAAAAAACAGACAATACTTTAATTCAGAATCAAATAATAAAACTATTAGAAAAAGAAGCCCCTATTTCTTCTCGTGAAATTGAAAACCAATTAACATTTTCTACAAAAGAAATTTTAAGCGCTTTACAAGTTTTGTTAGAATCAGAAAAAATTAAAATTAACAACATAAATCAATACACGCTCATATAATGGAAAAATTAAAAATTGTATTCATGGGAACTCCAGAGTTCGCAGTAGGAATTTTAGATACTATTTGTCAAAATAAATATGAAGTTGTAGGAGTAATTACAGCTGCCGACAAACCAGCTGGAAGAGGACAAAAAGTAAGTACAAGCGCCGTAAAAGATTATGCTGTTACAAATAATTTAAGACTCCTACAACCTACAAACCTTAAAGATGAAGTATTTATCGAAGAACTAAAATCGCTTAACGCAAATTTATTTGTTGTAGTTGCATTTAGAATGCTACCAGAAGTAGTCTGGAAAATGCCTAAACTTGGAACATTCAATCTACACGCATCTTTACTTCCTCAATATAGAGGCGCAGCCCCAATTAACTGGGCGATTATAAATGGAGAAGAAAAAACAGGAGTAACTACATTTTTTATTGATGACAAAATTGATACAGGAGCAATGATTCTTCAATCAGAAACTTCTATCTCTAAAAATGAAACAGCAGGAGAATTACACGACAGGTTAATAGAAATAGGAAGTAAAGCAGTTATAGAAAGCTTAGAACTAATAGAAAAAGGCAATGCTAAACCTCAACAACAAGATGATAGTTTAATAACCAAAACAGCTTATAAACTAAATAAAGACAATTGTAAAATTGACTGGAATAAATCTGGAGTTGAAATCCATAATCATATTAGAGGATTATCGCCATATCCTGCTTCTTGGACTATTTTAAAAGACAATGAAAATGAATGGAATATGAAAATTTATGAATCAATATTTACAGAAGAAGAACACCAATTAAAAATAGGAACAGTTATAACCTCTAAAAAAGAATTATCTATTGCTGTAAAAAAAGGAATGCTTTCAATTAAAGTATTACAATTCCCAGGAAAGAAAAAAATGAAGACTCATGAATTATTAAACGGAATACAATTGACCGAAAATGCTATGGTAATCTAACCCTTGAAAACACTAGTACTCACGTAAAATATTAAAAAACAACAAATGTTATTAACATTTACCTTGTTTTATTAACATTTCAACCTAAAAACACACTAAACACTTGCATAGTTCAGTTATACTACTAAATTTGTAAAGAATTAAATAAGTTTAACCAAATATAAACACTTTTATTATGAACAAATCAGAATTAATCGATGCAATGGCAGCTTCTGCTGGAATTACAAAAGCAGCTGCTAAATTAGCTTTAGAATCTTTTTTAGAAAACGTAGGTGGTACACTTAAAAAAGGTGGAAGAGTTTCATTAGTAGGTTTTGGATCTTGGTCAGTTTCTAACAGAGCTGCAAGAGATGGTAGAAATCCTCAAACTGGAAAAACTATCAAAATTGCTGCAAAAAATGTAGTAAAATTTAAAGCTGGTGCTGATTTAGACGGAGCTGTAAATAAAAAATAATTAACTATTATTTTATAAATAAGAGTCCTGCAAATTGCAGGACTTTTTTTATTTAAAAAACTTTTTCTTGATTTTGTAAACATTTTTTGATAATTTTAGTAAAAAATACTGTGACTATGATTTCAGTTTTACCAAAAAAAGGACATTTACTAATAGCTGAGCCTACTAACCTTGGTGATAATTCATTTAATCGCTCAGTTATTTTATTATCTGAACATAATAATGAAGGTTCAGTTGGTTTTATTTTAAATAAACCGCTAAAATACAAGGTAAGTGATTTAATTCCTGATATTAAAATCCCATTCAAAATATATAATGGAGGTCCAGTTGAACAAGACAATGTATATTTTATTCATAATGTACCCGAATTAATTCCTGGGAGTATAGAAATTGCTGATGGAATTTTTTGGGGTGGAGATTTTCAAACTGCAAAAGACTTAATTAATGAAGAGAGAATTTCTAAGAAAAATATTAGATTTTTCCTAGGATATAGTGGTTGGGATAAAAAACAACTAAACAGAGAGCTTAAAGAAAACTCTTGGATAATTACCCAAAATGAACTTAAAAGTAAAATACTATCAAAGTCTACTCAAGATTTTTGGAAAGAAAAAATAAAAGAACAAGGTGGAGATTATATTCTATATTCAAATGCACCTGAAGATCCTAACCTTAATTAAGCCTTATCTTAGCATTTAATCGTCCAATTATTTTAGCTGAGAGAGTTGAAGTAAATTCTTTTTTACGGTACTTTGAAACTGGTTGGATTCCAATAATTACATTTGAAATAAATAACTCGTCTGCTTTTTGCAAATCAAAAGGAGAAATTGATTTCTCAACAAACTTTACATCTTCCATTTTAGAAGCAATTTCAATAATTTGCTTTCTCATAATTCCATTTAAACAACCGTCAGACAATGGAGGAGTAATCAATTCATCGTTTAAAAGCATAAAAACATTTCCTTGTAGTGCCTCAACAACATTTTTATCGTCATTTAAAAGCAAACAATTATCATAACCATTTTCATTCGCAAAAACACTACCCGTTATTTGAATCATTTTATTATTAGACTTCAAAGTAGACAATAATTGCTTTGTAACATAAGAATCCTTAAACAATTCAACTTCATATGCTGAATCATTTATTGAATACATAACATTTTCTAATTTTGATATTGTGACAACAAACTCGGTTTCGTTTGTTTTTGGTAGATAAAAACCATTTCCAGATCTAAATACAGAAAATCTTACCCTGCAGTCATTATCAATTTGAGTTGATGCATTTAAAAGATTCAATACTTGATTTTCAAAAAATTCCATAGTGAAATTCATAGGAATTTCCATTCTACAAATTCGCATAGAAGCCATTAGCCTAAAATAATGATCCTCTAGGAACAATATTTTATTATTTACAACTTTCATTGTTTCAAATACACTATCACCAAATAAGAAACCTCTATTGTTCTCTATAACTAAATTACTTGAATCCTGTATTGTACCGTTAAAATTTACCATAAAAAAATCCCGCTTTTTAATGCGGGACAAATATAAGTTATTAATTGGTTTTATTAAACCGAACCGATTACATGTTTTAAATCAGAAATTTGATTTTCCCACAACAACTTTGATTCTTCTAATTCATCTTCTTCTGCAAAATCAATTACCACAATAGAGACGTCTTTTGTAATCTCATCTTCTTCGATTTTAATCTCAAAAAAATACTCACTATCATTACCATCTTCATCAAGCCATCTAAATTTTATTCGTTCACCTGTACGTTTAGATATCAGTTTAGCTTTTTCTTCAGAGTCATCCCAAATGAACGTAAAAAGTTCTCCACGAGAATTTACGTTATCTGCAAACCATTCTGACAAACCAGATGGAGTTGAAATATAATTATAAAGCATTGAGGTTGAGGCGTGTATTGGGAATTCTAATTCGTATTTTACTTTATCACTCATTTTATATTCATTTATTTTGGAAATATAGAAATTAAATTGAAATTACAAAAACAAAAAAGGCTATATTTTTTTAAAAAGTTTATTTGTTTAAAATAGAAATAGTTTTATATTTGCACCCGCATTGAGGGAGAGACTTAGTGTGTATTTAATGGCGAGGTAGCTCAGTTGGTTAGAGCGCAGGATTCATACCCCTGAGGTCGGCAGTTCGAATCTGCCTCTCGCTACAGAAAATAAGTTTATAAAAATCAACGGTTTAGTGTACACTAAACCGTTTTTTTATGTCTAAGTATTTCTTATTTTTACAAACAGTACACGATACCGTACACGATTTAGGGTATAACGCAATCCAAAAAAGCATGATTAAAAGCAACTTTTCCACTCCTAAAATATTCACTGGTGGTGTGGATATTAATGATTGGAAAAAACTTTCCCCTCAAGATAAAAAGAGAGCTCTTTCAAAAGACTGGTATATCTATTATAGTTTTAGAGACAAAGAAACTGGAAAACTAAAAAGAATGCCCAATGTAAAAGGCGGAGTAAACAGACTCAAAACAATGAGTGAAAGAATGAGTTATCTTAAAATCATGAGTGACTCCCTACTCTATTTATTAGAAAAAGGACTCAACCCCTATGAGCAAAATGATCTTACATGTTTAAATGAAAAACCAAAAGCTGATTCAAAAATTAAAAAGCCAATTGAGGTTGAAAAAACAATACAAATAAAAGAATCTAAAGTTGTTGCAACAGATTGCAATGAAGATCAACCAAATGACTTCACAAGCATTAAAGAGGCACTTGATTTTGCCTTAGAAATGAAAAAAGGAGTATTAAGCGCTAATTCATTTAAAAACTTTGAATTAAGAATTAGAAAATACCGTAGAAGTTTAAATGAAGATTTACCTATTAGTTCAATAACAAAGAAAAGTGTAAATGATTTTTTAAACGATGTATTAGTTAAGACATCAGCTAGAACCCGAAACAATACCAGAGTAGATTTAAGTTCATTGTTTCAAGTTTTAGAAGACAACGAAATGATAGCTACAAATTTCATCAAAAGCATAAGTCTTTTAAAAACTGTCCCAGAGAGAAACAAAACATATACCCCAACAATGCAAAATGATATCTTTAATTATTTAGAAGAATCAGATCCATTGTTATTGTTATTTATAAAGTTTGTGAGTTATAATTTTTTAAGACCTGTAGAAGTTTGTAGACTTAAAGTTCGTGATATTGATGTTAAAGACAAAAAGCTTTACATTAAAGCAAAAAACAAAGCAGTAAAAATTAAGATTATCCCAGAAAAACTAATCAAAGAACTACCTGATTTGACAAAACTAAATCAAGATAATTATCTGTTTACTCCTATAGGATATGGTCTTGAATGGGAAGCAACAGAAAACAACAGAAGAGATCATTTTACAAAACGTTTCAAAGAAGTTGTTAAAGATCAATTTAAACTAGGACCTGATTATGGTCTTTACAGTTTTAGACACACCTTTATAACTAAACTATACCGAAATATTAGAGAAGAAAGTACTCAATTTGAAGCAAAAAGTATTTTAATGGGCATTACTGGTCATACAACTATGACAGCTCTCGAAAAATATTTACGCGATATAGATGCAGAACTTCCAGAAGATTATTCAAAACTGTTGATTTAAATTGCAAGGAATTGCAACTTAGATTTACAATGTAATAATCGCTGTATTTAAAAGGTATAAAGTACTAATAAACAGGTATTTAATTTAAATAAAGAAATTGCAATTTATTGCAATTGAATTAGAAAATAAAATAAGAAGGCATTACTAAAATGACAGATATAAGTACCAAAACAAATTTATTAATTGAAGAGTTACACAACTACTTCATTTTTTACATACCCAAATCTTCTTTTATGAATTTTTTAAAGGAATATAAAATTGACTATGATAAATTAAGTCAATTAGATCCTTTCATAAATAAAGTAACATACATAGAAAATCAAAACTTTTATTTATTTAAAAAAAGCCCTTTTGAAATAAGTGAATTAACTTTTAAAATTAACAATCTATGTAAAAACACATTTCATCTTTTTGATTTAAAAGAAAACCTTCAACCTGACACTTTTAAATTTATTTTAAAAAAATACCAAGATCAATTAATTTTTCATTTTACAGCAGCAACTCTTTTAGTTGATAACTATGAAGAATTTTGCAACGAAAAATCAAACGACTTAAAAAATATTTTAGAACTTCAACTAACCATAATCAAAAATCATAGTAATGAGATCAAAACGCATTTTGAATCATTGCAACAAATTGAAACTAATTTCAATTTGTTGCAATTACCAGATTTGAACTCCATGAAAAGTGAGATTATAAAACCCGACTCTGAAATATACTCCTTCTTATTAAAGAAAAAACCAAAAAAGAAAAAATTAAACAAAGAAGATGCAATTGCATTTTTATTGAAAACTGTTTTTAGTAAAAAAACTAGTTAATGAAATAAATTAATGCAATAAAAAAACTGTAAATGAGGTAAACCGTAAAATAGTTCCTAATCTTACTTCTATTTTTGTCAGAATAGTGGAGTTCAGAGACCACACAAAAAACGAGGTGTAACCGAAAAACCTATAGAGTAGGAACTAAAAATCTATTAAAAATGATTAAAAAATCTTATTTCAAAGTAACAGCCCTTTTAATGGCAACATCAATTTTACTATCTAGTTGCGCGTCAATTGTAAGTAAAAGCAGTTATCCAATAACTATTAATAGTGCTCCAAGTGAAGCACAAATTGTTATTAAAGACAAAAAAGGTGTTGAAATTTTTTCAGGTCAAACACCTGCAACTTTAAAACTTAAATCTGGAAGTGGATTTTTTGGTAAAGCAAGATACCAAGTAACTTTTACGAAAAAAGGTTATAATACAAAAACAGTTCCGGTTGAATTTAAACTTGATGGTTGGTATTTTGGAAACTTGCTTTTAGGAGGTGTTTTAGGAATGTTGATTATCGATCCTGCTACAGGAGCTATGTATAAGTTAGATACTGAATTTATCAATGAGACTTTAGTTCAATCTACTGCAAGTTTGCAAAAAGAAGAGTTTAAAATTTATGCTTTGGATGAGATTCCAACAGCGTGGAAAAACCACTTAGTACAACTTGAAAAATAAATTTTAGAATTACTGATGTTTCTACACATAGCAGTTAAGAGAATACTATTTCTTTTAACTGCTATTTTAATTTTATAATAAACCTATTATCAAAGGGTATTTTTTTTATATTTTTAAGACATGAAAAACAACCTTTTTTATTCCCTAATTTTATTACTAATTCTAGTATTAAATTCGTGTTCCTTTTTAGAACAAAAAGAGCCTAAAGTAGATTTTGAAATCATTAAGCAAAAGGCATTAGATGCTGAACATAATACTAAATTAGATAGTGCATTTTATTATTTGAACACCATTTCAAATGATGAAAATTACATAGTTGACAATCGAGTTTATGCAAAACTTGAAAAAGCCAGATTGTATTATTTACAATGTGATTACATTGAATCTGAAGCAGAAACTATTGAAGCCATAGCCATCAATACAAATCCTGTATATAATTCATTTTTACACAATATGTTAGGTACTGCTTTTCAAGAACAAAGAAAATTTGACAAAGCAATAGAGCAATTAGATTTAGCCTCAAAAAACACTACCGACTCACTACACAATGCAGTGATTCAAAGCAACCTTTCCCTTGTGTATTTAGATAATGAAGAGTACAGTAAAGCGATACAAACCTTAGAACCGCTTTTAAACAACAAAGCATTAAAAGACAATCCATTTTACTTTTCAAAAGTTATTGATAATTTAGGCTATGCCTATTTAAAAAAAGGCTTACCTGAGGCTAAAACTTTTATAGAAAAAGGGTTACTGCTAAGAGACAGCATTGATGATAATTTCAGTAAAATAGCATCTTATGTTCATTTGGCAAACTACTATGAGCAACAATCAGATATAGAAAAAACAAATGAATTTGCTTTAAAAGCGTATTCAATTGCAACTGCATCGAAGAGTCCGGATGATCGTTTAGAAGCATTAGACCTACTCATTAAAAACAATTCTAACAATAAAGAATGGTATTTAAAGTATGCGCATATAAATGACAGTATCCTAAAGGATAGGAATATTAATAAAAATCAATTTGCTCAAATAAAATACGACGCTACTAAAGCAGAAAACAAAGCAAAATTACATAAGGAGCAAAAAGAAAAACTGACTATTGCCATTGTGGCTATTGTTTTGCTTTCACTTATAAGTTTTATCCTAATTCGAATTAAAAACAAACAAAAACAACTGAAAACCGTTTACGATACTGAAACGCGTATCTCTAAACAATTGCATGACGAACTTGCAAATGATGTTTTTAACACTTTGACTTTTGCTGAAAATCAAGATATTTCAACTTCAGATAATAAAGAAAAGATCATTCAAGAATTGGATAACATTTATAAAAGAACTAGATCTATCTCGCATGAAAACAGTTCGATAGATGTAGGAGAAAAATACAATACTGAATTGCAAATGTTATTGAGTAATTTTAGGACGCAACATGTACAAGTCATCACTAAGGGTATTGACAGTATCACTTGGAATAGTATTAACTCTAGTAAAAAAATAATTATTTATAGGGTATTACAAGAGTTGATGATTAACATGAAAAAACACAGTTCATGCTCAGTAGTTTATATAACAATAGCGGCAGCTGACAACGATTTGGAAATAAAATATGCAGACAACGGAGTTGGCTTTAAAGAAGAAAAATTTAAAAATGGTTTGTCAAATGTGGAAAACCGTATAAAAAGCATAAAAGGAAGAATTACTTTTGAATCTGTTAATGGGTTAAAAGTAAAAATCAACCTTCCAATTTAAAAAATATGTTTAAAAAAGTCTTGATAGCTGAAGATATAGATAGTATCAATTATGGTATTGAAAAAGTATTAGAAGGCATTCCAGGTGTTCAAACTACACATGCTAAATATTGTGATGAAGCATTATTGAAATACAAAAAAGCACTTATAGATAACGATCCCTATGATTTACTCATCACGGATTTATCTTTTAAACAAGATCATAAAGAAACTGTTTTAGCCAATGGAGAAGATTTAATATCAGCCATTAAAGAGATTAATTCAGACCTGCCTATTTTAGTATATTCTATTGAAGATAAACCTTATCGTATAAAATGTTTATTCGATTTATATACCATTAATGCTTTTGTGTTAAAAGGAAGGTATAGCTCACTAGAGTTAAGAGAAGCAGTTAGCAAATTAAAAGTTGGTGAAAAATACATTTCAAAAGACATTGCTCATTATTTATATACAAAAGAAGCTGAAGAAATAACCGATTATGATATTACTATATTAGGCTTGTTATCTGAAGGGTATACGCAAAATGAAATTTCAACTCACCTTGATGCACAAAACGTAAGTCCATCAAGTGTAAGTGCAATTGAAAAGCGCATCAATAAATTAAAAACACAACTGAAAGCTAAAAATACGATTCAACTGGTTGCTCTTGCGAAAGATATTGGAATGATTTAGAATTTAATAAAGTGTTGTTTTAAATTGTTCAAAGAAATTCACCCCATTTACTATCTATATTAGATATGTGATTGTGTTCATAAAAACTATTGTCTTAGTGTTATTTTAAAAAAAGTGGATTGATAACACTTTTTAAGTAAGTTGATACTTCGATATTATCCGTTGTATTTTTTCAATATTAATAGTAGGGTTTATTTTTTCTTTTAACACTTTTATTTAATTTCCAATTCTATCTAGTCGTGAGGTCTTGGAGATAATTCAAAAGGGTTTTCCATTATATTGATTTTAGTAGAAAGTTAATATTTACAATTTTTTAAATCAAATAAAATACACTTTTAGATTCTTAAATTTACTATTCTAGTTTTTCAATTCTTTTGAAATTATATAGCAAATCAATCAATGAATCGTCAAATTTATGTTTTGCAAGTAATAACCTATTGTCTAATGTACAAAAGCATTTTCCATTCAGTGCTTTAAAATTATTTTCAATAAATTTTTCGTATTCGTTAGGAATTAGATTACATTCATAGAATTCAAAACCACAATCTTCTTTATCATTGAAAAAATTTAAAAAATGATTTCTAAAGGTGTCTTTAATTTCTTTTCGGAATGTTAGTATTTCAGATTCGTTGAAGTTTGTATATGCCTTTAAAACGTATAAAAAATTGATTTTATATTGGTGTACGAATAATGTATCCCTATCAAATAGCCTTTCTGCAAAATGACATGAAGGAACAGGCCTACCTTTTTTCTTTATTGAATGTATATCATAGTTTTCAATGTCATCTATATATCCATAGATAAAGAAGTTAGGTGATATGTTATATCCTTCTGTTATTTTATCCCTATATCTTAAATTTCCTATATGATTTTGACCTTTTTTATTTAATAAATCTATGTTGAACTGAATCACATTTTTAGCATAAGTAAATTGTTTGTACTTAGATACATTATTCGCTGTACTGTCTGATTTATAATATTTTGAATCACCTATGTAGAATATGTTACTTGTGTCAATTAATGATGTATAGTCGTAAATATGGTCGATAATTTTACCATCATCATTGTGTTTTAATTTATTAATAGTTATGCCATCAACCTCAAGGTCATTTAGTTTGTCAGAAAATAATTTATCTACCATGTCCTCAAAAACAAGGTTATAATTACTGATTGCTAAAAAATCTTCTCTTTTTCTTTTAATACTACTTTTATCAAATTGTGAAAAATACAATTCACATAATACATACATTTTCTTTAAAGCGTCATTGAAGTACCTGTGTTTTATTTTTCTAAGTTTTACACTACCATTTAGACATAATCTATCAAAAGTTTTACCTTTTATAAGATTAAAGGATTTATCAATTTTAAGATTTAAATTGTGTTCAGTATTAAGATGGTTTAGTATAGAAAAGAAATAAGTTAGTAATTCTTCTTCAGTATTTATTATTTTCTTCTTATTTGTAATTTCAAAATATACAGGTGTTTTACCATTTGATAAAACAGGCAAGGACCTCTTAATAGTTTTTTCCCATTTTGGCTTTTTGGCTTGATTTGAGACAAACTCTATGTGTTTGAATAATATCTGTTGTTTGTTCTTTTTATAGAAGTTTACAAAGCTTAATAAAAGGTCTAGAAAAGAATATTCTTTATTTCCTAAATTTGTATTTAGTTCAAATGTTTCTGTATTATGAATTATAGAAGTATCTGTATACCTCTTTTTAAATTCGGTTAAACTGTTATAAAAATGTACTGATAATTGACGAACCCAATTGTTTTGTGTTTTGTGCTTTATTGATTCATTTTTAATTAAATCAACTAAATCACTTTTTTCGCAACCAAATACCGTTTTATCTTTATCCCTCATAAAAACTTTTGGAAGCATAAAAACCAAGCTGTTTTTCTCAAATGAATGATAATACCCTACAGACGTAATTGTTCCGTCCAAGCCATTTTGTTTGTAAAACTTTGGATCATCGAATACTTCTTGAAGTAAATCGATTGGATATATTTCGTTCTCAATTAGAATTTTCATTATTTAGAATTCCTTTTATTTGGCTTCAGTAGCTTGCCCTAATTGAGAATCATTCTCTATGACTTCTTGAGATTTCTTTGGTTGTAATTCAATTCTGTCAAATAATTCTTTGATTTTCTTTTTACCATTTGTGTTAATTGGGAAAAAATCTTCATAGGAAGTGTTTTCCTCAAATACTTTATCATCTTCGTCTTTAAAAACATCATTCCATAAATAAAACAGTACTTTATTTATAAATGGTTTTAATGTAATAGTTTTATCCTTATCGGGTTTGATAAAGTAATTGCCAATACACTTATCCATACCTAAAGAAGGATTGTTTTTTATATGATTTAAATTTACTTTTTCAATGAATTTAATCCAACTATACTGCTTGCCATCTTCAATATCAATTTCAAAATTGAAAGAATCATTATCTTTTCCAAAATCATCTTCTGGAGCATAACAAATAGGAATATACTCCCAATCCCAACGTCTTTTAAAAGCACTGTCCATTGGAAATAATGACTGATCGGAAGTATTCATTGTTGCTAGAATACTTAAATTTGGAGGTAGTTTTAACCCATTTATAACTCCTAAATGATTTCTATCTTTAAAAGCTTCATTTATCAAATATTCTTTTAACTCTTTGGCTGGAGATACTGTATAATTTGAAGTTCTGTCTAATAATTGAAAGATTTCTCCAAATATTTCAGCACAATTACCTCTATTGATTTCTTCAATCACTAAATAATATTGATTTTCTAAATCTTTCCAAGCGCGCTCATAGATATTAGTGAAGGCTTGTGGAACGAATTCATACTTAATTATATCATCGCCGTTTTCATTTTTGAAAGAAATTGGT
Organism: Flavobacterium sp.; assembly: GCF_965284515.1. GTDB lineage: Bacteria > Bacteroidota > Bacteroidia > Flavobacteriales > Flavobacteriaceae > Flavobacterium. Next base: position 23,651 of record NZ_OZ260089.1, read on the forward strand.
TTGTAGCCACCAATAAAACTTGAATTATCATATTCAGGATGAAAAGTTATTCTTTCGTAATATTTTGGATCTAATATTTCTATTATTTTATCAACCTTAAAAGATTTTCCTGTTCCTGGCGCACCATAATAGATAGTGTTTTCGGTTTTTATTAAAGGTGATTTGTTTTTGTTTATAAAAATTAGAGAGTATAGTTTTCCTTCTTTTATTATTTCTAAAGTATTATTAGTAATATCACTTAAATAACGATTGAAATTTTTAAGAGTCAATCCATTTCCTTCGACATCTCCCCATTGAGTTGAAAAATAAGAAAAATCATTCTCTAAAATAGTAAATCCATCCTCAAAATATCTTATGGTATTACTTGATGTGAGTTGTTCTTTTAATTGTTCAGTCTTAAACTGTCCAATTAAATTATCTGAATTAAAATAATCTGGAATTGATATACCTGAGTATTTTGTTTCATTTATTTGACTTTCTTTTATTTTAGAGTTCTTTAATAATAACTTAACATCATGATTTTTAAGTAAATACTTAAAGGAATTAAATATTATCCACTTTAATTTTTGTTTTTCAAAAATAATATTATTCAGACTAGAAGCTATTTTAGGCTCATATTTTTGAGCTAAATTTTCGAGTTCTTGAATAGTTGTATTTAAAATATTTTCATTCAAATCAATTTCATTATCTGAATAAAGATTGATGTCAACTTTGTTTGCCCAAAGTATTAGTTTTGAAATAGTTGTAAAAAGAGGTTTTGTTTGGACGGTAACAATTGCATTTGCAGCTGGATCCTTAAAATGTAACGCTCCTAAATCTCTCCATTCTTTTTCAACGTAAGTTTGGTGTCCATAGAAAATACCAGTATTATTCAATATGTCTTTTATAATTAAAATAAAAGAATCTAATCCAAGAACGAAATACTTATCACTAGTATTAGAAAAGGAAATATATCCGCCTCTTTCACTAAGAAGTGCTTTAAATTTCGACTTATTATTTACATCAACGAGATATTGTTTTAAATCTTCTGAAATCATAGTAATTGATTGTTTATTTCTTGAAATATGGTTTGAATAACAGGAACAGACACACTATTTCCGAATTGTTTGTATGCTTGATTATCAGAAACTGGGATTATAAAATTTTCTGGGTATCCTTGTAAATTTGCAGCTTCTCTAGGTGTTAATTTTCTTGGGTTTGCATCTTCTTGCTCAATCAAAATTTCACTTCCATCTTTGTAATATCTAGCTGATATTGTACTTGTATATTGTGTGTTTTCGTTAACTGATGAAAAGCCAAATCCGTTTCCTTTTTCTTTATGCTCTTTTCTTCGTCTTATATGTCCAGCATATAATTTATCTGAAATTGTATACTTTGGATCTGGGTTCTCGGTTAATATTTGTCCAACATTAGTATTGGTTGCATTAATTAATTCATTTACATGAAAAATTAAATTTTCATCTTGGTCGATACCTAATGGGAAATTAAATGTTAAATTTAAATTGGTACGCCAAGCAACAATGAAAAGGCGCTCTCTGTTTTGAGGAATCCCAAAATTTTTAGAATTTAAAACTTGTGAAGCAACTGTGTATCCTAATTCTTCTAAAGTTCTAATTATTGTTTTTAATGTATTTCCCTTATCGTGACCTCTTAACCCTTTTACATTTTCAAGAAAAACAACACTAACTGGATTGCCTGACTCTACTCTTCGATTTAAAATATCTACTACATCAAAAAAAAGTGTTCCTCTTGTATCTTCAAAACCTCTTTTTAATCCTGCGTTTGAGAAAGGTTGGCATGGGAAACCTCCACAGAGCACATCGAATTGCTCAGGTATATAAGATTTTGTTGTTTCTTGAGAAATATCTCCAAAAGGTACTTCTCCAAAATTTTCTTTGTAAGTTATTTGGGCAAATTTATCCCATTCACTTGAAAACACACATTTACCTCCATTGTTTTGAAGGGCTAATCTAAAACCACCTATCCCAGCAAAAAGGTCTATAAAAGTAAAAGTAAAATTATTAGGTGTAGGGAATGGTACATTTATAATGTTTTCTTGGATTTGCTGTACAACATCGTTACGATTTAATTTAAGATTGTCAGTATCATTTTTAAATTCGATAATTTCGTCAAGATATTGAAACGCTTCTTCTTCAAAATGATTTCCAATACCATTTTGAAGATTATGTAAAAAATGAGTTACTATAGCCTTTTTGTTATCAATATTGTCAATAAATCTCAATTTAAATTTTTTATTATCAAAAGCTTCTATCATTATTTCTTGTTCTTCTTTCAAATTGATTATTTGCGTTCTAAATTATCTAAGGATAATTTTAATATAGCAGTTGCATTATCCTCTTCTTTTATTAAATTACAAACTTGGTCAGCTAACCAAATTGTGCACAAATCCTTCTCATTTGCTTTTAAAAGTAATGCTAGGATAGGAATATGTTCTCTTTTGGCTCTTCTTTCTCCACGTTCAATTTTGCTTAGCATTGCAGTATCCATATCTAGTACATTTGCTAATTGTCTTTGCAATAGTTGGTTTTGTTCCCGTAATTGTTTTATGTATTCTCCAAACTTCATGTTACTGTAATTGACTTGTCAAATTTTGTCTAATTTAGTATAAAGTTGGAATAAATTATTTAAATAAAAGGAAAAGTTATTCACAAACTTTAAAGCTAATTATATTGTTTTTTTTTTTTAATCTTGGATGGTTAATCCACATATAGTTTGTTATTAAGTTTACTTTATTTAAACTATTGATTATTTACTCTCTGAATTAAACTGTTTGTTGATTTCAAAAGCTGTTGCTATTTTATCATTTTAGAAAAATATCCATATTCTTCATCAACTAATATCCTTCTGTCTAAACCTAAATTCATTACTTCACATGCTGTTTCAGCTACTAAGGAACAAGAGAAGCAAGCTGCCAAGTTAAAATCAAAAAGACCTTGACCTTCTGATTCCCAACACAAAGGATCAGAACTACAATCTACACCTCTTAGCAATGCATTTTTAATTAGCTTTTCTATATTGTGTTCAGATGCCTGCGAAACAAGGCCTCCCATACTTCCTTCTGACCCATCTGTCGTATAAATTAAAATTCCAGCCATAAATTCTTTGCTATCAGAAGATATATACAATCGTTCCTTTAAACTAGCTGTTGGGTAACCACATGCAAATTCTAACTCACGCATAATCAAGTGAGAAAAACTATGAATAATAAAATACTTTTGTCCACATCTATTTAGCATTTCCCATGTACCATAACCTTGGTCATGTTTATCGAGGTTTCTTACAATAATGTTTTGAATCCTTGTGTCATTTACAAGCTTATTCAAACTGTCTTCGTTAAATTGAAAAAAAATTCCTTCTCCATAATTTTGAACAGAAGGTAAAACATATTGTTGGTCATCTTCACCTTCATAAATCCTTTTAACATTAGAAGAATAACCAATATTACCATTTTGATCTTGAAATCCTACCCTAGGCTTATTGCGGTTAAAGGATAATTGAACTTGGGTAAGCTTTAGTTCAGAAACTTGTTTTAAAGATGTAAAATATTGAGTTAAATTATCAGATAAGTTAACATTATTGAATCTTAAGCCGCTTTCATTAACTTCAAAATTATCAGTAAAACATTTATATTCATAGAGACGATAATTTTCATCGTCATATTCTTTTAAGTCTTTCTGAGTACAATTTTCTTTATTAAAAAAAACACTTCTTAATTGGATTATGAAATCTTGGTTAACTATATTCTCATCAATTCCCGCTTCATCAATTAAAAAGTCTTCATCAACTTTACCATCAAACCACTCTTCTTTTAATAACTTTTGATTTCTTAAAAATTGTTTATTAAACCTAACTTCACAAAAACTTAAACCTTTTGCTAGGTCTTGATTTTCAAAGCCATTAGGTTTTAATTGGAGAGGTACATATAAACTGTTTTTACCAGTAGCATAATACATTCTATTAGCTGTAACTAATGAAACTTGCATTACACCTCGGTTACCATTAAATGAACATAATTCATTATGAATATTACTATTTTCCGTAAACTTTCCGTCTACATTTATTTCCCATGGTTTATGTCCTTTACATAAACATTTAAAACTGTTTATACCACCCAGATTTTTTTTCTTACCGCAAATACATTCTACAAAAACATTTTCAAACCCTTCTGATTTGTTTGTGCTTTCTGTCCATTTTAGAGATGGATTTCCACAACAATATTCAATTTCATCAAGATTTACAGGGTCATTTCCAGAATTGAAGTTATTAATATATTTGCTCCAAGGAATATCCATTAAATGCCCATGTTCGCAAATTAAGGCCAAATTGGTCTGGGTTAATTCATTATAAATATCCATTGTTTCATAATTACCATCCGCATCAGTTTTTCTGCGTACATTTTTACTTTTTAATAGCCCAGGATCTCTTGGAGGTGCGAAGTGACTGGTTTTAACATTTGCATTGCATTGTACCAAATTTCCCCAATCTAACCTCCACTTATCTAGTGTTTGAAGCTTATTATTTTTGCCCACAAACCACTTAGGAAAATGAGTTGCTTGAATCATGTAGTTGTTTGAAACAGCATTATTAACAGACAGTCTTATAGGATGATTATTCCATTCAGGAGTGTTGAAAAAGTCATTAAGATTTATTTCGGGGATAGGTAGTAGTAGTAGTAATGCCGATAAGTTTTCAGAGATTTTTAAAAATCCAACAAACCTATCGTCATCAATTGTACTTAAGCCTAACTCATTTTTTATTCTTTTTGTTGAATTCTCCAACAAAGTAGCCATATTAGTCTCTCTTTCATTTTGAATAATATTAACAGCACTTTGAATAAAAGGCCATTTATTTATAGATGATATTAAAATATAATTACCCGTTTTAGCTGCTATTATTGCTCCTACACCTGATGTGGATGATAGTAATTTATACTTGTCCATCCCTAAGTTGTATTGATTTCGTGTTAAAATACTCATTTTAAAATTGGTTTATATGAATTAGTGCAGTAGGCTCTATATTTCTTAAACTCATTGCAACTTGCCATTTTTTTTGATACTCTTTAATATTTAAATTATTTAACGGACTGTATAAATCAGCCTCAGCCTCAGCTTTTCCAAAATTAGCGTTTTTAAAAACCAATTCTAGGTTGTCTATATTAGAAATATTTTTTCCATTTAACCAACTCCTAATAGCAATTATTATCCATTCTTTAATATAATTTAAATCAGTCTCTGACAACAATTCTCGTATTGCTTTTTCTGTATGATTCGCTAATCTAGTTTGTCTATTTTCAAAATATGAAATACATCGCTGTACTATATTATCAACATCCGTTTGGGTGATATTATTTGCTGTATTTCTATTCGCAAATTCTTCAAAAAAATGTCTCACAATTGTAGCCACATACAATGGCATAAACTTATCTACAGCCTTTTTAGTAAATGGAGTTATAGAAATGGGCTCTACGTAACTATACATTTTCTCATGAAACTCGATAAACTTTTCGTAATGAGAAAGATCTCTAGCTCTAAAAGGATGATGTACTGTTATTACCAATCCTAAATCATTTCTTGCTACACGTGAACTAGCCTGAATATACTCGGCCGTATTTCTTGGCATTGAGTTCATGACAATTGTATTGAACCTGCTTACGTCCAATCCAACCGAAATCATGTTTGTGGCTACCACAAACTCAGGAACAGTGTTATATTGTTGTTTAACCCAGATTTTACCCTCTTTATCTAATTCTTCTATTGGAAAGCGATTAGGACTCCAGTTACTTTCAACTCTTTCCAATTCTTTTTTTACTTCTTCACCAGAAAGCCTACCAGTTAATTCTGCTTCTACCAATTTGTCCTTCATTGCATAAATCGGCTTAAGAAGTTTTTGGCTTCGCATACTTCGATTTAGTACCTTTCGTGTTTCTTTAAGGATATATGTTTGTACTTGAGATTGTGTTCTTCCTACTTCTTTAACACTATTAAAATATGAGACTACAGAGTGGTAATAGTCTTGTGTTTTTTCTAATTCATCAGTAAAATTAGGAGTTATAGTATCGTCTTTATGATACTCTAATTCAAATAAAGCCCTGTGAGCTAAACAGAGTGCATCAATTCTCATTTGCATCCAAACCTGAGTTCTTCCGGTAGGTAAAATGCCAATATATCTCCTGTTAGAAGCGTAATTGTATCCTTTTGGGTATTCATGTTTGTAGTCTCTTTTATACATTCCAAAGAAACTATCGTCGCAATCTATACCTGGCTTTGGGAATATGCTTAAGTTTTTATTAAATAAAGCTTCAATTTGTAAACCAGTATTTCTAGTAGTAGCAGTTGAACTTATTACCTTTGGTTTAGTACCGTCTTCTCTAGTACAGAGTTGTTCAAAAGCACTCTCAAATAAAGCCACCCCAGTGCCTAAAGGTCCTAATAACAAATGCAGCTCATCTTGAATAATTAAATCAGGTGGTAAATATCCGTTATTTGGTTTGTAACTTTCCCAATTCCCTCTTCCAAATATACGTCTAGAATCTTTTTTTCTGCCTTCGTTTGAATTATCAATTCTATGCGCTAATTGAGCGAATTTATCAACTGTACCAAATAATAATGCGGGAGGATGCTGATAAATAGCTTCATCTGATAATAAAAATGGGAAAAAGCCCATGTCAGGCCTTTGTTTGACTTGAGGACCTAAAGGTGTCCTCATTGCACATTTAATATTTGTGCACTCTAAACGTCCAATATCATGATTGAAATTGTTATTTTGATCATTTAAAATTTTCTCTAAACCTTTAATAGGTGAACCACAACAAACACATTTTTCGAATGGAATTTTTGATGGTATTTTGTCATTTAGTTTCTTAAATTCATCTATCAAACCTTTACCTTGGTTTCGTGTATCTTTGGTTTTATTAGGTATTTGGTTATCTCCTACATATAATCCAATTCGTATGGGTTCAACTCCTAAGTCTTGACCAAAACTTTCATGCCCTCTACGCATCAATTCTAGTGCAATAATCAACTTGCTTGCACGCTGAAATTGCTGTAAAGTTAGCAACCTTAATGTGTAACGCATTATAGCAGCTGTTCCTCCTCCTGTTGCGCCATATTTCATTTTACGGTGGATAATTGTTAAAGAAATTAATCCCAAATAAGCCTCGGTTTTACCTCCTCCAGTAGGAAACCAAACTAAGTCAACTAATTCATTTCTTTTTTCGTTTTCTGAATTATCGTCAAAAATGCCATCCAAATTAAGTAGTATAAATGCTAATTGAAAAGCTCTCCAGCCAGCTGATACTCCTTTTTGGAAAATATCATCTTTACATTTATCTTTATAAAATTTGGCGTTAAAACCTGAAAACTGGTCATCGTCCATAAGGCTTTTTATTTCCTGTTTGAACTTTTTGTCTGAATATTTACCATGCCACATCTGTATAAACATGGAAGTATTCATTAATCTAAATTTCTTCAAATTATCAGAGCCTTTTAAGAGATATGTTTCAACATTATACTTTAGTCTTTGATAATCACCAGAACACTTCGCCAATTCATTTTTAGCAATTTCTTTTTCCTTTTGATTTAAATTTTCCTTATCAACAAACTTTTGTTTTTGGGAGATCCATGTTCCATAAGCTTCAATAAATTCTTTAAGACCTTTAATAATTTCTTCATCCCTTGCATCAGAAAGTGTTGATAAGAACTTAATTTGTTGAATTTTGGTGTTTTTTAAAAACTCTGGAGCGCTACCATTAATAGGTGTTTGTGATGTGTCTCTTGGTGTAGGGTCCACATCAGGAGTATCACAATATGGCATATAATTAGTTTTTACGAAACCATTTCCCCAAGAAACGCTACATCCATGACCAATCCCAAAATCCTTCATTTCTCTGTATAGGAATCGAATCGCAGCACCTTCTTTATCATCTATTGCTGTATCAGTATTTCTATCATTGTATGCTTCTAATTTTTTGGAGACCACTTTACATTCAACACCGAAAAAGCAACGTTCATTCACTCCTTCAGTAGCCATGGAGAAATATTTCTTATCCGTTTCAATAAAATCACTACTTGTATTTAATACTTGTATTTTACAATATATTAAATCATTGTTTCCTCTTGTATCTTTACTCAACTGAAGGTTAATACTTAATGCTGCTTTTTGAGCATCATTTAAATCAACTTTAATTAGGTCCTTTAAAGTTGAAAAGCTATTACCTTCCTCATCAATAAAATCAGCTTGATGCAATTTATCTCCACTAAAAATCTTCTTAATTGATTTACCTAACTCTAATTTTTTAACATTAATCTTTTTCTTTAGGGTTTTTGATTCCCAAACACCATAACGCCCAGTAAATGTTTCATGTGCATCAGCTAAATGGCTTAAAATATTTTGATATTTTTCTAACTGTTGACTGGCTTCATATAAAATTTTTCTCTGATTGGAATCTTTACAAAACTTTAGCAGCTGATTACATAAATGCTTTAACAGACTATCTACTGTTTTAACATTCTCTTGACTAAAACCTTCTGTAAACAAATTTAAATTGTCTTGATAAAAATGATTTCCTAGTTCACTGGAGGCAAGATTTAAAATATTTTCAATTCTTTGTTTTTGTTTTCCTTGTGAATTTAATATTGGATTTCCATTGCTATCAACTAAATTAATTACTGGGTAGTTTGAAAATTGTTTTGCAAAAGAAAAGCTACCGATTTCCTCTATTTTAAAATAAATTCCTAAAGTTCCGAAATCACCTAACTTTGTATTTAATACTTTTATGAATTCATCTTTAGGTAACTCAATTCGTATTCCAAAATTCTTAACATCATCATTATTGACTCTTTTGTAGTGACGCCCAGTTAATAAAATTTCAAAACCTTCCTTTGTTAAATCATCTTCCTTCATGCAAAACGTAAACCCCATTGTTTTGGGATACATCTGATCCATTTGAGTTTCATCATCATCATCTGATAAATTTCTTTCTTCCAAAATATTGTTATCATCGGTATCTTCAATAGGATTCTCAATAACTCCTTCAACGGTGTTATTGTCAGTTTCTTCAACAGTGTTCGCTTCAGCTTTTTTCTTACCTTTATTAGGAAATAAAATACCCGAACTATAATAAATACCCGGAACTACAGTAAGTGCTTCTTCACTATTATCAGAATAATTTTGGTTGAGAAAGGTGAATTCAGTTTCATTATTAGTTCTAACGACTCTATTTCTTCCAGCACCAGGTCCTATTACTTGTTCTCTTAGATACGCTTCTAATGAAGCTCTTTTTGTTTTAATATTAGACATAATTAATTAGGAACAATGTGTTCAATTTTATGGATAGGTTTTAATTTCATTTTTTCAATTATTTCATAGCATATTTGAATACACGCATAATTTAGTGAGTCTTTGGTAAACCCAAAGAAATCCATGTCAACTCTTTTTTCTATTTTATCAATCGAAAAGGTTAAAATATCTAAAAGAGCATCATCATTTATATGCTTATCAAGGATACCATATTCAACAATGGCTTTAATAAGCTCTTTTAATTTACTATGTAACTCTTGTGAATGGCCACCAATTAAATTACGTTCTCTATGCATAGCAGCTCGGTATTCAAGCGGTAGACCCAAATATTTACAAATAGCTTTAAAAACTTTTTTTTCTCTAGGGATTATAGTATTATTTTCAGGATTGCAGTATGCGTTTTCAAAAGTATTTAAACTAACAAATTGTTTGATACCTGAAACACTCTCGATTTCATTGAAAACATTTTCAACTCCATATTCTTTGGCCTTACTTTGAAGTAACTGTTTCCATAACCTACCATCATGTTCATTTAAATTAAATTTCTCCCATAGTGGTTGTATAATTTGAAATATACTTTCATCTTTTTCAATAGCCTTATTTAATTTACTTAAATCTATTTGGGTAATAATATTTTCTAAATTTGAAAAAAGAAATTTTCCCTCTAACGAGTCAGTATTGATCATTAATTCTTTAGCACTTTTAATATAGAATTTTTTGTCTTTCTCTAAAAGAAAAGATGAACTAAATCGGTATCTATAACTATTGGTAGAGTTGAAGTGAATAATAATTTCCTCTTGCGGGTTAAAAGAATTTTTATGTTCACTTTCATGCAATATATCCCATTCATTTAATGATTTTTGAGGTCTGAATGATGTAAGCTTTTCTTTTATTTCAGATATAACTTCTTTTCCAATTAATAATTCTCTTGTTTGTGTATTCATCCTATTAAAAAGATGTCTATCATCGTTATATGCTTTCCATAAATAAGTATTTTCAAAAAAGTGTTTTAGAAAATAAGCATAAGAACTAAATTCATTTATAGTAAAGATATTTTGCTTTTTCCAAGCATGATTATAATCTAGAACAAGTGAGTTTGATTTTTCATTGAAACTTAACCAATCTACAAACTTCTTTTTTGGAAATAGTGTCTTTAGAAGATCAAATATTAAATCATGATTTAATATTTGTGTTGAAATAACAATTGTATTTATGGATTTTTTGTTCAAAAATTCAGTTAGTGAATTGTACCATTTAGAATCTATTTGGTAATCTAGATAGTTTGATAGATAAATTTTCAAATCATTTCTCTCATCTAATGATAAATATCTGAATAGTTCCTGTTTTGTATCACTTGACAGAAATGAGCCATTCTCATTAAACAAATCTTCTAAAATAAAATCTTTAATTTTTGAATTAAATACGAGGGATAATATATTTCGTATTTTATAACCGTTTAATTCCTTCAAGTTATTATTGTTTACTTGAGCAACAAAAAAATGGTAGGAAAGTAATTGAGCTTCTTCTATATTATAAAAATTAATATTCATATTTGTAATTTATAATTCAAAAGAAAATACGGTATATATTTCTTCGGACTGAAATTTATTTTGTTTATACATTTCCAAAAGTGCTTCAGGTGTTTTTTCTCCTGAAGTTATTGTAATAACCTTAGTGAAGTTAATTCCTGGCAATTGATTCCAAGCATTAATGTTTTCAGATATAAAATCACTATACCAAACTTTTTTTCCTCTCTCCGCTGGAAATAAACTTATTATAGTGCCAATGTTTTGAAGAATAAAATCATCAATATCATAAATATTTTGTAAACTGTTTCCAAAATTCACATAAGTATTCAACGACTTAGGGAATATTGAAAAATCTGATAAATTGACACATTTTCCTGCACTTGAATTGAAGTTTAGTAGCAATCCATTTTTTTGATTATTACTATTTATGCTTTTTATTTTTTCAATAAATTTTAACTTATGTTTTAGCCCATGCCTCTTTCTAAATATTTGATTAGTGGCATGTCCGTTATTGTCACTTGGCATTAAAAGATCACTTTTAGTAACTTTTTTCAAAAAGTTTATTTCATTATCTAAAAAATCTTCATCATATGAACATCCAACTAAAGTTTTCCATGCAAATAAAGACGTAAGATTATCAAGGAAGTAGTCAGATAAATTTGCATTTATATGAATGTGTAAATATTGACCTGAAAATGCTTTAATTATTATATTAATGTAGTCAAAAATTCTATTTAATTCATCACATTTTTTTATTTCATTTAGCTTTTCAAGATCTTTTACTGAGAAAACTTTTTGATTTCTATTTCCTTTTCTATTTTGATCTTTTTTAACTTCATCTATAAAAAAATCCAGTAAAGAACAAAAAATTTGAGAGCTCTCGAGTTTCTCAATTAAATCATTTAGTTTGTTAATATAGTTATCAGTGATAATCCTACTCATAAACAACATAAATTTTTAGGTTACTTTTAGCTCTTGTAATACCAACATAAATTTCATGTTGGTTTATGGCTGTAGGTTTTTTTACAATTAAAGCTACATTCTCTTTTTCTAGTCCTTTAAATTTCAATGGTGAAATATATCTAAGAACATTTGATTTATCTGTAAGATTACTTTCTGTTAAAGCTTCGCAATCATTCATAATTAATTCTTCGAGATTTTCACTTTTTAGCAGAGAGGATTCAACAAGCAAAATACAATCCTTCCCTCTCAAACTACTATCTGGCTTTCTTATTGATTTTAAAAAATCTTTAACCATTTGATTTTTTGCTTCTTTGAAAGTTGAAAATTGCATTACAATATCAGGATATAAATCCATTGTTAAATTTGTATCAAGCTGATAAACATCTTCTAGAATTATTGAGGCTAACTGTCTTATAATTGGATTATTCACAGACCTATGTGCAAGATTCATTTGATAATGAGTAAAATACATACTTAACAAATCAATGTCATCGTTTATGTTTTCTTCGCTTAATGAATATGCTTGTTCGCTGTCACACAAAAAAAGTAAATTGCCGTTTTCCAAACCTTTACCATTAGCACTTAATTTATCCATTAAGCTTTCTACTCCTCGGTTAATAATATCTTGTCCTTCATCTATAATAATATAATCATACTGGTTCTTTATGTTCATGGAGAAAAAAGTCAATACTTTATTCCTAAAATCATCGATAGTATCATCAAAGGAAAGATTATTTAAACCTAATTCTTTTAAAAAAGAAAAGTAGGTATTTACTTCTAAGTTAGTCAATTGTCTTTCCTTGACCCTTGATTCAATTTGAATTTTTAGTAGCCTATTCCAACATAAGTAAAGACCTTTTAAATGCCTTTTTTGATCTGCATAAGCAAGAGCAAAAGTTGTTTTACCACAACCAGGAATGCCTTCGATTAAAACACGCTGGTTTTTACTTAAACCACTAAAAATTTCAAAATTCATAAGACCTAACCACTCATAAGTTTCTTTGTTACTAATGAATGGGTTTGAATCTGCAAGACTGGGTGATAATATACTTTTAATATTATTTAAATCCTTGTCTGTTATTTCATCAAATTTGAAATGGTGTTTGCTTTCTATTTTATTTTTAGTAGAATCAAACCTGTTAGATATAAATTGGGTTAATGAAATACCTCTTTGTGATTGAACATTAGTGTAGACGACATCACCGAATAATTTTTTTTGTTGTGAAAAATCAATTTTTGTAAATGGAAATACACAAACATCTATAAATAATTTTTTTGAATATTTTTGAAGTACTTTCTCTTTTAAGGTAAATTTATAACCCTCAACCTGTTTTAATGGACTCTGTTTCATTAAATCCAAATTTCCTTCATGTCGAAAACTAAATTCACTATTATGAAATTCAACATGTCCGCCTTTAACTTCGATAACGCAGATTCCTTTTTTACAAATAAGTAAAAAATCTATTTGGGCTTCATTTTTTTTGTATGGATTTCGAGTTTCTGAATGTGTGCCTAATTTTAAATCGTGCCAAACAAAAAAATCTTCTGGACTATCTTTTAACTCATTAAAAAGTGTTCTGTAAACAGATATTTCACCTTTTAATGGATTTCCATTTTTATGAAGAATTATTTTCTCTAAAGCGTCAATAGGATTATTTGGATGAAAAATTACAGGCATAAGTTATTTTGAATTAGCAATTGTTGCTATTTTATTAATAGCATACAAGGCAAAAAGTTGTTTAGCAGGAACAATGTTTTTAAGAAAAATATTAATATCAGACTGGATAAAATTAGTTTCATCAATTTTTGTATTTTGAATAACATTACCTACTTCATCTACAAGAAGAGTTGGTTCTAAAAAATTCGCTGTGGACTTTTGTAATTCAAACATCTCTTGAAGTTCTTGTGAACTACCTATTTTTTCCGAAAAACCATTATTAATCACTTTTAAAAATTTAGGTCCACCTTTAATCTTAGAAATAATAGACTCTAATTTCATATAGTATTGATCATCAATATGCTGAATAGGGAATCCTTTACCTGTTCCGTACTGTATTGAAGTTCTCCATTTTCCATCTGCTTTATTATTTTTTTCAATATTGTAATTTGAAAGTGTAACTGTCATATTTCCTTCCTTAAACGGTTGCCATCTACATCTAGCATTTTTATTTTTTATAGGTGGATTGTTAAATACTTTTCTTGAATAATTATTTAAGTTTAATACCCCCTTTAAATTAGGAACAGTATTAATAATTAATGTTTTTCCTTGTTTTATTCCAAGTGTAATTAATACAGTTGATGCAAATGCTCTACTTACAGAAGAACAAACAGCATTGCCAACTAATCGCCATTTTGCATTATCAGAACCTATAAACTGATATGTAATTGGAAAACCCATAATTATAGCAGCTTCTCTTACTGTTGGTAACCTATACTCACCGTCACCAGTTCTGTTGATTTCAGATTTATAAATTATAGATTCTCTTGAATTGGCTATTTTAGTAGCAGTTATCGTTCTGCTTGGATTATTTTCATTTTCAGGGAATGACATTTTACCCATAAATGGATGGTTTGTTTTCCAGTGTTTAGAAAATCTCCATTCTGCTTCATACACTCCAGTGTCATAGAAATGATCAGTAATTTTGTCTAGCTCAAGTTTTATAGGATATTGAATATCCTCAATTAATACTTTACTTTTTATTTCAAAAGGAGAAGGGAAATTTCTCTTAATTAAACTAATTGAATTGTAAAGAGGTAAATTTAGTTGAGACTCTTTTTTTTGGTGAGTTGGCTGAGGTACAATTAATTTTTTCTTTTTTATAATTTCGCCGGATATGACTCTTTTTCTTGATTGAATAGAACCATAATCTGCTGAATTTATAACTGAAGTATTATCAAATAAATCAATAGCAATTTTTAATGGACTAATTCTGTGTTTGTTTGCCCATTCAGTTAATTCTAGATCTTTAAATGTATATTGAGTTTGTAAGTATCTTTTAGAATTAACTACATTTTCCATAAACCAAGCTTTCAAAATGGAGTTAGGTTGATGTTTCTTTACTGCAACTATTCTTAAAAATGTTTCAGTTAATTCAACTCCTAGAGATTTGTCTGCATTACCAGATTTATTTGAACTTGAAAAGCTTACGCAAGGCGGACTACCAATTATTATGTCAGTGTCGGGAAGATTTTCTATTTCTTCAATTGATTTCTTGAAATCTAAAATATTTTTTACTTGACATTCTAAATTAAAATTATGGTTATATGTATCAATAGCTGGTTTCCAATGATCATAACCATGTTTAATTTCAAAACCCATTTGTTTGAAACCTTCGGAAAAACCTCCAGCACCACAAAAAAAATCTATGACAGTCAAATTATTCATTTATTGAAGTCTACTTTTATTAAATTATTACTTTGTAAATCTAAAAAATTTAAAACAAACTAACCAATTCAAATTATGAATAAGTTTGTGTTTTTTATCAGTAATTTTTTATAAAATAAATATTTTCAAATTTAAGAAATAATAAAAATATAACTTTACGGTTTTCCGTATTTAAAGTAAAAACTATCTTTTATCTTTTTAATTACCTTCAAAAGAGATCACGTTAAACATGTTACGCATCCTAGAACGCAAACGATTACCATACATTTTTTCTATTTCTGAAGCGTAGAGGTTCTTAGTAATGTGTGTAATAGTATTATTCTCTATAAATTGTTCGTATAGTGTAATTAATATCTCGGCCATTACGTTCCAGTCGTTTCCAAAATGTTTGATTTGAAAACAAGATTTATAATTTAGGCTAAAAAAATTGAAAATAAATGTTATTTATTTAGTATATTTGACTACAAATAACAGTACACGATACCGTACACGATTTACTTAAATAAGTTAGTATTTGGGGTATAATTTTTGAAAAAAAAATCAATTCATACCCCTGAGGTCAGCAGTTCGAATCTGCCTCTCGCTACAAACAAAAAATCCCTAAACAACAACTGTTTAGGGATTTTTTATTTAGATTTCTAATGAAATTTTAGATCAGTAATGCTAACAATGGATCTTTCTCATTTAAATACTGAAAATTAAAACCACTTTCCAACATTCTTTCTTTTATTGAAAGTAAATGTTTTTTCTTTTTTAATTCCAACCCAACGATAACAGGTCCAACATCACGGTTATTTTTTTTAATAAATTGAAAATAAGTGATATCATCAGTATCTCCTAAAACATCATTTACAAATTCCTTTAAAGCTCCAGGTCTTTGTGGAAATTGAATCATAAAATAATGCTTTAATCCTTCATATATTAAAGAACGCTCTTTAATTTCCTCTGTTCGTTCAATATCATTATTGCTTCCGCTTACGATACAGACAACTGTTTTACCAATAATTTCCTCCTTTAAGAGATCTAAAGCAGCTATAGATAAAGCTCCAGCCGGCTCTACAACAATTGCTTCTTCGTTATACATTTGTAAAATAGTAGAACACACTTTTCCTTCAGGAATTAAAATCATACGATTTAATGTTGACTTACAAATTTCAAAATTTTCAGCACCTACTTTTTTAACCGCAGCCCCGTCTACAAATTTATCAATACTATCTAATTCAACAGGAGCATTTTGTTTTAAAGCTTCTTGCATTGAAGGCGCCCCTTCAGGTTCAACTCCAATTATCTTTGTAGCCGGACTTAAGTGTTTAAATACTGTAGAAACACCTGCAGCTAAACCACCACCGCCAACCGGTAATAATAGATAATCGATTGAAGGTAATTGCTCCTCTATAATTTCTAGTCCAACAGTACCTTGTCCGGCAATCACTTCAAGATCATCAAAAGGGTGTATGAAATTTAAATGTTCTTGATTACAGAAGTGTTTTGCAGCATGAAAAGCATCATCAAAAGTATCTCCTGTTAAAACAATTTCAACAAATGTTTTTCCAAATAACTGAACCTGTTTAATTTTTTGTTTAGGTGTGGTTTTAGGCATGTAAATAATGCCTTTTATCTTTAATAAATTACACGAATACGCAACACCTTGAGCATGATTCCCAGCACTCGCACAGACAATTCCTTTTGATTGTTGAATTTGATTTAAATGGCTTATTTTATTATAAGCTCCTCTAATTTTATAGGAACGAACTTGCTGCAAATCTTCTCGTTTTAAATAAACTTTAGATTTGAATTTATCAGATAAATTTATATTGAATTGAAGTGGCGTTTTAAGTACCACTTCATTCAAATTTTCTTTTGCTTCTAGTATTTTATCAAACACATTCATTATGCTAATTTTGGTCGTAATTTACGAACAGCAGCACCTGCTTGCCATAATTCTGACTCACGTATTTCTTTTAATTCTACTTCTAAAGTTTGACGATAATCTGCCTTACTACCTTCAGTTATTACACGAGTTGCTTCTCTACCTGATGCAACTTCATCATATAAACTTTCAAATACTGGTGTAGTTGCGTCTCTAAATTTCCCTTTCCAATCTAAAGCCCCTCTTTGTGCAGTAACTGAAGTATTTGCAAACATCCAATCCATTCCGTTCTCAGCAACTAAAGGCATTAAACTTTGCGTTAATTCTTCTACTGTTTCATTAAATGCTTCCGATGGAGAATGTCCGTTTTTACGTAAAACATTATACTGAGCTTCAAACAATCCTGCTAAAGCACCCATTAAAATTCCACGTTCTCCTGTTAAATCTGAAAATACTTCTTTCTTAAAATCTGTTTCAAATAAATATCCTGAACCAACACCAATTCCTAATGCAATTGCTTTATCATGAGCTCTACCTGTTGCGTCTTGATATACTGCAATACTTGAATTAATTCCTTCACCTTTTAAAAATAAACGACGTAATGATGTACCAGACCCTTTTGGCGCAACTAATATTACATCGATATCTGATGGTGGTACTATGCCTGTTTTTTCATTAAATGTAATTCCAAAACCGTGAGAAAAATACAATGTTTTGCCTGCTGTTAAATGGTTTTTAACTGTTTTCCAAGCATCTATTTGACCTGCATCAGACAACAAATACTGTATAATAGTTGCATTATCACATGCTTCATCAATATCAAAAAGGTTTTTACCTTCAACCCAACCGTCTGCAATTGCTTTGTCCCAACTTTTTCCGCCTTTACGTTGCCCTACAATTACATTAAATCCGTTGTCTCTTAAATTTAATGATTGTCCTGGACCTTGTACTCCGTATCCAATTACTGCAATTACTTCATGCTTTAATGTTTCTAACGCTTTCTCTAAAGGAAACTCATCTCTTGTGATTACTGTTTCGTTTACTCCTCCAAAATTTATTGTTGCCATACTACTTAATTTTTAAAATTTACATTTGAAATACTTGATCTTTTTTATCTAAAAATTCATTATTTATTGATTTTAAAGCCGGGTTTAATTTTTCCATTTCTAAAACAGATTTATGAATTCCTTCACTCTTATTTATTATTGCAATTCTAGAACTTCTCACAAATTCTATTAATCCATACTTTTCTAATTCCACTAAGAAGGCATTGATTTCTTCCTTCTGCCCTGTTACTTCAAAAATGGTATAATCTTCTCTAATTACTACTGCACTCGCTCCAAATTCTCTCAACAACCGTTCTACACGAACTTCATGCATGATTACCTTAGTTGGAACTTTATACAAAGCCATTTGTTGCCATACAATCTCATCATTAGTATTACAATACACTCTGAAAACATCGATGATTTTTTCAATTTGTTTAACTAGATTTTTGACTACCGATTCTGCTTCAATAACTACAATTGTAAATCTGTAGATATTTGGCACTTCACTTGGTGAAGTATTGAAACTCTCCAAACTAATTTTACGTCTTGAAAACATAATGGCAATCTTATTGATTAACCCAACATGATTTTCTGTATAAATTGTTAATGTATATTCTTTCTTAACTGTTTCCATTATATATCTTCTTTACATAAAACAATTTCTGAAACACCTTTACCTTGAGGCACCATAGGAAAAACATTATCTTCCATTCGAACAGCTACTTCTAACAAATACGATTTAGGATATTCTAACATTTCAATTAAAGCTGCTTTTAAACCTTCTCTTTCTTTAACTTTATTTCCTTCAATTCCATAACCTTTTGCAACCTGAACAAAATCAGGACTTTGAATATCTGTAAATGAATAGCGTTTTTCGTGAAATAATTCTTGCCACTGACGAACCATTCCTAAGAAACTATTATTTAAAATCAATATTTTAACATTCGGTTGAAACTGCATTATAGTTCCTAATTCTTGAATGTTCATCTGCGCTCCACCATCGCCCATAATAGCAACTACTGTTCGTTCTGGAGCTCCGTATTTAGCTCCAATACCTGCTGGTAAAGCAAACCCCATTGTTCCTAAACCACCACTTGTAATATTACTTCTTGTTTTTGTTTGCTCCGCATATCGACAAGCTATCATTTGATGCTGACCAACATCGGTAACAATTACTGCTTCTCCATTTGTTAATTCATTAAGCAGCTGAACCACTTCTCCCATTGTAATTTCTCCTTCAGAAGGAAATAATTCGGGTTGAATTAACTTTTCAACTTCCACTTCTTTTGCATTTTTAAATTGTTGTAACCAATCATGATGAGATTGTTCATCAACTAAATCCGTCAACATAGGTATAGTTTCTTTACAATCGCCCCAAACAGGAACATCTACTAGAACATTCTTGTCTATTTCAGCAGGATCAATATCTAAATGAATAATTTTTGCCTGTTTAGCATATTTATCCAAACGACCTGTAACCCTATCGTCAAAACGCATTCCAACAGCGATTAAAACATCGCATTCATTTGTATATAAATTAGGTGCGTAATTTCCGTGCATTCCTAACATACCAACTGCTAGTGGGTGATTTGTTGGAATACCGCTCATTCCCATTATGGTCCAAGCTGTAGGAATTCCAGTTTTTTCAATAAAACGTAAAAACTCATTCTCTGCATTGCCTAAAATAACACCTTGACCAAAAACAATAAAGGGCTTTTTGGCTTCATTAATAACCTTAGCTGCTTGTTCAATGTATTCTACACGAATATCTGGAGAAGGTTTATAACTCCTAATAAAATTACAGGATTGATATTCTTGATGATTTAGCATTTGAAGTTGCGCATTCTTAGTTATATCAATAAGAACAGGTCCAGGTCTTCCGCTTTTTGCAATAAAAAAAGCTTTTGCTAAAACTGAAGGAATTTCAGCTGCATCAGTAACTTGATAATTCCATTTTGTAACAGGAGTTGTAATATTAACAATATCTGTTTCCTGAAAAGCATCAGTTCCTAGAAGATGTGCAAAAACTTGGCCTGTTATACAAACTAAAGGAGTAGAATCGATCATCGCATCTGCCAAACCTGTTACTAAATTTGTAGCTCCTGGTCCACTAGTCGCAAACACAACTCCGGTTTTACCACTTACTCTAGAGAATCCTTGAGCAGCATGAATTGCCCCTTGTTCATGACGAACTAAAATATGATTTAATTCTTGCCTAAAATCAAACAATGCATCATAGATAGGCATAATTGCACCACCTGGATAACCAAAAACAGTAGTTACATTTTCTTTTAATAACGCATCTATTACAGTAAAGCTTCCTGAAACTAATTTTTCAGTTATCGTTACTTTATCTGTGTCTTTTATTAATGTATTCATTTTATTTATTTTATGATTCATCGGTTACACAACCTTCTGAAGCATCTTTTACTAATTTTGCATATTTGTATAAAACTCCATTAGAAACTTTTAATGTTGGTAACTCTAATTTTGACGCTCGTGTCTTCAATTCTTCATCATTGACATGAAGTTTTAAAATATTGTTTACAGCATCAATTTCAATTACATCATTATCTTCTACAAGCGCAATTGTTCCTTTATCATAGGCTTCTGGCGAAATATGACCTACCACAAAACCATGTGTTCCTCCGCTAAATCTACCATCTGTAATAAGTGCAACACTTTTTCCTAATCCTGCTCCAATAATTGCAGATGTTGGTTTTAACATTTCAGGCATTCCTGGTCCTCCTTTTGGACCTACATATCGAATAACCACAACATCTCCAGCTTTAATTTTTTTGTCCTCAATACCCTTAATCAATTCTTTTTCCCCATTAAAAACTCTCGCTGGACCTTTAAAAAACTCTCCTTCTTTTCCTGTTATCTTTGCAACTGAACCTTTTGTTGCAAGATTTCCATATAAAATTTGAAGATGCCCGGTTGTTTTTATTGGATTTTCGATTGGACGAATAATATTTTGATCTTCAAAATCAATATCTAAAACATTTTCTAAATTTTCAGCTATTGTTTTTCCAGTTACCGTAAAACAATTACCATGTAACATCCCTTCACTTAACAAGTATTTTAAAACCATTGGCACTCCTCCTTTTTCATGAAGATTTTGCATAAGGTAATTTCCTCCTGGTTTAAAATCAGCAATTAAAGGAGTTTTATTACTTATTTTTTGAAAGTCATCTTGAGTAATCTTTACTCCAACACTTTTTGCCATTGCAATAATATGAAGGACTGCATTGGTGCTTCCTCCTAAAGCAATTAAAACCGTTATTGCGTTTTCAAAAGCTTCAAAAGTCATTATGTCTTTTGGACAAATATCTTTTTCAAGTAATATTTTCATATAACTTGCTGCAGCTTCACATTCCTCTATTTTATCATGACTAATTGCAGGGTTTGAACTTGAATAAGGCAAACTCATTCCTAAAGCTTCAATTGCTATTGCCATTGTATTAGCCGTATACATTCCTCCACAAGCCCCTGCTCCTGGACAAGCATTTTTTATAATACCTTTAAAATCTTCTTCAGAAATAGTTCCTGCAATTTTTTCACCTAATGCTTCAAAAGCTGAAACAATATTTAAATCTTTTCCTTGGTATTTTCCAGGAGCAATTGTTCCTCCATATACCATTATAGACGGACGATTTAATCTTCCCATTGCTATTATACTTCCCGGCATATTTTTATCACATCCAGGAATTGCAATAACGCCATCGTAATAATGTCCTGAAACAACACTTTCTATACTATCAGCTATTATTTCTCTACTAACTAATGAATAACGCATTCCATCAGTACCATTTGTAATACCATCACTAATTCCAATGGTGTTAAAAATTAGCCCCACCATTTCTTCATTATTAACTTCTTTCTTTATTAAAGAAGCCAAATGATTTAAGTGCATATTACAAGTATTTCCATCATAACCCATAGAGGCAATACCTATAAATGGTTTTGTTAATTGCTCTTCGGTTAATCCTATTCCGTACAGCATTGCTTGTGATGCAGGTTGAGAAGGATCTTGTGTTATCGTTTTACTATGTTTATTTAACTCCATTATAAGTATACATTATGGTATTCATTAAAAGCGACTCTTCTTTTATATTTTCTTTGAATTACTGCTCCTATACTATCCTCCCATTCTAATGGAAATTTATAATCGTTTACAGATTGTATACCTATTACTTCTGCTGCTGTTCCGCAGAAAAAAGCACTGTCAGCATTGAATATCTCTTCTGGTGTAAAGAATTTTTCCACTATTTCGTACCCCAACTCTTGACCAATTTCAAATACTGTTTGTCTGGTTATACCTGCTAAGATATTTCCTAATGGAGCAGTAAATAATTTACCATCTTTTTCGATAAAAAAATTAGCCCCAGGTCCTTCAGCCACATATCCATTCATATCCGTTAATAAAGCCTCATCATAACCTTTTGACTTTGCCTCTGTTGTAGCTAGTATACTATTCGTATAATGTCCAACAACTTTTGCTTCTACAAAACACGATTTTGGGTTCGGTCGTTGAAAAGAAGACAACATAACTCTCAATAAACTATCTCCAAGATACTTACCCCATTCCCATGCCATCATAACAACATGAACTTCATTGGTAGGAGTTAATGACATGTTATCACCTAAATAAACTAATGGTCTTATGTAAGCGTCTTTAAAATTATTTAGTTCTAAAAGTTTATAACTAATTTGTTCTAATTCTTTTACTGAATATGGTAAATCAATATGCATTACTTTTGCAGAATATTGCAGTCTTTCATAATGCTCTTTTGCTTTAAAAATTCTAACACCATCTGGAGTGTCATAAGCCCTAATACCCTCAAACACACCATTTCCATAATGCATTGTTTGATTATACAAACTAGCATTTGCTTCATTTGCTTTTACAAATTTTCCGTTTAAAAAAATAACTGTTTCTTGATTGTAATACATTTTAATACATTTTAATTTTAAAAAAAACACCTTTCTTTTTTAAGAGAAAGGTGTTAACATAATCAAACCCTACTCATTATCTACAACGAATATTACTGTTAATAATAATTGAAATAATAACTTTCATTTATTTTATATTTTTATTGCGAATATTAACAATGCTAAAGATATTAACGTGTTAATAATAATTATTGAATTATTAACAATGTTCTTAATCCTATCCATATCTAATAAATTATCTAATTAAAGAGAAGTGAGCTCTAAAGACTTTTTGTTGTCCTGCTTCTTCAAACTCAACTGTAAACCAGTAATCTGTTGATGGTAATTGTTGTCCGTTAAATGTTCCATCCCAACCTTGACCAGTTGTACTAATTTGTTTAATCAACTTACCATACCTATCAAAGATGTATAACTTAGCTCCTGGTTGGTTTTGTAATCCAATAATATTCCAGTAGTCATTATAACCATCTCCATTTGGAGTAAAGTATTTTGGATAATCAATAACCATTACCTCTTCTGTTAAGTAAGTACAACCCTGTGTATCTACAACTGTAATTACATGCATTCCAGGACTTACTCCTGTAAAGATATTTGAGCTTTGTAATGCCTCATCGTCTATTTGATACATTATTGTTCCATTTCCATCTGGTACATTTACAACTATTGTAGCATTATCTGTAAATGCGTTTGTAACTGTATATGTAAAACTTGTTGCTGGATTCGTCGCATTCACTGTTCCAAACACTTCTAATGAACTACATCCTGTTGCGATATTTGTAGCAATCACTGAATATGATCCAGCTGCTGTTGCCTCATAACTTGTTGATGTAGCTCCAGGAATAATAACTCCCTCATAATACCAAACAAACGTATGAGTTGAATTACTCAATCCTGTATGGAAATAATACGTTTGGAAAACATTTCCTGTTGATAATTCAACACAAATAACTCCATCTTCTAATACTGGTAATGGTAATGGATTTACATACACTCTAATTACAATAGGCGTTCCTGAACATCCATTTAAAGTTGGTGTTATGGTATAATCTACATAACCTTGAGAGTTTGAAATAGTCTCTAATTGTTGTGCTATTGGTGCTCCTGCTGTAATTGTTCCTCCTGTTGCGCCTATAACTCCAACTGCACTGACTGTATAATCAAATACTGTAGCTGGATCCATTGCCGAAACATTAATATTAGTGAACTCTCCACTACAAATTGGTAAATGAGTCGGTGTTCCTAATATCTCTGGTGTTGGATTAACTGTAACTATAACATCAACTGGTGTACCAGAACATCCATTTAAAACTGGAGTAATTGTATATGTAGCTGTACCAGAGCTAATCAAACTAGTTGTTACCAATGTTTGCTGAATACTTGTTCCTGTTCCTGATGTAGCTCCTGTAACTCCTGACTGAACAACTGTCCAATTGAATACTGTTCCAGATATTGAACCACTAAAAGAAATATTAGTTGACGTACCTGAACATATTGTTTCTGATGTTGGTGTAACAACAACATCAGGTATAGGATTGATATTAACCCTTACCTCTATTGGGTCTCCTGAACATCCATTTGCAGTAGCTATTACTGTATAAACTACTTCTCCAACTAAATCAGATGTAGTAGTCAATATTTGATTGATTGATGTACCTGTACCATTTGTTGATCCACTTACATTTGTTCCTACTGCATTCCAACTGAAGGTTGCTCCTGGAACATTACTAGTTAAAACAATATCTGTAGATGAACCCGAACAAATACTCGGAAGATTATTTGTAATTATAACTGTTGGACGTGGTGTGATTGTGATTGTCATTTGTGCGTTGGAAACACATACACCACTACCACTATTTGGAGTAAATGTATATGTTGTTGTAGTTGTATTGTTTAACGCTGGTGACCACGTCCCAGTTATTCCATTATTTGATGTTGTTGGCAATACTGACAAAGAGCCTCCTGAACAAATCGGTGAAACTTGTGTAAATAAAGGTATTGTAGTTGGCAGTTGAGCAGCATTACTAAAACTTGCTGATGCAACTGAGGTACAACTTCCATTTCCTGAGGTTACTGTATAACTCGTACCAACAGTCATACCTGATATTAATCCTGTTGCACCAACTGTAGGGCCTGCAGGGGTAAATACATATGTGTTAGCTGCATTATAATTCGTGATGGTTGAACTTCCTGCTGCTGAACAGGTAGCTGCCGAAGTTGTAATTGTTGGAACTGGTGGTGTAGTCAATTGAGCAGCGTTACTAAAACTTGTTGATGCAACTGAGGTACAACTTCCATTTCCTGAGGTTACTGTATAACTTGTACCAACAGTCATACCTGAGATTAATCCTGTTGCACCAACTGTAGGGCCTGCAGGGGTAAATACATATGTGTTAGCTGCATTGTAATTCGTGATGGTTGAACTTCCTGCTGCTGAACAAGTAGCTGCCGAAGTTGTAATTGTTGGAACTGGTGGTGTAGTCAATTGAGCAGCATTACTAAAACTTGTTGATGCAACTGAGGTACAACTTCCATTTCCTGAGATTACTGTATAACTCGTACCGACCGTCATACCTGATATTAATCCTGTTGCACCAACTGTAGGGCCTGCAGGGGTAAATACATATGTGTTAGCCGCATTGTAATTCGTGATGGTTGAACTTCCTGCTGCTGAACAGGTAGCTGCCGAAGTTGTAATTGTTGGAACTGGTGGTGTAGTCAATTGAGCAGCATTACTAAAACTTGTTGATGCAACTGAGCTACAACTTCCATTTCCTGAGATTACTGTATAACTCGTACCGACCGTCATACCTGAGATTAATCCTGTTGCACCAACTGTAGGGCCTGCAGGAGTAAATACATATGTGTTAGCCGCATTGTAATTCGTGATGGTTGAACTTCCTGCTGCTGAACAAGTAGCTGCCGAAGTTGTTATTGTTGGAACTGGTGGTGTTGTCAATTGAGCAGCATTACTAAAACTTGTTGATGCAACTGAGGTACAACTTCCATTTCCTGAGGTTACTGTATAACTCGTACCGACCGTCATACCTGATATTAATCCTGTTGCACCAACTGTAGGGCCTGCAGGGGTAAATACATATGTGTTAGCTGCATTGTAATTCGTGATGGTTGAACTTCCTGCTGCTGAACAAGTAGCTGACGAAGTTGTTATTGTTGGAACTGGTGGTGTAGTCAATTGAGCAGCATTACTAAAACTTGTTGATGCAACTGAGGTACAACTTCCATTTCCTGAGGTTACTGTATAACTTGTACCAACAGTCATACCTGAGATTAATCCTGTTGCACCAACTGTAGGGCCTGCAGGAGTAAATACATATGTGTTAGCAGCATTGTAATTCGTGATGGTTGAACTTCCTGCTGCTGAACAAGTAGCTGCCGAAGTTGTAATTGTTGGAACTGCTGGTGTAGCTAAAATTGTAAAGCATTCTTGAGTAGTTGTTCCACAAGACGCAACAGATGTAACATCAGCAGTTATTACAACTTCATCTATTGAAATTGGAGGGTCAATACTAGAACTAGCATCATTCTGCCATCTTATTCTAAATCTTAAATTAGCTTGGTTATCCCAAGAAGGATCAGTTCTAAAATCTGACAACCATGTAGTTTGTCTTCTAAGTTTAGCTCCAGCTTGAATCCAGGTAGCTCCACCATTTAAACTGTATTCAATACTTCCAAAATCATCCGCACCATTCGCATTTGTTTCTCCTTGTGCTAACCAATAAAAATTAAATCTTACATTAGTTTTACCAACAGTATTAAAAACAGTATTTAATATTGCTTTTTGATCAGAAACTTGACCATCAAAGTTTGCATTGTTTGGAATAAAATTAACAGAACCAGGACCACATGTAACGCCTGAAGTTGTAGTTGCTTTTATATGTAAATAGTTGCTATTTGGACTAGAAGTAATTATAGCAGGTTGATTTGGAACTGCTGGAACATTAAAAGTACCTAAGCCAGTCACACAACTTCCTCCAACATAGTCATTATTTAAAACAAAAATATTTGGTCCATTTGAATTGTCTATAGTCCAATTTCCAAGACCAGACTCAAAAGTTTCTGTAAATAAAGTTTGAGTTATGATACCACCTAAAGAATTTGGAGAAGCAACATCTACACAGTAATTACCAGCTGGTAATCCAGTTAAAGTTGTATTAGTTGTTAACGGAGTTTGATAACCTGCAGGAAAAGTATAACCGGAAGGTCCACTTACCCAGTTGAAGGTAGTTCCAGAAGGTAAAATAGATGATAAAGTTATAGAACCAGGTTCGCAATTTACTAAAGTTGTAGTGTAGGTTGCTGGAGTTGCTGCTGAAATACTGATATCAACTTGAGTTCTTGCACTTTCACAAGAACCAACTGTTTGAGATACCCAATATGAAGTTGCAGAAGTTAACGAAGGAGTAACAAAAGGATTTCCAGTATATATAGAACTTCCACCCGAAGATGTAGCATACCAATTAACAGTTCCAGAAACTCCAGAAGCAGTTAAAGTAGCCGTTTGACCAGAGCAAATCGAAATGTTTGAAATTGTTGGAGCACTTGGTCCAGTGACTGTAACATTCATTGTTCTAGTCAAAGTACAATTATTTGGGGCTGGCAAGCCATTATCCCATGTATAAGTTATGGTATGAGAACCAACACCAGCCGCTTGAGGATTAAAGACACCAATACCTCTATCATCTGTATAGTCATCACCTGCAGAACCAGCAGGGGCTGGGTCAAATCCATTTGTAACACCTGTACCTGAATAAACACCTGTACCTTGAAAGAATAACAATCCTGTTTTTAAAGATTCTGCTCCAGCAGTAATAATCCAAGTCCCTGAAGCTAATACTGTTCCTGAAGTATTGTCTGTAATAGTATATGAATAATTTCCACTTGCTAAATTAGTTTTATCTAGAGAATAATAACAACCTGTTGGGCGTAAAAAATAATTGTTTGAAACTCCGCCGGGAGGGACAGTCAAGGTTTCAACTAAAACATTTGCTGAATTATACCTGTACACAACAAGATTATTTAAATTTCCCGTATTGGCAACAATGTTAATATTAACAGAATTATATGGTAAACCAGAGTCAAATATAGATAAAAAAGTATCCGGACCTAAAAAAACTGATGCATCAGAACACGTGAAGTTCGTTTTAGTAATAGGATTTATCAATAAATCATCTGAATACATTTGAATTTGATAATCTTGACATGGTACTGCAGCAGGAATAACGTTATAATAACCAAGACCTTGTAAATCCACACTTGAACATATTGCACCACTTGTTACATTTAAAGTAAAGCATAATATGTAACTTCCAGGAGCTAAACCATCCCACTCCGGATTAAAACCACTTGAAACAGATGACGCATTAGATCTACTAGGTGGAATTACTGCACCACACGAAGAATTAGTTAATTGATATGTAATAACTTCTTCAGCAGGATTACCACAACCTCCAGGACTTGATGACGATAATTGTTTAAAACCTAACAAAGATGAACCAGCTACTACAGTTACTGGAACACATATTGTTATATTATCTCCAGGAACCAAAGGAGCATTTCCCAATTGATCACCAGCCGTTGCTAAAGCGGTAGAAATATTTGTTTGACCTAATGCTGCGGTAGTTTCTGTAATAGAAATTACCGGACAACTTGCAGTGGCACAAGTAGCAAAAGCAGAAGATAAAATTTCAACAGTTGCTGTTGCAGTTCCACATGTTGTAGGAACTGATACTGTGTAAGTACCAGGAGTACTTGAACTTGGAGTTACAGCTCCGGTTGTTGAATCTATAGTTAAACCAGCTGGTGAAGCAGTATAAACTCCAGAAACTGGTCCGTTAGTTACAGTTACATTTGAAGAACCAGCATTTGGCAAATATGGACTTCCTCCATAATTAATAGTTGTTGGAGACCCCCCATTAACCGTTACTATTATATCATTTGTACATGAAGTTACACCATCTGTAATTGTTGCTCTATATGTTCTAGTAGAAGTCGGATTTACCGTAACTGAAACTGAAGTTGTCGTAGAAGATGCAACAACTATTCCTGTTGACAAATCAGTAATTGTTAAGGTATTCGTATTATTTTTAATTATTTTTACATTGTCAACACCCCAACTATCTTGAGTTCCTGAAGTTGATCTATCTTGATACCATCTAAATTTTGTATTCGCAGAAAATGCTGATACAGGAATAGGAACAGTTGTAGTATTCCAATCATAAACATATGTTCCACAACCTATATTTCCTGCTGAAGGAAATACAGTTTCAATACTTGGAAACATTAATTTCATATTTACCCATGTGACTCCATTATCAACAGAATATTGCACACAAACACCTTCTCTATTATCTAAAGCTTCACAACCATTTCCACCGTTATCATCGGATGCTTCTCTAAAATCAAAACTGATAACCCCACCATTACTCACGTCAAAACCATTTGATTCTAATACACGAGGTGCAGGAACATTCTGCATCCAAGCATAAAGGGACCCATCATTAATAGTAGAATGTAAATAGTTTGGTTCGCAAGTTAAAGCACTTACGAATGCAACACCTCCAGGAGTACTATTCCATCCAGAGCCAATTGTACCAGAATTAAAATCATTATTTAAGGCTGATGAACCAACTGCACCAACTGCAGTTAATGTAACAGCATCACCAGAGCAAACAGTTGTTGGATTAGCAGTAATCGACACATTACAACCTACATTATTCTTCACATAAGTTATAACATTTCCTTCCCATCCAGTTGATTGTGAACCGTTTATATTTGTAAACCTAAAAGTTAATGCACCATTGATGTTATTACTACAAAATATACCAGGTTTTAGCTCCGCACCTATTGCTCCTGTTAGAGCTTGCCCCGTATTAAAGGGAGCTCCAGCCGCATTATAAGCAGCACCATAATTACCTTGTAATGTACCTATATTGTTAGCCGCAACTGAACTTCCATCAAATATTTCTAAAGTTTCATAAGAGCTAAAAGATGTGAAATCAACACAAATTCCTTGACCTGAAATGGCAGGTAATAAAGTAATAGTATAACTAACATTACCATCATTTCCAGCAGCACCTCCTGCATCATAAAACATTTCCCCTCCAGAAACATTTACTGTACCTCCTTGGCTTATTAAAATATTTTGACCTTTAATACTCGAAATTGTCAAAAAAACAAGAGCAAAAAAGAAATTCGACTTTGATATAAAATTACTCATAAATTATTTATTATCAGAAAACAATCTAAAAACAAGATTCTTTCAACAACCAAATTTATCACTATAACTTTAAAAAAATAGTCAAAAAATTAATGTTTTTTTGATTTCAGAATTCACCAACAGAAGACTTACAAACAATATAATAAGGATGCAATAGCAATAATTTATTTTAATTCAGAAAAAAATGACTTAAAATTGAAAATTCAGTCTTTCTGAAAATAAAAAAGTACCGTTAAAAAAAACGGTACTTTTAATTAAAAATAAAAAATCTAACAAAATTATTTTTAACTTTTATTTTTTCACGATTAAGAATTCACTTCTTCTGTTTTGAGCATGTTCTTCTTCAGTACATTTTTTACAATCTACTTTTGGTTCAGTCTCTCCAAATCCTTGACCTGTTATTCTTTCTTTTGCAATTCCTTTAGAAATTACATATTGAACAGTAGACTTTGCTCTTCTATCTGATAAATTCAAGTTGTATTTATCTCCACCTCTATTATCTGTGTGAGATTTAGCAAAAATTACCATCTCTGGATGCTCATTCATCACTTCAACTAATTTATCTAACTCAGCTGCTCCTTCTGCAGTAATGTTACTCTTATTGAATTCAAAGAATATCGGTTGTAAAATAACTTCTGTTTCTGTTATAATTGGTTTAAGTGGCTCTAAGTTTATTACAACTGTCGCTTTACCTCCTTCAGATTTTTCCATTGTTCCTACTCCATTCTCATATCCTAATCTTGAAGCTTGAACTGCATATTCCATTTCGCAATTGACTTTAAATACGCTTTCTCCATTTTCTGAAGTCTCTGATTTACCTGCTAATTCTAATTTATCATCAATCATTGCAACAGTAGCTCCTTGAAGTACTTTACCTGTTTTAGCATCTTTAACTGTTATAGTTGCTTCTACTCCACAGATTGGATCTGCAATGTAAATGTTATCTACACCATCTCTATTACTTGAAAAGAATCCTATTTTGTGTTGTGTATTGTAACTAAAAGCAAAATCATCTTTCTCTGAGTTTACGGGTAATCCAATATTCATTGCACTTGAGTTGTCGTTTAAATTAACTTTAAACACATCTAAACCTCCTAAACCTGCTCTTGCATCTGATGAAAAATATAATACATTATCATCTGTAACGAATGGAAAACTATCATTCCCTTCTGTATTTACTCGTGAACCTAAATTCTCAGGTGTTCCGTAAGAATCTCCATTAACGCTTACTTTCCAAATGTCTTCTCCACCTAAACCTCCAGGCATATTTGATGAAAAATACAATGTTTTACCATCTTTACTAATACTTGGATTTCTTACCGAGTATGTTTTATCATTAAAAGGTAATGCCTTTTTGTTTGACCAAGTATCGCCTTCTTTTATTGCTTTGTAAAGATAAATTTTACCAAACTTTAATTGCTTCTCTTTGTCTTTTTCAAAACCTTTACTCTCGTTGAAACTCTCACTTGCAAAATACATAGTTGATCCGTCTGAAGTAATCGTAGCCGGACCATCGTGCCATTTTGTGTTTAAGTTATCTACTGTAGTAGCTTCACTTATGGTTTTATTTGAATTATACGTTGCTTTGTACAAGTCCAAGTAAGGCTCTTCGTTTAAACCATACTCTTTTCTTGATGTGTTTCTTGCACTTGCAAAGTAAAGTGTATTATCATTGGTTAAAAAAACTCCAAAGTCTGCTTTATCACTACTAATATCAGATTTGGTTGCGCCAAATAATTTAAATTGAGCATTTATATCTGAAACATAATTTGGATTGCCGGTAAATGCTTTAGCTCTACTATCGTTTGGCTTCATTGAAGCAAATGTCTTCATTTGATTATTAGCCTCAGTATAATTGCCTTCTGCTTTTAGCATTTGAGCATACTGAAAATAGGTCTCTGCATCTTGTTTCTCCTCAACCAATTTAGCAAACCATTTTATAGCTTCT
The DNA here is from genome assembly GCF_965284515.1 of Flavobacterium sp. Classification (GTDB taxonomy): domain Bacteria; phylum Bacteroidota; class Bacteroidia; order Flavobacteriales; family Flavobacteriaceae; genus Flavobacterium. Next base: position 55,906 of record NZ_OZ260089.1, read on the forward strand.
TTTGTGTTGAAAACATTATAGTAACTATCTGCTAATTGCTTATAAACATAATTATCGGCCTGCTCCTTTTCTACTAATTTTAAATATTCTGTTGCAGCTTCAGTATATTCATATCTATCAAATAACTTATCAGCTGTCTTTGTGTTTTTGTTTTGTGCACTTAGTATTCCACTAGCGATTACAAAACTTAAGGTGATATATAATTTCTTCATGTTTTTGTCGCTTTATTATTAGAAATATCTTGGTGAACTTGATACTTTTTTAGAGAATTTCAAATCAAATAACAATATAATCTCGTGTGATGACGGTGTAGCTACTTTTAAATCTGAAACAATATGATCATAAGCATAACCAATCTTAATATCAGGAGTAATGGCATAATTTACCATAGCACCAAAACTATCATCTAATCGATACGTTGCGCCAACTTCAAATTTATCATTGAACAAAAAGTTAGTTGATAAATCTAATGATGTAGGTGCGCTAAAGGCTGATTTCAACATGAAAAATGGTTTGAACTTGATAGACTCATTAACATCAAAGACATATCCTCCAGTGAAGAAATAATGAGAATATTCTGAACCAAACTCCCTACCATTAAAATCTAAATGTTTTGACTTGATAATATTAGGTACAGAAAAACCTAAATAGTATTTATTGGTATAATAAAACAAACCTGACCCAATATTCAAATACGCATTACTCGTATTCTCAGAAAAGGCAGGGTCATTTGCATCTGGCAATGTATTATAGACATCACTAAACAAACCTACTTTATGCAAAGTAACACCCGCTTTTAATCCAAAAGCTAATCTATGCTCTTCACCTAAGTTTAATGTGTATGAAAAATCACCATAAATGTTATTCTCCTCAACTGGACCAATCTTGTCAGATATAACAGATAAACCCAATCCAACATTCTTTCCAGCACGTGTATGCCCGAAAAATGTAGCTGTAGTAGGCGCATCCTCTATCTCAACCCACTGCTTCCTGTATAATAAACCCATAGAAAGGTTCTCCTTACTTCCCGCATAAGCAGGGTTCATAACACTCATATTATACATGTACTGAGTATAATGAGGATCTTGTTGTGAAAAGCCTTCTATGATAAAGCCTAACATTAATATCGAAACTAAATAAAATTTATTCATCTTAATTTTAATTTTCTCTGTTTAAATAAACCCAACCTGTTTTAGTTGTGTTGTTTTTAAAGAATATAACGTAATAATAAGTTGCTGTTGGTAATTCATTACCATTATTCGATCTTCCATTCCATTCATTTGTATAATCACGTTTTGAATAAACTTCTGTCCCATAACGATTAAATATTTCAACTTTATCAATATCAAAATTTGATAAGTCCCAGCTGTCATTTAATCCATCTCCATTTGGAGAAACACCTTTAGGAATTGAACAAAATGTATAATTAATAGTTACGAAATCATTTGTAATACATCCATTTAAAGAAACTTGAACCTCATAAGTATCAGGAGTAGCTACAACAATCATAGAATTAGAGCCAATTAAATCGCCATTACTATTAAACCACTGATAACTTGCATTCAATGTTTCCGAAGCAATTAACTGATAATCTATTCCATTACAACCGTGTGTTATCGTTACTAAAGGCGAAACTAATTGTTCATCAATGCTGAAACTTGCTGATGCAACTGAGGTACAACTTCCATTTTCTGAGGTTACTGTATAACTTGTACCAACAGTCATACCTGAGATTAATCCTGTTGCACCAACTGTAGGACCTGAAGGGGTAAATACATATGTGTTAGCCGCATTGTAATTCGTGATGCTTGAACTTCCTGCTGCTGAACAAGTAGCTGCCGAAGTTGTAATTGTTGGAACTGGTGGTGTTGTCAATTGAGCAGCATTACTAAAACTTGTTGATGCAACTGAGGTACAACTTCCATTTCCTGAGGTTACTGTATAACTTGTACCAACAGTCATACCTGAGATTAATCCTGTTGCACCAACTGTAGGGCCTGCAGGGGTAAATACATATGTGTTAGCCGCATTGTAATTCGTGATGGTTGAACTTCCTGCTGCTGAACAAGTAGCTGCCGAAGTTGTAATTGTTGGAACTGGTGGTGTTGTCAATTGAGCAGCATTACTAAAACTTGTTGATGCAACTGAGGTACAACTTCCATTTCCTGAGGTTACTGTATAACTCGTACCAACAGTCATACCTGATATTAATCCTGTTGCACCAACTGTAGGGCCTGCAGGAGTAAATACATATGTGTTAGCCGCATTGTAATTCGTGATGGTTGAACTTCCTGCTGCTGAACAGGTAGCTGCCGAAGTTGTAATTGTTGGAACTGGTGGTGTAGTCAATTGAGCAGCGTTACTAAAACTTGTTGATGCAACTGAGGTACAACTTCCATTTCCTGAGGTTACTGTATAACTTGTACCAACAGTCATACCTGAGATTAATCCTGTTGCACCAACTGTAGGGCCTGCAGGGGTAAATACATATGTGTTAGCTGCATTGTAATTCGTGATGGTTGAACTTCCTGCTGCTGAACAGGTAGCTGCCGAAGTTGTTATTGTTGGAACTGGTGGTGTTGTCAATTGAGCAGCATTACTAAAACTTGCTGATGCAACTGAGGTACAACTTCCATTTCCTGAGGTTACTGTATAACTTGTACCAACAGTCATACCTGAGATTAATCCTGTTGCACCAACTGTAGGGCCTGCAGGGGTAAATACATATGTGTTAGCCGCATTGTAATTCGTGATGGTTGAACTTCCTGCTGCTGAACAAGTAGCTGCCGAAGTTGTAATTGTTGGAACTGGTGGTGTTGTCAATTGAGCAGCATTACTAAAACTTGTTGATGCAACTGAGGTACAACTTCCATTTCCTGAGGTTACTGTATAACTTGTACCAACAGTCATACCTGAGATTAATCCTGTTGCACCAACTGTAGGGCCTGCAGGAGTAAATACATATGTGTTAGTTGCATTGTAATTCGTGATGGTTGAACTTCCTGCTGCTGAACAGGTAGCTGCCGAAGTTGTAATTGTTGGAACTGGTGGTGTAGTCAATTGAGCAGCATTACTAAAACTTGCTGATGCAACTGAGGTGCAACTTCCATTTCCTGAGGTTACTGTATAACTTGTACCAACAGTCATACCTGAGATTGATCCTGTTGCGCCAACTGTAGGGCCTGCAGGAGTAAATACATATGTGTTAGCAGCATTGTAATTCGTGATGGTTGAACTTCCTGCTGCTGAACAAGTAGCTGCCGAAGTTGTTATTGTTGGAACTGGTGGTGTAGTCAATTGAGCAGCATTACTAAAACTTGTTGATGCAACTGAGGTACAACTTCCATTTCCTGAGATTACTGTATAACTTGTACCAACAGTCATACCTGAGATTAATCCTGTTGCACCAACTGTAGGGCCTGCAGGGGTAAATACATATGTGTTAGCTGCATTGTAATTCGTGATGGTTGAACTTCCTGCTGCTGAACAGGTAGCTGCCGAAGTTGTAATTGTTGGAACTGGTGGTGTAGTCAATTGAGCAGCGTTACTAAAACTTGTTGATGCAACTGAGGTGCAACTTCCATTTCCTGAGGTTACTGTATAACTTGTACCAACAGTCATACCTGATATTAATCCTGTTGCACCAACTGTAGGGCCTGCAGGAGTAAATACATATGTGTTAGCCGCATTGTAATTCGTGATGGTTGAACTTCCTGCTGCTGAACAAGTAGCTGCCGAAGTTGTAATTGTTGGAACTGCTGGTGTAGTCAATTGAGCAGCATTACTAAAACTTGCTGATGCAACTGAGCTACAACTTCCATTTCCTGAGATTACTGTATAACTCGTACCGACCGTCATACCTGATATTAATCCTGTTGCACCAACTGTAGGGCCTGCAGGGGTAAATACATATGTGTTAGCTGCATTGTAATTCGTGATGGTTGAACTTCCTGCTGCTGAACAAGTAGCTGCCGAAGTTGTTATTGTTGGAACTGGTGGTGTAGAATTTACAGTAATTGTAACATCGGCGTTACAAGACAAATCAGATGCAGTCCATCTAAATACATTTGCGCCTGCAGAAAGACCATTTACAACTGTATTTGGATCAGTATTAGAAACGAAAGTACCTGTACCGGAAACAACACTCCACGTACCTGTTGCAGGTGAAGTGGCCGCTAATGTTGTTGAAGTAGCGTCACATAATTGTTGACTTGGACCTGCATTACAAGTAAATTCGGTAGTAAAACTTCCCGCTTCTAAATAAACGACACTATCATAAGCACCGTCATTGACATCAGTTACAATTAATTTAATATGATATGTTTGACCAGGAGTTAATCCGGTTTGTGTAGCTGTTAAAATTCTTGTATTTCCGTTTAATTGAGTTCCATCAATAGTTCCTAAATATTCTGGCGTTGGAGTATTTTGTACCCAAGCACCATTGGCCGCAGTACAATTAGCTGCATTTGGAGCTCCTCCACTTGAACCAACAACACCTGAATTTACAGAGTTGATTGAAACTTCAGAACCATTTGTTAAACGTGCAATATTTCTAGCGTCGTTAGTATAACCAGAACCACCAGAAATACCAGGGCCGCTGATTAAAAATCCAAATTTATCGTTGTAGGTAGAACATTGATAATTTATAATTCCAGAGTCATCACTATATTCTTCAGAACCAAAAATATACCTGAATACAACAGAATTTTCAACCGGAACAAAGTCAAATTCCAAAATAGATGCATTAAAATAATTTTGAGCACCTGCCAAAACATCTACATCATTAATTCCTGCAGGACATGTACCTCCTTGACGAATTTCTCCAGCAGTACACGAAGTATAATTCCTTGACATTTGACCAACAGATCTTGGATCAACTCCAAGTGTTAAAGGAATATCCGACGTATTACCAGTAGACAAAACTACTCCATTTGAAAATCCCATTTGAGCTAAAGTAGTTGTCGCCGTCGAAAAATATCCTACTTGATAACGACTTGAAACACCATAAACCCCACCAAAAACTACATTTGAGATAGTTGTTCCACTAGTAGCAGGAACTAATACTCCATCAACCAATTGAGCAGGTGTATAAGTTGTATTATCGATTGTAATTTGAGCATTAAGTTTTGTTAAACTTATGAAAACCACAAAAATAAACAGTAATTGTTTTAATTTCATTTTTAATTATTTATTAGTTTGATAGATTTTGTATAGCCATTTACACATTTAACATTTAGGATATAAACACTAGTCGGTAAAGTAATTTGTTTTAAATATGATTTTATAGATGAAGAATCTTTAGTAACATGAAATAACAATTTCCCATTTAAATCATACAATTCAATTTCATTTATGAATTCTCTAGTATTAACTTGCAATTGATTGTTAATAAAAGAAGCTACTACAGAAGTTTCAATATCTTCAATATCTTGATTTACATTTCTAGTCTTATAAATAATTTCAAATCGATTAGGATAAACAGCATGAGTAAAATGGTAATCCCCATCTTTAAGGTTTTGATAAAACCCAAGCATTTTATCATGAATATAAATATCTTGGTTTTCAAATAAACCTTCTTTTTTTGAAAGACTTATAATTAAAGAATTGGATAAGTTTATTAGACTGTAATCAATATCAATTTTATCATCAACTGAAAAAGGTGCTTTTCCTTGAATAATCAATTTCTCATTACCCAATAAAGAGTAAAACTTAACTGTAGACAAAGAATTGATTGGGCCATCATAAGCCTCATCAAAACCATTAGTTGCATTTGGCAAATAACCAATTAACTGTTCATTATACCTTCCATTTTCATCAGATAAACGCAGCCAATATCTATCAATCTCTATATTATTAACGCTTCTATAAAACTGATTGTTACTTGGAATGTCTTTTGTCCTATGCTTATTATTAAAAGTAACGGTTCCATTAACTTTAGGCCTAATCATAAAACCTTGTGCAGAAGCAATATATCCATTTGGTAAAATACCATTTGGAGTTTGCGTTGAAGCTCCTGGAACTCCTACACCTCCTGTTAAGTTAAACGAAGCATAATCAGCCTGCTGATACTCTCCACTACCAGGATAAGGCGTATTCGCTGACCACAAATAAACAGTTCCATAAATTTTATCTGTATTATCATTGTAAAAATCTTCAAATTTTATTGCTCCAGGGTATGGGTTTCCTAATAATGTAAAATTTCTAAACGCATTATCATTCCCATCATAATATTTAATACCTGCAGTATAACTACCATTATTAGATGTTCCTGAATAACTTAGTGTAATATTTGTTGGGGTTAAACCAGCTGATGTTTTTACTCTAGTTATAAAACCAGTTCCTACAGCTGGTTCAGATGCTAATGCTTGCCAACCTAGATAACTTCTATCAACCCCAAATACACAAAAATCTGGGTCCCAATAATATTTTAAATCAAAAGCTGAATTGTAATTAGACAATACTGAATTACTTACTGGTTTTCCCCAATATACATAATCCCATCTAATTTTATTACCAGTGTTTTTAGTAAAATTTATATTAGGTGTTGCAATAGGATCGTTATTTAAATCCAAAGGATGATTAACCTGAACTAAATTTGCTTTAGAAGATACATTTATGGTTCCATTATTAAATATTGAGTTTACTACATACACATATGTACCGTTAGCACCATCTACAATATCTAATGTTACTCCTGACTTAACAGTCATTTGACAAGCGTTTATATTGCCATGTGTAAGAGTATTATAATTAGCATTTAAAATAACGTGTTGAAAAATTGTAGGAGCTGAACCCTTAGACCAAGAAGAACCGTCCCACTTATTTTCTGTTACACAAGTAATTGTTGCAGAAGCCGTTCCACAAACACCATCAAAACGGTCAATACAACGTGTTACCGGCAAAGTACTAGGTAAGGCTGAAGAAGTTTCAGTATAATTTCCAAACATTTCAGGTTTATCTATAGAAACACCAGCACCATTTGCTACAATATCCCCATTACCTCCAATTGCTCCTCCTAAATCTTCAAATTTAATTTCGCCTGTAGGTAAATCTCTATTATATAAATTAACTTGGGTACCAGAATAAACATTAAAAAAAGTATTATTTTTAAAGGTTATATTAAAAGTAGGAGTAAAAGAATTTTCAAAATAAATATCTTCGCCATCATCAACAGCACTGTTATTAGTAAAAGAACACGATGAAATTAATGAAGTAATTGTTATACCGCCATTTTGATTTCTAAATGAAATAGCTCCTCCATCTGATGATCCTGTATTTGCATTTGAATCGTTACCTGTAAAACTACAATTATCTATATTAATTGTAGAACTTACCGTTGGATAAATACAAATAGCACCCCCTCCTTCTGGGCCGACACTTCCTCTAACAAAATTATTATTAAAACAAGAACCTGTTATATTTACAGTTCCTCCTTCAACACATATTGCTCCACCTCTAGACGCCTCATTATCATCAAAAGTACAATTATTTACTGTTACATTAGCAGTACTTCCTGTTACCAATAGTCCACCTCCATTTAATGCAGAAATAACATTATTATTAATACTACAATTATCTAAAACCAAAGTAGCGTTTACAACTTTAAAAGCACCGCCATAATTTGCAGCACCTACTCTATTACAGGGACCACCTGAGTTTCTAAATGTAGCACTTGTAGCAGCTCCAGTTACCAAAACAGCACCTTGACCCGCACTACCTACATTTGCATATATTGTTACTCTATTAAATTCAATACCAGTTCCTGACGTTATTGAGACCGCAATACCATCACTTGCTAAATTATATTCTGTAATGGTTAATTTAGAAACTTTCACATTACTTACAGATATAACTCCCCAACGGTTTACTCCAGAAGTCCTTTTAAAAACAGTCATTTCTTCTCCCGCTCCAATTATTTGAACTTCTTTATTAATTGATAAACCTACATCATTATAATTACCATGATCCACATAAATAATATCTCCATTAACTGCAATAGCTAGTGCTTGTGCAAGAGTTGCTTTTGGGGTTGCGGGAGTAAGTCCATTATTACCAGCATTACCAGCTGCTGTGGTATAAACGTCATCGGTTGTAAGAGCATTATTAACATAAATATTTACTGCAAATAAATCACCTCCTATAAATAGAAATGATATTAATAAGCATGTTTTTAAAAAAAGTAATTTTCTTTTCATAAATTTCATAATAATTAGTTAACTATTTATCAATCAACGAATCAAAAGTAATTAATTAAGTATCTTTAAATATGTAAAAAAAAAACTATTTTTGTAAATCAGATTTTAGTTTATGGAAATTCAAAAAAACACTCTAAACCTTATATTATCAATGACAATGAATGAAAAAAGACATTTTAAAATCTTTTTTCAGAAGATAAATTTTGGAAGTCAGAATAAATACCTTATTATTTTTGATTTAATTAACAAATATGGAAAAATTGATGAAAAATTAATCAAAGACCACCTAAATGATTACGAATATTCTATAAAAAACATATCATATGATATAAATTATTTAAACAAACTTATTTTAAGAGCTTTAAACGATTTTCATTCTGAAAAAACAATTAGTTTAAAAGTAAAAGAAAATTTAAAGTCTATAGAAATTCTATTTTACAAAGGCTTATATGACGAATGCTTAAAGCTAATTAACAAAGCAAAAAAAATATGTGCTAAGAACGAAAATCTTTCTTTGACACTTGAGCTATTAAGTTGGGAAAAAAAATGTTCAGGTTATTCATTTGGACTTCAAGCCGCTAAAGAAGTAAATGAAAAAGTTGATGTATATATTGACAAATTAGTTGAAAACAGATTAATTACTGATTTGTATTACAAAAGTTATTTAATAAAAAATTCAATTGGTAAAACTTCAAACAAAAAAATCAATACTCAAATAATTGAAATTATTGATAACGAAACTATTAAAAATTTCAATATTGAAAACAACTCAATTCAAACTCAAATATTTTACAAACTAATTTTTGCAAATTATTACCATGTAATCGAAGACTCTAAAAAAGAGCTTTTATTTTTAGAACAGGCGAGTGAAATTTCAAATAATAATGATTACTACAAAAAAGAAAATCCACTGGATTATATTTCGATTTTTATCAGAATAATTGATATCTATAAAAAAAGCAACAATAATACATTTTACGACAAAGTAAATGAGTTAAGAAACTTTGAAAACATTTTAGATTTTCAAAAAGAAGTATCAATTGAACGAATTTTTATCCACACAAATCAAGCAGAACTAGACTTTTTAATTTTCAACAATGATATTGAAAATGCCAAAATCAAGATGAATGATTTAATTAAAAAACTAAATCATAATAAATTCAACATTGAACCTTATCATTACATTGCTATTTATTATCAATTTTCTGCAATTAACTTACTGCAAACTGAATATTCTCAAAGTTTAAAATTCATTAACAAAGCTTTAAATGAATTCAAATTAAACGAAAGACCTAATACATACATCAAATCAGAAATTTTAAACATTGTAATCCATTTTAAACTTAAAAATCATAAACTTGTTTTATACTGTTTTGAGAACTTTAACAAAAAATACAAAAAAATATATAAGTTAAGTTTTATTGAAAAAAACCTACTAAATACAATATTAAAAATTTCACAAAACCCACTTTCAACAAATACTAAAAATGAGTTTGGAAAACTATTGAAAAAGATTGAAAATAAGAACAATAAAAACGAATTAGTTTCAGATAAAGTATTACACTATTTTATAATGAAAAATATTTCAAACAATTAAATTCATTATTTTAAAACTATCTTTGTTTACTTAACAATTATAATGAACAACACACTTTTATCTTCGCCTTTACAAGGTTTTACCGATTTTCGCTTTCGTAACGCATTTCAAAAATATTTTGGAGGAATAGATACTTTCTATTCACCATACATTCGTTTAAACGGAAAATTAGTAATTAAAGGTTCCTATGAACGTGATATTTTACCTGAAAACAATACATCTTTGGAAGTAATTCCGCAAATTATTACAAATGATGCTGATGAATTTGTTTTTGTTGCCAAATATGTACAATCGTTAGGCTATAAAGAATTGAATTGGAATTTAGGTTGCCCTTACCCTATGGTTGCAAAGTGTGGAATGGGTTCTGGATTAATTAGTAATACTTCACAAATAGAACACATTTTAGAAAGAGCACATTCTGAAACCGATATTATTGTTTCGATGAAAATGAGAATGGGTTATGAAGAACCAACTGAAATTTTAGATGTTTTCCCTATTTTAGATAAATACCCAATTAAGAATGTTGCCATTCATGCTCGAATTGGTAAGCAATTATACAAAGGCGGAGTGGATTTAGATTCGTTTCAGCGTTGTTTAGATGCTTCTAAACAAAAACTATACTATAATGGAGATATTACATCTGTAGAAAAATACAGAGAGCTACAAGAACGTTTTCCAACTATTGACCATTGGATGATAGGAAGAGGTTTAATTGCTGATCCTTTTTTACCAAGTATGATTAGAGATAATACAGCTGAATATCCTGAAAACAGATATGAAATTTTTAAAGAATTTCACGATACTATTTTTGAACAATACGATGCTTATTTGTCTGGACCAACGCCAATACGCATGAAAATGCTTGGTTTTTGGGAATATTTTGCGGAGTCGTTTCCAAATCCTCAAAAGACGTTTAAGAAAATTAAAAAAGCAGGAAATACTAAAAATTATGTTGCTGCGGTGGAAGATATTTTTAAAGAAGTTAGATAAAAAATGTTACTATTCAACTAAAATTTCTTTTTCGAAATATTTTATAATTTGAACACCATCAGTTGAAGTTGAATCTAGAAAATTCTTTTTAGAATATGCAATGATATAACCTCTTATTGTTTTTAAACCATATTCATTAAATTTGACGGAAAACTGATTACCTTCCTTTTTCTTTTTCACAAACAATGTATCTAAATGTACATCATTTACATTACTAAAATCAGAATCAATTTCTTCACTGTAACAAAAAGCTATGTAAGGAAAATTGTTTTTTGTAAAAAAATCAACTTTACAATCATATTCTTTATCTTTCTTTTTAAGAAAACTTAAATTGAAAAAAGTACTCTTTAACGAATCGATTGTTCCATCATTTTTGTAAAAATAATTTTGATTATAATAAGGAACACCCTTATAGTTTATAAATTCTATTTTTTCTAAAATTTTATTTTGTGTATCATATACTTCCCACCAACCAGAATAGTCGCCTTTAGTAGTAATTTTCCCATAAGAAACTCTATCAATAATTCCATTTTTATATATGTTTTTAATTGCATTTAGATCTTCATCGACTTCACTTTCAGCCAATAATTCCCCATTATTAAATTCTTTAATATTACTAATAAAATTATCTTTATAATTTACAACAGTATATAACACACCTTTACTTGTATAATACTCTTTTTTTATGATGTTTCCATTTTTATCTGAATAATCAAAAGAATGAGGCTTACCTTTTAAATAATCAGGTAACTCTTTCGAGATTTCATCCTTACAACTTATAAACATCAAAGTGATTAAGAATAAGGCAAGTTTATTTTTCATATGAATGATTATAATATATTTGTTATTTAAACTTGAAGTTTATTACCTATTTTCTTACCTATTTTATATGCTATAAAAAGTCCAATAATTATAATGAGTAAGTTCCCAAAAACATACAAAGTATAATAAACAGCATTGTCTTTTGTGAAAAAGCAAAAATCTTCCGTAATACAAATTTCTTCGTTTTCAGTAGAAAATTGTGTTAGCAAAAAAGAAAGTAAAAGCAAAACAAAAAACGAAACTACAAAATACTTAATTTCTTTATGAATTGGTTTTTTCCCTGTTGGTTGAAATACATTTCGTTCTTCTTCAGAACGCTTATTGTTTTGAAGTGACCAAATTACTTTTTTTGCTTCGTCGTCTACATTCATATCAATTACAATGTCAAAATTCAATTATAAGTTCTTACTTCATCAAAGTGACTAAAGTTGCAAAATCAACTTTTTGTTGTTCCCCAGTAGCTAAATTTTTCAATGAGAATAAATTGTTTTTCATTTCATCTTCCCCTACTACAACTGCAAATGGAATTCCGCGTTTATCGGCATGTTGAAATTGTTTTCCAATTTTAGCATTATCTGGATACATTTCTACTTTTAAACCATTTTTACGCAATTGTGAAATGGCTTTCATTGCATATTTTGCTTCCGCATCACCAAAGTTTAAAAACAATGCTTTTGATGTTGCAGTAACGGTTTCAGGAAATAATTTCAATTCTTCGATTACTAATGCAATTCGGTCTAAACCAAAAGAAATTCCTACGCCACTCATGTTTTTCAATCCGAAGATTCCAGTTAAATCGTCGTAACGACCACCGCCACCTATTGAACCCATAGCAACACCTTTTGGCGCACCTACTTCAAAAATAGCACCTGTGTAATAATTTAAACCTCTTGCTAAAGTAACATCTAAATCTAAGTTGGCAGTTTGTAAACCTAATTCGGTAACATTTTCGCAAATAAAAGTCAACTCCTCTACTCCTTTCATTCCTTCTTCAGAAGTTGAAAGTAATGCAGCTAATTTTTCGATTTTCTGATTTATCGAACCTGTAAAATTGAATAACGGTTGTACTTTTACAATCGCTTCTTCTGAAATACCTTTTTCAAGCATTTCTTTCTTTACACCGTCTTCGCCAATTTTATCTAACTTATCTAAAGCAACGGTAAAATCGATTAATTTATCAGAAGCACCAATAACCTCAGCAATTCCCGACAAAATTTTTCTATTGTTTATTTTAATGGTAACGCCGTTTAATCCTAATTGAGAAAAAACCGAATCGTATAATTGCACCAATTCCACTTCTTGCCAAAGCGAATTAGAACCTACTACATCGGCATCACACTGAAAAAATTCTCTAAAACGACCTTTTTGTGGTCTATCTGCTCTCCAAACGGGTTGAATTTGGTAACGTTTAAACGGAAATTCAATTTCGTTTTGGTGTTGTACCACATATCTTGCAAACGGAACCGTTAAATCGTAACGCAAGGCTTTTTCTGAAATTTGAGAAGTTAATTTCAAACTATCTTTATTCTCTAAATGCGTAGTATCTGCTTTACTTAAATAATCTCCAGAATTCAAAATTTTAAAAATAAGTCTATCGCCTTCTTCACCGTATTTTCCCATTAACGTTTCTGAATTCTCAAAAGAAGGAGTTTCAATAGGTTGAAATCCGAATTTTTCAAAATTAGATTTAATGATTGAAAATATATAGTTACGCTTTGCTACTTCTGCTGGAGAAAAATCACGTGTTCCTTTTGGTATACTTGGTTTTTGAGCCATGTTAAAATTTAGAATTTAGAATTTAGAATTTAGAATTTCCTAAAATTGGGAATTCTAATCTAAAACATATTTTATTTAGTATTGATTCGGGTTTTGGTATTCTTTAAAGTTGTAACGAAAATTGCTGTTAATTCATTTGCTTCATTTAAAAGTTCTTTCAATGTGTTATTATCGACAAAATTTAGATCTTGAAGAACTTCTAACCAAAATAAAGATTCATCAGCTTCTTCTAAAACAATATTCATTTTTGATAAAAATTCATTGTCGCTTCTTGCTCTTAACGATGCTCTATAATTTGCTCCAACAGAACTTCCAGATCTACCTAATTGATTTACAATTATTCGAGTTGAACTTTTCGAAGGTAGACTATCAACCAAATTCAAAATTGAAATAGTAAATGTTTTCGTTCGCTTTTTTAAGTCAAATTCTTTCATTGAATACTTTTTGCAAATATCGAACATATTGTGCATTATAAAAAACAATTATTACTTTCTAAATTACAAATCGTATTTTCTGAATTCAAATTTCTAAATTCTAACTTTATTTGTGTAACAAATTACAAACTCTATAGTCTAATACACCATGGTAGGATTATTTAAAGAAAATACAAAAATTGCAATTGACTCAATTAAGAGTCAGGCATTACGAACATCGTTAACTGTTTTTATTATTGCATTAGGAATTACTGCATTAGTTGGAATTCTTACGGTTGTTTCGGCTTTACAAAATACTATTATGAATGATTTTGCTTCTATGGGAGCAAATACTTTTTCTATGAGTCGATATGATTTTTCAGCAGAAATTAATCAGAATGATGTTGAGCAAAAAGTTAACCCTATCATAAGTTATCCAGAAGCAAAAGAATTTCAAGACAAATACAATTTCCCTTTCACATCAACTTCATTATCTTTTACAGCAGCATCTGGCGTTGAAGTAAAGTACCAAGGCGAAAAAACAGATCCAGAAATTACCATTCTTGGTGTAGATGAAAACTTTTGCCCAAATAAGGGATTAGAAGTTACTAAAGGAAGAAATTTCAATTCATTTGATGTAGACAATAACAACTTTGTTTGTGTATTAGGTTCGGATTTTGAAAAAGGCTTGTTTAAAGACAAAAATCCTTTAGATAAAATCATTTCTATAAGAGGCGCAAAATTTAAAGTAATTGGTGTTTTAAAAGAAAAAGGGTCAACATTTGGAAACAGTCAAGATTTACGTGTTTTAATTCCAAATCAATTGGCTCGTTCCATTTTTTCGGCACCAAATATCAATTATGAATTGAATATTATGGCAAATAATGAAGCTTTATTAGACGAAGCGGTAGACAATGCCATTATTACGATGCGCCAAGTAAGAAAACTAAATCCGGTTGAAAAAAACAACTTTGGAATTGAACGAAGTGATGATTTAATTCAAACATTACTATCAAACACAGAAGTTTTAAGTCTTACTGCTTGGGTTATTGGTATCATTACAGTTTTTGGTTCGTCAATTGCATTGATGAATATTATGTTGGTTTCGGTTACCGAAAGAACACGTGAAATAGGCATTAGAAAATCATTAGGTGCAAAAAGAACTACAATAGCTTGGCAATTTTTTACTGAAACATTAGTAATTGGTCAGTTAGGTGGTATTGTTGGAATTATTCTTGGAATCTCTATTGGATTTGCAATTGCAGTTGCAATTGGATTTACGTTTACCATTCCTTGGATGGCAATGATTGCTGCATTTATTACCACTTTTGTTGTTACTATATTCTCTGGTTTGTATCCTGCAATTAAGGCTTCTAAATTAGATCCTGTTGAGGCGCTGAGACATGAATAAATTAGTGATTAGTGATTAGTGATTAGTGATTAGTGATTAGTGAAATTATAATTCATAATTCATAATTCATAATTCATAATTCATAATTCATAATTCATAATTCATAATTCATAATTAACTATAAATTACATCTTATCATTCTGTCGTTTCCGTAAATATCTTTTTTCAATTCAATGTTTTTAAAACCTAATTGCTCCAATAACTCAACCGTTTCTTCACCTAAATACTGGTTGATTTCAAAAAATAATTGTCCGCTTTCAGTTAGGCTTTCTTTTGCCAATTGTACAATTTTTCGATAAAAAAGCAACGCATCATTATCTTCTACAAATAATGCCAAGTGCGGTTCATATTCCAATACATTCTTTTTGATTTCTTGCTTTTCGAGATTACGAACGTATGGCGGATTGGAAACGATTACGTCAAACTTACCTGAATTAAGACTTCTCGACTCCGCTCGAAGTGACAAACTTAAATTTTCAACTTCTAAAATGTTCTGAAGAATGAAATGTACTTCTACTTTATTTTCAACAGCGTTTCGCTTTGCTACTTTTAAAGCTTCTTCTGAAATTTCAATGGCAAAAACTTCCGCTTGTGGAATATTTTTTTTAATTGAAATAGGAATACAACCTGTTCCTGTTCCAATATCCAAAACGGTAATAGCTTTTGGGTTTTGGGTTTTAGGAAATTTGCTAACAATCCAATCGACTAATTCTTCTGTTTCCGGACGAGGAATTAATGTATGTTCATTAACATAGAATTTTGAATCATAAAACCACGTTTCACCAATAATATATTGAATGGGTTTTTCGGTTTTTAATTCTGAAATTATAGCTTCCCATTTTCGAACCTCTTCTTCCGAAATTTCAAAATTTGGATTCAAAGCCAAATCAATTCGTTTTAATCCATGTAAATATTCGGTTAAAATAAAATAGAAACTTTCTACTTCATCTATACCATGAATTTCGATTAATTCATTAAAAAAATATGTTTTTAATTCTTTTATTATCATCTATAATTTTTTAGTCATCCAAACCTGGCAACTATTATGCCCTGTGTTTCCCAATGGTCCATCAATATTCTCAAAACCAATTCTCTTATACAACTTTTGTGCAGCAGTCATAAAAGACAAGGTTTCTAAATAGCACATTTCAAAACCTGCTTCTTTTGCAAATTCTAAACAGTTTTGAATTATTTTTTCAGCAAAGCCAGTTCCTCTAATTTCAGGAGAAAAGTACATTTTTTGCAATTCACAAATTGTTTCTACTTCATTTTCCAAAGGAGCAATTCCACAACCTCCAACTACTTTTCCTTCTTTTTCAACCACATAGTATTTAGTCCTTTTTTCTTGATAAACTTCAAATAAAGTATCCAAAATAGGATCGGCATAGGCTGTACCTACTTTTGGCGCGTCTAATTCATGAAAAATTTCACGAATTACTTTTGCAATTTGTTTATTATCATTTTGCTGGATTTCTCTAATCAACATATTTCGTAAATTGAAGTGTAAAAGTAAACAAATTGAAAACATGATATATTAAAGCTATCATAAAAATACTACTTTTGTAAAATGACTACGCATGAAAAATACATGGCTCGTTGCATTCAATTGGCAAAAAACGGATTAGGAACAACTTATCCAAATCCTTTAGTGGGAAGTGTTATTGTTTACAACGGTAAAATAATTGGAGAAGGTTGGCATCAAAAAGCAGGAGAAGCTCATGCCGAAGTGAATGCAATAAACTCTGTAAAAGACAAAGCATTACTTTCTAAATCTACAATATATGTTAGTCTAGAACCTTGTAGTCATTTTGGAAAAACTCCTCCTTGTGCAGACTTAATTAGTTATCATAAAATCCCAAATGTAGTTATTGGTGCAATTGATTCATTTGCTAAAGTAGCCGGAAACGGAATTAAGAAACTAATGGAGTCTGGAGCTAAAATTACTTTAGGAATTTTAGAAAAAGAATGCAAAGAACTAAACAAGCGATTTTTTACGTTTCATGAAAAAAAACGACCGTACATCATTTTAAAATGGGCAGAAACCGAAGATGGATTTATTGCTCCGTTAGAAAAAGACGAAAAAAAACCAGTTTGGATAACCAACCAGTACTCTAGACAATTAGTTCATAAATGGCGTACAGAAGAACAAGGAATTTTAGTAGGAACAAATACAGTTTTAGAAGACAATCCAAGTTTAGATGCGCGAGATTATTTTGGATATAATCCCATTAGAATTGTTATTGATAAAAACAATAAAATTGACGAAACTTTTCAAATAAAAAACAAAAAAACAAAAACAATAATTATTAATAATAGAGAAATTTTAACAAAAAATGATGATATTTTGTATAAAAATATTATATTTGATTCCATTTTTACTGAAAATATTCTTAATTATTTACATTTTTTAAATATTCAGTCTGTAATAATAGAAGGAGGAAAGAAAACAATTCAAGGTTTTATAGACGAAGGTTTATGGGATGAAGCAAGAGTTTTTTCGAATACAATAAAATTTAAAAATGGAATTGAAGCCCCAAAACTCAATTGTAAAAACTTTACTGATTTTCAAATAAAGAACGATCAACTTAAAATATTTAGAAATTATGATTGATACTATTATTTTTGATTTTGGGAATATTTTTATAGACATAGACCAAAAAGCTACTGAAAAAGCTTTCATTAAACTAGGCATTAAAGAATGGACGGAAGACTTAGAACTTTCCAACCAACTCTATGAGTTAGGAAAGATAGATGAACTTGAGTTTATGTCTGTTATTCAAAAACATATTCCTACCGTAGATATACTTACAATAAGAAATGCATGGAATATTCAAGTTGGCGATTTTCCTTTAAAAAGATTAGAATTTTTACAGTTAATTTCCAATCAATATAGAGTGCTTTTACTAAGCAATGCAGACAAAACACATATTGATAGATTTGAACACAAATTTGGTGTTTCATTTGCAAGAGATTTTTACAGTTGTTTTGAAAAAGTGTATTTTTCATTTGAATTTGGATTCAGAAAACCCGACATTAAAGCTTTTCAATTAATCATAAACAACCATAACCTTTCACCAAAAAAAACGCTTTTTATTGACGATACAGACACAAATATCGAAAGTGCTAAAAATATTGGATTACAAACCTGGCATCTTAATCCCAAGAATGAAGATGTAACCCAATTACTTGAGAAACTAAAAGAGGCTTATGCTTAATTTATTACTCGCTATTGTTTTTTCGAGTTTTTTATATTTAATATTTAAATCATTCGTTAAATTCAACATCAATACTTTACAAGCAATTATATTTAATTATGTTATTGCTTTTTTTGTTGGATATTTTATAAGCCCTATAAATTTTGAACTATCAAAAATACTTTCTGCTCCTTGGTTACTTGGTTCTGTTTTTTTAGGATTTATGTTTATTTGTGTTTTTAATATTTTAGGAAAAACAACACAGGTAAACGGAATTTCTGTTGCATCAGTATCTAGTAAAATGGCCATGATAATTCCTATTCTATTTGGAATAATTGTTTTTAATGAAAATTTAGGAATTAATAAATTAACAGGAATAATAATTGCATTATTGGCCGTTTATTTTACATCAAAAAAAGAAAAAGGCGAACTCCAAACATCTAATTATATATTACCCTTACTTTTATTTTTGGGTGCTGGTATAATAGACACAAGCATGAATTACATACAACATTATTATATAAAAGAAGACGAAACAAGCATTTTTGCTTCATGTACTTTCATCTTTGCTTTTACATTTGGAATATTATTTTTTTTGATAAACAGTATAAAAGTTGGAAATAAGATAAAAGGCAAAAATTTACTTGCAGGAATAGTTTTAGGCGTACCCAACTATTTTTCAATGTATTATTTAATAAAAGCATTACAAAATAAAAATTTAGAAAGCGCAACTATTTTCACATTAATAAATATAGGTGTAATTTTGCTCACAACTATTTTTAGTTTAATCATTTTTAATGAGAAAATTAGAAAGCAAAATTTCATTGGAATTTTACTTGCAATAGTTGCAGTTTTCTTAGTTACCCAATAAAATGAGCAATTTAAAACAAGACACCTATAAAACCATACTATTTTCTACTGAACCCAGTTTATTTAAAGAGAAAAACAGCAAGTTCTTTGGATATGCTTTTCCGGTTACTAATGAAGAGCAAGTGAAAACATATATTGAAGAATTAAAAAAAGAACATCATTCAGCAAGACACTGGTGCTACGCTTATCAAATAGGAACAGAAGAATTAAACTACAGAGCAAATGACGATGGCGAACCAAATAACAGTGCAGGAATGCCTATTTATGGTCAAATTCAATCATTTGATGTTACGAATATTCTGATTGTAGTTGTACGCTATTTTGGAGGGGTTAAACTCGGAGTTGGCGGGCTTATCTCAGCTTATAAAACGGCAGCTCAAATGGCTTTAGAAACTGCTCAAATTATAGAAAAAACAATTAACATACATTATATCATAAAATTTGATTACATCAACATGAATAAAGTAATGCGCGTAATTAAAGAAAAAAACATCGATATCATAAAACAAAAAATGGAAATGTCTTGTGAAATTGAAATTGCCATTCGCAAAAATAACGCTCAAAATGTTTATGAAGCATTTCAGTCCATTTATGAAATCGATATTTCTGAAAAAGAATAACTATATATTTTTTAAACGATCTAAAACATAATCTGGAGGTAAAATTGGTCGTCCCGTTTTCATATTTACAAACACCAACATTGAATAACCAATTGTTAATAACTCCTCTTTTTCATTATAGATTTCATAGTCAAATTCTATCTTAACAGATGTTTGACTTTTAAAAATTGTTTTAACGGTTAACATGTCATCATATCGAGCAGGTTTTTTATAATCCATCGACAAAGAAACTACAGGTAACATTACTCCATTATCTTCCATCCATTTATAAGAAACCCCCATATTCCTTAACCATTCAACCCTGCCCATCTCAAAATACTGGGCATAATTACCATGATACACAACTCCCATTTGATCTGTTTCTGCGTATCTAACTCTAACGTTAAATTGAAATTCTTTCATAAAAACTTATATTCATTTACTATTTTAAATTATAATTCATGTTTACAATTTTATTTTTTAAAAATCAATAGGCATTATATTTTTTTTTAAAAAAAATTGTTCACATATTTGTTCTCCCAAATAAAAACATTGAATTGTCTTAATTCTTTGTAAGATAACTAGTATTAACCTTAATAAACAACTGTTAAAAAGAACAGAATATATGAGCAAAACTGCACAATCTGTATGGAACAACTGTCTGTCTTTTATAAAAGACAATATCCAGGAACAAGCCTATAAAACATGGTTTGAACCTATTCAATCGGTTGAACTAACAGACAACGCATTATATATTCAAGTACCTAGTAAATTTTTCTATGAATGGTTAGAAGAACACTACGTAAAATTATTAAAAGTTGCTCTTACAAAAGAACTTGGTTCAAATGCAAAGTTATTGTATAAAATCAAGATGGAAAACACTTATGGAAATAAACTTCCATTTACTGAACAAATTCCAAGTACAAATAGACAAGCTGTAAAAACTCAAGAGGTAGATGTACCTATTGCAAATAAAAATCCTGAATTAAAAAATCCTTTTGTAATTCCTGGAATAAGAAACCTTAAAATCGAATCTCAGCTAAATGCAAATTATAGTTTTGATAACTTTTTAGAAGGCGACTCAAATAGATTAGCAAGAAGCGCAGGATATGCAGTAGCAAATAAGCCTGGTGGGACGTCTTTTAATCCGCTTTTAATTTTTGGAGGTGTTGGATTAGGTAAAACACATTTAGCACACGCAATTGGGGTTGAAATCAAGGACAAACATCCAGAAAAAACAGTATTATATATTTCTGCTGAAATATTTACTCAACAATATATAGATTCTGTAAAAAAGAATACTAGAAATGATTTCATTCATTTTTATCAATTAATTGATGTTTTAATTATTGATGATGTTCAATTTTTATCAGGAAAAACAGGTACACAAGACGTATTTTTCCACATATTTAATTACTTACACCAAAACGGAAAGCAAGTAATTTTAACATCTGACAAGGCGCCAGTTGACATGCAAGACATTGAACAACGTTTGTTGTCGCGTTTCAAATGGGGACTTTCAGCTGAACTTCATCAGCCAGATTTTGAAACTCGCATCTCAATTTTAAAGAATATTCTTTACAGAGATGGAGTAGAAATTCCTGAAGATATTATTGAATATGTTGCAAAAAATATAAAAAGCAATGTTAGAGAACTTGAAGGAGCTATTATTTCATTAATTGCCCAATCTTCTTTCAATAAAAAAGAAGTAACAATTGAATTAGCGAAACAAGTTGTTGAAAAATTTGTTAAGAATGTTAAACGTGAAATATCGATTGACTACATTCAAAAAGTAGTTTCAGATTATTTCCAATTAGATTTAGAAATTTTACAATCTAAAACAAGAAAAAGACACGTTGTTCAAGCAAGGCAATTAGCTATGTTTTTTGCTAAGAAGTTTACAAAATCATCTTTAGCTAATATTGGTTCTCAAATTGGAGATAGAGATCACGCCACTGTTTTACACGCTTGTAAAACCGTAGACAATTTAGTTTCTACTGATAAACAATTTAGAAAGTTTGTTGACGATATCAACAAAAAGTTAACTTTATAAATGACAAAAATTTTAATGGTTTGCCTAGGAAATATTTGCCGATCGCCATTGGCAGAAGGAATTCTACGCTCTAAATTATCTGATAAATTTATTGTTGACTCAGCCGGAACTGGTGGATGGCATGCCGGAGAACTTCCAGACAAACGATCTATTGAAATTGCCAAAAAAAAAGGATTAGACATTACCAGTCAAAGAGCTAGAAAATTTACTACTAAAGATTTTTCAGAATTTGATTTAATTTATGCAATGGACAATTCTAATTTAAAAGATATACTTCAATTAGCACCAAACGAAAACGCTAAAAAAAAAGTGCATTTAATTTTAAATGAAATTCATCCAAACGAAAACAAAGATGTCCCAGACCCTTATTACGGATTAAATGACGGCTTTGAAAAAGTATACAATATGCTTGATGAATGTTGTGATGTTATTGCTAAAAAAATGATGATATGAAACCTATTTCTTTACACGGTAAATTATACTTAATCCCCACAACTTTAGGAGAAATGATTCCTGACGATGTATTACCTCAAACCATTAAAAGAAGTATCGACTTTATTGATCATTATATTGTTGAAAATGAAAAAACAGCAAGAAAATTCATCAAGAGTGTAAATCCAGAAAAAAAACAACCTACTTTAAAAATATCTTTATTAAATAAACGAACTGAAGAAAGTGAATTTAATGAATTTATAAAACCCATTTTTGACGGTTACAATATTGGCTTAATGAGTGAAGCCGGATGCCCTGGTGTTGCAGACCCTGGAGCAGCAATTGTTAAAATTGCTCATGAAAAAGGAATTCAGGTAGTACCATTGGTTGGACCAAGTTCAATTTTACTTGCAATGATGGCAAGTGGAATGAACGGACAAAGTTTTGCTTTTAACGGATATTTACCAATTGAAAAAGGAGAAAAGAAAAAAGCTTTGAAAGATTTTGAAAGACTTTCTCAAGAAAAAAATCAATCACAATTATTTATAGAAACACCTTACAGAAACAATAAACTAATTGAAGACTTATTAGCAAATTTACATGGAAACACCCAATTATGTATTGCTTGCGATATTACTTTACCAACTGAATTTATAAAAACAAAAACCATTAATGAATGGAAAAAACAAAAGGTCGATTTACATAACCGACCTTGTATTTTTATTATTCATAAAATGTAACTTCAAACTATAGTTTTACAGTTGCGTTTCTATCTGCGTCAATATGACTAACATCATATCCGCCAAATTTTTTCATATAGCTTTTTAATGAAGTTCCAAAACCGTCTTTAAAACCGTTTCTTCCGTTACTTCTAAGATATTTTTTCACAGAACCTGCTCCACCTAAATGGGCTGCAGCAATTAAACCTGATTCAGTGATTTTTATTCCGTTGATTACACGGCCTTTATACTTTTTAATTTCTTTTCTTAACTCCCACTTATTTCTAGCAATTAAAGCTTTAAAAGCTTTATCTTGCCAAGAAGCATTTCTTAAGAATTCTTGAAAATCATAAACTCCTACTGTTCTTAAAGTACTTCTACCAAATTGGTATTTTCCCATATAACCATATGGATTAACCATATTTAAAATCCCTCTTGATTCTTTGTAAGCTATAGCTTGTCTAAAACCTACAAAAGTTTTTCCAACATAAGGAATTTCTACACTACTAACTTTTTCATCAACATTGTCTAATTCGTCCTCATTGGGCACATTGTAGATGATCTCTTCATTTTCATTAATATGAAACCCAGGAACTCTTTCAATCTTGAAAGAACTAAAACCTGAAGACACTAAAACTACTAAGACAATTAATCCTAAAAAATACGAGCTTTTTCTTACCATAAATTTTTATTTCTCAGCGTCTGTCACACATCTGAAATTTCCAAGGGCAAAGATATAAAAAAAATTATAATATTGATTTACAGTATGTTAAAGTTTACTAAAAGTAGATAATATGCCCTCTAAGTCCGTTAAAATCATTGTATTGGAGCGTTGGAGCAGGAATCTTTATTGTGTTAAAAACAGAAAAAAGTGACCTTAAAAAATGTGATTTTGTTTCAATTTTCGTCAAGTCAACATCAAAACTTAAGTAAAATTGACGATATGAGTTTTGATTATAACCATTTAATTGCGCTTCAGAATCTGTTCCGTATAACATATTTTCAGCACCATATCCAACAGCTAAATTTAACCATTTTGGAATAAAACTTGATTTCGTAAAAGAATATAAGTTAAAAGACAACCAATACGTTTGTCCGTTATAATCTTTTAAAATTTGTTCTTGAAAAGATACACCTAAAGTTTCTGGACGATATTTAGCTTTGCTGGTTTGATGAAAGGAGAACTTAGGAGTAATTCTTTGCTCTTCCCAAAGCAACTCCTGAGAAACATATAAAAGTGTACCTGAACCATTTGCAACAACATCTCCCCATGAAGCACCCCATTCTTGAGAAAAACCATCAAAAACTTCTACAACGGTTAAAAAACCAAAACCCAATGTAGAGCCGTAAAGTAATTGTTCTTTTTTTGAAGCCCCACTCCATTGTAACATTTCACTACCAAATCTACCTACGTGATAAGTAGAAAAAAAATGTCCAGCCTTATCCATTTGATTCCATTCCTTATTATCATTGATAAAATGGAAGTTAGTTTGCGGATAATCTTTATACCAAAGCTGGTTTAACCCAATTAAAGTTAAGCCCAAAACCGAAGCTTCTCCAATATAAACAGATGTTTTTCTAGATGTATTTAACGTATCTGAAGGTGTTAAAAAGGTGTTTGTTTTTGATTGTGAATAGGACGAAAAACTTATAAATAAGCCAAACAGCATCAATCTAGCCCTGGTTGCAGCGCTACCTTGTATAGCGGAAAACAGGAAAAGGGACAACTGATATAAAAGAACGTTTCGCTTCAAATGATTAACGGTTAATACCTAATTTATTTACCCAAGCTGCATATTTACGAGCATTTACTTGATGTTCTGCATAATTAGATGCAAAAGCATGATACCCGGGTTTATCTGGACTTGCGCAGAAGTAAATATAATCGTGATTTTCTGCATTTAAAACTGCATCTATTGCAGAAATATCGGGCATTGCAATTGGTCCTGGAGGCAAACCAGGATTAACGTAAGTATTATAAGGTGACTTTATTTTTAAATCGTTATGATAAACACGTTTAATAATTTGATCAAAATCTCCCGATTCTTTTTTAATAGCAAAAATAATAGTTGGATCTGCCTGTAAAGGCATTCCTGTTTTAAGTCTGTTTAAATAAACTCCTGCCACTGTTGGTCTTTCGTCTGTTTTTGCCGTTTCTTTATGTACAATTGAAGCTAAAACAGAAACTTCAATAGGTGTTAAGTTTTTAGCAGCAGCCTTTTCTAGTCGTTCGTGATTCCAGAATTTCTTATATTCTTTTGCCATTTTATCGGCAAGTTTATTTGAATTTACATCCCAATAAAATTCATACGTATTAGGAATAAACATAGCCAAAATATTCTCTTCTGTAAATCCGTTTTCCTTTAAAAAAGGTTCATTTGTAAAAGAAACATAAAGCGCTACACTGTCTGGTTCTAATTGAGAAGCCATTCGTTCCGCTAATTTACCCAAACTTTCTTGGTTATTAAACGCTACTTTAACAGGAACATTTCTTCGCATAGCACGAATCATATCAAAACTAGTCATGTTTTGAGTCAACAAAAATTTACCTGACTTTATATTAACATCATAACTTCTTTTACTCGCTACAAAGTCAAACTTACTCATATCTTTTACAAAAGGAGCTAATTCTTGTTGCACCATTTCATACGTTGCATTAGTAGGAATGTAAACAAAAACTT
This sequence comes from Flavobacterium sp., assembly GCF_965284515.1. Lineage (GTDB taxonomy): Bacteria > Bacteroidota > Bacteroidia > Flavobacteriales > Flavobacteriaceae > Flavobacterium. The sequence goes on from NZ_OZ260089.1 coordinate 81,658, forward strand.
CCTTTTGGTTAAAGGTTGTATTTGGTGTAAAAGCCTTGTTATAAACATATGCCGTAACTCCTCCTGCAATAAATAATCCTGCAACAGCTACAATTGTAAGTATTTTTTTAATTTTCAAGTGAGTCTTTTTTAATGATTAATAAGTTGATATAAAATTTCATCTTCAAAACTTCCGTTGATTTTATTCCAATCTTTTTTTATTCCAATTTTTTCGAATCCAAATTTAGAAAAAAGAGCGATACTAATTTCATTTTTAGAACCAATATTTGCAAATAATTGATGTAATTGTAATTGATTAAATGCATAATTTATTAATAACGATAAAGCTTCGGTTCCAATTCCGGCATTTCTATTGGAATCATTCATAATTACAATACCAATTCCTGCTCGTTGATGCATGGGGTCAAACTCAAATAAATCAATTAATCCAACAGCATCATTTGAATTATTCAAACAAATTGCCAATCGTAATTGTTTGGCTTCATATATATCTTGATGAGCATTTTCAAGATATTGACGAATTAAAAACTTACTATAAGGTGTTTGGGTATTACTTACATGCCAAATGGCCTCGTTATTTTCAATTTCGTATATAAAATCTAAATCTTCTGGCTCCAGCGCTCGTAAATATATATTTTGTCCTTTTAAAGTCATTAATCGCAAATTATAGTTCCTTCAAAAACATATGTTGCAGGGCCGATTAGATTAACATTTGTAAAAACACCATTATGTTCATCAAAATATACTGCTAACTTGCCTCCTTCAACATTTAATTTAACATGATTTGAAGTAGTTTTTTTAGTTACAAACATAGCTATTGCAACAGCTGTTACTCCTGTTCCACATGACAAAGTTTCATCTTCCACTCCTCTTTCGTAGGTTCTTACTGCGAAAGTATCATCGTTTAATTGAGCAACAAAATTTACATTGCTTCCTGACTTACCATACAAATTGGAATAACGAATTTTCGCTCCTTCTTCCTTAATATTAAAATGTGATAAATCTTCAACGATTGCAACATGATGAGGAGAACCTGTATTTAAAAAAATATAATTCTCTTTAACATCAACAACGTCGACATCCTTCATTTGAAGAGAAACTATATTATTATCGTTGATGGTTGCAAAATGATAACCGTCTACCGCTTCAAATTCGGCTATATTAGAAATTACACCCATTTGTTTTGCAAAAGCAACCAAACATCTTCCGCCATTTCCGCACATGCTGCTTTCATTTCCATCCGAATTATAATACACCATAGTAAAATCATATTTATCATGATTTTCAAGTAAAATAAGACCATCAGCACCAATACCAAACCTCCTATCACAGAGCTCTTTAACTAGTTTGGTATTGTTTTTAGGAAATACAGAAGTACGGTTATCAATCATTACGAAATCGTTTCCGGTACCTTGATATTTGTAAAATTTAAGTTGCATATTGTTAATTTCTTTTACAAAAATACAAATATTAATAAGATGTTAAACATTGTTAATCGAGCGTTAAAATCTTTTTAACAAAAAAAAATGTATTTAAATTTACCTTACAAAATTAAATTATTGAACTATGAAAAAATATACAGGACTATTATTTGTTTCTTTATTGAGTGGTGCAATAACATTGGGTTCTTATAAAATTCTATTTGAGAACCAAAGCACCTCATCGGCTATAACATTAGCCCCAAATTATGCGAAAAATGTAAATCTGGCAGCTGAAACTATTGATTTTACTTCTGCTGCAGAAAGCACATTGCACAATGTAGTACATGTAAAAAACGTAACAGTATCTAATGTTCCGAGAAATCCAATTATGGAATATTTTTATGGCTATAGAGGTAACCAACAACAAACACAAATAGGTACAGGATCTGGAGTTATTATATCAGAAGACGGATTTATTGTAACCAACAACCATGTAATACAAAATGCAACTGAACTAGAAATAACGCTCAATAATAATAAATCATATAAAGCTAAACTTATAGGTACTGATACCAAAATGGATATTGCGCTTTTAAAAATTGAAGCTGACGAAAAATTACCATATATTGTTTTTGGAGATTCAGATGAAATTAAAGTGGGCGAATGGGTTTTAGCTGTAGGAAATCCGTATAACTTAAATTCAACTGTCACAGCAGGAATTGTTTCTGCCAAAGCTAGAGACTTAAGTAATGAAGGTTTACAATCTTTTATACAAACTGATGCTGCCGTAAACCCAGGGAATAGTGGAGGTGCTTTAGTAAACACAAGAGGCGAATTAGTCGGCATTAACACAATGATTTCTTCTCCAACAGGAAGCTACGCAGGATATTCATTTGCAGTCCCTTCTAACATTACTCGTAAAATTATTGAAGATTTAATGCAATTTGGAAATGTACAAAGAGGTGCGTTAGGTGTAGAAGGTGGAGAATTAAATAGTAACGTAGCTAAAGAAATTGGAATTGATCAAACACAAGGTTTTTATATTAACAAAGTGACCAAAAACTCAGGTGCAGAAAAAGCAGGAATTAAAAAAGGGGATATTATTACAGCACTTGATAATAAAAAAGTAAGTGGATTCTCAGATTTAACGGCTTTCATAAATACCAAAAGACCAGATGAAGTTGTTAACGTAAGTATACTTAGAGACGGAAAACAAAAAATTATTCCTGTTATATTAACCAAAAAAGAATTATTGGCATTTGAATATAATGGAATAGAATTAGAAGATATTGATTCGAGAGATAAAAAAGAATTCAAGATTGATTATGGCTTAAAAATTAAATCTATAACAAATGAAAATTACATAGATTATGCAGACGAACTTGAAGGAAGCATTATTATGAGTATAGACGGAATGAAGGCAGAAAGTATAGATAAAGTCTCAAGTTATTTAAATCGCAAAAAAGGTTCAAAAGCACAGTATAAAATTATTACTAAAAATAAACAATTGGTTCGAATTATAATGTAGCCATAAGTGATTACTATTTTAAACCACGTTAAATACGTGGTTTTTTTTATATAATATGCAAAAATATTTCCCCATAAGATTAGAAATCTATATTTTTGCACAATTATAAACAACACATTATAAACACTTCATGAGTAACAACAATTTATACGAAAAAGAACTTGCTTTTCAAGCTGATAGGCGTAAGGCATGCGTTGAGTTTATTAAAATTATTAATGATTTATGGTACGATAAATCAATTGAATTAATTTTATTTAGAAATCAACTAATTGACAGAAATGTAAGTGATATTATTAATTTGCATGAATATGCAGGTGAATTTGTTCAGAAGCCAATCAATATTTTTGACTCAGTTGAAATTGCTCAGGCGATAAATGCTTTAGATTTACCTCCTTCAAGACTAGACATAGGTAAATTAACTTATGAGTATCATTTAGAAGACGACAAGTATAATGATGCTACCGCATTTGTAATTGACAAATTGAAAAACGCTAAAAATTATACTGACATTAAACCAAAAGATGTTGTTCTATATGGATTTGGAAGAATAGGTCGTTTATTAGCTCGTGAAATGATGAGTAAAATGGGTAAAGGACAACAAATGCGTTTAAGAGCAATTGTAACCAGAGATAAAAATGACGCAGTTTTATTAGAAAAAAGAGCTTCATTATTACGTTACGATTCAGTTCATGGAGATTTTCAAGGTTCAGTAATTGCTGATCCAGAAAACAATGCTTTAATTATAAACGGTACAACTGTTCATATCATTACTGCAAATTCTCCAGAAGAAATTGACTATACTACTTATGGGATTGAAGACGCATTAGTAATTGACAATACTGGAGCTTTCACAACAGAAGAAGCTTTACAACGCCACTTAACATCTAAGGGAGTAGACAAAGTTTTATTAACCGCTCCAGGAAAAGGGGTTCCAAATATTGTATATGGAGTTAACCATACAGAATACAACCCTGATGAAGTTTCAATTTATTCTGCTGCTTCATGTACAACAAATGCAATTACACCTGTTTTAAAAGCAGTTGAAGACACTCTAGGAGTTGTTAAAGGACATCTAGAAACTATTCATGCTTATACAAATGACCAAAATTTAGTTGACAACATGCATAAAAAATACCGTCGTGGTAGAGCTGCAGGATTAAATATGGTAATTACCGAAACTGGTGCTGGAAGTGCTGTTGCAAAAGCATTACCTAGCTTAGCAGGTAAATTAACTTCTAATGCAATTCGTGTTCCTGTTCCAAATGGTTCATTAGTAGTATTAAATTTAGAAGTAACTAAGAAAACAACTGTTGAAGAGCTAAACGACATCATGAGAAAATATGCTCTTGAAGGAGATTTAGTTGAACAAATTAAATATTCATTAAATAATGAATTAGTATCATCAGATATTGTTGGAACTTCTGCGCCTTCAATTTTTGACAGTAATGCTACAATAGTTTCTGCTGACGGTAACAATATTGTAATGTATATATGGTACGATAACGAATATGGCTACAGCCATCAAGTTATTCGTTTAGCAAAATACATTTCTAAAGTAAGAAGATATACTTATTATTAACAAGGTAGAAATTCATAATTAAAAAAAGCGCTTCAATTGAAGCGCTTTTTTTATTTTGTTAATCCGTCTAATATTTCTCGTATCTCATCACAATCCCAATTAACAGCTTCGCTATTATCAACAATAATTCTTCCTTTCCTTGAAACCACAATTGATTTATAAATATTGTTTTGAGGTTCAATTTTAAATGGAGGTTCGCTTAAACTATAAAACACAGGAAATAAATACCCTTCTTTTTCAAGGTATTGCTTAACTTTCAATTGATCTTCATTTGTAACAACAATAAAATCTATTTTGGTTTTAAATTCTTCATAAATAGTATTAAATGTCTCCATTTCTGCATTACATAGTTCATCAGAAATTGAAAAATATTTCACTACAATAACATTATTTGTTTTAACTAGAAGATTAAAGCTTTTACCAGTAAGTCCAATTAATTTCCAATTATAATCTTTTAAAACTTGTTGTTCTTCAAAAGAAATTAATTGAGGTTCATTCAATAAACTTAATTTACTTGTTTTACTAAAGTATAAAAAAGTAATTATTAATAAAGAGCACAAACCCAACAATATTAGAATCTTGTTTTTCATTTATTTTTTTTTAAAATTACAAAAATCTATAATATTAAACACACATTTTATCATTGCTTCTTTAAAATTATTTCTTTTCTTTCAAAAGACAAATATTTTTCACTTTGTAACTCATTGAGTAAAATATTAAGCGTTGGACGTGAAGTACCAATCAAAGTAGCAATTTCCTTTTGAGTATAAGGATGTCGAATAATCACGTCTCCTGAAATTTGATTGGTATATCCAAAATCTTCTGCCAATTCTTTTAAATATTCCTTCAATCGTGTTTTAGTATCCTTAAACAAAAGTAGCTGAAGCCTTCTCTCTAATTTTTTAAAACGAAAACCAATGAATTTATAAATTTTAAGACTAAATTCTTTATTTTCTCTTAGTAAGTCAATCATTTCTGGAGTTGTAATAGGACAAACAGACGTTTCTTTTTCAACTGCCTGTGCGAACTCATTTCTGCTTTCTTCTCCAAGTATAGCTTTCTCTCCAAAAATTTCTCCTTTAGATAAAATTGAAGTGATTATTTCCTCGCCTTCTTCTGTAACATAACCAATCTTTACCTTTCCAGAATTCACTAAAAAAACCTTATCCGCAGCATCTTCTTCAAAATAGATATAATCGTTTTTTTTATACTCATTAAAAACATGACCACCTTCATAGCCTTTAAATTTATGAGGACAAAGAATATTAAACAAATTTACATCTTCAAAAAACCAAAGTGAATTCATAATTAGTATTTATATACTCAAAGTTAATGAAACTTGTATATAAAAAAAACGCTCAACTAATATTGAGCGTTTTTTATAAAAATCTTAACTAAATTATGCTTTCCCTGCAGCAATTAAGTTTAACGCAGAACCTGCTTTGAACCATTCTATTTGTCCTTCGTTATAAGTATGATTCGCCATAATTATATCTTTTGAACCATCTGCATGAACGAATTCTATACTTAATGGTTTTCCTGGAGCAAATTCAGTTAAATCTAAGAAATTGATCGTATCATCTTCTTGGATTTTATCATAATCTGCTTCATTAGCAAACGTTAAACCTAACATACCTTGTTTTTTAAGGTTTGTTTCGTGAATACGCGCAAACGATTTTACTAAAACAGCTTTAACTCCTAAAAATCTTGGTTCCATAGCTGCATGCTCGCGAGAAGAACCTTCACCATAATTATGATCTCCTACAACAATTGAAGGAACACCAGCTGCCTTATACGCTCTTGCAGTAGCAGGAACTGTATCGAAACTATTTGTTAATTGATTTTTAACTTTATTAGTAGCTTGACCAAATGCATTAACTGCACCTATCAACATGTTATTTGAAATATTATCTAAATGCCCACGGAAACGTAACCATGGACCAGCCATAGAAATATGGTCGGTAGTACATTTTCCAAATGCCTTTATTAACAATTTAGCACCCGAAATATTTTTTCCATCCCAAGGTTTAAATGGCGCTAATAATTGCAATCTGTCTGAAGTTGGAGAAACAACAACTTGTACACTGCTTCCATCTTCAGCTGGAGCTTGAAAACCTGCATCCTCAACATCAAAACCTCTTTTTGGTAACTCATCACCATATGGCGTTTTCAACATTACTTCTTCTCCTTTATCATTAATTAAAGGATCTGTTAAAGGATTAAAATCTAATCTTCCTGCAATTGCTAAAGCAGCAACCATTTCTGGAGAAGTTACAAACGCATGCGTATTTGGGTTACCATCAGCTCTTTTAGAGAAGTTTCTATTAAAAGAGTGAACGATAGTATTTTTTTCTTGTTTATCTGCGCCTTCTCTATCCCATTGACCTATACATGGTCCGCAAGCATTTGTGAATACTTTTGTACCCATTTTTTCGAAGTCAGCAATAATTCCGTCTCTTTCGATTGTGAATCTGATTTGTTCAGAACCTGGGTTAATTCCAAATTCAGCTTTTGGAGTAATTCCATGTTCTACAGCTTGTCTTACAATAGAAGCAGCTCTTGACATATCTTCGTAAGAAGAGTTTGTACACGAACCAATTAATCCCCATTCTACTTTTACTGGCCATCCATTAGCAGCAGCTTCCTCTTTCATTTTAGAAACTGGTGTTCCTCTATCGGGCGTAAAAGGTCCGTTGATATGTGGTTCTAATTCCGATAAATTAATTTCAATAACTTGGTCAAAATAAGTTTCTGGACTAGCATAAACTTCATTATCAGCTGTTAAATAATCCGCTACTTTATCAGCAGCATTTACAACATCTTGACGACCCGTAGCAGTTAAATATCTTCTCATGGAATCATCGTAACCAAACGTTGAAGTTGTTGCTCCAATTTCAGCCCCCATATTACAAATGGTACCTTTACCTGTACACGACATTGAAGTAGCGCCTTCTCCAAAATATTCCACAATTGCACCAGTACCACCTTTTACCGTAAGAATATCAGCAACTTTAAGAATAACGTCTTTTGGCGCTGTCCAACCAGACAATTTTCCTGTTAATTTAACTCCGATTAATTTTGGGAATTTTAATTCCCAAGACATTCCTGACATAACATCTACCGCATCTGCGCCACCAACACCAATTGCTAGCATACCTAATCCACCTGCGTTAACAGTATGAGAATCGGTTCCAATCATCAATCCGCCTGGGAAAGCATAATTTTCTAAAACGATTTGATGAATGATTCCAGAACCTGGTTTCCAAAAACCAATTCCATATTTATCTGAAACTGAAGACAGAAAGTCAAAAACTTCTTTTGATTGACTATTTGCTAAAGCTAAATCAGATTTGGCACCGTTTTTTGCTAAAATTAAATGATCACAGTGAACCGTTGTTGGCACTGCTACTGTTTTTTTATTTGCATGCATAAATTGCAATAATGCCATTTGAGCCGTTGCATCTTGACAAGCAACTCTATCTGGAGCAAAATCTACATAATCCACACCTCTTTTGAAAGATTGAGAAGGAGTTCCTTCCCAAAGATGAGAGTATAAAATCTTTTCAGATAATGTAAGTGGACGGCCAACTAGCTTACGAGCTTTGTCAACTCTCTCAGCCATATTAGCATACACTTTTTCAATCATTTCAATATCAAAAGCCATATCAATTTATTTTATTTGTTTGTAATATTTTCTGGTATCACAAGGTACAAAAAAAATAGATGTCATAAAAAAAGCCTGAGTTAATAACTCAGGCTTTTTTATAAATATATAATAGTTAACTTAAACTATCCAACTAATTGTTTTTGAGACGGCTTAAACTTCGTTAATACAATTCCGTCTACTGCTGCTTCGTACTCTTCCATAGTAGGGGTTCTTCCTAAAATAGTTGACAAAACTACAACAGGAGTTGAAGATAATAAAGACTCCCCTTTTTTCTCACTAGAGTCTTTCACAACTCTTCCTTGGAATAAACGTGTAGAAGTAGCCATTACAGTATCTCCTGGTTCTGCTTTCTCTTGGTTACCCATACATAAGTTACAACCCGGACGCTCTAGGTACAACATATTTTCATATTTAGTACGAGCAGCCCCTTTTGGTGCATTATCATCGAATTCGAAACCAGAGTACTTTTGTAATACTTCCCAATCGCCTTCTGCTTTCAATTCATCAACGATATTATAAGTTGGTGGAGCTACTACTAAAGGTGCTTTAAATTCTACTTTACCATGTTGCGCTTCTATATTCTTTAACATCTGAGCTAAGATTTGCATGTCTCCTTTGTGAACCATACAAGAACCGATAAAACCTAAATCTACTTTTTTAGTTCCTCCATAGAAAGAAAGTGGACGAATTGTGTCGTGTGTATAACGTTTAGATACATCATCATTATTTACATCTGGATCAGCAATCATTGGTTCAGCAATTTGATCTAAATCAATAACTACATCTGCATAATACTTCGCATTAGCATCTGGGCGTAAAGACGGTTTAGTACCCGTTTTCAATTCCTGGATTCGAGTGTTCGCTTTATCAACTAAACCTTGTAGAACATTGATATGATTGTCCATTCCTTTATCAATCATGATTTGGATACGACCTTTTGCAATTTCTAATGACTCAATTAATGTTTCATCTTCTGAAATACAAATAGAAGCTTTTGCTTTCATTTCTGCAGTCCAATCTGTAAATGTAAAGGCTTGATCAGAAGTTAAAGTTCCAATATGCACTTCAATAATTCTTCCTTGGAAAACATTTTCACCGCCAAATTGCTTCAACATTTGTTGTTGCGTAGCGTGGACTACATCACGGAAATCCATGAAGCTTCTCATTTCTCCTTTAAAAGTAACTTTAACAGATTCCGGAATTGGCATCGTTGCCTCACCTGTCGCTAAAGCTAATGCAACAGTACCTGAATCGGCTCCAAAAGCAACACCTTTAGACATACGAGTATGTGAATCTCCACCAATTATGATGTCCCAATCACTAACCGTAAGGTCATTTAATACTTTGTGGATTACATCCGTCATTGCAGGATATTGTCCTTTAGGATCACGAGCAGTGATTAATCCAAAATCATTCATAAACTTCATCAGCTTAGGAATATTTGCTTTCGACTTATCATCCCAAACAGAAGCCGTATGACATCCTGATTGGTAAGCTCCATCAACAATTGGAGAAATAATCGTTGCAGCCATTGCTTCTAATTCTTGAGAAGTCATTAAACCTGTAGTATCTTGAGAACCTACAATATTTACTTCTACACGAACATCAGAACCTGCATGTAAAATTTTACCTGGTGTAGTTCCAACTGCGTTTTTGTTGAATATTTTTTCAACTGCAGTTAGACCCTGACCTTCAACAGATATTTCTCTAGAAGGCGCATAGACAGTTGGAATACTTATTCCTAAAATTCCACAAGCTATAGTTTGTAATTTTTTACCAAAAACAACAGCATAAGAACCACCTGCTTTAATAAACTCCATTTTTTGTGGCGTTAAAGCTGTAGAAATATCTTTAAGTTCGATATCGCCGTGGTATAATTTTTTTGCTTTTGTATTGATTGTTAAAACCGTTCCAGTTTCAACCGAATATTTTTGTTCTAAAACAGCATCTCCGTTTTCATCTCTCACAATATTTCCTTCAGCATCTGTTTTATTTACCCAGTTTTTAAGATCAATACCTATACCACCAGTTACACCTACCGTAGTTAAGAATATTGGAGAAATTCCGTTTGTTCCTGCAATAATTGGAGCGATATTAATGAACGGCACATAAGGACTAGCCTGAATACCTGTCCATAATGCTACGTTATTAACCCCTGACATTCTCGAAGAACCTACACCCATTGTTCCTTTTTCAGCAATTAACATAACACGCTTATCTGGATGCTGTGCTTTCAATGCAGTTAATTCTTTCTGCATCTCTTTGTTGTGTTCAAAAATACACTGACCGTGTAATTCTCTATCTGAACGAGAGTGTGCATCTGCACCAGGAGATAATAAATCCGTAGAAATATCACCTGTTCCAGCGATAAATGTTACGATATCTATCTTCTCTTCTATTTCAGGAAGTTTAGTAAAAAACTCTGCTTGAGCATAGCTTTCTAACAACTCTTTCGCAATAGCGTTACCTGCATTATATGCATCTTTTAAACGAGCTGTATCTGCTTCGTATAAATACACTTGTGTTTTTAATACTTCTGCTGCTTGTTTTGCAGTAGCTGCATCATTACCTAAAGCCAAGTCTAAAAGCATGGTAATTGAAGCTCCACCTTTCATATGAGACAATAACTCAAAAGCAAAGTCTTTCGATATTTCTGCAACTGTTTCATTACCAAGAATAATCTCTTTTAAAAATTTAGCTTTTACATCAGCTGCGCTTGTTGTGCCCGGTACAACATTATAAATAAAAAAGTTAAGAGAATCTTTTCTATTTACATTATTTAAATCTTTTATTTGCGCAATGATTTCGCTTAATAATTCAGCGCCATCAATAGGTTTAGGGTGAAGTCCTAGACCTTTTCGTTTTTCGATTTCGTTAAGATAATCGTTGTAAGTGTTCATAATAGATGTCTTTTCAATGTTAAAGGCGATATCCTCGATCATTTCAAAATTAAAAGCCGTAATATCTAGGTTTTTTGCGTTTACTATTCGCCAAAGCCGCACAAATTTAATAAATCTTAATGAGATTTAAAAATTTTTAATAAAAGTAAAGATTCTAAGAATAATTATTTATAAACATTCTATTTCGATGAATATCCTTCAATAAAAACTCAAAAAAACAATCTTTATTGAATAATTCGTAATTTCGATAATTAATATTATTAATATCTCAAAAATTACATCTAAAACCTATCATTTTAGTAATATAAAGAAATTTAAGCCTAATATTTATCTCTTAAATTCATCAAAGGTTTTTCATAAAAACGATACAATAAATAGGAACTTAAAATGGTAATAAACATGGAAGTCGTGATTATGACAACATTTGAAAGTTGAATATTCAAATTACTAATAACATATTTCATAAGCACTGTAATAATACTATAGTGCAACAAATACATACTATATGAAATTTTACTTATCAATTGAATCGGTTTTCCTAGAATAGTTTGAGAAGTATTCCAATAAACAAACAGTGGCAAAGCTAAAAATATCGTAAAGGAAGTAAGTGTAAAATAGAACACTTTATAATATAAAGGTGTTGCCACAATATCAAAACCTAAGACATTCATCACAACAAATTGAAACAAAAACAAATGCAATGAAACAATAAACATATAACCTTTATATTTCTGTAAGAAATCTTTATAAAACATATGCAACCAAGCGGTTACAAAACCAAACAAAATACTATCAATACGGTAAATAGTTAATGATTTCAAATTGGAATTCCAAGAAGTCATATCTGAAAATGAATTTTCTACATAAACGAAATAACGTAAAATATGAAAAAACAGAATCAACAATATAACAGTCACAATAAAACTGATTTTTTTATTCTTTTTAAAAACAGTCCAGCTAAAAAACAATACAAACGGAATTAATAAATACGTCCATTCTTCTACAGACAAGCTCCACGATTCGGTAAAAAAATTAATTTTATAATCGATAAAATTTTGAAAGAACACAAAATAAGCAGCCCAACCATCAATTGAATAACCAAAAATTAATGCAACAATTATATTGAGCACCAAAACCAAATAATACGTTGGTAAAGTTCTAAACCATCTTCTTTTTAAAAAAATAAAAATTTCTTTAACCGAGAACGTTTCATTAATGTATTTTTTTAATAATATCGTTCCAATCAAAAAACCACTTAAAACAAAAAACAACTCAACACCAAAAAAACCAAACAATCCGCTTACCGATATCAATAAAGGATTTGAACTGTCAATTAAGTAATACACATGCGAAAAAACAACCATTGCAATTGCAGTTGCTCTAACAACATCTAGTCCAAAAATTCGTTGATTATTTTGTATATCTGTATTCATTTTACCTACTTTTGTGAATATCAAACTATTAATTTTGAGAAATTCAAAGATATATAAATATTTAGGCTTCACTTTTATTCTTTCTAGTCTTTTTGGAATTATTACCTATAATTTACTTTCCAACAGACATAAAGCCATCATTAAAACAACATTAGTCCATAAATTAGGATTAGTTGACAATAATTGGTTGGTTGAAACCGATTCAAAAGAATACAAAATGCTTTCACCTACTTTTATAATTGATGCTATTTATAAATCGATGGAAGGCCCGAAATCTTCGCGATACATTCAATTGAATCAAAGCAATGAAACACTTTGGATTACAGGTTTTGATGTAAAAGCGTTAGATGCCAAAACAAATGAAGTAATTAGCAATGATTTCATTTGTCACATGAATGTTGATTTAAATGACATTAGTTATTATGGAAATTGGAATTTAAACGATAGAATTGGTAAACAATATCCCAGACTAACTTCTTTATCAAACGGATTTGTGAGTTTTGATTTTCCTAAAGGTTATGGTGTTCCTATTAAAGGAAACGAACATTTATTCATAACCACTCAAGCTTTAAACCATAATCAGAAACCTGTTTATAAAAAAATAAAGCATTTGGTTACCGTTAAAAATGAAAAATACAATGGAACACAAAAGCCTTTAATGAGTAAAACCGTTTTTATTCAGTTGCCTTATAACAAACAAGATCCATTTAAAATGCCGCTAGATCCAGCGAGTAACCAATGTATTCCTGTGGAAACCAAAAACCATAGTTATGATGATGGAAATGGAAACATGCTTTCTGGACATTGGGTTATTCCAAAAGGAATAAACAGTTATAGAAGCGCTATAAATTCGCAATTACAACTAAAAGACAGTTTGAGATTGCATTTTTCTGCCATACATGTACATCCATTTACTACATCAATTGCTTTATACGACAAAACAACGAAGCAAAATATATTTAAAAGTAATGTTTCAAACTATGCCAATAAAATTGGATTGATAGAAGTAGAACCTTTTTCTTCAGTAGATGGAATTTGGTTGTATGAAAACCATGAATACGAGTTGGTTTTAGAAGTAAACAACACTTCTGCAATTGACCAAGACATGATGGGAAGTATGTTTCTGTTTTTTTATGATAAGGAATTGGAGGAAAAGATTAGAAAATAAAATTAAGGCAAGTCTTTAAAATTAACAACACCTCTAATACAATTAATATCTTGGCCAATTAACGGATTAACGTTTTTATTATAGAAAACATTTAATAACCTTGTCAATATTTCTGAAGTAATTAAAACACAATATTTACTTCTTTCAGAAAAGTCTAAAATATTTTTAATTGAAACATCTAAACCTTCTCTGTTATCCAAATCTAAAATTGTAAATTCATTATTTTCTACTAAAACAAAAAAAGCTTTAGAATGTGAGCTAAAATTAGAAAAAGCATAAACACCATTAACTAATTCTCCATCATGTTTATCATTAAACAATCCTCTTAAATAAAAATCATATTCACCTTTTTTTAATTCATCAACCCTTTCTGAAGTCAACTGATTCTTTTCATACAGGAAGTCTATTAAAAATGGTTTCAAATTATCAAAAGTTAACTTTTTACTATTTTGACCATTTACAAAAGAAGCTACAAATAATAAAATTAAAAAGTTCTTTTTCATAATAGTTCATCTTTAAAATAACTTCTTAACAATATCTTCTTCTGTAATTCCTTCAGCATCTGCTTTGTAGTTTTTGATAATTCTGTGGCGAAGGATTCCTGTTGCCACTGCTTGAACATCTTCGATATCTGGAGAAAATTTACCGTTTAAAGCCGCTTGTGTTTTTGCAGCTAAAATAAGATTTTGAGAAGCTCTTGGTCCAGCTCCCCAATCGATATACGTTTTTACAAAATCGGTTGCTAAAGCATTATCCGGACGAGTTTTACTTACTAAAGTTACCGCATATTCAATAACATTATCGGCCACTGGAATTTTACGAATTACATTTTGAAAATCGATAATTTCTTGAGCTGTAAATAATGCTTTTACTTGTGGCTTATGATTTGAAGTTGTTGCTTTTACAACATTTACTTCTTCATCAAATGTTGGATATTCTAATTTTATAGCAAACATAAAACGATCTAACTGTGCTTCTGGCAAAGGATACGTTCCTTCTTGCTCAATAGGGTTTTGTGTTGCCAAAACAAAATAAGGTAAATCTAATTGATAATGATGACCTGCAACCGTTACCGCTCGTTCTTGCATAGCTTCTAATAAAGCTGCTTGTGTTTTAGGAGGCGTACGATTGATTTCGTCTGCTAAGATGATATTTGAGAAGATAGGCCCTTTGATGAATTTAAATTGTCGGTTCTCGTCTAATATTTCACTTCCTAATATATCTGAAGGCATTAAATCGGGAGTAAACTGAATACGCTTAAAGTTTAATCCTAAAACTTGTGATACTGTATTTACCATAAGTGTTTTAGCCAAACCTGGGACTCCAATTAACAAAGCATGTCCGCCAGCAAATACGCTTAGTATAATTTGGTTTACCACTTCATCTTGCCCCACAATGACTTTTGCAATTTCTTGCTTTAATTCTTTTTGTTTTTGTACTAATTGTTGAATAGTTGCAACGTCAGACATATATATTGGAATTTATTATATTGGAACCACTAAAATAAGAAAAAAAAGCATAAAAAAACCCTTCATGTTGAAGGGTTTTAAATTTTATATTGAATTACTTTTTTTGCCAATTATTTGTAAAGTCACAATTTTTATAATCAGCATTAATACTGATATATGTTTCATTGATTTTCTCTTCTGTCCATTTAGCAATTGCTTTAATTTTTTTATCCGTTAAAGCTAAGTCTTTAATTTTTAAATAATCATTAGCAAAATCTGCCGGATGTTCTTCTGTTTTGTTATTAACAGTAATGATTTTGTAAAACTTACCAACTCCTCTTTCTTCATCTAAAATGGGCATTGAAACTTGACCTACTTTAAAGTTAGAAATTTGACTGTATAATGTTGGATCCATTTTAGTTAAATCGAAACGCGATTCCATAGTTCTAGGGTTTAAAAGAACTCCACCATTATTTCTTGTCTCTTTTTGGTCAGATGAAGATTTTGCTGCATCAGCAAAACTAATTTCTCCGTTTACAATCTTAGCTCTTATTTGTTCTATTTTTTCTTTAGCATCTGCTAATGCATCACTTGAAACCTTAGGACTCATTAAAATGTGTCTTAATTCAACCTCTTGACCTTTAATTTTTTCAACCATAATAATATGATATCCAAATTCCGTTTCGAAAGGCTCTGAAATTTCTCCTTCTCCTAAACTAAACGCTACTTCTTTAAACTCTTTTACAAAACCAGTTTTACGGTTTATCTTATAAAAACCTCCACTTGATGAAGAACCTTCATCCTCGGTATACAATACGGCTTTACTATAAAAACTTGATCCGTTTTCTATAACATCTTTACGGATAGCATTTAATTTATCTATAGTAGCTTGCTTTTCTTCTTGAGTTACAACAGGCTTTACAACAATTTGAGCAACTTCTACTTCAGCTCCAAAAACTGGAATCTCATCTTTTGGAATTTCTTTAAAAAAATTTCTAACTTCTTCGGGAGTAATAGTAACCTCATCTACAATTTTATTTTGCATTTGAGTAGTCAATTTGTTTTGCTTTATAATATCGAAAAAATAGTTTTTAAACTCTTCTTCGTTTTTCTTTCTATAAAATTTTACAACTTTATCTAAAGAACCTACTTGCTCAACCATTGCGTCTAATTGTTGATTCATGTAGCTGTATACTTCTTCATCAGTTACTACGATACTATCCTGAATGGCATGATGCGCATATAACTTATCTTCTAGTTGTTTACCAAACAATTCACAACGTGTAATATTTTTGATATCTACACCTTGCGCTTTAAGTTGAATGAATTCTAAATCAATATCTGAATCTAACACCACATAATCACCAATAACAGCAACTACACCGTCAACTTTCTGTTTTTTGTTTTGGGCAAATAGTATTGACGAACTTAATAATAAAGTAAGAGCAATTATGCTTTTATTTATAAATTTCATATTTGTTATTTTTAATCGCATCATTTGTTATTTCCTTTTCTATTGTTTTAACTAATTCTAATTTTCTATTATTTATAATAACCTGTTTAATTGTTGGTCTTAGGAACTGTAATGGTGTTGCTTCATTTTTAGACAACACATTATTAACTTTTACTAACCAAACCGATGTTGAATCTGGATATTGAAAATTCAACCCGGGAACCATATATTGGTCTTTATTATTTACATTTATAAAAGGTAATTTTTCATAAACCTGATTTATATCTACCCACATTGAATCATTAAAAGCATAACTCTTAAACTGAATTGCTTGCTCTTGAAGATCTTTCCTTTCATTTTTTGTAAAGGAACTAAACTTTGATTTAATTTTATCTAACTTTTGATTTTCTTTAACTAAATTAATATATCTCAACTTAATTAATTCGGAAGAATTCTTAAAATATTGTTTATTTAAATCATAATATGAATTAATTTGAGCCTCTGTAACTACTGTATCTATTTGTTGCTTTACTAATTCTTCTAAATATGCTTTTGTATACAAATCAATTTTATACTGATTAATCAAGTCAGTAAAACTCTCCATTTGATTATTTGAAAGGTTATACTCAGCTGCATTATACAATATTTTTTGAGTAGCCCATCTATCGATGTAAGATTTTACAATTGCAATACTATCGCTTTTTGACGTTCCTTTTGGAACCAAATCTTTAATATCATTTTTGTACAAATAGACTTCACCAACTCTAGCTATAGCCTCAGGTTCTTGTGGCTTTTTAAAATAAGTACAAGAAGAAACTAAAAAGAGTAAAAGAAAATATTGAAGAAATTTATGCATTATTTTAAAATTTGGCTTTTAACTTTTGCAAATACGTCTTGGTTTATTTCTACTTTAAATTCTTTCTTTAACTCATCAACCCAATTATTTTCAAGAAATTGCTGATAATCACTTATTACTTTTCCCCTACACTCATCTAAAGTTTTTTCTTGTGAGGGTTTGACTTCTTTTATCTTCAAAACAAAATAATAATTACCTTTCTTTACGATTTCAGAAACCCCTTTTTGTGGCGTTTTAAATTCAGATAGAACATCTTGATTTTCTTCAAACAAACCAGATTTAACCATTACATCAACAACTCCTTTTTTATTAATTTTTGATTTAATATAATCTGTAGATTTATTCTTTTTTAAATACGATTTTGTCTTCTCAATCACTTTTTGACTAGTTGAAGAATAAACATCTATGTCATATCTATTTGACCACATATAGTTTTTAGCATTATTCTTAAAATACGAATTTAAACCAACAGTATCTGTTTTAGCACGATCCCAAATTTCTTTCTCCATTAAGTCAAACAACAACAATCCATCTCTATATTCTTCAACAATATTTTTAAAATCTACAAACTCATTCTCCAAGTTTTCATCATAATATTTAATCAACTGCTCATCCATCCATTTTTCAAAAAGATAATCAACCAAAGCATTAACAGGTTTGATTTTAATATTTGATTTTTGCTGACTAAAAATATAATTAATAAATGAAGGAGAATATAACTTCTTATCCTTATTTAAAACTACAATCTCACCACTTAATTCTTTTTTATTCTCGGGCATTTCCCATGTTTGAGAATAAAACTCATCATTTACAACCTTTTTTATTTTTTGAATTAATTTTTCATTTTTAGTGAACAAATACTTTTTTCTTAACTTAGTTGCTAATGAATTTGTAATGATTAAAGATCTTTCATCCTTTCTTACTTTACTTTCAAGTTCAGTTCTCATTTCTTGAATAGATTGTACAGGATATTTATCAATTAACTTAACAATATGCCAACCAAACTGAGACTCAAAAGGTTTAGAAATCTCATTTTTATCATTCAGGCTAAAAGCAACTTCCTCAAATTTTTCAGAAGCCAATTGTCCTGATCCAAAACGCTGCAATACCCCTCCTTTTCCAGAGGTTGACTTATCTTCCGAAAACTGATTTGCTAAACTTTCGAAATTTTCACCTTGCTGAATTTTTTTATAAATATCTTCAATAGTTTGTTTTGCTTTTTCATGTAAAGCAGCATCAGGCACTGATGGCTTTAAAATCATGATGTGAGCTACAGTTACTTCCCCTCTATTTTTTCGAGAATCAGTTACTTTTACTATATGATAACCGAATTTTGTTCTAAAAGGAGCTGAAAATTGACCTACAGTAGTGTTAAATGCAGCATTTTCAAACTGATAAACCATTCTAAATGCAGAGAAATAGCCTAAATTACCTTTATTATCTTTAACTGATGGATCCTCTGAATATTGCTGCGCAATTTCCTCAAATTTTTTCCCTTCCTTTAATAATTGATAAACATTTTTAATTTTATTATAAGCTTTTAATGTGTCTTCAGGTGATGCATTTTCATCAACTAATATTAAAATATGTGATGCTTTTACTTCTTTATTAATTCTTTCATATGCTTGTTCAACCAGCTCATTAGTAACTTTAGAATCATTCATATAATTTTTAGCCAATTGACCTCTATAAGACATTAATTCGTTTTGATACTTTGTATTAAAATGCAACCCTAATCTGTATGCTTTTTGAACTTTTAATTTATACCCAACAAAAAGTTCTAGATATTTATCTAAGTCTTTTTGAGAATCATCTTTAACTAAATCTAAATTTTTATTATAAACTCTAATAAATTCATCAGAATAATATTTAGCATTATCTATTGTAAATAAGGCTTGTTTTTCTTGTGAAAACCCATTTTGAACAAAAGCAATAAGTAATATAAGTTTAAATAAATATTTCATAATATAAATTTTAATTTGCAATCAACAAAAATAGCAATTCCTATGTATATAGCAAGTTTCTATTTACTATTAACAAAATTTTATTTTCTCACAAAAACACATTAGCAGCATTCTGTTTTAGATATTTAAATTAATACATTAATTTTGCACTCTCTTAAATAAAACAAAATGGGATTTAAAGAAGAAATTGCTAAAAGAAGAACCTTTGGAATTATATCACATCCAGATGCAGGAAAAACAACTTTAACAGAAAAGTTATTGTTGTTTGGTGGAGCTATTCAGGAGGCTGGTGCAGTAAAAAGCAATAAAATCAAAAAAGGCGCTACTTCTGATTTCATGGAAATTGAAAGACAAAGAGGAATCTCAGTAGCAACTTCGGTATTAGCTTTTATCTATAAAGACAAAAAAATAAACATTCTTGATACTCCTGGACATAAAGATTTTGCAGAAGATACATTTAGAACCCTTACAGCTGTTGACAGTGTAATTGTAGTAATTGACGTTGCGAAAGGTGTCGAAGAACAAACTGAAAAACTTGTTGAAGTTTGTAGAATGAGAAAAATACCTATTATTGTTTTTATTAATAAATTAGACCGAGAAGGAAAAGATGCATTTGACTTATTAGATGAAGTAGAGCAAAAACTTGGCCTTACAGTTACTCCATTAAGTTTTCCTATTGGGATGGGATACGACTTTAAAGGTATTTATAATATTTGGGAGAAAAACATCAACCTGTTTTCAGGCGACAGCAGAAAGGATATTGAAGAAACAATTGCTTTTTCTGACATAAACAATCCAGAACTTGATAATATTGTAGGCGAAAAGCCCGCTAAAAGATTAAGAGAAGAATTAGAATTAATTGATGAAGTTTACCCACCATTTGATAGAGATGAATATTTAGCTGGACAACTTCAGCCTGTTTTTTTTGGATCTGCATTGAATAATTTTGGAGTTAGAGAATTGTTAGATTGTTTTATAGAAATTGCCCCTACACCAAGACCAAAAGAATCAGACACAAGACTTGTTAAACCTGATGAAGAAAAATTTACTGGGTTTGTATTTAAAATCCATGCCAACATGGATCCTAAACACAGAGATAGGTTAGCATTTATTAAAATTGTTTCAGGTACTTTTGAAAGAAACAAACCCTATTTGCATGTAAGAAATGGGAAAAATATGAAGTTCTCTAGCCCAAATGCATTTTTTGCTGAGAAGAAAGAAATTGTTGACATATCTTACCCAGGAGATATTGTTGGACTTCATGATACAGGTAATTTTAAAATTGGAGATACTTTAACTGAAGGAGAAAAAATGAACTACAAAGGAATACCTAGTTTTTCTCCTGAACACTTTAGATATATAAATAACTCAGATCCGTTAAAATCTAAACAGCTTGAAAAAGGAATTGACCAACTTATGGATGAAGGAGTAGCCCAATTGTTTACATTAGAAATGAATGGACGAAAAATTATTGGCACCGTTGGAGCGCTTCAATATGAAGTAATTCAATACAGATTAGAACATGAATATGGAGCAAAATGTAGTTATGAAAATTTCCCTGCATACAAAGCTTGTTGGGTAAAACCAGAAGATCCAAAAAATGAAGAATTTAGAGAGTTTAAGAGAATAAAGCAAAAATTTCTTGGTATTGACAAATACGGTCAATTAGTGTTTTTAGCTGACAGCGAGTTTTCTATACAAATGACTAAACAAAAATATCCAAGTGTAAAATTATTTTTTACTTCAGATTTTCATAATTCATAATTTTTTAATATACTTGTGTTATGAAAAATTAAATGCCCCATTAACCTAAAAAAAAAATACTAATGAAATTTACTAATTTTAAATTCTTAGCTACTGTTATGATGGCTTTTATCAGCTTTCTTAGTGTAGCTCAGCCTATTGATCCACCAGCAGATGATGACCCACCACCAGTTCCAATTAATACCAAATTAATTTGGTTAACAATTATAGGTATAGCATTTATGTTTTATTATTTTAAGAATAGAAAACAATTTGCAACAAAATAAAAAAAAGCACACTTTAAAGTGTGCTTTTTTTATTAATAATAATTCAAACTATTCGTTCATTCTTCTTTCCCTTGCTAGTAAAGTGTTCTTTAACAACATTGCAATTGTCATTGGACCTACTCCACCAGGTACTGGAGTAATATATGATGCCTTCTTAGAAACATTTTCAAAATCAACATCACCAGTAATTTTATACCCTTTTTCGGTTGTTTCATCTGGAACTCTAGTAATTCCAACATCAATAATAACTGCATCATCCTTAATCATTTCCGCTTTTAAGTAATTAGGAACACCTAATGCTGTAATGATAATATCTGCCTGACTTGTAATTTGATTAATGTTCTTTGTGTGACTATGCGTTAATGTTACTGTTGAATTTCCAGGAAAACCTTTTCTTCCCATTAAAATACTCATTGGTCTACCTACAATATGACTTCTACCTATTACAACTGTTTGTTTTCCTTTAGTTTCAACATTATAGCGCTCTAAAAGTTCTAAAATTCCAAATGGAGTTGCTGGAATAAATGTACTCATGTCTAAGGCCATTTTTCCAAAATTTTCAGGATGAAAACCATCAACATCTTTACTTGGATCTACAGCCATTAAAACTTTTTGAGTATCAATTTGTTTAGGTAAAGGCAATTGAACAATGAATCCATCTATGTCATCATTTTCATTTAATTCCTTAATTTTTTTAAGCAATTCTGTTTCAGAAGTTGTACTAGGCATTTTAATTAAAGTAGACTCAAAACCTACTCTTTCACAAGCTTTTACTTTGCTACCTACATAAGTTAAACTTGCACCATCGTTTCCGACTATTATTGCTGCCAAATGAGGAACCTTTTCCCCTTTAGCTTTCATAATATTAACCTCAGCTGTAATTTCGTTTTTAATATCTTCCGAAACTTTTTTCCCGTCTAATAAAATCATTGTTGTATAGTTGTGTGTTGTTTATAAAAAAATAAGACGCAAAAAATTGCGTCTTATACATTATCTCATTCCTTTCATGCCTTGCATCATTCGCATCATGTTCTTTCCACCTCCGCCTTGCATCATTTTCATCATTTTGCCCATTTGGTCAAACTGCTTCATTAATTGATTTATTTGTTCAATACTTGTACCAGAACCTTTTGCAATTCTAGCTTTACGTTTAACATCAATTACAGAAGGTTTAGTTCTTTCTAAAGGAGTCATAGAGTGAATTATAGCTTCTATATGCTTGAAAGCATCATCTTCTATTTCAACATCTTTTAGTGCTTTTCCAGCCCCAGGTATCATTCCAACAAGGTCTTTCATGTTACCCATTTTTTTAATCTGTTGAATTTGAGTTAAGAAATCATCAAAACCAAATTCATTTTTTGCAATTTTCTTCTGTAATTTTCTTGCTTCCTCTTCATCATACTGTTCTTGAGCTCTTTCAACCAAAGAAACAACATCTCCCATTCCAAGGATACGTTCTGCCATACGATTAGGATAAAACACATCTATTGCATCCATTTTCTCACCTGTACCAACAAACTTAATAGGCTTGTCAACTACCGATTTAATCGAAATTGCAGCTCCACCACGAGTATCACCATCTAACTTCGTTAAAACAACTCCGTCAAAATTTAGCTTGTCATTAAATGCTTTTGCAGTATTCACGGCATCTTGCCCCGTCATTGCATCAACAACAAATAATGTTTCTTGTGGTTGAATAGCTTTATGCACTTCAGCTATTTCATTCATCATTTGCTCATCTATAGCTAAACGACCAGCTGTATCGACAATTACTACATTAAACCCATTTGCTTTTGCATGTTTAATTGCATTTTGAGCAATTTCAACTGGATTTTTATTTTCTGGCTCTGAATAAACCTCAACACCAATTTGATCTCCTACAACATGCAACTGATTAATTGCCGCTGGACGATAAATATCACATGCAACTAATAAAGGTTTTTTGTTTTTCTTGGTTTTAAGAAAGTTGGCTAACTTACCTGAGAAAGTAGTTTTACCTGAACCTTGTAAACCAGACATTAAAATTACAGATGGATTTCCAGAAAGATTTACACCTTCTACATCTCCACCCATTAATTCTGTTAATTCATCTTTAACAATTTTTACCAATAATTGACCTGGCTGTAATGTTGTTAATACATTTTGACCAATTGCTTTCTCTTTTACTCTTGTTGTAAAATCTTTAGCAATTTTAAAGTTAACATCGGCATCTAATAATGCACGACGAACTTCTTTCAAAGTGTCTGCAACATTGACATCGGTAATTTTACCATGCCCTTTTAAAATATGAAAAGCTTTATCTAATTTATCAGTTAAATTATCAAACATAATTCTTAGTCTTTTTTATAAGGTGCAAAGATAGTATAAAGTTACAAAGTTACAAAGATCTAAAATATCAAAGAAGCATAAAAAAATCCCGAACAAGTCGGGATTTTAATTTAGTCTTTTACTTTAAATACTTTTCGAAGAATATCTCCCATTAAGCACCAGTTTGTATATGATGATTGCAATAAATTTGCACCTACAAATAAAGTAAACCAATAAAAATTTGGATTTACATACATTCCTAATAGAACACTTATAATTATAAATATTCCTGCGATTCTTGTAATTAGTTTATTAACCATTTTTTTTAATTTTTAATTTGACTTTTCTATGTTTAAAACAACCACATGAATATGTGAAAGCGTTTCTTGTTTTGTATTAAAATTGTTTATGGATTCAAATAATCTATCTACTTTTTCTTTTTTTACAAAAGCATAAAACAAAATAGATTGCGATTGATTCATTTCAGATGAAAACCAATTGGATTCTAGGGAATCTTCTGTACTATCTCGAAAACCAATAACGTCTTTATATGAAAACGTAGTTACTTCTGCTTTTTTTAATTGTTGTTTGATTTCTTTTTCAAACTCTTTGATCGCTGTTAATATTAGTAGTTTCATGATTCTTAAATTTTAGTTTTGATTTTCTTCTACTACTTCTTTATTCTCCCATTTTTTTCTTTCTGTAATGTAGTATATTAATGGTACAACTAATAGCGTTAATATAGTAGAAACAATTGCTCCTGCAACTAATGAAATTGCTAATCCTTGGAAAATAGGGTCAAATAAAATAATTGACGCTCCAATAACTACTGCTCCTGTTGTTAATAAAATAGGTGTAGTTCTTACCGCTCCGGCTTCAATAATAGCTTGTTTTATAGGTATACCTTCATTTAATCGAATTTCTATAAAATCGATCAATAAGACGGAGTTTCGAACCATAACTCCAGCCAATGCAATCATTCCAATAAAAGAAGTAGCTGTAAAGAAGGCGCCTAGAACCCAGTGACCTAATACAATTCCAACTAACGATAGTGGAATTGCAACCATCATTACCATTGGTGTTTTAAAATTTTGGAACCAACCAACAATTAACATGTAAATTACAATAATAACAACTAAGAAAGCAGCTCCTAAATCGCGGAATACTTCTAATGTAATTTGCCATTCACCATCCCATTTAACACTAAAATTACTTTCATCTGAAGGTTGATCTGTGTACAATTCATTAACCGTATATCCTTTTGGCAATTTCATTTTTTGTAACTTCTCATTCATCCCTAAAATAGCATATACTGGACTTTCTAATCCGCCAGCCATGTCAGCCAATACATAAACTACACGTTTTTGATCTTTACGATAAATAGTATTTTGTAGTGTGTCTATTTTAACTTTTACCAAATCACTTACCGAAACAACATTACCTTGACCTCCTTTAATTTTAAGGTTTTGAAGTTCTTGAAGAGAAGATTTGTCTGAATCATCTAATGCTAGAACAATTCCAACCGGGTCAACAGAATTTTCATCATATAAATTAGAAACTGGCATTTCGCGAAGTAAATAAGTTAGATTACCTACAACTTGTTGTGGTGCAATTCCATTTAACATGGCTTTTTCTTTATCCACTTCCAGTCTATATTCTACTTGTTGTGCTTCAACCATCCAATCTGTATCAACCACATCATCTGTAGTTTCTAAAATTGTTTTTACTTGATTTGCAACTTTAATTTGGTCTTCATAATTAGGACCGTAAATTTCAGCAACTAATGTTGATAATACTGGCGGTCCTGGTGGAACCTCAACTATTTTAATATTAGCGCCATATTTTTTTCCAATTTTTTGTACTTCTGGACGAACTATTTTTGCAATATCGTGACTCTGTAAGTCTCTGTCCGCTTTATGCAATAAATTCACTTGAATATCAGCCATATTACTTCCGCCACGTAAATCATAATGACGTACTAATCCGTTGAACGTAATAGGTGCTGAAGCTCCAACATAATTTTGATAATCTACCACTTCAGGAACCGTAGAAAGATATTGCGCAACTTCTTTTGTTACCGCAGCAGTTCTTTCTAAAGTTGTTCCTTCTGGCATATCAATAACCACTTGAAATTCGTTTTTATTATCAAATGGCAACATTTTTACCGTAACTGATTTAGTAAAAAACATAGCTACTGAGCCTAATAATAAAACTATCGTAACTAAAAACATAAGGTTACGTTTTTTAGAATTATCTAAAAGTGGTTGCTCTATTTTTTTATAGATTTTATAAATTCTACTCGTTTCTAAACCTTCTTCTTCTTTGTGTTCTTGGTCATCTTTTTCTTGTAACAAATGGTAACCCAAATAAGGAGTAACTGTTAAGGCTACAAATAACGATAATATCATGGCAATAGATGCACCAATTGGCATAGGACTCATATATGGCCCCATCATACCAGACACAAATGCCATTGGTAAAATAGCAGCTATTACAGTAAATGTTGCTAATATCGTTGGGTTTCCTACTTCATTAATCGCATAAATAGCAGCTTGTTTAAAAGGAAGTCGCTTCATTTTAAAGTGCCTGTGCATATTTTCGGCGATAATAATACTATCATCAACTACAATACCTACAACGAATACTAGGGCAAAAAGAGTAATTCTATTTAATGTATAACCTAATAAATAATAACTAAACAATGTTAATGCGAAGGTTAAAGGAACAGAAAAGAATACAACTAATCCACCTCTCCAGCCCATAGCTAACATTACAAGAATAGTAACCGCTATAATTGCAACACCTAAATGCAATAACAATTCACCCACTTTATGCGAAGCCGTTTCTCCATAATTACGAGAGACTTCTACATGAACATCTGTAGGAATTATGTTTTTCTTTAAACCATCAACTTTTGCTACTATTTTTTCAGCAATTTTCATTGCATCGGCACCTTTAACTTTCGCTACCGAAATAGTTACAGCTGGATATTCTGATTTATAATTAGAGAATTTTTCATTTGCTTTTCCATATCCAAAAGAAACGTAATTTTTAGGAGATTGAGGTCCGTCTTGAATAGCAGCAACTTGCTTTAAATAAACAGGCATGTTTTTATTTACTCCAATTACTAGATTTTCAACATCTTCAGTAGAAGCTAAAAATTTTCCTGTAGTAACTAAATATTCCGTATCATTTTGAACAAAACTTCCCGATTGTGAACTTCCATTATTAGCTTGAATCATTTGCATAATGCTTAACGCATCTACACCATTTTCAGCCATTTTATCTTTATCTAAAACAACCTTTAATTCACGAGTTCTACCACCAATTTCTTTTGTAATGGCAACATCTTTTACTTTTTCAATTTCATTTGTAACTTCTTCCGCTATTTGGCGTAATTGAAAATCATTATATTTTTCACTCCAAAGCGTTAAACCTAGCATAGGAACATCGTCTATAGAACGTGTTTTTACCATAGGCTGCATAACTCCTTGCGGAAACATATCTTGATGTTTCATCAATTCGTCATACAACTTAACATAAGATTCTTCACTATTTTCACCTACATAAAACTGTACAATTATCATAGCCTGACCGTTCATTGCCATACTATGCAAATGCTCTACTCCTTTTATGTTAGCAATAACTTTTTCAAGTGGTTTTATTACTCTACTTTCTACTTCACTTGGGCTTGCTCCAGGATAACCAACCATAACGTCGGCCATAGGAACATTAATTTGTGGCTCTTCTTCTCTAGGAATTAAGAGCGAACTATATGAACCAATTATCATTAAAGCCACCATTAACAAAATGGTTAACTTTGAGTTCATGAAAAAATTGGCTATTTTACCTGATATACCTTCTTGCATTTTCTTTTTTTTTAAGTTTCAATTACTGAATACTAACTTTAGCACCGTTGAATAACTTTCCATCAGCTGAAACAATATATTGCTCATTAGCTGATAAACCAGACAATACTTCTACTTGGTCTCCAAAAGTTTTTCCAATTCTTAACCATCTTAAAATAGCAACATTTCCGCTACCTATTGTGTAAACTCCTGTTAACTGTCCTTCTTTTACCAAAGCAGTCACAGGAATTAAAACTTTATCAGAAACTTTTACATTTTCTTTCTTTTCTACAGGGAACTGAACATTAACAAACATTCCTGATAAAATTTTAGCTTCTGATTTGTTTAAATCAATTTTAACCAAATATTGCCCGCCTGTATTTTTAGCTGACAAACTAATTTCAGAAACCTTTCCTTCAACTTCTTGGTTGATAGATTTTACTAAAACATTTACTTTCATTCCTTGTGTAATTAAAGCAATATCACTTTCTGATACCATTGCAGTAACTTGTAATTTTTTTGCTCCTTCAATACTTACTAAAGGCATTCCTGGGTTTGCCATATCTCCTTCTTTTACAAATGTATTAGTTACAACACCACTAAAAGGAGCAGATATATTTGAATATGCAAATTGTGCGTTAATTTCGTTACGCATTTGTTTTGCAGCCTCTAAACCTGCTTTTGCCATTTCATAACGAGCTGTCATATCATCTAACTCTTTTTGAGAAGCACTTTGTTGTGCAAATAAATTTACAAAACGATCATAATCTTTTTTAGCATTATTATAACCTGCTTGAGCTTGTGTTATAGATGCATTAACTTGTGCTTTTTTAGCCTGTAAGTCGGTATTATTTACACTTACTAAAAGTTGTCCTTGAGAAACTTTTTGTCCTACTTTAACATTTACTTTAGTTACATAACCCATCATTCTAGTACTTAAATTAGCACTATTTTCTGCTTCAATTTTTCCACTTGCAGAAACATATGGACTTGTATTATTATCTGAAATTCCAGCAACTTTTACAGGAATAGCAGGTAAACTTGCTACTTGTTCTTTTTTATCACCTCCACAAGAAATAAATACTGTTGAAGCTACTATTAATATTGCAATTGCTTTTTTTCTCATGTTTAGTGTTTTTATAGTTAGATTTTCGTGAATTTTAGGTTTCATGGTTTTATTTCGTTAAAAATTGTAAATATTGTTTGGTAAAATTATATTCAAAAACAGCTTGTAAATACTCTAACTCTTTTTGAGCCATTTGTGTTTCAGACATTAACAAATCGGTTGTTTTTTCTAAACCTTGTGTAAATCTATTTTGAAGAATTCTAAAAGCTTCTTGCGATTGTTCATAAGCCAATTTTGAAAGATTTACTTTGTTTTCTGCATCTAAAAGCTGGCGATTACTTTTGTTTAATTCTAACTGACTTTGTTTTTTATATTGTTCTGTTTCTAATTCGGCTTTTTGAAAGTCGGCTTTCGCTTTTTGAGTTTTTCCAATGTTTTTAAATCCGTCAAAAACATCCCAAGATAATTGAGCACCAACCAAATAACCTTTGGCATTTGTACTTAAAAATTTACTGTCATATAATTGATAATTTCCAAAAGCGTTTAATCTTGGTAAAAAACCATATTTTGAAGATTGGTACATTTTACGATATGCTTCAGAAGACATTTCCATTGCTTGAATATCTTTTCTAGAATCTGACAATGATGTGTTTATGTTTTCAATTGCAATTGTGCTTTCTAATTCTTCAGAAGGTTTATATGTTTTTCCATTTGTATCTTCGTTTAAAAGAAACGCTAAATAATCTGATGCATTTTGTACGTTACTTTTAGCATACTGCAATTGGTTTGCTATTTCATTTACTCTAACTTGAACATTTAGCAAATCTGTTTTTTGAAGCATTCCGTTTTTAAAATAGTTTTCTACCATTTTAAGATTACCTTTTGCTGTAGCGTTTGCTTTTTCTAATACGATTACTGCTTTATAAGCCAATTGCAATTGCATATATGATTTAGAAACTTCCAATTCTAAATATTCTTTTGTTCTTTCTGTTTGCAACTGAAAAGCATTCATTTTTGCTTTTGCTGCTTGTCTTCCTAACAACCCATCAATATTAATTAAAGGTTGTTTTACTTCTATAACAGTTGCAAAGTTTTGAATTTGATCGGGATCATTTAATAATGCTGGATTAAAATCAGAAGCCGTTAAGATTTCCTGATTTAATTTTGAACCAAATGCCATTAAAGGATTTGTTGTTGAAATTCCTGTGTAAGAAGCATTAATATTAGGTAAGAAAAGTGCATTGGACTGACGATAATCTCCACGTGCTGATTCAAAAGATTTTTCAGCTACTTTAATTTGAAGATTGTTTTCTAATACCTTCTCAAGTACTTCACTTTTAGAAATTGACAATGTATCTTGACTATTAGCCATATAAGAAGTCATTGCAATTGTACTGATTATTAAAACTTTAATTTTTTTCATTGGTTTATCATTTTACAGTAACAAAAGTACGATAGCCAAAATCTACATTCAGTAACAAGTGTTACACTGAAAAGTAACTTATGATACAAAAAGAAAAGAGCATTTTTACAAATGCTCTTTTACTAACCAATAAAAACTAAAAACAATCATCATCTTCAAAATGATTATTACTTTCTTGTTCCACCATGCCCACCAGCAACAATTTTCATAATTCTAATGTTTAAATAGAAAAATTTAAAAAATTGTAAAAACGGATTTTGCATTTTAGAACGCTGTGCGTTTGATATTCTTTGTGCCATTTTATTTATTTTTTTAGGATTTAGATATAAGGAATTATAACTTTTTAATAAATTCCTATTGATTATTCAGGAATTAACCACCAAAAAGGTTTCATTTTTGCTTTATATATGAAAGCATAATGTAAAGCTAATTTAACCCAATGTCCTGCTAAACCAATATCTCCAAATGTTTTATTTATATCTCTTCCTCCTGTTTCACCATATTTTTTATAATCGGGAACAATTGGATAGGTAGTAATACTTACCCCACTTCCTTTTGTCATACCATAACCAGCTGAAGCAATACAAGCTGCTCCCATATTCCCTAAAGAACCTTTATGATGTAATGATTCTTTACCAGCTTTAATACTATCAATAATATTATCTGCTACTAATCTTGCTGTAATTCCAGAAGGCATACCTGTTCTTGGTGGTGAAGGAAAAATATCTGTACCATTTTTACTCTTTCTTGGTTTAGATATAGAATGAGGCGGAGCAAAAGCAATTCCAGGAGCAAAAATATTTTTATATGATGGATTTTGATAGGTTTCTGGCCAATCTTGAACTGTCCATTCTTCGTAAGGTCTTGGAGTATAATCGGCATCTACTATCATAAATCCTTTAAATAATTTATCAGTAATATCTGCATCATTTTTATCATACGCTTTAAATCCGTGACCTGAAAAAGCAGGAATTAACATCGCAAAATCATAGGTTTCAGATTTATATTCTCCTTCTAAATTTTCATAATGAGCAATTCCATCTTCTATTTTATTGACACCAGCACCTAAAATCCACTTGATACCTCTATCTTCAAAAATCATTTCAATCATGTCTTTGGATTTCATATTGAAACCGTTGTAATCCATTAACATACCATCCATTCCGAAATCACCTAAGTCATTTTCATTCGAAATCCATGTTATTTCTACTTTATCTCTAACACCGTGTCTAACTAATTCTTTTTCTACATTTAAAATATATTCAAAGGCTGCACCTTGGCAAGTTGCTTTAGCATGTCCGGTTCCAATTAAAATCTTAGCTTTTTTATCTGATTTTTTTAATTCATCAATAAGTTCTTTTAAACCGTGCCAAGCGTGTTCAGCATGATCATAAGTACAAACCGAAAAAGCTTTATTTGTTCCTGGATTTAAACCTTCTGTTAAATCGAAAGCTAGTTTTGGCCCTGTTGCATTGATTAAATAATCATAGGTAACATTTTCTTGAGTTCCTTTATTTTCTCCAAACACATATTCAACAGAAACGAATGGTTTATCTTCATTTTTATTTCCTTCGGGATGAAAAGAAACCACTTTGGCTTGTTTGTAACCAATTCCTTTTCTTTTGTATAATGGTTCTAATGGAAAAATTAATTGCTCGGCTTTCATTCTACCAATTCCAACCCAAATATTGGAAGGAACCCATTGGTAATTTCGATTAGGAGAAACAACAAGCACTTCATGCTCTTTCCCTAATTTTCTTCTTAAATGTGCAGCTGCTGTATGACCAGATATTCCTGCACCTAATATTACTATTTTTGACATCTTGATTAGTTTAGTGATTCAAAATTAGACTATTAAAATATTTACGACAGCAACATTTGTTACATAAAAAAAGTGCCTTAAAAAGACACTTTTGAAAATTAATAACTTGTATCATCTAGCTTAACTTTTCCATAAAACGTTTTGTATAGAAAAATAAAATAACCAGCTAATAATGGGGTTCCTATAAGTACTATAGTTAGCATTATGCCTAATGATTTTTGAGATGAAGCCGCATTATAAATTGTTACGCTATGATCCGGATGTATGGTTGAAGGTAATAGCACAGGATACAGCTGAAAAGCAACTAACATTAATAAAAAGGCCATTGTTAAAGAAGAAAAAATTAGGGCATGAAAATATTTCTTTTTAGACACTAATCGTGGAATATTAGCAACTGCTAAAAAAGATAAAATAGGTAAAATAAAGAATAGTGGATTATTTTTAAAATTATCAGTCACACCAGGAATATAGATTAATGTATAAAGAGATGTGATAGAAAAACTAACGATAAAAAAAATCATTCCTTTTTTTAATAAGAATGTTAGTCTAGCATGCAAACGTCCTTCCGTTTTTAGTAATAAGAAAATAGCTCCTTGCGTCATGAATATTGACAAAGTAGTAAATCCGGTCATTAAAGCATAAGGACTCAAAAACGAAAAGAAAATGCCACCTTGATAACTAAAGTTTTCGCCAATTTCAAATCCCTGTAATACATTTCCTAAAACTACACCCAGCAAAAAGGCTATTAAAGTATTAGATACAAAATAAATTATATCCCAAGTTTTTCTCCACCAAAGCATTTCTTCGGCACTTCTAAATTTTATGGCAGATGAACGAAGAACTAACAACATTAAAAACAACATAAATGGAATATACATAGCCGACAACATGGTTGCATACATTACTGGAAAACCAGCAAATAAAGCGCCACCACCAATAATTAACCATACCTGATTAGCATCCCAAATAGGGCCAATTGCATTGATAGCAATTCTTCTACTTATGTCTTTTTTTAAAAATAAATGCCAAGCTCCGGCACCATAATCAAATCCTTCTAAAATGGCATATCCTGAAAATAATAATCCTACTACTAAATACCAAAGTGTTGGATAATCGATACCTAAAAATGTTTCCATGTTTCTTAATTTAAATAATTTCTAATGCATTTTTGGCTTCATCATAAGGTCCATGTTTTATTTTTTTATTTAAAGAATATAAAAACAAAATCAATAATAGCGTGTAAATTACTGTAAACATGACTAAAGAGAACACTATTTGATTAGCTGAAACTTCTTGCGAAAAACCTTCGCTTGTTCGTAAATGGCCATACACAATCCAAGGTTGTCTTCCCATTTCCGCAGCAAACCAACCCACTTGATTAGCGATTTGTGGTAAAATTACTGAAAAAGAGAAAATCCACATGATCCATTTGGTTTCAAATAATTTGCCTCTCCACCATAAGAAGCTAGCATAAAATGTAAGACCTATTAAAAACATTCCAATGGCAATCATGATATGATAAAATTGAAAAACGGCATTAACTTGACCTGGACGATCTTCTTCAGGAAAAGCATTTAAACCTGTTATTGGAGCATCAAAATCTTGGTGTACTAAAAAAGACAATCCTCCAGGCAAACCTAAACCCGTTACTTCTTGATTTTCATTATCTACCCAACCTAAAAGATATAAATCTGCTGGAGCCGATTTTTCGTAATGTCCTTCCATAGCAGCTAATTTTGCAGGTTGATTTTTAGCAACTCCATCTGCAGAACTGTGACCAGAAAGCAATTGAGAAAAAGATACTACTGTAGCAACTACTAATGCAATTTTAAAGGCTCTTTTAGACAACTCAACATATCTGCCTTTTCTAATATAATAAGCATGAACACTTAAAACCAAGAAAGCTCCTGCTAAAAAAGCTCCTTGCCAAGTATGTATAATTCTATCCACACTTGATGGATTAAAAACCATTGCCCAAAAATCAGTTACTTCTGCACGAGCATTAAAACCTTCACCAACTATGTGATAACCTGCAGGTGTTTGTTGCCAACTATTCGCTACAACAATCCAAACTGCAGAAAACATTGAACCAAAAAACACTCCTATGGTAGAAATAAAATGGACTCTAGGAGAAACTCTATTCCACCCAAAAATTAAAATCCCTAAAAAAGTACTTTCTAATCCGAAAGCAAATAAACCTTCTGCGGCTAGAGCACTTCCGAAAATATCACCTACATATCGAGAATATACAGCCCAATTGGTTCCAAATTCAAATTCCATGATTATTCCTGTTGCAACACCTATTCCGAAAGTTATGGCAAAAATCTTCAACCAAAAACGAGTTAAGACTTCATATTCTTTATTTCCAGTTTTTAAGTACAAACCTTCCATAATGACCATAATTAATCCTATTCCAATACTTAAAGGTGGATAAATATAGTGAAAGGCAATGGTGAAGGCAAACTGTATCCGAGCTAATATTTCAACGTCCATGATGTAATGATATTATTAATTTAAACAAATTTACTAAACTTCAAACACTATAAAGTAACAAGCGTTACATAGCTAAAACTTTAACTAATGTTCAAATAAATTTAATTTGTTTTTTTATAACTCCAAACCGCAAAGCCATTAATTGCAAAAGCATAAATAGTAATTATTGCAATTTGATTTTTTATATCACTAAAACCTGCGCCTTTAAGCATAACCATTCTTATGACCTCTACAAAATAACGTATTGGATTCAATAAAGTGACTTTTTGAGCCCAATTTGGCATACTTTCAATTGGAGTGAAAAGTCCGCTCATTAAAATGAATATTACAGTAAAAAACCAAGCAATAAACATAGCTTGTTGTTGGGTTTCGGTATGATTGGAAATAAATAGTCCAATTCCGAGAATTAAAATTAAATAAATAGAAGTGAATCCATAAATCAAGAAAATATTCCCTAAAATGGGTACGTTGAAAACTAGCTTTGCAATAGTCAATCCGACAGTTAAGACCATTAAACCAATTACCCAAAACGGAAATAATTTTCCAATTATAAATTGGTGCTTTTTAATGGGTGTTACATTAATTTGTTCTAAAGTTCCGACTTCTTTTTCACGAACAATATTCATGGACGATAAGAATAAGGAAAGCATTGTTACTAATAAAACTAAAATTCCTGGAACCATAAAAGTTTTATAATTTAAGGTTTTGTTGTACCAAAATGACGGAATTGTCATAATACTTTCAGGCTGAACAAAGCTTCCTTGATTGTAGGTTTGCAACTGTGTTTGTATAGATTGATTATAACCCGAAATAATTTGCGTAATATAAACATTTGAAACCCCAGCAGCTGCTCCATCTATAGCGTTGATACTTACCGAAAGATTTGTGTTTTGTTGCTTGATTAAATTACGTTCAAAATGAATTGGTATTTCGAGAATTATATCTACATTTCCTTTTTGCATTTGTAGATTGGCTTCTTTTTTTGAAGGAAATTGAGATATTATATTAAAATAATTGGATGCTTGAAATTTGCTTATCAATTCGCGTGAAGCAGAAGAATGATCATTATCTATATAAGAAAACTTAATGTTTTTGACTTCAAAACTAGCCGCATTAGATAGTATCACCAATTGCATTAAGGGCAATATAAAAATAATAGGCAACATACTTTTATTTCTAAAAATTTGCTTGAACTCTTTTTGTATAATGAATAATATTGTTTTCATATTGTGGCGCGAATGACGCGGATTTTAACAGATTGTCACAGATTTGTAAATTTGTAACTGTTGATTACTAATAGTCTAGCCCTGATTAAAACGGCATCCTTTTGCTTTTTTCTTTAAAAAGGAAAAGATATAGTGGAAAGCAGGAAATAGCTTCTAATAAAAAATCATTCTAATCTTATTTTATATTTTCTGATGCTGATTACTATATAAACTATTGTCATTGCAATAATAATTAAAGTTTCTTTCCAAATTAGAGCAATTCCTGATCCTTTTAACATGATGGCTTTGATGATGATGATGAACCATTTGGCTGGAATGATATTACTGATAACTTGTAGTGGTAATGGCATGCTTGAAATGGGAAAAATAAATCCTGAAAGTAAAATTACGGGTAACATTAATCCGAATAACGAAATCATCATGGCGGTTTGTTGTGAATTAGACAAAGTGGAAATTAAAATTCCTAATGCTAATGCGCAAACTATAAACAAAACACTTTCAATGGCTAATAAAAATAGACTTCCTTCAATAGGCATTTTGAATACAAAAAAACCTAAAAGCAGAATAACTGTTGCATTGATTACTGATAAAAAAATATAAGGAAACACTTTTCCAATAATAACTTGGAATGGTTTTATAGGCGAAACCAGTAAGATTTCCATAGTACCTAGTTCTTTTTCACGCGTGATAGAAATTGAGGTCATCATTGCAGAAACCAACATTAAAATTACCGTCATTACTCCGGGAACGAAAGTGAAAACACTTTTCATTTCTGGATTATAAAACAATTGGGTTTGCGTTTGAATTTGATATATTGGCTTATTATTTTTGTTTTTTTCTTGAATGAAATTTTGTAAAATCGACGTAATATAATTAGATATAGTATTAGCCATATTAGGATCGGTTGCATCTGTAATTACCTGAACTTTTCCATTTTTTTGAGATTGCAATTGCTTGATAAAATCTTTCTCAAAAACTAAAACGGCTTTGACATTTCCTTTTTTGAAAACGGATTCTATTTGTGCTTCGGTTGTGATTTCTTGTTCGATATCAAAATAAGAGGAATTACTTAATTTTTGAATTATTTTTTGAGTTTCGGTATCTTTTGATTTATCAAGAATAGCAATTTTTACGTTGTTAATTTCGTTTGTGATGGCGAAACCAAACAGCATAATTTGGGCAATTGGCATTCCGAAAAGTATGAACATAGAACGTTTATCACGAAAAATGTGATAAAATTCTTTTTTTACAAAACCGATGAATCTTTTCATTTTAATAGTAATTAGTAACTAGTGAATAGTAATTAGCTTATTCTATGTTACGTGCTAATTTTAAAAAAACTTCATTCATAGAATCTACTTTGAACTGTTCTTTTAATTTTTTTGGTGTGTCTAGTGCTTCAATAACTCCGTCAACCATTATGGAAACTCGGTCGCAATATTCAGCTTCGTCCATATAATGTGTGGTTACGAAAATGGTTGTTCCTTTGTAAGCTTGTGTGTAAATCATTTCCCAAAATTGTCTTCTGGTTATTGGGTCAACACCACCAGTTGGTTCATCTAAAAACACAATTTTTGGTTCGTGTAATAAAGCAACTGAAAATGATAATTTTTGTTTCCAACCTAATGGTAATGAACCAACCAAATTATGAGCAACGTCTTGCATTTCTAATTCTTGAACTAATTGGATTGTTTTTTCTTTAATCAGCTTTCGCGATAAACCATAAATTCCTCCAAAAAAAGTAATGTTTTCTTTAATGGTTAAATCGTCATACAAAGAAAACTTCTGACTCATATAACCAATGCTTTTCTTAACCATTTCTGCTTGAGTCAATACATCAAAACCTGCTACATTTGCTTTACCCAAAGTTGGATTTGAAATTCCGATGAGCATTTTCATTGCAGTTGTTTTTCCTGCTCCGTTTGCTCCTAAAAAACCAAAAATCTCTCCTTTGTAGACATCAAAAGTGATTCCTTTCACTGCTGTAAAATCGCCAAATTGTTTGGTTAAGTTTTCTACTTGTATGATTTTTTCTTTATCCATAATTACAAATCCATAAATACATCTTCAATGGTTGTGATTGCTTTTTTTATTATAATTTCTAAATGATTCTTATGCTCTAAATATTCCTTTAAATCATTTGGATTGAAATCTGCATTTGTATCGATATAATGAATGAATTCACCAAAAGCATAAACACTATAATGACTTGGATAGTTTTTTAAATCGTGAATTAAACCGTGTGTATTTTTAGATTGAATATCATAAATTACTTTTTCATAATTGACTGTTATGGTTTGTGGCGAATCGATTTTTAAAATTTTAGCTTTTTGAACTAAAGCAATTCTATCACATAAGGCAGCTTCATCCATATAAGGTGTGGAAACTAAAATGGTGATTCCTTTTTGTTGTAATCGTTTTAACATTTGCCAAAATTCTTTACGAGAAACTGGGTCAACTCCTGTTGTAGGCTCGTCTAAAAACAAGACTTTTGGAGCATGAATTAAAGCACAACACAACGCTAATTTTTGTTTCATTCCACCAGATAATGCTCCTGCTCTACGTTTTTTAAACGGTTCAATTTGAACGTAAATATCTTCGATTAAATCGTAGTTTTCTTCAATAGTTGTTCCAAAAATAGTCGCAAAAAATGTTAGGTTTTCTTCAACCGTTAAATCTTGGTACAACGAAAACTTGCCCGGCATATATCCAACCGAATTTCTTATGGATTTATAATCCTCAACAACATCAAAATTTGCTACCGTTGCTTTTCCTTCATCAGCAATTAAAAGTGTAGTTAAAATTCTAAAAATAGTCGTTTTACCTGCACCATCTGGACCAATTAATCCAAATAATTCTCCAGAATTTACTTCAAAAGAAATTGAATCAATAGCTTTGATTTTGTTGTAAGATTTGGAAATATTTTGGACTGAAATACTCATTATTTAATTATGAATTGTGAGTTATGAATTATTTAATTAAAAGGAAATTACTCATTTCAATTGCATCAACTCTATGTTTTACGTTTGGTTCGATTTTTACATAATCACCTGATTTTAAACTGATTTTTTGTGCATTTTCATCGCTAAAAATTGCTTCTCCAGAAACACAAACTAGTAAAGCTGGAATTTTTGTAATATGCTCTTTTAATTGTTCTCCTTTTGCAATTTGTATGGAAATAACATTTTGAGATGGTTCAAATAAAACATTCGTTTGAACTGCTTTTCCTTCTGTATGTAAGTCTTGTAAATTCATTATTCGAAGTATTGATTAAATGTTGTAAATGAGTTTTGAATTTCAGTAAATTGTTCGTCAGATTTATCTTTTGAAAAATCATCAACTAAATCAAGATATGGCAATAACCATTTATGTAATTCGTCATGTGCTTGACCTTTCATGGTGCAATTTGACGTTAATAAATCTAGATTTTTCTTTAAATTATCTGCTAATAATTGATAATTTTCAGGTGTTCCTTTGTCAAAAGAAGCTACATCTTTTTCCATGTTGCGAATATGGTTCATCATTTCAACATCCACTTTCCATTTTTTGTCGCCATCTAATTGAATAGCTTCATCAGCTGAATGATTGTGAACTTCAGTTTCAATTGTTTGATTTACTTCAGTAATTTCATTTTTTGCTTTGTCGTTGCACGAAAAAAGAAAAAATGTAGAAATTGCAATAGTTGTAATTTTTAATTTGTTCATAATTTATAGTTTTTGATTTTTGCTATTGCTATTGAATTATAATTTAACTTCTGCTGGCATTCCAATTTTCAAACTGCCATCATTCTTAACGATTACTTTTACTGCGTAAACCAAATTGACTCTTTCTTCTTTGGTTTGGATAATTTTTGGCGTAAATTCAGCTGATGATGAAATCCAAGAAATTTTTCCTTTATATGGTTTTGTTCCTTCATTTTCATCAATTAAAACATTTACTTCTTGCCCAACTTTTATTGATGATAATTGAGTTTCACTAAAATAAACTCGTAAAGTCATTTCAGATAAATCAGCAATTTTATATATTGGTTTTCCAAAAGCAGTTATTTCATTTGGTTCTGCATATTGTGCTAAAACTGTACCTTTTATAGGATTAATAATTTTTGATTTTTTAAGTTGATCGTTAATTTTTTCAATTTGAACTTCAATTGATTTTACTTCATTTACAATTGGAGCATTTTGCGTTTCTACACTATTTATTTGTTGTTGCAACACTTTTACTTTTCCCGTAATTTCATCAACTTGACGTTTAGTTGCTGCATTTTCATCAAACATATTTTTAATACGTTTTTGCTCTATTAAAGTGGTTTTTAATTGCTCATTCAACACATTTCGTTGCGACAAAACATTAGCTGATTTAGAATAAATTGTGCTTTTTGAAGCTATTAATTGTTGCTTGTTTAAGTACAATTGAACTGTATCTATTTGTCCAACTACTGCATCTTTCTCAAGTTGCATTCCTTCGTCAAGATTTAAAAATTCTATTTTCCCATTGCTTTCGGCTGAAATTGTAACTTCGGTTGCTTCAAAATTTCCGTAAGCATCTGCTTCATTATCATTCTTGTTGCAAGAAAATAAAGTTAATGCGATTAATATTGTTAGTAAATTTTTCATTTTAATTTTGTCCTTTAATCGTTTGATAATTTATTTTAGCTAATTGAAGTTGTGTTTCATGTACTTTTTGATTGGTCTTCGCGTCAAAAAGGTTGTTTAACTCTGTTACATAATCTGATGAAGTTATTACACCATTTCGCAATTGAGAATCATACGATTGTAACACTTTTTCACGCAATTGAATGATTTGCACATCCGTTTTAATGATGGTTTCCATTTTTAAAATTTCTGATTTTAACTCATTTAATTGCATTTGATTATTGATTTCAAAAGTTTCTTTTTCAGTTGAAATAATTTCTTTTGCAACATCTAAAGCTTCTTTATCTGTTTTTGATTTATTCCAATCGAATACATTCCAATTTAATTTTAAACCAACTATATAAAAACTCTCAAACGAATTATTCAACATATTTAAACCAGGATTTCCATAACCAGCTTGACCAAAAGCATTTAGTTTTGGTAAATTTGATTTTGAAATTACATCTTTAGAAGCTTCAATTTGAGTTTGTTGCAATTCGAAAAAATGTATTTCCGGTCTAGTTCCGTTAGTTTCTAAATTTAAAATTGGTTGCTCTAAAATAGTGTTTTCAGCAAATGAAGTAGTTGTTAAACTAGCCAAGTTTTGAAGTTCTTTTATTCTTTGGAATGAATTTTCGGTTAAAGCCTGTTCTAACTTTAGTAATTCAGCTTCTAAAACTTGCTCTGATGCTGGTAAAATCGCTCCATTTCTAACTCCAGATTTAACTTCGCTAATTTTTTCTAAAATTGAATTCTTCTTTGAAATCAACAATCGATTTTGTTCTTGCCACAATAAAATCATCATATAAGAATAATTTATTCTCGATTTTAATTGATACAAATTAACCGCAACTTGTTGTTGAAACGTTTGCGTTTGAACTTCTTTTAATTTAGAATTAGCCTCAATCATTCCGCCATTATAAATTAACTGATTAACATCTAGAGTAGCTCTATATTGATCTTTATTTAAAGGTGTAATTGTTACGTTTGGCAAACTAATAGGCAATTGTGTTACGGCAGATTGATAGGTTGCTTGAGCATTAATATCAATTTTTGGCAATTTTGCTTTGTTTAATGCATCAATTTCTAAAGCAGATTTTTGTTGCAGTAAATTAGTCTGTTTAGCTAATGGATAATTTTTTTCTGCCAAATCATAACATTCATTCAACGTAATTTTTTGTTGAGCTTGAAGGAAAGATCCAAAAAACAGGAATAAAATTATAATTAAATTTCTCATTTTTTAATACTATTTATTAGCATTGAAGCTATGTGTGTTTTACGTTCTATTAACAAGTTGTTATATTCTTCTTCATTCGAATTTGTTATTTTTTGAAGCAAAGGCGCTCCAACAAATGGAAAAACAGATAACGAAAACAAATCAATTAATACTTGTTTTGGATTTACATTTCTTATGGTTCCCTTTTGAATTTCTTCTTCAATTTGCAATAGAAAATGCGTTGGTTTAGGAAATTCAGCTTGACTAAAAAATTGATTTGTAAATTCAGGATTATTGTTTAACTCTTGAATAATGAATGTAGGCAAAAACCTATTTTCCATAACAAATGATATATACTTACCAACAAAATTTTCAATTTTATCAAACAACGAATCTTGAGAGTTTAACACTTGATGAATTTGCGGTGCTAACTGCATAAATGCTTTTTTAAAAACGGCTTCAAAAAGCAATTGCTTACTTCTAAAATAATAATGCAACATCGCTTTGTTAATTCCAGCTTCGTCGGCAATTTCTTGCATTCTTGCACCAGCCATTCCTTTTTTATGAAAAATGGTTATAGCACTTTTCAATATTATTTCTTCTGTATTGGATTCTATTTTTTTCATTTCAACTAATCGGTTCAACCATTTGGTTAACAAAGATACAAAAAAAAGCATCTCAACAAAGAAATGCTTTTAATTATTAATTAATCTTCTTTTTTAGCTTCTACTTTTTTAGAAGAACAACAAGATGCTTTTGCTTCAGTTCCGCAAGATTTTTTATCTCCTTCTGAAGACTTTTGCATTGATGCAACCTCTTTTTTATCAGCTGAACAACATGCTTTTTCAGTTTTAGCAGCTTCTTTCTTTTTCTGTGTTTGAGCAGTAGCATCTACTGAAAACATAAATGCAGCAATTGCTAATATTGTGATTACTTTTTTCATAATTATATAATTTTAAATTGTTATTATAAAAACTTGTACGACAAATATATACAAATATTTGAATTACAAATTTAACTTTATTGTTTTTTTATTATTTTTTTAGAAGAATAAAACTTATGATCGAAAACAAAAGTTAAGATTACAACATTCGTTTTAGCATCTTCTAAATTAAAAATCATTTCACTTTTCCCAGTGTTTAATCCTTCAATAATTCCCTCAGATAATATCTTTCCTTCAACACTTGACATAATATATTCCAATTCTGCTTGATACGGAATTGAAAATTGAATATTAATTGTATCATTAACCGCAGGATTTGGATAAACTGAAAAAGTAAATGGATTTGAACCATCTATTAAATCGTGACTTAAAGTAGGATTATAAACTAACTTCACTTCA
The DNA here is from genome assembly GCF_965284515.1 of Flavobacterium sp. GTDB lineage: Bacteria > Bacteroidota > Bacteroidia > Flavobacteriales > Flavobacteriaceae > Flavobacterium. The sequence goes on from NZ_OZ260089.1 coordinate 124,479, forward strand.
TATACAGTAGGGTCAGCACTGGTTAGGTCTGTTTGATTATCTGTAAATGCAGATATAGATGAGCTTTGTATTCCTCCAAAAATATGTCCAATAACAAACTCAGAATCTGTTATATCTGAAAGTTTAATTACTTCATTTGAAAAACGAGGAAGATTTTCATTAGGAATAAATTCTGCTCCAGAACCTTTTAAATTTGGCATTTCAACAGGTAACTTATATTCGGTTAAAGAACCATCAGCTGCTCTTTTTGTTCGGCTGATTGTTTTAACAAAAGGAACTGTATCATCTTGAACCAATGTTGATCCATTATAATAATACTGACTCATTCCTCCAAAAAACAAATTATGCATATTATTATTTACAGCATCATACAAACATGCTTTACCTGAGTGATAATTGCTTAAATACTGGTTAAAACTTGTTTGAGGAAAATAACCACCTGACTTAATATCAACAGGATATAAAAAAGGTAAATCTGCACTAATTTGAAAAACTCCCGAGGATATTGTATAACCTAACTCACCATTTGGAAAAACTTGAGGTAATAAATTGTAGTCTCTCCTGTGTAAATGTACTGCATCCGTAATTTCAGCATAATTTATAAATGACAACTGAGTTCCTGAGTTATCAATCTCAAATTTTCGTATAGAATTAGAATAGGTTTGAGTAAATGAAGGTCCGTTCATTGGATTATATCTACCATCAAATCGATGGCCTCCAATTAAATAAAATTCGTTTCCTATCTTACCTAATTGACCACCTGTAATAGCAAAACTTGCATTTGTAATTTGCTTAAAAGATGAAGTAATTGAGGTATTATTTACAATTGCGTTAATTACATTTGGCACATCAACAGATATTAAACCGTCAAAAGTTTTATGATCGGCAGCAGTTGTAGAATAAGCATACCCACCAATAATATATAAAACATCTCCATCTTGATAGAAATTCATATTAGTAGACTGCAATTGTTCCTTTAAACCTGCAGGTAATGAGTTAACAGAAGCAGTCCATGATTGTTGAGTAGCAATATCTACGACATAAATATCACTATTATTTTGTGCTCCTGGAAAAGCATTAAAAGGTTGACGAGCATGTAAACCATCCTTTCTACCTCCAATAATTAACCATTTTCCATTATGTTGACCAAAAGCATATGAATGCAAACCTGGCAATCCAGCAACTGTAACAGGTGTTAGCACAACATCATAAGGAAAGTCACTTTGTGCAAACGATGATTGAAAAACAAAAATCATCGCTATAATTTTTAAAAAAATTTTCATGATTTATTTTGTTTAAGTTCTACTTCATTTTTTTTATTGCTTATTGTATCTCGTTCAGCATTATTAATTTGTAACAATTCTAATGAATTATCCTCCAAAGAAAAGTGGTTATTGCTTTTACAATCATGACATTGAGCGCAACTAACCTTATTCGTTGAGAGCAAATTAGTATGTAAAACTGGTTTTGAAACAAGTGCTATATTATTATAGTTACTTGCAATAATCGTTTTGGTAATTGTTTCTTTCCCAAAAGCAATTAGAGAAACAAACAATACCATTAATATAATTTTTTTCATAAATATTGACATATATAGTTATTCCATAGTATTAAGAAATAATATGGTTAATCGTTCTAAAAAACAAATAACTATACTTTTGGAGGGTGCCAAATATTATTTTGAAAATTTGAAACGAAAAAAGAATCATAAAAAGAAATTTCTTTTTTTAACTCGAAATCAAAAAGCTCAAAATTTAAATTATAATTATAACTCTTCATAATTTGCAATGGACTGAAATTTAAGCTCTTTACAAACTTGCCAGCATCGCAATTATTTTGCTCTAAATTATTACAAGTTTGTTCACTATTATTACAAAATTGAAGTTTTACTGCACGCACCGATGGCAGAGCTGTTAAAACAACTAAGTAGATAAATAATATGTAAACTTTAAATTTCATTACGCAAATATATGATTTTAAAAAATATCTAGTATTTTTTCTAGAAGTTTTTGTTTTGATAAAACTTCGGCAGTTTTCCAAATCAACTCTCCATTTTGAAATAAAGCAGTTGTAGGAACAGAATGTATATTGTAAAGGTTTACAACTTCTGGCACTTCATCAACTTCTACAACCAAAATTTCAATACGATTGCCAATAGATTTTTTAATTTGTAACAATGTAGGCTCAATCATTGCACAAGGTTCGCAATTAGAATTAATAAATTCAACTAAAATTGAACCTTCTGATTTTATTATTTGAGGAAATTTATTTGACATATTTTTAAAGTTATAAAAAACACTATAATTAATTAAAGCTAATATAATCAATTTTAAAATTTCAATTTGTAACAAATATTACTTAACAAATAAAAAAATACTAGGAATTTTGTAGAATATATTAAATTGCATGAAAATTTCAATTCAAAATAGTTTAATTCTAATAATCACATTTAGTGTATTATGTTTTAATTTTAAAACAGCTATTTTGCAATATGAATTTATTTTTGACAATGAACATTTTACAGAAAAATATTGTTCAAATATTAAAAAACCTGAATTAAAATGTAATGGTAAGTGTCATTTAAAGAAAATAAGTTCTGAAAAAGAAACTCAAAACAATTCTAAAAAAACATTTTTTGACATAGAGATTACATTTTTCAATTCAGCTTGGTGCTATGACTTTGAAAGATATGCTTTTATTGAGAAAAAAAGAAAACTTTTTAATGATTTTTTAATAAAATCAATTAAAAAACACCCTTTAGAACATCCACCACAAAGTTTGATTTAATTACTCAGCAGCTTAATAGCTTATGTATTAAATCAAATTTATAAAAATGAAAAAAACAATATTGGCCTTAATTGTACTAGGCACAACTCTCTTGTATGCACAAGAACCAGTTAAAGAAGTAGACTCAGTAAAAGTTACACTTTTAAATGAAGTTATAGTTACTAAATCATTAACAAAAAATCCTGCTCAAATTATTGTAAAACAAGATTTTACAGAAAAAGTAGTCCAACCTAAAAACTCAGGTGAATTATTTGAAGACATCAATGGTTTTCACCTTATCAAAAGAGGAAATTATGCAGTTGACCCAGCTTTTAGAGCTTCTCAATACGAACAATTAAACGTACAAATAGATGGTGGAACAAAAGCTTTTCATGCGTGTCCAAACCGAATGGATCCAGTTACCACTCTAATTAATCCAGAAGAAATTACTAAAATTGAAATCATAAAAGGACCTTTTTCTGTACGTTATGGAAATACTTTTGCTGGACTTATCAATCTCGTTTCTAAATCTCCAGCAAATAACAAAAAAATTATTGGAGGAAGTTTTTCTTCTGGATATGAAAGCAACGGAAATTCAATTGTGAACCTATTTTCTTTAGAAAGTAAAATTAAAAAGTTTGATTTTTCTGGAAATTTCAGTTACAGAGATTATGGTAATTATGAAGATGGTAATCAAAATGAAATACCTTCTTCTTTCAGAAGTATTAGTTACGGATTAAAAACAGGTTATCAAATTGCAGATAATCAACGTTTACAAGCAACTTTCCGTCAAAATTTTGGTAGAGATGTATTGCATGCAGGATTACCAATGGATACGGACGAAGACAACAGTACACTCGCTAATTTAGATTATAAATGGGAAAACACAGGAACCTATTTTAAAGGATTAACAGCTAAAGCCTATTATTCTTTTGTAGATCATATTATGAGCAATACAAGAAGAGCATCATTTGCAAATTCAGAAGCAGTTTCTAAAGTAGAAGCCTTAACTTATGGTGGAAAAATAGAAACAGAATGGCGATTGGGTTCTAAAATTAACTTGTTTACTGGAGTTGATATGGTAAATTTATCAAGAGATGGTGGTAGAGATCGATTAGTAAAAGTCAACATGATGGGAAATCCATTACCAACTCCAATAGCTTTTTATGATAAAGTTTGGCAAGACAGTTACTCTAATGATTTTGGTTATTTTGCAGAAACAAAAATTAAAGCATCTAATAAATCATGGTTAACTGTTGGTTCTCGTTTGGATTTTGTTACTTCTGATGCAAATGACTTAGATGCCACTTTTGCGGCTTTATATCCAAACTTAGAAAAAAGAAACGAAACAATTTATAGTGGAACAGTTTCTTATCAATATTTGTTCAATTCAAACTATAAAATGGAAGCTTCTTTTGGTAGAGGAACAAGAGCTGCCAACATAGAAGAGCGTTACATTGCCTTTTTCAACATTGGAAGAGATGCTTATGAATATGTAGGAAATCCAAATTTGAAACCAGAAGTAAACAATCAATTTGAATTGAGTTTTGATGGAAAATCAAAATTAAATGGATTCTTTAACGATGTACAGTTTGGAACTTCGGTATTCTATTCTATTTATGAAAACTATATTTTAGGAGTTGTTGATGAAACTTTAATTAGAAAATACAATTCAACAACACCACCTATTCATCCAAAAGTATTTAGAAACATTGACAATGCTTTAAAAACAGGATTTGAAGTTTATGGAAATGTACAGATTTATAACAATTTTAATTTTGGTACAGAAGTATCTTACACGTATACCGAAAATAAAGATTTCAACGAAAGTTTACCTTTAACGCCACCTTTAGTAACTAGATTGAAATTAGGTTATGATTACAAAAAGTTTTGGGCTAAAGCGCTTTATACGTTAACAGCTAAACAAAATAAAATTGCAACCAGTTATGATGAAATTGCAACAGCTGGTTATGAAGTTATGGACTTAAATATTGGGTACAAACCTATTGAATCATTATCTATAGGAATGGGACTTTTAAATGTATTTGACCAATATTATAACAATCACTTAACTTTTGCTTTCAACAATGTGGCAGGTTATGGTAGAGTTCCAATTACAGAACCAGGTAGAAACTTTACTTTGTTTGTAAATTATAAATTTTAATCCTCAAAAAAGCCTCAAGTTATTATACTTGAGGCTTTTTTATTTTTGGAAAAAATCGGTTTACTTTTTTCTTGTAATCCTTATAATTTAGAAACTTTTGAAGTAATTTCTGCTCTTCGTAATTGGTTTTAAAATAAAACAACAACAAAAGAACCAAAGCTATTAAAACTTTAAAAAGTGATGCTTTAAAAATGGCATATCCAAAAGTAAATAAAATAAGTCCGGTGTAAATTGGATGCCTACTGAATTTGTACATTCCAAAGGTGATTAATTCAGAATCTGTTTTTGGTGTTGGAAAAACAGTCAGGTTTTTATTGAGTTGCAAAACCGAAAGTACAGCAATCAAAAAACCTAAAATTGAAAAAATAAAGCCAATATATTTAACTAATTGTGGAATTTTAATAGCTGGTAAAAAATCAAAAGCATACAATCCAAATAATAGAAATTGTATGCTTACAAATAGATAATCTTTCCAAGATTTTATCATCTTTTCTTTCCTATAAATCGAACGATTGATCCTTTTCCTTGATGGAATGCTCCTTCATTTAATTCGATAATTTCTGTTTTTAGAAAATCAAAATCAACATTTTCAAATTCCTCTTTTACTTCTTCTTCCGAAAAAAGCATCGCTACATCTTTTGGTCCACCAGAAGGATAGTCTAATTGTTCTTTACTAAAAGCTTCAAATATTATAACTCCATTTGGTTTTACTAATCGCAAAATTTGTTGGTGCATGGCTTTTCGAATGGCTTTTGGAAAATGAGCATAAATCAATACAACTCCATCAAAAGAATTTGGTTCAAAATTCAAATCTTCTAACATTCCAACTCGATAATCAATTTTTACATCATTATCACTTGCTAATTCATCCGCTTTCTTTTTTCCTTCACTACTTAAATCAAAAGCAGCAACTTCAAATCCGTTTTTAGCAGCAAAAACAGCATTTCTACCTTCACCTTCAGCAGGAAATAAAATTTTTCCGTGCTTTGGTAGTTTCAAAATCGAATCGGCTAAAAACTGATTAGGATGAATTCCATAAGCATATTCCTTTTCAGCATATCGTTTATTCCAAAAGTCATTCATTATTTATCTTTCTTTTTAGGAGAAGTTACAAACATATTAAATAACAAACCACCCATTAAACCGCCATACAAAGTACTGTTTACAGGTTTTGATGTTATCGCACATGTTCCTGAAGCACATCCAACTTGCAAATAATATACATAACCTGCAAGTAAACCTACCACTACTCCAATTCCTGTAATAATATATTGTTTTTTTGTCATTTTATTTACAATGTGAATGTTCGCCACAACATGATTTTTCTTCAATAATTGCTTCACCTTTTATAGGAAACCCTTTTTGAGCCCATTTTGAAAGACCTTTTTTCATGTTCAATAAATTGGTAAACCCGTATTCATTTAAAAATTGGACTGCTCTTAAACTTCGTTCGCCAGTTAAACAAGCTAAAATAACTTTTTCATCTTTAGGAATCTCATTGATTCGCTCTTCTAATTGGCTAAGTGGAATATGAAGAACACGAGGTACATCAAATGAAAATTGATGGAATTCATTTTCTTCACGTACATCTAACAAAAGATAATTACGTTTTATTAATTCTAAAGTGCTTGTTGGGCAAACTTCTTTTATTTTTATAGTTTCCATTATTTTTTCTTATCAAAAGTAATACTCCAAATTCCTCTAACTTCATTTTCTCCATAACCAACAGCTAAATCTTGTGGGTATAATTTTAAGGTTTTTGCTCTAACTTCTGGTTTGATATTTTCAGGTTTTCCATGGCATTGCAGACACATTGTGTTAGTTGGAATTGGATAATAAAATTGTACTTTATCACCTTTATCCACTATTACAGGTTTAGATTCTTTATTTGCAGCCATCTCATTTTTAAATTGTTCTATGTAAACCAACTCTTCTGCATTGGCCTTATTATTTGGGTTTCGATTTTTATCGGAAACTCGTTTAATTGTTGCATTATATTTTACAGACATGCTATCGGTTAAAGGCATTGCTTGAATATTACAAAAGGCTAAAGCTTCCATAGTTCCTTTTTCTTGAATAGTTCCCATTAAATTTTTTCCAAGTAGTTTTTTAGTAGAGAGAGCATATTCTAAACCAATATCAGCAAATGTTTTTTCTTTTACTTGAGGAACGTACTCTTTTCCAGATTGTTCCCAATTCTTATTTCCATGTCCTTGCCAATGTGAAGCAAACCATTCTGGGGAATCAATTTTGTAATCATACATGAAAGATGCTATTTTAACAACTGCACTATCAGGAAAAACTTGTTTAGGCATTACTCCAAACTTTTTAACAGCACCATACATTAATGATTTATCATCAGTTGGATGATTTACAAATTCTGAGACAGCTTTAATAAATTCTGTCTTATTATACCCTTCTTTATCAATATACCTTGCTTTAATTGCAACCATTGGAGGTGCAATTCTTCCTGTAACTTCATCAGCAATTGGATTATGACATAAATAACAATGTTTTTCCATTAATTCTTTAGCCTCATGTGCGTCATACACAAAAATTTGTTCGTTATCAACATCTTGAAATGTTTCTTTCTTTTTGTTGCAAGAAAAAAGTAAAACTGATAGAGATAGTAAAAATAGATTTTTCATAGAAATTGTATTTTTAACAAAATTAATCTAAATCAATAAACTATTCTGTAACGAATGTTACAAGTAAAACAAATGATATTAAGCTTTAGATTAAAACTGAAAATAAATAAAAGGTTGCGGTCCAGATGAAGCTGTAGCATAAACAATCCAAAAAACAAATCCAAGAAGAATGGCTTTAATGTAAATAGGAACTTTATTAAAGCCTTTTTCTAATTTATTAATCACATTATCAGGAATAAAGTGCCAAACAAATCCAAATACCATTAAGAAAATCACATTCTTATAACCTAACAAAATAGTTTGCCATTGACTTAGATTAAAAGTTAATGAAGAAATATTATCTACAATTTGAAAAGCAGTTTGAAAATCCTTGGCTCTAAAAAACAACCAACAAAAAATCACAAAGTGTAAGGTTAAAAGAATTTGAATTATTTTTACAAAATAGTTTTTTGGTAATTTAATAAATTGTCCAAAGAAACGCTCAACTCCAAGGGCCAAACCGTGTAAAACTCCCCAAAAAATAAATTTCCAATTGGCTCCATGCCATAAACCACCAAGAAGCATGGTCATGAAAAGATTAAAATAAGTACGAAAATTACCTTTCCTGTTTCCACCTAATGAAATGTATAAATAATCTCTTAACCAAGATGATAACGATATATGCCATCTTCTCCAAAATTCAGTGACAGAAGCAGATTTATAAGGCGTTCTAAAGTTAGGTGGCAAAGTGAAACCCATTAATAAAGCTAAACCAATTGCAATATCAGAATAACCTGAAAAATCGCAATAAATTTGAAGTGTGTAACCATAAGAAGCTAATAAGTTTTCAAAAGCAGAATAACTATTTGGAGCATCAAAAACTCGGTCAACAAAATTAGAAGAAATATAATCAGAGATTACCGCTTTTTTAAGCAAACCACCAATAATTAAGAACAAAGCCTTATTAAAATCTTCTTTGGTAATTTTTAATTTCTCATAAATTTGAGGAATAAAATCGCTCGCTCTAACAATTGGACCAGCTACTAACTGCGGAAAGAAAGAAACAAAAAACAGAAAGTCCATAAAGCTTTTTGTAGGTTCTAAATCTTTTCTATACACATCAATCGTATAACTTAATGTTTGAAATGTATAAAACGAAATTCCAACTGGAAGAATTATATCTTCAAAAGCAACATTTCCACTAAAAAGCGTATTAAAGTTATCAATAAAAAAGTTGGTGTATTTAAAATAAACCAAAAGTCCTAAATTGACCAACAAACTCAATATCAAATAAAATTTCCTAAATCCTTGTTTTGTTTCTTCGAAAATTAGTTTAGACAAAGAATAATCTAAAACAGACGAAAAAATAAGCAACCAAAAGTAAATTCCGCTGCATTTATAATAGAAAAACAAAGAAAAAAGAACTACATAAGCAATCCTGAAATAATGTGTTTTTCTTGATAAAATATAAATGAAATAGAAAATTATAAAAAACCCTAAAAACAACGCACTATTGAATAATAAAGGCTGCTTTGGATTATAAATAAACCAATTTTTAATGATATCAATCGATAAATCTCCAAAAACATTTTGGAAGACATCCTGTATGTGGAATAAGGCTAACAAACTATTTTACCGATTTAAAATTAGTGTATATTTCCATTAATGCTTTGAAAAATAATTCTCCTTGTAATTCATATCCTTGTTTTGAATAATGTACTTTATCTCTAGACATTAAGCCCTTTTGAGCATTCGAATTCACACTATAAAGTCCGCCCATATTTTTATACATATCCCAAACCGCATAATTATTTTTCTCTGCAAATTCAATAATCGCTTTGGCATAACTTGCTGCAAAAGTATTTGGGTATTTTCTCTGAAATAATGACGGAGGCGGAGTCGTAAGTAAAATTTCAACTTCAGGATTGTGCTTTTTTATAGAAAGAAGCATTTCTTCTAATTCTGTATAATAAACTGCCGTTTCTCTTTTATCAAAACTTTCATTTGTTCCTAAAGAAATAACAACTAAATCCGCTTCTATAACTTTTAATTGCTCAAAAAACAAAGGGTATTTTAAATAATCTGAAGCTTTTGCTCCATTAACGCCAATTGCACTATATACAATTCCTGAGTTATTGTTTTCTAATAGTATTCCGTTTAAAGAAAAATTAGTAGTAATATCATTTGAAGTAATGTAAACCTTATCTAAACTTTCTTCTGAAAAATAATTGTATGAATTCGTATCTTCAAAAATAGTCAACGGAATAAACTCTGACTTAGTAATTTTTACTGGTTCTTTTTCATCTGTAGGAATTCGTAGAGTCTTCCCAGCCTGAATTGCATTTGAACGTAATTTATTTGCTTTCTTAATTTCAGAAACCGAGCAATTGTATTTATCTGCAATAATGGAAAGCACTTCACCACTTATAATTTTATGGTAAATTACTTTTGGTTTTGAAGATACTATAACAATATTTTTTGAAGTTTTTGCTAAATTAAAATTGCCTTTTATGGGAGTAACGACTTTAATAGTGTTGAAAGTATAAGATTTGTCCCTTACATTCAGTTCAATGACAAAATCGTTATTATCTGTATATAAAGCTATCCCACTAAGACCAATAGGTTTTCCATCATTAGGCTTTGTGTTTCTTTGACTTAAAAAAGGAATATTACTCGTGTATTTTATATAATGATTTCCATTTGTACCTGCTAAATTATATGGAAAAGTAAATCCTAAACCTCCGTTTCCAAATTTATCTTGCAAAAGCGAACGCATTTTACCTGAAAACAAATCGGCTTGAATGTGTGAATCGCCAATATGAACAATTCTAACTTTTTTTTGTTTTGTTGTTTCAACAGAATCTAACTTTTGTAAAAACTTTGCAATAGCTTTTGCATTGTGAATTTCGTTTTTAAATTCAATTACTGAAACCGTATCAATACTTACATAATCTATCTCAACTTCTGTTGTGTCGGAAATGGTTTGAGACAAAATAAATTGTACAAAAATCAAAGAAAAAAATAAAATACTATTCTTCATAAACGACACTATCTTTAACTACTTTAGTACTATCTTTTTTAAATGGTTTCTTTATTGGCTTGTCTTTTGGTCTTATTTTTTTATACTTTTCATATCCTTCATAGATCTGATTGAAAATCATTTTAGCTATATCTTTTGCACCTCTAAAATTAAAATGCGTGTAATCTTTATTTGCCCTAGCAGGTTCTTCATCAACCCATTGAACCATTGAACCATCGCCACCCATTAAAGTATATAAATTAACGAATGCTGATTCTGATTGTATTGCATATTTCTTTTGAGCCAACATTAAGGGAACAACTGCTGAATCTGTTTTCATTTCCATATCATACTTGGTTGACTTATCTGCTGTTGAAACAACTAAAATAGCAACACCTGGGAAACATTTTTTCAAATGAGCAACTACTTTATTCATTCGTTTTTCATACCAAGAATAATTATATGAACCGTAATTTAAAACATTTGTTCCATAATGGAGAACAATTAAATCATAATGCAATTGTTCTTGAAACTGGCTCATTAAATCAACATCAAAAGTAGATAAAGGCAAACCTGAATTTCCTCTGCTCGAAAAATTATCTACATGCACTCCAATACCATTATCAAAATTAAAGCCATAAAGCGGTATACTATCTGCTTTAGTGAAATTAATTTTCATAGTTTTTTGTCCATTTGACGAAAAAGCTAAAGTATTTAACTTGTTGTTTGGTTTTAATTTTTTATAAACAGTATCTACTCCAATTACTTGATATACTTTACCTTCTGTATTTCTAGACTTACCATAAAACAAGGTTGGATTTCCTAATTCTGAAGCAAAACGTGTTCTTGTTGCACGGAATTTAACCCAAGCATCATGTAAAGTGTCATTAGCAAAAAACAAATGTCCGTTTACTCCAAATGGGCTAACTGGATGTTTTATTTTTAAATAGGAATAGGTTTTCCAATTGGTTGAAAATTCGTGGGTAATTGAATTACGCGAAGAAGCCGATTCAGAAGTTATGTTAACAAACCCAACACCTTCCCCACCAAATTTTTGTTGAAAATAAGTCCTAAAGTCTTTTACAATCATATCACCATCAGTCATTGAATCTCCAAAATAGGCTATTCTCACTTTCTTTGTGGGATTTTGTTCTAATTGAAAAAGCTTCTCGAAAAAAGAAACTAAAAACTGATCGCCTTTATATACTTTAAAAGTTTCAGATGGAAATTTAACGCCTTTAACCGGTTTAAAATCTATTTGCTCATTTGCTAAAGTATCTATTACAGCCTCCTCTTCGGCTTCCGCAACAGCTTCTATGAGCAAACTGTCAATTACAACGTTTTCTGTTAATGAACTTCCTTCCTCAAAAATTCTCTTTGGCAAAAAAGCTTTGAATACCAAAAACGATGCAGTTGCCAAAAGCATTGCAAAAAAAGATTTAAAAAAATACGTTTTTGAATTATTCACTCCGGTATAGAAAATTACATTCTCTCAGGAACATCAATTCCTAATAATTGAAAAGATGATTGAATAACTTCAGCAACTTTATTAGCCAATTGTACTCTGAAAACCTTTAATGCATTATCACTTTCTCCTAAAATAGACACGTTTTGGTAAAATGAATTGAATTCTTTAACTAAATCATAAGTATAATTAGCAATTAATGCCGGACTATGATTATGTGCTGCATTTTGAATAGTTTCTGGAAAAAGTTGAATTTGTTTAATCAACTCTTTTTCTTTTTCGTGTAATTCAATAGTATTTGCAGAAATAACGTTTTTATATTCGAAAGTTGCTTTTCTTAAAATAGACTGAATACGAGCATAAGTATACTGAATAAACGGACCTGTATTTCCAGCAAAATCAACCGATTCTTCTGGGTTAAACATCATTTGTTTTTTTGGATCAACCTTTAACATGTAATATTTTAAAGCACCTAATCCAATAGTTTTATATAATGCTGCTTTTTCTTCTTCTGAATAACCTTCAAGTTTACCTAATTCTTCTGAAATAGATTGCGCTGTTGTAGTCATTTCTAACATTAAATCATCTGCATCAACAACAGTTCCTTCACGCGATTTCATTTTTCCTGAAGGTAATTCTACCATTCCATAACTTAAATGGTATAAACTATCAGCCCAATCAAATCCTAATTTCTTTAAAATTAAGAATAACACTTTGAAATGATAATCTTGCTCGTTACCAACAGTATAAACCATTCCACCAACATCTGGATTGTCTTTTACACGCTGAATAGCAGTTCCAATATCTTGTGTCATATAAACGGCAGTTCCGTCTGAACGAAGTACAATTTTACGATCTAATCCATCTTCAGTTAGATCAATCCAAACAGAACCGTCTGGATCTTTTTCAAAAATTCCTTTTTCTAATCCAAATTGAACTACTTCTTTCCCTAATAAATAGGTATTGCTTTCGTAATAATAGGAATCAAAATCAACACCTACACTTTTGTACGTTTGTTCAAAACCATCATAAACCCATTGGTTCATAGTTTTCCAAAGTGCTACAACCTCAGCATCACCAGCTTCCCATTTACGTAACATTTCTTGGGCCTCAAGAATTGATGGCGCTAATTTTTTAGCTTCTTCTTCCGTTTTTCCTTCCGCCATTAATTCGGTAATTTCTTTTTTATAGTGTTTATCAAATTCTACATAGAAATTACCAACTAATTTATCTCCTTTTAAACCTGTAGACTGTGGTGTTTGTCCGTTACCGTATTTTTGCCAAGCCAACATTGACTTACAAATGTGAATTCCACGGTCGTTGATTATTTGAGTTTTATACGCTTTTTTACCAGAAGCTTTAATAATTTCGGCAACAGAATATCCTAAAAGAATATTTCTAACATGACCTAAATGCAAAGGTTTGTTGGTATTTGGTGAAGAATATTCAACCATAATAGCTTTTTCTCCTTCTTTTGGGGTTACAAAACCATATTTTTCTTCATTTTTAATTTCATTAAAGAAATCAATATAAAAAGCATTGTTGATTACAATATTTAAAAAACCACCTACTACATTAAATCGAGCAACTTCAGCTACATTTTCTGCTAAGTGTGTTCCAATTTTAGTTCCTATTTCAACCGGATTTCCTTTTAATTGTTTTACTAATGGAAAAACAACCATAGTTACATCTCCTTCAAAATCTTTCCTAGTTGCTTGAAATTCTACTTTATCTAATGATAAATCAAATAAACTATGAACTGCTTTTTGAATGTGAATGGTTAATGTTTCTTGTAATGTCATTTTTCTATTGTTTTTAAAGGTGCAAATATAATAAGAAGTTAGAAGTTAAAAGTCAGAAGTCAGAAGTTTTTAAAACAAAAAATGCGAATCAATTGAAACGCATTTTTAATTATTTATTCTATCCTTTTATTCCTAAATTCTTTCAACTTTTTTTAAAGAAATTACCAACGAATAATAACACTCCCCCAAGTAAATCCACTACCAAAAGCAGCCAAAACAACTAAATCGCCTTTTTTAATTTTACCTTTTTCCCATGCTTCTGTTAAAGCAATAGGAATAGATGCTGCAGTTGTATTTCCGTATTTTTGAATATTATTATACACTTGATCATCAGATAATTTAAATTTTGATTGAATAAACTGAGAAATTCTAAGATTAGCTTGATGAGGGACTAACATATTAATATCCGAAACTTCTAAGTCATTTGCTTGTAAACCTTCGTTAATTACTTCGCTAAAACGTACAACAGCATTTTTAAAAACAAATTGTCCGTTCATGTAAGGATAATAACTATCATCATTTGGATCATTATCCGCGATAATATCAGTTACCCAGCGCTTACCCATTCCTGGTGCAATTAAAGCTAATTCTTCTGCATGTTGACCTTCAGAATGTAAGTGAGTTGACAAAATACCTTTAGATAAATCCTCTTCTCTAGAAAGAACAGCTGCTCCTGCCCCATCTCCAAAAATTACTGAAACTCCACGACCTCTATCGGTCATATCCAATCCTGTTGAATGTACTTCTGAACCTATAACTAAAATATTCTTATACATTCCAGTTTTAATATACTGATCAGCTACCGAAATAGCATAAACAAACCCCGAACATTGATTACGAACATCAAGAGCTCCAACCGTTCTAAGTCCTAAATCGCGCTGCACTAAAACTCCTGGACCTGGAAAATAATAATCTGGACTTAAAGTAGCAAAAACAACAAAGTCAATATCTTCTTTAGCAACACCTGAACGCTCAATAGCAATCTCAGCAGCTTTAACCCCCATTGATGTGGTAGTATCTTCCCCTCTAATGATATGCCTTCTTTCTTGAATCCCAGTTCGCTCTTGAATCCAAGCATCATTGGTATCCATTAACTTAGACAAATCATCATTGGTTACTTTATTTTCTGGTACATAAAACCCTAATCCTGATATTTTTGAATGGTACATAGTTTAAAATTTACTAAAAAAGTTGAATTACAAATTTATGAAATTAAAAGTACTATTAAAATCATATCGAAACGTTATCTTTTAATTTTAAATAGAATTGGCTATTATTAGCCAGCAAAGTTCCGTGTTCAAAAAACAAAACTCCATTATCATAATGAGCTTCAATGAGATAATTTTTACCCTTAAAATAAGACTTTAATACTTCTATTTTTAAATTAGACCAATCTGTAATTTCAAGTTCAAAAGGATAAACCAATTGTTTTTCATCATTTAAACCTCCCAAAAAAAGAGCATCAATCTGATTTACATCGCCAAACAATTTACCAACATCAACACTATCTTTCGAATTAAACAACTCTATAGGCGTTCCTTCTGCAATTATTCCTCCGTTTTTAAGAACTATAATCTTATCAGAAAACGACAAAGCATCATCCATGTCGTGAGTTGCAACAATACAAGTAATTCCTTTCACTTTTGCATAATTAAAGACGCTTCTTCTTAAATTATTCTTTCTTGAATTATCAATATGGCTAAATGGCTCATCAAACAATAATATTTCTGGTTCCAAAGCCAAAACTCTAGCAATTGCGACTCTTTGCATTTGACCGCCACTTAAATTCTTAACCTTAACATCTGAAAAATCAGTCATTTCAACTAAGCGAAGTAAATCCGAAATACGCTCTTGCTTTTTTTCTGGATAAAAATTAGACAAATACTTACCAATATTTTCAGAAACAGTAATATAAGGCATTAAATCAAAATCTTGAGCTAAATACTTCATAAAAGGCATTCCTGGAACCAAATTAAACTTAGGTCCTAAAACTTCTGTTTCATTCCAGAAAATTTCACCTTCATTTAAATCTAGAAGTCCGTATATAGCTTTTAATAATGTACTTTTTCCACTTCCACTTTCACCCAAAATTGAAAGATGTTGACCATTTTCTAATGAAAACGAAACTTTATTAATGACTTTAGACTTTTGATATGAAAAAACTACATTAGTTAAGGAGAGCATTTTTTTTTATTTAAATCAAAAGTAAAAATAAAATAGCTAATTTAGAATTAACAAGATTGAATTAAAAAAAAATTTTTTATAAAAATTTTAATTATATATTGAACTATTGAAAACAATAAACCCCAAAAAAATGAAAAAACTTATACTTAACCTAAAATTTATTCTTGCCTTTTTATTAATACCTATTCTTTCTAACGCGCAATTTGCTGTAGAATTAAATTATGGTATGAATGGTTCTTATCAACCTAGTTATTCTGGATTTACACATTTTGGAGGTGGGTTAAGCTACGATTTAAACGAAACTTTTGCCGCTAAAATTGATTTTGCATCCGATAAATTTTCAATTGAAAACGAATTAGGAAACAAAACAGGTACAAAAAATACTCGTATATCTTTACAAGGTGTTATAAATTTGTCGGAATTAATGAATAGAGGGTCCAATTATAATGACTTTATAATTAGTGCACATGGTGGTGCAGGATTGTCAATTTTGAAATCTGATATAGCCGAAAATACTGGTACTGATCATATTTTAAATATAATTGTAGGGTTGAATCCAAAATACAAAGTAACTGATGGATTATTCCTAGGAATCGATGCCTCTTTGATTGCAAATATTTCTCAACATTATAATTTTGACGGAACACCTACCTATACTGGTGCGGCTAATTCGATTACTGGATTAATGTACAATTTATCGGCTACTGTTTTATATAAATTCGGAAATTACTAAACTTTAAAAAATAAAATAAAAGCCCAATTCGTTGAATTGGGCTTTTATATTTACGTCAATTTGTCAGTATATACTTTTTGGTACTCCTTTTGAAATAGAATTGGAAATGTTTAACTAAAAATTTATAAATTATGTCTTCAGGAAAAATTAATGTTTCAGTAGAAAACATATTTCCATTAATAAAGAAATTCTTATACAGCGACCATGAAATTTTCTTACGCGAACTAATTTCAAATGGAACAGATGCTACTTTAAAATTAAAACATTTAACTAGTATTGGCGAAGCTACTGTAGAATATGGTAACCCAAAAATTGAGGTTAAAATTGATAAAGAAGGTAAAAAAATACACATTATCGACCAAGGATTAGGAATGACATCTGATGAAGTTGAAAAATACATCAATCAAGTTGCCTTTTCAGGTGCAGAAGAATTTTTAGAAAAATATAAAGATACTGCCAAAGATTCTGGTGTAATAGGCCATTTCGGATTAGGTTTTTATTCTGCTTTTATGGTTGCATCCAAAGTAGAATTAATAACTAAATCCTACAAGGATGAACCAGCGGCACATTGGACTTGTGATGGAAGCCCAGAGTTTACACTAGAACCACATGACAAAAAGAACAGAGGGACAGAAATTATTTTACACGTTGCTGAAGATTCTTTAGAATTTCTAGAAGAAAGTAAAATTCGAGAACTACTTACCAAGTACAATAAATTCATGCCTATTCCTATTAAATTTGGAACGCGAAAAGAAAAAATTGAGCAGAAAAAAGGTGAATTTGTAGACAGCGAGAATAAAGACGAAATTTTTACTGAAGTTGAAGTAGACAACATTATTAACAATCCTAATCCTGCCTGGACAAAACAACCAGCGGATTTATCTGACGAAGATTACAAATCATTTTATCGTGAAATGTATCCTATGCAGTTTGAAGAACCGTTATTTAATATTCATTTAAATGTTGACTATCCATTTAATTTAACGGGAATTTTATATTTCCCTAAATTATCTGCAGATATTCAAATGCAGAAAGATAAAATTCAGTTGTACCAAAACCAAGTTTACGTTACTGACAACGTAGAAGGAATTGTACCTGAATTTTTAACAATGCTAAAAGGGGTTATTGACTCTCCAGATATTCCATTAAATGTTTCACGTTCTGGTTTACAATCAGATAGTAATGTAAAGAAAATTTCAAACTACATTACTCGTAAAGTTGCCGATAAATTGAAAGCTTTATTTACTGAAAATCGTGAAGATTTTGAAAAAAAATGGAACGATATTAAAATTGTATTAGAATACGGAATGCTTTCGGAACCAAAATTCTATGAAAAAGCTGGTGCATTTACTTTGTATCCAACTACAGACGATAAATACTTTACTTTAGAAGAATTAAAAGAAGCTACTAAAGATTCTCAAACTGACAAAGATGGAAAATTAGTTGTTCTATATGCGTCAAACAAAGATGCTCAACACAGTTATATTGAAATTGCAAAAGAGAAAGGATACAAAGTAATATTATTAGATTCGCCAATTGTTTCGCATTTAATTCAAAAATTAGAAGCCGACAATGAAAACTTGACTTTTGCACGTGTAGATGCTGATCATATTGACAAGTTGATTCAGAAAGAAGAAAATCAAATTTCTAAATTATCGGAAGAAGAAACAGAAAATTTAAAAAATGTTTTAGAAGCACTTATTCCAAAAGAGAAGTATTCTGTACAAATGGAAGCTATGGATAGTAATTCGGCACCATTTATGATAACTCAACCAGAATTCATGCGAAGAATGAAAGAAATGAGTCAGTCTGGCGGAGGCGGAATGTTTGGAATGGGAAATATGCCAGAAATGTATAATTTAGTTGTAAATACAAATTCTGAATTAGCAACTTCTATTTTAAGTACTGATGCAGATGATGCAAAAGCAACATTAGTAAAACAAGCGTTAGACTTAGCGAAGCTTTCTCAAGGTTTATTAAAAGGAGAAGAATTAACTTCTTTTGTAAAACGTAGTTTTGAAACATTGAAGTAAGAAAAAAAAACTAAAAACTAAACCTGTAAATGAAAATTTGCAGGTTTTTTTATAAATTTTAAACAATATTATAAATCATAAAATAGTGCGAAATACTTCCGCCTAAAACGAACAAATGCCAAATAAAATGTCCGTACGGAATTTTTTTAATTGCATAAAAAACAGTTCCTAAAGTGTATAAAACTCCGCCAAGTGCTAAGTAAAATAAAGCATCATCAGATAATAAATTTATTAATTGTTTATATTCAACTATAGCTAACCAACCCATAATTAAATAAATAAACAAAGACAGCTTATCTAATTTCCCAGTTAAAAACAACTTCATTACCAGTCCTAAAGCAGCAATGCACCAAATTACTAAAAATAGTGTCCAACCTGTCGTTTTTTCTAAAGTGATTAAGCAAATGGGCGTGTACGTTCCTGCTATTAATAAGAAAATACCAATGTGGTCAAAAATTTGTGCTTTTTGCTTTTTCTTCTCGTGTGAAATAGCATGATAAACAGTCGAAGCTGTGTAAAGAGCAATTAAACAAAAACTATAAATTAAAATACTTAACGTACTAAAAATGGTTAAGTCTCTATTTTTTAACAACAAAAAAACAAGTCCAAAAATACCTAATACAATTCCGGCTGCGTGCGAAATAACATTTAAAAATTCTTCTAGATTCTTTCCTTTTAAATTCATTTTTATAGTATTAATTTCCAATTAAGCCGCCTTCTTCTTTCTTGTCATTGTTCAACAAGCTAGGATCAACTTTTGCTAATTTATTTTTTGTTGGAATTTTATAATTCAATGTAAACCCAAATCGTCTTGTATCGTTTTTTGATTGCAATAAAACATCGGTTCCTGCTGAGCCAAAACCTTGCTGATTAGTATTTAAAATATCATCAAAATTAATAGCGACCGATAAATTATCATTTAAGAATTTTTTAGAAAAAGTAAAATCTAAACTATGACTAAATGATTCTCTCGCAATAAAATAATAATAGTTTCCATTTGGTGTACTATAGTTATAATTGGCAATAAAACTAATATCTTTTGGTAATAGAATTTGTGACATAAAATTAAAAATCCAAAAACCTTTTGTATTTAAATTAGGAATTTCATGCATTTGATAACTAGCATAAGCATATAAGAAATTAATTTTATCAGGATTAAAGTCAAATTTCAAGGTTTCGGCTAAACCTTTTGTAAACAACATATAAGGAATTGGCAAACCAATATTGAAGTTATGAATTCTTAATTCGGGAACATTTATACTTGTATTTAAGATAGTATTACTTGTTTCAGAAACTCTGTTCACTACTTGGTTTTTTGCTGAGCTTACAGAATAACCAACAAAGGCATAATCAAACGCACTAATTTTCATTTCTAAATTATCGAAAATTGTAGGCTGCAATTGTGGGTTTCCCGAATAATCAACGTTAGGATTTTGATAATTGGTATTATTAGGATTTAAAGCAGATGTACTTGGCAAACTTATTTTTTTATTATAATTTAAACTCACAAAAATTTGTGGATCAAAATTATATTGTGCACTTGCATTTGGAAAAAATTTAAATTGTTTAAACGGTGTCAAGTCTGCCGTATCAGTATTTCCTTTGATCAAGTAATCTTCAGCTCTGCTTCCTAAAATAAATTTAAAATTTTTATAATCCGTCTGAAATTCTGCATAAGCAGCTGCCGTTCTTCTGGTATAATATAAATTTTGAATATTATTGTTTTCAGCTTCAAAAGAAAGCTCGTCTACCAAAGTTCCAACACTAATTTTAGTTTGGTCTAAAAAATTAACTTCTTGAGAATAATCGATTCTAAAATTAAAATAGTCTTGCAAACTTGAGTTATCTAATATTGAAACATTTGAAAGACGTGAATCTAAATTAAAATTGGAAGCATTTCTATTAAAATTAAACCTGAACTCTAATTTTTTTGTTACATCGTCAAAATATTTTTGATAAGTTGCTAAAACATCTTGACGATTGCTTTTTGTTTTGCTAAAATCGTCTGAATTAAAACCAAATCCGTTTGCTAAAGTATAAGCATCGTTATTATTAAAATTCACATCATAATTCAATAACAACCTGTCTCTTTTTAAGTCAAACTTCAAGGCAGATCTTACATAGGTACTTCTTCCTACTCTATCAGCATCAGTATCAGACAAAATCACACTTGGACTAGAAATTGGTTTATTTGTTATTGTAGACAATTGTGCACTTTCTCTATAATTTTGTCCGATATTTAATTGCCAACCAAAATATTTATTTTTCGCATTTAATAATAGACTATTATTAAATCGGGCTCTTGTTTTATCATAATCGGTAAAATTTACACCCGAAGAATAAGTTGCGCTCAAATAATTTTTAGCTGTTCGGCTAGTTATAATATTTATAATTGCTCCGCCTGAAGTTGCCGGAAATTCGGCACCTGGCTGTGTAATAACTTCTACTTTTTCAATACTATTTGCAGGCATTCCTTCAAGAAAAGAATTCAATTCATTTGAATAAATATTCAAAGGCCTTCCATCTAAATATACTTCCAACTGCTTTCCTTGATACATCATTCCGGCAACATCAGAAATAATTAAACCAGGAAGTTTTTTTAAACCTTCTAAAACAGAACCTGAATTTAATTGTGGCTGTTCAGAAAAATCAAAAATAGTTCTATCCGCTTTCTGTTCAATGGCTTTCTTTTTTTGGACGACAATAACTTCCTTAAGTTCAACTTCTTTTTCTACTTTAGTCTCTTCTTGAGCAGAACTATTAAAAACAGTACCAAAAAAAACAAGAACCAATACTATATACTTACTCATCAAAACATTAATATTGTTATTAGACTAATTCTTATAAATTTGTTACAACGAAATTTAAATAAAATGAACTTACAACCTACTTTATCTAATGAATTAATTACTCTAAAACCTCTTCAAGAAGATGATTTTAATGCTTTGTTTGAAGTAGCTTCCGATAAATTACTTTGGGAACAACATCCAAACAAAGATCGATATAAAGAAGAAAAATTTAAAGTGTTTTTTGACAATGCGATTCAATCAAAAGGTGCTTTTGCGATTATTGATAATTTGACTCATAAAATTATTGGTTCCTCTCGATTTTATGAATTCAATAAAAATGAAAGTAGTATTATAATTGGCTATACATTTATTTCAAGAGAATATTGGGGCACAAATTATAATAATTCATTAAAAAAATTAATGATTGATTATGCCTTTCAATTTGTAAATAGAATTCATTTTCATGTGGGAGATACAAATTATCGTTCTCAAAAAGCAGTTGAAAAACTTGGGGCAATAAAAATTGGCGAATTACCTGATGATACTTCTCCAAAAACAAATTGGCTTTACGAATTAAAAAAATAATGGCATCTTTATTGCACTAAACAACAAAATGTTAAAAAATTAACTTTTATTTAAACCTTTTTAACTTTTTTGCATCTAATAAACATAACACTAAAACTATTGACTATGAAAAATTTAAAAAATTATGCCTTTGGAAGCTTCTTAGCTTTAAGTTTACTATTAACCTCGTGTAACAAAGATGAAGATATTGCAGTAGATACTGAACTACTTGCTGCTAATGCCCAAATTGATTTTGGAAATGAATTAGATTTTAATGCAGGAGTTGATGTAGCAAACGAAAATGGAAGTTATTCTAGTAGAACAACTAATGCATTTGAATCTCTTTCTGCTACTTGTGCAACAGTTACTGTAGACAACAGCACTCCTGGTGTTTTCCCTAAAACTTTTACAATAGATTTCGGTACAGGATGTTTGCATAATGGTATTCTTCGTTCTGGAATTATTACTGTTACATTTTCAAATTATTTTATCGAGTATGGCAGCACTATGACAATTACTCGTTCAAATAATTATTACGTGAATAATAGAAAACTTGAAGGAACAGTGGTTTATGAAAACATCACTACAAATACTTCAATTCCTAAATGGAACAGAACGGTATCCAATGGAAAACTAACTACATTAACAGGAGCAATCTATACTTTCTTTGGAACTAGAACTGTACAGCAAACGGAAGGTGTAGGAACGTTAACTCTAGGTGATAATACTTATGAAATTTTATCAGGAAATCACACTGTAACTAAGCCAAGTGGTAGTACTTTAACTGTTACGGTTGTTGAAACATTAATTAAAAAGTATTCTTGTAATTATATTTCACAAGGTCAATTAGATTTGCAAGGATCTTTCTTAGATGGAATTTTAGACTATGGAGACAATACTTGTGACAACCAAGCTACTTACACACACTCTGACGGTACGGTTTATAATGTAAATTTATAAATCTTAACAAAATATTGAAAAGCCTCTTTATAAGAAAAGAGGCTTTTTTTATGCCCTTCAATTAAACCTTTTAAAAATTTACATGTCTTATTACTAAAGAAAGTCATTATTCATATAAAAATAAATTAATATGAAAAAGCTAATCACAGTAATGTTAGTTGTATTTGGGATATCAACAAATTACGCGCAAGAAAACAATGAACAATTGGGAGATAACTTCAGTTTAGAAGGCGCTTTAGAAATGTTTAAAAAATCAAAATCATTAGAAGAATTTGAAAAATTAATTAATCTCGAAGATAGTAATGTAAATAATTTAGATTTAAATGAAGACGGTGAAATAGATTATATTAATGTTGAATCAATTAAAGATGGAGATACTCATGTTGTAATTCTTTCTACTTATCTAAATGAAAAAGACATACAAGATATTGCTACTATTGGAATTGAAAAAACAGGAAAGGAAGAAGCAGTCCTTCAAATTGAAGGTGATGAAAACTTATATGCTGCAAACACATATGTAGAACCCTATTCAGTAGAAAACAAAATTGAAACAAGTGATTATGGACCTAATGAACCAATTGTTAATCCATATAGAGTAGTTGTTAATGTATGGTTTTGGCCATGTGTAAAATTCATGTATCGCCCAGGATACGTGGTATGGAAATCTCCTTATCGATGGAAAAAATATCCTTCATATTGGAAGCCTTGGAAAAGAACAACTTATATGATTTTTAAAGGACGCTGTGTAAGATATAACACACATTTTCATAGAACTACAAAACATCGTGTAATAGTTGCAAAAAAAATATACAGCCCTAGAAGAAAAGTAGTTGTTAGAAAGTCGAATAATAAAACGAACGTGACTAAACGAAGATCAAAAATAAGGAGAAGATAAAAAAAGCCGTTGTAAATTACAACGGCTTTTAATTTAACTATTTACTATCACCATCATATACAAAGGCATTCCTATTGTAATATTTACTGGAAAGGTAACTGCTAATGCCATTGGAATAAAAATTCCAGGATTTGCTTTTGGCACCGCCATCTTCATAGCCGCAGGAACAGCTATATAAGAAGCACTTGCTGCCAAAATAGAAAGTATAAAACGATCTCCAATTGAGTCAGTCACATAAGAACTTAAATAAGCGAAAATTACTCCATTAATTAATGGCACAACTATAGCAAACAAAGTTGTAAAAGCACCATTTTTTAAAAAATCCTTTAATTTTTTTCCGCATACAATTCCCATGTCTAATAAAAAAATTGCTAAAAACCCTTTAAATAAATCGGTAGTAAAAGGCTTAATTCCCATGGCTTGTTCATCACTTGCTAAAAACCCTATTATTAAACTCCCTAAAATAAGCAACACACTTCCATTTGTAAAAGAATGCTTTACTATTGCTCCTAAAGATTGGTTTTCATTTATAGCGCTCTTTTTACCATAAATTCGAATTAAAATAACACCAACTACAATTGCTGGAGCTTCCATCAATGCCATTACTGCTACCATATGACCATTAAAACTAATGTTTTGTAATTCTAAAAAAGAAATGGCAGTTACAAATGTTACTGCACTAACCGAACCATATGCAGCTGCAATTGCTCCAGAATTAGATATTGACAATTTTTTCTTTAAGATAAAAAACACATAAATAGGTATGATTACTGCCGCAATAATCCCAAAAACAACACTCCAAATAATTTCCATTGAAAAACTACTATGCGCTAATTCTTGACCTCCCTTGAATCCAATTGAAAACAGTAGATACAAAGAGATAAATTTTGAAGAATTTTCTGGAATAGCCAAGTCACTTTTTAATCGAACTGCTAGTATTCCTAATAAGAAAAACAATAAAGCTGGATTCGTTAAATTTTCTAGTAATAAATTTATATTCATTATTTCATTATTTTACTGAAGCACGCTTCAGTCTATCGTTAATACTCATTCCTAAATTTTTATTTTCAAACCACGTTGTAACAATTATATCGCATCCAACACTATCAGCCTCCAATAACTTTTTATATAAATTGGACGCCATTTCTTCAATATTTCCGGTTTCAGAAAGGAGTAGTTGATGCTTAATTTTCGAATTACTAATCCTTGATTGATGCCCAATATAAACAATTGAATCAGTCGTTACACTTTCTAAAAAACTATCTATATTATCTACTACAAAAAAAGGTGTTTTAGGAGCATAATGCTTACTAAACATACCTGGCGCAATAGGAGTCTCCGCTTCTTTTAAATTCTTTCTAACTTGCACTTCACCTATAACTAATTCAATTTGTTCAATGGTTAGAGCTCCTAGCCTAAATACAATTGGCTCTCCATTCTTATCAAAACCTATTATTGTAGATTCTAACCCCTTACTACAATCGCCACCATCTAAAACATAAGGCAAAATAGTATTAAAATAATTTTCAACGTGTTGAGCAGTAGTAGAACTCACATGATTAGATGGATTAGCACTTGGAGCAGCTAAGGGATAATCTAAACTAGATAACAACTCTAAAGTTAATGGATGATTAGGGACCCTAATAGCTACTGATTCGCTATTTGCAGTTATATAATCCGGAATTAAATCTGTCCTGGGAAGAACTAAAGTTAAAGGTCCTGGCCAAAATGTTTTTGCTAATAGTTTTGCTTTAACAGGTATATTTTGGACATATTTATACAATTCTTTTTCAGATTTAATATGTACAATTAATGGATTTGTTGTCGGTCTATTTTTAATCGAATAAATAGAGTCAATTGCTTTTTTAGAATAAATTGAAGCCGCTAAACCATAAACTGTTTCAGTAGGAATAGCAATTACTTCATTTTTATCTAACCATTTTTTTGCTCGTATAACTGATGAACTCAATTCCATAAATTAGGGATTACAATAATTACAAAAAGTTGGGTCTTCATACTCTTTAGAATGAGGATACATTTTAGTTTTAGTATATGCGCATTTTTTACAAACTAACAAATGTGATAATGTACTTTTAGTGGGAAGATTACATTGCGAACATCTCAACCCAGATACAACCTCAACCACATCAAAACCAGGAAAATCACAACTTGGACACAAAGATTTTAATTTAAGAATTACCTTTTCTGTAGTTTCTTTTATAATTTTCATTCGTGTTGGATTGAACATAGCGCGCATATCGGTACTTACAAAAACAGTTGAATATTTTTCTTTTATTTTATTAAAAAATTCAACCAAGTCTTTTTCACTTGTAATTCCTTTATACAAAAATTCTGCATTTTTTAATGAAGATTGTAAAATCAATGCATGACTCGGAAATTTTGAGGTTCTTGCAAAATCCAATAATTCTGATTCTAATTGAATTTCTTCTGAATTATAATTTGTATCAATACTTAAAGTACGAGCTATAACTTCAAGGTCATTCTCTTTATCCAAAAACATCACTAATTCGTCATTTGCTGGAGCAAAAAAAAGAGATGGATGTGCTCCAAATGAACCTTCGCTAGCAATTACAACTTTAAAATTGTTCTCTTTCATAGCAATTGTACATTTCTTTCGAAGTGTTTGAAGCGCATCATCTTCTCTTTCTATTTCTCCTGAAAAAGTACCTAATGTATCCGTATCAAAAGATTGATTTACAAAACATTTAAAACCCAATTCCTCCTCTAATAAAGGCTGCATGACTTGTTCTTTACCATGCTGAGTTGCAATTAAGATTTTTCTGTTTAAAAACATTTTAATTATTCTAAAACTTCAATTTTAATAGTTCCGTTTATTCTAATTCTTTTCATCTTTGAAATAGCTTCGTTAATTTTTGAATCTATCACAATTTTTGAATTTTCTAATTCAGTAATTCTCTTTTCAGAGTAATCAATATCGCCAATGTTTCGCTCACCGTTACTGAAAACTTCAAGTTGATGGAAACGAATTTTACTCATTACTAATGAAAATAAAACTTCTTTTGCTTCATCTGGTGTAAACTCTCCTTTTACTAACTTAATTTCTGTTACATTTTCCATTTTTGTTGTGTATTTGATTTTTTAGAAATAAATGTTATTAATAATAAAATAAGTAACCCTATTACTGAGTGTTCTATAAAGATAGAAGGTTTGCCAATCAATAATAACTTTAGAATAATACTTAATAAACCTATAATAATTAAATTATGTTTCATATGTTATTTTTTATTGTCCTTGACCCATTGAAAAAGCTTTTACTCCTTCAAATTCATACAGGTTTTCTGTTTTAATAACTTCGACCTCATTTAAAATAGCATTGTTTAATAGACCTATAATTTCAGATGGCTGTATATTCCCATTTTGATTGTTTGTGAATCTACATCTCCAATGATCTGTACAAAAAGTTTCATCAAATCCATTAGGCCAAACCTTAATTCCTCTATTTGTTATCATTGAAAGTTGCAATTCATCCGTTTCAATACTTTTTAACTTATTACCTATCTCGTTAGCATCAAATCCGTCCCAGTGAACAAAAACATCTACCCCTAAAAGTTTTTTCTCTTTTCGTGGCTTTCTATTGTAAACTGGCAATGTAATTAATGCATTTTTTGGAGGCAAAACAGCTTGTAACTGTCCTGGAATTTGACCTAAGTTTTCAATGACTTTTTGCGCAAACTCTTTTGTTCCCAATAATGCTTTACTATACTCTTTTGAGTAAACATCTGCAGTATGATAACCGTCTTCAATAGTTTTCAACCAAGCATTTTGAATTTGAGTTGCTTTATCGTTAATTCCCATATGATATAGCATTGAAACTGCAGCTTGTAACAACCCGGAAGGGTTTGCTTTATTTTGACCAGCAATATCTGGAGCAGAACCATGTATTGCCTCAAACATTGAACATTCTAATCCTATATTAACAGAACCCGCTAGACCAACTGAGCCCGCTATTTGGGCAGCTACATCTGAAATTATATCTCCATATAAGTTAGAAGTTACTATTACATCAAATTGTTCAGGGTTATCTGCTAAAAAGGCAGTACCGATATCAATAATCATATGATTAGACTCAATTTCAGGATATTCTTTAGCGATTTCTTTAAACACATCATGAAACAGTCCATCTGTTTGCTTCATAATATTGTCTTTAGAAAAGCAGGTTACTTTTTTTCTACCATAATTTTTAGCATATTCAAATGCATATCTTATGATTTTTTCACAACCAGGTCTACTGATTAACTTCAAACATTGTACAACTTCATCTGTTTGTTGATGTTCAATTCCAGCATATAAATCTTCTTCATTCTCTCTTACAATAACAACATTCATTTTCGGAAATTTTGTTGCCACATAAGGCGCGTAAGAAACACAAGGTCTGATATTTGCAAATAAGCCTAAAGCTTTTCTTGTTGTTACATTTAAACTTTTATAACCACCACCTTGAGGAGTAGTAATTGGTGCTTTAAGAAAAATCTTGTTACTTCTAATACTATCCCAAGAAGAGGATGCTATCCCTGAAGTGTTTCCTGATAGATAAACTTTTTCACCAATTTGAATTTCATCATACTCTAAAGGAACTTTTGCAGATTTAAAAATCTCCAAGACAGCGTCCATAATTTCTGGACCTATTCCATCTCCTTTTGCAATTGTGATTTTTTTCATTGTATTTAGTTTTATTTATTAACTCTGCAAAGTTTGTTTTTTTATTCTATAAATTTTTATTTATATTTGTAATGATTTGCATAAAATATATTTATGAATTATACATTGCATCAATTACAGATATTCCTGAAAATAACTGAAACAAACAGCATCACAAAAGCTGCTGAAGAATTGCATCTTACCCAGCCTGCTGTTTCAATACAATTAAAAAATTTTCAAGACCAATTTGAAATCCCATTAACTGAAGTAGTGGGAAGGCAATTATATGTAACCGATTTTGGTAAAGAAATTTCAATTATTGCGCAACGAATCATAAATGAAGTTCAAGAAATTCAAAATAAGACTTTAGCATTCAAAGGAGAGTTAACGGGTAGGCTTACTCTTTCTGTTGTTTCAACAGGGAAATACATTATTCCCTATTTTTTATCTGATTTTTTAAAATCAAACCCTGGAGTTGAATTATCTCTAGATGTAACCAACAAAGTAAAAGTTTTAAAAAGTTTAGAAAAAAATGAAGTTGACTTTTCTTTAGTTTCAATTTTGCCAGAAAATTTTTCAATTTATAATGAAGAATTAATGGATAATAAACTTTTTTTAATTGCAAATAAAGATTTTAAAATCACAAAAAAATTATACAATCCTGAATTTTTAAATGAACTGAATATTATTTATAGAGAAAATGGTTCGGGAACAAGATGGAAAATTGAGCGTTTTTTTGAAACTCATAATTTAAAAATCAACAAAAAATTAGAGCTAACATCTAATGAAGCAGTTAAACAAGCAGTATTAGCAGGACTTGGTGTTTCTATCATGCCGCTAATTGGTTTAAAAAACGAATTACTCAATAACGATCTTCAAATTATTCCTTTAAAAGGCTTACCCTTAAAAACCAATTGGAACTTAATTTGGCACAAACAAAAATCTTTATCGCCTGTAGCTAAAGCATACTTAGATTTTATTAAAGAAAAGAAAATTCAAATAATAGAGAATAAATTTAAATGGTATGAAAAATATTAGTTTTTAAATTAAATCGGCATTATTTAAAGAAAAGTATCTAAAAATAAATCCTTTCTTTTATATTTGCGCCCCTTAAAAAAATGAGTAATGTCGAAAAATGAAATAGTAAAAGGTGTGTTTTTAGTAGCTTTAGGTGCAACCAGTTATGGAATGTTAGCTACATTTGTAAAATTAGCTTACTTAGATGCTGAAAAGTTCACAACTGCTGAAGTTACCACATCTCAATTTGTATATGGTATTTTAGGAATTCTTCTGATAAATCTATTTCAAAAATTTAAGAATAAATCAGAAACTGTAAAAGCAACTCCAAAAAATATTTTTAATTTAATGTTAGCAGGAACATCGTTGGGAGCAACAAGTGTTTTCTACTATTTATGTGTAAAATATATTGACGTTTCTATTGCAATTGTTCTATTAATGCAAACAGTTTGGATGGGAGTTTTACTAGAATGGATTCTTGACAAAAAAGCGCCTTCAAAACAAAAAACAATTGCTGTGATAATTGTTTTAACTGGTACATTATTAGCAACAAATATTTTATTTAACGATGTTGAATTAAACGTACTTGGCGTTTTTTGGGGAATGTTAGCTGCAGCCTCATTTACAACAACTATGTTTACTGCAAATAAAGTTGCTTTAGGTATTTCTTCTGCACAACGTAGTTTATTCATGCTTTTAGGTGGTGCGATTATTGTTTTAATATTTAGTCTTTATACTCAAAATAGACCCTTCAATTTTGCAATTTTTGGTAACTACGGAATCTTTTTAGCTCTATTTGGAACTATTATTCCTCCTATGTTGTTAAATATTGGATTTCCTAAAACAGGAATTGGACTTGGAAGTATTGTATCTTCTTTAGAATTGCCTGTTTCTGTACTAATGGCTTATTTTTTATTAAACGAAACGGTTGTCTTTTCTCAATGGATCGGAATTCTTTTAATCATCATGGCAATTGTAATAATGAACATTAATTTCAAGAAAAAATAGTTTTTTATATATTTTTTAGATAAATTCGTTACAAATATTTTGTATGAATTTACCATGGCATCAATATTTAATGGGGGTAATTTATGTTTTAGCAGGTATAAATCATTTTAGACAACCTAGATTGTATCTTAAAATTATTCCACAGTGCTTACCAAATCCAAATTTATTAAACAAATTAAGTGGCTTAGCAGAAATACTATTAGGCATTTTAGTTTGCTTTTCATTTACATCTAATATTGCTTCTTGGGGAATTATTACATTATTAATAGCTGTTTTTCCAGCTAACTTATACATGTACCAAAATGACAAAGCTGCATTAGGTTTGCCAAAATGGGTACGATTATTTAGACTCCCTTTACAACTTTTATTAATTTATTGGGCTTTTCTATATACTTAAAAAGAATACTAACTAATACTTTATAAACTATGAAAAAATTATTTGCAGAATTTTTTGGAACGTACTGGCTTGTTTTTGGAGGTTGTGGTAGTGCATTATTTGCTGCTGGAATCCCTGAATTAGGAATTGGATTCATGGGAGTTGCCCTTGCATTTGGCTTAACTGTTTTAACAATGGCATATGCTGTTGGACACATTTCCGGAGGACATTTTAATCCTGCTGTTTCTTTTGGATTATGGGTAAGCGGGAGATTCTCTTCTAAAGAATTGGCGCCTTATATTATTTCACAATGCGTTGGAGCAATAGCAGCTGCTGGTACTTTATATTTAATTTTATCAGGAAAAGAAGGATTCGCAATCGACGCTACTCAGGCTGGAGCTTTTGCTTCTAATGGATTTGATTCTTTTTCACCGCAAGGTTTTTCAATGATGTCTGCTTTTATAACCGAATTCATTTTAACAATGTTCTTCTTAATTATAATCCTAGGAGCTACTGATAAATTAGCAAACGGAAAATTTGCAGGTATAGCAATTGGTCTTGCCTTAACATTAATTCACTTAATTAGTATTCCAATAACCAATACATCTGTAAATCCAGCTCGTTCACTTTCACAAGCTATATTTGTTGGAGGAACTCCATTAACACAAGTTTGGTTGTTTTGGGTAGCTCCAATATTAGGCGCTATTGTTGGCGGACTTATTTATAAAAATTTACTTCAAGACAACAAATAATTATAATACTTTATTGTAAAAAAGCGATGAAATTATCATCGCTTTTTTTATTTTTATACTATGTTAAATTTATTTCCAAACGAAAAAATAGTTTTAAATCTTCCAGATGCTGTTTTTGTGTATTATCCTAATTTCTTCAATACAGAAAAAGCAGATGAATTATTCAAAAAACTAATAGAAGAAACTCATTGGCAACAAGACAATATTTCTATTTTTGGAAAAACCCATTTACAGCCACGACTAACTGCATTATATGGAAACGAAGATAAACCTTACTCCTATTCAAATATCGTAATGCATCCACATCAATGGAATTCATTACTTACTTTTATTAAAGAAAAAATAGAAGAAACTTGTAATCATTCATTTACAACCGTTTTAATTAATCGTTACAGAAATGAAAAAGACTCAAACGGATGGCATGCTGATAATGAAAAAGAATTAGGAAGAAACCCAATTATTGCTTCTGTTAGTTTTGGTGAAGAACGTATATTTCAATTAAAACACAACACAAACAAAGATGCTAAATTATCTCTAACTTTAAAACATGGAAGTTTATTATTGATGAAAGAAGGAAGTCAAATTCATTATAAGCATCAAATTCCAAAGGCAACAAAGACAAAAAAAGAAAGAATAAACTTAACCTTTAGGCGTATTTTGTAAAAAATATATTTATACATTTTTATTTTTTTGTTTTTTTTTATAATATTGAACCATCAACTAAAAACAAATAATTTTTTCATCTGATGGAAAAGAAAATAAAAGCAGAATTAGATAACAAATCATTAGAGAAGATTGTTACTTTGGCCCAAGAGGAAAAAAAACCTTTTGAAGTGATTAAAAAAGAGTTTGGCATTTCTGAAAAAGAAGTAACCGAATTAATGAGAATGAGATTGAACAAAGATAATTTTGAACTTTGGAAAAAAAAGGTTGCTGCAAATAAACCAAAACCAAAACCTTTAAAATTCAATCCTATTGAAGATGATGATTTAGACAGTAAATATTATTTTAAAAATAAATTTGATTAAAAAAATGCTCTTGATTTTCAAGAGCATTTTTTTATTTATCATGTAACAAATTTCCAAATTATTCTACTTATCATTAATCAATAGTTAAAAAATGAAAAAAATAATTTTAAGTCTTGCTGTTGCAACATTCTTCTGGAGTTGTAAAACAGCAAAAACTACTCCAAAAATGGACGTAGTAGATGTATCGATCGATTTAGTAAATGTAAAGGATGACAAAGTAATGGTGTCTATAGCAACACCTATTTTTACATCTGAAACAACTACTTTTCACATTCCAAAAACAGTTCCAGGAACATACTCTGAAGATGATTACGGTCGTTTCATAGAGAATTTCAAAGCATTTGACGCTAAGGGAAATGGTTTACGTGTTACTAAAATTGATGAAAACTCATACACTATTTCAGACGCTTCTAAATTATCAAAAGTTACTTATTTAGTAAACGATACTTTCGATACTGAAGGCGGAGGTGGATTTGGCAATAGTGAAGATGTATTTTCTCCTGCAGGAACAAATATTAAAGCCGGCGAAAACTTTATGCTAAACACACATGGATTTGTAGGTTATTTTGCTGGAAAAACTGAAACTCCATATAAAATGACAGTTACTCACCCTGCAAACTTATTAGGTGTATCTGCAATGGTTGATTTAGATAATTCTGATACTATAGATGTTTTTAACAGTTCGAAATATGCAACTTTAGTTGAAATGCCATTAATGTATTCAAAGCCAGATTTCACTTCTTTCATGGTTGATGATATGGAAATTATCATTAGTGTTTATTCTCCAACAGGAAAATATACTGCCAAAGATATTACTCCTAATATGGAAACTATGATGAGAGCTCAAAAGAAGTTCTTGGGAGCTTTCGATTCAACTAAAAAATATGCAATTTTGTTATATCTTTCTGATATGCAAGCTAAAGACGCTAAAGGATTTGGAGCTTTAGAGCACCCAACTTCAACTACGGTAGTTATGCCAGAAATGATGGGGTTAGAAATGTTACAAGAACAACTAAAAGATGTTGTTTCTCATGAATTTTTCCATATTGTAACTCCTTTAACAGTTCACTCAAACGAGATACAATATTTTGACTTTAACAATCCTCAAATGTCTGAACATTTATGGATGTATGAAGGTGTAACCGAATACTTTGCAAACTTATTTCAAGTAAATCAAGGTTTAATTGATGAAACAGAGTTCTTTGAAAGAATGGCTCAAAAAATTTCTCAAGCAAGCCAAATGAATGATAAAATGAGTTTTACTAAAATGAGTAAAAACGTTTTAAACGCTCCATATAAAGAGCAGTACATCAATGTTTACCAAAAAGGTGCATTAATTGCAATGTGTATGGATATTATCATTAGAGAGGAAAGTAAAGGACAAAAAGGAATCTTAACTTTAATGCAAGATTTATCTAATGAATATGGAAGTAAAAAAGCATTTAAAGATGAAGAGTTATTTGCTAAGATTACTGAATTAACATACCCATCAGTTGGGGAGTTCTTAAAGACTTATGTTGCTGGAGAAACTCCAATTCCTTATGCAGATTATTTTGCAAAAATGGGTGTTACTGAAGCTAAAATTGAAGTTGCAGGTAACCCATTCTTAAAAGGTCAAACTCCATATATTACTGTTGATCCTACTACAAAAGAAATCATGATTTTACCAAGCATTGAACTTAATGAATTTATGACTTCAATGGGATTGAAAAACGGAGATAAAATTCTTGCAGTTAATGGAACCAATTATAACTTAGACAATATTTATGACTTAGTATTAGGTTCTATGAATTGGAAAGATGGTGAAGACATGACCGTTAAAATTAAACGTGATGGTAAAGAACAAGAATTAAAAGGTAAAGTAAAAATGCCAAAAGAAATTCGTGAAGGCTACCAGTCTACAAACGAAGCTAAAAAAGCAATTAAAGAAGCTTGGTTAAAAGGTTAATAATTAATAATTAATAATATTAAATCCTCAAAACTCATAGTAGTTTTGAGGATTTTTTTCATTATTTTGCATCCAAATAAAAAAACATGAGCAATGCACCTTTTTTTACAGACGATACTATTGTATTTGGTCTTTTAATGATATTATTAGGTTTTGTATTTCATACATCTTCAAAAGAAGAAGGCTTTTGGAAAAAATTCTATGGAGTTGTTCCTGCCTTATTAATGTGTTATTTATTACCCGCAATTCTTAGTTCTTTGAACATCATTTCCCCTGAATGGGTTGAAATAGGTTCTAATGGTGAAGAGATAACAAAAGAATCATCTGTTTACTTTATAGCCAGCAGATACTTATTACCTGCCGCTTTAGTATTAATGACTATAAGTATAGATCTTAAGGCATTGTTCAATTTAGGACCAAAAGCCTTAATTGTATTTCTAGCAGGAACAGTAGGGATTATTTTAGGCGGACCAATAGCTATCTTAATTGTATCTATCTTTTCTCCTGAAACCGTGGGTGGAAATGGATTTGATGCGGTTTGGAGAGGACTTTCAACACTTGCCGGAAGTTGGATTGGCGGAGGAGCAAATCAGGCAGCAATGTTAGAGATTTTTAAATACAATCAAGAAAAATATGGAGCAATGGTATTAGTAGATATTGTTGTTGCAAACATAGGGATGGCCTTTTTATTATTCGGAATTGGAAAAAAAGAAGCCATCAATAAATGGCTGAAAGCAGATAATTCATCAATACAAGAATTACAAGATAAAGTTTCAGATTATCAAGAAAGCGTAAAAAGAACACCATCATTAAACGATTATATAATCATTACAGCCATTGCGTTTGGTTCAGTTGGATTATCTCACTGGGGTTCACAATTATGCGCATCATTTTTCTCTAATACATTTGAAGTTGTAAACGACCCTAAAAGCTTTGCTTCCACATTTGGCGGAACTTTCTTTTGGATGGTAACTATTGCAACATTCTTAGGAATTACATTGTCTTTTTCACCATTAAAAAAATACGAAGGTGCTGGAGCAAGTAAAATAGGAAGTGTTTTTATATACATTTTAGTTGCCTCAATTGGAATGAAAATGGATTTAGGATCAGTATTAGAAAATCCAGGCTTAATTGCTGTAGGAATAATTTGGATGCTTATTCATTTTATCGTTATTTTTGGCGTTGCAAAATTAATAAAAGCTCCTTACTTTTTTGTAGCCGTAGGAAGCCAAGCAAATGTTGGCGGGGCAGCTTCTGCACCTGTAGTAGCTTCTGCATTTCACTCATCATTAGCTAGTGTCGGTGTTTTATTGGCTATATTTGGTTATGTAGCCGGTACATATGGAGCAATTTTATGTACCTATTTAATGGAAACTGTAGCACCAAAATAAATATATTAAAAGAAATAATGAAAAAAATATTAATTGTAGGAATAAGCTTAATTACATTAATTGCTTGTAATAAAAATGAAGAAGGAAATGATTTACATCTTACTGGAAACATTGAAGGTTTAAGTCAAGGTAAAATTTACATTCAAAAAATACAAGATAATTCATTTATAGTATTAGATAGTATTGAAATAAAAGGAGATTCAAACTTTGAAGTAATAATACCGCTTGAAGAGCCTGAAATGTTGTTTTTAACCTTAGATAGAGGTCAGAGCAATTCAATTGACAATAGTTTACAGTTTTTCGCTGAAAAAGGAAAAATGAATATCACTTCTAAATTGAAAACGTTTTATACTGCTGCAAAAATAACTGGTTCAAAAAATCAAGAATTATTTGAAGAGTTCAATTCGTTTAATTCAAAATTTAACGATGAAAATCTAGTTTTGACTGAAAAAAGAATTAAAAATCAAATGACAAAAAATGTATCAAATGCTGATAGTATTAATACTGCATTTGATAAATTAAAAATTAGAAAATATAGATATACTGCAAACTTTGCCTCAACACATGGCGAATATGAAATTGCACCTTATTTAGCTGTTTCTGAAATCGCCGATATTAATATTGCTTATTTAGATACTATTCAAAAACATTTAACTCCTAATGTTGCAAAATCAAAATACGGGAAAATGTTAGATGAGCACATAAAAACAAGAAAGGCTTCTGAATAAAAAAGCGTAACAGAATAAAAAAGCGGTTAGTAAATTAACCGCTTTTTTTATTTTTATTACTTTATAAAACGAAAAAACCATCACTGTTAAGTGATGGTTTTAATTTGAGCCGGCGGAGGGACTCGAACCCACGACCTGCTGATTACAAATCAGCTGCTCTAGCCAGCTGAGCTACGCTGGCAACTCAAATTTCGAGTGCAAATATAAGGGTGAATTTTTAATTTCCAAATATTTTTTGCACTTTTTTTATTGATTTTTTTATTTTAATTCGTTGATTTTTGCAACTATTTGATTAGCAGCAGCTTCATATTCAGAACGAATTTGTTTATAGTGAGCTTTTTTGTTCTCAACTTTTCTATCTCTAATTCTAGAAACAAAATTATCGTAGTTATCATAGATTTCATCAACCAATACATCAGTAGCTTCAGTTGGTTTTCCTCCATTTGTCATTTCCCAGATGTAAACAATGTTTACTAAATCTCCTAAAACGTAGTTGATTTCTTTTTTCAAGTTTTTAACGCTTGCCATTTTGATCTTATTTTAAAATTCTTTGCAAAATTACATAATATTTTCGTAGTACAATTGTTTTAGATAGAAATTTCTAATATAGTAGCACTCCCTTCTAGATTGAAAGCACTAATTTCGGCAGGAATTAAAACCGTTTCACCTTTTTTATGATGAAACACCTCATTGTTAAAATGAATTGAAAAATTACCTTCTGTACACATCAATACTGTAAAAGCTTCCTTTCTCTTTTCCCATTTAAAATGAGAAGATATTAAAAGAATATTTGTAGTAAAATAAAAATTCTTTACACATGCATTTCTTTCATTACTTTTCAATGTATAATTAATTTTAGAATTAACTACATTATAATTTATTGCCTCTAAAGCTAATTCTGTGTGTAACTCTCTACCTTTTCCATCAGCATCTACTCTATCCCAATCGTAAACTCTATATGTAACATCGCTAGTTTGCTGAATTTCGGCAATTACAACACCACTTCCTATTGCATGAATTGTACCGGTTTCTAATAAAAAAACATCTCCTTCTTTTACAGGAATTTCATTTAACAAAGACACAATCGATTTGTTTTCCAAATGAGCTAAATATTCCTCTTGACTTGAATTCTCTTTAAAGCCTACAATTATTCTTGCCCCTTCATCGGCCTGAATCACATACCACATTTCTGTTTTGCCAAATGAATTATGTCTTAGCTTAGCTAATTCATCATTAGGATGTAATTGTATCGACAAATCTTTATTAGCATCCAAAAACTTAAAAAGCAATGGTAGTTCATATCCAAATTTTTCAACAACTTCTTTACCTAAAAGAGCTTCTGGATCTAAAGCAATAATTTCATTTAAACTTCTACCTTTTAAGCCTCCATTATCAACAACACTAACATCATTAGGAACCGAAGACAATTCCCAACTTTCGCCAGCATTTTTTATTGTTAACTCTTTATTTAAAAAAGTATTTAGTTTGGAACCTCCCCAAATTCTTTCTTTAATAATAGGCTTAAATGTTAATGGATATAATTTCATATGTATATTAACTACTGTAAAGATGTGAAAAGTTTAGAAATATAGAAGTAAGACTACTCTCCTTTATAAGTAACAAAATTTCGAGGTGTTTCGTATAAAGTAATTTCCAATTCATTTTCACTTGAAATATGATTCCTTAGTTTGTTCCAAATTACAACAGCTATATTCTCTGCAGTAGGATTCAACTTTTCAAAATCAGGAACATCTAAATTTAAATTTTTGTGGTCAAACGCATCTTCAATATGCAGTTTTATTAAATCAGATAAAATTTTAACATCAATAACAAATCCTGTCTCTTTATCTATCTCACCCGTTACACTAACTATTAAATCATAATTATGACCATGAAAATTTGGATTGTTACATTTACCAAAAATCAAATCGTTTTTTTCATCGGTCCAATCTTTACGATACAATCTGTGAGCTGAATTAAAATGTGCTTTCCTAGAAACAGTTACTTTCATTTTATTGATTTTTTTTAAACTTTATGGTCTTCTAAATAATGATAAAACTTGTCAAAAATAATTTTAAACCAAACCGTATAAACTTCTGGCTGATTTTCAATATCATTTTTCACATCTTCAATCTTCATCCATTTCCAACTTTCAACTTCATCAGGATTAATAACTGGTTCTTCGTTAGAATAACCTATCATAACATGATCTAACTCATGCTCTGTTAAACCATTATCAAAAGGCGCTTTGTATATAAAAGAAAACAGTTCTTTTAGAGGAACAACAAAACCCATTTCTTCTTCTAATCGTCTAGTACCAGCTTGAAGATTAGTTTCTCCAGCTCGTTGATGACTGCAACAAGTATTTGTCCATAACAAAGGTGAATGATATTTATGAGAAGCTCTTTGTTGCAACATTATTTCATTATTGCTATTTAAAACAAAAACAGAAAAAGCCCTGTGAAGCAATGCTTTTTCATGAGCTTCCATTTTATTCATTAAACCAATTGGCTCATCATTAACATCAACTAAAATTACTTTTTCTTCTTCCATATTTTTTATTCACTTCAAAAGTACAAAAAAAGAAGATTTAAAACTATTCGCTTTTTATAAGAAAAACCTATACCACTATATGGTTTTTAAAAAAGAGACAACATAAAAACAAATTAATTCACTTTCAATACCTTACAATTATTTAATTACTATTCAATTTTATTGTATCTTTGTCAAAATGCTACAGAATTAACTATTTTTTCAATTATTCTTTTCCTTAATTGTTCTTGTTTTTACTCAACATTTTATCACCTTATTATTTTTAACCTAAATTATTTTATTATTTAATGGCTAGACCTCAAGAAACTTTTAACAAAAAAGAAAAAGAAAAACTTAAATTAAAGAAAAAGCAAGAGAAGCAACTTAAGAAAGATGCTCGTAAAGCTAGTGGAAAAACTGACGACATGTTTGTGTATGTTGATGAAAATGGACATTTAACAAGTACTCCTCCAGATCCATCAAAGAAAATTGTTATTGAGGCAGAAGACATTGAAATAGGAATACCTAAGAAAGAAGATATTGAAGAAGTTCCAACAGATAGAAAAGGAACTGTTGATTATTTTGATACTTCAAAAGGTTTTGGATTTATTAAAGAAGTAGATTCAAACGATAAATTCTTCTTCCACGTTAGTAGTTTAATAGATGAAGTAAAAGAAGGCAACTTAGTTACTTATGAACTTGAAAAAGGTCCTAAAGGAATGAATGCTGTAAGAGTAAAAAAAATATAATCACCCTTTTTTATATATAAAAAGCCGCTACAATAGCGGCTTTTTTTTATTTATAAACTTTCTTTAATTTTTAATGCACATTTTTCTCCATCTATAGCAGCAGAAATAATTCCACCAGCATAACCCGCGCCTTCACCACATGGATATAATCCTTTTATTTGAACGTGTTCTAATGTTTGATTATCTCTTGGAATACGCACAGGCGAAGAAGTCCTGCTTTCTGGAGCATGTAATATAGCTTCATTGGTAAAATATCCTTTCATTGATTTACCAAACTGCACAAAACCTTCTCGCATTGTCTGTGTTAAAAAACTTGGAAAAACATCTCCTAATTCTATCGAAGTTGTACCTGGGACATATGACGTTTTAGGAATTGAATCAGATATTTTTTTCTGTGTAAAATCAATCATTCTTTGTGCAGGAACTTTTTGTGTCTTCCCCGCAACTTGCCAAGCTTTTTGTTCTATTTCTTTTTGAAATTCCATTCCTGCTAAAGCGCCAAACTTTTCAAAAGGTTTAAAATCTTCTAATCTCAATTCTACAACAATTCCTGAATTGGCAGTAGCTTGATCTCTTTTTGAAGGCGACCAACCGTTGGTAACCACTTCACCGGGAGCTGTTGCACAAGGCGCGATAACTCCTCCCGGACACATGCAAAAAGAATACATTCCTCTACCTCCAACTTGTTTTACTATTGAATAGGGAGCTGGCGGCAAATATTCGCCTCTAAAATCACACGAATATTGAATGCTATCAATTAAATTTTGTGGATGTTCGGCACGAACACCTAAAGCAAATGGTTTTGCTTCAATATAAACTTGCTTTTCATCTAATAATTCAAAAATATCACGAGCCGAATGACCTGTCGCTAAAATTAGTTTGTTCGCATGTATTGTTGCACCGTCTTGAAGCATAACTCCATCAACTTCATTGTTCTTTATTATAATATCAGTTACTCTTTTTTCAAATAAAACTTCTCCGCCACATTCAATGATTTTTTCTCGAATATCTTGAATAATTTGTGGTAATTTATTGGTTCCAATATGCGGATGTGCTTCTACTAGTATTTCCGTTGAAGCTCCAAAACCAACTAAAAGTTCCAAAATTCTATCTACATCGCCACGTTTTTTGGAACGTGTATATAGCTTTCCATCAGAATAGGTTCCTGCTCCACCTTCACCAAAACAATAATTAGAATCTTCGTTTACAATATGATCTACGTTAATTGCTTTTAAATCACGTCTTCTTCCTCTTACATCTTTCCCTCTTTCTAAAACAATGGGTTTTAAGCCTAACTCAATTAATTGAAGTGCTGCAAATAATCCAGCAGGACCAGCCCCTACAACAATTACTTCTTTTTCATTAGCTACATTATGATAATTTGGTAACTCAATTTTTGATTCAACAAACTCTTCGCCTACTAGAAAAACATTGGCTTTTATATTGACTTTTATTGCTTTTTGTCTTGCATCAATAGAACGCTTTACAACAACTGTTTTTCGAATCTCTTTTGGAGAAACATTAAAAAGTTTTGCAACAAACTGATTAAGCAATACTTCATTAGCAGCTACTTCTGGTGAAACTTGAAATTGAAATTCGCGAGGCATTAAAATAGATATTTAGATTTCTAGACTTTTAGATAACTAGACTGTTTAATTGAGTACAAAAGTAGTAATTTGACAACTGACTTTGTAACTTTGCCTCTTTGAAACGAAAAATTATGAGAAAAATTAAACTGATTTGGGATTTTAGAGGTCAAGCGGCTGCAAAAACAGCTGAGCATCATGAAATTCATTTGAAAGAATTCTTAGAAATAGAAAAATATCCACTAAAAATTACTGGTTTTGAAGTTGTAAACGAAATGTACGCTATTGCTTTTTTAGTGGTGAAAGAAAAAGACATGATTACGTTTAGAGATGCACTGAAACCTCATCGTGGTGAGGTTTATGAGTAGATTGCAATTATTGAAATTTATTATTTTTCATCATAATAGTTTATTCCAAATGATTTAAATAATTTTTCTAATTTATCCATTTTCTGCTCACACAAATCAGGGTAATTAAAATTATTAATTGATTGAATCTGTATACAACTTAAACAGATTTCCAAAGCATTAATAACTTTTTCTTCAGAATCAAAAAAAACTATTAAATGTCTTGGCTGATAACAAGCTGCAACTGATTCATACTTACATATTTTACTACTAAACAATATTTTATAAATTTCAGCAACTTCTTTTTTAGTTAATTTTATTTTCTCTTTTACATTGATTAAGTCTATATTTAGCTTTCCATTTTCAATCTCTAAATTCGCCATTCTCTTACTATCACTATCTTCTACATTCTCTATATGCCAAATTTCCCTATTTGCATAAGACCAGATTTCAACTTTATCTGCTTCTAAAAACACATTATCAACTTGTATTTTTTCTTGAGTTGACTTACAACTAAAAATCGTAATAAATAATAGTAAAAAAAAGTACTTCATAACTATATATTTAAAATCCTCAACACAAGTTAAGGATTTATGAATGTTCAAAAAATTTAAAAAACTTTAATTCGCCACCTCACTAATAAACTTAATTCGCATTAAGCGTAATTCTTCGGTATCGTAATCGCCATCAAATTCAGCAAGTGCAGCTTTAATATTATCTGATTGAGATTCCATGAAATAATCATGAATTTCTTCTTGTTGATCTTCATCTAAAATATCATCAACCCAATATCTTATATTTAATTTGGTTCCAGAATAAACAATTTGTTCCATTTCCTTTAATAAATCGTCCATAGACAATCCTTTTGCAGAAGCGATATCATTTAGGTCAAGTTTCCTATCAACATTCTGAATAATGTAAAGTTTTAGTCCAGAGTTTGCTCCTGTAGATTTAACAACTAAGTCATCTGGGCGAATAATATCATTATCCTCTACATATCGGTTAATTAAATCTAGAAAATCTTTTCCGTATTTTTTAGCTTTTCCTTCACTTACTCCATGAACATTCCCAAGTTCATCAGTTGTGATAGGGTATTTAAGTGCCATATCTTCTAAAGATGGATCTTGAAAAACAACAAAAGGAG
Organism: Flavobacterium sp.; assembly: GCF_965284515.1. Lineage (GTDB taxonomy): Bacteria > Bacteroidota > Bacteroidia > Flavobacteriales > Flavobacteriaceae > Flavobacterium. The sequence goes on from NZ_OZ260089.1 coordinate 167,766, forward strand.
GAACACCCAACTTTTTAGCCACTTTCTTTCTTAAATCTTTTAGCATTGACATTAAAACTTCGTCAGCTACTCCAGAAGACTTAGATGAAGTTACAATACTATCATCGTCAGATTCACTGTATTCATGATCTAAAGACATCATAAAAGATTCAGGCGATTTAATAAAATCATGCGCTTTATTTGAAAGACGTATTACTCCATAACTTTCAATATCTTTTTCAATAAATCCGGTTACTAACACTTGACGTATTAATGCCATCCAATACTTATCGTCAAATTTATTTCCTTTACCAAAAAAAGGTTGTTGATCAATTTTATGCGCTTTTATAACCGCATTAACTTTACCTACTAACGCTAAAATTATCTCTTTTGCTTTAAATTGTTGTTTCGTATCTCTAATTACTTCAAGCAATAATTTAACTTGATCTTTTGCTTCTTCTTTTTGTTTTGGATTACGCATATTGTCATCCATATCAGCACCTTCGCCTGTTTCGGAATCAAATTCTTCCCCAAAATAATGCAACAAATATTTTCTTCTAGAAATTGAAGTCTCCGCATATGCAACTACTTCTTGCAACAAGGCAAAACCAACTTCTTGTTCAGCAACTGGTTTACCAGACATGAATTTCTCTAGTTTTTCAATATCCTTGTATGCGTAGTAAGCCAAACAATGGCCTTCACCTCCATCACGACCAGCACGACCAGTTTCTTGATAATAACTTTCTAATGATTTAGGAATATCATGATGAATTACAAAACGAACATCGGGTTTATCAATTCCCATTCCAAATGCAATGGTTGCCACAACAACATCTACATCTTCCATTAAGAAATTATCTTGATGCTTGGCACGAGTCTTAGCATCTAAGCCTGCATGATAGGGAACTGCACTTATACCATTTACTTGTAACAATTGTGCTATTTCTTCCACTTTTTTTCTACTCAAACAATAAATAACTCCAGATTTCCCTTTGTTTTGTTTGATAAATCGAATAATATCAGATTCTATATTTTTAGTTTTTGGCCTTACTTCATAATACAAATTAGCTCTATTAAAAGAAGCTTTAAAAGTATTAGCACCTGGGATATCAAGATTCTTTAAAATGTCTTCTTGTACTTTTGGAGTTGCAGTTGCAGTAAGTCCAATAATAGGAATATCGCCTAATTGTTTGATGATATTTCTTAAGTTTCTATATTCAGGTCTAAAATCATGCCCCCATTCAGAAATACAATGCGCCTCATCAATAGCTACAAATGATAATTTAACACCTTGTAAAAATTCAATATATTCAGCTTTTGTAAGCGATTCTGGAGCAACATATAACAATTTAGTAACTCCTGAAGTAATATCGGCTTTTACTTGATTTATTTCAGTTTTTGTTAATGAAGAGTTCAAAACATGAGCAATTCCAAACTCAGAACTTAAACTTCTAATAGCATCAACTTGATTCTTCATAAGAGCAATTAGAGGAGAAACAACAATTGCTGTTCCTTCTAAAACTAAAGCAGGTAATTGATAACATAATGACTTACCACCACCTGTTGGCATGATAACAAATGTGTTATTACCATATATTATACTATTAACTACTTGTTCTTGAAGTCCTTTGAATTGGTTAAACCCAAAATATTTTTTTAACTCTTTGTGTAAATCAATTTCGTTTAGTTTCATTCTCTATTAATATGATTTTACCTAAATTTGCATTTATAAAGATACAATAATCTTTAAAAACACAAAACAATAAAAACAACTACTTTGAATACTACAACTACAATTTTAGAATCTGCCAAAAAAACAATTTTAGCCGAAAGCGAAAGTGTTGCAAATTTGGTTAATTATTTAACGGATGATTTCGCAAAAAGTGTAGAGATAATCTTCAAATCTAAAGGAAGACTTGTTATTACAGGTATTGGAAAAAGTGCAATTATTGCTCAAAAAATAGTTGCAACTTTAAATTCAACCGGAACACCTTCTATTTTCCTACATGCGTCTGAAGCAGTTCATGGCGATTTAGGAATGGTTCTTCCTGAAGATGTAATTATATGTATTTCAAAAAGCGGAAACAGCCCTGAAATTAAAGTTTTAGTGCCTCTTTTAAAAAGATTTGGCAATACACTAATAGGAATGACATCTGATTTAAATTCTTTTTTAGGAAAAGAATCTCATTTCATTCTACATGCTCATGTAGACAATGAAGCCTGTCCTAATAATTTAGCTCCAACAAACAGCACTACTGCTCAATTGGTTTTAGGTGATGCTTTAGCTGTAGCTTTAATGGAAGTTAGAAATTTTAAAAATGAAGACTTTGCTATATATCATCCTGGTGGAGCATTAGGAAAAAAATTGTTGTTGAAAGTTAAAGATATGCTGGACACAACACATAAACCACAAGTTTCACCTAATGACAGTATTAAGAAGGTGATTATGGAAATATCCGAAAAAAGACTTGGTGTTACAGCTGTTGTTGAAAACAATACCGTTATAGGAATTATTACTGATGGTGATATTAGAAGAATGCTTAACACACGTGATACTTTTGCAGATTTAGAAGCGCAAGATATTATGACTAAAAACCCTAAAAACATTAGTTCTTCAATATTAGTTTCAGAGGCTTTAGATATTCTTGAAAATAATTCTATAACACAATTAGTTGTTTTAGAAGACAATAAATATTTAGGTGTTTTACATTTACACGATATTTTAAAAGAAGGAATTGTATAATGGCAAAGAAGAATTTGAGTGAAATGTCTTTTTTAGATCATCTTGAAGAATTAAGATGGCTTTTAATAAGAAGCACAATTGCCATTCTTGCTTGTGCAACAATTGCATTCTTTTTTAGCGACTTTATATTTGACGAAATTTTATTTGGCCCTAAAAATGTAGACTTTATTACATATCGTTTTTTTTGTGACTTATCTCAAGAATTTGGATTAGATAAAAGTCTTTGTGTTACCGAAATCCCTATGCGAATTCAAAGTAGGGAAATGGGCGGACAATTTTCAGCTCACATGTGGACTTCCATAACAGCTGGATTCATTTTAGGGTTCCCATTTATTATTTGGGAATTTTGGAAATTCATAAGACCTGCTCTATATGATAATGAAAAAAAATATGCAGTATTATTTATCATTACTGCTTCTGTTTTATTTTTCACTGGTGTATTATTTGGTTATTTTGTAATTGCTCCTTTATCTGTTAACTTTTTAGCAAATTACAATGTAAGTAAAGAAATTTTTAATGATATTGATTTAAGCTCTTACATCAGTTTATTGAGATCATCAACAGTTGCTTGCGGGCTATTATTTGAATTGCCAATAGTGATTTACTTTTTAACTAAATTAGGAATAGTAACTCCAAGTTCGCTTAGAACTTATCGTAAATACACACTTGTAATTGTATTAATTCTTTCAGCTATTATTACGCCTCCAGATGTAATTAGCCAAATCATAGTAGCAATTCCAATCATGATTTTATATGAGTTGAGTATTTTAATAAGTGTTATCGTTTATAAAAAACAAGAAAAACCCCAATAATTATGTCAAATTTAGTACAAGAATTTAATGATTATCGTTCTAAAATGAATGATAAACTTTTGGCTGACAACAATAAAATAGTAAAAAGAATTTTTAATTTAGACACGAATGCATACGCAGAAGGTGCTTTAGATGTTAAAACAAAAGAGCTTTTAGGGCTAGTTGCTTCTTCAGTTTTAAGATGTGACGATTGCATTAAATACCATTTAGAAACTGCATTTAAAAACGGAATTACCAAAGAAGAAATGATGGAAGCAATGGGAATAGCTACTTTAGTAGGAGGAACAATTGTAATCCCTCATTTAAGAAGGGCTTATGAGTTTTGGGAGGCATTGGAAGAAAGTGTTCAGTAACAGGATAAATTATTGTTAAATCGCTTAACTGTTAAATTGTTTATTCGTTTATTTGTGGCTAAATGTTCCCTTTTAAACCCATAAACTTTTAAACTCATAACCATAATATGAAACTAAGAGCAGAAAATTTAGTCAAAACGTATAAAAAAAGGAGTGTCGTTAAAGGCATTTCTGTTGAAGTTAATCAAGGAGAAATTGTAGGTCTATTAGGACCTAATGGAGCAGGGAAAACAACTTCATTTTATATGATTGTAGGGCTAGTTAAGCCAAATAGCGGAAACATATATTTAGATGATTTAAACATCACTAATTTCCCAATGTTCAAAAGAGCACAAAACGGTATTGGTTATTTAGCTCAAGAAGCTTCTGTTTTTAGAAAACTAAGTATTGAGGATAATATATTAAGCGTACTTCAATTAACAAACAAAACAAAGCAAGAACAAGAAGCTAAAATGGAAGAATTAATTTCTGAATTTTCTTTGGAACACATTAGAACCAATAGAGGAGATTTACTTTCCGGAGGAGAAAGAAGAAGAACAGAAATTGCACGTTGTTTAGCAACCGATCCTAAATTCATTTTATTAGACGAACCTTTCGCTGGAGTCGACCCTGTTGCTGTAGAAGACATTCAACGAATTGTAGCACAATTAAAAAATAAAAATATAGGGATTTTAATTACCGATCATAACGTTCAGGAAACACTTGCTATTACTGACAAAACCTATTTAATGTTTGAAGGTGGAATTTTAAAAGCGGGTAAACCCGAAGAATTAGTAGAAGATGAAATGGTAAGAAGAGTGTACTTAGGTCAGAATTTTGAATTACGAAAAAAGAAAATAGAATTTTAAATGATATAAAAAGCTTTGCAGAAATGTAAAGCTTTTATTTTATACACTTGTTTTGAAGCGATAAAACCGAACCATTATATACATTTAAGTCCAATCTTCCTTTTATTCCATCAACTTCACCATTTTCGGTAAATTGCCAAAAGTCCCATTCGTCTTTGATCTCTTTTATCCAAAAATTATAATTTGCAATCCAAAAAGGGTAATCAGAGAACTCATCTTTTAAAAAATCGTTATAATAACTTTCACCAGAATAAATAATTGGTTTTACTTTATAATGCTTTTCAACAACATCTAACCATCTTTTTAAACCCAGTTTTAAATTAGCAATGGATTGTGTTTTAGGTAATTTTTCAATATCTAAAACCGGTGGCAAGTCGCCTTTTTTAAGTTGTACTGTTTGAATGAAATTATTGGCTTGTTCAATTGAATTTTCGTTAGGACGATAATAATGATAAGCACCACAAATTAAATTTCTTTGCTTTGCGTTTTTCCAATTTTCTTTAAACCTTCTGTCTACTTTATTATTTCCCGCAGTTGCACGAATGAAAACAAATGACAATTCGAAAGATTCATCAATGTTATACGTCTTTTCCCAATCAATTACACTTTGGTATTCAGAAACATCAAAACCTAATGCTTTATCATCATGATTTAACAAAACCTTTTCAATATGTTCGTTTGAAATTTTTCTTTCCTCTTCGGATAAAGAACTATAGGGTCTTTCAGGTATAAAACCTAAATAAGATAAAAACCGTGTGTGATACTTATACCCAATAATAATTACCATCAGCAATAAAATTCCCGATGTTATTATTTTAAAATGATAATTAGAGGTTTTCTTTTTTGTAGTTCTTTTTACAACTACTCTCTTTCTCGTAGCCAAATGATGTTATTTTTTAGATAACGAATTTAGCACCAAAGAAAGTACTATGTAAGAAACAATAATTAAAGGAATTGCTACAAATTTTAAAACAATTAGCATAATTACAGCAAAAACAGTAAAAGAAATTTGAAGTTTTGCTTCAACCCAATTCAACTTTTTAAATTTTAAAGAGAATAAAGGAATTTCAGCATTTAATAGAAAAGTACTTATTAAAGTAATCGCTAATAACACATATGGATTATCTAACGCAACATTAATCCACTCGTATCTACCAAAATATTGAATCATTGGGATACTAACAATCAACATAGCATTTGCAGGAGTTGGCAAACCAATAAAGGAATTTGTTTGTCTGGTATCAATATTAAAATTAGCCAAACGATAACATGAAGCTAAAGTAATTAAAAACCCAAAATAAGGAATAACCCCCATATAAAAAGTCTCCTCAGTAAGCATATATTCTGGTTGATTTTGCTGAATCGTATCAAACAATTTATACATTAATAAACCAGGAACTACACCACTAGTAACCATATCCGCAAGGGAATCTAATTGAACACCTAGCGGACCAGCAACACCAAACTTACGTGCCAAGAAGCCGTCCCAAAAATCAAAAAATATTCCTAACGAAACAAAAATAAAGGCATGGTCATAAAAGCCATTAAAAATTGCAATAAGAGCAAGTAAACCGCTTAATAGATTTAAAAGAGTCAATGCGTTTGGAATATGTTTTTTAATGTTCATATATTAAATAATAACTTTGTTTTAATATTTTTAGAGCTATCTGAATAAACACATAATGTAATTTATCTCATGCTAAAGGTACAAATATACAAAACCAAATGAGTGGCTTCAAATTATTTAAAGCAAATGTAATACAATAAGTTAATAGAAATTGAGTTTAGTAATTAAGAATTTTATTAGATATTTGTAAAAATTAAAACGGCTTTGAAAAAGACCTTTATATTCATTATTTTTTTACAATCATTATTATCTTTTGGTCAATCAGTTAGAAAATACTCTAATGAATTTTTGAGTATTGGTGTTGATGCAGCTGCACTTGGAATGAGTAATGCTGTTACTGCTCAAAGTAGCGATGTTAACTCGGGATATTGGAATCCTGCAGGGTTAATAAAATTAGAAGATAGTCAGATTGCAATTATGCACGCTAGTTACTTTGCTAACATAGCCCAATATGACTATGCTGGTTTTGCAATGCCACTCGATACAGAAAGCGCCGTAGGAATTTCCTTAATTCGTTTTGGAGTTGACGACATATTAAACACTACACAGTTAATAGATAGCCAAGGAAATATTGATTACAACAGAATTTCTCTCTTCTCTACTGCAGATTATGCTTTAACTGTTTCGTATGCAAGAAGTTTACCCATTGATGGATTGAACATTGGGGTTAACGGTAAAGTCATTAGAAGAGTAATTGGAGATTTTGCAAACTCATGGGGATTTGGATTTGATTTAGGACTACAATACATTAGTGATGAAGAAGACTGGAAATTCGGATTAATGTTAAGAGACATAACCACAACATATAACACTTGGACTATTGATGAGGATAAGTACAATGAAATTAAAGATGCAGTTCCAGGAGAGAATCAAGAATTACCTGAAACATCTGAAATTACCTTACCAAAAGCTCAACTAGGAATTGCAAAAAAATACATTATTCGATACGATTATAGCCTAACTGCTGCCGCGAATTTAAACATGCAGTTTACACAAACCAACGACATTATTTCTACTAGCTTAGTAAGTATCGATCCTGCTTTAGGTTTTGAATTTGGTTATGTAGATTTGGTTTACTTAAGAGGTGGTGTTGGAAATTTTCAACAAATTACACAAATAGACAATTCGAATAAATTAAGCTTTCAACCTAATATAGGTCTTGGTTTTAAATATAAAGGCATTCAAATTGATTATGCTCTTACCGATTTAGGTGATCAAAGTGCGGCACTTTATTCAAACATTTTCTCTTTAAAAATTGATTTTGATATTTTTAGACGTTAAAATTCACTAATGAAAAAACTTTACACATTCTTTCTTTTTTTATTTTCAATAAGCAATTATTCTCAAAGCAACTCGTTAACTGAATCCTCAAAAGTTAGTATTCTTACTTGTGGAACAGGTAATGAATCATACTCTTTATATGGGCATACAGGTATTAGAATTAAAGATTCATTAAGAGGAATTGATATTGTGTATAATTATGGAGCATTTGACTTTGACACCCCTAATTTTATGCTAAAATTTGTAAAAGGCGATTTACAATATTTTGTTACTACAAATAGCTATCAAGATTTTGAATACAGTTATAAATATGAAAACAGGTCTATTTACGAACAAGAATTAAATATTTCCATAGAAAAAAAACAAGAACTATATAAGAATTTAAACAGTTCATTATTTAGTGACGACAGATTTTATACTTATAAGTTTATTGACCGTAACTGCACCACAATGGTAATTGACAAAATCAATGAAATTTTAGGAGAAGAAATCATTACAACTGTTAAACCTATTGCATTTTCATACAGAGATATACTTTATCCTTATTTGGAAAATCATTATTTTGAAAAACTAGGAATTAACATCATTTTTGGAGAAAAAGTGGACAGAAAAGCTGAGACACTTTTTTTACCTCTAGAACTGCATTCGGTTTTAAAAAATTCACAATATAACGGAAAATTATTAGTTGAAAACAACAAAACTATTTTTGAAGCTGAAAAGTTAGAGTTCAAAGAATCTTTAATCAATTCACCTTATCTTATTATTTTACTTTTAGCTTTAATTGTATTTATTAATAACAAGAAAATTATTTCTGTTTATTTTACAATCATTGCCTTATTAGGTGTTTTTTTATTATTAGTAGGAATATATTCTTTTCACGAAGAAGTGCTATGGAATTATAATATCTTACTATTTAATCCTTTATTATGTTGTTTTATTTTTTCTTTATATAAACGAAATTCAAAAATTATAATCACATGGGGAAGAATTAATTTAATATGCATAATTCTTCACTTTTTGCTAATTATTAACAAAGTAGATCTAATGCTTTTATTACCCTTTACAATTGCGCATTTTGTAATTGTGAGTAGAATTATAATAACGTGTAAAAAAGAAACTAAAATTAAGAAGACTATTGTCCTTTAAAGAACAAAACTGTGTTTAATGTTTTAAGTACTATATTCAAATCTAAGAATAAACTTCTGTGTTTAATATAGAATAAATCATACCTCAATTTCATGAGACTATCTTCTATACTTTCTCCATAAGAGTAATTTACTTGTGCCCAACCCGTTAAACCTGGCTTAACAACATGTCTTGTTTGGTATAAAGGTATTTTTTTTGCAATTTTATCTACAAATACTGGCCGTTCTGGTCTTGGGCCAATCAGTGCCATTTCACCTAATAAAACATTAATGAATTGAGGAATCTCGTCTAACCTAGACTTTCTAATAAACCTTCCAAAAGTTGTTACTCGAGTATCATTTGTTGTCGCAAAAACAGCACCTTCTTTTTCTGCATTTATAATCATACTTCTTAATTTATAAATTTTAAACGGAATACCGTTTTTACCAACCCTTTCCTGTGTATAAAACATAGGACCTCTGTTCCAAACTAAATTAAACACAAAAAGAATTGGCAGTATGATTAACAAAAATGATAAACCAACAAATGCGAAAAAGATATCAAAGAAACGACTATAAAATAAATATAATTTATTTTGATTACTTCTACTAAAAGGAAAAAACTTAAACAACTCTTTATCTTCAGCCTGCAATGGAAGTCTATTTGTTATTTGCTCATAAACATCCGAATACTGTCTAATTACAATCCCACTTTCTAAAAACTGAAGGAGAATTTCATATTGTTCAAAATTAATCGATTTATTTGTCTCATCCGTAACGATAATTTCTGAAACTGAATTTAGGTGAACAATTGATTTTAAATCTGATATTTTGATTTGAGGAATTTCACTCTCAACTTCTTTATCATCGGTTGTTACAAATCCAACTATTTGAAAGTGAGGATTGGCTTTTGTTAACCTGTTTATTAATTCATTCATTTTCTTAGCTCCTCCAATAAAAACTACCCTTTTTATAAATCGATTTGTTGCCAAAAAAGTAATGTATAGATTTCTCCAAATTAATAATGAAACTAAAATTGACAAATAAAATAAAATAATTTGCAACCTGTTAGATGGTAAAACAGGTGTAAAAAAAGGTGTTAAAAGATAGAGTAAAGTAGTTACAGAAGTAGTTAAAATTACACTTTTAAGTGTTTGATATTTATTACTTGCCGTTTGCAAATTATACATATCAAAAACAGTTCCTATAATAGTAATATAAGCAGCTAGAAGTATAGCCCAATAATAGTTATCTTGTCTTATTGAAAAATAATCAAATCTAAAATAATGACTTATTAAATGTAAAGTCCCTAGAATAAAAAACACATCAAAAATCCTTAAGAGAATTTTTCTCTCCGAAATTTCAAAATGTATTTTATTACTTGTAGACATGTTTTTAAAACTTTTATTCACAACAAAGAAACAAAATATCTATTAAAGATTTAACAACTTTTTGCGGATTTCCTCAAGTTACTAACTTAAGAGCTTAATCCATTGATTTTTGACCACTGTCCAGTCCATTTGTTCAACAAAGACCCTTCCCTTTTTTGATAGCAATAATGCTATTTCTTGATTTTCAATTAAGCTAATAATAGAATTAGCCATATGATCACTATCGTTGTCATTTACTAATATAGCGTTTTCATTGTTTTTTAACAAAAAAGGAATGCCACCAACATTAGTAGAAATAATTGGCAAACCTAAAGCCATGGCCTCCATAACACTAATTGGTGTGTTATCAAAATGAGTAGTGTTTATAAAAAAATCGTAATTTACTGATAAATCAATCCATTCCTTTTTACTTAATCTATTCGTAAAACACACTTCAACATCTAATTGTTTAGCGTATTGCTTGGTAGTTTCCATGCTTCCGTCTTTATCAGGTCCTACCATAGTAAGCGAAGTATTTGGAAAACGAACTTGCAATTTCTTTAAAACATCAACCGCCATTTTAGGGTTGTATATCGTAGCAAAAGCTCTTACCCATAATAATTTAGGTTCAAATGATTTTCTCACCTTAAACGGATAATTATTGAGTTCAATACTGTTAGGAATATATTCTAAATTTTGAAAACCCCTTTTGGCAAATTCAGATAATAAATAATTAGAAGGCGCCACATTTTTAAAAGCGTTTTTAAAAAGCATTTTACATAATTTTGGATGACTATCTAGACGCTTCGGCAAATCTCCACCGTGTAAAATAGGAATGTATTTTGTTTGAAACACTCGCGCTATTTGACTGCACAAAAAAGCATACCAAAAACTCGAAGTACTGTAGGTATCTATAATAATATAATCGACTTTTTTTGCGTATTTAAAGGTTGTCAAAATCATATCCACTAAACGCAACAGTTGATTTTTCTTACTGGATGTATAAAAAACAACATATCCTTCCTCTTCAAAAGATTTCCCTAAAGTTTCAACAGTGGTTTTATTATATCCGTGCTTGGAAATGGCATTACCTATGTAGAGAAGTTTAATCAAAATATTAATTTATTTTATATAAAAAAAGATTATCTTCATTATAAGTTAACTCTAATTCCTTTTTCTTTCTCTCCTTTTCAAAAATAAGGTAGTCCACTCCTTTTTCTTTATAATATTGAATACTATCTTGAAAATTCTTACTTGATTTTAATTCATTTAAATTTTTATACCAATTGATAAATTGATGAGGATTTCCTTCGATAAGCATAGACGCCCCTTTACCATCTAAAATAACTGATCGTTTTGCGGCACTTCTTAAAATAAAATAATCTGCAAACAATGCATCTTGATGGGTATTTTTTTCTATAAATACAGAAAGTCTGTCTATGGGTTTTAATTTAGACTCTGGTTTTGCAATAATCTCAGAAAACATAGGAAATACCGTTCTGGAGATATCGTCAGAGAAAAACGGAATATTATTAAAAACAGAAAGTTTAGAAAAAGCTACAAGAGCCACAAAAGTTAACACACCAATAGCTTTCGTTTTTTCACTGAACTTTTTTGCAGCTTCAATGAGCAAAATACCTAAAGAAAATAGCCCTAAAACAATCATTGTTTTTTGTGCTCTAACTAACTGAAAAGACATTCGTAAATTCTTATCAAACTGATTGTTGATAAAATTTTCAACTACAATAGAAAGTAAAGGAAAAATCATGGTAAAAATAAATGCAATAAAAACTATCCAAAAAGTTTTCTTGTACTTATTTTTATAAAAGGAAAGGATAAATAACCCTAAAATAGGCAACACAAAAAATAGTGTTTTTGGCTTAAGCCATTGTAAAGAATATTTAGAAATATCCGTAAAAAAAGAAGGTATACGTGCATTAAAAGCTAATGCATAGTCATTTAAATCATACTGAACAGACGTATCTGTTTTGGTAAAATAAGTCATCACAAACGGAAGCATTCCTAACACCATCATTATCAATCCTATAAGAAGAGCCTTGAAATTAATTTGTTCCTTATGGAAAACACAATACCCTCCTACAACACCAAGAAACAGTAAAACTCCCCCTATTCCAGTAATTGGATGAAAATTAAATATAAGACCAATTGTAAAAAAGGCTAACAAAAGATATTTTACACTCTTCTCTGCTTTGTGCAAAAACAAAAAAGGAATAGGTAAAAACGCTATATAAAAAGTTCTTGGCATTATGGTCCATAAATCAGATATCCCCCAAATTTCATAACCTGGTAACCATACAATACCCCTGACAATTACAGACAATAAAAAAGAAATCCAAAAATCTTTTTTAAAGAAAACATAAAAACCTAAAAACCACAACACCCCATATAAAAAATGAAGGATTGTTGCAAAAAAATTAATTCCTGCAATATAATCACCCTCAGAAATTTTTGAAAAGAAACGGATGGTTTCAATGTAAAACGGAGTATAATACTTTACATTATCTAATGTATTAAGATATAAGTCCTCTTTAAAAAGGTCTGGATCATCAATTTTATAACATACTGGAATTGCATTTTGAGAATCTGTAGACAGCTCAGAAAACCCAACCCCCAAGTTGTCTAAATAAAAACCAATTGCGATCAACAAATTAAAAGCAACAATAAATAAAATTTGTTTTCTACTCATTATCTACCACTTTTGGTGCGTTAAAAATATCATATTGAATAAACTGTAGCAATAATTGAAACCCAAGTATCAAACTAATTGTTGCAATCATAATAGTACCTGTTGGTGTAGGTGTCTTAATTTGTGCATAGTGATGCCAATTCATACCTCCAAAAATAAGTCCGAACAAAAATAGAAGCTTCCCAAAAATTAAATAAACAGAACCAATATTAAAATCATATAAAAAATAACTTTTGAGAATTCTTTTGACAAATAATTTCAACAAATTAAATGAAAAAACAAATGGCATCTTCCAAACCTTCATGCTTGATTTTTCATCCCCATAAATAGCTGGCATTGTAATATCTTTTATTTTAACTCCATTAAAATAAAATTCAGAAAGTAATGATGTTTCAAAGAAATATCGATTGGATAAATTTTCGAAATCGATATCTTTTAAAACATTCGTTTTAATTGCTATAAAACCATTGGTAGGGTCAAAATTATTCCAATACCCTGTTGCAATTTTTGCTAAAAATGAAATCCCTAAATTACCAATTCTTCTTACTAAAGGCATTTTTTTCAATTCTTTTGTTCTTTTGAACCTATTGCCTTTAGAAACATGTGCTTTGTTTTCGATTAGTGGTTTTATCATTTCAGGTAAATAAGATATATCCATCTGATCATCGGCATCGACTTTTATAACTATATCAAATCCTTTTTCAATAGCAAATTGGAATCCTTTTTTTGTTGCTCCACCAACTCCTAGATTCACTTCACAATCTATTATAAATAATTCAGTCTTTTGATTTTTTTCACTTTTAATTATCTCAAACGGTAATACATCTGGACTTTTATCATTTACAATAATAATTCCATCAATATAGTCTGGTAATTTATTTATTACTGAAGCAATATGCTTTGACGCATTATAGTATGGAATTACTACTACTATTCTATTATTCTTTGTTTTCATTCGTTTTTACTTTTAGAATATAATGAGGAGATAATAATATTGTAGTGACAAAAAAGTACAACCCTAACAATGCAAATAAAGGTCTATATATGTATAAGTGCTCTCCAAAAAGTAATGTTATTGCCATTGAAATTGTTAATCCAATCAAAACAACCTTCATGTTCTTAAAATTCTTAATTGGAATAAAAAGAGGATACAACAACCATCTAAAATACAAAAACATACCTACTAAACCCAATTCATTAATTACACTTAAATACATATTATGAGCAGAAGAACCAATCATAAGCCTGTTGTTAAAACCAACACCAAATGGAATGATATAAGGTTGCTCTATTAAGTATTCAATATACATTATCGACAAACCTTTTCTTCCAGAACCTAAGTCTTCATATAATTCGTCTACATTTGCCTCTTTTATATCATTAGGGTTTTTGACTTTTTTAACAACTCTATTTTCATAAACCTCTATAGCTTTCTCAACTACTCCAATATTCAATGAAGATAGAATTAAACCCAAAACAGAAAAAATAACAACAGAATATAAAAAGTTTTTAGTTTTAAAAATTGAATACACAACTAAAAATACACCCAAAGCAACATATGTTGTTCTAGAACCACTAATAATTAGAGTTAATAGTGAAATAGAAGTCGCTATAATTGCTATAGTTTTATTAATCTTTACATTTTTATCATTTAACACCCCTATGCCCAAAATAAAAATAAACAAACAAGTCATTCCTAGAACAATTTTATTAGGACCAAGTGTTCCAGACAAAAAACTATATACTCTAAGATATTCATCACTCCATAAAAAAGGGACTATATTTAAATTTTGAAGAATTACAATTAAGAATGTTACAATTGCTAAAACAAATGAAGTAGTTACAATTTTTTTTAATTGTTTCAAGTCTTGTATGTAAATAACGAGAAAAACTGCACCTAAAAAGAAAGTCCAAAAATGATATAAATACAATAAAGACTGTAAGGCCTTTACAGGTCTGTTTAAACCAAAACTAAAAATTAAAGTAAAAAACCACATTATATTACACCATAAGAGTAAATAATATGCATATCGTAGAGTTTTTTCATTATATATTACAGCCTTTATTTCATCTCTATTCTTTAAGTAAATATAAATTATTAAAACACCTACAAAGTCAAATAATCTTAATTCATTATCCCCAGTAACACTATAATTCATTACTGGTAAATTATAAAAAAAAGAAAACAAAAGAGAATACACAGCGTACTTCACCCACTTAGAATAAGTTAAGTTTTTAAGTTCTGGATATTTAGTTTCTAATATCATTTTTATTTAATGTAAAATAATAGCACTACTGGTATTAGTAGATTTGAGATAAATATGTTGTGATTATAGCTTCTTCAGAAAAATGACTAGATACATGGGCTTTTATATTCTTTTCAAGATATTTTCTATATTCTGGTTCTTCTATTAATCTTTCAATTGCTGTACAAAAGGCTTTTTCATCAAATCCTTCAATTAGCATTCCTGTTTCATTGTTAATAATTACTCTTCCTACATCACCTACATTGCTCGCCACTACCGTTTTGCCCATTATACCAAATTCCAACAAACTTACGGGCAATCCTTCCGAAAGAGAGGTTAATATCCCAAAAGCAGATTGCTCAATAAGACTAGACACTTCATTTTGAGAACCGTATAGATACACATTTTTTTCTAAATCTAAAGTAATGATTTCCTTTTTAATTTTAGTGGAATAGGCATCGTTAAAATCTTTACCCACCAAATGAAAAGTCCATTCAGGATTTGACAATTTTAACATTACCGCTATTTTCAAAATGAGTTCATGATTCTTTTCCGACCTAAGATTTGCTAAACATAAAATTCTTTTACCTTCAACACCTTTTAACAAGGAAGTAGGATTGCTATTAAAATCTACAGAGGGAAAGTTCGCCAAATAAATATTATGGCTTGTTCTTAATTTTTTATCTGTCCATAATTGTAAAAATGGATTGACCGAAATCGTTAAGTTAAAAAAAAATGAACAACATTTTAAAAGAAATAAGTAATACCCTTTTAAATTATCACTTGCTCCTAAGTGATTATGCCAAATAATTTTAATCTTAGGGATTGTTGCTTTTATTAAAGTTGCCCAAAAAAAAGAAGAGCTATGGGCATGTATGTGTGTTATTTTATTTTGAATGCAATATTTACGGAAGCTAAACAATGCTTTAAAGTCAAAATTCCCTTTTTTATTAAGAAAAAGATATACAACTTCTTGGTTAACAAATTCTTTTAACCCTCCTTCTTTTCTAGTAACCACTAATCCTGAAAAAGTAATTTTATTCGCCAATGCATTGGCGTAATTCACCGCCATACGTTCAGCTCCTCCAGGTTCTAAACTGTCGATTAATTGTACTATTTTTACATTTTTATTTGCAGGCAAAAGTTAGTGTTTTATGTGGTAAAAGTAGGGAAAAGGATTAGTTGATACAAATAAATGTTTTTGGTGTTGGGTGTTAGGTATTGGGTACTGGAAAAAGGAGTCTTAGAGAATCGCAAACTATATTTACAATCACAATACATTTAAGTACTCAACAACTTTTGTATTTCTTTTTCAAACAAATCAGTAGTAAAGTGTTGCGACCATTTTATTCCGTTTTTGCTCATTTCTAGATAAGCAAAATCATTTTGTAGCAACTTTTTAATTTGTTCACTATCCTCTTCTAAATTCATTTGCAGCAAAACACCTCTATTTCCAAAATCTACCATATAAGGTACACATGAAACGGGGGTAACCAAAGGCACACAGCCCCAAAACATGGCTTCGGCCACAACTTTTGGCCATCCTTCACTCTTAGATGGTAATATTAAAAAATGACTTTCTTGGTAGGCTTTTTCTACACTTTCTTTGGTTTGATTTCCTTTTAAATATACTATTTCTTGTAATTGATTTTCTTGGATATAGCTTTCCAACTCTTCTCGTAAAGCACCTTCTCCATATAGCTCTAAAACTACGTTTTTACCCAACGAATGAAGTTCTTCAACTAATTGAATGGCATATAAAGGTTGTTTTCCTGGCGCAAGTGTTCCTACAAACAAAAAACGAATTACAGCATCTAATGATCGTATTGTTAATTCTTGCTTATCTTTTTCAGCGTAAGTAGCGGTAAAAAAGGGTTTGATGTTTTGGGTTTGATTAGGCCATTCACCATATACTAAAACCTGCATATTTTTAGTTAAAAAGGTATTGCTTAATATCCATTTTTGTAGGCGATAACTTAACGGTTGTTTGCTTTTTGGATCCCAATTGCCTGCGTATTTAGCGGTTTTTGGTTTGTTTGGAAATAGTATTTGCACAAAACATGCTAAAAGTGCAATGTTGCCAGGGCATCTTAAGTGAATGTGATCGGCTTTTTGCATTGCTTTATAAATAGTTCCAAGGTTTTGAAATATACTAGGAATTGCTGAAAACGCATTTCTTAAAGTAAGAACGTCAAATTCTTTCAGTTCAATAACTGGAAGTACTGGAAAAGACACTTTAGTAATTAACAACTTTTTATCGTCTTTCCATACTGGACAACAAAACTGAATTTCGTTTGCATATTTTGCCCATAATTGCATTTCTTTTTCATAAGGACCGTATAAAAACCATTGTTCCTCAATATAAACTAATGGAGCTGATGAAATGACTACTAATTTCTTCATTTAAATATATCCTTTTGAACTTTTACTTGAAACTTTAACTGCAGGAACCC
This sequence comes from Flavobacterium sp., assembly GCF_965284515.1. Lineage (GTDB taxonomy): Bacteria > Bacteroidota > Bacteroidia > Flavobacteriales > Flavobacteriaceae > Flavobacterium. The sequence continues at coordinate 185,309 of NZ_OZ260089.1, forward strand.
CTAGCATCACACTATTTGAATCTACATTAGTATTTACTAGACTACAGGCCCCTATGAGCACATCATCATTTATAATGATTTTCCCTGCTAAAACACTATTTGCTCCAACATAAACATTATTTCCAATAATTGGCACTCCTCTTTTTTCTTCTATACCCGAAACACCTATTGTGACCCCTTGAGAGATGTTACAGTTATTCCCAATTTGTGTATTGGCATTTAAAATGATGCCTCCAAAATGTCCGATGTAAAATGAATGTCCGATTTGAGCAGAAGCTGGAATAGAAATTCCTGTTGTAATTTCCACAGTTTTTTGCCATAGTATACAAAAAACATGAAGTATTTGCTTTATAATAGGCAGTTTCATTTTATACACGTTGTTTGCAACACGATATTGGAAAACAGCCCAAAATCCTTGTGTAAAAAACAAAATGGTAATAAAGTTACCTCCGTATTTTTTATACTTTTTATAATCAGATTGTATGAGATTATAACAATTCATTCTTTTTTTTTATTTAAAAAAGTAAATATACAATTTACGATTAAGAAAGGAACTTTATTTTTTGTTGTAAAATTCATTTAATTCGTCTTTGACTTCATTCACTTCCAAACCCTCGAATCTGCAAAATTCTTTTATGGTGATTTTTTGATGCTTTTCTTTGTTAAAACTTCTTTTAATAACTCTCACTTTTTTTCTTGCATAACTAGGACTTACATTTAAAATGATTTCCACATCTTTAGGTCTAATAATTAAACGTGACATAGTTTTTAATTCTTAAATTATTATTATTTTACTTTTTAAGAACTTCATTAACAAAGGTAAAATATGGTCTTTTTATAAAATAGGACAGTTTTTTTGACCCCAAATTACCGCTGTTTACTTAGTATATTATACTCGTATTTCTTTATAGAAAACAAAAGTATAATCTCGTCTCGAATAAAAATAGGACAGTTTATTTTGTCTCTTTTTTAAGTTTTATAATGCTAAGTTACATTGAAAATTCAATGCTTTTTTAGCTCTTAAAAAAAGGCTGTTGTTGATAACTTTTTGTGTTTGTTTCCTGATGATTTTAATTACTTTCAAATTATATCAAATGTTGCAAAATGTTCCATTATTTACCATTAACAGTTATTCAAAATCACCCAAAATTAATTTTTAGCTGTTGATAAGTTTTTTTTCACATGTTCTCTCTCCATAAAAAAAATCAAAATAGTTTGTACAATTTGTTTCTCTTTGTATGGAGTATGTATGGAGTATGTATGGAGTATGTATGGATATGACACCTCCCTAGCCCTCCTCAAGGAGGGAACTCCTTATAAGAACTTTTTGTGGAATAGCGGGTTTTGATGAAATTGCGGATTTAGCTCCCCTCTTGAGAGGGGTTGGGGGTGTGTTTTTCGTATTCTATTTTAAAACTAAAACCTACACCTCCCTAGCCCTCCTCAAGGAGGGAACTCCTTCTAAGAACTTTTTATGAAATTGCGGATTTAGCTCCCCTCTTGAGAGGGGTTGGGGGTGTGTTTTTCGTGTTCTAGTATATATTCTTCTATTGCTCTTTTCACGTTTTCAGTATCTTTTAGTACTTGATGGTCTGAAAAGCGTAAAATATGAATTCCAAAACTATTCATTACTTTTTCTTTCTGCTGATCTTTTTGATAGACTTCTAAAAACTCATGAGAATAGCCATCTACTTCTATTCCTAGCATTAATTCGTAACAGAAAAAATCTAAAATGTAATTATCAATAGGTTTTTGTCTGTGGAAATCGTAACCATACATTTGGTCTCTTTTGAGTTTTTGCCATAGTATTATTTCTGCTTTTGTTGAATTGTTTCGCAATTGTTTGGCAAACTCTTTTAATTTAGGATTATATGGTATAATTCTTCTTTTCATATCTTCTAAATATTTTTTACACCTCCCTAACCCTCCTCAAGGAGGGAACCGTTGAGTGCTCTTACGAAGATATTAAGATTTTTATGATAAATAATAATTGTTTGAGGTAAAAAACACCTCCCTAACCCTCCTCGAGGAGGGAACTCCTTCTAATAACTTTTTGTGGAATTGCAGGGTTTTGATTTAGTTTGAAGAAATTACACCTCCCTAGCCCTCCTCATGGAGGGAACTAAATAATTGCGGTTATAATGTATATAAATGATTCCAAACGGTTCTTTTGGCTATAAACGGAACCTGCTATTTGCTTCTTAATCAGGGCCGTTATAGTTTTGAAATCGAATTAAGGCGCCTGATTCAACGTTTATTTATTAATATTTAAATTTTAGAAATTATGGCAAAACAAAAGTCATTTTTAAAAGTTGCGGGAACGTTAGATGGATTAACGTTTTACAAATCGGTTGACGGGCATTTGGTTCGTACCAAAGGTGGGGTTTCAAAAAATAGAATTATGAATGATCCTGCTTTTATTAGAACTCGAGAGAATATCGCGGAGTTTAGTACTACTGCACAATCGGGTAAATTATTGCGTACTTCTATAGGTACTATGCTGAATAGAGCAAAAGACCCTAGAATGAGTTCTCGTATGATGGGAATAATGAGTAAAGTTCGTCAACTTGATGGTGTTTCGGCTAGAGGACAACGTATTGTAGGGGAAGGTATTTTAACTGCTGGGGGAAAACAACTGTTAAAAGGTTTTGATTTTAACAATCGTGCTGCCTTACAAGCTGTTTTTCATGCCCCTTATACTTTAGACACCGTTACGGGAGAAGTTACAATACCTGATTTTGTTCCTTTGGATCAATTGAATGTTCCAGAAGGTGCTACTCATGTTTCTTTTCGCAGTGCATTTATTAACTTGGACTTTGCTACGGGTGAATTTGAAACGCAATATAGTTTAGTTGTTAATACTATATTGGATATGAGTTCTACTACTATTACCTTGACTCCTTCACAGGTTCCGGCGGGAATTGGTTCGCAACTCTATTTGTTATTGATTGAGTTTTTTCAGGAGGTTAATGGTGTTCAGTATCCGCTTAGGAATGGGGCTTTTAATGTGCTCAATTTATTGGAAATTGTTTAATTTTAAAAACGCTCTGAAAAGGGCGTTTTTTTTTGTTGTTAGCTTTTTGGTTTCTCTTAAAATGTGGTTTTTGAGTTGGTTAATAAAAACCTCCCTAGCCCTCCTCAAGGAGAGAACTCCTTCTAAGAACTTTTTTGTGGAATTGCGGGTTTTGATTTGACTTGGAGAAGTTACACCTCCCTAGCCCTCCTCGAGGAGGGAACTAGTAAGGATAATAATTAGTTGTTGATTATTGCAGTATAATAGTTTATATTTTCTTTAGCGATTGTATTGATTTCGAATTGTTGCAATACAGATTGTCTGGCTTTTATTCCTATTTCTGTAGCTTTTTCTGGGTTTTTCAATACTAGCAGAATTTTATCGGCAATATCTTTTGGATTGTGTGGGTTACATAAAAACCCGGTTTCTCCGTTTTTAATTACTTCAGGACCAGGTCCCAATTGTGTAAACACTACTGGTCTTTGCATAGCCATAGCTTCTGGAGCTACAAGGCCTAATGTTTCCATGTGAGAAGGAAATACACAAACAGCAGCTTTTGCATACGTTTCTGGAATTTTATCATAATCTATACTTCCATGAAAAACAACATCCTTATCAAAAGGACTTATTTTAGGTAATTCATCTTCTTGCAGCATCTTTATATAAGAACTCCCGTTTGGAAATTTCCAATCTCTACCATATAAATTTAATATGGCATTAGGAAATTTTTCTTTTACTAATGGAAAGGCTTGAATTAATTGACGCACTCCCTTTTTCTCACAAATAGTACCTGCATATACAATTGCACTTTGATTACTAACAACCTCTATTGGAGAAAATGTATTGACATCAATGGGATAAAAAATAACTTGTATGGGCTTGCCATTATAACTTAAATAGTTAGCCGTATGCTTTTTAACATATTCTGACACTGCAATAAATGCATCTGCATTTTTAAACGAACGTTTTTCTTGAAATCCTTTCCACCAATTGATCTCTCTATTTTCTGCTTCTGCAAAAAAGTGGTGCCCCCCATGAAGTCGGATAATGTATTTAATTGATTTTATTTTAGTGATAAATGCAAGACCTAGCTCAGAAGTTTCAACAATATCTATAGGTGTTCCTGCATTAATTTGAGTAATTCTATTACTTATAGCTTTGTTATTAAAAAACCAAGCCAATCCTTTAACCTTACTTGGTTTTATTCTGTAAACCTGAATACCATTTATGTTTTCAGACTCATTGTTATTCGTGTAATTCAACCCAACAACCGAAACTTTAACTCCAGTTTTCACCAATACCTTTGCAATTGTTTGTACAAAAGTACCTACTCCTCCATGAGGAAATCCAGGTTTAGGAAATTCGGATGTAATGAAACAAATGTGCATTAAATAATTTTTTGAATATCGTTTTTAAATTTTATAAAAAAATTAGCTTCAGTAGCATATTCTTGCCATAGCAATCTATTTTCTTTTTGAATTGTTAAAAGTTCTTCATTAGAATGCATTTCATGATATGCAGCGATTTTTTGAACTAATTGCCTTTTTTCTATATCCTTTACAATAATACAGTTTTTTTGCCAATCAATAGTCTTTTCAAAAGGAAACTTACAGTCTGTATCCAATACGACAGGGATTCTTCCCATAGCTAATGTTTCATATAATCTGACCGAAAAGTTACCTCCACCCCTCATACAAAAGGTATATAAGTTATTGTAAATATTATCATAAAACTCAATACTTGTTTTGTGTTTTTCATCTTCATTTTTAACTCCTGCTCTGTACTTTTTTCTAAAAATAAAATGGGTAGTCACCGCATTGCTATTTTGTAATTTTGTTAAGAAGCGATGTCTAAAAAAACTAGAAGGGTAAAAGGGTTGATAATCTACACATTCTTTACCAATGGTTCTTTTAAAATTTAACCTTACATAAAGTAAAAACTCTTTTATTAGTTTTACCAAACTCCCGTTTGAATGCCCTACAAAACCAATTTCTGGTTTTGTTTTCTTATTGAGATATGCTTCTTTTTTTTGTAAAAAAACATAGGGATCATTAATAAAAGGAGGCATGATCCATCCTTTCTCTTTAATTTTAGAAGCAAAACCTCCTAATCGCAGGGTGTAAACATTATTTTGGTTGATTGTTAGCCCAATATCGCCGGAAGTAAAAACAATAATTTTCTTGTTTTCACGAACAGCACAATCAATAAAATGTTGAAGTGTTTTTTTATTCTTCTTTTCTCTTAAAAAAAAATCTACAGCGATGGGAAAAATAGCTATATGTGCTTTTTTAATTTCTGTAGAAATTTGGTATTCTTGACTCAGAACTTCATTATTTTCTACTAACAGCTTGATTAATGGGAATAAATAATTTTTATTCTCACACTCTTCTATAAGATCATAATCGGTATAAACTGAAATCATGAATTTATTTCATTTGCAATTAATTGTGAACAATTATTTATCGGCTCGCGATTTATAATTTGCATCCACTTTAATTTATCAGGCGCAATATTGAGTTTACCTTCCAGAATTTGCATAAGCTTGGGTTTAATTTCTTCACTACTGTTTATCCAACCTACTGCATCTAATCCTTTCATACTCCTAAAATGCTGAAAGTTATATACTGTTTCTACTGACCAGTGGTTACTGATAACAGGATTGTAATTTAAATATAAACAAGGTTTGTTATATACGGCAAAATCATGCGCCATAGTAGAACCCAAATTAATAACCAGTTCGCAATGAAATGCTAAATTAACTTGAGCAGTAACATCTTCTTCTTTTGGAAAAACTGCTCCCCAATTCTGCCCTGCTTTCGGTGTATTCCATAACGGATCAATAGCAACAATTACCTCTTTGAATTTATTTAAAACTTTATCATATCTATTGGAGTAATCTACTGGGCATCTTCTAAAAATGATTAATGGTCTATCTTGTTCATTCATTTCAGAAACACTCTTTGCAATATCTTCTAAATAAATTGGATCATATGGTGAAGTTTTCTCATCATCACCACTGAAACAAATCCATTTTTTATTTGGATTTAAGTGATTGTTTTTCGCAAAGAATTCTCTACTCTCTATTCTATTTTCTTGAGCATAAAATTCAAACTGTGGAGTACCTGTTACTATGACTTTTGAGCCATCAATTTCTGGATAATACAACTGCATTTCTTCTTTCATATACTTAGACCAAACTAAATATTTATCTGCTTCTACAGCTAAACGAGCTTTAGGTAAATTATCCCAAGAATAAATAACACTTATAACTTCTATTCCTAACTTTTGTGCTGCAATACAGATGGGCATTAAAGCTGCAACTCTTTGATGGGTAATAAAAATTTTATCGGGTTGTAAAGCTACCAATTGCTGAATATACATTTCTACAATAGCATCATTCCAATTTGCTTTTGCTTTGGCTTCAAGTCTTAAAATTCTACTTTCTTTTGCAGATGCCCATTTTCCAATTCTTTGAGCGACAAAACTTACTAGTTTATGTTTAAATGTCTTAGGAGTATAATTCCAATTGGAAAGAATAGAAGGGTTTTCTGTTTTTTTTGCATTTACAAGTAAACGCGCATACGTTGAAGACTCTCTGGCAATTCTAGTTAAATATCCTTCGGCATGTAATTTTAAATAATTATAATTTAATTTAATATTGTGCAACTCTTTAACATCCACAAAAGCTTCTGAAGGAAGTGGAGACCATATCCAAATTTCACTATTGTGTTTTACATGTTTAATAACATCCGAATATAAATAATTCCTTATACCCACTCCGTCTGGAACTAGAAAAAGCACTTTCATACTATATTCTTTTAATACTTCCAATTCTACCATGATCTGAGAAAGAACGATGAACAACAAAATTTTTATCTAATGGTTCTTCTGACAAAAATGTAATATCAGAAAAGTATCCTTCTTCAATCGGATTCAATCGCCAAGGCACTACTGACTTATAATCTACAACCCAACCTCTTGCTTCAAGTTCTTTTATCTTTAAGTCATTCCAAGATGTAATATAATCCATCCAATTAAATCCTATCTCCCATCCTTTATTTTCAGCATCTTCCAAATTCCCAAGATCTACCATTCTAAGCCCACCAACTTCTTCTTGACTTACTGCCAAAGTATCTTCATTTAATTTAATACCTTTTAAATGAGGCTGTTTAAAATAATGTGTTTCATTGTGTAATTTTTCTCCTATAAAAACATTAACAGGCTTACATACATTATCAATTGTTACGTTTGAAATTTTAGGATTAATTTTTACAAATCGTACTAAATCATGATATCTTATCCATCTCATATTTCTATATAAACCCAGACCAGCTTCATTTGCTGCAGTTGCAGCCAAAGGATAATATGCCCTAGCTAAGGCATACAACTTACTTAAAATACCTTTTCCTCTACATTCTTCTTCTAAATAAACATTTATAATCCACGCTAAACCTCCACCAAAATTAGCTCCAACATGACCCACAATTTGATTACTTTCATTTAAACATATAAATGATCTTCCAAATTTTTCATCACCGTATTGCCATTGCCAAAACTCTTTTGTATGCAATGGATGATTTTCTCTATATATTTTTTTAAAAAAAACATATAAACTATCGTAATCTAATAGTGTAGCCTCTCTTACAGTCATATCTATTTTTTATATTTTTTAGAACCCGGTAAGTCATTACAATCAAATCTATTTAACAAAAGTAAATTAGAATCATTTAAATTGTTTCCTCTAATTGTTGAAAAACCAATCTTGTAACCAACATCTTTAGCAAACTGAGCAACTCTTTGATCACATGCTTCTTTTGTACCATAAGGATAAGATATAAAATCTATGTTTGAATTTGTTACTTTCTCCAAATACTCTTTTGAATGTTTTAACTCAAAAATCAATTCATCATCATTAAGCTTAGCTATTGGAATATGATTGTGTGTGTGTGAGCCTAAAAAACCTCTTTTAGACAATTCTAACAAGTCTTTTTTACTCATATATAAAGTTTCAACCAGATTTTCCACACCCATAAACTCATCAAACAATTCATTTATTACCTCATTTAAAAGCGCATGAGAAATTTTAAAGTTTAATAAGTATTTCACTTCTGCATCTAACTTATTATCATAAATATAGGTTTCATATGCTTTATTAAATTCATCTCCAAATAATTTAACATTATGGTTTTTATCTAGAAATTCAAGTATTATATTTGAATCAATTTGTGATCTAATTAAATGTATTTTATGAACTAAACTTATCTTTTTTTCTTCATGATTCACCGAATTTACAAAAAAAATGGCAGGAATATTTAATTCGTCTAAAATAGGAAGTGCTAAGTTCATTTGCTCTTTTAAACCATCATCAAACGTTATTAAATAAAACTTTTCTTTAGTCTCTAAGATTTCTTTCTTATTTAACAACAAATCCTTTGGATGAATAAAACTGCCAGAGTTTTTAAATTCTATTAATTGGCTTTTAAATTCTTTAGGAGTTACCCCAAAAATACTTTGATAAGGAGCTTCAAAATTATTCCTAATATAATGATAATTACTTACTATTAACATTTTAAATATCTCTAAATTGTTTTTGGTGGTTTAATTCCCAAATATTTTTATTTAAAAGCGAATTTAAAAATAATTGTGCACTATTACCCGTTCCAAAATCATCATTTGTTTTTACAATTTTATGAGTGTCTATTTTTTTTAACGCTTCAGTAATGCTTTTTTTAGCATAATCCGTATTAATAATATCTGCGTGAACCGCTCTATTTTGTTGTCTTGAACCTATATTAATGATCGGTAAACCGTAATAAGGTGCTTCTCTAATTCCTGCACTACTATTCCCAATTATAAATTGTGCTTTTTTTAATAATGTTAAAAAATATTCAAATCGCAATGAAGGGAAAACACGAAAACGAGGGTTGTCTTTTAACTGTTCATAGGCTTTAAGAATTGATTTACTTCCTAAGTCATTATTTGGAAAAACAACAACATAGTTGTGAGTATCATCTAATAAAGCATTTACAAAGTCATTTGCATATTGTTCCATATATTTTACTTCTGTAGTTACAGGATGAAACATTACTACAGCATACTCTTCAAAATGAATTTCATAATATTTTTTAGCTTCTTCTAATTTTGGAAGTGTATTAGAAAACATAATATCTACATCTGGAGAACCTATTACAAAAATAGAATCTTTCAACTCTCCCATTTGTATCAATCGCTTTTTTGCTTGTTTATTAGACGTAAAATGAACGTGACTCATTTTACTCGTTGAATGTCGGATCAATTCATCGATAGTTCCTGAAACTTCTCCACCTTCAATATGAGCCACTAAAATATTATTTAAACTTCCTACAATTGCTCCGGCAAGTGCTTCTACTCTATCACCATGAATCACGATCATATCGGGAGTACATTCTTTTACATAAGCCGACAATCCTTCAATGGTTTTAGCTAATGTTAGATCCATTGTAGTTTCATGCGTGTGGTTCTCAAAGGTATGTATGTTTGTAAAACCACAACGTTCTACTTCTAACAAGGTGTAGCCGTATTCTTTTTGTAAATGCATTCCTGTTACAAATACATAAGGTTCAAAGTTTTGGTTTTGTTCCAAAATTTGAAGCAATGATTTAATTTTACCAAAATCGGCACGGGTGCCTGTTAGAAACAGTATTTTTTTTGTCATTATAAAATGGCTATAGTGATGCAAATATAAGATTTTTTGAATAATGAGACCCTTTTGTTTTCTCCTACTTCATGAGAGAACCTTTATGATTTGTGATAGCGTTTTGAATTTTGATGTAGTATAAAAACACCTCCCTAACCCTCCTCAAGGAGGGAACTGGTAAAAATGACGATTGGAGTTGTGTTGACGAACACCTTACTAATCTTACTAAAACTGAAAAAACACCTCCCAAGCCCTCCTCAAGGAGGGAACTGTGAAAATGATGATTGAGGTGGTGATTGACGAACACCTTCCTAGTACTCCTAAAGGAGTGAGCTAAAAAGTAGAGTCGTTACTCAAAATCTCCAAAGTCTAATTGCTCGTCGTTTGCTATGTTTCTTGTGGCCTTTTTACCTAATAAATCATTAAAATGTTCTGCTAATATTTTACCTGTTCCTGGTCTTTTTACCCAAATATTTTCTTTTGTTAACACTTCTCCAGCTTTAATATCTGCAATACTACAAACGGTTGCGAAAGCAAAGTCGATTGTTACTTGCTCTTCATCTGCTGGTTTTTTAGTACCGCCACGCATTAATGCTATTTCAGCACTATTGATGATTAAATCTTTTGTAGCTTGTTCGTCCATACTGCACACAATATCTGGACCTGTACGGTTCATGTGGTCTGTAAAGTGACGTTCTAAAATTGACGCACCTAAAGCTACTGCTCCTAAGCATGCATTGTTATTTAAGGTATGGTCTGACAATCCGAACACTTTATCAGGAAATGCTTGGTGCATTTCTACCATTGCACCAAAACGTACTAAATGAATAGGTGTTGGATATAAATTAGTAGTATGCAATAATGCCAAAGGCACATTGTGTTTGTCAAAAATGGCAACCGCTTTTTGAATACTTTCTATAGTATTCATACCTGTACTTAAAATTACAGGTTTACCAAAAGAAGCAATATGTTCTAATAATGGGTAATTATTACATTCTCCTGAGCCAATTTTATAGGCCGGAATATCAAAATTTTTTAAACGTTCTGCTGCCGCACGAGAAAAAGGAGTTGATATAAAGATCATCCCTTTACTTTCGACATAGTTTTTTAATTCTAATTCATCGGCTTCGTTTAGAGCACAACGTTCCATAATTTCATAAATAGAAACATCTGCATTTCCTGGAATTACTTTTTTAGCTGCACCACTCATTTCATCGGCTACAATATGTGTTTGGTGTTTGACTACCTCAACTCCTGCTCTATGAGCAGCATCAACCATTTCTTTGGCCACTTGTAAAGAGCCTTCGTGATTGATTCCTATTTCTGCAATGACTAAAGGTGGAAAATCTTGACCTATTTTTCTTCCTGAAATTTCTATGTATGGATTCATTTTTTTAGTGATTAGTTGTTAGCTTTTTTTTAAATAAGGTGAACATTATAAAGGTTAAAACGGTTTCATAATTTTACACCTCCCTAGCTCTCCTCAAGGAGGGAACTCCTTCTAAGTGCTTTTTGAAGAAAGATTAAATTTTAAATTCTTTTCAAGCAAATATTCTGCGTATTCGAAATCTTCTTTGGTATCTATATCTACGTTTGCAAATGGGTGATTAACCTGCAACGGATAGGCATTTGCTGTAATTATTTCGTCATTTAAAATGACTTCTGCTTTACAAATATAAAGCAATCCGTTTTCATAAAATAGAGGTTCTAAGTCTTGACTGCGTTGACCAATGTTGTAATTAAACGGAATAAAAGTATTTTCTTGAATTTTACCCAATTTATGCTCGTCTCTAGAAACTGTAAATAAACTGCCGCATTTTTTTTCTTGAAATATTGTAAAAGCGTTTTCTAATAATTTATCTGGACGCAATGGATTAGTTACTTGTAGCAAAACTACATTTTCGGCCTTTTCTTTAATTGTTTCTAAAACATGTTTTAATGCCGAAACCGTAGGCTCATGGTCTCCTGATAAATACTTAGGTCTATTGATTACTTTTGCTCCAAATTCTAAGGCTATTTTTTTAATACCCTCATCATCTGTGGAAACATATACATCCTGTATAAAACTATGTTTTTGAGCATATATAATACTGTGTGCAATAAGCGGGATTTCGCCTAGCAACTTGATGTTTTTTCCCGGTAAACGTTTTGAACCGCCTCGGGCCGGTATTATCGCAATTGTATTATTACTCATATTACATTGATTTTAGAATTACATCTCCTTTATTTATTAATTTAAAGGAAATAATACTAATTACAAATTTAAACAAGACTACTATATTTGAAAAATTAAATACAAATAAATCACTCAGTACTTCTTTATATAAACTATAAATATTTGCTGTTTTATACAAAGTGGCGTATGTTCTTAATTGCTGCTTCAATAAAAACAATTTTGTTTGATTACTGACCTTATGTTTTAAAAGTATTTTGTTTCGTTTTATACTTTCGTTTAAAATGGAAGACACCACTTCCATTGAACTTGATGTTGAAATAGAATTAGGATTTGTTTTATAGTAATACAAATATTTATCTATAATTTTTATAATGGGTTTATTGACCAGAATTCTTACGTGAAAATCTCTATCTTGGCCTTTTAATAAATCTTCATTAAAGGTAACTTCTGTTTTTAATAAAAAACTTTTTTTCCATAATGGATCAAAAGTGTACCAAGAGGTTTTTAATGTAATAAAATCTTCCAACACATTTTCTGTAAGTTGCGTTCTGGTTTCTTTTTTTATTATTTGATTTTCAGTGTTTGTAAATACTGTTTTTGAAATTACAACCTCGGTACTTTCGTTAAAAGCATTTATTTTTTCTAAGATAAAATCTTCATGAATGGTATCGTCGCTATCAATCCAGTTTACAAAATCGCCTTTACTTAGCTCAAAACCATAATTTCGTGCACCGTTACCTCCTTTTTTGTGTTTTTCGTCTCTTTTTACTAAAACAAATCGTTCCTCTTTTTTTATAAAACGTTGTACCGTTTCAAAACTATTATCGGTAGAACCATCGTCTACAATAATACATTCCCAATTTTCATACGATTGCGCTAACACACTTTGAAGTGTATCAATAATAGACAATTCTCTATTATAAAGAGGAATTATTATAGAAACTAAAGGTTTTTTCATTAAATTATTTTGTCAAAATCTTCTATTTGAATTTCATTTTCAAATAAAAATTTATTTTTTTTCATTTTGTCATCATTCCAATTCCACCATTCTACTTTTTGAAACTTTTCAATAATATCATCTGAAAAACGGTAACCAATAACTTTTGCGGGGCTTCCTGCCACTATACTATAAGCTGGGACATCACTTAACACAACACTATTAGCGGCTATAACAGCGCCATTATTGATGGTGACTCCTCCTAACACAACGCAATGAGTACCAATCCAAACATCATTTTGAATGATAATAGTTCCCTTTGAAACAACTTCGTTATCCCATTGCTCCTTAAAAAAATTTTGACCTATAAAATAACTTGTTGCCTTTTTAAAATTATGATTAAAAGATTGAATGGTTACATTACGAGCAATTGAACAATAATTACCAATATGTATTTGTGCTTTTTCATTTGAGATTATATCTAGATTTGGCCCCCATAATGAAGTAAACTTACCTGTTTTTATAGTTCCGTTTAAATAGGCTTCGTTAATTTTATTACTAGTTCCAATTTCAATAGTACCTTTTAATTTTGATTTTTGAATATTTGAATATGCATTTACTATAATTTCTCCAGAAAACTCACTCTCTACGCATTTCGATTTTTCTTTAATGCTAACATTTGAAAACACTCTACACCCTTTAAGAATAGCCGATGCATCAACACCTTTAGAATGTTCTATAACATTTAAATTGAGTATAAAATTTTTAATTTTATTTATCAAACGATACCTAATAGTCATGATAATGGTGTTATATTATTAATTTGCAATTAAAGACATGAATTTTTGATTAAAATTAACGTCATTACTATCAATATAAACGGCTTTATTTTCAATAATTAATTCCGAAAAACATTCATTTCCAATTTCATTTAAAATTACAGTTTTTAATCCAAACATAGCTGCTTCTAATGCAGAACCTGAATAATGGGTAACGTGTAGTTTTGCATTTGACAACAATAAAGGTAAGAAATCATTTGTAGCTGCTTGTAAATTAACCATTTCTAGTATGTTTTTTTCTTTAAGAAACGCTTTAATTTCTTCCATTTGATTTATTTGCCTTGGATGCAACCTTACAAACCATTTCAATTGACCACTTTTAATACACTTAATTAATTGTTCTGTGAATAACTGTTCTATAGTAAAAGGATGTGGTTGTATACAATAAAGTACATAATTTTTATATTCATATAAATTAGATTGGTTTTTCCAATAATCTATCCAAAAATTACCAACTACCTTTGTCTTATATAATTTATTATTTGTGGTCCATTCTTTCAACACATTTTCGCTAAATTTATCCCAATTCCAAAATGTACGCGGTAATATATCAAATCCATTATTAGGAATTTTTGACCAGCTTCCATAGGCTAAATGTACTTTTACTTGAGGTCCATGTTGGTATTCAATTGTTTCTATATTCAATTGATTTGCAGCAGCAGTTAAAGCCATAATTTCTTCCCCATAGTAGCATAAAACATATACTTTATCGGGATTTATTTTTTTTAATACTTTTCTATAAAAGAGAAAATTTAGATAAAATTCTTTTTGAAACCATTGTAAAAAAACCTCTTGTTTATTATTCTCTAAAAAAGTTTTAGTGATTGCATTAGAAAATAAAAAGTGTTCAAATTCATCAAACAAGGGTAATTGAACATTTAAAATTGTATTAGCACTCTTAAAAAACTTAAATCCTTTTAAACTTTCTCTAGAAAAATAGATATTTTCTTTCTTATACAAATTAGTATATTTTGAAAACCCATATTCAATATATTTATAATCGACAATGTTGTTTAATTCTATAAAAGCATCAAAAAAGCGATTGTATTTTGTGTCCTTAAAGTCTAATCTATGGTCATTAGAAGCAATAAAAAGGTTTTTTGATTTTTTTATTTTTATCCAAAAAAACAACGAAAATATAAAATAGTATAATTGCTTAATTGTATTTTTTATACTTTTTCTTGGAAGCTTTTTTTTCTCATTAACATTTTTATTTTCAAGATGATTAATTAAATAAAAATGCAATCTCATTCTTAAAATAGGCCATATATGTATATCGTTAACTACCCATTTGTCTACAGGAAATTTATCTTCAATTGAATTTACAAAATTTTTAATATCAACTCGATCTTTCATGAATTATTGTATAAAAATACTTGATTCTTGAATAAATCCTTTTGGTCTATTAAACACCCCCGAATTCCAGTAATCTCCTTTAATAACATCGATTGTATATGCATTTTGAAGATAATCTATAATCTTATGAGGAGTATTGAAAGAAAGCTTTTCACTAATCATAAAATGCATAGAATACCTACCTTCTCTAAAGTGTAATTTTGGTATATGTAAAACAATACTACCTTCTTTATTAATTTGATCAAATTGTGTTCCTTGCTCATCAGAAGCAATCGTAGTAAATAACTCATCATTTTCATCCGTAAATTGGACAACTACTGTAAATTGTTTTGAATCAATATCCTCTTTAGAAACATAATTTAAATAAATTTTATATTCCTCACCTGAATGCATTTCTCCTACCTTTATTTCCGAACTATTTTTTATAAAAATATCATTAATAATTAATTTATGATTTCCTTTCCTGTCTTTTCTATCAGATAATTTTAGTTTCCCTACATCAAATGAATTATTTAAATAATAATTCACAGCCTCATCGCTCGTTCCTGAATAAACAATCTTACCATTCTGCAATACAATTCCTTTAGTACACAAACTTCTCACCGCCGCCATATTATGGCTCACAAACAAAACCGTCCTTCCTCCTTCACGAGAAATGTCTTGCATTTTACCAATGGCTTTCTTTTGAAACTCTGCATCACCTACGGCCAAAACCTCATCCACTACTAAAATTTCGGGTTCTAAAAAAGCGGCTACCGCAAAAGCCAAACGCACCGTCATTCCACTACTGTAACGTTTTGTAGGTGTATCTATATAACGTTCGCAACCACTAAATTCTATAATTTCATCTAGCTTTGAGGTAATTTCTTTTTTGGTCATTCCCAAGATAGCTCCATTAAGGTAAATATTTTCTCTACCTGTAAGCTCTGGGTTAAAACCTGTTCCTACTTCTAAAAGTGAGGCAATTCTTCCTCTTGATTTTATTGAACCCGTTGTTGGCGAAGTAACTTTAGATAGTATTTTTAATAGTGTAGATTTTCCTGCGCCATTTTTTCCTATTATTCCTAAAACCTCGCCAGCTTCCACTTCAAAATTAATGTCTTGTAAAGCCCAAACATATTCACTAACCCCTTTTGTACTTCTATCATTAGACTCACCTACTTTCAAGTAAGGATCTTCTTTACCGCGAACCTTATGCCAAAATCTATTCAAATCATGGCTTAAAGTACCTGTACCTACAATACCTAAACGGTATTGTTTAGAAATATTTTCTACTTTTAAAATTATATTCTTATTTTCCATTATACAGTATCAATAAAACTTTTTTCGGTTCTGTTAAAAATCACCAAACCAAATAAAAACAATAAAATAGTGATAATTCCAGTATAAACGAGTCCACCAATGGAAACCGTACCTTCATTCAACAATATATATCGTGATGTTTCTACTACATAAGCCAAAGGGTTGTATTCAATTAACCAACCTAAATTAGGTAATTTTTCTTTTATTAAAGCCATAGGATACATTACTGCCGAAACATACATAAGTAATTGTACTCCAAAAGAAACTAAAAAAGTTAAATCGCGATATTTAGTCACCATAGAAGAAATGATCATTCCTAATCCTAACCCCATTAAACCCATTATAATTATTAAAATAGGAAAAAACAAGATTTTATAATCTAAAGTATTTTCCATGCCTTGAACATAAAAATAAGCATAGAATCCAATAAAAATTAAGAGTTGAATAGCTAATTTTATCAAATTAGTAACAACTATAGACATAGGCATAATGACACGTGGAAAATAAACTTTCCCAAAAATAGCTGCGTTTTTCTTAAAGGTATCTGATGTTTCATTTAAACACGAAGTAAAATAATTCCAAACAATTATTCCTGCCAAGTTGAATAAAAATGGAGGAGTTGAACCTGTTTTAATTCCAGCTACATTATTAAAAATAATAGTGAATGTTATAGCTGTAAACAATGGCTGAATAAAATACCATAACGGCCCTAAAATAGTTTGCTTGTAAACTGTAACAATATCTCTTTTTACAAAAAGAAAAAGCAAATCTCTATATTGCCAAACCTCTTTTAAATTGAGTGAAAAATTCGATGCCTTAGGCTTAATTTCATACAACCATTCATCATGTTCAAACTCTCTTGTGCTCATTATTGTTTGTTGCTATTTAGTATAGCTTTCAAAATTAAACTATTTTAAAGAAGGTACAAATTTAATTTATGTATTATAATATTTACTTTACTATTAATAGTTGATTTTAAATCATATAATTGATTTTAAATCCATAATTTTGCATAAATTTAATTTATGTTTTCCATTTTCAAATCTAAACCAAAACTTAAAGAACTTATTCCAAGTGATTATGTGGATATTCACTCTCATATATTACCAGGTATTGATGATGGAGCAAAAACGATAGAGGAATCAAAATTCTTATTAGAGAATATGATTGAATTTGGATTTTCAAAAATAATCACGTCACCACATACAATAGAAAATATTTGGAACAACACACCAAAAACCATTTCAGATGCACTACAATACACTAAAGAAAATTTAAGTGAATTAACTACTAAAGTAGATTTAAGAGCAGCTTCCGAATATATAATGGACGACTATTTTGCTTCTTTAATTGATGAAAGCAAATTGTTGACAATTAAGGATAATTATGTACTGGTAGAAATGTCCTACATTAATCCTCCTATTCAGCTATATGATTATATTTTCAAACTTCAAGTAGCAGGTTATATACCGGTTTTAGCACATCCAGAGCGTTATGTTTTTTATCATTCAGACTTTTCAAATTACGCCAAATTAAAAAAAGCGGGATGCCTATTTCAATTGAATTTACTTTCTGTAACTGGCTATTACAGCAAAGAGGTTGCGAAAATTGCGGGTCAATTACTTAAAAACAATATGATTGATTTTGTAGGTTCAGATTTTCACCATAAAAATCATATAGCTTGCTTTTCAAACCCCATAATCATTAAAGAAATTACTCAATTAAAAAAAGCTGCTGAAAACAATAGTTTTTTTAATTAAACACATACTTGAAGTCAAACTAAAGTTATTAGTTTATTTTCTCTTAAATAACTTCAACACTAAACAATTTAATTTAATAAAAAAGCAGTTGAAAAACAACTGCTTTTTTTATTTTAAATATTCTCAAAAAACTTTTGATATTAGAAATTAAAAAGTCTTCGATACCATGGTTTTTTTTCTTCAACCTCAACTCCGTAACCATAGCCATAACCGTAGCCATAACCGTAACCTTTAGTAGACTCAGTATCATTTAATATAACAGCCATATTAGGTAATTTTTTCTCATGATACAATTCTTCAGGAATTCGCAACATACGTTTATCTAAAACATTAGCTCTAACAACATACAAGAAGCAATCCGCTTGTTTAGCAACAATAAAAGTATCTGTAACCAGTCCTACTGGAGCAGTATCAACTACAATATAATCGTAATTTTTTTTCAATTCTTCAAATAAATCATCTACTTTTTTACTCATCAATAATTCCGCTGGATTGGGGGGAATTACTCCAGACGGCAACACATAAAATTGATCAAAAGTATCTTGTTTAATAATAAATTCTGAAATATCCTTATTGCTACTTGTTAAATAATTGGTCAGTCCAGTTGAGGGAACTTTTATATATTCGTCAATCTTAGGATTCCTAACATCCATACCCATTAATAATACTTTTTTTCCAGACAGTGCAATTGTAGCAGCAATATTAATAGATAAAAAAGTTTTTCCCTCTTTAGGAAAAGTTGAAGTAACAAATATAGTTTTAGCTAAATCGTTCGTTTTATTGTTAAATAAAAACTCAACATTAGTACGTATAATTCTTAGCGCTTCTGCAGTGCTAGAACGACTATTTATATCAATAATTTGATTTGACGAAACTGATTTTGGAACATCTCCTAAAAATGGTATTGAAGTGTTTTTTTCAATATCTAATCGAGTTTTAATTTTAGTATCTAGCAAGTTTTTTATGTAAATCACACTAAAAGGCAACAATAAACCGACTAATAAAGCTCCTAAAAAGATGATTTTTTTGTTTGGAGAAACAGGATTTATACTAGAAATAGCTGGGTCAATAACTTTAGCATTAGCTGATGTAATAGCTAATGAAATGGCAGCTTCTTCTCTTTTTTGTAATAAATATAAATATAGTGATTGTTTAATATTTTGTTGTCTTACTAAACTTCTGTATTCATTCTCTTGTCTTGGAATTTGAGAAATTTTACCATTCAAAAGAGCCCCTTGTCGATTTAAATCGCGTCTTTTTATTTCTAACGATTGTCTTAAACTATTTAAACTATTTTTTACAGTCGCTTTTAATTCAGAAATTTGTTTATCTATAGCTAAAATTTTAGGGTTATCAATACCAGCACCACTTTGAATAAAACTATTTCGAGTAAGAATCAATTGATTAAATTGATTGATCTGTTCATTTGCTCCACTTTCTGAAGTAATAATTGTGGCAGGGATTAATTCTTTATCATTATTTGAAATGTACTCACTCATTGACGAAACCACTTTGATCTGAGTTTCATTTTCAACAACTTTCTTTTCATATTCAGAAGCATTTTCTAAAAACAAACCGGCTTCAGAAGGAATATCCGTTAACTTATTTTTGGTTTTAAATGATTCCTCATCCGATTCTACAGACTCTAATTCTTTTGTGATAAGAACTAGGCGTTGATCGATAAAATTTGATGTACTTTCAGAAATATAATTTTTATCCGCAACAGCATCTGCATTATAATTATCAACCAGTTTATTTAAAAAATCTTCAGCTCTTTTTTTTGTAGGGTCTGTTAAGGATAGCTCTATCACACTTGTGTTCTTACTGAGTGCAGAAACAGATAACTTGTCTGAAAAATTTTCAATTAATCTTTTAAGAGGTGTAATTTGAACCCAAAAAGAAATATCCTCTTCGTTTTTAGCTTGTTGGTTTATAACTACCAAGTCCGCATCTACAAGTTTTATTTTTTGTCCAAAAGTATAATCACCAATTTTTTTATCATTTGAATCGAATAAGCTAAACTTTTGATTATTTTTTTTAGTAATATAGTAGGAGTTATTTAATTCATAAAAACTATTTTCATAATTAGAAAAAAAGACTTTGAACGGTAAATCTCCATACAACTCTCCATCTTTAATTCTTCCCTTATTGTAGTATTTGATATTTAGGTTTAAATCTTTAATTGTTTTTTCAATTAAAGTTCGAGATTTAATAATTTCAATTTCATTATCAACATTACTTTTTGCGCCTGATAAAATTCCCAATTCAGAAAAAGCAGCCAATTCATTTGCTATACCCCCTTTTCTATCATCTTTGACTAATATAGTAGTAGTAGACTTATAAACTGGAGTAGCGTAACGCAAATAAAAAAAGGCAATTGATATAAAAATTAGAGCACTAAATACAAACCATCTCCATTGCAATACATACTTTTCAACTTCTTCTCTTATATTTATAGAATCATCTTGTTCCATATTCTTTTTTATATATTCTTTTTCCATATTATCGTACAGTTATCGCTATTATAGTTATTAATAAAGATAGTGCCGTAAGACCAACGGTTACATTTGGACCAATAACTGAGGAGTTTACTCTTGTTTTATTTGGTTCTACATAGATTACATCATTCTGTGATAAGTAATAGTATGGTGAATTAACAAATTCTCCTTTAGTAACATCTACTTTTTGAATGTTTCTTACTCCATTTTCTTCCCTAATGACTAAAATATTATCTCTTCTTCCATAAATAGTTAAATCACCTGCCATACTTAAAGCTTCTAATAAAGTAACTCTTTCAGAATTTATTGGAAATGTTCCAGGTCTATTTACCTCTCCTTGAACAGAAACTTTAAAATTTAAAATTCTAATGGTTATAACTGGATTAGAAATTTTTCCTATCAATAACTTTTCAATATCTGACATCAATTCATTTCTAGTTTTTCCAGAAGCTTTTATTGTTCCTAAACCTGGCATTTGAATGTTACCCTCTTGATCTATTTGATAGTTCAATTGTCTTTGTTGCACAACGCCAATTTCCGAATTAACATTAGCAACATTTACAGCTGATAAGTTATAAGGCTGAGATATTAAAGGGTTCTCAGTTGAAATAATAATCATTAATACATCATCGGGTTGCAAAATCGCTTGGAAGTCGGTATTTTTTGACTCACTACTTTTTGGTACATTTTGAAGTATAGCAAATTTTTTTGACGACGAACACGAGACTATCAAAAGACTTGAAGACAAAATAAAAAACAGTATTATTTTTTTTATCATTTTATTTTTTTTAGTTGGCAAATATACAATTAATAAAAGTAGGTAAAAAAAGGTAAAATAAAATTAATCGAGATCCTGGTAAGAGGAATTTAAACTCTTAAACTCAGGCACAATTTTTTTCATACATTGTACAATTTCCAATTCATCTTTGCTTAAAGAAATTGATATCAAATCATCAATGTTATTTATCATTTGTTTATAATCCTCTTCAGCTTCTTCAGCTATCATTATTTTTTCATGATGGGTTGGCAATGTCTTAGAAGTATCATTTAACAACTCTTCATATAATTTTTCACCTGGTCTTAGACCAATAATCTTAATTTCTATTTCTTTATCAGGCTCGTAACCTGCAAGCTGTATCATTTTTCTTGCTAAATCAATAATTTTAACAGGTTTACCCATATCAAAAATATAAATTTCTCCTCCATTACCCATTCCACCAGCCTCTAAAACCAATTGACAAGCTTCCGGTATGGTCATGAAATAACGTATAATTTCCGGATGTGTTATAGTAATAGGGCCACCCTCTTCAATCTGCTTTTTAAATAGCGGAACTACAGAGCCGTTTGAACCTAAAACATTTCCGAATCGTGTTGTAATAAATTTTGTGCTATTTTTATTTTCAAAAAGACTCTTAAAATGCAATGATTGTACATATTTTTCTGCAATTCGTTTACTTGCACCCATCACATTACTTGGGTTTACTGCTTTATCAGTTGAAACCATAACAAATTTTTTAGCACTATATTTTATCGCTAAATCTGCCACGTTTTTAGTACCTAATACATTTGTATAGATTGCCTGACAAGGGTTGTTTTCCATTAATGGAACGTGTTTATAAGCTGCGGCATGGAAAACTATATTAGGCTGGTACTTTTCAAAAACTTTTTCCAAGCTAGTTTTATCACGAATGTCCGAAATTATTGAAATTACCTTTACTTTCTTTTGTGATTTTTCTATTTCTAAAGAGATGTGATGCAAAGGAGTTTCTGCTTGATCTACAATAATTAACTTTTTAGGATTAAATTCTAAAACTTGCCAAACAATTTCACTACCAATTGAACCAGCCGCACCAGTAATTAAAACTACTTTTCCGGATAATTGACTTGAAACTAACTTATTATCCAAAACGATTGGTTTTCTTTCTAATAAATCTTCTATTTGAAAACTCTTAATTTGTTTTGAAATTTCTTTTTCATTTTCCCAATTAGCAATAATTGGTATCGTATAAACTTTAATATTATGAGCCAAACAATCATCTACAATCTCCAATTTTTCATCTTTAGTAAGCGATTTTTCAGCAATAATCAATGCCTTTGCTCTAAAACTCCTTAGTATTACTGATGTCTTTTTACTAATATATAATATGGGTAGTCCAAGTATACTCTTTGACTTATTAGACTTAGAGTTGTCCATAAAGGCCACAATTTTAAACCTAGGAGGGCTTTCTGACTTAACAGCATTAGCAACAGCTATAGCATTAGCATCAGAACCATAAACAACAGTTGGAATCAATTTTTTTGAATCAATTGAATTGATGAAATTCTCAAAAATAAATTTTACGAAGATTCTAAAGAAAAACAAAAAAGTGAAAGACAATACAAAACTTAGTATTAGACCCGGGAATAAAAATATTTTTTTATCTAAGAAGAAATAACAGAAATAATCAATCCCTATCAAAACCACTAGGGATGAAAAAGTAGACAACATTAATTTTACAGCATCAATAAAACTACTGTGCCTTACAATTCCGGCATACGTTTTATAAATAATAAAAAATAAAACATTAATTATTATTATTAATCCATAACGTTCAATACCTGAAAGTGTCGAATAAAATTTAATGTGTAAATTTATCAACATTGTATAAGTTATGGCATTTGCAAATAGTAAAATACAAATGTCAATACAAAATATAATCCATCTAGGCACATAACCAAATGTGTTTATCCTTTTATTAAAAAGCATATTAAATGACTTTATTAGATTTTTTTTTAACAATTTATACGTTGAAATTTATTCTTAGAAACTGGTTATATTTTAGACAAATGTACTAAAAAAAGACATTATATTTTCACTAATTCGGACTTTATCTAAGTCCGTTAAGTTAGACCCGGAAGGCAAACACAAACCTTTATCAAATAAATTTTCAGAAACAGAAGTTCCATAATAAGGATATTTATCAAAAATAGGTTGCAAATGCATAGGTTTCCATAAGGGTCTTGATTCAATATTTTGGAGTTCTAGATGCAAACGTAAAGCTTCTCTTTTTTCATAAGAATCCAAAACAATTGCACTCAGCCAATGGTTTGAAAAATAATCTGAATTAGGTTCATTAAACACTTCAACAAGCTCAATGTTTTTAAAAAGCTCTTTATAAAAACTATTCATAGCTCTTCTTTGCGAAACCCTCAAATCAATAACCTCCATTTGTCCTCGCCCAATACCAGCACATATATTACTCATTCTGTAATTATAGCCAATTTCCGAATGTTGATAATGAGGAGCGTTATCTCTAGATTGCGTAGCCAAAAACACCGTTTTATCTTTGTGTTCTTTATTTCGACAAACTAATGCTCCACCACCTGAAGTGGTAATAATTTTATTACCATTAAAAGACAAAGCGGCTAAAGGTCCAAAAGTACCACATTTTTGTCCTTTATAAGTACTTCCTAGTGCTTCTGCACTATCTTCTAATACTGGAATGTCATATTTTTTTGAGATAGTCATAATTTCAGCCACTTTAAAAGGCATTCCATACAAATGGACACCAATTATTGCTTTGGGCTTCTTCCCTTTTGCAATTCTATCTATAATTGCTTCTTCTAAGGCAATAGGACATAAATTCCATGTATCTTTTTCACTGTCAATAAAAACAGGTATTGCTCCTAAATATAAAATTGGATTTGCAGACGCTGAAAAAGTCATGCTTTGACAAATGACTTCATCTCCAGCCCCAACGCCTAATAAGACTAAACCCAAATGTAAAGCAGCCGTTCCGGAACTTAATGCGGCTACATAAATAGTATCATTTAAATAAGACTCTAAATCGCTTTCTAGACCATTTACGTTAGGACCTAAAGGAGCTACCCAATTAGCATCAAAAGCATCTTGTACATATTTTTGCTCGTTGCCCCCCATATGTGGAGAAGACAACCATATTTTTTCTTGATTCATTATCTAAAAATTGTTTTTACAATTATTTGCAAATCTACTAAAATAGATTGCTTATAATAGTATTCTAGGTTCATTTTTACTTTGTCGGGAAAAATTACCGTATCATTATAAAACAATGGATCATCTTGTTGATTTAGTAATTCTTCTTCATTAGCGTATTTTATAGAAGCTTCTGAAGTCAATCCTGGTTTTAATTCAAGAATTTTTCTGTTTTCTCCTTCTAACTTGTCATAATAACCTGGAATATCTGGCCTTGGTCCAACAAAACTCATATTCCCAATTAAAATGTTCCATAATTGAGGTAGCTCATCTAATTTAGATTGTCTTAAAAATTTTCCAAAGGAAGATATCTGTTGAGTCGCATCATCCATGGTTTTAATTTTTAATATTTTAAAAGTTTTACCAAATTGTCCAACTCTGTTTTGAAAAAAAAGTCCAAATGAATTGGTATCAAAACTTGCTAATATTAAGCAAACAAGGATTATCCATGAAAAAAAAAGGATTGAAAGTAAAGAAAAGAAAAAGTCAAATGCTCTTTTGATCATTTAAGAATTAATTTTTATAATTTTTCCCGGATTTCCAACAACCACAGCAAAATCTGGTATATCATTTATAATTACAGCTCCTGCTCCAATCATTACCCATTTTCCAATTTTTACCCCTTGAATTACACTAGCTCCAATTCCAATTTGTGTTCCTTCTCCAACTGAAACGTTTCCTGCTAAAGATGCGTTAGGTGAAATATGTACATAGTCATCAAGTAAGCAATCATGTTCTATTACACTTCTTGAATTTATTATACTATGTTTTCCAATTTTTGCATCAGCATTAATTACTGCTTGAGGCATAATTACCGTACCTTCTCCAATTAAAGCATGTATAGAAACACTAGAATCTTTATGAATTGCATTGTAATATTTATAATTATTTTGCTCTACAATTTTTTTTCGAATTGAATTGTTTCCTATAGCAATAATAAAATTATCATCATTTGAAAAATTAAAATCTCTTGAATGTATTACTGGTAAATTTAATAAAAATTCAACATTTGGATTATCGTCAATAATTGCTTCAACTTTAATTTCTTTAGAAAATAAATTATCTAAAACTACTTTAGCATGTCCACTTGCTCCAAAAATATAAAGTTTCTTTTTCATATTAATTTCCTTTAAAAACCTCCATAGTAGCTTGCCCTTCTTGTGATATACCTTCGCTTACAAAAACTTTTTTTATAGTTAAAAATAATATTTTTATATCTAACAAAAAACTACAATTTTCAACATACCAAACATCGTATTCAAATTTTTGAGGCCAACTTATTGCATTTCTTCCATTTACCTGTGCCCAACCAGTAATTCCTGGTCTAATATTGTGTCTTTGCTTTTGAAAATCATTATACAAGGGTAAATATTGAATTAATAATGGTCTTGGTCCAATTAAACTCATGTCTCCTTTGATTACATTAATTAATTGAGGAATCTCATCTAAAGAAGTTTTTCTAACAAAACTTCCTATTTTGGTTAATCTATGGACATCATCAAGTAAATTACCTTGATTGTCTTTTTTATCATTCATGGTTTTAAACTTGATGATATTAAAAAGTTGTTCGTTTTTTCCCGGACGCGTTTGAAAGAAAAAAGGTTTGCCTTGATTGGCAAAAAACAAGCCAATTGTTACTATTACAAAAACTGGACTTAAAAGAATAAATCCGATTAAGGCTACTGTAAAATCAAATAATCTTTTGAAAAAGGATTTATACATTTATGAAATCTTTTTTTGAATTAAATCAATATATTTGTTAGCTAAAACTATTCTATCAAAGTTTTGTTTAGCATAAATATAACCATTTTCACCTTCATTTATTCCTTTTTCAGGGTTTGATAAATAATCTCTTATTTTTAAGGCAAAATCTTTAGGATTTTCGGGTTCCACAAAAACTCCTGCATGAGCTTCTTCCACTAACTCTCTTGAAACCCCATCAATTGCCATCAAAATAGGTTTTTTACAAGACATATAATCAAAAGTTTTATTGGAATATACGGTTTTAAAAGTTTCTACATTTTTTAATACGGAAGCTCCCATATCAGAAGCCAATATATATTTAAAGACTTCTGCCTTCGGAACAGGATTTATAAATCGGACATTATGCACATTATTACTTTTTGCTAAATCAATTAACCTTTTTTTCTCCATTCCATCTCCAATTAATAAAAATAAAACATTGGTATCTTCTAGTAACTTACCTGTTTCTAAAACTTGGTCTAAATGATTAGCTACTCCATGAGCACCTACATAAGTAATTAAAAATTTACCTTCAAAATCATGTTCTTTCTTAAACTGATTTACATCAAAACCTTTTAGCAAATCATCTGACAAAGTAAAATCGGCTGCATTGGGAATGAAAATAATTTTTTCAGGATTTATACCTTTTTTCTCAATTAGCGTATTTCTGAAAGCTGGGGTTAACACATTGATTAAGGTTGCTTTTTTATAAATAAACTTTTCAAGAGCGTAAGCTAATTTGATGATCAAACCATTGGTAACAACTCCAGTGTCGATTGCCGATTCTGGCCATAAATCTCTTATTTCAAAAACAAATGGAGTTCTTTTAAAGAGTGATATTAAATAACCACTTATTCCAATAAATAAAGGTGGAGAACTTACAATTATTACATCATATTTTCCTCCAACTTTAAATAAGCCAGCCCAAAGACTTGAAAAAACGAATGAAAAATAAGCCCAAAGTCTACCTATAAAATTAGAATTATAGGTTTCCGAAACATGACAACGCATTACATCAATGTCACCTTGTTTCTTTTTCTTAAACCATTTTCCTTTATATTCAGTTCTTTTTTCACTAGAGTTGTAATGCATCATTCCTGCGATAACTTGAACATGATGCCCATTTTCAACCCATTGCTTGGTGATTTCATTCCATCTAGAACCACCATGGTCGTTATCTTCTAAAAAGTATTGGTGTAAAAGTAAAATTCTCATGGTATATTAATTCTAGTATTTAATTTTAGTTTGTATTTCGCGTTCAAAAGTAAAAGAAATAGCTTTACCTTGTTTTTTTTGACCATAACAACTAGATTCAAAAGACAGTTCCTCAGAAAAGGATGCTTCTTTAGAGCCTGAAAAAGCTAAAGCATTATCATCAAAATGCCAAACTTGCTTCTTAGAAAAATCATCTAAATGTAAAATTTCATCTCTAATTAGCCATTCATTTTCTGTCTTAGCAATTTTAATTTCACGCTTGTGAATTCCTTTAGTATTTAATTGCTTAAATGCACTTATTGTTCCTTTGAAAACATAATATTCAGGTGTATCTTCCCAATGAGCCTTTATACATTGTGTCCAATAGTACCAAATAAAACGGCTTCCTTTTTGCATTTGCGATTCATCATTTACTACTACAGTATTATGTGCAGTTGTTCCAGTAAAATAGGCAGAAAGTTCTTTTGAAGTATTGTATTTATAGGTTCCAGAATCTCTCAAAATATTCTTGCCTTCTACCCAAACATCCATATGAAGATTATCAGCATGTGAGGGTCTATCTTTATGATTACCACAACGAATAAAAGTAAAAGAAGTGTTAGTTCTGCACATATAGTACCCACCATTTTCAAAAGAAGTTATTCCTTTATTTTGGTCAATTTTTTCAAAATTAAAAGTAGGTTTTGCCAGTGTTTGCAACCAATAGTAATCTTCATGTATTGCAGTCGGTTCAAATAATTTTTGCCCCGTTAATATGCGATGTAATGTGTTTAATTGAGGTCTATAATCTCTATATTCACATTCTGTTAAAGGAAAAAACAAAGCTCCATCATTTGCTCCATAGTTGGGTAAATAGCCATTTTCTTGCTGTAAACACTGATATAAAAAATAGACACTCTTATAAGCTCTTGTGTAGAATAGTTTTGAAAAAGGTCTATGGTATTTTTCAGTTAAGGCAATACCAAACGAGAACAATTGCACTAAAACACGATGATAATTCATGCTAAATTGCAAAAAAGTACCATCTTCATAAACTTGATAAGCTACTTCTTGTTCTAACCATTTTCTACCATCAACTGACCATTTTTTAGTTTCTGGTATAAAAGGAAATAGTAATTCACTTATTGTAAGTGCTAAAGTTTCTGTAATAGCATGATTATTTCTTACGGCAATTCTAGAAAAATCAATATGATGGTAAACATGATGTAATGACCAATAAATTACATTTTGGATTTTACTCCATAACACTTCGGTCAATGCTTCAGCATTTTTATAAAAATATAAGGCATAAAGCCAATTGAATAAACGAAGTGAAATTTCTTGACTACACTTCCAATTTGGTCCCTGATTGATGGGATTTGCATCAATCCAACTTTCAATTTCAGCAAATACAAAATCGGAATGATCTTCGTTAAAATGATAATCATAACGCATTAAAGTCAAGAGATAGGAAAATCTAGATTTTTCCCAAACATATTTTATGTCACCATTAACAGGATTAAAATCATTTATTTCAGACCAATGTTTTGAAATGTCATATTGAAAACCTGTTTCTGGATTAGTTATCCAATCATACGAAGTTCCAAGTTTCTTCCAATCTGAACTAAAAAAACAAATTTCACCATTTAGTATTTTAGTAACTTTTTGTATTAAACCATCACTAGAATGTTTTTCAAATTGCAATAGTTCTTTTTCTGTTATAACAAATGGAATTGAAGCTTTTCTCCAATCTTCAAGTGAAATATAGTTTTTAGTGTCTGGATTTATAGGATGTTTCTTTTTCAAAAAACCCAATCTTTTTTCAACCTCATGACGAATTCTATAGGACGTATAACGCAGTCCCATATTCTGAAAAAGTTGAAAAGCTAATTTAATATTCAATGGCTTATTTTTTTTCAATTATAATTCAATCCACTGATTGGTTTTCAAACTTTCAATAGCTGCAAATGAAGCTTTAGTTGTATTCACAATTTCATCAAATGGGATTAAAGCTGAACCACCATTTTTGGTTTGAGTAATCAACTTATGAAATTGATTTTTATGCCCTTTATCTAATTTGGTTTTCAATTTAGAAAAACCTTTAAAACCAAAACCTTCTGTTTTTCTAAAATTATCCATAATTAAAGTTCGCTCTTGAGAATATACTTCAACACGTTCTTTAGAATAAGCTTTGGAACCGTTAGAAAAATAATTAATCACTCCAGTAGAACCATTTTCATATTTTAATAAAATCGTTGCATTATCGGTATTTTCTTCTGGATTAACTCCCATAGCATTCATACAAACTGCTTTAACCTTACTACCTGTTAAATACGTAATTAAATCTATAAAGTGACAAGCCTCTCCAATGATTCTTCCACCACCAACTAACATATCATGCACCCAAACATTGGCTGGTATATTACCAGCATTCATTGTGGCAATTACATTCATTTGAGAAGTACCTAAAAGGGATTTCATTTTTTCTGCATGTGGAGAAAAACGTCTGTTGAAACCAACCATAACTGTTTTACCTGAACTTTGTTGAGCAGCTATAACTGCATCTAGTTCACTTGAATTTAATGCTAAAGGTTTTTCCACAAAGATATGTTTTCCAGCCTCTAAACTTTTTACAGTCATGCTTGAATGGAGGTTGTGTCTTGTAGTGATTAACACTAAATCAACTTCGCTATCCTTTAATACATCCTCTACATTGGTGGTTGAATGAGAAAATCCGTGTTTTTGAGCCATTGCTGTTCCACTCACACCACCTTTACTTGCAATATATTTATAGTTAGCTCCACTTCCTTTTAAAGCAGGTAACATAGTCATTTTGGTAAAATTTCCTGAACCAATAATTCCAATTACTCCTTTTTGATCTGAATAGTTGGCTTCTTTTAATTGAATGGTATTTTGAGGAACCGTTTCTGTTTCATTATATTTTAGAATAGAGGCAATTGATTTACTTGAACCAATTTCTCCATAAATTTTCATATAATCATCTAATGGAATTACTTCGGTAATCATTTCGTTTACTTGTAATTTCCCTGAAGAAATAGACTGCAATATGGCTTCAAAATTTCTTTTTTCGGTCCATCTTACAAAAGGTAACGGATAATCTATTCCTCTGTTTTCATAATTTTCATCATAACGTCCAGGTCCGTACGAACAAGATACTTGAAAAGATAATTCTTTTTCGTAAAATTCTGCTCTGCTTAAGTTTAAACCAATAACACCTACTAAAATAATTCTACCTCTTTTGCGAGACATTTTTGCTGCTTGTGAAATAATTTCATCGGTTTTAGCAGAAGCAGTAATAATAACACCGTCAGCTCCAACACCATTGGTGTTTTCTTCAACAAATTTGACTACATCTCCATTTTTTGGATTAAAAGGAATAATACCCCATTGTTTAGCTAAAGCTAATTTACTTTCATCTATATCAACACCAATCACTTTGCAACCATTAGCTACTAGTAATTGAGCTGTTAAAAGGCCTATTAATCCCAATCCAGTAACTACTACTGTTTCTCCTAAAGTAGGATTTAAAAGTCTAATTCCTTGTAAACCTATGGAACCAATAACGGTAAAAGCAGCTTGTTCATCTGTTACATTATCTGGAATATGAGCTACTAAATTTTTAGGGATAGAAACAAACTCGGCATGTTGTCCATTTGATGCTACTCTATCACCTACTTTAAACTCACTTACACCTTCTCCAACAGCAATAACTTTTCCAACATTACAGTATCCTAAAGGTAAAGGTTCTCCCAATTTATTAAAAACAGCTTCTAAAGTTGGCATTAAACCTTCTGTTTTAATTTTATCTAAAACTTGTTTGACTTTATCAGGTTGTTGACGTGCTTTTGATATAAGATTAGATTTTCCAAACTCTACCAACATTCGTTCAGTTCCTAATGATACTAATGAGCGTGTAGTTTGAATTAAAACTGTACCTCTTGCTACTTGTGGAGCTGGCACTTCTTCTAATATGGTTTGTCCGGTTTTAAAGGATTGTATGATTTGTTTCATTTATATTTGTATTTTTAAAGAGTTTCTGTAATAGAAAAACTTAATAATTAAAAAAGGAATTATTGTAATTATATATCTAGAAAAAAAACCTAAAAATTCTGCGTAAATAAATTGGGAAGTAAACACAATTAATGTGTACTGTAAAAACAATATATTAATTATTGAATTTGAAAGTTTAATTTTAACATATATGTATTTCATAAAAAATCCAAAAAAAACACCTCCTAAAAGCATCCCTATTGTACCAAAATTCATTAATAACTCATTAAACAAACCTGTCGTTAAAGATGAGTTTCCTTCCTTTCCTACAACATAAGATCCTGGGTATATTATATTTTTCATTTTAGGACCAGCCCCTAGTGGTTTTTCTGACCAAATACTTCTAGGAACAAAATTTGTCAAACCTGCTAAATATGTCTCACCGTAAAAATAATCATCATAATTTGATTCTTGCATCCAAACAATATTTTCATGGTTACCAAACGCTCCATTCAAGTTATCAAGTAATGTAAATTTATCTTCACCAACGTACAAGGTGCCATATCTAGCTTTACCTATTTCATAAAAAAGTATAGTTGCAATTATACCTGCAAATAATAAAAACATAAAATTTTTAAAGCTTAATTTTTTTATTTTAATTTTTTGAAAAACAAAATGAATAATCAAAATATTTAATAATAATATAAAAATTGAATTCCTATTCGAATTTGTACTATAATAGATTGTAGTTGCTAAAAATGAAATTAAAAAAAAAACAAAAGAATATTTACTCTGTGATTTATAAGTACTTTTTGTTGAAGAATATAAAAAATAGAATATTAAACTACTTATATATATCCAGTGAGGTAATAGCATATTAATTCCTGATCCAACGCCTAAACCTATTCTATCTCTTAGATAATCTTCCTGTCCAAGCACACTTATTTGTGAATACACCTTATATGCAAAATACAATCCTATAAAAAAAACTATTACATTAATTTTAAAAATAATATTTACTAACTTCTTCGATAAATTAAAATTTACTTTCTGGGTACTTACATTTAACTTAGCTTTATTATCTTTAGATTTATACCCTATTTGAAAACTAATAAAGCATAACAAATATGCTAAAAAGGTATAAAATATTGAATATATGTATACTCCAATATCATAATTTGATTTATATCTAAATTCACTATTTACCCATTGTAAATAAGGCAATAACATATGTATAATGAAAAAAAATAGTCCAAATAATAATAATGGATTTGAAAGATTATCACTTAAATAATTTTTCCTAATAATTTTATAATTAATCGTTATAAAAATTATTAAAAAAAGAAAAAAGAAAAAATTTATCATTTTTCGAATTTAAATTCTTTTACATTTTTGGCAAGATATTCACGACTATCTCCCATAATTATCCCTGGACTTCCTCCATAAATTGAAAAATCGGGAATATTTCCTCTAACAACTGTTCCAGCGGCAATTATACAACCCTTTCCAATTATAGTTCCTGGCATTATTATAGTTCCTGTTCCTACAAAACTATAATCTCCAATTTCCACTCCCTTAATTCGACCAATTGGTTTATCTTGTGGAATATCAAAAGCTTTTGCAACTGTATGCAATGCCCAATCATGCGTTAAAACACGAATATAGCTAGACATCGTCACTTGATTCCCTATTTTTATAAGACTATAATCCGTACCATCAAACCAAATCAATGAAGAAATATAGTTTGGCTTTCCATTAAATTGCATTCCCCATCTTTTGAAAAAATAATACTGTATGTTGGTTGCCCATCTAGGCTTAAAGTTACATACAGCTTTAACTAAAACAAAGCATACTATTTTTTCTATTTTACTTGGTTTCATTATAAAATAATTTTGTTAATTGTTCTTCAAAATATCCAAATTTAAGTGATTTTTCTTTAACACTTAACTTTAATAAAGCTAATCTCTCTTTATTCTCTAAAAAATTGATAATTTTTCTTGAAAGTGATTTATAATCGTAATATCGACAGCTAATTGCAACATCTTCCTTTATTAAATACTCTGCAGTAACAACTTCTTCATTTACTATCACTCCAATCCCTGTCATCAATGCATCTCCCCATTTATTTGATGCAGCTAACGTATTTATTTTAGATTTTGGATCATAGTATGTAAAGACAAAATCTGAAGCATAATATGTTGCTAAAGCAAAGGAATTAGGAACTTTAGAAAAATATTGAACTTTATTTTTCTTGGATAGAATTTTTGCTTCTGGAGAATCAATTTTCCCAACTAATATTATCCCTATATTATAGTTTTCTATCAATTCATATGTTTTCAAAAGAGTTTTCATTCCTCTACCAGAACCTAACCAACCATTTGCATTAATAATTAAATCTGCCTTTAACCATTCATTCTCTTTAAATATTTTTTGAGCTTCAATAATTTCTGTTTCACTAGGAAAGTTACTTAATAAAAAAAATCTGTCCGAATCAAACTGATATCTTTCTTTTACTGGAATAATATGTTTAAAAGAATTTCGAGAAGTTATTTTCTCTAAATAAGCTATAACATTAGTTAAAATCTTGGGTAGTTTAAAAAGCATTGAAAATCTATCTGCATCATCAAAATAAACTTTATAACCTTTAATTTTACTCATTAATAAAAGCGGGAAAGCACTTTCAAAACCTAAAGCCCATACAACATCATCTTTCTTGATTGAAAAACTATTGAAGAAGACCTTTAACATCCATAAAAAATACATCATTTTCACCTTGTTACCCCCATAACCTCCTCCCATAAGGATAATTTTTTTTTCAATTTTAAATTGAAAATTGGTTTCTTTCGATTCCCCTTTTTCTCTTTCCCATCCAATATGCTTTATCAAATATTTATTTTTATTGATAAATTTTGCAATTTTAAATAATCTTGTTCTCCCAGACAAGTTAGAAAGAGGTGCAACAATAATAAACTTTTTTTCATTCATGATTTAAGTCTTTTAAAGTTTTTATTGTAAATGTATTTGAAATAACTAATCTTAAAAACCAATTAAGAAGTGATGCTAATGAAATTAACCTTGCCGCATTAAATCCACTTGAATTTTCTAAAATAAAAAATATTGATATTATATATAAAATTGTACATCCCCAAAATGAAAGCGCAACATATTTCAATGATTTAGCATTAGCAAATACTCCTAAACAAACTGAAGTGGATATGTAAATACCTCTTATTATTGACAAAACGGCTAATAAAGAAATCAGTATATAATCAATTGGTCCCTCATTTGATTTGGAAAAATAATTCATAAATATTAGTCCACAAACAATTGAAACTATAGTAATAAAAATTGAAAATAAAAGAATTTTAAATGTGAAGCTTCTAAACTTATTTATTGACATATTATTCTCTTTTCTAACTTTTGGAGCCAAATAGAATCCGAGAAAACTATTAACACTAAGTGCTATTGGTGTGAAAATTGAAAAATATTTGAACAAATAAGCAGAAGTAATAGAATTTCCATTTAAATTAATTAGAAATTGCTCTCCATAAACTGATAATATCAATGTTATATTGCTAAATAAAAATGCAAGACTTATCTTTCTAGCATCAATGTCTCCAATAATCAAATTATCATCTAACACCTCATCACTTTCATATCCTTTTAAAAAATATGAAATTAAAACTGAAAACATCAATGCTATTATTAAGTAGATAATAATAGCATCAAACTTAAATACTAATATGGCTAAAATGAATAAAATTTTCCAAAAATTTAACGAGAATTGAGACTTCCATAAATTATAACAAGCCCTTGCTGCCGCTGAATAAAAACTCAACAATGCAAATAGAAAGATAGATAGAATTAAATAAAATAATTCATAGATTTTTAAATCTTTTACAAAAAAGATAAAAGTACATGAGATAAAAGAAATAAAAAGTGTTTGTACTAAAAATTTATTAAAAAACCTTTTTATTAAAGTTTTATCCCTTATAAACACCTGATCATATCCTAATAGGCAAATTGAGCCAATAATAAAAATTGTTGATTTATAAAAAGCCCATTGCGCAATTTTTTGTTTATCAAAATTTTCACTTATATAAACATCTGCTATAAGTAATGATAAAAGACCAAAACCATATATTAAAAATGAGACTATTAAATCTTTCTTATTTTTCATTAATTCTTCTAACTCCAATCTTTACAGCAGGATTTCCGCCATATATTCCGTAAGCTTCTGTGTTTTTTGTTAATACTGCGCCAGCAGCTACTATACTGCCTTCTGCAATAAGACTAACTGATGGTAAAATAATTGCATCTGCACCTATCCATGCATAATCTTCAATTAATAATGAAGAAAAAACAATGGGATTCTCTTTCCAATTTTTTTTCCCATCATGTATACTATGGTTATGTGTAAATATTTTAGCTCCTTCGGAAATTGCAACTTTATCTTTTATTTCCACTCCTCCTGAATAATCTATATAAACATCTAAGCCAATATTAACTTCTCCTTGACATTTAAAAAATGCATTCTTATTTGAATGTGCAATTGATATAACTACCCTCTCGTCTACATAAAGTTTAGGTGCATTATAAAACTTTCTATACAAGAACCATCTAAAATTTCTAAATCCATATGTTGAAAACAATGGGCTATTTCTAAAAATTAAGATTAAAAATTTTAATAAAAATTTCATTATTATTTAATTTGAAAATACTCCACAGAAATCTAAAACAACTTTATCTTTGGCAACTTCTAACCCTTTAAACTCATCATGAGCTACTAAAAACACTAAAATATCAGCTTTCTCTGTAGCTTCTTTGTAATTCGTAATCTTAAAGACATGATGGTCTTCAATATTTGGTTCTACAATATAATATTGTTCATCTTGCGCATCTTGTAATACTTTTTGAGCTATATATTTTGCTGGTGATTCTCTTAAATCATCAATATTAGGTTTAAAAGCTAGTCCCATTATTGCTACACTTGGCTTTCTTCCCTCTTTTATTTGAAATTCTAATTTTGCCGTTTTTACTTGTTCGGCACACCAAAAAGATTTATAATTATTAACTTCTCTAGCCGAAGCAATTATTTTAGATTCCATAGGGTAATCAGCCACTATAAAATAAGGATCAACTGCAATACAATGCCCGCCAACACCACAACCAGGTTGCAATATATTTACTCTTGGATGTTTGTTAGCTAATTTGATTAAATCCCAAACATTAATATCAGCTTTGGCACAGATTAATGATAATTCATTAGCAAAAGCAATTTGAACATCTCTTGATGAGTTTTCGGTTAGTTTACACATTTCGGCAGTTCTTGCATTTGTTGGATGCAATTCGCCATTGACAAATTGGCTGTAAAATGCAATTGCTTTTTGAGTAGAAACTTCATTTACACCACCAATAACTCTATCATTATGAACTAATTCATACATTACATTTCCTGGCAAAACTCTTTCAGGGCAATAGGCTAAATGTATTTTACCTTTTAATTCAGGTCTTTCAGAAAAAATATAATGCATCATTTTTTCAGTAGTACCAATTGGTGAAGTAGATTCAATGATATATAAATCGCCTTCTTTTAATAGTGGCAAAATAGATTTTGTAGCCGCTTGTACAAATGAAATATCTGGTTCATTCTTAGCTTTAAATGGCGTTGGAACTACAATTAAATATACATCAGCCACGACAGGTTTTGTATCTGCTTTTAAATATCCGTTGGCTACTGCTTTTGCAACAGCTTCATCTAAACTTGGTTCAACAATATGTATTTTTCCAGCATTTATAATATCCACTACTTTTTGATTTACATCAACACCGTGAACATGTATGTTATTATTTGCGATTAGTGCAGAAGTTGGTAAACCTATGTATCCTAATCCTACTGTTACAACTTTTTGATTACTCATAATTAATATTCTTTAATATATTTTACTATTCTTTCACAAGCTTTTCCATCTCCATAAGGATTATGCAAAGCACTCATTTGTTGGTATCTTTCTTTATTATTTAATAAATCTAAACACTCCTTTATTATTTTTTCTTTATTTGTTCCTACTAAAATTACCGTTCCCGCTTCAACAGCTTCAGGTCTTTCAGTAGTATCTCGCATAACCAATACTGGTTTTCCTAAACTTGGTGCTTCTTCTTGCACACCACCACTATCCGTAATTATTATATATGATTGATTCATTAGCCAAACAAATGCTGGATATGCTAATGGATCAATAAGTTTTATATTTGATGTATGCCCTAATATTTCATAAACTGGTCCTTTTACATTAGGATTTAAATGAACAGGATAAATAATTTGAACATCAGGATTTAAAACCGCTATCTCTTTTAATGCAGCACAA
Organism: Flavobacterium sp.; assembly: GCF_965284515.1. GTDB lineage: Bacteria > Bacteroidota > Bacteroidia > Flavobacteriales > Flavobacteriaceae > Flavobacterium. The sequence continues at coordinate 223,176 of NZ_OZ260089.1, forward strand.
ATATTTATAAAACCATCTCCATGATTTTCTCTTCTATGTCCAGTTACTAATATTATTTTTTTTGTAAAATCAACTGTTGCTTTTAACGATTCTATTTCATCATTTTGTATTGAGTTAACTTTATCAGAACTTTGCAACAAGGCGTCAATTACGGTATTTCCAGTAATCAAAATAGAAGATTCGACTATGTTTTCTAAAAGTAGATTTTCTTTTGATGTAATAGTTGGTGCAAAATGAATATCTGCAATTCTACCGGTTACTTGTCTATTGATTTCTTCTGGAAAAGGTGAATATTTATTATGAGTTCTTAAACCTGCTTCTACGTGACAAACTTTTGCTCCTGAATAAAAAGCAGCTATACTTGTAGCCATTGTAGTAGATGTATCTCCATGAACATATACAAAATCAGGTTTAAAATCATCTAATATTGGTTTTAAGCCTATAATAATATCAGCTGTTAAAGTATGTAAGTTCTGATTAGGTTTCATTAAATCTAAATCATAATCAGGTTGAATTTCAAAAAAATCTAATACTTGATCTAGCATTTCTCTATGTTGAGCTGTTACGCAAACACGAGTTTCAAAGTTTTCTTTGTCTTTTAAAAATTCCTTCACTAAAGGAGCCATTTTAATTGCTTCTGGTCTTGTTCCAAATACTATTAAATTTTTTTTCATATCTTATTTATACTGCTCTTCATAATACTTTTGATAATCACCTGATGTTACATTTTTTAACCATTCTTCATTAGACAAATACCAATCTATAGTTCTTTCCAAACCTTGTTCAAAAGTTACTGATGGCTTCCATCCTAATTCTTTGTTGATTTTAGATGCATCAATAGCATAACGTAAATCATGTCCTGGTCTGTCTTTTACATAGGAAATTAATTTTTCAGATTCACCCTCTTCTCTTCCTAATTTAACATCCATTTGTTTGCATAATAGTTTTACTAAATCGATGTTTTGCCATTCGTTAAAACCTCCAATATTATATGTCTCGTGGTTTTTTCCTTCATGAAATACTAAGTCAATAGCTACTGCATGATCTTCAACAAATAACCAATCTCTTGTATATTTTCCATCCCCATAAACAGGCAATGGTTTTTTCTCAATTATATTATTAATAAATAACGGGATTAATTTTTCCGGAAAATGATTGGGTCCATAATTGTTGGAGCAATTTGTAATTACATAAGGTAATCCATACGTTTCACCATAAGCTCTTACAAAATGATCTGAAGCTGCTTTTGATGCCGAATAGGGTGAATTTGGATCATAAGAAGTGGTTTCTGTAAACAATCCTACTGCTCCTAATGTACCATAAACCTCATCTGTTGAAATATGATAAAAACGTTTGCCTTCTAAATCGTTTTTCCAATATTTTTTGGCTGTATTTAACAAGTTCATAGTACCAATAACATTGGTTTTTACAAAAGCTAAAGGATCTGTAATCGACCTGTCTACATGAGATTCTGCAGCTAAATGCAAAACTCCATCAAATTTGTATTTTTTGAATAAATCATCTAGAAAATTTTCATCTAAAATATCTCCTTTTACGAAGGTATAATTGGGATTATTTTCAATATCTTTTATATTTTCAAGATTTCCTGCATAAGTCAAGACATCCAAATTAAAAATATGATAATTTGGATATTGATTCACAAATCTTCTAACAACATGCGAACCTATAAAACCTGCACCACCAGTGATGAGTATATTCTTCATTTATTATAATTTACCGTCAACGTTATTTTTTAGTATTCCTTTTACATCATATAAAACACTATTATTTTTTTGAAGTGAAGGAATATCTAAATTTAAAAATTCTTTATGAGAAACTCCTAATACTACAGCGTCAAATTTTTCATTAGGAATTTCGTTTGTACTTTTAATCTTGTATTCATGTTGTACTTCAGCTGGATTAGCCCAAGGATCGTAAGTTGTAATTTTAATACCGTATTCTTCTAATGAAGAAATAACATCCACTATTTTTGTATTACGAACATCCGGACAATTTTCTTTAAAAGTTATTCCTAACATTAATAAATTAGCTCCGTTAACGGTAACTCCTTTTTTAATCATTGCTTTTACTACTTGGGAAGCCACATATTCTCCCATACTGTCATTTAATCTTCTTCCTGCTAAAATGATTTCAGGATGATAGCCTTTTTCTTGTGCTTTTTGAGCTAAATAATAAGGATCAACACCAATACAATGCCCGCCAACTAAACCAGGTTTGAATGGTAAAAAGTTCCATTTTGTTCCTGCAGCTTCTAAAACATCATGAGTATTTATATCTAATAAGTTAAATATTTTTGCTAATTCATTCACAAAAGCAATATTGATATCTCTTTGAGAGTTTTCAATTACTTTTGCAGCTTCGGCTACTTTTATTGTAGGTGCTAAATGTGTTCCTGCAGTAATTACCGTTTTATATAAATCGTCTACTTTAATCCCGATTTCTGGAGTAGAGCCAGCAGTAACTTTTAATATTTTATCAACCGTGTGTTCTTTATCTCCCGGATTAATACGTTCTGGAGAATACCCAGCGAAGAAATCTACATTAAATTTCAATCCTGAAATTTTCTCTAAAACAGGAACACATTCTTCTTCAGTTACCCCTGGATAAACTGTTGATTCGTAGATTACAATGTCACCCTTTTTTAAAACTTTTGCAACAGTTTCACTCGCTCTATACAAAGGCGTTAAATCGGGCTTATTGTGCTTATCAACCGGCGTGGGTACCGTAACAATATAATAATTGCACGATTCTATTTCTTTTAAATCGTTAGTACAAAATAATCCATTCTTTTCAGAATTAGTCTCTTTCAAAACAGCTTTTAAAACTTCATTTTCAATTTCAAGCGTTGCATCAATACCTTGGTTCAATTCGTTTATTCTATTTTGATTAATATCAAAACCAACCACATTAAATTTTGTGGCAAACAAACGAGCTAACGGTAAGCCTACGTAGCCTAATCCTATAATTGCTATTTTTGTACTCATATCTTTTTTTTAAGAACCAATAGATTGATAAACAAATCCTATTTTTTCTAATTCTGCTTTATTTAATAAATTTCTTCCGTCGAATACGAATGCTGGCTTAAGCATTGAATCGTATATTTTTTGCCAATCGTAGGTTTTAAATTCATCCCATTCTGTCAACACGGCAATAGCATGAGCGTTTTCACATACTTCATAAGGATTATTTACAACTGTAATCCCTTTTTTATTTTCATTTTCACTTCTCGATTCTAAATAATTCAAATCAAAAAGCATTTGCTTTTCATTTACTTTTGGATCGTAAACAGAAACGTGAGCTTGTTCAGAAAGTAAATAATCGGCAACATAAATTGCGGCTGATTCTCTTGTATCGTTTGTGTCTTTTTTAAATGCCCAACCCAAGAAGGCAATCTTTTTACCCGAAACGGTATTGTATAATGTTTTAATGATGTTTTTTGCAAACCTTCTTTTTTGGTGATCATTCATAATGATGACTTGTTCCCAATAATCTGCTACTTCATTTAATCCATAAGACTGAGCAATATAAACTAAATTTAGGATGTCTTTTTGAAAACAAGAACCTCCAAACCCTACAGATGATTTCAAGAATTTTGAACCAATTCTGCTGTCCATTCCAATGGCTCTTGCAACTTCATTTACATCTGCTCCCGTTTTCTCACAAAGTTCTGACATTGCGTTTATAGAAGAAACTCTTTGCGCTAAAAATGCGTTTGCCGTTAATTTTGACAATTCAGACGACCAAACATTGGTAGTTAAAATATTTTCTTTAGGCACCCAATTAGCATACACATCTACTAAAGACTGAACTGCTTTTTTACCTTCTTCAGAAGAATCTCCTCCAATTAAAACTCTATCTGGAGCCAATAAATCTTCAACTGCAGTACCTTCAGCTAAAAATTCTGGGTTAGATAAAATTTGGAAACTTACTCCATTACCTGTATTATCTAAAATATCCTTAATAGCGCTTGCAGTTCTAACAGGTAAAGTAGATTTTTCAACCACTATTTTATCAGACTTAGCTACTCTTGCAATTTGGCGAGCACATAATTCAATATATTTCAAATCTGCCGCCATACCTTTACCTACTCCATAAGTTTTTGTAGGTGTATTTACCGAAATAAAAATCATTTCAGCTTCATCAATAGCTTTATCTACTTCTGTTGAAAAAAACAAATTTCTTCCTCTAGATTCAGCAACGATTTCGCTTAAACCTGGTTCATAAATAGGAATATTATTGACATCAACATCATTCCAAGCGGCAATTCTTTCCTCGTTTAAATCTACTACTGTAACCTTAATATTAGGGCACTTTTGTGCAATAATAGCCATTGTTGGACCACCAACATAACCTGCACCAATACAACATATATTCTTAATCATATTCTATTTTAAATTTTTCCAATACCACTCAACTGCCTCCTTAAGTCCTGTTTTTAGTGAATATTGAGGATTATAATTTAATAATTTTTTTGCTTTTTCTACACTTGCTAAAGAATGAGGTATATCTCCGGCTCTTAAAGGGCCGTATTTAACTTCTACTTTTAAAATTTCAGGATCAAATTCGCCTAAATATTCTTTTAAATAACTTATTAACTCATTTAAAGTGGCTCTATCTCCGAAAGCAGTATTATAGACAGTATTTACAGCCTTTTTATCTTGCGTTTCTAATGCCTTTTCATTCATATGAATGACATTATCAATATAGGTAAAATCTCTAGAAAAGTTGCCATCACCATTTACCACCGGACTTTCATGATTTATAAAACTCTTCACAAATTTAGGAATAACCGCTGCATAAGCTCCATTTGGGTCTTGATTTCTTCCAAAAACGTTAAAATACCTTAGACCAATTGTTTCTATACCATAGGTTTTACTAAATACATCGGCATAAAGCTCATTTACATATTTGGTAACAGCATAAGGTGATAATGGCTTTCCTATTTTATCTTCTACTTTTGGTAATGCTTCTGAATCTCCATATGTAGACGAACTTGCTGCATAAACGAACCGAGAAACCCCTTCTTTTGTAGCTGCTTGTAAAACATTTAAAAAACCTGAAACATTAACCTCATTTGAAATTAATGGTTCATTAATTGATCTTGGAACAGAGCCAAGCGCAGCTTGATGCAACACATAGTCAGTTCCTTTTACTGCATCTTCACATGTTTTATAATCCCTAATATCTCCCTCAATTAATTTGAAGTTTTTATTATTCATTAAATGAGCAATATTATGAAAATGACCTGTAGCAAAGTTATCCAAGCAAACCACTTCATTATATTCAACAAAGTAATTACATAAATTAGAACCTATAAAACCAGCTCCTCCTGTAATAAGTATTTTTTTATTTTTTATTACTTTTTCCAAATCCTAAGAATTTTTTTTTCGAAACTTATTCAGAATCTTTTTCAATCCTTTTTCTTCCACTACTTCATCATGATATGACTCACCATAAGCTCCATAACCGTAACCGTAACCATAACCATAACCATATTTTGCTTTGTTTTGAAAACCGTTTAACAAAATACTTATATTATTTAATTCACCTCTTTTGTGTTTATCATTAACAACCGAAAGCATACCTTTTTTTGTAAACCCTTGTCTCGCTACATATATTGTTGCATCACAAAATTTTGATAATTCTAAAGCATCAGAAACTAAACCAACAGGTGGAGTGTCTAAAATAATATATTCATACTTTAGTTTCAATTCTTCTATCATTTCAGACATTGCATCACTCATTAATAATTCTGCAGGATTTGGAGGTATAGGCCCTGAAGATATAACGTCTAGAAAAGGAATATGAGTAGATTGAGTAACCTCTTCTAATGTTTTTTGACCAATTAAATAGTTTACAACTCCAGTAATGTTATCTATTTTAAAATCACCAAAAATTCTTGGCTTACGTAAGTCCAAACCAACAATCACCGTTTTCTTCTCACTTAATGCGAAAACTGTGGCTAAATTTATCGAACAAAACGTTTTACCTTCACCACTAACAGATGATGTTAACATAAGAGTTTTTGACCCTTCAACCTTCTGTTTTTTATACATAAACTGTAATGAAGAACGAATGGCCCTAAAAGACTCCGCTAATGGAGATTTAGGTTTTTCAAAAACTGACAAATTATTCTCTGTATTTTTCTTTCCAATCACCCCTATAAGTGGAATATTAGTCATTTTATTGATATCATCAGTATTATTTACATTATTATCCAATAACGTAATTAAAAAGATTATGAGAAATGGAACTAAAAAGCCAATTAAAAAAGCTAAAATATAATTAATACTCGTCTTTGGCCCTCTTAAACCTCCTCCAACGTCTTTTGCAGGATCAATAAAATCGATATCAGAAATATTAGCTGCTTTAACAATTTCAGCTTCACTTCTTTTTTGCAAGAAAGTACTGTATAAATTATCTTTAAGATCATACTTTCTTGTAATCTTAACTAATTCTTGCTGCTGTTCTGGCAGTTTACTTATTTCTCCTTCAAGCTTCGCAATATTTCTATTAACAATAGACATATCAACTTCTAAAGAAGCTTTAGCACTTATAATATTTTGAAGTAAAACTTTTTTTAAGGCTTCCATTTCCGAATCAAACTCAGTAAACATTTTATTGCTTTTAACAGAGTAACCTAACTCTGCTCTTTGAGCAGATAATTGAATTAATTTTGAAACGTTTATTAGAATATTTGGATCATCAATTCCTGCAACAGATGGCGCAGGCAATTTTGAAAAATCATTATTTTTAAGCAAATATGAATTTAGTAAGTTTAAATATTTGCTTTTACGTTCTAATTCATCTTTAGTAATATCAAAATCTGAAACCTTATCGGTTAACTTTTCTCCTCCAGCTTCTAATTGAAAAACATTTTTACCTCTTCTAAAATCTTTCAATTCATTTTCGGCACTTTTTATTTGGTTCTCCATTTGTAATAAAGTACTATCAATAAAATTAATAGTGTTTGTTGCAAATTGGTTTTTACCATCCAACTGAATCTTTTTTAGCATAGAAACAGTAGTATTTAAATACTTTACCAATCGATATTTGTTAGAACCTTGAAGTTGTAATGTAATTACAGAAGCGGCTTTTGCATCAGCAGAGACATCTATATCTTTGTACTTTGAAACCGTACTGTTAAAATCGCTAAATCGAATATAAAACTCTTTTCCTTTAAAGTCAATCGCATCAGGATTTAAATGCAATTTAAGATTTAAAAAAGGTAAACTTACTTCTTCATCAACATTATACTCTTTAACAAAAACATCACTTAAAGAACCTAAATTACTTCTTGAATCATCAATATAATGCATTATAGAACCTGATGGATATTCAGTAAAATCAACACTTAATTCATATTGATTTGAAGTCAGAAACTTTATTTTTATGGGCGTATTTAATAACTGTCCTTTATTTTTATCAATCTTTACATAAAAAGGAACTTTTCCATATACGTCTTCAAAATAATATTTTCCTTTAACTTCATAATTGATAAAATATTCTAAATTTTCAACAACCAATTCATTATGCGAACGAGACTTTAAAGTAGTAATAACGGTTTGCACCTTATCTGAAACTCCTCCCCAATTAAAGACCAAACTTGTATTTGCTGTAAAAAATGGATTGTTTTCATCTTTTACGACTATACTAGACTCCATTCCATAAACCTTCTCTTTCCTAATATTTACGTTATAAGCAACGAAAAAAGTAATTATGAAACTTAACACAAACCACTTCCAATAACTTATTAATTTTAAAAAAAAACCTTTAAAATCAAAATTTGATTGAGATTCAAAAAAAGTAAAATCTTTAGTATCTAACATCTCTAACTCTTTTATAAATTTCTAGTTAACAAAATAGTTGTCGTAATTAATGACAAGGCTGTTATAATTGTCCCTATTGTTTGTACACCTGTTGTCCCAGTTCCCCATGATTTTTGCTTCAAAGGCTTTATGTAGATATAATCGTTTGGTTGTATATAAAATACAGGCGATTCAAATGCTTTAGAGCTTGTCAAATCAATATAATGTGTTTCAAAACCCTGAGGCAATTTTCTGATTACTTGTACTTCCTTTCTGTTCCCAGTAATCGTAATATCTCCTGAATTAGCAATTGCTTCCATTATATTCACTTTATCTTGAAACAAAATATTTGTTCCAGGTGAATTTATTTCTCCATTTACAGTGTATCTTAAACCTGCCAACTTTACATTAACAAATAATCTTGCTTCTTTCTTAAAATATTCATCAAGTAACTTCTTTTCAATTTCATTTTGAACCTCTTCAACAGTAAACTCTAATACATTTAAATTCCCCAAAACAGGAATATTTATATTGCCATGGTCATCCACAGAAAATCCATTAAAATATAAACTTTGCTGATTTATTTGATTTTGATTTAACTGCGTAGAAGGATTAAACATCTCTACCAATCTTTGATCAAGAGCTTTTATTGATATGGACAAAATATCATTGATTTGAATACGGTAAGGCTTTGAAAGTGACTGATTAACCTCAATAAATTGACTTTTTTCCTGTCCTTTTTGCAAATAAATCAATTCCTTATTAGGTATGCAAGAAGTAACACATGCAAACATTATTAATATATATATAAACTTATATAGTTTCATCAGATTTCATTTAAGGAAACAAATATAGTTTTTACAATTAAATTTGAGAAATTTAAACACTTTAAATGTTGAAAAAATTAATTCTGCTTTAAAGAATTTTCAAATGGCACTCTATACAATAAACTTCTACCTAAAGTTACCTCGTCTGCATATTCAAGTTCGTCGCCAATAGCAACACCTCTGGCTATAGTAGATGTTTTAACATTAAAATCTTTAATCTGTTTGTAAATATAAAAATTAGTAGTATCACCCTCCATAGTTGAACTTAATGCAAAAATAACTTCTTCAACATTTCCTTCGGCAATCTTCTCCACTAAAGTTTTGATTTTTAATTGACCTGGACCAATTCCTTCGATAGGGTTTATCTTACCGCCTAAAACATGGTAAACACCTTTAAATAATCCGGTATTTTCAATTGCCATAACGTCCCTAACATCCTCAACGACACATATTAAACTATGATCTCTCTTTGGACTATTACATATTTGACAAATTGAATTATCTGAAATATTGTGACACTTTTCACAATATGAAATCTTACTCCTTAGTTCAAACAAAGAGTCACTCAAATTTCGAGTTTGATCTAACGGTTGACGAAGTAAATGAAGGGCTAATCGAAGCGCTGTTCTTTTACCAATTCCTGGTAATTGCGCAATTTCATTTACAGCAGTTTCTAATAATTTTGAAGGTAATTCCATAGATGCAAAAATACAAAAGTAAGTCATTTTATTATTAAGATATTCTTTTATCTTTGTTTGAAACAAAGGTGATAAACTATGAATCCAATTTCAATTCTTATATTAATACTTTCTTATTTCAGTGTACTTATTTTATTTTCTTACTTCACAGGAAAAAAAGAAGTTTCTAATAACGATTCTTTTTTTAAAGCAAATAAGCAATCACCTTGGTATTTAGTAGCTTTTGGGATGATTGGCTCATCACTTTCTGGCGTTACATTTATCTCAGTGCCAGGTAAAGTTGAAAGCTCACAGTTTGTATATTTCCAAATTGTTTTAGGCTATATAATTGGTTATTTCATTATAGCAACTGTTTTGCTTCCGCTTTACTACAAACTTAATTTAACTTCAATTTATACTTATTTAGAAGATAGATTTGGGAAATATACCTATAAAACAGGCGCTTGGTTTTTTATCATTTCTAGAACTGTTGGTTCTAATTTAAGATTACTTTTAGTTGCTGATGTTTTGCAAACTTTAGTTTTTGAACCTTTAGGCATATCATATTGGATTACCGTAACCGCTACAATATTGTTGATTTGGCTATATACTTTTAAATCAGGGATAAAAACCATTATTTGGACCGACACACTTCAAACATTTTTCATGTTATTATCAGTTGGAATTTGTATTGTTGTTGTTTCTGAAGATTTAGGAATAAATATTTCAAATTTTTCTTCTTTTATAGCGGATAGTAATTTTTCAAAAACTTTTTTCTTTGACGAATTGAGTTCTCCAAAATACTTCTGGAAACAATTTTTATCTGGGATTTTTATTGCGATAGTTATGACCGGTTTAGACCAAGACATGATGCAAAAAAACTTAACATGTAAAACATTAAAAGATTCTCAAAAAAACATGTTTTGGTTTACAATTGTACTAACGATTGTTAACTTTTTCTTTCTTGTTTTAGGTCTTTTGTTTACAGAATATGCATTAAAATATGGTATTGATGCACATGGCGATGCATTATTCCCAATATTAGCAAATGAACATTTAGGAATCGTAGTGGCTTTTAGTTTTTTATTGGGACTTATTGCAGCAGCTTACTCTAGCGCAGACAGTGCCTTAACATCTTTAACTACATCATTTAGCATTGACATACTTGATATTGAAAAAAAATATAACGAAGCAAAACAAGTTAAGATAAGAAAGAGAATTCATTTGATGTTTGTTGTTATCTCAATTTTTGTAATCTTATTTTTTAAATATGCGTTTAATGATTCGAGTATAATTGACAAAGTGCTAAAGTTTGCAGGCTTTACTTACGGCCCTTTATTAGGTCTTTACAGTTTTGGTTTATTTACAAAATGGAAAGTTAGAGATGCTCTTGTTCCAGTAGTATCCATTTCAGCTGTAGTGATTTCATTATTATTAAATAATTACAGTTTTGATTGGTTTAAATTTAATTTTGGTTTTGAAATTTTAATTGTAAACGGCCTATTAACTTTCTTTGGCTTAATATTGATTCGTAGCAAGCAAAACTAAAGTACATGATTCTTCAAAAGCTATATTATTTGCTTTTAGAATATTATAAAACTCTTCATTTTCTGTACCAGGATTAAATATTACCCTTCTTGGATTTAACGACAATATATAATCATAATATTCTTGTTGGGATTTTGGATTAAGATAAAGAGTAACTGTATCAACAGCATGAAAATCAATTTTTTCAGTTTCGATTGGAATATCCATTACCATACCTTTTTTAACTCCAATTGCTACAACTTGGTGACTTTTTGCTATTAAATTATTAATTGCTTTGTATGAATATCGCTCTTTGTTTGTAGAAGCGCCGATAACAAGTGTTTTCATATATTTAGATTATTTACATAAAATTACTAAAATAATTATAACTTTGAGATAACATTACATTAAAAGCTACTTAATAAAAGTAGCTATATCTTTGCAAAAAAAACTTATGGAGCTATTTATTTATGTATTCGCAGCATTATTCTCAGTAATTAACCCATTAGGGTCAATACCTATTTTTGTTGGCCTGACTCAAGAAGATACCAAAAAAGAAAGGTCAAGAATTTCAATTTGGGCCGCAATAAATGTTGGAATTATTCTTTTAATTTCATTTTTTATTGGGGAATATGTACTTAAGTTTTTTGGCATCAGTATAGATGCATTAAGAATAGCCGGAGGAATTATAATTGTAAACTCTGGTTTTTCATTATTATCTGGAAATATCAGTAAAAGGAAAGGATTAAATAAAAGAGTTACTAATGATGCTATGCACAGAAATGACATTGCATTGACTCCACTTGCAATGCCAATGTTAGCCGGACCAGGATCTATGTCTTTATTAATAGCAATGTACCAAGAACAACCTGAAATATATCAGAAAGTTATTACTTGTGTTGCTATTTTATGTGTTGCGACAACTATCTTTTTTATTTTAAAAAGCGCACACTATCTTTCCAAAATACTTGGTGCATCTGGACTAGTTGCCATTTCAAGAATAATTGGTTTCATTGTAATTGCTATCGGAATTCAATATATAAGTAGTGCATTAATCAACATATTAAAAGTAGCCTTATAAACATCAGTACACTTATATAAAAAACCCAAACTAAGTTTGGGTTTTTTTATATATTAAGCCTTAATAAATTTATGCCTTTGGCAAGAAAACTTCAGCCATCATACATCGAGTACTACCACCACCACAAAACTCAATAGTATCTAAACTCGAATGAATAATTTTACAATGCTTTTCTATTTTAGCAATTTGATCTTTCTTTAAACTTTGATATGCCGCATTACTCATAATTAAGAATAGTTCATCATTTGTACCGCGAACTTGCAACATGTTTCCAGCAAAATTATTTACTTGCTCTTCTGAAATAAGAATAACTTCTTTACCACTATTCTTCAATCTTTTTAAAACATTTTTTTGCTCCGCTTTATCATCAATACAATCAGCACATACAACCGCAAAGGTTTCTGCTAAACACATCATTACATTAGTATGATATATATGTTTTCTTTCACCATTTGGCAAAGTTTGAAAAGCTTCAAATATTACCGGATCATAATGAAAGTCTTCACAAAACTCTATAAAAAGTTCTTCATCTGCTCTTGGAGACAATGCACAGTAAGCAATTTCATTTTCTCTATCCAATAAAATGCTTCCGGTTCCTTCTAAATATAAATTATCTTCTTCTGCAGAAGTATAATCAACTATATTTTCAATTTTAAACCCTCTTTCTTCAAGAAGATCTAAAATATCTTCACGTCTTTCCAATCTTCTATTTTCAGCAAACATAGGATAAAGAGCCACATCTCCATTCTCATGAAAAGAAATCCAATTATTTGGAAAAACACTATCTGGAGTGTCCGGCTTAACAGTATCATCAACAACAATAACGTTAATCCCTACAGCTCTTAGTTTTTGAACATAATTATCAAATTCTTCTTGTGCTTTTGCATTTACAGTTGCTGGCAAAAGTCCGTCTAAACTTTTCTGAAAATGATTGTTAACTGCTGTTTGTTCGTTCATTCGAAAAGCAACCGGACGAATCATTAATAGAGTATTTGTAGTTTGATGCATTATCTTTTCTTAATTATATCAACAATTTCTTCGACAATTTCCAATGTCACTTCTGCCATTTTATTTTTCTTTTCATCAAGACAAGGGTTCACTTCTACAATTTCGATACAGGCAGTTTTTTTGTTTTTAGAAAATTCAATTAATAATTCTTTGGCTTCATTAGGAGTAATTCCGTTTTTAACAGGAGTTCCTGTTCCATAAGAAGTTAAATCTGGATCCATAGAATCGACATCAAAAGAGACGTATATAAGATCACATTCTTTTAATTGCTCATTAACGCTATTAACAATAGCATTAACTCCATATTCCCTAACATCTTCAACTTTAAACCATTTTATACCTAATTGTTCTATTACTGCAACTTCTTGTTTTTCAACATCTCGAACACCAATATAAACTAAATCTTCTGAATTGACTTTTTTATTTGTAACTCCAACTCCTTTTAATTCTTCCCATAATTTAACTGTAATAGCGTCTACATCATTTTTTTTACACTCTAAATTATCAATATTCATAACAGAAGCCAATGGCATACCGTGCATATTACCTGACGGAGTAGTATAAGGAGTGTGAATATCGGCATGTGCATCAATCCAAACAACTCCAATTCTTTTATCCGGAAAAGCAGATTTAATTCCTGAAATTGTACCTCCTGCAGAACCATGGTCAGCTGCCAAAACTATTGGAAATTGGCCCTTATTTAATATTGTAGAAATATCTGTATTAAGTTCTTTATACACACTTAATAGACCGTCAATTCTTTTTGCAAAAGGATAAACCGTTGGCACATCTAATAATTCATTTACATTTTTAACATTACAAGAAGAGTGTTTTTCAAATAGATCACTCCCTATTTTTCTAGCAGCAACTTTTATAGCTTCAGGCCCCAAAGAAGCCCCTCTAGTCCCAGCTGTAATTTCAGATTTATTAATTATAAAAACAATTTTATTATCCATATACTTCTTTAATTTAATTGAAAACCAATACATAGTCAATTATTCACAAATATAACAAAGCCTTTATTAGAAAAAAACTTCTTACAAATAAAAAATCCCGACTTATCGGGATTTTTTATGATCAATATATTTATAAATTATCTTTTTTCTACAGGAACGAATGGTCTTAAATTAGCACCCATATATACTTGTCTAGGACGACCTATAGGCTCTTTATTTAATCTCATTTCTTTCCATTGTGCAATCCAACCTGGCAAACGACCTATTGCAAATAAAACTGTATACATTTCAACTGGAATTCCCATTGCTCTGTATATAATTCCAGAATAGAAATCTACGTTTGGATATAAACTTCTTGCTTTGAAATATTCATCTTCTAAAGCAACTTTTTCTAATTTTTTAGCAATATCTAATAATGGATCATCAACCCCCAAAGCTCCTAGTACATCATCAGCTGCTTTTTTAATAATTGTTGCTCTAGGATCGAAGTTTTTATAAACTCTGTGTCCGAATCCCATTAAACGGAATGGATCTTCTTTATCTTTTGCTTTTAAAACGTATTTATCAACATCACCTCCATTATCATGAATTTCTTGTAACATTTCCAAAACTGCTTGATTAGCACCTCCATGTAATGGGCCCCAAAGCGCAGAAACGCCGGCAGAAATTGATGCAAATAAACCAGCATGAGAAGAACCAACAATTCTTACTGTAGATGTAGAGCAGTTTTGTTCGTGATCTGCATGTAGAATAAATAACTTATCTAAAGCGGCAACAACTTTCTTATCCATTTTGTATGGCTCAGTTGGAATTTCAAACATTAAACGCATGAAATTTTCAACGTATCCTTTTGTATTATCATAATAATTTAAAGGATAACCCATTCTTCTTCTGTATGTCCAAGTTGCAATAACCATGAATTTACCCATAGTTTTACAAACAGCATCATATAATTCTTTTTCATTTTCAACATTAACCGGCTTTGGATTAAACGCTGTTAATGCACTTGTTAAAGAAGACAAAACACCCATTGGATGAGCAGTCTTAGGAAAACCTTCTAAAATGGTTTTCATTTCTTCATTAACTAAAGTATGCTTTCTTATATCGTTTTCAAACTTCTCTAACTGATTAGCAGTTGGCAATTGACCAAAAACTAACAAATAAGAAACTTCTAAAAAGTTCGATTTATCAGCTAATTCTTCAATAGAATAACCTCTGTAACGCAATATCCCTTCTTCACCATCTAAAAAAGTTATTTCACTATTACATGAACCTGTATTTTTATATCCTGGATCAATTGTAATTGCACCTGTTGCTCCACGCAACTTTTCTATATCGATAGCTACTTCATTTTCTGTTCCAACATAAACTGGAAACTCATACTTTTTGCCATCTAGCTCTAATATTGCAGTTTTTGACATATTTATTAAATGTATTTTATAATTTCATGAACTTTGCGAATTTAACGAATAATAATTTAATTATAAAGTAATTATTAATAATTTATAGTTAAATTTTAAATAAAAATCCCTCCTAACAACTTAATGTTAGCAGGGATTTTTTATTCATACAAATAATAAAATTATTTTTTTATTTTAAAGGCATTTGCACCTGGAAAATAAGCAACCTCAGCTAACTCTTCTTCAATCCTTAATAACTGATTGTATTTTGACATCCTGTCTGAACGAGAAGCAGAACCTGTCTTAATTTGTCCACAATTTAAAGCAACCGCTAAATCAGCAATCGTATAATCTTCTGTTTCTCCAGAACGATGAGACATTACAGAAGTATAACCCGCATTATGCGCCATATTAACAGCAGCAATTGTTTCTGTTAAAGTACCAATCTGATTTACCTTGATTAAAATTGAATTTGCAATCCCTTTACTTATCCCTTTAGATAATCTCTCAACATTAGTTACAAATAAATCATCTCCAACTAATTGAACTTTATCTCCAACTAAATCAGTTAAAATTTTCCAACCTTCCCAGTCATTTTCATCCATCCCATCTTCAATTGAGATAATTGGATATTTTTTTGTCAATTCTGCTAAGTACTCTGCTTGCTCTTGCGAAGTTCTAATTTTACCGGTCTCACCTTCAAATTTAGAATAGTCGTATTTTCCATTAACATAGAATTCGGCAGAAGCACAATCTAAAGCAATCATAATATCTTCTCCAAATGTATAACCTGCGTTTTCAACTGCAAATTTAATAGAGTCTAATGCGTCTTCAGTACCACCAGATAAATTTGGCGCAAAACCACCTTCATCTCCAACAGCAGTTGACAATTTTCTATCGTGTAATACTTTCTTTAAGTTATGAAAAACTTCCGTTCCCATCTGCATTGCATGTGTAAAGTTTTTTGCCTTAACCGGCATAATCATAAATTCTTGAAAAGCAATTGGCGCATCTGAATGAGAACCACCGTTAATGATATTCATCATTGGTAAAGGCAAAGTATTAGCAGAAACTCCACCAACATACCTATACAATGGCATTCCTAATTCGTTTGCAGCAGCTTTTGCAACAGCTAATGAGACTCCAAGAATTGCATTTGCACCTAATTTAGATTTATTTGGAGTACCATCTAAATCAATCATTATTTTATCTATTGCATTTTGCTCAAAAACAGAAGTTCCTAATAATTCATTTGCAATCGTAATATTGACATTTTCAATAGCTTTACGAACTCCCTTACCCATGAATTCTTTACCTCCATCTCTTAATTCAACCGCTTCATGTTCGCCAGTTGAAGCGCCGCTTGGAACAGCAGCTCTACCTAAAGTACCGTTTTCAGTAATTACATCTACTTCAACCGTTGGGTTACCTCTAGAATCAAGAATTTGTCTTGCATGAACTTTAATAATGATACTCATCTTTTATATTTTAATTTTTTAATGAATTGATATTTTCTATAAACTGATCAAACAAATAAGTTGAATCATGGGGTCCTGGGTTAGCCTCAGGATGGTATTGAACTGAAAAACAGTTTTTAGATTTAGAATGCATTCCAGCAACCGTATTGTCATTCAAGTGTAAATGCGTAATTTCTAAATCAGGGTGTGCTTCTAATTCTTCTCTATTTACTGCAAAACCGTGATTTTGTGAAGTAATTTCACCTTTACCTGTGATTAAATTTTTAACTGGATGATTAATTCCTCTATGTCCGTTAAACATTTTGTATGTGGAAACACCATTTGCTAATGCAATAACTTGATGCCCTAAACAAATACCAAACAAGGGTTTATTTTCATTCATAATATCCCTTGCAACTTGTTGAGCACTTTGTAATGGCTCTGGATCACCAGGCCCATTTGAAAGGAAATAACCGTCTGGAGAAAACGATTTCATATCTTCATAAGATGCGTTATATGGGAAAACTTTTATATAACAATCTCTTGAAGCTAAATTTCTTAAAATATTAGTTTTTATACCTAAATCTAAAGCAGAAATTTTATATTTTGAATTATCACTGCCGAAGTAATATGGCTCTTTAGTTGAAACTTTAGAAGCTAATTCTAAACCTTTCATATCGGGAATAGCATCAAACTCTTTCATTAATTGTTCCACTGGAGTTCCATCTGTACAAATAATAGCATTCATTGCCCCATGATCTCTAATATAACTTACCAATGCTCTTGTATCAACATCAGAAATTACTATTAAATTTTCTTTTTCTAAATAGTCATATAAGCTTTGTTCTGCATTTGCTCTTGAATAATTAAAACTAAAGTTTTTACAAACTAAACCAGATATTTTTACAGAATTAGATTCAACTTCATTTTGATTAACACCATAATTTCCAATATGGGCATTAGTTGTAACCATAATCTGTCCAAAGTAAGAAGGGTCTGTGAAAATTTCTTGATAACCAGTAGTTCCAGTGTTAAAAGCAACTTCTCCAAAAGTTTTGCCATCAATACCAATTGATTTACCATAAAAAATAGTACCGTCTTTTAACAGTAATAAAGCTTGTGAACGATTAGTGTATTTCATTGTGTGTTGTTGTTTGTTGTGCAAATTTAAATTAAAAATTGAAATTATGGTATATAAAAAAAGGATAAACAATGTTTATCCTTTTTTTATATGTAATCAAATTATCATGATTATTCTGCAGTATCTGTGTTTTCAGAAGCATCAGCAACAGGAGCATCAGCACCATCAGCTTTTTTCTTACCACGACGAGTAGTTTTCTTAACTTCTTTTTTACCAGCTGTATATAGTGTATTGAAATCAACTAATTCGATCATTGCCATATCAGCATTATCTCCTAAACGATTTCCTAACTTAATAATACGAGTGTATCCACCTGGACGATCAGCTACTTTTGAAGCCACTTCTCTGAATAATTCAGTAACAGCATATTTATCTCTTAATTTAGAGAAAACGATACGCCTGTTATGAGTAGTATCTTCTTTTGATTTTGTTACAAGAGGCTCAACAAACATTTTTAAAGCTTTTGCCTTAGCAACAGTTGTATTAATACGCTTGTGTTCTATTAACGAACAAGCCATATTAGCTAACATAGCTTTTCTGTGACTTGATTGTCTACTTAAATGGTTGAATTTTTTTCCGTGTCTCATGACTAACTATTTAACCTTCATCTTGCTGCAATCCACTATGGAGAGCAAAATATGAAGTAATTTATTCTTTATCTAATTTATATTTGCTTAAATCCATTCCAAAAGAAAGATTTTTAGCCGCAACTAATTCATCAAGTTCTGTAAGAGACTTTTTACCAAAGTTTCTGAACTTCATTAAATCATTCTTATTGAAAGAAACCAAGTCTCCTAATGTATCAACTTCAGCCGCTTTTAAGCAATTTAAAGCTCTTACTGACAAGTCCATATCAACTAATTTAGTTTTCAATAACTGTCTCATATGCAAAGATTCTTCATCATATGATTCTGTTTGAGCAATTTCATCAGCCTCAAGTGTAATTCTCTCATCAGAAAACAACATAAAGTGGTGAATCAACGTTTTAGCTGCTTCAGTTAAAGCATCTTTAGGATTGATAGAACCATCTGTTTGGATTTCAAAAACTAATTTTTCGTAGTCAGTTTTTTGCTCCACACGGAAATTCTCAATAGAATACTTAACATTTTTTACTGGTGTGTAAATAGAGTCAGTATAAATTGTACCTATAGGTGCGTTTGCTTTTTTGTTTTCTTCAGCAGGAACATAACCTCTACCCTTTTCGATAGATAGTTCCATATTGATAGTTGTTTTGCTGTCTAAATTACAAATAACTAAATCTGGATTTAATACTTGAAAACCAGAAATAAATTTTTGGAAATCACCAGCAGTTATTTGCTCTTTATTTGTTAAAGAAATAGAAACAGATTCATTATCAATATCTTCAATTTGTCTTTTAAAACGAACTTGTTTAAGATTTAAGATAATTTCTGTTACATCTTCTACAACACCAGAAATAGTAGAGAATTCGTGTTCAACTCCTTCCATTCTAACTGATGTGATAGCGTATCCTTCTAAAGAAGAAAGCAAAACTCTTCTTAATGCATTACCAACAGTCAATCCGTAACCAGGTTCTAAAGGTCTAAATTCGAATTTACCTTCAAAATCGGTTGAATCGATCATGATAACTTTATCGGGCTTTTGAAAATTAAATAATGCCATATAATTCGACTAATGTCAGATTTTATTTGTTATACAACTCAACGATTAGTTGCTCTTTAATGTTTTCTGGAATTTGTAATCTTTGAGGAACAGCAACATAAGTACCTTCCATTGTATCATTGTTCCAAGTAATCCACTCATATACTTGAGAAGCATTTGCTAATGAATTAGCAATCGTTTCAAGAGATTTAGATTTTGCTCTTACAGCAACTTTATCTCCAGCTTTTAAGTGATATGAAGGAACGTTTACTAACTCTCCATTAACTGTAATATGTCTATGAGAAACTATTTGACGTGCAGCTCTACGAGAAGGAGCTACACCCATTCTATATACTACGTTATCTAAACGAGATTCACATAATTGAAGTAAAATTTCACCTGTTACACCAGAAGCTGCAGCAGCTTTTTTGTATAAGTTTCTGAATTGCTTTTCTAAAATACCATAAGTATATTTAGCTTTTTGCTTCTCCATTAACTGAACAGCGTATTCAGATTTTTTACCTCTTCTTTTAGCCATTCCATGTTGACCAGGTGGGTAATTTCTTTTTTCGAAAGCTTTGTCTTCTCCGAATATTGCTTCGCCAAATTTACGAGCAATTTTAGTTTTTGGACCAGTATATCTTGCCATTTCAAATTAAATTAAGGTAGGGATTATGAATTCAGGTCTAAATAAATCCTTCGATAATCGTAAACCTACCTAGGTTATACTAAATTATATTTAAACTCTTCTTCTCTTAGGAGGTCTACATCCATTATGAGGCATTGGAGTAACGTCAATGATTTCTGTTACTTCGATTCCACTATTGTGTATAGAACGAATAGCAGATTCTCTACCGTTACCTGGACCTTTAACGTAAACTTTTACTTTTTTAAGTCCAGCTTCAAGAGCTACTTTTGAACAATCTTCAGATGCTAACTGTGCTGCATATGGAGTGTTCTTTTTAGAACCTCTGAAACCCATTTTACCAGCTGAAGACCAAGAAATAACTTCACCTTTCTTATTTGTCAAAGAAATAATGATATTATTAAAAGTAGCACTAACATGAGCTTCTCCAGTAGATTCAACGATAACTTTACGTTTTTTTGCTGTTGCTTTAGCCATACTTACTTATTATTTAGTTGCTTTTTTCTTGTTAGCAACAGTTTTTCTTTTACCTTTTCTAGTTCTAGAGTTATTCTTAGTTCTTTGACCTCTTAACGGAAGTCCAGCTCTATGACGAATACCTCTTTGACATCCAATATCCATTAAACGCTTAATGTTTAATTGAATTTCTGAACGTAATTCTCCTTCAATTTTGAAATAAGAAACAGCATCACGAATTCCGCTAATTTCATCATCATTCCAATCTTGAACTTTCTTATCTTCGCTTACATTAGCTTTAGCTAAAATTTCTTTAGCTCTACTAGCACCTATTCCAAAGATATAGGTTAATGCGATAACTCCTCTTTTTTGTTTAGGTATATCTACCCCTGCAATTCTAGCCATAATTATCCTTGTCTTTGTTTAAATCTAGGATTCTTTTTGTTAATAACGTATAATCTTCCTTTTCTACGCACAATAATGCACTCGGCACTTCTCTTTTTAACTGATGCTCTTACTTTCATTTTAATAGCTTTAGTATCTATATGTAATTCTTGCTTTAGACAAATCGTAAGGGCTCATTTCAAGTTTTACCTTATCTCCTGGTAATAATTTTATATAATGCATACGCATTTTTCCAGAAATATGAGCGATTACTATATGTCCATTCTCTAACTCAACACGAAACATTGCATTTGATAATGCTTCGATTATTGATCCGTCTTGTTCTATTGCTGATTGTTTTGCCATAAATATTAAGCTACTGCTTTTCTATTTTTACCACTCTTCATCAAACCATCATAATGCTTATTTAACAAGTATGAATTAATTTGTTGAATTGTATCAATTGCAACTCCGACCATAATCAATAATGATGTTCCTCCATAAAAATAACCCCAAGCTCCTTGAACTCCTAATAAACTAACAACAACAGCAGGTAAAACCGCAATAAGTGCTAAAAATAGAGAACCTGGAAATGTAATTAAAGACATGATTTTATCTAAGTAATCGCCGGTTTCAACACCAGGACGAAAACCAGGAATAAAACCACCTGATCTCTTTAAATCATCAGCCATTTTATTTGTTGGTACAGTAATTGCGGTGTAAAAATACGTAAAAATTATTATTAACAAAGCAAATACTATATTATATACTAATCCAAACGGATCATTAAACATTCCAGCTAATGATTGCGCTGTATCTGATTCTTTTGCCAAACCAGAAACCGCAGCAGGTATAAACATTATAGCTTGAGCAAATATAATTGGCATTACACCAGATGCATTAAGCTTTAAAGGAATGAATTGTCTTGACCCTCCCATTGAATCTTCTTCAAATTCACCCGAAACAGTTCTTCTTGCATATTGCACAGGAACTTTTCGCATTGCCATAACTAACAAGATACATGCTATAATTACAATGAACCATAAAATAAGTTCTAATACAATCATCATAACACCTCCATTAGCTTGAGTTGTTCTTGAAGTTACTTCTTGAATGAATGACTGTGGCATTCTAGCAATAATACCCACCATAATTAATAATGAGATACCATTACCAATACCTTTATCAGTAATCTTTTCACCCAACCACATTGCAAATATCGTACCTGTAACTAAAATAAGAACAGAAATCGACAAGAAAAAGAATGAGAAAAACTCAGGAACAAACGCTTCACTTGGTAAAGTAGAATTAAGGTTATAAATATAACCTGGCGCTTGAACAAGAGTAATAAGGATAGTTAACCATCTTGTAATTTGGTTAATTTTTTTTCTACCGCTTTCACCGTCCTTTTGAAGCTTCTGTAAATAAGGAACCGCAATTCCCATTAACTGAACAACAATAGAAGCAGAAATATACGGCATGATACCTAATGCAAATACAGAAGCCTGCGAAAACGCGCCTCCTGTAAATACATTAATTAACCAACCAATACCTTCGTCAGTTTGATTTGTAAGGTTACCTAATTGAGTAGCATCAATACCCGGTAAAGTAACTTGTGCACCAAAACGGTAAGCAAGCAAGATAAGTAAAGTAAAAGTTATTTTACTCCTTAACTCTTCTATTTTCCAAACATTGACTAATGAATCTATAAATTTCTTCATTTTACTAATTAGATTATAAACTTACTACTTCTCCACCAGCAGCTTCAATAGCCGCTTTAGCAGTTGCAGTAAATTTGTGAGCACTTACTTTTAATTTAGTTTTTAGCTCACCTCTTCCTAAAATCTTTACCAAGCTATTTTTTGTAGCTAAACGAGTTTCAACTAACACTGAAAAATCTAGTGTATCAGTTATCACACCGTTATCTACTAACATTTGAATTGTATCAAGGTTTATTCCTTGGTACTCTTTTCTGTTGATATTTTTAAAACCAAACTTAGGTACACGTCTTTGAAGAGGCATTTGCCCTCCTTCAAAACCAATTTTCTTAGAATAACCAGAACGAGATTTTGCTCCTTTGTGACCACGAGACGCAGTACCACCTTTACCAGAACCTTCTCCTCTACCTAATCTTTTATTTTGGTTATGCGTTGACCCTTCAGCCGGTTGTAAGTTACTTAAATTCATAACGAATATTATTATTTAGTTTCTTCTACAGAAACTAAGTGTTTAACTTTATTTACCATTCCAAGGATAGCAGGATTTGCATCATGCGCAACAACTTGTCCCATTTTACGAAGACCTAAAGCTTCCAATGTTCTCTTTTGATCAAGAGGACAGTTGATTTTACTTTTTACTTGTTTTACTAATATTTTTGCCATTTTTCCTTGAATTTTAACCTTTAAATACTTTATCTAGAGAAAGCCCTCTTTGTTTTGCAACTGTTGCAGCACTTCTCATTTGTAATAAAGCATCAAAAGTAGCTTTAACAACGTTATGAGGATTTGAAGAACCTTGAGATTTAGATAATACATCATGAATCCCTACAGACTCTAATACTGAACGTACAGCACCACCAGCAATAACTCCGGTACCATGCGACGCAGGCATTAAATTAACTCTAGCTCCACCAAATTTTCCTTTTTGTTCGTGAGGTACAGTATGACCATATAAAGGGATTCTTACTAAGTTTTTCTTTGCATCTTCTACTGCTTTAGCAATAGCTTCTGATACATCCTTAGATTTTCCTAAACCATGACCTACAACACCGTGTTCGTCTCCAACTACTACAATTGCAGAAAAACCAAATGCTCTACCTCCCTTAGTAACTTTTGTTACACGGTTTACGTTAACCAAACGGTCTTTTAAATCAAGACCTCCTGGTTTAACTAGTTCTATGTTTTTATAATTTTGATACATAATTTCTTAGAATTTAAGTCCTGCTTCTCTAGCTCCTTCAGCTAATGATTTTACACGTCCATGATATAAATATCCTCCTCTATCAAAAGATATTGTGCTAATACCAGCTTTAAGTGCTCTTTCAGCAACTAATTTTCCAACTGCGTTAGCAGTTTCAACGTTTGTACCTTTTACAACTTCATTTTCACGTGAAGATGCAGCAACTAGCGTTACACCGTTTACATCATCTATGACTTGAGCATAGATTTCTTTATTAGATCTAAAAACAGATAGTCTTGGCTGAGCAGCTGTTCCGCTTACAGTCTTTCTAATTCTGAATTTTATTCTCTGTCTTCTTTCAGTTTTTGTTAATGACATAGTCTTAATTTTTAAGCTGATTTACCTGCTTTTCTTCTTAATACTTCACCTACAAACTTAACCCCTTTACCTTTGTAAGGTTCTGGTTTACGGAAACCTCTGATTTTAGCAGAAACTTGACCTAATAATTGTTTGTCAAATGATGATAATTTTACTATTGGATTCTTACCTTTTTCAGATATAGTTTCCACTTGAACTTCTGGTACAATATTTAAAACTATATTGTGTGAAAATCCTAAAGCCAAATCAAGTTTTTGACCTTGATTAGATGCTCTATAACCTACACCAACTAATTCTAACGATTTTGTAAAACCTTCAGATACCCCTATAATCATATTGTTTATAAGAGAACGATAAAGTCCGTGTTTCGCTCGCTCATTTTTATGATCTGATGAACGCTCAACGATAACATTGTTATCTTCAATTTTAACCGTAACATCAGAAAATTCTTGAGAAAGCTCGCCTAATTTTCCTTTTACTGTAACAACAGCATCTTTCACTTCTACAGTTACTCCTGCTGGTATTGCAATTGGATTTTTACCTATTCTTGACATTCTTTCGTCTTTTTATTAATATACGTAACAAATAACTTCTCCACCAACATTAAGTTGTTTTGCTTGCTTACCAGTCATTACACCTTTAGATGTAGAAACGATAGCAATACCTAAACCGTTTAAGATTCTAGGTAAAGTAGAAGAACCTGAATATTTACGTAAACCTGGTTTACTAATTCTTTGGATATCTTTGATAACTGACTCTTTAGTCACTTTATCATATTTAAGAGCAATTTTAATAGTCCCTTGAACAGAGTTATCATCAAATTTGTAACTTAAGATATATCCTTGATCGAATAAAATCTTTGTGATTTCTTTTTTAAGGTTAGAAGCAGGGATTTCAACCACTTTGTGGTTTGCAGCTACTGCATTTCTAACTCTTGTAAGATAATCGGCAATTGGATCTGTATACATTTGTATAGAATTGCGGTTATGGTTTTCGTTTGGCACTCGCCAAACGAACCTGTAACCAATTAATTTTTATTTGGATTGCAAAAGTAATAACTTTTTACGAGATTACCAAGATGCTTTTTTAACACCTGGAATCAAACCTTGATTAGCCATTTCACGGAACGTAACACGAGAAAGACCAAACTGACGCATATAACCTCTTGGTCTTCCTGTCAATTTACAACGATTATGTAAACGTACAGGAGAAGCATTTTTAGGCAATCTTTGTAATGCATCATAGTCTCCAGCTTTTTTTAAAGCTTCTCTCTTTTCAGCGTACTTATCTACAGTTGCTTGTCTTTTAACCTCACGGGCTTTCATTGATTCTTTAGCCATATCTTAGTTCTTTTTAAAAGGTAAACCTAGTTCTGTTAATAATGCTTTAGCTTCTGTATCTGTACTTGCAGATGTTACAAAAGTAATATCAAAACCTGAAATTCTATTAATTTTATCAATATCAATCTCTGGGAAAATAATTTGCTCTAAAACTCCTAAGTTATAATTACCTCTACCGTCAAATCCGCTAGCTTTAATTCCACCAAAGTCTCTTACTGAAGGTAAAGATGAAGTAATAAGTCTATCTAAAAACTCATACATTCTTTCACCACGTAAAGTAACTTTAGCACCAATTGGCATACCTTTTCTTAATTTAAAAGACGCAACGTCTTTCTTAGAAATAGTAGCTACTGCTAATTGACCAGTAATTTTAGTCATTTCTTCTACAGCGTAATCAACTAACTTTTTGTCAGATACAGCTGCACCAACTCCACGGCTTACAACAATTTTTTCAAGTTTAGGAACTTGCATAACATTTTTGTAACCGAATTCTTCTGTAAGAGCAGAGATTACTCTACTCTTATATTCTTCTTTTAATCTAGGTATATAAGCCATTACTATAATACTTGATTAGATTTCTTTGAAAATCTGATTTTCTTATCTCCTTCAACTTTATAACCAACTTTAGTTGCTTCTTTTGACTTAGGGTCAATCAAAGACAAGTTAGAAATATGCATTGGAGCCTCTTTCTTAACGATACCTCCTTGAGGGTTTTTTGCACTTGGTTTCGTATGTTTTGAAACCATATTTACACCTTCAACTACCGCTTTATTTTTATCACGGATAACGCGTAAAACCTTACCTTCAGAACCTTTATGGTCTCCAGCAATAACTTTAACTACGTCTCCAGATTTAATTTTTAGCTTTGTCATCATTTTAGATATTAAAGCACCTCTGGTGCTAATGATACAATTTTCATGAATTTATTTTCACGAAGTTCTCTTGCTACTGGACCAAAAACACGTGTTCCTCTCATCTCACCAGTTGCATTTAACAAAACACAAGCGTTATCATCAAAACGGATATAAGACCCATCTGCTCTTCTCACTTCTTTCTTTGTACGTACAACTACTGCTGTAGAAACTGCTCCTTTTTTTACGTTACCGTTTGGAGTAGCATCTTTAACAGAAACTACAATTTTATCTCCAACAGAGGCATAACGACGTTTCGTTCCTCCTAAAACACGGATAGTCAAAACTTCTTTTGCTCCTGTGTTATCTGCTACTTTTAATCTTGATTCTTGTTGTACCATAATTACTTAGCTCTTTCAATGATTTCAACTAATCTCCAACATTTAGATTTACTTAAAGGACGCGTTTCGCTAATTCTTACAGTATCTCCAATGTTACAGTCGTTTGTTTCGTCGTGTGCAACATATTTCTTTGTTTTCAACACGAACTTACCGTACATAGGGTGTTTTACTCTTTTTGTTTCTGAAACAACAATAGATTTCTCCATTTTGTTACTAGTAACAACACCAACTCTTTCTTTTCTTAAATTTCTTTTTTCCATCTTTCAGCAGAATACAATTATTGTAACTCTCTTTTAGTTAACTCTGTAGCAATTCTAGCTACAGCTCTTCTAATAGTTTTTATTTGAAGAGGATTCTCAATTGGTGAAATCGTATGAGCTGCTTTTAAATCAGCATACGTTTTCTTTAATTGACTAAGTTTCTCTTGCAATTCTACTGCAGATAGATCTTTTATTTCTGATTGTTTCATAATAAATTTAGATTATGCTTGAAAATCTCTAGCAACGACAAACTTAGTTTTTACAGGAAGTTTTTGAGCAGCAAGACGTAAAGCCTCTTTTGCAACAGAAAGTGGAACTCCACCAACTTCAAACATTATCTTTCCTGGTTTAACAACTGCAGCCCAGTATTCTACTGCACCTTTACCTTTACCCATACGTACTTCAAGAGGTTTTTTAGTAATAGGCTTGTCTGGGAATATTTTAATCCATAATTGTCCCTCCCTCTTCATATAACGAGTAGCTGCAATACGAGCTGCTTCGATTTGACGAGAAGTCAAGAACATTCCATTTTCATGTACAGATTTAATACCAAACATTCCATTTGAAAGTTCATGCCCTCTTTGAGAGTTACCCTTCATTCTACCTTTTTGTACCTTACGGTATTTTGTTCTTTTAGGCTGTAACATTTTTCTTTAGTTTAAAAAATTACTTTCTTTTGCTTCTGTTAGGTTTACCTTTTCCAGATCCTGCAGATTTAGACTTTTGTTTGTCCATACCTACTAACGGAGAAAGATCTCTTTTTCCATAAACCTCACCTTTCATTATCCACACTTTGATTCCCATTCTACCATAAGTAGTATGCGCTTCAGCCAATGCATAATCAATATCAGCTCTGAAAGTTGACAAAGGAATTCTACCATCTTTAAAACCTTCTGAACGAGCCATTTCAGCACCATTCAAACGACCAGAAATTAACACTTTAATCCCTTCAGAATTCATCCTCATTGCAGCAGATATAGCCATTTTAATAGCTCTTCTGTATGAGATTCTGTTTTCGATTTGACGTGCAATACTGTTAGCTACTAAATAAGCATCTAACTCAGGTCTTTTGATTTCAAAAATATTGATTTGAACTTCTTTATCGGTAATTTTCTTAAGTTCTTCTTTCAACTTGTCTACCTCTTGCCCACCTTTTCCAATAATGATACCAGGTCTAGCAGTAGTGATAGTAACGGTTACAAGTTTTAAAGTTCTTTCGATAATTATCTTAGATACACTAGCTTTTGATAAACGTGCGTGGATATACTTTCTGATTTTGTAGTCTTCAGCGATTTTATCACCATAGTCATTTCCACCATACCAGTTTGAGTCCCACCCTCTGATGATACCAAGTCTATTTCCAATTGGATTTGTCTTTTGTCCCATACTGTTTATTAATTACTTTGTGTGTTATTATTAGATCCTAATACGATTGTAACGTGATTAGAACGCTTTCTTATTCTATGAGCGCGACCTTGAGGTGCTGGTCTAAGTCTTTTCAACATAGCACCACCATCAACTCTGATCTCTTTAACGATTAAGCCTGCATCTTCTAAACTTGCTTCTGCGTTTTTAGCTTGCCAATTAGCGATAGCCGACAACAAAAGTTTTTCAAGTTTATTAGAAGCTTCTTTGCTATTAAATCTTAAAATATTAAGAGCTAATTCTACCTTCTGACCTCTTACTAAATCTGCAACAATGCGCATTTTTCTAGGTGAAGTAGGGCAGTTATTCAATTTTGCGAAAGCAATAGACTTATTAGCCTCTTTTCTCGCATCTGCTGTTTCTCTTTTACGAACTCCCATGCCTCTTATTTTTTACCTTTATTTTTTGCACCTGCATGACCTCTAAAAGATCTAGTTGGTGAAAATTCTCCTAATTTATGTCCTACCATGTTTTCAGTAACGTAAACAGGTACAAATTGACGACCGTTATGAACTGCGATAGTTTGCCCAACGAAATCTGGAGTAATCATAGAAGCTCTTGACCATGTTTTGATCACAGCTTTACTATCTTTCTCTACATTATCTTGAACTTTTTTATCCAATTTATAATGAACATAAGGTCCTTTTTTTAATGAACGTGCCATATCTTACTTATTATTTCTTTCTACGTTCTACAATATACTTGTTACTCGGGTTAACTTTAGAACGAGTTCTATAACCTTTAGCTGGTAAACCTTTTCTTGAACGTGGGTGACCTCCTGAAGAGCGTCCTTCACCACCACCCATTGGGTGATCAACTGGGTTCATTGCTACCGGTCTTGTTCTCGGTCTTCTACCTAACCATCTAGATCTACCAGCTTTTCCTGATACAACTAATTGATGATCAGAGTTAGAAACAGCTCCAATTGTAGCCGAACAAGTTAACAAGATTAATCTTGTTTCACCAGAAGGCATTTTAATTGTAGCATATTTTCCATCTCTCGCCATTAATTGAGCAAAAGTTCCTGCCGAACGCGCAATAACAGCACCTTGACCTGGACGTAACTCAATACATGAAATTACAGTTCCTAGAGGAATTTTACTTAAAGGCATTGCATTTCCAATTTCTGGAGATGCATCTGGACCTGAAACTAAAGTTTGTCCTACTTGTAATCCATTTTGTGCAATAACATAAGTTTTTGCACCATCAGCATAAGCTAATAATGAAATAAAAGCAGAACGGTTCGGATCGTATTCGATAGTTTTAACTGTAGCTGGAATTCCTGCTTTAGTTCTTTTAAAATCAATAAGACGATACTTTTGTTTGTGACCACCGCCCATATAACGCATGGTCATTTTTCCTTGACTATTTCTACCTCCAGAGTTTTTTTTCGGCGCCAACAAAGAGCGTTCCGGCTTATCAGCTGTAATAGTGTCAAAGCTATTCACAACTCTAAATCGCTGACCTGGGGTAATAGGTTTTAATTTTCTAACTGACATATTCTATTAGATATTATTATAAAAATCTATTGTTTCACCTTCTTTTACTTGTACAATTGCTTTCTTATAAGCATTTGTTTTCCCACTGATCAAACCACTTTTAGTATATTTTACCGATCTGTCAGCTCTGTATGTCATAGTATTAACAGACTCAACACTCACACCATAAGCAGCTTCAACTGCATTTTTGATTTGAATTTTATTTGCTGTTTTCTGAACTACAAAACCGAAACGGTTATAAACCTCACTAAGTTTGGTTATTTTTTCAGTTATAATAGGTTTAATAATGATACTCATAACCTTAATTATTTACTTAAATTTTCTTCGATTTCTCCTATCGCACCCTCTAAAACAACTAAAGTATTAGTGTTTAAAACAGTGTAAGTACTTAATTCTAAGCAACTTACAACAGAAGTCTTCTTTAAATTACGTGACGACAAATATACATTTTTATTTGAATCGCCCAACACAAATAAAGATTTTTTATTCTCTAACCCTAAAGCTTTCAATACATTAATGAAATTTTTAGTGTTTGGTACATCAAAATTGAAGTCTTCTAGAACAATCAAATTTGACTCTTTTGCCTTAATAGATAAAGCAGATTTTCTTGCTAATCTTTTTAAGTTTTTGTTTAATTTGAAAGAATAACTTCTTGGTCTAGGACCAAAAACAGTTCCTCCTCCTTTAAACAATGGA
Source organism: Flavobacterium sp. (assembly GCF_965284515.1). GTDB lineage: Bacteria > Bacteroidota > Bacteroidia > Flavobacteriales > Flavobacteriaceae > Flavobacterium. The sequence goes on from NZ_OZ260089.1 coordinate 253,933, forward strand.
TTTTTTATACTTCCAGCACGAGCTGTACCTGTTCCTTTTTGCTTTTTAATCTTACGAGTACTTCCAGTAACTTCAGCTCTTTCTTTAGCTTTGTGAGTACCTTGTCTTTGATTAGCTAAATATTGCTTAACATCAAGATATACTGCATGATTATTTGGCTCAATTGCGAATACTGAATCAGAAAGTTGAACTTTTCTTCCAGTATCTTTTCCGTTGAAATCTACTACTTTTACTTCCATTACTTCTGAATGATTACATAAGAGTTCTTGTGTCCAGGAATAGCTCCTTTAACAACTAATAAGTTCTTTTCAGCAACAACTTTCAAAACTTTTAAGTTTTGAACTGTAACATTATCACCACCCATTCTTCCAGCCATTCGCATTCCTTTGAATACTCTAGATGGGTAAGATGAAGCTCCAACAGAACCTGGCGCTCTCAAACGGTTATGTTGACCATGAGTCGCTTGACCAACACCACCAAAACCGTGACGCTTTACAACTCCTTGAAAACCTTTACCTTTTGAAACTCCTTGAACGTCTACAAACTCACCTTCGATGAATAAGTCTACAGTGATAACATCACCTAATTTGTGCTCTTGTTCAAACTCCTTAATTTCAACGACTTTTTTCTTCGCAACAGTTCCTGCTTTCTTAAAGTGAGCTGCCTCAGCTTTAACAGTTTGTTTTTCAGATTTGTCATCGAAACCAAGTTGTAGAGCAACGTACCCGTCAACCTCCTCGGTTCTGACTTGGGTAACTACACATGGACCAGCTTCGATTACTGTACAAGGAATGTTTTTCCCGTTTTCATCAAAAATGCTAGTCATGCCAATTTTTCTTCCGATTAACCCAGACATATTAAACTAATTATTAATTAAATTTTTGTTTTTTGTGCACATACAATAAATACACACCTCTTTTTGAGGGTGCAAATATATAATTATTTTTTAAATACCGCAAATATAATTAGTTAGACAAAAAATGATTAAATTTTATCTAAAAAAGCAACTTGAAGTGTTAAAAAAAACCGCTGTGAATAAACACAGGCGGTTTTTATTTTAAACTGTTTAATCAGCTTATATGAAATTATACTTTAATTTCAACTTCAACCCCACTTGGTAACTCTAATTTCATTAAAGCATCAATAGTTTTTGAAGAAGAACTATAAATATCTAATAATCTCTTGTAAGAGCTTAATTCAAATTGCTCTCTAGATTTTTTGTTAACGTGTGGTGAACGTAAAACAGTGAAAATCTTTTTGTTAGTTGGTAAAGGAATAGGACCAGTAACTACAGCTCCAGTACTCTTTACAGTTTTTACAATCTTTTCAGCAGACTTATCTACCAACATGTGATCGTAAGATTTTAATTTTATTCTGATTTTTTGACTCATTTTCTTAAAAATTAAGCGTTACCTTTTGCTTTTTTAATTACCTCTTCTGAAATATTAGAAGGCGTTTCTGCATAGTGTGAAAACTCCATAGTAGAAGTTGCTCTACCAGATGACAATGTTCTTAATGTTGTTACATAACCAAACATTTCTGATAATGGCACATCTGCTTTAATAGTTTTTGCACCAGATCTATCTCCCATGTCATTAACCTGACCTCTTCTTCTATTTAAATCACCAACGATATCACCCATGTTTTCTTCAGGAGTAATAACTTCGATTTTCATAATAGGCTCAAGGATAACAGCACCAGCAGCTTTTGCAACTTCTTTATAACCTAACTTAGCAGCTAATTCGAAAGAAAGCGCATCAGAATCTACAGGGTGAAATGATCCATCAGATAAAGTTACCCTTAAACTATCTACAGCATAACCCGCTAACGGACCTGTTTTCATAGCTTCACGGAAACCTTTCTCAACTGCAGGAATATATTCCTTAGGCACGTTTCCACCTTTAACAGCATTAATGAACTGAAGACCAATTGCAGGCTTACCATCAACTTCTTCAGCAGGCTCAAGAGTAAATACGATATCACCGAATTTACCACGTCCACCAGATTGTTTTTTGTAAGTCTCTCTATGAGTTGCAGATCTTGTAAATGCTTCTTTATATTCTACTTGAGGCTCACCTTGATCAACTTCAACTTTAAATTCACGTTTCATTCTATCAATTAAGATATCCAAGTGTAACTCACCCATACCAGAAATAATAGTTTGACCTGAAGCCTCATCAGTTCTAACTGTAAATGTAGGATCCTCTTCAGCTAATTTAGCTAAAGCCATACCCATTTTATCTACGTCAGCTTTTGTTTTAGGCTCAATAGCAATACCAATTACAGGATCAGGGAATTTCATTGACTCAAGAATAATTGGGTGCTTTTCGTCACACATTGTATCCCCAGTTTTGATATCTTTAAATCCTACAGCAGCCCCAATATCTCCAGCCTCAATATATTCGATTGGATTTTGTTTATTAGCATGCATTTGGTAAATACGAGAGATACGCTCTTTATTTCCTGAACGAGTGTTCAAAATATAAGATCCAGCATCTAAACGTCCTGAATAAGCACGGAAAAATGCCAAACGACCAACATAAGGGTCAGTAGCAATTTTAAATGCTAAAGCAGCGAATGGCTCTTTAACATCTGGCTTACGTAATATTTTAGTTTGATCTTCTTCTAATAAATCAGCATCATCAGGGTGAATTCCTTCAATACCTTCTTTATCCATTGGAGATGGCAAATACTTACATACAGCATCTAACATAAATTGAACTCCTTTGTTTTTAAACGCAGAACCAGCAATCATAGGAATGATAGCCATGTCAATTGTAGCAGCTCTTAATGCAGCATTAATTTCATCTTCAGTAATAGAATTTTCATCTTCCATATACTTATCTAAAAGATTCTCGTCATAAGTCGCGATTTCTTCGATAAGGATTGAACGATATTCTTTTACTTCATCAACCATATCAGCTGGAATGTCAATAATATCAAAAGTAGCTCCTTGAGTTTCATCATGCCATACAATAGCTTGATTTTTAACTAAGTCAACTACACCTCTGAAGTCATTCTCTTCACCAATAGGCAAAGTAATAGCAACAGCATTTGATTTCAACATATCTTTAACTTGTTGACAAACTGCTAAAAAGTTAGATCCTTGACGGTCCATCTTGTTAACAAACCCCATACGAGGAACTCTATATTGATCAGCAAGTCTCCAGTTCGTTTCTGACTGAGGCTCAACACCATCAACAGCACTAAATAAGAAAACCAAACCATCTAATACACGTAAAGAACGATTTACCTCTACAGTAAAATCAACGTGTCCAGGAGTATCAATAATATTAAAGTGATAAGGTATAGATTCTGGCAAAATTTTACCTTGTTGAGTTGGAAAATTCCACTCACAAGTAGTTGCAGCAGAAGTAATTGTAATACCTCTTTCTTGTTCTTGAGCCATCCAGTCCATTGTTGCAGCACCATCATGTACTTCACCAATCTTGTGTGATTTCCCAGTATAGAATAATACACGCTCTGTTGTTGTTGTTTTACCAGCATCAATGTGAGCAGCAATCCCTATATTTCTTGTATATTTTAAATCTCTTCCCATTTCTTCTAATTAAAATCTAAAGTGTGAGAATGCTTTATTTGCATCTGCCATTTTATGAGTATCCATTCTTTTCTTAACCGCAGCACCTTCTTCTTTAGAAGCCGCTAAGATTTCAGATGACAATTTACCTGCCATAGATTTCTCATTTCTTTTTCTTGCATATAATATTAACCATTTCATTGCAGTAGAAATTTTTCTATCTGGACGAATTGGCATTGGTATTTGGAACGTTGCTCCACCTACTCTACGGCTTCTAACTTCTACGTGAGGCATAACATTTGTTAATGCATCTTTCCAAAGCTCTAAAGCTGTTTTTTCTGTATCTCCTTTTTTAGCTTCTACAATGTCTAATGCATCATAAAATACTTTAAAAGCTGTTGATTTTTTACCATCCCACATTAAGTTGTTTACAAAACGTGTTACTAACTGATCGTTAAATTTAGGATCCGGTAAAAGAGGTCTTTTTTTGGCTGCTCTTTTTCTCATGTCTTTTCTTTAAAAGTTTAAAAATTACTTTTTAGCGTCTTTTGGTCTTTTTGCTCCGTACTTAGATCTTCTTTGAGTTCTACCGCTAACTCCGGCAGTATCCAAAGCACCACGTACAATGTGGTATCTAACACCTGGCAAATCTTTAACTCTTCCACCTCTAACTAATACTATCGAGTGCTCCTGTAAATTATGTCCTTCTCCAGGGATGTAAGCATTTACTTCATTACCATTTGTCAAACGCACACGCGCAACTTTACGCATTGCTGAGTTTGGTTTTTTTGGTGTTGTAGTATACACACGCGTACAAACCCCTCTTCTTTGAGGACAAGAATCTAAAGCAGCCGATTTACTCTTCTTAGTTATTTTGGCTCTTCCTGTTCTTACTAATTGTTGAATTGTTGGCATAACTGTTAATAATTGTTACTAATAATTTAATATCCCCGCTTTTTAGGGGATGCAAATGTAATGATTAATTTATATAAAACAAACTTAATCTATTAATTTTCAATGAACTCTAAATGAATTCATTCTTCTTTTTCAAAAAACTGATTTCTAGAATAGATATATCAAGCTATTTACAAGACATTACACTTATTTTATTTTTTTTACGTTTCTTTACAACGATGAAATATTTTATACTTTTTTTTACTTTATTTCTGTGTAATCTTTCTTTATCACAAAATTTTTATTTGAAAATTAAAGGAGAAAACGAACTGGAAACAAAACAAATTGACTCTTTAAACTATAAGAGTCAGCACAATCTTGTTGCCGATATTTTAAAAGAAAAAGAAAAGTTTGATTTAAAACTTCAAAACAATGGTTTTTTTGAAGCTGAATTAATAAACCAAACAAAAATAAATGACTGCACATTTGTATTTCAATATAAACTAGGATTACCTTTAAAATACATACATATATATTTAGGTACAATTTCAAAAGAACTTCTAAGTATTCTTCAAATCGAATCCGATTCTATTCAATTGAAAATAAACGAAACTGAGAGTTGGATGCAATCTAAAGTCAACTTACTTGAAAAGAAAGGTTACTCCTTAGCCAAACTTTCACTTACCAATCATAAGCAAACCAAAAAAGGACTTTCTGCTAATTTATTTGTTGAATTAAATCAAAAAAGAACAGTTGATGATTTGCTCATTCTTGGATATGATAAATTCCCAACAAATATTAAAAATAATTGGGTAAAAAAATATAAAAAAAGAACTTTCAACCAAGATTTAGTAAAAGAAATTAATGATGATTTCTCGGAGCTTCCATTCATTACTCAAACCAAGTATCCTGAAATTTTATTTACTCAAAATTCAACAAAAATTTACACCTATTTAGAAAAATCAACACCTAATAAGTTTGACGGTTTCATTGGGTTTTCAAACGATGAAAACAGCAAATTAGTTTTTAATGGTTATTTAGATTTATCTTTACAAAACATATTTAATTCTGGAGAAAAATTCAAACTGTATTGGAAAAATGACGGAAATCAACAAACCTCATTTAATTTAGGAACTGAACTACCTTACTTATTTAAAAGTCCGCTTGGATTAAAAGCTGATATAAGAATATTTAAAAGAGACAGTACTTTCCAAAACACACTTGCTGATTTTAATTTAGGTTATTATTTTACTTATAACAAGAAAGTATATTTAGGTTTTCAAAACACAAAATCGGTTGACATTCAAAAAGCGAATTCCACAACTTTAAATACTTTTACCAATACATTTTACACTACAAGTTTTGAGTATTTTAAAAGAAAAATAGATGATTTTTTATTTCCAGAAAGAACAAATTTTATTTTCAAAACAGGTTTTGGAAATCGAAAAATAGCTTCTGAAAAAACTTATCAGTTTTTTGGACAAATAGACGCTTCTCACACACTATACTTAAACACGAAGAACAACATTCGAATAAAAAACCAAACGTTTTATTTGAATAGTGAAGCGTATATAATAAACGAACTGTATCGTTTTGGAGGAATTAATTCCATTAGAGGTTTTAGAGAAAATAGTTTGCAAGCTAATTTTTTCTCAGGATTAATGCTTGAATACAACTATATCTTAGCACCAAATGTATATATCCATTCAATTACTGATTACGGTTATTTTCAAGATAAAGCATCAAATTTACAAGATAGCTTATTAGGACTTGGGTTTGGATTTGGATTACTAACTAATAACGGTCTTTTTAATTTGGTTTACGCAAATGGATCCACAAATGAACAAGCTATAAAACTTTCTAATTCCATTATCCATATTAGTTTTAAAACGAATTTTTAAAAAATTTCTAACTTGTAACTTTTACTTCTAACTTTAATTTATCTTTGCCAAATGGAAAAAGAAAATCAAATATTTGGAATTAGAGCAATAATTGAAGCTATTGTTGCAGGTAAAGAAGTAGATAAAGTTTTTATTCAAAAAGATGCTCAAGGCGAATTGATGCAAGAACTTTTAAAAACAATGAAGAAAAACAATATTAATTTTGTTTATGTTCCTGTTGAAAAGCTAAACCGATTAACTTCTAAAAACCACCAAGGTGCTGTTGCAAGTATTTCACCTGTCTCTTTCCATGATTTAGAAACATTGGTTACAGCTGTTTTAGAAAAAGAAAAAACACCTTTGTTTTTAATATTAGACCAATTGTCTGATGCTAGAAATTTTGGAGCAATAATAAGAACTGCAGAATGTACTGGAGTTGACGGAATTATCATTCAAAAACAAGGTTCTGCACCTGTTAATGGAGACACAGTTAAAACTAGTGCTGGAGCAGTATTTAATGTGCCGATTTGTAAAGTAGATCATATTAAAGATGCAATTTTCTTTTTACAAGGAAGCGGAATAAAAACTGTGGCTGCAACTGAAAAAACCGACAATACTATTTACGATATATCACTAGCTGAACCTGTTGCCATAATTATGGGAAGTGAAGACAGAGGTGTAAACCCTTCAGTATTGAAAATTGTAGATGAAAAAGCAAAATTACCAATGTATGGAACTATAGAATCATTAAATGTATCAGTGGCTTGTGGCGCTTTTTTATATGAAACAGTTAGACAAAGACAGTAGATTTTAAAAATAAATCACAAATGAAAAAACAAGAGCTAAGTAACTCAAAACTTATTCTTTCAGGTTTTTTAATAGTAAATCTTCCTGTAACAATAATTATAATTTCTACTATTTATATATTATATAGCTATACTTCATTAAAATTTACCGAATCTGGGATAATTGGATGTGTAATAGCTTGGATTTTATGGGAATTTTTATCTAAGGTTTGGATAAAATGGGCTTTAAATCAAGATGTGGAAGAAAACAGATTACATAAAATTGGGATGTATAGTTTAGTTCTTTGGAAATCTGACCTTAAAAAAATTCAAAAAATAAATAGAAAACTTGGTAGAGAATAAAGAAACTACTCTTTCTTAATTCCAATAAAATTATAAATTACCTTTAAAGAAGTTGTAAAGTATTCCTTTACGACTTCTTCTGGTTTTGGTGGTGGGTTAAATTTTCCTGTTTCGTCAAAATTTTTGACAAATGGATCTAATTCTGGGTTAAAATCAGGTTCTTCCCAATCGTATAAAATAGGTTTTGCAAATTGAGGCGTTCTTAAAACCAATGCAAATGCTATTCCAGTTAAAAAACCGCTTAAATGCCCTTCCCAAGAAACAGCATCATCTACTTTTGGAAACATGTACCAAACCATTCCGCCATAAAAAACAACGATTAACAAAGACAAGGCAACTAAACGATAATATTTGGTGAAAATTCCTTTAAAAAACATAAAACTTACCAAAGCATAAATTAATCCACTTGCACCAATATGATAACTTGGTCTACCTAACAACCACGTTCCTAAACCTGAAAACATAATTCCAAAAAAAAGCACTAAGTACGATTGTTCTCTATAAAAAAAACGAAGAGCCGCTAACAAAACCAATAATGCAAGAGAGTTATTTATTAAATGCTTTAAATCGCCATGTAGAAATGCGCTGAAAAAAATTCCCTTTGCACCAAATGATTCTCTAGGATAAACACCATAATGCGACAAGCTGATATGAAAATGATTTTCCACCCAAAAAACTGTCCACAGCAACAATACAAAAAGCAAAGGCAACAGCACAACTGATGGCGTAAATACAAATGGATTTTCTAAACTTGGTTTTTTCATAAGAATTAATTGTCAAAGATAAAGCCAAATTATTTATTATGCTTTTTTGTCATACATCATAGAAATACTTCTTAAACTACAATTTCAAATCAACTTTATATTTTGATGAGAAAATTAAAATATTTACATTTAAAAAATGGAAACGTTAAGAAACATTTTAAATAAAAAAGTAGAAATTTCAGACACTGATTGGCTATTCATATCGGCTAAACTTCAGTTGAAAGAATATAAAAAGAAAGAGTTTCTTACTACAACAGACGCTATTGAAAATAAAATTTACTTTATTTTAGAAGGTGTGTTTCGGTTATTTATTGAACTTCCAGAAAAAGACGTAACTATTGACTTTGGGTTTCCTGAAAGTTTTTTAAGCAGCTATTCGTCCTTTTTAACACAAACTCCTAGCGTAGCATGTATTCAAAGCCTAACTAAATCAAAAGTAATTTACATTACAAAAGATGACTTACAAGAAATTTATCAAGTAACAAAAGCAGGAGAATCTATTGGAAGAATTTTTGCGGAAGAATTTTTCAGGTATAAATCCAAACGAGAATTAAGCTTCATGAAAGACTCGCCAACAGAACGTTATTTAAACTTATTTAAAGAACAACAAAACCTCATTCAAGAAATTCCACAAAAATATCTTGCTTCCTATATTGGTATTACTCCACAAGCTTTAAGTAGAATTCGAGCAAAAATTTAACTAAAATTGAATTTGTTAACCCAAGTTCATTGTTTCGGCTTCCACTTCTTATTTTCTTTGCTTTAGAAATTTAAATCTAGAAATCATGGAAACAAATCAATTAAGCAATTCAGAAGTAATGAACACAAAAACGAAAGAAATTTTAATAATGCAAAAACCTACAAGTGCTTTTATTGGCGCAGCGTGGTTTACATTATTAATAGGAATGGTTTCCTATTGTATTGGGCTTTGGAACGCGCAAATGCAACTAAATGAAAAAGGATATTATTTTACAATTTTATTGTTTGGACTTTTCTCAGTAATTTCAGTTCAAAAATCTGTTCGAGATAGAGATGAAGGAATACCAGTAACTGATACTTATTATGGGATTTGTTGGTTTACTACAATTACATCAATTACACTATTAATTATTGGGCTTTGGAATGCCGATTTAGAATTAAGCGAAAAAGGATTTTATGGCATGTCTTTTTTACTGAGTTTATTTTCTGCAATAACAGTCCAAAAAAACACACGTGATATACTACTTGCAAATACTTCAGAAAAATATAAAGACTAATCCTTTAAATTATCTAAAAAAGGTTTGAAAATAAAATTTCAAGCCTTTTTTAATATAGTTAAAAATGAAAAAATGTAATTTTACAAAATGGAAGCACCGTTAGCAGAAAGAATTAGGCCTAAAAATTTATCGGAATACGTAAGTCAGTTGCATTTAGTAGGCGAACAAGGTTCGTTAACACATCAAATAGCAAAAGGAATAATTCCAAGTTTAATTTTATGGGGACCACCTGGAACCGGAAAAACTACTTTAGCCCAAATAATGGCCGAAGAAAGTAAGCGACCATTTTATATTTTAAGCGCCATAAATAGTGGTGTAAAAGACATTAGAGAAGTACTGGATAAAGCCAAACAAAGCGGCGGAATGTTTACGGCTAAGAATCCTATTTTATTTATCGATGAGATTCATCGTTTTAGTAAATCGCAACAAGATTCTTTACTTGCTGCAGTTGAAAAAGGTTGGGTAACTTTGATAGGAGCTACGACTGAAAATCCAAGTTTTGAAGTCATTCCCGCACTATTGTCAAGATGTCAGGTTTATGTACTAAATCCTTTTTCGAAAGATGATTTAGAAGCATTATTACATAGAGCAATTGCTACTGACAACTATTTACAAACCAAACAAATTGAATTAAAAGAAACCGAAGCTCTTTTAAGATTGTCTGGTGGTGACGGAAGAAAGCTATTGAATGTTTTTGAATTAGTAATCAATGCAACTGAAGAAGATTCTATTGTTATTACCAATGAAAAAGTAATGCATTTAGCTCAAAAAAACACGGTCTTATACGATAAAACAGGTGAGCAACATTATGATATTGTTTCTGCTTTTATAAAATCGATACGAGGAAGTGACCCGAACGGTGCGGTTTATTGGTTAGCTAGAATGATTGAAGGCGGAGAAGATGTAAAATTTATAGCTCGAAGATTATTAATTTTAGCTAGTGAAGATATTGGAAATGCTAATCCAACTGCTTTAATTATGGCAAATAACACTTTTCAAGCAGTAACAACAATTGGTTATCCAGAAAGTAGAATTATCTTGAGTCAGTGTGCTATATATTTAGCGAGTTCAGCAAAAAGTAATGCCAGTTATTTGGCAATTGGTAAAGCGCAACAATTGGTAAAACAAACTGGTAACTTACCCGTCCCATTACATTTGCGTAATGCTCCAACCAAATTAATGAAAGAATTAGGTTATGGAGACGAATATAAATATTCGCACGACTATGCAAATAACTTTGCAGAACAAGAATTCTTGCCTGATGAAGTTTCCGAAACTAAATTTTTCGAACCTGGTGATAACGCGCGTGAAAAAGAATTACGTGCTTTCTTAAAAAACCGTTGGAAAAATAAGTATGGGTATTAGGTGTTAGGTGTTAAGTGTTAGTAAAATTACTTTTTACTAAAACTTAACCTCAACTTTTTCAGAAACTAAAATTTCATTTTTGTAGTATTCGAAAAACCAGCCATTCATTTTCTTCATAAAAACACCTTTCACTTCTCCTTTTGAAGCGATATAAACAGACTCATTAGTAGTAGCGAATATCAAATAAACAACCGCCGGTGTACTGTCTACTATTTTATACCCGTTTTGAATAGGAAGAGCATAAAGCGAACCTTCATTTTGTTTTACAGGAGCTGCAATTATAGGCTGAACTTCTTTAAGCTCTGTTTTTTCAATAATTTCTTCAAGTTTCTTTTCATCAACCTTTGCAACTTCTATTGTATTATTATTCTCAATTTTTAAATTTCCTCTAAGAGAAACTAATGCAATTCTTAGAGCTTCGTTATATGCTTTGTGATAATCTTTTTCCCTACTTGTTCCCTCAGAACTAGTTAAAACAATATTGTTCTGACAATCAGTTAACACAACACTTAATCTACTAGTAAAAAGTCCGTTGTCTGCAACAACATCAGCAAACAATGAATTACATCTATTATTAGCAATTTCTTTAGGCAAATTTTCTTCTGCATAGAATACTTTAAAACCCTCAGTTTCAAAAAAAGACTTGGTTAATGAATTTAAATTGTACTTATTTTCACTTTTTAAAAACGAAAACTTTTTTGGAACAATGATTACTTCATATTTGGATTGAGCTGTAACACTAATTGCAAACAAAACTGTTATAATAAATAATATTTTTTTCATGCTATAATATGTTTTTTAATTCAAGTAAATGATTGACTTGATGTATCTGTTTTTGAATGTTAGTGTTTTGCTCGTTAAAGTAGACAGCATCAATTCCATAACTTAAGGCTCCTTCTATATCTGCTTCCAAGCTATCTCCTATCATAATGCTTTCTTCTTTTGATGCATTTGCCAAAGATAATGCAAATTCAAATATATTTGGATGTGGCTTTTTTACTCCAGCCATTTCTGAATTTGTAATGGTTTGAAAAAAATGCTCGATGTTAGAGTTTTTCAATTTTCTACCTTGCACTTCGCTAAAACCATTAGTAATAATATGAAGATGATAATTCTCATTTAAATAGCTAAGCACCTCAATTGCCCCGTCAAACAACAAGTTATTGTCAGGCAAATGTGTAATATAATCCTCGGAAAGTTGATGAATCATTTTGTCTGAAATTGTAAAATCTAATACATCAAAAACATCCTTTAAACGAAAATAGCGTAAATCTTCGTGAGAAATTTGATTGACTTGATACAATTTCCAATAATGATGATTTCGAGGAATATAATGTTCTAAAAATTCTACAACCGAAACCTCTAAATTATGTTTCTTGAAAATAACATCAAATGCAAACGCAGAATTTTTATCAAAATCCCAAAGCGTGTGATCTAAATCAAAAAATATGTGCTTTTTATGCTGAAAGGTTTTCAATAAATAATTATTTACCAACAGTAATTACAGCATTTTCAACATGATAAATCCAATCTTCAACGTCATTATCATTGTATCGAAATGTACCTTTTAAAGTAACGTACTGGTCGGTTTTTAATTTTGGTAAATCTCCTTTGAACTTTATGCCCATAATCGTTTCTGGTCCTGATTTTCCACAGAAAAAACAAGCTGCAAAAACATTTTTACTAATAGCGTAATTTTTATTGTCGATAGGAATAATAAAACCACTAATTACAATAGGCTTACCTTGCATAGACTTTAATTTTGGGTTAATTACAGGAAACATAACTTCACCATATAACTTGTCTGGTTTTTTCAAATAGTCAATTTTTCCTAATAGAGACCAAGTTAAAGTATCTGCATAAACAGAAGTTGATACTTTTTTGAAAGATGATTTACTCTCTTTAGTATTAAAACTAAATAATGTTACTGCAATTAATAGTGCTAGTGTGAATTTTAATGTATTACGCATTTGCTAATGTTTTTGATATGTTTAAATTATAGGCTTTTATTGCAGGAATTAACGCCGCAATTATACCTACTGATATGGTTAATAAAAATAATATTCCTTCTTTCTCCCAAATAAATTCATACGGATTAAAACTAAGTTTAAAATCCTCTTCAGATGAGTTTGAAATAAGTACTAATGTTACTCTCCCCAAAATCGTACCAAAAACGAATCCTACAACACAAAGTAACAAACTTTCAATTAAAACCAATTTTAATAATTGAAAACGTTTCGCTCCATTTACACGTAAAAGAGCAAATTCATCTTTACGTTCTTTTAAAGTATTGAACAATGCAATAAAAATTGATATTCCAGAAATTAACATAATTCCATATGCTAAATAACGAAGTCCGTTTATTCCAACACCAAACAAGTTAATCAATCTGTTTATTTCTAAAGCAGGTGAAGCTGCTTGCATTTTTGTGTTTTGAGGAATAAGACGTTGCCAAGTAAGCTTTGCCATAGGATTTCTAATTTGCAACAAAACAGCCGTAATATCCATTCCTTTTTTATCTAAAGTAAAATCCTCAGCATGATGTTCTTCTCCTTCTTCATGTATGTGACCTTCTTCACCATGTGCAGGATTTATACCTTCATGTCCACCGTGCATTTGCCAAACGCTTGGAATAGTACATAAAATTAAATTATCTACCACTTTACCGGTTTGCTCTGCTATTCCAACAATTTTATATGCATATTGATCATGAACTTCTCCTTCGGCAGCATCGCCATGCGAACCAAAAAATTCATCTCCCAACTTTAAATTTAGTTTTTGAGCAATTTCTGAACCAATAACTACATCAAAATTATTTTCGAATATTTTTCCTTGAGCAATTTTTGCTTCATATTTCTCTAAATAATCAGGAGTTGTACCTAATATTTTATAACCGCGGTAATTATCTCCAAAAGCAAGTGGAATTGCCTTTTTTACAAATGGATTTTGCATCCAAACTTTTGCCGAATCGTAACTTATATTTCCTGTTGGCGCATCGACTTGATAAACTGAAGAAAGAATTAATTGCAACGGACTTCCTTGTGCTCCAAGAACCAGATCAACTCCGTTAATATTATTGGTAAATTTTTCTTCAAATTGTTTTTCCAATAATACCAAAACAGTAATAATTGCAACACTTGAAGTTAGTAATATTATACTTAAGACAGTATTCAATGGTTTAAACCAAATATTTCGCCATGCTAATTTTGTAATCATTTTACACTAACGTTAATTGGTTAATAAATTTCTCTTTAATTCGGCTATCATGAGTTACAATAATTAAAGCTGCCTTATATTCTTTAGACAAACCGGTAAGTAACTCAATTACTTTTTCAGCGTTTTTATCATCTAAACTAGACGTTGGTTCATCTGCTAAAAGAACTTTTGGTTCATTCATTAAGGCTCTTGCAATAGAAACACGTTGTTGCTGACCAATGCTCAATTGAGTTGGAATTTTATTTTCTTGATTCTTAATGTCTAATTGTTCTAAAAGTTTTTTTGCTCTAGTTGTATTTTTTTTACCTGTTGCTAACCAACTTGCCATTTCTAAATTCTCTAAAACAGTTAAAGAAGAAATAAAATGTGATTTTTGAAAAACCAATCCAATATTTTGCCCCCTAAATTTATCATTTTTACTTTCCTTCAAAGCAACAATATCAGTTCCATCAATCAAAATCTTACCTGTTATGGGTTTTAATAAACCTGCAAGAATATGCAAATAGGTTGTTTTTCCTTTTCCAGAATCACCCGTTATTAATATTGTACTTCCTGCAGAACAATACAAATTAGGCAAAATAAAAGATTGCTCTTTATTGTATGAAAAAGTAATATTTTCGGCACTTATTATCATTTGATAAGCTAATTTATAATAAGTTGCAATATAGGGAATTGAAAAGATATTATTTCTTAAACTTTTCTAAAAAATTCCTTCATCTGCAAAACTAAAATAACTGTGTTCGGTAATTATTACATGGTCTAGAATTTGAATGTCCAAACTCCTTCCTGCTTCTTTTAATTTCTTCGTAATTTGAATATCTGCATCACTAGCTTGTAATTTCCCAGAAGGATGATTATGTGATAAAATAATAGAAGTAGCATTATGCTCTAAAGCCATTTTGAATACAATTCGACTATCGACAAGCGTTCCAGTCAAACCACCTTTACTTATTTGCGATTTGTAAATTACTTTGTTGGAATTATTAAGGTATAAAACCCAAAATTCCTCGTGAGGTAATTCTCCAATAATGGGTTGCATAATTTCGAAAACGGCTTTGCTCGATGTAATTTTTGATAATTCAACCGTTTCTTCCACTCTACGCCTTCTTCCTAACTCTAAAGCTGCAGCAATAGAAATAGCTTTTGCTTCTCCAATTCCTTTGAATTGAATTAATTGTTGAACAGAAAGTTTACCAAGAAGATTAAGATTGTTATTTGTAGATGCTAAAATGCGTTGGCAAAGTTGCACTGCACTTTCATTTCGAGATCCAGAGCCTATAAGAATAGCTAGTAATTCTGAATCAGACAAAGAAACTCTTCCTTTTAGCAAGAATTTTTCACGTGGTCGATCATCCTCGGCCCACTGATTAATTGGCGTGTACATAAAAATTTATTTTGGCGTTTATAAGAACAAAGTAAATTCTTTTTTAAATACGTTCAAAATAAATGTATTGAAAAATACGTTTAGAAAAGAAACAACTATATGAAAATGCATTTTGCCTTTCTTTTTATTCCGTTTTTATTTTGTTGCCAAAAAGAGCAATCACTACCTACTGATATTAATAAGGTAACAATTAACAATATTACAGGAACAGAGCAAAGAATTAAACCAATTGAAAATCCAATTGACTTTTATCAAAAACTTTCTAATGCAGCAATATCTATTATTGACCCTGAAATAGTTTACACGCCAGCTTATGTTGCCATAAAATATCCAAATGGAGACGTTCCTCCAAAAACAGGGGTTTGCACAGATGTTATTATTCGTGCATATAGAAAACTTGATATTGATTTACAAAAAGAAGTGCATGAAGATATGAAGGCAAATTTTTCAAAATATCATAACTTAAAAAAATGGGGTTTAAAAACTACCGATAAAAACATTGACCACAGAAGAGTCCCAAATTTGGAAGTATTTTTTGAAAGAAAAGGAGAGAAATTGCCCATAACAGACAATCCAAATGATTACAAAACAGGTGAAATAGTTAGTTGGATGATTAACGGTAAATTGCCACATATTGGTATTATCACACATTTAAAATCTAAAGACAGCAAAAGACCAATGATTGTTCACAATATAGGTAGCGGACAAGTTTTAGAAGATTGTTTACTGAATTGGAAAATTGTGGGGCATTTTAAATACAAAAAGTAAGCCTCCCATAACTACTCCATCAAAGCTTTCACCTCATCAAAATTCAACCCGCCATAATTTCCAGAGCTCATTAAAAGCAAGGCTGAATTATCAAAATTTTGAGAAAACAAGAAATCTTTAAATTCTGTTGGGTTTGTGTAAATTATTAAATCATCACGTTTAAAAGATTGTGCAATTTGGTCGTAGGTTACTTCTTCTAATTGTTTGATTTTTACTGCATCTGGCGAATAGAAAACAACCGCAACATCTGCAGACTCTAAAGCGCCTTCGTATTCTTTTAAAAATTCAGAATTTAAACTAGAATAGGTGTGCAACTCTAAACAAGCAATAAGTTTTCTATCTGGATATTGATTTTTAACCGCTTTAGTAGTGGCTGAAACTTTACTTGGCGAATGTGCGAAATCTTTATAAGCAACTTTTCCATTTCCTTCTGCAATTTTTTCCAAACGCTTGCTTGCACCTTTAAAAGTTGCAATCGCTTCATAAAAATCAGCTTCGTCAATTCCCATGTTTTGGCAAATCCATTTGGCACCAGCTAAATTATTCAAATTATGCGCTCCAAAAACTTCAATAGGCATTGGTCCATCAGGAGTTTCTAATAATGTAACTCCGTTTTCTACCGAATATTCTGGAGTTGTATAAGGAATTCTTCTAATTTGGTTTTCCGTTTCTTCGGCAACTTGTTTTACCGTTGCATCTTCTTCATTATAAACTAAAATTCCGCCTTTGGTAATTTGGTTGGTGAAAATTCTAAATTGTTCTACATAATTATCAAATGTTGGAAAAACATTAATATGATCCCAAGCAATTCCTGATAGCAAGGCAATATTTGGTTGATATAAGTGAAATTTCGGACGTAAATCCATAGGTGAAGACAAATATTCATCGCCTTCCAAGACAATAAAATCGTTATCTTCTGTAAGATGAACCATGGTATCAAAACCTTCAAGTTGTGCGCCAACCATATAATCTACCTCAACGTTATGATAATGCATTACATGTAAAATCATTGAAGTAATTGTAGTTTTCCCATGTGAACCACCAATTACCACTCTGGTTTTATCTTTAGATTGTTCGTATAAAAACTCTGGATACGAATAAATTTTCAAGCCTAATTCTTGCGCTTTTAGTAATTCAGGATTGTCTGCTTTCGCATGCATTCCAAGAATAATTGCATCAATATCGGCATTTATTTTCTCTGGAAACCAACCCATTTCATTTGGCAACAATCCTCTTTTTTCTAAACGTGATTTTGAGGGCTCAAAAATAGCATCGTCACTTCCTGTAACTTTGTATCCTTTATTATGTAAAGCTAATGCTAAATTATGCATTGCTGCTCCGCCTATTGCTATGAAATGTGTTCTCATTATTTATGTTGAATTGTTAAACTATTGAATTGTTAAATCGACTAAACGATTAAACAGCACAACAATTAAACTTATTTGTTAAATTCCTTTTTTAATTGTTCCGCTTTTGATTTGTCCTTTAATTTATTCAAATACAAATCATACAATTTTTCAAATGTCGTTTGTGAATTACCTATTCTATGCGCGTTCAAATAATTCCTTTCGGCATTTTTATAGCGTTTAAAATAGACATCAATATATCCTCTTGATAAATAACCATCCACTTTTGAAAGATGCATTAACTCATTAACATACACTTGAGCTTTTTTTTCACTTCCTCCAATAATTGCAGGAATTTCAATATAAAACATTATTAAAGCCCAACGAGAATCTATATGTGTCTTATCTAATTTTGCTGCTGTTAAAAAAGCATTTTCTACATCACCAATCATTCCTAAAGCAGCAAATTTATTACTTTCTTTTGCCTTCATTCCTAAAGCTCCTCCATATTTATAATGGTAATTAGCATCTTGAGGGTTTAATTTTTTAATTTTTTCATAACACTTAATAGCTTCATCCCATTCTTTATAAATACCTGCAATATCGCCTAAATACTCAGTTGTTTTTACATCTGAAGGATATTCGTTCAGGTAGTTTTTAAAATATGCTTTAGCTTCTTTATATTTTTTTTGATCAAATAACTTCTCTCCCTTTTCAAAATTAGATTGAGAAAAAAGACTAAAAGAAATAAAGAATAATGAGATGAAATATTTCAAAGTGTAAAATTTGATTCAAAAATAATGACTTAAATTAAAAATAACTCATAATTTTATTTATTTTTAACCTGTTTTGAAATTATATTAAAAAATAACCCATTTAAAAAACAACCAATGAGCGATAAAAAAATTACAAAAATTGATGGAGCTGACGAACAATCAACTCAATCAAGAGGATTTGTTCCTACAGAGGAAAGCAAAGGAAAAGCTACACAATTAAGAATGTTTGCAGCATTATCATGGCTTGGTGCTATTGGTGCTCAAATTTGGGCAATTACTTTTTTATTCAAACAACCACAGCCTGAAAACTTCATGACATGGATGATTGCATTAATCGTTGTAGATTTAGCTTTCGCAATCTTAGGTTCGTACTTATGGAAAAAATCGAACAGATTAGATCCTGCTTCAGAGAAAAACAAATTTATGTTTTTTATGCAAAGTCAATTAGGACTAGTTGTTGCCGTAATTGCTTTTTTACCGTTAGTAATTTTTGTACTTACAAGTAAAAACCTTGACGGTAAACAAAAGGGTATCATTGGAGGAATTGCTGCAGTTGCTTTAGTTATTGCTGGAATTACAGGTACTGATTTTAATCCACCAACAGTAGAACAATATACAGAGCAAACAGCACAAGTTGAAGGATTAAACAATGGTGTAAATCATGTGTTTTGGACAAAATCTGGAAAAAGTTTTCATTTATTTCAAGATTGTCATACAATTAATAAAAAGGCAACAACAGAAATTTTCCAAGGAACTGTTGCTCAAGCAAGAGAACTAAAAAATATTACTGACTTATGTGATTTTTGTGAAAATAAAGCAGAAAAGAACAAAGCTGCTGAAAATCTTTTAGAAGCTCCTGCTAGTGAAGAAACTCCTGTCGAAGCAGAAGCTGCGGAATAACACATAACTAAATCATATAAAAAAACCGACTAACAATGTTTTAGTCGGTTTTTTTTATGAATTATATTGTAAAAACTATACGTTTAACATTTGCCAAAGTTTGTCTTTTAATTCTACTAAACCTTGTTGCGCTACCGAAGAAATAAACATATAAGGAACTCCTTTTAGTTCTTTATCTAAAACAGCTTTCATTTCTGATTGAAGCTCTTCATCTAACACATCTGATTTAGAAACAACTAAAAGTCTGTCTTTATCAAGCATTTCTGGATTATATCTACGTAATTCATCTAATAGAATTTCATATTCTTTCTTAATATCATCTGCATCAGCAGGGACCAAAAACAATAAAGTTGAATTACGTTCAATATGACGTAAGAAGTAGTGACCTAAACCTTTTCCTTCTGCTGCCCCCTCAATAATTCCAGGAATATCAGCAATTACAAACGATTGAAAATCTCTGTAAGCCACAATTCCTAAATTTGGCTTTAATGTTGTAAAAGGATAATCTGCAATTTTTGGTTTAGCCGAAGTTAATACAGAAAGTAATGTTGATTTACCCGCATTTGGAAAACCAACTAAACCAACATCAGCCAAAACTTTCAACTCTAAAATAACATCTAACTCTTCAGATGGCATTCCCGGTTGAGAATAACGAGGTGTTTGATTTGTTGAACTTCTAAAGTGCCAGTTCCCTAAACCACCTTTTCCTCCTCTTGCTAAAATTTTAGTTTCGTCATGTTCTGTAATTTCAAATAAAACTTCTCCAGTTTCTTTGTCTTTTATTACAGTTCCTAGTGGCACTTCTAAATATTTATCTTCTCCATCATGACCAGTACTTCTAGAACTTCCTCCATCACCACCATGACTACCTTTTAAATGTCTAACAAATTTTAAGTGAAATAACGTCCAAAGATTTTTATTTCCTTTTACATAAACATGTCCTCCTCGACCTCCATCACCACCGTCTGGACCACCTTTTTCAATAAATTTTTCTCTATGTAAATGCGTAGAACCTTTACCTCCTTTACCGGAAGCAACATATATTTTTACGTAGTCTACAAAATTCCCCTCTGTCATTATTTCTCGTTTAAAATCTTGAATTAATTTTCAAAATTTCTATAAATTATCTATTACTTTACTTAATCTTTCTGTAATCTCTTCAATAGAACCAATACCGTTTACTGCATGAAATTTATTTTGCGCTTCATAATAATTCATTAAAGGAGCTGTTTTTTCATTGTATTCTTGGTATCTATTCCTAATCTTATCAACATCTTGATCATCTGCTCTTCCAGAAGTTTTGCCTCTTTCTAATAAACGTTGCACTAAAACCTCATCATCTGCCTCTAAAGCAACAGTAGCTGTTACGTTCCAATCTTTTGTTTTTAAAAACGCATCTAAAGCATCTGCTTGAGCAATTGTTCTTGGAAAACCATCAAATAAAAAACCTTTAGAGTCTAAGTTTTTTTCAACCTCATCTTGTAACATTTTGATTGTTACTTCATCTGGAACTAAATCTCCTTTTTCAATAAATGACTTTGCCAACTTACCTAAATCGGTATCATTTTTCATATTGAATCTAAAGATATCTCCAGTTGAAAGATGTGTTAGATTGTATTTTTGTTTTAAGAATTCAGCTTGTGTTCCTTTTCCAGCACCGGGCTTTCCAAATAAAACGATATTAATCATGTTGTTGTGTGTATTTGTGTTAGCTAATTGATAAACGTGTTTTAAATTTCGGCCTAATCCATCATAATCCAATCCGTAACCAACAATAAATTTATTAGGAATTCGTATTCCTATATAATCTAATTTAATGCTCTTCTTATAAGCTTCTGGTTTAAAAAACAAAGTTGCAATCTTAAAGTGCTTTACTTTTTGTTCCTTAAAAATGTTTTTTAACTCTTCAATTGTGTTACCGGTGTCTACTATATCTTCAACAACTATAACTGATCTTCCTTCTAAACTTTGATTTAATCCGATAAGTTGCTTCACGTTGTTCGTAGATTGAGTTCCTTCATAAGAAGACAACTTTACAAAATTTACTTCACAAGGATGTTCATAATATTTCATCAAATCAGCCATTACCATGAATGAACCGTTTAAAACTCCAATAAAAACAGGTATCTCCTCACTAAAATCAGCTGCTATTTGCTTTGCCATATTTTGAATAGCAAAATCTAACTCTTTAGCTTGAATAAAAGCTTCAAATTTTTTGTCGTGTAGCTGAATCATAATTAAAAAATTAAAACAAGGGGCAAAGATAGTAATTAGTAGTTAGTTAGTAGTAATTTGTTTTTAGTTTTATTTGTATTTTTGAATTTATGAATACATCATTCTACACTAAAATTACAAACGGAAAAGCAGCTAAAAGCTTTAGAG
This sequence comes from Flavobacterium sp., assembly GCF_965284515.1. Classification (GTDB taxonomy): domain Bacteria; phylum Bacteroidota; class Bacteroidia; order Flavobacteriales; family Flavobacteriaceae; genus Flavobacterium. Next base: position 275,550 of record NZ_OZ260089.1, read on the forward strand.
ATGGAAATAAAACATTCGTAATGAACCATCCAGAGCACATGGATGAACTGACAAAAATTGCTTTTAATATTCCTGACAAGAACCATCACAAAGCCTTTTGGGTACTTGAATTAATTTGCGAAGAAGATTGCAGCTGCTTTTTGCCATATGTAGATTCTTTTTGTAAAATAATTAAAGACTATACTAAAGACCACACCAAAAGACCTGTTTCAAGAATTTGTATGTTTTTAGTAAATAGTAAGAAAATTCACTTGACTAAAGAACAAGAACAATTTATTATTGAAAACTGTTTTGATTGGTTAATTAATGATGAAAAAGTTGCTGTAAAAGCCTATGCAATGAAGACGCTATATAAATTAAGTCAAAGAAACAATTGGATTATTCCTGATTTAAAACAAATTATAACAACGGATTATCCAAATCAATCAGCTGGTTTCAAAGCTTGTACAAAAGAAATTTTAAAAAAAATAAAATGATACAAATTGTTAATTATCAATTGTTAATTCATAATTGCTTAAGTATCTTTGTAGCACAAACAACAAAACACAACTACTCAAGCAAGACAAAAGCATGAGTACAATAAAACAACTACAACGAAATGAATTACTTTTCTTCTGATTTTAAATTAGGAATTTTAGGCGGAGGCCAATTAGGCAAAATGCTTTTAACCGAAACTAGAAAACTTGATATTCAAACTTTAGTATTAGACCCAAGTGAAGAAGCACCATCTCGTTTTGGTTGTAACGCTTTTTACAAAGGAAGTTTAATGGATTATGATACCGTTTATCAATTTGGAAAAATGGTAAACATACTTACAATTGAAATTGAAAACGTAAATTTAGATGCATTAGACAAACTTGAAGAAGAAGGACTACCTGTTTTCCCATCGCCAAAAACGTTGCGCTTAATACAAAACAAAGGAAAGCAAAAAGATTATTATGTAGCCAATGGTATTCCAACTTCTAAACATTTACGCTTTGTAGGTTTAGATGATCTAAGAGATGGTTTAGCAAAAGATGATTTAGATTTTCCCTTTGTATGGAAAAGTGCACAGTTTGGATATGATGGAAACGGTGTAAAAATATGTCGTTCTGCTTTAGATTTAGTCAAGCTTCCAGATGTAGAATGTATTGCTGAAGAATTGATTGCTTTTAAAAATGAGTTAGCAGTAATTGTTTCTCGCTCTTCAAATGGAGAAATAAAAACATATCCTGTTGTAGAAATGGAGTTTCACCCAGAAGCCAATCAGGTGGAATACGTAATTTGTCCAGCACGAATTGAAGATTCAGTTGCATTGAAAGCGCAAGAAATTGCTTTAAAAGTTTCTCAAGCGTTTAATCATGTTGGTTTATTAGCAGTTGAAATGTTTCAAACTGAGAATGATGAAATTTTGGTAAACGAAGTGGCTCCAAGACCACATAACTCTGGGCATTATTCAATAGAAGCCAGTTATACTTCTCAATTTGAAAATCATATTCGTGCTATTTTAGGATTACCATTAGGAAACACAAGCAGTAAAGTTGCGGGTATTATGGTAAATTTAGTTGGCGAAGAAGGTTTTACAGGGCAAGTAGTTTACGAGAACATAGAAAAAATAATCGCTATTGATGGTGTTACCCCACATATATACGGAAAAAGAGAAACACGTCCGTTTAGAAAAATGGGACATGTTACTATCGTAAATCCGAATATGGAACAAGCAAGAAAAGTTGCTGAAGTAGTAAAAAATACAATTAGAGTAATTAGTCTTAATTCATAAAAATAAACAATGAGTAAAGTAGCCGTAATAATGGGAAGTATTTCTGACATGCCAGTAATGAAAGACGCCATAGACATATTAAAAGGATTTGATATTGAGGTAGAAGTAGATATTGTATCTGCTCACAGAACGCCTGAAAAATTATTTGACTTTAGTCAAAATGCACACACAAGAGGAATTTCAGTAGTAATTGCTGGAGCAGGTGGCGCAGCGCATTTACCAGGAATGGTAGCATCTATGAGTCCATTACCGGTAATTGGAGTTCCTGTAAAATCGAGTAATTCTATTGATGGTTGGGATTCTGTTTTATCAATCTTACAAATGCCAGGCGGAGTTCCTGTAGCAACAGTTGCCTTAAATGGAGCTAAAAATGCAGGAATTTTAGCTGCTCAAATTATTGGAAGTCATGATAAATGCGTTTTAGACAAAATTATTTTATACAAACAAGGATTAAAAGAGGCGGTAATTAAAGCTTCGGAAAGTTTATAAAAAATGAAGCTCCATCTCTGGAGCTTCTGAAAATCTATTCACATTTAAGTGACAACTATAAAAAAAATTCTTGTTTGGGACAAAAAGGCCTCTTTCATCATCATTTCGTCGACAAAAATATACACTTTATCGATAATTACAAAATATTATGACAATTTTTTTAGAAAAATTCAATACAAAACACAATTCTGCACCTTTTAGTAAGATTAACCTTTCAGATTACAAACCTGCTTTTGAAGAATGTATCGAAAAAGCAAAAGCAGAAATAGATGCAGTTATTCAAAATACTGAAAATCCAACTTTTGAGAACACTATAGAGGCACTTGATTTTGCAGGTGAAAATCTAGACCGTTTATCAAGTATTTTTTTTAATCTTAATTCAGCTGAAACTTCAGAAGAAATGCAAAAAATTGCACAAGAAGTTTCTCCTTTATTAACTGCTTTTAGTAATGATATTACATTAAATGAAGATTTATTTAAAAAAGTAAAAGCCGTTTACGATCAAAAAGATAGTTTGACTTTAACGACAGAACAGACTACTTTATTGGATAAAAAATACAAAGGTTTCGCAAGAAATGGCGCTTTACTTTCTGAAGATAAAAAAATGCGACTTCGTGAAATTGATAAAGATTTAGCTAAATTGAAACTTACTTACGGCGAAAATGTTTTAGCTGAAACCAACAATTATCAGTTACATATTACGAATGAAGCTAACTTAAGTGGTTTACCCGAAGGAACAATTGAAGCTGCAAGAACTTTAGCAAAGAGTAAGGAACTTGAAGGTTGGGTTTTCACATTAGATTATCCAAGTTATATTCCATTTATGACCTATGCCGACAATCGTGAGTTACGAAAAGAATTAGCCATTGCAGCAGGAAAAAAAGCATTTCAAAATAACAAATTTGACAATCAAGAAAATGTTTTAAAAATTGCCAAATTGCGTCATGAAAGAGCCAATTTATTAGGATATAAAACACATTCGCATTTTGTTTTAGAAGAAAGAATGGCACAAAATCCTGATAAAGTAAAGTCATTTTTAAATGATTTATTAGAAAAGGCTAAACCTGCAGCTGAAAGAGAATTTTCAGAATTAACTGCTTTCGCTAAAGAATTAGACGGAATTGAAGTTTTAGAAAAATGGGATGGTGCTTATTATTCGGAAAAACTAAAACAAAAATTATTCAGCTTAGATGATGAAAAACTAAAGCCTTATTTCCAATTAGAAAATGTTTTAAACGGTGCTTTTACAATTGCCGAAAAATTATATGGAATTACATTTAAGGAAGTTTTTGACATTGATAAATACCACGATGATGTGCAAACTTTTGAAGTTTTAGATTTTGAAGGAAATCTTGTTGCATTATTTTATACCGACTTTTTCCCAAGAAAAGGAAAGCGAAATGGAGCTTGGATGACTTCCTATAAACCTCAATTTATTAAAAATGGAGTAAATGAAAGACCGCATATTTCTAACGTCTGTAATTTTACACCGCCAACAGAAAGCAAACCTTCACTCTTAACCTTTAACGAAGTAACTACTTTATTTCATGAATTTGGACATGGTTTACATGGAATGTTAGCTAACACAACTTATCCAAGTTTATCAGGAACTTCAGTGTATTGGGATTTTGTTGAATTACCAAGTCAAGTTATGGAAAACTGGTGTTATGAACCCGAAGCTTTAGCATTATTTGCAAAACATTATCAAACAGGAGAAATTATTCCACAAGAATATGTAGAAAAAATAAAAGAAAGTGCTAGCTTTTTAGAAGGAATTGCAACCATGCGCCAAATAAGTTTTGGTTTATTGGACATGGCGTTCCATAGTAATGACCCAAAAGATATAACTTCTGTAAAAGAATTTGAAGAAGCTGCTTTTGAAAACACAAAACTATACCCAGATGTTGCTGAAAACTGTATGAGTGTTTCTTTTTCTCATATTTTTCAAGGCGGATATTCTTCTGGATATTACAGTTATAAATGGGCAGAAGTTTTAGATGCTGATGCTTTTGCTTATTTCCAAGAAAAAGGAATTTTCAATAAAGAAGTTGCAAATAAATTTAAAGAAAACGTACTTTCTAAAGGCGGAACAGAATTACCAATGGAATTGTATAAAAAATTTCGAGGTCAAGAGCCGCAACCAGAGGCATTGCTAAAACGTGCAGGATTGTTATAGAGACATAATAAAAAACCGAAGTTTTAATTAGCTTCGGTTTCTTTTTAAAACAAACTTTCATTTTTTTTTGAAACTTTAAAAACTTTTATATATCTTTGTGGTATGGAATTCAAAGAAGCAAAAAATAAATTCGTTCAAACATGGGGAGCATTGGGTAGCCAATGGGGAATTAACAAAACCATGGCGCAAATTCATGCTTTATTAATGATTAGCAACGAAGCTATTTCGATGGAAGACATAATGGAAGAATTACAAATTTCTCGTGGAAATGCATCTATGAATATTAGAGCATTAATGGATTGGGGAATTGTCTATAAAGAATATAAAGCGGGAGAGCGAAGAGAATTTTTTACTGCTGAAAAAGATTTAGATGAATTAGCCGTAAAAATTTCCAGAGAAAGAAGCAAAAGAGAAATTAAACCAGCCTTGAAAGTTTTAAAAGAAGTTTCTTCTATTGAAGCAAACAAAACTGCTGAAGAGAAACATTTTATTGACCAAACAACAAAACTTTACGATTTTGTTTTAAAAGCAGATAATGTTTTAGATAAAATTACTGAATATAAAGACAATTGGTTAGCCAAACTAGTTGTAAAGATTATGAAAAAATAAACTAAAAAAATTTAATTAAAACTTTCATTTTTTTCTGAAAGTTCAAAAATAACACATATGAGAATAGCACAAAAAATAAATAAATTCAGTTACATAGTAACTCTTTTTCTTTACCTAACAGTAATTTTTGGCTTGTATGCACAGATTGCTTTAGGCGCAGTACAAATACTAATTGCTTTATATATTAGTTTTAATATGGAATCCCTAACAAAGAAAATGAAATATCAAATAATTAATTATTGGATTTATTTAGCTCTTTATTCAGCTTTAGCAACAGCATTTTTTAATGATTGGATTGACATTAACGACAATAATTTGCTATTAATAATTACAATCATAATAATACCTATGAGTATTGCAACATATTTCACCATTACATTAAATAAAATAACAAAGCAAAATGAAAAATAAATTAATCATAGTAGCAGGAACAGGATTTTTAGGTCAAGTATTGTTAAACCATTTTAAAAATAAATTTGAAGAAATTGTAATTCTTACCAGAGGAAAATCTGAAACCAGAAACAATATTAAATACGTGCATTGGGATGCAAAAACATTAACTGGTTGGGAAACCGAATTAGAAAATGCTGATACTTTAATAAATCTTGCAGGAAAATCGGTAGATTGTCGCTATACCGAAAAGAATAAACAAGAAATTCTAGCATCGCGTATTGACAGCACAGCAATTCTTAACCTAGCAGTTTTAAGTTGTACTAATCCACCAAAACACTGGTTGAATTCATCAACTGCAACAATATACAGACATTCGGAAGAACAACAAATGACAGAAGAAAATGGAGAAATTGGCGATGATTTCTCAATGAATGTCGCTAAAGCTTGGGAACAAACTTTTTTTGAAGTCCCAACCAAAAATTCTTTAAAAACTGCACTGAGAACTTCTATAGTATTGGGTAAAAAAGGAGGTGCATTTATTCCTTTAAAAAGACTGACACAAATTGGATTTGGCGGAAAAAACGGAAGAGGAAATCAATATGTAAGTTTCATCCATGAAGATGACTTTGCAAGAGCAGTTGAGTTTATAATCAAAAAAAAAATGATTGGAGTTGTAAATGTAGTTGCTCCAAATCCAGTTCAAAATAAAGACTTCATGAAGCAGTTGAGAAAAGAAATTGGTATTCCATTTGGCATTCCTTTATCTAAATCCTTACTAAAATTTGGAGCTGAAATTATAAAAACAGAACCAGAATTGGTCTTGAAAAGTAGAAATGTAATACCTAAAAGATTACTAGACAATGGTTTTGAATTTAAACTTGGAACAATTGAAAAAGCATTTAAAAAATTATTATCATGAACCTCAACATAATTGGCTACCTAATTTATTTAAGCATTACTGCTTTGATAATTATAAAAGTAGGGAACATTTGTTATACAAACGGAAACATTTATGTATCTCAATTAATTCCAAATCATGAAAGTTTATGTCTTAAAATAAATCAGGTTTTATTAAGCGCTTATTATCTTATAAATCTAGGCTATTGTGCCATAACATTAGTACAATGGAATACAATAACGACTTACACTGAATTACTAGAAGTCATAACATTTAAAACAGCAATCATAATTTGTTCCATTGCGATACTTCATTATTTAAACATTATACTCATAACAAAACAAGTAAAAAAATTAATTTAAAATAATATTATGGAAACTTCAAAAATTTTAATCGGTTATGCAATTTATTTACCAATAGTAATTGGACTTACTATTTACGTTTCAAAAACCTTATTCAAAAATAGTATTGTTTATATGACCGACATTTTTAACGGTCGAGAAGAAATTGCAGTTGCAACAAATAAATTATTTGAAACTGGTTTTTACCTTCTAAATCTTGGATGGGCGTTAATGATCCTAAAGATGAGTTTATATAGTAATTCATACCAAGAATTAATTGAAGATTTAAGTTATAAAATTGGTGGATTTGCTATTTATTTAGGGATTATGTTGTTCTTAAACTTATATTTCTTCTTTAGAGGAAAAAGAAAAGCTAAAGAATCACAAATCATGAGTAGAAATCTAATAAAAGAATAGACTATGACAACTATTCATCTCATCACTAAAATAAAAGCGCCTATTGAAACTGTTTTTAACAATTCTAGAAACATAACTATTCATATAGAAACTGCACATAAAACAAATGAAAAAGCAATTGCAGGTGTTACCTCTAGATTAATAAACATAAATGAAACAGTAACTTGGCGAGGCAAACATTTTGGAATATTCTTGCAACATCAAAGCAAAATTACTGAAATGCAATTCCCCAATCATTTTACTGATGAGATGTTAAAAGGTTGTTTCAAAACATTCAAACACGAACATATTTTTATACATGAAAATGGAACAACGATAATGGAAGATAAATTAATGTATGAAACTCCTTTTGGAATTTTCGGAAAACTATTTGACAAAATAGTATTGGAAAAACATTTAACAGATTTTCTTTTAGAAAGAAATCAAAGTTTAAAAATGCTGTCCGAAAACCAACAATAAAACCAACCAAAAGAAAGGTACACTTTCAACCCAAAACGAAGTATAGTATTTATTTCTATTTGAATTTGCAAAAAAAGTAAACCCAAATAAAATAAAAGAAACGAGCAGAGAAACTACAAATTGATTACCATTAAAATTAGGTGTAAAAAATTCAAGCAACAAAAAAAACACAATTAATAAATAGTTAATGAATTTAGTCTTTTGAATTCCTATTCGTTGTGGAATTGTTTTCAAGGGAGTTGCATCAAACTGTAAATCAATTATTTCAAACAGTAACATCAAAATAAAAACAAACAAAAATCGCTGAAAACATTTAAAAGCAATTTCAAAAGAAAAGTCTAATTCTTTATTCACAACAGGCAAAACAACTGTAACACCAACCCATGCAATAGCTACCAAATAAATTTTAATTCCACTCCAATTTCTCATGTTTTCTCTTTTAGGAAATAAGGGAAGAGTATATAAAATTGTAATTAAAAGCACGAGTATACCAATTAATCGTGTAAAAAAAGTAAGTTGTAAAAAATAAAATACAGACGCAAAAAAGGACAAGACACTTAAAGCAATGATTAACTTAAATTTGGTTGTTAATTCTACTTTTTTAATTCTTGCTAGTTCATCATATTTTATGAAATTATAACCTACAATAGTTCCATAAAAACCAAAATAAGCAACCGGTTCATCATAAGGAATGTTTAACTTAAAAAATGTAATGCGAATTAATGCATAAACTGCTAAAGCAACGTGGAGGCTACTTTCAATATAAAAGTCAAGAATGGTTTTAAAAATTCGCATGAAACAAAAATAAGCAATGTGTTAATAAGAATACGATTTAGTTCATAAAATCACAAAAAATAGCTTTTTAAATCAAAATTATTACAAGATTAATAATTACTTTTGCCAAACAAATACACAACTGAATAACCCTACAGCTATTTGATTATGAAAACAGATTCATTTGCCTTAAGACACTTAGGACCAAGAGAAAACGATTTGCCAAAAATGTTAGAAACTATCGGTGTTGAAACATTAGATCAATTAATATTTGAAACAATTCCATCTGACATTCGTTTGAAAGACCCATTGGAATTAGAACATATTATGACTGAATATGAATATGCAAATCATATTCGTTTATTAGGAAGAACAAATAAAGTTTTTAAATCATATATTGGTTTAGGATATCATCCTACAATCGTACCACCAGCAATTCAAAGAAATATTTTTGAAAATCCAGGATGGTATACAGCCTACACACCTTATCAAGCAGAAATTGCTCAAGGTCGTTTAGAAGCTATTTTAAATTTCCAAACAACTGTTATTGAATTAACAGGTATGGAAATTGCAAACGCATCTTTATTAGACGAAAGCACAGCTGCTGCTGAAGCAATGGCTTTATTATTTGACGTTCGTTCTCGTGATCAAAAGAAAAACAATGTTTGTAAATTCTTCGTTTCAGAAGAAATTTTACCACAAACATTATCAGTTCTTCAAACACGTTCTACTCCAATTGGTGTGGAATTAGTTATTGGTAACCACCAAGAATTTGATTTTTCTAACGAATATTTTGGTGCGATACTTCAATATCCTGGAAAATATGGTCAAGTATATGATTATGCTGATTTCATTAAAAAAGCAAATGAAAACGAAATAAAAGTTGGTGTCGCTGCGGATATTTTATCCTTAGTAAAATTAACCCCTCCAGGAGAAATGGGCGCTGATGTAGTGGTTGGAACAACACAACGTTTTGGAATTCCAATGGGTTATGGTGGACCACACGCTGCATATTTCGCAACAAAAGAAGAGTACAAGCGTTCAATGCCAGGAAGAATCATTGGAGTATCTCAAGATGCAGACGGTAATCGTGCCTTACGTATGGCATTACAAACACGTGAACAACATATCAAACGTGAAAAAGCAACTTCAAACATCTGTACAGCACAAGTTTTATTATCTGTTATGGCTGGAATGTTTGCGGTTTATCACGGACCAAATGGTTTAAGATACATTGCTGATAAAGTTCACGGAATGGCTTCTACTCTAGCAGATGCTTTAAACAAATTAGGCGTTTATCAAACCAACACTGCCTTTTTCGATACAATTGTTGTAAAAGCGGATGCTAAAAAAGTAAAAGCTATTGCCGAAAGTAAAGAAGTAAATTTCTTCTATATTGATGATGAAACAATTTCTATTTCTTTAAATGAAACTATATTATTTAGTGATGTTAATGAAGTAATTGCCATTTTTGCTGAAGCATTAGGAAAAGAAGCTTTTGAAGTTTCTGAATATGTTTTAGAAAACAATTATCCGATGCACTTAAACAGAAAGTCGGAATTCTTAACACACGAAGTATTTAACAAATATCATTCTGAAACAAGTTTGATGCGTTATATCAAAAAATTAGAGCGTAAAGATTTATCGTTAAATCATTCAATGATTGCTTTAGGCTCTTGTACTATGAAATTAAACGCAGCTGCTGAAATGTTGCCTTTAAGTATGCCTTATTGGAACACTATTCATCCATTTGCTCCATTAGATCAAGTACAGGGTTATACTAAAATGCTTAAAAAATTAGAACACCAACTAAATGTAATTACTGGTTTTGCTGGAACTACATTACAACCCAATTCTGGTGCTCAAGGAGAATATGCTGGTTTAATGACGATTCGTGCTTATCATCAATCAAGAGGAGACAATCAAAGAACAGTTTGTTTAATCCCTGCATCGGCACATGGAACAAATCCTGCATCAGCAGCCATGGCTGGAATGAAAATTATCGTTACCAAAACTATGGAAAACGGTAATATTGACGTGGAAGATGTAAGAGAAAAAGCTATTCAATATAAAGATGAATTATCATGTTTAATGGTGACTTATCCTTCTACTCATGGCGTTTTTGAAAGTGCTATTAGAGAGATTACACAAATCATTCATGACAATGGTGGTTTAGTATACATGGATGGTGCAAACATGAATGCTCAAGTTGGATTAACAAATCCTGCTACAATTGGCGCTGATGTTTGTCACTTAAACTTACATAAAACATTCGCTATTCCTCATGGAGGAGGTGGACCAGGTGTAGGACCAATTTGTGTGAACGAAAAATTAGTTCCTTTCTTACCAAGTAACCCATTGGTAAATGTTGGTGGTGAAAAAGCGATTACTGCAATTTCCGGAGCTCCATACGGTTCAGCATTAGTTTGCTTAATTTCATATGGCTATATATGTATGTTAGGTGCAGAGGGAATTACAAATGCAACAAAATATGCAATTCTTAATGCAAACTATATGAAAGCACGTTTAGAAGAGCATTATCCCGTTTTATATGTTGGAGAAAAAGGAAGAGCAGCTCACGAAATGATTTTAGATTGTAGACAATTTAAAGAAAAAGGAATCGAGGTTTCTGACATTGCAAAACGTTTAATGGATTATGGTTATCATGCCCCTACAGTTTCTTTCCCTGTTGCTGGGACTTTAATGATTGAACCAACTGAATCAGAAGATGTAGCTGAATTAGACAGATTCTGTGATGCTATGATTTCTATTCGCAAGGAAATTGAAGATGCAACTATTGAAGGGCCGAATAACGTATTGAAAAATGCGCCACATACGCTAAACATGCTAACTGCCGATACTTGGGTTTTACCTTATTCAAGAGAAAAGGCTGCTTATCCTTTAGAATATGTTGCTGACAATAAATTCTGGCCAAGCGTACGTCGTGTAGATGAAACGTATGGAGACAGAAACTTAGTATGTAGTTGTGCTCCTATTGAGGCCTATATGTAATAAGAATAATGTTTTGAAATAAAAAAAGTCCTGATAATATCAGGACTTTTTTTATTTACATTTAAAAATATTAGTATTTATATCCAATACCTTTTTTAATGTTTTGAGAACCTCCTAAACTATTAGATGAAGCTCCAACTGTAGATTTATCAGCAGTCATTAAAATAAAAGGACATCCTGCTTCAGCAGCAGCAATTTTTAACTTTTTCTCTGCTTTTTTATCTCCAGTATTACCTGTATGATAATTGATCAATCCTGTTTTTCCTCTTACTTCTTCACCTTTTTTCAAACCTGCTATATAAGACTTCTCTTCAAGAATTACAACCTTTTCCCAGTCGTCTTTACCATTAACAACAATTTTTTCTGAAACCTCTTCTACTCTCCCAGATTTACCGTAAACAACTTTCTCAATTGCATATTTACCAATAGTATTTTCTGCATCTTCACCATCGTATTTAAAAACAACAGTATACTCTTCTACCCTAACAACTTTACCATCAACAACCTCTCCGTTGTGTTTGTAAATTTTGTCTACTTGTGCAAAAGTTAAAGCTGATGAAAGCATTAAAATTGCTGCAAAAATAATTTTTTTCATTTTAATTTTTATTAATATTAATTCATCCAAATTTAGTATAATTTTACAATATTCCAATTTTTTAAAAAAATATTAAATGCTAGACATAGAAACAAGAGAAGACATTCTGTTAATCATGAATGAATTTTATAAAAAACTTTTAGCAGATGAAACCTTAAATTATTTCTTTACCAAAATAACAAACGTAGACAAACATCTAGAAGTTCACTTTGAAATATTAGCAACTTTTTGGGAGCAATCCTTATTTTTAAAAGGTGGTTATCGTAATAATATGTTTCAAATCCATAAAAACATACATGAAAAATCACCCATAAAAAAAGAACATTATGAGAGATGGCTCTTGCATTTAAACAACTCAATTGATGAAAATTTTAAAGGCAAATATGCTGAACAAATGAAGACAAATTCTTTAAGCATGGCAACTATTATGCAAATTAAATTGTGAAAAATCACCTTAAACAAAGTCTAAATCTTTATGTTATTATATATTTTAATTAATAATATGCACGCATACTATATTTTTGACGTATCTTTAAATTTATTATAATTACTTTAGCCTAAATAATATCACAAATATGAGTGTAAAAATTACTGGTTCTGGAAGCTATATTCCAACAAAAAAAATTTTAAATTCAGATTTTTCTAACCATAGATTTTTAAATGAAGACGGAACAAACTTTAGAGCTTCTAACGAAATCATTGCTAAAAAATTTGTTGAAATAACAGGAATTGAAGAACGAAAATATGCGGGTGAAGATCAAGTAAATTCTGACTTGGGTTTAATTGCTGCTCAAAAAGCAATTAAGGCTGCAAATATTGATCCAGAAACTTTAGACTATATTATTTTTGCGCATAATTATGGGGATATAAAATTTGGAACCATACAATCTGACACAGTACCAAGTTTAGCTACTCGTGTGAAATTTTCACTTAAAATAAAAAACCCTAAATGCGTTGCTTATGATGTGCTATTTGGATGCCCTGGATGGGTAGAAGGAGTAATTCAAGCAAATGCTTTTATAAAAGCAGGTTTAGCAAAAAAGTGTCTGGTAATTGGATCTGAAACATTATCTAGAGTTGTTGACAAACACGACAGAGACAGTATGATTTATTCTGATGGAGCCGGAGCAACAATTATAGAGCTTACTGAAGAAAAAGGAGGAATTCTATCTCACGAATCTGCAACACATGCTTTTGAAGAGTCAAATTACCTCTATTTTGGCGAATCATTTAATAAAAATGAAGATACAAACGTACGTTATATAAAAATGTATGGCCGAAAAATATATGAATTCGCTCTTACAAATGTTCCTTTAGCCATGAAAAGCTGCCTAGACAATAGTGGTATTGAGATTAATCAAATTAAAAAAATATTGATTCATCAGGCAAATGAAAAAATGGACGAAGCCATCATTCAACGATTTTATAAATTGTATGACCAATCTGTTCCTGAAGGAATTATGCCAATGAGCATTCATAAACTTGGGAATTCAAGTGTTGCAACTGTACCTACACTTTTTGATTTACTTATAAACGGTGAAATTGAGAACCAATCTATTGAAAAAGGTGATTATTTAATTTTTGCTTCTGTTGGAGCTGGAATGAATATTAACGCTTTTGTTTACCAATATTAATTTTTTCAAAAATCTTATCTAACCAAAAATTCAAACTAAAAACCAGTTTTAATTTATAGGTTATTATTATAATCAAAATAGAATTCAACAAAACTTTAAGAACCAAGTTCAAAAAGTGATTTGAAAATTCTGGCAATAAGTAAATCGAAAAGGTAATTGCTGAAATCGTTAAAAATAATTGCCCGTATTTTTTATCGAATGGCAGAATTCCAAATTTCGAATAAATAAAATACAGTTTAAAACTATTAAACAACGTCATTGCAATCAAAGAAGCATAAGCCACGCCTATAATTCCAAGATTGGTTTGCGTTAAGAAATATACATTTAAACTGATGTTTATTACTACTAAAACCAAAACCGATATAATATTAAATCGGTAATATTTTGAATACGAAATAATCTCAGAATTAAAGCCTGTCGCCATATTGAACAACACATTTGCTCCTAAAATGACAATTATTGGAATAGAATCTACTAATTTATCGTAAGTAGGAAGCATTTGAAACAACGAATCAATTCCCAAAACAATACAACCAAATAAAATAGCTCCAATAAAAAACAATAACTTAGACGTTTCAATATATTTTTCTCCCAAAACTTTTATGTTGTTGCTTTTGATAAGCGAGGAAACTTGTGGCGCATAAATAGCATACATTCCCGTTGCCGGAATAGCCAATGCAGAAGCCAACATTACTCCTATTGAATACGTTCCGTTTGCTTCGAACGAAAGAAATTCAGGAATCATAAACGAATCGACTCTAAAGGCAAAGAAAGAACCAAAACTACCTACAAAAGAATAAAAACTGTATTTATAATAATCCTTTTTAGAAATTTGAGTGAATAATGACTTAAAGTCAAAATTCATGTTGATTTTATATTGCCTAAATAAGTAAAGAGAAAGCAAGGCCAACAGAAAAAAGTAAGAAAGTATAAAAGCTATCAAACTACTTATTACATCAAAATACCCAGAAAGCAACAATATAAAAACAATTGGGAGTGCCAATTTAGGAATGATCTTTTCGTAAAAGGTAGGAACCGACAACTTTTGCAAATTTGTTGCTTGACGTTTTAAAAGCTCTACAAATGCTAATGAAAAAGCTATTGGAAAAGCATAAAAAACGTAGTGATAATTGTCCCAACTAACAAATTGATTTCCAAAAAACAAAACAACAAACAGAATACAACTTATAAGCAATATGGTTCTCATTCCGTATTTAAAAAGCTGTTTTCTATTTGCTTCAGATAAATCAGGATAAAAATGAATTAAAGCTTGAGCGCCACCAAAAACCATAATCGGAAATAAAATTTGGGCAATACTGTCTACATAACGAACAATTCCTAAAAACTCTTTGTCATTTGGATATACGAATATCGTTGAAAAAACTCCAATAACAATTCCCACATAATTTATTATGGTAAACCAAAAAGCTTGCTTATGTGAATTGTTTTCTTGCATTAGGTATAACTTCTTCGAGCTTTAATAATTGTTAAAAAATGAAATTTTAAAAGTGTGTAATATCCTAATAATTGTAAAAACATTTGAAACACTTTCGAGAAAGAATAAAACTTTAAAAAGTATTTTGGCAATCCTAAAACCGACATAAATCCTTTTAAATAACTAATTATGATATTGCTACTTGGGTTTAAAACCTCAGCTAAGATTCTAAATTTTGCTTGTTTACAATCTTTCTTAAAGTTACGTGTAATAATTCTATCGTGGCAAATTCTTGAATTTTTAACGACAACTGTTTTGTATTTGTGAAACAAAATTCTGTCGGTATAATTCCTATCCTCTCCATAATGTTGAAACAATGGTTCAAAATAGCCGACTCTTTCAATTGTCTTTTTCGAAAGTAACCAAGCTGCTGCGTTTACAAACGGAACTTCATCAACATTGTCTGTAATTGAATTTGTTTTTCTTTTCCAATACGTTTCAAAGCTTTCATCAAGATAAACTTCATCGCCTGAATAATGAAGCGGACTTATAATTCCGAATTGTTTATTCGACTCAGCAACCTCAACTAAATTTGAAATGGTTTCTGGAAAAACCCAAGTATCTTGATTGAGTAAAAAAACATAATCAGCACCAAGTTCGATGGCTTTTTGAATTCCAATATTATTGGCCTTCCCAAAACCTAAATTTTCGGCAGATTGAATCAATTGAATTTCAGGAAACGATTGAATAATTTCTACCGAATTATCAGTAGAACAATTATCAACCACAATTGTAGTTACCTTATAATTGGATTTTTCTATCGACTGAAAACATTTTTTCAACCATTTAGCTCCATTATAAGTAACAATTAGTACAACTATTTTTTTCTCCACAAAACTCATTTTACCAAACAAAAATAATGATATTTATTCTGTATGTAACTATTTGTTTACTTTTGTGTGCAAGAAACAGTTTTTTACATCAAATTGACTGTTCTAAGATGCAATAATTAATGAAAATGAATTATCAAATTATCATTCCTGCGCATAACGAGGAACAATTTATTGGATTAACAATAGATTCTTTAGTAAATCAAACGATTTTACCTAAAAACATTCTTGTTGTTAACGATAATTCTACAGATGATACTCAAAAAATCATAAGTGAATATTGTGCTAATTATCCAAATTTCATTTCTAGCATTTCCATAAAATCGGAAGCAGTACATTTACCAGGAAGCAAGGTCATTAATGCCTTTAATTATGGATTAAAATTCATTGATGAGGAATTTGACATTATTGTTAAGGCAGATGCCGATTTAATATTTCCTCTAAATTACTTTGAAACCATAATTGAACATTTTCAGTCGGATGAATCAACCGGAATGGTTGGCGGGTTTGCCTACATAGAAAAAAAAGGAGCATGGATTTTAGAAAACCTTACAGACAAAGACCATATTCGTGGCGCATTTAAAGCCTATAAAAAAGCGTGTTTTGAGCAAATTGGCGGACTAAAACCAGCAATGGGTTGGGACACTGTTGACGAACTATTATGTAAATTTTACAAATGGAAAGTAGTCACTGATGAAAGCCTACAAGTAAAACATTTAAAACCTACAGGAGCTAATTACAACAAAGCTTCTCGTTATAAACAAGGCGAAGCATTTTACAGATTAGGTTACGGTTTTACGATTACAACAATTGCTTCTTTAAAATTAGCCTTACGAAAAAAGAAACCTTTATTATTTATAGATTACTTAAAGGGTTTCTGGAAAGCAAAATCTTCAAAAATTGGTTTATTAGTCACAAATGAACAAGCAAAATTTATTAGAAAATACCGTTGGAAAAAAATGAAAGAGAAGTTGTTTTAATTTAAAAAACATAAAGCGTTTTTTATCTATTTTAGCATAAGTATAAAAATAGTTTATACAAACAATGAATTCTTTTAATAGTATTTTAAATTTTTATTAAAATTTTATTCAGAATATTGAATAAAATTTAAAAAAATAAAACATGAAAAAGAAAATCATTACATACTTAACATTTTTAGTTTGTGTGTCAATACAAGCACAAGATTATGTTGACATCGTAAAATTTACAAGTCATAATGCTACATTAGGAAATGTGGACAACGACTATGAAACAAGTGCAAACAATTTAAACTTTGAGTTATATTATCCTTCAGTAATTAACGAAAAACTAGTTGTTCTTACTGGAATAACAGCAGAAAACACAGCATTAAACCTTACACCTTTTTCAGACAGAAGTAATTTAACAATGACTCGCTTAAACCTAGGTGTGAAATATCAACATTCAGAAAAATGGTCGGGAACATATGTTTTCTTACCTAAAATTGCTTCTGATTTTAATAATATTGGCTCAAATGATTTTCAATTTGGTGGAATAGCTATTCTTGATTATCAAGCTAAAGAGAATTTAAAATATAAATTTGGTTTATACAGTTCTACTGAAAATTTTGGAACAACATTAACGCCAATTATTGGACTTTGGCACAGATCTAAAAACCAAAAACTATACATAAATGCAACATTGCCAATAAGAATGGACATTAATTATGCTTTATCTAGCAAATTTAGTGTAGGTTCTGATTTGCTAACATCAATAAAATCATATAATCTTTCAGAATTCAATTCAGATTTTTATGTACAAGAAGAATCTATTCGTTTAGCTATGTATGCCTCTTATGGTTTGCTAGACAACGCCTTGTTGTTAAGAGCAAAAGTTGGACTTGACACTACTGACTATGGATTATACAGCTCAGACGACACAATAGGTGTACAAGTTTTAACCGTTCAATTAGGTGGCGATGATAGAACAAGATTAAATTCGGAATTTGCTGCAGGTTTATTTTTTGGAGGAGACATTATTTATAGATTTGATATTAAAAAGAAAGAATAAATTATTGATTATTAATTTATAAAAAGCACTGTATAATAAATATATGGTGCTTTTTTTATGTATATAATACAAATGATTTTACTCCTTAACCACTTTTTTAACCAAAACTGCTCCCTCTTGAGTAATTAAACGCAAGAAATACATGCCTTGTGCTAAATTTAATGTATTAAGTTGATTTACAAAAGGTTGATTAATAATTTGTTTGCCCAACACATCATACAACTCCATGGTTTTAAATGCCGTAGTACTTTCTATGTGTAAGCTGTTGTTAAAAGGATTTGGGTAAACCGTTGCAGTGGTAGTTTCAAAATCTTCTGCACTCATGGTGCAACCCGCATAATTAAAAACATCTGGGTGGTCTGTTACTACTTGCCCTTGAAAACTTAAAGTTGCACGACTTGGCGGTGAACCTGTAAATGAATTTCTACATACCGCATGCAAAATATAAGTAGTGCCAGCCGTTATATTAACATAAGCGAGCAATTCATTAGCCCCCCCAAAAACCGTTTTTGAATCCAATTCCCGTGCAACCTTCAATATTTACTTCAGGTGAACTTGAATTGCATCGCAACCAATACGTATTATTAGCTAAATCGCTACAATTAGGATTGTTATGAAATAATGCCCAATTCCAATCTTCTGTTGTAATATCAGGGCAAATTAACAATCCAAATTCGCCAGAATATTGAGCGGTAAATATAAACCAAGCGGAGTTATTTTCCCATTGTGCTATATTTGCATGACTTAAACAATACAATCCCATAGCACCATTAGCATCATCAATATTTCCTATACCATTTACTTCAAAATAGTAATTCTGGGTAGCATCACAAATTCTGTAAGCATCAATACAATCTTCAGGTGTGTTAATTTGGGAGAATATTGCAAAAGGTGAAAAAAGGGCAAAAAATTGCACTATTTTAATTCCTCTATTTACTTTATTTATTAGTTGCACATCTAAAATGTTAACATTATATCAAACATAATAATATACTCTTTTATTACCAAAGAAAACTAGTGGAAAATACGAATCTGCGTAAGTGATAGTAGCGACATCCTTTTATTTATGATTGCGAGGAGAAACGACATGGCAAACGAAATAAAAGATACAGCGAATGACACCACCCTTTAGGGTTACGCCCAAAAAACTTATGCCTCTTACTTTATAACTCGTCTTAAATTACTATTTTTGAAGATATTTCATACACTATGATGCTCATTCGATATTTATCGCAAATAGGAAAATATTTTATTATGCTTAAAGAGGTTTTTAATAAGCCTACTAAATGGAGCGTAATGAAACAATTAATTTTAAAAGAAATTGACGATTTAATAATTGACTCTCTTGGAATTGTTGCTTTTATTTCGTTTTTCGTAGGTGGAGTTGTTTCTATACAAACGGCTTTAAACTTAACGAATCCTTTAATTCCAAAATATTTAATTGGTTTTGCAACAAGACAATCAATCGTTTTAGAGTTTGCTCCTACTTTTATTTCCATTATTATGGCGGGTAAAATGGGTTCGTTCATAACATCTAGCATTGGAACTATGCGTGTAACAGAACAAATTGACGCACTGGAAGTTATGGGAGTTAACTCTTTAAACTATTTAGTTTTTCCAAAAATAATAGCACTTTTATTGTATCCGTTTGTTATTGGACTCAGTATGTTTTTAGGTGTTTTTGGCGGTTATTTAGCAGCAGTTTATGGCGGTTTTTCATCAAGTAATGAATTTGTAAACGGTTTACAAGTAGATTTTATTCCATTTCATATTGCTTATGCATTCATTAAAACCTTTGTGTTTGCAATTATTTTAGCTACCATCCCTTCTTTTCATGGTTTTTACATGAAAGGCGGAGCACTTGAAGTTGGTAAAGCAAGTACGGTTTCGTTTGTTTGGTCATCTGTAGTAATTATTTTAATGAATTATATCTTAACCCAAATACTTTTAAGCGCATGATAGAAGTTAAGAATTTAGAAAAAACTTTTGGTGACCAAAAAGTATTAAAAGGAATCAGTACTCGTTTTGAAGCCGGACAAACTAATTTAATTATTGGTCAAAGTGGTTCTGGAAAAACAGTTTTCTTAAAATCGCTTTTAGGAATTCATACGCCCGAAACTGGAACCATTTCTTTTGACGGAAGAATTTATAGTGAATTATCTAATGATGAGAAACGTGCTTTAAGAACCGAAATAGGAATGGTCTTTCAAGGAAGTGCTTTGTTTGATAGCATGACGGTTGAAGAAAACATAGGTTTTCCATTGAAAATGTTTTCTAATAAAACACCTAAAGAAATAAAAGAACGTGTTGATTTTGTAATTGAACGTGTAAACCTTGTCAATGCACATGCTAAAAAACCTTCTGAAATTTCTGGTGGAATGCAAAAGCGTGTTGCTATTGCAAGAGCAATTGTAAACAATCCGAAATATCTTTTTTGTGATGAACCGAACTCAGGTTTAGATCCAAAAACAGCGATTGTTATTGACAATTTAATTCAGGAAATCACTAAAGAATACAACATTACAACGGTTATTAATACACACGATATGAACTCGGTTATGGAAATTGGTGAAAAAATCACTTTCCTTAAAAATGGATTATTAGAATGGGAAGGTTCTAACAAAGAAATTTTTAAAACTGATAATGAAGCGGTTACAGACTTTGTGTATTCATCTGAATTATTCAAAAGAGTACGAAAAATGTATTTAGAAGATGATGCGAATTAATTACTCGGTTCAACAATAATTTTTTCGTTTTTTAGCTTTGTTCGCAACCAATTTTGAAGCGTTTCGGTACTTTTTAATTTTTCTTTACTGTTGAAGCCATTATTGAATTTAATTTGAAAAACCGGAATTGTATCGGTAGATGTAAAATTTGTCTTTATAGCATTAGCATAACTTACTTCGCTAATTTCTTTTTGCAAAGACTTAATTTCATTTGCTATATCAATAAAAGGAAAATCTGATTCTTTTTTTGCAACTAACTGATTTTTTAAATCAAAAATTTCCCTGTCTTTTTCAAGCAAAACTGCTTCTTTCTTAACTAATAATTGTTGATTGGATAAAAATGACGATTCAATTTCATTAATTTTATTAAGCGTTTCAATATTTCCAGCGTTTTGCATTACTTTGAAGTTACATTTCTCGTAACCCATTTGTTTC
Organism: Flavobacterium sp.; assembly: GCF_965284515.1. Classification (GTDB taxonomy): domain Bacteria; phylum Bacteroidota; class Bacteroidia; order Flavobacteriales; family Flavobacteriaceae; genus Flavobacterium. The sequence goes on from NZ_OZ260089.1 coordinate 296,620, forward strand.
ATATCTTCTTCAAATTTTGAAATATCTTCTTTAGAAAGGCTTTTGCCAATTACTGCAAATTCAATTTTCTTTGTTGCATAATGAACGTCAACATCTAGTATTAAAATACCTTTTTCAGCTTTTACTTTTTCAATTAAGTTGGTCACTTTTTGAGTAAAATCGGACTTTTTATACAGGTTGTAAAACATATATATACTAGGAACTAAAATAGCAATTGCAAAAACTGTAATTACTTGAGATATTGTTTTTCTTCGTTTAGAGTTTGCATAGGCTTCATAAGGAAACTTTAAAAATCGAACAACAATAAAAGTTGAAGAAGCTATAAAAACAGTATTAATTGAAAACAAAAAAATTGCACCTCCAAAAAAAGCCCATTTTCCTGTTGCCAATCCATAACCCGCTGTACAAAGTGGTGGCATTAATGCTGTTGCAATGGCTACACCTGCAATTGTATTTAATGATTTATTCCTTCTACTTAGTGCAACAATAAGAGCTAAACCTCCAGAAAGCGCAATAATTACATCGCGAACATCAGGAATAGTACGAGCAACTAGCTCGGGTGTTTCATCTTGAAACATAGGAATGCTAAAAAACAAAAAAGAAGTGAAAATGCTGAGAATTACCATTACAGCAAAATTCTTTAATGCTTTTCTTAAAAGATCTATATCATTTATCCCTAACGAAAGACCCATACCTAATATTGGACCCATTAAAGGCGATATTAACATGGCACCAATAACTACAGCAGTTGAACTTGTATTTAAACCAGCAGAAGCAATTAAAATGGAAAAAATTAGAACCCAGGCAATTTGACCTTTTACATAAACTCCATTTTTAATATCTTGAATGGTAGCTTCTTTATCAGTATCAGAAGAAATATCAAAAATTTCAAGCAAATATTTTTTAATAATTGCGACAATATTAATATTTTGATTATTCTCCATAATATGATTATTTAAGTTTTGAAACTATTTTCTTAATGTCTTGTTCTTTACTTTTAGGATAAATCATTAATACATTGTCTCTATCTACAATAATATAGTCATTTAGGCCATCTATTACAACCGTTTTCTTACCGTCTGTACGGATGATGTTATTAGTCGCGTTTTCTAATAAAACTTGAGCATTCACAATTGCATTTTCATCTTTGTCTTTTGGCAATTTATCATATAAAGAGCCCCATGTTCCCAGATCATTCCAATCGAAAGTTGCTGGTAAAACAAATACATTTTTTGCCTTTTCAAGAATTGCATAGTCTATTGATATGTTTTCAGTTAAAGGATATTGTTCATTTATAAATTCTTGTTCCTTCTCTGAATTATATACATCATATCCATTCATAAAATGAGCAAACATATTTGGCTGAAAAGATTCAAAAGCTTCTAAAACCGCTTTAACACTCCAAATAAATATACCCGCATTCCATAGGTAATTTCTACTTTGAATAAATTGCTTTGCTGTATGATAATCTGGCTTTTCTCTAAATTGCGCTACTTTTTTTATAGGTCTGCTATCAAGCTTATCAAATTCAATATAACCATAACCAGTATTTGGAAAAGTAGGAACAATACCTAATGTCATTAATGAATCTTGGATTTCACAAAAATCAAATGAACGTTGAATATTAGCAACAAACTGTACTTCGTCTTCAATCCAATGATCACTTGGCGCAACAACCACTACAGCATTTGGGTTTTGCTTTTTTATTTTTAAAGAAGCATATAAAATACAAGGAGCCGTATTACGCATAGCTGGTTCTAATATTATTTGCTCTTGTTTCACCAAAGGCAACTGCTCTAAAACCAAACTATTGTAACGCTCATTTGTTAGAATTAAAATATTTTCTTTTGGTATTATTTGTGATAATCGGCTGAATGTTTTTTGAATTAAAGTATCTCCAGTTCCTAACATATCGTGAAATTGTTTAGGAAAATCTGTTGTACTTACAGGCCAAAAACGAGAACCAACTCCACCGGCCATTAATATTGCGTAATAATTTTTATTCATTTTTTTTAATTTCAATGCTATTAAAGCAATTAACTAGGTAATAACTCTACCTCAGCATTAGGTTGAAACAAGAAGACTCTACCAGTACTTAATTCTAAACACTCATAACGCTTTACTCGAAGTGCTATTTTTCTAAAAATTCTACCATTATGGATTCTAAAGTGACTTCCGTATGGTAATTCAAATATATAATTTTTATCGTTTTGTTCTTCATCAAATTGCTTTAAAGCTAAAGATAAAGTTGCATCGGTATCACTGCTGGCTTTAGGATTTCTAAAATGACGTGCCAACAAAGGCAACAATTGATTTGGAAATATTTCTGGTCGAATAAAAGGAACCATTAATTTTTGAAAAGTTAATTTCCATTCCTCTCCATGGGGTTTTATAAATCGTCCGTATTTTTCGAAAGCAACTAAATGTGCAATTTCATGAATTAAAGTCATTAAAAAACGGTATTTATTTAAATTGGCATTCACCGTAATTAAATGATAACCTTGAGCGTCTTTCCTATAATCGCCATGACGAGTTACCCGTTCATTTACAATTTTTAAATGTACGTGATTTGCTTTGATTAACTCAAAACAAGATTGAACAGCGTGTTCAGGAAGATATTTTTGTAAAACGTTACTCAAATTATTTATAATAATTTATTTTTCTTTTCCAAACATATAACTTTTCGCCGTTAATATATTTTACTTGTTCTGTCCAATTATTTTTATCATCAAAAGTATATTCAAATTTACATTCAACTTTTTTTCCTCTTTCATCATAAATTAGTTTAACTAGACTTTCATTATTATAAAAATAATTTACAATTTTATAAACCATATATTCATTTTTAGCAAAATAAACCCCTTCTAACTTGATAGAAGTTTTATCAAAAATCTTTATGTTTTTTTCTAATTTATCATAAATTGAATAAACAGAATTCATTTCAATTTTCCTATCTTTTTTATCGTATTTATATTTGGTAATCGACTTAATCGTATCATTTAAATCTGTTACAATAGCATATTCAATTAATCCATTTTTTAAATGAAAATTTTTTGTTTTTCTCCATAATTCAACCTGATTTTCATCTTTCGGGTCATTTCTATATTGCCATACCTCTTCAAGACTACCGTCCTGATTATAGAAATACTCTTCTTGTAGTTTATCTTTACCTAAATAGCTTAAATAAGAGGAGCTTGAGCTATCATTGTAATATTCATGAACCCAATAGTCTTTATATATTTTTTTTATCTTCCTTCCTTGCTCATCATAAACAAACTTAAAACCTCCAGAAACTCCTTCATCATTAAAATTATTTACCTCAACTAGTCTGTTGTCTTTTTTTCTATCATAAGCGTAATAAGTATATCTATAGCTTTCAGGATCATCAGATAAATAATCTATTGTAGATAGTAAATTTCCTGAATATTTATTGTAACTATGATTTGTAACACTAAAACTATCGTCAAAGCTATAAGTTTTAACCTGCTCTAACTTATCTTCTTCATTAAATTTGTATTCATATCTACTTAATGTATCTCCATCTTTAAAAAACCAAATTTCATTAGTTGCGTTACCTTTTTCATCAAATTCTTTATAATAATTTAAATAATGTACAAAAGCGGTATGATACCAATTGTTATAAAACCTAGACTTAGTAGCAACATTATTTATAAATCCACTATGTCCATAATCACCATCTGAACTAAAGAGTCTATAGTTTTGTTTATTTTTATTCAAAAAAACAAGTTCCTCTTTAACTGATTTTACTTTACCAAAAACAGTGTCTTTCATTTGGGAAAATGAAAAATTTATCCAACAAATAAGAATTAAAAATGAAATGCTATTTTTCATATTTACGGGGTAGTTGATGAAACCTGTAAAACTTTTCCGTTATAAAATTTATTTCCGGTTAACGAAAAGTCGTGAATATAGTTTGCCATTTCTTTAGCTGAAATTGGAGCTTCATATCCTGGAAAAGCTTCTTGTAGCATTTCGGTATTTACAGCACCAAGCGCTAAAACATTAAAAGCAATTCCTTGCTCTTTATATTCTTCGGCTAATAACTCAGACAATGTAATTACTGCTCCTTTACTAGAAGAGTAAGCTGCTAAGCCCGGAAACTTCATACTTCCTTGAATTCCGCCCATAGAACTAATCGTAACTACATGACTTCCTTTTTGCATAAATGGAATACAAATACGTGTTAATTCGGCAACTGCAAATACATTTACTTTATATACGTTTTCAAAATCTGTAAAAGAAATTTCTCCAAAAGGTTTATTTAATAAACTTCCTGCATTATTGATAAGCACATCTACTTTTTTCCATGTTGACTTAATAAAATCTTCAATTTGAACAAATTGTTCCTTATCAGACATGTCAATTGAAAGACAGGTGATGTTTTGATGTTTTATAAACTCCGAAGGTGTTTTTCTGGAAATGGCTAAAACTTGATGGCCTTCATTAGCAAATTGCAACGCTAATTCGTAACCAATTCCTCTAGAAGTTCCTGTTATGATTATATTTTTCATTATTTCTTCAATTGAATTTCTTTAAAACTTGCATTCATCATCTTTTCTAAAACAGGAATCATTTTATTCACCACATTAGCCATATGAACAGTATCCATTAGTTCAAATTCATCATCAGGTTTATGGTAAAAATCAAAGTTTTCAAAATCGAAAGTAGAAACCGTTTGTGCTGGCACTTCAAATTCATTAAAAAACGGATAATTATCTGACGCTCTAAACAATTGATATTGTGTTTCTACCGGTATGTAACCTATTAGCTTTTCTCCTGCATAATCATTCATTTTTTGCGCCATATTACTTCTACCAAAACCAGTTAAATACAACAACATATCGTCTCTATTCATTTTAACGCCAATCATTTCAAAGTTAAACATGAAATATAAATCCATATTTTGATCTTTTAATTTCTTTGCTAAATGTTTTGAACCCAACAATCCTTTTTCTTCCGCAGAGAAAAACACAAACAATAAACTTCTTTTGTTATTCTTTTTTTGTGCAAAATATTTCATTACCTCAGTTACCGCAGTCGTTCCTGAAGCATTATCATTTGCTCCATTTCCAATATCATCACCATTAACTGCTGCTATTTTACCTATATGATCATAATGTGCACCAATAATTACAAACTCATCTTTTAGTTTTGAATCAGTTCCTTCCATATAACCAACTATGTTATATGAAGTTTTACTAAAGTTTGAAAGAGTATCGCGATAGGTCTTAAAATAAGGTTTAACTCCGTTTTCTTTTAGCATTTTCTCTAAAAAGACACTGGCTTTCTCAATACCTTCACTTCCCGAATCTCTTCCTTCCAACGCATCTGAGGCCAAAAAAGATAATGTTTTAGCAACATTTTCTGGTTTAGAAAAATTGATTGTAGAAACTGCTCGTGTTTCATTAGTATCATTAACAACTTGAGTTGTTTTACATGAAAGCACTAAAAGTGCGGCTAAAAATAAAAAAATCTTCATAAGGTGTCTTTTTGTAAAAATAAAAAAATCCCAACAAATGTTGGGATTTTAAATATAAATATTAACTATTATTTATGCTAACATAGTAACAGGGTTTTCCATAAACGCTTTAAACGTTTGTAAGAATTGTGCTCCTGTTGCACCATCAACTGTTCTGTGATCACAAGCTAATGTAACTGTCATTGTGTTACCAACAACAATTTGACCGTTTTTAACTACTGGTTTTTCAACAATTGCACCAACTGATAAAATTGCAGAATTTGGTTGATTGATAATTGAAGTGAATGACTGAATACCAAACATTCCTAAATTAGAAATCGTAAAAGTACTTCCTTCCATCTCAGCTGGTTGAATTTTCTTTGATTTTGCTTTTCCTGCTAAATCTTTAACAGATGTTCCAATTTGAGTTAAACTCATTTGGTCTGTAAATTTCAACACAGGAACCATTAAACCATCTTCAACTGCTACAGCCACACCAATATTTACATGGTGATTGATTACCATAGCATCTTCTCTCCATTGAGAATTTACTTGTGGATGTTTTTTTAACGCCATTGCAGACGCTTTTATAACCATATCATTATAAGATACTTTGGTATCTGGTAAAGCATTAATCATTCCTCTTGATGCAATTGCATTGTCCATATCTAACTCTATTGTTAAATAATAGTGAGGAGCAGTAAATTTAGATTCAGCTAAACGACGCGCAATAGTCTTACGCATTTGAGAATTTTTAATCTCTTCTTGCAACATTTCTCCAGCCGGAACAAATGGTTGCACTGCCGCAACTGTGCTTGTAGCTTGAGTTACCGCTTGAGCAGCATTTGAAGTCGCAACAGATGGTGTGAAGTTTTCAACATCGCTTTTCACGATTCTTCCGTTTTCTCCAGAACCAGGAACTTGCGCTAAATTGATTCCTTTTTCTTGTGCTATTTTTTTTGCTAATGGAGACGCTAAAATTCTACCTCCATCATTTGTCACAACAGCAACATTTGAAGGTGTATTTGTTTTAGGAGCATCAGAAACAGTCTCTTTTGGAGCTTCTGTTGAAGTTGCACCTACTTTATAGTTAGCAGCAATAGCAGAAACATCAGTTCCCGCTGGTCCTAAAATTGCTAAAATAGAATCTACAGGAGCCGTTTTTCCTTCTTCAACACCAATATATAATAATGTACCTGAGTTAAAAGACTCAAACTCCATTGTAGCTTTATCTGTTTCAATTTCTGCAAGAATATCTCCTTCTGAAATCTTATCTCCTATCTTTTTTAACCAAGTTGCAACAGTTCCATCAGTCATTGTATCACTTAGTCTAGGCATGGTAACTACAATAACCCCTTCTGGAACTTCAACATTTAAATTTCCTGAAACCACATCTTGCTTTACTTCTTCCTCTTTACTTGATTCAACTATAGGAGTTTTACTTAAAATAGCTGAAATATCTTCACCCTCTTTTCCTATAATTGCCAACAATGAATCTACAGGAGCAGACTCACCTTCTTGGATACCTACATGCAACAAAACCCCTTCGTGAAATGACTCAAATTCCATTGTTGCTTTATCAGTTTCTATTTCAGCGAGAATATCACCTTCTGAAATTTTATCTCCAACTTTTTTAAGCCAAGTAGCTACAACTCCTTCTGTCATTGTATCGCTCAAACGTGGCATTGTAATAATCTCTGCCATAGCTTATAATTTATGAGGAATAAATGGATAATTCTCTTGTTCGTAAACAACATCATATAATTGTTGAACATCTGGATAGTCAGACTCTTCAGCAAATGTTGCGCACTCTTCAACTAAATCTTTAACTCTTTGGTCTATAGCTTCTATTTCACTTTCAGAAGCATAATTTTTTTCTTTGATTATATCTAAAATCTGCGTAATAGGATCAATTTTTTTGTATTCTTCAACCTCATCTTTAGTTCTATAAAGTTGGGCATCAGACATTGAGTGACCTCTATAACGATATGTTTTCATTTCTAAAAAAGTTGGTCCATCTCCACGACGCGCTCTTTCCATAGCTTCGTGCATAGCTTCAGCAACTTTTACAGGATTCATAGCATCAACTGGCCCACATGGCATTTCATATCCTAAACCAAGTTTCCAAATATCAGTATGATTAGCTGTTCTTTCTACAGAAGTACCCATTGCATATCCATTGTTTTCTACAATAAAAACAACTGGTAATTTCCACAACATTGCCATATTAAAGGCTTCATGCAAAGAACCTTGACGTGCAGCACCATCACCAAAATAAGTTAAAGTAACTCCTCCAGTTTCAAAATATTTATCTGCAAAAGCAATACCTGCTCCTACTGGGATTTGAGCTCCAACAATACCATGCCCTCCATAGAAACCATGTTCTTTTGAAAAAATATGCATTGAACCACCCATTCCTTTTGAAGTACCGGTAACCTTACCTAACAATTCCGCCATTACTTTTCTAGGATCTACTCCCATTCCAATTGGCTGAACGTGATTACGATAAGCGGTAATCATTTTATCTTTAGTCAAGTCCATAGCGTGTAAAGCTCCTGCTAATACTGCCTCTTGACCATTATATAAATGAAGAAATCCTCTTACTTTTTGTTGAATATAAAGTGCAGCTAGTTTGTCTTCAAACTTTCTCCACAATAGCATATCCTCATACCACTTAAGGTAAACCTCTTTTGTTATTGGTTTCATTACTTTTTTATTAAATTGAATACTTTCGCGCATTTTTAAACATACTTTGCACAAAGAGCAAAAATACTATTTACAACCTTATTGAAAAAATTAATTTTGTGTTTTTTTACAACAATAAGCTATAAATACTTTTTATCGAACATAAATGGCAAAATATTTTTTAAAGAATCTGATTTGTAGATCTTACCTTTACTTCCCATAAAATATATTTCTATATCTTGATCTTGTTTAATTTCATATTCTGCTATTGATTGCCTACATGAACCACATGGAGGAATAGGCTGATCTAAATCTCTATCAACCGGTGAGGCAGAGATGTATAGTTTTAAAATTTTTGCTTTAGGATAATTAGACCCTGCATAAAAAATTGCTACTCTTTCCGCACATAAACCAGAAGGATATGCTGCATTTTCTTGATTTGAGCCTTCAACAACCATACCGTTATCAAGTATAATTGCACATCCTACAGTGAATTTCGAATAAGGCGCATAAGCTTTTTTCCTAGCCTCTATAGCCAATTGCATCATTTTTTGAGAAGAAGAATCTAACTCAGTAAAATTTTCAAACTCAGTAAATGTAGTAGTAATTGATATTTCTTTCATAATAAGGGAAAAAAAATCCAAACTCTCTTAACAAGAATTTGGATGATTTAAAATTTATTTATTGTTACTTATAGTTCATCATATTTATCTCCAAAATTGAATGTTAGAGAAAAACGCAAAGTATTCTCTAATGGATTTCTAACTTTTGATGCTGAAAATAAATATGAAACATCAATTTTAACAATGTTATATTTAAACCCTGCACCAAGTGTAAAAAACTTCCTAGCTCCTTTTACTTCGCTTTCATGAAAATAACCGGTTCTTAAGGCAAATGAATCTTGATACCAATATTCAGCACCTAAAGCATAAGTAAACTCTTTAAACTCTTCACTTAAACCGTCTGGAGCATCTCCGAATGATTGAAAAATACCGCTTACCCAACCAATTTTTCTATATTCATTATTAGCAATAGTATAATCTGTATTGTCTATTGTACCGCTATTATCTTCATCACCTACCTTTGGTGGTGTTGGAACCAATAACTTAGTAGTTTCCCCTACAACACTAATTTTATTGAATTCATCGAAAATAAAATCAAAACCAACACCTAAACGCAAATTAGCTGGCATGAAGTTATCATTCAAATCATCATTATCATAACTTATTTTAGGCCCCATGTTTTGCAAATTAAAACCTGCTCTCCAACGCCCATTAAAATCCGTATAAGCCACCTCTTCAGATTGATAAAATCCTGAAATGTCCACCGCAAAAGTAGTAGCAGCAGAAGCATCATTTGTTCCATCATTAATTTTTAAATTAGATCTGATAAATCTACCTCCAATACCCATAGCAAACTTCTCACTAAGCTTTAAAGAGTATGATCCATCTAAAGCTAATTCATTTGGATTAACAACTCTCGGAACTTCGTTTGGATCTCCTGTTTGTCTTAATTCAATATCTCCTAAACCAAAATAACGAAATGAAGTTGCAAAAGCACTTCTCTCATTTATCCTATTATAGTATGTAATTTGCCCTAATGATATATCATTAGCTATACTAGTTAAATATGGTGTATAACTTAAAGAAAAACCTTGTTTATCTAGAGAAAAAGCATACTTGGCTGGATTATGCTGTTGAGAATATACATCTGCAGAAGTAGCCACACCCATGTCTCCCATACCTGCTGAACGCGCATCAGCTGCAATTAAAAGAAAAGGTACACCCGTAGTTATAACTCTATTTTCGTCTTGTGCAGATATACTTTGATTAGCTAAAATTAAGATTAATAAAAACGCAATTTTTTTCATTTATTTTTTTCATTTAATTGAACAAATATAATATTTTATTATAGGATTACAAGTTTCTCATATTTTTCTGATTTTTTTCCTGTAGTGGTAGAGCGCACTGTTAATTTATAAACGTAAACTCCTTTTCCAATTCGATCACCAAAATCATCTTTACCATCCCAAACAACCTCTCTACATAAAAATCCATCAGTTATTACCTGCTGGTTTATTGTTTTAACTAATTTTCCTGTAATTGTTAAAATTTGCACCTGAACATCTAAAGGTTCAAACGGCATATTGTGAGAAAACCAAAATTCAGTATAACTCACAAATGGATTTGGATAATTTAAAACTCGTTCGATTTTTAATCCATCTTCATTACAAACGGCATTAAATTGAATTTCTTGTGTGATTATATTATTATACACGTCCCAAGCCTTAAAAAGAATCGTATGCATACCAGATTCTAAATTTCTAAATGGAAATCTTACTTTTCCTTTAGTATAGTCATCATTTTCAGTTTCATAGTAATCATTTAAAACATACGGATTGGATTCGTCACCATCTAATATCGCAACAATATCATGTCCTATTCCACTGGCTGTATTGATTCCGTTCTCATCTTCCAAAAACGCCAATAAGTAAGGTGAGCAATTCGTAATTCCGCCTGAAGCAAAGCTTTCATCATTCATATACAACCTTACAGTTGGGGGCGTATTATCAGCAGGAGCACTTGTATTTACACCCCCAATTTGAATATCAGTATCATACCCTGTTTGATCTTGTAAAAAAGGACTATTTCTTTTTGCGTAAAAACTAATTTTTCCATTTCCTACCGGAATCCTAATATCTTGAGGCACTACAAAACTCAGTTCAAATTTCCCATTTTCAACCGAAGCATTTCCTCTAAAAATGGTCTCCCCAAGTGTTGTAAAATTCATTATAATTAAACTACCTGAACTATTAGTAGTTCCATTATTACCAAGTGTACTTCGATTTATTTCTTTATCAAAAATTTGAACCGCCAAATCACCATTATAATCTGATATTAAATTATCGGATTCATCAACAACTTCTCCTGAAATCTTCATTAAACTTAAGGCACTGAAAACATCGTTTGGTAAACTCACATCTACATCATTTACTTTTGTAAGAATAACTTTTGGTTTTGGAATTGCTAATTTCAAAGCAGGGTCTCCAATGCAAAAAACCACCCTTCTATTATCAGAACCAGTTCTTAACTTAGTAAGTCTTAACGCTTCTGAAACAGTTGGATAATTATTTGAACCAAAAGCATATAATTCTTCACTAAAAATATTATTCATATTAAACCCCGTAGTAACACCAATTTGCCTTGTTGTTGCAATTAAACTTATTGCCCCGCCATTTGTATTCCAGTACATATACTCACCTCCAGTAAATCTATTTGGATCATCAAATCTTGTAAACTCACAAGTGATGGTAACAAACAAAGGGTATCTATATCTGTTTGTCAAGTTTTGAGCATCTATTTTTTCAAACAAACGTTCACGTCCTAATGATTCCTCGTTTCCATGACCAAAATAATTAAAAACCAAAGCACCTATTTCCATATTATCTAGAAAATCATCTTTTGCTTCAGGATACCTTTCTCCTCCAGCAGCAACTTGCTGTATATAAGCATCTGTATGTATTTTTTTTACATTTACAAATGGCTTTTGTGCTACTAATGTATTTGCTAAATTATCAAGTCCAAATTGAAGTGTAGCATCTGTTTGATCATCTGCATCATCCGAATAAATAACATAATTATTTCTCCATCTTCCATAAGACTTTTCATCATGATACTCAATGACTTTATCAACCATTTCATTAGCTTGTTGCAACGAAGAAACCAACATTCTTCCAACAGCAATATCAATTCCGTCTATCCCACCAATCATTTGACCTTCACCATCATCCATTAACCCATAAAAATCATCTGACATAAATGACAAATACAAAGAAAAATTAGAAATATTATTCGTCTCGTTGGCACCTGGATTAAAACCATGAAAAACCGGAACAACATTCGTGTTATTAAACAGTCTGTTTTTATAATCATATGAAGCATCCCCAAACAAATTTACATATTTAACCCTATTGGAAATAGTTGAAGCGTTTTGGTAAACATACTTGATAAAGTTTCTAATTGCTCCAATATCTTGTTTTCCAGAACTAAATTCTTGATAAATAGCCTCAGTAGAAACAACCTTAACTTTCAATCCTGAATTTAACCTATGAAAATCTGCTAACCTTTCTGCAGGCATCAAAAAACTATTTGATGTAATAATTAAATAGTCTATATCTTGAAAAACTCCCGATTCGTTGAGAAAAATAGTACCTTTCAAATTTTGATTTGCAACGACACTGTTTGACTCTTTTAAAGGAATAAAAGCATCAGAAAAATCAACAGCTACATATTTCTTAACAGACCCTAAATTAACTTTAAAACTAAAATTAGATCCCGTGGAGTTAAGATACGACTTCACATTAAACCGATCCGTTACATCCCACACTTCGCTAATTTGAGTTGCATTAGTAAAACTATACTGGCCAATTCCAATATTGGCAGATTCTAGGTTGTTGAAAAAAGAAAACTGTTTTCCAAAACCAGTTAAATTTCTTACGGATGTTATTCTAATAAAATCTAGGTAACCATTTGAAGATGGAACCCCTCCATTATTATAAGTTAAATCAATATTAATATTTGTTGACGAGGAATTGAAATTAACATTTAATACATTTTCGTAACCTTCAACACCACTAAATGGAACTAAAGCAGGAAAAGCAACATTACCTATAGATTGATTGTTAGCTTTTACATCAAATGAAGAAGCTCCAAAAGATTTTGAAGCAAGATTTATCTTCAAACCAATAGGAACTGATACATCAAGATTAGGAATAGAAAAATCGAAACTTTGATTATTATTGATATTAAATTGTTCCCCAAACCATCTTCTTCCCACTTTCCCAGCATTAACTAAATCCTTTTCGTATGTAGTTATATCATTATAATTCACAAAATTAAAACTTGGTGAAGCTGAAGGCTCAACAGCTGAAGAAATTCTTTTACCAACACCAGAAGAAGTTGAAACATAAAAATATGATTTATCTGAATATAAATTTACACTTGTCAAACTCTCTGTATTCCATGTGTCAACTCCTTCAGCATAAAAAAGAATAAAATCTGAGTCATTAAAAACACCATCCTCTTCACCTACAAACTTTACTGCATTTTCAGTTAAATCATTTGGATAAAAAGTATTGTTTAATAATGGCAGCATTCGACCACCATTACCATAAATTTTAATATTTCTAGGATCGCTAGAAACATTCACACCCAATGATTGTAAAAAACTTTTTGAAAGCCTATAAACACCCGACTTTTCAACATAAAAACGATGCCAAGTTCCAGAACTTAAAACAGAATTAGAAATTAATCTAGTAGCCGAAGCAAATCTAGAAGAATTATCATAATCATAATTAAATTTAAAAGAAGAAATCCTTTTAATAACACCATTTTCAATAATTATTGGAGATAATTTTAATAAAGAATAAAAATCTTCTTTCGCTTTAACAGTCTCAATTGAATATTCTAATTTGTTAGGTAGTTTAGAAAAATCTAAATCGCGCAAAAAATCAAGCGAAACAACTTCATACTTAACATTAGTAATTACTATGGAAGATTTTCGAATAATTCCATTACTTTTAAAAGAGTATTTAAAAGCAATTGTTTTATTTGGGATATCAATATCAAAATAATCATAATTGAAATGAGGATAACTAAAAAAGACTCCTTCACTCAAATATTGACTTGACTGACTCCAATTTAAAGAAACAGGGGTTTCATTTTGTGAATAAACAACTCCAAAAAGAAAAAACACCAAATAAGTAAAAATCTTTTTCATTCTTAACAAAACGCAGTTTTAGTATATATATTACAAAGAGAAAAAAATAATTCAATAAATCTAAATTTATACAATAAAAAAAAAGCTAATGCGTTATAAAAGAGTTAGATTAACAAAAATTTAATATTTTTTTAAAAACATGTTGCAAATTAATACTTAATTATTATCTTGCGACACTAAAATTATTACCTACTAAAGTATGAAAATTAAGAAAATTATGACTTTAAAATTGATATTGGCATTGTCAGTAGCAATAGGTTTTACTAGTTGTAGTAAGAGCTCAGGAACAAAAGGTGGTTCAAAAGCGACGGGTTGGAAAATAAACGACAAAGAAGGTGGTTTTCAGTACAATTCAAAGTTCAAACAACAAGAAACTCCTCCGGGAATGATTCCTGTTGAAGGTGGAACTTTTACAATGGGTAAAGTACAAGATGACCCAATGCACGATTGGAATAACACTCCAAACCAACAACATGTGCAGTCATTTTTTATGGATGAAACTGAAGTTACCAACATCATGTATACAGAATACTTGTTTTGGCTAAAGACTGTTTTTCCTCCAGAAGATGAAAATTACAAAAACATATATACCGGAGCAATTCCGGATACATTAGTATGGAGAAATCGTTTAGGTTACAACGAAACAATGACAAACAATTACTTAAGACATCCTGCTTATGCAGAATACCCAGTAGTTGGAGTAAATTGGATCCAAGCAACTGAATTCAGTAAATGGAGAACTGACCGTGTAAATGAAAATATTCTTGAAAGAGAAGGATATTTAAAGAAAAATGCTAAAGTAAAAGAAGTTACAGCTGAAACTTCTTTCAGCACTGAAACATACTTAGCAGCTCCTACACAAACTTTTGGAGGTAAAGAAGAGGTAGTGCTTAAAAAAGAATTAAATAAAAGCGGAAGACAAGAAGTAGCAGATACTGCTAAAAACGTTTACGCTCAAAGAAATTCTGGTTTAATATTACCTGAATACAGATTACCAACTGAAGCAGAATGGGAATATGCTGCATTAGCTTTAGTAGGAAACAGAGAATACAATATTTACAAAGGACAAAAGAAATATCCTTGGAACGGACAATATACTCGTTCTGGACAAAGACAATATAGAGGAGACCAATTAGCCAATTTCAAACAAGGAAAAGGTGATTACGGTGGGATTGCTGGATGGTCTGATGACGGTGCAGACATTACTAACAAAGTAAAAAGTTATCCTCCAAATGATTTTGGTCTTTACGATATGGCTGGAAACGTTGCAGAATGGGTTGCCGATGTTTACAGACCGATGGTAGACGATGAAGCAAACGACTTTAACTATTTTAGAGGTAACGTTTACATGAAAAATAAAATTGGTGAAGATGGTACAGTAGAAATTGTTACTACCGACAACATCACTTACGACACATTAAGTAATGGTAAAATTCTTGCAAGAAACTTCCCTGGACAAATTGCACAGGTTCCTGTAGATGACAATGAAACATATTTAAGAACTCAATTCTCAACTTCTGACAACAGAAACTACAGAGACGGAGATAGAGCTTCAACAAGAAAATTTGATTTTGGTTCATCTGAAGAAGAAGAAGATGGTAAAGAAGATCAATTTAGAATGTATGAATCTCCTAAGCACACTATTTCTGTTGACAGCTTGGGTGATATGACTAAAAAACATGACAAGTCTAATGATAGAACTACTTTAGTTAACGATAACGTTAGAGTTTACAAAGGTGGTTCATGGAGAGATAGAGCTTACTGGTTAGACCCAGCATCTCGTAGATATTTCCCACAAGACATGGCAACAGATTATATTGGATTTAGAAACGCAATGTCTAAAGTTGGACCAAAATCTAACAAAAAGACTCCAAGAGGAAATCCTAAACAATAAATAGTACTTATACTTTTACAAAAGCCCTTTCAATTGAAAGGGCTTTTTTTATTATATTCGCTTTATGAAAATTGAAAATATATACTTAAAATTTCTTGAATGTTCAGGAGTATCGACAGACACAAGAAAGATAGAGCAAAATAGCATGTTCTTTTCCCTTAAAGGTGATAATTTTGATGCAAATACTTTTACCAAAGAAGCTTTAGAAAAAGGAGCAAAATACGTTGTTATAGACAATCCTAAATACTATATTGAAGGAAAAACTATTTTGGTAGAAAATGTATTGATTACTTTACAAGAAATTGCAAATCACCACAGGAGAACATTAAAAACACCAATAATTGCACTTACTGGAAGTAACGGAAAAACGACCACTAAAGAATTAATTAACGTAGTTCTATCAACAAAATTCAAGACTATAGCAACTATTGGAAATCTAAACAATCATATTGGAGTGCCATTAACATTATTAAGGTTTAATGAGAGTACGGAAGTTGGGATTGTTGAAATGGGAGCTAACCATCAAAAGGAAATAGAATTTTTATGTCAAATAGCTGAGCCTAACTTTGGATACATTACAAACTTTGGAAAAGCACACTTAGAAGGATTTGGTGGTGTAGAAGGGATTATAAAAGGGAAAAGCGAACTCTATACCTATTTAAAACAAAATAAACAAATTACAATAGTTAACCTAGACGACACTTTACAAAAAGAAAAAACAGAAAACTCAAATCGATTTACATTTGCAAATAATAACGAAAATGCAGACGTAAAAATAAATTCAATTGAAGCAAACCCAATGGTTAAGATTCAATACAATAACACTGAAGTAAAATCTCATTTAATAGGCGCTTATAACGCGAACAACATAAACGCAGCAATTGCTATTGGGAAATACTTTAAAATTGAAGATGTCGATATCAAAAATGCAATTGAGAACTATATTCCTACTAACAATAGATCACAATTAATTGAGAAAAATAATAATCAAATCATCTTAGATGCCTATAATGCAAATCCTAGCAGTATGGCTGCGGCAATTGAAAACTTTATTCAAATTAACAAAGATTCAAAAGTTGTAATTCTTGGCGACATGTTCGAATTAGGAGAAGACAGCTTAATTGAACACAAAAACATTGTTAGATTATTAAAGAATCAAGTATCCATAACTTCTCATTTTGTTGGAAAAGACTTTTACTCAAATAAGGAAAATGAAAATCATTTACATTTTTATCAAAATTTTGAAAAGTTTTCAGAACAAATTAGAAACAAAAAAATAAAAAACAGCTTTATACTAATAAAAGGTTCTAGAGGAATGGCTCTTGAAAGAACATTAGAAATTATATAAAATAAGAATTATGCTTTTCAGAATTTATTGATGAAATATCATAAAATTTAACAATCAGATAAAATTTTTTCCTTAAACACAGGAAAAATACTATTTTTTTTTAAACCTCTTTCAACTTATTCTATGTCAACATATTTTTCAAATATGATATTTAATAATTAAAATCTTGTTCACATAAAACCACTTTATCACCTATCAAATAAAAATAAATTAAAAACGTTTTAACTTATCAAATTAAATATTTATTTTAGTTTTCTATATCTTAAAAAAGCTAAAATTCACCAACTTAATTTATATAAGATGCAGATTTTTAATAAAATACTAGTTTTATTTTGTTTCCTGATTTTCAGTGAAAATGTATTTTCTCAAAAAGAATTCAATAAAGAAATTTTAAAAAAATTAAAAGCAAAAAAAATAGAATGGGGCTATTTTGGAGGTGATGAAGTAGCTAAAATATTCAAAAACAAAAAATGGGGATTGTATTCAATTTCAGCATATGATAAAGATAATATCGAAATAAACACAATTATTCAACCTAAATTTGACTCCTTAGGTTGGTTTGACCATAAACCTTTTGCTATTGTAAAAAACAAAAATAAATACGGAATACTTCTAAATCCGTATGAAATAGGAAATTCAGCAAACAAAGTAGAATTCAAATTTTCTAAAATTCTCATAAAAGAAAAAAACGAAGCATATTACACACTAATTCAAGAAAATAATCTTTGGGGATTAGCCGATTGGTTTGAGCAAGAAATTATTATAGATTGCATATACAAAACGCCTGATGAAGTTCCGCTTCAAAATGTATCTCCTTGGGAAATAGCCATTATTAAAAGAGCAAAAAAGCAATTAGAGTGCGATGTAATTTTATTTGATTCAGGTAACGGAGATGGCGTTTTTAAAGGCAGAAACAAAAGCTCCAAAAAATGGGGAATGTATCAAGATTTAGAGGGTACCGAAATTAAAACATTAATTCCTGCAAACTACGATGACATAAAATTCTTCTCGTGGAATGGAAAATTTACCGCTGTTACTCAAAATGGTAAAATTGGCTTCTACCTATCTAAATTTAGCTATGGTGAACAAGCCAAACAATCTGTTCCTTGTAAATATGACGATTACAAATTATACGATCATAACAACGTAATTAAACTCGCTTGTTTAAAAGACGATAATTGGGGTTGGGTAGATTGGCTAACAGGTGAAGAACGAAGCGAATTCAAATACAAAACCAAAGAATCATTACCCTATCCTGCTTACGTTCAAGAAGAATGGATAGAAGAATAAATTATTAAAATCAACAAGATGAAAATGCTTTAAAATAAATTTTGTGATAGAAACTTTAATTAAAAATAATTGCGAATCTGATTTAATTGAATGGCTAAAAAAGTTATATACTAACGATACGAACATTTCTGAATCCGATAAAATAAAATTGCAGGATTATGAGACAGCTGATTATGTTCTTTTAGGTATAATTGGTTTAATTCTTGACAATAAAGCCAGAATTTTACTCGGTAAAAAACAAGTATATGATAAAGAAATTCAAGAAAAATGCAAACAGTATCCAATTTCGCAAAACGATATAGCTGAAATTGCTAACAAATTTTTAGAAGACGATTTTAGCGAAGAAAGTGAATTTATTTTACGAAAAGTAATGCTCGAATATCCTAAAAAAAACAGAATTAGATAACTAAATATAATTTTAAATATGAGAAAAATAAATCAAATCATTTTAATTGTTTTTTGTTTATCAATATTTACAAGTTTTACCAAACATGAAAATATTGACTCTAAACCAAAAAAACTTTTTAGAGCATATTTTTTTACAAAAACTAAATGGGAAGGAAACGGCAAATGGGCATGTCATTATACAGCAGGTTTAATAATCCAATCTGAATGTTTGGAAGATGAGTCTGATTATGGTTTATCTACTTCCTACGCTTTAGACAGAATGAATAATAAAATAAAATACACACCAGGTGGAAATTATAATAAAAACGATGTAACTTTCAGTTGGACTTATACAAGTGAGCAAAAAGCGTTAGACTGGCTTTGGAAAAATTATGATGAATTAGAAGAAAAAGCAGATTGTGTTCCCGACTTTCATTGGTGGAAAGTGAATGAACATGAAAGATTTTGTGAATAATTAATTAGAAATATTTTGAAAAAATATATTTTTATTTTTATAGCGTATGTTGCATTATCAACATCTGCAAATGCTCAATCAGATGCTACTTTGGAGGAAACTATAGAATGGTTAAACAACTTTGGATTTTCTTATTTTGGTGAGACACAATGTGGACTTCCAGTAGTTGGCAAACACCCTATTTTTTATATAATGCAAAGAAAACACGAATCAAATAAAGTAGTATTCTCAAAAAGTGTAGAGGTAGATGAATGTGAGACTGCTCTAAATGATAGGTACAAAACTTGCTATACTAGTGCTAATTGCAATATCCTAACTTATCATCTTTACGCAGATGAACTAAAAAGTATGACGATATCAAAAGATTCAAGAAATTTAGGCATAACTATTTATGATATTAAAGGTAGATATTTCCATTATCGATATGATCACTCGGAAGAAAAAATAATGGAAAGAACCCTTAAAGCATTAAAACATCTTTTTAAACTATTAAATTTAAACATAACAATAGAAGACAAACGCTCTCTAGAAAACAAATTTTAACAATTCAAATTATGACAAAAACAATTTTTCTATTTTTAGTTTTAATTGCAATAGTTCAATTTTCCCATGCTCAATCAGATGCTACTTTGGAAGAAACAATTAGTTGGTTAAATGTTTATGGTTTAGAAAGAATTGTTGAAGGCACGAAATGTCATTCAATAGGTGAAGTAGAGAAACAATCCAGCGGTAAGTTTACCGGTTTTGTTAAATTTTCACAACGAGCTAATAATAAAGAATGTATCACAATGAAAAAAGGTTCTACATATTATTTAAGTAGTGGATTTGGCAGTTGTGGGTGTTATTGGGAATACTATGTTTATGACAGTGAATTAATAAAATGGTCAGTCAGTAAAACAACAACTCATTATATTTTAAATTTATTGGATAAGCATGGGCATAATGTGTCTTATAATTTTCCAGTAGAATCTGAGTCCGAAAAAGTTGACCGAGTAATAAAGGCAATAAAGCACTTGTTCAAATTGCAAAATATCAATATCCCTTTTGAAGACAAACGCTCTCTAGAAAACAAATTTTAACAATTCAAATTATGAAAAAAACAATTTTTTTATTTTTAGCATTAATTACAATAGTTCCATTTTCCCATGCTCAATCCGATGCTACTTTGGAAGAGACGATTGAATGGTTAAATGAATATGGAAAAGTACATGAGAGTGTTGTAATTATAGGTAAAACTGAATACTCCTTAAACGTCGGAGAGTTTTCATTCAGTAACAGTGACAGTACAATTTTAATAATACAAGATATTACAACAAGAAATTATAATGAAGGGTTAAATATGTATATTGATGATGTTATACGACAAAAATATTTTCTGTATCTAAATAACACTAAGCTTATAACCCTCAAGCCTTATGAATCAAAATATATAATAGAACTAAATGGAGATTTAGACTATTATTATTATGAAAACAAAGAAAATGGTCAACATTATTCATTTAAAAACAAAGAAAATAGTTTAAAAAACAAAACTTTATCTTTTGTCTTTAATGATGGTGATACCGCTAATAGTACTTTTAAAGCAATTAAACATTTAAGCACATTTTTTAATTATACAATTACTTTTAAAGACAAAAATGAATTAAAAAATAAATTTTAAAAAGTTATATTATGAAGACAATAATTTTAAAAACCACCTTACTAACAGCATTACTATTTTTAACGACATCCTTTAATGACTTAAACCAAAAAACTGGTAATAACGAAGGATATCATTTTATTCATGTATTTAATCCAAAAGCCAAGCAGGTATTTATATCAAATGTATTTTATTGTACAGAAATGCCTAGTAGAAGTGAAATCTATGATTTGATAGAAAATGATTTAAATTACAATGTTGAAGATATTTACGCCTGTAATTCCTCATATCATGAAGAAAAAAATTATATGATAGATGCGAGAAATAAAGAAATACAATGGGCTAATAATCGTAATCTTAAGGTAATTAAGTTTGAATTATTTTGTAAAAATGAAAAAATTTATTTAAAATAGTTTTTGTGCTAAAAAACAACTAACCCTTTAAATATTCTAAAATGAAAAAAATAATTATTATTACAAGTTTCCTTTTATTAGCAATCCTTTTTTATGGCTTTAATAAAAAAACAGAAAACGTAGGTCCATCAGGTCCTGCCTATGTTGTAACCTGGCAAAATAAATATCAAAAATGGAATGCTGCTGGTCCTACACAACATTTGCAATTTGCAGAAGACACAGAAGAATTGGCGATAGGTAGAGCTGTTAGTAAAAACAGAAAAGGATATAAATTAACCTTTTTTAAAGAATGTGGAAAATTTAGAGTTTACACCGTAGGTTTTAAATATGCAGGTTATGATTTTGATGCTATGGCTTATGTAAGAAATAAAGAAGGTTACTCATGTGACACTCCAAAATAGTGAAAATTAAAATTGAAAATAGTTATATTCCTTTACATTTGGTTTCCCATAACGACGGCCTAAATTTTGGAAGAATAAATCATGTTGAAAATCAATTTACTGACTTTATATTAGAAATTTCGTTTCAAGATTTTATAAAATTAATAAAAGAAGAATATAATACACTTAAAAATGAAATAAAAGAAGATGACGAATTGTATAACGACTCATCTTCTTTTAAAGAAATTGATTATAAAGAATTGAAAGAAGTTTTGTATCCTAATTCTGGTTTAGAACTAATTATAAAAGATTACTTAGACCGTATTATTTATGATAAGCTATTTCAATATTCCGGCAAAAAAAACTATATTATTAATAGTACAGAAAATATTGAAATTAGAAATGAAACCATTTATATTTTAGGTAAATGTTTTAAAAATAGATGTACATAAAAATCACACATTACAAAGCACAAAAAAGCACTTCATCTGAAGTGCTTTTTTGTTTGTGGGCGATGAGGGGTTCGAACCCCCGACCCCCTCGGTGTAAACGAGGTGCTCTGAACCAGCTGAGCTAATCGCCCCAATAAATTCGCTCTACTTCCGTATTGCGAGTGCAAATATACACTAGAAATTAGTAATTCCAAACAAATTTTATAAATTTTTAAATAATTTCGGCAACAACAAAAGTACTACCTCCTATAAATATAAAATCGGTTTTATTTGAACTCAATAAAGAAAAATCATAAGCCTCTCTTACAGAAGAATATACTTCTCCAACAAGTGAATACTTTAACGCTTTTTCTTTTAAAATTTTAGCATCTAAACCACGAGAAACTTTAGGACAGCAAAAATAATATTTTGCTTTTTTTGGAAACAAGGGTAAAATAGAGTCTAAATCTTTATCATTAACAACTCCTAAAACAATATGTAATTCTTCGAATTGTTCTTTACTAATTTGATTTAAAACAATATTTAAACCATGAGAATTGTGAGCTGTATCACAAACAACTTTTGGGTATTCATTTAAAACTTGCCACCTTCCTAACAAACTTGTATTAGAAACAACATTTAAAAAACCACTCTTTATATGTGAATTTAAAATAACAAAATCATCTTTTATACAATTTAAAGTAGACAATACTGTTTTCTTATTTGCGACTTGATAATCACCCAGTAAAGCACATGGTAAATCTTCAAATTCTAAATCTTGTGCAAAAGTAATTTCAGAAATATTCGATTCAGCCAAAGAGTCAAAAATAAATTTTGTTTCATTAACATACTCTCCAATTACAACTGGAATATTCTTCTTAATAATTCCACCTTTTTCAAAAGCAATTTTATCAAGAGTACTGCCTAAAAACTGCGTATGATCTAAGCCTATATTAGTAATAACAGAAATTAAAGGCGTAATAATATTTGTAGCATCTAAACGACCACCAAGACCCACTTCAACAATAGCTACATCTACTTTTTCATAAGAAAAATAATCAAAGGCTAAACCAACAGACATTTCGAAAAAACTCAATTGATGTTCTTCAAAAAAAGATTTATGCTTTGCAACAAAATCAACAACGTAACTTTCAGAAATCATATTTCCGTTAATTCGAATGCGTTCTCTATAGTCTTTTAAATGTGGAGAAGTGTATAAACCAACTTTATAGCCGGCTTCTTGCAAAACAGAAGCTAACAATGAAGAAGTAGAACCTTTTCCGTTAGTACCAGCAACGTGAATGGTTTTAAATTGTTTGTGTGGATTTTTTAAATAGTCATCTAATAAAACAATATTAGATAAATCATTTTTATAGGCAGAAGCGCCTTGGTTTTGAAACATAGGAAGTTGACTAAAAAGCCAATCGGTTGTTTCTTTATAAGTCATTTGAAAAATTATTCGCCTAGTTTAAAATTAACCACAACAAAACCTATTTGAGTTTCTGGAGCATTTGAGTCTGCTTGCCATTTATATTCTCTTGCAGTTTTGTAGGCTGCCTCAAGAACACAAGGAGTTGTATTATCTGTTCCTTTAACATATTGAGTTTTAATCACATTACCAGATTTATTAACTGTAATTTGAACAACGACAGTTCCAGATTCATTACCGCATTGTTCAACTTTTTTCCCAGGAGAAGATAATTTTCTACCACTTAAGCCGTAACCTGTTCCATTTCCAGAACCATTTCCATTTCCAGAACCACTTCCATAAAAACTATTAGCATAGATACTTCCATTAGGATCACCTTTATCACCAGGCAAACCATCATTACCATGACCTCCATTAGTTTCTCCTTCAGATTTTTTTGAATTTAAAATGCTACTTAAAGCATTATTGGTTTGCTGAGAGGGCTTAGGTGTTGGCTTAACTTCTGGTTTTGGTTCTGTAGGTGTTTTTGGCTTTGGAGTATTTTTTTTAGGCTGAATAACCACAGGCGAATCACTTTCATCAGTTAATATTTCTTCATCTTGAGTAGTTTCTGGTTGTACTTGAGAAGTTTGCGGAGCTGACGCTATAGGCTTTATAGGTTGAATTTCTCCTTGACCTACATCACTAGTACCAAAATTCACCGCAATACCATTTTCTGGCGGAGGATCCATATAAGTAAGTCCTAAAAAGGCAAACAATAGAAATAGTATTACAAATAATACACTTGTAATAGTAAATGATTTTTTCTCTTCTGGAGTTTCTAAAAAGCTCATTTTATCTATTGTTAAATTATAGCTATTTTGGGTTAACCGCAACTACCATTTTCATTCCGTTTCTATAAGCAATATCCATAACATAAACTACTTTTTCATGTGGAACAGATTTCTCTGCTCTTAGAATAATTGCTTTTTGTTCTGCATTAGCCATCAAAGCTAAAAGCTGTGATTCTAATTGAGTTTCATCAACTTTATCTTTATCAATAAAAAACTGCAAGTTTTCATCAATGCTAACCGCTAAATTCTTGTTACTATCTGTTTTACCTTTTCCTTTTGGTAAAACCAAGTCAAGTGCATTTGTTGTAACCATTGTAGAAGTTATCATGAAAAAAATAAGTAACAAGAAAACAATATCCGTCATAGACGACATATTGAACTCTGTAGATACTTTATTTTTATTTTTACCTAACTTCATATTATACTGGTTCGTTTAATAAGTCTAGAAATTCTACAGCATTTGCTTCCATTTGGTTCACAATCTTATTTGTTTTAACAACTAAGTGATTATACCCCATATATGCAATAATACCTACAACAAGACCAACAACGGTTGTAGTCATTGCAGTATAAATACCTTCTGCCAAAGCACCCACTTCAATTTGTCCACCGCCACTTGCCATCTTATGAAACGCAAGAATCATACCAAGTACCGTTCCTAAGAAACCAATCATAGGTCCAGCTCCAGAAATAGTAGCTAACATACTTGTGTTTTTTTCCAACTTATATAATTCGAGATTACCCGCATTTTCAATTGCAGTGTTTATATCTTCTAATGGCTTCCCAATACGTGAAATACCTTTTTCAATCAAACGAGCAACTGGAGAATTTGTTTGAGCACATAACATTTTTGCTGCATCAATTTTACCTGAGCTAATATGCAACTTTATATTATTCATGAAACTAGCATCTATTTTACTAGCTTTATTTATTGCCATAATGCGTTCGAAATACAAGAACAAAGCCATAAATAATAGCAAAAACAAAACTATCATAATTGCAATACCACCTGCTCCGCCACTTGTAAGCAATGACCATATAGATAATGTTTGCTCAACTGGCTGTGAATCTTCTGATAACACTTGATTAGCTACAGCTAAACTATCTGCTTGAAGAAATATACTCATATTTATTAATTTATTATATAACGATGGTTTATTAAAAAAATTGTCAATGTTTTAATGGGTTGCATTCAATAAAAAGTCTCTTAATAAAATGAAACCCGCACTTCCTGCTAAAAAGCCTACTAGTGCCAACCAACCAATATTTTTTAAATACCACATGAAATCAATTTTTTCCATTCCCATTGCTACAACACCTGCAGCAGAACCAATAATTAAGATACTACCACCAGTTCCTGCTGAATAAGCAATAAAATGCCATGCCGGCTCATCCATACCAATTTGAAACATACCAATGCTGGCAGCAACTAAAGGCACGTTATCAATAATTGCAGAACCTGCACCTAATAATAAAACTACCAAATCAGATATTTTTGTTGAAGAATGTTCTGTTCCAAGATAAGGCACATTAGCTTCTAGCGTGCCCGCAAAATCAAACAACATACCAAGTGATTCTAGTGCTGCAACAGCCATTAAAATTCCTAAGAAAAATAATATACTTGGCATTTCAATTTTTGAAAGTGATTTATGAACTGGCGAATGATGTCCACCATCAGAAGTAGCTTCACCCATAGAGAACTTTCTATTACTAAAAAACTCAGCAACAGCAGCAACAACAGCTAACGAAAGCATCATTCCTACATAAGGAGGCAAATGTGTAAACGTTTTAAAAATAGGCACAAAAAGAATTGATCCTAGACCCAAATAAAACATTACTGCGCTGTATTTATTTTTTGGTTTTTCATCCTCAACTTCATCTTCAATAAATCCTTTAAAAATCTTCATACGAGAAGCAATAAATGTAGGAACTGCAAAACATAAAATTGAAGGAATTAAAACATGTTCAATTAATTGAGCTGCTGAAACTTTATTTGCAATCCATAACATTGTTGTGGTAACATCTCCAATTGGAGACCATGCACCACCTGCATTAGCTGCAATTACAATTAATCCAGCAAACCACAGACGCACTTCTCTGTCTTTTATGATTTTTTGTAAAATTGTAATTAATACAATTGTTGCTGTTAAATTGTCAATAATAGCTGAAAGTACAAATGCCAAAATAGTAAACAACCAAAGTAACTTTCCTTTACTTTTAGTTTTAATGAATGACTTAATAGTAGAAAAACCATCAAAATAATCAACAATCTCAACAATAGTCATTGCTCCCATTAAGAAAAACAAAATCTCTGCAGTTTTCCCCAAATGATGCAATAACACACCTTCTACATGATGGCTTTCTTTACCTATTCCAGGTAAAATTTCATAAACCTCTAGATGATTTACAGCAATTAACGCCCATAAAATGGCCATCATTCCTAAAGCAGGAATTAATTTGTCAATTTTAAAAGTGTGCTCCATAGCTATGGCAACATAACCAAGAACAAATATTGTGATTAATAAAATTTCCATTTTTTAAAATTATTTGATAAGTTGTTTTAATGCAATTTCAAAAGCACGAGCACTTATGTTCATTTTATCTGAACTTGCATCATGTGTTTTTTGAATTGCAGCTTTGATGATATTGGAAGTGTCAGAAAAAATTGATTCATCTGTCATTTGAACTTTTTTCTCCATAAAGTAAGCAAAAACTCTTGCCATACCACAGTTCGATATAAAGTCAGGAATCAAACTTACTTTTGAGTCTGTTTCTTCCATTATAGAACCAAAGAAAATCTCTTTATCAGCAAAAGGAACGTTTGCTCCACTAGAAATCACTTCTAATCCTGAAGCAATCATATTATCCACTTGTTGTTTAGTAACCAATCTTGAAGCAGCACATGGAGCAAAGATTTGAGCTTCTATTTTCCAAATTCTTTCATTGATCTCGTCAAAAGGAATCATGTTGTCCGCAACTAATTTGTTTCCGTCTTTGTTCAAGAATAACTCAGTAATTTCTTCAAAAGAGAATCCGTCTTCATTAATTAAACCACCGTCTCTATCAATAATTCCAACAACTTTAGCTCCCATTTCTGCTAAATAAAACGCTGCCGCAGAACCTACATTACCAAAACCTTGAACAATAGCCTTCTTCCCTTTCACATTACCTCCATAAATATCATAGAAATGACGAACTGCTTCTGCAACACCATATCCAGTAATCATATCTGCTACTGTATATTTTCTGTTTACATCTGGTGAAAAATTTGGATTTTCAATAACTTTAATTACACCTTGACGTAATTGACCAATTCTATTGATTTTATCAGCCTCAGTCGGCTTAAAATGACCTGTAAAAACTCCTTCTTGCGGATGCCAAACACCACAATCTTCTGTCATAGGAATAACTTCATGTATTTCATCAACATTTAAATCACCACCAGTTCCGTAGTAATTTTTCAACAAAGGAGAAACTGCCTTATACCATCTTTCTAATACACCTTTTTTACGAGGATCATTTGGATCAAAATTAATCCCAGATTTTGCACCGCCAATTGCCGGTCCAGATACAGAGAATTTAACTTCCATAGTCTTAGCTAAAGAAAGTACTTCATTCATATCTAATCCTTTACGCATTCTTGTTCCACCTCCGGCTGCTCCACCTCTTAAAGAATTAATAACTGTCCATCCTTCTGCTTCTGTTTCAGGATCTTTCCAATTGAATACTATTTCTGGTTCTTTATTTTCAAATTTCTTTAATAAATCTTTCATTCTAGTTGGTTATTTTGAGTTTCACAAATATACATATTCTAATCAATTATGTATATTTTGCCGAGATAAAATAATGATTATCAAATAGCTAAAAATACTCTACTGCTGATTTTCAACAATTTAGATTTTTATAGTAATAAATATTTCCTGCACTATGGTCTTGTTCAGCACCTGTTACTGAAGCTAATGTATTAATTTCATTTCGCAATTTCAAAACACCTAACAATGAAAAAACAAGTGCTTCTTTAAATTCTAATGTAATTTTACCTGGAACTTCAACATATATATTTGGCAAATAGCCCTTCATTCGTTCAATTAAAAAATCATTATAAGCTCCACCTCCAGTTACTAAAAGTGATGTATTTTCTCGAGATATTGAGTTACTTATTTGAAAAGCTACATGTTCTACAAATGTTCGCAACAAATCAATTTCAGAAATCTTATATTTAGAAATTAACGGCAATATGATTTCGTTGACAAATTCAATTCCTAGTGATTTTGGATATGGTAATTTATAAAAAGGCAAAGCATTTAATTCCGTTAATAAATCAAAATTCAAATTGCCACTTCTTGCTAAATTGCCTCTATCATCATAAGCAAAACCTAATTTATTTGCATACAAATTCATCAAAGTATTCACTGGCGAAATATCAAATGCAATTCTATGTGAATTTTCTTCAAATGAAATATTAGAAAATCCTCCTAAATTCAAACAATAATCATATTGAGAAAATAACAAACGATCACCAATTGGTACTAATGGCGCACCTTGACCTCCAAATTCTACATCTTGAACTCTAAAGTCGCAAACTACATTTTGTTTTAATAAAGTAGATAGTTTTTCAAGATTACCTATTTGCAGTGTGAATCCCTTTTGTGGTTGATGTAAAACTGTATGTCCGTGAGAAGAAACTGCGTCAATTTCAACAATAGAATACTTCGAAATAAAAGCACTTATTATTCTAGCCAATTCTTCCGTGTAAGATTCATTTAAATCTAATAGTTCTTGTTTTGATAAATTTACAGCACTTGACAACAGATTAAACCAATAGTCTGAATAAGGAATAGTTTCAGAAAAATGAATCTTAAACTCCCATTTATCAGAATATGTTAAGGTCACATAAACCAAATCTACACCATCTAACGATGTGCCCGACATAACCCCAACAACCTGATAACTATCTTTAAACATGGGTTAAAATTACAAATTACTATTGAAAATTTGGTAATAAATAAGTACATTTGAAAACTTTATAAAAAAAACACAAACCTTATTTACATACTATGGATTTTAAATTAACCGAAGAGCAATTAATGATTCAGCAAGCAGCTAGAGATTTTGCTCAAACAGAATTATTACCTGGAGTAATAGAAAGAGACGAACACTCAAAATTTCCTACTGAACAAGTTAAAATGATGGCTGATTTAGGTTTCATGGGAATGATGGTTGACCCAAAATATGGTGGAGCTGGTTTAGACAGTGTTTCTTATGTTTTAGCAATGGAAGAAATTGCTAAAGTGGATGCATCTGCAGCAGTAATCATGTCGGTTAATAACTCTTTAGTTTGTGCTGGATTAGAAAAATACGGTTCAGAAGAGCAAAAAGTTAAATATTTAACACCATTAGCAAAAGGAGAAGTAATTGGCGCATTTTGTTTATCAGAACCAGAAGCGGGTTCAGATGCAACTTCACAAAGAACCACTGCAATTGACAAAGGTGATCATTATTTATTAAACGGTACAAAAAACTGGATTACTAATGGTGGAACTGCTTCTACTTATTTAGTTATTGCTCAAACAGACGCTTCAAAAGGCCACAAAGGAATTAACGTTCTTATTGTAGAAAAAGGAATGCCAGGTTTTGAAGTAGGACCTAAAGAAAAGAAAATGGGAATTAGAGGTTCTGACACGCATACGTTATTATTTAACGATGTAAAAGTTCCTAAAGAAAATAGAATAGGTGCAGACGGATTCGGATTTGCATTCGCAATGTCAACATTAAATGGTGGACGAATAGGAATTGCTTCTCAAGCATTAGGAATCGCTCAAGGCGCTTACGAATTAGCTTTAAAATATGCTCAAGAGCGTGTAACTTTCGGAAAACCAATTTTCCAACACCAAGCAATCGCTTTCAAATTAGCAGACATG
The DNA here is from genome assembly GCF_965284515.1 of Flavobacterium sp. Taxonomy (GTDB): domain Bacteria; phylum Bacteroidota; class Bacteroidia; order Flavobacteriales; family Flavobacteriaceae; genus Flavobacterium. The sequence goes on from NZ_OZ260089.1 coordinate 327,002, forward strand.
CATGTTAAAATAACTGCTGCTAGATTATTAATTCACAAAGCTGCTGCCGAAAAAGATGCTGGTGAAGATATTGCTCATTCTGGCGCAATGGCAAAATTATACGCTTCTGAAATTGCTTTAGAAGTGGCTAATGATGCTGTTCAAATTCACGGTGGAAACGGATATGTAAGTGAATATCATGTAGAAAGAATGATGCGTGATTCTAAAATTACGCAAATTTATGAAGGAACTTCAGAAATCCAACGTATTGTAATTTCAAGAGGATTAGTAAAATAAGCTAATCGTATATAAATATTATAAAGTCCGATTTTTTAAGTCGGACTTTTTTTATACTGTGTCCTCCACTTCGTTACGGTCGGGCTATACGCTATATCTTTTATTTAGATTGCCACGTCGTACCTCCTCGCAATGACAAATAAAAGGATGCTTCTACTATCCCACACAGTAAAATAGTGCAAGAGACAAAAAAATATTATAAATTAGCATTATGTAAATGGCTGAATAAATAAAAATGGATTATAAGAATTTTCTATTAGGAATTGCTAGTTTAGTTGTGGGAGTTTTATTTTTAATAAATCTAAAAAAAAGTTTAGACAAAGAAAATACAGATAACTTGAGTTTACCAGATAAATTCAGGAAATTCAGAGGTTTTGCTGCGAGTTTATGTCTTGTCATCATGGGTGTAATTATGATTTACAAAGGAATACTCAGTTTTTTCTAAATTAAGGAAAGGTTACACAAGTAGCTACAAAACAAAGAATATCTTCGATATCAAAAACTTGACAATACTAATAACACTTAGTACTTTTGCCTCATGAATGATAATTTTATAACCGAGTATTTCGGCATTGGTATACAAAACGGTAAAACTCCAGAAAATCTAGGTGTTTTATGGCGTTCAGCACAAAATTTGGGTGCTAGTTATATATTTACTATAGGAAATAGATATGCCAAACAAGCCTGTGATACACATAATGCAGTAAAATCATTACCTTATTTTCATTATGAATCTTTTGAAGATTTTTATAAAAACTTACCAAAAGGCGCACGATTGGTAGGAGTGGAATTAGACGAAAACGCAGCTGATTTAGAAACCTTTGAACATCCAAGACGTTGTGTCTATTTATTAGGCGCAGAAGATCATGGTTTATCTAAAAAAGCCATTGAAAAATGTCATTATTTAGTAAAATTCAAGTCAGAAAAAAGCTTAAATGTTTCCGTTGCTGGAAGTATTGTACTATATGATAGAGGAATTAACAAACCTAGACAATAATATTTATATAAATTCATTACAACATACAAAAAAGACGAACCATACCGGTTCGTCTTTTTTTTGTTTTAATTATCAAAACTGATTTAAAACAAAAAACCCCGTTCGTTAGAACAGGGTTTTTAAAAGAAAGGCGGTGTCATACTCTCCCACAGGATTGCAGTACCATCTGCGCAAGCGGGCTTAACTTCTCTGTTCGGAATGGGAAGAGGTGAGCCCCGCTGCAATAACCACCTTAAAAGGTTAGTTGCTTTGGACAACTTTTCAACGTTACTTATCATAAATAAGTATCAATTGAACAATATCTTAACATACTGAGACAAGAAAATCATTTTTTTATAGAAAGTTTCTCCCCCCGCCGAAGCGGGGGAAAATGTACATAAGCTTACGGGTTATTAGTACTACTTGACTATGACATTACTGCCTTTACATCTATAGCCTATCAACCTAGTCATCTTCTAGGACCCTTAAAAGAAATCTCATCTTGTGGTGGGTTTCGCGCTTATATGCTTTCAGCGCTTATCCCTTCCAAACGTAGCTACTCTGCAGTGCTCCTGGCGGAACAACAGATACACCAGCGGTTTGTCCAATTCGGTCCTCTCGTACTAGAATCAGATCCACTCAAATTTCTTGCGCCCACAGTAGATAGAGACCGAACTGTCTCACGACGTTCTGAACCCAGCTCGCGTGCCACTTTAATGGGCGAACAGCCCAACCCTTGGGACCTTCTCCAGCCCCAGGATGTGACGAGCCGACATCGAGGTGCCAAACCCCCCCGTCGATATGAGCTCTTGGGGGAGATCAGCCTGTTATCCCCGGCGTACCTTTTATCCTTTGAGCGATGGCCCTTCCATGCGGAACCACCGGATCACTATGCTCTACTTTCGTACCTGATCGACCTGTATGTCTCTCAGTCAAGCTCCCTTATACCATTGCACTCTACGCACGGTTACCAAGCGTGCTGAGGGAACCTTTAGAAGCCTCCGTTACTCTTTTGGAGGCGACCACCCCAGTCAAACTACCCACCAAGCAATGTCCTCTCTGAAGAGAGTTAGGCCCTAGATAAGCAAAGGGTTGTATTTCAACAATGACTCCACAACGCCTAGCGACGCCACTTCACAGTCTCCAACCTATCCTACACATCACTTATCCAAGGTCAATACTAAGCTATAGTAAAGGTGCACAGGGTCTTTTCGTCCCACTGCGGGTAAGCGGCATCTTCACCGCTACTACAATTTCACCGAGCTCATGGCTGAGACAGTATCCAGATCGTTACACCATTCGTGCAGGTCGGAACTTACCCGACAAGGAATTTCGCTACCTTAGGACCGTTATAGTTACGGCCGCCGTTTACTTGGGCTTCATTTCAATGCTTCTCCGAAGATAACATCTCCACTTAACCTTCAAGCACCGGGCAGGTGTCAGGCCCTATACTTCATCTTACGATTTTGCAGAGCCCTGTGTTTTTGATAAACAGTCGCCTGGATCTTTTCACTGCGGCCACGCAAAGCGTGGCGACCCTTCTCCCGAAGTTACGGGTCTATTTTGCCTAATTCCTTAGCCATGAATCTCTCGAGCACCTTAGGATTCTCTCCCCAACTACCTGTGTCGGTTTACGGTACTGGTACTTATAATCTAAGTTTAGAAACTTTTCTTGGAAGCCCTTAGGCACACTATCCCTTTGTCCGAAGACTCCGAGTACTATCGATCTTTGCCAGAATCTGCGGATTTGCCTACAGTCTCTATAGCTACAATCTTCAACGAACTATTCCGTCAGTTCGCGGTGCTTTCATCACTCCGTCATTCCATCACAATTATAAGTAGTACGGGAATATTAACCCGTTGGCCATCCACTACCCCTTTCGGGTTCGCGTTAGGACCAGACTAACCCACAGCTGATTAGCATAGCTGTGGAAACCTTAGTTTTTCGGTGTGCGGGTTTCTCGCCCGCATTATCGTTACTTATGCCTACATTTTCTTTTCTAAACAGTCCAGCATGACTCGCATCACACCTTCGACCCAGTTTAGAATGCTCCCCTACCACTTGTAATAAATTACAAATCCATAGCTTCGGTAATATGTTTATGCCCGATTATTATCCATGCTCGTCCGCTCGACTAGTGAGCTGTTACGCACTCTTTAAATGAATGGCTGCTTCCAAGCCAACATCCTAGCTGTCTAAGCAGACAAACCTCGTTATTTCAACTTAACATATATTTGGGGACCTTAGCTGATGGTCTGGGTTCTTTCCCTCTCGGACATGGACCTTAGCACCCATGCCCTCACTGATGAGGACCATTATATAGCATTCGGAGTTTGTCAGGAATTGGTAGGTGGTGAAACCCCCGCATCCAATCAGTAGCTCTACCTCTATATAACTATATTTCATCGCTGCACCTAAATGCATTTCGGGGAGTACGAGCTATTTCCGAGTTTGATTGGCCTTTCACCCCTACCCACAGGTCATCCCAAGACTTTTCAACGTCAACGGGTTCGGTCCTCCACTTTGGGTTAACAAAGCTTCAACCTGCCCATGGGTAGATCACACGGTTTCGCGTCTAACACTACTGACTAAAGCGCCCTATTCAGACTCGCTTTCGCTACGGATCCATGGCTTAACCACTTATCCTTGCCAGCAACGTTAACTCGTAGGCTCATTATGCAAAAGGCACGCCGTCACCCCACTAAAGGGCTCCGACCGCTTGTAAGCGTATGGTTTCAGGATCTATTTCACTCCGTTATTCACGGTTCTTTTCACCTTTCCCTCACGGTACTGGTTCACTATCGGTCTCTCAGGAGTATTTAGCCTTAGCGGATGGTCCCGCCAGATTCATACAGGGTTTCACGTGCCCCGCACTACTCAGGATACCACTATTCATATCTTCTCTTACCTATACGGGACTATCACCCTCTATGGTTAACCTTTCCAGGTTATTCTAATTCAATCCGCATGAAATGTCGTGGTCCTACAACCCCAATATTGCCGTAACAACATTGGTTTGGGCTAATCCGCGTTCGCTCGCCACTACTTACGGAATCACTTTTGTTTTCTTCTCCTCCGCCTACTTAGATGTTTCAGTTCAGCGGGTTTACTCTCCTATCGGAGTGACATGTCTTCAACATGCCGGGTTGCCCCATTCGGATATCTACGGATCAATTCGTGTGTGCCGATCCCCGTAGCTTTTCGCAGCTTATCACGTCCTTCATCGCCTCTGAGAGCCTAGGCATTCCCCATACGCCCTTATTTTGCTTATTGTACTTGTTTTATTAAATATCCTACTTACGTAGAATACCCAAAAATTTGTGCTTTCTATATATTTAATATATTTTCTTTTCTCAATATGTCAATGAACTTGTGGCGCGTCGCCACTGACAATAATGCCAGTTTTAACGTATAGCCGTTGTGGAGAATATCGGAGTCGAACCGATGACCTCTTGCGTGCAAGGCAAGCGCTCTAGCCAGCTGAGCTAATCCCCCAATTTTAAATCCAGAATTATGAATTCAGAATTATGAATTGTGAATCCCAACTTCTAGAATTTCCTTATAAGTTAAAAAAGTAGTCCCGGGCAGACTCGAACTGCCGACCCCTACATTATCAGTGTAGTACTCTAACCAGCTGAGCTACGAGACTCTGTTTTTACTTATATTGTATTATTTGAACTAACAGCGAGAGTAATTCTTAATCTAATCAAGAACCTATACTTTATCTTTCTCTAGAAAGGAGGTGTTCCAGCCGCACCTTCCGGTACGGCTACCTTGTTACGACTTAGCCCTAGTTACCAGTTTTACCCTAGGCAGCTCCTTACGGTCACCGACTTCAGGTACCCCCAGCTTCCATGGCTTGACGGGCGGTGTGTACAAGGCCCGGGAACGTATTCACCGGATCATGGCTGATATCCGATTACTAGCGATTCCAGCTTCACGAAGTCGAGTTGCAGACTTCGATCCGAACTGAGAACGGTTTTGAAGATTCGCATCTGGTCACCCAGTAGCTGCTCTCTGTACCGTCCATTGTAGCACGTGTGTGGCCCAAGGCGTAAGGGCCGTGATGATTTGACGTCATCCCCACCTTCCTCACAGTTTACACTGGCAGTCTCGTTAGAGTTCCCGACATGACTCGCTGGCAACTAACGACAGGGGTTGCGCTCGTTATAGGACTTAACCTGACACCTCACGGCACGAGCTGACGACAACCATGCAGCACCTTGAAAAACGTCCGAAGAAAAATCTGTTTCCAAATCTGTCGTTTCCCATTTAAGCCTTGGTAAGGTTCCTCGCGTATCATCGAATTAAACCACATGCTCCACCGCTTGTGCGGGCCCCCGTCAATTCCTTTGAGTTTCAAACTTGCGTTCGTACTCCCCAGGTGGGATACTTATCACTTTCGCTTAGCCACTCAGATTGCTCCGAACAGCTAGTATCCATCGTTTACGGCGTGGACTACCAGGGTATCTAATCCTGTTCGCTACCCACGCTTTCGTCCATCAGCGTCAATGTATTAGTAGTAACCTGCCTTCGCAATTGGTATTCCATGTAATATCTAAGCATTTCACCGCTACACTACATATTCTAGTTACTTCCTAATAATTCAAGCCCTACAGTATCAATGGCAGTTTCCTAGTTGAGCTAGGAGATTTCACCACTGACTTATAAGGCCGCCTACGGACCCTTTAAACCCAATGATTCCGGATAACGCTTGGATCCTCCGTATTACCGCGGCTGCTGGCACGGAGTTAGCCGATCCTTATTCTTACAGTACCGTCAAGCCTCTACACGTAGAGGTGTTTCTTCCTGTATAAAAGCAGTTTACAATCCATAGGACCGTCTTCCTGCACGCGGCATGGCTGGATCAGGCTTGCGCCCATTGTCCAATATTCCTCACTGCTGCCTCCCGTAGGAGTCTGGTCCGTGTCTCAGTACCAGTGTGGGGGATCTCCCTCTCAGGACCCCTACCCATCATAGTCTTGGTAAGCCGTTACCTTACCAACTAACTAATGGGACGCATGCTCATCTTGTACCGTTGGAACTTTAATTATCAAATGATGCCACTCAATAATACTATGAGGTATTAATCCAAATTTCTCTGGGCTATCCCTCTGTACAAGGTAGATTGCATACGCGTTACGCACCCGTGCGCCGGTCTCATAAGTGCAAGCACTTACTACCCCTCGACTTGCATGTGTTAGGCCTGCCGCTAGCGTTCATCCTGAGCCAGGATCAAACTCTTCATCGTAGTGTTTTTAATATTGTACGATAAAGGCTAGGTTTATTTCTTAATCTCTTAAGTCTTACTCTCTTAATTTTTACAATCTAAATCCGAAGATCTAAATCGTGCTGTCAATCCAATATGTCTATGAACGTGTCTTTCTTTTTAATGTCGCTTGTTTCTCAAAGCGGGTGCAAAAGTACAACTTCTTTTTAATCTCGCAAGTGTTTTTGAAAAAAAATTGAAAAATTTTTATTCCTTTTTTACTCACTCAATAATTTTTAGAACGTTGCGCTAATTGCGGGCTGCAAAGGTAATTCGTTTTTTGATTCTGGCAAACTTTTTTGAAAAAAAAATTTCTTTTTTTACCAGTAGCTAACTCTTGGTTAACTTATCAATAAATGTAATGAACCTGCCTTTGAATGCGGGTGCAAAAGTAGCACCTTTTTCTATTCCCACAAATCTTTTATACTCTTTTTTTTAAACTATTTTTCTACTCATTGATTTTTAACCTTTTACAAGCAAAAGTTTTTTTACACTTTTTGAAATTTAATTATACACAGACATAGAATTTGTAAATTGAAATGGATTTTGAACTAAAAACAAATGCCCTAGCCCCGATTAAAGCGGCATCCTTTTATTAATTTTCTCTGAAAATAATAAAAGATATAGCGGAAAGCGGGAATAAGCTGCTAGAAAAAATAGAAATTAATCGAATCGGATTGCTTTTACCGGTGATATTTTAGTAATTATATAAGATGGAATTAATAAAACGAGTAAACAAATTACTATTGTTCCAATATTTAAAAGTAAAATATGTAGAAAATTAATATCGACCTGAACTTCGCTTACGTAATAATTTTGCGGATTCAACTTAATGATTCCGAATGTTTTTTGAAGAATTAATAAAGCAAGTGCTATTACATTACCAAATAACAAGCCTCTTGAAATTAAATAAGCTGCGTTATACAAAAATATTTTTCGCACATTCCAGTTGTTTGCACCGAGTGCTTTTAAAATTCCTATCATTTGTGTGCGCTCTAAGATAAGAACTAATAAGGCTACAATCATATTAATGGTTGCCACCACAATCATTACTATTAATATAACAACAATATTAAAATCGAATAGTTTAAGGAATTCAAAAATACTAAAGAATTTTTCTTCGATGGTTACGCTATTATATGTAGGCGGAATTTCTTTATAGATTTTATTTCCAATTTCTTTTATTTGAGTAAAGTCGTTTATAAAAACTTCGAATGCTCCAATTTGGTCTTGTTTCCACTTATTGATTCTTTGAACGTGGCGAATATCACCTATTACATAAGAAGCATCAAATTCCTGAAAGCCTGAATTATAAACACCAACAATTTTAAAATTACGAAGATTAGGCATTTTACCGCTTTCCTTCATGAAAAAAGTATTGAACTTATCTCCTAGTTTTAAATGCAATCGATTTGCTAAATATTGAGAAATTAAAACTTCTTCATTAAGTTCGTCTTTATAATTAGGCAAACGTCCTTCAATAATATATTCCTTAATATTTGTCCAAACGTAATCTTTACCAACACCTTTTAATATAATTCCTTCAACCGAACTTTCTGTTCTAATAATTCCGGCTTTATTTGCGACTGCTTGAATATGATTTATTCCATCAACCGTTTTGAACTTTGGGTAAAAATCCTGATTTATGGATATAGGTTGAGTGTGTACTTGAGATTGATTGTCATCGAAATTTGTAATTACGATATGCCCATTAAAAGCAGCTACTTTTTCACGAATTTTATTTTGCAAACCAATTCCTGTTGCAACAGAAACAATCATCATAATAATTCCAATAGCAATTGCTGTTATTGCAATTTTAATTATTGGAGAAGAAATACTACTTTTATAACTTTTAGCAGTAATTAATCGTTTTGCTATAAAATATTCTAAATTCAAAATTATTATGGTCTCTAAATTGATGTTCAAAAATACATTTTTATTCTCGTTTATACTTCTTTTTTCATGCGGAAATTCTGTTAAGAGTATAGAGGAAAGAGAAAAGATACTAGACAAAGATATAGCTCCTAAAGAAATTCTAATAAAGAATTTGAAGACTGGTGCTGATAATTTTGAGAAATACATTCCGCTATTAGAAAACAAAAAAGCGGGAATTGTAACCAATCAAAGTGGGATTTTAACCAATAAAACACATTTGGTTGATTTCTTATTGACTCAAAAAATCAACATTCAAAAAATATATGCACCCGAACATGGTTTTAGAGGAACTGCTGATGCTGGTGAAGTAATTAAAGATGGAAAAGATACTAAAACAGGCTTGCCTATAATTTCCCTTTACGGAAACAACAAAAAGCCAAAACCGGAACAATTAGAAGGAATTGACGTTATGGTTTTTGACTTGCAAGATGTTGGTGCACGTTTCTACACTTATATATCTTCTTTACATTATGTAATGGAAGCGTGTGCAGAAAATAATATTTCGTTAATTGTTTTAGACAGACCGAATCCAAATGGCGGAATTGTAGACGGACCTATTTTAGAAAAAGAATTTACCAGTTTTGTAGGTATGCATCCTATTCCTGTTTTACACGGAATGACAATTGGTGAATATGCTAAAATGATTAATGGTGAAAAATGGTTGATGAATGAAATTCAATGTAAATTGACTGTAATTCCATGTGAGAATTATAACAGAACTATGTTTTATGATTTATTGGTAAAACCTTCGCCTAATTTACCGAATGCACAATCGATAAATTTATATGCGAGTTTGTGCTTTTTTGAAGGAACCAATGTAAGTGTAGGCCGTGGAACAGAGAAACAATTTCAAATTTACGGTTCGCCTTACCTTAATAAAGGTACATTTAGTTTTACGCCACAGCCTAACGAAGGAGCAAAAGACCCTACTTATAATGGAAAACTTTGTTATGGTGAAGATTTAACTAAAATTGAACCTGTTAACAAACTCGAATTAAAATGGTTGATGAAAGCATACGCTGAAACAACAGATAAATCGAAATTTTTTAATTCGTTTTTTACCAAATTAGCCGGAACGAAAAAACTACAAGAACAAATTGAAAAAGGTATTTCTGAAGCTAAAATTAGAGCTTCGTGGCAAAAGGATTTGATTGATTTTAAATTGATGCGTAATAAGTATTTGATTTATGAATAAGGGGAAGATAGAGAAAAGATGAAAGAAAAAAGAAATTAAAATTTATGTTTAAAAAGCACGATAAACTAAAAACAATAATACTTATAATTATAAGTTGGTTTCTTATTGGTATTGGTTATACAACAAAAATCGGCCATCCTTTTTCAACAATTCTTTTTCTAGGAGGTTTAGTGCTATTTATTACTTTTCTTATAAACTTGTTTAAAAACTAATTCACAAAGGCATTTTTTCTTTCATTTTTTCAACAATATTAAAAGCTGCAGGACAAACCTCTACGTTTTTCAAAGTTAAATCGGTTATTTGTTGGAATTTCTTCCTATCGGTATGCGGAAATTCTCTACACGCTTTTGGGCGAATGTCATAAATAAAACATTTATTATCACTGTCTAAAAACGTACAAGGCACACTTTGCAACACATAATCGTTGTCTTCATCTTCACGAAGGTATTGATCTATGAATTGTTGTGGTTTTTGTTTGAAATTTTTAGAAATACGTTCAATATCGGTAATGGTGAATAGCGGACCGGTAGTTTTACAACAATTAGCACAATCTAAACAGTCGGTTTTTTTAAATTCGGCATCGTGCAAATCCTGCATCACTTTATCCAAATTTTTTGGTGTGCGTTTTTTCAGCTTATCAAAATACTTTTTGTTTTCGATATGCGTATCTTTGGCAAGTTTTCCGAGTTCGTTTAGATTTGGCTTCAGCATTTTTAATAATTTCTTTTGCAAAGTTAAACAACTTGAAACTCCTAGAACTTTAAAATTTGAAACTTTTTATGAAAGATTTATTCGGTAAAGCCATTTTAGATTATCAAACCAATAATTCTCCGGAAGATATTATTACTGAAACTTCGATTAGTGAAGCAGATGAAATGAATGTTTCGTATTTGTTTAGAAGCTATAAAGAAATGCCAAAATTAGAACAAAAGGCATTACAATTGGCGAAAGGCAAAGTTTTAGATGTTGGTTCTGGAGCTGGAAGCCATGCTTTATATCTTCAAAATGAAAGAAAATTAGAAGTAACTGCAATTGATATTTCGGAAAATGCAATTAAAGCTTGTGAATTAAGAGGTTTGAAAAATGCTGAAGTTGTTAATGTGTTAGATTTAGATACTTGTGAAAAGTTTGACACCATTCTATTATTAATGAATGGCACTGGAGTTTTTGGAAAACTGAATCAGATTACAACTTATCTTCAAAAACTAAAAAACCTTTTAAATGATGGCGGACAAATTTTAATTGACTCATCAGACATAATCTATATGTTTGATCAAGATGAAGATGGCGCATACGAAATTAATGCCAATGGTTATTATGGCGAATTGACTTTTAATATAGAGTACAAAGGAGAAAAAGAAGATGAATTTGATTGGCTTTATCTTGATTATAACACCCTACAAAATGCAGCACATGCAAATGGTTTAGAATGTGAATTGATTTTGGAAGGCAAACATTATGATTATTTAGCTCGATTAACTAATTAAAAGTTAATGGCATTTTCAATTGAATACTGATTGGCTTTCCACCTCTTTTTGCAGGTTCCCATTTAGGTGCTTTTTTTAATACACGAATTAATTCAATTGCAGAATTAGTTCCTAAATCACGTAATATTCTAATTTTCTTAACTTCGCCAAGTTCATTAACATTGAATGTGAAAATAATTTGCCCTTTCTTTTCAACTGTTGAAACATCAAAGTTTTCAATTATATAATCATAGAACTTGTCAATTCCTCCTCCCTGAAATTTAGCATCAATTAAATCGCCATTTAAATACACTTCACCTCCGCCATCTCCAAATTGAGCACATGAAAAATTAAAGGCAAGCAAACTAATGAAAATAGTGAAAATGATTTTTTTCATCGAATTAAGGAATATTTAAATATTTATGTGTTTGTAAAGAAACCCTCCATTTCGGATTTTTCATTACATAATCCACAATAAGCGATGTCATTTCTTCTTTTTTACTCCATTCTGGTTGTAAAAAAAGAATTGCATTTGGATTTACTTTTGCCGCTTGTTCTTCAGCAAATTGAAAATCGTGCTTATTGTAAATAATTACTTTCAATTCATTTGCAATATCATAAGCTCCTTGAACAGGCAACTTCATTTTCTTTGGCGATAAGCAAAACCAATCCCAAGTTCCAGTTACGGGGTATGCTCCAGAAGTTTCAATATGAACTTTTAAATCTTGTGCTTTTAATTGTTTCGTTAAGAAAGACATATCCCAAGTTAAAGGCTCTCCTCCAGTAACAACAACGGTTTCTGCATATTTTTTTGCATTTGCTACAAAAACATCAACATGAGTAGGCGGATGTAATTCCGCATTCCAACTTTCCTTAACATCACACCAATGGCAACCTACATCGCAACCGCCAATTCTAATAAAATAGGCAGCAGTACCTGTATGGTAACCTTCTCCTTGAATGGTATAAAACTCCTCCATTAAAGGCAACATTTCACCTTTATCTACTGCAATTTGTATTTCTTTCTTTAACATTGTATTTAAAATAGTTTGCAAAGATAAGTATTCGTGATTAGAAATAGTAATTAGTGAATAGTAATTAGTAGTTTTATGCTATTTTTGAAATAAATATTAAAACATTAAATAATGAAAAAGTATTTAATTCAGAAAATACCTTTTGTTGTTCCAACCAATGATGGGAAACTAATTGAAGAACACCATGGATTAGTTTCAACTGAAAATAAAGATATTTCAATTGCGCATATGATTGCCCCACCAAAATGGAGTGAGCCTTTTCAGACACCAGAATTCGAAGAATATACTTATATTATATCTGGTAAAAAACAATTCATTATTGAAAATGAAACAATAGTCTTAGAAGCTGGACAATCTATAAAAATTGAAGCAAATACTAGAGTGCAATATTCAAATCCTTTTGATGAACCTTGTGAATATATAGCTATTTGCAAACCTGCTTTTGACTTTAACAAAGTTCATAGAGAATAAAAAAAGTGGCAAAAGCCACTTTTTTTATTCTCTTAATAATTGAAGAATACGTTGTTCTACAGGTTCGGTTTCCCAAATCTGCTCAATATTTTCTATTTCCAATATTTCTTTCATAATTTTATTCTGCCTGTCACCTTCTGCTAAAGCCTCAGCATAAGGTTGGTGACTAAAAGTAACTCTACTGTACAAAGGAGTCCATTTATCTGGATGTTTTCCAGAAAACCATTTTTCAATTTGTTTCTGTAAGTGAAATTTATCATCGGCTGTTTTAGAACTCATTTCCATAAAATTACGATATGATAATTCTGCAATAGCATCTGCATTTGGTTTTCGTGAGTTTTCATATTCAGTAAAAATAGTTTGCCAATCGTCTCCATATTGTTCCATTAATTCACTCAAAACAGTAATATCCTCAAAACCTGCATTCATTCCATGTCCGTAAAAAGGAACAATAGCGTGACAAGCATCTCCAATTAAAGCAACTGTATCATTGTGTGTCCACGGAAAACACTTCATGGTTACCAAATAACTTTTTGGATTTCTGAAGAAATCTTCTACCAAATTTGGAATTACATCTTGAGTTGATGGAAAATATTTTGCAAAAAAGTCAACTAATTTTTCTTTGGTATCTAATTCTTCAAATGAATTATCTCCTTTAAAAGGCATGAATAATGTACAAGTGAAACTACCATCTAAATTAGGTAAAGCAATTAACATGAAGTTACCTCTCGGCCAAATATGAAGTGAACTATTGTCTAATTTATGGGATCCATCTTCATTAGCCGGAATATTTAATTCTTTATAACCGACTTCTAAAAAATCTTGTGAATAATCAAACATGCTTTGACGCTGCATTCTATGCCTCACTCTTGAAAAAGCTCCATCTGAACCAAAAACTTTATCATATTTATAAGGTCTCCATTCTCCTTTTTCTTCTTCTCCAATATGTAAAATAGCTTCTTCAAGTGAAACATCCCAAACTTTATGTTCAAAGAAAAACTCAACTCCAACTTCTTCTGCTAAATCAATCATTTTTCTATTTAAAACACCACGAGAAAGTGAATAAATTGCTTCTCCTTCTTTACCGTATTTTTGATAATTTAGAGATTGATCTATCATGTGAATTGCCCTTTTTTCCATAGGCAATCCTATTCTTTTAATATCATCAGCTATTCCTATTTTCTCTAACGCCTTCCAACCTCTATTTGACATAGCCAAATTGATTGAACGACCAGAAAATTTAATCTTTCGAATATCTGGACTTCTATCGTAAACATGAACAATGTGACCTGCTTTTTTTAAATATATTGCTAATAAAGAACCAACTAAGCCAGCTCCTACAACAGCAATCTTTTTAGGTGTTTGCATTTTAAAGAATTTCTTACCACAAAAATAAAGAAAATAAACTAGTTAGTAATAGATTTCAATCAGCATTATAACTAAAAAAGACGATTAAAATCGTCTTTTTTAGTTATCTAAATTTTTATATGTCCCCAGTTTTCACCGGTTTTAATTCTGTGTAATTGCATTTCTGAAATTCCAAATTCTTTGGCGATTAAGCGCAAACGAGTTTTTCTATTAGGATCGAGTAATTTTCTCTTTAAGCGTATAACATCTATTTCTCTTAGTTTGGTGTTTTTAGGCCCAAATTTTTCAAAAGCTCTTTTTCTTCCTGCTGCAACATGAGGACTTTTATAACCGTGTTCTCTCATTTCTTGGTAAGTAACCCATTTTAAATTAGTTATAACATTGTTATTCTTATCATAATCTAAATGTATTACGTGAGTTTGCTCTTCAGATTCTTTAGGTAAAAAAAGTTCTCCTATTATTTTATGAATAGATTGTTGGTAATTTTTTTTCACATTATTTGTTTGACGAACATATCTAAAATATGGAAAACCATCATTAAGAACATGCTTAATAATTTTACCTTCTTTAATATTTGATGTAAAACTCTTTAAACGACCTAAATTTGAAACTGCATAGCGTACCTTTCCCGGAACTTCAAGTTCATATTCTTTCCATTGCTCTGTTATAAAGTGACTCATTATTTGTGGTTTTAGCTAATAAATTTGAGGAAATAAATAGTATTAACCTAATGTACGAATAATTAACTACTTTGGAAAATTAATTTTTTCACCTACATTCATTTTTTGTGATTTTGCAAGCATTCCGCACATATGAAATAACATTCTTGCACCTACATTCCCATCCCAATCTCCATTTTCTCCTGGAGCAACTTCAACTAAATCAAACCCTATAATTTCTTTATTTGTTTCAGCTAATCTACTCAATAAATAAGTTGCCATTTCATAAGTAAATCCTCCAGGAACCGGAGTTCCTGTATTTGGACAATACAACGCATCCATTCCGTCAATATCAAATGAAACACAAACTTTTTTAGGTAACGAATTAATGATATTATCACACAAATGTTGCCAAGTATTCCCCTCAAACAATTGCTTTTTCAAGTCAGTATCTGTATGAACTAATACTCTACCGTTTTCACTTTTTACTACTCCAACTTCTTCTTCACAAAAATCTCTAATTCCAACTTGAACAATTTTTGAAATTTGAGGAAGTTTTAATGCATTATACATAATTGAAGCATGTGAATAGGTAAATTGCTCGTAAGCAATTCTTAAATCCATATGCGCATCAAGGTGTAGTATTCCAAAACTTTCATGTTGAGATGCTAAGGCTTCATAATATCCAAGTGGAGTTGAATGATCACCACCTAATAAAACTACTTTTTTACCTTTATTCAACCAGTACTGAGTTCTTTCTTTTACTTCAGTATGCAGTTTTCTACAAATTTTATTGATTTTATCTAAATCAGATTGCAAAACAGGAAAAGTTGAAATATCTTCTCCATTTTCTTGTGCCTCAATAATTGGCTGTGCTAAACTTTTATATTTTTCAGAATTGATTGCCCAATGAGAAGGTGCTTCATCCATGAAAATTCCTAATTTCCACAATTCTGGAAATTCTTGATGATTTAAATCGACTTGAAAAGAAGCATCTAAAATAGTATCTGGACCTTCTGAGGCACCAGCACCATAACTAACAGTAACTTCCCAAGGAACAGGAATTACAATGATTTCACTTTGCTCTGCAGAAAAAGGCAGTCCAAATATTGTTGCATCTGCTAACCCAGGCTGACTTGGGTCGAAAGTATCAATGATTTGTTGTTTTGTCATTCTTAATGAAATTATTTAGATAAAATACCTTGTTTTAGAATTTGACCAAAATTATACATATCCTCAAATGAAGTGTATAATGGAACAGGAGCAAAACGAATTACATTTGGCTCTCGCCAATCAGTTACTACGCCGTTTTTCATTAAATAATGAAACAATTCTTTCCCCTGGCCATGTAAATAAACTGATAATTGACAACCTCTTTCTTCTTGATTTGATGGGGTTAAAATTTCAAATTCAGCTTCTTCAAGTTCCTCATCAATTTCATGAAGTATAAATTCCAAATAAGAGGTAATTAAATTTCTTTTTGCAACTAATTTTTTCATTCCTATTTCGGCAAACATATCTACAGATGCTAAATAAGGTGCCATTGATAAAATAGGTAAATTACTCACTTGCCAACCATTTGCACCATGAACCGGATCGAAATTTGGCTCCATCAAAAACCTTCTTTCCTTATTATGACCATACCAACCGGCAAATCTATTTAAATCTTTATCTTCATGATGCTTTTCATGTACAAAGTAACCTGAGACATTTCCTGGTCCTGAATTCATGTATTTATAACTGCACCATGCCGCAAAATCTACTCCCCATTTATTCAATTCTAATTCAATATTACCTGCAGCATGAGCCAAATCCCAACCCACATACGCACCTACTTTATGACCAGCTTCGGTAATCGTTTTCATGTCAAAAACTTGACCTGTGTAGTAATTTACTCCACCAATTAAAACAAGAGCTAGTTCATCTCCAACTTCTTCAATTTTACTTAGAATGTCTTCGATACGAATATTGTGTTCTCCTTCTCTACGCTTGATTTCAACTATTGCATCTTTTGGTTCAAAACCTCTGCTTTTAACCTGACTTTGAAACATATATTGATCTGACGGAAATGCTTTTTCTTCGCAAATAATTTTAAATTTTTTTTGAGTTGGCTTGTAAAATGAAACCATTAGCAAATGTAAATTTACCGTTAAAGTATTCATTACTCCTACTTCTGTGGGTTTAGCTCCAACAATTTCGCTTAAAGGCTGACAAAATCTTTCATGATAATCCCACCAAGGCTTATCTGCATAAAAGTGCCCTTCAACAGCTAAATTAGCC
Organism: Flavobacterium sp.; assembly: GCF_965284515.1. GTDB lineage: Bacteria > Bacteroidota > Bacteroidia > Flavobacteriales > Flavobacteriaceae > Flavobacterium. The sequence continues at coordinate 343,932 of NZ_OZ260089.1, forward strand.
CAGTCAGTCATTACTTCATCTACATATTTTTTTGCACTTTTAGGTTGTAAGCCTAATGAATTTCCTGTAAAATAGATTACATTTTTATTGTTTATTTGAGGAAAAATAAATTCATTTCTATATTTACCCAATTCATCTTGAGCATCAAGGCTTTTAGCAAATTGTAAGTTGTTTTCAAATTTCATTTGGAGTGTTGTTTTTATAATGGGTAAAAATAAGTATAAATTAAGAAAGGTAAAAGCCAAAGGTTAGAAATAAAAAAATCGCATCAAATTGATGCGATTTTTTTATTTATGATTTTAACTTATTACAATATTAACATTGCATCTCCATAAGTGTAAAATTTATATTTTTGCTCAATTGCTTCAGCGTAAGCTTTTTTCAATAAATCATGCCCACAAAAAGCAGAAACTTGCATTAATAGTGTAGACTTAGGAATATGGAAATTTGTAACCATTGCATCAGCCAAACTAAAATCATAAGGTGGGAAAATAAATTTATTAGTCCAACCCGTATATGGATTTAATGTTCGCTGAGATGATACTGAACTTTCCATGGCACGCATTGTTGTTGTACCAATACAACATACTTTTTTCTTTTTAGATCTTGCACCATTAATAATATCACAAGTCTCTTGAGAAATATCCATTTCTTCAGAATCCATTTTATGCTTTGACAAATCTTCTACTTCAACAGGATTGAAAGTACCTAGACCAACATGTAAAGTAACTTCTGCAAAATTAACACCTTTAATTTCAAGTTTTTTCAACAAGTGTTTAGAAAAATGTAGTCCAGCTGTTGGTGCAGCTACAGCACCTTCATGCTTTGCATAAATAGTTTGGTAACGTTCAGCGTCTTCAGGAGTAACTTCTCTTTCAATGTGCTTTGGAATTGGTGTTTCGCCAAGCTCTAACAATTTAGCTCTAAATTCTTCATAAGAACCGTCGTATAAGAAACGTAAAGTTCTACCTCTAGATGTTGTATTATCAATAACCTCAGCAACTAAAGTCTCGTCATCACCAAAATATAACTTATTACCAATTCTAATTTTACGCGCTGGATCAACTAAAACATCCCACAAACGTTGTTCTGCGTTTAATTCTCTTAATAAGAAAACTTCAATACGAGCTCCTGTTTTTTCTTTGTTTCCAAATAATCTTGCAGGAAAAACCTTTGTATTATTTAAAACCATAACATCTCCATCATCAAAATAATCAATCATGTCTTTAAACATTTTATGTTCGATTAGACCTGTTTTTCTATGTACCACCATTAATCTTGATTCGTCACGATTTTCTGCTGGAAATTCTGCCAATAATTCTTCTGGCAAATTAAAATGGAAATGAGATAATTTCATATATTAAATTTAGTGTTAGAATTTAGAATTTAGAAATAGTTCTAATTCTAAAAGCGAATGCAAATATACGACTGTGAGATAGGCGTTGTCAAGTAAAAAGCAGTTTATTTTAAAAAACCCTTTGTTTACTGAGCCTCATGAATTTCAAAACCAATGCTCTTCAAATCCTTCCAGTAAGAAGGAAATGATTTTGTAACTACCTCAGCATCCTCAATCAAAAGTTGAACTTTTAAAGCTAAAGGCGCAAAAGCCATAGCCATTCTATGATCTTGATAAGTTGAAATACTTACGTTCTCATTAATTTTTGAAGATGATTTTAAAGACAAACTATCATTAGTGACAGAAATATTTGCACCTAGTTTAGTAAGTTCGATTTTCAAAGCTTCTAATCTATCCGTTTCTTTTATTTTCAAAGTATGTAAACCCATTAAATTACAAGCTACTCCTAATCCGAAACAAGTTACCGCAATGGTTTGAGCTATATCTGGGCAATTGTTTAATTTATAATTGGCAATTGATAATTGGCAATTATTAACTTTGTGTAAAACAACAGTATTGTTTACAAAAACTGTTTCTACTCCAAAATCTTTGTAAATTTCTACTAAAGCTGAATCGCCTTGTAGACTATTTTGTTTGTAACTTGATAATTTAATTCTTGTTCCAATATTAGACAAAGCCATTATTGAATAAAAATAAGAAGCTGAAGACCAATCACTTTCAACTAGCAATTGAAGATCTTCAATTGAAGATTTTGGTTCAACTTTAATAACATTGTTTTCAAAAGTAGTTTCTACTTCAATTTTACTTAACAAAGCCAACGTCATTTTTATGTATGGGATAGAAGTAATCTCTCCTTCTAATTTTAATTCTAATCCATTTTCTAATCTTGGTGCAATTAATAATAATGCAGAAATGAATTGACTGCTTACATTGGCTTTTAAAGAAACTTTATTTTCTGTGATCTTTTGACCTTTAATTCTAATGGGTGGAAATCCTACTTCTCCTTCATAAGTAATTTCGGCTCCAAGTTGCTGAAGCGCTTCAACCAAAATTTTAATTGGGCGCTCTTTCATTCTTGAAGAGCCAGTTAAAACCACTTCTCTTCCTTCTTGAACAGCAAAAAAAGCAGTAAGAAATCGCATGGCTGTTCCAGCATGATGAATGTCAATTACATTTTCTTTTGAAAGCAATGCCGTTTGCATTGCATCAGAATCATCAGACTTTGAAATGTTTTCTATTGAAATATTTGAATATAAAGCTTGAAGCAATAACAATCTATTGGTTTCTGACTTCGAACCTGTGATAGTGATTTCGGAAGATGAATTAACGACTGATTGTTTTAAAAAAAAATTCAAAGTACTATTTTAATTTTTTGTTATTATGATGACGATCGTGATCTCGTTTAGTTTTTACATCCATTTTTTTATCAAAAGCTGCTTGTAAATCAACTCCTGTTTGATTTGCCAAACACATTACCACAAAAACGACATCGGCTAATTCTTCCCCTAAATCTTTATTTTTATCACTTTCTTTTTCAGATTGTTCACCATATCTACGAGCAATTATTCGTGCAACTTCACCTACTTCTTCGGTAAGTTGTGCCATATTTGTTAACTCATTAAAATAACGAACTCCGTGCTCTTTAATCCAATTATCAACTTCTTGTTGTGCGTTTTTTATATTCATCCTAGCTTTTCTTTTTTAATACTATTTTTTCAGATTGTTTTATTATCATCTCATTAAATAATGATTTCAAGGAAGCGTAATCATTAGAAGGTATTAATGGATATCTGACTTCTAGTTGACTGTTAACTTGAACAACATCTTGAACACTTTCAATTTTAAATGAAAATAACACAAATTTATTTTCCATAACAATTACAGTGGATTCCGGAACATAATCTACAACATAACCATCTGGGACTTTAATATTAATCTTATATACATCTTTAAAGGGAAAATTGAAATTTACAGGGTATTTTCTGTCTTCAATTTTAAAAGGATTTTCTTCTAATTGAAAGAATAAAAGTGGAGATATATAAATCTTCTCACCAATTTTCTCACCAATTTTACTATGATTAAAATCTATTAGCTCTGTTATAGGCAAATCGTTTTCATTTATTCCAGTTAACTCTAAATTGTTAATTTCAATTCCTTCAAAATTTTCTTCTAACAAACCAACATAATCCTCTTTTTTAACTCCTTTATATTTTTCTCTATAATTCATTGCGTTAAAATCTAAATATTGTCTTCTCATCTTCCCTTCTACAAATCCATCTTCATTTAGAGTAACCATTATCGAATTAATTTCATTTGAAACTGGAAAGTTCATTAAATCAATATCTACTGAAGTTCCTTCTTTTCTAATAAGTCTACCATTCCAATTTAAAGTTTTATTTGGAATAACATTTAATGAAGAATATTTACTAGAAGCATCTAGCAAAACAGGCTTTTCATCTATAAAAACTGATGCAATAACATAATTAAAAGCGGTTCTATTTGGATAAATTGAAATACCATTTGCTCTCGTACTTAACAAAACAGGATTTGCATCTAGACCTGCCTTTCTTAGCATTGACACTAACATTATATTAATATCCGCAACATTACCTGTTTTTTCTTTAAAAGCTTTTTTAACCCCTAAATCACATAAAATACCATGTTTTTCATTCCATGTAATTCTATTTTGAACAAATGAGAAAATTTTTTTTACTTTTTCCAAAGGTGTTAGATTATCAATGTTCAAAGAATTTAACTCATCAGAATAATATGAACTTATTTTTAACTCATCACCAAAATCTTCATGTTCATAAATACTTTGAACTACTCCTTCCCAATTTAATGCAAGGTTCTTCTCAAGCATATTTGGATATTTAATTGAAGCTAGTTCAAATTTTAATATTGATGTATAATTCTTTATATTGTTAACATATTTTTCTTCTTTGATACCAGGAATATTTTTACCTGTATAAGTGTATAAGGTTTGAGGAAATGCTTGATGACTTATTTCTTTTTCTTCTACTTCGATTGTTTCATAACCTGTAATTACAGTTCTGTATTTATAATAAGTCGGGATTGAAATTTCATACTTCACAAAATCGACTGGTATTTCTTTTTGAAATTCCCAATCATCAATTCCAGCAACACTTGAAGAAATAAGTCTATACGAATATTCAATTATTGATCCTTCTTTAACCATTGGAAATGCTAATTTTTTCACACTCCAATTTTCATTAATTTCTTCAATGAATTCACTTTCAGAATTAAGCTTTGACTTTATTATTTTATCATCTTCTAAATTATATGTGTTTGCGTATTTAATTTCTATTTTTTCATTATTTCTATTTGAATAGAAAGGGATTTTTTGATCTGCATACTTAAACCCGTCTTTATCATAAATTTTTATTCTTACAGACACATCAGTTGTTATTGTCCAGCTCCCATCACGATCATACTCATAAAAAGTTTTTCCAACTTTATATTTATATACTGCAGAAGCTGTTGAATCTAATTGATGTTTCGTTTCTTTTAAATCTTGAACAGAAATAAGACCCAACTCATTTTTTTGAGCATTAATGGACGAAACACTAAAAATTAAAAATAGTGTAATTACTTTAATAGATTTCATTTAATTAATTATGTTTAGTTATTACTATTTTAGATTTATCATTTTTTACAATTTGTTCTTTAAACACTCTAAACCGAGTGTACTCTTCCCCTGTAAACTCACCATTGTAAATTATTAATTTTCTTTTATAGAGAAGCTTAGAGTCAGAAATTTTTGAGATTTCCAATTCATATACACCAAAAGCAGAATCAATCCTTATGTTCTCTGGAACAAATTCAAGGAAATAACTTTTAGGTAATTCAATTTCAAAAACATCTTGATCCATGTACCCTCTTTCTATTTTAAGAGGGGTCTTTCTGTCCTTGTAATTACTAGGAACAATTGTGTTTCTGTTAAATATATTTATTGGTAAAATAAATGAATTACCTGCTTTTTTTACAAAATTATTTACCTTAATATTTAATTGTTCGACAAACTCAATTTTCTGTTTATCGTTTATGAAGTTAAAGGTGTTTAGTTCAAATCCAGATAGGTCAGAATATAAATTTTTGTAATATTTTTCAATTTTTAAATGATCAAAATCACTTAAAAACGATTTATTTGAATACTGAATTCCGCCAGATTTGACAATAAAATTCGAATCTAAATCTCCATTTTCATTAACACTAACCTTTCCTTCTGCTAATTGATAACTTTCTTCCGAACTAAACCTTTTAGTTCTAATTATCTCTCCACCTGAAGGCTTAATAACTAATGCTAACCTATCATCAATAAAATCACCTCCAAAAGCAAATGGACTTGTTTGACTGGTGCACTCTAAAAAATAATTTTTATTTTCATAAGGAATTGTTAGAATAACATGGTTACCTTGTTTAGAAACAAAATCTTCATCAAAATCTATTTTATTTTTACCTCCAAAAATAACAGTATAAAAAGAAGAAACGCCAACATTTTGCAACAAAACCCTAGTGTAGTTTGACAAAGCCTTACAATCACCATAACCCAATCTATCAGTATCAATAGTTTTCATAGGTTTCCAACCACCAATACCTAATTGAACACTTACATACCTCGTTTTGCTTTGTATGTATTGATAAATAATTTTAGCTTTATCTAGAGGATTTGTCTCGTTTTTGGTTAATTCTTTAATTTTATTTAGAGTCTGTTCACTTACTCCTGAAGAATCATGTACTAGATTTTCATACCATACTTTTCCAAATTCCAACCAAGATTTAGCATTTCCAGCAACTCCTTCCAAATTAAAGTTTTCTAAACTAAATTTAATTATAGGTCTTGTTTCAGATACTGGAGGAGAAAAGTCCTCAGGTCTCTCTGCTGCAATATTTTCAACTCTAAAACTCAAATTATTAATTGTCTCCTCTTTAACAACATTATATTTATCAAGATTAATCCCTTTGTATTTAAAACCTAAGCTTGATGGAAAATTTATTTTAATTTCAGAATATTTAACACTCTCAAAATAATCATTCAAAGGAATCCAACTTGGAACAAATGCAGTATTTGAACTCCTTACTTCGCTATCGTATTCAATTGTAAACGGATATTCAATAGGTGTGAAGTCTAAATACTTAATCCTATTATCAGTTATTATTGAAAAACCGTCTGTAACACTTTGGTCTTTAAAATCTTTTCCCTTTATTTTTTTTATCTCAGTTCCATTTACATTATAAATGACTGCATTTATGTAAATAATTTTATCTGAATCACTATAATACTCAAAAGCATCAATACTTTTTAATCCATATTCATTTAAAACAGTAATATTTTTTTTTGTTTTTACTTTATATTCATTTTGAGAGATTATGTTAATTTCTATTCTTTGAAGATTAACAACAGTATTGGCATTTTGTAACAAATCTTTTGAAATATTAAAAGAGTTTTTGCTTTGAGCTAGAATTGTTGAATTTATAAATATTAATAAACTCAAAATGGAATATTTTTTAATTATTTCTATCATTCTTTATTTTTTGAATCAATTATTATTGTAACTGGACCATCGTTTACGAGTGACACTTTCATGTCTGCTCCAAATTGCCCTGTTTGTACTTTTTTACCTAATTCTAATTCCATTTGTATTACAAAAGTTTCATATAACGGAATTGCAACATCAGGTTTTGCTGCTTTTATGTAAGATGGACGATTTCCTTTTTTTGTAGCAGCGTGTAATGTAAATTGAGAAACAACTATTACTTCACCATTAATATCTTTTAACGAAAGATTCATCACACTGTTTTCGTCTTCAAAAATTCTCAGGTTAACAATCTTCGTAGTTAGCCAATCAATATCGTCTTTAGAATCAGCTTCTTCAATGCCAACCAAAACCAATAATCCTTTTTGAATTTGGGCTACAATTTCATTATTAATAGCTACAGAGGATTGTAAAACTCTTTGAACAACTACCCTCATTATTAAGACTTTCTTGTTTTGTCGCTTTCAACTCTATCGGCATCATAAATATCTGCACGATAATGTTCTTCATCTCCTTCTAAAATTTGCGTATAGCTTTTGTAACGAGACCAAGCAATATCGTCTTTCTCTAATGCATCTTTAACGGCACATTTTGGCTCGTCTTTATGCAAACAATTGTTAAATTTACACTGCTCTTTTAAGGCAAAAAATTCAGGAAAGTAGTCACCTATTTCTTGTTTCTCCATATCAACAACTCCAAAACCTCTAATACCTGGAGTATCGATAATTTTAGCGTTACCAAAAGACAAATCAAACATTTCTGCAAAAGTGGTAGTATGCTGTCCTTGAGAATGGGATTGAGAAATTTGTTTGGTTTTTAAATTTAAACCTGGTTCTAAAGCATTGACTAAAGTAGACTTACCTACTCCTGAATGACCAGAAAACATTGATGTTTTATTAGTCATTAAAGCTTTAAGTTCGTCGATTCCTTTGTTTTCTAATGCAGAAACACGTAAACATTTATAACCTATTTGAGAATAAATATATTGCAAATACAATTGTTCGTCTGAAGTATCTTCAGTAAAAGTGTCAATTTTATTAAAAATCAAAACAGCTTCAATTCCATAAGCTTCGGCAGTAACCAAAAAACGGTCAATAAAACTTGTTGTTGTAGGCGGATTATTAATAGTTACTAATAAAAAAACCAAATCTATATTAGAGGCAATAATGTGTGTTTGTTTTGAAAGGTTTACCGATTTTCTTACAATATAATTTTTTCGGTCGTTTATAGCATGAATCAATCCGTTTTCAACATCAGAAGTCGTGTCTAATTCAAATTCGACAACATCTCCAACAGCAATTGGATTAGTACTTTTAATACCTTGTAATCTAAATTTTCCTTTAATTCTACATTCGTAAAAAGTACCACTTTCTGCTTTTACAGTATACCAACTTCCAGTAGATTTATATACAATTCCTTTCATTCAACAAAGATATATTATTTATTCACAATTTTTTCTTGATGATTGATACTTTCTTGATGAATTGCTTTGAACAATTTTAATACAAATTCTTCACTTAAACCTTTACTTTCGCCCTCTAAAATCATTTTACCTAAGATTTCATTCCATCTTTTATTTTGTAAAATGGCAACATTTTTTTCTTTCTTAAGCAAACCTATTTCGTCTGCAATTTTCATTCTATTTCCTGAAATCTCAAGAATTTTTTCATCATACACATCAATTTGGGCTCTAAACTTGGCAAGTTTAATGTTATAATCATCGGCTTCGTCTGTTTCTTTACGCACTTTTAAATCAATGAACATTTGCTTTAAACTTGTTGGAGTAACTTGTTGAGCTGCATCACTCCATGCGTTATCTGGATCTGTATGCGTCTCAACGATCAAACCATCGTAATTTAAATCTAAAGCTTGTTGACAAACTTCGTGAATCATATCACGTTTACCTGTAATGTGAGAAGGATCGCAAATTAAGGGTACATCTGGAAAGCGATTTTGAAAATCAATTGCTACCTGCCATTCTGGATTATTACGATATTTTGTTTTTTCATACGTAGAAAAACCTCTATGAATAACTCCTAATTTTTTAATATTTGCATTATGCAAACGCTCTAAACCGCCGATCCATAAAGACAAATCAGGATTTACAGGGTTTTTCAACAAAACGATTTTATCTGTATCCTTTAAAGCATCAGCAATTTCTTGAACCGCAAACGGATTAGCTGCAGTACGAGCGCCAATCCAAAGCACATCAATATCATGTTCTAATGCTAATTGAACGTGAGCTGCAGTAGCAACCTCAGTTGCCATCAACAAGCCTGTTTCTTCTTTAGCCTTTTGCAACCATCTGAGACCAATTGCACCAACTCCTTCAAAACCTCCGGGTCTTGTTCTTGGCTTCCAAATACCAGCTCTAAAAATCGAAACATCTGAATTTTTTAATTCATTTGCAATGTTTAAAACTTGTTCTTCCGTTTCTGCACTGCATGGTCCGGCAATAACTAATGGATGATCTAATTTAAAATCATCTAACCATGTTCTCATTTGTTTATTATTCTCCATAATACTATTGATATTGTAAAATTATAACTTATTTATTAATTAGCTCTTTGGTATTGACCCAAAACTTTAAAATGGGTGGTCATAAGCTGTAATATTTTAGTAGCTTTTTCAAAATGCTTATGTTTTTCAAAAATTACATCTACAAAAAAAGCATAGGCAAAAGGCGTCTCTATAATAGGCAAAGATTGAATCTTAGTCAAATTCAACTTACTGTTATTCAACACGTTTAAAACCGTAGCCAATGCGCCTGGATTATCTTCTAACTCAAATTTTATTGATGCTTTATTGATTAATTCTTTTGGGATTTCTTTATTTGATTTTTTTAGAATTACAAATCGGGTTTTATTACTTTTAACAGTATGTACGCTTTTTGCAATAATTTCTAAATCATAAGTTCTTGCAGCAACAGGGCTAGCTAATGCACCAATATTTTTAATTAATCCTTCCTGAATTCGTTTTGCTGTAATAGCAGTATCTGAACTTTCAACCAATTTTATATGTGGATACTGATTAAAAAAATCTGCACATTGCAGTAAAGCAATTGGATGCGAATGAACTTCGGTAATATCTTCTATTTTTTGATTAGGGTAAACCATTAAGTTCATATCTATATCCAGGTAAAACTCACCAATTATGTGCAAATCATTTTTGTCAATTAGTGCATAATTAGGTAAGATTGCTCCCGCAATAGAATTTTCAATTGCCATAACGGCTTTTTCTGATTGATTCCTTTTCAAACTCATTACAACTTCTTTAAAAGAAGAACATTCATGCAGTTGTATACTTTCATCAAAATATTGATGTGCAACCTGATGATGGAACGAACCTTGAATTCCTTGTATTGCAATTTTTAAATTCATATTCTTTGATTTTTGAGCAAAAAAAAATCCCGATTTGCATCGGGATTGTATAGTTTTATATTAAATACGATTTTTCAATCAATTAACACCATAACAATCCCTCTCTCCTTTCCAGAAGAAATAAAATGAATTGTTATAAAATTTAGAAGTATTCAAAATCTTTTTTTGTTTATTGATTAGGCAAATGTACTAAGTTTTTTCTTTTTTAATTACTTTTGTTACTTAATTTTACAAATATGTCGATAGAAGTTATAAATGTTTCTAAGAATTACGGAGAACAAAAAGCATTAGACAATGTAAGTTTTTCTATTTCTAAAGGAGAAATTGTTGGCTTTTTAGGTCCAAATGGTGCAGGAAAGTCTACTTTAATGAAGATTTTAACGACATATATTTCTGCCGATAAAGGAAATGCATTAGTAAATAACAATGATGTTGTTGAAAATCCAAAAGCCGTTCAAAAAGCCGTTGGTTATTTACCTGAACACAATCCTTTATATTTAGATTTATACATAAGAGAATACTTAGCTTTTAACGCTGATGTTTATAAAACACCTAAATCGAGAATTGAAGAAGTAATTACTTTAACTGGCTTAACTCCAGAAAGCAATAAAAAAATTGGAGAATTATCTAAAGGATATCGTCAAAGAGTTGGACTTGCTTGTGCACTTTTACATGACCCTGAAGTTCTAATTTTAGATGAACCTACAACTGGTTTAGATCCAAATCAATTAGTTGAAATAAGAGAATTGATTAAAAATATTGGTAAAAACAAAACTGTTTTTCTTTCTACACACATCATGCAAGAAGTTGAAGCTATTTGTGATAGAATCATCATTATTAATAATGGAAAAATCGTAACCGATAAAAAACTAAATCAGATATCTGAAAGTACAGAACAAACAATTATAGTAGAATTTGATTTAAAAATTGAAGAACAGTTTATTTCAAAGTTACCAAACCTAACTTCTTACAAAAACACTCACGACATGATATGGGAACTTACTTTTACAAGTAACGAAGATATGCGTTCAGTAGTTTTTGATTTTGCTCAAGAAAACGGATTAAAAACATTACAATTAAGTTCTAAAGATAAAAACGTTGAAACTGTATTTAGAGAAATGACTGCAAAAAAATAAATCCATTATACAAATTATATAATGGATTTATCTCATCAGTTTTTACTTTTTTTAGTCTAAAGTTGCAATATATTGTTTTTGCATCTTATCTAAATCATAATAAATAACCGATAAAGCATATTTTGAAAGTGCCGGATCAATAACTTGGCTATAAATAAATGCATCTTCTGTTAAACCGTGCTTCGTTATTGCCTCCTTTACATATTTAACTGCTCTGTCTTTATCATTATTATTGTAATAGCAGTTAGCAATTTCAAGATATACATTTTTTAAGTCTTTTGCATTAGGTGATTTTATATATTTTTCATATCCCTTAATGGCTAAATCATAATTCTTCTCAATACTAGCTGTTCTTGCTTGTTCAAGAAGTAACGAATCATTTTCACTTGCATAATTAAATTGCGCAACGAATAAAAATACTAGAGTTAGGATAATTTTTTTCATGGCATTTTCTTTAATGGTTTAACATTATAAACTTACCACTTTTTTTAATAAATAAAAAATAAAATAATCAACGAAAATCAATTTTTAAAACTTTTGAAATATCATTTTAACATTTTTGTTGAATTATATTAAACAAAAACACCCTATTAATAAAATTATACTCAACACAACTGTTCGTTTTTCCAAAATACTGACTTATTAGCAAAAATCATTTTTTTTAATAAAAAATATCATTTCACATAAAAACCACTAAAACTATTACTTTTGAAATATATTTCTGACGCAATTATACAACTTAAAAAATTTCTTCTGCAATTGTTCTAATGTTTGTTGCTTTTCCCATTGAATAGTAATGTAAAACAGGAATTCCAGCCGCAACTAACTCTTTACTTTGTTGGATACACCATTCTACTCCTATTTGAGAAACAGATTCGTTGTTTTTAGCCCTAACCACTTCTTTAATTAATTCGTCAGGCAAATCGACCTTAAATCGATGAGGGATTAAATTTAATTGTTTCACCGTAGCTAAAGGCTTCAAGCCAGGGATAATAGGAACCGTAATTCCTTCTGTTCTGCATTTTGCTACAAAATCAAAAAATTTCTGATTATCGAAAAACATTTGTGTAATGATATAATCTGCTCCGTTTTTTATTTTTTGCTTCACAAAATGTATATCACTATCTAAACTGGGTGCTTCCATGTGTTTTTCTGGATAACCTGCCACACCAATGCAAAAATCGGTTTTGGTGGAATTTTGCAAATCTTCATCTAAATAAATTCCTTTATTCAAATTACTTATTTGTGTTACCAATTCCGAAGCATAGGCATGACCCTCTTTTTCAGGTTTAAAATACGTTTCACTTTTAACAGCATCACCACGAAGTGCAACTACATTATCAATTCCTAAAAAATCTAAATCAATTAATAAATTCTCAGTATCTTCTTTGGTAAAACCGCCACATAATATATGAGGAATAGCATCAACATTATATCTGTTTTGAATACCAGCACAAATTCCAACCGTTCCAGGACGCTTTTTTACAATTTTCTTTTGTAGCAACCCGTTTTCTCTTTCCTTATATTCATATTCTTCTCTATGGTATGTAACGTCTATGAATGGTGGATTAAATTCTATTAATGGATCGATACTATCAAAAATAGACTGAATATTTTGTCCTTTTAAAGGCGGTAAAATCTCAAAGGAGAATAATGTTTTTCCGTTGGCATTTTGTATATGTTCTGTTACTTTCATGTTTTTAGGTTTTAGGTGTTGGGTGTTGGACAATAGGCAACCTTTTGCCTAATACCTTTTACCCAATACCTTAAATTAATCTGCTAAATTGGGTGAAAGCCATTTTTTGGCTAATTCAATGCTAATATTTCTTCTTTTTGCGTAATCTTCTAATTGGTCCTTTTTAATTTTTCCTAAACCAAAATATTTACTTTCTGGATTTGCAAAATAATATCCCGAAACCGAAGCTGCTGGCCACATTGCCATACTTTCGGTTAGCTTTACCCCTATTCCTTGTTCTACATTTAATAATTTCCAAATGGTTTGTTTTTCTAAATGGTCGGGACAAGCAGGATAACCTGGAGCGGGACGAATTCCTTTGTATTGTTCTTTGATTAAATCCTCATTTGAAAAAACCTCATCAGAAGCATAACCCCAAATTTCCTTACGAACTTTTAAGTGCAAAAATTCTGCAAAGGCTTCGGCTAATCTGTCGCCTAAAGCTTTAACTAAAATAGAATTGTAATCGTCTAATTTTTTTTCAAATTCGGATGCTTTTTCATCTACACCAAAACCAGTTGACACACAGAAACATCCAATATAATCTTGAATTCCTAAATCTTTCGGAGCAATAAAATCCGCTAAAGCAATATTTGGAGCACCAACTGTTTTTTGTGATTGCTGACGAAGCGTTAAAAATTTTTCAACTTCGTTTGAAGCGACAACTTCAACATCATCATCATTGATAGTATTAGCTGGAAAAATTCCCAAAATTCCTTTGGCGGAAAACCACTTTTCGGAAACAATTTGAGATAGCATTTTTTGTGCATCCTCAAACAAATTTGTTGCTTGTTCGCCTACAATTTCATCGGTTAAAATCGCCGGAAACTTTCCATATAATTCCCAAGATAGGAAAAACGGTGTCCAATCAATGAAATCTACTAATTCCGAAAGTTCGACTTCAATGGTTTTGGTTCCAATAAAATTTGGTTTCACAGGTTTGTAATTATTCCAATCGATTTTGAATTTATTTTTACGCACTTCATCAATCGACAAGAAATTTTTTTCCCGACTTCTATTTAAATAACCTTCACGAAGTGTGCCATATTCTTCACGAAGTGATTTTGCATAGGTAACTTTAGTATTGGGTTGTAATAAATTGCTTGCAACAGTAACTGCACGTGAAGCATCATTAACATGAACTACTGTTTGCTTATATTCAGGAGCAATTTTTACAGCAGTATGAGCTCGAGAAGTTGTTGCTCCACCAATCATAATTGGAATTTTAATATTTAATTTATCCATCTCTTTAGCCAAATACACCATTTCATCCAACGAAGGCGTAATCAAACCACTCAAACCAATAATATCTACCTTTTCTTTAACTGCAGTTTCAATGATTTTTTCAGGCGGAACCATTACGCCTAAATCGATAATTTCAAAATTATTACAAGCTAAAACTACTGAAACTATGTTTTTTCCAATATCGTGAACATCACCTTTTACAGTTGCCAACAATACTTTTCCAGCACTTGAAGAAGTGGAACCATCTTTTGATGCTTCAATATAAGGAAGTAAATAAGCTACCGCTTTTTTCATTACACGCGCTGATTTTACTACTTGTGGTAAGAACATTTTCCCAGAACCAAACAAATCTCCCACCACATTCATTCCAGCCATCAAATTGATTTCAATAACTTCAATTGGTTTTTTGGCCAACTGACGTGCTTCTTCGATATCAATTTCAATAAATTCATCAATACCTTTTACCAAGGAATGGGTTAATCTTTCTTGAACAGAGCTGTTCCGCCATTGCTTACGACTGTTCGCTTCGCTCGAGTCAGCAATAACTTTTTCATTTGATTTCACATCACCTTTGAAGCTTTCGGCTAAATCCAGCAAACGTTCTGTGGCATCTTCTCTTCTATTTAATAAAACATCTTCAACATGTTCTAATAAAATAGAATCAATTTCATCGTAAACCTCTAACATTTCTGGATTCACAATCCCCATCGTCATTCCATTTTGGATGGCATGGTATAAAAATGCAGAATGTATCGCCTCACGCACTTTATCGTTTCCACGGAAAGAAAAAGACACATTACTAACTCCTCCCGAAATATTTACATACGGAAGATTTTCGCGAATCCATTTGGTTGCTCTAAAGAAATCTAAGGCATTGAGTTTATGTTCCTCCATTCCGGTTGCCACTGGGAATATATTGGGATCAAAAATGATATCTTCCGCCGGAAAGTCAACTTCGTTTACCAAAATATCGTAACTTCTTTTGCAAATTTCAATACGTCTTTCGTAAGTATCGGCCTGGCCATTTTCGTCAAAAGCCATTACAATTACAGCAGCTCCGTATCGTTTGATTAATTTAGCATGATGAATAAAAGCAGCTTCTCCTTCTTTTAAAGAAATTGAATTCACCACACTTTTTCCTTGCACTACTTTCAATCCAGCTTCAATAATTTCCCATTTTGAGCTATCTATCATAATAGGAACACGAGCAATATCCGGTTCAGCTGCAATTAGATTTAGGAACTTTGTCATCGCATAAACTCCGTCTAACATTCCTTCATCCATATTTATATCGATGATTTGCGCTCCACCTTCTACTTGGGTTCTAGCAACATCTAGTGCTTCATCATACTTTTCTTCTTTAATTAATCGAAGAAATTTACGTGAACCTGTTACATTAGTACGCTCACCAACATTTAAAAAATTGGTTTCTGGAGTTACAATCAAAGGTTCTAATCCTGATAATTGAAGGTATTTATTGGTTTTATAACTCATCGTTTATTCTCTTGTAATGCTTGTTAACCTCTTTACAAAACAATTTGAAATCTGTTCTAAAATTTTGCCATTTATTTTGTAATCCTTTTTTTGTTTCTACTATTTTATTTTTCATTGTTATCAGACTTCAATGGTTATTCCTCTAGGTTTAAATTTATCTGCGACTTCGGCAATTCGTTTGATATGTTCTGGAGTTGTACCGCAACAGCCTCCAATAATATTTACCAAATTATCTTGTAAATATTCTCGAATTAAAGTCTGCATTTCTATGGGTGTTTGATCGTATTCCCCAAAAGCATTTGGCAAACCAGCATTTGGATGTGCTGAAACATTTAGATTGGTATTTTGGGACAACCTTTTCAAATAAGGCTTTAATTGATCTGCACCTAAAGCACAATTAAATCCGATACTTAACAATGGGATGTGCGAAATGGAAATCAAAAAAGCTTCAACTGTTTGACCCGATAAAGTTCTTCCAGAAGCATCTGTAATTGTCCCTGAAACCATTACTGGAATATCGATATTTCTTTCTTCTTTGACTTCCTCTATAGCAAACAAAGCTGCTTTTGCATTTAAGGTGTCGAAAATTGTTTCTACTAATAAAACATCGCAACCACCATCAATTAAAGCCTCAACTTGATGTTTATAAGCGATTCGTAAATCATCAAAAGTAACCGCACGAAAACCTGGATCATTAACATCTGGCGACATGGATGCAGTTCTATTTGTTGGCCCAATTGAACCCGCAACAAAACGAGGTTTATCTGTAAATTCATCAGCAACTTCACGAGCTATTTTTGCAGATTGATAGTTTAATTCGTAAACCAAATCTTCTAAATGATAATCAGCCATTCCGATAGTTGTTCCAGAAAACGTATTGGTTTCCACAATATCAGCACCTGCTTCAAAATACAAGCGGTGGACATGCTTTACAGCTTCGGGTTGCGTTATGGAAAGTAAATCGTTATTTCCCTTTAAAGGATATGGAAAGTCTTTGAAACGTGAACTGCGAAAATCTTCTTCTGAAAAATTATTGCGTTGTAACATCGTTCCCATTGCTCCATCTAGGACAAGGATTCTTTCTTTTATAGCTTCTTGAATTTTTGACATATTGTATTACTTATAAATTGTCATCAAGAAACTGGAAAGAATTTCGTTGAGTTATCTTTTTCCGACAATTCGGAATAGAATGTAGCACCTTTCTCATTATAAGGAATAAGAGGTTGCCAAGCTTTCATTGAGTCTAATCTCTCCAGCTTTCGTGATAACAATCATTATGTTTATGAACAGGGCAAAATTACTAATTAAAATTACATTTAGAAATATTTTCTAAATAATAATTGTTTTTATTCTTATTTAGATTTAAAATCTACATTATATATGTATTTAAGATTTTTTTTAAATTAATTTTAATCTAATGCTTGTTTTAAATCTGCAATTATATCCGCTACTGTTTCTAATCCTACAGACACTCTTACTAATCCATCTGTAATACTAACCGCTAATCGTTCTTCTATCGACAACTTACTATGTGTTGTGGATGCCGGATGTGTAACAATAGAGCGTGTATCTCCTAAATTTGCAGAAAGAGAGCATAATTTTATTTTATCTAAAAAATTACGCCCAGCAACTATCCCCCCTTTAATTTCAAAAGCCACAATATTCCCCCCCAATTTCATTTGTTTTTTAGCCACCTCATATTGCGGATGTGATTTTAGAAACGGATATTTTACCATTCGAACTTTTGGATGCGCTTCTAAAAATTCAGCCACTTTTAAAGCATTCTCACAATGTTTTTCAATTCGAACTGGCAACGTTTCTAAACTTTTTGATAATATCCAAGCATTGAAAGGCGACAAAGCTGGACCTGTATTTCTAGAAAACAAATAAATTTCACGAACCAAATCAGAACGTCCAACTGTTACTCCACCTAAAACTCTACCTTGACCATCTATTAATTTGGTTGCAGAATGAATCACTAAATCGGCACCAAATTGGATTGGATTTTGAATATAAGGCGTTGCAAAACAATTATCTATAATCAAAATCAAGTTGTGCTTTTTAGCAATTTTCCCTAAAAGCTCTAAATCTAAAATATCCACCGCAGGATTTGTTGGCGATTCAGCAAATATGATTTTTGTATTGGGCTTAATAAAATCCTCAATTGTTTCTGGCTTATTAATATCAAAATAACTTGTTGTAATATTCCATTTAGGGAAATACTTGGTAAACAAAGTATGCGTTGAACCAAAAACACTTCCTACAGAAACAATGTGATCGCCTGAATTTAACAATGCTGCAAAAGTAGAATATACAGCAGCCATACCTGTTGCAAATGCAAAACCATATTCCGCACCTTCCATTTGGCAGATTTTCTCCACAAATTCAGATGTGTTTGGATTGGAAAATCTACTATACAAATTTCTCTCCTTCTCTTCCGCAAAAGAAGCGCGCATATCTTCCGCATCATCAAAAACAAAACTCGATGTTAAATATAATGGCACAGAATGCTCTGAAAATTGTGTTCGTTCTAATTGCGAACGTATTGCTTTGGTTTCAAAACCTAATTCTTGCTTACACATTTTATAATTTTTTATCCGATAAACGTAAAATATCTCCAAAAACCCCTCTAGCAGTAACATTTGCTCCTGCACCTGCACCTTGAATTACAATAGGCTGCTCACCATACGATTCGGTATAAATTTCAAAAATAGAATCGGAACCTTGAAGCGAGCCTAATGCCGAATTAGCAGGAACCGAAACTAATTTTACTTCTAATTTACCTTTATCTTGTTGTAAATCTCCCGACAACTCACCTATGTAACGCAACACATGGCTTTCTTGTTGACTATTCTTAATCTCTTCATAAGGCGAATCAAATTCTTTTAATCTGGTTAAAAACTCTCCTACATTTCCTTCTTGAAGATTTTCCGGAATTAAATTTTGTATTATGACTTCTTTAAATTCATTTTGTAAATCTAATTCGCGTGCTAGTATTAATAATTTTCGACCCACATCGTTTCCGCATAAATCTTCTCTTGGGTCTGGCTCAGTGAATCCTTTATCTATTGCTTCTTGTAAAACTTGACTAAATGGAATTTCTTTTTTAGAATAATTATTAAACAAATAACTTAATGAACCTGAAAAAACACCTTTTATTTTAGTAATATTCTCGCCAGACAAATGCAACAATTTAATCGTATCAATTAAAGGCAAACCAGCACCAACATTAGTTTCATACAAGTATTCTTTTTGATTATCTTTTAAAACTTTTCGTAGTTTGCTGTAAAAATCGAAACTTATTGTATTAGCAACTTTATTAGAAGAAATTAAATCGAAACTATTTTCTGCCAAAGCAATATAATTTTCAACAAAAGTTGCGCTAGCAGTATTATCAATAGCAATTAAATTTTCTAAATGATGTTCTTTAGCATATGAAATTACATCTCCAATAGTGTACAAAACTCCTTTTTCCTGTAATGCAGATTTCCAATTTTCTCCAATTCCAAATTTATTCAACACTACTTTTTTAGAATTGGAAACTGCAAACACATTTAATTTAACTCCTTTCTTTTTTTCAATTTTTTCTGCCGAAGCAACAATTTGATCTATGAGTGTTCCACCAACTAAACCATGTCCAAAAACTGCAATGTTGATTTTTTTTGATACTCCAAAAATTTCTCCATGGATAACATTTAAAGCACGTTTAAATTCACGTTCATCTATAACCAAGCTAATGTTTCTACCTGTAATTGTATTGTTTAAAAGAATTGGTGTGATTTTATTTCGAATCAAAGCCGTGTATGGCTTATAGAAATTACTCAAATCTTGACCTATGATTGAAATTACCGCAATATTATCATTTACAGAAATTTTGTTTACATCTTTGGTGTAAAAATCATTTTCAAATTCTTTTTCTAAACCTAATAATGCTTTTGATGCTTTATCTGAATTTACAACCAAACCTATTCCTCTTTCTGAAGAACCTTGCGAAATGATACTTACACTAACATCATTTTCTGCCATTACCCTAAAAATTCGAGCATCCACACCTGTTTTTCCAAGTAAACCTCTTCCTTCTAAATTGATTAGTGACACATTTGTTAAAACCGAAAGTGACTTAATTCCTTCGTTAGTTTGCTCTGAAGTGATTAAAGTTCCTGTGTTATCTGTATTAAATGTATTTAGAATTCGCAAAGGAATATTTTTTTCCACTAATGGAATTATAGTTTTTGCATGTAAAATTTGCGCACCAAAATTCGCTAACTCATTTGCTTCGTTAAAGGACAAACGCTCTATTTTCTTAGCATCGATAACTAAATCAGGGTTTGCTGTAAAAATTCCGTCAACATGAGTAAAATTTTGAAATTCAGATGCATTTAAATAATTAGCTAATAATGAAGCTGTATAATTACTTCCATTTCTACCTAAAGTAGTCGTTTCATTATGTAAAGTAGAACCAATAAAACCTGTTACAACATTTACAACATCCTGATTATCATTAAAATAATTAATAACATTTCGTCTTGAAACCGCTTCTATAGGTTGCGCATTCCCAAAATTAACGTCTGTTTTAATCAACTCTCTAGCATCGGTAAAACTAGCCTTAATATTATTTTCAATAAGTAATTGAGTAATGTATTTTGCAGAAATAATTTCACCAAAAGCAATTACCTGATCTTTTATTTTCTCACTATAATCTCCAAGCAACAAAACTCCTTCGAATATTTTTTCTAATTTTAAAAAATCATTTTTAAAAATATTTTCTTTCAACCCGTATAACTGATAATTTTTAAACTCTTCAAAATCATTTTTATAAGCAATATTTGCTTGTGCTTTTTTAAGCAAAATAACCAATTCATCAGTTGCATTACCACGAGCAGAAACCACAACAGTAATTGGCTCATTATTGAAATATTTTTGTGCGATTGTCTGTACAACTCTTTCTAAACCTTCTCCATTTGCCAAAGATTTACCTCCAAATTTTAGTATTTTCATTTTTACGCTATTTAAATATTGGTTTTAAAATTTCATTTAACTGTTTGTATTCTATTAAAAAAGCATCATGTCCGTGAATAGATTTAATTTCATCATAAAACACATTTTGCTTATACTTTTTCAAATTTGTAAAACATATTCTAATATCATTTGCAGTAAAGAAATAATCCGTATTTGTAGAAACCAGGTAAATATTAGATTGAATTATATTTGCCAACTCTTCAGCAGTGTTAAATTTTAAAACATCAACCGTTTTCAACAAATGATTCATTAATTTGTATGAAGAAAGTTGAAATCTGCTTTGCAATTTTTCACCATGATGCAACAGCCAACTTTCTACTTTAAAAAATGTTTCGTCTTTCACGTTTTGAAGACTATTTTCAAATTTATCTTTTAATGATTCAGGTGTTCTGTACAACATCATGGCATGAATTCGTGCATCGTGAATTGGGTTTTTAGAATTATTCAGAATCAAATCTTGAATTAACACATTCCCTATTATCCAATCGGAAGCTTTCCAACTTGTTGCAATTGGGATTAAATGCGTAATCGCTTTAGGGCGAATTACAGCCATTTCCCATGCAATAGCTCCTCCCAAACTTCCACCAATTACGGCAAACACCTGATTCACTCGAAATGAATCAATTCCTTTCCAAAATAAATTAGCAATATCGTAAGTGGTGAAATCTTGATAGTTTTCAATTAAATTTCCTTCATCTAGAAAACCATTCCCTGGAATATTGAATGCTAAAATGGTATACTTATTTGTATCTATAATTTTATGTTCTCCAACTAATTCATTCCACCAACCATTCTCTCCAATAACTTGTGAATTCCCAGTTAATGCATGGTTTACAATTACTAAAGGAGCGCTTCCAACTGACCTTCCAAACAGTTGATAACTAACCATAATTTTTTCTTGTAGCTTCCCATTTTTTAAGACAACGTTATGAAATACTATTTTTTTCAAATCAGACATGTAATTTTTTTAATAAAATTCTAAAAGATTAAACTAATACTAATTTTTCAGATATTAATTTTTCAAAAACAACTTTTAAATCTTCTTTTAAATCTTCAATATCCTCCAAACCAACTGACAATCTTATTAAATCTTTAGAAACACCTGTTGTTAATTGCTCTTTATCAGATAATTGTTGGTGTGTTGTACTTGCTGGATGAATAATTAATGATTTTGTATCGCCAATATTAGCCAAGAGAGAAAATAACTTAGTATTGTCAGCTACTTTTTTAGCCGCCTCAAAACCACCTTTTAATCCGAAAGTCACTACGCCACTATGTCCTTCAGGTAAATATTGTTTAGCTAAATCATAATACGGTGAACTTTCAAGACCCGGATAATTAACCCAAGCCACTTGCTCTTGGTTTTGTAACCATTTTGCTAAAGCCAATGCATTTTCACTGTGTTTTTTTATTCGAATAGATAACGTTTCTAAACCTTGAAGAATTTGAAAAGCATTAAACGGACTCAAAGCTGCACCAAAATCCCTCAATCCTTCTATTCTAACTTTTGCAATGAATGAAGCCGCTCCTAAAACATCATGATATTTCAATCCATGATAACAAGCAGACGGCTCTGTAAATTCAGGAAACTTTCCATTAGTCCAATCGAATTTTCCAGCATCAACAATAACACCTCCAAGAGAAGTTCCATTACCTGTTATGTATTTTGTAAGCGAATGAATTACAATATCAGCCCCATGTAAAATTGGGTTAAGCAAATATGGAGTTGCAACAGTATTATCTACTACAAATGGAATTTTATTTGCTTTAGCAACTTTAGAAATTGCTTTTAAATCTAACACGTCTAACTTTGGATTCCCTAGGCTTTCTGCGAAAATTACTCTCGTGTTTTCTTGCACTGCTTTATTGAAATTTTCAGGATTTGAAGGATCTACAAATGTGGTTATAATACCTAGCCTTGGTAATGTAACACTCAATAAATTATAGGTTCCGCCATATAGACTACTTGATGCAACAATATGATCGCCTGCTTTAAGCAACACTAATAAGGCAGTTGCAATTGCAGACGTTCCTGAAGCGGTGACAACAGCTCCAATTCCATGCTCTAATTGCGCTAAACGCTGTTCTAAAACATCATTTGTTGGATTATTGAGTCGTGTATAAATATATCCTGCTTCCGTTAAACCAAATAAATTTGCCGCATGATCAGAATCATTAAACACATAAGAACTCGTTTGATAAATAGGGACAGCTCTTGTTCCTTCTGTTTTTGTGGTATCATGACCTGCGTGTAATGCTTTTGTTGAAAATTTTTGTGTACTCATTTTAATTTATTATTTATTATTATTAACTATTTAATCTGTAATGTTTTTTTTAGACACATTCGACATAAACTTCTTGATAGATAAACTCTCACTCTTCTATTTTTAAAATTGGACATAAAAAAACCCCTGTAATGAACAGAGGTTAGAATTGATTAATTAATTTTAAAATTACACAATAGTTATCCTCTGCGGAATAATCCACATCATCATACACATATTGCACATTTTAAAAATCATTTTTACTTTGTTTTAATTTGACGAGGCAAAACTAGATTTAATTTCTAAAATAAAAAAATTAATAGATAAATTTTCTATATTTTGTTTTAATTTTAAATATATTTAGATTTTAATTCTAAAATAGTTAATTATAACAAAAACACAATCTATAAAAACAACATTCATCAATAATTCAGGATGTTTAAAAAAAAAAGAATATCAACCTGAAATTCAATTTGATTTTATAAATTTGCAAACGAAACAAAGAGGAAAAATTTGAACTGATTGCAACCTCGTTAAAAAATGCTAAAGCAGAATCCCTCCTTTAGTGTTCGCGTGCAATTATATTTTTTTCCCTTAGAAACATTAATTTAAATAATAAATTATATTATGGCTTATTTATTTACGTCAGAATCTGTAAGTGAAGGACATCCAGACAAAGTTGCAGACCAAATTAGTGACGCATTAATTGATAACTTTCTAGCATTTGATCCAGAGTCTAAAGTTGCTTGTGAAACACTTGTAACAACCGGTCAAGTAATTTTAGCCGGAGAAGTGAAATCAGACACTTATTTAGATGTACAACAAATTGCTAGAGATGTAATCAAGAAAATTGGTTATACTAAAAGCGAATACATGTTTGAAGCTAACTCATGTGGTATTTTATCTGCAATTCATGAACAATCTGCTGATATTAACCAAGGTGTTGACAGAGCTAAGAAAGAAGATCAAGGAGCAGGAGATCAAGGAATGATGTTTGGTTACGCAACCAATGAAACCGAAAACTTCATGCCATTAGCTTTAGATTTGTCACATGCTTTATTAATTGAATTAGCAAAACTAAGAAGAGAAAATAAAGACATTACCTATTTACGACCAGATGCAAAATCTCAAGTTACTTTAGAATACTCTGACGACAACAAACCTGTTCGTATAGATGCAATTGTAATTTCTACTCAACATGACGACTTTGTAAAGCCAAAATCCAATTCGAAAGAAGATAAAGTGGCTGCTGAAAATGAGATGTTGGCAAAAATTAAAACTGATTTAGTTTCTATATTAATTCCAAGAATAAAAGCACAATATCCACAATATGCACATTTATTTAATGATGAAATCACTTATCACATTAACCCTACAGGCGTTTTCGTAATTGGAGGACCTCATGGAGATACAGGGTTAACAGGGAGAAAAATTATTGTAGACACTTATGGTGGTAAAGGAGCTCATGGCGGTGGTGCTTTCTCTGGCAAAGACCCAAGTAAAGTAGACCGTTCTGCCGCTTATGCGACTCGTCATATTGCTAAAAACTTAGTTGCCGCAGGTTTATGCGAAGAAGTATTAGTTCAAGTTTCTTATGCAATTGGCGTTGCACAACCTACTTCAATAAACGTAAACACTTATGGAACTTCAACATTAAATATGACTGACGGAGAAATAAGCAAAGTTGTTGAAGAAATTTTCGATATGCGTCCATATTTTATTGAACAACGTTTAAAATTAAGAAACCCTATTTATAGTGAAACAGCTGCTTATGGGCATATGGGAAGAACTCCAGAAACAGTAACTAAAACATTTAGCTTACCTAATGGAGAACCAAAATCAGTTACTGTTGAATTATTTACATGGGAAAAATTAGACTTTGTAGAGAAAGTTCAAGCTGCATTTAATTTGTAATTAAAAATATTTACACATAAAAAAACCACGCATTTAGCGTGGTTTTTTTATGTGTAATAGTGAAATTTATAAATTATATTTTAAACTTAAAATTACATATCTAGGCTGAACTACATAACTTGAGAAAGTACTAGAACCGCCTAATTGACTGAAACTATTGTCATTTAAAGCTCTTGTATCTAATAAATTAGTAGCCGACAATTTATACTCCCATTTACTATCTTTCTTTTGATAAATCAAAGAAGCGTTTAAGAAATCATATTCCGTCTCAATAGTTTTGGATTTATTTCTATTGTGATAAAAATTATATTCAGATGTGAATGAAAAAGCATCTAAAAAATAGTATTCTAAAGTTACTGCAGGACTGTCTGTATAAAAAACATCACTAAAGTTGTCATTAATTGTCAAACCATAAGACAAACCAATATTTGGCACTGTTTTAAAATTTGTTGAAAAACGAACATTATAATTTTGTGTAAACGACTTTGTTGTTTGTATTTCGGTTGGGTTATTTGTAGGGTCAGAATCAGAATCAGGATAAACACGAATATTATTAAACCTACTCCAATTTACATTTACTCCTCCAGATGCCTTATAATATCTAGCAAATGAACGACCGTAATTAAAGTTTCCGCTGAAAGTTTCGTCTGCAAAATTTGAGTTCATATTTATCGCCGAAGAAATTTGATTGACTCCAGTGAACAAGGCTCTATTCTTTATTCCATCAACTTGCTTAGTATAAGTTAAATTTGCAAATATGTTTTCGAAATTAAACATGTTATATTTAAAATATCTTAAACTATGAACATGTGATAATGAATTTTCCAAATTTCGATTTCCACTAAACAAACTATTGTAGTTTGAAAACACAAAACCTTCAGCCAATCTATTGACATCAGTAAAGGTATTCGTCATACTATAATTATAAGTTAAAGTCTCTGATTTCTTAATTTGAAACAAGGCATAAACATCTGGCAAGAAACGATTAAAACTATTCTTATTAGTTGAATTTAACTGTAAGTCTTTAGTATTAAATTGGTGAATACTAAATCCAGGATTAAAAGTAAACTTACCCTTAATAAACTTATAATGAACTCCTAAAAACAAATCATTAAACACATAATCAACATTATTATTGTTTTCTACATCATTTAAATCATTAATATTCCCATTGTCTAAAACCTGAAAAATATGAGAATCAAAGTTTTGATAAGAGTAAGTATTACCAATTGTAAAATTAATATTACTCTTTGGTGTAACCATATAATAATAATCAAACTTTACATCAGTTTTATTTGTTTTTACAAATCGATTTTGAGTAACATCATTTCGTACTTGACCATTATCATAGCCCGACAAAACAAACGGTTGATTAGCTAAATTCGCATTATAAAAAGGGTCTTCTTCTTGGAATAAATTTTGCATTTCAAATGCAAATACATTTTTAGTATTTAATGTATAATAATAATTTAAATTCTGATTAATAGAAAAAGGGTTTTGTTTTTTATTTGTATAAATATCAGATAATAAAGAAGAAAACAAACCTTGACTTTCTTTTTGATCAGACACTTTAATTAAAGCATCATAATCTAAATGTAATTTTGCTGAAGGAACATAACTAGAGCTTAATTTCAATAGCGTTTGTTGACTTCTCTGAATAGTACTTTCAGACTTAGTCTCTGTAATTTCTTGTGTAGATCCGTCAGGTAAATTATCAGTCCTATCTGTGACAGAATTTGTTTGAATATTCGTTTTGTTATTTAAGAAAATACCAAAACCACTTATAGTCCATGATTTTGTTGGATTATAACTAAAATTTGCAGCCCCAAACTTAGTTTCTATATTAGCAGCTTGGTTATTTCTTAATCCTAAAATACCTAAATCATTTGAGGTTACGTTGAAAGAAGAACCTCCTTTGCTCATCATATTTCTAAATCCTCCGGTAAATTTAAAATAATCTCTAGCTGTTAGTGGCAACTCACCTATGTTATTAATATTTCCAATTACATTAATACTATATTTTGGACTATAGTAAAACAATTTTGGATTAACCAAATATCCATCTGTTTCATTATCCCTAAATCCACCACCAGCAGTAATATCACCAAACCAAAAATTCTTTTTACCTTCTTTTAACTTTATATTAATAGCTATACTCTCTTCATTATTTTCAAGTCCCTTTAAATTAGAAACTTCATTATAATTTCTTAGAACTTGAATCTTATCTAATGCGTTTGCAGGAATATTTTTTGTAGCAATTTTTGTATCACCATCAAAAAAGTCTTTTCCTTCTACCATAACTTTGGACACAGTCTTTCCTTCAACTTGAATTTCTCCGTCGGCATTAACCTCAACACCTGGGAGCTTTTTAAGTACATCCTCTAATTTTCTCTCAGTACCGTTTGTAAATGAGTCCGAATTATAAATAATGGTATCACCAGAGATTGTGACAGGCATTTCGTACACAACCTCAACATTATTTAATTGAACACCTGCACTCATTAAGATATTATAATCCATATTCGCAGCACTCGTTTTTAAAACAGAGTCGAATGACTCATAACCAATATAGCTAGCCTTAATATCATATGATGCATTTGCTTTTAAATTAAGGAAGTACCTCCCTCTTTCATTCGTAATAGCATAAGCATCCATTGTTTTGGTATCTTTATTAATAGCCATTACATTTGCCATTTCTAATCCTAAACCTGTACTGTCTTTAACAAAACCTTCAACACGAATATTTTGTGAAATGGCACTCATAGAAAGTGCCATTGTTATAATCAATATTATTTTTTTCATTGTATATGTTCTCAAAAGTATTAATGAAATCTTCCGCCACGACCACCTTTTCCGCCGTACATTTCTCTCATTTCCTCCATTTTGTTTTTAACAATTTCATCATACTCTTTTTGCGTAACTTCTTTTCCTTTTGAAGGAGCTTTGATTTCAACTTTTTCTTTTGTATTCATAACAATTTTAGAACACAAAATAGAAGTTTTACCATCGTTAACTTCCAAGATTAAACCAGGCAAACCCCAATAATTTTCAGGCCCTTGATTGACAGGGATTTCTGGAGAATACCATGCCGTAATAACAATTTCTTTAGGCATTTCCCATTGATCCATTAAGTTTGTTTTTGAACTTGTAGAGTCTTTTTTAACTTCAGCTTCGCCCTTTTCTTTTTTCTCATCATCTTTTCCACCTCTAAAACGGAAATTTCTAAAATCAGAGTCGCTCACAGGACGTACAGCTGTAGCTTTAAAACAATTGTACTGTCCAATCATTTTTGACTCTCCTTCTAATTTCCACTCTAATTTAGGAAGTGAGTCTTTTATTAAAAATTCCTTACCAAAAAACTCTCTATCAATAATAACTTGTTTTGTTTTTACATTTTTATATTGAGTTCCCCCTCCGCCCATCATAGACGACATCATTCTTCCACCACCTTGTTGACCAGGAGCATCAAGTACTTCCTCTTCTTTGTATATAGAAGCAGACTTATCAAAATTTAAAATAAATGTTTTTTCAAACATTTTTTTCATTCTTTCTTCTATATTTTTTTGCATCTCCGGAGTAATATCTCTATTCCCACCCATTCCCTTCATGAAATCCGCAGTACTTGTTTTTGACTCATAAACTGCCATTCCTTGAAAATCTTGTGCTTCTAAAAAGCCAGAAAACATCACTAACGATGCAATAAGTATTTTTTTCATTTTTTACTTGTTTGATTAATTATACTAATTAAGACTATTAACTATTAATTTTGTTACAACATTTAACATATTAATATTACATTTAGACATTAAAAAAAACAAAAGGTTTAATTGATTTTAAAAAATGAGCATTATTTTAAGATATTTATTCATAATCATCTCTTTTAGTTTGTCCGCACAAACAAATTACACATGTAATAAATTAGACTCATTACAGTTTAGAAAAATAAATAAATTCATCGGAAAAGATAATTTTCAGAATTATTACTACTTAGTCAACAATGAATTATTAAAACAAAACAATAACCAGACATACAATTATAAAAATTTAGCCCTTGGAAAAATAGACGATATAAGTATTGAAAACCCATTACAGATAATATTACTATATAAAAGTTTTAATATTGTTATTTTACTTGACAATCAACTAAACGAGGTTCAAAAAATAGATTTTAATTCAATTAACCAAAATTTGATTATAACATCAATAGGCTTTGGTGGTCAAAATAAGCTTTGGTTTTTTGACAGTGTATCACAAAAAATTGGCATCTATGATTTAATTACTTCATCAATAAAATTTTTATCGACACCACTTAAAGGAAATATTACAAAAAAAATGACAACTTATAATTTGTTTTATTTTGTAAATGAGAATAACGAATACCTATCAATTTCGATATTTGGAAAAATACAAAAAATAGGAAATTTACCTCCAAATGAAGGATTTTGTTTTTTAGATGAAAGCAAAATCATCTTTATTAATAATGGTTCTTTCTTTGCTTACGATTTTGGCTTTAAAACGATTTCTAAATTAAATATTAGCGAAAAATCATTTCATAATTTTTTCTTTAAAGATGGAATTTTATCTATTTTTACAAACAATAAAATTATTAACTACCAAATTAATTTTTAATGCATATTGCAATAGCGGGAAATATTGGTGCTGGAAAAACAACTTTAACAAAGTTACTAGCAAAACATTTTAAATGGGATGCACATTTTGAAGATGTTGTTGACAATCCTTACTTAGATGATTTTTACCACCAAATGGAAAGATGGAGTTTTAACCTTCAAATTTATTTTTTAAACAGTCGCTTTAGGCAAGTTAGAGAAATTAAAGAAACAGGAAAAACAACTATTCAAGACAGAACCATTTATGAGGACGCATATATTTTTGCGCCAAACTTACATGCAATGGGGTTGATGACAAATAGAGATTATAACAATTATAAATCTTTATTTGACTTAATGGAAGACCTTGTGGGTTCACCAGATTTATTGATTTATTTAAGAAGCTCCATTCCTAATTTAGTTGATCAAATTCACAAAAGAGGAAGAGATTACGAAAACACCATTTCAATTGAATATTTAAGCCGATTGAACGAGCGTTATGAAGCATGGGTACAAACATATGACAAAGGGAAACTTTTAATTATAGACGTTGACAACATTAATTTTGTTGACAACCCAGAAGATTTAGGAAATATTATTAATAGAATTGACGCTGAAATCAACGGATTGTTCTAACAATAAATTTTAACAACTTTTATAATGCCACTTTAGTGGCATTTATTATTTTAGCAATAATCAAAATTTAAAACTTATGCCTTTAGTTACCCCGCTATCTCCAGATCATGATGCAGAAACAAGAGAATTGGCTGCATTTTTTAATGAAACATTAGGGTTTTGTCCTAATTCTGTATTAACAATGCAACATCGACCTTTAATTTCTAAAGCTTTTATTAATTTAAACAAAGCTGTAATGGATAATCAAGGAAGGGTGACTTCTTCTTTGAAAAGAATGATTGCTTGGGTTAGCAGTAATGCAACCGGATGTAGATATTGTCAAGCACATGCTATCAGAGCCGCTGAACGTTATGGCGCAGATAAAGAAAAATTAGATAACATTTGGGAATATAAAACACATGCTGCATTTACTGACGCTGAAAGAGTAGCTTTAGACTTTTCATTAGCAGCCTCAGTAATTCCTAATGCTGTTAATGAAGAAATTAAAACTGAATTATACAAATATTGGAATGAAGGTGAAATTGTAGAAATGCTTGGTGTTATATCTTTATTTGGTTACTTAAACCGTTGGAATGATTCAATGGGAACGATGCTTGAAGATGATGCCATTGAGAGCGGAAATCAATATCTAGGAAAAACCGGTTGGGAAATTGGAAAACATAAATAAAAAAATGGCCTTGAATATTCAAGGCCATTTTTTTATAATATTTATTTAGTTGTTTTATTACAAACCTAATTCAGCAATTTTTGCTTCAACTTCTAAGTCATCACCTTCAAAAACTTTTTCTTCTTTAGTCTCTTTTCCATCAACTATTGTTGTTAGAGTAACTTTAGCAGTAACTTTTCCGTCAGCTGATTTAGTTTTTTCAATTTTCACATCTTTGATTTCCGCTTTGTCATGGTTACAGTTTGGACCATGAACATGAGCAGCATTTCCAATATACTTTCCATTTTCATCGTATTGAGACATGCATTTTTCTTTACATGCTTCAGAACATCCATTACTTTCACACATCGCTGCACATTCATCTTTAGTCATTGTTGCACATTTAGATAAATCGCATTTCCCACTATCACAAACAACTTCAGTTGTTGAACAACAAGCTCCTTTTTCAGTGCTTGCTCCATGACCACCTAAAATAGGCGCGATAACTAAACCAATTAAACAAGTTAACTTAATTAAAATATTCATAGATGGTCCTGAAGTATCTTTAAATGGATCTCCAACTGTATCACCAGTTACTGCCGCTTTATGAGCATCAGAACCTTTAAAAGTCATTTCTCCGTTAATTTCTACACCTGCCTCAAAAGATTTTTTAGCATTATCCCAAGCTCCACCTGCATTGTTTTGAAACACAGCCCAAAGTACACCAGAAACAGTTACCCCTGCCATATAACCACCTAGCATTTCAGCAACTAATTGATTGTTTTCTGGATAAACTAACATTCCTAAGATTACAATTGCAATAGGGAAACCAATTGTTAAAATTCCTGGCAACATCATTTCTCTTAATGCGGCTTTTGTAGAAATTTCAACACATTTACCATATTCAGGTTTTCCAGTTCCTTCCATAATTCCTGGAATTTCTTTAAACTGACGACGAACTTCGTACACCATGTCCATTGCAGCTTTACCGACAGAATTCATTGCTAATGCAGAGAATACTACAGGAATCATACCTCCCACAAATAACATTGCTAATACTGGAGCTTTGAAAATATTAATACCGTCAATACCTGTAAATGTCACATAAGCTGCAAATAATGCCAATGATGTTAATGCAGCAGAAGCAATTGCAAAACCTTTTCCTGTTGCAGCAGTTGTGTTACCAACTGAATCTAATATATCTGTACGTGTACGAACTTCTTTAGGTAATTCACTCATTTCAGCGATACCACCTGCGTTATCAGCAATAGGTCCAAATGCGTCAATTGCTAATTGCATTGCTGTTGTTGCCATCATAGCAGAAGCAGCCAAAGCAACTCCATAAAATCCTGCTAAAGCATAAGTAGACCAAATTGCAGCAGCAAACAAGATAACTGTTGGGAAAGTAGAAATCATTCCTGTAGCTAAACCTGCAATTACGTTTGTTCCTGCTCCTGTTGAAGATTTTTGTACAATTGCCAATACTGGTTTTGTACCTAATCCTGTATAATATTCAGTAACCGATGAAATAGCTCCACCTACAAACAATCCAATTAATGAAGCATAAAATACCCTCATTGAAGAAATTTCCATTAAACCTTCACCAAAGAAATTCATATTCATTGTTTCAGGTAACATATATTTTACTAAAACAAAGCATGAAATTGCAGTTAAAACAATAGAAACCCAGTTTCCAATATTTAATGCTTTTTGAACTTGTGCTTCTTTTGCATCATCACTATTAATTTTTACTAATAAAGTTCCAATGATAGAGAATAAAATTCCAAAACCTGCAATTGTCATTGGTAATAAAATTGGACCAATTCCACCAAAAGCGTCGTCTATTTTTCCACCCATGTCTTTAATTACATAGTTTCCTAAAACCATTGCAGCTAATACAGTTGCAACATAAGAACCAAATAAATCAGCTCCCATTCCAGCAACATCTCCAACATTGTCTCCAACGTTATCTGCAATAGTAGCAGGATTACGAGGATCGTCTTCTGGAATACCAGCTTCAACTTTTCCAACTAAATCAGCTCCAACATCGGCAGCTTTTGTATAAATACCCCCACCAACACGAGCAAATAAAGCAATAGATTCAGCTCCTAAAGAGAAACCAGCTAAAGTTTCAAGTACAATTGTCATTTGATCTGTTGAAGTCCAAACGCCACCCATAAAATAATGGAAGAAGAAAATAAAGAATGCTGTTAATCCTAAAACAGCTAAACCTGCAACACCTAGTCCCATTACTGTTCCTCCGCCAAAAGAAACTTTTAAAGCTTGAGGTAAGCTTGTACGAGCTGCTTGTGTTGTACGAACATTTGTTTTAGTTGCAATTTTCATTCCCATATTTCCTGCAAGTGCAGAAAAAATTGCTCCAAAAATGAATGCAACTACAATTAATATATGTGTTGTAGGAACTATAAATGAAATTCCTGCAAGAATTACACTAGCACCTATTACAAAAAACGTTAATAATCGGTATTCTGCTTTTAAGAATGCCAAAGCACCCTCATAAATGTAATCTGAAATTTCTTTCATTTTACCATCTCCAGCATCTTGTTTTAAAACCCACGCTCTTTTAGTCCACATAAATAGAAGACCAATTATTGCCATCACTATTGGCAAATAAATCATTATTGAATTCATATAATTTTTATTGTTTTGGTTATATTATTTTATTCAAAATCAAACAAAAATAAACAAAAAAGGCAATATTGCTAATGAATATTGCCTTTTTTAATAATTTAAATATAGATTATCTAATGCTAAACAAACCTTCTGGTTTGTTTTCAATTGCGTTGAAGCGCTCTTTACATTTAATAAAAATTTCTTTTGCCTCAATAACATTCCCCCATCCTTCAACATCTACTTGTTTGTTTTCTAAATCTTTATAAACTTGGAAAAAATGTTCTATTTCTTTGATTAAATGAGTATTTACATCACTTAAGTCATTTAGCTTATTCCAAATTGGATCAGATACAGGTACGCAAATTACTTTTTCATCTGGCCCTTTATCATCAGCCATATGAAAAACACCAATTGGTTTAACTTCCATAACACATCCAGGGAAAGTTGGTTCAGTTACTAAAACTAAAACATCTAATGGGTCTCCATCAAGCGCTAATGTTTCAGGAATAAATCCGTAATCTGCTGGGTACATCATTGAAGAGAAAAGCATTCTGTCAAAACGCATTCTTTTCATATCAAAATCATACTCGTACTTGTTTCTACTTCCTCTTGGGATTTCGATTAACACATCGAATGTAGTTACTTTATCTACTGTCATTTTTAAAAGATTTCTTTTTTTAAGGGGTGCAAAGGTACGAATTCTTTATTCTATTAAAAAAGGAGTAATTCGAATTTATTAGTAAATTATTGGTTTTCTATTCCTCTTTGCAAGGTAGTAGTGCCAAAGTAAATAAGTCGCCATACTTCTATAGGGTCTCCAGTTATCAGAAATTTGTATGATTTCTTGTTTTGTGTTACAATTGTATAGTTTTTTGATTGTGTTCACAACGGCAATATCTCCAATAGGAATTATATCTTTAGTTTGCAAACAAAACATTAAATATATATCAATGGTCCAGTTTCCAATTCCTTTTACTTTTATTAGCTGGCTTCTTATCTCTTCATCATTAAAAGAAGATAGCTTTTCGATGTTTAATGATTTTTCAATTACAGCATTTGAAAGCGCTATTAAATAGGATGCTTTTTGTTTGCTTATTGAAAAAGTTCTTAATTCCTCTACAGAATATTTTAAAATATTTTCGGGAACTATTATTCCAATGTTTGTTTCTAAATTTTTAAAGCATGCTTTTGCCGACTCTAAAGAAACTTGTTGTTCAATAATAAGCTTACACAATGTTTCGAAACCTTCAGGTCTGTTTGGAATATAAGGGCTCCCTAAATCATCATGAATTTGTTTTAGGACTTTGTCTTTTTTGATTAAAAATTCAAGTTCTTCGGTCATCTTAAAAATAAAATCCGAATGATGCTTTTACTGCAAATTTGTTAGCATTTGGCATATCTAAATAGCTTCCACGCCATGCAAAGTCGATTCTCAAAACCTTGAATATATTTCCAATACCTGCGTGATATTCCCAATACAAATCCTCTGGTGCAACATAATTTAGACCAGATGCATTGATCAATCTATTTTCATCTGAAACTCTTCCGTAAACTCCTTTTATTCCAATTATTTCTCTTAAGTTTAGTTTTCTAAAATAAGGGATTCTTGAGAAAAGCTTTCCATTGAAGTGATGCTCAAAATGCAAAGATGCATATTCGTCAGCCACAAACTCATACCAATCTAGTAAGTTATATGTATTTTCAATGATGAAGTAAGATTGATTTCCAGGAACAACACCCATTAACCCTAAAGGAACCTCATTAAATATTTTTCCAGTCTCAAAAGTTGTAAAAAGCCTACCAAATCCTCCTACTAAAACAGGTTGTCTGTAATAGAATTGTAATTTTTGATAATCGAAATCACTATCTAACACCCCTTTAAACCCTTGGCTGTAACTTAAGAAAACTCGTGCATAATTGTTATCTACTTCAAGTCTGTCAACTCCATAGCCAACTGTCTTCCTTCCTGGAGTATAATCTAATTGTAAATTTACTTCAGATTGTTTTACATCACTTTTAATATTTGTTAGTAAATCGTCAGTGTAATAATCTAAACTAAATGTATTTGAAGCAGATACTAATGTTCTATATGACAGGTTGGTTTTAAAAGTAACGTTTTTTACAAATTCAATTTCTGCGCCTATATTCGTTAAATTAATAGATGTTAATTTGTCATTAACGCCACTTGCAAAAAAAGACGATGAAGCAAAACTTCTACCTAAAACATCATTTGAAGTCGTTAAACTAACTCCCATTTGTTCTACATCTCTCCTGTTTCCGATAGAGAGGATTAACCTATTTTTAGTATTAACCATCCATTTTGCGGAAATTCCATATTTGAACTTATTGTCTTTAAAACCATAAGCTGTATAGCCCTGAATTCTCCATTTGTCATTTGGTCCAAAATAAGTTCTACCCCCAATTCTTAGTCTTTGTCCTTCTACATCATTGTATCCAAAAGTTGAAAAAATGGGGCCAAAATCAAAATTTCCGTATTGAATGTATCCGCTACCTAATATTGTGGCTAAGTTGTAAATTCGCTTAAATCTTGGAACAGTTTCAAGTGTATCAAGCATTTTATATATACCAGATTCATTTTCGTTGAGCTCTTCAAACCTATTCTCTTGCCAATATTCTTCAGGTTTATTAAAAACGCTATTGTCGTAAAAATTAACTTCTTCTTTATAAAATTTATCTTCTTTTGGAATGTCAAATTCATGATTTTTCACAACAGTTGTTCTTTTTCCGTAAACTCCTTTTGATTCTTCTTTCTTAGAGAAACTAAAATCACTCATCATGTGGTCTCTTTTTAATAAGAAAACAGAATCATTTAAAACATCGAATTCTTGTTCGATATAAATTTCTTTAACCCAGTTAATATTTGCACTTTTACTAGCTTCAAGGTTGATTTTTTTAATTGCCCAAGTAGAGTCATTTACCCAAAAAGAGCCTTTAAAAGTTAATTCGTTTTTTCTTCTAGGATAATATACTATGTGATAACACCATTTATTGTCGATAAATGAACTATCATTTAAAACGTAGTTATATACATTTATTCCAGTTCTTGATAGAGGACTTACAAAATCTTTGTCGAAGAATTTTAAATAATTATCATAAATATCATAATTAGCGTAAAGATCTTTTATAAATGTGTTTACTCCGTCGCCATTTCCAAAGCCAGAATTTTTTGTAGCTTTTAATATTTCTTTCTCTTTTTTGATGACATTGTCTCCGTATACTTCACTGACACTTTCGTTAATAAAAATAGGTAAGTATGTTTTTCCTGTAATTCTAGACGTATCAACATTGTCAAAAATAAACTCCATTCCTTTGAATATTTTACTATTCATAAAGGCACTATCAAGGGTATTCATGTCAAATTCTACCTTCTCGTACTTATCATATTTGTACTGCTTAAACATATGAAGGCCGTTTTTCCTTTTACGTTCCCATATTTTTCTTAAGATGTCTAATGCAGGATTGTTCTTTTTTGAAGTTTTCCCAGTATATACTACAACTTCTTTTAATGTGGTTCCCTCACTAAGTTTAACAAGTAAGTTTTTATTTAATCCAGGTTTTAATTTAATTTCTTTAGTTTCAAAACCAACGAAAGAAACTACTAAAATTTCATAATCTTTTTTAGCTTCAAAATAAAAGTTTCCATTTTCATCTGTTATGACTCCTTCTATGGAGTTTTTGAAAAACACATTAGCAAAAGCAATCGGTTCATTAAATTCATCTACAACTTTACCTCCAACTTTAGATTGTGCAAAAAGTGTTGTTGTAAATAATAAGAAGAAAAATAATATGTTTTTCATTGTATTTCTTGTGTGGTCTTTTAAACAAAAAACTTCATCAGTAATACTGATGAAGTTCCAAATATAGTAAGTTATTATTTATTTATAAGTAACTTTTTTTACTGCCTTAACTACATCATCAGCATTTGGCAACCATTCTTTTAATAAAACTGGCGAATATGGCGCAGGAGTATCTGCAGTTGTAATTCTTTGAATAGGCGCATCTAAAAAGTCGAATGCACGTTCTTGAACCATGTATGTGATTTCCGAAGCTACACTAGCAAATGGCCAAGCTTCTTCTAAAACGACTAATCGATTTGTTTTCTTAACTGAATTTATTATCGTGTCATAATCCATCGGACGAACTGTTCTTAAATCAATAATTTCACAAGAAATTCCTTCCTTTACTAATTCATCAGCAGCAAGAAAAGCTTCTTTGATTATTTTACCAAATGAAACAATCGTTACATCAGTTCCTTCTCTTTTAATGTCAGCAACTCCTAAAGGCAACACATAATCTCCTTCAGGCACTTCGCCTTTATCTCCATACATTTGTTCTGATTCCATAAAGATAACCGGATCATTATCTCTAATAGCAGCTTTTAATAAACCTTTAGCGTCATATACATTTGAAGGCACAACAACTTTTAAACCTGGTGTATTTGCAAACCAGTTTTCAAATGCTTGTGAATGTGTTGCTCCTAACTGGCCTGCCGAAGCTGTTGGTCCACGAAAAACAATAGGCATGTTGAATTGTCCTCCAGACATCTGACGCATTTTTGCGGCATTATTAATAATTTGATCAATACCAACTAATGAAAAGTTAAATGTCATGAATTCAACAATAGGACGGTTTCCATTCATCGCTGAGCCTACAGCAATTCCGGCAAAACCTAATTCAGCAATTGGTGTATCTATAACTCTTTTTGGACCAAATTCATCAAGCATTCCTTTAGATGCCTTATAAGCACCGTTGTATTCAGCAACTTCTTCACCCATTAAATAAATAGATTCATCACGACGCATTTCTTCACTCATTGCCTCACAAACAGCTTCTCTAAATTGTATAGTTCTCATTAAATTTGACTTATTTAATTTGTTTTGAAAGGCAAAAATAGTAAAAATTATATTATATATATCTCAAAAAAAAGGCTTAAAAGATGTTATTTACTATTTTGTAAAGCAAATGTTTAATTTTAAGATAATTTTATTATGCGTGCATAGTATTTATTTTGATTTTATTTTGTAATTTCGTGGCGTTAATATTCACTTATAAAAATAGAAAATGAAAATATTAGTTTGCATCAGTCACGTGCCTGATACTACCTCAAAAATCAATTTCACTAATGGTGATACAGAGTTTGACACAAATGGTGTTCAATTTGTAATTAATCCTAATGATGAGTTTGGTTTAACTAAGGCTGTGATCTTAAAAGAACAAAGTGGAGCAAGTGTAACGGTTGTCAATGTTGGAGGAGCTGACGCTGAAGCTACATTAAGAAAAGCATTAGCTATTGGTGCTGATGAAGCAATAAGAGTAAATGCAATCCCCACAGACGGAATGTTTGTTGCTAAACAACTTGCTGAAGTTGCAAAACAAGGTAATTATGATTTGATAATTGCTGGAAAAGAATCATTAGACTATAATGGCGGAATGGTTCCTGGAATGTTATCCTCTTTTTTAGGATTTAATTTTATTAATTCATGTACTGGTTTAGAAATAGATGGTTCTAATGTAAAAGCGACTAGAGAAATAGATGGAGGAAAAGAAACTTTATCAACTAGTTTACCTTTAATTGTTGGAGGACAAAAAGGCCTTGTTGAAGAAAAAGATTTAAGAATTCCAAACATGAGAGGTATAATGATGGCCCGATCGAAAGCTTTAACTGTTATTGAGCCTACTTCAGATGCTGCAGCAACAAAAGCAGTTAAATTTGAAAAACCTGCTCCTAAATCTGCAGTTAAATTAGTTTCTGCTGATAATTTAGATGAGTTAGTAAGTTTATTACATAACGAAGCAAAAGTGATTTAAGAATTAGCATTTTATAATCACTATAACTTAAAAAATTTAAATAGATATGTCTATATTAATATATGCTGAATCAGCAGAAGGAAAAATTAAAAAAGTAGCTTTTGAATTAGCTTCTTACGCAAAGAAAGTTGCAGAATCTATGGGTACTTCTGTAACAGCTGTAACTGTAAACGCATCAGATGTTTCTGAATTATCTAAATATGGCGTTAACAAAGTTCTTAAAATATCAAATGACAAATTAAATTCATTTAACGCAAAGGCTTATGCAGATGTGGTAAAACAAGCTGCTGAAAAGGAAGGAGCTAAATTACTTGTTTTATCTTCAACTACAGACAGTTTATATCTTGCCCCACTAGTATCTGTGGGTTTAAACGCAGGTTATGCTTCAAATGTTGTTGCATTACCAGTTAGCACATCACCATTTCAAGTAAAAAGAACTGCTTTTTCAAATAAAGCATTTAATGTGACTGAAATTGGGACTGAATTCAAAGTAATTGGAATTGCTAAAAACTCTTTTGGATTAATTGAAACTTCTTCAACTTTAACAGAAGAAGATTTTAATCCTACTTTAAATGATAATGACTTTGGAGTAAAAGTAGAAAGCGTTGAAAAAGTATCTGGAAAAGTTACTATTGCTGATGCTGATATTGTAGTTTCTGCAGGTCGCGGAATGAAAGGTCCAGAAAACTGGGGAATGATTGAAGAATTAGCTTCTGTTCTTGGTGCTGCAACTGCTTGTTCAAAACCAGTTTCTGATATTGGATGGAGACCACATAGTGAACACGTTGGACAAACTGGAAAGCCAGTTGCCGCAAATTTATATATTGCTGTAGGAATTTCTGGAGCAATACAGCATATTGCAGGAATTAATTCTTCTAAAGTAAAAGTAGTTATCAATACAGATGCAGATGCACCTTTCTTTAAAGTTGCAGATTATGGTATTGTTGGTGATGCTTTTGAAGTTGTGCCAGCGCTAATTGAAAAATTAAAAGCTTTTAAAGCAAACAACGCTTAATAAATACAAACTTATTTAAGGAGCCATTTAACTTTGATACATGTTATCTTTGTTTAAATGGCTCTTTTTTTTATTTTTGACCACATATCATTAAAAAGCATTTTGGGTTTATTATATTTGTAATAGATTATAGTCTAAATTAAGTATGTTTATTTTTAAAAGAACATGCAAAAGGTATTGAATTAATAAAATATGAGTTTAGTAAAACTAACTATAAAGGGGATTTCATACAGTCAAACTCAAAATGGAGCTTATGCTTTAATTTTAAATGAAGTTGATGGAGAGCGAAAGTTGCCTATTGTAATTGGTGCTTTTGAAGCACAATCTATTGCTATAGCATTAGAAAAAGAAATAAAACCACCAAGACCTTTAACCCACGATTTATTTAAAAATTTTGCAGATAGATTTGACATCATCGTAAAACAAGTAATTATTCATAAATTAGTTGACGGCGTTTTCTTTTCTAGTATTATTTGCGAAAGAGATAAAATAGAAGAAATTATTGACGCAAGAACTTCTGATGCAATTGCTTTAGCATTACGTTTTAATGCACCAATTTTTACCTATAAAAATATATTGGATAAAGCCGGAATATATCTTCAAATTAATCCAACTGAAGCCGAAAAGACAGAGATTGAAAAAGATGGTTCATTAACAGAAACCGAGGTTTTTGGAGATGTTGAAGATACTATATCAAATGTTGAAGACTACACTTCAAACACTTTAGAAGAACTATATAGCAAGTTAGAAACAGCTGTTCAAAATGAAGACTACGAAAGAGCAGCTAAAATTAGAGATGAAATCTCAAAAAAAGAATCTTAAAAAATAATCAACGCGTAACATGATAAAAAAAATAATTTTA
Organism: Flavobacterium sp.; assembly: GCF_965284515.1. Classification (GTDB taxonomy): domain Bacteria; phylum Bacteroidota; class Bacteroidia; order Flavobacteriales; family Flavobacteriaceae; genus Flavobacterium. The sequence goes on from NZ_OZ260089.1 coordinate 385,263, forward strand.
ACATTAGTGATTTGTCTTGGTTTTTTGACAATGAATGCTCAAGAAATTGAAAAAAAATGGCAATTAGGCGCTAACGATTATTTAGAGCTAAATGAAGGAAGTTATCAATTGAAATTATCGTCTGATAGTTTGTTTCAAAAAGGAGATTACTTAGTTCAAGATAAGTATTTATTTTTATTTGAAAATAATTCCGATTCACCTACAAAAAGATTCGTAATTGAAGCTGCAACAGACACTACTTTAACTCTAAAAACTAAAGGAAAAGCATATTCTTTTTTTGCCTCAAATAAAGTAAAAGAGCCAAAGAGTGAGGCTGTTTTAATTCCAAGTGGAGGCATGACTGCGACAGGAATTGGTCGTGGTTTTTTAGGAATGATAGCTCTTTTTGGAGTGGCATTTTTATTCAGCGCAAACAGAAAAGCAATTAATTGGAAAACAGTTGGAATTGGTTTGTTTGCACAATTAGTGTTGGCTTTTGGAATACTTAAAGTTGCTTTTGTTCAAATGTTTTTTGATATCGTAGGTAAAATGTTCACCAAAGTATTAGAGTTTACTCGTGCTGGAAGTGAATTTCTTCTTGGCGGAATGATGGACATTAAGAGTTTTGGATTCATTTTTCTTTTTCAAGTATTACCTACAATTATATTCTTTTCAGCTTTAACATCGTTATTATTCTATTTAGGAATAATTCAAATTGTTGTAAAATTCATGGCTAAAGGATTAACAAAACTTTTGAAAATTTCTGGAGCAGAAAGTTTATCTGTAGCAGGAAATATCTTTTTAGGACAAACGGAAGCCCCTTTGTTGATAAAAGCTTATTTAGAAAAAATGAATAAAAGTGAAATTCTACTTGTAATGATTGGCGGAATGGCTACTGTAGCAGGTGGAGTACTGGCTGCTTATATAGGGTTTTTAGGAGGAGGAGACAAAGTGCTTGAAGCCGAGTTTGCTCGACATTTATTAGCCGCTTCAGTTATGGCTGCTCCAGGAGCAATTGTGATTTCAAAAATTTTATATCCTCAAACAGAAATAATCAATACAGAAGTTGAAGTAACAAAAGATAAAATAGGTTCTAACGTATTAGATGCTATTGCAACTGGTACTACTGAAGGATTGAAATTAGCAGCAAACGTTGCAGCAATGTTATTAGTATTTATTGCTTTTATAGCATTAATAAATTTTACACTTGGAAAAGTCGGAGCCTTAACCGGTTTGAATGCTTTAATATCTGAATATACTCCATATACTGCTTTTTCACTCGAAACTATTTTAGGAATTATCTTTTCGCCATTAATGTGGTTAATTGGTGTTGCAAAAGAAGATATGATGTTAATGGGACAATTATTAGGAATTAAATTAGCCGCTTCAGAGTTTGTTGGATACATTCAACTTGCTGAATTGAAAAATGTAGCTAATGATATTCATTTTACTTTCGAAAAATCAGTAATAATGGCAACCTATATGTTGTGTGGATTTGCCAACTTTGCTTCTATTGGAATTCAAATTGGTGGAATTGGTTCTTTAGCTCCAAACCAACGTAAAACACTGTCAGAATTTGGCTTGAAAGCTGTAATTGGAGGAAGTTTAGCTTCTCTTTTATCGGCTACAATTGCTGGAATGATTATTGGATAATTACTAAACAAACAAAATGAAACAGTATCACGATTTAGTTAAGCACGTTTTAGAAAACGGAAATCAAAAAGGCGATAGAACAGGAACAGGAACATTAAGTGTTTTTGGTTATCAAATGCGTTTTGATCTAAGTGAAGGTTTTCCAATGGTTACAACAAAAAAACTTCATTTAAAATCAATTATTCATGAATTACTTTGGTTTTTAAATGGCGATACGAATATTAAATATCTTCAAGAAAACGGAGTTAAAATTTGGGATGCATGGGCTGATGAAAATGGTGACTTAGGTCCAGTTTACGGTCATCAATGGCGCAACTGGAACAGTGAGGAAATTGACCAAATTAAAGAATTAATAGACACTTTAAAATCTAATCCAAACAGCAGAAGAATGCTCGTTTCCGCTTGGAACCCAAGTGTTTTACCCGACACCTCTGTTTCTTTCTCGGAAAATGTAGCAAATAATAAAGCAGCTTTGCCACCGTGCCATGCGTTTTTCCAATTTTATGTTGCCGATGGTAAGTTAAGTTGTCAATTGTACCAAAGAAGTGCCGATATATTCTTAGGAGTTCCTTTTAATATTGCATCTTATGCATTATTAACCATGATGATTGCGCAAGTTTGTGATTTACAAGTGGGAGAGTTCATCCACACTTTTGGCGATGCTCATATTTATAACAATCATATAGAACAGTTAGAATTACAGCTTACAAGAGAATGTAGAGCACTTCCAATGATGAAAATTAATCCAGAAGTGAAAGATATTTTGAAATTTACTTTTGACGATTTTACTTTAGAAGGTTACGATCCTCATCCTCATATTAAAGGCGCTGTTGCTGTTTAAATTAGTTTAAATGAAAAACATAATATTTATTATTCTTTTATTTTTACCTGTTTGTTTATTCAGCCAAGTTGAAGTACCAGTAGAAGAAAATATTAAAGAATTTACATTTGTGCCAATTGAAGAAATTCCTGTTTTTCCTGGCTGTGAAAATATTGAGAGAAAAGAAAGTATAGATTGTTTTAATAATAAAATGAGCGAACATATTAAAGCAAATTTTAAATATCCAAAAAAAGCATTAAGACGTAATATTCAAGGTAGAGTTAATGTTGTTTTTATCATTAATAAAGAAGGGAATGTTGTTGATGTTCAAACAAGAGGTGCTGATCCTATTTTACAAACAGAAGCAAGAAGAATATTTTCATTATTACCAAAAATGAAACCTGGCATTCAAAGAGGTAAGCCTGTTAATGTTAGATATGCTATGCCACTTAATTTTAAATTGAAATAATATGCTTACAATAATCACTGCTGCTTCAGAAAACAATGCTCTTGGAAAAGACAATGATTTGGTTTGGCATTTGCCAGATGATTTTAAACGTTTCAAAGCATTAACAACAGGTCATTTTATTATAATGGGAAGAAAAACATTTGAAAGTTTTCCAAAGCCATTGCCAAACAGAACGCATATTATTATTACACGTCAAAAAGATTATGTTGTTCCTGATGGTTGTATTGTGGTGAGTAGCTTAAAGAAAGCGATTGATATTTGCCCTAAAGATGAAGAAAGTTTCATAATTGGAGGCGGACAAATATACAAGCAATCTATTGATGATGCTGACAAAATAGAGTTAACAAGGGTGCATACTTGCATCGATGCAGATACTTTTTTTCCTGAAATTGATGCCGAAAAATGGGAATTAGTTAGTGAAGAATTTCATCCTAAAGACGAAAAGCATAAATACGACTTTACTTATTTAACGTATGTTAAAGCTTAATTAATTTAACAAATTGATTAATAATTGTATTTTTGTCTTTCAAAATAAAAAACATGTCAAAAAACATTACACCATATAAAGATTCAGATTTAGGTAAAAAAGAGCAAGTGGCTCAAATGTTTGATACAATTTCTGGAAATTATGACGATTTAAATAGAGTAATTTCTTTTGGAATCGATGTAAAATGGCGTAAAAAAGTGCTAAAATTAGTAGCGGCAAAAAATCCAAACACGGTTTTAGATATTGCAACTGGAACTGGCGATTTAGCAATTTTAATGACAAGTACTTCAGCTGAAGAAATAATCGGTTTAGATATTTCTGCAGGAATGCTTGAAGTTGGAAAAAAGAAAATTACTGAAAGAAAATTAGACTCAAAAATTCAAATGGTTTTAGGCGATAGTGAAAATATTCCTTATCCGGATAATTATTTTGATGCTATTACTGTTGCATTTGGAGTAAGGAATTTTGAAACTTTAGAAAAAGGTTTGGCTGAAATTTTAAGGGTTTTAAAACCAAACGGTGTTTTTGTAATTCTTGAAACATCTGTTCCAACAAAATTCCCTTTTAAACAAGGATATGCTTTTCATTCAAAATTCATCTTACCTTTAGTTGGTAAATTGTTCTCAAAAGACAAAGCGGCTTATACCTATTTATCTGATTCTGCTAATTTATTTCCTTTTGGAGAAGCTTTAAACAATATTTTAAGAAAAGTTGGGTTTATAGATGTAGAACATTTACTACAAACATTTGGTGTGGCAACAATTTATCATGCATCTAAAAAGTAACATGAAAAAGTATATTTTTTTATTTTTAATTTCTTCATCTCTATATTCTCAAGGAGGAATGTTTGGCAAAGATCCTATAATAAATAAGGAGAATTTTGACAAGCAAAAAATGCATTATGGCTATTATTTAGGTTTTAACAATTTAGGCTTTAAAACTGATTATTTGTCTGTGGGTCAAGATATTGAAGTACAAAACACAATCGGATTTAATGTTGGTTTAGTTGGGAATTTACGATTGACTGAATTTGTTGATTTTAGATTTGAACCTGGACTGATTATTACACAAAGAAATTTAACCTATCCAAATATAGCAGATCCTGTTGACCAATTAAGAGAAGTAAAATCAACTTATATATATTTTCCATTTATACTTAAATTTTCATCTAAACGAACAGGAAACATAAGGCCTTATCTAACTGCAGGATTAGCTACTGCTTTAAACCTCGGAAGTAATGCAGATTCTCCAGATGACAATTCAAATGACAGATTTAGAATGACAAAATGGAGTAATTTCTACGAACTTGGATTTGGAATTGATTTGTACTTTGAGTATTTTAAATTTTCGCCAACTATTAAAGGTATATTTAGTATGAATGACGAATTAATAAGAGATAATGATCCTAATAGCCCTTGGACAGGCAATGTACAAGAAATGAAAACAAGAGGGATTTTTATTAATTTCATGTTTCATTAAAATTAATTTGGTCTTTTAAATTCGTTTAAAATTATTGCAGTTGCAGTCGCAACGTTTAAACTTTCTGTAAGCTGTAAATTTCCAAATCTTGGAATAGAAATTCTTTCTGAAACTATTTTTTCAATTGTTGAAGAAATTCCATTAGCTTCATTTCCCATTACAATAATTCCTTCATGAGGTAAGGATTCATTATAGATAGACTTTCCATCCATGAATGTTCCAAAAACAGGAATCTTTGATTCTTTTAATTCATTCTCTAAATTACAATAAACAATAGAAACACGACTTATTGACCCCATAGTTGCTTGGATAACTTTAGGATTGTAAACATCAACAGTTTCTTCAGAACATAATAATGTTTCAATTCCAAACCAATCACAAAGTCTTATAATTGTTCCCAAATTACCTGGGTCTCTTATCGAATCTAGTGCTAAAACAAGTCCGTTTAATTCAATTTTTATATTTTCTGGAATTGAAAAAGTAGCTAAACAAGTATTCGGAGTTGTAAGTGCGCTTATTTTTTTTAAGTCAGCTTGTGTTATGGCATGTATTTTGCCAGTTTTTAAATTAGAAAAATCATTTTGAGTAGTAAATAAATCATTCAGTTTATAATTGGCATCAATCAATTCTTGAATTACCTTTACACCTTCAGCAATAAATAATTTATGTTGTTTACGAAATTTTTTTTGCTGTAAACTTGTAATAAGCTTAATTTGGTTTTTACTAACCATAAAAATTGTATTTTTGACTAACTTTTTAATGAATTGAAAAAATATTTACCAAAAATAGCATTATTATTTCTAACAGTAAGCATATTCTTTTCATGCTCTATAGTAAGAAATGTTTCTGACGGAAATCAATTATTAACTAAAAATGAAATTTTGGTTAATGAAGAGGTTGTCAATACCGAAATAACAGATGGTATTTTACTACAAAAACCAAATAGTAAGTTTTTTGGTTTCCCATTGAGACTCTCACTTTATAATTTAGCCAAAAAAAATCCAGATTCATCTTATAGTAATTGGCTGAACAGAAAGCCCAATAGAAAAGAGAATCTTGCTAAACTTCTTTCCGCTAAACAAGTAGATCGATTAGGAAAGTCTTTTTTTGTTTCTGGTTTTAGTAATTTTTTAAAGAAAACAGGCGAAAAACCTGTAGTTATTGATCCCAAAAAGACAAATAAAACCATAGAGAGATTTAAAATATATTATTCTAATCAAGGATATTTTAATTCTAAAATTGAAACGTCTATAGATTCTGTTGGAAACAAAAAGGGCAAATTAACTTATAAAATAACAACAGGAGAAGCAACATATTTAGATTCAATTTCAAGATATATAGAAACCCCTGAATTAGATGAGTTGTTTACTCAAACTGGAAAACAATCTAAAATTAAAAAAGGGAATAGGTTTAAACAATTAGACTTTGAAGAAGAAAGAAATAGAATAACAAAAGAATTTAGAAATAATGGTGTTTATCATTTTCAAGTTAACCACGTAAAATATGACATTATAACTTTTGACACCATAAATAAAATAAATGCAGAATTAATTATTGAGGATAGAGATGTTAAAAAAGGAGATTCTTTAATTAAAACACCTTTTAAAATATACTACATCAGTGATGTAAATATCTACACAGTAAATCCAAGTAAGAAAGATTTAGATAAATTTAGAGACAGCGTTACTTATAAAAATTACAATATCTATAGTGATGGCAAATTAAATTATAAACCAAAGGCGCTAACAAATGCAATATTTATTGAAAAGGGTAATTTATTTAGCGATAATGACAGAACGTTAACTTCACGGTCAATAAGTAATTTAAAAACATTTAATTTTCCTAACATAGAATACATTGAAGACCCAAACGATGAAAACGGATTAATTGCAAACATTTATTTAATCCCTAGAAAAAAATACAGTTGGTCGCCATCTATTGATGTAACTTACTCAAATATAATAAACTTTGGTATTTCTGGAAGCATGTCTGCTACTTGGAGAAATCTTTTTAAAGGTGCTGAAATTTTAGAGCTATCTACAAGAGGGCAAATAGGTTCATCTAAAGATTTTGCAAATCCAAATGATAGATTTTTTAATATTTCAGAAATAGGAGCCGATGCTAAAATTACTTTTCCAAGAATTTTTTTCCCACTAAGTACAAAGAAGATAATAAAAAAAGAAATGTTACCAACAACTCAGATGAGTGTTGGGTTAACTAGACAAAGAAATATTGGTTTAGATAAAAGCAACTTCAATGGAGTTTTAGGCTATAATTGGTTACCAAAAGAAAATGTTTCTGCCCGTTTTGATTTGTTGAATATTCAATATGTTCAAAACTTAAATGTGGGTAATTATTTTAATGTATACACATCTTCATACGATCGATTAAATGATTTAGCTCAATTGTATAATACAAATATAAATTATGTTGACACAAACGGAAATTTAACCTCTCCTGGAGCGGTTGCATTTATTGAAGATGTAGTCACAGGAGGAACATCTTTAGCACCTTCAGACAATGACTATCAGTCAATTCGAAGTATTGGTGAAAGAAGAAAAAGATTGATTGAGAACAACTTAATTATTTCTTCGAGTTTTACTTATAATATGACCACTCAAAAAGGTTTTGTAGATAATAACTTTTACTCCATAAAAGGAAAAATTGAGACAGCCGGTAATTTAGCTTCCCTAATTGCAAAGGAAGTGAATGAACCTCTAAGTGAAAACAGTAAAGAAACTCTTTTAGGTGTTGAATATGCTCAATATTTCAAAACCGAGTTTGAATATATAAAACATTGGAGCCTTGGACGACAAAAAGTATTTGCTATAAGAAATTTTGCAGGGATTGCAATTCCTTATGGTAATGCTAATTCAATTCCTTTTTCTCGAAGTTATTTTGCCGGAGGATCAAATGACAACAGAGGCTGGCAGGCATACACTTTGGGGCCAGGAAAAAGTGGAGCTATAAATGATTTTAACGAGGCTAACTTTAAAATTGCCTTTAGTGGAGAATATAGGACTAGATTATTTGGAAATTTACACGGAGCCCTTTTTGTTGACATGGGGAATATCTGGAATTTTTCAGATCATGTAGATGATGAAGACTACACATTCAATGGGTTAAAATCATTAATGGACATAGCGGTAGGTTCTGGATTTGGAATCAGATATGATTTTAATTATTTTGTATTTAGATTAGATTTTGGATATAAAACATATAATCCTGCTAAAGAACAAAAGGAACGTTGGTTAAGAGACATAAATTTTAGCCGTACAGTTTTAAATTTCGGAATTAATTACCCATTCTAATTTTTTAAATTATTATTTTTGTCAAATAAACAAACTAAACAACTATGAACCATTCTATAAAACCCGGTGTTGCAACTGGAGATCAAGTACAAGAAATTTTTAGATATGCTAAGGAAAAAGGCTTTGCCTTGCCAGCGGTAAATGTAACAGGTTCAAGTACTGTTAATGGTGTTTTAGAAACAGCAGCTAAATTAAATGCCCCCGTTATTATTCAGTTTTCAAATGGAGGAGCTTCTTTTAATGCAGGAAAAGGTTTGTCAAATGAAAATCAAAAATCTGCTATCTTAGGTGGAATTGCAGGCGCTAAGCATATCCATACATTAGCTGAGGCATATGGAGCTACAGTTATTTTGCATACAGATCATTGTGCTAAAAATTTATTACCTTGGATTGATGGGTTATTAGATGCTTCAGAAATACACTTTAAAGAAACAGGCAAACCCCTATATAGTTCTCACATGATAGATTTATCAGAAGAACCTATTGAAGAAAATATTGAGATTTCTAAAAGATATTTAGAGCGCATGAGCAAAATGGGAATGACTTTGGAAATTGAGCTTGGAATAACAGGTGGTGAAGAAGATGGAGTTGACAATTCAGATGTAGATAGTTCTAAACTATATACACAACCAGAAGAAGTAGCTTATGCTTATGAAGAGTTAATGAAAGTAAGTCCTAGATTTACAATAGCAGCTGCTTTTGGTAACGTTCACGGTGTTTACAAACCAGGAAATGTAAAGCTAACCCCAAAGATTTTAAAGAATTCACAAGAGTTTATCCAGAAAAATTATAATACAAGCTCAAATCCAATTGATTTTGTATTTCATGGTGGAAGTGGTTCTACTCTAGAGGAAATTAGAGAAGCTATTTCTTATGGAGTTATAAAAATGAATATTGATACCGATTTGCAATTTGCTTTTACAGAAGGAGTTCGTGATTATGTAACTTCAAAAATTGACTATTTAAAAACACAGATAGGCAGTCCTGATGGAGATGATGTTCCAAATAAAAAACATTACGATCCAAGAAAATGGATTCGCGAAGGAGAATTAACTTTTAATAAAAGATTAGAACAAGCATTTGCTGATCTAAACAATATAAACACATTATAATTAACAATTGATAATTGATAATTTTCATTATACATTAAAGATATGAGTTGGTTTAAAAGAAAAGAAAAAGGTATTCAAACAGCTACCGAAGATAAAAAAGATGTCCCTAAAGGATTGTGGTACAAGACACCTACAGGTAAAGTAATAGATACTGACGAGTTGGCTAGAAATCTTTGGGTAAGTCCAGAAGATGATTTTCATGTAAGAATTGGAAGTGCTGAATATTTTCAAATTTTATTTGACGATAATAAATTTAAAGAATTGGATGCAAATATGACATCAAAAGACCCTTTAAATTTTGAGGATACAAAAAAGTATGATGCACGATTAAAGGATGCAATTACAAAATCTGGCTTAAAAGATGCGGTAAGGACTGCTGTTGGAAAATCAAAGGGAAATGATTTAGTAGTTGCTTGTATGGATTTTGCTTTTATTGGAGGTTCAATGGGAGCAGTTGTTGGAGAAAAAATTGCTAGAGGAATAGATTATTCAATTGAAAATAAAATTCCTTTCGTAATGATTTCTAAGTCGGGTGGAGCAAGAATGATGGAAGCAGCTTATTCGTTAATGCAAATGGCTAAAACTTCTGCAAAATTAGCGCAATTAGCTGAAGAGAAAATACCTTATATTTCTCTATGTACAGATCCTACAACAGGAGGAACAACAGCATCTTATGCAATGCTAGGAGATATTAATATTGGTGAACCTGGTGCCTTAATTGGATTTGCAGGACCAAGAATTGTAAAAGACACAACAGGTAAAGATTTGCCTGAAGGATTTCAGTCTTCTGAGTTTTTATTAGAACACGGTTTCCTTGACTTTATTACTCATAGAAAAGAGTTGAAAGATAAAATCAATCTTTATATAGATTTAATTTTAAATCAAGAACTTAGATAAATAAAAAAAAACCATTCAAATTATGAATGGTTTTTTTTTATTTATCTATATTTTGACGCTATTATTTTACATACCAGTTCGAATTGCCTCAACTGGATCTAGTTTTGAGGCTGAAATTGCAGGAATAATTCCCGAAATTAGACCTATAAGTGCGGCTAGTCCAGTTCCAAGCATCATGTTTTGAAAACTTAAAACAAATTCAAAATCAAGTGCTGCACTTAATCCTAAGGCGCAAAACCATACAAGTAGCATTCCTATTAAGCCACCTATTACAGAAAGTATAACAGCTTCAAATAAAAACTGAAATAAGATAAATCTGTTTTTAGCTCCTAACGCCTTTTGAATACCTATTAAGTTGGTTCGTTCTTTTACAGATACAAACATAATATTAGCAATACCAAATCCTCCAACAAGTAATGAAAAAAGACTTATAATCCAGCCAATCATATTCATCTGGCCTACAATATTATCAATGAAATCTGTAAATCCTGATAATACATTCATGAAGAAGTTGTTAATTTCTCCAGTTTTAACTCCTCTATGAGTTCTTAGTTTTTGTGCTAACTCCGCCTTAAACTCATCAATGTCAATTGATTTTTCGGGTTTAATTAAAATTGCAGGAGTCAAAGTTTTATTATTATCTCCATACATTCTTCTTAAAAAGTTCACCGGAAAAAATACTGCAATATCGCTACTGTCACCAAACATGCCTTGACCTTGTTTTTTTAAAACACCAATTACAGTAAGTTTTTGCCCATAAAGACGTACTTTCTTTCCTAATGGATCAGACTCTCCAAATAAACCTGTTGCAACTTCACTTCCAATTACAATTACTGGATTTCCAGAATTTGATTCTGATTCGTTAAACAGTCTTCCTTTCTCAACTTTAACAGGTTCTATGTCAAAAAAGTCGCTTGTAGAAGGCTTCACTCTAATTGAGTTTACAGTCTTTGATTCGTATTTAATATTTTCGTTTCTTGTAAACAAATTGAAAGAGATTTTGTCTATCCCTTTTAATGATTTTTTTAGGTACTCAAATTCATCATAAGTAACATTCGGAAATTGTTCGCGCTTCCATCTTTCTACTTCTGAAGGGCCAAAAGAAAAACGCATTAAATAAATAGTATTTAAATCCATGTCACTCAAGTCCTCTTTAATCTTTTTGTCCATAGAGTCAACTGCTGCTAAAACAGCAATAATAGAAAATATACCTATTGTAACTCCTAATAAAGATAAAAGAGTTCTAAGTTTATTATTTCTTAATGCATTTAAAGCAAAGCCTAAACTTTCTTTTAATAATCTTATATATAAAATCATAATTTGATGTCAATATGTATTAGTAGATTGAAGTAATAATATGTTACAATTTTATTGATAAAAAAACAAAAAACTTCTTGCTAAACTTTTGAATGTTAAGTTTTCAATAACTACTTTTGCAACTCAAAACAACACTACAAAAATGAACACTACAAAATCAATTCAATCGGCATTAATTTCAGTATTTGACAAAACAGGTTTAGAGCCAATAGTTAAGTCTCTTCATGAAAAAAATGTTACTATTTATTCAACAGGAGGAACAGAATCATTTATTAAAGGATTAGGAATTCCGGTTGTAGCGGTAGAAGATGTTACTTCATACCCTTCAATTTTAGGAGGAAGAGTAAAAACATTACACCCAAAAGTATTTGGTGGAATTTTAAATCGTCAAGATAATCCAAGTGATGTTGCTCAAATGAAAGAGTTTAATATTCCTCAATTGGATTTGGTTATTGTAGATTTATATCCTTTTGAAAAAACAGTTGCATCTGGTGCGATTGAGGCTGATATTATTGAAAAAATTGATATTGGTGGAATTTCTTTAATTAGAGCTGCTGCAAAAAATTTCAAAGACACGGTAATTGTTGCTTCAGTGGATGATTACGCAACGTTTTTAGATTTTTACACACATGGAAAAGGCAATACAACTTTAGAACAAAGAAGATTACTAGCAACAAAGGCATTCCATGTTTCTTCAAACTATGATACAGCTATATTTAATTATTTTAATACTGATGATACTTTTTATAAAGAGAGTATTGCTAATGGGCAAGTATTAAGATATGGTGAAAACCCACATCAAAAAGGATTTTTCTTTGGTGATTTTGACAAAATGTTCAAAAAATTAAGCGGTAAAGAATTGTCATATAACAATTTGTTAGATGTTGATGCTGCTGTTAATTTAATGTCAGAATTTAAAAATGACATTCCAACTTTTGCTATTTTAAAACACAATAATGCATGTGGAATTGCATCTAGGGATACGATGAGGGAAGCTTATGTAGACGCATTAGCTGGTGATCCAACTTCTGCTTTTGGAGGTGTTTTAATTGCTAACGGAAATATCGATTTGGCTACAGCCGAAGAAATTCACAATCTGTTTTGTGAAGTGGTAATTGCTCCTTCATTTGATGAGGATGCTATTCAATTGTTAGAAGAAAAGAAAAATAGAATTTTATTGGTACAAAATGATGTTGTTTTACCTTCAAAACAAGTTCGTACTTGTCTAAATGGATTATTAATTCAAGATAAAAACAATATTACAGACAGTATTACAAATTTGAAAACTGTAACTAAAGTTGCACCAACAAGTGAAGAAATAGAAGATTTATTATTTGCTTCTAAAATTTGTAAACATACAAAGTCTAATACAATTGTATTAGCAAAAAACAAGCAGCTTTGTGCATCTGGAACAGGGCAAACGTCAAGAGTTGACGCTTTGAGACAAGCAATTGAAAAAGCAACTTCATTTGAATTTGACTTAACAGGTTGTGTCATGGCAAGTGACGCTTTCTTTCCTTTTCCAGATTGTGTAGAAATTGCTAATAAGGCTGGAGTAACTGCGGTTATTCAACCTGGAGGTTCAATTAAAGACGAATTAAGTATAAATTATTGCGACGAAAATAACTTATCAATGGTATTTACTGGAACACGTCATTTTAAACATTAATTTTATTACATTTGTAACATAGTCGCTATTTTAAATATTTAACACCCGAAAAAAGCTTATGGGATTTTTTGATTTCATGACTGAGGACATCGCAATTGACCTTGGTACCGCAAATACCTTAATAATTCACAATGACAAAGTTGTAATTGACAGTCCGTCAATTGTAGCTCGTGATAGAATTACTGGGAAAATAATCGCTGTTGGAAAAGAAGCCAACATGATGCAAGGTAAAACACATGAAAACATTAAGACCATTAGGCCATTAAAAGATGGTGTTATTGCAGATTTTGATGCTTCTGAAAAAATGATTAACCTTTTCATTAAAAGTATTCCTGCTTTAAAGAAAAGACTATTTACACCTGCTCTTAGAATGGTAGTATGTATTCCTTCTGGTATTACCGAGGTTGAGATGCGTGCTGTTAAAGAATCTTGTGAGCGTGTAAATGGTAAAGAAGTATACTTAATACATGAACCAATGGCAGCAGCTATTGGAATTGGTGTAGATATTATGCAACCAAAAGGAAATATGATTGTAGATATAGGCGGCGGTACTACTGAAATTGCAGTTATTGCTCTTGGTGGTATTGTTTGTGATAAATCTGTAAAAATTGCAGGTGATGTATTTACAAATGATATTATTTATTACATGAGAACACAACATAATTTATTTGTAGGAGAAACTTCTGCAGAGAAAATTAAAATACAAATAGGAGCAGCTACTGAAGATTTGGATAACGCTCCAGAAGAGATGTCTGTTCAAGGTAGAGATTTGTTAACAGGTAAACCAAAACAAGTTGATGTTTCTTACAGAGAAATTGCTAAAGCTCTAGACAAGTCCATACAAAGAATTGAAGATGCAGTAATGGAGACGTTATCTCAAACTCCTCCTGAATTAGCTGCAGATATTTATAATACCGGTATTTATCTTGCAGGTGGAGGATCAATGCTTAGAGGATTAGATAAACGAATATCCTTAAAAACAGACCTTCCAGTTTATATTGCAGAAGACCCTTTAAGAGCAGTTGTAAGAGGGACTGGAATAGCTCTTAAAAACATTAATAAATACAAAAGTATCCTTATAAAATAAGAAAGATAAATGCAGCAAATAATAAACTTTATATTTAAAAACAGCTATAAATTGCTGTTTTTGCTGCTTTTGGGTATTTCATTAACATTAACTATTAAATCGCATTCTTACCATAGAAGCGAGTATATTAACACAGCAAATAGTATTTCTGGTTCGGTATATCAAAAAATAGACAATACGAATGAATATTTAAGTTTAAGAGAAAAAAATTTAAGACTTGCAGAAGAAAATGCCCTTTTGAAAGAAATTTTATTTAATAAAAAAGATACAACCTTACCAAGTAAAAATATTCATTCAGAACAATTGTTTGACATAAATGTAAGAATGTCTAAAGTAATTAAAAATGTTTTTAACACTAGAGAAAACTATTTAACCTTAAACTCTGGAAGTATTGATAGTATTAAAACAGACATGGGAGTTGTAAATGAAAAAGGGGTTGTAGGAATTATTGAGAAGACGTCGAAAAATTACTCTACTGTTTTGAGTGTACTTAATACTAAATCTAGAATTAATGCAAAAATTAAAAACTCAGACCACTTTGGTTCTTTAGTTTGGGATGGGAAAAATGTAGGATACGTTCAGTTAATCGATGTTCCTAGGCTTGCATCATTAAGGAAAGGTGACTCAATTGTAACTGGAGCTGAATCTGAAATATTTCCTGAGAATATTCCAATTGGAAAAATTGATAAGGTTTTCATTGACACTAAAACTAATTACTATACAATTAATGTAAGATTATTTAACGACATGACTTCATTAGGGTACGTTTACATTATCGAAAATAAAAAGAAAAAAGAAAAACAAAATCTAGAACAAGAAACTATTAAAAAATAAGTGAATAATAATTTATTAAACATATTTCGATTTATAATTTTCCTAGTTATTCAAATTTTGATATTCAACAATATTAATTTACTTGGATATATAAATCCTTATCCCTATTTGTTATTTATACTTTTGTTCCCGGTAAATGGAAATAAATCAGTTTTATTGTTGTGTAGTTTTACCATAGGATTGTTACTTGATATGTTTTTAAATTCTGGAGGCGTTCATGCTGCAGCTTCATTAATTTTAGCTTTTGCAAGACCTAGTTTGTTTAAATTTTCTTTTGGATTAAGCTACGAATATCAAACCGTCAAAATTGCAGATAAATTAACGCCAGAAAGGATTACTTTTTTGTTCTTAGCAGTTTTCATTCATCACTTTATACTTTTTTCATTAGAATACTATCGTTTTAGTTTAATTGTTTCGGCCTTAATACGAACTTTATCAACCACTTTATTTACATTGCTTTTTTGCTTATTAATTATCTATTTAATTAAACCTTCTAAACGATGAGAAAAGCTGTATTACCATCGGTTATTATTGTTACAACAATAATATTAATTGCTCGTATATTTTATTTGCAAGTAATTGATGATACATTAAAGCTTAAATCTGAAAACAACGCAATAAAAAAAGTATTTGAATTTCCAGAGAGAGGTTATATTTATGATAGAAACGGAAAGCTTTTAGTAGCTAATCAACCATCTTATGATATTATGGTTGTTCCAAGGGAAATGAAAGATATTGATACTTTAGAATTTTGCCAACTATTAAATATAACTAAAGAGACTTTCATAAAAAAAATTGAAAAAGCAATTGTTTATAGTCCGAGACTACCTTCTGTTTTCTTGGCACAACTAAACAAAAAAGAGTATGCCGGTTTTCAAGAAAAAGAACGAAAATTTGAAGGCTTCTATGCTCAAAAAAGAGCATTAAGAGATTATCAAGTTAATTATGGAGCAAATATTTTTGGTTTTATTACTCAGGTAAATGAAGGGATTATTAAAAAACAACCCTATTACAACAGTGGCGATTTAATAGGAAGACAAGGTGTTGAACAAGAATATGAAGAAACATTAAGAGGCGTAAAAGGAGTAAAGTATTTATTAAGAGACAAACACAATAAAATTATAGGACCTTACAAGGAAGGTCTATTTGACACTATTGCAAAACAAGGAAATGATTTAACTCTTACAATTGATGCTGAGCTTCAAAAATACGGAACAGAATTAATGATTAATAAGCGAGGAGGAATTGTAGCTATCGAACCTAAGACAGGTGAAATTCTAGCATTAGTTTCTGCACCTACTTATGATCCCGCATTACTAGTTGGTAGACAAAGATCAAAAAACTATACAGCTTTGTATTATGATTCAATTGCAAAGCCACTATACGATAGAGGTTTACAAGCAGAATATCCGCCAGGTTCACCATTTAAAATTGTAACTGGTTTAATTGGTCTTCAAGAAGAGGTTATTGATGAACAAACTACTTTTTATTGTAATCACGGATTCAATTTTGGTAGATTCATGGGTTGTCATTGTGGGTTACATACTTTGCAGTTAAACAATGGTATCTATAAGTCTTGTAATAGCTATTTTGGAAATGTTTATAAAAGGACTATAGAAAAGTATACTGATTCCTATTACAGTGTTGATAATTGGAATAAACATGTAAAAAGTTTTGGTTTAGGTCAATTTCTTGGTACTGATATGCCTACAGGAAGAAAAGGTTTAGTTCCTGACTCAAAACTTTATAAAAGAGTTTATAATGGAGCAACAATTAGAAGTTCATATATAATATCAAATTCTATTGGCCAAGGAGAGGTTTTAACAACTCCTATACAATTAGCAAATATGATGGCAGTTGTTGCAAATAAAGGTTATTATTATACGCCTCATATTGTTAAAAGTATTAAAGGAAAAAAATTAGATAAAAAATTTACAACAAAACATCAAAGTACTATTGATGAAAAATATTTCGAACCTGTAATTAAAGGTCTTGAAGATGTTTATAATTTTGGTACTGCTTCTGGATTAAAGGTTGAAGGACTAAGAATTTGCGGAAAAACAGGTACAGCTGAAAATAAAATAAGAGTTGCAGGTAAAACTTATCAATTGAAAGATCACTCTATATTTGTGGCTTTTGCGCCTGCTGAAGACCCAAAAATAGCTATTGCTGTATTTATCGAAAATGGGTATTGGGGCAGTCGATGGGCAGGACCAATAGCTACTTTAATGATTGAAAAATATGTAAATGGGGAAATATCTAGGACTGATTTAGAAACTAGAATGTTAAATGGAAGTATTCAAGATGAATACCGTAAAATTGAAAACATCATTTACCAAAGAAACGAAACTTATACTAAGGTGAAAGATTCAATAAATAAAATTGAAATCAAAAAATTAGAAGCTAAAAAAGAAGAAGAAAATTAAATGAAGAATCAAAGTATAGGAAACAATATTGATTGGTTAACACTCTTGCTATACATGATGTTGGTTATAGGTGGCTGGATGACTATTTATTCCGCTTCATTGCCGTTAGAAGAAACATCATTGTTTGATGTAACCCAAATTTATGGAAGACAAATGCTTTTCATTGGATTAAGCATACCACTTATTTTAGCATTATTATTAACTGATGCAAAGGTTTTTGAAAGATTATGTTTTGTGTTCTATGGACTAGGTATTATTTTGTTACTTGGCTTATTTGTTTTTGGAGTTACTAAAAAAGGGCAAACAAATTGGTATCAATTTGGAGGTTTTGGATTTCAACCTTCGGAATTTGTAAAAACAGGAACAGCTTTATTATTAGCTAAGTATCTAAGCTATTCACAAGTTAATTTAGCAAAAACCAAACATCAACTTATTGGTTTTGCAATTATAGGATTACCAATATTGTTAATCTTAATGCAACCCGATGCAGGAAGTGCAATGATTTTTTTATCTCTAATTTTTGTATTGAATAGAGAAGGATTGCCATCATGGTACTTAATTTCTGGAGTAGTGGCAATTATTTTGTTTTTTTTGGCGTTGTTGTTAAACCCACTTTACATTATTATTGCTGCTTTTGTAGTTATGCTTTTACATTACATTACAAATAGAAAAATATCAAGAAACCCAATAATATATTTCTTAGTATTTATTTTAGTTGGGGCATTTTCTTTTTCTGTTAACTACTTGTATAATGATGTCTTAGAGCCACATCAAAAAGACAGAATAGATGTATTAATTGGCGACAATGTAGATTTAAAAAATGAAGGATACAACCTAAATCAATCAATGATTGCAATTGGTTCAGGTGGCTTGCTAGGAAAAGGATACCTAGAAGGTACTCAAACTAAGGGCGGATTCGTTCCAGAGCAGCATACAGATTATATATTTACAACTGTTGGTGAAGAGTGGGGCTTTTTAGGTAGCGTATTTGTTATTTTGTTATTTGCATCACTCTTTTTGCGTATTTTGTATTTAGCAGAAAGACAAAAAACCAAATTCAGTAGAGTTTATGGTTATTGTGTTGCTACATATTTATTTACTCACTTTTTTGTAAATATAGCCATGTTGATTAAGTTGTTTCCAACAATTGGTGTACCATTACCATTTTTCTCGTATGGAGGTTCAAGTTTATGGGCGTTTACAATAATGCTGTTTATTTTTATTAAGCTAGATGCCAATAAGGTAAATGAGTGGTAATTAAAAACTCCATTTCTTATAATTTGAGTTTCTTTCAAGTTCATCTTCGATAAAATCTTCAAGTTCTGGAAAAAAATCAATCCCTGTTACTTTTTCTATTTCATCTACCGATACTGCAAACTCATATAGGGATTTTTCTGATTCTCTATGTGGTAGTAAAAAACCAATCATTCTTTTTTTATCCTTAGTTAATAGTATCTTGTAAAAATAATTTGGGACAGAAACTTTTTCTTCACCTATTGTTTTCAAATTTGGCACTAAAACACCTCCAGTTATAACATAAACCCCATCATATTTACTGGCCCAATATCTTGTTTTTTGCTCAAGTCTATTCCATATTCCTGCATTAAATTTATATAATTGTGGAGAAGCATTTGAAGTAAAAAAAGTCTCTTTATATAATTCATATGATTTTTTTCTATCTCCAGCTGGGCAAAGATGTCCTTTATTATAACCTGATTTCTTATAATTTCTCCAATCAGCAGATTTTGTTCCTACTAATGGATCTTGATTAAAATAAGGCCTGTTGTAATTATTAGTGTTTGAAAAATCAGAATCATTTAACTCATAAGCTACCCATTCTGCTTGTTCGTGTTTCTCAACATATGAAAAGCTATATGCATCATGAGAATATATTTTTCCAGAAGTTGAAGTTGGTAAAAAATTAAACTCACCTGAAATTCCATCTGAAATTTCTTCAGTGTTTAAGTTTTCTATTTCAATATGTTTACAAGATGTAAAACTGATAATTAATAAGAATGAAATAAAAGAATTATAATTAATCATTAAGGTGTTGTTTTTGTTAACTTTGTAAATATAATTTTAATTAAATAGATATGAAAACAAAACATTTTTTAATCATAATGATTCTTGGACTTCAATTTTGTTTTTCACAAGTACCTACTTCCGATAGTCTTGCTTTAAAAACAGCAACATTGAAAATTGAGAAAGCAGAACATGAAAGAATTAGCTTAGAGAAGCAAATGGCTTTAGAAAAAGCTGAAAAAGAGCGTATAAAAGAGTTTGAAAAAGCTGAAAAAGAAAGAGAGAAAGCTGAAAAGGATAGAAAAAAAGCTGAACAGGAGGTAAAAAAGCTTGAAAAAGAACGTAAAAAACTTGACAAAGCAAGAGCAAACGTTGCTAAAGATAAAAAAAGAATTTCATCGCAAAGTAAGGATATAGTAAAGGAAACTGAAAAATTTGAAAAACTTAAAAGAAAAGGAAAGCTTTCTCCAAATGATGAAATTAAATGGCTTGATAAATTAAAAAAGAAACAAGAAAAACTTAAAGACTTAGAGAATGATTTAAAAAAATCAGAACGAAAATTAGATAAATTAGATTAAAAAAAAGCCTCTAAATATTTTAGAGGCTTTTTAAATTGTTTTTAGTCAACTCTTACAAGTTTTTTCTTCTTATTTTGAGCAATAGGCTTAACATCATTATATACTTTTAAATCAGAAAGAATATTAACACCCTCATCTATATAAACATCTTTTTCCATATCGTCATACCAACGCTGTCTTTTCTCCTTTAAAAGCTCATCTTTTTCTAAAACAACAGCTTCTTCAGGTAGAGATGTAAATATTAATTTATTATGAAAATTTGAAATTGCTTTAAACTTTTTTAATTGGGCATCAGAATCATCAATTTCCTTTTTAAACACATCTATGTTTAAACTGTAATCATTAATATCTTTTCTTTCAAAAATCCACTTTGCATTTTCAGTTATTAACTTAAACTGTTCGTTTACATCAATTCTTGCTTTACTTTTTGCTATTATTGGTTCAAACCCAGAAAAAACCGGCTTATAGCTTGCTTGTTCAATCTTATCCCAAGGTAATGCCTCTTTTTCATCACGCTCACCCATATCTAAAAAAGCAAATCTATCTGGTAAAACTACATCACTTAAAACACCCTCACGTTGTGTTGAACCCCCATTAATTCTATAAAACTTTTGAGTAGTCGTTTTTAAAGCTCCCATATCCCCATAAGAACTACCTCTAATAAATTGATTTAAATCAATTACATTTTGAACAGTTCCCTTTCCATAGGTATGCTTACTTCCAATAACTACACCTCTTTTGTAATCTTGAATAGCTGCAGCAAATATCTCAGAAGCTGAAGCTGAAAAATTATCAACCATTACTACTAATGGACCAGTCCATTGCACTCTAGAATCTTTATCTGAAAGAATTTCAGGTCTTCTGTTTGGAGATTTAACCTGAACTATTGGTCCTTGTTCAATAAACAATCCCGTCATATTAACTACAGTCTCTAAAGAACCTCCTCCATTTCCTCTTAAGTCAATTATTAAACCTTTTATGTTCTGTTTTTTTAACTTTTCAATTTCAATTGCTACATCTTTAAATGCATCTCTTTCGTCTTTATTATCAAAACTTATGTAGAATTTAGGCAAATAAATAATACCATACTTCTCCCCTTGCTTATCAATGATTGATGACTTAGCAAAAGTTTCTTCCGTTTCAACCTCATCACGAATAATTGAAATTACTTCTAAAGTTCCGTCTACTTTTTTAACTGTCAAACGAACCTCAGTACCTTTTGGTCCTTTAATTTTTTTCACAACATCATCTAATCGCATTCCAGCAATATCTAATGGTTCTTCATCTCCTTGGGCAACTTTAAGAATTAAATCTCCAGCTTCGAGCTTTTTTCCTCTCCATGCCGGACCTCCGGAAATTAATTCAGAAACTTCAACAGCATCATTTTTCTTTTGTAATCGTGCTCCAATTCCTTCAAACTTACCACTCATACTGATGTCAAATTTATCTTTATCATCTGGTGAAAAATAAAATGTATGAGGATCAAAACGCTCCACTATAGAATTAATAAAAATTGAAAACCAATCATTTCTGTCTAGTTCTTTTTCAATAAAATCAAAATATTCATTTAATGATTTTAAAGAATTTTCTCTAGCTTCTACTTCAATTTCTTTAAAAGTTTTAATTACGTATGTTGAGTCTTTTTCTTTTTTAGTAGTTTCAATTTTTTGTTTATCAATAATACTTGGTAAAATAGAAAGTTTTAATTGTTTTTCCCATCTTTCACTAATACCCGATTTTGTTTTAGCGTTAGCTTGTTTTTCATATTCAACATTAATCATTTCATTAGTTGAAAAATCCAAGGGCTTACTTAAAATTTCTTTATAAATATCTCTTGATTCATGTACTCGCTTAAGCAATCTAGCATTTGTTAAATCAAAAAAAGTAAGGTCTTTGTTTTTAATCATATCATCAATAGACGTTTCATATTTTGAAAACTCATCCATGTCAGATTGCAAGAAAAAACGCTTTGACGGATCAATTGCTGTTAAATATTTAGCGTATACATTTTTAGAAAACTCGTCATCCATAGCAATTGGACTATAATGCCCTTTTTCCAGCACAAGAGTTAAAAGCTCAAGTAATACTTTATCTTTCTCAGGATCTTCATTTTTTGTAGTAGGAACAAAACTCCATAACACTGCAGAAAGTGCAGTTATAAGTAAAATTATTTTATAATTTCTTTTCATAAAATCAACAATTCGTTTCATTAATAAAATTTTCAACTAAGGTACATAAAAAACCATGCCATAAAAACGTAATATACGATAATTTTTTGTTAAAGATTACTAATGAGATTAACACTTAATCTTATTTTTTACGTTTAAATTAATTAAATTAGCCAAAAATATATTAGTAATGAATAAGCCTCTTATTTTAGTTACCAATGACGATAGTATAGTTTCTCCTGGAATAAGAACTTTAATCGAAGTCATGAAAACCATTGGAGATGTTGTTGTTGTTGCTCCCGACAGTCCTCAAAGCGCCATGGGACACGCAATTACAACTAACAACACATTACATATTGATAAAATAAAATTAGATACCGAATTAGAACATGAATACAGTTGTTCTGGCACTCCAGTTGATTGTGTGAAAATTGCTGTAAATGAGATATTAAAAAGAAAACCTGACTTATGTGTTTCTGGAATTAATCATGGCTCTAATTCTTCAATAAATGTAATTTATTCAGGGACAATGAGTGCTGCAGTGGAAGCCGGAATTGAAGGGATTCCTGCAATAGGATTTTCTCATTTAGATTACAGTTGGGAAACTAATTTAGAACCTATTAAAAAATGGGTAAAAAAAATTACGCTTGAAGTTCTTGAAAAAGGTTTGCCCGAAGGTGTTGTTTTAAATGTTAATTTTCCGAAAGAAAAAACAGGAAAAATAAATGGCGTTAAAATTTGCCGTCAAGCAAAAGCCAACTGGGAAGAGAAATTTGACAAAAGAACCAATCCGCAAGGTAAAGAATATTATTGGCTTAGTGGTGAATTTGTAAACAAAGATAAAGGACAAGATACTGATGAATGGGCATTAGAAAATGGCTATGTTTCAATTGTGCCTGTTCAGTTTGATTTAACTGCACATCATGCCATACAAACAATTAATAATTGGGATTTATAATTATGAAATGAGCACGACCATAAACTGGTCTCAAACACTAATGAAGAAATGCGAATTACATATGACCAATAAAAAACAATAAAAAGCTACATATGAAAAATAAGAAAGATTTAATAATTGGGGTTTTATTAGGAATTATTGGCGCAGTTGTAGGTTGCTTCATTTTCCTTCAATTCTTTACAGATTTTGGATTTATCGAAGGAGTAACCGCAATGAACAAAAGAGGAATTTTAAACAAAGTAATAACACTTGGTGCCATTTTAAACCTTATTATCTTTTTTATTTTATTGCAAAAAAACAAAGATGTTATGGCAAAAGGGGTTGTCTTGGCTATGTTTATTATTACTCTTATAACTTTGATAATGTAATGAAATACTACATCATAGCAGGAGAAGCATCAGGAGATTTACATGGTGCCAACTTAATGAAAAACTTGTATAAAGAAGATCCAAATGCTGAAATACGCTTTTGGGGCGGTGATTTAATGCAAAATGTTGGCGGTACTTTGGTAAAACATTATCGCGAACTTGCTTTTATGGGGTTCCTTGAAGTAATTTTAAATTTAAAAACCATTTTAAACAATATAAAAATTTGCAAAAAAGACATTGAACAATTCAATCCTGATTGTATTATTTTTATTGATTATCCTGGTTTTAATATGCGAATTGCTACTTGGGCAAAAGAAAGAAAAATTCCTACACATTATTATATTTCACCCCAAATTTGGGCCTGGAAAGAAAATAGAATTAAAGCTATAAAACGCGATGTCGATTTCATGTATGTTATTCTACCGTTTGAAAAAGAATTCTATGAAAACAAACACAATTTCCCTGCAACATTTGTTGGTCATCCGTTAATCGATGCCATTGAAGACAGAAAAGACATATCTATTGAAGCATTCAGAAAAGAACATAACTTAAGCGAAAAACCAATTGTAGCATTGTTGCCAGGAAGTAGAAAACAAGAAATTGCAAAAATGCTGTCTATTATGTTGTCTGTAGTTTCAGATTTTCCAGATTATCAATTTGTAATTGCTGGAGCGCCAAGCCAGGATTTTGAATTTTACAAACCATTTTTAAACAAAAAAAACATTAAATTTATATCGAACAAAACCTACGACTTATTAAGTGTTTCGCATGCAGCACTTGTAACATCAGGAACGGCGACTTTAGAAACTGCTTTGTTTAAAGTTCCCGAAGTAGTTTGCTATAAAGGAAGTTGGGTTTCATATCAAATTGCAAAACGCATTATTACATTAAAATACATTTCTTTAGTAAATCTAATTATGGACAAAGAAGTAGTTAAAGAGTTAATTCAAGACGAATTGAACACTAAGAATTTAAAAATAGAATTAAAAAAAATCACTGAAGGAAAAGATAGAGATTTGATGCTTGAAAATTATCAATTATTAGAATCTAAACTTGGTGGTTCTGGCGCAAGTGCAAAAACAGCTCATTTAATTGTTGATTCATTAAAAAAATAATTCATTAAAAATTACATTTTGAAAAAAATCATCTATTTCATACTATTCACAATCACTTTTATAAGTTGTAAATCAAAATCTAACATTGTTACTTCTAAAGAGGTAGCTATTGAAAAAGGAATTTACGAATACAACAAAGACAAAAGCATTCTAATTGCTAAAAAGACCGCAGAAAAGAAAGCAAAAAAAGAACAAAAAGAAAAAGAGAAACAAGATGCAATTATTGCTAAATCTGAAAAAAAGAAAAAGGAAGTTGTTGTAAAAAAATCCGAATTAAATAAACAAGCTATAAATGTTGTTGAAAGTGCGAAAGGTTTTTTAGGAACTCCTTATAGATATGGAGGAACTAGTTCAAATGGATTAGATTGTTCTGGATTGACTTGCACATCTTATAAAGAAGCAGAAATTGAATTGCCTAGAACTTCAATTGCTCAATCTGAAGAAGGAAGAAAAGTCAAAAAAGCAAAAGCTAAACCTGGCGATTTAATATTTTTTAAAACCAGTAGGAAAAATGTAATTAATCATGTTGGCATAGTTACCGAAAACAATGATGGAGAAATTAAATTTATTCACGCTTCAACAAGCAGCGGTGTTGTAATTTCATCATTATTAGAATCTTATTACCAAAAAGCATTTGCAAAAATCAAAAGGATAATCGAATAAATTTTTAAAAATTAATTTTGAAGGCGTTAAAATTTCCAATAATTCCTATTACACTATTTTTAGTGATTGGAATCGTATTTGGTTCTTATTTTAAGTTCGATTTTTCAGTTTATGTTATTTCAACTTTAATTACACTTTCATTTTTTACCTTTTTACATTTTTTAAAAAAAGAGACTAACAGTATTTTCCTTTTTGGGCTAATTACATATATAATAGCATTTCAATTAGGGATTATTCTTCAATATTTTCATTACGAAAAGAACCAAGAAACACATTATACTCACTTAGTTCCAAATAAAGAAAAAGTTTTCTTAAAAGGAATCATTAAAAGCATTGCCAAGCCTTCTAAAACCAAAGACAAATATATTGTTGAAATATCTAAAATAAACAACTCTACTGTAAGCGGAAAAACACTAATTTATATTCCGAAAGAAAGTAATCTTAAATTAAAACCTGGATTACATTTTTCAGTTATTACAGAATTATATCCAATAAAAGACAACTTTAATCCGTATCAATTTAATTACGCGAGGTACATTGAAAAGCAAAACATATTCCATCAAATATATGCTTCTGAGAAAAATTTAAAGATAAGCAGTCAAGAAAAAAACTTTGATTATTACCTATTTGAGATTAGAGAGAAGTTATTAAACAGTTTTAATCAACATTCTTTTGTCCAAAAAACAAAAGGTGTAATAAATGCATTATTATTTGGACAACGTATACTTTTAGACCCTGAAACCATTCAGTCTTATTCAAACGCTGGCGTAATACATATTTTAGCTATTTCTGGGCTTCATGTGGGAATTATATATCTTATTATAAGTTTATTATTTAAACCGCTTAATCGCATTAAAAACGGAAAAATTATAAATTTAACTTTAGTAATAGGAATACTTTGGTTTTTTGCTTTCTTATCTGGATTATCACCTTCGGTTACAAGAGCGGTTCTAATGTTCTCAATTTTAGCCATAGGAAAACATTTTAACCAACAGACAAAAACAATCAATACAATTGCAGTTTCTGCATTACTATTACTTTGCTATAATCCGAATTATGTTTTTGACGTTGGTTTTCAATTGAGCTATGCGGCGGTGATTTCTATTGTTTTACTGAATCCTTATTTTAAATATTTTCGCTTTTCTAAAAACAAAATCATAAATTATTCAACTGATATTATTTTAGTTTCTTTAGCTGCACAAATTGGGGTTTTACCACTTAGCATATATTATTTCAATCAATTTCCGGTGCTTTTTTTAGCAGCAAATATTATTGTAATTCCATTAACTACAATAATCTTGTTTTTAGGAATGATTACTTTGTTTTTTAATTTTATTTCAAATACAATAGCTTTATTTTTTGGAATAGCGCTCTCAAAAGTAATTGAACTTATGAACCAATACATTAATTGGATAGCTCAGTTTGATTCATTTGTAATTAAGAATATTTCTTTTTCGTTACTTCTTTGTTTTACATCTTACATATTGATTTCTACATTAATTTATTGGACGTATCATCCAAGCTCTAAAAATTTTAAATACGTTTTATTCGCAGTAATTTCATTACAAATATGTTATATTTCAACTAAATACGAAGAAAACAGTAGTGAAGAGTTAACTGTGTTTGGAAGTAAAAACAGTTTAATTACAATTAAACAAAAAAATAAAATTATAGCATTTACAAATAATCCTGAAGAAAACTCAGAAAATATATCGCAATACAAAAGAGGAACATTCACAGAAAACGTATCTATTCTTCCTCTAGAAAATGTTCTGTTATTTAAGAATATTAAAGTATTAATCGTAGATAGTTTAGCAACGTATAAAATTTCGCAAAAACCAGATGTAATTATTCTTACACAAGGCACAAGAGTTAACCTTGAAAGGCTTATAGAATTAAACCAGCCAAAAGTCATTATTGCAGACAATAGCAATTCGAAATACAAAATTGAACGTTGGAAAGCTACCTGTATTAAACAAAAAATCCCTTTTCATAGCACGTATGAAAAGGGACTTTATATTATTAGAAAATAAAATTATTTCTTTAATATTTTATTTGCTTCGGCCAACCATTTAGAAGGGCCGCCAGCTACATAACCAGTACTTCCTAATCCCACAAGATTTGTCTTACCTTCTTTTTTCTCAGGATTAACCAACCAAATTGTTGGATAACCTCTTACCTGAAACATGTTTTGTAATTCATAATTTTGCTTTTTCACAGCCTCATCTTGAGGTGTTCTTCTTGGGAAATCCAATTCAACTAAAATTACATTATCCTTAGCCCATTTTGCAAAATCATCAGTTTTTAAAACTTCTTTTTGTAATCGGATACACCATCCACACCAATCTGAACCGGTAAAGAACAATAATAATGGTTTTTTCTCTTTTATTGACAATTCTGAAGCTTTAGCCATATCGGTATGCCAAGTTAGATTTTCTTGAGCATTTACAGCTAGAGAACTAACTACTAATAAAAGGGTAACTAATATTTTTTTCATAATTTACTTTTTTATAAAACAAATTTAAGCAACAAAGATGCCAAACTTTGTTTGTTATCTAACACCGTGCATTAATTTTTTGATAACTGGCGTCATTAATATTGAGAATGCAGCCATTACTAAAGAAACAATTGTTAGCATCCAGAAGAACGAACTTAAACCTGATTCGTTTGCAATTGCATCAATTTTTTCACCAAACATACCTGCCCCTTTCATACCAATTGCAACTGCTAAGTACCAAACACCAAACATAAATGCAATCATACGAGCAGGTACTAATTTACTTACATAGGAAAGTCCAACTGGCGAAATACATAATTCTCCCATAGTATGAAATAAGTAAACTAAAATTAACCAAATCATACTAACAGACGCTGTCTTTGCACCTGGCTCAATACCTGTTGCTCCAATTGCTACACAAGCCATTCCTAAAGCTAATAATCCCATTCCAATACCATATTTCATGTTTGCAGAAGGATTGAATTTACTTTCCCACCATTTAGAAAACAATGGCGCTAATGATATAATAAATAATGAGTTTAATGTAGAAAACCATGTTGCAGGAACTTCGGTAATTGCAGTAGTTACTTTTTCAATTTTAAGCATTTCTAATGTTCCGTCAGATAAAGATAAATATCCTGCAGTATAAAAATCTTTCATAAGCATCCAAATAGCAATACCCCAAATAATTACAAAACTAGTTGCTAATATAATATTTGCGACAGCATAATCTTTAAATGTTTGTTTAAATAATAAGTATAATACCCAAGTAATAATTGCTAATGGAACAATTGTAATCAATGAGTTTACAATTAAGAAAAAAGTACTCCAATTACCTTCCAAAACTCTATCTGTATAATCACTTGCAAATATTGTTAGTGAATTAGGTGATTGTTCGAAAATTGCCCAAAAGAAAATAGTTAAAAATGCGAAAAATGTTACTGCAATTAGCTTTTCTCTTGTAATTTGAGAATACTTCATTAAACGAGTTACTAGTAAATAAATAAATAAAAGTAAAGCCGTAACAATAGCAATACTGTTTCCGTTTTCACCTAGGAAACCAAAAATATTAACTTCACCACCTGAAATTTTAGAAGCTGGATCATTAATAATCCATAACAACCCTAAAGTCGAACAAACAGCAATAATACCTAGTTCTAATTTTGTAAAAGGATTTCTAGTATCTGTATCTGCTGCTTCTGATTTTGCTTTACTTTCAGCTGTTGGTTTAAGACCAATATCTCCAAAAATGTTTTGAGACAACCAAAATTGTAACATCCCAAAGAACATAAAAATTCCAGCTAATCCAAATCCGTAACTCCAACCTACTTTTTCACCTAAATATCCACAAAGTAAAATTCCGAAGAAAGCTCCAGCATTTACACCCATGTAGAATAATGTATAAGCTCCATCTTTTTTCTCTGGTCTGTCTTTATACATTTCAGAAATGATAGAAGTCATATTTGGCTTGAAAAATCCGTTTCCAAAAACCAATAAAATTAGTCCTAAGTAAATTGAAAATTCAGTTTCAACCGCCATAGAAGCGTGACCTAAAGTCATTAAAACAGCACCAACAACAACTGCCCATCTAAAACCAATAATTTTATCGGCAAAATATCCACCTAACATAGTAGATAAATATACTAAACCAACATATGAACCAAAAAGTGCAGATGCATTTTCTCTAGTCCATTCCCAACCACCATCTACAAAAGAAGAGGTTAAAAATAATATCAATAATGAACGCATTCCGTAGAATGAAAAACGCTCCCACATTTCTGTGAAAAATAGTACAAATAAACCAGCTGGGTGACCTAAAACTGGATTTTTAAAAAATTGATCCGTTGAATTTTGACTCATAATTTGACTTATATAGTTTTATGTTAATTTTAGTTATTTAATTCTTTATCTACTCCGTGCATTAATTTTTTAATGACAGGCGAAAGTACTAAAAGTAATGCTCCAAAACCTAATCCAGTATAGAATAAGTATTCGAATAATTTTAAATAACTCTGTTTAGCAATGTTTAAATCTGGCGCTAAACCGTTTGAAGTATCTACAGAGGCAATATTAGCCAATACAGAAGCAATAAATTCAGAACTTGCAGTTGCTAAGAACCAAACTCCCATCATGAACCCGACAATTTTAACTGGAGATAATTTAGTTACTGCTGAAAGCCCTACTGGTGATAAACACAATTCTCCACAAGTGTGTAAAAAATAGGTTAAGATTAACCAAATTGCAGCCACTTTACCTAAACCAGAAACATTAATTCCCATTACTAATGCTCCAAAACCAAGCCCAACTAACATTAATGCCAATGAGAACTTAACTGCTGTATTTGGATTATATTTACCCATTTTTACCCATAACCAAGCAAAAACTGGTGCTAGTAAAATAATAAATAATGCATTGAAGCTTAAGAAAGTTCCTGCTGGAATTTCTGTTCCAAAAACAGTTCTATCAAGCGCTCTATCTGCGAAAAGGTTCATCGATGTATATGCTTGCTCAAATAAAGCCCAAAAAACAATTGTAAAAACAATTAAAATAGTCAAAGCAAATAATTGCTCTCTTGCTTTTCCATTTAATTGAGTAATTGCATAATAAACAATATAAATAAATGAAACCGCACCTGCTAATTGTAGTGAATACGAAACCACTTCATGACGTTGAACTACTTGCCAAAAAATCAAAGTTGACAATACGCTCAATCCATAAATAATCCATTCGTTTTTAATTCCAAAAGAAGTTTTCTCTAAATACTCAGGTGCATTTGACTCACCTTTACCTTGAAGTAATTTTCTTCCTGAAATAAACGTCATTAGACCAAAGAACATTCCTATTCCTGCTGCTCCAAATCCATAACTCCAACCGTACGTTTCACCCAACCAAACACAAATGATTGTTGCTAAGAACGATCCAAGGTTAATTCCCATATAAAATAAAGTAAACCCAGAATCTCTACGTTTGTCACCTACTTCATATAATTCTCCTACTAATGATGATATATTTGCTTTTAAAAATCCAACTCCCAAAATTATAAGTGCGAGAGAAAAATAAAACACTTGTAGAGCAAAATTATCTCGTGTTATTTCACCAGTCATAGATTGCGTTGCAGCATTTCCCTCGAACGCCATTCCTAAATGCCCTAAAACAAGCATAATACCTCCAAAAACAATTGCTTTTCTAAAACCTAAATATTTATCGGCAATAAAACCTCCAATAACAGGCACTGCATAAACTAGAGCAGCATAACTTCCTACTAATAAATTACCTGCATCATCTGAAAACAAATGGTACTTTACTAAATAAAATACTAATAAAGCTTTCATTCCGTAGAATGAAAATCGCTCCCACATTTCTGTAAAGAACAATATAAATAATGCTCTTGGATGTCCGAAAAACGTTTTCTCTTCAATATTCATATTGCTCATATTATAATTTTTCTAAGATGAAATTAGTCATTTTTGTGTATAATTGAAGGCGTGTTTTACCACCGTAAATACCGTGATTTTTATCCGGATAAATAGCCCAATCAAATTGTTTGTTTGCTTGCACTAAAGCTTCAACCATTTTCATTGTATTTTGAACGTGCACATTATCATCTGCAGTTCCATGAATTAAAAGATAATTCCCTTTTAATTTATCTACATGGTTAATTGGTGAATTTTCATCATAACCACTTGCATTCTCTTGTGGCGTACGCATGTATCTTTCGGTATAAATACTGTCATAATATCTCCAGCTTGTTACTGGCGCAACTGCAATTGCTGTTTTAAACACATCGTTACCTTTTAAAATACAGTTACTTGACATGAAACCTCCGTAAGACCAACCCCAAATACCAATTCTAGAAGCATCTACAAATTCATAACCTGCAATAACTTTTGCAGCATCAATTTGATCTTCTACTTCATATTTCCCTAATTCTTTATACGTGCATTTTTTAAAATCGGCACCTTTAAAACCAGTTCCTCTTCCGTCTACACAAACAACTATATATCCTTTTTGAGCCAACATATAATACCAATAATCATTGTAGCTGTTCCATTGGTTTGCAACCGATTGTGAACCTGGACCAGAATATTGATACATTAAAACTGGATATTTTTTGGTTGCATCAAAACCGGTTGGCTTAATGATCCAAGCATTTAACTTGTTCCCTTTTTCTGTAATTATAGGGAAAAATTCTTTTGGCGTAATGTTATATGCTGCTAGTTTGTCTTCTAAACTTTCGTTTGAAACAATTTTTTTAACTTCATTACCAGAATTAGATTCGTTTAACGTATAAACTGGAGCCTTAGTGGCACTTGAAAAGGAGTTAATAAAGAAATTGAAATTTGGACTAAATGTAGCGTTGTTAGTACCCGTTTGTTTGGTTAATCTTTTTTTATTTTTACCTTTTAAATCAATTGAATAGACATCTCTATTAACCGAACCGTTTTCAACTGATTGGTAAAAAACTTTATTTGATTTTGCATCAAAGCCATAATAAGCAGTTACTTCCCAACTTCCTTTTGTAATTTGGTTTTTCAACTTACCGTTTTTATCGTAGTGATAAATATGATTGAAGCCGTCTATTTCAGATGTCCAAATAAAACTATTGTCAGCTAAAAAAGTAAGATTGTCCGTAACATCAACATAAGCTGCATCTTGTTCTTTTAAAACAATATTTGAAACACCATTTGTAGCATTTATAAAATGTAAATTTAATAAATTTTGATGTCTGTTAAGAATTTGAGCACTTAAAGTATTATTATCGTTAGTCCATTTAATTCTTGGGATATAAAAATCTGTATAGTTGCCTAAGTTAATATCTGATTTTTTATTTGTTTTTAAGTCATAAATATGCAATGAAACCAAAGCGTTTTTTTCTCCTGCTTTTGGATATTTAAACACTTCTTGCGTTGGATATAAACCCAGGTTATACATATCCATTGAAAACTGAGGCACTTCTTTTTCGTCGAAACGAATAAAAGCAATTTTATCTCCAGATGCGTTCCACTCATAAGCTTTTACAAAAGCAAATTCTTCTTCGTAAACCCAGTCAGTAACACCATTGATAATTTCATTCTTTTTACCATCTGTAGTAATTTGAACAGTAACGTTTGAAATTAAATCTAACACATATAAATTATTTTCAAAGGCATAAGCAATTTTAGTTCCGTCGGCAGAAAATGAAGGTTCTTGAATTGCTTTATCGTTAACTAAACGAAGTTTTTTAGCGTTAACATCATAAATATGATATGTTGCTGTAAAAGAACGTCTGAAAATTGGAGACGAATTTGAAGCAATTAACAACTTGTCTTCGTTTTTATTGAAAGTATAAGAATCTATACTGTTAAGTTCAGAATGATTCTTTGTATCTATTAAAGTTGACACTTTATTTAAAGTTGCAAAATCATACAAATCTATTTGCATTGATCTTGATGCTCTATCATAATTTAAAACAGTATATTGGTTTGTATTTTTCATAGAATGAAGTTCATCCATACCTTCAGTTCTAAATTTTCCTGACCAAATTTCTTCTAATGAAATTTTTTGCTGAGCAGTTATTGTAAATACATTTAAAAAAATAACAATTGCTACAATACTAAGTTTATTCATTTTATAGTTTTTAACCCCCAATTTTAGTGAAAATTTATGACTTAAGCACAATTTTTATTCTTAAAATATCAAACTAGTCCTTTTTTTAATTAACTTTAAAGTTCGAATATCTTAAACTCTTACATGAATGTAACGAATCTACATTGTCAAAATTCAGCATTTATCTTTTTACAAAGCCATTTAAATCAAAGAGTTAACAACTTGACCGAAAATAGCTTTTTAAACAGCTATATTCTAATATGTATTGGATTAATAGCAACACTTTTTTTATTGTATTATTTGTTTCAAAAGAAATCCTCTAAATTCAATGTCAATACACTTAAAAACTTATTTGAATATCAAAACGAAAGTGAACATAGATACTATTTTTTATACTTAGGAATTATTTTTCCTGTTTCTGAAATATTCTATTTAATTATAGATTCTCATGAATTATCTGAAATTAAAAACAGCGTTTTACTAGGCTTATATTGCCTATTTGCATACCTACTAACATCATTAAAAAAAATAAAAGACTATACATCTACGATATTCATCTTAAGTTATTGCACTTATTTTTGTTGCACTTTATTTGATATGTTTTCTTCAGAAATTACTTTTATTGTTTTTTCGGAATTTCTTTTACTAGTGTTTTTTTCTTTTAATATTTTTAAACGCTTTTCTGTTTATCTTTCATTTGTATTTATCACTTTTTCAATTCTTTTCTATTTATTATTATACAAACCTTCGGACAATGAGCTTATTATAGCATTAATTAACTCAACCTTCATAATTTTAATAATTAATTTTGCTCGAAGAATTAACATCGTTAAGTCGAATGAAAAATTATTGTTTACCAATGAAATAATTAACAATACTAATTCATTAATTATTGCTGCTGACAAAACTGGAAAACTGCTTTATTGCAATGATTCGATAGAGAAAATTCTGGGCTACACGCCTAAAGAAGTCTTAGGTATGGAATTTTGGAAACTTACACAAGATAAAGAATTTAAAGAAATAGATTATAATAAAATTTTTAAGCCAAATTCTGTTTACACTAGGGTATTAAAAACTAAAAAAGGCGACTACAAGACCATTCAATGGTCTGATTTTAAATACACTAATAATTTATTTGTTTCAAACGGACAAGACATAACTCACTTGATAAGTTTAGAAAAAAAATACAGCTCATTAGTTCAAAGTGCACGCGATATTATATATGAAATTGACAATAAAGGATACATAACATATGCAAACAACTTTACAGTTGAGCATTTAGGATATAATTTTGAAGAAATATTAGGTAATCATTTTACTTTTTTAGTAAAAGAAGATTACATTCCTACAGTATTAGAATTTTATAAAGAGATAAATCCAGACTCTAAAGATTTTGACATTTTAGAGTTTCCAATTTTGAAAAAAAACAGGGAAGAAATATGGGTTTCACAAAAGGTTTCTATTAAAAGAGATGAAAAAAACAAGATTACTGGCTTCTCTTCTATTGTAAGGGACATAACACAAACCAAAAAAATTGAAAATGAAGAACATGAAAAAATAGAACGTGCCAGCTATTTAAACTCAATTTCTAACAGATTATCAACACTTAATTTTTTAACTTTTGATAGCTTAGAGACACTTATTCAACATATCACAAAAGAAGCAGCAATTGGCTTAAAGATAAATAGAGTTAGCTTATGGAAAAACAAAAAAGAATATATTAAATTATTTAACGGATATGTTCATAATGAAGATAAGAATTATTCAGGCTTAATTCTAAATAAAGAGCATTATCCAAATTATATTAAAAATATTGAAAAAGAACCTATCATTATTGCCACAGATGCACTGAATAGTAATGTTTTTAGCGACCTAAAAGAAAACTATTTTAAAAAATATAATATAAAATCCATTATAGATGTTCCAATTCATAGTTCAGGAAAGCTTTTAGGTGTTTGTTGTTATGAGGCAACCGAGACAATAAAAGAATGGACTAACGAAGATATTAATTTTGCCAAAACAGTAACTGAAATTATTACGCTTGCTATTGAAACTATTAAAAGAAAAGAAGCAGAAGACCAAATCATTTATAAAAACAAAATCTTAACTGCAATTGCAAAAATCACAAGTAATTTAATCAGTAAAAAAGACCCCAATCAAATTTTCGACAAATCTCTAAGCTTAATCGCAAGAACAGTTAAAGCAAATAGGTTTTACTTTTTTGAAAACAACATTTCCACTAACTTAATAAGTCAAAAATTTGAATGGACATCTAACAAAGACTTGATAGAATTAAACAACCCTGAACTACAAGACATACCTCATGATGCATATCCTGAGTTTATGGATAGATTGTTAAACAAAAAAGTATATAAAAATATT
Source organism: Flavobacterium sp. (assembly GCF_965284515.1). GTDB lineage: Bacteria > Bacteroidota > Bacteroidia > Flavobacteriales > Flavobacteriaceae > Flavobacterium. Next base: position 421,140 of record NZ_OZ260089.1, read on the forward strand.
GTAGCTGAAATTTCCGAACTTAATTTAAGAGAAATACTTGAAGGTCAAGGAATCAAGTCAATATTGATTATTCCTCTATTTTATCAAGACTTTTTTCTTGGATTTATTGGTTTTGATGATTGTGAAAAACAAAGGGTTTGGGGAGATGAAGAGATTAATATATTAAAAACTTTAGCTAACAATATTTCTACAACTTTAATCCGTTTGAAAAATGAAAAAGCAATGGAAGAGAGTGAAGAAAAATTTAAATTACTTGCTAATAATATTCCAGCTGCTGTTTATTTAGTAAAATTCGACGAAGCCAGATCAAAAGTTTATTTAAATGACGAAATAGAAAAACTAACAGGATATTCAAAATCAGACTTTTTTGAAAACAAAATCAAATTATTTGATTTGTACCATCCTGAAGACAAACAAAAAGCATTACTTGAAATTTCTAATGCCGTAAAAGATAAAGAACCATTTATTATAACTTGTAGACTCATTAAAAAAGACAATTCCATTGTTTGGGTTGAAGAACATGGCGAAGCCATTTTAATTGATGGTAATATTGAATATATAGAAGGAGTATTATTAGATATTACTGAACGTAAACAAGCTGAAAAAGTAATTTTAGAAAAAGAATTGGCCGAAACTTCAAATAGAGCAAAAACTGAATTCCTAGCCAATATGAGTCATGAAATAAGAACTCCATTAAATGGAATTATAGGATTTAGTAAACTACTTTTAAACACAAATATAGACGATGTTCAGAAACAATATTTAGCCACTGTAAATCAATCTGCAGAGACGCTCCTTAGTGTTGTAAACGACATATTAGATATTTCGAAAATTGAGGCAGGAAAGTTAACACTTGAAAACGCCAAAACGAACCTAAATTTTATAGTTAACGATTCCATTGACATGATGAAATTTGCAGCTCATCAAAAGAATTTAGAATTAATAGTCAACATAGATAAAGCTGTAGATTGCGCCATTTGGACAGATGAAATAAGATTGAAGCAAATTCTTCAAAACTTAATTAGTAATGCTATTAAATTTACTTTAAATGGTGAAATAGAAATAAAAGTAAGCGCTGATAAAATTTCCGACACAAGTTCTAAATATTCCTTTAGTGTAAGAGATACAGGTATAGGAATAAAAAAAGAAAGCCAAGAGTTAATTCTAGAAGCATTCTCACAAGAAGATACATCTACTACAAGAAATTTTGGCGGAACAGGATTAGGATTATCAATAACGAATAGTTTACTAAAAATGATGAAAAGCAAACTATACGTAGTAAGTGAACTAAACAAAGGAAGTACCTTTAGCTTTGATGTGGTTTTGAATAGCGAACCTTGTACTAAACATTATGAATTATATAATAATAATTTTAAAAAAGCATTAGTAATTGAAAACAATGAGCTTGTTGGAAAAATTATCATGGGAATGTTAGAAGGTTTTAAAATAAATTCTACACACAGTCTAGAATATCAAAAAAACTTAATGAACGAAACATTCGATTTGATACTAATAGACTATGAATTCTTATCTAAAGAAGAGTTCATAGAGGCAGTAAATAGCGCAAAGTCGAATACAAAAACAACATATATCATTATGCAAAATTCAACTTCAGATTTCAAATACGTAAACACATCAAAAAACATCATATCGTTAATAAAGCCTGTTAAAGTAAATGTATTACAAAACATCTTAAATAAAATCAATAATCCAAACGAAAATCTAGAAACTGAATCTATAGAACAACAAATCACAAACAAATCAACTATCAACTTGCTTATTGCTGAAGATAACAAAATAAATATGCTGTTAACTAAAACACTGGTAAGCAAAAACTTTCCAAATATTAAAATACACGAAGCTAATAATGGCCTTGAAGCTGTTGAAATATCAAATGAATTAAATCCAGAAATTATATTAATGGATATTCAAATGCCTGTAATGAATGGATACGAAGCAACTAAAAAAATCAAGAAAAACAACCCTTCTACATTTATAATTGCTCTAACTGCAGGGGTAATAACAGGTGAAAAAGAAAAATGCATGGATATAGGCATGAATGATTTCATCATAAAACCAATAGACAAAACTCAATTTGAAAATACTTTATTAAAATGGATTAATACACTTAAAAAATAATCCATTTAGTATATTTGTATAAATTTTTCAAAATAACATGACCCAAAACATAAAAGGCTTCTCAAAGCTTTCCAAAGAAGAAAAAATTGAATGGATTTCTAATGCTTATTTCAGTAATCCTGTAGAAGCATCAGAAACTGTTAAACAATATTGGAATTCAAATGAAAACTTACAAAAACTTCATGACGAATTTATTGAAAACACATTAACCAACTTCTATTTACCTTACGGTGTTGCGCCAAATTTTGTCATTAATGGAAATAATTACACTATTCCTATGGCAATCGAAGAAAGTTCGGTTGTAGCTGCAGCATCAAAAGCCGCTAAGTTTTGGGGTGAGCGTGGCGGATTCAAAGCAACTGTAATTGGAACAGAAAAAATTGGTCAAGTACATTTCATATTCAAAGGATCATTTGAAAAACTTCAAAAATTCTTTACCCAAATAAAACCGAAATTCTTTTCTGATACAGAAAGTTTTACCAAAAACATGCAAAAACGTGGCGGTGGAATTTTAGATATTGAATTAAAAGATAAAACTTCAGAACTTGACAATTACTTCCAACTTCACGCTACTTTTAACACAAAAGATAGCATGGGAGCTAACTTCATCAATACTTGTTTAGAGCAATTTGCTAAAACATTAGAAAACGAAGCCAATTCGTATGTTGATTTTAGCGAAGACGAAAAAAACATTCAGGTTGTAATGAGTATTTTGAGCAATTATGTACCTAATTGTATTGTAAGAGCAGAAGTTTCTTGCCCAGTTGATCAATTAAGCGATGATGCCGCGATTGACTCAAAAGAGTTTGCCGAAAAATTCGTTAACGCTATTAAAATTGCCGAAATAGAACCTTACAGAGCAGTAACGCACAACAAAGGAATCATGAACGGAATCGACGCCGTTATTGTGGCAACCGGAAATGACTTTAGAGCTGTTGCAGCCGGAGTTCATGCATATGCAAGTAGAAACGGAAGCTATTCAAGTTTATCGCATGCTAAAATAGAAAACGATATTTTTACTTTTTGGATAGACGTTCCATTAGCAATAGGAACCATAGGCGGATTAACCACTTTGCATCCATTAGTTAAATTTTCATTAGAAATGTTAGGCAAACCAAGCGCAGAAGAGTTGATGAAAATTGTTGCCGTTACAGGTTTAGCACAAAACTTCGCTGCTGTTCGTTCTTTAACTACAACAGGAATTCAACAAGGTCACATGAAAATGCACATCATGAATATCTTAAATCAGCACCAAGCTACAAAAGAAGAAAAAATAAAAGTATTAGATTATTTTAAAGATAACACCATTTCTCATAGCTTAGTGGTTGATTATTTAGCAGGTTTAAGAAAATAATAAGAAGCTATTCCCGCTTTTCGCTATATCTTTTTTTAGATTGTCATACTGAGCTTGTCGAAGTACAATCTAAAAAAAGGATGCCGCTACAATCGGGGCTAAAAAACATAAAAATTGAAACAAACCTATTACAGTAACGGGAAATTATTACTCACTGGCGAATATGTTGTCCTTAATGGTGCAAAAGCATTGGCAGTTCCTACAAAATTCGGCCAAAGTCTTATTGTAGCATCTGGAACTGACAATCTTATCCAATGGAAAAGCTTTGATTCCGATAATACAGTATGGTTTGAAGACAGTATTCGTTTTGACGAAATTATTTCTAAAGCGGAATGTGAAAATTTTTCCGATGTAAAAACAAAACTTATTGCTATTTTACATCAAGCTTATATTCAAAATCCTACATTCATTTCAGAGTCTAAAGGTTATATAATTGAAACCATACTTACCTTTCCTCGTCTTTGGGGCTTAGGAACCTCTTCTACGCTATTAAACAATATTGCACAATGGTTAAACATTGATGCTTTTGAATTATTGCAAAAAAGTTTTGGCGGAAGCGGTTACGATATTGCCTGCGCACAAACTAACGAACCCATAATTTATACTTTAGAAAACGGCAAACCCCATTTTGAGATTGTTTCATTCAATCCTACTTTCAAAGAAAACATACATTTCGTTTATCTTAATAAAAAACAAAGCAGCAGCAACGCTATTAGTAATTACATTAGCAAACAACACAAAGTTGACAAAATAATTACTAAAATAAACGCTATAACCGAAGAAGCTTTACTTGTAAATGAAGGAAGAGATTTTGCGCTATTAATGGAAAAACACCAAGCCATAATGAGCGATGTTCTTGAAACACAAACCGTAAAAGAAATGCTTTTTCACGATTTTAAAGGAGTGGTAAAAAGTCTTGGCGCGTGGGGTGGCGATTTTGTAATGGTACTTTCTAAAAACGATCCTACTGATTATTTTAGAGCAAAAGGCTACACTACGATTTTAACTTATGATGAAATGGTGTTGTAAAACAGTAAACTATAAAATAATTTATTTATACTAATCACTTCATTGAAAGCTAATTTCTTCCTATTAACTTAACTTTATTGGACCTCAATATCCCATTATAAATTATAACCTTATTTTTTTTCAATTCTTCAATTTGATAATCTTGTAATGATTTTTCTATCTTAATTGAATTCCATTTATAAACAATATTAAACTTATCCCCTTCTGAAATTGAACTAACATTTATTTGACCAGAAGCAGTTATTGGTTCAATTTCCTTTAAAATAGGTAGACGAATAACTGATTTAAATGTTTTAGATTCGCCTGGATGTAAAACAAATGAATTCTTTATATAATCTGATTGAATACTATAATTCTTTAACTCTCCACCTTTCAATTTATAATTTAATTTTCTAATACTATCATTATAATATAAACAATCAAACATACTTCCAACATTAGAATTGCCCTCCGACCATAGAATATAAGAAACCCCTCCATTTCTTTTTTTATTATTTTTATCTGTTATTTCAATATGCTTATAATCGTAACCGAAAAAAGGATCTTCAAAAAAATCATCTTCATCAATAATAAATAAATAATTTTCAGACGATGAATTCGTTAATTTCCATGTCAAAATGTTTGTCGCTTTCTCCTTGTCGTCATTGCTTTTATAGGACTGATTAGAAGAATGATTATTCACATATTTATTATTGAAATATAGCTCCTTGTTCAATATTTCAAGTTTAACATCATTAGTTTCTTTTTTACAAGAAAACAATAAAACACATAAAATAGATATATAAGTTAATTTCATTATTTTCATTTTTAGATGAATATATGTTTGTATTTGAAAAATCGCACCGCTACCATACGAATCCTTTCATGTGGTTGCGAGGGTTAAAAATAATTTTTTATTTTAATTAATAAAACAAAAATATAAATCATAGACGCAATACTTAAACAAAGCATAAGTATAGATAAAATACTTGAAACAATCTTTTTATTCAAACTTATTCTATTATATTCATTTTCAATCTTAATAAAATCAATATTATTATCTAGTTTTTTTTCAATCCTATATCTTAAATAGAACATAAAAATAATCAAATATGCCACAACAAAGTAAAATCCTATTTTACCCAAAAAACTAAATAGAAACATTACAAAGCCTTCACTTATAAAAAACAAATGGGTAATAATTACATTTTTTAAACCTTCATTGGTATTTTTCCAACCAAGACTTTTTTGTGCAAAAAAATTAATTTCTAAATAATATTTTACACTATTTTTAATCATAAAGTTCTGTTTTAATTTCTCACCATGGCTACCAAACTAATCCTATCGTTTGGTTTTTATTTAAACATTAAACATTTTAAAAACAAAAAACCCGAATATTTCTATTCGGGTTTATAAAGTGGTACCTCCAGGGATCGAACCAGGGACACACGGATTTTCAGTCCGTTGCTCTACCATCTGAGCTAAGGTACCTTCCTTATTGCGAGTGCAAATATAGAACCATTTTTATATTATCCAAAACAATTTTTAAAAAAAATCAATTTGTATATTTGCTTTTCAAAATACCAAAATATGCTGTTAGCAATCGATATTGGAAATTCATATATTAAATGTGCTGTATTTGAACAAAATACACTTTTACAAAAGTTTGTTTTCAAACAAGACCAAGCCCAAATAAATTTTAAAATCATTTTAAAAAAACACCCAAAAATAGCTTTAGGCATTATTTCTTCGGTTGCAAACCTAAATGAAGACACTTTTTATTATCTAAAAGAGAATATTGACTTACTTGAAATTTCAAATAAAACTTCTTTTCCTTTTTCAAACAATTATAAAACAAAAGAAACATTAGGCATTGATAGATTAGTTTTAAGTGCTGGTGCTGTTTTAATTTTTAAGAATCAAAACCGTCTTGTAATTGATGCCGGGACATGTATTACATATGACTATGTAGATTCAAAAAACGTTTACCAAGGCGGTGCAATTTCACCTGGCTTATCTCTAAGATATAAGAGCTTGAATAATTATACAGCAAAATTACCGTTATTAGAAAATAAAGAAATTAATTATCTAATTGGAAAAAGTACATCTGAGTCCATTTATTCAGGAGTAATTAATGGAGTAATTAACGAAATAGACGGTTTCATAACCCAATATAAAGAACTAGATAAAGATTTAACAATAATTTTAACAGGTGGAGACGCAGAATTTTTGGCTAAAAGTATAAAAAACACCATATTTGCGAATTCAAATTTCTTATTAGAGAGTTTGAACAATTTATACACCTATTGTAAAAATAAAAATGACTAAAAAATTAATCGTTATTATCGGCTTATTAACAACGTTTATAGGCTTTTCGCAAGAAAACACATCATCACCTTATTCTTTTTATGGACTTGGAGATGTAAAGTTTAGAGGAACTGAAGATGCTAGAGCAATGGGTGGATTAAGTTTTGCAGGAGACAGTATAAGTCTAAATCTTTTAAATCCTGCATCATACGCTAGTCTTAAATTAACGAGTTTCGGAATTGGAAGCACATCAAACTTCAACAACATAAGTAACTCTGAAACATCTGAAAAAGCAAAAAGAACAACTCTTGATTATTTAGCAGTAGGTATTCCTGCTGGAAAATTTGGAGCTGCATTTGGTCTTATGCCATACAGCGCTGTTGGGTATAAAATAGAAAATACAATTACTGAAAACGACCTTACAAGAAACAAAAGATATACAGGAATTGGTAACATTAACAGAGTATTTATTGGTGCAGGATATTCCTTAAGTCCAAATTTTAGCTTCGGTGCTGATATTCAATATAATTTTGGAACCGTTGAAAATGAAGCAAAAGAATTTGTTTCAGATGCAATTTTCCAAGATGACGTTCAGTTAGGTACTAGAGAAAGAAACACTTCAAACATTACTGGTCTTTCAGCAAATATTGGTTTCTTATATCAAAAAAACTTTAATGAAAAAATGAATTTTTATTCGAGTTTAACTTATAGCCCAGAATCAAAATTAAAATCTATTAACGATAGAAATATTGCTACCGCAACATATAACCCAATAACCGGTACTGAATTTGTAAACGACCCAAGAGACATAGATGTTGATGACACGAAATTAGTTCTACCTTCTAAACTTTCTTTTGGAGCTGGAATTGGCGAAACAAACAAATGGTTAATAGGTACAGAAATTACATTTCTTAACAGTAGTAATCAAAACAACAGATTCAACGACAACACAAATGCTACATTTGAAAACTCTCAAAAATATGCTATAGGAGGTTATTACATACCAAAGTATGATTCATTTTCAAATTACTTAAACAAAATAGTATATCGAGCAGGTTTTAGATATGAAAAAACCGGATTAGTAATAAACGATCAAAGTATAAATGATTATGGCATGAATTTTGGAATAGGATTACCAGTAACGTATTCTAAAATAAACATAGGAGTTGAATTTGGTAAAAGAGGAACAACTTCAAACGGATTAATAGAAGAAAATTACTTTAACTTAAGTATAGGCCTTTCATTGAGTGATAAATGGTTTAGAAAAAGAAAAATAGATTAATAATTTTTTGAATAGATTAAGATGAAAACGAAATTAACATTATTATTTGCAATCGCAACTGGCCTTTTTGCCCAAGCACAAAACCCGGAAGTTTGTACGGAAACATTAAGTTTAATGGCTTCTTCAGCTAAGGCTAAAGACCCTTCTGCTTACGGTTACCTAACAACTTTAAGAAAGGATTGTCCTTCATTTCATAATGGTATTTATACTTATGGTGAATTTGTTATTAATCAAGCAATTGACAAAGCAACTACTCCTGCCGACAAAGAAAAATATGTTCGTGATTTAATCAAATTATATACTGAACACGATCAATATTTTCCAAACAATGGCGCAGGAAATGAAATGAAAAAAGCAATGGCTTTATTTGAAAATAATATTGGATCTAAAGAAGAAATTTACAAAACTTTAGACAGCGCTTTCAAAAATGACAAAGCAAATTTTGATTCTGCCAAAGCTTTATATACCTATTTTGAGTTGTTCGTAAATGACTATGAAGCTTCTAACAAAGGAATTACATTACAACAAGTATTTGACAAGTATGATGATATTTCTGAAAAATTAGCTGAAGAAGAAAAAGAACTGTCAGAAGCTAAAGATGTATTGATTGCAAAAGAAGAAGCTGGAGAAACATTAGACAGCAGAGAGCAAAGAGCTAAAAACAGATATGAAATAAACTTAGAAGCTTTCTCAACTGTTATTGGAAGTATGGATTCAAAAATTGTTGAATTATCGACTTGTGACAAACTTATTCCTTTTTACCAAAAAGGATTTGAAGAAAACAAAAGCAATGAGGTTTGGTTAAAAAGAGCAGCTGATAGATTAGAAGCTAAAGAATGTGATGGAGATCCATTATTCTCAAAAATTTCTGAAGCGCTTTACAAATTAAACCCAAGTGCAGATGCTGCATACAAACTTGGAGTTGTTGAGTTACAAAGAAAAAACACTACGAAAGCTCTTGAATATTTCAACCAAGCTGCAAACATGTTTACTGATAACTCTAAAAAAGCTTTTGTTTATTACCGTATTGCAACAATGTATAGTAAAAGTAATAAATCTCAATCTAGAGCTTATGCAAGAAAAGCACTTGCTGTTAAGCCTTCGTATGGAAAAGCATATTTATTAATTGCCCAATTATACGGAAGCAGTATTAACGATTGTGGAAACAACCCTTTTGACAAAAGAGCTATGTACTGGTTAGCTGCTCAATATGCAGACAAAGCAGGAAATGTTGACACTTCATTAAAAGGAGCTGCATCTAGAATGGCAGGAAGCTATAGAGCTGCAGCACCTTCAAGAACAGAAATATTCGAATCTGGAAAAGCAGGACAAAGAATTGCTTTTAACTGCTGGGTTGGAGAAAGTATAACTGTTCCAAATCTATAAATGAAAAGAACATTTAAAAATACAATTAATTTCATAGTCACGATTTTTATCGTGACTATGTTATTTTCTTGCGAAACCAGTTTAAAGGACGTACAAAAATTCAACCAGTCATCATTTGTCCCATCAGGCGAAGCAGACTCTATAAATTTAAAATACACTGATTCTGGTAAAATAAAATCTATTTTAAAAAGCGCTAAAATGTTAGATTATAGTAACATTAAAAATGCTTTTACAGAATTTCCAAATGGATTAACCGTAACTATGTTTGATGAAAATGGAAACACAACAATTATCAAAGCAAATTACGCGATATCCTATAAAAAAACAGACATTATTGACCTACAAGGAGATGTAGTTATCAATTCTCATGATGGAAAAAAATTAGAAACCAATCAACTCTATTTTGATCAAAAAAACGAGTGGTTTTTCACAGAAAAAACATTCAAATACACTGATGAAGCAGGAGGGTTTCTTCAAGGACCTGGTGTAGACTTCAGTAAAGACTTTAAGGTATTCAACATGCAAAAAAGCAGTGGAGAAGTTAACAACTTAAATTAATTGTCTAATTCCTTATATTTATATTTTCATTACTTTTGCTAAAACAATAAATATGACATATCTTAAAATCATTCAATACGTGTATTTGGCTTTTGGCCTTATTTTTCTTTATAAAGCATACGAAGAATACAGCAGCGAGAGAAACCCTTATATGTTTTTAGCTATAGGAATAGTTGCAATTGCAATGTTTTTCTTTAGAAGACACTTTCACAATAAACAAATCAACAGGAAAAACAAATAATGGAAATAGCTATTATCGTTATTTGTTTATTACTCTCTGCATTTTTTTCAGGAATGGAAATTGCCTATGTTTCTTCAAACAAAGTGTATTTGTCAATTGAAAAAAAGCAAAATAACTTTAATTCAAAAATCCTTTTAAAACTTACCGAAAAACCATCTCAATTCATTACATCAATGTTAATTGGTAACAATGTGGTTTTGGTAATTTATGGTATTTATTCAGGTGATTTATTAATGACCTGGATAGAATCATTTGATTTTTCTTTTTCGCCTTTTGCAAATTTATTAATTCAAACCATACTTTCTACAATCATTATATTAATGACTGCAGAATTTTTACCAAAGGTGTTTTTCCAGATTTACGCTAACTCATTTATTAAGCTTTTTGCAGCTCCTGCATATTTGTTTTATATCTTATTTTTTTGGGTAACTAAATTTGTTTTATGGATATCTGACTTTATTTTAAAAAAATTTTTTAAAACAGAAGGAGATCAAATACAAGATTATTTTAGTAAAGTAGAGCTAGGAAATTACATAAACGAACAAATGAATAGTGTATCTGACGACGAAGAAATTGACTCAGAAATACAAATGTTTCAAAATGCTCTTGAGTTTTCAGAATCTAAAGCAAGAGACATCATGACGCCTAGAACAGAGATTTCGGCAGTAGATGTTCTTGATCCAGTAAACGAATTAAGAGAATTGTTCATAAAGACAGGCTATTCTAAAATATTGGTGTATCAAAATTCTATTGATGACATTTTAGGTTATGTTCACTCATTTGAATTGTTTAAAAAACCTAAAACAATTAAATCAGTAATGATTCCTATTGAATTTGTACCAGAAACTATTTTAATAAAAGACTTACTAGACATTTTAACTAAAAAAAGGAAAAGTGTCGCTGTTATTTTAGACGAATACGGTGGGACTTCTGGAATCATAACCGTTGAAGACATTATTGAAGAACTTTTTGGAGAAATTGAAGACGAACATGATTTAGAAGAAGAACTAATTGATGAAATTATTGAAGATAATGTATTTTTATTTTCTGGAAGATTAGATGTAGAATACATTAATCAGAAATACAACTTAAATATTCCTGAATCAGATTCATACATAACATTAGGTGGTTTTATTGTAAACAACACTAAAGAAATCCCTCAAAACAAGGAAAAAATCATAATTGACAACTTTGAAATAACTATACATTCAGCATCTAATAAAAAGATTGAATTAGTTAGACTTTCAATCTTAGAGGAGAATCAATAAAAAACTTAAAAAAATAACTTAAAATATAATATTACTATTTTATAATTGAATAGATAATTGTATTTTCGCCCTCTATATAAAATAAATTAAATAAAAAATGGCAGTATTATCTAAAATTAGACAACGTTCATTCTTTCTAATTGTAATCATTGCATTAGCATTGTTTTCATTTGTATTAACAGATGTTATAAAAAGCGGTGGATTTGGCGGTGGATCAAATGATGTTGGATCTGTAAATGGTCAAGAAATTGCAGCGCAAGGTTTTATGCAAAAAGTTTCTGTAGCCGAAAAACAAGGACAAGGAACTAGCAATACTCAAGCTATAAATAGCGTTTGGGAACAAGAGGTAAGAAGTTTATTGCTTAATGAAGAGTTTGAGAAACTTGGATTTAGAATTGGTAACGAACAACTTATAAATATCATTAAGACTGATCCAAATATTGCTCAAAACCCACAATTCTTAAATGAAGCAGGACAGTTTGACGAAAATAAATTTAAAGAATTTGTAAAGTCAAAAAGAAATGATCCAAATCCTGAGACTTGGAACCAATGGCAAAACTATGAAAAAAATGTAGAAAAATATGCCAAAGAGCTAATGTACAACAACATGATAAAAGGAGGCATGTACATGACTAAGGCTGAAGGTAAATTTAAATACGAAATTGAAAACAATAAAGTTGATTTTGATTTTGTAACTCTTCCATATACAAACATAAATGATGATGAAGTTAAAATTTCAGATGATGAAATAATGGCTTACATTAAGAAATATCCTAAAAAGTACAAATCAGACAATACTGTTAATATTGATTATGTATTATTTGAGAACAAACCTTCTAAAGAAGATGAGAGCTCTATGGAAGTTTCTATAAACAATGCACTTTATGGAAAAATTGCATACAATGAAACTACTGGAAAAAACGATACTTTACCAGGTTTAAAAAATACAGTAAATGTTGGAGAATTTGTAAATGCAAATTCAGACATAAAATTTGACTCTACTTACTTAGCAAAAAAAGACTTACCTCTTGATTATCAAGAACAATTATTTAACTTAAATAAAGGAGAGGTTTTTGGACCATATGTATTTAACGGAAGTCAATGTTTATCGAGATTAATTGAGCGTAAATCAAATGCTAGTGCAAGAGCAAGCCATATTTTAATTGCTTATTCAGGTGCACCTCAATCTACTTCTACTAAAACTAAAGAAGAAGCTCAGGCATTTGCAAACGATTTGTTAGCACAAGCGAAAGCCAACCCTTCAAATTTTGCTGCATTAGCTAAAGCTAATTCAGAAGATCCAGGTTCTAAGGACAACGGTGGTGAATATGACAATATTACTCCAGGTCAAATGGTTCCAACATTCAACGATTTTGTTTTTAATAATTCTGTAGGATCTATTGGACTTGTTGAAACTGATTTTGGTTTTCATATAATTAAAATTTCAGAAAAATATGACGCTGTTTTATTAGGAACTATAGCTCAAAAAATTGAACCTTCTGAAACCACAATTGATCAAGTTTACACTCAAGCGAGTAAATTTGAAGCAGATGCAAATGAAAAAGGATTTGAAGCTACTGCTAATAGTAATAAATCTACAATTGTTCCTTCTACTAACATTAGAGCTTATGATGAGTACATTCAAGGTATTGGTACGCAAAGAGAAATAATTAGATGGGCATTTAGTGAAGAAAATTCAATTAGTTCTATCAAAAGATTTGATATTCCTCAAGGATATGTTATTGCAACATTAAAATCTAAAAATGAAACTGGTTTGATTTCTGTTGAAATGGCTAAAGAAGTAGTTGGACCAATTTTAAGAAATGAAAAGAAAGCTGAATTAATTAGAAAGAAAATGACTGGAAACACTCTTGAAGCTGTTTCTCAATCATCTAAAGCTTCTATTTTAAATGCATCAGGGACTTCAGTTAGCAGCCCAGTTATACCAAACATTGGAAGCGAACCAAAAGTTGTAGGTAAAGCGTTTAGTTTAAAATCAAATACCACTTCTAAACTAATAGATGGTAACAACGGAGTGTATATGATTAGAACTAAGAATGTTACTAAAGCTCCAGAAATGCCTAACTATAATTCTTACATCTCTCAAGAGAGAACACAACAAACATCGTCTGCACAAACAAGGGCTTACCAAGCTTTAAAAGATAAAGCAGATATAAAAGATAATAGAGCAAAGTTTTAATATAACTTTAATCTAATAAAAAAGCCTTACTTATAGTAAGGCTTTTTTATTTTTTAGTAATTAGGATACTCACTGCATTTCCTCCAAAACCGACTGCATTGACTAAAATTTTATTGATTTTTAAAGTTTTAGATTTAATCTCAGTATATGGAACACCAATAAATTCTTGTTTCTTTAACATAAGAATTGCCAACTCTAAACTTAACATACCTGATGTTGCAAATGTGTGCCCAACCTTCCACTTGTTAGAAGTTAAAAGAGGAATTTCAGAACCGAAAACTTTTTGAATAGCATTATATTCAGATAAATCACCTTTTATAGTTCCTGGAGCATGCATTACAATTACATCAACATCATTTAGTGAAACGTCTTCCAAAGCCATTCGCATAGATTTCTGGAAACAATCTGCTTCTGTAGATATTGAAATATTATGCTCTAAAATTTCTGTTGCATAACCTATACCTTCAATAACAGCTATCGCATTTTCCTTGAATCCATTTTCTAAACAAACAACACTAGCTGCTTCACCAATAACCATTGTATTCTCTCTTTTCTCTAAATCTAAAGCCAAGCAAGGATAACTTGAATCCATTATGCGGGAATAAATTTTAAGAGCATTCATTTGAGCAATAGTGAAAGGCGTTATAGGAGCTTCACTAGCTCCAACCAAAAACCTATCTACAAAACCAGCATTTATCCATGCTATCCCATTTAAAATTGCATGAAAAGCAGTTGAACATGTAATTGAGTGAGAAATATCTGGACCTTGATTTTTTAAATCATTTGCAACCCAACTTGAAATATTCCCAAGTGTTGTTGTAGGAGACGCTAATAATGAAACTTTTTTTGTTTTTAAAAACTCTTCATGATATGATTCAAATAAAGCAGTTGCACCCCGTGAAGAACCAAGATTAATTCCAAAGATATCTTTTTCACCCCAGCCAGCTTGTTTAACAGCATTTCTAGCAACAAATATTGCATATAGAACAGAATTGTCTAAAGTTTTATATTTTGAATCAGAAGCCCTTAAAACTTCAATTTCATCTTTAATGTACTTAGGTAACTTTGCTACATTAACAACATCGTCATTAATCAATTCTCTATTAATGCAACTTGAATTATCTAAATACAAAGTCCATATTTCATCTGGAAATGAGCCTAAAGCTGAAATGCTTGATTGTGCAATTATGGAAATAGATGTTTTCAAAAAAGAAAGTTTGTACAGGTGTGAATTATTTAATTCTGCAAAATTAAACTATTTCCAATGCTTCTTCTATAGTTTGGTATATTTTTTCTAAATGAACATCCGAAATGATATAGGGAGGTAAAACGTAAATTATATTCCCAACCGGTCTAAGGATTATTCCTTTTTCGATAAAGAAAGAATAAAGCTTATTTCTCATTTCACCGTAATAATCTTGTTTTCCTTTTACCTTAATTTCTAAAGCAAAAATAACACCTAAAACTCTTGTAGATTGAACTTTAGGATGATTTTTAATATGTTGTTCAAAAGCTAAATGTCTTTGATTAACTTGATGAATATTATTTTTAATTTCTTCAGTTTCCAGTAACTCAATACTCGCCAAGGCAGCAGCACAACCTGTTGGATTAGCTGTAAAAGTATGACCATGAAATAAAGCTTTATTTACATCATCATCATAAAAACCGTCAAAAATTTCTTGTGTAAAGCTTGTAACTGCCATAGGAATTGTGCCTCCAGTAAGTGCTTTTGAAAGGCACATCATGTCGGGTTTTTCAGTTAAATAATCGCAAGCAAAGTTCTTACCTGTTTTACCAAAACCAGTCATTACTTCATCAGCAATAGTAAAAACATTTGCAATTTTAGCAATTTTAATTAAATCATCCAAGGCAAGAGGAGAATACATAACCATTCCTGCAGCTCCTTGAACTAATGGTTCAAAAATAAAAGCAGCAAATTCATTAGTTTCAACTAATTTTTTTAAGGCATTTGCACTTTTTACTTCATTCCCTTTGGTAGGAACCGGAATACGAACTACTTCTAACATTGAACCTTTGAAAGCTTCGGTAAAAAAAGAGATACCACTAGTTGCCATAGCTCCAAATGTATCTCCATGGAAAGCGTCTTCAAAAGCGATAATTTTGGTACGTTTTTCTCCTTTATTGTAAAAATATTGTAATGCAACTTTTAAAGCTACTTCAACAGCAGAAGAACCATTATCTGTATAAAAAAAACGTTTTTGATTATCTGGTAATATTTGTGATAATTTTTCAGAAAGTAAAATTGCTGGTTCATGAGTAAAACCCCCAAAAAGAACATGTTCTAATTGAGTTAGTTGTTTATAAATAGCCTGAGCTATAAAAACATTACTATGCCCAAAAGGGTTTACCCACCAACTTGCTATTGCATCAACATACTCTTTCCCGGAATCATCCCAAAGCAAAGGTCCACTTCCCTTTACAATTACTGGATGTTCAAATGCAGTTTTGTGTTGTGTATATGGATGCCAATTATAAAGCTTGTCTTTTTCTGAAAGGGTCATTTTAAAAAACTATTGATGAGACACAAAGATACATGAATTGAAAAAAAAGAAGTGTTAATGAAGAATTAACTTATAGTGTTTCTAAATTTTCTCTAAATAAATTAGCATAGCACTTTACAACATTACGATCAAAATAAGGCTCATTCTCAATTCTTCCTATAAACTTACATTTCGTTTTAGATAAAATAATCTCTTCTGTTGCTTTATTTTCATCTCCATTAAAAATGACACCTGCAATTTTAATATTTAAACTTCTAAGAGCATTAATGGTTAATAAAGTATGATTAATACTCCCTAAATAATGACGAGAAACAACAATAACTTTATAATCGGATTTAATTAAATCAGCGATAGTATCTTCATTATTTAAAGGAACAAATAATCCTCCAGCTCCCTCAATAACAAGTTTATTTTTTGTTTTAGGAACAATTATTTTATTTAAATCAATTACAACATTATCAATATTAGCTGCAAAATGTGGACTGGCTGGTGTATTTAAAGCGTAGCTATTTTCATGAAAAACAGACTTAGTATTTGAAATATATCTTTTAACCTTATGACTATCTGAATTATCAAGATCACCAGCTTGAATAGGTTTCCAATAATCTGCCTCTAAAGCTTCTGTAACAATGGCTGAAGCAATGGTTTTACCAACATCTGTTCCAATTCCTGTTATAAAATATTTCATTATTTATTTATTAAAATTTTTCAAGAGTTCCAAAACCTCTTTAATTTCTTTTTTTGAATTATATGAATGCAAACAAAAACGCAATCTTTCATGTCCTTCTTGAACCGTTGGTGACAATATAGGCTTAACATCAAAACCATGATTTTGAAGAGTATGAGCTGCGGCTTTAACACTGTTATTTCCTGAAATAACAATTGACTTTATACTTGAATCATTTGATTGATAATCAATTATATCAGAACAATATTCATCAAAATAATTCGAATTCTCTTTTAATTTTTGAATTGTATCATAAGACAATTTCAATTCTTGATAAGAAACTAAAATTGTGGCCACTGAATGAGGTGAAAGTGCAGTAGTATAAATAAAACTTCTACAAAAATTAATTAAATATTCTCTTAATTGACTGCTTGCTAAAATAACCGAACCATGACACCCTAAGCCTTTTCCGAAAGTCATAATTCTAGCAAATACTTTGTCTTGAAGTTTTAGTTTTTGAACTAACCCTTCTCCTTTTTCACCTAAAACACCTAACGCATGGGCTTCATCTACAACCAATAATGCATTGTATTTTTCAGCTAATTGAGACAAGCTAACTAAATCAGGTGAATCACCATCCATAGAAAATACACTTTCAGTAACTATATAAACTTGATTGTCTGTAAATTTAAATTTAAGAAGCAATGTTTCTAAATCAGCTAGATTGTTATGCTGAAATTTAAAAGACTTAGCTAAACTTAATTGAATACCGTCACGAATAGAAGCATGACAAAGTTCGTCATATAAAATAATATCATTTCTTTGTGGAACAGCGTTGAAAAATCCAACATTAGCGTCATAACCTGAATTAAATAGTAAAGCAGATTCAGACTCATGAAATTTTGAAATAAAACTTTCTGTTTCATGAAATAACAGATGATTACCTGTAAGCAATCGAGAACCAGTAGCTCCGTTTTGCTTAATTTTATTTTCAAGCAAAAACTGGTGTACTTTATCAAAGATACATTCATTTTTTGAAAAACCTAAATAATCATTTGATGCAAAATCTATTAAATTTTGAGAGACAGTTAGAGTACGTAAAGAATTGTTTTCTTTACGTGTATCAAGTTTCTTAGTTAATGATTTTGGGAATTTCATGTTTCAAAAATAAAAAAAGTCCTGCAAACGCAGGACTTTTTTTTAATATAATGCAATTGTGTTAGTCAGCTAAAACAATTACTTTATTTTCATTCATTTCAATAGTACCTGAATTTATAGGTAACCAAAATGTTTGCTCGTTAACTTTCGTGAATTTAGAAACAAATTCTTTTTGAATTTTAATGTTCTGAGCGCTTATTTTAACATTCCCTTTAACCAATAACGATACTATTGATGCGTGATTGTTTAACATTTGGAATTCACCATTTACTCCTGGAACTGCTACTGAAGTAACTTCTCCTTTAAATAATGTAGCTTCTGGTGATACTATTTCTAAAATCATATTTTTTAGCTTTAAGCTTTAAGCATATAGCTTTAAGCAATTAAAATTTATGCTTCTGCTAACATTTTCTCTCCAGCTTCGATAGCTTCCTCAATAGAACCTTTAAGGTTAAATGCTGCTTCAGGTAAGTGATCTAATTCACCATCCATAATCATATTAAATCCTTTAATAGTTTCTTTGATGTCTACTAATACTCCAGGAATACCAGTAAATTGTTCTGCTACGTGGAATGGCTGAGATAAGAAACGTTGTACACGACGTGCTCTAGAAACAACTAATTTATCATCTTCAGATAATTCTTCCATACCTAAAATTGCGATAATATCTTGTAATTCTTTATAACGTTGTAATATTTCTTTTACTCTTTGTGCACAATTATAATGCTCATTACCTAAAATAAGTGGAGTTAAAATTCTTGAAGTAGAATCTAATGGATCTACAGCAGGGTAAATACCTAACTCAGCAATTTTACGAGACAATACTGTTGTTGCATCTAAGTGAGCAAATGTTGTTGCTGGCGCAGGGTCCGTTAAATCATCCGCAGGAACGTAAACCGCCTGTACAGATGTAATAGATCCTGTTTTTGTAGAAGTAATACGCTCTTGCATAACCCCCATTTCAGTAGCTAATGTTGGTTGGTAACCTACAGCAGAAGGCATACGGCCTAAAAGTGCAGATACTTCAGAACCAGCTTGTGTAAAACGGAAGATGTTATCAACGAAGAAAAGTACATCTTTTCCTTGTCCATCTCCAGCTCCATCACGAAAATACTCAGCAATTGTTAAACCAGATAATGCAACTCGCGCACGAGCTCCAGGTGGTTCATTCATTTGTCCGAATACGAAAGTTGCTTTAGAATCTTTCATGATGTTTTTATCTACTTTAGACAAATCCCATCCTCCATCTTCCATAGAGTGCATGAAATCATCTCCGTATTTAATAATACCAGACTCTAGCATCTCTCTTAAAAGGTCATTACCTTCACGTGTTCTTTCACCTACTCCTGCGAATACAGAAAGTCCACCGTGACCTTTTGCTATATTGTTAATTAATTCCTGAATTAATACTGTTTTACCTACTCCAGCACCTCCGAATAATCCAATTTTACCTCCTTTTGCATAAGGCTCAATTAAATCGATTACTTTAATACCTGTAAATAAAACCTCCGTTGCAGTTGATAAATCTTCGAACTTTGGTGCTGGTCTATGAATAGACAAACCATTATCACCATCTTTTGGCAAATCACCTAATCCGTCAATTGCGTCTCCGATTACATTAAATAAACGACCGAATACTTCAGCACCAATTGGCATTTGAATAGGAGCTCCAGTTGATAGAACTTCTGTACCTCTTGATAAACCATCTGTAGAATCCATTGATATGGTACGAACTGTATCCTCACCAATATGAGATTGCACTTCTAGCACTAACTTTGAACCGTCAGCTTTAGTAATTTCTAATGAGTCATAAATTTTTGGAAGTTCAGCGTTTTCTGAGTTAAAAACCACATCTACAACTGGTCCAATAATTTTTGCAACTTTTCCTGTAACTTTAGACATTGCTTATGTATTTATTTAATAGCTATTTAATGTTTGAAAAAACATGTATTTTTCCGAGTGCAAAGATAGTTTTTTATAAAACAATTTTGCAATTATTTCTTTGAATTTTTTCTAATAAAAAAGCGAAATGTTTAAATTTCGCTTTTAATTCTTATTCTACTGTAACTGATTTCGCCAAATTTCTAGGTTGGTCAACATTACATTCACGCATAACCGCTATATGATACGACAACAACTGTAAAGGAATTGTTGTTAGTAAAGGTGTTAAAGCCTCAGTTGCTTCTGGTATTTCAATTACATGATCTGCTAGTGCTCTTACTTGTGTATCGCCTTTAGTTACTACAGCTATAATTTTCCCACTTCTTGATTTTATTTCTTGAATATTACTCACTACTTTATCATAATGTCCTTGATTTGGAGCTATTACAATAACAGGCATAGACTCATCAATCAAAGCGATTGGTCCGTGCTTCATT
This sequence comes from Flavobacterium sp., assembly GCF_965284515.1. Lineage (GTDB taxonomy): Bacteria > Bacteroidota > Bacteroidia > Flavobacteriales > Flavobacteriaceae > Flavobacterium. The sequence goes on from NZ_OZ260089.1 coordinate 441,608, forward strand.
TCAGCAGCCGGATAACCTTCTGCATGAATATATGATATTTCTTTCAGCTTCAAAGCACCTTCTAATGCTACTGGAAAATTATAACCTCTTCCCAAATACAAGCAATTAGTTGAATCTTTATATATAGCAGCAATTTCTTTAGCCACATCATTAGATGTTAATGCTTCTTTAACTTTCTCAGGAATCATTTCTAATTCTAATAAGTATCTTTGATAATCAGAATTTGACATTTTACCATTTGCTTTTGCTAATCTTAAAGCAATCAAAGTTAAAACTGTTATTTGAGTTGTAAATGCTTTTGTAGAGGCAACACCAATTTCAGGACCGGCATGCGTATAAGCCCCTGCATGAGTTTCTCTAGAAATTGAAGACCCTACAACATTACAAACACCAAAAACAAAAGCTCCATTTTGTTTGGCTAACTTAATAGCAGCAAGAGTATCTGCAGTTTCACCAGATTGAGAAATTGCAATAACAACATCATTTTTGTTTATAATAGGATTTCTATATCTAAATTCAGAAGCATATTCTACTTCAACAGGTATTCTTGCAAATTCCTCTATAATATATTCAGCAACTAAACCTGCATGCCAAGAAGTACCGCAGGCAATAATAATAATTCTATCTGCATTTAGAAATTTTTCAAGATTATCTTCGACACCTGCCATTTGAATAATCCCTTTGTTTGCAATCAACCTTCCTCGATAAGTATCTTTAATAACACTTGGTTGCTCATAAATCTCTTTCATCATAAAATGATCATAACCTCCTTTTTCAATTTGCTCAAGATTCATTTGCAATTCTTGAATATAAGGATCAACCAATGTATCATCCTTAATTTTACGAACTTTCATTGGCTTGTGCAACCTAACAATAGCCATTTCTTCATCTTCTAAATAGATAGCGTTTGAAGTATATTCTATAAAAGGCGAAGCATCTGATGCTATAAAAAACTCATCTTCCCCTACACCTATAGCCAAAGGACTACCTAATCTAGCTGCAATAATTTCATTCGGTTTTTCAATGTCCAGTACAGCAATTGCATATGCACCGACAACTTGATTTAAAGCAATTTGAACAGCTTTACCTAGTTTAACTTTTTCATTCTTTTTTACATCTTCTATAAGATTAATTAAAACCTCAGTATCCGTGTCAGATTTAAAAGTATAACCTCTTTTAATCAATTCTTTTTTTATAGGCTCGTAATTTTCAATAATTCCATTATGAATAATTACTAGTTTTCCTGAATTGGAAAAATGCGGATGTGAATTAACATCATTAGGCACCCCGTGTGTTGCCCAACGTGTATGCCCCATCCCTACCTTACCTGTCTTGGTATTCTCCTTTTCACATATTAATTCAAGATCAGAAACCTTACCTTTTGTTTTTGACATTTTTAATTGCTCTCCATCAAACAAAACAAGTCCTGCACTATCATAACCCCTATACTCAAGCCTTTTTAACCCCTTAATAATTACTGGGTAAGCATCTCTATGACCAATATATCCAACAATTCCACACATATTTTATTAATTTGGTTCCGTATAATAAATTTCAAGTTTTAATTTCATAGGAATTACATTTCCTGAAGAATCAACATAAGTTGAAGTACTTGAAGCACCATGCAAGACAGTACCCAATGGACTCATTGCAGAAGAAACAGGTAAAAATTCAACCGACTCACCTCCAATAGTTATTAAATTCCCAGGATTAATATAAGCATTTTGTACAGAATTTATATTTTCAGTAACACAAACACCAATTCTTACATTTTCCCTGAAACTTTCAACTTCACTATTTATCAATCTATTAATGTATTCCGTTAACTTAACTTTATATCTTATTCCCTTGTCTGTAATAGCATCTTTTTCTAAAATACCACCAAACCCTCTTTTATTTTTTTTCGGATCTGACGAAGTAGACCCGTCTGCAAAATAATCAATTAATGGAGCGTTATTTGTTGCGTCGTAAACATAAATCCTTTCAGGCTCAACTTGTCCATCCTTACCCATGCCATTTGTTTCATTTGTATCAATATAAAAAACAAGGTTGGCCTCATTTATTAACCAATTATCAACTCTTAATTGATCTAGCTCATCAGGCACACCGTTTGAACCACTAACCAATAATCCGTCTTCATCAATTTCTAAAACATCAGTCGCACCAAACAAATCAATGAAAGCAACCGAACCGTCATTCCCTTTTAAATATATTCTATCATCACCAGTAGCTTCATTTGAAGCAGATAATCCAGCCGCATAATCTGGATGCTTTGTATGATCAATTAAACTTATAGAATTACATGTTTTAAAAGAACTTGTATTATATCCCATTTGCAAGCTATAAACACGTCTTGCAGGAGTCCCTCCACTAAAACTAGATTTATATAATATTTTAAATTCAGCTCTAGAAAAATCTAACATCGCCATAGAACCTTGTCCCGTAGTAGTTTCGCTAACCTCAAATAACAGACCTCTAAAAAAATCTTTAAAAGTACTGTTGTTATACAGAACACCCGTATTGGCCTGATCTAATATCTTTTGTTGAAAAAAGCTATTTTTTAAATCCAACCACATTCCTGGAGCTTTTCTTTCTTTCACAATTCTTAAAGATACGTCATTTTGATCTGAAATTGCTATATTATCAGCATCAATATAAATTCCATTTCCGTCAGTTTTATATATTTTAATCTCCTGATCACTAATTACAAACTCAGTATTTTGTGCAGTATTTGAACTATTATTTAACAACTCAACCCCCTTAAATGGATCGATTTTAGAAACCTTCTCATTTGAATAATATTTTTGAGCCGTTTGAAAATCATTTAAAGGATCAAAATCTCTTAATCTATATCCATTTTCTAATACTTTTAAATCAAACTTAGCATCCTCATCATATCCATAAACAGAATCTAATGAAAAAACCCTGTCGCCATTCGTATCTGTCGACTCTAATGTACTGAAATATGGAACATAAAGATAAACAGAGTCTATTACTGGCGAATCACCAATATTAAAACTAGACGTAGATAATTCTACCTGAGAAACAAAACTTGCTTTTGTTAATCCAAATGCAGGATTATTATATACACCAAGAGCATTTATTGGTAAATTATTTGTTTGAACTGATCCGGTTGCTTTAGAATATGCTGTTACAGTAAAATCATCCTTTCTTTCAAAATCAAAATGATCTCCTCCAACAATTTCAGAGCCAATTGTATTAAAGTCTTTATCGCATGATGTAATTAAAATAACCGACAGGAATCCAGTTATACCTAAAATAATCTTTTTCATATTGTAACTAGTAATTATAGTACTTGATTTTTTAAAAAGCTTGTATATTTTTCTTGTACTTCTTCTTTATTTGCGAAAGGTAAAAAAGGTTTACCTGAACTTTCTATATATTTTGTTAAATCTGAAGGCAGTTCTTCAGAGCCCACAATTACTGCATCTGAATGATCAATAGTAAGCTTCATAATATTTTCGTATGAGGGCTTTTCTAAAAGCTTTGCATCATCTTTAGATACATTATCAAAACAAACTTTATCTATTAAATTTCCATCAAGCTCACCTTCAAAACCCGAACCATAAACCGAGGTAACAATTTTAGTTTCCGCAAAAATACCTTCATTTTTATAAAAATGTTTAAGATATAATGGTAATAAAGAAGCCATCCATCCATGTACATGAATTACATCAGGCACCCAATTTAATTTTTTTACCGTTTCAACAACTCCTTTTGCAAAAAATATTGCACGCTCATCATTGTCTGGAAATAAATTTCCTTCTTCATCTGTAAAAGTTGCTTTCCTCTTAAAATATTCATCGTTATCAATAAAGTAAACTTGAATTCTCTCTTTAGGAATTGAAGCCACTTTGATAATTAAAGGCATATCCATATCATTTACGACAAGATTCATACCAGATAAGCGAATTACTTCGTGCAATTGATGTCTTCTCTCATTAATATTCCCATATCTAGGCATAAAAATTCTTATTTGTCCCCCCAAATTATTTATCATTTTTGGAAACTCATACGACTGTAGAGACACTTCATTTTCCGCTAAATAGGGCACCACCTCAGATGATACATACAATATCCTCTTATCTTCCATAATTATATTGAATTGAGTATTAAGTTCAAAAAACACGCAAAATTACAAAAATTTATGGATTTATCCACTAAAATAGTAAGTTTGCACTACAAATTAACTCAAATCTACATGCTCGTTTTTAGTCAAAAATCAAAATTAACAACATATTTAGCCTCTCAAACATCGGAGCACAAGACAATTGGATTCGTTCCCACCATGGGAGCTTTACACTCTGGACACATTTCTTTGATTAAAAACGCATTAAAAAACAACAACATAACAGTTGTAAGTATTTTCGTAAATCCAACCCAATTCAACAACAGTGACGATTTGAAAAAATACCCAAGAACTCTTGAGAAAGACATTGAAAAAATAAAAAAAATTAGTGATAAAGTAATTGTTTTCGCTCCTTCTGTGGAAGATATTTATGATAAATCCGTAAAATCGGTTTCTTTTGATTTTGATGGAATTGAAAATCAAATGGAAGGAAAACACAGACCCGGTCATTTTGATGGTGTTGGCACAATTGTAAAAAAATTATTCGAAATCGTAAAACCAAATAACGCCTATTTTGGAGAAAAAGATTTTCAGCAGCTACAAATTATAAAAAAAATGGTTGCTAAAGAAAATTTGATAGTAAATATTATAGGTTGCGAAATCTTAAGAGAATCAAACGGACTAGCAATGAGTTCAAGAAATGAAAGACTTTCAAAAGAAACAAGAGAAAAATCAGCTATTATTTTTAAATTTTTAAAAAGAACTAAAGTTTTGTTTCAAAACAAATCTGCACAGGAAATATCTAAAATAGCTGCAAAAACTTTTAAGAATACTAATAATTTTGAATTAGAGTATTTTGAAATCTGCGACGAAGAAAAACTATTGCCCTGTTTAAGAAAAAACAAATTAAAAAAATACAGAGCATTTATTGCTGTTTATGCAGACGGAGTAAGACTAATTGACAACATCTCTATTTCTGAATAGGTAGTCTATAAAAAAAATCATAATTTGTTTAAAAAAAATAATTAATTTATTTGAAATAATTAACTTTGCACCATGCATATTCAAGTAGTAAAATCAAAAATTCATAGAGTAACCGTTACTGGTGCAGATTTGAATTACATCGGAAGCATTACAATTGACGAAGCGTTAATGGAAGCATCCAACATTATCGAAGGAGAAAAAGTTCAAATCGTAAACATCAACAATGGTGAACGACTGGAAACTTACGCAATAAAGGGACCTCGCAACACAGGTGAAATAACCTTAAATGGACCAGCCGCAAGAAAAGTTCACAGAGGAGATATTATAATTATTATATCATATGCAACTTTAGACTTTGAAGAAGCAAAGAAATTTAAACCTTGCTTAGTTTTTCCAAACGAAAAAGACAATTCATTGACTTAGTTTGAAAAAAAAAATAAACAATATTTTAAGTATAACACTCCCATTACTATTGGGAGTTTTTTTGGTTATATATACTTATAATTCATTTACTAATGAACAGATAGATAAACTTAAAAACTCAATTTTAGGTGCAAACTATACTTATGTAGTAATTTCTGGATTTTTAGCATTTTCTGGCTACATTTTAAGAGCTTACAGATGGAAATATACTCTTGAATACGTAGGTTATAAATCCAACTTTAAACTTAACTTAATAGCAGTTAGTATTGGTTATTTTTTAAACTTAACTATACCAAGATCTGGTGAAATTTCAAGAGCTGCTTTACTAACAAAATATGACGGAGTACCTTTTGACAAAGGATTTGGAACTATTATTTCTGAGCGAATTGTAGACTTTATAGTTTTGCTTTTCTTTATCCTGACCGCAGTGGTTTTAGAATTTGACACACTTAAAAACTTTCTTTTAGAATATATTCCATTAAAAAAATTAATCATACTAACAACTGTTGGTTTTATTGCGACTTTTATAGGAATATACTTGATGATTTATTCTAAAACGAAATGGGTTTTATGGATAAAAAACAAAGTATCTGGACTTACAGATGGCGCATTAAGCGTATTTAAAATGCCAAATAAATGGCCATTTATCATTCTTACTTTATTGATTTGGCTAACATATGTTTTAATGTTTTATTCTATAATATTTGCTTTAGAAGAGACACAAGTAATCTCTTTTGGCGCTGTACTTGTTGCCTTTGTTATAGGGAGTCTAACAATAGCTTTTACAAATGGTGGATTTGGGTTCTTTCCGGTTTTAATTGCTAAAATATTATTTTTATACAATATTCCCATTGAGGCTGGGAATGCTTTCGGTTGGATTGTATGGACTTCACAATTAATTATTACAATTCTTTTAGGAGGTATTGCCTTTTTAATTCTTCCATCACTTACAAAAAAGAAATAAATTAGTATATTGGTCTTCTAATAAATCAATATATCTTTTTTATGAAATCAAAATTGTTTTTAATTCTTTTCTTAAGTGCTATTGCTACTTTTGCTCAACGTATTCCAGAATCAATTGACTCTAAAAAATTAAACGGAACCAGAGATTTTACTGTTGTATTACCTTCAAATTACGAAAGTTCACCTGAAAAAAAATACCCAGTTTTAGTTGTATTAGATGGAGAATATTTGTTAAGCCCTTTTGAAGGAATTCTTAAATTCGGAAATTATTGGGATGATTTACCAGAAATGATTATTGTTTCTATACCCCAAAATTATGGTGAAACAAGATATTTAGACAGCGAATTTGATGAAGGAGGATTTCCTTCTGGAACAGGAGCAAGTTTTTTTGAATTCATAGGAATAGAATTACTTCCTTATGTTGAAAAAAAATACAGAACACAGCCGTTTAGAATTATTGCCGGTCATGACACAACAGCTGGCTTCTTGAACTCATATTTATACAAAGACAACCCTGTTTTTAATGGTTACATTTCTTTGTCTCCAGAATTTGCATACGATATGGAAAAAAGAGTTCCTGAAAGACTTGCTTTAATTACTAAACCCATTTTTTACTATCAAGCAATGGCCGAAGGTGATAAAGATGAATTTAAAGAAAAGGCTTTAGTTTTAACACAAAACGCAAAGGCAATTCCTAATGCAAAATTCAAATTTGCATCTGAAGAAATCATTGGAACAACTCATTATTCAGTAGTAGCAAATGCAATTCCAAGTGCTTTATATTTTATGTTTGATGGTTATGCACCAATTTCTATGGTTGAATTCCAAACGAAAATTGTAAAATTAGACAAAGGCTATACGCAATACTTAATTGATAAATACACTAATCTACAAGAAAAGTTAGGAATTGACATTAAACCTAGATTAACTGACTTTAAAGCCATTGAAGCTGCAATTTTAAAAAACAAAGCATATCCTGAGTTACAAGAATTATCTAAATACGCTGAAAAAAATTATCCAAAAACAACTTTAAGTATATACCACCAAGCGTTGTATTACGAAAAAATGGGAGAATTTAAAAAAGCAACTAAAGAGTACAAAAAAGCATTTACAAAAGAGGAAATTCGCGAATTGACAAAAGACTTTATGATTTCTCGTTCTGAAGATTTAAAAAACAAAGAGGATAAATCTAAAGTAGAAGAATACGCAGAACCAGCTCCTGTTGAAGAAGGCGAGAAAAAAGAAGGTGAATAATTAACTATGGCTAAAGTAAAAACTTCGTTTTTTTGTCAAAATTGCGGCACACCTTTTTCAAAATGGCAAGGACAATGTCATAACTGCAAAGAGTGGAATACTATTGTAGAAGAAATTATTCAAAAAGAAGAAAAAAAAGCATGGAAAAGTGATTCTGGATCAACCTCAAGAGCTTCAAAACCACTTTTAGTTAAAGAAATAGATTCGTCTCAAGAAATTCGTTTAAACACTAATGACAATGAATTAAACAGAGTTCTTGGTGGCGGAATTGTTCCAGGCTCACTAATCTTGTTAGGTGGAGAGCCTGGAATTGGAAAAAGTACTTTATTACTTCAAATTTCTCTAAAATTACCTTATAAAACCTTATATGTTTCGGGCGAAGAAAGTCAGAAGCAAATAAAAATGCGTGCTGAAAGAATTACGCCAAATGGCGATAATTGCTACATTCTTACCGAAACCAAAACACAAAATATATTTAAACAAATTCAGGAAATGCAACCTGAAATTGTCATTATTGACTCTATACAAACCCTCCATACCGATTATATTGAATCTTCAGCCGGAAGTATTTCTCAAATTAGAGAATGCACGGCCGAGTTGATAAAATTTGCAAAAGAAACCAATACTCCGGTTCTATTAATTGGTCATATTACCAAAGACGGAACTATTGCGGGTCCGAAAATTTTGGAACACATGGTGGATACTGTTTTGCAATTTGAAGGCGACAGAAATCACGTGTACAGAATTTTACGTTCGTTAAAAAACCGATTTGGTTCAACTGCCGAATTAGGAATTTACGAAATGTTAGGAAGTGGTTTACGAGAAGTGGAAAACCCATCTGAAATATTAATTTCTCACAAAGACGAAGCCTTATCTGGAACTGCAATTGCTTGCACATTGGAAGGAATGCGTCCGTTAATGATAGAAATTCAAGCATTAGTAAGCTCGGCAGTTTATGGAACACCTCAACGAAGTACAACAGGTTATAATGCCAAACGATTAAACATGATATTGGCTGTTTTAGAAAAAAGAGCTGGTTTTCGTTTAGGTACAAAAGATGTCTTTTTAAACATTACTGGAGGAATTTCCGTGGAAGACACTGCTATAGATTTAGCCGTTGTAGCTGCTATTTTATCTTCTAATGAAGATATTGCCATTGAAGACGGTTTTTGTTTTGCAGGTGAAGTTGGACTTTCGGGAGAAATACGCCCAGTAAACAGAATTGACCAACGTATACAAGAAGCTGAAAAATTAGGTTTTACTTCTATATTAGTTTCTAAACACAATAAAATTTCCTTAAAAAACGCTAAAATAAAAGTGGTTTTGGTTTCTAAAATTGAAGATGTCGTAGGCGAATTGTTTGGGTAAGAATTAAAAAAAACTCATATTTCCAACCTTTTCATAAAAGCACCTATCTATAATAGAAACACTGTATAAATCGATGAAAAAAAATATTCTGTTATTATTAATTTCTTTTGGAGTTTTTGCTCAACAAAATAAAAAACCATATCCAACCCAAGCTGAAAATGAAATATGGCTAAATGAATACAGAAATATTCAATCTGATTCTGTAAGAATTAGTGAAATCAAGAAAAAAATTTATTCTGACACACTTTACTATAATTATAAGAAAAGAATAATATTAGACAATCCTAGAGATCCCAAAAAACACATATGTAAAGTTCTGTTTGTAATTGAATATGAAAATAAATATTTTGACTTTGATTTACTCGAAAATCCGAAATTATTAAAAGTCATAAAATCAATAAATATGAAGAATATTTTGTCAATAAATATTCTTGAAAATCCTGAGAATGTAATTTACTTTGGCGCACAAGGAATTTGTGGGGTAATTAGAATTAAATGCAATAAAAAATTATATCGAAAGTTAAAAAAAGTGTATAAACTATAATTTTTTGTATTAAAACAATTCCCTTCCCAACCTTTTCATGAAAATATCACTCTATAATAGAAAGACATAAAATTCATAAACATGAAATCAAAGATTCACGAATACCGAAAAAACAATTTAACGATGAGTAAAAAAATACTTTTCTTATTCACGTTATTGGTTTCGGCAAACTTGTTTGCTCAAAAACCAATATTTACAACCGCTACTGTAAAAGGAGCAACCGTTTACAGCAACAGTGCTGAACTTATTCAAACCACTTCGGTAAACTTACCCAAAGGAACAAGTGAAATTGTCATTAAAAACGTAGCCGATTATTTAAATGAAAATACGGTTCAAATTGGCGCGCCCAATTCCTTAACTGTCTTATCTGTTCAGTTTACTCAAAATTACATTTCAGAATATGAAATTGACGAAAGTAATCCTGCTATTAAAAAAGTGCGTGACAGCATCAATTGGGTTCAAAAAGAAATTGTAAAAGTGCAAACGGAGAAAAATTCGCATGCTAAAACCATAGAATTATTGGACAAAAACCAACAAGTTTCTGGAACTAATACCGGTTTAAATGTAGCCGAATTAATGAAGTTAGTTGATTATTATAATGCTAAACGAACTCAACTTAGCAATGCAATTACTGCTTTTCAAGAAAAAGAAAACAAATTGAATGAGAAGTTGAAAAAACTAAATTCTAAACTAGAAATCAATACTAAAAATGAAGAAAAATCTTCAAAAGGAAAGCTAATTTTACAAGTGATGAATGAATCTGCTGGAATAGTAAATTTGGATATCAATTACCTAACAGGAGGAGCAACTTGGAAACCTTTCTATGATTTAAGAGCAGAAAGCATCAGCACACCCATTAATATGATGTACAAAGGCCAAGTAACTCAAAACACTGGTGTTGATTGGAAAAAAGTAAAACTTACTTTGTCTAGTGGAAACCCAACACAAAACAATAATGCTCCAATTTTACAAGCTTGGTTTTTACGTTTTGGTTACAATAGAGGATTTGTACAGTACGATAATTCAAATGCAAAAATGAATGAAGTAGTTGTAACCGGAGCTATGGGAATAAAAAGAAAAGGTGAAAACATGGATGAATCATCTATTTCAAATTATACTAGCATTAATGAAAATCAATTAAATGTTTCTTTTGACATTGACATTCCGTATGATATTTTATCGAATGGAAAAGCGCATAGTGTTGCTTTAAAAGAAATAAAATTACCCGCTTCGTATCGATATTATGCAGCTCCAAGAATTGAAAAAGAAGCGTTCTTATTGGCTGAAATTAGCGATTATTCTAAATTCAATTTATTACCTGGAGAAGCGAATATTATTTTCGAAGGAATGTATGTTGGCAAAACGGTAATCAACCCGAATCAAACGGCAGACACGTTGAATTTAAGCATGGGAAGAGATAAAAAGATTTCTATAAAACGCGAAAAAATTGCAGATAAATCGGGAACTAAATTCTTATCGGCTTATAAAGAACAAACGTTTACGTATGATATTACAATTCGTAACAACAAAAAAGAAAGTATTGAATTGTTGTTGAAAGATCAATATCCAATAAGTACCGATAAAGAAATTACAGTAGAGCTTTTAGAAAAAGACAAAGCAAAAGTAAATGAAGAAACCGGAATTTTAACTTGGGATTTAAAACTTGGTGCAAATGAAACCAAAAAAATAAGAATCAGTTATAAGGTTCGTTATCCAAAAGATAAAGTGATCGACAACCTATAAAACATCTGTTAAAATAAGTTTAAACTTAAAGAGTTCGAAAATTTTTTAAATTTTCGAACTCTTTAAGTTTAAAAAAATTATTAAATTGAAGTCCCAAATATTTTAAACATGAAAATAAAATTACTTTTTACTTTACTTATATGCAGTTTTTTACAGGCACAAATTCCAGCATACTATAGTTCTATAGATTTTACTCAAACGGGTAATTTATTAAAAAACCAATTATCTAGTTTAATCACAACGACTCATACAAATAAAATAAGTTATACACCGGGTGTTTGGAACGCTTTAAAAGTGAGCGATCTAAATCCTAATAATTCTAACAATGTACTTTTAATCTATGGTTATAATGATTTTAATGCATCGGTTATAGACGATAGAAATAGAGATAAAAACAATAATGGTGGAGCGGTTGGAGACTGGAACAGAGAGCATTGTTATGCAAAATCATTAGGAACACCTGCTCTAAATGATGGCGGAGTAAGTGATGCCGGTGAAGACGCGCACCATTTAAGAGCTTCAGACGTGCAGTGGAATGGTTCAAGAGGAAATAGACTCTATGCTGACAGCGAAGGAGATGCTGGAACCGTTGGTGCATTTTGGTATCCGGGAGATGAGTGGAAAGGTGATGTAGCAAGAATGATGATGTATATGTATTTACGTTATCCTACACAATGTTTAGCAACAAATGTAGGTAGCGGACCCACTACTTACAATGCGGATATGCCCGACATATTTATTGAATGGAATGAGGAAGACCCTGTAAGTGGTTTTGAGATAAACAGAAACAATCAAATTTTCGCCATTCAAGGAAATAGAAATCCTTTTATTGACAACCCTTATTTAGCAACCCAAATTTGGGGTGGACCACAAGCTCCTGACTCATGGAATTTATTATCATGTCCAACTACAACAACTTGGAACGGTTTGTCTTGGAACAATGGAACACCTAATAAAACGACAAGAGGTACAATAAATGGCAATTATACCTCAACAGGCGATTTAGAATTTTGTTCGTTAGAAATTACTGGAACAGCACAAGTTACATTACAAAGCAATCATACTTTTACAGTTGTTAGAGATGTAAATGTTGCTCCTACAGCTAATTTCACGGTGCAAAACAACGCCAATCTGGTTCAAATAAACAATATTGCAAACACAGGTAACATTACCGTATTAAAAGAAAGCGCTCCAATAATTAGATTAGATTACACATCATGGTCTTCTCCAGTAAGTGGACAAAATTTATTGGCTTTTTCACCATTAACGCAAAGCAATCGTTTTTACGAATATGTTCCTTCGGGAAATACACCAACAACAGCTTACGCTAGTATTGACCCAACTGTAAATGACTTTTTACCAACGAAAGCTTACATTATTAGAGCGCCAAACAATTGGTCTTCATCTACTGCCTCAGCATATTCTGGTCAATTTATCGGTACACCAAATAACGGAGAATACTATATTCCTGTGGTAACAGGATTCAATATGGTAGGAAATCCATATCCTGCAACAATTGAAGCAAGTCATTTTATTGCTACGAATAGAACAATTGAAACGCTTTATTTTTGGACACATACTGTTGCGGCTTCAGGCGGATTATACCCACAAAACAACTTTGCTTCTTACACTACTCTAGGAGGAGTTGCATCGGCAGCTGGCGGACAAATTCCAGATGGAACGATTAAACCAGGACAAGGTTTTTATGTCAATTCGATTGAAGATGAAACTATTTTGTTTCACAATGCACTTCGCTATGATGTTAAAAACTCACAGTTTTTTAGAGATTCTAATTCTATTGTTGAAAAAGACATCTACAGATTAAATTTAACAGACTCTGAAAACAGTTACAACCAAATATTAATTGGTCATGATACTAAAGCGACAAATGGTTTTGATATTGGGATTGATGGAAAAATATTTGACACATCAAAATCAATGATTTATACTGTAATTGACGAAGTAGAACATGCAATAAATGGTTTGCCTGAATTTAATGAAAATCAAAAAGTAGCATTAGGATTTAAAGCATTACAAAGTGGAAACTATAGCATATCGTTAGAAAATACGGAAGGAGTTTTCAACACTCAAACTATTTATTTGAAAGATAATTTTAACGGAAACATTACCGATATAAAAGAAAACCCTTATTCATTTCATTCAGAAGAAGGAATTTACAACAGTAGATTTGAAGTGTTATATAAGGTTAATACTAATGATTACTCATTAAACAATGATGTTGTAGTCTATTCAAGTAATAATCAATTAGTGATTAATGCTTTTGAAAACAAAATTGATCGTGTAACTATATACGATATTACTGGAAAGAAAATAGCTGAACGAGACTTTAATAGTTCTTTAATAACGTTAAACTCTTTCATAAAACAAAATCAAGCTTTATTACTACTAATAAAACTTGAAAATGGTAATGAAGTCACTAAGAAAATTATTTTTTAATTAAGGAGCCGGATTTGGAATTAATTCTTGAATAATTTCAATTTCGGCTAAAACCTCTTTTGATAAAACAACGTCAAAAGCGTCAATATTTTCCTTTAGTTGATTTAAAGTTGTAGCTCCAATTATGGTTGAAGTTACACATTGCTGCTGATTTACAAAAGCTAAAGCCATTTGGGTTAACGTAAGATTATTTGCTTCTGCCAAATCCTTATATAATTGAGTTGCTTTAAAACAATTTTCGTTAATGTATCTTTTAAAGTTTGGAAACAATTTCATTCTAGAATTTTCAGGAAAACCATTTAAATATTTACCTGATAAAAAACCAAAACCTAAAGGAGAATAAGCTAATAAACCAACATTTTCACGCATACACATTTCGCTCAGCCCAACTTCAAATAATCTATTCAATAAAGAATATGGATTTTGAATGGTTGCAATTCTTGGTAAATTATGTTTTTCGCTTTCTTGCAAAAACTTCATCACTCCGTATGGATTTTCATTAGAAACACCAATATGTTTGATTTTCCCTTCTTTAATTAATCCGTCATAAACAGATAAAACATCAAAAATATTATCTTGCCAATTAGGATCTAATTCTTGCACACCACGTTTTTGAAACATATTCATTACACGTTCTGGCCAATGCATTTGGTACAAATCAATATAATCGGTTTGTAGGTTTTTCAAACTCAATTCCACCGCTTCAGTAATACTTTTTTTCGAAAAATCTAATGGATTTCTTATGTACTCCATTCCACGATTTGGACCTGCAATTTTAGTTGCCAAAACAACTTCATCTCGCTTCCCCGATTTTTTAATCCAAGAACCAATATGTCTTTCGGTACTCCCAAAAATTTCAGCATTTCCTCCTATTGGGTACATTTCTGCAGTATCAATAAAGTTCACACCTCTTTCTAAGGCATAATCTAATTGTGAATGCGCTTCTGATTCTGAATTTTGGTTCCCAAATGTCATGGTTCCCAAACAAATTTTACTGATTTTTAAAGACGTATTGGGTAAAGTTGTGTATTTCATTTTTGTAGTTTGAAAGTGCAAATATACAAAGTAGTAAGATTCTTTAAAAGAAAAAGGTTCAAATGTAACTTTGAACCTTTTTTAGAATCTTTCATGCTTAATATTACAACTCACTCATTAATTTAGAAATTTCGTCTAATTTTGGCGTTAAAATAATTTCAATCCTACGATTTTTAGCTTTTCCTTCAGCTGTTTCATTATCCATTAATGGCGCATATTCTCCTCTTCCCGCAGCAGTTAAATTCTTTTTATCCACTTTCTTATTTTCAGATAATATATTTACAATGGCAGTAGCACGTTTTGTAGATAAATCCCAGTTGTTTTCTACTCCACCACCAATAGTTCCTGTAATTTTATCATTATCTGTATGTCCTTCAATAAGAACAGAAATTTCAGGATTATCTCCTAATACTTTTCCAACAGCAGTTACTGCTTTTTTCCCTTCAGTACCAACTGTCCAACTTCCAGATTCGAAAAGCAATTTATTTTCCATAGAAACATAAATTTTTCCGTTTCTATTTTCGATAGTTAATCCTTTTCCTTCAAATGCATTTAAAGCTTTCGATAAAGTTTCTTTTAACTTATTCATTCCAGCTTCTTTTTCAGCCATCATTTTTTCTAATTCAGCTAAACGATTAGTAGACGATTCTAAATCGGCTTTTAATTTATTTAAACGTTCTTGTTCTGCAGTTAATTTGCTTTGTTTAGCATCTAACTCAGCTAACAATTCTCTGTTTTTCTTCATGTTGCTGTCTAAAGCATCATTACTGTTTTTTTCTAAAGCCGCATAAGAAGCTTTTAAGTTATCCAAACTCTTTTTAGTAGCAGCGTAATCTGTAGATAATTTATCTCTTTCTGCTTTTGCTTTATCTAATTCAGTTTGTAAAGCTGTTTTTTCTAATTCTAATTTATTTTTAGATTTAGACAATGAACCATTTTCATCAGCTAATGCATTTCGTTCTTTTTTTAAATCGGCATATTTGTTTTCTAAATCATTATAAATTTTTTTAGAAACACAAGAAGTAGTTAATCCTAAAACTACAACAACAAGGGCAACTTTTTTTATCATATTTTGTTATTTAATTTATTGGTTATTTTAATTCTACTACAATTGGACAATGATCAGAATGTTTTGCTTCAGGTAAAATATAAGCGCGTTCAATTTTATTTTCTAATGACTTATCCGCTAAACAATAGTCAATTCTCCATCCTTTATTATTATTTCTAGCGTTTGCTCTATAGCTCCACCAACTGTAATGGTGTGGTTCTTTGTTTAGATGTCTAAATGTATCTATAAATCCACTTTTCATAAATGCATCTAACCAAGCTCTTTCCTCTGGTAAAAAACCGGAAGTATTTTTATTTCCTACAGGATTATGAATATCTATTGCTTCATGACAAATATTATAATCGCCACAAATAACAAGGTTTGGAACCGATTTCTTTAGCTCATTTATATATTCTTGAAATTCATCCATGTATTGAAACTTGTAACTTAAACGATCTGAATTAGTTCCAGAAGGTAAGTACAAACTCATCACAGAAACAGAATCAAAGTCTACACGTAAATTACGACCTTCAAAATCCATATGTTCAATTCCTGTCCCAAAAACTATATTTTTAGGTTCTGTCTTACAAAAAATAGCAACACCACTGTATCCTTTTTTTTGAGCTGAAAAATAATATTGATACGGATAACCTGCCGCTTCAATTTCAAGTCTAGGAACTTGTTCTTCCATTGCTTTAATTTCTTGAAGGCAAATTACATCAGGATTCGCTTGTTGTAACCATGTAATAAAATCTTTTGAAATTGCAGCTCTAATTCCGTTTACATTATAAGAAATTATCTTCATTATCTAATTTTCGTTATCGTTCAAATGTAATAAAATACAATTGAAAACAAAACTACTTTATTAGGATTTTAAAGGATTTTCTGAACAAAATTCATAATTACAAGATGATAATGCTTTCTTGTAATACTTCACTTATTTTAACTGAGAATTGTTATCTTTGTTTTTAGATTAAACAAAAAATAAATGGGATTAGTTAATGCCAAAGAAGTAGCAAAAGCTATAAATACTGACAAATACGGGATTTTCGGAACTTTTTCGGGCTGGCTACTGATGAAAGTTCTAAAAATTTCTACTCTTAATAAAATATACAACAGAAATAAGCATTTAAAAGACATTGAATTTTTAAATGCTATACTTGACGAATTTCAAATAAAATTTGAAATTCCTGAAGAAGATTTAAAGAGACTTCCAAAAGATGGTGCTTACATAACCATTTCAAACCATCCTTTAGGTGGAATTGATGGTATTTTACTTTTAAAATTAATGCTGGAACAAGAGCCAGAATTTAAAATTATTGCCAATTTCTTATTACATAGGATTGAGCCTATGAAACCTTACATAATGCCTGTTAACCCTTTTGAGAACCATAAAGATGCTAAATCAAGCGTTGTAGGTATTAAAGAAACACTGAGGCATTTAAGCGACGGCAAACCATTAGGTATGTTTCCTGCCGGTGAAGTTTCTACCTATAAAGACGGAAAATTAGTTGTTGACAAACCTTGGGAAGAAGGCGCCATAAAAATTATTAAAAAAGCAAAAGTACCTGTTGTACCTATATATTTTCACGCTAAAAACAGTAAACTTTTTTACTTTTTATCCAACTTAAATGAAACCTTAAGAACTGCTAAATTACCGAGTGAATTACTTACCCAAAAAGACAGAGTAATTAAAGTTCGTATTGGCAAACCTATTTCTGTTGCAGAACAAAACGAAATTGAAAACGTTACAGAATATGGGGATTTTCTAAGAAAGAAAACCTACATGCTTTCAAATGCCTATGAAGAAGAATCTAAATTTAGAACTTTTTCATTATTAAAAACAACAAAAACGCCTAAGCAAATTGCAAAATCTGCTAATCACGATAATATCTTAGAAGAAGTAGCATTACTAAAAGAAACAGATTGTCGCTTATTACAAAGTAAAAACTATGAAGTATATTTAGTTACTGCAGATAAAATACCTAATATTTTACATGAAATAGGGCGTTTACGCGAAATTACATTTAGAGAAGTTGGAGAAGGAACCAATGAATCTTTAGATTTAGACGAGTACGACAAATACTATCACCATATGTTTTTATGGGATGAAACGGCACAACAAATTGCCGGAGCTTATAGAATGGGACTGGGTTCTCATATTTATGCTTCACATGGAATTAATGGTTTCTATTTACAAGAATTATTTAGATTTGAACCTGAACTTTTCGACATGATGAGTAAGTCTATTGAAATGGGAAGAGCTTTCATTATTAGTGAATACCAACAAAAACCAATGCCTCTATTTCTTTTATGGAAAGGTATTGTTCATACAACTTTGCGTTTTCCAGAACACAAATTCTTAATTGGCGGTGTAAGCATTAGCAATCAGTTTTCAGAGTTCTCAAAATCATTGATGATTGAATTTATGAAATCGCATTATTACGACCCATACGTAGCACAATATGTTCACCCGAAAAAAGAATACAAAGTACAACTAAAAGATGCTGATAAAGATTTTGTATTTAATGAAACAGAAGCTGATTTAAATAAGTTTGACAAAATTATTGATGAAGTTGAACCAGGAAATCTTAGACTTCCTGTTTTGATTAAAAAGTACATTAAACAAAATGCAAGAGTTGTTGCTTTTAATGTAGATCCATTATTCAACAATGCAGTAGACGGATTGATGTATATAAAAATATCAGATATTCCTGAAAGCACTATGAAGCCAGTTATGGAAGAATTTCAGGCTGAATTAGAAAAAAAAGAAAAAGGTTAAATTACATCCAGATGGATTCTTTTAATATATCACTATATCCATTTGTAGAGATAAAATAAATCACTCTTAACAAATGATACAAAATAAGTATGGCTGCAATAATGTAAGCCATGTTTTTTTTGTTTTGATAAGAAATAGTAAAAAGTTCTTTGTTTTTGAAAAATTCGATTGAATATGTCACCAATAAAAAAACACAAACTATAACTACAAAAGGTCCAAATAAATGATAATAAAGACTTTTATAAATATTGCCTTCGTAGAAAAAAACCATTGATTTTGTTATTCCACATCCCGGACACGGAAAACCTGTTAGCATTTTAAACGGGCAAAAAGATTGTTCGTTTTCTAAATTACCTGAGTTATTATAATAAATTAAAAAAGGAATAACCAGTACAAGAGTTGCACTAATTATTCCTATAATTCTATTTTTTTGAAACGTATTAATTGTACAATTTATTTACTTCCGACTGAACAATCATTGCAGAAATCATTGGAAAAAACAAACCTAAAACTAATAGCAACGTTGAGTCGTCTTTATTAGGCTGACCTGTTAACTCGTATACTTTTGGAAGTCCATCTCTACCTACTAACCAATAGAAAAATAAGTTAAGCCCACAACAACCTGTTACAATTGCAATTGTAGGCGAAATAACTTCTTTATTATTAACAGCATTTAAAACTTCTGCCATTTTTAAATTCCAATAAATCAAGTATAAACCACAAGTTATTATTCCAAGAATCAATACAACAATAGGGTCAACCTTAAAATAAGGTATGTTATTTTGAGGCGTATTCCATTCTTCACTAGGTTTTGTAGTTTCCATATGTTCTTATTTTTAAATTATTTAAATGCACTATCAATTGGCTCCCAAAGTTCAATTTTATTTCCTTCCAGGTCTAAAACCCAACCAAACTTACCATATTCATAAGTCTCCATTTCACCTAAGATTGTTACATTTTCTTCAGATAATTTTTTTAAAAGCCCTTCTAAATCATGAACTCTAAAGTTTTGCATGAACTCTTTTTTTGACGGCTCAAAGTAATTTGTATCTTCTCTAAAAGGACTCCATTGTGTAGAACAATCGTCTCCATTTTGATTTTTCCACCAAAAAGTACAGCCGTAATCATCAATAGGTAAATCTAAATGTTTTTTATACCATTCTTTTAAAAGTGATGGATTTTGAGTTTTAAAAAAGAACCCTCCTATACCTGTTACACGCTTTTCTTGAATAGTCTCTTTCGCATTTCCATTATATAATTGTTCAATCTTATTGACTATGGTTTGCGCTAATTTTTCATGGCTTTCAAATGTCCATCCACCAACATGAGGTGTAAGAAGAACATTATCTGCTTTTTTTAAATACTCAAAATCTTCATTTTTCTGATTTTCATCAAATAAATTTTCAAATGAAAGTTTTTCATATTCCAAAACATCTAATCCAGCTCCAAGTATTTTTCCTGATTTTAAAGCTTTTACTAAATCTGAAGTGACGACACTTTTACCTCTTGCAGTATTAATCAACCAAATAGGTTTTTTAAAATTTCCGATAAAATTAGTATTCACCATCTTATCGGTTTCTGGTGTCCAAGGAATGTGCAAACTTAAAACATCTGCTTTCTCTTGCAATTCTGCTAAAGAAACTTGCTTTGCATTTGCGTCACCAACTGCTTCTTTAATATCATAACACAAAACATCTACATCAAAACCACGAAGTTTTTTTGCGAAAGCTTTTCCCATATTTCCGTAACCAATGACGCCAACTGTTTTACCATCTAATTCATGTCCGCGATTAGATTCACGGTTCCATTGACCACTTTTAACTTCCGAATTAGCTTTATTTAGATTGTTAAACAAAGATAAAATCATTCCTAAAGCATGTTCACCAACAGCATTTTTATTTCCTTCTGGAGCTGCAATTAATTGAATGTTTTTGCTTTTGGCATAATCACAATCAATACTTTCTAAACCTGCTCCTACACGAGCTATAAACTGCAGGTTTTTCGCCTTATCAATAAACACCTTATCAATCTTAAAGCGACTGCGAATTACAATTCCGTTATAGTTGTGAATTTTGGCTTCTATTTCCTCTTTTGAAGATGTAAAATCTTTATCATTTTGAAAACCTGATTTTTGTAATTGATCTAACAGTAATGAATTATTACTGTCAATGTGAAGAATTTTAATTGAATTTGAAATCATTCCATAATAATTAGAATGATAAAGATACGGAATAAATTAAAGTTATTTAAAACCCTAAAATAACTTTAGCAATTGAGAAAAATATAATAATTCCCAATATATCATTACTGGTAGTAATAAAAGGTCCTGTTGCAAGTGCAGGGTCAACCCCATACTTATCTAAAACAATTGGAATAAAAGTACCTATCAACGAAGCCGTAATAATTACAGAAAGCAAAGCTAAAGCAGCAGTAACTCCCGTCATATAGTCAATATTTAATAAAAAATGACTTCCTAAAATCAACAATATTGCCAAGATACATCCGTTTAGCAAACTTAATGAGAGTTCTTTTAACAAACGATTAAACAATGAACCCGAAAGAGCATTATTTGCTAAACCTTGTACAATAATTGCTGATGATTGCACTCCAACATTACCTGCCATCGCAGCTATTAGAGGTGTAAAGAAAAACAGCTCTGGAAAAACTTTCATTGCGGGTTCATATAAGCCTAAAACACGCACTGAAATAAAGCCTCCAAATAAAGCCAAAACTAACCAAGGTAAACGTGCTTTTGTTAATTCAAGTATACTATCATCTGCCTCAACATCTTGCGAAATACCTGCAGCCAACTGATAATCTTTATCTGCTTCTTCCTTTATTACATCGACAATATCATCAATTGTAATTCTACCCACCAATCTACCTAGCTCATCTACAACCGGAATAGCTTCTAAATCATATTTTTGCATAATACGAGCCACCTCAACATTTTCGGTATCTACCTTAACATAATCAACTTTTGGAATATATACATCACTAATAGGTGTCTTTGTAGAAGTTGTAAGTAAATCTTTAAGAGAAAGTCTTCCTTTTAGTCTATTTTCATCATCAACTACATAAATAGAATGAACTCTAGTAACATTTTCAGCTTGTGCACGCATTTCTTTAACACAAGTTAGAACGTTCCAATTTTCATTGACTTTTACCAATTCTTTTGCCATTAATCCACCTGCAGAATCTTCATCATATCGAAGAAGGTCTACAATGTCTTTGGCATGCTCAACATCCTCTAATTCAGAAATTACTTGTTGTTTTCTTTCTTGCGAAAGTTCGGCAATAATGTCTGCAGCATCATCTGTACTTAATTCATCTAGTTCTTCTGCAATTTCTTTTGGCGAAAGTTTTTTAAGAATTTTTTCACGAACATCTTCGTCTAATTCCAATAATATTTCAGCTGTAATTTCCGAATCTAATGCGTTAAAAATATAACTCGCTTCATGACTATCAAGCTCGTCCATGATTTCAGCAATATCAGCAAAGTGAAGGTCTAGAAGCAGATTTTGTAATTCCTGTTCTTTGTTTTCACTAATAAGTTGCTCTATTTGAGCAATAAATTCTTTGCTGATTTTAAACTCCATCGGCCGCTATTTTTTGCGTTAATTCTATAAATTGTTCAACTGAAAGTTGTTCTGGTCGAAGGTCAAAGATACTATCTTCTTTTAAACTATCAGAAAAATCAAATGTTTTTAAACTGTTTCTTAGGGTTTTTCTTCTTTGTTGAAAGGCTGTTTTTACCACTCTGAAAAATAATTTTTCATCACAAGGCAAGCTGAAGTTTTCTTTTCGTTTTAATCGTAAAACCCCAGAATCCACCTTCGGTGGCGGATCAAACACATCAGGAGGAACGGTGAATAAATATTCTGCTTCATAAAATGCTTGTGTTAGTACAGATAAAATTCCATAAATCTTACTTCCTTTTTTTTCACAAATACGTTGCGCAACTTCTTTTTGAAACATTCCAGCAAATTCTGGAATTTGATTTCGCATTTCTAATGTTTTAAAAACAATTTGTGTAGAAATGTTGTAAGGAAAGTTTCCAATAATAGCAAAAGGCTCTTCATTAAAAACTTCGTTTAAATTGTATTTTAAAAAATCTTTAGAAATTATTTTACCATCTAATTTTGGATAATTTAATCCTAAATATTCAACTGATTCAGTGTCAATTTCAATTACAAATGTCTCTGTAGGTTTTTCTAATAAATATTTAGTAAGCACACCCATTCCAGGACCAATTTCTAAAACTTTAGAATAGCCTTCTAGTGAAATTGAATCGGCTATTTTTTCGGCAATACTTTCATCTGTAAGAAAATGTTGTCCAAGATGTTTCTTTGCTTTTACTGACATACTTTTGTGGTAATTGGTTTTTAGGTATTTGGTAAAGTTTAATTTCCTGAATGAAAATGCTCACTAAAAACCTCTAATTCTGTTCTAAATGCTAACATTTTATCTCCAAACAAAGATAAGCCTTCTTCTCTTAGCCTTGGCGCATGATTCTTATAATAATCTTCTAATTTCTCTTTTGATTCCGAAAAATATTGAACCGCATAGGTAGTTCCTCCCATTTCTTCTTCAACTAACACCTTAACCAACTTTGCTTTAGTAAACAATCCTGTTTTTAAAACATCATTAATGTGTTTTTGTTGCATCCATACCAACCATTTTTCATGTATGCTTTCGTCAATATTAATCGTAACATTATATATTATCATTTTTATTTTTTTTAATTTAATTATAGCGAATTATCTCCTCTTATTTTTCGATATTGTATTTGCGCTTCCGTATAAAAAACACTATCAGGATGTTCAAAAATAACTCTTTCATATAATGGTTTTGCTTGAATTGTGTCATTTAGCTTTTTACTAAGAATTTCTGCAGAATAAAACATTGCTTCATCTACATAAACACTTTCCTTATGATTTTCGATTATTTTTTTATAGAAACTTAAAGCTTGTGTATACTCTTTTTTAATTTCAAAAATTTGAGCAATTTTAAATAGTGCTTCATCTTCAATCGCATCACCCTTATATTTTTCTAATATATTTAAAAAACCACTTAATGCTTCATCGTTTTTCTTTTGGTACAAAAGTAAATCAGCTTTAGCATATGCGGTTAAAGCAGTTCTTGTACTATCTTGAGAGTTGTCTGAAATGAGTAAAAACAAAGCAATAGCATCATTAGCAATCAACAAACTTGACGATTGTTTCAAGACTTTTACTTGTTGAAATGTCCAGTCGAAATCATTTTTATAATAATTTGCTTTCGCCATTTTCATACTTGCTTCATGTGCTAACTCATCATTTTTTAAATTCTCTTCAACTTGGGCATAATATAATATTGCTTGATTAAACTTTTCGTCGAAAACCATAACATCAGCTAGTTCCATTTTTACCTTTGCTTCTTCTCTAAGATTCAAAGGCAACTTTAAAGTTGTGTTTAACAACTGAATTGCTTCTTTAGGCTGTTTTCTATAAAAAGCATTAAAATGAGCGGTTAAAATTTGCAAATTCAAGCTATATGGACTTATGCCATATTTTTTTAACAACAAATTTAAATCGTTTTGAATAGATTCATATTCAGAGGAATTAGCTGATTCAATTTTCAATTGCATTAAAAAATGATGTGCTTGCATTTGCAATCCAACATCTTGCGTGTTTTCTAAAACAAATTGTAAAATTACAACAGCATCTTCATTTTGTTTGTCGTTAATTGCTAATCGTGCTAATGCAACAATATTATAAAAACTCTCTGGATTACGTTTATATATTGCTCTTTCTTGAATAAAAGCTTTACCAAATTCTTTTTGTTGAACATATAACCAACTCAAAAACTGATTCCAATAATTATCTGGATTTTTTTGTGTTTTAGTAAGTAATGCTTTTTTTAAATAAGCTGTAAAAGTTCCGTTTGCATCTTCTGATATAAAACGAGACAAATAATTTTGAACCAAACTTGTATTGTCTTGTTTTTCAAATGAAAATTGCAATAACTTTTCAGTCATTCCTTCTACATTACCTTTTTGTCCTTCAATTAAAGCAATTTGATAATCAAAATTTAAATTTGGATTTTCTTTTTGAGCAATATAATAAACTTTTAAAGCCCAATCTAAAAGTACTTTTTTCTCAAAAGAATTTCCAATTTGATAAGCGTAGTTAGGCTCTTTTTTAACTTCGTCTAAAGCTATATTGTATTGTTTTTCTGCTTTTGAAGTGTTTTTTTGCAATTGAAAATTATAACCTAACTCAACATACAAAACAGGTTGACGGTATTTTTTATTTCTATTATCTATTGCTTTTTCAGCTTTTTCATACTGTTGCAACTGTTGGTAACACGTTATTAATCGCTCAAAATAATAGGCATTTGCAGGTTGCTTACTAGAAATACTTTCAAGCATTGTAACCGCCTTTTCAAATTCACCTTTCTCAAAATAGTCCAATGCCAATTGTTCGTTTTGAGCAAAAGCAAAAAACGAAAACAGAAAAGCTATTTTAATGAGAATAAATTTCATACTTATTAAAAACAAACAATGTACTAAAGTAACACATTTTGCGTCAATTTAGTACATTATTATAAATTGTATACGTTTAGTTTATGATATCAAAACCAGTATACTTACGTAATACTTCTGGAATAACAATTCCTTCTGGCGTTTGATAATTTTCTAAAATTCCTGCTAAAACTCTTGGTAAAGCCAATGAACTTCCGTTTAAAGTATGTGCCAATTGGTTTTTACCGTCTTTATCTTTGAAACGTAATTTTAATCTATTTGCTTGAAAAGTCTCAAAATTTGAAACCGAACTGATTTCTAACCAACGATCTTGAGCAGTAGAATATACTTCAAAATCATAAGTTAATGCTGAAGCGAAACTCATATCGCCACCACATAAACGCAAAATTCTGTATGGCAATTTTAATTCTTGTAATATCGCTTTTACGTGTTCAACCATTCCGTCAAGCGCAGCATACGAGTTTTCTGGTTTTTCAATACGAACAATTTCCACTTTGTCAAACTGGTGTAAACGATTCAATCCTCGCACATGAGCACCCCAAGAGCCTGCTTCTCTTCTAAAACAAGGAGTGTATCCAGTATAAGCAACTGGAAGTTCATTCTCCTGTAAAAGAACGTCTCTAAAAATATTGGTTACTGGAACCTCAGCTGTAGGTATTAAATACAAATCATCTTTTGCATCATGATACATTTGCCCTTCTTTATCTGGTAATTGACCTGTTCCATATGCAGACGCTTCATTAACTAAATGAGGTACTTGTACTTCTGTATAACCTGCTTCTGTATTTTTATCTAAAAAATATGAAATCAAAGCACGTTGTAATTTAGCACCTTTACCTTTATAAACAGGAAAGCCTGGAGCAGTTATTTTTGTACCTAATTCGAAATCAATGATGTCGTATTTTTTTATTAAATCCCAATGAGGTAAAGCACCTTCGTGCAACTTAGGCACTTCACCTGCTTCAAAAACATTTAAATTTTCTTCAGGAGTTTTACCTACCGGAACAATCTCTGCAGGTAAATTAGGTAGCTTATAAAGCTCTTCTTGTAATTCATTAGCAACTTCATTTAAAAGATCAGTCAACTCTTTTCCTTTTTCTCTAAATTGAGTTGATTTTTCTTTTAATATTTCAGCTTTCGCTTTCTCGCCACTTTTCATTAAAGCACCTATGTCTTTGGATAACTTATTAGATTCTGCAAGTGTATTATCTAATTCAACCTGAAGCGAACGTCTTTTTTCGTCTAAATTTATTACTAACTCAACTTGATCTTGAGCATTAATATTTCTCTTATCTAAACGTTTAATAACATCTTCTTTATTCTCTCTGATGTAAGCTATTTGTAACATGGTATAAAATTTAAGGAACAAATTTAATGAATTTGTATAAGATTATGCTTTGTGATTGAAAAAACTAAAGTTTAAAAACAAAATAATTTTATTACATTAGCTAAAATTTTTAAACCTCAATGAAAAATATATTCTTAAACCTATTGCTAATCAGTACATTATTTAGTTATTCACAGACTGAAAATGATGATTTCGAAAGAATGGTTGAAAGTGAAATGAAATCATCTTCTGCAAACTATGAAATTTTTGTAAATCCGAATACTTTAAATTACGACGTTACCTATCATGAGTTACGGTTTACTGTAAACCCAAATTTAACAACTCCATATATTGATGGTATTGTAACAACTACATTTACAGCTTTAGAAAACATGAATTCTATTGTTTTTGACATGGCAACGCAATTAACAGTAAGTTCAGTAATAATGAATAGTACAAATTTGACTTATTCTCAAAACAATTACCAATTATTCATTAATTTACCAAGTACAATTACAACTGGGAGCAGTGCAACAATAGAAATTACTTACGGGGGCTCACCTCCTCAAGCCGAACAAGCGTTTACAAGAACTACCCATAGTGGAACACCCGTTATTTTCACTTTATCAGAGCCTTTTGGCGCTAGAGATTGGTGGCCATGCAAACAAGATTTGAACGACAAAATTGACAATGTAGATATTTACATTACTTGTCCTGATTCTTATATTGGTGTTTCTAATGGTTTATTGCAAAGCTCTGTAACTTCTGGTGGAAACACAACACGTCATTATCAGCATAATTATCCCATTCCTGCATATTTAATTTCCTTGAATGCTACTAATTATGTTACATATAACATACAGGGTGGTCTTGGTACAGCTCAAAGTCCATTTATTCCAATAAATAATTATCTATATCCTGAAAACAACACCACTTCAGTTCAAAATGCTATAAATCAAACCACAACAATTTTCAATATTTTTGAAGAAAAATTTGGACCATACCCTTACCGAAATGAACAATATGGTCACGTTCAATTCAGTTATGGAGGAGGAATGGAACATGCTACAATGTCATCAATGGGTGGATGGAGTCGCAGTTTAATTGCTCATGAATTAGGGCATCAATGGTTTGGGAACAAAGTAACTTGTGGTACATGGAAAGACATTTGGTTAAATGAAGGTTTAACTGAATATACAGCAGGAATTGCTGTTGAAGAAATCGATGGACCTACTGCATTTGTTTCTTGGAAAGCGAGTAAAATAAGCAATATTACATCCCAAACAAATGGAGCAGTATACCTTACAGATTCCGAAGCTTTAAATGTTGGTAGAATTTTTAGTGGCAGACTGTCTTATAACAAAGGCTCAATGGTAACTCATATGTTACGTTGGGTAATGGGCGATACTGACTTTTTTCAAGCACTCAGAAATTATCTAGATGATCCAGCATTGGCCTTTGAATATGCTATAACTCCACAATTTCAAAATCATTTAGAAATGACTTCTGGAATAAACCTTACCGAATTCTTTAATGATTGGGTTTACAATGAAGGATATCCTACTTATACAATTACAGCTCAAAATTGGGGTCCTGGTCAAGCAAGAGTATTAGTAAGTCAAACTCAATCAGATCCATCAGTTACCTATTTCGAAATGCCAATTACAGTACGTTTAACTGGCGCATTAGGAGAAACACAAGACTTTAGACTAGAGAACACCACTAATAACGAAGAATTCATTGTTAATGTTCCTTTTCAAGTTACAAATGTAGAGTTTGACCCAAATAGAGATATTATTTCAAGAAACAATACAGCAACTTTATCAAACGAACAATTTGAATTAGAAAACTCATTAGTGCTTTATCCTAACCCTAGCGATAACGAATTACATATAAAACTACCAAACTCTATTGAATTAAAAGAAGTAGAATTCTACAACGCAATAGGCCAATTAACGCTCACAAAGAACACAGCTGACTTTTCTGTTAGCCAACTAAATAACGGAGTACATTTCGTAAAAATCACAACCAACCAAGGAGTAATTCATAAAAATTTTATAAAAAAATAGTTCACACATAAAATTATAGTAAAAAGTAAGGTGAAAACCTTACTTTTGCTTTTTAAATAAAAGCAGACATATAAAATGATTCAATTAGCACAAATATTATTCATACTTTCAGTATTAGTTATTCTTCACGAATTTGGTCACTACATTGCCGCAAAAATGTTTAAAGTTAGAGTTGAAAAATTCTATCTTTTTATGGATGCTGGTTTTTCATTGGTTAAGAAAAAAATTGGGGAAACTGAATGGGGTATTGGATGGCTTCCCTTAGGAGGTTATGTAAAACTTTCTGGTATGATTGATGAAAGTATGGATACCGACCAAATGAATACCGAGCCACAACCTTGGGAATTTCGTTCAAAACCAGCGTGGCAACGTTTAATTATTATGCTTGGTGGAATTATTGTAAATATATTACTAGCTTGGTTTATTTACACTTCAATGTTTGCAACAGTAGGGCAAAAATATATTTCTTCAGAAGTAGTTCAAAAAAACGGATTAGCATTTGGTGAAATTGGTAAAAGTGTAGGGTTTCAAGACGGAGACAAAATAATTTCTGTTGATGGTAAGTTTCAACCAAAGTTTAATTGGTTAATTATTGACATTCTATTAAGTGAAAATATTACCTTAGAAAGAAATGGTAAAGAAATTAATCTTTCTCTGACTGATGAACAGAAAGGTAAAATCATTTCTACTGAAGGAAAAAACTTTGTTCAAGCAAGATTAACAAACATTTCTATCGATTCTATAACCAAGAACAGTTTAGCCGAAAAAGCAGGATTGCAAAAAGGAGATAACATTATTGGCATTAACGGAACTAAGATTACTTATTTCGATGAATTAGGGGCTGAATTATCAAAACATAAAAAAGATACTGTTTCATTAGAAGTTACTAGAAACAATAGTATAATTGAAATTAAAACTCTAGTTGGAAAAGACGGCAAATTAGGCTTCATTCAAAACAGCATGAATAAAGACGACTATCAAGTTATCAATAAATTAAGTGTTGGAGAAGCAATGCCTGCGGCAGTTAAAGAATCATGGCAATTGTTAGTTTACAATGTAAAACAATTTAAATTAATTTTAAGTCCAAAAACAGAAGCATATAAGCAAGTTCAAAGTCCAGTTGGAATTGCACGTCGATTACCAGATACTTGGAATTGGGAGTTTATTTGGAATTTTACAGCATTGTTCTCAATAGGTTTAGCGTTTATGAATTTATTGCCAATTCCTGGTTTAGATGGCGGACATGCTTTATTTACAATTGTAGAGATGATTACCGGAAAAACTTTAAGTATAAAGGCAGCCGAAAGAGTACAGACATTTGGAATGATTATCTTACTGACCTTAATGGCTTTAACATTCGGAAAAGACATCTATCAATTAGTAGCAGATAAATTTTTCTAATATTTTTTGACATTTTGTTTGTGAAAATAAATTTTCAGCTTATATTTGCACCGCATTAAAGGTAACACACCTTCCTTCTTAGCTCAGTTGGTTAGAGCATCTGACTGTTAATCAGAGGGTCCTTGGTTCGAGCCCAAGAGAGGGAGCTAAAAAAAGCTATTCGAAAGAATGGCTTTTTACATCTAAAAATGCAAACATATTGGTTATTCCTTCTTAGCTCAGTTGGTTAGAGCATCTGACTGTTAATCAGAGGGTCCTTGGTTCGAGCCCAAGAGAGGGAGCTAATACACAAAAAGACTTTACAGTAATGTAAGGTCTTTTTTTATTTATAGCATTTTATTACTTTTATAAAAAAGTAATTATGAAAAAAGTAATTTTATTAACAGCTTCAATACTATCGTTCATTGGCTTTTCTCAAAAAAAAGACAACAAAACACATCAAAAAATTGAAATCATATTAGACAATTGGCACAAAGCTGCAGCTGAAGCAAATTTCGATTACTATTTCAATGTAATGCACGATGAATCAATTTTCATAGGCACTGACGCAACTGAAAACTGGAATAAGCAAGAATTTATTGCTTTTGCGAAACCATATTTTGATAAAGGAAAAGCTTGGAGTTTCAAGGCAATTGAAAGAAATATTTATTTTTCAGAAGACAAAAAAACAGCTTGGTTTGATGAATTAATAGACACTCAAATGAAAATTTGCAGAGGAAGTGGTGTATTAGTATTAGAAAAAGGCCTTTGGAAAATAAAACATTATGTCCTTTCTATGACTGTTCCAAATGAAAATGTAGATGAAGTGGTAAAAATAAAAGCGCCTATAGAAGACGCTTTTATGATTCAGTTAAAAGATAAAGATTAGTTATAAATATTTTCTTTTAGATTTTTAAACATTTCGTTAGTCATTGATGTAATATCAAAATCATTTGACCAATTCCAATCTTCTCTTGCAGATGTATCATCTATACTCGCAGGCCAACTATCTGCAATTTTTTGACGGAAGTCTGGTTCATAATCAATAGTAAAATCAGGGAAATGCTTTTTTACCTCTTCAGCAATTTGCGCAGGAGTAAAGCTCATCGCAGACAAATTATAAGAAGAACGAATTTTAATTTGTTCAGAAGGAGCTTGCATAATACCGATTGTTGCTTTAATAGCATCATCCATGTACATCATCGGTAAACCAGTTTTTTCAGAAAGGAAACTGGTAAATTTACCTTCCGTAATGGCTTTATGATATATATCCACTGCATAATCTGTGGTTCCTCCCCCTGGTTCAGTTGCCCAACTTATTAAACCTGGGTAGCGAATACTTCTTACATCTACCCCATATTGCTTATTGTAATATTCACACCATCTTTCTCCTGCTTGTTTTGAAATTCCGTATACCGTTGAAGGTTCCATTACGGTATATTGAGGTGTATTATCTCTTGGAGTTGTTGGTCCAAAAACCGCAATACTTGAAGGCCAAAAAATCTTTTGAATTTTTCCAGCTTTAGCTAAATTTAAAACATGAAATAAAGAATTCATATTCAAATCCCATGCAAATGCAGGATTTTTTTCAGCTGTTGCAGAAAGTAGTGCCGCCATTAAATAAACGTCAGTAATCTCATATTGTTCAATTAAATGCTCAATTTGATTGTAGTCTAATGCGTTTACAACTTCAAAAATACCATTATTTACAACATCATTTTCTAATTTACGTATATCTGAAGCTACTACATTCTCAACACCATAAGTTTCTCTTAACTTAGCCGTTAATTCGGTTCCTATTTGGCCACAAGCTCCAATAATTAATATTTTTGTTTTCATTACTACAATAAATTTAGAACACAAATATAAGAATTTGTATGAGTTATTATTTTAAAAAAAACAGATCCAAATTAAATTTAGAATATGTTAAGTTTATCGAAATCATATTATAAATTAACCAAACAATTGTATTTTTGCTTATATTTATAATTCATGAGACCCTATTTTATATTATTCCTGACATCAATCTTCTTCATGAGTTGTGCTGAAGATAATAATCGAAATGAAAACTCTTTAAAAGCAGCACAGAAAAATGCAGAAGTTTTTGAAGCAATTTCTAAAAAATGGGAATTCAAATTTCCTGTATCAAAACCCGAAATTCAAGCTGCTTTAAGTAACTGGAACGATTGGGATCAATTTAAAAAAGAACTGGAACAAAAACCTAAAACTTCAATGCTGGCTTTTCAAATGAAAATTGAAAATGTGGCAAAAAAATCAGATAGTTTAAGCTTAAATGTGCCTGAAAAATTCAACATCCCTCAAGTTAGAAGTCGATTAATTACATTAACAACAAAAATTAATTCTTTAGATACTTATTTACACCTTCAACAAATTCCTCAAAAAAAAGTATTTTTACTTATTGATGAAATAAACAATGAAATAAAAGGAGTCTACAATCAAATGGACGAAATCATCATAAAACAAGCTATTCCAAAAGAAATCGGCGAAGATGATATGATAAAAGCACTAGATACTTCAAGAATGGCAAACTCCAAAGCTTTTGAAGAAAGCGTCTCAAAATCAAATACTCTTAAAGAAGAAGAGAAAAAGCCAAAAAAATAGAACATGAGAAACAACTACTTTTACAATTCAATACTAGCTTTAATGTGCTTTTTTGCACAATTAGCATTTTCACAAACAACTACTTGGGATGGAGCTACTTGGGACAATGGAAACCCTGACAACATAACTGATGCTATTTTTACAGGAAATTATTCTTCTTTAGGAAATTTAACAGCTAAATCGGTAACGGTAAACAGTCCTGCAATTGTAACTTTTAATTCGTCACATACGTTAACTGTTCAAAACGATATAACTGTAATGTCTGGCTCAAGTCTCATTTTTGAAAACAATGCAAGTTTACTTCAAATCAATGGATCTGCAATAAATACAGGAAACATTACTTATAAGAGAGATGCTACTCCGATGATTGAAAATCAATATACGTATTGGGGAACTCCAGTTTCTGGACAAGTTTTAAACATATTCTCACCATTAACGAGTCCATCTAGATTCCATAGTTTTAATGCTAATTCAGCTGTAAACAATTGGGTCAATGAGAGTGGTGCAAACACTATGGATCCAGGCAAAGGATATGCAATACAAGCGCCAAATAATTATACTGTTACACCAACAGTTTATAATGGAGAATTTGTTGGAACTCCAAATAATGGAATTATTCCAGTAGGCGTAGAGGCTTTTAATCCTGTTCTTTTAAATTATAATTTTATTTCAAACCCCTATCCTTCTGCAATTAATGTTGTAACCTTAATAGACAATACAAATCTTGGAACGTTGTATTTTTGGACTCACAATACTGCTATAGTTGCGAATGTTTTTACTACAGATGATTATGCAGTTAGAACAAGAACTACAGGAACAGCTGCGGTTTCTGGCGGGGCTGCTCCCAGTCAATATATTGCTGCTGGCCAAGGGTTTTTCGCTTCTGCAGGAACAACTACATCCATTAACTTTACAAATGCAATGAGGGTTAACGGAAATAATAGTCAATTCTATAGAGAAGTACTGTCAACTCCTTTAAACTATTACATTCACTTAAACCTAACCAATACGCTCGGAGCATTTAAACAAATAGCTGTTGGATATCAAGATGACGCTACAAACGGTTATGATTTTGGAACCGATGCACTTGCATCAACTGCTGGAGTTATACAATTTTATTCTCTAATCCCTCCATCTACACTTGGTTTTGGGATACAAGGAAGAGCATACCCCTGGACAGTTACAGATCAAATCTCTTTAGGAATAAATACTACTCAGGCAGGAAGTTATGATATTGCAATTGATCATACAGATTCTTTTTTCGACGATAAAGACATCTTTTTAGAAGACACCAGTAATGGCACATTTCACAATTTAAAAACTAGTACTTTTACTTTTACAACAGCTACTGGAACGTTTAATAATAGGTTTAAATTGCATTATCAAGATTTATCTTTATCGACTGACGACAATATAGTTAATGAGGCATCTTTAATTATTTATTCAGAAGATGAAACAACTAAATTCACTTCAAGTAAAATAAAGATTAGCGCTATAGAAGCATTTGACATAACAGGTCGTTTACTTTTTGAAGAGAAAAACATTAATGCTTTGACTTTTGAAAAGAATATTCCTCAAGCTAACCAAACAATATTCATTACAGTTACACTTGACAATTCTCAAAAAATAAGAAAGAAGCTTATTTTATAAGCTTTGAAAAAACATAAAACAAAACCACTATAAACCAATTGGAATTGTAGTGGTTTTTTTAATTTTACAACGAATTAATAAAAACACATTGAACGTCACTGAAATTTTAAAAAAATACGAACAAAATCCTAAAATTGAGCAAATTACTCAATTGTTAATTGAACGTAAAAAAGCTTCTATTTCTGGATTAATAGGGTCGTCTTTATCAATCATCATACAATCGCTTTTTAAAAAAGCGGAAATTCCGTTTTTACTAATTTTAAATGATAAAGAAGAGGCCGCCTATTATTTAAATGATTTAGAGCAATTACTTAATGACGAAGATGTTTTATTTTATCCAGGTTCATATAGAAGGCCTTATCAAATTGAAGAAACAGACAACGCAAATGTTTTATTAAGAGCTGAAGTTTTAAATCGAATTAATTCACGTAAAAAACCAGCTATTATTGTTTCATATCCAGAAGCGTTATTTGAAAAAGTAGTAACTCGAAAAGAATTAGATAAAAACACTTTAAAACTTGCTGTAAACGATAATTTGTCGATTGATTTTATCAATGAAACTTTATTTGAATACAATTTTAAACGAGTTGATTTTGTTGTTGAACCGGGTGAATTTTCTGTTCGTGGCGGAATTATTGATGTGTTTTCTTTTTCAAATGACGAACCTTATAGAATTGAGTTTTTTGGAAATGAAGTAGACAGCATTAGAAGCTTTGATGTTGAAACCCAACTTTCTAAAGAAAAACTAAAAAAGATATCAATTATTCCGAATGTAGAAAACAAGATGCTTCAAGAAAACCGTGAAAGCTTTTTAAACTACATTAACGAAAAAACAGCTGTTTTTATTCAAAATACAGAACAAGTTGGTCAAAAATTAAATACTCTATTTGGAAAAGCAAAT
Organism: Flavobacterium sp.; assembly: GCF_965284515.1. GTDB lineage: Bacteria > Bacteroidota > Bacteroidia > Flavobacteriales > Flavobacteriaceae > Flavobacterium. The sequence continues at coordinate 476,774 of NZ_OZ260089.1, forward strand.
GAAGCTTACTCTAATTTAACAGGCGAAATAAAACAAGCTAACCCTGAAGAATTATTTTTAAATGAAAAAACATTTTTAAGAAAAGTAATTGATTTTCCAATTGTAGAATTAAATAATAAATCCATTTTAAAAGTTGATAAAAGTTTTGAATTTCACATTCAACCCCAACCTTCTTTCAACAAACAATTTGATTTATTATTAGCCAACTTAAGCGAAAACCACGAAAATGGTATTTCAAATTATATTTTATGTTCTAATGAAAATCAATCGAAGCGTTTTCATGATATTTTTCAAAGCATAGACGAAGAAAACCACGAAAGCATTCGTAAACAATATAAAACATTAGTTTTTCCAATGTTTCAAGGTTTTATCGACCAAGAAAATCAATTGGCTTGTTATACCGATCATCAAATTTTTGAGCGTTATCATAAATTTTCTATTAAAAACGGTTATTCCAAAAAACAAACCATAACGTTAAAAGAGCTTACTTCATTATCTGTTGGCGATTATGTTACTCATATTGATCATGGAATTGGAAAATTTGGAGGTTTACAAAAAATTCAGGTCGAAGGAAAAACACAAGAAGCTATTAAATTAGTTTATGCAGATAATGACATCGTTTATGTTAGTATTCATTCTTTGCATAAAATCTCGAAATATAACGGTAAAGATGGCGCTCCTCCAAAAATTTACAAACTAGGAAGTAACGCCTGGAAAGCGTTAAAACAAAAAACAAAAGCACGTGTTAAGCATATTGCCTTCAACTTAATTCAATTGTATGCAAAAAGAAGATTAGACAAAGGTTTTGCATGTGCACCTGATAGTTATTTGCAAAAAGAACTTGAAAGTTCTTTTATCTATGAAGATACTCCCGATCAAATTTCATCAACAAATGATGTAAAAATGGACATGGAAAATGATAGACCAATGGATCGATTGGTTTGTGGAGATGTTGGTTTTGGAAAAACTGAAGTAGCCATTCGCGCAGCATTTAAAGCAGTTGATAACGGGAAACAAGTTGCCGTTTTAGTTCCAACAACAATTTTAGCTTATCAACATTACAGAACATTTACTGAGCGTTTAAAAGAGATGCCAGTAACCATTAATTATTTGAACAGATTTAGAACAGCCAAACAGAAATCAGAAACTTTAAAAGACCTTAGCGAAGGAAAAGTAGATATTATCATTGGAACACATCAATTGGTAAATAAAAATGTTCAGTTTAAAGATTTAGGATTGTTAATTGTTGATGAGGAACAAAAGTTTGGTGTAAACGTAAAAGACAAACTAAAAACAATTGCAGCTAATGTTGATACACTAACGCTTACGGCAACACCAATTCCTAGAACATTACAGTTTTCGTTAATGGCAGCTAGAGATTTATCCGTTATAACTACTCCTCCGCCCAATAGACATCCAATTGAAACTAATGTCATTAGATTTAATGAAGATGCTATTAGAGATGCTATTTCATATGAAATTGAACGAGGCGGTCAAGTATTTTTTATAAATAATAGAATTGAAAATATTAAAGAAGTTGCCGGAATGATTCAACGATTGGTTCCTGACGCGAAAGTAGGGATTGGTCACGGACAAATGGACGGTAAAAAACTGGAAGAATTAATGCTTGCTTTTATTGAAGGTGAATTTGATGTTCTTGTGGCAACCACCATTATTGAAAGCGGATTAGATGTGCCAAATGCGAATACGATTTTCATTAATAATGCTAATAATTTTGGTCTTTCGGATTTACATCAAATGAGAGGTCGTGTTGGAAGAAGCAATAAAAAAGCATTTTGTTATTTTATCACACCTCCAGATTCAGTTATGAAAGATGATGCTCGTAAACGTATTAATGCATTGGAACAATTTAGCGAACTGGGAAGTGGATTTAATATCGCTATGAAAGATTTGGAAATTCGAGGAGCTGGAGATTTATTAGGGGGTGAACAAAGTGGTTTCATAAATGAAATTGGTTTCGACACGTATCAAAAAATCATGAACGAGGCAATTGATGAATTAAAAGAAAATGAATTTAAAGAGCTTTACGAAGAAGAAAATAATATTGAGACAAAAGAATATGTAAAAGATATTTTGATTGATACAGACTTCGAATTATTGTTTCCTGACGAATATATTAACAGTGTTGCTGAACGATTAAGTTTATACAACGAATTAGGCTTAATTAAAAAAGAAGAAGACTTATTACTTTTCGAACAAAAACTAATTGATCGCTTTGGAGCGCTTCCAAAACCAGCAATTGCCCTTTTAAATAGTTTACGAATAAAATGGAAAGCCACTTCGATAGGAATTGAAAAACTATTAATGAAGCAAGGAAAACTGGTTGGCTATTTTATAAGTGATCAGCAAAGCAAATATTATCAGTCTGATAGATTCATGAAAGTAATGCAATTTGCTCAGCAAAATGGAAACATTTGTAAAGTTAAAGAAAAACAAACTAAAAACGGATTACGTTTACTCATTACATTTGATAATGTAAAAAGTATTACAAAAGCTTTAGAATACTTCAATAAAATGTAAAACACCTTAAGTGGGGTGACTTAAGGTGTTTACATCTTTTTAAAATCAGAAAAATTACTACTATTAACCGATATAAAGGTATCTTAAAATAAAATTATTTGTTTACAGATAATTTGTACATTTTGTTAAATCTAACGCATAAAAAAAATCCGAAGTCCTCACTCCGGATTTTATGATAATTTTTTGAATAGAAAAAATTACTGCTATTAACCGAGGTAAAGATATTTACTTTCTAGTTTTCTCGGTTACAGAAAAAATGTATATTTTGTTAAATTACATATTAGACATCCACTGTTCAGGATTCAAATAAGTGGTATTTTGTAAAACTAAAAACTTTATTACTGCACTTCCAGATGAATCGGTGTGTATTTTTCCTAAAATTTGTTTAATAGCAATTTTATCACCTTTACTTACATTTACTGTATTTAAATTTAAGTAAACCGTAATAAAGTCTCCATGTTGTACATAAACAGCTTTGTTGTTTGCAGAAATTACTTGAACTTGAAGCACTTCACCTCCAAAAACAGCTCTTGCGTTAGACCCTGGTTTTGTTGCAATTTCTACTCCGCTATTATGAACAGTAAGGTTTTTATGAACAGGGTGTGGTTGGTCACCATAACGTAATTGTACATAGCCATTATCAACAGGCCAAGGTAACTTTCCTTTATTCAATTTAAAATTATCAGAAACAATTTTACCTTCAGGTGTTAAATCAAATTTAGAAACAGAAGCTGTAGAAGCTGTAGATCCTGATTTAGCAGCATTTCTTTTATTGGCAGCAGCAATCTCATCAGCAATTATTTTTTTAATTTGTTTATCAATATTTCGAGCTTCTTTTTGTTTCTTATCGATATCAGCAGCGTATTTCTTCTTGTCTTTTTGAATAAGCTTTGCTAATTGCTCTTGTTCTTTCTTTTTTTCTTCTAAGATTTTTTTCTCAGCCTCATTTTCAGCCAAGACTTTTTCTTTATTTTTTTTATCTTTTTCTAGTTTTACAATTCTAGTTGATAATTTTTCTTGCTTTTCCTGGATTTCGTCTCCTTGCATTTTTCTAAAACCAGCATATTGTTTCATATACTGTATTCTTTTATATGCTTGAAGAAAATTTTGTGAAGAAAGTACAAACATAATTCTACTTTGATCATTTCGGCTTTTGTATGATTTTACAATCATTTTAGCATAATCTTCTTTTAGAACCTTTAACTCTCTATTTAATTTATTGATTTCCAATTGATTCAAATAGATGTTATCATCTAATATTCTCTTTTGCTTAGCCGTAGTACTAATTAACCTTTCGCTTAATCGGATACGCGCTTTTTGTGCAGCTATTTCACTTAATACCGAACGTTCTTTTTTCTTTTCTGTTTGCAACAACTCTTTAAATGCAGAAATTTCTTTCTGAATTTGCACTTTTCGAGCTTCAAGTTTTTCTTGTTGAGTTTGTGAAAAACCCAAAGAAAAACAAAAGAAAAAAAGAATATATAATTGAAATTGCTTCATTTTAATTTTTTTACAAAGATAATATAGTTTTGAAATTTTAATTAACATTTATTTGATCATAACTACTTGGTATTGAAAAAGGATAACTCAAATTTTCATTAAAAATTATATTTTTATACTCTAAATCAATAAAAACAGTTTCTTTTTGATGCGCTTTTATATTAATTTCATTCGGCAAAAATACATTATTTTGCTTCTTATGAGAAGGATAATAAATTTCTAATTTCCTGTTTTCTTGCTCTTGAAAAATAGTCTCTTTTTTTAACAAAAAATTTCCGCCTTCAAAACTAAAAACTTTTGAAGTATTACTTTTCTTTTTTTCTGTTAATTGATACAGTTCTTTTTCAATTTTAGCAATATACTTCTCTTTAGTTAAATCGTCAATTGCGTTTCCAGTTAATAAATTTTGCACTTTATTAAAATCGAGCTCTGTTCCAAGCCAATTACTTAACAAACTAAAATCGCCCTCAAAATAAGTGTTATTAATTTTCTCATAATAACTTACTTTTTCAGGAGTAATTAATGCTTTAGCGACTGGAAAGCCGAGTAATTTTACATTAATCCAAATTATTTCATCTTTTTTAATACGAATATCAGCAGTTACAGAATGTGATTGTTTATCGTCTTTATACTTTGCGTTTGCTCTAATGTTTAGAGTTGAAAAGTTTTTTTCATTCTCGTAATGACCCGAAATAATTTTTGCTGCAGCCAATGATTCATTTGCTGCTGACTCTAAAACAGATTGTTTTGATTTACAAGAAACCAAAAAGAACAATCCTATAAAAACAATAATTATTTTTTTCATTACTTGAAATTCTTTTGAATAAGTTCTGCTTTAGAACGGTATATTTTTTCCTTTGTTGTATTGTTCTCCTTTTTAAAAGATTCTGCCAAAAGTAAATAGAACTGATTTTCTAAAACTGCATCTTCAATAATAAATTCTAAACCCATTTCAAGTTGGCTAATAGCGGCTTTTGTATTATTCAAATTATAATTTGCTAAGCCCGCGTAAAAATACAATTTGGAAAATGTAGGAAATAAGTCGATGTAATTTGTTGCTATCTTTTTAACATCTTCAAACTTTTCTAATGTGCTTTCAACTTCTAATAAAAGTAAAACAGACTCAATATCATTTGGCTCGTTTTGAATACCTTTCTTTAAATATAGTTCAGTCTTTAAATATTCCTTTTTATTATAAAAAAACTTTCCAATTTCTTTTGGAACATTTATAATGTTGTCATTTGCAAAATAACTAACTGCTTCCTCTAAGTCCTTATCGTGCTCATTAGTATTAACTGTAACAATTAAAAATTCATTTAGAATTCTATGTTTTATTCTTAAATCAATATTCTTGTTATTAAAAACCTTAAACATTGATTTTTTAGCATTGCTAACCTCATTATTTACTAAATAAAACTTAAATAAACTTACATGTGCCCAATCGGAGTTTGGAATTTCTTTTGCTAATTCTTTTGCAACTTCAAAGGCTTTCTCTTCTTGGTTACTTGTTGAATATAGCATCATTAAATCAATATAATTTTGCTCTACTTTTGGGTTTTTTCGAATTAAATTTTCAAGTTCTTTAACTTCTGGCTTAGAATTAGCATTTGACGATTGAATTTTTAATTTATAATATTCCATGGATTGGCTTAAAACTGAAGTACTCTCCATTTCGTTTAATAGATTCAATGCTTTATCGTGCTGATTAGTATACATATATAAAGAAACCAAATCTTCACTCATATTAGGATCAAATGAGATTAGCTTTTGAACAATTGGAATAGACTTTAAAAAATCCTTTGTCTGATAATATACATCGTATAAACTGTTTAAATACCACCTTTCATTTGGGTTCAATTCAATTGCTTTTTTAAAAGCATTTTCTGCTTCAAGGTATTGTTTTAAGTCCAGGTGGTTTTTCCCTAACTCATGATAAAAAACAGGATTAGTATTATCTTTTTCAATGCATTTTTGAATAGCAACAATTGCTTTGTCATAATTTTCAATTCCGCGTTGTTTTAGCGCTTTGTAAAAATTATTTTCAACTTCATTTTCTACAAGAGCAATGTCGTCTGGATTGATCTGTCCATAAATAACTTGTTGATTACTCAAAGTAACCAACAAGAAAAAAAATGCTATTGTTTTAAAGTGTTTCAAATTATTTATTCTAATACTGAGTAATCTCCAATACTTATACTTGTGAAGTCTCCATCGAAAGTAGCATGGTTACCAATCATTGCATTGTTTAATTTAGCGTTTCTTATATGTGCATGTGTTTGCACTAAACTATTTTGAATTTTTGTATTAGTTAGATGTGTTGCATTTCCTAATGAAACGTTTGGCCCTACAATAGAGTTTATTAAAACAACATTTTCCCCTATGTAACAAGGTGGAATAATCGTTGAATTTTGAATTCTAACAGTTTCAGCCACCATTGTTTCTTCAGCATCATCAAGAAGAAACTTCAACATTCTAGAGTTGGTGTCAACTGTAACATCTTTATTTCCGCAATCCATCCATTCATCTACTTTACCAGGAACAAATTTCATGCCTTTTTCCATCATTTGTTTAATACCATCGTTAATTTGATATTCTCCTCCATGAATAATATTATTATCAATTACCAATTGCAATTCGTTTTTCAACACGGCAACATCTTTAAAGTAGTAAATTCCAATAACAGCTAAATCTGAAACAAATTCTTGTGGTTTTTCAACTAATTCTATTATTTCACCGTTATCGTTTAAATTTACTACACCAAAAGCTTCTGGTTCGTCTACTTGTTTAACCCAAATAACACTATCGGCAGTTGTATCTAAGTCAAAATCTGCACGAATTAATGTATCTGCATAGGCTATTACTGCAGGTCCAGAAAGAGAATCTTTTGCACACATAATAGCATGACCTGTTCCTAATGCTTCATTTTGGTAATAAATTGTTCCTTTTGCACCTAACTTTTCAGCAATTGCAATTAAATCCTTCTCTACTTGTTTTCCGAAACTTTCGTGAATGATAAAAGCAACTTCATCAATATCTTGATTTAAAACTCCTGCAATATCTTCTACTAATCGGTGAACAATTGGTTTACCAGCAACTGGAATTAATGGTTTAGGAATTGTTAATGTATGTGGACGAAGACGTGATCCACGTCCTGCCATTGGCACTATTATTTTCATATTCTATTTTGTTAAATTACTTTACTCCTGTACTTCCAAAACCGCCTTCTCCACGTGACGTTTCAGATAATTCTTCCACCTGAATCCATTCTGCGCGTTCGTGTTTTGCAATTACTAACTGCGCTACTCTTTCTCCGCTTTCAATGGTAAAATCTTCGTTTGAAAGATTAACTAAAATTACACCTATTTCTCCACGATAATCGGCATCGACTGTTCCTGGAGAATTTAAAACTGTAATTCCTTTTTTGGCAGCTAGACCACTTCTCGGTCGAACTTGCGCTTCAAAGCCAATTGGTAATTCAATGAAAAGTCCGGTTTTAACAATGGCTCTTTCTAATGGTTTTAACACAATTGATTCAGTAATATTTGCACGTAAATCCATTCCTGCCGAAGCAATAGTTTCGTAGTTTGGCAATTCGTGTGACGATTTATTTATAATTTTAATTTGCATTATTTACGTTTTAAAATTCTTGAGAAAAGTTGTTGTTCGTTTCGATATACAAAGTAAACAAAAATTAATAAACTAGCTATTCCAAAAACATAGGTTTCTCTTAAAATTGGTATGTAAAAAGAAAGCATACTTAATAGAACCGAAAGTCCTAAATAGAAACCAATTTTCTTTTTATCATAAGGAATAGGATAATTTATTTGTCCCAGTTTATATGAAATTATCATCATTATTCCATAAGCTAAAATGGTTGCTATTGCAGAGCCCATAAAACCGATATAAGGAATTAGAATATAATTGAACAACAATGTTACTAAAGCACCTACAATTGAAATATAAGCCCCGATTTTCGTTTTGTCTATTAACTTATACCAAACAGAAAGATTGGTATAAATACCTAAGAAAAAGTTAGCAATTACAATTAAAGGAACAATATTCATTGCAATCCAATATTCTTCTCTAGGCACTAAAAAAACTTTTAACACATCGGCAAAAACAATTACTCCAAGCGACATAAACGAACCAAATATTACAAAATACTTTGTAATTTCGGCATACGTTTGTGGTGCATTTTTGTTTTTTGCATGACTAAAAAAGAATGGTTCAATTCCAAGTGTATAAGCTGTTCTAAATAACACCATAAACATTCCTATTTTATAACAAGCCGAATAAGCGCCAATATGAGCCAAATCAACATGCATCCATTCTAATAAAATTTTATCAAAATGTTCATTGATTGCAAATGCTATTCCGGCAATTAAAATTGGGAAACCGTAATGCATCATTTTTTTCCAAAGCACCACATCAAATTGCCACTTCAATTTAAAATAATCAGGAAGCAGCATTAATAACGTAAATAAACTTGCTATTACATTAGAAACAAATATGTAACCAATTTGGAAATTTTCGAAGTAAATACCTTCTAACAAAGAATTGTTTTGAGCCCATTTTGGCAAAAAAACCAAAAAGAAAAAATTTAACGACAAATTAATAACTACGTTACCAATTTTAATAACTGCATATTTTATTGGCCTTCCTTCGGCTCTTAATTTTGAAAATGGAATGATTACTAAAGCATCTAAAGTCAAAATTAAAATAGTGTAGAAAATATAATCTACATTCTTGTTTGACCAATGAGCAATATCTTCTTTAAAAAACATTGAAATTCCAAAAAAAAGAAGTGTTGAAGCCAATAAAGAAATCATCGAAGTAGTAATTACTTTATCTTTTTTATCTTCGGAGTTATAGAAACGAAAAAATGCAGTTTCCATTCCGTAAGAAAGCACTACGTTGAAAAAAACCAAGTAAGAAAAAATAATTGAGACCTCTCCGTATTCACTTGAAGGCATGTAGTCTGTATACAACCTTACTAGAAGAAAACTCAGCATCCTAGGCAATACTGTCGCAATGCCATAAATAGCTGTTTGATTTAGAAGCTTTTTATATGAACTCAAAGTTTTTTTATTTAAGAAACAAAAATAGTTATTCTGTAGGTTTTCTCATAGAAGGATAAGCAATCATTTCTCTTTCTTCTACATTTTCTATAATTTTAGAATACATTTTACCTTCTTTACTAAAAAATAAAATTGCTTGTTTCTCTTTTAAGTTAATTTTTGGTTTACTAACAACTGTTTCTTCCTCAGCATCTGTAACTTCAATATTTATTGTTTTTAGCTTATTCTGACCCGTATCAATCCTTGCTACATAACTTAACTCATTCGTTTTTTCAAAAGAAGCTTCATAGGTTTTAAATTGAATTTTCTCCAAAACAAGATCTTCTTCAAATGGCGAATTCAGATTAACAAAAACATTTATTCCGGCTCCGCCACCTCTAACACCAGCAACCCAAGCTTGAGAATAAACTTCTTTAATTTGAGTTTGATCTTCTAATTTTTGAATATCTGTCTTTGAACTTCCACATGAAAGCAAAACAATACTAAGAAAAAAAGTAATTAATTTAGAAACTATCATTATAAAAATATTTTAGTTAAATGTACAAATTATATAACAAAAAAAGAGCCAAACTAAGTTTGGCTCTTTTTTTGTAAAAACGACTAAGCAAATGCTTCGTCTAATTGTTCAATGCTTCAGCACCACCAACAATTTCTAGAATTTCTCCGGTAATTGCAGCTTGACGTGCTTTGTTGTATGTCAATTTCAATTGATTTCTTAATTCTGTTGCATTATCAGTTGCTTTGTGCATAGCTGTCATACGAGCTCCATGTTCAGAAGCAAAAGAATCGCGAATTGATTTGTATAATTGAGTTTTTAAAGACTTAGGAATTAAAGTCAATACAATTTCTTCTTTAGATGGCTCAAAAATATAATCTGAAGAAACAACTTCACCTCCAGTAATAGGAGCTAATGGCAAAAACTGTTCGGTTTTCACTATTTGAGTTGCAGCGTTTTTAAAGTGATTGTATACAATATGAATTTTATCATAATCACCTGCAACAAATTTATCCATTAAAAGTTGAGCAACTTCAGAAACATTTTCAAATGATAAATCATCAAAGATTGAATTATTATTATCAACTATAGTGTTTGTTTTCTTTAAAACATCATTTCCTTTTTTACCAATAGCAAAAACATCAACTTGTTTTCCAGAATATGAACCAGATAAATTTCTAACTTCTTTAATTACATTAGAATTAAATGCACCACACAAACCTCTATTTGAAGTAATTGCCACAATTAAAACTTTATTAACTTCTCTTTGCTCAGCAAATGCTCCACCAGTATCTCCTTCAAGAGTAGCACTTAAATTTTGCAATAATTCAGTTAATTTTTCGGCATAAGGGCGCATTGCTGTAATAGCATCTTGAGCTTTTTTAAGCTTTGCGGCAGAAACCATTTTCATTGCCGATGTTATTTGCATCGTAGATGAAACGGAACCTATTCTATTTCTAATTTCCTTTAAATTTGCCATTCTATATAGGTGTTTGGTTATAGGCTTTAGGTGATTGGTATAAACTATTACCTTTCACCTAAAACTAATTACCTAAAAATTAATATTTTGCAGAAACTTCTTTAGCAGCTTTTTCTAAAACATCAGTAATTTCATCTGTGAATTTACCAGCTTTTAATCCGTCTAAAGTATCTCTATGTTTAGCATTTAAATAATCAATGAAATCTCTTTCAAATTCTTTAACACTCGTTACAGGTACATTTCTTAACAAGTTTTTAGAACCTGCATATATAATTGCAACCTGATCTTCTACTGTATAAGGATCATTTACTGCCTGCTTTAAAATTTCAACATTACGTTTTCCTTTTTCAATTACGTTCATAGTAACCGCATCTAAATCTGATCCAAATTTAGCAAACGCTTCTAATTCACGGTATTGAGCTTGGTCTAATTTTAAAGTACCAGCTACTTTTTTCATTGATTTAATTTGTGCATTACCCCCAACACGAGATACAGAAATACCAACGTTAATTGCAGGACGTACACCTGAGTTAAATAAATCTCCATCCAAGAAGATTTGTCCGTCAGTAATCGAAATTACGTTTGTTGGAATATAAGCAGAAACGTCACCAGCTTGCGTTTCAATAATTGGTAAAGCTGTTAACGAACCTCCTCCTCTAACGATTGGACGTAAAGATTCTGGTAAATCATTCATGTCTTTAGCAATATCGTCATCAGCAATAACTTTTGCAGCTCTTTCTAATAATCTAGAGTGAAGATAGAAAACGTCTCCAGGGTAAGCTTCACGTCCTGGCGGTCTTCTTAATAATAACGATACTTCACGGTAAGCAACTGCTTGCTTAGATAAATCATCATAAATAATTAATGCAGGACGACCTGTATCACGGAAATACTCACCAATAGAAGCTCCAGCAAATGGCGCATAAACTTGCATTGCTGCAGGGTCAGATGCATTTGCAGCAACAATAACTGTATAAGCCATTGCTCCTTTTTCCTCTAATGTTTTTGCAATTGCAGCAACTGTAGATGCTTTTTGCCCTACTGCTACATATATACAGAATACTGGTTTCCCAGCATCATAAAATTCTTTTTGATTTAAAATGGTATCAATACAAACAGTAGTTTTACCTGTTTGACGGTCACCAATAACCAATTCACGTTGTCCTCTACCAACAGGAATCATAGCATCGATAGCTTTAATACCTGTTTGTAATGGTTCAGTTACTGGTTGACGGAAGATAACTCCAGGAGCTTTTCTTTCTAATGGCATTTCATATAAATCACCACCAATTGGTCCTTTACCATCAATAGGGTTTCCTAACGTATCTAAAACACGACCAACAACTTGCTCACCAACTTTAAGAGAAGCAATACGTTGAGTTCTTTTAACATTAGAACCTTCTCTAATACCTGTAGAAGGACCTAATAATACTACACCAACATTGTCTTCCTCTAAGTTAAGAACGATAGCTTCTAACCCGTTATCGAATTGTACTAACTCACCATATTGAGCGTTAGATAATCCGTGAACACGTGCGATTCCATCTCCAACTTGAAGTACTGTTCCAACTTCCTCTAATGAAGTACCAGATTGAAAACCTGATAATTGCTTTTTTAAGATTGCTGATATTTCAGCAGGTTTAATTTCAGCCATTTTAATTTATAATTTAAACACTCGCTGAGTGCGTTGACTATTATTAATTACTAAATTCTTGTTTTAATGACTGTAACTTACTCGCTACAGATGCATTGAATTGTTTATCCCCTATTCTCAATACAAATCCACCAATAATTGAAGGGTCGACAACATTTTGAATAGTAATAGTTTTATTTGAAAACTCTTTTATTTTTGCTAGCACTTTACTTTCTAAATCAGGTGAAATTGGAAATGCAGTAGTAACTATTGCCGTTTCAATTCCATTTAACTCATCAAATAAAGCGTTATATTCTGAAGCAATTGCATGTAAAATTTCAAATCTTTTATTTTCTAAAAGCAATTGAAATAAACTTTTTGTTTCATTTTGTGCTGAAGCAAAAACTTCTAGTAAAGCATTTAGCTTAACATTACCAATAACTGTAGGATTCAATAAAAAACCTTTCAATTCTTTACTTTCCTTCACAGCTGCACTAATAGACAACATATCGTTATTAACGCTTGTTGTATTATTATTTGCTTTTGCAATATCAAGAATAGCCTTAGCATATCGAATAGCCGCTCTAGTTCCTGCCATAATGCTTAGTTTAATTTTGCTTCACCTAACATTTTCTCAACCAATTTAGATTGAGCTTCAGTGTTAGTTAATTCTTCTTTTAATAATTTTTCTGCAATCTCAATTGAAAGTGAAGAAACTTGATTCTTAATTTCAGCCATTGCAGCATTTTTTTCAGATTCAATAGAAGCTTTAGCTTGAGAAATCATTTTTTCTCCTTGCGCTTGTGCTTCTCCTTTAGCATCTGCAATCATTTTGTCTTTTAACTCGCGAGCTTCTTTTATCATTGCATCTCTTTCTGCTCTAGCTTCAGCTAATAATTTTTCGTTGTCCGCTTGAAGATTTAGCAAATCTTTTTTAGCATTTTCAGCAGAAAGAAGAGCATCGTTAATTGATTGTTCTCTAGTCTTAACAGCTTCTAAAATTGGCTTCCATGCAAACTTTTTTAATAATATAAAAAAGACTACGAAAATTATAGTTGTCCAAAAAATTAAACTTTCAGGTGAAGTGAAATTCATAATATATAATTTATTTGTTTGTTTGTTTTAAAAAATCTTCTCACAACCAACCGTTGTGAGAAGATAATTAATTACTTAGCGATTAAAGCAACTACTACCGCGAAAAGTGCAACACCCTCGATAAGAGCAGCAGCAATAATCATTGCTGTTTGAATTTTTGAAGCAACCTCAGGTTGTCTTGCCATAGCGTCCATTGCAGAACCACCAATTTTTCCAATTCCGATTCCTGCTCCAATAACAGCTAATCCAGCACCGATTCCAGCTAATACCATAATAAAATATTTATATAGTTAATAATTAATAAAACTCAATTTAATGATGATCGTGCTCTTCAACAGCCTGACCAATAAACAATGCTGATAATAATGTAAATACATAAGCCTGTAAAACCGCAACTAACATCTCTAAAACACTCATAAATAATACAAATGCACCAGAAACAGGCGAAATCCAAACTGTTTTAAATATATAAATCAACGAAATTAAACTCAAAATAATAATATGACCAGCAGTAATATTCGCAAATAAACGAATCATTAATGCAAATGGTTTTGTCAACATCCCAATAATTTCCACAGGAATCATTATAGGGTATAAAGCCTTAGGTACTGGCGGCATAAAAATATGAGACCAGTAGTCTTTCTTAGCACTTAAAGTTGTAACTATAAAAGTAATAAAAGCTAAAACAAAAGTGAAATATATGTTTCCTGTTAAGTTAGAACTAAATGGAAAGAAAGGAATTAAGCCTATTAAATTATTTACCCAGATAAAGAAGAATATAGTCAATAAATAAGGCATATATTTTGCATAGTTCTTATCACCTATATTTGGCCTAGCTATATCATCTCTAACAAACAAAACAAGTGGCTCAAGAAAACCAGCCAATCCTTTTGGAGCCATCTTATTTTTATTATAAGAACGAGCTGCCATAATAAACAATAATAAAATAAGAAACACGGACAATATCATTGAAAAAGCATTCTTAGTAATTGAAAAGTTTAATGGTCTTTCTGCAAAGTTAAAACCATTCATCATTCCAGATTTTTGCTCATCTGTTAGCGAAGAAAATTTGTCTGCATAATAAATTACTTCATTGTACTTTACAAATTTTTGCCCATTAACTTCAACTTGATGCTCGCCAGTATTATCGTGATGAAAAATAGATGAAGAAAAAATTTCTAAACCACTTTCTGTCCATAAAATAATTGGTAATGGCATAGAAATCGCATGACCATTCCAATCAGCAATATGAAAATCATGAGCATCGCCAATATGGGAATTTATTAATTCCGTTGGACTAAATTCTTTTCCTTCTTCAGCACCATGACTAGCAAAACTAGTATTTGCAACCATTAATATGGCAATACAAAAAACGAACTTTAAGGCCTTTCCGAATATCTTCATAACTACATTTAGTTAAAAACAGTGTTTTAAAATTTTTTGCAAAGGTACATTATAATTCATAATAACGAAATTAATTCAAAAAAAAATAACTCCAAATTACATTCATCAATTCTTTTTATTCAATAGCCGAACAACAACAATGCTTTCAATTATTAAAAAAATAAAATAAGCTGAAAAAAAGCTCAATGTATCAGGAATTTTATTTGAAAAATCCGAATCTACTAAAGGCAATAAATAAACCACAGAAACTGCCATTTTTATTATCCCTACGGCAAGAAATGCATACCCAACTTTATCATTAAATTTTAAATTTATTACAAAAAGAATAAAAAGAGAAACTAAGGTTAGAACAAAGTTGAAAAAATAGATTTCTTCAATAGAATTATATAAAACAATTTCTTTTGTTGCTAAATAGTTTATAGCTCCGAAAAAAATTCCTAGAATTAATGTTAAAAAAATTGAAGCAAAGTAACTTTTAATCATCATTTTTATCTTGAATGGCTTTGACTTGCCTGTAAACATTATAAAGAGCTATTCCTATAGAAACTAAAGAAATTAAAACTACAAACAAAGGAGACAATTCCAACATGTCATCTAAATAATTACCAAAAAAAACTCCAGCAAAAATTATTACACCCATTTGAAAGGGAATATTAATTAGGCTCAACCACTTATGCGAGTTTTTCTTTTTGGTCATCGGTTGGAATAGCTTTTAAATTACTTTTCATTTCGCAAGTTGCTTCAAAAACCGCTCCTGGCTCTACAGACAACTTACCAACCATTACTTCACCTTTTATTTTTGCAGTAGATTTTACTCCTAATAATTCTGAAGCCTCAAGTTTTCCCGAAAATTTTCCTTCGATATCAATATTAACACATTTAATATCACCTTGCACTTCTCCTGTTGGACCAATTACCAATTTAGAAGTAGATTCGTAATTCCCTATTAATATTCCATCAAGCCTAAAATCAGTTTTAGAACTAATATCTCCCTTAATTACTGTTCCCTGTACAATTCTATTTGTTTGCCCTAATTGACTTGTATCTTTCTTAGTTTTATCAAACATAATATAATGGTATTTTAATTTTATTGTTTATTTAATAATAACCAATCGTTAAAATTCTTTTTAAACTGAATTACTTTATAATCTTCAGAAGAAATAAGATAGGCTTTGTCTTTAATTTTATAATCTTTATATTCTTTCAACACACTCAAAACAGACTGTGCGTTTTCTTTATTTTTAAACCCATGAACTACAATCATATCATTATCTAAAGTATAAAGATCCGTTGAAACTTTTAAAAGCACGCTATTTCTGTCTTTTATGTATTTATTAATTTTTTCAATAAGCATTTTAGAATCTTCTTTTAAAGGATAGTCCTTAACAAAAATAAGCTTCCAAGTTGTTGGCTCAATTTTTCCTAATTCAAAAGCTTCAAGTTTAGGAATATCATTTTGCAATAAGCTTTCGGCTTGTTTACCTTCTAATTCGTCTGGATAAGTCAATGCAACAAAGTTTAATGCTTTTTTATAGCTTTCTACCCCTTCTAATCTGGCAATGATATTTGCTTTTAAGAGCTCAAACTTTGGCAATGATTCGTCCCCAAAAAACTGGTCTATTCTTAAAAGAACTTCTTCATAAGAATCTCTAACCGCATTGTCTTGAAAAAGTTTATACAAGTTGTAGTATACTTTATCAGGGCTATCATTATCAGTTAACTCAACCGATGGGTTTTGAAGAATTTGAGCGTATCTGCTTTCTGGATACTCGGAAATTATTTGATTCTTATAAAATTCTGCTTTACTTGACTTTAAAATTTCATAAATTTTAAAAAGGTTATACTTTGCTGGCAAAACAAGTCTTTCCTCAGGATTATTTTTAAGCAACTGCTCTAATCGTGAAGCAGCCAATTCATACTCTTTAAACTTTTCTTTGTAAATAACTCCTAACTGATAATAAGCAAAGTTTCTACTTTTAGACAAACTATCTATAACCAATTGAGAAATAGGCAATTTAGAAGTATAAAACTCAACCGTATATTTCTCTTCAACTTCAGTAGACAAAGAATCGTTCTCAATTACAACATCTGAAATATCATTAGTTGAAAAATCAATATCCTTATTTGATGATAGTCGCCAATTTTTTTTCAATTCTCTTTTCCCCCACTTTGCTTCAAACTCTTTTTTCCCATAACTAACAGTTACTGGATTGTAAAAATAAAAATTACTTGCTTCGCCACCTACAGAAACTGGAGGCAACATTCCTGAATTTCCAATTGGAGGTGAAATAGAAGATGGATTTGGATTAAACTTTCCTGGCTGACCACCTGGCTTTACAGCGTTGTTAGCTGCTATATTAGCTTCAATCTCTGCTTTTTCAGCCTCTTTTTTAGCTTTTAACTCGTCAGCTGTTTTAAGTTCTTCAATATACTTTTGAAAATATGCAGTCTTTTGAGAATCACTCATTGCAACTAAACTTAAAATACTATCGTTTTCTAGTGCAATAGTTTCATATTTAATTACATCTACTAAATTGAGTCTTTTCTTTTTGTATTTTCTATATTCTCTAGTACCCTCTTTTAATCTTATCAGAGTACTATCGTAATACTTTCCTGCAATTTTATATTGAGCATCTTTAAAATAAATCTCGCCAATATTTCTATAATTTGAAGAAATCAAATATTCATCTTGGCCAAACGAGCGTATGGATTTATTGTAAAAATTTTCAGCATTTTTTGGTTTGCTATTTTTATCATAAAAAACGCCCATTTGATGATACAAAATATCTAAAAAAGGTCTGTTTTCTCTATCTTCAATTAATTTTGTAAATTTCTCTACAAACGCCAAAGTATCACCGTTTTTATAATCAAACTGTTGCGCTTGTTTAGCGTGAGCTTGAATAACATATCTTCGTGGTGATCTCCTTTTTAAATCTATTACATCTTGAAAAGCTACAAAAGCACTGTCATTATATTCAAACGACTCATAAAGCTGACCAAGAATAAAAGAATAACGAGCCTTCTCTTCGTTATTCTTAGTTTCTAACTTTGCTATTTTCATAGTTGCTATTGCACTATCATTAGCCCCTATATTTCTGTAAGCCTGACTTAATATAGCATTTGCATCTGCTAAGTCTTGACCTTGTATATCCTTTTTTTCTAATAGCTTTTTTAAGTTTTTTATTGCGCCTTCATTATTTTCAAGTCGAATATTAACTTTTTCTCGCCAAACCTTAGCGTGATAAATTTTATCACTTTGAGGATATTTATACAGAATATAATTCAATGCTTCTAAAGAAGGGATAAATCTATTTTCATAATAACGCGCTTTTGCTAAAAGCAAATAAGCTTCATCCATTTGAGGGTTTTTTTCTGTACCGCCAATGTTCATTGAATGCTTTTGAATGGCTTTTACAGCCTTTTCTTCCGCTCTAGTAAAATTTGGATTTTTGGTTTGGCCCGGCAGGAAATTTTCTTCTTTTTCTTGCATTCTTTCGACTGGAAGAATTTCCCAAAAATTATCTTTAAATGTAACTTTTAAGTTTTCTAGTCCAGAATCAAGCGCTAAATTACCATTATATAAAACATTATATTCGGTAGTTACTGCATGGAAATTTCTGTTAATAAATTTATCTTTCTTAACAGAACAAGCCAATATAAAAAGCATTAACCCTAATGTTAATGCGTATTTTAAATGTTTAGTCTTCAAATTAAAACGTTTTTAATCTTAAACTAAAATTTACTGCTTTTAGTATAAGAATGGTAAAAATACGTTTCTTTTTTTGATGCAGAAAAAAATAGCCTTTTTTTTACTATTCTTGAATGGTTTTTAAACTTTTTATAACCTTAAAAGCAATGTCAATTTGATCATCACTTACAACAATTGTAAATTCGTTAGTAGTTGAAATAACTTCATGAATAACTATTCCTTCCCAAGCTAATTTTTGAAAAATAAAATAATAAACTCCAGGCACCGAAATATTATCTTGAGGTAATTTCACAGTTATGGAAGATAAATTATCTAATTTTAAAGTACTTTTTTCATGATTAAAGAAATTTTCAACCAAATGAGAATATGAAGTACTAATGATAATATTTAATTCGTTTACACCTCTTGATGAAGTATAAAAAACATCTTTGTGGTTTTGTATTTCTGAAATTAATTTCCCCTGATTTTCTAATAAAGTATCTGAAATTACGAATGCAAAATCCGACAATGAAGATCTAACTGTTATTTCTCCAATATTGGTTAAAACCTTAGATATTTTTCTATTTATTTTAAAATCCAACTCCTCAGAAAGCCTTTTTAAAGACATAACAATTGCTCCCTGCTTAATGTCTTTTCCTAATTCTTTTTCAAGCTCAGGAACCATTATTCGTGCTAGTGAAGTCAGGTTAATAATACCTTGAGCCAAAGAATTTAATAAAAATGGTTTTGACTTAATGTAGTTTTCTACAACAGAAGAAATTGTTTTCATAAAAAAAATTTTGGCAAATATACAAAAAGAAACAAATTGTTATATATATAACTTAAAAATAATAAAAAGCTTCTTTAATATGTTCAATGTTAAATTTCGAAACTTCTTTATGAATTGCAATTATGTCAAACCTTACTTCCACATCCAATTCATTGACTGTTACATATTCATTAATTGCTTTAACTAATAATTGTATTTTTTTGGGGTTCACAAAATCTTGAGGCAAACCAAATTCAATACTCGAACGCGTTTTAACTTCAATTGCGGCCAAAATATTT
Source organism: Flavobacterium sp. (assembly GCF_965284515.1). Lineage (GTDB taxonomy): Bacteria > Bacteroidota > Bacteroidia > Flavobacteriales > Flavobacteriaceae > Flavobacterium. Next base: position 496,256 of record NZ_OZ260089.1, read on the forward strand.
TCTTTTTGAGCAATGATGTCGATCTCTGCTTTTTGAAAAACCCAATTGGTTTCTAAAATTTGATATCCTTTATTTTGAAGGAATTCAACAGCTAATTCTTCACCAAGCTTTCCTAAATCGTTATGTTCAGCCATTATTCTAAAGTATTCAGTTGTCAGTTTTTAGTAATCAGTATCTTTTTTAGCGAAAATTATTACTTGAATTTTAAAATTACTACTTTATCATTAACTTCAAAATCAACTTGTTTACCCAAAATCAGGGTTCGATTGTCTTTCATGTGGCCAGCTGGAAAATCAAATGCAATTGGAATATTATATTGTGAAGCAATTGCGGTAATAATTTGGACAGCATTTTGTCCAAAAGGAATTTCATTGTCATGCATATCAGTCATTCCGCCAACAATTAAGCCCATTAAACCATCAAAATAATCGTTACGCTTCATGTTTTGCATCATACGATCTACATGATAAAGATACTCATCTAAATCTTCTATGTAAAGAATTTTACCTTTTGTTTCTAATGATGATTTCGAACCAAATAAACTATATAAAATAGACAAATTCCCACCAACCAATTCGCCAGACGCCTTTCCTTTTACATTATAAGAAACAGATGGAATTGTATATTCTATAGGCTCTCCAAAAAGCGCTTTTCTTAAAGTTTCTTTAACTTCATCAGGTGCTTTTGGAACCGTAAAAGGCATTATAGAATGCAAAGTTGCAATGCGTTGAACATTAACATGACTATGCAGAACCGTAACATCACTAAAACCCATAATCCATTTAGGATGCTTTTTGAATTTTGTAAAATCTAACATGTCAATAATTCTAACCGTCCCATAACCGCCACGAGCGCACCAAATTGCTTTTACATTATCATCGTCCATTAAATCTTGTAAATCGGCAGCACGTTCAGCATCTGTTCCGCCTAGTTGACAACTATCTAAACCAATAGTATTTCCTAGTTTTATTTTTAAACCCCAAGATTCTAATAATTCTTTAGCAGGAATGGCATCTTCAGGAAAAAATTTACGAGCAGTACAAACAAGAGCGATCGTATCGCCTTTTTTTAAATAAGGAGGAATTTTCATTTTCTTTTGGGAATATGAATTTAATGAAACAAAAAGCACCAATACAAAACCGATATATTTCATATTTGTAAAAGTTTAACCCAAAAATACATAAATTAGAAACAAAAATTCGCCATTTCATTTGTAAAGAATTATTTTTGCATCAAATTTCAATGTATTATGATTAAAAATCCTAAAAGATATACAATTACTGCTGCTTTGCCTTATACAAATGGCCCTATTCATATTGGTCATTTAGCTGGTGTTTATGTTCCTTCCGATATTTATGCACGTTACCTTCGCATGCAAGGAAAAGATGTTGCTTTTATGTGTGGAAGTGATGAGCATGGAGTTGCTATTTCGATGAAAGCAAAAAAAGAAGGCATCACACCTCAGCAAGTAATTGATAAATACGACGGAATTATTCGTCAGTCTTTTATTGATTTCGGAATTTCTTTTGATAATTACTCAAGAACTTCATCTAAAATTCATCATGATACAGCTCAAGAATTTTTTAAAAAATTATACGATAACGGCGATTTTATTGAAGAAGTTACCGAGCAATTATACGATGCTAAAGCAAATCAATTTTTAGCAGATCGTTTTGTAATTGGAACTTGTCCAAAATGTGACAATCCAGAAGCTTACGGAGATCAATGTGAAAAATGTGGCTCTACTTTAAACGCAACGGATTTAATTAATCCAAAATCTACAATAACTGGAGAAACTCCAATTATGAAATCTACTAAACACTGGTTTTTACCTTTGAATAGATATGAAGATTTCTTAAAAGAATGGATTTTAGAAGGTCATAAAAACGACTGGAAACCTAATGTTTACGGACAAGTAAAATCATGGATTGATGGTGGTTTAGAGCCAAGAGCCGTAACACGTGATTTAGATTGGGGAATTGATGTTCCTGTAGAAGGTGCCGAAGGAAAAAAACTATACGTTTGGTTTGATGCTCCCATTGGATACATTTCTGCAACTAAAGAATGGGCAACAAGAGAAGGAAAAGATTGGGAACCATATTGGAAAGATGAAGAAACGAAACTAGTTCACTTCATTGGAAAAGATAATATTGTTTTCCATTGTATTATTTTTCCAGCCATGCTTAAAGCTGAGGGAAGTTATATTTTACCAGATAATGTTCCGGCAAACGAATTTTTAAATTTAGAAGGAAATAAACTTTCTACTTCTAAAAACTGGGCAGTTTGGTTACACGAATATTTACAAGATTTTCCTGGCAAACAAGATGCGCTACGTTACACATTAACAGCAAATGCTCCAGAAAGCAAAGACAACGATTTTACTTGGAAAGATTTTCAAGCTAGAAACAATAACGAATTGGCTTCTATTTTAGGGAATTTTGTAAATCGTGTTATTGTTCTAACGAATAAATATTACGACGGAATTGTTCCAACTCCAAATGAATTTTCTGAATTAGACGAACAAACTTTAACCGAATTAAAAGCTTATCCTGAAGTTATTGCTTCATCAATTGAACGCTATCGTTTTAGAGAAGCATTAGGCGAAATGATGAATGTTGCGCGTTTAGGAAATAAATATTTGACAGAAACTGAACCTTGGATTACAATAAAAGAAAATCCTGAAAGAGTTAAAACGCAAATGTATGTTGCCTTACAAATTACAACTGCACTAAGTGTTTTGTGCGAGCCGTTTTTACCTTTTACAGCTGATAAATTGAGAATAATGCTTAATAAAAAAGAAGATGAAATCAAATGGGCAGATATTTCAAGTAACTCCAATTTATTAGAATCAAATCATAAAATTGGTCAAGCAGAAATTTTATTTTCAAAAGTTGAAGACGAAGAAATTCAAAAACAAATAGACAAATTAGAAGCAACAAAAACAGCTAATAAAATGGAAAACACTACAGCAGAACCACAAAAAGAAACTGCCACTTTTGACGATTTTACAAAATTAGATTTACGTGTTGGAACTATTTTAGAAGCTGAAAAAATGCCTAAAGCAAATAAGCTATTGGTTTTAAAAGTTGATACAGGAATAGATGTAAGAACAATTGTTTCTGGAATTGCCGAGCATTTTTCTCCGGAAGAAGTTATTGGAAAGCGTGTCACGGTTTTAGTAAACTTGGCTCCAAGAGCATTACGTGGAGTAGAAAGTGCTGGAATGATTTTAATGACGAATTTACCTGACGGAAAATTAGTTTTCGTAAATCCAGATACTGAAGGTGTAATGAATGGAGGTTTAATTAGCTAAGATGAAAAACGCGAAAATTATTGCTTTCGACGCAGACGACACACTTTGGCACAACGAACCTTATTTCGATGAAGCACAAGCACGTTTTTGCAAACTTTTTCAAGATTTTGCTTCTAGTCAAGAAATTTTAGGACTAATTTTAAACCACCAAGTAAAAAACTTACCTATTTATGGATTTGGAATTAAAGCCTTTACGCTTTCTATGATTGAAACGGCTTTAAAAATTACCGATAATAATATTTCTGGAAAAGGAATTGAACAAATTATTACAATTGGTAAAGACTTATTGCAAAAACCGGTCGAATTAATGCCAAATGTAGAAAATGTATTGCAAGAGCTTCACGGAAATTATAAATTGGTAATGGCTACAAAAGGCGATTTGAAAGATCAACACAGAAAATTACATGATTCTGGAATTGGCCATTATTTTCATCATATTGAAGTATTAAGTGATAAAACCGAACTAGATTACGAAAAAATGCTAGGTCGCTTAGACATTAAAGCAGAAGATTTTTTAATGATAGGAAATTCTCTAAAGTCAGATGTTTTACCAATCATAAATTTAGGTGGATATGGAATTCACGTTCCGTATGCAACTACTTGGGAATATGAAAAAATAGACTTTGAAATTGAACATGAAAATTTCATAGCCTTGAATAATATTGAAGAAGTTTTAAATATTTTAAAATAAAAAAACCACGCAAATGCGTGGTTTTTTCTTTTCATCTGCTAATTACTTTCCTAATAGCAAAACTTCATTGGCAACAATTTCTGTAATGTAGCGTTTAACACCTTCTTTGTCGTCATAACTTCTTGTCGTTAGCTTCCCTTCAATTGCAAGCTCCTTACCTTTAGTAACGTATTTTTCAATAATTTCAGCTGTTTTTCCCCAAGCTGTTACGCGGTGCCATTCTGTTTTTTCTACTTTATCACCGTTGTCTTTATAATAGACTTCATTTGTAGCAATAGAAATGTTTGCTAATTTTTTTCCTCCTTCTAAGTTTTTAACTTCTGGCTCTTGTCCTACGTGTCCGATTAATTGTACTCTGTTTTTCATGGCGTGTAAATTTAAATGTTTGTGTTAATTAAAATTTGTTTTTTTGTTGAAAGCGTTCGTTCATTTCGACAGTGCAAAGATGTGGCAACAAAAAAAGGTTATTCGGTATTTATCTACTTACTTTCGGTTGTAAATGTTTGTAAGCGTTTGCAAATGGAAAATATTTTTGTATATTAGCCTTAATTATAAGACTTTACACATGAAAAATCTACGCTTCAAAAAAAGTATTTATTTCTTACTTTTTATTTGTTCAATTACAACGTTTGCACAAAACACCTTACATTATAACGATGAAAAAGGTTCGGAAAAAGCAATATTAGAGGATATTTCTTGGTTAACAGGAACTTGGAAAGGAGAAGCTTTTGGAGGTGAATTTGAAGAAAACTGGAGCAAACCAACGGGCGGCTCTATGATGTTTAACTTTAAATTAGTAGCAGAAGGAAAAGTTGTTTTTTATGAATTAGGTCATATTATTGAAAAAGACAATTCGCTTTTATATCAAATTAAACATTTTGACCAAAATTTAAAAGGTTGGGAAGAAAAAGACAAATCGGAAGATTTTAGATTCATCAAGAAAGAAAAAAACAGAATGTATTTTGACAATTTTACTTTCGAAAAAGTTTCGGATAATGAAGTAAACGTTTACGCTTATTTTGAAGAATCGAAAGAAGAAGTAGTTTTTAATTTTAAGAAGTAGATGAAAAACAAATATTTAATTTCTGTTTTATTTTTAATTATACTAAATGTTCATTCTCAAAATATAGCAGAACATTATAAAGCAGATCAATTTGAAGCGGCAATTTTTCCAAAAACTAGTGATGGTTTCACACCTAATAAAAATGAAATTTTAAAAGCTGAAAAATGTCTTAAAAGCAAATTAAAAAATTTAAAAGTCGATTTAGAAAACATAGAAAAGTATAAAAGACAATATTTTGGTCTATATGACGAAAATGAGAATGTATACCTATTAATAAATTTTTTTATTCCTAACAAAATCTTAGAAGAAATATGGTTAGATAAAAAAATAATTATAAAAGATGGTGGAAGTAACTATTGGAACATTAAATATTATATTGACACTGATGAATTAAAAGACTTAAATGTTAATGGAAATTCGTAAAAACCCAAAATTTGAAATTTATATAGATGAAAACTATTTAATTGTTAACAATGAAGATTTTAAAAAAGACAATTGTAATTATAAATTAACAGAAATCATTGATGTTGAATTGATTTTTAATGATAATCTATTTTCAAAAATAATTACATTTTTAATATCAGGATGGAAACTTCCAAAAAATTCAACAACATTAAGAATTAAACATAATAACGGTGTTAAAGAAATCATTTTAACCGATTGTAACATTAAAAAGGTTGAAAAAATATTTATTAGTTTAAAAAATAAATTAAATGAGTAAAGGATGTTTAGAATGTGGCGATAAAATTATAGGCCGAGAAGATAAAAAGTTTTGTAGCGACGGTTGCAGAAATGCGTACAACAACAAAATGAATAAAGATTCTAATAATTTAATGCGTAACATTAATAACAAATTGCGTAAAAATTATAGAATTCTCTGCGAATTGAATCCAGATGAGAAATCAAAAACAACCAAAACTAAATTATTGAGTAAAGGTTTCGATTTTGAGTTTTTTACCAGCATGTTAACAACAAAAACAGGAAATATTTATTACTTCTTATACGACCAAGGTTACCGACAATTAGAAGATGATTTTTTTATGTTAGTTAAAAAAGTTAGCTAAGGATAAGTATGAAAGAGAAAAACATATCCATTTTAGGTTGTGGTTGGCTTGGGCTTCCTTTAGCCAAAAAGCTAGTTGAAAACGGATTTTTAATTAAAGGCTCAACAACTTCTGAAGAAAAGCTAACTGTATTAGAAGAAAACAAAATTCAACCTTATTTAATAGTATTAAACGAAGATAAAATAATTGGAAAAATAACCAATTTTCTTAACGAATCAGAAATTTTAATTATTGATATTCCACCAAAATCACGAGCAAATTCCTCGACTGCGCTCGGAAAGACATTTGTAAAAAAAATAAAAAACTTAATTGTAGAAATTGAAAAATCGGCAATTAAAAAAGTTTTATTTGTTAGTTCAACTTCAGTTTATGGAGATTTGCCAATCTTCTCGACTGCGCTCGAAGTGACAGAAGAATCAACTTTAAACCCAGATTCTGAAGGTGGAAAACAATTACTTGAAGTAGAACAATTATTACAATCCAATCCCAATTTTAAGACTACAGTTGTTCGCTTTGGTGGATTAATTGGTAAAGATCGTCATCCTATAAAATTCTTAGCAGGAAGAGAAAATGTCGAAAACCCTGAAGCACCTATTAACTTTATTCATCAAGTCGATTGTATCGGAATTATTGAAAAGTTAATTAACAAAGGACTTCGACAGGCTCAGTCTGACAATTGGAGTTGGAATGAAACCTTTAATGCAGTTGCACCTAATCATCCAATAAGAGCAGAATATTATCACAAAAAAGCTTTAGAAATGAATTTAAAAGTTCCTACTTTTGTAAAAGATTCGATATCTAAAGGCAAAATAATAAGCAGTCAAAAACTGCAACAAATTTTGAATTACACTTTTCAAAAAGAAATTTAAAAATGGCATATTACAGCGTTTTTCATAATTATATTACTAAAAAGAAAAACGCAATTGGGTTGCCCGTTCTTGCACTTTGCTGGTGTTGCTTCTTTTGGGGAACAACCTGGATAGCTTCAAAAGAAGGTGTAAAACATATGCCTGCGTTGCAACTAGTTGCTATTCGTCAATTACTGGGTGGAGGAGTTTTTTTAGCCTACTTCTTAATTACAAAAGCATCATGGCCAAACAAAAGGCAATGGCGTAACATTCTTATTTTAAGTGTACTTAATTTCATGTTGAGTAATGGTTTGAGTACTTGGGGTGTAAAATACATCTCGAGTGGTTTAGGAGCAATTATTGGTTCTATTTTTCCACTTTGGATTGTAATCATTAGTTTTTTTAGAGGCGAAAAAGTCTCTTGGCGTGCTACGCTAGGATTGGTCATTTGTTTTTTAGGAATCTGTGTAGTTTTTTACGATTACTTGCACGACTTTTTAAATCCAGAATTTCAGTTTGGAATTATTTTATCAATTATAGCAACCTTCACTTGGGCATTATCAACTATTTATATTAAAGAAAACAACACCAATTTTAATCCATATTTCAATATTGGTTTGCAAATGCTTATTTCGAGTGTTGTGATGTTTTCAGTTTGTGGCATTTCTGGAATTAGTATACCGTTAGCATCTATTCCTACTATTTCTTGGTGGGCTATTGGTTATCTTGTATTATTTGGTTCTGTATTTACATTTATCGCTTTTATATACGCATTAGAACATTTACCTAGAGAAATAAGTAGTTTGTACGCTTATGTAAATCCAATGGTTGCCTTATTGTTTGGTTATTTACTTTTTAACGAATCGTTGAGCACTGCAATTATCATAGGCGGATTGATTACTCTTTCTGGACTTTTCATGGTAAATAAGGCGATTAAAAAGAAATAAAAAAAACCCAAGCTTTCACTTGGGGTTTTTTATTTTAAATTTGTATTACCAAATTTTAACTCTTTTTTCTGGAGCAATATACATTCCATCTCCTTCTTTAATACTGAACGCTTTATAAAAAGCATCCACATTTTGTAGGGGAACATATGCACGATACATTCCTGGAGAATGCGGATCAGTTTTTACCTGATTTTTAATTGCTTCATCACGCATTTTACTTCTCCAAATGGTTGACCATGAAATAAAGAAACGTTGCTCAGGAGAGAAACCATCTATTAATCCTGGATTTCCATTTTTAGCTAAATAAATTTGTAAACCATCATAAGCTGCATTTACTCCACCTAAATCTCCAATGTTTTCACCCAATGTAAATTTACCATCTACAAATGTTCCTGGTAATGGTTGTAAGTTTGAATATTGATCAGCCAAAGCACCTCCTAGAGAAGTAAATTGTGTTAAATCTTCATCACTCCACCAGTTTACAAGGTTACCGTCTGCATCGTAACGTGAACCTGAATCATCAAATCCATGAGAAATTTCGTGACCAATAACTGCACCTATTCCACCGTAATTAACAGCTTCATCTGCTTTATAATCATAGAAAGGTGGTTGTAAAATTGCAGCCGGGAAAACGATTTCATTATTTGAAGGGTTAAAGTAAGCATTTACCGTTTGAGGAGACATTCCCCACTCTTCTTTATCTACTGGTTTTCCAAGTTTTTTAATGTTCTCATTATTTCCCCATTTTGAAGCATTCTTCATGTTTTCAAAATACGTTCCTCCATTTTCTGGACTTGCAATTACCAATTCAGAATAATCTTTCCATTTGTCTGGATAACCAATTTTAACTCTTGATTTTCTAAGTTTTAATTTTGCATTTTCCTTAGTAGCTTTTGTCATCCAAGGTAAATTATCGATACGATTTTCAAAAGCTAAAAATACATTTGCAATCATTGCTTCTGCTTTTGCTTTTGCTTCTGCAGGGAATTTTTTCTCCACATACAGTTTACCTAAAGCTTCACCTAAAGTTCCATTTACAGTTGCTAATGCTCTTTCGTCAGCTGGACGCTGTTTAACCGCTCCTGTTAACGTTTTTCCATAAAATTCCCAGTTGGCATTTCCAATTTCAGTTGTTAATAACCCTGAAGATTGACGTAAAACGGTCCATTTCATATACGCTTTCCAAGAATCTACTTTGTTCTCTTTAAGAATAGATTCAACCGTTTCTATATATTTTGGTTGAGATACAATTACAGAATCAATTTTTCCAATTCCAATTCCTTGATAGTAAGAAGACCAATTAACTGAAGGACTTAATTTTTGCAATTCAGCAATAGTCATTGGGTTATAGGTTTTTCTTCTGTCTCTACGTTCTACTCTATCGAATGTAGCTGTTGACATCTCAGTTTCTAAAGCTAAAATTTTAGCAGCATTTGAAGTAGCCGTTTTTTCATCTTCACCAATAAAGTGTAGCATTCTTGCCACATGTGCTTGGTATTTTTGACGTTTTTCAACATTATCTGGAGCATCAGAAACATAATAATCTCTATCTGGTAATCCTAAACTACCTGTGCTTAAGTACACAACATTTCTACTACTATTCTTAGCGTCTGTATACACATAACTACCAAAGAATCCAACACCGTTACCATCAGCTTCCATTTCAGTAATTAAAGCAGCTACATCTTTTGCTGATTTAACTGCATCAATTTTCGCTAAATATGGCTTCAAAGGCTCAATTCCTTGTTTATTTCTAGTTACAGTATCTAATATAGATTTGTATAAGTTAATTGCCTTTGCTTGATCTGATTTTGGGTCAATTGATTTATCATTAATAGCTTCTTTTAAAATAGTCATTACGTCTTCGTCTGTATTTTTGCGAAGTTCGTCAAAACTTCCCCAACGAGTTCTATCACTAGGAATTTCCGTATTGTCTAACCATTTCCCATTCACAAAGCGAAAGAAATCGTCTGATGGTTTCACAGAAGTGTCCATAAAATCAGTATTAATACCTGTCGATTCTTTTTTAATTTCTACTGTTTCTATAGCTTTAACTGCTTCTTGTTTTGCTTTACAAGAGTTTAAAAGTGATGCTAAAAAAAGAAAGCCTAAACTTCCTTTTAAAAAGTAATTTTTCATTGATATTATAGTTTTGAGGGTTCTATAAACAAATATATGTTTTAGTAAGTTAAATTTCTAATTGAAACCCTATTTTCAATAACAATTTAACATTATAAGTTTTTAATGTGAAGAATTTTATTATGTTTATATTTTTTGATTAAAAATAATTATATTGCTCTATTAATCTACTAATTACAACACAACATGAAAAAAAAACATTACCTATCTCTCTTTTTTGCGGTATTGTCGTTATTATATAACGAAAAAGGGTTTTCTCAAGATGATTTAAAAGTCTCCAAATATGGAGATAAAATCAAGAAACATTTGTCTTTGTCTAAATATGAACTATCAAATGAAGACATAAACAATTTATATGTAGACAGTGAGTATCTTTCAAAAAAGACTAAAATTACTCATGTATATGTAGGCCAACAATTTGAAGGTATAAAAATATATAATGCAATCTCAAGTATTGCTATTAAAAATGATAATGTATTCTATGTAGGTTCTTCGTTTGTTAAAAACGTTAATGAAAAAATCAACACAGTTTCCCCAATAATTTCTAAAGAGCAGGCTATAAAAAATGTTGCCTTACGTTTTGGACTTGACTTGCCTAACCAAGTTAAATTAATTAGTTCAACAAAAAATAATTATATTTTTGACAAAGGGACAACATTACTTGAAAATATTCCTGTTAAACTTGTGTTCACGTATGTAGATCAACAAGAATTAAAACTGTCTTGGGATGTAAGTCTTTATACAATTGATGGGAAACATAATTGGAATGCGAGAGTTGATGCAGTAACAGGATCAATTATTGAATTTTCTGATTTAGTTATAAGTTGTGATTTTGGAATTCCTTGTGACATTTCTGAAGAGCATCATCACAGTAAAGTTGGTGAAAATGAGTTTTCTACACATTTTTTCAAAAAACCAAACTCTTCATTAGTAGGTGGAGCTGAATATAGAGTATATGCTCTTCCTGCCGAAAGTCCTAATCATGCTGGAAGAACATTGGCAATAGATCCTGAAAACTTAACAGCATCTCCTTTTGGATGGCATGATACTAACGGTATTTCAGGTCCTGAATATACTATTACTAGAGGAAATAACGTTCATGCCTACAATGATATTGCTAATACAAATAGCAGTCAAGGAGATGAACCAGACGGAGGCGCTCCGTTGTCATTTGATTTTACATCAAATTTAGCATTAGCTCCAAGTACAAACACACCAAGTGCTCAGAATTTAAGTTCGAATACTACAAACTTATTTTACATGAGTAACATGATGCATGATATTTGGTATGCCTATGGATTTGATGAAGCATCAGGAAATTTTCAAGAAAACAACTATGGAAATGGAGGAATTGGTGGCGACTACGTAAAAGCTGAAGCTCAAGACGGAAGTGGCTCTAACAACGCAAACTTTAGCACCCCAACTGATGGAGGTAATGGTAGAATGCAAATGTATCTATGGACTACTCCTAATCCTGACAAAGATGGTGATTTAGACAACGGAATAATTGCACATGAATATGGTCATGGTATCTCAACTAGATTAGCAGGAGGCCCAAACAACAGTGGCTGTTTATCAGGCAATGAACAACAAGGTGAAGGATGGTCTGATTGGTTTGCTCTAATGTCTACTATTGAGCCTGGTGATTTAGGGACTGATGGAAGAGGAATTGGAACTTATGCAAGAAACCAGCCAGTTACCGGAAGCGGTATAAGAACTTATCGCTACTCAACTAATATGGCTATAAATCCTCACACATATGACGACATTAAAACTGAAGCAGTACCTCACGGTGTTGGATCTGTTTGGTGCGCAATGCTTTGGGATTTAACATGGGCATATATAGACAAATATGGGTTTGACCCAGACTTATACAATGGAACCGGAGGGAATAACAAAGTGATGCAATTGGTTTTAGACGGATTAAAACTACAACCATGCGGATCAGGCTTTGTTGATTCAAGAGATGCGCTATTAGCTGCCGACTTTGCTTTAACTGGGGGTGATAATCAATGTTTAATATGGGAAGTATTTGCTAGAAGAGGACTTGGAGCATCTGCAATACAAGGTACTTCTGCATCTAGATCTGATGGTACAGAAGCTTTCGACTTGCCTCTAGCATACATTTTTACGAATGTAACATCAAACGCATGTGGATCTGATGTTGTAGAACTTACTCTATCAAACTTAAATGTAACATCAATTAATCAATTTGATTATAATTACACAATCGATGGAGGCGCACCAAATTCTGGAACTTGGTCAGGAACAATAAATTCTTGCTCTGCAACAAGCGGAGTTCCTTTTACATATGGATCTTTACCAAGAGGCACACATGAAATTGTAATTACAGGCACTAATCCAGTAACTGTTCCAGCTTCATTTTTTGTAAGCGTAAATGACTCCGGAACTGTTAATGCAATTAACACATTTACCAACACTACAGATAACTTAGTTGCATATGATGATACAGGAAATGCTACATGGGAAAGAGGCGATGCTTATGCTCCAGGAATTGGAAGAAGCTTAACTAGCACAATCGCAGGTGGTTCTAAAGTATACGGAACTAATTTAGATGGAATTCATGGCGATGGGGCTAAATTTTATTTAATTTCTCAATGTTATGACTTATCATTACTTAAAGACACATTTGTGCGCTTTGACTTGGCTTTTGACATTGAGCAGGACTGGGATTTATTATATTTAGAATATTCGACTGACAGTGGAATTACTTGGAACAACCTTGGTACTTCTTCAGATATTAATTGGTACAACAGTTCAAGGCTACCAAACGGGATTGATTGTTTTAATTGTATTGGTGCGCAATGGACAGGTGAAGCTGCTGATGCTACTACACATACCGATGGAGGAACAGTAGGAACAATGCATAATTACAGTCATACTTTAAGTGCTTTTGACAGTACTGGTTCAGCAGAAACTAGTATTGTTTTTAGATTTACGTATCATGCAGATGAAGCTTATGCCGAAGAAGGTGCATTAATTGATAATTTTGTAGTAGAAGGAGTGCCAAATCCGCTTTCTCTAGAAGATAATAACATTCAAAACTTAGTGTTTTATCCTAATCCTACAAATGATATATTAAATATAAAAAGTGATATTTCGTTACAAAATTCAAAAATTACCCTTTACGATATAACAGGTAGAGTTTTATCAAATAAAATTAACATTGATTTTATTGACGACAAATCAATTATAATTAACGTTTCTAATTTGGCAGATGGAAATTACTTTTTTACTATTGAAACTGAAGACAACAATACTTTGACTAAAAGATTTATTAAAAACTAATCTATAAAATAGTAAAAGTCTTTCATAAAAAAAGCTTCCAATGTTGGAAGCTTTTTTTATACAATTATGAGGGAAAAGAAATTCTACAATAAAAATTTTATACGCTAAATTCTTAATAAATCAATAATAATTTGGAAGGTTAAAAGAAAATAAAAATGATTTAAAACTTTAAAACAAAACAACAGAACAACCAATTAACAGTTATATCGAATGATTAAGAGACAATAAATACCTAGAAGCTGAGACTAATACACAAAGCAAGCAAAAATATGATTGGCTGATACAAAAGAAGGTATAAATTAAAAAACAAACTAAGGCTAAAAATTCATCTTTAAAGCTTGTCAACAAAGAAACACACCCTTTAAAAAGAATCGAACTTTATAGCTATTTTTTAAAGAAAGGAAGCATAATTTAATTATGAATATATAAATATAAAATATACACCACAAAACCATTTTAATTTAATTAAAGATATATTTCAATTAAAGAAGCTACTTGAGACAATTTACAAACAAAAAGTTAGAAACTAAAAAAGCTCGTAAATTATAATTTACGAGCTTTTTTAAATTATTGATATAGCTTATTTTTTAATTAACCTCTTTACAACACTCTGATTTTCAGAAGAAATTTTTATAAAATAAATCCCTTGGGAAGCAGAAGATAAGTCTAAATTAGTTTCTGAAACATTTAAGCTTTCTTTAGTTAAGATTAACTTTCCTGAGATATCATACACTTGAATTTGAGTAGGTTCAAAAGTTCCATATGTAATCGTAACCAATCCATTAGAAGGATTAGGATATACAGAAATATTACTCATTTCAAAACTTTCATTAGCTAAAACTCCAGTAATAACAAAATCATCTACGTTTACACCTTTTTGATTCACAGACTCATCAGAATGAAAGACAATTCTAAAAATAACATTAGAAGGTGCGCCCAAAGAATTCAATGGGTATGAATATGTTTTTAGTGTTAAATCTGTCCCTGTCCATTGTGCTCCAGGACAATTGTAACAATCATTTCCTGCAGTAGCTTGAGTTCTATCACTATTGTACCAATTTGTACCCATAGTTCCTAATACAGACCAAGAAGCTCCAAAGTTTGTTGAGTATTCTACATAAACTATATCCCAATCTTGTTCTAAATCAAATTTCATTTCAAAACTAATTTGTGGATTTGAAACACTTGATAAATCATAACACTGAGAAACTAAGTATGATTTTGTTAAATCTGGGTAGTTTGTAGTAGTTAAATTAGACGTATATACAGTATTTCCTCCAGAACCCATTGTTCCAATAGGTCTAACTCCTCTTTCCCACGCTGATCCTGAAGCGCCCTCATTATAAGCAATTAATTCATCAGAAGCATTTGTGAAATTATTTACAACACCAACTGTACCTGCATCATTAATATAAAATGGTGTCAATCCGCTATTGTTATCAGGATATGCATCATTAGTAATTGTAGTAGTTACATTTAAATTATGAGTTCCTCTAGATAATACTAAAGCTGGTAGACCAATAGTTGTTGTTGTATTTGAAGCTAAAGTTCCATTCCAAACATAACTATATGGAGTACCATCTACTGTATAATTAACTGTAACAGATGATATTGAGTTTGTACCATTGTTTTTAACTTCAACAACAGGTGATACTGTTCCACAATTGATATTTAAAGTAGGATTTTGAATTTGTACTAGCTTAACATCATCTGCAGGTATTTCAACTGGAATATCCGTTTGCCAAACCCCTCTTCCATAAGTTCCTGCAATTAGTTTTGCATCTTCTAAGTTAATTTCTAAATCTGTAACTGAAACATTTGGTAAGTTAGTATCAAAAGGCATCCAAGAAGACATAGAGTCATCTCTATAATAAACACCTAGACTTGTACCTACATATAATGGATTATCTGTATTTCTACCTTGGTGAACAATTATATTTTTACCAATATTTGGTAATCCGGTATTATGTGAAGTAAAAGATGTTCCTCCATTTGTAGATCTATAAACTTGTCCAGTAGTCCCTGACGTAGTAATAAATACAATACTGCTATTTGAAGAATGAACCTCTATAGAAGTTATGTTACCTGGAGCAGAATATGCTAAACTAAAGTTCACTCCATGATTTGTACTTTTGTACAAACCTGAACCATTGGCAACATACATAATGTCATCATTTGAAGGGTCAACATGAATTAATTCTAAATTTCCACTTCCAATACTACCTGTATTTTGTTGAACCCAAGCTCCTCCACTTAATTTAAATAAATTTCCAAAACCTGAAAAAAGTTCACCTTGAGAATTTGGCATTAAGGGTGTTACCCAATTTCCACTTGCTCCTCCTGGAGAACCAACAGAACTTGAAATTGCATCTCCACCATTATTACTCACATACATACTGCTACCATTTTGTATGAATCCATAATATAAGTTTTGATTTGTTGGGTCAATTGCAGCATCCATACCATCAGCACCATAATAATTTTTCCAAGCACCACCACTATATGCATGTCCGCCATTATCTTGTAATCCTCCAACTATATTCGCTGAAGTTTGTTTTGCAACGGCAATTTTATAAAATTGACTAATTTGAGCCGTAGCAGTTAAATCGGTAAAATTTGTTCCACCATTTGTAGAACGATATACTCCACCATCACTTCCGCAAAACAGTTTTCCATTATAAAATCCTAAATAATGAATATCAGCATGTGTGTATGAAGGAGCTGTAGGAGAGCTCCAATTGTTCATTTTTGTGAAAGCAACTCCACCATTTGTAGATTTCCAAACATTTAAACAGCCTGTGTAAATTTCATCTGCATTTGTATCAGAAACAGCAAAAGCCAGATCATACCAAGACTGAGTTGATTCAAAAACATCAGTTGTTCCAGATGTTTTTGCCCAGTTAGTTCCACTATTTGTAGAACGATAAATACCTTGAAAAGCATTTCCTGTAGTTGCGCTTAATATATAAACATAATTTGCATTGGCAGGAGTAACATCTAAGATTAATCTTCCAGAATTTACAGGAAGACCAGTTATAACAGTTGAAAAAGAATCTCCTGTATTTGTTGATCTATAAAATCTATTGTAATTTACTGCATAAACAGTAGTTGGATCATTTGGTTTAAATCGAATTGAACCTTGAGCAAAACTTCCCGTTTGAACAACAGACCATGTAGTTCCTCCATTTGAAGTTTTATATAAACCAGCACTTGTGGCGCATAATAATATTTGATTATTCGTTGGGTGCATCATAATGTCACCTGCTCTAGTTGATGTATTTGCAAAAGACAAACCTGTAGTGTTCCATGTTACACCACCATCAGTAGACTTAAGAACACCAATAGAGTAAGTATCTCCAGCATCTTTATCACCGGTAGCAATGTAGATAACATTCGAATTAGTATGGTCTACCGCAATACCAGAAACACCTATTTGTGGTAATTCATCTGAAAGAGGTGACCAATTCACTCCTGAGTCAATAGATTTCCATATTCCACCTGCAGGAGTACCTATATATAAAGTAGTTGCAGTATTTGGATCTTCGTACACAAAATTAACTCTTCCTTGTCCTGAAGACCATGAGCCTGTATTTGTATGAGTAAAAGGACCTACTGGCTGCCAGTTACTTGGCGGTAACGACATTACACTTCTAGATTGTTTTGAAAGTTGTTTTTGATTCCAAGCATCCCACATTTCTTGTGGATTAATTAAATACCCTTGGTCATTTACTTTATTTCTCCAATGATATTCCCAACGCATAAAAGGCTTATATCCAGAACCTTTCACATCTTTATCATGAGAAATCCAGTATTGATCAAATGAACTTTTTAATTCATCAATTGATAATTCATTTTGTCGTGAGTTTTGAGAATTTACATTCCATGGGGCAGATTCGTTAAATTGCGAATATCCTAAAAAGGAAATAAGCAATGTTAACAATGAGTAAATTTTTTTCATTTTTAGTAGTTTTATGTAGGTAATTTCACAAATATAAAAAGTTATTTATAAATCCAATACTTCTCAACAATATAAATATCAAATATTTACATAAAAAAACATAATTTATTTATTTTTGTAAAAAAATAACATGTTTCTTAAAAAATATAAAATTTTCATAATTACAATTACGACTATATCGTTAATAATTTTTATCGCTATATACTCTTTGTTAACACCTAAAAAATCTCTTAAAATATTTACACCAAGAGATGTAAATACAGAGTTAGTAGACACTACAATTCAACATATTGGGTACAATCATACTATAGCTGATTTTGAATTCACCAATCAAAATAACAAAGTAATTACCGAAAAAGATTATGAAGGCAAAATTTATGTTGCCGATTTCTTTTTTACAACTTGCCCAACAATTTGCCCTAAGATGACAGACAATATGGTTTGGCTTCAAGAACAAATTAAAGACAATCCAAAAGTAATGTTACTCTCGCATTCAGTAACACCCGATATTGACAATGTAGATGTTTTAAAAAAATATGCAATTGAAAAAGGGGTTGATGATTCAAAATGGAATTTGGTTACAGGAAACAAAAAAGATATCTATTACATTGCACGAAAATCTTATTTGGCTGTAAAAACGAATAGTAGTGATGAACTTTACGATATGGTTCATACTGAAAATTTTATTTTAGTAGATCAAAAAAGAAGAATTAGAGGCTTTTATGACGGAACTAACCTTGAAGAAGTTAAAAAACTAATCGAAGACATTCATTACCTTTCTCAAGAGTAAATTAATTTATACTATTTATCATTTTGATTTTCTAAATAATGGCTACATTTGTATTTTAATTCAATCTAAATAAGAGTGGCTGTTTTACTTTCAAATATAAAAATTGGCGAAAAAGCAATAATTCTTGATGTTAATATCGAAGAAATTCCTTTAAAACTTCTGGAAATGGGTTGTTTGCCAGGAAACCAAATTGAGTTGCTTCAAATAGCTCCGCTTGGAGATCCTTTATATTTCAATATAAATGATTCTCATGTTGCAATAAGAAAAGAGACTGCTTCTGAAATTACAATACGTTTAGAAAATCAGATTTAATTCAAATGCACAATACTACTATAAAAGTTGCTTTAATAGGAAACCCTAACGTAGGTAAAACATCTGTTTTTAACCAATTAACAGGACTTAACCAACAAGTAGGGAATTATCCTGGGATAACTGTCGAAAAAAAAGAAGGTATATGTAAATTACCCTCAAACTCAAAAGCGAAGATAATTGACCTTCCCGGAACCTATAGCTTAAATGCAAATTCAATTGACGAAAATGTAGTAATTGAATTACTACTAAATAAAAATGATATCGATTTCCCAGACGTAGCAGTTGTTGTTACTGAAGTAGAAAATTTAAAACGGAATTTACTTTTATTTACACAAATTAAAGATCTAGAAATCCCTACTATTCTTGTCATTAACATGAGCGACAGAATGGCCTTAAAAGGCATTGAGTTAGACATTCCATATCTTGAGAAAGAATTTAACACTAAAATTGCGCTCGTAAGTTCTAGAAAAAAAATTGGCATTGAAAATCTTAAAAACTTAATTTTAGATTATAAAAATTTATCTACAGAACCATGCCTAAACGCTTCAAGTATTGACCCTGAATATTTTGATAAATTAAGAAAAACATTTCCTAATCAATTGCTATACAAACTTTGGTTGGTAATTACTCAAGATGTTAATTTTTTAAACTTAGAGCGAAATGAAATTAAAAGTTCATTCACAAAATCACATGCTGATTTAAAGCGCTTACAACAAAAAGAAACAATTAAAAGGTATCAATTTATAAACGATACTTTAAAAATTGGTCAAACCATAGATAAAACAAAAGCATCTGATTTTCAAAGTAAATTAGACAGGGTTTTAACACATAAAATTTTTGGTTACGTTATTTTCTTTGGAATTTTAATGGTTATTTTTCAGTCTTTATTTGACTGGAGTAGTATTCCAATGGATTTTATTGATGAAACTTTTGCCAATTTAAGTTCATACGCAAAAACAAATTTACCAGCGGGAGAATTCACAAATCTTATAAGTGAAGGTATCATCCCTGGAATAGGAGGAATAGTAATTTTCATTCCTCAAATAGCCTTTTTATTTTTATTTATTTCTGTGTTAGAAGAAAGTGGTTACATGAGTCGCGTTGTCTTCTTGATGGATAAAATCATGCAGAAATTCGGACTTTCAGGCAAGAGTATTGTGCCTTTAATTTCAGGAACAGCTTGTGCGATTCCAGCAATTATGAGTGCAAGAAACATCGAAAACTGGAAGGAACGATTAATAACTATTTTAGTAACTCCTTTCACAACATGTTCTGCTAGACTACCTGTTTATGCCATTTTAATTTCATTGATAATTCCAGAAAAAAGAATTTTCGGCTTTTTGAGTCTTCAAGGATTAACCTTAATGTTTTTATATTTAATAGGTTTTGGATCAGCAGTGTTTTCAGCTTGTCTCCTAAATAAAGTATTAAAACTTAAATGCAAATCCTATTTTGTTGTTGAAATGCCGAGTTATAAAATTCCAATGTTTAAAAATGTAGGAATTAATGTTTTAGAAAAAACAAAAGCATTTGTAGCCGGGGCAGGAAAAATAATATTAGCACTTTCTGTGATTTTATGGTTTTTAGGTTCACATGGTCCAAGCAAAGACTTTGACAATGCCGAAAAAACAATAACAGAGTTACACCTAAATCAAAACATAACTGATGATGTGCTTGAAGATGAAATTAGCGCATATAAACTTGAGCATTCTTATATTGGAATTCTTGGAAAAACAATTGAACCCGCTATTAAACCGTTAGGTTACGATTGGAAAATAGGAATCGCAGTTTTAAGTTCATTTGCCGCAAGAGAAGTATTTGTTGGAACTTTAGCAACCATATATAGTGTAGGAAATCATAGTGAAGAAGAAACTACTATTAAAAACAAAATGGCTGCAGAAGTACATCCTGTAACAGGCGATAAAATTTTTAATTTTGCAACAGGTGTGTCTTTATTGCTCTTTTATGCCTTTGCAATGCAATGTGTAAGTACTTTAGCAATCGTAAAAAAAGAAACTAATTCATGGAAATGGCCTATAATTCAGTTGGTTTTCATGAGCGGATTAGCTTATATTGTATCATTAATTGCCTATCAGGTTTTAAAATAAAAAAGTTATGCAAGAAATTTTAGTTTACATAACGTTGGTTATCGCTGTTGGATTTTTGATTAAGAAGTTTTTTTGGAAAAAAAGAACAAAAAAATCAAAGCCTTGTGGTGATGATTGTGCTTGTCATTAATTATTCAATATAATCAATTTTTAAAGAATAATCTTGTAATTTAATTTCAACTCCTTGCTTCTTTTCTGGAAGCACTTCAATACTTTTAATTTTTTTATTTGAAGTGTATTTTTCTAAAATCGATTTATTTTCTAACGTGTTTTTATAACTAACAGTTATTAATTCCTCTGTATAAAAAACATTCTCTTTATAGATTGAAAGCATAAGTTCAACTTCTCCAGCCCAAACACAATTAACATCTACTGGGCAGCGAGAATCAGAAATAACTTTTGAAATAATTATTTCGTATTTATCTGTACGTGTATTATTGTTAATTGAATTTGCTGAAACACTTTCTAATAAAGGTTTCTTAGCACAACCAACTAAAAAAAGCAATACACCAATAATTATAATTTGTTTCATTTTTTTAAATTATTAGAGAATATTAGTTGAGAGTTTATAAAAAACATTTTTATCGAAAGTATTTATCGAAAAAATGAGTTAATATTTTATGAAAAAACAAATTAATTAAAGTAAAAATAATAAAAATGAAAATAAATAATAAAAAGTTATAAAGAAAGAACAAAAATTATTTATAATTTGTCTAAATAAGAATTGTGAAGTAATTTTGTGTTTAGAATTAATCTAAATTAAAACAAAATGAAGTGCTTTTCAATTGCTATTTTTTGCTTTTTCGTCAGTATAAGTTTTTCACAAAACAACAAAACAACAATTAATGACACTGTAAAATATTTAAACCCGGTAACTGTTTTTTCTATAAAGAACACGCCTGAAAGAATGCCTAAAATAAAAAACAATGCACTTTTCTCGGGTAAAAAAAATGAAGTTTTAAAATTATCAAATATTACCGGTAATCTTACTACAAATAATGCTAGAGAAATATTTTCAAGAGTGCCAGGCGTAACTGTTTGGGAAAATGAAGGCTCTGGAATACAAATTAACGTTGGAGTAAGAGGATTAAGTCCTAACAGAAGTTGGGAACTTAATACAAGACAAAACGGATATGATATTTCTGCAGATGTATTTGGTTATCCAGAAGCGTATTACAACCCTCCATTAGAAGCTGTAGAATCTATTGAATTAATAAGAGGTGGGGCTTCTTTACAATTTGGACCACAATTTGGAGGCATGCTAAATTATGTCTTAAAAAGAGAAACAAAGAAGGAGTTTTCATTTGAAACACAAAACACAGCAGGTAGTTATAATTTAATGAGTAGTTTTAATGCAATTGGTGGGAAAATAAATAAATTTTATTACTACGCCTATAATCATTCTAGAAGTGCTGATGGTTGGAGAGAAAACAATGAATATAAAGTTAGAAACTCTCATGTATTCCTACAATATGAGTTTAATGAAAACACAAAAATATCAGCAGAATACACAAACATGAATTATAAATTGCAACAACCTGGTGGATTAACCGACGAGCAATACAGCAACAATCCAAGACAATCTTTACGCGAAAGAAACTGGTTTGGAACACCTTGGAATGTCTTTTCATTAAACTTCGATACAAAAATTAGTTCAAAAATTAGTTCAAATTATAAATTTTTTGGATTAATTGCCGAAAGAAATAGTATTGGATTTACACTTACTCCAAACATAGAAGATGCAATTAACCCAACCTCAAATACTTATGAAAACAGAAGAGTTGATCGAGACTTTTATAAAAATTTTGGTTTTGAAAACAGAAACATACTAACTTATAATTTAGGGAAAACAGAAAATCACTTAGCTTTTGGAACTAGGCTATATAGAGCTAATACAATAAGAAAGCAGCAAGGAGCTGGTTCAACAGGTTCAGATTTTAACTTAAATATTGAAGGAGATTACCCTAGAAATTTAGATTTCAACACAGAGAACTTTGCTTTATTTGCAGAAAACGAATTTAAAATAAATGAATTATTTAGTGTTACACCCGGAATTCGTTACGAATATATAAATTCCACAGCTGAAGGCCAATTTGGAGTTAACGGAAACACACCTGTTTATTTAGAAAATAAAAAAATTACTAGAAACAAACCTTTATTTGGTTTAGGTTTAGAATATAAAATAAATTCAACAAACCTATATGCAAACATTTCTCAAGCATATCGACCTGTACTATTTTCAGATTTAACACCTCCCGCTGTTACAGATGTTATAGATCCTAATTTGAAAGATGCAAGTGGATTTAACGCAGATTTAGGGTACAGAGGAAACATAAAAAATTACTTGAATTTTGACTTTAGTATCTTTTACTTAAGTTACAACAATCGAGTTGGAGGTATCCGTCAATATATAAATAATGACACAAGTCAAGGGACTTTTCTTTATAGAACAAACTTAGGTGAAACTATAAATAAAGGAATTGAAAGTTTTATCAATTTCAATATTAATCGCTTTTTTCAAATTGAAGAGCATTATGGTGACTTAGATATATTTACTACTTTAAGTTTTATCGATTCTCGATATACAGATTTTAAAACTTACACAACAACAGGAACTGCACCTAATACAGTTATTACAGAAGGTAATTTATCCGGAAACCGTGTAGAAAATGCACCTAGGTATATCCATAATTTTGGATTAACTTGGAGTAAAAATCAATTAACGTGTACATTACAATATAAAATGTCTGGACAGGTATTTACAGATGCAAATAACACTATTACTCCATCGAGTAATGGCGTAACAGGTTTATTAGACGGTTATAACTTATTAGACTTGTCTTCTGAATATAAATTTTTAAAATACTATAATATTAGAATCGGAATCAACAACCTAACAAATGAAAAATATGCTACTAGAAGAGCTGGTGGATATCCAGGACCAGGAATATTGCCTGGTGAAGCAAGAACATATTTTGTGTCTATTGGTGCTAAATTATAATACTTTTTGGGTTTTCATATAAATGAAAACCCATTTTTTTTTAACCTAAAGCTACATCTAAAGTCATCATGACTATAAATCCTCCTATAAATCCTAATGTAGCAATATCAGTGTTGTTTGCTTGTTGTGTTTCTGGAATTACTTCTTCAACCACTACAAATATCATTGCACCTGCTGCAAAAGCTAAAGCATAAGGTAAAATTGGTGTAAAAAAAGTAACTGCAACCGCACCTAATACTCCTGCAATTGGCTCTACAATTGCTGAAGATTGCCCGTACATAAAACTTTTTCTTCTACTCATTCCCATTCTACGCAAAGGCATGGAAACAGCAATTCCTTCAGGGAAATTTTGAATCCCAATTCCAATTGCTAAAGTAACTGCACCAGCAATTGAAGCTTCAGGTATTCCTGCGGCAACACCCCCAAACAAAACACCAACTGCTAATCCTTCTGGGATATTATGCAATGTTATAGCTAACGTTAATAAAGTGGTACGTTGCCATGGAGATTTTATCCCTTCAGTCTCCTTAAAATTAATGTGTAAATGCGGTAAA
Source organism: Flavobacterium sp. (assembly GCF_965284515.1). Classification (GTDB taxonomy): domain Bacteria; phylum Bacteroidota; class Bacteroidia; order Flavobacteriales; family Flavobacteriaceae; genus Flavobacterium. The sequence continues at coordinate 520,353 of NZ_OZ260089.1, forward strand.
GTTTTATCCAAAGCGAAAATAAAAAGAGCGCCTAAGGCAAAACCAACTGCAGCCGGAATTACTTTAATAAAACCTTCTCCTTCACTCATTTCTATTGAAGGTGCTAACAAACTCCAAAAACTTGCAGCAACCATAACTCCACCTGTAAAACCTAGCATTCCATCAAAAAATGTACGGTTCATTCCTTTAAAAAAGAAAACAAACGAAGCACCCAAAGCAGTTACAAACCATGTAAACATTGTAGCATAAAAAGCAGCCAAAATAGGATCAATGCTTTCTAAATAAGTTAATATATCTTGAAACATAATTATTGTACGTATAAATTACTAGCTATTTTATTTGAAATGGTAATCTTGTTATTGTTTATTTCAACGAGTAAAGTGTCGTCAAAACTTTCTTTTTCAATCACTTTAAAAGTTGAACCTAAAGCAATTTGTTGCTTGTCTAAATATTGTAAAAATTCGGGCGAAGAATCTTTAACTCCAACACATTTATAAGAAATATTCAGAGCAACTTCTGAAAGTAATTGTTTTTGAAGTTTTATAATTTCACCTTTTTCATTAGGAATAGGATCGCCATGTGGGTCGAAAGCCGGAAAATTTAAAAAAGCATCTAATTTATTAATTAATTTTTCCGACTTAATATGTTCTAACTCTTCTGCGATTTCATGTACCTCATCCCAGGAAAAATTTAACTTTTCTACCAAAAAAACTTCCCATAAACGGTGTTTTCTCACTATCATTTTAGCTGTTAAAGTTCCGTTTTCTGTTAAAGTAACCCCTTGGTATTTTTTATAAGCAACCAAATCCTTGTCCGCTAATTTCTTTAACATATCCGTAACAGAAGATGCTTTTGTGTCAAGCATTCCCGCAATTGCATTCGTATTAACCCCTTTTGGAGAAACCAATGACAGATGGTAAATTACTTTTAAATAGTTTTCTTCAGAAATTGTCATTCATTGATATTTTCAACAAATATAAATAATTTATTTTTGCTATGATAAATAATATTTTTAGATTTGTCTAAATTTTTATTTAAATACAAATGAAGAATATTTTTGTAATATTTTTGTTTTTCACTACCATTACCTATTCACAGACTAATATTAAAGGTAAGGTTTCTGATAAAAATGAATCGCTAGCCTTTGTTTCAGTCTATATTTTGGAATTAAAAAAAGGCTCTGAATCTGACCTACAAGGAAATTATATCTTAAAAGATATTCCAAATGGAGTTTACACAATTAGTTATTCATTTGTTGGTTTTAAATCGGAAAGGAGAAAAATTATAATTAATAATGAAAAAGAAATATTCTTAAATGTTACATTAACAGAAAGCAATTTACTGAATGAGGTCGTTGTTACTGGAACTTTAAAAGCAGTTTCTCGATTAGAAACTCCAGTTCCTGTTGAAATATATACTGCTACTTTTTTAAAGAAAAATCCAACACCTAATATATTTGAAGCGCTTCAAAATGTAAATGGCGTTCGCCCACAATTGAATTGCAATATTTGCAACACTGGAGACATTCATATAAACGGATTAGAAGGACCTTATTCTATGGTTACTATAGACGGAATGCCAATTGTAAGTGGATTATCGACAGTTTATGGCTTATCTGGAATTCCAAATTCATTAATTGACAGAATTGAAATTGTAAAAGGTCCGGCTTCTTCATTATTTGGAAGCGAAGCAGTTGGTGGTTTAATCAACATTATTACCAAAACACCTACAACTGCCCCCATTTTTTATGGCGACTATTTCACCACATCTTGGCTAGAAAATAATATCGATTTAGGTGCAAAATACAAAATTGGTAAAAATGTAAATTCACTTTTAGGCATCAATTATTTCAACTATTCGAATCCAATTGACAATAATAACGACAATTTTACTGATGTAACTTTACAAGACAGAATTTCTTTTTTTAATAAGTTTGATTTCGAAAGAAAAAGTAAAAAAGAATTTAGTATAGCCGGAAGATTTTTCTACGAAGACCGTTGGGGCGGAGAAATGCAATGGAACAAAAGTTACCGTGGCGGAAGTGAAGTTTACGGAGAAAGTATTTACACTACACGTTATGAATTATTAGGAAAATACCAATTACCCGTTTCTGAAAAGATCTTTGCTTCTTTTTCCTATACTAATCATGATCAAAATTCGGTTTACGGAAACACTCTGTTTTTAGCACAACAAGAAATTGCTTATGGTCAAATGACTTGGGATAAAAAAGTGAAAAACCACGATATTTTACTAGGAACAGCTTTCAGATATCAATATTATAACGACAATACAACTGCTACAGAAACTTCAGAAAAAACAAAAATTAGCAGTTTATTCATACAAGATGAAATTAAATTAGCTGAAAAACAGAGCATTTTATTAGGCTCAAGATATGATTATAATAATATTCATGGTTCCATTTTTACACCAAGAATTGCATATAAATGGAAGCCAAATGACAAATCTGTTTTTAGAATCAATTCTGGAACAGGTTTTAGAGTGGTGAATTTATTTACTGAAGAGCATGCTGCACTAACAGGTTCAAGAGATGTTATAATTACAGAAGATTTAAAACCTGAAAAATCATACAACATAAACGTAAACTATCTTAAAAAATGGACTTTTAAAAATGGAGTACATGCAGTAATGGAATTTTCAAGTTGGTACACCTATTTTACCAATCAAATTTTACCTGATTATGACACGGATCCAAATAAAATTATTTACTCTAACTTAAATGGATATTCAAAAACGATGGGGGTTACAGGCAATATTGATCTGATTTTCCCTTTCGGATTAAAAACTATGTTCGGCTTTACCGTTTTAGACTCAAAAAACAAAAGAGATGGAGTAACAAGCACTCCTATTTTAACAGAAAAATACAGTGCAACTTGGGGAATTACTTACGATATTCCGAAATGGCATTTATCTATTGATTATACAGGTAACTTATACGGACCAATGCGATTACCACTTTTAGGTGATTTAGACCCTCGAAATGAATATTCCCCTATTTGGAGCATACAGAACATACAGTTTACTTATAAAAATTTCAAAAATTTTGAACTTTATGGAGGCTTGAAAAACCTCTTAAATTGGACACCAAATAAAGGAAATCCTTTTATTATTGCAAGAGCAAATGATCCATTTGACAATGATGTAACTTTTGATTCTAGTGGAAATGCTACTTCAACCACAAACAATCCTTATGCATTAACTTTTGATCCTGGTTATGTTTACGGACCTAATCAAGGAATTAGAGGATTTATTGGTGTAAGGTATAGTTTATTATAATCTAACAATAACAAATCTTTATGAGTTATTAGAAGCTACAATTCTTAAAACTTTGTAACTTTGTAACTTGAATCATAAAACATACAATATGTATCCAGAAGAAATGGTAAAACCAATGAGAGCCGAATTAACGGACGCTGGTTTTCAAGAATTATATAACGCTGCAGATGTTGACAATGTTCTTGCAAAAGAAGGAACCACATTAGTAGTGATCAACTCTGTTTGTGGATGTGCAGCAAGAAATGCACGCCCAGGAGCAAAAATGAGTTTAGATAATACTAAAAAACCAACACAAACAGTAACTGTTTTTGCAGGAGTAGACAAAGAAGCTGTTGATAAGGCCAGAGAGCACATGTTTCCTTTTCCTCCATCATCACCATGTATGGCGTTATTTAAAAATGGAGAATTAGTTCATATGTTAGAGCGTCATCATATTGAAGGCCGTCCAGCAGAATTAATTGCAGAAAACCTTAAAGATGCTTATAACGAGTACTGTTAATAGTATGCAAGCATATTATAAAAACCATCATTTTTGATGGTTTTTTTTATTTTATAATTTACCTTTGTTAAAAAATTAAAGATCACCTATGCAAAAAATAGTATCTTACCCATTATCAGTAGTGTATACAGCGCTATTTATATTTTGGTTGATAGTATTTCATCCTATTCAATGGATTTGTTATAATGTTTTTGGATATAATGCACATCGATGGAGTGTTGCTATTATGAATTGTTTCTTATTAAGAACTTCTCATTTGTTAGGAACTACTTACCATTTTGAAGGAAAAGAAAAATTACCTAAAAATGTACCTTTGGTACTTGTGTCTAATCACCAAAGCTTACATGATATTCCTGCTGTAATTTGGTTTTTACGTGCTTGGCATCCTAAATTCATTAGCAAAATTGAACTAGGCAAAGGAATACCAAGTGTATCATATAACTTAAGGGTTGGTGGTTCAGCCTTAATAGATAGAAAAGATGCTAAGCAAGCGCTAGGAGAAATCAAAAAAACAGCAGAATACATTAATAAAAATAATTATTCTGTAATGATATTTCCTGAAGGGACAAGAGGCAAAAATGGAAAACCAAAAGCTTTTTCAATAAATGGATTAAAAATGCTTTATAAATTTGCACCAGATGCCTATTTTGTTCCAATTAGCATTAATGATTCATGGAAAATGAACAGATATGGTAAATTCCCAATGGGATTAGGAAGTAAAATTTCATTTAAAATTCACGACCCTTTAAAAATTTCTGAATGTAGCTTTGATGAAATTTTTGAAAAGACAGAAAATATTATTAAAGAACATATAAAAATAAAATAATGTCAATACAAAACGTACGTTTAGAAGTAATGCAATTTCTTGAAAAGAAAATTGACAGCTTCGTTGAGGAATATTTAATTCCTGTAGAAAAAATTTGGCAACCAACCGATTTGCTTCCTAATTCAGAAAGTGAAAATTTTCTTGAAGAAGTAAAAGAATTAAGAGAGATTGCAAAAGATTTACCTTATGATTTCTGGGTAACCCTAGTAGGTGACACAATCACTGAAGAAGCTTTACCAACCTATGAAACATGGTTAATGGATGTTGAAGGTGTAAAACAAAAAGGTGAAGGCGGGGATAACGGCTGGGCAAAATGGCTACGCCAATGGACGGGTGAAGAAAATCGTCATGGAGATGTGTTAAACAAATACTTATACCTTTCGGGAAGGGTAAACATGAGAGAGGTTGAAATTACAACTCAACATCTTATAAATGACGGATTTGATCCAGGAACAGGTCGTGATCCATATAAAAACTTTGTATTTACAAGTTTTCAAGAATTAGCAACTTATGTTTCGCATAACCGTGTGGCACAAATGGCTAAGAAATATGGTGATAACAAGTTATCTAAAATGTGCCGTTTAATTGCTGGAGATGAAATGCGTCATCATCATGCTTACAGTCATTTTGTCAAAAAAATATTTGAAATTGACCCAAGCGAAATGATGTTGTCGTTTCAATACATGATGAAAAACAAAATCAACATGCCTGCACAATTAATACGTGAATCGGGTCAAAAAATGGGAAGTGCTTTTGAAGAATTTTCAAACTCAGCACAACGTATTGGTGTATACACTGCAATGGATTATGTAGATATTATGCAAAAGTTATCTGATAAATGGGAAATTGATAAAATTGGAAATTTAACAGATGAAGCTGAAAAAGCAAGAGATTATTTAATGAAACTTCCTGCACGTATGGCGAGAATTTCAGAGCGATTAATTACCCCAGAACAAGGACATGTTTTTAAATGGGTTGAACCAGCCAAACTATAATCAGAAATATTATACTAAATGTGGTTTTTTAAAAGAACCACATTTTTTTTTGAAATAAACTTATGCATACAATAATTGATAAAACCATACTTTTTGTAAAAGAACAACTCAAAAATGCTGAAGGAGGACACGATTGGTTTCACATAGAACGTGTTTATAGAAATTCCATTTTAATTGCAAAAAATGAACAATGCAATCTAGAAATTGTTAAACTTGGCGCATTACTTCATGATATTGCCGATAGTAAGTTTCATAATGGAGATGAAACTATTGGACCAAAAATAGCACACGAATTTTTAAAAAAAGAAAATGTTTCTGAAGAAATCATTTCTCATGTAATTAAGATTATTGAAAACATTTCGTTTAAAGGCGGCAATTTCGAAAAGAAATTTAGTTCAAAAGAATTAGACATTGTTCAAGATGCTGATAGACTTGATGCTCTTGGCGCAATAGGAATAGCCAGAACATTTAACTATGGTGGATTTAAAAACAGATCTATTTACAATCCAAATATTGCTCCTAAGTTTAACATGAGCAAAGAAGAATATAAAAATAGTGAAGCCCCAACAATTAATCATTTTTATGAAAAATTGCTACTACTAAAAGACAAAATGAATACTGAAAGCGGTAAAAAAATAGCAGAAGAACGCCATCTCTATATGGAGAACTTCTTATCTCAATTTTATGCAGAATGGGAAGGTGAAAAATAAAAAAGAGGAACAAAATTGTTCCTCTTTTTTATTTATTATAATGCAACTTTTAAAACTGAATTTTTGCAATTTGTTTGTCTCTTCCTTTATTTCCTTCAATTAAAATTGAATTAGTATTTGGATTGTAAACCGCATCTCTTGGCTTAAATGTAACTTTTGAATCTTTATCAGAAATTAGTATTTTATAAGTAAAATCTCCATTTTTATCAACCTCAATAACATACAAATTCATCTTTTTAATTTTGGCTTGTTTAAATGATATTCTATTATCTTTTAACTTTTTAATATCATCATCACCATTTAAAAACAAGTACATTTTTCCATCATTTACGATTGAAGAAAATGACAAATAATCAATAATACCAGAAGTTCCTTGGCCTTTATTAATTGTTCTCATCCAAATCAAATTACCTTCAAAATCCATTTTGCAAGAGTAAATATCATTAAAATGATAAACAGTAGAAGTAGTCATACCTCCATTTGGTGTTGAATAAGTATGAGAAGTTATATACTGTTCTTCAGCACTAAAGTAAATCTCATTATTATCAGTAATAAAAAAACCTTTGTAAGTCATAAACGGTAGTTCTTTTTTCTTATCTGACTTTCTTTTCCCTTTTTTTTCTCCATATTTATCAATCATAAACTGTTCTGTAAAAGGATTGAATTTTGATTTTTCGACCTGAATTGTCTCGGGGTTTAACTTATAGTAAACTATCCCTCTATAATCATCAGAATCTTTTTCTGAATAAGCACCGACACAAAAAACACCTTTTTCACTTGCTAAAATTTCTAAAGAGCCTACATAGGAATCTTCTGTGCCAAATGTAACCGATTTTATATCATTCGAATTAATTTTATATAACTTATAAAAATAGTTTATTTCTCCATCTTTTTTTTCTCTTAAAGATTCATTTTTATACGATTTCCCTAAAAAAAAGACAGAACCATCTTTGTCATCAACAGTAAAAGAATTGTAAACAAAATATTTATCTTTAATATCTTGTGAAAACTCTCTTTCGTAAACTAAATTCAAATTAGAATTATAAACAAAAACTTTGTGAGTTTCTTTGTCGTCATTTTTTAAATCAAAATTAAATACAATAAATTCTTTATTTGCAGAAAGTTGAACCTCACCTGATGGGTCATGATCAATTTTTGAAAAATTCGAAAAAACAAAAAAACCAATGGCTCCAACAAAAGGGGTTTTTACTTTATCCCTACCTATTGAAAATATATTTTCTGTTGTAGATTTAAAATCATTTAGACTTACTTTAACCGAATTATAGTCTATCGTTTTTTCTTTTCTATTTACAACACACTCTATAATATTAATCATACCATCTTTAAGAAACATTTCTTTGAAAACATTATCATTGTCTTCAAAATCTTTTTGATGTACTAATTTTAGTTCTTTATTATAATATTCTAGTACATATCCTCTTGATTTTCTTCCTAAAGCACTGTATAATCTTCTCAATAAAACTATTCCTCCGTTCTCATCATTCTCAGAAAAAACTAATTCCGAGTTTGTATTTTTATCTTTAAAAATAGCGCTCTTAGTTACTTTAAGACTTTCTTGAGAAGAAACTTGCAAACCTGTAAGTAATAAGCATACAATTATGCTTAATTTAAAAAATGTTTTCATAAAATTTATTATTAATTCCCAGGAAAAACCGGTTTTCTTTTTTCCAAAAAGGCTGTTGTTCCTTCTTTAAAATCTTCTGTTCCAAAACAAGCCCCGAAATTTTTAATTTCAACTTTAAATCCATCTACTCCATCAACATAATTAGCATTTACAGCTTCAATAGCTTTGCCAATTGCCACAGTAGAGTTTCTTGTTATTTTAGTTGCAATTCCTTTCGTAAAATCTAACAATTCTTCTTGAGCAACTACATGATTTACCAATCCATAATTTAATGCCGTATTTGCATCAACCATTCCTGCTGTCATAATCATTTCCATTGCTCTACCTTTACCAACTAATTGAGCCAAACGTTGTGTTCCTCCATAACCAGGAATGACGCCAAGCGTAACTTCTGGCAAACCCATTTTAGCATTATCAGATGCTGTTCTAAAATGACAAGCCATTGCTAATTCTAATCCACCACCTAATGCAAAACCATTTATTGCTGCAATAACTGGTGTGCTTAAATTTTGCACATAATCAAACAACAAAGCCTGTCCTTCTGCTGCTAATTTACCTCCATTTTCTACTGAAAAATTAGCAAACTCAGAAATATCGGCTCCAGCTACAAATGCTTTTTCACCACTACCTGTAATTACAATTGCTTTAACTTCTTTATCTTCATTTAATGCTTTAAAAGCATCGTGCAATTCTTGAATCGTAGCTTTATTTAAAGCGTTTAGTTTCGTTGGGCGATTAATTGTAATAACCGCAACGTTGTCTTGTTTATCTATTAAAATGTTTTCCATAGTTTTAATCTTGAAATTGATATTGATTTTTGTAGTTGTATTTTATTTTGTAATTGGAAACGACACTATAAATTCTGTGCCTTCTCCTAGTTTGCTATTAAATGTTATAGTTCCATTATAATTTTCAATAATGTTTTTTATAATTGCTAGACCTAATCCCATTCCGCTGGATTTGGTAGTGAATTTTGGTTCAAAAATTCTACTTTTATTATCCTCAGAAACACCTATACCATTATCTTTAACAGAAATAATGACATTATTGTTTTCTTGAAAAACAGTTACAAAAACAGATTTGTTTTCTTGTTCATCTGGAATTGATTGAATGGCATTTTTCACAAGATTTGTAATGACTCTTATAAGTTGAGTTCTATCAAATCGTGCTATAATTTCTTTTTCTAAGCTTGAAAACTGAATATAATTTTCATTAAATATTTCTAATGATAATTGTACAATTTTAACCACATTAAGTGTCTCATTTTGTTGAGCAGGCATTGTTGCAAAGTTTGAAAATGCATTTGCTACAGCGCTCATTGTATCTATTTGTTGAATTAATGTTTTAGAATAATCGTCAAGTTTTGATTTTACATTAGGGTCGTTTTCATCAAATCGCCTTTGGAAATTTTGAACTGTTAAACGCATCGGCGTAAGCGGATTCTTAATTTCATGAGCAACTTGTTTTGCCATTTCTCTCCAAGCCTGCTCACGTTCGCTTTGCGCAAGTTTAATAGCGCTTTCTTCTAGTTTATCAACCATGTTGTTATAAGACTCGACCAGTAAGTTAATTTCCTGACTTCCGTCTTCCAACTCAATTTTCTTATTTTGATGATTTAAATTTGTTTCTTGGATCTTATCTGTTATAATTTTTAACGACTTTGTAATATAACTTGAAAGGAAATAAGAAAGTACAATTGCAATGATGAACATTAAAGAGTATACTTGCCCAAAACGAATTAAAAAATTGCTTAGTTCATTCTTATAAAAATCGGTATCTTCTTCATAAGGTAAGTTTAAAATAAAAAGAGGTTTAAATTTATTGTCTTTTATATAACTATAGGAAGATCTATATTGAACTCCATTAACTACATCAAAATCAACATACCTTTTTTCAATAGTTGATCTTAATATTTTTAAAGTAGACTCTTTTATTCTAGGTTTTACGGTATCTAACTCAAATAAAGCTTTAGAAGAAATTAAACTATTCCCTTCTAAATCATGCATGTTAATTTCTAAACTGTGAATGTTTGATAATTCATGAATACGTTCTTTAAAAATTAACGGAACATTTTCTGTTGTTAGAGGGTAAGTGGTCGTTTGAAGTATGTAATAAATATGTTCAACAATTGCATTTTCTTTTCGCTCTAATCGTTCTTGATGATATTCTCTAGCTTCATTCCTAAATTGATAAATAGAAACTGAAGCAATTAAGATTGAAGCAATTAAAGTTAAAAGTATCATAGATAAAAATATCCTTACTCTTAATGAAATCTGCCTTATATTAAAGATTTTAATCATTGTTTTTCTCTCTTATTCTTTTGTACAACTTAAATCCTAACATAATTAAAATTGAAAAAACAAAAATGCCTATTACTCCAAAAATCCAATTAATTGCATTTTTTAAAATGACTAAAAAAACTATTGCAAACAAAATTATTGTAGCTCCTTCATTCCAAATCCTAAAAAAATTAGAACTGTATTTCACTTCATTTTTTTGTAATTGCTTAAAAATTTGGTGGCATTTTAAATGGTAAATGTATAACAACAAAACAAAAGCTAATTTAACATGCATCCATGATTGTTCAAGCCAAAACGGATTAAGATAAAGTAAATAAAAAGCAAAAATACTAGCTAAAACAGCACTTGGCCATGTTATAATATACCAAAGCCTATACTGCATCAATTGATACTGTTTAATTAAAATATCTTGCTCAGGTTGGGGTTTTAGTTTTGCTTCTGCATGATATACAAACAATCGAACAATATAAAATAATCCTGCAAACCAAGTAACTACAAATATTAAATGCAATGCTTTTATATAGTTATATTCCATCTTGTGCGTGTGTTAATTTACGGTTCATTTCTCTCTTCAAATAGTAACCTGTTACTAAGGTTGCCAATACATCTGCAATAGGAAAAGAAACCCAAACTCCAAAAATACCATAATAATTTGGTAAAATTAAAATTAAAGGAATTAAGAAAAAACCTTGTTTAGTCAAAGTTAACAAGAGAGCAGGAACCGCCTTACCAGCGGCTTGAAAATAAGCAGCACCTATTAATTGAATTGCAATAATTGGAGAGGCCCCAAAAACAATACGCAATGCATTAGGCGTTTCTTTAATAATATCTAAATCGGTTGAAAAGACTGAAACTATTGGCTTAGCGAAAATTAATATTATGATAAAAATTACAGTTGCTAATCCAGCCGCCCATTTAATTGAAGTTGATATAGATTCACTAACTCTTACAAAATTTTTAGCACCATAATTGTATCCAGCAATTGGTAAAAACCCTTGAGTTACTCCTAATATTGGAAATAAAGCGAACATTAACATTCTGCTAATAATGCCATAAACCGCTACAGAATGTTCACCTCCATGAATAAATAAAGTATGGTTTAAAATTATTGACAAAATCGCCACAACTCCTTGTCTCGCAAAAGTTACAAACCCTAACGAGCCAATTTCCGAAACTATCTTTAAATCAATAAAATAGTGTTTTAATTGTAACCGTAATTCACTTTTAAAAATGAAAAACCACAAAATAAATGCAAAACACATAAAATACGAAATAGAAGTAGCCAAGGCAGCTCCAAACATACCTAAATCCATAAATTTAATAAATATAATATCTAAAATTATATTACTAAAAGCTGGAATTATCATGGCAATCATAGCAAATTTAGGTTTTCCTTCTGCTCTAATTACAGTATTACCCATCATACAAAGCGCTAAAAAAGGAACTCCATATAAAACAGGCATAAAAAACTCCTTTGCAGGCTTCATAATTTCACCATTAGCACCAAAAAGCAATAAGACCTCTTCTGAATAAAAAGAACCTATAACTACTGCAATGACAGCTAAATTAAGCGTCATCATAATTTGATTGCCAAATGTTTTTAAAGCTTTTTCTCTATTATTAGCTCCTAAAGCTCTTGAAATTATAGAGCTTCCACCAATTCCTAATGCCATTCCTAAAGACGAAATTAAGAACGTAATAGGCAATACAACAGATACAGCTGCAATTGCTAAAGAACCTATCCATTGTCCAACAAAAATAGTGTCAATTAAAATATTCACCGACATAAACAATATACCTATAGCAGCAGGAACCGATTGCTTAATAAGTAATTGTTTAATGTCTAACGACCCTAATTCTGTTGATGAAACAGCCATTATACTGTTTCTTCTTTATTTTGAAATGCCCATTGATCAACCCAACGACTTAAAGTCTGTGCCCAATCATCATCATCATTTAAACATGGAATTGCTAAAAATTCTTCACCACCATGTTCTTTAAATTGATGATTTGCTTCCATTGCAATTTCCTCTAAAGTTTCTAAACAATCTGAAACGAAAGCTGGAGTTACAACCGCGAGTTTTTTAATTCCTTTTTCTGGCATTTTGTTAATTTCAACATCAGTATAAGGTGTTAGCCATTTGTCTCCTGCTAAACGCGATTGAAAGGTTTGGCTGTATTTTCCTTCTTCAATACCTAAAAATTCAACCACTTGTTTTGTAGTTTCATAACATTGATGACGGTAACAAAATTCGTGTGCTGGTGAAGGCGTATTACAACAACTTCCGTCAATTTTACAGTGGCTTTTTGTGATATCTGTTTTACGAATGTGACGCTCTGGAATTCCGTGATACGAAAACAATAAATGATCGTATTCAAATCCTTCTAAGTGTCTTTTTATTGAATTTGATAAATCTCGGATATAATCTTTTTGGTTGTAAAAAGCAGGAATTATCGTAAAACTCATATGAGAAAACTTTTCTTTACGTAATTTTTCCGCTAACACTAAAATAGTTTCTGTTGAAGCCATAGCGTGTTGAGGATACAAAGGGAATAACAAAACCTCAGTAATTCCTTGATCGTTTAGTTTTTGCAAACCACTTTCAATACTAGGACTTCCATAACGCATTGCTAGTTCAACAGGAACACTAACTTGTTTTTGAATCTTAGCTTGTAATCTTTTTGACAAAACGATTAAAGGAGAACCTTCATCCCACCAAATTTTTGCATAAGCTGCTGCTGATTTCTTAGGTCTTGTTTGTAAAATAATTCCTCTTACTAATAAAGCTCTTAATAAAAACGGAACGTCGATTACGTATTTATCCATTAAAAATTCATCTAAATATGGCTTTACATCTTTTGGTGTTGGACTTTCTGGCGATCCTAAATTCACTAATAATACTCCTTTTTTCATTTTTTATATTGTAATTTAAACATTTCTTTTTCGCTCTATAAAAGTAAAAAGTCTTGCTCTTAATTATTTACTATTATTCTTTTTTTTATCTATTGGTATATCATTTAAATCAATGATTAAACATTAAGATTTAAATTCATTAAATACTTTTTAGGCGTAATTCCATACTTTTTCTTAAAAGCAGCTATAAAATGACTTGAAGTACTGTAACCAATTTGCAAACCAACTTCATTAACATTATAAGAACCACTTTCTAATAGTTTTCTTGCCGATTCCATTTTATAATCAAACAGAAAACTATAAACGCTATCTCCATAAATTTGTTTGAAGCCTGTTTTAAGTTTCTTTAAATTCAAACCTACTTGATCTGCTAATTCTTGAAGTCCTGGCGGTTCAGCCATATTTGCAATTACAATTTCCTTGGCTTTCTTAATTTTCAATACATTTTCTTCGTCAATTAAAAACGGACATTGTTCAGCGTTTGGATCTTCATTTCTGTTAAAATACAAACTTAACAATTCATAACCTTTTCCTTTTAAGTATAAATTTTTAATCGAAGAATTCTGATTATAATGAAATATTTGGTTTAATACAATTGCCATTGAAGGACTGATATCTTCTTCACCATAATACTTTTTATCTAGATTCTCTTCACTAAGAAAGGGAATGTGCTCAGCTTCATTAGAAAACAAAGTATGAAACTTTTTAATTGAAACTAATACTGAAATAATCCAAGAGTTAGGATCAATTTCTAAATGTAATGGCAGCTCTTTTTGAGGATTATAAAGTAATAAAGATTTCTCCGCATTTAAATCTAACTTATAAGTTCCATTATTAAAGTTAAACCTAGCGCTTCCTTTAACATTAAAGTGAAATTGAATTAACCCTGTTTTAACCTGTTTTTCAACATGTTGCACCTCATTTGAATCGTTTTGAAAACGAATCAAAATAAAATCTTGTTCAACTTTAATTTCTTCTACTGAACTCATAGCGTTGTTTTTGATTTAATTTAATTCTTCTTTTTAAAATGACTTATTTAGAACAGCTCTAAATAAAACAAGTTTAAAGTGTTGATTATAGTACAAAAATAGTGGTTTTTTAAATTAAACAATTCTTTTTATCAAAAAAAACATCTATCGTTAAAAAAAGCACTTTAAGCGTTGTTTTTATAAAATGGATAAAAGTAAATTTGTATTCCTTTTATTTAAGGACCAAACTATGGATACAAATACTTTAGGAAAATACTCAACGTTCTACGCAGTAGGCTTAAGTTATAAAAAAGCTGATGCCGAAATGCGTGGAAAATTTAGTTTAGACGAAAATGCTAAAATAAATTTATTAAACCAAGCGAAAGAAGAAGGAATTGAAAGTTTATTAGTTACCTCAACATGTAATAGAACTGAAATATATGGGTTTGCCCAACATCCTTTTCAATTGATAAAATTACTTTGTGAAAATAGCCAAGGAACTGTTGAAGATTTTCAAAAAGTAGCTTATGTACACAAAAACAAAGAAGCTTTAAACCATCTTTTTAGAGTTGGAACCGGATTGGATAGTCAAATTTTAGGTGATTTTGAAATCATTTCTCAAATTAAACAAGGATTTGTTGAAAGTAAAAAAATGGGGTTAACTAACTCTTATTTAGAGAGAATAATTAATGCTGTAATTCAAGCTAGTAAAAAAGTAAAAAATGAAACAGAAATAAGTTCTGGAGCAACTTCTGTATCATTTGCTTCTGTTCAATATATAATGAATAATATTCCTGAAATTGGGAATAAAAATATTTTACTATTTGGAACAGGAAAAATTGGAAGAAACACCTGTGAAAACCTAGTAAAGCATACTAAAAACGAACACATAGTTCTTATTAACAGAACAAAAGAAAAAGCTGAAAAAATAGCAGGAAAATTTAATTTGATTGTAAAAGACTATGCTGATTTACAAATAGAAATTCAAAAAGCAGATGTTTTAGTAGTAGCAACTGGAGCTCAAAATCCAACAGTTGATTCTGAAATATTAAAGCTTAAAAAACCTTTATTAATTTTAGATTTATCTATTCCTAAAAACGTAAATGAAGACGTAAAAATCAACAAAGATGTTACGTTAGTTCATTTAGATGATTTATCTCAAGTTACAGACGAAACAATTGAAAAAAGAAAAGAACATATTCCGGCAGCAGAACAAATAATTGAAGATCTTATCACTGAATTTCTAAGTTGGTCAAAAACAAGAAAGTTCGCGCCAACCATTCATTCATTAAAGGAAAAATTATCTACTATTAAACAAGCAGAATTAAATTATCAGAGAAAAAAAATAGATAATTTTAATGAAGAACAAGCTGAAATTATTAGCAACAGAATCATTCAAAAAATAACTACTCATTTTGCGAATCATTTAAAAAATGACGACACCATGGTAGACGAGAGTATTGAATGGATTGAAAAAGTTTTTCAATTAAACAATTAAATTACTTCTTTTGAAAAAAACAATACGCATTGGAACAAGAGATAGTGAATTAGCACTATGGCAAGCTCACACTGTTCAAAAAAAGTTAAATGATTTAGGTTTTTTAACTGAAATAATTGCTGTAAAATCTACTGGAGATTTAATCTTAGACAAACCATTATACGAATTAGGAATTACCGGAATATTTACAAAAACACTTGATGTTGCCATGCTGAAAGGTGAAGTAGATATTGCTGTTCATTCTATGAAAGATGTTCCAACAGCTTTACCAAAAGGAATAGTTCAAGCGGCCGTATTAGAAAGAGCAAATTCTCTAGACATTTTAGTTCACAAAGGAAACCTTGACTTTTTAAATTCACAAGGAATTATTGCTTCTGGGAGTTTAAGAAGAAAAGCACAATGGTTAAATAAATATCCATCTCACAAAGTTGAAGATTTACGCGGAAACGTAAATACAAGAATGCAAAAATTAAAAGACAACAAATGGAACGGAGCTATTTTTGCAGCTGCTGGGTTAGAGCGAATAAACTTAAAACCAAGTGAGTACATTGATTTAAATTGGATGATTCCAGCACCAGCACAAGGGGCAATGCTTGTAGTAGCTATGGAAAATGATTCTTTTACACAAAACGCACTTTCTAATTTAAATCACAAAGAGACTGAAATTTGTACTTATATTGAAAGACAATTTCTTCGCACATTAGAAGGGGGCTGTACAGCCCCAATTGGCGCCTTAGCAACAATAAATAAAAAACAAATAAACTTTGAAGGCGTTTTATTTTCTTTAGACGGAAAACAAAAGTTTACCATTAAAAAAAGTTGTAATTTTGATTCTTATATTGATTTTGGGCATAATTGTGCAAATGAAATATTACAAAACGGCGGAAAATCCTTAATGGAAGATCTTCGCAAAGAATTAAAAGTGAAATAAGCGCTTCAAAATGGAAAAAGAATCCTTACTTAATTACTTATATCGATTTTTCGACATCATTGTCTTATTATTTATCGTATTTGATTTTGGATATGATTTTGAAGAAAACTACAATTCACCTCACGTCATAGGATTAATAGTACTTTCAATATTACTTTTAGCTTTTAATGCTTTTAAATTTTTTACTTATAAATATGAAAGTAATAAAAAAGTTGCCCTAGTAAATTTTATCATCTTAACAGTTATGTTTGTTATTTCAACAATCATAGCATTTTTAAATAATGACTTTAGCTGGAATTATATTCTTCAGAAAATAAAACCGATTTTAGAAGGTGGACTTATCATCTATTTTTTATTAAGATTAATGATTTTAGTACGTCATATTTATGACATCTATTTCAATCCTGCTATAGTTTTTGTTGGAAGTTTTATGATTTTAGCACTTTCAGGAGCATTTCTTTTAATGATGCCTAGTGCAACTACAAATGGAATTTCTTTTACAAATGCAATATTTACAGCAACAAGTGCAGTTTGCGTTACAGGACTTGCTGTAGTTGACACCGCAAAAGATTTTACAATAATAGGACAGTCAATAATACTCGTTTTAATTCAATTAGGCGGAATAGGAATTCTAACTTTTACTTCATTCTTTGCGTTCTTCTTTAGAGGAGGATCAACATTTAAAGAAGGATTAAATACCAAAGATTTTATTGCTCAAGAAGGATTAAAAGATGTATTTAGAGCAGCACTTAATGTTGTTATTTTTACTATAGGAGTTGAAATTGTTGGCGCTGTTTTTATATACTCATCTATATTAGACAATCAAGGTATAGACAATAAGTTTTTCTTTTCTATTTTTCATTCCATTTCGGCATTTTGTAACGCCGGTTTTTCTATATTTTCAAATGGATTATACGATACAAGCATACGCTTTCATTATTACTTTCAATGGATAATAATGATTTTAATTATTTTTGGCGGCTTAGGCCACAATATTGTATTTAACTTCTATCAATATTTAAAAACATATGTTATTGAGCTATTTGACAAAAAAATAATTCACAAACAAGTTCCTATCATTACTTTAAATACAAAAATCGTAATTTATACTACCATAATATTATTGTTTACTGGGTGGATATTTTTATTCATTTCAGAATACAACAATACAATGCTTGAACATGAAACTGTATTTGGAAAAATAACGAATGCTGCTTTTAATTCTGTAACTCCAAGAACCGCTGGATTCAATACAGTTGATTTTTCAAAAATGACCGTACCTTCTTTATTATTTATAATATTTTTAATGTGGATTGGTGCTTCACCGGCATCAACAGGTGGTGGTATAAAAACAAGTACCTTTGCATTAGCAACTTTAAATATCTTTGCAGTCGCAAAAGGCAAAAACAGAATACAATTTAGAGGAAGAAGGATTTCAAGTGAATCTACTACAAGAGCTTTTGCGATTTTGTGTATTTCTTTAATAGCAATAGGGGTTTCAATCATGGCTTTATTAATTCTAGAACCAGTAGGAACACCTTTATTAACAGTAGCTTTTGAGTGTTTTTCGGCTTTTAGTACTGTCGGATTAAGTTTAAATTTTACACCAACATTATCAGAACCTAGTAAGTATGTTATTATTGCAACTATGTTTATAGGAAGAATAGGAATGCTCAATTTAATGATTGGTTTATTACGTCAAATGAACCATCAATTTTATGAATACCCAAAAGAAAATATATTAATTAACTAAAGTTAATATTATGAAAATTATAGTTTTTGGATTAGGAAACTTCGGAATGTCTTTATCGCTAAGTTTAACAGAAACAGGCAATGAAGTTATAGGAATTGACAAACAAATGGACAAAGTGAATCTTGTAAAAGATAAAATTTCTCATGCAATTTGTATGGATTCTACAAATGAGTTAGCATATGATGCTGTACCTTTAAAAGATGCAGACAAAGTTGTTGTAGCTATTGGAGAAAGTGAAGGAGCTGCAATTATAACAACAGCCATAATTAAGAAATTGTCGGATGTAAAAATAATAAGTAGAGCATTGTCCCCTATCCACGATACAGTTCTTGAAGCAATGGGCATTCACAGCATTATTCACCCAGAACAGGAGAGCGCAGATAGATTAACTAAGCAAATCAACTTTAAATCAACTTTAGAAAACTATCAATTAGACGATAATTTTACTATTTCTGAAGTAAAAGCAAGAAATGAATTCTTTGGAAAATCTTTAGAAGAACTAGATTCAATAGATAAATACCATTTAACTCTTGTTACTATTATTCGTAAAAAAGAAAAAAGAAATTTGATAGGAAAAAAGAGTCTTGTAAAAGAGTCTATTGGAAGACCTTCTCCTGAAACAATTATTGAAGAAGGAGACATTCTTGTAGTTTACGGAAATAACAAAGACATTGAAAAATATTGCTTAGGTCAAGAAGAATATGATATTACGAATAAAAACAGTAATTAATGAGTTCTATTTTATCTACAAAAAAACTTTCAGAGAACAACAAACAAAAACTGCTTGACCATTCCATTTCATTGGTTGAGGAAAATTTTATTGAAACTAAAAACAAAGAGTTCAAATTAGTAAACATTAACGAAAATCTAATTTTCACAAGTCAAAATGCTGTATTAAGTCTTTTACAAAATCCAAATTGGGAAAGTCTAAAAAGCAAAGCTGTTTTTTGTGTTGGTTTAAAAACAAAAGAATTATTAACAGAAAAAGGGTTTAATGTTGTTGCTTTTACAGGTTATGCAGCAGATTTAGGAGAAATAATTTCTTTGATATATTCGAAAGAATCCTATACGTTCTTCACCGGAAATTTACGCAGAGACATCCTTCCTAATAAACTTCAAGAAAATGAAATAACGTTCAATGAAATTGAAGTGTATGAAACTAATTTAACGTCAAAAGAAATAACGTCAAAAAACGATGGAATATTGTTTTTTAGTCCTTCAGCTGTAGAAAGCTATCTAAAATTAAACAACATAAAAGATGAAGTCTGTTTTTGCATTGGAGAATCTACATCAGAAGCTTTAGAAGCTAAGAACATACATAAAATAATAATTGCAGAAAAACCAACTGTTGAGAATGTAATCAACGAAGTAATAGAACATTATATACAATACCATGATTAAGAACGACTTATTTTTAAGAGCCCTAAATAATGAATATGTAGAACGTCCGCCTGTTTGGATGATGCGTCAAGCCGGAAGATATTTACCAGAGTTCATGGCAATCAAAGAGAAATATGATTTTTTCACACGTTGTAAAACACCAGAATTAGCTTCTGAAATTACAGTACAACCTATTCGAATTGTAAAACCAGATGCGGCTATTTTATTTTCAGATATTTTAGTAATTCCGCAAGCAATGGGAATTGATGTAGAGTTAGAAGATGGAATCGGACCAGTTTTACCAAATCCTATCCGTTCGGCTGCAGATGTTGACAAGGTTTTCATTCCAGATATTAATGATACTTTAGGTTATGTAATGGATGCAATTGACATGACCAGAGAAAAATTAAATAACGAAGTACCCTTAATTGGATTCGCAGGTTCTCCTTGGACAATTTTTTGTTATGCTGTTGAAGGGAAAGGTTCAAAAAGTTTTGACAAAGCCAAAGGTTTTTGTTTCTCAAATCCGGTTGCTGCTCATAATTTATTGCAGAAAATTACAGATACTACAATTTTATATTTAAAAGAAAAAGTAAGACATGGTGTAAATGCGGTTCAAATTTTTGATTCTTGGGGAGGAATGTTATCTCCAACAGATTATACTGAATTCTCATGGAACTATATCAATCAAATTGTTGAAGCTTTAGCAGACGAGACAAAGGTTATTGTTTTTGGAAAAGGATGTTGGTTTGCTTTAGATGATATGGCAAAATCGAAAGCATCAGCAATTGGAGTAGACTGGACATGTTCTCCAAGAAATGCGCGTTATTTAACTGGCGGAAAGAAAACATTACAAGGAAACTTTGATCCTTCTCGTTTATTATCTCCAATTCCAGTAATTAAGAAAATGGTACACGAAATGATTGACGAATTTGGACCAGATAATTATATCGTTAACCTTGGACATGGAATTTTGCCAAACATTCCTGTAGACCATGCAAAAGCATTTGTAGAAGCTGTTAAAGAGTATCAGAGAAAGTAAACAGTATTCAGATTTTAGAAAGTAATGGAAACTATTGCAGAACTTGAAAATTGGATGATAGAGAAAGTAATTAATAATACTTTTACTCCAAATCACAGGTATGTTACAGATGAAGGTGAAGGTTTAGAAGAATTAAGCGGAACCTATATTTGGTATTATATTGAAAGAGGAAATAGAACAAATCTAGAGTTTTTTAAATCCGAAAAAGACGCTGTTAGTTTTGTGTATGAATATTTAAGTAAAAAAATATAAAATGCTAATTCAAGACTTTATTATTAACCCATTAAACACAAACGATGTAAGTCAGTTACATCAGTTTATTATTGATAATAAAGAAAGGTTAAAAAAATATTTTCCCGTTACATTATCTAGTAATTCTACACTAGAAAAAACAACTGAATATATTGTAACTAAAAATAAAGAAATTGAGGAACGATCTAACTTTACTTTTGCCATTCGCAATGAAAAGTCTATTATAATAGGACTGATGATTCTAAAAAAAATTGATTGGGCCAAAAAAATGGGTGAGTTTGCTTATTGTATTGGTTCTAACTACGAAGGGAAAGGTCATACTTCTAAGGCAGTAAACAAAATGATACAGTTTGCTTTTAATGAGTTACAATTAAAAACGCTTCAAATCATTGCGCATAAAACTAATATTGGAAGTTGTAAAGTTGCCGAAAATTGTGGCTTTTCATGGAAAAAAACATTGCTAAATGAATTTACACCAGTTAATGAAACTCCATTAGATATGGAATTATATGAACTTGAAAATGAAAAATAAATTTTACGCATACATACAAAACTTACAAGATCAAATCTGTAAAGGTTTAGAGGAAATTGACGGAAAAGGTTTCTTTAAAGAAGATTTATGGAAAAGACCTGAAGGTGGTGGAGGAAGAACGCGTGTAATTGAAAACGGAAATGTTTTTGAAAAAGGTGGTGTAAATATTTCTGCCGTTCATGGAAAGTTACCCGATTCTATGCAGAAACTTTTTAATGTAGGTGAAGCTGATTTTTTTGCTTGCGGATTAAGTTTAGTGATTCATCCTAAAAGCCCAATGGTTCCAACTGTGCATGCAAATTGGCGTTATTTTGAAATGTATGACGAAAATGGAAATATAATCAATAGTTGGTTTGGTGGCGGACAAGATTTAACACCTTATTATTTGTTTGAAGAAGATGCAAAACATTTTCATAAAACCTGTAAAACTACTTGCGACAAACATAATGCTGAATTTTATCCAAAATATAAAAAGCAATGTGATGACTATTTTTGGAATGCGCACCGAAATGAAGCACGTGGATTAGGTGGTTTATTTTTTGACTATTGCAAAGAAACTCCTGAAATGAAAATGGAAGATTGGTTCAGCTTTGTTACAGAAGTTGGAAATAGTTTTCTAGAGGCGTATGTTCCAATAGTTGAAAAACGAAAAGAATTACCTTTTACTCCAGAACAAAAAACGTGGCAAGAAATTCGTCGTGGTCGTTATGTAGAATTTAATTTGGTTCACGATAAAGGAACTTTATTTGGTTTAAAAACCAACGGAAGAATTGAAAGTATATTGATGAGTTTACCACCACATGTGCAATGGGTGTACGATCATCACGCAGAGAAAGGAAGCGAAGAAGAAAAGTTAATTAAAGTATTAGAATCACCAGTTGATTGGATTTAAAACAACAACATAAAGCTAAAAATATGTTCCCATTAAGAAGAAATAGAAGATTAAGAACTAACGAAAGTATTCGTTCATTAGTTCGTGAAACTATTATAACTCCAAATGATTTTTTAGTTCCATTATTCGTAGTAGAAGGAAAAGGAATTAAAGAAGAAATTGCTTCTATGCCAAATTACTTTCGCTACAGCTTAGACTTATTAGAAAAAGAAGTTAAAGAACTTTGGGCAATGGGACTAAAATCGGTTTTAGTATTTGTAAAAGTACCCGATAATTTAAAAGACAATAAAGGAACGGAAGCGCTAAACCCTAACGGATTAATGCAACGTGCTGTAAAAGTGATTAAAAACGCTGTTCCAGAGATGATTGTAATGACAGACGTAGCTTTAGACCCTTATTCTTCTTTTGGTCACGATGGTGTTATTGAAAACGGACAAGTGGCTAATGATATTACTTCTTCAATATTAGCTGAAATGGCATTGTCGCATGCACAAGCTGGAGCTGATTTTGTTGCGCCAAGTGATATGATGGATGGTCGTATTTTAGAAATGCGCGAAACATTAGAAAGTTCGGGTTTTATTAATACTGGAATTATGAGTTATTCTGCAAAATATGCTTCTGCTTTTTACGGACCTTTTCGCGATGCATTAGATTCTGCTCCTGTAGATTTAATTGATGTTCCAAAAGATAAAAAAACGTATCAAATGGATTATCATAATAGAACGGAAGCCATTAAAGAAACCGAAATGGACATTGAAGAAGGTGCTGATATTGTTATGGTAAAACCAGGAATAGCTTATCTAGATATAGTTAGAGACATTAAAAATATTGTAGATGTTCCTGTTGCAGTATACCAAGTTTCTGGAGAATATTCCATGATTAAAGCAGCTGCTGAAAGAGGTTGGTTAGACCATGATGCTGTAATGATGGAACAAATCACTGCGATTAAAAGAGCTGGAGCAGATGTTATTGCAAGCTACTTTGCAAAAGATGTTGTAAAACTTTTAAAGTAATCTTATTTATTAAGTTAAACTCCTGTGTTATTTAAAGATACCATATGAAATTAATTAAAATAGCTATCGTTCTTTTATTAGGAACTTTAAATGTCTTTAGTCAGAATTTGAAAAATGATACTATACAAGTTCGAAAAAATATTAAATTTAAATATGAAGCATTAATTATTCCATCCGTTTTAATTGGATATGGTTTAATTGGTATTGAAAGTGATGGGCTGAAATTCGTTAATTCTGAAATAAAAGCTGAAATAAAAGAACATATTGATGAAAAGTTCACAATAGATGATATTTCACAATACACTCCCTTTCTATCTGTTTATGGACTAAATGCTTTTGGGGTTAAAGGAAAAAATAATTTCAAAGACAGAACTATTATTTTAGGTACTGCTTATTTAATTATGGGAGCATCGGTAAATGGTCTAAAAAACACATCAGGGGTTGAAAGGCCAGATGGCACAAGTAGAAACTCATTTCCTTCTGGGCATACCGCAACTGCTTTTATGGGAGCAGAATTTTTATATCAAGAATATAAAGATGTTTCTGTTTGGTACGGAATTTCAGGTTACTTAGTTGCAACAGGAACTGGTTTTTTTAGAATGTATAATAATAGACATTGGTTTACAGATGTTGCTACGGGAGCAGGAATTGGAATTTTAAGCACTAAAATTGCCTATTGGGTGCACCCGTTTATAAAAAGAAATTTGTTCAAAGACAAAAAAAGCACATATGGAGTTGTAGTCCCTTTCTATAATGGAAAAGAATACGGACTAGGAATGGCTATAAGATTCTAATTTTCGAACTCTTTTTTTACTATTTATATATCAAAAAAATAGAAATTTGTTTCCTTTATTTTTATTGAGTAATTTACAATTTAAAACCAACATTAATGACACTATTAATTATTTACGCAGTTACTTCTATTTTCTTTTCATTTCTATGTTCCATTTTAGAAGCGGTATTATTGAGTGTTACACATACTTTTATTACAGTTAAAAAGAAAGAAAACAAAAGTTTTGCTACGAAGTTAGAAATTTTAAAAAGCGATATTGACAAACCTTTAATTACTATTTTAACATTAAATACAATTGCACACACTGTAGGTGCTATTTTAGTTGGTGTACAAGCTGAAAAAACCTTTGGGAACGGAAATAATTCAGTAGCTATCGTTTCTTCAGTAATGACCTTTTTAATTTTAATTTTATCTGAAATAATCCCAAAAACAATTGGCGCAAAATTTTGGAAACAATTAGCTGGTTTTACAACTACAACGCTAAATATTTTAATTTTTCCGTTAAAAATTACAGGAATTTTATGGTTACTTCAATTGACTACAAAACTAATTGGCGGTTCAGGACATGTTTCTATTTTAAGTAGAGATGACTTTTCTGCAATGGCAGATTTGGCCGAAAAAGAAGGTGTTTTTAAAGCTTCCGAATCTAAAGTGTTGAAAAACTTATTAACGCTTGATTCTGTCTTTGCAAAAGATGTCATGTCACCAAGAACAGTAGTAAAAATAGCCAATAGTATTACTACGATTGAAGATTTTTATAAAGAAAATAAAAATCTTCGTTTTTCAAGAATTCCTATTTTTCAAACAAGTGCAGATAACATAATTGGTTTAGTTTTAAAAACAGATGTTTTGGACGCTATGATTAATAATAACGGAACAGCATTATTAGAAAGCATTAAACGACCAATTGTTTTGACCAAAAGAAACCAACCTATTGCGCAATTATTTGAAGAATTAGTTCAAAGCAAAAACCACATGGCTGCAGTTTTAGATGAGTACGGTTCTTTTAGCGGTTTAATAACACAAGAAGACGTTATTGAGACTTTACTAGGCCTTGAAATCATGGATGAAAGCGATTCTGTAGAAGATTTACAACAACTGGCAAAGAAGAACTTAGCAAAGAGAATTGAAAAATTAAAAAATAACGAGTAACTATTTAAATTAATTTTTACATTTGTGTAATATATACGCCAAATTATTTATTACACGCCATGTTACAAAACGAATTATATCACACGCTTGCGTTGCTGCAAGTAGATGGAGTTGGTGACGTTATTGCCAAAAAACTCATTCATCACTGCGGTTCAGCAGAAGCCGTTTTTCAATCTAAAAATACATCTTTAGCTAAAATTGAAGGAATTGGTAAGTACTTACTGAAAAACCTGCAAGACAAAACCGTGTTTCAAAAAGCAGAAAATGAACTCCTTTTTATTGAAAAAGAGCACATAAAGATACTCCATTTCCAAGATTCCAACTACCCTGAGCGCTTGCAAAACTGTTTCGATAGTCCAGTTTTATTATTCCAATCTGGGAAAATAGATTTATCGAATAGAAAAATAATTAGTATTGTTGGTACACGACAAATTACCAGTTATGGTTCTTCATTTACACAAAAAATCATAGAAGATATTGCACCATTAAATCCTATTATCGTTAGTGGTTTTGCATATGGTGTAGATATTGTTGCACATCAAGCAGCAATAGATTGTGGTTTGCAAACTATAGGCGTTTTAGCACATGGTTTAAACCAAATTTATCCAAAAAACCATAAAAAGTACATGGCAAAAATGGAAGAAAACGGTGGCTTTTTAACCGAATTTTGGAGTACATCACAACCTGATAGAGAAAATTTCGTGAAACGCAATCGTATTGTTGCCGGAATAACTGAAGCTACTATTGTAATTGAAAGTGCCGAAAAAGGTGGTTCGCTAATAACGGCGCAAATAGCAAATGACTATAATCGCGATGTATTTGCTGTTCCTGGAAGAACTACCGATAAGTACAGTCAAGGTTGTAATAACCTTATCAAAACCCAACGTGCCCATTTATTACATTCTGCAGCAGATTTGGTTTATATCTTAAATTGGGAGTTGAAAAAGAAGGAAGAAAAAGCTATCCAAAAACAATTGTTTGTTTCTTTAGAACCTGAAGAACAAAAAGTATACGACTATCTTTTAAAAACCGGTAAAGACGATTTAGACTCTATCGCCATAGCTTGTGAATTACCAACCTATAAATTATCTTCTCTACTACTCAATATGGAATTGAAAGGGATAATAAAACCATTACCTGGGAAATTATTTGAGTTAAACTAAAAATAAAAAAGTCCTGCAATTGCAGGACTTTTTTTAAAATATTTAATCTTCAATTTTATCTTTCATTACAAAAGATTCCATGAATTTTGTAGTATAATTTCCAGCCACATAATCTGGTTCGTCCATTAATTGTCTATGGAAAGGAATTGTAGTTTTAATTCCTTCAATAACGAATTCATCTAAAGCACGCTTCATTTTATTGATAGCCTCTTCTCTAGATTGTGCAGTTGTAATTAACTTAGCAATCATAGAATCGTAATTTGGTGGAATTGTATATCCTGAATAAACATGCGTGTCTAAACGAACTCCATGTCCTCCTGGGGTATGTAATGTAGTTATTTTTCCCGGTGAAGGTCTAAAATCATTATACGGATCTTCTGCGTTAATTCTACATTCAATAGAATGTAAAATTGGATAATAATTTTTACCCGAAATTGGAATACCTGCAGCAACCATAATTTGTTCACGAATTAAATCGTAATCAATTACTTGTTCTGTAATAGGATGCTCAACTTGAATACGCGTATTCATTTCCATAAAATAGAAATTTCTATGCTTATCTACTAAGAATTCAACGGTACCAGCACCTTCATATTTAATATACTCAGCGGCTTTTACAGCGGCATTACCCATTGCCTCTCTTAATTCATCTGTCATGAATGGAGAAGGTGTTTCTTCAGTAAGTTTTTGATGACGACGTTGAACAGAACAGTCTCTTTCAGAAAGGTGACATGCTTTACCAAAAGAATCTCCAACAACTTGAATTTCAATATGTCTTGGTTCTTCAATAAGTTTTTCCATGTACATATCGTCATTTCCAAATGCAGCTTTACTTTCTTGACGAGCAGACTCCCATGCAGCTTTAAGATCTTCTTCTTTCCAAATAGCACGCATTCCTTTACCACCACCTCCAGCCGAAGCCTTAAGCATTACTGGATATCCTGTTTCTAAAGCTATTTTTTGACACTCTTCAAATGTTTCAATAACTCCTTCACTTCCAGGCACACAAGGAACACCAGCTTCTATCATAGTAGATTTAGCGTTGGCTTTGTCTCCCATTCTATCAATCATTTCAGGAGAAGCTCCAATGAATTTGATTCCGTGCTCTTGACAAATTTTAGAAAATTTTGCATTTTCAGATAAAAATCCATAACCTGGATGAATTGCATCTGCATTAGTAATCTCAGCAGCAGCAATAATATTTGCCATTTTTAAGTATGACAAATTACTAGGAGGAGGACCAATACATACAGCTTCGTCAGCAAAACGAACATGTAAACTTTCCGCATCAGCAGTAGAATATACAGCTACTGTTTTAATACCCATTTCTTTACAGGTTCTTATAACACGAAGAGCAATTTCTCCTCTATTGGCAATCAATATTTTTTTAAACATCTTTTTTCAATTAGATAATTAGACAATTGGATTGTTTGATTTTTAGACGAATTAGAATGTGTTTTCTAAAATCTAAAAATCTAAAAATCTAAATTTAAGATGGATCTACTAAGAATAATGGTTGATCAAATTCAACTGGAGAAGAATCATCAACTAATATTTTAACGATTTTACCTGAAACTTCAGATTCAATTTCGTTAAATAATTTCATAGCTTCAATTACACATAGAACATCTCCTTTAGCAATTGTTGAACCTACTTCTACAAAAACAGGTTTATCTGGCGAAGGTTTTCTATATAAAGTACCAATAATTGGCGACTTAACAGTAATGTATTTAGAATCATCATCAGCTGGTGCTGGTGCTACTGGCGCTGCAGGAGCAGTTGGCGCAACTGGTTGAGGTGCTGCTGCTTGTGGCAACGCTGCTGAAACAGGAACTTGTTGTATGTAAGTAGTTTCACCACCTTCTGGAGTAGTTTTAATAGTGATTTTAAAATCATCCATTTCTAATTTAACTTCCGTAGCTCCAGATTTTGAAACAAATTTGATTAAATTTTGAATTTCTCTAATATCCATAATGTTACTATTTGATTTAGTTTGTTTGTTATTGTTTAGTGTAAGCCCATTTTAAGTAGATAGATCCCCATGTAAATCCACCACCAAATGCAGCAAATATAATATTATCTCCTTTTTTCAATTGATTTTCAAAATCACAAAGTAATAAAGGTAATGTTGCAGAAGTTGTATTACCATATTTTTGAATGTTGATTAGTACTTTAGAATCATCTAATCCCATTCTATTTGAAGTAGCATCAATAATACGCTTATTCGCTTGATGTGCAACCAACCAATTTACATCATCTTTTGTTAAATTATTACGTTGCATTATTTTCTCACTAACATCTGCCATTCCAGAAACAGCATACTTAAAAACTGTTTTACCATCTTGAAAAACGAAATGTTGTTTGTTTTTAATCGTTTCTTCTGAAGGCGGTAAGATTGAACCACCAGCTTCAATTTTAAGAAACTCTCTACCTATACCGTCACTTCTAAGAATTTCATCTTGTAAACCTAAACCTTCTTCATTTGGCTCGAATAAAACTGCCCCTCCTCCATCACCAAAAATAATACACGTTGCTCTATCTGTATAATCAATTATAGAAGACATTTTATCTGCTCCTATTAATAAGACTTTTTTGTATTTTCCAGAAGCTATATAGGCTGAAGCTGCAGACATTCCATAAAGAAAACTTGAACATGCTGCTTGTAAATCATATGCAAATGCATTTGAAGCACCGATTTGAGAAGCTACATAAACACCCGTAGAAGCAACAGGCATATCGGGTGTGGCAGTAGCCATAATTACTAAATCAATCTCTTTTGGATCAAGATTGGCTTTATTAATTAAATCCTGAGCGGCTTTAATTGCAAGAAAAGATGTGCCTTGACCTTCTTCTTTTAATATTCTTCTTTCTTTAATACCAGTTCTGCTAGTAATCCACTCATCATTAGTGTCAACTAATGTTTCTAGTACTTGATTAGACAAAACATAATCTGGTACGTATGAACCTATTGCTGTAATTGCGGCAGTAATTTTAGTCATAAAAATATATTTTCTTCTCGAATTTATTTGATTTCGAAAAGTTGTGAAAATTACAAAAAAAAAGTCAAACCCAAATAAATAGAGCTCGTTAAATTAATAACGAGTTGTAATTAACAAAAAAACTCCCACATAGTGAGAGTTTTTCTCTATTTTAAAACTGTATTAAGCTACAGCTTCTGTTTTATCAATAACTACTTGACCTCTGTAGTACATTTTCCCTTCAGACCAATAAGCTCTGTGGTATAAATGCGCTTCTCCAGTTGTTGGACAAGTTGCTATTTGTGGAACTGATGCTTTGTAATGTGTTCTTCTCTTATCTCTTCTTGTTTTCGAGATTTTTCTCTTTGGATGTGCCATTTTACTATATTATTTATCCGTTAATAGTTTTTTTAAATTTTCCCACCTTGGGTCAATATCTTCGTTTTCTTTATTCTCTTCTTTAGGAGCTAATTTATCTAATGTATCTAACGCTTCCGTTTTAAGCGTCCCATCTTTAATTCCAGGGTGCACTCTTTTAAAAGGAACCGACAATACAATACTCTCATATATATATTGCGACACATCCAATTGAAATTCGCCATGAGGAAGAATTAATAACTCTTCACTATCATTATTGAACTCCTCTCCAAATTTTATAACAAGATTGAACTTCCCTTTAATTTTTAAATCAAAATTTTCTCCTGTCATATCACAAGGAACATTAACAATTCCTTTATGATTAAGGCACAATTCCATAATTGTGCTTTTCTTTTCTAATTCAATATCAACTTTAACATCTACATTTTGGTATTCATCAAAATCAAATTGTTCAAAAAATGAATTATCTATTTGATAATCAAACTGATGCTTGCCTTCTTTTAATCCAGCAAAAGGTATTAAAAACTCTTTTAAATTCTTCATAACATCAACTCTACCCTCTTAGGGGATGCAAAGATATAAAATTATTGCAATTTCAAACTCGTTATGAACATTTTTTTGTTTACAACTAATTACGTTTAGTTTTTAAAGGGTTTTTCGTAAGTTCTTGATACTCATTTCTCTTATTATAAACATCAATTGCTAAATATAATGCCTCTCTAAACGAATCTGGGTTAGCCAAATCTTTACCCGCAATTTCAAATGCTGTTCCATGATCTGGAGAAGTACGGACTTTATCTAGACCTGCAGTATAATTAACTCCTTTACCAAAGGACAAAGTTTTAAACGGAATCAATCCTTGATCATGATACATCGCTAAAATAGCATCATAATTTTCATATTTTGAAGACCCAAAAAAACTATCTGACGCGTATGGGCCAAATACCATTTCCCCGCCTTCAAACAACTTTTTAATAGTAGGCTTGATAATTAAATCATCTTCATTTCCAATTACTCCATTATCTCCACAATGAGGATTTAATCCTAAAACAGCGATTTTAGGTTTAGAAATTCCAAAATCAGCAATTAAAGTGTTCTTTATAATTTCGATTTTTTTGACTAATAATTGTTCTGTAAGTAAGTTTGAAATTTCATTTAAAGGGACATGATCCGTCAATAAACCAATTCTTAGCTTATCACTCACCATCAACATAAGCGCATCTCCCTCTAGCTCTTGGTTCAAATAATCCGTATGACCTGGAAATTTAAATTCTTCAGATTGTATATTGTATTTATTTATAGGAGCCGTTACCAGCACATCAACTTCATTTAACTTCAATGCTTTAGTTGCAGCAGTAAAAGATTTAATGGCGTAACTACCCACAACTTCATTTGCAACCCCAGGCTCAATATTAACACCTTCTTTCCAAACATTTAAAACATTAATCTTACCTAAAACTAATTGATCAATAGAATCTATACCTTGAATACTTGA
The DNA here is from genome assembly GCF_965284515.1 of Flavobacterium sp. Lineage (GTDB taxonomy): Bacteria > Bacteroidota > Bacteroidia > Flavobacteriales > Flavobacteriaceae > Flavobacterium. Next base: position 551,756 of record NZ_OZ260089.1, read on the forward strand.
TGTAAGTGCAAGGTTTTTTTTCATGAAAGAAATAATTTTAACATTCCCAAAAATCACAGGAGTACATAACTCTAAAAGTCTATTATCTTCAAATGTTTTCAAAATAACTTCTGGACCTATTCCATTTAAATCACCTATTGAAACACCTACAATTATATTTTCTGATTTTTTAACCATGATGAGTTGCTAATTAATGCTTACTTTTGAACTGCAAATTTAGTAAAATAATATCAGTATGTTTACAGGAATAATAGAAACAATAGGGTTGGTAAAAGAAATCATTAAGGAGAATGACAATTTACACATTAAGATACAGTCAAACATTACTAAAGAGTTAAAAATTGACCAAAGTGTTGCCCATAATGGCATATGCCTAACAGTGGTTGAAATTGACAATGACATTTACACAGTTACTGCAATAAAAGAAACCATTAAAAAAACCAATATCAATAAACTTTGCCAAGGAAGTTCAGTTAATTTAGAAAGAGCGATGAAACTTGGAGACAGACTTGACGGACATATCGTTCAAGGCCACGTTGATCAAATTGGAGTATGCCAGAATGTAAAAGAGGAAAATGGAAGTTGGGTTTTCACTTTTGAATACGACAAAAATCTAAACAATATTACAATTGAAAAAGGCTCAATTACAATTGACGGAACGAGCTTAACGGTTATAGATTCTAAAATTAATGAATTTAGCGTAGCAATAATACCTTATACTTTTGAACACACAAACTTTAAAAACTATAAAAAAGGAACGATTGTAAATTTAGAATTTGATGTTATTGGAAAATATGTAAAGAGAATTCAAGATTTAAGGTCATAAAAAAAAGCTCTTATAAAGAGCTTTTTTTTGTGATAAAATATTTTCTTGTAAGTAAATAACCTAAACTTAGAGCTACAATAAACATCAGTACAACCCCTCCATCAATAGGCAAACCTGGTGGTGGTGGTGGTGTAGGTGGCGGTGGTGTTTGAGAAAAAATTAATTGTGAACTCAACATCACTATTAAAACTAAAACTATTTTTTGTATTGTTACTTTCATATGTCGTAAAAATATAAAATTTCCATTCTACCAAAAGAAAAAAAACTTTTTTATATTAAAAAGAATTAATCGACTTCTTTTCATTGTGAAACACGAAAATATAAATATTTTTATACTTTCCAACTATTAAAATGAAAAAAAGTTAAAAAAAACTTAAACTTTTTTTATTTGGTCAAAAAAAACAACTACATCAAAGCTGTTTAAAATGTGGTCCCACCTGGGCTCGAACCAGGGACCACCTGATTATGAGTCAGGTGCTCTAACCAACTGAGCTATAGGACCAGTTTGATTTTTATGTCTTAACAAAACCATAGCTTTATTAAGAGTGTGCAATATTACTACTAATTTTTATTTGACACAAGATTTTTTGTTTTTTTATTTAACTTATCTCTTGACATAGTTCAATTAGCACTCCGTTAGTTGATTTCGGATGTAAAAAAACAACTAATTTATTGTCTGCCCCTCTCTTAGGCGTTTCGTTTAAAACAATAAAACCCTCCGCTTTTAATCGATCAACTTCAACATTAATGTCTTTCACATCAAATGCAATGTGATGAATACCTTCCCCTTTTTTTTCAAGAAATTTAGCAATCGGACTATTAGGGTTTGTTGCCTCTAACAATTCAATCTTGTTTGGGCCATTCATAAAAAAAGAAGTTTTAACACCTTCACTCTCAACTTCTTCTTCTTTATAAGGAGGGTTTCCAAACAATTTCTCAAATAATAAATTTGACTCTTGTAGGTTTTTAACTGCAATTCCAATATGTTCTATTTTTCTCATACGTATTTTTATCTATTCAAGTAAGTCACCTTAATATATATTATGCAAAATAACAATAAGTTTTCAATTCTAAAAAAACTAAAGATTAAAACTCTTTTACGTATTTTTGCACTATGGAAACAAATAGACAAAAAAAAATAGGAGCATTACTTCAAAACGACTTAGTTGATATTCTACAAGGAGAAGTGCGTAAAAACGGAATGACTAATTTAATTATCTCCGTTTCAAAAGTAAATGTAACTTCAGATCTTTCAATTGCAAAAGTTTTTTTAAGTGTATTTCCTTCTGAAAAAGGCAGTGAAATTTTAGCAGCAGTAAAATCTAACGCGCCAATGATTAAACACGATTTATCTCAAAGAGTAAAAAATCAATTGAGAAAAGTACCAAACTTGATCTTCTATGTTGACGATAGTTTAGACTATATAGAGAACATTGACAAAGCGTTAAAAGGGGAAGAAAATCCAGTTCAAAATCCAGAATTATTAGAAAAAAGAAAGAAAGCTTAAGTTGAATTTCTCTTTATACATAGCGAAAAGATATTTTTTAAGTTTTAGCAAAAACTCATCAATAAACATAATAACTAGTATAGCTTCAATAGGAATTATAGCTAGCTCTATGGCCCTACTCATTGTTTTGTCTGTATTTAGCGGATTAAGAGACTTTAGCTTAAGCTTTACAAACGCGTCAGACCCTGATATAAAAATGTTCCCAAAGTCAGGAAAAACAATATTTATTACACCAGAACATGAAGAAGCATTAAAAAAAACTGCTTTTATCTCAAATTATTCAAAAACTGTTGAAGAAAGGGTTTTGTTTTACTACAATGAAAAAGAGCATGTTGCCTATTTAAAAGGTGTTGATTCTCTTTTTACAAAATCAAATTCATACAGTAATCAGCTTTATACTGGAGATTGGTTTGAAAACGAAACCCCGCAAGTAGTAGTTGGTTATGAAATAAGTAGAAAACTGTCTTTAGGATTGTTTGATTTTAACAATGGTTTAGAAGTTTTTTCCCCAAAGCCTGGAAAAGGAATTATTGACAATCCCGATGACGCATTCAACAAAACCTTATTACAACCCGTTGGCATATACGCCATTAATGAAGAGATTGATAATAAATACGTTTTTTGCGATATTACAATTTGTCAAAAACTTTTGGAATACAAAAAAAATCAGGTTTCTTCAATCGAATTTAAAAAAAAAGAAGGCGTAACTGACGAAGAGGCAATTAATGAATTAAACTCTATATTTAAAAACCAATCAGTTTTCAAAACAAGAATTCAATTAAATGATGCACTTTACAAAATGCTCAATACAGAAAACATAGCTGTATATCTAATATTCACACTTGTCATAATAATTGCCCTTTTTAATTTAGTTGGAGCTTTAATCATGATGATTTTAGATAAAAAAGCAAATTTAAAGACACTTCACAGCATTGGTACTTCTATGGAAAAATTACAATCAATTTTCCTTTATCAAGGAACTCTTTTGACTTTATTTGGAGGAATTATTGGAACTTTATTTGGAATCTTAATCGTATGGATTCAACAGAAATACGAAGTAGTAATGATTACTGCTACACTTCCTTACCCTGTTGTTTTAGAATTAAAAAACATTGTAATTGTAACATTTACTATACTACTTCTAGGAATTTTTGCATCATGGATTGCAAGCACTAGGGTAAATAAAAATTTATTTTAAAAAAAAGCCTCAATTTAGAAGATTGAAGCATTTTTGTACCTTGGGTGGGAATCGAACCCACACTCCGAAGAACACGAGTTTGAGTCGTGCGCGTCTACCAATTCCGCCACCAAGGCAAAAAATTAATTTTGTGAGTGCAAATGTAAAAAAAAAATATACATATCACAGAAAAATACTTTAAAATATCCTTTCAGAGTTCATTTTAATTACTAAATTTGCACCTCGTTTAAAGCAACAACACTAACTAACTACACCCTAGGCGAATACAAACACAAAGCTAATGTTAAACCATAGCCGAACTGTATGGAGCGTAGCGGAGTAAAAACAACAAATTAACATGTCATACCAAGAGCCCGAAGCAAAAATATTTGCATGTTCTCAAAGTGTGTATTTAGCCGAGCAAATTGCTGAAAAGTACGGAGTTCCGCTAGGTAATATTACGTTCTCAACTTATAGTGATGGAGAATTTCAGCCTTCTTTTGAAGAATCAATAAGAGGGTTACGAGTTTTTTTAGTTTGTTCTACTTTTCCAAGCGCAGACAACTTAATGGAACTATTGTTAATGATTGACGCAGCTAAAAGAGCTTCAGCAAGACATATTACAGCAGTTATTCCTTATTTTGGATGGGCAAGACAAGATAGAAAAGATAAACCTAGAGTTCCAATAGGAGCAAAACTGGTAGCTAAACTTTTAGAAACAGCAGGGGCAACAAGAATCATGACAATGGATTTGCATGCAGATCAAATTCAAGGATTTTTTGAAAAACCAGTAGACCATTTATTTGCTTCTACTATCTTTTTGCCTTACGTAAAGAGTTTAAATCTTGAAAATCTAACAATCGCTTCACCGGATATGGGTGGTTCAAAAAGAGCATATGCGTATTCTAAATTTTTAGAATCTGATGTTGTAGTATGTTATAAACAACGTAAGAAAGCAAATGTAATTGACACAATGGAGTTGATTGGAGATGTAAAAGGAAGGAATGTCATCTTAGTAGATGATATGATTGACACAGGAGGAACATTAGCAAAAGCAGCTGATGTAATGATGGAGAAAGGCGCCTTGAGCGTTAGAGCAATTTGTACACACCCTATTTTATCAGGAGAAGCGTACGAAAAAATTGAAAACTCTAAATTATTAGAATTAATAGTTACAGATTCAATTCCTTTAAAGAAAGAATCTAAAAAAATAAGAGTAGTGAGCTGTGCTCCATTATTCGCCGAAGTAATGCACATGGTGCAGAACAACAATTCCATTAGTGGAAAATTTTTAATGTAAACATTTATTAACTTAATTTATTTCAAATGAAATCAATTACGATCAAAGGATCAGAAAGAGAAAGCGTGGGCAAAGTGTCAACTAAAGCCTTACGTAATGCTGGAATGGTACCGTGCGTAGTATACGGAGGGGAACAACCAGTACATTTTAGTGCAGACGAAAGAGCATTTAAAAACTTGGTGTATACTCCAAACGTACACACTGTAGTAATTGAATTAGAAGGTGGTAAAAAGATTAATGCAATTATGCAAGACATCCAATTTCACCCAGTATCTGACAAAATTTTACACATGGATTTCTATCAGTTACATGATGATAAAGAAATTACTATGGAAGTTCCTGTTAAAGTTATAGGAAAATCTCCTGGAGTTATGTCGGGTGGTGTATTACGTTTAAACCAACGTAAATTAAAAGTTAAAGCTTTACCAGCTAATTTACCAGATTTTATTGAAGCAGATATTACTCCATTACAAATGGGTAACAAATTATATGTTACAAAAATACCAGTAAATAACTTTAAATTATTACACCCAGACAACACTGTTGTTTGTCAAGTAAGAATTTCTCGTGCTGCAATGAAAGCTGCTCAAGAAGCTGCGAAAGCTGCGAAAGCTGCACCTGCAAAAAAGAAATAATAAATCTTATTATATTCAAATCAAAAGCACCGGTTTTACTGGTGCTTTTTTTATTATAACGCAATTTTTTAGATGTCATTTTTAATTACTCAATCCTATGCTTCATTTTTCTACAAGTAAATCAATCTACTCGATTATGCTAAGAAATTAAGGTTATTGTACTTTTGAAAAAATTAAAAAAGAGTACTTTTACAACATGAAATGGTTATTAAATATTTTTAAAACAAAAGAAAAACTTAAACCAATGAAGAAATTTTTAATTGTTGGATTGGGAAACATCGGTTCCGAATATGTAAACACAAGACATAATATTGGATTTAAAATCTTGGATTTTTTCTCAAATCAAGAAAATATAAATTTTCAAACAGTTAAACTAGGGGAAGTAGCTGAATATAAGATTAAAGGAAGAACTGTCCTTTTATTAAAACCAAATACTTATATGAATTTAAGCGGCAAAGCAGTTAAGTATTGGATGGAAAAAGAAAATATATCCAAAGAAAATGTCTTGATTATTACAGACGACCTAAACTTATCTTTTGGAACTATTAGAATAAAAACAAAAGGAAGTGATGGCGGACACAATGGATTGAAAAATATTCAACTGCTATTGAATACAACAGAATATCCTCGCTTTAGATTTGGTATAAGTGATGAATTTAAAAAAGGACAACAAGTTAGCTATGTTTTAGGAGAATGGTCTGATGAAGAAAAAGAAAACTTGAAAGAACGACTAAAACTCTCTACTGAGATTATCAAATCATTCGCTCTGTCGGGATTAAACAACACCATGAATACATATAACGGAAAATAAAAAAGGAGCGCTAAAAGCGCTCCTTTTTTAAATAGCAATAAGAATTATTATTCAATAACAATTTTCTTCATTGTTTTTCTAGAACCATCTTGAACAGTTACAAAATATACTCCAGATTGAACATTATTCAAATTTAATGATTGATAAAACAATCCGTTATTTTGATACGTTTTGTCAAATATTTGCCTACCTCTTACGTCATGAACTCCAATTTTAACTTCATTATTTGAAGTAGAATTAAATTGAACAGTAAAGATTCCATTATTTGGGTTTGGATATATCGCTAAATCTTCTATAGTATTAAAAGACTCTGACGATAATGGTGTAGCGACACAAATATCTAAAGACCAGTTTCCTATTATTCCAGTATCTGCATTCCAATAATCTCTTGCGTGTAAAGTCCAAGTACCTGAAGCGGGTTTACCTGCTAAAGCAGACAATGGCGTATCAGGAGCAAAAGTTCCTGTAGACGCTGTACAACCTGGACTTAACGGAATACTAGGATTTCCATCAGCATAAGTTACACTTACACTCGAAAATTCATTTTCACAGTTATGATTCCATAAATATACAGGAGTCCCATCTGGGTGAGTAATCCAAATCTGTAAATCATCAATATACGGATGTGTAAAAGCTAAATCAACTGTTAAACTATTGATATTACCCGTTAAACTCCCTGGAACAACAATAGTTTTTGTCACAGTTGCACCATAGACTCCTGAACCGGTACCATCAGGTACTGGAAGAGCAGTATTATTAGAAAATACATTCCCACAAACTGTTGTACCTGTAGTAAACATATATGGAGAACTAAAAGTCCCTGAACATCCCGAATTCTTAGGCATAACTCTCCAGAAGTAATCAACTCCTTCAGCTAAGCCAGCAACAGTATACGAGTTTGTAGCAACAGTTACTGAAGCAATTATAGATGAAAAACCTGCGTCAGTTGCTACCTGAACATCATACAATGTTGCAGAAGCATTGGCAGGCCAAGTTAAATTAACCGAAGTACTTTGACCAACTGCTAAATCTGAAGGAGCAGTTAAGTTTTGTGTTCCAAAATTACCACTAATTAAATTTAAATAAAATGGAACTGTTTTCGTTGTAGCGCTAGAAGTTCCAGTTACAACCATTGAATAGAACCCAACAGGACTTCCAGCTGTATTTGTAATTTGCATTGAGATTACACCTGGCGAACTCGTGTTTGCAGGAGTAAAAGTTACCGTTGAACCAGCAGGCTCTCCTGATACTGAAAAAACAGTATTTGAACTAAATCCACCAAAAGTTGAATAATCGAAAGTAAAGGTTGCAGCAGAACCTTGACAAGCGTCTTTATTTTGTTCACCTGCAACACCATTAAATGCAACACCGAATGTCGACGCTGGAGCAGAAATAGTAAAATTAGTATTTGAAATATCATAAAAAATATGATCCCATCCTTTTACCATTACTCGTTTTGTAGCACCTGTATTATTTGGTACTAAAACAGTTTCAGAACCATCATTCGGCACTTTACTAGCCAAAAGAATTGGATAAGTGTTTCCTCCATCATTAGATAAATAAATATCTACATAAGCTGCATTTACTCCATTTGAAGTAGTTCCAGCAACGTTCCAAGTAACAGTTTGATTTGTACCTGCTTGCCATGTTACAGCAGTATTTGGCGAAGAAACTGTAAATGGTCCTGCAGCTGCGTTTGTAGTAACAACCATATTGTCTGTATCTGTTTGACTTTCAATACCAGCATTGTCTCTTACAGTAAAAGAAAAGTTTAAAGTTCTTGAAACAGAACTTAAATACTCAACATTTATTTCTGCACCTGCAGTAAATAATTGATTTGCAATTACTCTAGACAACAAAGGCATATATCTTGATGGTGAAGTTGAAGGTGAATATGATCTCCAGTTAGGCCCAGTTGGCTTATTTGCTCTAGCTCCACTATTTGTTGTTGTCTGACCTGCTCCATCGTCCATTTGTTCCCAACAATACGTTAAAGGGTCTCCGTCTGCATCTGTTGCTGAACCGGTTAAAATAAATGGAGTGCTAATTGGTATTGTATAGTCTCTTCCGGCATCTGCAACAGGGGTATTATTGGTAACTGTTGTTATTGTTGGGCATGTTTTTCCAGTCATATTAGCTTGAACTTGCATAATACTTGCATAATGGAAGTGATCATCTGAATTTGGCTGAACATCTTGAGAAGTAATTCCTGCATAACCCATAATTGTAGAACCAGAACCAGGTTCCACATTCACACCTGAACCTTCATTATTATGTGAAAAAGTATGATTAGCGCCAAATTGGTGTCCTAATTCATGTGCTACATAATCAATATCAAAGGTATCTCCCATAGGAATACCATTTGCAGGAGAAGTAATCCCTGCACCTTTATTTAAATCGGTAGTAGATGATGTATCATCCCGACACACACAACCAATACAGCCTGCATTTCCACCTCCTCCAGATGCACCAAACATATGACCTACATCGTAAGCTGCATTGTTAGCTGCAAGAGGGGTTCCATTTCCTGTTAAATTAGCACTTAATGTATTTTGTAATTGTCTATTCCAACTTGCCAAGGTAGTATATGGATCTGTAGCTGGGTTATAGTAAATAACATTTGTAGATTGATTAACTATTGTCATATGGATTCCAAAATCTTTTTCAAAAACACCATTAACCCTAGACATTGTATTATTAAAGGCAGTTAATACATTTGCTACTTGAGCAGAACTTGTTGCTCCAAAATAGTTTGCATATTCTCCGTTACAAGACATTGCTAGTCTAAAATCTAATAATACTCCCGCACTAGACCTTTGCAAGTTTGTGTTTTTAGGAGTTATTGTTCTTGCTAATTCTTGCTCATTTGTAGAACAAGTAAAAGGCAACTTCCCTTTAACTCTTGAAGAAGAATATACAGCGTAAATTGTATTATCTTGAGAGTATGATTCCATAAACTCACTTCTTCTGTCTGCTCTAAAAGTCATTGTTTGAATTCCACTTGGAGAAATACTTAATCTAACTTGTGCGTATTTATCATCCAATCCTATACCAGCATAAGCTCTAATTTCAGGAAATCGTGACTGAAGTTCTGCATCAAAATTTGATGCTTCAAACATTTCAAATCTTTCTAAAACACCATTTGAATTTGGTAAAGAAATAACAATCCCTTTTCTAGATTTAGAAAAACGATTTGGCACATTTAACAAAGCGGTCTTTAAAAGGTTTAAATCTAGCTTCATTAAAACAAAATCTTGAGGGAAATCATCACGCTCAACATTCTTGTTTTTCTCGACAGTTTTCCCTTGTATAGGGGCCCATGCCTTTTCCGTTTGTCCATAACCCAAAGTTATAAACAAAATGAAAACAGTTAAAAGTAAATTTTTTTTCATTTATTAGTTTTTTTTTGATTTACACAAATATAATACAAAATGTTAATTTACAATTACATCCATAAAAAAAGAGCTGCAAAAAGCAGCTCTTTTAAAATATTAATTTAAAAAATTATTCTACAACAATTTTCTTAACTTCTTTTCTAGCTCCGTCTTGTACAGTTACAAGATAAACTCCAGATTGAACGTTATTTAATTGTAAAGACTCGTTAAATAATCCATTATTTTGGAATGATTTATTATAAATCTCTCTTCCTCTCATATCATGAACATTAACTTTTACTTCGTTAGAAGAGGTTGATGTAAATTGAATGTTGAAAGTACCGTTATTTGGGTTAGGATATAAAGAGAACCCTTCAATTCCAAAATTCTCCGTAGCTAAAACAGCTTGTTGAGTACAAATTTCTATTGACCAATTTTGAATATTTCCAGTATCTCCCGTAAACCAATCTGTTGCTCTTAATGTCCAAACTCCATCTTGAGTTTTTCCATTATAACTAGATAGTAATCCTGGAGCACCCCAAGTTCCAGAAGTTGCAGTACAACCTGTAGTGGGAACTGCTGTATTACCATCTGAGAAAATATACTCCAATGAACCAGGAGCATTATCACAGTTTCTATTCCATAAAGCAACTCTAGTCGCATCCGGATGATCCATTTCAATAACTAAATCTTCTATATAAGTATGTGTAAATCCTAAAGTTACATTAACATCAGAAATATCACCCGCAACAACAGGCACATTTATTGTCTTAGTAACTGTTGCTCCTGGAGTATTTGCTCCAGTACCATCAGGGACAGGTAATGAAGTATTGTTTGTATATGTATTACAAGATGTAGTTATTGTATATCCAACAGCAAAATCAGTTGAATTAACATTAAAGAAAACGTTACCACTAGCTTTTACCATTAATCTACAATAAGGAGCAGGAGTTGCAGGCATTGTTACAGTCTGAGTTCCATCATTTGGAGTTCCAGCTAATAATGTTGACCAAGTAGCACCATTGTCTGTTGTTATTAAAATATCAACATTTGTACCTCCAGCACTTGTATTTGTATTGTTTACTACCCAAGTAACCGTTTGCACAGAACTTGGATCATATGAAATACCTCCTGTATTTTGAGATGTAACTGTTAAAGGACCTCTTGATGCATCCACAGTAATTACCATATCAGCAAAATTTGTTTGACCTTGACCAGCTACATTATCTCTCGCTGTTAATCTAAAATTTAACGTTCTAGCAACTGAACTTAATGCTTCCATTGTAACACCAACTCCTTCAGTTGTAGTGCTTCCGTTCATCACTGAACTTAATCTTGGAAAATATCTTGTTGGACTTGGAGAATCTGGAAAACAAACAAAGTTAGGACCTATGGTTTTAGTTGCACTTGCAGGGCTATTTGCACCTGTGTTACCTCCTGCATCATTGTTTTGCTCCCAAGTATAGGTTAAAGAACCTGAACCTGAAGCAGAACCCGTTAACATAAACGGTGTACTAATTGGAATAGTATAATTAGCACCTGCATTAACCACAGGAGCAGTTTGAATAGTTGTTCTAGTAGGACAAGTTTTACCTACCATATTTGCTTGAACTTGAGCGATACTTGCTGAGTGAAAAACATCGATTGAGTTCATATGAGTATTAAAACCAGTAATTCCAGCATATCCCATTACAGTTACACCACCACCAACTTCTTTGTTTACACCTGTACCTTCAGAAGCATGAGAGAAAGTGTGATTAGCTCCAAATTGGTGACCTAATTCATGAGCAACATAATCTACATCAAAAAAGTCTCCCATTGGAACCGCATCTGCAGGAGAAGTAATACCTCTACCTTTAGTCGATCCATTCCCTGAAGCTAAACCATCTACACAAACACAACCAATACAACCTGCATTTCCACCACCACCATCTGCACCAAATAAATGACCTACATCGTAAGCAGCATTATTTGTAGCTCTTGGTGTTGCAGGGCCTGTCAAAGTAGTATTTAAAGTTTGTTGTAATTCCGTATTCCAATTAGCCATATTAGCTGAAGGAGAATAAGGATCCGTTGCTGGGTTGTAAAAAATTACATTATTATTTGAAGCTACAATATTCATGTGAATACCAAAATCAGTTTCAAAAATTCCGTTTACTCTTGTCATAGTTGCATTAAATGCAGCATTTACAAGTCCTACTTGTGCAGCACTAGTTGCGCCAAAGTAATTTGCATATTCACCTGTACAAGAAAGCGCTAATCTAAAAGTCAACAACTCGCCTGAACTAGATCGAGAGATTTGACCTTTATCAGTTAAATCTTGAACTAAATCTTGCTCTGGTGTAGAACATGTAAAAGGAAGTTTACCTTTCACTCTTGAAGAACGATAAACAGAATAAATACTTCCGTCTTCAGAATATGGCTCCATAAATTCAGTCCCTTTACCAGCTCTGTGAACCATAGTTTGAATTCCTTTTGGATCAATACTCAATCTTACACGAGCAAATTTGTCGTCAATACCATTTCCTGCGTAAGAACGGATTTCAGGGAATTGCGCTTGTAAATCTGCATCAAAATTTGAAGCTTCAAAAACTTCAAATCGTTCCAAAACTCCTTCAGCATTTGGTAAAGAAATAATAACTCCTTTGGCGTTTCTAGAAAAACGATCAGATGCTGATGAAAGTGTTTGTTTCAATATTGAAACATTTAACTGCATCAATTTAAACTCTTGTGGAAACGTCTCTCTTTCAACATTTATATTTTTTTTAATGTCTCGAGACGTTACTTTTGACCAAGCCTTTTCAGTTTGTGAAAAACCTAAGTTAAACACTAAAAATGAAAAAACTGATAATAGTAATGTTTTTTTCATCTTGGTTAATTTTATGATTAATAAACAAATATAACAAAAAAATTGTCTTTTGTTTAAAAAACAAAAAAATATACTCAAAAAATCCAACATTTAAGAATCAAATTATAAATTTGTAAAAAAAATAAATTGAAATCTTTCAATAATTTAAATAGCTTAAAAACACCGTTAAGAAAAACCGTTATAACCATTGGTACTTTTGACGGAGTTCACATTGGACATAAGTTTGTACTTAAAAAAGTTGTTGAGTTAGCCGATAAAAAAAAATTTACAAGCACTGTTCTCACTTTTTTCCCACATCCAAGAATGGTCTTACAGCAAGATTCTTCAATTAAACTCTTAAACTCTATTAAAGAAAAGGAAGAGTTACTAGCCCAAGTTGGGATAGAAAATCTTATTATACATCCGTTTGATTTAGAGTTTTCAAGATTAAGTGCAGAAGATTTTGTAAAAGAAGTTTTAGTAAATAAATTAAATGTTGGTATTATTATTATAGGGCACGATCATAGATTTGGCAGAAATAGAACTGCTAATATTGATGATTTAATTGAGTTTGGGAAAGAGTATGGTTTTGAGGTTCAAGAAATTTCAGCGAAAGAAATTGACGACATTGCAATCAGTTCAACAAAAATAAGAACAGCTCTCTCAGAAGGAAACATTTCAAAAGCAAACAAATATTTAGGATACAATTATTTTCTCTCAGGAAAAGTTGTCTCAGGGAGACAAGTTGGAAGAACAATTGGATTCCCAACAGCTAATATTGAGGTTTTTGAAAATTATAAATTAATTCCAAAAAACGGCGTTTACATCGTTTCAAGCGCCCTAAATAAAGACAAGTATTTTGGAATGATGAACATTGGTATTAACCCAACTGTTGAAGGTTTAGAACAAACCATAGAAGTTCACTTTTTTGATTTCAATAATGATTTATATGATAAAGAAATTAAAATTGAAATTCATTCTAGAATAAGGGATGAAAAGAAATACAATTCACTTGAAGAATTAAAACTTCAATTAAAAAATGATGAGTTTACTTCAAGAGAATTTATCAAAAATAATTTATGAAAAAATTTATTTTTAAATCAATAGATAACTCTCCTCTGGTTGTATTTAGAATATTTTTTGGTTTTTTAATTGCATGTGAAAGTTTTGGAGCGATAATTACTGGTTGGGTTAAAAAAGTTCTTATTGACCCTCAATTTACTTTTTCATTCATTGGTTTAGAATGGCTTCAACCACTGCCTAATAATTTAATGTATGTTTATTTTATTATTATGGGATTGGTCGGAATTTGCATAATGTTAGGATTTAAATATACCTATGCAATAAATACATTTACATTTTTATGGGCTGGAGTGTATTTTATGCAAAAATCTTCCTATAATAACCATTATTATTTATTACTCTTGATAAGCTTTTGCATGATTTTTCTGCCAGCGAACAAATACAAATCATTAGATGTAAAGCTTGGTTTTATTGAAAGAAAACTAACCATGCCTAATTGGGTTTCCTTACTTTTCATAACTCAAATAATATTAGTTTATTTTTACGCTTCTATTGCAAAACTATACCCAGATTGGTTAGACGGAACATTTACTAAAAATTTATTACAAGGGACAACATCAAGGCCTTTCTTTTTGGAACTATTTTCTCAAAAATGGTTTTACTTGTTCATCGCATATGCTGGAATTTTATTTGACCTGCTAGTAGTCCCGATGTTACTTTACAAAAAAACAAGAACATTTGCGTTAATTTGCTCTATAGTATTTCATATCTTCAATTCAATCACATTACATATAGGAATATTTCCATTTTTTGCCTTAACGTTTATTTTATTTTTTTACGAACCTGAAACCATTAGAAATTTATTTTTTAAAAACAAACCCGTTTCTATAAATGAAAGCTTAGATTTCTCTTCTTTAAAAATACTAAAATATCTTTTTATTCCCTTCTTAGTGATACAGCTAATACTTCCATTAAGACATCATTTTATTGAAGGAGATGTATTTTGGACTGAAGAAGGACATAGATTAAGTTGGCGAATGATGCTAAGAGAACGCTCTGGCTACATTGTAATTAAAATAAGAGACAACAAAACAAAGGAATCTTTTATTTACGATTACCATAAAAACTTATCTAGTAAACAAGCGAGACAGCTTGCAACAAAACCAGATTTTATATGGCAATATTGTCAAAAAATTAAAGAAGAATTTAAAGACAAAGACATATCAATATTTATTGACTGTAAAAACTCTATAAACAGAAAGCCTTTAAAAACCTTAATTGACCCAAATGTTGATTTCACAAAAGCAGATTGGGATTATTTTTTTCACAACGACTGGATAATTAATTACTGATTTTCAATTGTTTACATTTTTTTTCGTAACTTTAATTGTCTAAAATCAATGTATTATGAAAAATGTAACAGAACTTAGAAACGGATTTATAATTTTTTTAGGAATTGGGCTTTTCTTTCTAGCAATGGATTTTTTTGGACTTTCAAATAAGAATTACTTAAGGGCACTAAATGCATTTATTGTAATCTATGGAATAAATAAAACCATAAAGATGAATTTAAATAACGGAATTACCGATTATTTAGAAAATTTTATTTCAGGGTTTAAAACAGGCATTATAGGGGTTTTGCTGGGAATAATTGGACTGATAATTTACATATACATTAAAGGAGGAGAGTCTTATCTTTCCACGTTATCCAATACCTTTTTCTTCCTTGGAAAAACAAATATTATCATGTACTGTAGTGTTTTATTTTTTGAAGGTGTAGCATCAAGCCTTATAGGATCTTTTGTTCTGATGCAATATTGGAAAGATGTTGTTATAAATCCAAAATATTAATTACAACTTATATTTTTTTATTCTTATAAAGTAATTTGTTACTTTTGGAGGATAAATAAAAAAGTATGATTTCACCTAGACATAATTGGACAAAAGAAGAAATAATTGCTATTTATAATAAACCATTAATGGATTTATTATATGAAGCTGCATCAATTCACAGAGAACATCATGACCCAAATGTGGTTCAAGTATCTACTCTATTATCAATTAAAACAGGTGGTTGCTCTGAAGATTGTGGCTATTGCCCTCAAGCTGCCCGTTATCACACGGATATTGAAGGAAACGATTTAATGTCAGTTTCTCAAGTAAAAGCACAAGCTTTACGTGCAAGAGAAGCCGGAAGTTCACGTGTATGTATGGGAGCTGCTTGGCGAAATGTTAAAGACGGAAAAGAATTTGACGATGTTTTGGAAATGGTACGCACCATAAATAAACTAGACATGGAAGTTTGTTGTACTTTAGGTATGATTACCGAAAATCAAGCACAACGTTTAGCGGAAGCAGGTTTATATGCTTATAATCATAATTTAGATTCTTCAGAAGAGTATTATAAAGAAGTAATTTCAACAAGAGGTTACCAAGACAGATTAGATACTATTGACAATGTTCGTAAAACGAATGTTACGGTTTGTAGTGGTGGAATTATTGGAATGGGAGAAAACATTGAAGACAGAGCTGGAATGTTAGTTGCTTTATCAACATTAAATCCACAACCAGAATCTACTCCTATTAATGCTCTTGTTGCAGTTGAAGGAACTCCTCTTGAAGACCAAAAGCCAGTTTCAATTTGGGAAATGGTAAGAATGGTTGCTACAACAAGAATTGTAATGCCCGAAACACAAGTGCGTTTATCTGCTGGAAGAACACAAATGAGTAGAGAAGGACAGGCAATGTGTTTCTTTGCCGGTGCTAATTCAATTTTTGCTGGAGACAAACTTTTAACAACTCCAAACCCTGATGTAAATGAAGACATGAAAATGTTTGAGTTATTAGGATTAAATCCACAAAAACCATTTACAAAGAAAGTTCAACCTCAAACGGTTGAAGCAGAGGATTCAGCTTTTGAAGCTTTAGGAGAAAAACCAAAATGGTCAAGACCCGGGCATACAATCGAGAAAAACCTGAAAGCATCAGGTAAATTATAAATAATAAAAAAGCGCCTTGAAATTTCAAGGCGCTTTTTTATTATTTATTCATTTCGGTAAAATACTTATAAAACAACGGAATAGTCTCAATTCCTTTTAAGTAGTTAAAAACCCCGAAATGCTCGTTTGGAGAGTGAATCGCATCGCTGTCTAAACCAAAGCCCATTAATATAGTTTTACTTTTTAATTCCTTCTCAAATAGAGCCACAATAGGAATACTTCCGCCAGAACGAACTGGTATTGCCGGAACTCCAAATGTTTCCGTATACGCTTTGTTTGCAGCTCTATAACCTACACTATCAATTGGCGTAACATATCCTTGACCTCCATGATGTGGTTTTACCACAACTTTTACAGAGTCTGGTGCTATACTTTCAAAATGTTTTTTAAACAATTCTGTAATCTCTTCCCAGTCTTGATTTGGAACTAAACGCATAGAAATTTTAGCAAAAGCCTTACTTGCAATAACTGTTTTTGCTCCTTCTCCGGTATAGCCGCCCCAAATTCCGTTTACATCTAAAGTCGGACGAATAGAATTGCGTTCATTTGTAGTGTATCCTTTTTCACCATAAACATCTCCAATATCGATAGATTGCTTATATTTTTCTAATGAAAAAGGTGCTTTAGCCATTTCAGCTCTTTCTCCTAATGATAATTCTTCAACGTTATCATAAAAACCAGGAATTGTAATATGATTATTTTCATCATGTAATGAAGCAATCATTTTGGTTAAAATATTAATTGGGTTTGCTACTGCTCCACCATATAAACCAGAGTGTAAATCTCTATTTGGACCCGTAACTTCAACTTCAACATAACTTAAACCACGTAAACCTGTTGTTATTGAAGGCTGCGTATTTGAAATCATTCCAGTATCTGAAATTAAGATAACATCATTCGCTAATTTCTCTTGATTGCGTTCTACAAACCAACCTAAACTTTTCGAACCTACTTCCTCTTCTCCTTCAATCATGAATTTTACATTACAAGGCAAAGTATTTGTAGCAATCATGTATTCAAACGCTTTCACGTGCATATACATTTGGCCTTTATCATCACACGCTCCACGTGCAAAAATAGCGCCTTCCGGATGAATGTCTGTTGTTTTAATTACAGGCTCAAAAGGTGGTGATGTCCAAAGTTCAATAGGATCTGCTGGTTGTACATCATAATGTCCATACACTAAAACTGTAGGCAACTCTTTGTCGATAATTTTTTCTCCATAAACTATTGGATACCCAGGAGTTTCACATAATTCAACAAAATCACAGCCTGCTTTTTCCAAACTAGCTTTTACAGCCTCTGCAGTCATAATTACATCGTGTGAATAAGCGCTATCTGCACTAACAGAAGGGATTTTTAATAATTCTATTAATTCGTCTATAAATCGTTGTTTGTTATCTTGAACGTATTGCTTAATATTTTCCATATGCTATTTAATGATTTATCCAAAATTACAAAAATGTTTTATTTTTAAAGCAATAAAAAAGCCCAATCATGTGATTGGGCTTTCTTTATTAAAATTAAACGGAGTTAAAAGATTACTTTTTTATCAACTTGTTGACCGTTATCTAAAGTAATTTTAATGATTAATGTCTGATTAGAAGATGGAATTGAAGAAATTACAAGTTCTAAATCATTTACATTTTTATTAGAATAGATTACTTTACCTAAAATATCATAAGCTTCTACCGATTTAATAGTTGCATTTGAAGAAACAATATTTAAAATTCCATTTGAAGAATATGCATTTACTAAATTAAAATTTTCAAAGTCATCAGAACTTAAAACAGCATTTTTATAAACCAATTCAAACCTATCATTAAAAACTCCAGCTTGAGAATTAAATGAATAATTTCCTTGCTTAACATCGTGAATTGTTCCTGTTAAATTGTCTTTTATAAAAACATCTTGCGCAGTGAATAATCCATCAAGGTTTTCTAAAGCAATTTCATAGTTTCCAGCTTCAATAACTTTTAATCCTAATGGAACAATATCTTCATCTGAAAAAGGCAACGCTCTTCCCTGAATAACATATTCATTATTAGAAATTATATTGTACAGCATTGTCTTAGATTTATCTAAAACTTCACCATCAATTAATTGGTCAACTCCAGAAGAAGCTCCATTAATATAACCCACTAATATTTGATTATAATCTATATCTGTCCCTTTTAAATTCAACCAAATTCTATGTTTCTCAGTTGTAGACCTGTTGTTATTTGATTCATTTCTAAAAAACTGTGTACTCACATTTGCCTCTCTTCTAATTTCATTTTCAAAAAACACATTATTTGCAGTACTTGTTTGAACATAAAACCCTTGACCTGTTTGAATAGTTCCATTTGGTATTATAGAACCTCCTTGAGAAGCAGCTCCACCTAAGATAGTATATGAAGCAAAATTATTAACCGGATAAGAACCACCGCTTGCCGCAACTCTATGTGTCCAAAAATATAAAGTATTCAATCCTGGATTTGTAATTAAAATTCTATTTGCATCAATTGGTGATGGATATGGGTTACCTAAAAGGTTATACCCTATTCCAACAGGAACAGATACCTTTCCATTAGTTGGGACACCTGTAAACACCCCATTATGAACAGCAGGAATAGTAGGAGATGAATTATCTGCCGAACGAATCATATAACCTTTACCAACTTGAAAATTTGTTGTTGCTGTTACTGATTGATATGCTGTAGGTGTAGTTGTACCCGTATATAAATACTGGTAAAATCTATTTGGCAATGTATTTGGTGAAAAAGATTGTAATTGTTGACCCACAACTGGAGAAGACCAAGCTGTGTAGTCTTGACGAATCATAGATTCAGAATTTCTTTTTACAATTACATTTCCAGTATTTACTGCTGAGCTTGAATATTGCACTAAAGCAGCATTATTTTCAATAGTAAGTGAAGCACCGCTTGCAACAGTAACCGCTTCTCCAACTTTAAGAGAATGACCCGGATTAATAGTAACCTGAGCCGTCCCATTTACCGTGAAAGAACAAGCTTCTATATCTCCAGTTGAAGATAAATTTCCATTTATTATTGCTGCTACTCTTTTATTTGGAGATCCATTATTCCATGAAGAACCATTCCATGTTGTAGTTGAACTTCCGCATAACCAGAAATCACCAGTAAACATTCCTCTACCATATGTTGCAGCTAGGATAGTATTATCTGCAGATCTATAATCGAAAGAATGCACTTTAACGTCCTTCATACCATTATTAGAACGTCTCCAATTTGGAGTAGCACTATTAAAATTTGTAGTATACCAAACCCCTAGTTCAGTTCCAATTATTACTTCATTTGAAGCAAATGGGTTCTGTAAAATACATTTTACCGGTAAATTAGGTAAATCTCCTTCTTTATTTTGCCAAGTAGATCCACCGTTTGAAGTATACCAAACACTTGGGATTCCGTAATTATGAAAAGTAACGAAAATATCATTTTCAGTTGCCCCATACCTAACATCTGAAACAGCTCCTAACCATGATCCATCTCCAATTGAAGTATATGTAGGTTGACCACCTGGAGGACCAGTAACTGCTCCGTTTGCTTGATCAATTCTAAGCAATCTTCCATTTGCCAATCCAACTAAAATCCTATTACCTGTATGCGGTGAATATCTAAATGCTGTAGGCACATCATTTAAAAGAGCATTTGTTAAAGTTGCTCTTGTTGTTAAACTTGCACCGGAATATCTATAAATTCTATATGTTGTGCCATTTGTTCCGTTTGCATATAAGATATTAGCATTACTATCCAATTCACATTGATTAACAAAGTCCCCATCAGCTTGATTATTAGTAATTTGGTTTAAATAACCTCCATTTATATTAAAACGATAGTAAACATTATATACATATGAGGTAACCATAAAACTATCTTGTTGATCAATAAAACAATAAAAACCATCTCCACCACTAACCTCGGTTGCTGATCCTTGACCAACAGGAGCGTTATTAATAAACTGGGAACCGTTATCTTGTGCACCAGCTAATAATTTTTGCGTTCCGCCTGTTTGGTTAATACCTGCCTTTACAAATTGAGCCGTATTATAACCATTATTTCTTTCAGAAATTGTTCCTCCTGAATCATTAGAGTAATAAATTCCACCATCATTTCCGAAAATTACTCTTGTCTCTTGTCCTGGAGCAAATGCAATACAATGTTGATCTGAGTGCATACCATCAAGAGAACCATTTGTTGAACCAGGATTTACCGTCCAATCTGTTAATTGCGTCCACATAGACGAAGCTGTTGAACCATAAGCGTTCGTAGTTCTGAATACTTCAATACCACCCACATACACTTCACTATCATTTGTAGGGTTCATTCCAATCATTAAGTCATAAAATGCCTGTCCACGACAAAAATCATTTGCGGCAGGAGGCTGATTTCCTATACTAATTGGCAATCCTATTGTTGTATTGTTTGCAACAAAACCATCAGTTGATCTTCTAATTTCTGGTAATCCTGTAGCTCCATTTTCTAATAAAGCATACATTCTACCTGCAGTTTGTTTTGAACAAACGATTTCAACTCGACCACTTGTTCCAAAATCTCTTATTAAAGTCCAATTCGTACCGTTTGTACATCTATAAACTCTTCCACCGCCTGCTCCGGTACCATAACTATATTTAGTCCCCATCATTAGATTTCCATTTGCAGCAATATCAAAAGTATTTGGAGCACAATAAACCCCTGCAGAGCTCTCTAATGCAGCATTAGTTTGTCTTGTAAAATTAACTCCATCTGTACTTTTATATAAACCTATAGCATTTAATCCTAACCAAGACCAACCTGCACCACCAGATCCTGAAGTTACTTCCTCAGTATAGGCCATAGCGTCAGCTCCAAAATAAACCTCAGTTAGACCTGTAGATGGGTTGTTCCATGCAATTATATCTTGAATATATACTATGTTATTGTTAATATTTGCAGTTGCTGCACCAAAAATGTTTATCCAATTTTGACCTCCGTCTATGGATTTATAGACTCCATTTCCATTTACAGCCCCCCAAGTATATACTTCACCTGTACCTAAATACATAATATTTGGGTCGTTTGGATCCACAGTAATTGAAGAAACTGCTAAATTTGAAGGCACACCTTCTACTTGAGTCCAAACTGAAGCTGCTGAAGTAATGTTATTGTTTACCCACAAACCTCCACTAACACCACCTGCAAAAACCTTAGTAGTGCTCCCTGGCGCATACATAATAGCGCGTGTTCTTCCTCCTACATTATTTGGCCCTCTTTCAACCCATTGATTGTCAAGACCATCACCTGGAACACGACCTAGCCTTTCTTGTTCAGCTAACTCCATTTGTAGTTGTAAAACCGCTTCAGGTTCTGGTCTACCAAGATTAGGATTAGAAGAATAAAGCCATTCTTGCTCATAGTAAGCATTAGGCGGAATTCCCATTGCTTTTCTTTCTTGTTTTGGCAACACTCTTAACTTAGCAAAAGGATGATTACGTAAAAAGTTTGAATATTTTTTTCTTAAAAACTCAATTGAATCATTTGAAACTAAAGAAGTCTCTTCCTTACTTGTATATTTAATTTGAGAATTTGTTGCAACTATATTTGTATTTTCAGAGTTAAGATTTTTATCTAAATTCTTTTCACTAATAGTTTTTTCTTCAATGAATGTAGAAGTATTAGAATCTGTTTTTAATGTTTTAGTTTCAATTTTTTGATTAGCAGAATAATAAGCAACACTACCCAAGGCTATAAAAGTCAGAAATACACTAATTTTTAGTAATGATTTTTTCATATAAATGTAAATTTGGTAATCAAATGTAGCATTTTTTAGTTTAATTTTTTAGTATAAAATATTTTATTTAACAAAAAAATTACTAATCCTATTATTTTTAACAAATAAGCCCTTAAGTTTCCTTAAGGGCTTATTTTATTAAACTATTAAATTTAGAAAATTACTTTTTTAGTAATAACCTCGCCAGTTATAAGTTTTACTTTTATAAATAACGCTTGATTATTAGCATTTATTGAAGTGATAGAAAATTCTTTCTCTCCTATATTCTCATTTATAAATATCGTTCTACCTAATACGTCAAATACATTTACAGATGCAATATTTTCTTTTGATGAACTTATTTCAATTTGATTATTTTGAGTATAAACTAAAACATCATTGTTGTTTACAACATCATTACTTGATAGAACACCAGACTTATAAACCAATTCAAATCTATCCTCAAAAGTTCCTGCTTGTGTTGAAAACTGATATTCCGATTGTTTAATATCGTGCAATATATTAGTATACATATCTTTTAAGAAAACATCTTGAGCTGTAAATAAACCATCAATATTATCTAATTTTAGAAAATTGAGATTGAAGCGTTTCATCAAAAGTTGATGCTTCAATAATTCTATACTCAACTAATTCTCCGTTAGGGTTAGGTATAGAAACAATAACATTAGAAATACCTCTAAATGTATCTCTGTTTGGAACGTTTATTAATTGACTCTGAAAAGTTTGGTAATCAAATTGAAACAACTTATAATCAGTTGGCAAACTTGATCTTCTAATTTTCTCTAAAGATTCGAACTTAGGTTTTTCAACGTTTGTCCAAGCAGTTTTTTCTTGTGAAAAAGAGAAGTGAAAGAAAAACAAAACAAATAGGCTAAGTAAAATTTTTTTCATTTTTTTTGATTTGGGGTTATATATCAAGAAACAAATAAAAATAAAAAAACGAAAAAAGCAACTCAAACTGAGTTGCTTTTATATGAATATATTAGGGAAAATATTTCTAGAATAGAACTTTTCGGCTTATTTTAATGTCATTTTCTAAAACAATGTTAACGATTAATACATTATTTGATTTAACGATTTCATCAACAAAAACAGAATTAGAATCCAGATTTGTCTTAGAAACTAAACTTCTTCCAAGTACATCAAAAACTTCAATATTTTTAATTTTTAAGTTATTCGAAACTATTTGAATGTTTTCGTCAGAAATGACAAACAATCCATTATTATTAAATTGATCATCCTCGTTGTTTAATCTTCCATCAGTATATCTTAAAACAAATCTTTCATTATTTACACCTGAAAAAGCATAAAAACTGTAAGGACTTTGTCTTAAATCGTGAATAATATTTAATTCTTTATCTTCTAGGTAAATATTTTGCCCTCTTTGAAAAAGACCATCTACTGTCGCAATTGAAATACTGTGTGTTCCTGTAGAAGAGGTTTTAAAACCAACTGAAACTTTATCTTCTTCAATAAATGAAGCCCTACCTTGTATTGTAAAAATATCTTCCCCAATTAAGGTGTAAAAGTTTTGAGCACTTTTATAATCAGCAATAGCGTCATACATTCTATCTCTAAGGTTTGTTGCATCAGTTATGTAAGCTACCAAAGCTCTTGTAACTTCTCTTGTTGGAGAAGTAAAGTCTAACCAAATTCGGCTTTTTTCAACCTCAACACGGTTGTCATTTGTAGGCTTATAAAACTGACTGTTGGAATAACCTTTATCTCTCATCGAATTATTAAAAGTTACCGTCTCTGAACTTGCTGCGCCCGCATTCATTAAAACAAAGAATCCTTGTCCTCCTCCAACAACACTTAATGTTCCAGGTCCACTTGTAGCTCCAGCTCCATTTATTGCTACATAGTCTCCTGCAGTATAATTAGAAACAAAATTGTCATAAAAAGGATCGGAAATACCAGTACTTGGAGAAGTTCCATGTGTCCATAACCTTACAAACCCATCAATATTAGTATTTGTTGTTAAAAACGTATTTATACTTATTGCAGATGGATAAGGATTCCCTAATAAATTCCAATTATCATCTGTATCGGTTCTCATAATTCCATTTGGACCAGCTGTTCCTGAACCTAAATTACTTCCTCTAGAAATTGCTGGTGTATATACTCCATTTCTTGGAACTCCTATAAAATTTCTAGAAAAAACATCACGCATAATATATCCTATACCCGATTGCATTGCTGTACTTGCAGCACCTATCCAATACCCTTGACCCCCATTTGGATTTGCAAACGTAGGCGACCAAGTGTATATATATCCTGTTGGAGTGTTAACTCCATTAACTGGTGAAGACCAATATACATAATCCAATGCCACACCAGTAGTGCTTCTTTGGTAAGAAACATTTCCAGTATTGACTCCTGAATCATCAACTTGAACTAATGAACCATTATTTAAAACATTAAGCGTACCGTTTACGGTTAAATTATATTGAATTTCAACATACTCAGCATCTTGAATATCTAATGTAAAGCCAGTATTAACTAATAAACTACAACATTCAATATTTCCATTTACTGTAGTATCATAATTACCATTTATAGTTGCAAAAGAAGTAGATGTAGGAACACCATTACTCCAAGTTAAACCATTCCATGTTGTTGAAGAACCTCCTACACCAATTATTGTTGCGTTAGATGCAACATAACAAGTAGCTGTGTCTTCCATAACTTGGCAATAATATTGATAACCTTCAAGACCTGTAATATCTGAAATGGTCATATCGGCTGTGGTAACATTTGAATAAATTCCTCCATTTGTTAGAGAAGTCCAACCTGCAGCACCTGGACTATTAACAAACCACTGGTATGTTAAACCAGACCCTCCTAATACGGCCTCTGTACCTACAACACTTAATGTTACACTATTAGTACCGCAATTAAATGCATAAGCTGGTGAAGTTGTTAAAGGAGGATTTCTTATTCCCTCATAACTATCCACTAATGAATAGTCATCACTACAACTATTAAAATCAATAATATCCCAATCTGTTGAAACGAAAGTTGTACTCGGTAACGGAGTAGCTGTAGCTTTACGTTTAAAATCATAACCTGCTGAACCTAATCCAAGCGCATTAATCCAATTTGTTCCATCACAAACCCCCCAAGTATCTATAATCGTACCTAATTTTGCTAAATGGATACAATCATTGTTATTTACTCCACTTGAAACATCTACTTGATCTGCTAAACTTCCATCTCCTCCCACAACTCCACATGACGAACCAACACTAGTTGCTAAAGTAAAAGAATCTCCAGGAGCCAAAGTACCTGTTAAAGGAATATCATCACCCGTAGTGCTCCCATTATTTCTTATGTATATTTCATAATCTGTCATGTCAATTACAGAAGCAGTACCATTAAAAATTTCAATATATGATAACGAACCTGTTGAAGCATCAGTAACTTCTGATATAAACAACTCTGTAATTCCAACTGCTGCAGTATCACAAGTGGTTTTATCATCTGTAATTACCGTAAACGTTGAATAGGATAGGTCACAACCTAAAGTGTCTTGAATTACTATATTTCCTGAAGTAGCACTTGCAGGTACAGTTGCTCTAATTTCTGTATCAGAAACAATTGTAAATGAAGCATTTAAAGCCCCAAAACTAACTGTGCTTGCAGTTAAAAACCCTAAGCCGTTAATTGTAACAATTGTGTTCGATGGACCAGTTGTTGGTGAAATTGAACTTACTGACAAAGTTGGAGTACAAGTAATTCCTTGACCTTGAATGTTAAAATTATATGGGTTTTCATCAGCATCATTGTTGTCAATAGACAAAGTTGCAGTTCTTAAACCTAAAGCCGAAGGCTGAAAAGTTATTTCAAAAGTTGTAGTCCCAGCAGCTGCAATTGTTCCCGAAGGAACAACAGAAACACTAAAATCAGCAGCATTTGCACCTGATATAACAACATAAGGTGTAACTCCTGTTAAAGTTAATGGGTCAACTCCAGAGTTTTCAATTGTAAATGTTTTTACTATTGTATTTCCAACTAATTCACTTCCAAAATCTGTATCGTCTAATAATGATGGAGTTGTGTCTCCGTCAACAATTGAAATACTATTACCTTGAATATCTATTTCGGGAATTATAGGTGTTCCGCATATTACATATACATCGTCAAATGATAAATTCCCCGCACTTCTATTATAAGTAAATCTAAACTGTGTGAAACCAGATATTAATGCTGGTGATGTTCCAGAATTGTATGTATAGGTTGTACCAGTTGTAGGTAAGTTATTGATATTCTCAATTGTTATCCATGAACCATTAAAACCTTCAACTAATAATGAAGATAAAGCATCTGTTCCTTGCCCTTTAATCCAAAAAGACAATTCAGTTGCATTTGTGAATGTTGAAGTAGTAACTGCATCATTAGTTGCATTCATTTGTAATGATGGTGATGAATTTCCAAAATTACCTGCAGAAGTATAAGTCCCCCCGATTGAAGTAAATGTCCAACCAACTGGAGCGGTAGTGCCTGAATCAAAACCTTCATCTATACAAGGTCCCGTTGTAATAGTAATAACTAAAGTTTCAGTATCTGTACCATAAGCATTAGTAGCGCTTATTGTAACATTATAAACCCCCGCTGTAGCTACAGAACCTGTAATTTCTCCAGTTGTTGTATTAATTGATAAACCCACTGGCAAACCAGTAGCATTATAACTTGTAGGAACATTAGTAGCTATAATATTGTATGTAAAAGCTGCTCCTTCATTTGCTGAAGCAGTTAAAGAACTTGTAATTACAGGAGGAGAAGTATTTAACCATTGTGCATATAAGCTAGTATTAGCGGTTATATTAAACGTGTTTCCTCCTACATAAGAAGTTCCGCTTCCATCAGCGGCAGTATTCCAGCCGTTAAAAGTGAAACCTGTTAAACCTAAGCTTCCTGTATTACCTAAAACGGTAACAGGATCTCCTGAATTATATACCGTAGCATCTACCGGAACTGAACCACTATCGTTACCGTTACCATCGTAGGTTACTGAGTAGGTTGTAGAAGCAGAATACACAGTACCATTAACAACAATATCATCTCCAGTAAAATCTCCAATTCCCCCAGAACCTCCTGTAGATTCTGCATACATATAAACTCTATATGTAACTGCAGAAGAATTTCCAACCTGAGAAAAAGTAAAAGTAAATGTTTGTGTTGAAGTATTATCAGTTATTAAGTATTCCGTATCTAAATCACTTGTAAAACTATCTGCTGAACTCCTTAAAGCAATAGCTCTAGGCCCTGTTGCTGATCTTTGCAAACTTATCACAATAGATGTCACGTCAAAACTATAGGTTGCATTTGGGGTAATGGTAAATTCCATATAGTCATTCCCGCTAACAGCATTTGCTATTGAAGTCAATGCCCAATTAGTAGCATTAAATCTACCCCCATTTCCGGCTGCTGTTAAACCTGCCCCTCTACTTATTGTTGAAGAAGAAAGATTAACATCATTAAAGTTAGATGTTGCAGTAGCTTCTGCACCTCCTAAAGCAGAAAACTCAAAGGTTAGTATCTGCCCCCAAGAAAGAGCACTAAATAAAAAAGTAACTAATAGTAATCTTAATTTCATTTTTTTAAGTTTTAAATTGCTATGCCTGCATAGTTTTTTTAAATTTGGACAGCCTACAAAGGTAAAATAATATTTATTACATTTAAAATGTTTTGCTCATTATTAAATAGTTAAGAAATTGGAAAACGCAAAAAACAAAACGTATAACCTTCAGGAAATCAAGCAAAAGCTAGAGTATTATTGCGTTTACCAAGAAAGGTGCTTTAAAGAGATTGACGAAAAATTAAATTCTTTTTTTTTAATACCCGCTGCCAAAGAAGAGATTTTGATTCATCTTATTGAAAATAATTATGTGAATGAAGAACGATTTGCTTGCAGTTTTGCTCGCGGAAAACACAATTACAAAAACTGGGGAAGAAATAGAATTAAAAGCGAATTGAAATTCAGAAATATATCTTCAAGACTAATTGAAATTGCTCTAAAAGAAATAGATAATGAAAACTATTTAGAAAAATTCCATTCTTTATCAGAAAAACACTGGGAAACCATCAATGAAAAGAAAGGACCAAAAAAAAATAAAAAATTCATCGACTATTTTTTAAGACGCGGTTTTGAAACAAACTTAATTTATGAGAAATTAAATGAATTGAATAAAGATTAGATTGCTTCCTTATCAGCAATAACTATCTTTGTAAAAAATAATTGAATGTTAGAAAATAAAAACAACAATAAAACCAGTTTGTCTGATTTAGGGGAATTTGGCCTTATAGAACATTTAACCAAGCATTTTAAGATTAATCAAGAATCTACACTTAAAAGCATTGGAGATGATGCTGCTGTTTTAGATTTTAAAGACAAAAAA
Source organism: Flavobacterium sp. (assembly GCF_965284515.1). Lineage (GTDB taxonomy): Bacteria > Bacteroidota > Bacteroidia > Flavobacteriales > Flavobacteriaceae > Flavobacterium. The sequence continues at coordinate 580,444 of NZ_OZ260089.1, forward strand.
GTAGTTGTTTCAACAGATTTATTGGTTGAAGGTGTGCATTTTGATTTAAGCTACATGCCTTTAAAACACTTGGGATACAAAGCTGTTGTTGCAAACGTATCTGATATTTTTGCAATGAATGCAAATGCAACTCAAATTACGGTTTCAATTGCGGTTTCTAATAGATTTCCTCTCGAAGCTCTTGAAGAATTATTTGCAGGAATTACACTTGCTTCTCAAATATACAATGTTGATGTTATAGGTGGCGATACTACTTCTTCTCAAAAAGGTTTAATTATTAGCATTACTGCAATTGGCGAAGCTAATTTAAACGAGATTACTTATAGAAATGGAGCAAAAGCAACCGACTTATTAGTTGTTACAGGCGATGTTGGTGCGGCTTACATGGGATTACAAGTTTTAGAACGTGAAAAACAAGTATTTCAGGTAAACCCAAATAACCAACCCGATTTGGATGCTTACACTTATTTAATTGAACGTCAATTAAAGCCAGAAGCAAGAAAAGATATCAAAGAAATATTTGCAGGTTTAGAATTGCAACCCACTTCTATGATTGATGTTTCGGATGGACTTTCATCTGAAATTATGCATATTTGTAAACAAAGTGGTGTTGGTTGTAATTTATATGAAGAAAAAATACCTGTTGACCCACAATTGATTGATGTTTGTGAAGAGTTTAATATCGACATTACAACTATTGCTTTAAGTGGTGGAGAAGATTATGAATTGCTTTTTACCATTAAAATGGACGATTATGATAAAATTAAAGCGAATCCAAACTTTACAGTAATAGGTCATATGACTGAAGAAAAAGAAGGCATGCATTTAATTACAAGAGCGAATACTAAAATTGCATTGAAAGCACGTGGCTGGAATGCAATGAAAAAAGAAGAATAGTTAATTAATAAAAATATAAAATCCCGAAATTCAACTGAACTTCGGGATTTTTTTTATAGATTTTAATAGGTTGAAATTACATTTTCATTAACCAATTTTTCATTGAAACTTCATCGTTAATAATGTTTCTTAAGTCAGAAATGGCAACTCTATCTTGTTTCATAGAATCTCTATGGCGAATTGTAACTGTTTTATCTTCTAATGTTTGATGGTCAACTGTAATACAGAAAGGTGTTCCAAGAGCATCTTGTCTTCTGTAACGACGACCTACTGCATCTTTTTCATCATATGCTACATTGAAATCCCATTTTAACTCATCAATAATTTCCCTAGCTACTTCTGGTAAGCCGTCTTTCTTTACCAAAGGAAGGATTGCTGCTTTTGTAGGCGCTAAAACCGAAGGCAAACGAAGAACTGTTCTTGTAGAACCATCTTCTAAAGTTTCTTCTTCTAATGCTTTTGAGAAAACAGATAAAAACATTCTATCTAACCCTACAGAAGTTTCTACAACATAAGGAACATAACTAGAATTTGTTTCGTTATCAAAAAATTGTAGTTTTTTACCTGAAAATTCTTCATGCGCTTTTAAATCAAAGTCTGTTCTTGAATGAATTCCTTCTAATTCTTTAAATCCGAATGGGAAATTAAATTCTATATCAGCAGCAGCATTTGCATAATGTGCTAATTTTTCGTGATCATGAAAACGGTAATTTTCTTTACCTAAGCCTAACGATAAATGCCATTTTAAACGAGTCTCTTTCCAATACTCGTAATATTTCATTTCTTCACCTGGTTTTACAAAAAATTGCATTTCCATTTGTTCAAACTCACGCATTCTAAAAATAAACTGTCTTGCCACAATTTCGTTTCTAAATGCTTTCCCTGTTTGCGCAATCCCGAAAGGAATTTTCATTCTTCCCGTTTTTTGCACATTTAAGAAATTAACAAAAATACCTTGAGCGGTTTCAGGACGTAAATATAAATCCATCGCAGTATCTGCTGAAGCGCCAAGTTTAGTTGCAAACATTAGGTTAAACTGACGAACGTCTGTCCAGTTTTTTGAACCAGAATCAGGACAAGCAATTCCTAATTCTTCTATTAAAGCTTTTACATCAGCTAAATCATCTTTTTCAAGAGATCTTGCCATACGCTGTAAAATTTCATTTTTCTTTGCTAAATATTCAACTACCCTTCCATTTGTTGTAACAAACTCTTCTTCATTAAAAGCCTCTCCAAAACGAACTCTCGCTTTTTCAATTTCTTTTTGTGCTTTAATGTTTAATTTTTCAGCATAGTCTTCAATTAAAACATCAGCACGATATCTTTTTTTAGAGTCTTTATTATCAATTAAAGGGTCGCTAAAGGCATCTACGTGGCCAGAAGCTTTCCAAGTAGTTGGATGCATAAATATTGAAGAGTCCAACCCCACAATGTTTTCATGCATTTGCACCATAGATTTCCACCAATATTCGCGGATGTTTTTCTTAAGTTCAACACCGTTTTGTGCATAATCATATACCGCACTTAAACCATCGTATATTTCGCTTGACGGAAAAATATATCCGTATTCTTTTGCATGCGAAACTACATTTTTAAATAAATCATCTTGTTTTGCCATGTTGCAAAAGTAAAAAGAGAATTGGAAAAAAGAAATAGATTTGAATAATTAAATTATTCCTAGTTATGTTCAAAAATTGCAGTACCAATTTTTGAGAACTCATTATAAACATTTATCTTATATTTTCCTTTGATAGTCTTGCTTTTTTCAAGATCTACATAGGTACAGATATCAATGTCTTTTTGAGAATAATTTGCCTCAACTTTTGCACTATAAACTAACTTAACGTCTGTTAGTTCAATAAAAGTGCTTTCAGAAGAAATAATTTGATTTCGTGGATTTACAACTTGTATATAGAATTTTTTCTCACCTTTCTTAACAAACTCATTGCCCTCTACGGTGAAACAAACTCTTAATTGTTGTATTTTTTTATCACTAGGCCTAGTGTATTTGTCGGTTATAATTTTAACCCCTCTTGCGTTTATATTAATTACAGAGAGTTTTTCTGCATTAACTTTTACTTCTTTTTGCTTTAAGGACTCTAAATTATTTAACGTTTTTTTATTTGAAACAATTTTCTTGCTTAATAGATCAAGTTGTTTTGAATCAGAGTCAATAACTGATTTTAAAATTCTAATTTGAGTATTGATTGTTTTTTCATCTGAATTAACAATATTGTCTTTCTTGCTTTCTAAAATCTTATTGTCAATCCTAACTAAGTCATCAGGATTTGATGATGCATTGTAAGTTGATGTAATTTTTAAAGAATCATATTTAAATAAAATCTCATCTAATTGGCTTTGCTTTAACTTATTCTCTTCCGATGATTTTTCTTTAAAATTATCAAAATTTGCAGTTACTTTGTAAAAATTAAACAATGAAAAAAACAACAGCATCGCTAAAATTAGCGTGCTTAGTTTCAAAACGTTGTTTTTCTTTAAGGCCATTTGTTAAAATTTTGATATAAATTAAATCTATTTTTATAAATTTAATATTATTACTCGTTAAAATGCTTAAAAATCTGTTGAAATTAATTTTTCCTGTTCTTTGTTATGGTTGCAATGAGCTTTTATTGTTAAATGAAAAAATAATTTGTTCCTCTTGCCGACACAATTTACCTCTAACCAATCACCATCAAAACCATAACAATGATACAACAAAAAAATTTTACGGTATAATTAATTTAGAATTTGGCGCTTCTATGTTGTATTTTCATAAAAAAGGAATTGTTCAAAACTTAATTCACAATTTAAAGTACAAAGAGAAAGAAGAAATAGGGAGTTTTTTAGGAGAATGGTATGGAAATGAAATTAAAAATGTAGAATTAATTAAAAATATAGACTATATAATTCCAGTTCCATTACATCCTAAAAGACTAAATGAAAGGGGTTATAATCAGGTTGATAGTTTTTGTAAAGCATTGTCAATTTCTACAGGCATTAAATACAACAATAATATATTAATTAGAACTAAATACAACAAAACCCAAACCAAAAAAACGAAGAACGAACGACAGGAAAACGTTCAGAATATTTTTGACATTAAATATGACGAGAGTGATGTTGGCAAACACTTCTTGTTAATTGATGATGTTATTACTTCTGGAGCCACTTTAGAACTTTGTGCAAAAGCAATATTGAAAATTCCCAACTCAAGAATCAGCATTATTACAATAGCCTACACTCAATCATAAAAAAATTTAAAAAATTATGTTTACTATAATTATAGTTGTTATTTTGCTTTAGAATTTATATTACCTATGAAAAGAATATATTTTATTTTGCTTTTATCAATTTTCGGTTCTATTTTCACTTTCACAAGTTGTGCCAAAAGAGGAACAATTACTGGAGGAGCAAAAGACACAATAGCGCCAAAAATAACAAACAGTTTGCCTGAAAATTATAGTACTGATTTTAATGGAAAAGAAATTAAAATTAGCTTTAATGAACTTATAAAGGTGAAAGACATCAATAAACAATTGATTATTTCTCCACCAATGAATAAAAAACCTATTATTATTCCTCAAGGAAGCGCAAGTAAATTTATTTCTATTAAAATTTTAGACACATTACAACCAAACACTACATACAGTTTTAATTTCGGCCAAAGTATTATAGATAATAATGAGAGTAATCCATATTCTCAATTTAAATATGTTTTTTCTACCGGAAATTATATAGATTCTCTAGCTTTAATGGGCAAAATTAAAGATGCTTACGAACAGAAAGTGGAAAGTTTTGTTTCTATTCAGCTTTATGATGCAAAAAAGTTTAATGATTCAACTATTTATAAAGAAACTCCTTTATATGTAACAAATACTTTGGATAGTTTGAAAGTATTTGCTCTTGAAAATTTAAAAGCCGGTGATTATAAAATTATTGCTTTGAAAGACAAAAACAATAATTATAAATTTGACCCAAAATCAGATAAAATTGGGTTTTTAAAAGGAATAATTTCTGTTCCAAATGACACATTATACCAATTAGAACTTTTTAAAGAAGCAACACCTTTTAAAGCTACTAAAGTTTCACAAGAAGCTACTAATAAATTTTTCTTAGCTACAGAAGGAGACAACAAAAATATAAAAGTTACAGCCATAAATGGAAATGAGAAAACTCCAATAATTGTTACTCAATATCCCGAAAAAAACAAAGATTCTGTTCAGTTGTTCATTCCAAATATCAAATTGGATTCTTTACAACTAAATGTAGAAAAAGGAACGTTTTCTAAAACATTTAAAGTCAAAACTAGAACTTTAAAAACTACCGATTCTTTAAAAATTGACATTAAACAAAGTAATGTTTTGCCTTTTAGAGAAAAACTAACTCTGCTTACTAAAACTCCAATTGAAAAAATTGACAACTCTAAAATAGCCTTGTTGGATAAAGATTCTGTTTCAGTTAAATTTACTTATGTTTATAATGAATTTAATCAGAATATTGAATTTGATTTTCAAAAAGAAGAAGAACAAAAATATAGTTTACAAATACTACCTGGCGCAATTGTAGATTTTTATTCCACAAAAAATGATACTTTAAATTATAAAATAAGTACAAAATCTTATTCTGAATACGGAAACTTAAAAGTGAATTTAAAAAACGCAAAAAGATATCCTATAATTTTAGAAGTATTAAATGTTAAAGGAGACATAATTGCTTCTTCAATTTCTAATGGCGAAGATTTTTTACGATTTGATTTAATTGAACCGAATGTATATTCACTTCGTTTAATTTACGACGACAATAAAAATGGCTTTTGGGACACTGGAGATTATTTTGAACAACGTCAAGCTGAAGAAGTAAAATACTACTCCAAAACAGTTGACGTTAGAGCCAATTGGGATGTAGATCAAGATTTTATTTTAGATTAATCGAAAAGTCATCTCTATCATTTAAAAAATTCAACTTTTCTCTGGTTTGAAGCATTTTTTCTTTGTCTAAAGTTGTAAAAAAAACACCTTCATTTTCATTTGCTTCAACAATTGAATTTCCAAGTTCATCGTGTACAACAGAATGACCTACATATTCGTGTTTATTCCCATCAAAACCTATTCGGTTAACACCAATAACAAAACTCATGTTTTCTATCGCTCTAGCTTTTAATAACACATCCCAAGCAGTAATTCTTGGTTTTGGCCAATTGGCAACATAAATTAGTAAATCATAATCCTCCCCATTTCTACTAAAGGCTGGAAAACGCAAGTCGTAACAGATTTGCGGGCAAATTTTCCAATCTTTATAGTGGATGATTACTTTTTCAGTTCCTTGCGTATATTGTTCATGTTCTCCTGCTAGTGAAAACAAATGTCTTTTATCATACGTTTCAACTTTTCCGTTTGAATGTACAAAAACAAATCGGTTATAATAATTTGCTTTTTCTTCAACAATAATGCTTCCGCAAATTGCAGTTTGTTTTGTACCAGCAACTTCTTGCATCCAAAGAATTGTTTCACCATTCATTGTTTCTGCTAAATTATTAGGAAACATGGTAAACCCTGTCGAAAACATTTCTGGCAACACAATCAAATCAATTTTTTGTGAAATTGCATTAATTTTTTGCTCAAATTGTGCTCTATTTGCTTTTGGGTTTTCCCAAATTAAGTCCGATTGAATTATTGCTATTTCCATTCTATAAAAATAAAAAACGTCCTGCATATACAGGACGTTTTTAGTGATTAATTATATTAAAACTATTAGATACTAGCTTTTAAATATTCTCTATTCATACGAGCGATGTTTTCAAGAGAAATTCCTTTAGGACATTCTACCTCACAAGCTCCTGTATTGGTACAGTTTCCAAATCCTTCTGTATCCATTTGATTTACCATGTTTAATACACGGTCAGCTGCTTCAATTTTACCTTGTGGTAACAAAGCAAATTGAGAAACTTTAGCTGAAACAAATAACATTGCAGATGAATTTTTACAAGTAGCAACACATGCGCCACAACCAATACAAGTAGCCGCATCAAAGGCTCTGTCTGCATCGTGCTTAGGCACAGGAATAGAGTTAGCATCTTGTGTGTTTCCAGATGTATTTACTGAAATAAATCCTCCAGCATGTTGAATTCTATCAAATGAGCTTCTGTCTACAACTAAATCTTTAATTACAGGGAAAGCTTTAGCTCTAAATGGTTCTATATAAATAGTATCACCATCTTTAAACATACGCATGTGTAATTGACAAGTTGTAACACCTCTATCCGGTCCATGTGCTTCTCCATTAATAAATAATGAACACATTCCGCAAATTCCTTCTCTACAATCGTGATCAAATGCAACTGCATCTTCACCTTTTATTATTAATTGATCATTTAATACGTCCAACATATCAAGGAAAGACATATCTGGGGAAATATCATTCACTTTGTAGTCAACTAGTTTTCCTTTATCTTGAGCGTTTGTTTGACGCCATATTTTTAATGTAAGATTCATATCTTTTTAGTTTAAAAGTCTAAAAGTCAAAAGTCATTAAGCCTTTTAACATTTAACACTAGACTTAATTATTTATAACTTCTTTGAACTAGTTTAACGTTTTCAAACTTCAACTCTTCTTTATGTAAAACAGCATCACTAGGTTTTCCTTTGTATTCCCATGCGGCAACATATGCAAAGTTTTCATCATCACGCATTGCTTCTCCATCTTCAGTTTGGTATTCCTCACGGAAGTGTCCACCACAAGATTCGTTTCTATGTAAAGCATCTTTTGCAAAAAGCTCACCTAATTCTAAGAAATCAGCAACACGAAGAGCTTTAGCTAATTCAGGATTAAAACTATCTGCAGTTCCTGGAATTAAAACATCTTTATAAAATTCTTCTCTAATTTGAGCTATTTCTTCTTGAGCTTCTTTTAAACCTTGCTCATTTCTAGCCATTCCAACTTTATCCCACATAATTTTACCTAAACGTTTGTGGAAATAGTCTACTGGCTTAGTACCATTTGTGCTTAATAAAGCTTCTATTTGATTTTTTACATTTTTTTCAGCCTCTTCAAATTCAGGTAAATCAGTTGAAATTTTACCTGTACGAATATCTGCAGAAAGGTAATCACCAATTGTGTATGGTAAAACAAAATAACCATCAGCTAAACCTTGCATTAAAGCAGAAGCTCCTAATCTATTTGCACCATGATCAGAGAAGTTAGACTCTCCAATAGAGAAACAACCAGGAATTGTAGTTTGTAAGTTATAATCAACCCATGTTCCACCCATAGTATAGTGAACCGCAGGATAAATCATCATAGGTGTTTGATATGGATTTTCATCTACAATTTTCTCATACATTTGAAATAAATTACCATATTTATTAGCAACAACTTCTGTACCCAATTGTTTAACTAAATCAGCATCATTTTCGTCTAAATGTTTGATTTTAGCTTGTTCTTTACCGTAACGTTGAATTGCTGAAGCAAAGTCCAAATAAACAGCTTCTCCTGTTTTATTAACTCCGAAACCAGCATCACATCTTTCTTTTGCAGCACGAGAAGCTACATCACGAGGAACTAAGTTCCCAAATGAAGGGTAACGACGCTCTAAGTAATAATCTCTATCTTCTTCAGCTAATTGTGTAGGTTTTAATTTTCCCTCACGAATAGCTTGTGCATCTTCTAATTTTGCTGGCACCCAAATACGTCCATCATTTCGTAATGATTCAGACATTAATGTTAATTTAGACTGATGATCTCCAGAAACTGGAATACATGTTGGGTGAATTTGAGTATAACAAGGGTTTGCGAAAAAAGCTCCTTTTTTATGAATTTTCCACGCAGCTGTTACATTACTTCCCATTGCATTAGTCGATAAAAAGAAAACATTTCCATAACCACCTGAAGCAATAACTACTGCGTGTGCTGAGTGTCTTTCAATTTCACCTGTAACTAAGTTACGAGCAATAATTCCTCTTGCCTTTCCGTCAACTTTTACTAAGTCTAGCATTTCATGACGATTATACATTTTTATTTTACCACGACCTATTTGGCGGTTCATTGCCGAATATGCACCTAGTAGTAATTGTTGTCCTGTTTGTCCTTTAGCGTAAAAAGTTCTTGATACTAATACACCACCAAACGAACGGTTGTCTAATAGCCCGCCATAATCACGTGCAAAAGGAACACCTTGCGCAACACATTGGTCTATAATATTTGCAGAAACTTCAGCCAAACGGTGAACATTTGCCTCACGAGAACGATAATCTCCTCCTTTTACAGTGTCATAAAACAATCTAAAAGTTGAATCTCCATCTCCTTGGTAGTTTTTTGCTGCGTTAATACCTCCTTGTGCTGCAATTGAGTGAGCACGACGTGGAGAATCTTGAAAACAAAATGCTTTTACATTATAACCTAATTCTGCAAGAGTTGCAGCAGCAGAACCACCTGCTAAACCTGTTCCAACAACGATAACATCAATATTACGTTTATTAGCTGGGTTTACTAAGTTAATGTGGTTTTTATAGTCAGTCCATTTATCAGAAATTGGACCGTTTGGTATTTTAGAATCTAATGCCATAATCTTTTCGGATAAATATTATTTAGTAAAGTGAATATAAATAGGAATAATTGCAAATAATAACGGTACAATAACCGCAAATGCTTTTCCTGCAAATCTAATTGTTGAATTCAATTTAGGAGAATTAACACCTAATGATTGAAAAGCACTTTGAAAACCGTGCCATAAGTGAAAACCTAAAACGATCATGGCTAACACATAACCCACTGTTGCAATTAAGCCAGTCTTTGGGTCTTGAAAAAACGCAAAAGTAATTTTATGAAGATCTTTGTAGCCTTCAGCAAATTTAACTTTTATTGGGTTTGTTGTATAAAATCCGTTTCCTTCAATAACAATGTCTTTACCATCAATTGCTTGAACCGGTATAAACTTACCAGAATAAGGGCCTGAATTAGAGATTCCCCACCCACTAGTTATGTATAATTCAGACTTTTGATCTCCTTCTCCAATTGAAACCGTTTGTAAAGGTAATTGTGTAAAGTGCATTTTAGCCCAAAAATTAACCATGTGTGTTGCGATAAAAAACAAGATAAGAGTTCCTAAAACAGCCATGTTTCTAGAGGCAAAACCACTATTTGCAGCAGCATTGTTTTTAGCATAACCCACAGGTCTTGCTTTTTTGTTTTGGATTGTTAATAAAATTCCATCAACTGCATGGAATAAAATAGAAATGTAAGTTAAGTAAGAAAGCAGTTTTACAGCTGGATTAGTTGTCATGAATAATGCATATTCATTAAACTGAAGAGGTGTTCCAAAAATTAATTGAAGATTACCCGCTAAATGTCCTGCCAAAAACAAGCATAAGAATAAACCTGTAAGAGCCATCCAGTATTTCTTACCTATAGACGACTTTAGAAGTGCTGATTTTGCCATAATTTTTATTTGATTGTACTAATTTTAATTTAAAACCAAACAAAAATACAGCATATTACTATCAACTACAACCTTTTTTAACTAATTTATAATGAATTTAAAAAACGTTTAAGTATAATTGAAGATCAAGGTTTTAAGATAGAAGTCTATCTTTGAAAAGTTGGAACTAAACCTCTTAACCCCATATCTACAACATTTTCTCCAATTGAAGGCTCGTATTTTCCGTCAGCGTTTACTTCCTCCCATTCAAAACTATTGTTAATAGACAATGAAAGAGTTACATAGATATTACTTGTTTCATTATTGGTAATCACTAGATTATCTTGGAACTTTCCTGTAACTACACATGATCCAGAAGGAATTGGCGAAGTTGATGCAATAGGATTAGGAACAGTGGTTGCTCCAGGAGGCGCTTGCCCTGAGGATGCGAATGGCAGGTCATTAAGCCCAAAAGCCCAATACCCTTGAAGTTTATTTGAATTAACAGGAAACGAATTATTTCCTATATAGTGCGTTGTGATATATGTATTATATCCCACAAAACTTTCTAATGTTCCTGTATAATCAACTGAACTACTTCTTACTGAAATAGTATAATTTTGGTATGAAAGTGAAACTCGGACATATTCATAATTACCTTGTGGTACTTGACTTAAAGGAATTGATAAAAATACTTCATCTTCACCAACAATTTTAGCTCTACTAAAATCAATAGCCAAATCACCGCCAGCCATTGTTTCTGGCGCATGATATAAAACAGAACCTTGCCCTAATGCTGTATATTGATTTGGCGCTAATTCAAAGTAATGTGCGCTTATTGAATTAAAAACAGGAGATTGAGCTGCGTTATCTACATGAACCGAAGTAGGTTGGCCTAAATTATTTAATCGTACTTGAGTAGGGTCAAATTTAAATTTGATGATTAATTGTGGTTCAACAGAAACATCATCTTTATCTGAACAAGAAAAAAATATAAATCCGACTAAAATTGCTGCTAAAAAAACTTTCAACCTCATGTTTTGTAATTTTATGTTAAAACAATCAAAAATCATGCTATAATTTATAACGGATTTAACATTTTTTTATTGCTTTGACATTTCAATAGTTAATTTTGAACTGTATTTCATCTTATTTATCTCAAATTCAATAAAATAAACCCCTTCATTTAAATAATATTTATTGTTTTTTGCTTTGTAAATTTTTCCATTCTTAGAGTATTTTTCATCAATAGTCAAATCATAGTCTATAAAATTTAACCCTTTAACTAGAGAAACTTTTTTGGTAAATAATAACTTCCTTTTTTCATTTTTAACATTTAGAATAACTTCTTTTTCTGAGTTCGAATAAACCGAAATGGTTGTTTTTGGTTCAAATTCATTTGACCAAGAACTCCAAGCCCTTCCCCAGCGATCTGATTTTTTTATTTTTTCTAAATCAAAAACATAGATTTCTTTGGCTAAAATCTTAGCATCCAATGCCTGTATTTTATCTAAATTCACTTTATAAATTGATCGGCCATGTGTCGCCACCACAAGTTCTTTGGCTTTAGCCTGAATTACCAAGTCATGAACAGCAACATTTGGCATTTCTGAAGAAAAATCTTGCCAAGACAAACCTTTATCCATTGAAATAAACAAACCATTATCGGTACCAACGTATAAAACATTTTCTTTTTCTGAATCTTCAACAATTACGTTTACAGCATTAGTTAAGTCTTTTGAAATATTAGTCCATGTTGTTCCATAATTATCTGAAACAAAAACATACGATTTAAAATCGTCGTTTCGATAACCGTTTAAGGTTGCATAAACTCGTTCTTTCTTATAGTTTGAAGCAACAACTCGTGAAACCCATAAATTTTGAGGCAGATTTTCAGAAATTTTTAACCATGTAATACCCCCATCTTTAGAAATATGTATTAAGCCATCATCTGAACCAACATATAGCAATCCAAATTGAGAGTTGCTTTCCGCAATAGTTGTAATAGTTCCAAAAGCCACATTTCCTTCTACTTTTCCTTTTGTTAAATCCCCAGATACTTTCTCCCAATTTTTACCCTGATTCATTGAACGATATAAAAATTGAGATCCCATGTATAAAATATCTTGGTTATGAGAAGACAACAAAATAGGTGTTTGCCAATTGAAACGTAACGTCACATCCTCTTTTTTAACCTTAGGAGTGATAAAATCTCTTTTACCAGATTTTCTATCAATTCTGTAATAGTTTCCAAACTGATATCCTGTAAACACAATATTTGAATTACGATTATCTATTTGTACTTGCATTCCATCGCCACCCATTAAAAATTCATACGGGTATTTACCGTCTTGTTGCCAATCTAATGAATGTTCGTAAGTATTTGGACCTACCCAAACTCCATTATCTTGCAAACCGCCATAAACATTATATGGTTTTTCACCATCTACATTCACCGTATAAAATTGCCCAACTGCTTGATTGTTGCATTTGAACCAATGTTCTCCATTATCGTATGTAATATTAACTCCACCATCATTTCCGTTAATGATATGATTGGAATTCTTAGGGTTTACCCATGTTACATGATGATCGGCATGCACATTTTCTTTACTTATTGATTTGAAAGTTTTTCCTCCATCTTCAGAAAAAATCAACGGAACTCCTCCTAGATAAATCCTATTTTCATTAGTTAAATCAACCGCTATATTTCCAAAATAATAACCGTAACTATAATATAAATCATCAATATAATTATCATGCGTTTTTTTCCAAGAAACTCCACCATCAATAGATTTATATAATTCACATCCTATAACTTCCGTTTCAAAAAGCGCTGCATTAGCATCTTTTGGCTTTTCCATTTTAGAATTTGGTCGCTTATCCTGATTATCTACAACAGCAAAAATGACATTTGTATTCACTGCAAAAAGTCCTATTCTACCAACTCCTTCATCTGCAGGAAATCCACTATCTGAACTAGAAATTAAATTCCAAGTAGAGCCAGCATCAGTACTTTTATAAATTCCGGAACCTATACCATTCCCTTTAAAATCCCAAGCTTTTCTATCTTTTTGCCAAGCAGCAGCATATTGTACATTGAAATTATTTGGATCAATAACTACATCAATAATTCCGGTTTCATCATTTACAAAAAGTGTTTTTTTCCACGTTTTTCCACCATCATGTGTTTTGTAAATTCCTCTTTCTTTGTTCTTGGTATATAAATGACCTACAACTCCAACAATAATTTCATTAGTATTCTTTGGGTTAACCAAAACTCTACTTATGTGGTGACTTTCAGGTAAACCTAAATTTTCCCATGTTTTTCCTTTATCCGAAGATTTTAAAACACCAATCCCTGAATACGATGAACGTGAGGCGTTTACTTCACCAGTTCCTACCCAAATTGTTCCAGATTTCCAATCAACCGTAACCGAACCACAGTTTAAAGTTGGAGCTGAATCCATAACTGGAGTAAAACTATTCCCATTATTATTCGTGTACCAAAGTCCGCCAGAAGCATAAGCGGCATAAAACTCGGTTGGATTTTCAGGATTTACTGCTAAATCAACAATTCTACCACTCATAATTGTTGGTCCAATATTTTGAAAAGCAACTTTGGTAAACAAATTGTCTTGTGCAAAAACAACAGATGAAATAAATAAGGAGAATAAAAGAAGTTTCTTCATGAGGAAAAATTTGATTGGAAAATTAACCAATAATTGCTGCATGTCAAAATTTTACATCGGAATTAACAACTAATCCTTTTAAAGTTATTATTTTTGGAACTTTATCTTAATTTAAAGAAAATGAAATACCATCAGATAGACAAAGACTTATTTATTAAAAACAGAAAAAAGTTTGCTTCTCAAATGAAACCAAACGGACTTGCTATTTTTAATTCAAACGATATTTACCCAGTTTCAGCAGATAGTACTTTGCCTTTTGCTCAACATAGAGATATTTTTTACTTAAGTGGCGTAGATCAAGAAGAAAGTATTTTGTTGCTTTTTCCAGATGCTCCATATGAAAACCAACGTGAGATTTTATTTTTAAAAGAAACAAACGACCATATTGCGGTTTGGGAAGGTGAAAAATTGACTAAAGAACGTGCTTTTGAAGTTTCGGGAATTAAAAACGTAATTTGGTTACAAGATTTTGACAAAACGTTAAAAGAGTTAATGTCGTATGCCGACACCATGTACATTAATACAAATGAACATTATAGAGCATCAATTGAAACTGAAACGCGTGAAGCTCGTTTTATAAAAAAATGGAAAAACGATTATCCAGCACATAAAGTAGAAAAATCGAATCCAATTTTACAACGTATTCGTTCGGTTAAAGAAAGTGAAGAACTTGACTTAATTCAACAAGCATGTGACATTACCGAAAAAGGCTTTAGACGAATTTTAAATTTCGTAAAACCAAACGTAATGGAATACGAAATTGAGGCTGAATTTGCTCATGAATTTTTAAGAAATCGTTCTAAAGGTTTTGCATATACTCCAATTATTGCTTCGGGAAATAACGCAAACGTTTTACATTATATTGAAAACAATCAACAGTGTAATGCTGGCGATTTAATTTTATTAGACGTTGGTGCAGAATATGCCAATTATTCTAGTGATATGAGTAGAACTATTCCTGTTTCTGGGAAATTTACTGAAAGACAAGCTGCTGTTTACAATGCTGTTTTACGCGTAAAAAACGAGGCAACAAAAATGTTAACTCCAGGAACACTTTGGAAACAATATCATGTAGAAGTTGGTAAACTAATGACTTCAGAATTATTAGGCTTGGGGTTATTGGACAAAGCCGATGTTCAAAATGAAAACCCAGATTGGCCAGCGTACAAAAAATATTTCATGCACGGTACTTCTCACCACATGGGATTAGACACACATGATTACGGTTTATTGTTTGAGCCAATGCAAGCGAATATGGTGTTTACTGTTGAGCCAGGGATTTATCTTCCAAAAGAAGGTTTTGGTATTCGTTTAGAAGACGATGTGGTTATTCAAGCTAATGGAGAACCATTTAATTTAATGAGAAACATTCCTATTGAAATTGACGAAATAGAATCGATTATGAATTCTTAATTTTCAAGCCAAAATATAGATAATAGGCGACTCACGATTGTGGGTCGTTTTTTTTAATCTTACTTTTGCTCCACCAACTTATCAACAAGCCATTGAAACATACTTTTCATAAAAACACCAAAATAGCTTATTCCGATACTGGAAAAGGAACTGCAATCGTGCTTTTGCATGGTTTTTTAGAAAATTCTACCATGTGGAACGCGCACGTAGAAGAATTAACTAAAAAACATCGTGTTATTTGTGTGGATTTATTGGGTCATGGTTCAACAGATTGCTTGGGTTATGTGCACACTATGGAAGACATGGCAGATACTGTACATCATGTGTTACACGAATTAAAATTGCGCAAAGTAGTTTTGGTTGGGCATTCTATGGGTGGTTATGTGGCTTTGGCTTTCGCCGAGTTATATCCTGATATGATGAAAGGCTTAGTTCTTTTAAACTCAACCGCAAGAGCAGATAGTGAAGAGCGAAAACTAAACAGAGACAGAGCAATTTTAGCCGTTAAGAAAAGTTACATTACCGCAATTCGTATGGCAATTGCTAATTTGTTCAGCGAAGAAAATAGAGATAAATTAGTCGATGAAATAGAAGCCGTAAAAAACGAAGCTTTAAAGACACCTTTACAAGGAATTGTTGCGGCGCAAGAAGGTATGAAAATTCGTAACGACAGAGAAGTTTTATTACATTTAACTCCCTATCCAAAAATGTTAATTTTAGGCAAGAAAGATCCTGTTTTAAATTTCGAAGAAACAAAAGACCAAGTTGAAAACTCAGATGTGGAATTCGTTACTTTCAATGATGGGCACATGAGTCATATTGAAAATAGAGACGAATTGACTGCTGTTTTATTACGCTTTTTGAAGAAGATTTAAAGCGTTTCTTTAAACGGAATTTCTTCATTTAAAATTTCTAGTATTAAATGTACTAATTCTATTTTAAATGACTCAATGGTTTCCATATTGATTTCAGCTATTGCATTTTTTCCTTTTCCTAAACCAAAAGGCATGAAACCTTCTTTCATATTTTTAAACGAAATAATTCCGGCTTGAATATCTTGATTTTGGAACATTTCACTATTTTGAAACATCATGGCATAACAAAGCAACTGAATTACTTTTTCATTTTTAAGATTAGCTGTTAAACCGTCAAAATCATTAACACGTAAATTTCTTTGTTCTACTTTTCCAGACTTATAATCAATAATTCGAATACTTCCATTTCGTTCTTCAATTCGGTCAACCTTTCCAGCAATTTTTACAGGATAAGGCAAATCTTCATGCTCAATAATAACTTCTAAGGAAGCTTCTAGGCAAATTACTTTTATGGCTTCATTATTTTTAACAGCACTTTTTTCAGTCATTAGAAAATTATAAATATTCCGTTTAGCTACTTCAAAAGCCAATAAGTTTTTACCTTTTTTAATTTCACCTTCTTTATAAACTATCTTAAATTGTTTTAATGTTACTTCTTCAATTTTAGACAACATTTCTTCAATATGGTGTTGGGCTAAATAAACCCCAATAAAAGGCTTGTAAAGCTCCTCAAGTGCTTCGTGAATGATTGTTCCTAATGTGTTTACCGCAACACTTTCTTCTACTTCTTCTACTTCTCTAATTCTCAAGACTCTTTGAAAATAAAATTGCATTGGATTACGAATATAACTCGTGAGTGAAGAAGGAGAAAAGCCTTTATCTGTTGCGATTTCTTTTAAGCGTTCAAGAACTTTCTCCGTTTTTTCAATTTCCATTACTTCATAAGCTGATTTTGGCAAAACGGCATTATAAATTTCGTGAGTTAATGAATGTTTAGGTTGCTTCTCAATTTCTAATTGGGTTAAGAATCGGCTTTTTTCACCGGCATCTATTCCTTCGCTATCTGTATTGTACAGCAAATAGATATTCTTCGCACGCATTAGTAAATGATAAAAATGGTAGCTATAAATTGCATCTTTCTCTTTATAAGTTGGCAAACCTAATTCTCTTTTAACATCAAAAGGTATAAATGAATTTTGTGATTTACCCGATGGAAATTTTCCTTCATTAACCGAAGTAATTATTACATTTTCAAAATCTAAAACCCTACTTTCTAAAACACCCATAATTTGTAAACCAGACAAAGGTTCTCCTTCAAAAGAAACTTCGGCTAAATCCAAGATTTGTTTGTAAATAATTTGTAAAGTTTCAATTGAATCAATTTTACCGTATTTTTCTTGATAACTGATTAACTTATTAATGACTTTATAAATCGCATAAACGAATGTTTTAGACACTTTTTCTTCTTCTACATCATTACTTAAATGCTCTTTTATTTGAAGTAAAATTAGTGATAGTGTTTTTAAAACTTCATCACAATTTGAATTCCACTTATTAAACAATAAGTCAAAAAAAGCATTATTTGAATTGGGATATTTCTCATTATAAAGTCTTATTAACGTGTCGTGAGAAAAGAACGTGAAGTTATTATCATTTATAACTGAAATAAGTTTTGAAACCTTAAGATAAGATTCAACCAACGGATGATTTAAAACTTCTAAAACATCTTTATAGTAAAGCGTGTAAGATTTTTCGTTTCTGTTTATTGCATTTGTATGTAGTTTAAATAATTTAGTAATTAGGATTTGAGCAGGATTATTCTTCCCCGAATATCCCATAGTAATATTCAAACTCTCAATTGTATTTGGCAATCCGTAAAGAATAGGAATTAATAAATTTTCATCACCTAAAACCAAAGCAGTTTTATTGATATTTGCACCATAATTAGTTAACTCCTCTACGATATTACCAGCAATTTTTGCTTGTCCAACAGATTTTGGAGTTCCAATGATTTTAATTTTTTTTTCTTCTTGGAAACAATTTGTTATCCATTCAAAAGGTTGTGATGAATAGTTTTTCCAGTCTTGTTTAAACCTTCTAATAAACAAGCCTGAATCATGAAAAGAATCTTTTAAAAATACATCATCAATGTCCCAATAAATTTTTGCTTGATTTGTATACAATAAATGTTGAACTATTTTTTCTTCAGCTTGATTCAATGCGTTGAAACCAGCAAATACAATGATTTTATTTCCAAGCTCTGCAGCAAATGATTTGCATTTTTTATCTGCTTCTCTATAAATTAAACCTTGATAACCGCATTTTTTATTTAAAAGGTGTTTATAAAATGTTTCGTAATAAAACGGAAGTTTGTCCCAAAATTCTAAATGATTATCTATTAAAGAAGTTTTATCAGAAGGCTTTAAGTCCCATCTTTTAAGCGCTTCAATTTCTTTTAAATAAGAGAAAACCTTTTTTGGTTCAATTAAATAACGGTCAATTTCATTAAAATCTTGAATTAATGTTTTTGCCCAATTAGAGAAAAGCTCAAATGTTTGCTGTTTATCTTTTGGAGTTATTTGTAAATACACATCGTAAAACTCAAATAACAATTCAATAGAGTCTATTGAACGAATTCCTGAAATATCTTGAACAAGATCTTCAATACTTATGATTTTTGGCGCAAATACAGTTGTAGTTAATTTGTTTTTTAGACTTTGTAACAAAAAGACTTTTGCCCTCTTGTTTGGTAAAACAATTTGAACATCATTTAATTTGTGCTGGAAATCAATTATTATTTGATTTGCTAACCTGTCTAAAAAAGTTATATCATTCATGTTATAAAAATAAAAAAACGCCCTGAATAATCAGGGCGTTTCTCATTTTATATTTTGGAAGAAATTATTTTACTAATTTCACTTCAACTCTTCTGTTGTTAGCTCTTCCTTTAGAAGTTTTGTTAGAATCAATTGGTTTAGATTCTCCGAAACCAGCTGAAGTTAATCTAGCAGCATCAATTCCGTTTTCAACTAAGTAAGATTTAACAGCAGCAGCTCTATCTTCAGATAATTTTTGGTTTAATGAATCTGCTCCTTGACTATCCGTGTGACCTTCAATCATGAAGTTAGCACTTGGATATTCTTTTAAGATTGCAGTAATAGCTTGTAAAACTGGCATTGTTTGTTTTTGGAAAGAAGATTTTCCAGAGTTAAACAAGATTGTTTTAGCATAACTATTTAATTTATTCATAGCTTCGTCAGAAACTTCAGGACATCCATTGTTAGCCACAGTTCCAGCAACAGTTGGACATTGGTCATCTTTATCAACAACACCGTCTCCGTCAGTATCAGGCCAAGGACAACCAGCGTTAGCAGCAGGTCCTTTTACTTCTGGACAGTTGTCATCTTTATCAGCTACTCCGTCTCCGTCAGCATCTGGACAACCTTTCATAATTTTTGTTCCTTTTACTTCAGGACAAGCATCTTCGTTATCAACGATTCCATCACCATCAGTATCAGGACATCCGTTAAATTCAGCTAAACCTGGTGTTTCAGGACAAGAATCATCTTTATCAGCGATTTTATCTCCATCAGTATCAGGACAACCCATAAATTCTTTTAAACCTGGTGTTTCAGGACATGCGTCATCTTTGTCATATATTCCATCTCCGTCAGTATCTTTACCTCCAAATTTGAAAGTAAGACCCGCAAAGTGTTGCATAACTGTAGGAACATCTACATTTGGACTTCTCTCATCATCAAATGAATATTTAAGAGTAGACTGTAAACTTAAACCAACGTGCTCAGTAAACCAAAAAGTTAATCCTAAACCTCCATTTACAGTACCTGCAGAAGCATCACCGAAGAAAGTATAACCTCCACCAACATGAGCAGAAGGATCAATCCATTTAGATTTAACCATTTCTTGAAAACTATATTTAATAGTTCCATCAAAAGCATAATAACTTAAGTCACCTGGGTTAGTAACAGTGTGTTGATGAGTTGATAAAGTTCCCATTGCATCGCTGTTTAAAACAACCATTCTTTTGATTTTGTTAACAGAACCTGTTAAACCAAATGAGAAATTATCTCCAACGTATCTAGATACAGTTAAAGATGATACAGAAGGAATCATATTCCAATTGTCTTGAGCGTTTAATAACTCTTCAAAAACAAGTTTGTCATTTCCTGACATACTTATTTTTGTGTCAACCGCATTAGCTCCAAAAGAGATAGCCCATGGATTGTTACTGTCTTGTGCTTGTGAAGTTACTCCAGCAAACATTAATGCAGCAATAAATAATTTGTTTAGATGTTTCATACTTTATAATTTAATTACAATACGTTATAATTATAGCAAAAGTAGTATTTTTTTTTAATTACAAAAAATTTTGTTAAAAAAAGTACTACTAAAATACCATTATTTAATAATGTTTAAGTTTTTACCTACTTCAATAAAAGCATTTATTGTTTTATCTAGGTGCTCCTTAGTATGAGCCGCCGACAACTGAACTCTAATTCTCGCTTTTTCTTTTGGCACAACTGGAAAGAAAAAACCAATAACATAAACCCCTTTTTTAAGTAATTCTTCTGACATTTTTTGTGCTAATTTAGCATCGTAAAGCATTACAGGCACGATTGCAGAATCTCCATCGATAATGTCAAAGCCTGCTTTTTTCATTCCTTCTTTGAAGTAATTAGTATTCCATTCTAGTTTATCTCTTAAAGACGTATCTTTTTTTAATAATTCAAAAACCTTTAAAGAAGCACCAACTATAGATGGAGCTAATGAATTTGAAAACAAATATGGACGTGAACGTTGACGCAAAATTTCAATCACTTCCTTTTTAGCAGTTGTATATCCACCCATTGCACCACCAAGAGCTTTCCCTAATGTTCCTGTAATAATATCTACACGACCCATTACATTTTTAGCTTCTAACGTCCCTTTTCCTGTTGCGCCAATAAAACCTGCAGCGTGACATTCATCAACCATAACCAAAGCATCATATTTATCTGCTAAATCACAAATTTTATCTAGTGGAGCAACTAAACCATCCATTGAGAAAACACCATCAGTAACAATAAGCTTAAATCTATGACCTTTTTCAGTTGCAGCTACAAGTTGCGCTTCTAAGTCAGCCATGTCATTATTTTGGTAACGATAACGAGCCGCTTTACACAAACGCACACCGTCAATAATAGAAGCATGATTTAAACTATCAGAAATAATACAATCTTCTTCTCCTAATAAAGGTTCGAAAACTCCTCCATTTGCGTCAAAAGCAGCGGCATATAAAATAGTATCTTCTGTACCATAGAACTCCGCTATTTTTTGTTCTAATTCTTTATGAATATCTTGTGTCCCACAAATAAAACGTACAGATGACATTCCGAATCCATGAGAATCTAAAGCGTCTTTTGCTGCTTGAACTACTTCAGGATGTGAAGAAAGCCCTAAATAATTGTTTGCACAAAAATTTAAAACTGTTTCACCTGTGGAAACTTTAATTTCAGCACCTTGAGGCGTTGTAATAATTCGTTCTTTTTTAAACAATCCGTTTTCACGAATAGCGTTTAATTCATTTTCTAAGTGTTGTTGTATTTTACCGTACATTTTTAAATGTTGATTTGGTTATTCGTTATTTTTTAAAATTTACTGAAGTTACAAAAGTACAACTTCTATTTTTTCTCCTATATAAACTAATGCTTTTTTTGCAATTGTATAATTCATTTCATGGAGCACAAAAGCATATTCATTGATTTGATTTTGGTGTTTTTGGTTCTTCTCACCGGTTTTATAATCCAACAGATAAACATGATTATTAAAAACAACTACTCTATCTGGTTTTAGATTTTGATATCCGTTTTTCAAAATTGTCTCTTCGTTATATACTACTCCGTTTCCGTTAAAAAATTCAATCAAATTAGGCTCTGCCATAATTTGCTCTACCTTATCTTGAAAAAGTTCTTGCTGAGAAATTGTAATCAATCCATTTTCAATTGCTTTTTGAATTGCAAAGTCTGAATCTTCTTTTGCAATAATGTATGACATAATTTCATGCAAAATATTACCAAATTCAATAGCTTGCTGCTGATCGGTATTCCACATTAAAGCTTCTCGTTGTGCAATTTTTATATTATTTGAATTGAGTTTTTCCTTAACTAATGAAATTGTTTTTTGTTCTTTAACTTCATATATTTCTTTTGAACATTTTGTGGAATTTCCAAATTCATATTCCAACTTTGTTTCATCATATATTCCTATATTTTGCAAATATTCTATAAAATAAGAAGATAAATTATCTGGTAAACCGTTTTTATTTAACAAATGGTTTGAAATTACATACAATTGCTCTTCCGCTCTAGTTAAAGCAACATATAATACATTTACAATGTCTAGAACTTCTTCTTGACTTTTAACTTCATAGATTTCTTTAGCCCTTTCTCCATATTCTAAGACTTCTTTTTTAGAATTGACCAATGCTTTTGGAAAAACTATTTCTTCATCTTCGTCAAAATCAACCCAAATTTTATTTCTAATTTTTCTATTAAAATCTTCATCTGCAAAAGGATAAATGACTACAGGAAACTCTAGTCCTTTTGATTTATGAATGGTCATTATTCGAATTGCATCATTTCCTTCAGGAGAAGGAATACTTTTTTGAAAACCTGTTTTTTCCCAATATTCTAAAAAGTCACTAATACTCGATTGTAATTTACTGTCGCGCTCTAAAACCAAATCCAAGAAATACTGAACATAAGAAGTATTGGTCTTTTCTTGAATAAAAACATCCACAATAATTTCAACCGCTTCGTACAAAGATTTTTTTCTGCAATTTTGAAATGAAATAGAAATGTTCATTTTTTTAAAAAATGCTTCTAATTCGATTTCCGATAAATCTTTGGTTAACGCAATAAAATCGTGCGTTGAATAATCGTTTTGCAAATTCTTAGCAATGTAATACAAAACATAAACTTTCGATTCTTGATCTTTATTGCTTTTTAAATACCTTAACAAACTTATAATCAACTTAACTTCAGTCGCGTTTTGAATCAATAAGGTTTCCGAGGACAAAATAGGAATTTGATTCTCGGTTAAAAAGTTTGCTAAAGCAACTCCGTCTGATTTTTTTCGCGTAAGCAAAACAATATCTCTAAACTGAAAGCCTTTATCTAAAACATTATAAATAGTTTCTAAGGTTTTACTTAAATAATATTTAGTTTTAGCTGAATACACGTTGTCTTCGTCGAGTTCAGCAGAAAAATCCTCATTATCTTCTTTTGGAACTTCAATAAATGAGAGGTTTACGTAGCCGCCTATTTTAGAATTTATTTCTTGATGACTATGATTTAAATATAAATCAGCATAATCTTCATTTGAAAATTTATTGGATAAATGAGCGAAAAAATTATTGTTAAACGAAATAACTTCCGAATAACTTCTGTAATTTGTACCTAATCTAAAAACCTCTTTTTCCTTATTTGAAAACGGATATTCGTCTAAATCATTTGGGTTATCAGTCTTACTTAACTTAATAAATTGTTCAGCTTTTCCTCCACGCCATCGATAAATAGATTGTTTTGGATCGCCAACCAACATTAAAGTTCCTTTTACTCCGTTTTCTTCTCCCGAAACCGCATTGTCTATTAATGGAATTAAGTTTTTCCATTGCATAATGGATGTGTCTTGAAATTCGTCTATGAAAAAATGTCGATATTTTTCACCCATTCGCTCATATATAAAAGGTGCTGGTTGGTCTTGAATTTCATTAAAAATAATTTTGTTAAAATCAGATATAGAAAGTATATTTTTCTCCTTTTGGATGTTTTTAAATTCTAAATGAATGGTATTTAATAACGAAAGCGGATTTATGTTTTGTAAAAACGCTTGATAAAATGATATTTTAGAACAATTGTAATAACATTTTTGCAAGAAGCCAAGCAAATCTCCAGCTACAGATTCAATAGCACTAATATCTTTAGCGGTTTTATTAATTGCAATATCTTCAAAATGAACATATTTAGAAAAGTCTTTACTCTCTAAATTTCCTTCTTTAATTTTAGTAATATGATTTGGAAAAGTGCTTCTTGAAAAAGATTTTAAATCAATTCCATTATCTGAAAGGATTTGAAAACATTGATTTGCAAAGTCTGAATTTTGTTCTTGAAAAAAAGCTATTCTTTCATTTAAAACTTTCTTAATTTGTGAAAAATCATCAAAAGTCCTATCTTCAAATTGGGTTAATTCATTTGCATTATTTTCATTGGTAATCAACTTAGAAACCTCAAATAATTCTTTAGAAATATCCCAATTTTTATCTTCGTCGGTTTTGTTTTTAGTGAATTCAATTAATAAATCAGTAAGTATTTGTTCTTCGCCAACTTTAGAAATCACTAAATCGACCGCTTCTTGTAAAAGCGCATCCGTATCTAAAGAAACCTCAAAATTGGCGGGTAAGTTTAAATCTTGTGCAAACGCACGAATAACTTTATGTGTAAATTTATCAATTGTAGAAATTCCAAAAGCAGCATAATTATGAATAATGTTTTTAATGATAGCTTTGGCCTTTTCTTTTATAGTTGCTATTGACAATCCCGTTTCTTTAGCAATATCTTTTAGCAGCAGCATTGATTTTTCAGAAGTATTCTCTTTTGAAAAATCATAAAGATTATCAATAATACGAGATTTCATTTCCTCTACAGCTTTATTTGTAAAAGTTATGGCTAAGATTTTCTTATATGCATCGTTAGTGGGTGAGTTAAATAAAATTTTTAGATACTCTTTTGTGAGTGTATAAGTTTTACCTGATCCAGCAGAAGCGTCGTATAAACTAAAAGCGGGTGTATTCAATGTGTTATATTTTTCTTAATTATAGTGGTATAAGAACAATCTATTTTTTAATCCAAAGTTAAATTTATAACTTTGAAATCATTAATACTAATATAAAATTATAAAATTATGGCTTTCGAATTACCCCAATTACCATATGCGTATGACGCCCTTGAACCTCACATTGATGCTAGAACAATGGAAATACACCATTCTAAACATCATAATGGTTACACAACTAACTTAAATACTGCAATTGCAGGAACAGATTTAGAAGGAAAAACTATTGAAAACATCTTACTTAATCTTGATATGAGTAACGCTGCAGTTAGAAATAACGGTGGTGGTTTTTACAATCATAGTTTATTTTGGTCAGTAATGTCTCCAAATGGAGGAGGTTTACCTTCTGGCGAATTAGCTGATGCTATTGACAATGCTTTTGGATCTTTTGATGCTTTTAAAGCTGCATTTGCTAAAGCTGGTGCAACTCAATTTGGGTCAGGTTGGGCTTGGCTTTGTGTAAAAGAAGGGAAACTTGAAGTTTGCGGAACTCCAAACCAAGACAACACTTTAATGCCTGGCGTAGGGTGTGGTGGAACTCCAATTTTAGGAATGGATGTTTGGGAACATGCTTATTATTTAAACTATCAAAACAGAAGACCAGATTACATTGAAGCTTTCTTTAATGTAATTAACTGGACAGAAGTAGCAAGAAGATTTGCTGTTGCAAAATAATTTTTAAATATAATTACATAAAAGGTTCGCAAATTGCGAACCTTTTTTTATTTCTTTTACTTTTCAATCAGAATATGTATAAAATAAAAAAGGTATGCATTGCATACCCTTTTTGCCCCAAATCTACCATAAAACTTAACCTACTAATTTTTCTGGTAGAGCTAATGTAAAATGATTTTATTTTTTAGCACTAAATAATTGACAAAGAGTTGAAATAGCCGATAAACGGCTTTGATTTGATTAATTTAAGAGTAAAAAAACTAACAATTGATTAATTTAATTTCATAAAAAAAGGTGAAATTGCTTTCACCTTTTTGCCCCAAATCTACCATAAAACTTAACCTACTAATTTTCTGGTAGGGCTAAAGTATGACAGACTAATGTTAATTCAATTAATAATTGTTAAACGTATAATAAAATCGTTAAAATACACAATTAGTATGCTCGAGCATCGTTTCCTTCGTAAAAATTTAAGAAAGCTCTGTTGACTACTCTGTTTCCTCCATTTGTAGGATAATCTCCTGTAAAGTACCAATCTCCTAAATTTTTAGGACATGCAATATGTAGATCATCTACTGTTTGATAAATAATTTTAACTTCTGCATGAGTGTTTTCTGGAGTTAACATTTCTGAAATTTTATCCGAAATTTCTTCATCTGTAAATGGCGCATAAATTTCTTTTACAAAATTTACTACCTCAGCATCTTTTAAATTTTCTTGTACTTTTGATTTTTTATAAACCTCTTCAACAATATGAAGTAAGTTTCTATCTTTTAATAATTCCATTGCAGCTCTAAAAGCCACTAAACCTTCTAGTTTTGCCATATCAATACCGTAACAATCCGGATAACGAATTTGCGGTGCAGATGAAACAACAACAATTTTCTTTGGCTTAAGCCTGTCCATCATTTTAATGATACTTTGCTTCAGCGTTGTTCCTCTTACTATACTATCGTCAATAATAACTAAATTATCCGTAGGCTTAACCACACCATAAGTAACATCGTACACATGGGCAACTAAATCGTCTCTACTACTGTCTTCAGTAATAAAAGTTCTTAATTTTGCATCTTTAATAGCTACTTTCTCAGTTCGAATTTTTACTGCTAAAATTTCCTCTAACTTTTCTTCTGAAAGCGTATCTCTATTTTTTAAAATTTCGGCCGTTTTTCTCTGATTTAAAAAATCTTGAGCTGCCTCAGTCATTCCGTAAAAAGAAGTTTCGGCAGTGTTTGGAATGTATGAAAAAACGGTATTATCAGTATCGCTATTAATTGACTTTAAAATGGCTGGGAAAATTAGTCTCCCTAATTTTTTACGTTCTTGGTGAATTTCTGCATCACTTCCACGAGAAAAATATATACGTTCAAACGAACATGCTTTTTTAACTAATGGTGTCCTTACTTCATTAAGAGAAACCGAGCCGTCTTTTTTAACTACAATCGCATTTCCTGGCGCTAGTTCTTGTACTTTTTCAAAAGGAACATTAAATACAGTTTGAATAACCGGTCTTTCTGAAGCAACAACTACAATTTCATCATCTTCATAAAAATAAGCCGGACGAATCCCTGCTGGATCGCGCATTACAAATGCATCTCCATGACCTAATAATCCGGCCATAGCATAACCTCCATCCCAATTACGAGATGCGCGCTCTAAAATTCTAGGAATATTTAGTTTATCTACAATGACTTTTGAAGCTTCTTGCTTTGTATATCCATCTAATTTAGCTTGTTTGTAAATTTCGGTAACTTCATCATCTAAGAAATGACCTATTTTTTCCATAACAGTAACTGTATCCGCTAATTGTTTTGGATGTTGACCTAATTCAACCAGACTATCAAAAAGCTCTTTGACATTTGTCATGTTAAAATTCCCAGCTACAATAAGGTTACGGTGCATCCAGTTATTTTGACGTAAAAACGGATGCACACTTTCGATGCTGTTTTTTCCAAAAGTTCCATAACGCACGTGACCTAAAAACAATTCACCTATATAAGGAATATTATCTTTTTGTAATTGAACGTTATTTTGATATTCTGGATGTTCTAAAAGTTCGTGATTAATTCGTTCGTTTACCTGTGCAAAAACATCTTTAATAGGGTTTGCATCGTTAGAACGAATACGACTTATATAACGTTGCCCTGGAGCAACATCTAATTTTATACTTGCTAAACCTGCACCATCTTGACCACGATTGTGCTGTTTTTCCATTAGTAAATACATTTTTTGAACTCCGTAAAAAGCTGTACCGTATTTTTCTTTGTAAAATTCTAATGGTTTTTTTAACCTTAATAGCGCAATTCCGCATTCATGTTTAATAGCGTCACTCATTGTGTTGTTGTTGTTGTGTGTTGTTTAAATGCTTACTATAATGTATACAAAAAATGCCCCGAAAATTCGAGGCACATTTTTATTCTTCTAATTCAATTTCAAATTGTGTTAATGCTTTAAATTGTTTTAAACGAGCATTAACTTCTTCTTTGTCTAATTTTTGCATACGCTCAGTTCCAAATTTCTCTACACAAAATGAAGCTAAGTTTGAACCGTAAATGATTCCGTTTTTCATATTATCAAACGAAATATTTTCACTTTGAGCAATATAACCAGCGAAACCACCTGCAAATGTATCACCAGCTCCTGTTGGATCAAACACTTCCTCTAAAGGTAATGCCGGAGCAAAGAAAATTTCTTTATCTTGGAACAATAACGCTCCATGCTCTCCTTTTTTAATTACTACATATTTTGGACCCATTGTATGAATCTTTTGAGCCGCTTTTACTAATGAATATTCTCCTGATAACTGGCGCGCTTCTTCATCATTGATAGTGATTACATCTACACGTTTAATAACGTCTAATAATTCTGGTAATGCACAATCCATCCAAAAGTTCATTGTATCTAAAACAATTAACTTAGGTTTTTCTGTCATTTGATCTAAGACTCCAGATTGTACTAAAGGATGTAAATTTCCTAATAAAACAACATCTGAATTTTTATAATCTTGAGGAACAACTGGGTTAAAATCAGCTAATACATTTAATTCAGTAACTAAAGTATCACGAGAATTTAAATCGTTATGGTATTTTCCACTCCAAAAGAATGTTTTACCTCCTTTAACCACTTCAATTCCGTCTATATTTACACCATTATTGGTTAATAAATCTAAATACTCTTGGGGAAAATCTTCACCTACTACCGAAACAATTGCTGCATCTACATTAAAAAAGTTAGAGGCTAAACCAATATAAGTTGCTGCACCACCTAAAATTTTATCTGTTTTTCCGAAAGGTGTTTCAATAGCGTCAAAAGCTACTGTTCCTACTATCAATAATTTATTCATTCTCTTCAATTTGAAATAAGAGGCAAAGATAAGTTTTAGTTTAGAAGTTTAAAAGTTTATGGGTTTAAAAGTTTCTTAAAGAGTTTTTTGTTAAATTTGAAATATTTAAAAATTCATATCTATATGAACAAATTATTCTTTCTACTTGTTTTAATTTCTCTAAAAACCTGTGAATGTGAATATAAAGGATATTATTCTTTTGTCAACTGGAATCCAAAATTAAATGCTTTTGAAAATATTTCTGTCAATATAGGTGAATTAAAAATAAATCCAAATATTGAAAATTGCTTCTGTAAGAAAAACCAAATTACCATTGAAGGAATTGTTCAAAGTAAGGAAATGCTAAGTGGGTCTGAAAGGGAATTAAAGAGTTATGTTGTGATTTTAGAGTGCGATGACAAAAATAAAATCGTTGACACTTTATTTTCAACCAAATTAAATGGAAAATTCAAATTCTCTTTAATTGAGAAAAACTCAAATTATGTGGTTTTTAAATACAGTGATAATCCTCAAGGTATAAAATATAAAATAAGTAATTTTAAAAAATAAGAACCAAAAAACTTGTTATGTATAAAAAAACTATTTTTATTTTATTTTTTTTAATTTCATGTAGCTCTTCTGAGGTTATTCAAAATCAAGAAAAAAGCATCAAATGGTTTTTTAATAAAGAGGGATATATTTCCACTATATATCAAAAACATAATTTAAGAAAAGAAATTGATGAACTTTACTTTAAAGATTCGTTAATTCAAACTGAAAACAAAAACTATTATTATCATTATGAGATTTTTGACAATAGGTATTTATTAACATCTATAAACAAAAAGCCAAATATTTGGTCTAGCCCCACTATTATCCCAAAAGATTCACTTTACGTTTTAGATTTAAAAACTTTTGACAAATCTTTTATTTCACTTAAAAAAACTCAGTTTACACTAAACAAAACTCAACTTATAAAAACTTATGATAAAAATATAATTCTAGATGATTCAATAAGTTATCAGTATGCTATTGATAGTGTTAACTTAGTAACTAACGAACTTTATTTAGTAAATCCAAACTTGAAAGTAATTAAGTGTAACTTGAAAAAGGTTAATTAGCTACAACAACTTCTCCTCTTCTCTTTCATAAAAAACATCAACCGAAAGTTTTTCTTGTTGCGAAGCCATAACTGCCAATTCATCACAACGTTCGTTTTGAGGATGATTGTTATGTCCTTTTACCCATTGAAAATCTACTTTATGGTTTCGGTATGCTTTTAGAAAGCGCATCCATAAATCGGGGTTCTTTTTCCCTGCAAAATTTTTCTTTTCCCATTGAAAAACCCAACGTTTTTCAACAGCATCAACCACATATTTAGAATCAGAAACTACTAAAACTTTAGTCTTTAAGTTTTTCAGCTTTTCTAAGCCCACAATAACAGCCAACAACTCCATTCTATTATTGGTGGATTTTCGAAAACCTTCATAAAATTCTTTTTTATAAGGAGTTCCTACCATTTCCATAACCACGCCATAACCAGCTGGACCAGGATTTCCCTTGGCAGCACCATCTGTATATATGTGAACTTCGTGACTCAAGTAAATAGTGATTAGTGATTAGTGATTAGTTGTTCAATAATAGTCGGAAAATATTCATGCTCTAATTGATGTACTTTATTTGCAATTTCTTCAGCAGAAACACAATCGTCTATAGAAACTTTATGCTGAGAAATGTATTCTCCTTCGTCATAATGTTCGTTTACATAATGAATTGTGATTCCAGTTTCTTTTTCTTTATTATCTAAAACCGCTTTATGCACATTCATTCCATACATTCCTTTTCCTCCATATTTAGGTAAAAGTGCAGGATGTATATTTATAACTTTATTGGGAAACTGATTTATTATAGATTCTGGAAATTTTAATAAAAATCCGGCTAATACAATCAAATCTGGTTTAATTTCATGAAGTCTTTGAAGTACAAAACCATCATTTAGGTCATTTTTTTTAAAAATAACAGCATCTATTTGATGCTTTTTTGCTTTTTTAAGCACTTTGGCATCAGGATTGTTTGTAAAGATAGTGACTACGTTTGCAAGAGTTGTTTTTTTGAAATGTAATATGATTTTTTCGGCATTGGAACCATTGCCAGAAGCGAATAGCACTATTTTTTTCATTTACCCTGTAATTTTTAATTACACAAAAAAAAGAATAATAATTGGTAAAAAATAGAAAAAAGAAGTCTTTGTGAATTATTTTTTTTAAATTCGTGGTCACATTTAGAAACAAAATTGTTGTTTTAAAATAAAGTTTTTTATTTTTGCCAACAAATTAAATTAAAATTAAAAGATTATGTCAGACATTGCATCAAGAGTAAAAGCGATTATCGTAGACAAATTAGGTGTTGACGAAAACGAAGTTGTAACAGAAGCAAGCTTCACAAATGATTTAGGGGCTGATTCATTAGACACTGTTGAGCTAATTATGGAATTTGAAAAAGAATTTGATATTCAAATCCCAGATGATCAAGCAGAAAACATTGCTACTGTAGGTCAAGCTATTTCTTACATCGAAGAAGCTAAAAAATAATATTTTTAAACACTCATGGGTCAAACTCATGAGTGTTATTATTTTTCTTCGATATTTTAAAATCTTTTATTAGATTTGAAGAATACATTGATTGTATTACAATCATTAAAATAAAAAACTATGTAATACCCATTGTTTCTTTTAGTTACATTATTAAAAGTACTTTGGGTTTTTTTATATAACCAAAATTTAATTATATGCAATTAAAGCGTGTTGTTGTAACTGGTCTTGGAGCCCTTACCCCTATTGGAAATAACATTCAAGAGTATTGGGATGGTTTAATTAATGGTAAAAGTGGTGCTGCACCTATAACTTACTATGATACTGAAAAACACAAAACAAAATTTGCTTGTGAAGTTAAAAACTTTAACATAGAAGATTTTATTGACCGAAAAGAGGCAAGAAGAATGGATAAATTTGCACAATATGCTGTTGTTGCAAGTGACGAAGCCATAAAAGACGCCGGTATTACAGCTGACAACGTAGACAAACATAGGGTTGGTGTTATTTGGGGGGCAGGAATTGGTGGATTAGAGACTTTTCAAGAAGAAGTTTTATACTATGCTAAAGGCGATGGTACTCCAAAATTTAACCCTTTCTTTATTCCAAAAATGATTGCTGATATTGCTCCTGCACACATTTCAATGCGAAATGGTTTTATGGGACCTAATTATACGACTGTATCTGCTTGTGCCTCTTCTGCAAACGCTATGATAGATGCATTTAACTACATCCGTTTAGGAATGTGTGATGTCATCATTTCTGGTGGTTCAGAAGCAGCAGTAACTATTGCTGGTATGGGCGGATTTAATTCTATGCATGCTTTATCTACAAGAAATGAAAGTCCTGAAACTGCTTCTAGACCATTCGATGCAACCAGAGATGGTTTCGTTTTAGGAGAAGGAGCTGGAGCTCTAGTACTTGAAGAATATGAACATGCAAAAGCACGTGGTGCTAAAATATATTGTGAAATTGGAGGAGGCGGAATGTCTTCTGATGCTTACCACTTAACTGCTCCACATCCTGAAGGACTTGGTGTAATTGCTGTTATGAACAACACTTTAAGGGACGCAAGAATGCTACCTGAAGAAGTTGATCACATCAACACTCATGGAACATCTACTCCGTTAGGGGATGTTGCAGAGTTGAAAGCAATTAGTGCTGTTTTTGGTGACCATGCAAAAAACATCAACATTAACTCAACAAAATCAATGACAGGACATCTTTTAGGTGCTGCTGGTGGAATTGAAGCAATTGCATCTGTTTTATCTATTAAACACGGAATTGTTCCACCAACAATTAACCACAGTGTTGTAGATGAAAATATTAATCCGGAATTAAATTTAACTTTAAACAAAGCTCAAAAAAGAGATATTAAAGTTGCAATGAGTAATACTTTTGGTTT
Source organism: Flavobacterium sp. (assembly GCF_965284515.1). Taxonomy (GTDB): domain Bacteria; phylum Bacteroidota; class Bacteroidia; order Flavobacteriales; family Flavobacteriaceae; genus Flavobacterium. The sequence goes on from NZ_OZ260089.1 coordinate 613,558, forward strand.
TGGAGGTCATAATGCTTGTGTGTTATTTAAGAAATTAGAAGAATAAGAGCGAATGCGTTTTTTAAAAAAAATAATGAAAAACTCCCGTTCTCAAGAAGACGGGATTTTTTTTGATAAAATCAGCAAAATTTTAGGTTTCAAACCACTTAACTTGGTTTATTACCAGAAAGCATTTACGCATCGTTCAACAAACAAAATTGGCGAAAACGGATATCCATTTAACTATGAAAGACTAGAGTTTTTAGGAGATGCTATGCTTGGAAGTGTCATTGCAGCCCACTTATACAATGAAGTTCCTAGTGGAGACGAAGGTTATTTAACCAAAATGCGTTCTAAAATTGTAAGTAGAGAACATTTAAACGAACTAGGCAGAGATTTAAAACTAATTCAGTTTGTTGACAGCAAAGTTAACCCTCAGCACTTTAGTGACAATATACATGGAAATATTTTTGAAGGTTTAGTTGGAGCCATTTATTTAGATAGAGGTTTTTCTTATTGTGAAAAATTTATTTTTAAAAAAGTAATTCAACCTTATGTTGACATTCCTAAACTAGAAGGAAAAGTTATTAGTTATAAAAGTTTAATTATTGAATGGTGCCAAAAAGAAAAAAAGAAATTTGTTTTTGAAATATTCGAAGACAATGGTACAGAAGAACAACGTTTTTTTGGTGTTAAACTAGATATTGACAACAAAACTATTGCAAAAGCAAGAGAAACATCTAAGAAAAAAGCAGAAGAAAAAGCTGCAAAAAGAGCCTATTTTGCTTTACAAGAAATTATTACAAAAAAATAATTTTCTTCATTAATTCCGACCTCTTAAATCGTATATTTACAAAAACAATGAATATAAATGGCGATTCATAAACTTCAAATAGTTGACTTTTTATCAATTGATTATGAATTAATTGCTATACATACGCCAATAGAGGATTATCGATTAGCTTATTTTTTAAACAAAGAATTGGAAATTAAACTTTCTAAAAATAATTTAAATGTTGCAATAGAAACTCCTGAAGGGAAAAGTGCTTTTAATCATTATTTTTATGACGATGAAAAAAAAGACATTCAGTGGAATTTAATAGAAAATAAGACAACTATAAATACTACTAATAAAAAATCAGCAGGAATATTTGAAAATATGGAGGTTAATGTTTACTTATTGCCCGAATATAAAAAAGCAGATTTTTTCTTAAAGATTGAAAATGTTGATTCTTTTTTCAAAATTAAAGAAGTAACAAAAAAAATAGAATTAATCAATCAAGTTTCTATGTCATATGTACTGGACAAAGACAACTTAAAATCAAAAAATAATTTAATATTTTAATAAAATATAAATGAATAAAAAAACAAAAATTGTAGCAACTTTGGGTCCTGCTTGCAGCACTAAAGAAACTATTAAAGAAATGATTGATGCAGGAGTAAATGTTTTTAGAATAAACTTTTCTCACGCCGACTATGAAGATGTATCAGCTAGAATAAATACAATTCGTGAGTTAAATGCTGAATTTAACTATACAACATCAATACTAGCAGATCTCCAAGGGCCCAAATTACGAGTTGGAGTAATGAAAGAGGATGTGATTGTAAGCAAAGGTGATAAAATTACATTTACAACAGCAGAAGATATCTTAGGAACTGCTGAAAAAGTGTACATGAATTATAAAGAATTTCCAAAAGATGTAAATGCAGGTGAAAGGATTCTTTTAGACGATGGTAAATTAATATTTGAAGTCCTAAAAACAAATAAAAAAACCGAAGTTGAAGCAATTGTAATTCAAGGCGGACCTTTAAAGTCTAAAAAAGGAGTAAACCTTCCTAATACAAAAGTTTCTTTACCGGCTTTAACAAAAAAAGACATCAAAGACGCACTATTTGCAATTGAAAACAAAGTAGATTGGATTGCACTTTCATTTGTAAGAACGCCAGATGATTTAGAAGAATTACAAGATTTAATTGCAAAACATTCAGATCATAAAATTCCGATTATTGCAAAAATTGAAAAACCTGAAGCAGTTGAAAATATTGACAAAATTGTTGCTTTTTGTGACGGTTTAATGGTAGCTCGTGGAGATTTAGGAGTTGAAATTCCAGCGGAACAAGTTCCATTAATTCAAAAGAAACTTATTCATAGAGCAAAAACAGCTCGAATTCCTGTAATTGTTGCCACACAAATGATGGAAACAATGATTACTAGTTTAACGCCTACAAGGGCAGAGGTAAATGATGTTGCCAATTCAGTTATGGATGGTGCAGATGCAGTAATGCTTTCTGGCGAAACTTCTGTAGGAAGTTATCCTGTACAAGTTATTGAAACGATGTCAAAAATTATTAGGAGTGTTGAAGACTCACCTTTAATAAAGGTGCCTTTAAATGCTCCTTACATTAGAACCAATCGATTTGTTACGAAGTCTATATGTTACCATGCGGCAATTATGGCCGACGATATTAATGCAAAAGCAATTACCACATTAACCAATAGTGGCTATACAGCTTTTCAAATTTCTGCATGGAGACCAAATTCACATATTTTAGTTTTTACTTCAAACCGTAGAATATTAACACAATTAAATTTACTTTGGGGTGTAAAGGCGTTTTTTTATGACAAGTTTGTAAGTACTGATGATACTATTGAAGATATTAATTTAATATGTAAAGAAAGTGGACATGTTGAAAAAGGAGATATGATTATTAATCTTGCAGCTATGCCAATTATTAAAAAAGGAATGGTAAACACTTTAAGAGTATCAGAAATTGAGTAATTTTTTTTTAATTTTGAACAACAAACATTTATAATTTTTATATGAAATTTGAATCGAAAAACCCGTTTTTAGGAAGCAAAACTTTTAATAACACAAGTAGAAATGCGGATGAAGCAATTGCTGTACAACATGAAACAATGACTGTTAGTGGTGCAATAAACAAAAGTTTCATGTTATTGTTTATGTTACTTGGTGCCGCATGTGTAACATGGTGGTTTGCTTTTAATGGCTACAATCCTTTAGTACTTACTATTGGAGGAGCAATTGTTGGTTTTATTTTAGTACTTGTTGCAGTATTTAAACCTCACACATCTCCTTGGGTTGCACCAGGATACGCATTGTTTGAAGGTTTATTTATTGGTGGAATTTCAGCGTTTTTTGAAGCTTCTTACCCAGGAATTGTTATTCAAGCGGTAAGTTGTACTTTTATAACGTTTATAGTTTGTTTTGCTTTGTATAAATATCAAATTGTAAAAGTTACAGAACGTTTTAAATCTATTGTAATTGCAGCAACGTTAGCTATTGCAACATATTACTTACTATCTTGGATTTTATCATTTTTCATTTCTTTCGAGCCAGTACATCATGGAAACTCGTTAATGAGTATTGGAATTAGTGTTTTTGTAATTGTAATTGCAGCTTTAAATTTATTCTTAGATTTTGACGAAATTGAAAAAGGTGCGGCTAAACAAATGCCAAAATATATGGAGTGGTTCAGTGCAATGGGATTAATGATTACATTGGTTTGGTTATATGTTGAGTTTTTACGTTTACTTTCTAAACTTTCAAGTAGAGATTAATTTCAATTAAATATACAATACAAAATCCCGTTTTTAGCGGGATTTTTTATTCTTTAAACTCAAATTTTAGTTGCACCGAAATACTTTTAGGCATTTCTTTTTCTTTCTTTTCTTCGTTATTTAAATTATTAACCGAAATTCCCAAAAGACGAACCGAATTTTTCAATCGTTCCTGATAAAGTAAATCTTTTGCAACATCAAAAATCAAGTCTTTATCTGCAATAAAATATTGTAGTGTCTTACTTCTGGTTTGCAAACTAAAATCGGAATATTTGATTTTTAAAGTAATGGTTTTTCCCGAAATTTTACTTTTATGGAGTCTTCGTTCCAATTCTGAAGCGATATTGAATAATCGATCTTCCATATAAATCTCAGAAGATAAGTTTTCATTAAAAGTACGTTCTGCACCTATAGATTTTATTTTTCTATTTGGCTTAACGGCACTATTGTGAATTCCTCTTACGATTTGGAAATAATGTTTTCCGCTGTTTCCAAAGTTTTTTTCTAAATATTCTAACGTTTTTTGTTTCAAATCCAATCCGGTAAAAATGCCTAGTTGATACATTTTTTCAGCCGTAACTTTACCTACTCCGTAAAACTTCTTTACATCTAGTTTTTCCAAAAAATCTATAACCTCATCAGGATTCACAGTTTTTTGCCCATTGGGTTTATTATAATCAGAAGCAATTTTGGCTACAAATTTATTGACAGAAATTCCGGCTGAAGCAGTCAAACCAACTTCATTAAAAATTCGGGTTCTTATTTCTTCGGCAATTAAAGAAGCGCTTGGATTATTCTTTTTATTTACCGTAACATCCAAATATGCTTCGTCTAATGAAAGTGGTTCGACCAAATCAGTATAATCATAAAAAATCTTTCTTATTTTCTTTGAAATTTCTTTGTAACGATCAAAACGTGGAGGAACAAAAATTAAATCTGGGCAATTACGTTTAGCTTGAATCCCGCTCATTGCACTTCGTACTCCAAATTTACGAGCTTCGTAGCTTGCAGCACTCACAACACCTCTAGTTTCATTTCCACCCACGGCTAATGGTTTTCCTTTTAGTTCTGGAAAATCCATTTGTTCCACAGATGCATAAAATGCATCCATATCAACATGAATAATCTTTCTAAAAGCAATCTCTTCCATTTTACAAATTTATAATATCTTTGAGTACTATTTTCAAAACAAATTACAATTTGAAAAATATTTAAAATGGTAGAAATAGAACGAAAATTTTTGGTAGCCTCAAATGAGTATTTAAAATCCTTTACGAAACAAAATAGGGTTGTTCAGGGTTATTTGTCGTCTGACCCAAAAAGAACTGTTAGGGTTCGTCTAAAAGGCGAAAACGGCTATTTAACAATTAAGGGCGAAAGTAACGAAAGTGGATTAAGTAGATTTGAATGGGAAAGAGAGATTTCTTATACTGATGCCGAAAATTTATTAAACCTTTGTGAAAAAGGCGTTATTGATAAAATTAGGTATGAAGTAATTGTTGGTATTCACGTATATGAAGTCGATGTTTTCACAAAAGATAATGAAGGTTTGGTTATTGCTGAAATTGAACTAAAAGATGAAAACGAATCTTTTGAAAAACCTATATGGCTTGGTGAAGAAGTTACAAATGATATTCGTTACTATAATTCATATTTGAGTAAAAATCCTTTTAAAAAATGGTAATTTTTTTATTCTAAAATTTCTATATCAACAATCAGAACACCTCTTTGTTTATTTTTAGCAATCTCCATAAAGGCTTTTTTGGTGAGATCAATTTCCCTTCCTTTTATAAATGGTCCTCTATCGTTAATAGTCACAATAACCGATTTGTCATTCACTACATTCGTAACTTTTACTTTAGTTCCAAATTTTAAGGTTTTATGAGCTGCAGTATATTTAGAGTTATTAAAAACCTGACCACTTGCTGTTTTTCTTCCATTTAGCTTATCTGAATAATAAGAGGCGTGTGCGTTTTGCTTGTACAATTTAGTTTGGGAAACCTCTAAAGTATCTTGAAGGTTGTTTATATCAAACTTCCCTTTACGAGAATTGTTTTTATAAGAAAAACTTAGCGCCGATAGTCCAAATATTAAAATTAAAAAATGTCTTAAATACATATTCATAAAAATTTATTTAAGATTTTTCAAAAATAATGCCAATTAGTTAAACCAATTTGCCCAAGGCAATCTAGCTAAGATTAAAATTAACCCTAAAGTATAGAATAAAGCAATTTTTTTAAACTTACCATTATTGCTTTCTTCTTTTTTATGTTTAGACCATCCTATAGTAATTAATGCAATTGCAATTATATTCATTAATGGATGTTCAATTGAAGTAAGTCGTAAAGCAGCATCTTTCATGTTTCCTGCAGCATCTAAACCAATTGGAGAAACAAAATACAATACTAAACCAATCAATATTTGAAAATGAGATAATATTAATGCAAATAAAGAAATTCTTAAATCTTTTGCTTTAAAAACTCTTTTCGAAACTACTCCTGAAATGGCATTAACAGAAGCAAAAAATAATATTGCTAACACAATATATGCAAAAATTGAATGGGCTGGTTGGATTACTGAATACATAAATACAAGATTTTAGTTTAACAAATATAACTAAATATTATTTCTTAAATTCATTTAGTAAAAAAGAAGTTGAAGCGTCATGATGTGATTTTAAATCTGAGTTCAATTCTTTAAGTATTGTTGATGCTAATTTTTTTCCAAGTTCAACTCCCCATTGGTCAAAACTAAATATATTCCAAATTATTCCTTGAACAAAAATTTTATGCTCATAAACAGCAATTAATGCTCCTAGATTTTCAGGAGTTAGCTTGTCTATTAAAATAGTATTAGAAGGCTTATTTCCTTTAAACACTTTAAAAGGAGCTAATTTTTCAACATCTTCATCCAAAACGCCTTCATTTATTAATTCTTGTTTTGCTTCTTCCAATGACTTCCCTTTTAACAAAGCTTCAGATTGGGCAAAAAAATTAGACATGAACTCATTGTGTGCTTCTTTTGAAACGGATAATGGTTTTTTAAAACCAATAAAATCTACAGGAATTATTTTTGTTCCTTGATGAAACAATTGAAAAAACGCATGTTGTGCATTGGTACCTGGCTCTCCCCAAATAATTTGAGATGTTTGATAATTTACTTCGTTTCCTTTTCTGTCAACATTTTTTCCATTACTTTCCATTACACTTTGCTGCAAATAGGAAGGTAATTTTTGTAAATATTGTGAATAAGGGATAATTGCTTCCGTTTCAGCTTTTAAAAAATTATTGTTCCAAATTCCAATTAAGGCCAATAAAACAGGAATGTTATTTTCAAAAGTTTCTTCTTTAAAATGCAAATCCATTTCATTTGCACCTTTTAGTAATTTTTCAAAATTTTCAAAACCAAGATTTAAACTTATTGTTAAACCTACAGCGCTCCATAATGAAAAACGACCTCCTACCCAATCCCAAATTGGAAAAATAAAATCATTATTCACTCCAAATGTCAACGCTTCTTCCACATTTGCAGTTACAGCAACAAAATGGTCATTAACACTTGATATTTTTTCAGAATTTAGCAACCAATTCTTTATAAAACGAGCATTATTAATTGTTTCTCTTGTGGTAAAGGTTTTGGACACCACCACAATTAATGTAGTTTCTGGGTTCAAATTTTTAAGTAAGTCTTTTACAAAATCCGCATCAGCATTAGAAATAAAATGAGTTCTTAAATGATTTTTATAAAAACTCAATCCGTCTACAACCATAGATGGCCCAAGATCAGATCCTCCAATTCCAATATTAATTATATCTGTAAAAGCTTTCCCAGAATTTCCTTTTAACTCTCCTTGAATTATACTATTTGAAAATGACTTGATTTGCTTTTTAACTTTAAAAACTTCAGGTATAACATTAATGTTATTTACGAAAAACGTTTCAGTTTCCTTAGCTCTAAGTGCCATATGAAGAACTGCTCTATTTTCTGTTTCATTAATATTTTCTCCTTTATAATATGAAGAAATGCTCTTCTTTAAATCTAACTCTTCTACTAAATCTAATAAAAGTTCTTTAGTTTTTATGTCAATTCTATTTTTAGAATAATCCAATAGAAAATCATTCCATTTTACATGAAAACTATTTACTCTTGAATTATCAGCTGAAAAAAGATCTTTCATCTCTGTGTTTTGAATTTTACAGAAATGTTCTTCGAGCGCCTTCCAAGCTAGTGTTTCGGTAGGATTTGTACTAGATAAGATCATTAATTATTTAACCTCTATATTGTCTAATTCTTCTTTTAAAGGCTTTATATATTCTAAATATTTCCCTTTTACATTATCATTCATCGGTTCGGTATTAGGTAATTTTAAACGAAGTGGATCAACCTGTACTCCGTTTTTCCAAAAACGATAACACACGTGAGGGCCAGTAGCTAAACCGGTACTACCTACTTTTCCAATTATTTGACCTTGTGTAACATGTTGTCCTCTTTTAACCAAAATTTTAGACATATGTAAATACTGTGTTGAATAAGTGCTATTATGTCTTACTTTAACATAATTTCCATTTCCCGCAGTATATCCCGTACGTTCAACTACACCTGTTGCAGTTGTTTTAATCGGCGTTCCGTGAGCCGCTGCATAGTCTGTTCCATTGTGAGCTTTCCAACGACCTTGAACTGGATGAAACCTTCTTCCTGAAAAACGAGAAGAAATTCTAAAGAAGTCCAGAGGCGCTTTAAGAAACATGCTTTTTAATCCTCTTCCATTCTCGTCGTAATAACTATATTCTTTTTGAGAATCAGATATTTTATATGGAAATGCATAATATTTTTTTCCTTTGTGTTCAAAAAATGAAGATTCAATTCTTTCAACTCCCACATATATTGAGTCTTCGATAAACTTTTCGTAAATAGTTATAGCAAAATTATCGTCTTTTTGAATTTTAAAAAAGTCAATAGAATATGCATAAACACTAGCTAACTTTGGTGCCAAAGAAGCACTTACACCAGCTTTACTTAAAGTTTCAGACAATGATCCTTCAATCTTTGCGGCAATAGTTCTTCTTTTAATAGTTGTTGGACGTTCTTTATTTATTACTCTTACTGAATCTCTAAAATCGATAAGTGTGTAATTAATTTTATTGTTTACGTAAACAAATGCTTTTATGTTTTTTGGATTTTCTTTATCTAAAAAAATAAAATAAGGTTTACCCGCTTTAATGCTTCTTGGATTAAATGAATCTCTAACTTTTTCAGTTACTTGATGAACATTCAAACTATCAGGAAAAATATATTTATCCATTATTGTTCCAAACGCATCTCCAGATTTAATAGTGTCTTTTAATACTTTATAATCGTTAAAAGTAAGACCAAAATCTTTAACTATAACTTCTTTTTTTTCTTCTTTAATTGGCGTTGACTCTTCTCCCTTTTCTTTTTTACAAGAGGTAAAAATGCTTAAAACAAGTAGTAGTGATAAATATCTCAATTGAATTCTATTTTGTAATTATAAATTTTCTCCCCAGTTATCAATTTCTTCTTTTGTCCATAATTCAGGAAAGAAAATTCTTTTTTGATATTTTGGCAACATGTACTTTTTCCAATCACTTCCTCCGGTAGCTTCATGATTCCCTGGAACGCTTTCAATATATTTTTTAGCCGCATTAAAATGACCCATTACCCATGTAATGTTAACAGTTTCATCGTAATGACGCATCGCTTTTACTAAATTCGTGTTTTGTTGATCAGATTCTGGTAATTCTTTAAATTTTCTCCAAACATTTATGGTATTATATTCTTCCATAAAATCTAAGAACATCTTTTTATATTTCTTTTCAAAACCTTTTAAAAGAAATGATTTTTCTCCTGTATGATAATCTTTTCCAGCTGCTTGCCAATACAAATGTTCAAAAGCATGATCGTAAGGCGTATTTCTATCAATATTTGTTCTAAATCTGTTATCAATTAAGTTAATTAAATCGGTCGAGGCAAATTCAATAAGTCTATATTGAGCACTTTGAAAACCACTTGCAGGTGTTAATGTGTTTCTAAATTTCAGGTATTGCTCTGGCTCCATACCATCCATCATGATTGTGAATGAAGTAGTTAACATGTCGAAATACCTGCTTATTCTCCCTAATTTTTCAGTAAAGTAATTAGTTGATGGTTTTTCTGTATGACATAACTGATCCATCTCCCACAAAATCATTTTAAACAACAATTCATTTACTTGATGATACATGATAAAAACCATTTCATCTGGTAAAGTTGTTCTTTGAATTTGTAAATTTAAAAGCGCATCCGTTTGGATATAATCCCAATAATTAATTGGCTTAGACCAAAGTAAACCTTCTAAATGTGTTTCTGTATTTTGATTAATATCAGAATATTTCTTTTCAATTTTCTCTAATTGATCTTTGTATTTTTCTAATTCCATTATTTTTTTACTTTCAAAGTAGTTTTTAAACCTTTAAATGAATCAATATCTGCTTTTAATGACCCAACAGCTAAACTGGCTTTTAATCTTATTGGTATTTTGTTCTCATCATCTGATATCCAAACAGTTAAGCTCTCATCTTCTTTAAAAACTCTACCTGCCTGAACATAAGGTCTAAACATCATACAAGAAACTTTTCCAAATTTAGTTTTTATATCTTCTCTACCAAGAAATTTTAACTTAAACTTTGTTGTTTCGTCATCAAAAAACATATCAATATAAATTGATTCGCCTTCTTTCAATTTGTCGATTTTAGGATGGTTTCTTAAATAGTAGAAAGATGATACTATATCTTGTACATCATCTGTAACAGAAAAAGTTTTTTCTGTTTTCTTTTTGTAATCCTTAACTAAAACGGTGTTAGAATCTTGATTAAAAAAGCCTTCTTGATGTTTGGTGTAACCTCCTTCATCAATTTTTCTTAAAAATTGATATGGTTTATTCGTAATTTTATCAAAATAACTTTGGTAATCATCTTCAACTTTGAAAAAGAATTTTGCCATACCAACGGTATAACCTTTTCCAATAACATGATGTACTTTTTTATTATTTTTAACTGCTTCCTTTACTTCTAAAGTTGCATAGCCAGCATTTACTAATCCGTAATGAATTCTTAATTTAATAAATTCACCCGTAGTATAAGAATCTTCTTGCGATACAAAAGAATTTGTAGTAATGAAAAGAAGTATTAAGAGACCTATTTTTTTCATAATTTATTCGTTTTGTAATGTAAATTGCAATTTCTGTTCCAAAAATACTAAAACAAAAAAACCCAGTCAAAATAATGACTGAGTTTTTATGCTATTAACCAACCAAAAAACTATAAATTATGAAAATTTACTTACAATAAACAAGGGTAACTACTCCCTCATTTTTGCGAGTGCAAATGTACTACTGTTTTTGAATTATTCTTAACAAAAAAACAACTTTAACATTTTTAACACAAAATATTCTTTTTTAAAAGGCGGTTTGTTGTATTATTCTCAATTATTATTATTTTCTATAGCGTTCCTCGCAATTGTTGCTCTCTTTCTATAGATTCAAAAAGTGCTTTAAAGTTACCTGCACCAAAACCTCTAGCTCCCATTCTTTGAATTACTTCAAAAAATAAGGTTGGTCTATCTTCAATTGGTTTAGTAAATATTTGTAATAAGTAACCCTCTTCATCAGCATCAATCATGATGCCTAATTTTTGAAGTTCATTTATATCTTCTTTAAATTTATGCATGTGGTCTTTTAATCGATCTGGAATAGCATCATAATAAGCTTGCGGAGGCGTGCTTAAAAACTCTATCCCTCTTGAACGCATATCTGCAACTGTTTTAATAATATCATCCGTAGCAACTGCAATATGCTGTACCCCTTCGTCTTCGTAAAAATCTAAATATTCTTCTATTTGAGAACGTTTTTTACCGTTTGCAGGCTCATTAATTGGAAATTTAATTCTACCGTTTCCATTAGACATTACTTTTGACATTAAGGCTGAATATTCCGTTGTTATTTGCTTGTCGTCAAATGAAAGAAAGTTTACAAATCCCATTACATCTTCAAACCATTTAACAGCTTCGTTCATTCTATTCCAACCCGTGTTTCCAACCATATGGTCGATAAATTTTAATCCAACTGGCTCCGGGTTATAATCAGATTTCCATTCTTTATAACCAGGTAAAAATGTTCCATTATAATTTTTACGCTCTACAAAAACAAAAACTGTTTCTCCGTAGGCTCCATAAATTCCAGCACGAACTACTTCTCCGTTTTCATCTTTTTCAACCTCTGGTTCAAAATAAGATTTTGCTCCTCGTTTTGTAGTCTCTTCATATGCTGAACGAGCATCTTCAACCCAAAGTGCAATTACTTTAACACCATCTCCATGTTTTTTTACATGCTCTCCAATTGGTGATTTACTATTTAAAGCAGTAGTTAATACAATACGGATTTTATCTTGTTTTAAAACATACGATGCTCTATCTCTTACACCAGTTTCTAATCCTGCATAAGCAAGAGATTGAAAACCAAATGCTGTTTTATAAAAATGTGCCGCTTGTTTAGCATTACCTACATAAAATTCTACATAGTCTGTTCCTAAAAGCGGTAAAAAATCTTGCGCTCCTTCGAATATTTTTTCTAAACCGTAGTTTACTGATTTTAAATTTTCACTCATAATATTATATTTTTTAAACCCTTGTGGGCTTATTTAAGTTGTGTTTTGTATCTTTTTTTAGTCCAACCAAGACTGATAGTATTTTTCATCAGCAATTTTCATTGCCTCCTCGGTAACCATTAAAGGTTTAAAAGTATCTACCATAACGGCTAATTCTTGTGTTTCTGTTTTTCCAATACTTCTCTCAGCAGCACCTGGATGCGGTCCATGAGCAATCCCTGCAGGGTGTAAAGAAATATGCCCAGCTTCAATGTCATTACGGCTCATAAAATCACCATCAACATAATACAATACCTCATCAGCATCAATGTTACTGTGATTATAAGGCGCAGGTATTGATAGCGGGTGATAATCGTACAATCTTGGTACAAATGAGCAAATTACAAATGCATTAGTTTCAAAAGTTTGATGAATCGGTGGTGGAAGATGAATTCTACCAGTTATAGGTTCGAAATCATGAATTGATAATGCATAAGGATAATTGAATCCGTCATATCCAACAACATCAAATGGATGCGTTGCGTATATCATATCAAAAATTTCATCTTTCTTTTTTACTTTAATTAGAAACTCCCCTTTTTCATTATTGGTTTCTAACTCATAAGGGCGACGGATATCTCTCTCACAATATGGAGAATGTTCTAACAATTGACCAAACCAATTTCTATATTGTTTAGGTGTGTAAATTGGCGAATGAGATTCAACTATAAACAAACGGTTGTCTTCAGTATCAAAATCTATTTTATAAATAATTCCACGAGGAATGATTAAATAATCACCATATTTAAAATCAAGATTACCGTAAATAGTTCTTAATTTACCTGTTCCGCGATGAATAAAAATCATTTCGTCAGAATCGGTGTTTTTATAAAAGTACTCTGTAGTTGATTTTTTTGGAGCAGCTAATGCAATATGACAATCCGAATTTGTTAAAACAATTTTTCTGCTTTCTAAATAATCATTTTCAGGAGCAACTTGAAAACCTCTTAATCTGTACGACTGTATATTATTTTCTTTTGCAATTTTTGGAGCAATATTATATTGTCTTTTAATTTCTTTTACTTGGGTTGGACGATGTTCATGATAAGAATTAGTCGACATTCCGTCAAATCCAACAGTTCCAAATAACTGCTCATAATATAAATCTCCATTTGGTTTGCGAAATTGTGTATGACGTTTAGGAGGAATTGCTCCTAATTTATGATAAAATGGCATAATTTTAATTTTTAATTAAACAATATGAAGATGCAATATATGGTAGTATTACACTAATTAATTGATACAATTATGCGCTCATTCAGGATTTCTCTTGATAAGGAATTTTAAATGTGCTAATAAACCGATCCAGTTTGGTTTCATATAGTACAAATATCGTAAAAAAATTTAATTATTAAAAGTAAAATCCAACAGTAAACCAAGTATACTGATTATGTGTTTCTGGCGACCATGAATACTTCAACTCAATGGGGCCAACAACGGTTTCATAACCATATCCAAAACCATAACCTGAATACTCTGGCTTTGAAACCCAAGTATCATCTTCGAAAATATTATTCCCAATATTTGCATAATTTGCTGTAAACTCTATATGATGTTTCTTTAAAAACTCATAATCAGCAACAACACTTCCTTTAATATAACTATCTCCAATTAAACTTACAAAGTCATAACCTAAAAATGGTCGTAAATTATTCAAATTAGTAAAACCATAGCCACCTAATGCAAAATCAAATGAATTTACACTTTTTTCACCAATTGCAAAACCAGCTTCAGATTGTAATTTGATTGTTATTTTCTTATAAAAAGTTTGAACAACAGCAATATCCCCTTTAGCAATCGAGAAATTTTCATAATCATCATTATAGTTTGATGAATAAACAAAAGATTTAATTTCACCATTAAAAGAAACTCCTTTTTTTGGAAAGTACTTTTGGTTAAAAGTATCAAACTTTACATACCCAAACATTGATAGATAATCACTATTATCAAATACTGGATCAGTAGTTAACAATGTCTCTGATTTAATCTTTAAGTGTTTTAGCTCAACACCACCTCCAATAGAAAATTTTTGCGCAAAAATAGTTTGCAAATAAAGTTGATTAGAAAAATCGGAATAATCAACATTTAATGAATTTATTCCTAAAGTTGTTAAAGTAAGTCCATTATTAAAATCGGAAGGGATGTTTTTATTAAAAGTTGAATATTTAGAATTAATACCAAAACTCCAATAAAAACCATTGTCAATATAATAATTTAAATTATACCTTAAATTATCCCCTAAAATCAAATCCAAAGATAGCACGTCGTTCTTTGTAAAAAAATTCTTTTGAGTGAAATTCAACAAAACCCCACTTTTAAACAGTTCGTCATAATGTAATCCGAACTTTAAAAACCTATTTATTTTTTTTTCTTCTAGGTCTAAAAAAAGTTTTTTTCCTCCATCAATGTTTTTAAAAGAATAAAAAACAGAACTAAAGTTTTGAGTTGCGTTTAAATTATTAATGCCTTTTTCGAACTTTTCAAAAGAAATATTAGTCTTTTGCTTAAATTTTAATTTTCCAATAATATAAGCTCTCGTATAATTATCAAGATTATTTATTTCTATACTGTTAATATTAATCGAATCAGTTATAACTACTTTATTATTTAACAAAGTTGATTTATTTTGCTTTAAAATAGAATCGGTTAAAAGCTGCCTTGCAGCAAACTCTCCTTTTGGAATTAATTCAGTCACTTTGTCAAATGAAATAACATTATATCCTTTAATGTCTGGTTTAATATAAATGTCTGTCAGTTTAATTTTTTCAGCCATTTTTTCAGCCATTGAATAACTGTTAATTTGGCCTAGTAAACTTGTTACGTCGTTTAACTGGTCTCTTCCTTTTAATCCATCTTGAACATCAACTCCAATTATAAAATCAGCGCCTCTTTTTCTTAATTCTTCAACAGGATAATTATTAACAACACCCCCATCAATTAGTAATTGACCATCAATTTCAATTGGACTATATAAAGTAGGAAGCGCTCCGCTTGTAACTAAAGCTTTTGCTAAATTTCCTTTGTCTAGGATTACTTCTTTCCCCGTTTCAGCATTTGTTGCAATACAAAAAAAAGGGATTTGTAAATCATTAAAATCATTTATATCACAAAGATGAAGAGTTAATCTCGAAATTAAATTGTAATTATAAAGTCCCTTTGATAATCCAGAAGGAAGACCAATTTTAAACTTATCAAAAGGAAGAGTCACTGCGTAAATCTCGTCATTTCTTTTTTCGTAAAAAGTTTTAGAATTTCTTGGAGTAAAGTCTTGTAATAATGCATCTACATCAACACTGTTGAATAAATATTCCAACTCTTTTCCGCTATAGCCAGATGCGTATAAACCTCCAACTATTGCACCCATGCTTGTTCCTCCTACATAATCAATCTTAATTCCCAAGGAATCAATGACTTTTAACACGCCAATATGAGCCAATCCTTTTGCTCCTCCTCCACTAAGAACGAGTCCGATTTTTGGTTTTTTCACAGTTATTGTAGAATCTTGAGCAAAGCTGATTTGGGTAAAAACTAGTAGGCTTATAAACAAGATTATTTTTTTCATAAAGTTCTTCCTAATGTATCGTTTTGTAAAATTCGGTTATTTTTTTGGCTTTTGAAAGTCCTACGACGTTAGATATTTCTTTTTCAGTTGCTAATTGCATTCTTTTAACACTTTTAAAATGTTTTAATAACGTTATCATCGTTTTTTCGCCAATTCCAGGAATAGATTCTAATGAATTTGTTAATGCTGCTTTACTTCTTTTATCTCTGTGATGCGTTATACCAAATCTGTGCGCTTCATTTCTTAAAAATTGAATTATTTTCAGCGTCTCTGATTTTTTATCTAAATAAAGTGGAATTGGATCTTCAGGATAAAATAACTCTTCCAAACGTTTTGCGATACCTACAATTGCAATTTTTCCTCGTAAACCTAATGCTTCTAAACTTTTTAAAGCAGAAGACAACTGACCTTTTCCTCCATCAATAATAATTAATTGTGGTAAAGGTTCTTTTTCATCGAGCAAACGTTGATACCTTCTGTAAACGACTTCTTCCATAGAAGCGAAATCATCTGGACCATCAACTGTTTTGATGTTAAAATGTCGATAATCTTTTTTACTTGGTTTACCATCTTTAAAAACTACACAAGCTGCTACAGGATTTGTTCCTTGAATGTTTGAATTGTCAAAACACTCAATATGTCTGGGCTCAACTGAAAGGCGTAAATCTTTCTTCATTTGAGCCATAATTCTATTAGCATGTCTATCTGGATCTACAATTTTTATTTGTTTTAACTGATCCATTCGATAATATTTTGCATTTCGAATAGATAAATCTAAAATTTGACGTTTATCGCCTAATTGCGGAACCGTAATTTTTAAATTTTCTCCTAATGAAAGTGGAAATGGCAAAATAATTTCGCGCGACAATAATTTAAAACGTTCTCTAAGTTCAACTACCGCCAATTCTAAAAGCTCTTCATCGGTTTCTTGTAGTTTTTTCTTAATTTCCATGGTATGCGAACGCACAATTGCACCGTGAGAAATTTGCAAGAAATTCACATAAGCCATTGCTTCGTCTGAAACAATTGAAAAAACATCAATATTGGATAATTTCGGATTTAAAACCGTTGATTTTGCTTGATAATTCTCTAAAACATCTATTTTCTCTTTGACTTTTTGAGCCGCTTCAAATTCCATATCTTCAGCAAACGCTTTCATCTGAATTTTAAACTCTTTCAAACTATCCTTAAAATTTCCTTTTAAGATTTGGCGAATGGCTTCTACTTGTTTTTGATAATTTTCCAAAGATTCTAACCCTTCACAAGGTCCTTTACAATTACCAATGTGATATTCTAAACAAACTTTATACTTTTCAGATTTTATGTTTCCAAAAGATAAATCGTAATTACAAGTTCTAAGCGGATATAATTCTTTAATCATTTCTAAAATTGTATTTACAATTTTAAAATTGGTATACGGACCATAATATTCTGAACCGTCTTTTGTGACTCTTCTTGTTGGAAATATTCTTGAAAAAGGCTCGTTTTTAATGCAAATCCAAGGGTAGGATTTATCATCTTTTAATAAAATATTATAACGCGGCTGAAGCTTTTTAATTAAGTTGTTTTCTAACAATAAAGCATCAGATTCTGTTGCAACAACAATGTGCTTAATTGAAACTATCTTTTTGACTAAAACGCTGGTCTTATAATTATCATGACTTTTAGTAAAGTAACTCGAAACTCTTTTTTTAAGATTCTTCGCCTTTCCTACATATAAAATCTTATCGTCTTTATCAAAATATTGATAAACGCCAGGATTATTGGGTAAAGTTTGAATTTGAAGTTCGAGATTTGTAGTAGACATTTATTAAAGATATCGCTTATTTAACAAAAATACATAGATTTTTATTCTACTACTATTTTCTATTATTGAATTTACTACTTTTAACACTTATTATAAGTTTATGAAAAACAACAACATTATAGAGCTTTTAGGTGAAACCATTTTACCTGGTGAAAGTAAAACTATTGAGGTGGAAATTGCAAAATTACACACCATGACTAAGCTTAAAATTCCAATAATCATTGAACGTTCTAAAATTGAAGGTCCTGTTGTTTTATTTAGTGCAGGGTTACATGGCGATGAAATTAATGGGACTGAAATTGTCAGACAATTAATCATTCGAAAAATAAACAAACCTAAATGTGGCACCATAATTTGTATTCCAATTATTAATATTTTTGGTTTTGTAAATCAAAGCCGCCAATTTCCTGATGGACGAGACTTGAATCGTGTTTTTCCAGGAAGTAAAAACGGATCCTTAGCAAGTAGATTTGCTCATTTCTTAGTAAAAGACGTTATTCCAATTGTAGATTATGCTGTCGATTTTCATGCTGGCGGAGCAAGTCGTTTTAATGCAGCGCAAATTCGAATTATTCCAAACAATGCAGAATTAAAAGAATTAGCAAAAGTATTCAACGCCCCATTTACACTTTATTCTAAAAACATTCAAGGCTCTTTTAGAAATGCTTGCACAAGGTTAGGTGTAAAAATGTTACTTTTTGAGGGCGGAAAATCATTAGATTTAAATGCAGAAATTACACAAGAAGGCATTGATGGTGCGAAAAGATTTCTGGCTCACTTAGATATGTTAAATCCTAAAAAAGAAGCAAATTTTACTTATGATGAGACTTTGTTTATAAAAAAATCTAATTGGATTAGAGCAAATTTTTCTGGAATGTTTATTGGCTTAGTCAAAGCTGGAAGCTTTGTAAATAAAGGTGATATTCTTGCAACTATTTCTGATCCATTTGGAAAAGTAGAACACAAAGTTAAAGCTCCAAATGACGGCTACTTAATTAATGTAAATGATGCCGCTATAGTATATCAAGGTGATGCTATTTTCCATATTTCTAATCAATTAGAAGAATAAGCTAACAATTATCATGTTTTAATATTTTTTCCGGTATTAGTTTTGCATAAAACTATTGAATTATGAAGTTTTGGAAAAAGTTAAAACAAGAACAATTAAAAGAAAGAATTCAAAAAGCATTAATTGAAAATGTAAATTTTTCAAAAGACGCTTCATTAGGCTATCCTGCATCAAAATTAGACGGAAAAGTATTTTATGACGATGCGCCTTTTTTAAAAGACGCACCCACTCTTCAAACTTATGTTGCCAATCCAAATAATATAGGTTGTCATACCTTTGGAACTTCTGAGAATGCATTCAGCGGAACACAGGAAATTGAACGTGAAGTTTTAAATGTTTTAGCAACAGATGTTTTTAAACTGGATGAATTTGACGGTTATATTGCTCCTGGAGGAACAGAAGCAAACATTCAAGCTATTTGGGTATTTAGGAATTACTTTATGCATAATTTTGATGCGAAATTGTCAGAAATTGTCATTTTAGCATCAGAAGACACTCATTATTCCATTCCTAAAGCTTCTAATTTATTGCAAATTGAATGGATAAAAGTTCCTGTTCATTTCAATGAAAGAAACATCGACAAAGCAGCCTTAGAACAAATTGTTGTAGATACTAAAGTAAAAGGTAAAAAATACTTTATTGCTGTTTCAAATATGGGAACAACCATGTTTGGTTCTGTTGATAATCCAGATGATTATACTTCGCTTTTTGAAAAGCACAACTTAGCATATAAATTACATATTGATGGCGCTTACGGCGGATTTGTTTATCCGTTTAGCAATAAAGATTCGGTAATTAACTTTAGTAATCCTAAAATTAGTTCAATTACAATTGATGCACATAAAATGCTACAAGCTCCATACGGAACTGGTGTTTTTATTTGCCGAAAAGGTTTAATTGAAAACGTACTTACTAAAGAAGCAGAATATGTTGAAGGAATGGACTTAACGCTTTGCGGAAGTCGTTCTGGAGCAAATGCAGTAGCAGTTTGGATGATATTGTTCACGTATGGCCCTCATGGATGGCATGAAAAAGTAAGTGTATTACAAATGCGCACACAATTTCTTTGTGATGAATTAGATAAATTGAACATTTCTTATTTCAGAGAACCAAATATGAATATTGTAACTATTCATGCTGAGAATATTCCGCATGATATTGCAGAAAAATACGATTTAGTACCTCAACAACACAATGATGACAACAAATGGTATAAAATTGTACTCATGGACCACGTAGAAATAGAACATTTAACTATTTTTATAGATGAGTTGAAAACTACTTTATACATATAAAACTGATTTTTTATAATGTGTACGTAAATCTAAATGTAAGAAAACGAGGTTGAATAAATGTTTCTGAAGAAAATACAGAAACCGCATTTGCACTATTTCTAATTTGTGAATCAATATTTAAAATATTAGTGGCTTTCAATTCAAATTCCCATTTTGCATCTCTATCTTTTCTATATGAAATTGATGCATCCCAATTTTGAAAGGATTGAGACTCATTTACACCATCATTTTGATTAGTATAACTATAATTACTTTTAAGAGTTACTTTTTTTAGAATATAGGCATCAAACGAAATTGAAGGTGCGTTAGTTATAAATTTTGTTTTTCGAGTTCCTTGATTGTTTTCGGTTATACTATATCTGTATCGGAAATTAAAATTAGGTGCAATTTTGAAATTAGTCCTTATTCCAGGGGTATAGGACTGTGTATACCCTTCATTTACTGATTGCTGTCCTTCAACAAATTGATTTATTTTACTATAGTTAAAATTTCCATTTAAACTTGCTACTATTTTACCAAATGTTCTTTGTGCCTGACCAACTACATTGACATTTTCGTCTGCAAAATTCGAATTAAAAAAAGTACTTGTTCTTATTACATTTTCAAAATCAGTTAATCCGCGAATTTGATCAATGTTACTTGAATAAGCCGCTCTAGCAAATACATTCGTATAATTGAATAAATTAAAACTTGAATAAAGCAAACTAATATTATGAGATAAAGCGTTTTGCAAATCAGGTTCGCCAAACTGAATATTATTAAAATTATTAATAACTAATCCTTGTGCTAAACGAGTTACATCAGTAAATTGATTTTTAATATCATAGCGAATAGTTAGAGATTCACTTTTTTTGAACTGAATACGCGTTTCGAAATCTGGTAATACTCTTACAAAGTTATTTTTAAAAGTTTCTCCAAATTGAGAGTTTTTATTACCGTATGAATGGATTGAAAAACCGGGTGTGACAGTAAATTTACCAGATTTAAATCGGTAGTGAAAAGCTAAATAAATATCGCTAAAAATATATTTTGTATCGTTTTTTGCTCTCCCGTCATTAAAAGTTGGCGTCGGTTCAAATAAAGTTCCATCGTCTAAAAACTGAAAAATATTAGAGTTAAAATCTTGACGGCTAAAAATAGTTCCTGAGGTTACATTAAGATTACTTTTTTGATTGATGATATAATAATAATCTAATTTCGCGTCTAACTGATTTGATATAATTCGTCTATTTTGATTTAAGTCGTACGTATTTAAAGAAGTATCTAGTCCTAATGCTTCTGCTGTAGTATCAAAAGCATCAGTTCCAGATGGGTCATTAATTAACAAAGCATTATAAAAGGGGTTTTCATTTTTGTATAAATGCTGTGCTTCAAAAGCAAAAATGCTATTTTCGTCTAAAGTGTAATAATAATTTATATTTTGATTTATGCTGTAAGGCCTTACTTCTTCTAATTGTTTTGTACTTCCTAAAACCGATGAAAATACATTTTGGTTTTGTCTGTCATTAGAAATACGACCTAAAATATCATATTCCATTTGATTATTTGCGTTAGGTTTATAGGAAGTGCTTAGCTTAACTAAACCTTGATTTGAACGTTCATTATTAGCTTGTTCAATAGCTTCATCTGGAATACCTAATTCTGGATTGGTATATTGAATAAAGCTACTTTCTTTAGAAAGAATTCGGCTACTGTTATAAATAACAAAACCACTGAAATCAAGTGCTTTTGAAGGAGCATAACTGAAATTTGCAGTAGCTAATTTGTTTTCAATTTCTAAAGCATTGGCTTGATTTGTTAAAAAGTTAAGGCTATTGTCTCCTAAGTTAATACTGGTTCCGCTAGTGTTGCTTGGAGCTCTAAAACCACCTCCAAAACCTCGAATATCTCGTCTTGTTAAAGCCAACTCTCCTGTATTATTTAGGTCTCCAATAAAATTAATAGTATACTTAGGGTTATAATAGAACAACTTAGGCTGTAACAGATAAAGTGCTTTGTCCGGCGAAGCTCCTCCGCCTGTTGTAATATCTCCAAACCAAAAATTTTCTTTACCTTCTTTTAATTTAATATTTATAGCAATATTATCCTGATTATTTCGCACACTACTTAGTTGTCCTACTTCTGAATAGTTTCTTAGAACTTGTATTTTATCCACTGCATTTGAAGGAATGTTTTTTGTACCAAGTTTTGTGTCCCCATCAAAAAAATCTTTTCCATTAACCATCAATTTGTTAACTACTTTTCCTTCTACTTCAATTTGTCCATTTTCATTAATTTGAACACCTGGTAAGTTTTCTAAAACATCTCCAAGCTTTCGTTCTGTACCAGTATTGAAAGAATCTGCATTGTATGTAAGTGTATCGCCTCGAATTACTACGGGCATTTCATAAACAACCTCTATATCGTCTAACTGGTTTTCAAAAACTAAAATATAATCCTTCTTTATATCAGAATCTGTTGTATTCAATACCTCTTCAAAGGTTTTCATACCCACATAACTAACCTGAACAGAATAAGTACCGTTTTTACCTAATTCAAGTTTATAATTTCCTTTTTGGTCAGTAATTGCGTATGATTCTAAACTACTTGTTTTTTGGTCTAAAACAACCACATTTGCTAGCTCTAGAGGATTATTAAGACTGTCTTTTACTACGCCTTCTAACTTGACTTGACCAAATGAAAAATGAACAAACATTAGCAATAGAAAACAAATACGTTTTTTCATACAATTACATTTAAATACTCGTTATTTGAGTTAGTATCTTCTGCCTCTATTATCTCTCATTTCAACCATTTTTTCTTTAATAGTTGCTTGATAGTCTGCTTTTGTTATTTCTTTTCCTTTGTCAGGGGCTACTATAGAAATTACTTCTTTAGGGTTTAGAATTATTTTTGAACATAAAATGGTAGTATTCCCTGAATTTACCTCTAAAATAAGTCCAGGAAGACCCCAATATTCAGCAGGTCCGCTACTCACAGGTATTTGCAATGTATACCAAGCTTCTATTGTTGTCATTTTTACCTCAGTAGCTGTTGATTCACTATTACTGTTCCCTAAGTCGCCCCATGAAAAATCATACCATGAAAGTTCATTTGTGGGAACTGAAGCGGTAGCTTTAAAACACAGGTATTGACCAATTTTTTTAGTCTCTTTACCTAAATTCCATGGAATAGAATAAAGATTATCTTTAACTAAAAAACGCTTACCGTAAAATTCTTGACTTTGTATTAAAGTATTGCTTTTTACATTTTTATATTGTTCTCCACGAGTAAAATTACTTCCCCATGAATCTGTTGCTCCAGATATAGCATCAACTTTCTCTTCTTCTTTAAAAACAGACTCTTCTTTATTAAAGTTTAAAATATATGTTTTTTCCAACCTGTTTTTTAGTCGTTCTTGTACTTGCTTTTTTTGAGCTTCACTCATACGAGCTCCCCAAGAACCAAGTTCCATACTAGATTTTGAAAAATAATACGCCTGTCCTTGAAAATCTTGAGAAATAGGCTTAGACGACATCAAAAAAATAAACGAAAGAGCTAAAAACTTAAGTAAAATATTTTTCATATTAGATAAATTAATTTTTTTGTTTAGCAAACATAACAAATTGTTAAACAAATTATTGTGTTTTGTTAAAATTTTAACATTATTTCATTTGTCATATTAAAATTGATTGATGGAATTAAAAAAAATATTTGAGAACAACTTAAAAGTCGAACATTTGACTAATTTTATAAACGAATTGAAATCGGCTATACATGGATAAGAAAGAAGCAAGAAAAAAGAGTAAAGAAGAAAGGCAAAAACTTTCTTTTGAGCAACTTGAAGAGAAGAGTTTGGCAATAGCAAATCAATTGGTTAAGATGGACATTTGGAATAAAACCTATTACCACTTATTTTTACCTATTGAAGAACAAAAAGAAGTTAATTCTGAATACATTTTAAATATTTTACAAGCAAAGGATAAAGAAATAGTGGTTTCCAAAAGCGATTTCACTACTACTTCTATGACGCATTTTTTACTGACGGATAATACTAAGATTAAAAAAAACGAATACAATATTCCTGAACCTATTAATGGTTTAAATGTTCCTACAGAAATGATTGATGTAGTTTTTGTGCCGCTTTTAACATACGACAAACTTGGAAATAGAGTTGGTTACGGAAAAGGGTTTTACGATAAGTTTTTAAGCGAATGTAAACCCAATGTTATTAAAATAGGTCTTTCTTTCTTTGAACCTGAAGATTTAATTGATGATGTTTTTGAAAACGATGTAAAATTAGATTATTGTGTAACTGATGAAAAAGTTATTTGTTTTTAAATTTGAATATTTTAAAAATAAAACAAATATACGGCTGACAAAAAATAAATAAATGTACTAGATGTAGCAAGCAAAATATCTAAAAAAGTATTGCTAACAATGCAATTAAGAATAGTTATTAAAGTAGCAATTGAAAATAAAATCATTACCAATTTTATTGATAGAAATGAAACATAAATTATTTTCTGATGATTTTCACTTTTTAAAGACTTTACTTTTGAAAAGAAAAATGTTTTTGTTATTAAAATTTTCTCACTCTTCTCAATTTTATATAATTGATCAGGAGCGTTTCCTAGATAATATAAATTATCACTTTCACAATATAAAATATTTTTGATTTCTTTTCCTCCACTAGTACTTCTAGAAGACGGATATGTGGTTACTGTGTTGTATACTGAAGAAAGAGTTTCAAAATAGACTTTGTTTGATGGAATAAAAAAATCTAGGCACAATACAAAAACAAAAATTAAATTTAAGATAATTGGAATTCTTAATTCTCTATTTTTAATTTTCATTACTAAAAAAATAAAAATTTATTCCGAAATAGTATCCTCAATTAAAACCTTTTCATTTTTCTTATCTGGTCCAAAAGCCTTTTTATTGAACACAATTAAAATTCCAACACCTGTAGAAATAGCAATGTCGGCAACATTAAAAATAGCGTTAAAGAATGTAAAATGGTTTCCGCCCCAAACAGGAATCCAAGAAGGCAAAACACCATCCCAAATAGGAAAATAGAACATATCTACTACTTCTCCATAAAACCAACTTCCATAAGGTTCTTCTGCGAAAAGAGTTGCAACTTGATGATAACTATCGTCAAAAATTACACCATAAAAAACCGAGTCAAGAATATTACCCACTGCTCCTGCAAGAATTAATGAAATGGCAACTATTAAAAAAGTAGATTGTTTTTTTACAACAGAATCCCATAACCACCAACCAATACCAAAAACTGCTCCTATTCTAAAAAGAGTAAGTATTAATTTTCCATATTCTCCAGGAATTACTGCTCCCCAGGCCATTCCTTCATTTTCAATAAAATGAATGCGAAACCAATCTAATCCTAAAACATTGATTGATTCTCCAATAAAAAAATGGGTTTTAATATAAATCTTTGATATTTGATCTATTAATAATACAAGAACAACTAATAAATAAGCTCTTTTTAAAGACATTGTGGATATTTTTGACAAAAGTAAGAATTTTGTTAAATAAAAAACGCTCCTGTTGGAGCGTTAGTCAATTTTTATGTAAAGATTAACGTTGTAAGTTCTTTGCTTCTATACTCATAGTTGCATGAGGAACTACTTTTAAACGCTCTTTACTAATTAATTTACCCGTAACTTTACAAATACCGTATGTTTTATTTTCAATACGAACAGCAGCATTTCTTAAATCTCTAAGAAATTTTTCTTGACGAATAGCTAATTGTGAATTTGCCTCTTTAGACATAGTTTCACTTCCTTCTTCAAAAGCTTTAAAGGTTGGCGATGTATCGTCAGTGCCGTTATTTGAATCGTTCATATAAGCACTTTTAATAAGTGCCAAATCAGCATTTGCTTTTTCTATTTTCTCAAGGATTAAAGCCTTGAACTCCGCTAATTCTGCATCAGAATATCTTAATTTTTCCTCTACCATAACTCATTTTTTTAGTTGTACAATGTAAATTTAAATGTAACCCTTAGGTTTCATTATTTTGAAATTGATATTAATGTTTTTAAATCATCAAACTCAATTTCCGTACCATTTTCTAGATTTTCGTTAAAAAACAGTTCGCTTGTTAATGTTTCGGATTTAATGTAACTTATATTTGCTGCTACAGCTTGTTCAATTACTGCATTGTTTTGTATTTGAACTTTTATTTTATCAGTTACTTCAAAACCTGAATCTTTTCTAATATTTTGAATTCTATTTACTAGCTCTCTTGCTATTCCCTCATTACGCAACTCATCGGAAATAGTAATGTCTAGTGCAACCGTAATTCCATTAGCATTAGCAACTAACCATCCTGGAATATCTTGTGATAGAATCTCTACATCTTCGGATGTTAAATTAACATTTTTTCCCGAAATTTCAATTGTAAGATTTCCTTCCTTTTCTATCTGGTTGATTTGTTCTTGAGTAAAATTCTGTATCTCTTTAGAAATCAGCCCCATATCCTTTCCAAAACGTGGCCCAAGTGCTTTAAAATTAGGCTTAATTTGCTTCACTAAAACCCCAGAAGTATCATCTATCAGGACTATTTCTTTTACATTTACCTCAGCTTTTATAAGGTCGGAAACAGCCTCAATTTCTGCACGTTGATTATCGTCAAGCACTGGAATCATTACCTTTTGCAATGGCTGGCGCACCTTAATCATTTCTTTTTTACGCAAAGATAAAACCAATGAAGAAACCGTTTGCGCCTTCATCATCTTACTCTCTAGCGATTTATTAACAAAGTTTTCAACCGAAACCGGGAAGTTTGCCAAGTGAACACTTTCAAAATTTTCTAAACCAGTTGCTTGCGTTAAATCGCGGTATAACCTGTCCATAAAGAAAGGCGCAACAGGAGCGGAAAGCTTAGCCACAGTAAGCAAACAAGTATAAAGTGTTTGGTAAGCCGCTATCTTATCTTGTGCGTATTCTCCTTTCCAGAAGCGTCTTCTACATAAACGAACATACCAGTTACTTAAGTTCTCTTGAACAAAATCTGAAATTGCTCTAGTTGCTTTTGTAGGTTCATATTCTGCGTAAAAAGTATCTACATCATTAATTAAAGTATGTAATTCTGATAAAATCCATCTATCAATTTCCGTCCTTTCATTTAAGGGAACTTCAGGTTCTGAGAAATTAAAGTTGTCAATATTTGCATACAAAGCAAAAAACGAATAGGTATTATATAGTGTACCGAAGAATTTTCGACGCACTTCTGCAATTCCTTCTATATCAAACTTTAAATTATCCCAAGGGTTTGCATTTGATATCATATACCAGCGTGTAGCATCTGCACCATATTCTGAAAGCGTTTCAAAAGGATCAACAGCATTTCCTAGACGTTTAGACATTTTCTGTCCGTTTTTATCTAAAACTAATCCATTTGAAACTACATTTTTATAAGCAACTTTATCAAAAACTAACGTTCCAATAGCATGTAGCGTATAAAACCAACCACGTGTTTGATCTACACCTTCCGCAATAAAATCAGCTGGAAAATCTTGGTTTCCGTCTATTTTTTCTTGGTTTTCAAATGGATAATGCCATTGAGCATAAGGCATAGAACCTGAATCGAACCAAACGTCAATTAAATCACTTTCGCGTTGCATTGGTTTACCTGAAGGAGAAACTAATACAATTGCATCAACAACATTTTTATGTAAATCAACCAAATCATAATTTGCCTCACTCATGTTACCAATTTCAAATCCTTTAAACGGATTTTCTTTTTGGAAACCAGCAGCAATTGATTTTTCAATTTCGTTGTATAATTCCTCAACAGAACCAACAATCATTTCTTCTGTGCCGTCTTCTGTTCTCCAAATTGGCAATGGAATTCCCCAATATCTTGAACGTGATAAATTCCAATCGTTTGCATTTTTTAACCAGTTCCCAAAACGACCTTCTCCTGTAGCTTTTGGTTTCCAATTAATCGTTTCGTTCAAATCGAACATACGCTCTTTAACTTCGGTTACTTTTACAAACCAAGAGTCTAATGGATAATATAAAATAGGCTTATCAGTTCTCCAACAATGAGGATAACTGTGTACATATTTTTCAACCTTAAAGGCTTTATTTTCTTCTTTTAATTGAATAGCGATTTCTACATCTACAGAACGCTCAGGCGCTTCTCCTTCATTATAGTATTCATTTTTAACGTATTTTCCCGAATAGTCTCCTAAGCCTTGAATGAATCTTCCTTGTAAATCAACTAAAGGCACTAAATTATCATAAGTATCCTTTACTAACATTGGCGGAACTTCTGGCGTAGCTTCTTTAGCCACTTTAGCATCATCTGCTCCAAATGTTGGCGCTGTATGCACAATTCCTGTTCCGTCTTCCGTGGTAACAAAATCTCCTGAAATTATTCTAAAAGCATTTTCCGGATTCTCATTTGGTAAAGCTAACGGCATTAATTGTTCATAACGAATTCCAACTAAATCTGCACCTTTTGCTTCAGCTATGATTTGGTATGGAATCTTTTTGTCTCCTGATTTATAATTTTCGAAATCCGTAATTTCTTCAATTTCAAAGAACCCTTTTCCAAATTGTTTTCCAACTAAATTTTTAGCTAAAACGACATTAACAGGTTCAAAAGTATATTGATTAAACGTCTTAACTAAAACATAATCAATTTTTGGTCCAACTGTTAACGCAGTGTTTGATGGCAATGTCCAAGGTGTAGTTGTCCAAGCCATAAAGTGTACTGTTCCAAAACCCTTAAGAAAGCTTGGCAATGTGCTTTCAATAGCTTTAAACTGTGCTACTATTGTAGTATCGGTAACATCTCTATAGGAACCAGGCTGATTAACTTCGTGCGAAGACAAACCCGTTCCTGCTTTTGGAGAATACGGTTGGATTGTATACCCTTTATAAATTAAATCTTTTTTGTAGATTTCTTTTAAAAGCCACCAAACCGTTTCCATGTATTTGGACTTATATGTAACATATGGATCTTCCATATCTACCCAATAACCCATTTTTTCAGTAAGGTCGTTCCAAACATCAGTATAACGCATTACGGTTTTTTTGCACGCTTCGTTATATTCTGCAACTGTTATTTTAGTTCCAATATCTTCTTTGGTAATTCCCAATTCTTTTTCAGTACCTAATTCCACAGGCAATCCGTGAGTGTCCCAACCTGCTTTACGCTTAACTTGAAACCCTTTTTGAGTTTTATATCGACAAAATATATCTTTAATAGCACGCGCCATTACGTGGTGAATTCCAGGCAATCCGTTTGCCGAAGGTGGTCCTTCAAAAAACACAAAAGGTGCTGCACCTTCACGAGAAGCTACACTTTGTTCAAATATATTTTGTTTTTTCCAAAAATCAAGCACTTCAGATGCCACAGTAGGCAAATTAAGTCCTTTGTATTCATTGAATTTCGTACTCATTTTATTGCATTCTTAATTGAAGTTGCGAAAGTAATAAATTTAAGTCGAAAGTCAGAAATTAGTAATCAAAAGTTGCTGTTTTAAGAGAAAACTTCTTTGAAAACTTCTATCGATTTTGGTTTTTTAAACCCTTCTACATTTAAAGTAAAATAATTAATGATTATTCTAAGAAGAATTTGTCTTTGATTCGCCGAAAAATAATTTTCGACATTATCTAACTTTAACACCAACAGCCTTTTTAATAAAGCTGTTTCGTCAATTGATAAACTATTTAAAGAAAGTGAATTATTAAAAACACCTTCTAATTGGTCAAAATAATCAGTAGTATTTGTTGGGCTTTCAGGATAAAAACCTAAATATTTAGTGATTTGTATTAAAAAGATTAAATGGAAATTTGAAATTTCATGATGATTATCTAACCATAAAAGTGCGGTTTCAATATATTCAAATAACGGTTCATTTGGTTCTTCTTCCTTTATTGCGTGATTTAAAAATTCTGACAAAAACAGAACTATAGTCGTTTTGTAAATATCATAATTAATTGTTTGATAAGGAATTGCAATTTTAACATCTTTAAATCTTTCTAAAGTGCCTTTGTTTTTATTTGTAGCCTCAATTTCAAGCTGCATTAAAGGCTGAAAAAAAGCTATTTTTTGTTTATTATTTTTTCCAGTAAATGCATTATTTACAAAATAACTCTTTACCCCATTACTTTGAGTAAAGCACTTAATGATAAGACTTTTTTCTTGAAATTTAACCGTAGAGATTACAATTGCTTTAGTTTTGATATGCATTATCGAATAATCATCACTTTTTTAACTGTTGTATCTAATCCGTCTTGTGAAGAAACAAAAATCATATATACTCCTGATGCAACTTTATGACTGCCAAAAGCTGAGCCATCCCACTCAATTGTACCTCCTGAAGAAGTTGTTTCGTGAACTAAATTTCCTTCAATATCTGTAATTTTAATATTTGCTTTATCAGTTAATCCTGCTATCTTTATTGTACCTGAATAATTAGGCCTTACAGGGTTTGGATAAACAAATACATTTGCTAAATTATCACTCGGTTTTGTTGAAGTGCCTAAAAAAGAGACCATTCCCATATCAGTGGCAAAAAAAACTTCTCCTGTTACGCCATCAACCTCAATATCATTAACATTGTTACTTGGAAGAGGAGAATTAGATTTTGTAAATTGATATATTGTTTCCTGACCATTAGATGAAACTAAGAAAACGCCACCATCTGCAATTGAAACCCATTTGTTATTGGCTCCATCTACTACAATATCAAGAATTGTTTGTTGGTAAAAAAGTTCTTGTGCTAAATCCCCTTCTTGAATAATAATTGGTGTTGTATTAAATTCTGTATCAGAAATAAACCTATCTACACTTGATAATATTCTTAATCCTTTAAATGTACCTATCCACAACTGATTTCTACTGTCAATTGCCACACATCTTACATCGTTATCAGGTAGATTTCCATTTTCTGAATTTATTACTGTTGTTTTATTACTAAACGTATCATTAAAAACTAACAAACCATCGTTAATTGTTGGTACCCATTTCGTTCTGTTTTTATCAATTGCTATAGGAGCATATCTTCCTGTGTTAATTGTTGGTAACACCGCACTCATATCGTATGATTGCCATTGACCATTTGTTCTCAAAACTTTTAATGATTTTGCAACAAATGCATTAGTTACCCATAAATTGCCATCTTTATCAAATGCTGGGCTATTAATTCTAATATCAATATAACTTGGGTTTGGCGGTGTCAAGACCAAAGATTCAAGTCCATTTGGACCAGTATTAGTAGTGTTAAACAAAGAAATCCCATCATCATTAATTTTTAATAAACCAGAAAAATATGAGCTTGCATAAATTTCATTATTATTCATTGGGTTTACTACTAAATCGGAAATTGATTTAGCTTGAAATAAATCATCATAAGGTATTAATTCCCATCCCGAATCGTTTGAAAACTTACTAATCCCAAAATCATCAAGTGGATAAGGATTGTAAAGTCTTGTATAATCTCCATAAACTGCCCAAAGATAGTTTTCTGCTTTCTTGACTCTAAAAATGTAGTTTCTAACCGGTCCATTTGGGCTCATGTTTTCAAAAACAGTAGGACTAGATAGCGATGTTGAGAACAATCCATTAATTTCAGTTCCAATGAAAATTTGATTTTGAACAACTGTTGCAGAGGTAAAATTAGCAGAATATCCTGGTATATTTGTAATATGAGCAATTAGAGAATAAACACCATCAACTACATAAATGTTGTTTTTAGTAGTTACAATTATTTCATTTGAATTCGTTTTAATCTTTAAACCATTTTGAGCTTGATTTAAAATTTCAATAAATGATCCACTGCTGTATCTGTAGGTTTTAGAATTAGTTCCCAATGCAACGATTTCATCGTTAAAAGTTACAATTCCTAACCAGTAACCATTATCAAAAGTTTGCCATTGTGAAAAATCGTACAAAAAAGGATTGTTTAAATCTCCTTTTCGAATTCCATTAAATCTTGTTACGGCGTAAATCTCATCATTCAAAACAGTAGTTTGAAGCACTTGAACCTCTTCTCCTGCAGAGCCAATAAAGTAGGTTGATTCAAACTCTAAATTATTTAAGTTTAAAACAGAAATTCCAAAATCGCAGGCAATGTATAGTTTTCCATTATATTCATATAAATCATTAATTCTTTTTTTATTTGGAGCAACAGGTACTTCTTCAATAATATCTACTTTAGTAGTAATGCTTCCATCAGAATTTACTATCAATATCAATCCATTATTATTTCCAGCAATTGTTTTGTTAAATGCATCTGAATGATGAATAGTAGTAATGCTTTCTGGTTTAAAACCATTGATGGAATTGTAAATACTCAGCTCGTTTAAACTTAAATTTTTATAAAATATGCTATTAGTTGTAGCGGCATAAACAGTATTAATTCCTCCCTCTACATCAACAATTTCATTATAGGAATAATAACTCTTCCACAATTGATTTTGTTGTGAAAAAATAAACTGATTAAAAATGATAAAAAGAAAAACTATTTTAGATTTCATATTTTCTACTTTATACAAATATACTATAAACGTATAAATATGGATTTGGTATATTAATAAAAATATAAAAGGCTTTCAAGTTAATGAAAGCCTTTTATATTATATAAGGTATAAATTACACTACACCTTGACCAAGCATAGCGTCAGCAACTTTTACGAAACCAGCAATATTAGCTCCTTTCACATAGTCTACATAACCTGTTGAATCTTTGCCATATTTCACGCACGCTTCGTGAATATCTGACATAATTCTTTTTAATTTTTCGTCTACTTCTTCACTAGTCCAACTTAAACGTAATGAGTTTTGTGACATTTCTAAACCTGAAGTGGCTACACCTCCTGCATTAGAAGCTTTACCAGGAGCAAATAATATTTTTGCATGTTGAAAAACCTCAACGGCTTCTGGAGTAGAAGGCATATTAGCCCCTTCTGCCACACACATACATCCATTTGCTACTAACATTTTTGCCTCTTCCTCGTTTAATTCATTTTGAGTTGCACATGGTAAAGCAATATCACATTTAACCTCCCAAGGACGTTTTCCTGCAACATATTTAGCATTTGGATACTTAGTAATGTAATCACTTATTCTTCCATAGTTCACGTTTTTAATTTCCATTACGTAAGCTAATTTTTCAGCATCAATACCTTCTTCGTCATATATATATCCTGCAGAGTCAGAAAAAGTAACAACTTTACCGCCTAATTCGATTACTTTTTCCGCAGCATATTGTGCAACGTTTCCAGAACCAGAAATTACAACTGTTTTACCTGAAAAACTTTGCCCTTTAGTTGCCAACATACTTTGTGCAAAATAAACATCCCCATATCCCGTAGCTTCTGGGCGAATTAACGACCCTCCAAAAGAAATTCCTTTTCCGGTTAAAACTCCTGTAAACTCATTTCTTAATCTTTTATATTGACCAAACATGAACCCAACTTCTCTTCCTCCTACACCTATATCTCCTGCAGGAACATCTGTATTGTCACCAATATGTTTAGATAATTCAGTCATGAATGCTTGGCAAAAGCGCATAATTTCATTTTCAGATTTTCCCTTTGGATCAAAATCAGCTCCACCTTTTCCACCACCCATTGGCAATGTCGTTAAACTGTTTTTAAATGTTTGTTCAAAAGCTAAGAATTTTAAAATACTTAAGTTTACTGAAGGATGAAAACGAATTCCTCCTTTATATGGTCCTATGGCAGAATTCATCTGAATACGATAACCTCTGTTTACTTGAGTATTTCCAGCGTCATCTTGCCAAACTACTCTAAACATAATTACACGCTCAGATTCAACCATTCTTTCCAAAAGCATTTTGTTTTGGTATTTTTTATTTTCTTCAATA
Source organism: Flavobacterium sp. (assembly GCF_965284515.1). Classification (GTDB taxonomy): domain Bacteria; phylum Bacteroidota; class Bacteroidia; order Flavobacteriales; family Flavobacteriaceae; genus Flavobacterium. Next base: position 647,399 of record NZ_OZ260089.1, read on the forward strand.
AAAGGAATAACTGTTTCAGCTACTTCTTTAACTGCCTGCATAAATTCAGGCTCATTTGGATTTCTTTTAGCTACTGCTTCAATAAAAGATGATACGCTTTCTTTCATGATATTATTGTTTTTATTAGGTATTAAGTATTGACTTAATTTTCGAAGAACAAATATACATTTTTAAAAATCACACGTATAATTTTTACTAAAAAAAGAATGAAAAATTAAAAATTAAGAAAAATTAATCAAGAATTTTAATATTTTTTTTTTATGTGAACTTAGTTTTCATATATTTGTCCGACAATCGAAAAATTTTAGTAATGACTAAAAAAATAAAACAATTCGTTTTTTTATTATTAATAACACCCTTATTTTCGAATGCTCAATTTGGTTTTTCACACGAAATAGGTGCATTTGCTGGTGGTGTTGCGTTCCAATCTGATTTTGGTGTACGTCATGATTTTGAAACTAATGCAGGGAATACAGGTTTTGGTATAGGTTTAGTTCACTATATGAACTTTGCCTACAGAGCTGAATGTAACTGTTATACTCCTGAAACCTATTTTAACGACCATTTTAAACTGCGTTCAGAATTGTCTTATAACAGTACAAAATTAGAGCATTTTGGTGAATGGGCTGAGAAAAATTCAATATGGGGTTATCAATTGAAAGCTATGAAAGGTGAAGCTAAAGTAACTGATATTGGAATGCAATTAGAATATTTTCCTTTAAGCATAAGAGAGTTCACTGCTACAGATGGAGCTTTTGCACCATTTATTGCACTAGGTGCTCATTACAATTTCTTCCAAAACAACACCTATTCAGAATTAGGCCCATTAGGAACACCTATTACAACATACCCTGATTATTTGCCAGATGGATATTCTTCTGAAGGCGGTAGTACATGGTCTGTTGTTTCTAGCATTGGTACTCGTTATAAATTAACTGAATTATCAGATTTATTTGTTGAGTTAAGATGGCAATATTATTTCTCGGACTGGGTTGATGGATTAAGAAAAAATCCTGATTTACATGAGGAGAACAAAGCCAACGATTGGAATTTATGGTTTCACTTTGGATACATATATTATTTAGACTAAAGAGTACTAAACATAATAAAAAAGCCTTGAAATTTCAAGGCTTTTTTTATGAACTATATGTTTATAAATTAATTCAACTCAAATCATTACTTTTGTAAAAAAAGAATGAACACTATTTATTATTTAGCTTCTTGCGATACTTGCCGAAAAATAATTAAAACGTTACCCAAAAATATTGATTTAGATTTTCAAGACATTAGAGAAAATCAAATAAATGAGGTGTCACTTGCAAAAATGTATGATTTATCTGGAAGTTATGAAGCCTTATTTAGCAAAAGAGCTCAACTATATAAAGAGAGAGGTTTAAAAAATCAGATTTTAACAGAAAAAGAATACAAAGCCTTAATTCTAGAACATTATACTTTTTTAAGTCGACCGGTTTTCATTATTAAAAATGAAATATTTATTGGAAACTCACAAGCTACTATTTTAAAAGCAATGAAGGCCTTAGAAAATGTCTAAAAGAAGCTTAGCAATTATTGGAGCAACTTTTGTGGCCATGATTTACGGCTCTACTTTTACTGTTGCTAAAGATGTAATGCCAACTTATGTCCAACCCTACGGATTCATAGTTATTCGCGCAATTGGTGGAACTTTTTTGTTTTGGATTCTTACTTTTTTTGGACCTAAAGAAAAAATAGAGAAGAAGGATTTTCCTCGCATTATGGCAGCCGCTTTTTTTGGAGTTGCGTTAAATCAGCTTACTTTTTTTAAAGGCCTAAGTTTCACTTCTCCTATTAGTGCATCGGTAATAATGGTAACAGCGCCTATTATTGTTTTAATTCTCTCGGCAATCATTATTAAAGAAAGAATTGAACTTAAAAAAGTATTCGGAATTATTATTGGATTAACAGGAACCGCAATTTTAATTTTATATGGTAAGTCTATAGGAGATAGTTCAAATGCGGGTTGGGGAAATTTTTTAGTATTTATTAATGCTTTTTCTTACGCTATCTATTTAATTCTTATCAAAAAATTGATCACAAAGTACCATGCTTTTACTTTTATAAAATGGATTTACACTTTTGGATTGCTTTATGTTTTACCTTTTGGTTATTTTGAATTAATCAGCATCAATTGGGGCGTCATTCCAACAGACATTTATTATAAAATAGGCTTTGTTGTTTTGTTTACTACTTTTCTGGCTTATCTAATAAACCTGACGGCAATGAAGCATCTTAAGCCGACCACATTATCAGTATTCATTTATTTACAACCTCTTTTTGCAGCAACATTTGCAATCAGTTTAGGCAAAGATGAATTAAATTTAATTAAAATATTTTCAGCTGTTTTGATTTTTACTGGTGTTTATTTAGTAACTCATAAACCAAAAAAGATTACCGAAAACTAAACACTAAACACTTTTTCTTATCTTTGAATTCTTTAAAACAATTGTATGATACAATCAATGACAGGTTTTGGTAAAGCCTTCTTACAATTACCAAATAAAAAAATTACCGTAGAACTTAAATCATTAAACAGTAAAGGTTTAGACTTGAACGTAAGAACTCCTTCTATTTACAGAGAGATGGAATTACAGATACGTAATACTATTGCTCAAAAATTAGAACGCGGTAAAATTGATTTTTCATTATATATTGAAGTTACAGGAGAGGAAACTTCTGCTAAAATTAATGTACCTATTGTAAAAGGATATATTAATCAAATGAAAGAAGTTATTCCTAGTGCAGATGCAACCGAATTAATGAAAATGGCTGTAAGAATGCCTGACGCATTAAAAACAGAGCGAGAGGAATTAGACAAAGAAGAGTGGAAACATATTGAAGGTGTTATAAACGAAGCTTTAAATAATATTGCCAACTTTAGAATAGACGAAGGAGTTTCTCTTGAAAAAGAATTTCAATTGCGTATAGCAAATATTCGTTCTTATATGGAACAAGCTTTAGTTTTGGATCCAGAAAGAGTACAAAACATTAAAGACCGTCTTTTTACAGCTATTGAAGAATTAAAAACTACAGTTGACGAAAACCGTTTCGAACAAGAGTTGATTTATTATTTAGAAAAATTAGACATTACCGAAGAGAAAGTTCGTTTAACCAATCATTTAGATTATTTCTTAGAAACCATGAATAATGAAGGAGCATTAGGCCGAAAATTAGGTTTTATTACACAAGAAATGGGAAGAGAAATCAACACTATGGGTTCAAAATCGAACCATGCAGAAATGCAAAAATTAGTAGTAATGATGAAAGATGAATTGGAAAAAATTAAGGAACAAGTTCTAAATGTTCTTTAATAAAATTACAAAAACAACAACACAATGACTAAAGGAAAATTACTAGTATTCTCTGCACCTTCTGGTTCAGGAAAAACAACTATAGTTAAACATTTATTAGCCCAGCCTGATTTAAACCTTGAATTTTCTATCTCTTGTACAACACGTGAACCAAGAGGAAAAGAAATTAATGGAACAGATTATTATTTTATTTCTTGGGAAGAATTCAAAAAACACATTAAAGCAGAAGATTTTGTAGAATGGGAAGAAGTGTATACCGATAACTTCTACGGAACTTTACAAAAAGAAGTAGAACGCATTTGGGCTCTAGGTAAACATGTGATTTTTGATATTGATGTTGCAGGCGGATTGCGAATTAAAAGTAAATTTCCAGAGGAAACTTTAGCTGTTTTTGTAAAACCCCCAAGTGTGGATGAGTTGAAAAGAAGGTTAAAATTACGTTCTACAGAAAGTGAAGACAAAATTAATATGCGTATCGCAAAGGCTTCAGTTGAGTTAGCAACAGCTCCACAATTTGATAAAATAATTAAAAATTACGACTTAAATGTTGCAAAAGAAGATGCATATAAGTTGGTAAAGGAATTTATTAATACGTAATTTAGTTTACAGTTGACGGTTTACAGTTTTAGCTGTTAGCTGTTAGCTGTTAGCTTAAAACTTAAATCATGAAAATCGGATTGTATTTCGGAACATTTAACCCTATTCATATTGGCCATTTAATTATTGCCAATCACATGTCAGAATATTCTGATTTAGATCAAATTTGGATGGTTGTTACGCCTCATAATCCACACAAGAAAAAAAACACCCTTTTAGATGATTACCATCGTTTAGAAATGGTTCATTTAGCAACTGGAAATTTTCCAAAAATTAAACCTTCTGATGTTGAATTTAAGTTGCCTCAACCTAATTATACCGTAAACACTTTAGTACATCTACAAGAAAAATTTCCGAAATATGAATTTTCTTTAATTATGGGCGAAGACAATTTGAATTCGCTTCACAAATGGAAAAATTATGAAGTGATTTTACAAAATCATGATATATACGTGTATCCAAGATTAAAATCTGGTGAGATAGACAGTCAATTTAAAAATCATCCTAAAATTCATAGGGTGGATGCGCCAATAGTGGAATTATCTTCTACTTTCATTCGCGATAGCATTAAAAAAGGAAAAAATGTAATTCCTATGTTACCTAATAAAGTTTGGGAATATGTAGAGCATAATTTGTTTTATAAAAAATAACTTAACATTCCTTTACCATTCGTTCCGCATTACATTCCTTAAATTTGTAATTCTAAAAACAAATATAAGTTATGTTAAACTTCGAATTATACAATCCTGTAAACTATGTCTTTGGAAAAGGACAAATTGAAAAATTAAAAGACTTAGTACCTGCAAATACAAAAATTCTTATCGCTTATGGAGGTGGGAGTATATTTAAAAATGGGGTTTACGATCAAGTCAAAACAGCTTTAGCAACAGAATTTGATGAAAATAATATTGTTGAATTTGGCGGAATTGAGCCCAACCCACGTTTTGAAACATTAATGAAAGCGGTTGAAATTATTCGTGAACACAAAGTTGGATTCATTTTAGCAGTTGGAGGAGGAAGTGTTATCGATGGTGTTAAATTTATATCTGGAGCGGTAAACTACAAGGGTGATGCTGTAGAAATTTTAAGAAAAAGAATTTTATTTAAAGATATCAATGAGGTTATTCCTTTTGGAACCGTTTTAACATTACCTGCAACCGGTTCAGAGATGAACTCTGGGGCAGTTGTAACAATTAATGAAACACAAGAAAAATTAACTTTGGGCGGTAGTGCTTTATTTCCAAAATTTTCTATTGTAGACCCTACAGTTATTACATCTTTACCAAAAAGACAATTACAAAATGGTGTGGTAGATGCATTTACACATACTATGGAACAATATTTAACCTATACGCATGATGCTATTTTACAGGATAGAATTGCTGAAAGCATTCTACAAACATTAATTGAAATTGGACCGTGTGTTGTAGAAAATCCAACTGATTATAAATTAGCTTCTAATTTTGTTTGGAGTGCAACAATGGCTTTAAACGGATTAATTCAAAAAGGTGTGCCTTCTGATTGGGCAACACATATGATTGGCCACGAATTAACGGCTTTATATGAAATTGACCACGCTAGAACCTTAGCTATAATTGGTCCGAACTTATACAAGGTGATGTTTGAATCTAAAAAAGATAAGCTGGCACAATACGGAAAACGTGTTTGGAATATTCAAGAAGGTTCAACCGAAGAAATTGCTAAAAAAGCCATTGAAAAAACAGTAGAATTTTTCCACATCATGGGAATGAAAACAAAATTATCCGAGAATACTACAGAGTATTCAAAAACTGCAGATTTCATAGTAAATCGTTTTGAAGAAAGAGGTTGGAAAGCATTAGGTGAAAAACAAAATATTACACCTGAAAAAGTCCGTGAAATTGTAGAAATGAGTTATTAATTCAATCATTTAATTTCAACAAAAAAGCGTTTAAATTACTTTAAACGCTTTTTTTTACAACTATAAATAGATAACCTAAACTATTAAAAATAAGTTGAAGCAATAAAAGTTATAACGAACAATAAAAGAATAAATTGTTCAACTCAATTAAAATTAACATTTTTAAATGGTTAGCTTTCAATGATTTTTTAAAATTGAAAGTATTTCTTTACCTTTGAATTTCCTAAAAACGGAACAAGAATGGAAAAAAATCCAAAATTTGCAGTTATTGGCGGAGGAAGTTGGGCTACTGCTATTGCAAAAATGTTGTGTGAAAACCAGTCAGAAATTGCATGGTACATGAGAAGCACTTATGCTGTTGAACATATTAAACATCAATACCATAACCCAAACTATTTAAGTTCGGTAGAGTTTGATGTAAAAAAACTAAAACTTACAAATGATATAAATGAAGCTGTTGCTTATGCAGATTATATCATTTTTGCTATTCCATCAGCATTTTTAAGTGGAGAATTGGAACAACTAACTGAAAGCTTAGAGGGAAAAGTAATTTTTTCAGCTATAAAAGGGATTGTTCCAGAAACTAGTTTAATTGTTGGTGAACACTTTCATCAAAAATTCAATGTTCCTTACGAAAATATTGGGGTGTTAACTGGTCCTTGTCATGCAGAAGAAGTTGCAATGGAACGACTTTCGTATTTGACTTTAGCTTGTGGAGATAAAGAAAAGGCAAAGTTAATGGCAAAAAATGTAAGTTCAGATTATATTAAAACTAAAACTTCCGACGATATCATTGGAACAGAGTATGCTGCAATGCTTAAAAACATTTATGCCATTTCTGCAGGTATTGCACACGGTTTAGGCTATGGAGACAACTTTCAATCAGTTTTGATGAGTAATGGAATTCGTGAAATGAAGAAATTCATTAGCAAAGTACACAAAATGAAACGTAACATTAATAATTCAGCATATTTAGGTGATTTATTAGTTACTGGTTATTCTGTTTTTTCTAGAAATAGAATGTTTGGAAACATGATTGGCAAAGGATACACCGTAAAATCGGCGCAAATGGAAATGAGTATGGTGGCTGAAGGATATTACGCATCTAAAAGTGCTTATTTGTTAAATCAAAAGCACGGAGCAAAAACGCCAATTATTGATGCTGTTTATGCTATTTTGTATGAAGGAAAAGAGCCAAAAGCAGTGTTTAAAAAACTAGCAGATAAATTAGATTAATTTTTTTCGAAATTAGTCGTCATATACAAAAACAGACTTAACAATTTGATTTACAAAAAGTTAGTCTGTTTTTTGTTTTTAAAAAACCAACTTAAAATGTTGATTTTCAACAAATTAATCACTTTTCCCTTGGAGAAAAAATCATGTAGTAAATTTGCAAAAAAATAACTTATGGACCATTTAATAAATCATCCTGTAATTTTAGGTGTTTTTAGCATTATAATTATTGCAATGTTATTGCTAGATTTAGGTGTTTTAAACAAAAAAAGTCATGCTATATCCAATAGAGAAGCAGCTATGTGGTCAGTTACATGGATTTCTTTAGCAATGGGTTTTAGTGGGATAATTTATTATTACTTAGGAGCTGAGCAGTTTATGCAGTTTCAAGGTGCATATTGGATAGAAAAAGCACTTTCTGTAGATAACCTTTTTGTATTTATCTTAGTCTTTGGCTATTTTAATGTAGCTAAAGAATCGCAACATAAAGTCTTGTTTTGGGGCGTTCTTGGTGCATTATTTTTTAGAGCCATCTTTATTTTTACAGGTGTATGGATTTTAAATTACACGTATTTACCAGAAATGGAGCTTTTTGGTCATCTAGTAAAAATTAATTATTTACTAACCATTTTTGGATTTATTTTAATTATTGCCGGTTTTAAATCTTGGTTTAGTCATAGTGAAGATGATGGTGACAAAGATTTTTCTAAAAGTGCAGGTTCAAAATTAGTTCACAAACTATTTAAAGTAAGTCCGAATTTTGATGGCGATAAATTTTTCACGGTTCAAAACGGAATAAAAATGGTTACTCCATTATTGGTAGTTGTTGCAATAGTTGAGTTTACCGATTTGCTTTTTGCGGTAGACAGTATTCCTGCAATTTTTGCCATTGCACCAGATGATCCTTTTATTTTATACACATCCAACATATTTGCTATTTTAGGGCTTCGTTCGCTTTATTTCTTATTAGCCAACTTTATGTATATGTTTAGCCGTTTACACTACGGATTAGCGCTTATTTTAAGTTTTATAGGTGTGAAAATGATTATTGCACCCTTCTTTCATATCTCATCAATGGTCTCATTAGGAGTTGTAGGTGGAATATTGGTAATTTCTATTATTTGGTCATTAGTTTTTCCAATAAAAGATTAATCAACACTTACCTCATCAATAAAAATAAACGCATCTCCGTTTGATGGAAAACCTTGGTGCCATTCTGGTAATTTACCAAAATTGGTTGCAATAACTTTTACATATCTTGCTTTTTGAGCTGTAAACTTTAAATCGAATGATTTTATAACTGTTTCATATTCTTTTGGATCAACTGAATTTTCAACAGTTCCAACTTTTGTAAATTTGATATTGTCTTCTGATATGTGATACTCTACTTTAGTCGGCATCAATATCCACGAACGTGTGTCTTGCAAGTAATTTGAACTTATTTTAGAGATAATTTTCGTTTCCTTAAGGTCAATTACTGCTTCAAAATCTTGGTTTTGATACCCTTGCCATTCACCTTTTCTCCAGTTTTCATTACCAAATATTCCATCAATTAAACCTTCTGCTCCACCAGCATGGTATTGTGAATTGAATTTTGATTTAATATCAATAGTGTAATTGTTTGGTTTTTTGAAGAATTGTGCAGAAATAGTATTGCTTCTTGGTGGCTTTCCACCAGCCATTTCTTCTATATATGCTTCAATTTTTGAAGATTTACTAATTTCAAATGCTTCAGAATAAGGAATAAATGGTGGAATTACTTTTGAATCATCAAGAATTCTATAAAACACCTTTTGGTCAAACTGTTTTAAATGATGAATTTGAATTGTCATTTTATCTTTAAAAGATTTACTTTCAGCTTGAATTACGGGAACAGGAATAATTGATTTAAACTGTTCTTTTTTAACTGTTTCCCTACCTTCTTGATTTAAAAAACCTGTTCTGTCGTATGGTAATGAAACGAAAGCTTTTCTACCATCTTCTTTGGCAACTTTAACATTCTCAAAGTATGGATTAGTAGTTGTTTGCCAATAATCCTCTCCTGGTGTAACTTGATAAATCCCCATCGAACTCAACACATACCAAGCAGACATTTGTCCGCAATCTTCGTTTCCTATTAAACCATCTGGTGTGTTTGTGTAGAAATTATCAAGAATGTATTTTACTTTTTCATTAGTTTTTTCAGGTTTACCTACATAATTATACAAATACGCCATGTGATGACTCGGTTCGTTTCCATGTGCGTATTGACCAATTAACCCTGTAACATCTACTTGTTCTCTTCCTGTGGTTTTACTTTCAGAATTAAACATTTCGTCTAATTTGGCTTCAAACTTATCATTTCCTCCATAAGCATCAATCATTCCTTGAATATCATGAGGAACGAAAAACGTGTATTGCCATGCATTTCCTTCTGTAAAATTATTGTTGACTTCTCTTGGATCGAAAGGTTTGTCCCAGCCGCCATTTTTCTTTGGACGAATAAAGCCTGTTTCCCAATCGAAAAGGTTTTTCCAACTTTGCGAACGTTTCATGAAATAGTCGTAATCTTCTTTTTTATCTAAAAGCATCGCCATTTGTGCTATACACCAATCGTCATAGGCGTATTCTACGGTTTTAGAAACACTTTCATGGTCATCATCAATAGAAATGAATCCGTTTTTCTTATACGCTTCTAAACCTAAAACATCTCGCATTGCAGAAGCTTTACTGGCTTCAAAAGCTTTTTCATAATCAAAACCTTGAATTCCTTTAGCCATAGCATCGGCAATAACAGAAACGGAATGATAACCAATCATACAATCGGTTTCATTAGAAGCCAATTCCCAAACCGGTAATCTTCCACCTTGTTCGTATTGTTTAATAAAGGTATTGATATAATCTGAAGTTCGTTTTTTATCTATTAAAGTGTATAAAGGATGCGCTGCTCTAAACGTATCCCACAATGAAAAAACCGTATAATAATTAAATCCCTCCGCAATGTGAATTTCGTTATCTCTACCACGATATTTTCCATCTATATCTTGAGCAATATTGGGTTGCATCATGGTGTGGTATAAAGCTGTATAGAAAATGGCTAACTTATCTTCATCATTAGAAGTTACCTCAATTTTGGATAATTCTTTGTTCCAAAGTGTTTCTGCATCTTTCTTAACTTTTTCAAAATCCCAATGTTTGATTTCTGAACTGTTTAATTTAGCACCTTCATAACTTGTTGGCGAAAGTGATACTTTTACTTGAATTTTTTCTCCTTTTTTAACTTGTTTTGAAAAAGTAGCAGAACTTAATTCGACAATATCAGCTGTTTTATTCTGATTAGCTTTTTTACCAAAATAAATATTTTCAAAAGCTACATTGAACTCAATTCGAGCATATACATATTGATTTTGAGCCCAAGCTTCACTTCTTCTCAAAACTTCAATAGTCTTATTGTTTACAACTCGAATTCTTCCTTCCAATAATTTATCACGATGGTTTAAATCTAAAATAATATTGGCTTGACCGTCTTTATTAAAAGTATATTCATGAAAACCCACGCGTGTTGAAGTCGTCAAACGCACATCTATATCGTGTTTGTCTAATTTCACGGAGTAAAATCCTGCGGAAGCTTTTTCGTTGGTATGCGAAAAAGTAGAAGAATATTCTTTATTATCAACGACGGGTTTACCCATTGTTGGCATCAACATGATATCGCCATAATCAGAAACTCCGGTTCCATTCAAATGCGTGTGCGAAAAGCCATAAATTAAATTATCTGAATAATGATAACCCGAACAACCATCCCAACTACCATCGATTCGTGTGTCTGGAGACAATTGCACCATTCCATAAGGAACTGTTGCTCCTGGAAAAGTATGCCCGTGACCACCCGTTCCAATAAATGGGTTTACATGTTTCGCAAAATCTTGTGCAAACGAAGCGCTTGCTATGAAAAATAGGTATAGAAAAAAAATCCTCATTTTGTAGTTTTAAATAAATTATAAAATTGAGGAATTAATATGAGTTTAGCAATTCTATTTTGTGATTTAGTTCCCTAAACAAAGACATTATTTCACAAAAAAAGTAAAATAGAGTCGCAAAAATAACAGAAAAACACTTTTGTTTTTGTAAATTAATTCGGAGGTTTTGAAAAACAATTTTATATTAGCAAATCTAAAAAACTATAAAAAATGGAAAACAATTTATCAACAAAACAAGACTATAAATTAAATTATAGCGGAAAAGGAAGTGAGTTATTTGGAATAATAGTTATAAACTGGTTGCTTACAGTTATAACTTTAGGGTTTTACTATCCATGGGCTAAAGCTAAAGTATTGCAATATGTTTATGGATCTTCTTCATTAAACAATGATGCCTTTTCTTTTCATGGAACAGGAAAAGAAATGTTTAAAGGGTTTATAAAAGCAATGGTAATTTTTATTGCATTATATGCAATATTATTCTTGTTTATTCATCTAAAAATGCCTGTTGTTGGGCTTTTAGTTTTTTATGTTTTAATACTTGCTTTTATTCCTTTGGCAATTCATGGTTCTTACCGCTACAGAATGTCTAGAACCTCTTGGAGAGGAATTAGGTTTGGATACAGAGGTGATAGAAATGAATTTATAGCTTTATTCTTTAAAAACTTATTGTTTACAATTTTAACTTTAGGTATTTATGGGGCTTGGATGACAATTAATATTAGAAAATATGTATTAAGTAACATTCGATTTGGAAATATAAAATTTAAATATCTTGGTGATGGTGGAGATTATTTCTTATTGAACTTAAAGGGATATTTCTTAACTATTTTCACTTTAGGTATTTATTCGTTTTGGTGGCAAAGAGATATTTTTGAATATTTTGTAAACAATTTAAGCCTTGAAAACAATGACCAAAAGATAAAATTAAAATCTATAGCTACTGGTGGAGATTTTTTTAGTTTAATTTTCGTGAACATGTTAATCATTCTATTTACTTTAGGATTAGGTTATGCTTGGGCAATGACAAGAACTTTAGAGTTTGTGGCCAATAAAATTCAACTAGAAGGAGATATTGATTTAAATGCCATTGCTCAAACCGAAGAAAACTATAAAGACGCTACTGGAGAAGATATTAGCGACATCTTAGATCTTGAATTTATTTTCTAATGAATTCTTCCGCAATTTATTTTGACGGAAAATCGTCAACACCACAAAAAATTCAATTATCTTTTGATACTATTAGAGGTGTGCTAACTATTAGCGCACCTTCTTTTCAAAAAAGAATTAACCTTTTGGAGACAAAAAGCGTTAAAAATGATAATCATTTAACACTACAGTTTGGTGAAGATCAAGTTCAACAAATAAAAATTGATGATCTTAAGTTTATTGATACTATTCAGAAATATTTAAAACGAAACAACCAAATTAATTGGTACGATAAATTGATTGCTTTCAGCACAGGAACGCATATCGTTTTATCATTATTGTTTCTAGGTTTTATTGGAGCCTTGTATTTTTATTTTGTACCGTTTATTGCTGAAAAAGCAGTTGCAATTATTCCCGAAGATTATGATGACCAAATGAGTGGGTTATTTATAGATGAGTACTTAGAATCGGAAATTGTAGATGAAGAAAAAACCAAACTATTAAACGATTTCAGCCAAGAACTAAATCTAAATAATACAAAGCCATTAAAATTTACGGTTATAGAATCTTCTCTTGTAAATGCTTTTGCTTTACCTGATGGAAACATTATTGTATTTACAGGTTTATTAGATGAATTAAAAAGCGAAAACGAATTGGTAGGACTAATTGGTCATGAAGCTTCGCATGTAAACAGAAGACATTCAATGAAAATGTTGTGTAGAAACCTTTCTGGATACTTATTCATCTCTGCTATTTTTAATGATGTTAACGGTATAACTGCAGTAATTGGGGACAATATTCATAGTTTGCAATCGATGTCTTATTCAAGAACTTTTGAAAAAGAAGCTGACATTGATGCGTTGGCTATTTTAAATAGAAATAAAATTGACCCTAATGGTATGCTCCAGCTATTTGAAAGGTTGGAGAGTCATTCATCTATAGAGATTCCTGAATTTTTAAGTTCTCATCCTATTACTTCTGAAAGAAGTAATTACATAAAAGAACTTATTAAAAAGAACGAGTATGAAGTTAAAGAAAATAAAAGAATAAATGAACTATTCGTTAAAATGAAGAAAGACTCTAATTAGAGTCTTTTTTTATATTGCAATAACACCTCGTTTACTAATAACAGGCAAATCGGATTGGCCTTTTTCGTTTATAGAATTGGTTTTAAAAATAAATTTTTTATCGAACATTTTGTTACCGATAAAATAAGACAACATGAATTCATTATTCAATTGTAATAAATTATTCTCAAGGAATTCAATTCTTACTGCTGTTTGAGGTTCTACTTTTGCAAATGCATGTCGTAAAGACATTGTATTTCTTTGTTCTCCGTCAATTAAACCATAAGCACGAGAAACAACCATTGCCATTTCTAAAGTTTCATTTGTAGCATTTAACAAATAGGCATACCAACAATTTTCTTGGAAATCATCGCTCCATTCTTGTATAGCTACAACATGAACGTTTTCTACTTTTGGTATAATTATATCTGCTTTCATTTTAGATACTTGACTTAAATTGTTGTAAGAAACGAACGTCGTTTTCAAAAAACATTCTTATATCGCCAATTTGATGCAATAGCATTGCAATACGCTCAACTCCCATACCAAATGCAAACCCTGAATATTCTTCTGGATTGATTCCGCAGTTCTTTAAAACATTTGGGTCAACCATTCCACAACCTCCAATTTCCAACCAACCTGTACCTTTTGTAATTCTATAATCGGTTTCTGTTTTTAAACCCCAATAGATATCAATTTCAGCACTTGGTTCTGTAAATGGAAAATAAGAAGGTCTTAGACGAATTTTTGACTTTCCGAACATTTCTTTTGTAAAGTGTAATAAAGTCTGTTTTAAATCGGCAAACGATACATCTTTATCAATATACAATCCTTCCACTTGATGGAAAATACAATGTGAACGAGCAGAAATTGCTTCATTACGGAAAACCCTACCCGGTGAAATTGTTCTAATAGGCGGTTTATTGTTTTCCATATAACGCACTTGCACAGATGAAGTATGCGTACGCAATAACGTATCTGGATTGGTTTGAATAAAGAAAGTATCTTGCATATCACGCGCTGGGTGATATTCCGGCAAGTTTAGTGCAGTAAAATTATGCCAATCGTCTTCAATTTCTGGACCTTCAGAAACGTTGAAACCCACATTTGAAAAGATATCAATAATTTGATTTTTTACAAGTGAAATTGGGTGACGAGAACCTAAGTTTAATGGATATCCAGGACGTGTTAAGTCGCCATAAGTTCCTTTAGATTCTTCTTTGCTTTCAATTTGATCTTGTAAAGACGCAACTTTTTCTTCGGCAGAAGTTTTCAGTTGATTGATTACTTGTCCGAATTCCTTTTTCATTTCGTTTGGAACATTTTTAAATTCGGCAAATAACTCTTTTAAAAGGCCTTTGCTTCCTAAAAATTTAATTCTAAACTCTTCAATTTTCTCTTTATTATCGGCTTGAAAAGCGTTTACTTCTTCAATGTGTTTTTTAATCTGATCAATCATCGTTCTTGCTTATAAAGGTGCAAAGTTAAGAAAAAGGTTTTAGGTTTTAGTTTATGGGTTATAGGATTTTATATAACACTAATCTATTAGCTCTTTATCAATAAAATAATTTACGATAGCATCTTTCATTAAAATAGATTGTTCACCTGCTTTTAGAGGTGGCAATTGTTCTTTTACCGCATAATGAGGCCAGCCTTCGTTATCGAAATATTCAAATTCATAATAACCATAAGGTTCTAAAACTCTACATATTGCAATATGCATTAAGTTTATTTTTTCGTCCTTTTTAAACTCAGCATTGAATTTTCCTAATTCTTGTACTCCAATTAAATATATAATAGCGTCTAGGTCTAATACATCGCCATCCGCAAATTTATCAGAAAGCAGTTTTACTACTTTGTCCCAGCGTTCTTTAAGTTGTTCGTCTCTTGACATTTTTTTGGGTTTTGGGTTTTAGGTTTTGGACTATAGGATTACAAATACCATTTACCAAACTCCTATTACCAATTTGGTGCAAAGATAGTAAATTGACTTTCGTTAATTCTTTTATCTTTGTTCTTTCATCTATTTTCTTTTTTATGAGTTTTATTGATATTATTTTCGCTGTATTATTAGGCTACGCCATTTACAAAGGGTTAAAAAATGGCCTTTTTGTTGAAATTGCATCACTTCTTGCTTTAGTTGTTGGAATTTTTGTAGCCATAAAATTTTCGCATATTGTAAGAGCTGTGATAGAAACAAAAGTAAGTTGGGATCCAAAATACATAGAAATAACTGCTTTTGCATTAACTTTTATTACTGTTGTAGTTGTAATTCATCTTTCGGCTAAATTGCTGACTAAAATTGTTGATTTTGCTTATTTAGGTTGGATTAACCGATTAGCAGGTGCGGGATTTAGTGTTCTAAAAACCATATTAGCTTTGAGTATTGTTATTCTATTGTTCGAAAAAATCAATGTAAATAATATGTTGGCAAAACAAGAAACTCTTGATGAGTCAATTTTTTACAACCCAACTAAAGAAATTTCAGCTTTTGTTTATCCGCAAATTGAAGAATGGTATGAAGGACTAAGTGACGAAAAAGAAACTAACTAAACTCATAAAAAAGAAATGCAATTAATTGAATTAAAAACTTTAGAAACAACAATCGCAATTGTAGTGTTTTTTATTATCCGTTATTTAATAATTAGGTCAATTGATAAAACTGTTGCTAATAATATGCTACATAAAACTAGAGGAAAAATAATTAAAAAAATTGTTCAAATAATACTCCTATCAATAACCCTGATTTTTATTTTAACTGTTTGGGGGGTAGATCAATCTGAGTTATTTGTATTTATGGCCTCTGTTTTAACTGTTATAGGTATTGCCCTTTTTGCACAATGGTCATTATTATCAAACCTCACTTCTGGTTTGATAATATTTTTTAATCAATCTGTAAAATTAGATGACACAATTATTATTTTGGATAAAGATTATGAATTAGAAGGCCGAATAAGCGATGTTACCTTATTTTTCGTAAAATTAAAAACAAAGAATGATGAAGAAATTTTTTTACCAAACAATGTTTTTTTACAAAAAATGATTAAAAAGAAAAATTTAAAATCTTAATATGATTTCATTTCCTTCAACTCCTTAATTGCGTCTTTTTCTATCCAACCTTGGGTTTTATCAGTTAATTGAATTTTTTTCCAATTGTCTAAAGTTTCCAAAACAAATACTTTTGTTCCTTCGTGTAGAACCAATACATCGTCTGTACTACTTTTTGGCTCTGCTTTAACATTAACCGCCGAACTGAATACAATGGCCGGTTTTGTTTTTACATCGTTTTGTTTTTGTAAAAAAGCCGCTGAAAGGGTGATTAAAATCCCAACTAAAAACACAAACATTCCAGTAAAGAATATTCGTTTAATTACTGTTGTATTCCCAAAATAATACCCTAAAAAAGTGAGTAAAAATAATAGCGACATGATTACTGCAATCCAAGCCCATGAATCATAATGCCATTTGCCTACAAAAGCATAAATGGCCTTTGAAACACCCACTTCTGGAACAGTTTTAATATCGTCAATGGCCTTTTTTTGTGCAAATTCTAAATTGGTTTTCACAACCTCATCATTTGGGTTGAACAATAACGCTTTTTCAAAATTATAAATCGCTGGGGCTATTTTGTCTAGTTTGTAATAGCAGTTTCCTAAATTGAAATACAATTCGGCAGATTCTACTTTCAAATTCGAATTTATGAACTCATATTTAGCTGCTGCTGCTTCGTAATTTTCTTTTTTATACAATTCGTTTGCATTAGCAAATGCTTTGCTTACTTCGTCAGATTCGTTTGCAAAAACAACGGTTGAAAGTAAAATAAAAACGATGCTTTTTAGTATAGTCTTCATATTATAGTTGTTTTGAAAGGTCAGAAATTATTTCAACAGCTTTGTCGTAATCTTTTTGCATTGCTACATCAGATGACGGTGTATAACGAGCAAACTCGCAATCGTTCATTAATTGCATAAATTGTGCTACATCGTTTTCATTTGCTTGTTTATCACGTAACATTTCTTGAATGTTTTCTTTACTCATTTCTGAAGTTTCAATGTGTAATTTTGCTTTCAAGAAATTGTGTAACGCTTTTTCCATTGCCATATAAAATGGCACCTTATTACCCATTTGTTTTTTGGCGTCTGACAAGAATTTTTTAGCCAAGCGATTGTTTCTTTTTACTTTATTGCCAAAAACATCTGCATCGATAGCTTCTTTTTTCTTCTTCGCTAAAATGACAATTGGAATTAAAAGTAAAGGGGCAAACAATAACGAATAGAATAAATTTGAACCTAAGAAATCTTTTTTAGTAACTGATTCGAATTTAGAATTTAATTTTATGAATTGGAAAACGTTATTTTTAACAACTTCTTTTTTATTAGACGCAACTGCATTTGTGTTTGCCGTAAAATTTGGATTATCTAAAACATCAATCGTAATTTCTTCAGAAGTTATGGTTTTATAAGTTTTTGAACCTAAATCAAAGTAACTGAAAGTTATAGGTTGAATCGTATATTTTCCTTTAAACTGAGGAACAATTGTATAAGTGTCTGAAATTTTACCGTTCATTCCAGATAAAGGTGTTTTTACTTCTTCTTTATGTTGCGGATCAAACACTTCAAAAGCACTTGGGAATTCAGTTTTTGGTAAATCGAATAATTTTAAATTTCCATTTCCTGAAACTGCTATTTCCAAATCTAACGATTCACCTGTTTTTAATTTTGTTTTTGATGGTTTTACTTTAAATGTAAAATTACCTACCGCACCAGTAAAATCAGTTGGTTTACCATTTTCAGGAAGCGGTTTTACATTAATAGTTCTTGAACCAGCCGTAACTGTTTTGGTAGTTAATTGATACGATTGCTGTCCAAACATGTTTCTTCTTCCAGAAGGAACTTGAATTTCTAGATTAATAGAAAGTGGTTCTATTGGTTTGTTTCCTGCTTCAAGCGGATATAAAATTACTTTTCGCCACATCACCATTGCATAGTCTTGTCCGTTATAAGTAGCTTCGACAGCTTCTAATTTTTGAATATCAATATGTTGACTCCAAAAACCATTATACTTAGGGTTTTTAAGCTCTTTTACATTTCGAATAATAAATCGTGGATCAAAATACAATTTGTAAACAACCGTTAAAGGTTCATTCACGTATGGATTTGAATTAGAAATTTCAGCTACTAAATGAACCCCTTCTCCTGCAACATAATCTGGACTATTGGGATCTTTTGGAACAGGAATAGCATCGGTTACAGTTACTTTAACAGAAGATGATTTTATAATTTCATCTTTGTACTCAATTGTTGCTGGTTTAATGGTTAAAACCCCTTTACGATTAGGTTGTAAAATATAAGAATAGCTAAGACTAAATGACTTTACTCCGTTAATCCATGAGAAATTTCGAGATTGAAATGGACCTCCAACTAATATAAAACCATCAAAATCGGGAGCTTGAAAATTATCCGCATCTTCATTTACAGAAAACTGAACCTGAATTCGTTCATTTAAACCAACGGTGTTCTTACTCACTTTAGCCTCAAGCCTTACTTGAGCTTGAAGAAAAGAAGTTAAAAAGAGAACTATAAATATTACTGTCTTTTTCATTTTATCAATCGCATGGATTTCTATTTCTTTCTACCAATCTTTTTCGTTTGTTAGTGGACTAGCTTTTACTTTTTTAGCATTTATTTTGTCCTGAATTTTTTGTTCAGAGTTGTTTACTGCATTCAGTAAATTTTCTATTTGTTGCTTGTTTGCTCCAGAAGGTTTTGGGTTAGGTTGTTCTTTTTTATCTTCATCTCCTTTGTCATTTTTATCCTTTTTATCGTCGCCTTCTTTCTTGTCGTCTTTCTTATCTTTACCGTCGTCCTTTTTATCTTGATCTTTTTTATCCTTGTCTTTTTGGTCTTGGTCTTTTTTATCTTTGTCCTTATCCTTGTTTTTGTCTTTATTCTTGTCTTTTTTTGGAGGATTTTCTTTTAATTTTTTCTTTGCCAAAGCATAGTTATAACGTGTTTCATCATCAAGTGGATTATTACGTAATGCGTTTTTATAAGCATCTACTGCGCCTTGATAATTTTTTTCCAACATAAATGTATTTCCTAAATTATGAAATGCTTTATGTTTCTCTTCTTTTGTTTTGGCAACTTCAACAGCAGTTGCAAATTTATACTTCGCTTCTGAAGGTTGATTTTGACGGTAAATACTATTTCCTAAATTGTAATTTGCAACTGCTTTTTTATCAGCATTATTCGATTGTGAAACTCTTAAATTAGATTCAGATTTCACATACTCTTTTTCTTCAAAAGCTGTTGTACCATCGTATAAATTTTGGTCTTTATTTTGACTAAAAAGTACTGATGTAATAAACAAAACTAAAGCTACTGTTATCTTTTCCATCTTACTTATTATTAAATAAATTTAGTTTTTGAATCCAAGCTGTTTTCTTTTCAAAAAAGAAAACATCAATTAATATTAAGAAAAAAGCAACTGCAAGAAACCATTGATATTGAGTTTGATATTCGGCAATTTGTTCTGTTTCAAACTCAGTTTTTTCAATGTTATCCATTGCATTTTTTAATCGGTCTAAAGCTTCTTTTGTATTATTACCTGCTATATAACCACCGTTTGTGTTTTTTGCTATTTTTTCTAAAATATCAGTGTTTAATTTGGTAATAACCGTTTCACCTTTACTATCCTTTTTATATTCTGAAAGAGAACCGCTTTCATTTTTGATTGGAATAGGCCCACCATTTTCTGTACCTACACCAATAGTAATTATTTTTATTCCTTTTTCTTTCGCTAATTCACTTCCTGCATCAGAATCTGCTCCATGATCTTCTCCGTCTGAAACTAAAATGATTAGTTTACTGGTGTCGACAGCATCAAAATAGGTTTCGGATAATCGAATAGCATCGTTTAAAGCAGTTCCTTGTGAAGAAACCATGTTTGTATTCATGTTTTGCAAATACATTTTTGCAATACTGTAATCAGTTGTCATTGGTAAAACCGGATAAGCACTACCTGCATAACCCACAATTCCTACTCTATCGTTACCTAAAGTACTGATGATACTAGAAATTAATTGTTTTGATTTTTCTAAACGATTAGGCGCAATATCTTCGGCCAACATACTTTTTGAAATATCTAAAGCGAAAACAATATCAATTCCTTGACGTTTTACGGTTTCCATTTTAGTTCCAATTTTTGGGTTTACCAAAGCAATAATTATCGAAACTAAAGCAAGTGATAAGGTTACAAACTTTAAAACTGGTTTAAAACTAGAAGCTTCTGGACTTAATCGTTGAACCAATTCTAAATCGCCAAATTCTGCTCTTTTTTTTCTTCTCCAAAACAATTGAAACAAGAAAACAACTACTAATAATGGAATTATTAATAGCAAGTATAAATATTGTGGATTTTCTAATTGATGATACATCGTTTCAATTTCTAATTTAAACTAAACCTTTGAAAATAGTGTTCTTTAAAAGCACCTCAACAAATAATAAGAATAATGCAAGCCAAACTAATGGTTGGTATTTCTCATCGTAATTAAAGTATTTTTTTTCTTCTACTTCAGTTTTTTCTAGTTTATTAATTTCGGTATAAATTTCTTTTAATTTAGCATTACTTGTAGCTCTAAAGTACTTTCCATCAGTAGTTTTGGCGATTTCCTTCATTAACTTTTCGTCGATTTCTACTTTCATATTTTGGTACAAGAACTTACCATTTGGTGCTTTTGCGTATGGAAAAGGAGCCATTCCGTTTGTTCCAATTCCAATTGTGTACACTTTAATGCCATATTCTTTAGCAATATCAGCAGCCATTCTTGGATCAATAGTTCCCGAATTATTTACTCCATCAGTTAGTAAAATAATAATTCTGCTTTTTGCTTTGCTGTCTTTAATTCGATTAATTGCAGTTGCTAACCCTACACCAATTCCGGTTCCATCTGCAATTATAGAATCGTCATAATCAATTGTTTTAAGTGATTGAAGAAGAACAGTCTTGTCGGATGTAACGGGAGTTCTTGTATAACTTTCTCCTGCATAAACTACCAAACCAATTCTATCGTTAATTCTATCTTCAACAAATTCTGCAGCCACTCTTTTTAAAGCTTCTAAACGGTTTGGCTTTAAATCTTTTGCTAACATACTACCCGAAACATCAATTGCCATAACAATATCAATTCCTTTTGTAGTTCTTGACTTTGAAGAAACATCTACGCTCCTTGGTCTTGCTAAAGCTAAAATAATTGTACTTAAGGCCAATATTCGTAAACCGAACAATAATGGTTGTAGCTTAGCTATTAGAGTTCTGCTGCCTTTGAATGATTTTGTTGAACTTATTTTAAGTGTTGCACGTTGTTTTTTATGTGTAAACCAATACCAAGCAATTGCAATTGGAAGAACCAAAAACAACCAAAAAAATTCAGGATGTAAAAATGTTATGTTCTTCATTATTTAACTACTTTTCTTAACTCTATTGATTCTACAATTCGTTTCATTATTTCAGCTGCACTTTCATCTTCCAATTTGTGTACCAATATTAATTCTTGGATTCCTGTTCCTTGAGAAAACACTAAAATGTTATAATACATTTTTATGTCTTCTTTTGAAATTGGATCTAAAACGGTAAATGTTCCTTCTGATTTTTTACCTGTTAATCCTTTTGGGTCTTCATAATCTCCAGTGTTTACAACTAAATTTTTAGCTCCGAAAGATTCTAATTGTTTTAAATCTTGTTCTAAAACCATATCTAAAGATCCTTGAACCGAATCTTTAAAAGAAGTGGTACTTAAAACAACTGAAAAATTATCTAAAACACTTCCGTAAAAGAATGTACTTGTTGACTTTACATTTTCAGGCAGGTTATTTAGAATACGAGCATCTGTATTTCTTGTTAATGCTTTTGGAGTTGAAATAATGATTGCTGGATCTCCATAATCTGAAGTAACCCATTCATCTTCTAACATAGATTTTGTACTGTGACCAATAATATTATCTCTTAAGAAATCCATTCCTTTTGTAACTCCTAAAAAGACAAGAATTATAGATAAAATAATACCAACTAAAGTTAACGGAATAAAGATACGTTGTAATTTTTGTGAACGTTCTTTTTTACGTTTTAGTTCTTCTACAAATAAGTTTTCTGTCTCTTCTTCTGTTCTTGGAATTGCTTTATCTAAAGAAATTAGAAAAGTATTAATTGTATTTTTATCATTTTCAATTTCAAAGTCTAACGGTTTTGACTTGGCAAATTTTACCAAATCAGACGTTTCCATAACTCTTTTAAACTTATCTAAAGTATCCTTGCTTATTTTTATATTTTTTTGACGAACAGAAACTTTTAAAGCATCAAATAACTCATTTGATGTACTTTCCATTGCTGGAATTTCAATTACTTCTTCTATATAGTTTCGAGTTATATCTGTAAGTTCAGAATAATACGCTTTTGTTTCTCCTTTTTGCCAAAGTGATTTCTTTTCTAAAAGCTCTAATTCCGCTATTGCTTTTTCAATTGGTGAAGCAAATAAAATAGCTTCTTCTTCATTTTTTTTATTTTGTTTTTTCTTAATGAAATAATAAGCTCCGTAACCAATTAATGCCAAACCGATTAAAATTAAAACAGTATATAACCACCAATAACTTGTAGGTTTTTCAACTTTAATAACAGGCTTAATATCAAACATTTGTTGTTTAATCGTGTCAACAACAACATCATTTACAACAACCGAAAAAGAGTCGGTTCTAAATGTTTTGTTGTTAATAACTACTGCTAACTTTGGAATTACATATTTTCCAGAATCAAATTGTGTTAAACCGTATTTTTTAATTAATTCTAATTTATCATTCGATTTTATTGAATCTATTGGATACGATTCTAATACTTCTAAGGAGCCTAAAAATTTTCCTTCGGGAAAAACAACCTTATCCGTTTTAGAAACGTTAGCTTTAATAGTTAAATTGAACTGAGATCCAATTTTTATTTGAGTAGAATCTACAGAAGATGTTATCGATTGCGCATTTACAAACGATGAAATAAATAAAAAATATAAAAGTATTCTTTTTAACATTTTAATTTCTTGCTTTAAAATAGCCTAATAATTTGGTAACATAACTTTCATCTACCCTTGAACTTAAAACACCAGCGCCTGATTTAGAAAACATTTCAGAGAAATATTTTACATTCTCTGCATATTCTTTTTCGTAAGCTAAACGAACACTTTTAGAGCTAGTATCTACCAACATACTTTCTCCTGTTTCAGCATCAATCATGTTCACTACTCCTAGGTTAGGAATTGATTTTTCTCTTTCATCATAAACCCTAATTCCGGTTAAGTCGTGTTTTCTAGCTGCTATTTTTAAAGTTTTCTCGTAATCATTTACCATAAAATCTGAAATTAAAAAGACAATTGCTTTCTTTTTCATTACACTCGATAAAAACTTCAAAGCTTGAGCTAAATCGGTCTTTCTACTTTTTGGTTTAAACTCAATTAACTCTCTAATTATACGTAAAACGTGTGATTTCCCTTTCTTGGGAGGAATATATAATTCTATTTGATCTGAAAATAAAATAAGCCCAACTTTATCGTTATTGTTTGTTGACGAAAAAGCAAGTGTTGCTGCAATTTCTGTTATAACTTCGCTCTTAAATTGATTTTTAGTTCCAAAAATTTCCGAACCACTGCAATCAACCATCAGCATCATAGTTAATTCGCGTTCTTCTTCAAAAACCTTTACAAAAGGTTCGTTGTAGCGAGCCGTAACATTCCAATCAATAGCTCTTACATCATCTCCGTATTGGTATTGTCTAACTTCAGAAAAAGTCATTCCTCTTCCTTTAAAAGACGTATGATATTCTCCCGAGAAGATATGATCGCTCAATCTACGGGTTTTAATTTCTATTTTTCGAACTTTTTTAAGAATCTCTTTGGTATCCATTTTATTTCAGTGTTCAGTAATTAGTATTCAGTATTCAGTACTAGCGAATTAAACAACTGCTTTCTGAAATCTGATGACTGCCAACTAAAGATTAAGGTACTTCAATTTCGTTTACAATTTTATTGATAATATCAACTGAAGTTACATTTTCAGCTTCTGCTTCATAGGTAATTCCTATTCTATGTCTCAAAACATCGTGAACAACTGCGCGAACATCTTCTGGAATAACATAACCTCTTCTTTTAATGAAAGCATAACATTTAGCGGCGATTGCTAAATTAATACTTCCACGAGGAGAAGAACCAAAACTAATTAATGGCTTTAAATTTTCTAAATTGTACTTTTCAGGATAACGAGTAGCGAAAATAATATCTAGTATGTATTTTTCAATTTTCTCATCCATATAAACTTCGCGAACTGCTTGTTGTGCTCTTAGAATTTGATCAACAGAAACAACAGGATTAACTTTAGTGTATTCACCACTTAGGTTTTGACGAATAACTAATCGTTCGTCTTCCATTTTTGGGTAATCAATAACGGTTTTCAACATAAAACGGTCCATTTGAGCTTCAGGCAAAGGATAAGTTCCTTCTTGTTCTACCGGATTTTGTGTTGCCATTACTAAAAATGGTTTGTCTAACTTAAAAGAAGTGTCTCCAATAGTGACTTGCTTTTCTTGCATTGCTTCTAAAAGAGCCGATTGTACTTTTGCTGGAGCACGATTAATCTCATCGGCCAAAACAAAGTTTGCAAAGATTGGTCCTTTTTTAATCGTAAAATCATTGTCCTTTACACTGTAAATCATTGTACCTACAACATCTGCAGGTAAAAGATCAGGTGTAAACTGAATTCTGCTAAAAGATCCGTGAACTGCTTGAGAGAGGGTGTTAATTGCTAAGGTTTTTGCTAAACCAGGCACACCTTCTAACAAAATATGGCCTTGTCCTAATAATCCAATTAGTAATCTTTCAATCATATACTTTTGACCAACGATTACTTTGTTCATTTCCATGGTTAATAAATCAACAAACGCACTTTCTTTCTCTATTTTTTCGTTGATTAAACGAATGTCAATTGTAGCAGTATTTTCTTCCATTTTCATTATATTTTGGGGTCAAATTTTCAAAAAAAAATTAACAATTCAAAATTGAAAATTTATTTACTACTTCATTGTTAATATAGCGTTAAAAAAAACAAACAATTGCTTATTTTAGCAGTGTTTTATGATTTTGTTTTATATTTTTAAGAAATAATCTGTTTTTTAATGATTAACAAACGTTTATTAATAAAGAATTTACTTACTCACAATGATGAGAATAGTTTCTATGATAAAAAACGTCAATTAAACCTTCACTCTCGAGAAGGAAAATCAAAATTTTTAAAACATATTTGTGCGCTTTCAAACTCGAATCCTGTTAATAATTCCTACATAGTTGTGGGAGTAGAAGATGAAGCAAATACAATTACTGGTGTTGATTTTTACGATGATAGTAGAATTCAAAATTTAGTAAACGCATTTCTTGAAAATCCTCCAAAAATTCAATATGAAAATGTTCCTTTTCCACTACTAAGCAAAGAAAAAGTACTAGGACTTGTTACTATAAAACCTAAAAGTGCTGTTTCCTATTTTAAAAAAGGTATACATACCATTCCTGCTAACACTGTTTTTGTAAGAAGAGGAAGCAACTCCATTCCTACAGAAGATAAGGTTCCTTTTTCAAAAACCAATACAGAGACCGTAATTAGTATAGAAAACAATTCAAGAAACAGTATTAAAAACACACTTGATGGTGTTTTAGAGTTTGTAAATATTAAACATAAAGATTTACATTCTGAATATAATGTTTTTAAGGAGTTGTTTGTTGTGTGCTGGAGTGGAGTAAAAAAGAAAGTGCGAGATCAAACATTTTACTCAAGAGTTGATATTGAACTTATTAACGAACAAGTTAAATTATTCTATTCTGCTCAAGATGATGTAAGTATATATTTTGATGATGATTCGTTTACTATTACTGAATATGTTGCATTAGGGATAAACGATAAAACAAGTTATTATCCTTTAGAGAAAGTTACGATTACTTTTTTTGATAATGGTTATTATAAAATAAATACCGAACTGTTATTTAAACCACCGCAGTATAACAAAAAAATGCTTCATCATATCTATAATTCAAATGTGGCAATTTTAAATAAGTTAAAAAAAGGAATCTCATTAAATTTAAACGATATAAAAGATTTAGAAAACCTACCTTATGTATTTATGATTTGTTTTTTAAATGGATTTAATGAAGCAAAAGATTTATTAATAGAGTCTAAACCCTATCTAAAAGAGATTGACCAAAACTCTTACGCGTCATTTAAGGAAGTAATGAGGGTAATAAGAAAAATGAAATACAATGATTAAATTCATAATTTCTGTCTAGAAAAAATCAACTTTAAATACCCTAAACTTATAATTAACCATAACAGATAAACCAATTTAAACTGAATTGACACATTGATTTTAGGCATAAAAAAACAGTCTTCTTGAAAGAAAGTAAAGTAGGCTAAATTTAATATTAGATATAGCCATATTAAACTTAACACGAGTAATGAAATTACAATTTTAGAGTATGTTTTCATATTACAAAAGTTACTGTTTTTTGTAATCACTAAATTACATATCTACTCAGAATTTTTACTGAGGTAATTCTGTATATTTTGTTAAAAGTTAACCCAATTATACGAATCCGTGTTTTTTTGCCTCTCTAATAATATCTTCATCTGTTCCTTTTTGAATACAGAAGAAATCTTTAATTTGTGCTTTTCGCTTATCTATAGCACTCATGGACAAATTAATATGGTTAGCTAAGTTTTTAGACTGAATTCCACTAGATAAAAGACTTATTATCTGTCGGTTATAATCGTCTAAAAACATGTCTTTAGAAAGTAACTCTTGGATGCTTTCATTAACTGTTTTGCTTGTATAAACACCATTACCAAGAATAATTTCAAAGGCTTTTAATAATTCATCAGCTGTAAAGTCGCTTTTTACTAAAAGTCCGTGTGGAGAAATATTGTTTTGTATTTTATATAAAATAAAGGCTTCAGCATGAGACGTTAAAATCACAATTTTTGAAAACGGGTATTTCTTTTTAGCATAAATTGCTAAATCCTCTCCAGAAAAAAATTCTTTTTCCTCATAAGGAGGCAGACTTAAATCTAAAAAAATCATATCAAATTCATAGATGTTTTCAGACCCCTCCATTCGCTTATAAGCTGATTCACAATCATAAGCTGAAGTAACTTCTATTTCACACCCTAAATCATTATAAGAGAGTATACTTTTGTATCCTTCAATCATTGATGGGTGATCATCAACTATAAAAATAGAAACCTTTTTTTTAATCATAATAATTTATTTAAATAACGGTAAATTCAATTAATATTGTGGTCCCTTTATTAATTTCAGACTCAATTTTAAAAGAACCGCCTATTGATTTTGCTCTGTCCGACATGTTTTCAATACCAATGCCTTTTTTATTTTTATTAACACTAAATCCAATACCATTGTCTTTTATTAATAAAACGATATTTTTCTCTCCATTCTTATAAATATTAACATCTATTTTTGATGCATTTGCATATTTATTACAATTATTAAAAGCTTCTTGTATAATTCTATATAAGTTCATTTTGACAGAAGCATCTATTTTGTCCCACAAAACATTTTCATCTAAATGAAATTCACATTTTGCTAAAAACAATTTGTTTTGATTTTGAAACAATTCTTTTAAAATACTTTTGAAACTGTTTTTTTGTTCGAAAATATCATTATTTAATTCGTGTGCGATTAAGCGAACTTCTTTTTCAATATTTTGTATGTCATTTATGTAGCCTATACAATTCTTAATCGTTTCTTCATCTCTTTTTTTAGATAAAACAAACAAATTTAACCTAGTACTCGTTAATTTATTCATAATTCCATCATGCAAATCTTTAGCAATCCTGTTCTTTTCAGAATTCCTAATTTCATCAGCTTTTAGTTGTTGGTTAATCATTAACCTATATATTTCTTCGTTAGCAGTTTGTTGTTCTTGTGCAAAAACCAGCTCCTTTTGTTTGCTTCTTTGATATAGAATAATGTATAAAAGAGCGCTAATAAAAAGTAAAATAGCTGAAACTATAACAACTAAGCTTTTTTGATTTGAAAGCAATTCTTTTTCTTGAATAATTTCATCTGTTTCATATTCTATTCGTGCAAGTTTATTTCTTGTATTTCGCTCTTGCTCTTGAAGACTATCGCTAATTTTTATATATTCTTTAGCATATTTCAAACCGTTACTAGGATCAATTTTTGTAAATAAATCAAGTGTTGTTAAAACCTCATCATTATATTTTACTTCTTTTGATAATTTATTTGCCTCATTGTTTAACACTAAAGCTTTCAATGTGTCTTTTTGTGATAAGTAGTACTCTGTTAAATGTATTCTACTTTTAATTTTTCCTGCAATATCATTTATGCTATCACTAATTTTTAAAGCTAATTCAAAACCTTCAAAACCTTCATTTGGATTCTTCTTGAACATTGAATATGATTTTCGGTCTAATAAAGAAGCGAATATAATTGGATGAATTTCCTTTATTTTATTAATTTTTAAGCCTTTTTCAAAATTAATTAATGCATTTTCATATTGTTCTAAATTTAAATAAACAAAACCTATATTATTAAACATTTGAGCACTCAATAATTGTTTATAGTTTTTATCTTTAATTTCCTCAATTTGATGAAGAGCTTTTTCATAATAATCTAATGCTACATTATAGTTTTTTAAACCTAAAATGGAACTCCCTAGGTTTACATAACACTCGTAAATTAAAGTTTCATCATTTAATTCTTTAGCAATGTCAAGTACTCTAATAGTTTGCGCTTCACTTCCTAGGTAGTCTTTTTCGTACAACAAAACCAATGCTTTGTGAAGTAGTGTGTTTGCAAGATTGATTTTATCGTTAAGCACTTTATATTTCTTTTCAGCTGAAATATAATAATAGTAAGCGCTATCATTTTTAGAGGTGAAAAAATAATAATCACCTAAATAATATTCAGCCTTAGCTATTGTCAAAGAGTCTCTTTTATCTACACTTAATTTTAATATTTTTTTTGATATAGTTTTATATTTCTCATATTCTAAAAGTGAAAAATATCGATTTGCAACTTTAAAGTAATTTTTAAAAAGAATAGAATCATTAAGAGAGGTTTTTTCTATAATTCCGATTGCTGAATCTAATTGATTTATTCTTTTCTCTTTAGGAATATTTGAATCGTATGCAGAGTCAAAATAGTAATCCAAATTACTATTTGTATACGTGTCTTCTTCGCTGGAATTACATCCAACGAAAGTGATAATAAATAAAAATATAAGTATAAATTTATTCAAAATTAATGGCTTCTTTACAAAGCTAAAATAATTTTTCAATTAATCTCTCTTCATAACTATAATAGTATTTCTATCAACAGAACTTAAATTTTGCGACTTTTCATATTTAATGTTATCTGTGATATTGACTGATTTCTCAATACTATTATTAATCTCTTTATTAAAACTAATTAATAATGCTCCTAATAAAACTCCTAATAAAATAATTGTGTTTTTCATAAATATTATTTTTTAAATTAATCTTTTTTAATAACTATAACAGGACCAGTGCTGTCATCCTCATTTGTACTTGTAGTTTCAGCTCCTTCATTGTTTTCGTTTGAAGAACTTTCTTCTTCATCTTCTTCTCCATCTCTTGCTAATTGATTAGTATATTGATCCATTAAATTAATTTGTATTTGAGATTCGTTTGAAAGCTCTAAATCATCTGTAGTACAAGAGGTTACTAATAAGAAACTTATTAGAATTCCTAAAAATAAAACTGCTTTTTTCATAATTTTAATTTTTAATGGTTAATTTTAAATCTATTTTATTGAAATGTTCTTATAAAAAATCAAACTTGTAACACCTTATTTTTGTTTTATCAAAAATAAGGTGTTACAAAATAACCCTTTTACAGATTTTCTGCCTTTTTTGTTAAAATTAATAACCCTTTTTACTATACTTTTTATGTATTTTTGATTAAAATATCAAGTACTATATGAGAAAGTTGGTAATTGGAGATATACACGGAGGACTAAAAGCATTACAAGAAATTTTAGAAAAAATTAATCTTATTCCAACAGATCAACTGATTTTTCTAGGTGATTACGTTGATGGGTGGAGTGAATCACCTCAAGTAATTGATTGTTTAATTCAGTTAAATGAAAACTATAATTGTGTTTTTATAAAAGGTAATCATGATGATTTACTTTTAAATTATTTAAAAACCAAAACCTACAATGAAGAATGGTTTAAACACGGAGGTCAATCAACGGTTAAGGCGTATGAAAAAGCAACACCAAGCCAAATTCAAAAACACATTTTCTTTTTAGAAAATTTAATGGATTTTTTTATAGATGATGAAAATCGTCTTTTTATTCATGCGGGTTTTACAAATTTAAAAGGAGTAGATTTTGAATATTTTAAACCTCTTTTCTATTGGGACAGAACGCTTTGGGAAACGGCCTTATCTTTAAATCCAAATTTGTCTTTAGAAGATGAATTATACCCACCGAGACTTAAAATATATCGTGAAATATACATCGGTCACACTCCTGTTACTCGGATTAATCAAACCATTCCTGTAAATAAATCTTGCATTTGGAATATTGATACTGGTGCAGCATTTAAAGGCCCTCTAACTGTTTTAGACGTTGAAACAAAAGAATATTGGCAAAGTCAACCGTTGAATCTGTTATATCCTAATGAGATAGGTCGTAATTAATAATATGTTTTATCTTTGCAATAAAATAAACAATAAATTTTATGAAAAGAATTATTCTTTTAATGCTATTAACTGCAAGTTTTACATATGCACAAGTGTATAATGGAAAAGGAGATGTTAAACTTCAAATTGGAGCAAATCTTCAAAAAGACGGAACGGGTGTTGCTGCTTCATTTGATTTTGGTTTAAGCGAAAATATGTCAATTGGCCTTATGAGTTCATATTTACTTAATACCGCGACTTATTTAGGAACTCCAAAATTTGTAGATCGTTTTGATTTAAAGGCTAGGTTTAATGCAAATATTGGTAATGTTTTAAACATTGATGAGAATTTAGACATATACCCTGGTTTAAATTTAGGTTTAAAAAATTTTGGTGGCCATTTAGGTGCTCGTTACTTTTTTACTGATTCTTTTGGTGTATTTTCTGAAGCTTCATTTCCTATAGCTAAATATGAAAATCAAATTACGGGTTATGATTATTTAAATAATCAGTTTACTTTTAATATTGGTGCATCATTTAATTTATAGATATGAGTGTAATTGAAAAAAAATTAAAAGATAGAAGTATTTCTAAATGTGAATTGTGTGGAAACGAACACGACTTACTTGTGTATAATGTTGCTCCAAACGAGAATGAAAGTTTAGAACAATCTATTTTGGCATGTAAAACGTGTGTAGACCAAATTGAAAATCCTGAAAATTTGGATGCAACACATTGGCATTGTTTAAATGACTCTATGTGGAACGAACATTTACCGGTTCAAATTGTTTCTTGGCGAATGCTTGCACGATTAAAAAAGAACGATTTATTGGAAATGATGTATTTGGATGAAGAAGCATTAGAATGGGCAAAAGCTACCGGAGAAGGCGAAGAAGAAGATGAAAATAAAATTGTTCATAAAGACAGTAACGGTGTAATACTACAAGATGGAGATTCTGTAGTGCTAATTAAAGATTTAGACGTAAAAGGAGCAGGATTTACAGCAAAACGCGGTGCTGCAGTTCACAACATCAAATTAGTTTGGGATAATGCTGAACATATTGAAGGTCGGGTAGAAAACCAACATATTGTTATTTTAACGCAATACGTGAAGAAGACGAAGTAAAAAACACAAATTATCACTAAAATAAAAACCCTGCTAAATGCTTAGCAGGCTTTTTATTTATCTATTTTTTAAAAACTATAAATCAAACTTAATTCCTTGTGCTAAAGGCAATTGATCAGAATAGTTAACAGTATTGGTTTGTCTTCTCATATATACTTTCCAAGCATCAGAGCCCGACTCACGCCCGCCACCAGTTTCTTTTTCACCACCAAAAGCACCACCAATTTCTGCACCAGAAGTTCCAATGTTTACGTTTGCTATACCACAGTCAGAACCTGCGAAAGACAAGAATTTTTCAGCTTCTTTCATTTCGTTTGTCATGATAGCCGAAGATAAACCTTGTGCTACTCCGTTTTGAATTTCAATAGCGTTTTCAACATCTCCAGAATACTTCATTAAGTATAAAACTGGAGCAAACGTTTCGTGTTGTACAATTTTGAAATGGTTTTCAGCTTCAATAATAGCTGGTTTTACATAACATCCAGATTCATATCCTTCTCCTGAAAGAACGCCTCCTTCAACTAATACTTTTCCACCTTCTGCTTTAGCTGCTTCAATTGCCGCTAAATACGTATTTACAGAATCTTTATCAATAAGTGGTCCAATATGATTTTTTTGATCTAATGGATTTCCAATAGTCAATTGCCCGTAAGCACCAACGATTGCATCTCTAACTTTATCGTAAACCGATTCGTGAATGATTAATCTTCTTGTAGAAGTACATCTTTGTCCTGCAGTTCCTACAGCACCAAATACTGCTCCTGGAACAACCACTTTTAAGTCGGCTGTTGGAGTAATGATAATTGCATTGTTTCCACCTAACTCTAATAACGATTTTCCGAAACGCTCAGCAACTGTTGCTCCAACAATTCTTCCCATTCTAGTAGAACCTGTAGCAGAAATTAAAGGGATACGAGTATCAGTAGTCATCATTTCACCAACTTTATAATCTCCATTGATGATGCATGAAATACCTTCAGGTAAATTATTTGCTTTTAAAATATCAGCAATAATATTTTGACATGCTACTGAACATAAAGGTGCTTTTTCCGATGCTTTCCACACACAAACATCTCCACAAATCCATGCTAAAGCAGTATTCCAAGCCCAAACAGCAACTGGAAAGTTAAACGCTGAAATAATTCCAACAACTCCTATTGAATGCCATTGTTCTCTCATTACGTGACCAGGACGCTCAGAAGGAATCGTTTGTCCGTTTAATTGACGAGATAAACCTACCGCAAAGTCACAGATGTCAATCATTTCTTGAACTTCTCCGTAACCTTCTTGCAAAGATTTTCCCATTTCATAAGAAACTAATTTTCCTAATGGTTCTTTTAATTCTCTTAATTTGTTTCCAAATTGACGAACAATTTCTCCTCTTTGTGGAGCTGGCATTGCTCTAAATGTTTTAAATGCAGCCGTTGCACTTTGCATTACTCTTTCATAATCAGCAGCAGTAGTTGCTTTTACTTTTCCTATTAATTGACCATCAACTGGTGAATAACTTTCGATTAATTCTCCGTTAGAAAACCACTCGCTTCCTGTAGAAGTACCTTCATTTATAGCTTTTACACCTAATTGTGTTAAAGCTTCTTGCATTCCAAATTGTTGTGCTATTGTAGACATATTTAACTTTTTTTCTTGTTTTTGTTATATTTGTGCAAATATATTGAATATTAATGAGATTAAAAAAAGAGCATTAAAACCTATGATTCTTTAGAAATAAATCTTTCATCAGTATCCATTATTGTTCCACATTTTTTGCATGTACGCTTTTCTTCAGAATTATAAAAATCTTTGAAATGACTTAAGAAATCCTTTTCAATATCATTTAGTTCAAAATAAACCTCATGTAATTTCTCATTACAATTATCGCAATACCAAAGCAAACCATCTTTAACTTTTAAATGATTTCTTTTTCTTTCTATAACTAATCCAATCGAATTTTTAGACCTAGCTGGAGAATGTGGAACTTTAGCAGGATGTAAATACATATCTCCGGCTTTTAATTTCATTGCTCTTTTTTTTCCTTCATCTTGAATGTAAACAGTGATTTCTCCTTCTAGTTGATAAAATAATTCTTCTGTTTCGTTATAATGATAATCTTTCCTTGCATTTGGGCCAGCTACAATCATTACGATATAATCGCCAGAATCAATGTAAAGATTTTTATTCCTAACAGGTGGCTTAAGAAGGTGTCTATTATCTTCAATCCACTTTGTTAAATTAAAAGGTTTTGCAATTCCCATATTTAATAAATAAAAAGTAAAGTTACTAAAAATAAAAAAGGTTAGCTATGATAATTCTCAACTAACCTTTTAAATACTTTTTGTTTTTTATTTTACTTCTTTTGCTAAGTACAAATAAACTGGAAAGTGATCACTAAATCCAGGAACTCCATTTGAGTTTCTTAGCGGATATCCTTTCCACGGCCCTTCTTTATTAATTAAAAAAGGTTTATTGTAAACACCTGCTTTCCAAAATGTCCAAGAACTGAAATCTTTTCTTATATATGGTTCAGACAACATTATTTGGTCAAACAAATCCCAAGAATCACGGTAAGCTAATGTTCCTATTCCATCTTGAGACATTTTTTCCATTGGATTGTAAATTCCAAATTGTTTCACTTCTTCTTTAGATGCTTTTGCTCCAAGTTCTTTTTTTACACTTTTATTATATGGACCATCATTTAAATCCCCCATAGTAATAATTTTAGCATTAGGGTTGATTTTGTATAATGAATCAATAATTTTTCTATTCAATCTTCCAGCAGCTTCTCTATTTGGACTACTTTTCTTTTCACCTCCAGAACGAGATGGCCAGTGATTAACGATAAAACTTACTTCTTCTCCATCTAAAATACCTGTAACTAACAATTGGTCACGCGTATAAATTCTTTTTGTTTTAGAATCTACAGATCCTTTATCATCAGTATCCTCTTCCTCTTCTTTTTTCTGTTTCTTCCCATTTTTAGAATCATCTTTATAAATGTACAATGGGACATTTGTATAACTAGTTGGTGTAAAATACTTTCCTTGGTATAATAAACCAACATCAATCCCCCTCTTGTCTGGAGAGTCGAAATGAATAATGTTATAACCTCTAGCAGCTAATTTAGGATGTTTAACTAAATCTTCTAAAACACCTCTATTCTCAACTTCACAAACTCCAATTACAACTGGCGAATTTAAAGGATTTTCTCCCGATCCAATTTCGTTTATAACTCTTGATAAATTATCTAACTTCTTTTTATAGTTTTTAGAAGTCCATCCATTTGAAGGAGTATACTCCTCATCGTTAGTTTTAGGATCGTTGATTGTGTCAAATAAATTTTCCAAATTATAAAAAGCAACAGTATGTATTTTAAACTTTTTCTCTTGAGAGTATAGGTTACTTAGTGTAAAAAGGATAATTAAAGCGGTAAATAATTGTTTAATTTTCATAAATCAAATGTTATCTTATGTTATGTTAATGTCAATTTTAATACAAAATGGGTGCCAAAGGTAAAGAATATTATTAAATGTTGTACATTATTATAAAGTAACCTCTTGTTAACTTAACATCAATTCTATTCAAATTATAAGTCAATTGTAGGTAATGTAATTAAAATTTGTACCTTTGACGCCCCTAAGTTTTTTTGAACTAGGTATTTAAAAAATATTAATTATAATTTCGTTTATGAAAAAACTTGTATTAAGTACATTATTTGTATTACAAGCTGTTTTTGTTTTTGCTCAAGAAAAGCCTGCTTTAACAGGAAAAGTAATTGATGCTAAAAGTCAAGAACCGTTAAAAAATGTTGTTACAACAATTCAGAGTACAAACCAAACTGTTTTAACAGATTTCGAAGGAAATTTTGTTTTTCAAAATTTACCAAATGGCGAACAAACTTTAGTAGTTCGTTTTAATGGTTATCTTTCTCAAACTTTATTGTTAGAATTGACGGAAGGAGAAACTCTTGAGTTAGGAAATGTAGTTCTTGAAGAAGACATTACAACTGAACAACAATTAAGTTTAGTAACCATCACTGAAAGTGATTTAGGAGACGATAATTCTGGTTCAGAAAGCACATCTGGTTTATTACAGGCCTCAAGAGACACTTATCAACAAGCTGCTGCTTTTAACTGGGGGCAAGCTCGTTTTAGAATTAGAGGTTTAGATAATGCTTATGGAAGAACTATGATTAATGGTATTTCTATGAACAAAATTTATGACGGTAGACCACAATGGAGTAACTGGGGTGGTTTAAATGACGCTACAAGAAATCAAGAATTTACAATGGGTACTGCGGCTTCAGACTTCACTTTTGGAGGGGCATTGGGTACGCAAGAAATAAACACTAGAGCATCTCACTATAGACCAGGCAATAGAATTACTTTTTCTGGAACCAATACAAATTATAGCTGGAGAGCAATGGGAACTCATGTTTCTGGTTTAGATGATAAAGGATGGGCATTTGTTGTTTCAGCTTCAAGAAGATGGGCTGACGAAGGTCAATTTGAAGGAACTGATTATGCTGCAAATTCTATGTTTGCTAGTGTTGAAAAGAAAATTAACGACAAGCATAGTTTAAATTTTACTTCTATTTATGCTCAAAACAGTAGAGGAAAAAGTTCTCCAAACACTCAAGAAGTTGCAGATTTAATGGGGGTTAGATACAATTCATATTGGGGATGGCAAGATGGCAAAAAAAGAAACTCAAGAGATAAAGACATCGAAGAGCCAATTAACATGCTTTCTCACTATTGGAAAATAAATGAAAAAACGACATTAAATACAAATGTTGCTTTTCAATCAGGTTCTATTGGGAATTCGAGAATAGACAACCAATTATCTAACAATCCTGACCCTACTTACTATAAAAATTTACCAAGTTATTATTTAAATTTACATGATAACGCTGGTAACTGGATTCCTAATTACACGCAAGCTGCTAATGCTGAACAATATTTCTTAAGCAACAGTCAAATAAATTGGAATGCAATGTATATTGCTAACCAAAACAGTGCAGATGCAGGTAAAAGTGTATATGTTTTGTATGAAGACAGAACAGATGACAAGTTATGGAGTGCAAACTCTGTTTTAAACGCAGGTATTTCAGATAACATTTCTATGAATGCTTCTGTAAACTTCCAAAGATTAAAATCTAATAATCACCAAAATTTATTGGATTTAATGGGCGGTTCTTATTTCTTAGATGTTGATCCTTTCTTTACTGGTGACGCAACTCAATCAGATTTAAATAACCCAGACAGACAAGTTGGAGAGGGAGATACTTATGGTTATAATTATAACTTATTTGCAACAACTCTTGAGGCGTTTACTCAATTTAAATTTACATATAACAAAGTAGACTTTTATTTAGCTCAAACGTTTAAAAGATCTCAATATCAGAGAGAGGGATTATATAGAAATGGAATCTATGCTGATAACTCATATGGAAAAGGAGATAAAGTAATTTTTGAAAATTTCGGTTTTAAAGGAGGTTTAACATATAAAATTACAGGTCGTCATTTATTAGATTTTAATGCTATGTATATGACTGCAGCTCCTACAATGAGAAACTCATTTTCTAATGCGCGTTTAAATAATAACTTTACGCCAAACTTAGAAAGCGAATCTATTTCAAGCGCAGATGTTAGTTATATCATTAGAGCCCCTAAATTAAAAGCAAGATTAACTGCTTTTGGTTCACAAATAAAAAACAGTACAGAGATCTCTTTCTTCTATGCTGAAAACATTGGAGATACAGATGGTGATGAAGATTCATTTGTTAGTGAAATTGTAACTTCTGTAGACAAACAAAACATTGGTCTAGAATTAGGTTTAGAATACCAAATTACATCTACGATTAAAGCTACTGCAGCTGCTTCATATGGACAATATATTTATTCTGACAATGCTAAACTTGTTACAAATGATGATGCAAGAACGATTGCTGGTTTAAATCCTATTAGAAACTTTGGAACAAACTACCTTAAAGACTATAAACTTCCTGGTATGCCACAACAAGCTTATTCATTTGGTTTAGAGTATAGAGACCCTCACTTCTGGTTTGTTAGTGCTAACATGAACTACTTAGCAGATAGTTATTTAGACATTTCTAACATTTTAAGAACAGACAACTTTACAATTGACAGAACAACAGGAGTATCTTATCCTGGTGCAACAGAGGAATCTGTAAGAGAGTTGTTAAAACAAGAAAAATTTGATAACTTTATGTTATTCAATTTAATAGGTGGAAAATCATGGAGAATAAGCAGTAAAAACAGAAATACATTCGGTTTCTTCGCATCTATTAATAACTTATTAGATATTGAGTATAAAACTGGAGGATTTGAACAATCAAGAAAAGCAACTTTCGTAGATGCTCAACAAGATAATGTTAATGGAACACCTGCTTTTGGACCTAAATACTTTTATGGATATGGAAGAACATATTTTGTAAACTTCTATATTAATTTCTAAAAATTGCACTATGAAAAATAAATTTTTAAAAACAGTTTTGCTTGCAACTTTATTTTTAGGTGTTGCATCAAGTTGTGTGAATGATGATGATTTTGAAATTCCAAATTTAAGACCTGTCATTTATTCGGAGAATTTCAATGAAATCAACTTCAATATGACTTTTGATTATGCAGATTGGACCAATTTTGCAGAAGCAGGTACTAAATTATGGATTGAAAGAGAATTCAATGATGATGGTTATATACAATTTAGTTCATTTAGTAGCGGTGAAGCTTCAAACATCGGTTGGGCTATTTCTCCAGGAATAGATATGGATGCATTTACTGGTGAAATTTTAACTTTTAAATCT
This sequence comes from Flavobacterium sp., assembly GCF_965284515.1. GTDB lineage: Bacteria > Bacteroidota > Bacteroidia > Flavobacteriales > Flavobacteriaceae > Flavobacterium. The sequence goes on from NZ_OZ260089.1 coordinate 686,362, forward strand.
GCAACAAACTTTGTGGATAATCCTGCGAATAAATTAGAAGTATTCGTTTCTTCTGATTATGATGGAACAAATGTTTTAGCTGCAACTTGGGAGCAAGTTGACGCAATCGTTGCTGATGAAACTACTAATGGTTATACATATATTTCTTCAGGAGATATTGATTTATCTAGTTATACTGGGACATTGCATATAGCATTTAAAGTTACCGGAAACGGCTCTTCTTTAGACGGTTTATTCCAAGTAGATAAAATTACAATTTACTCATCTAATTAATAACAAGCTATGAAAAAAATAAAATTAATTTTTGGTCTTGCTATTGCAGCTTCAATTGTAAGTTGTGTAAATAGTGATGATTATGGAACTCCTGATTTATCGGATAATTGTACAGATTTAACTGTTACTAAAACCGTTCAGGATATTACAACAACATCTACAACGTCTTTCCAACAATATATTGGTGACGATGTAATTGAAGCGTATGTAACTTCAAGTGATGAAGGTGGAAATTTTTATAAATCAATTTCATTTGTTTCTGTAGATGGTTTAGTTGGTTTTAGCATGCCTATTGATGCTTATAACATATATACTAAATTCGAACCAGGAAGAAAAGTATTTGTAAACATGAAAGATCGTTATTTTGTTACTGAAAACAGTTCAACTGTAATTGGTTCATTATATGATAATGATACTCCAGCAGATCCTTCAGATGATGAAGTAGGAAGAATTTCTAGTGTTGAATATGAGTCTATTTTAACTCGTTCTTGTACAAAAGAAAATGAAGATAACATTGTTAAATATTTAACAATTTCAGACGCAAAAAATAACACAAATTTGAACATGTTAATTGAATTTGATGCTGTTCAGTTTACAGATGCTTCATTAGGTAAAACTTATTTTGATGAGTCGGTTAACAACTTAGGGGGTGCAACAAATCATGAAATTACTGATGAGTTTGGAAACAAAATTATTGTAAGAATTAGTGAATATGCAACTTTTGCATCTGGAAGTGTTCCAAGTGAGTCTGGTAAAATTAGAGGGGTTTTAACAAAATTTGGAAGTGATTTCCAATTTATGGTAAGAACATTAAACGACATCAATTTAACGGATGCTAGAATGGAAATTGATTTTTTCCCTCCTTTAGTTGGTGCTAGTATTGTATACAACAATACATTAAATGAGCCTTTTACATCTTATACAACAACAAACCAACAAAATTTCCCTGCTTACATTAATGATGCAGCTACAGGAAGTAGATATTGGCAAAGAAAAATATTTAGTGGTAATACATATATTCAAATGTCTTCTTTTGGTGGAACACCTGAAGCAAACAGAACATTGTTTATTGTACCTATTAATATGACTGCTGCAAATACATTACAATTTAAAACAAAAGCTGGTTTTAATAACGGCGCGGTATTAAAAGTATATTATACTACAAATTATGTTCCTGGAAATCAAATTACAACAGCAACTTTAACAGATATCACTTCAAATTTCACTATAGACAATGGACCTTCTTCAGGTTATTCGACAAACTTCTTGAATAGTGGAGTGTATAATATTCCTGTTGGAGTTACTGGAAACGGATTCTTCGTATTTGAATATATTGGAAACGGTTCTGGTGGGCCAACAACAACAATGCAAATTGACGATATAGTTATAAACTAATATAACATTTTTATATAAAAAAAACCTCCTGCAATCCAGGAGGTTTTTTTATGGTAAATAATCTTACCTTTGTAATGATAAAGAAAGACAATGTTAGAAAAAATAGAACACAGTTTTGAAAAAACGGTTATCGTTGGTATTATTACGCAAAACCAAGACGAAGAAAAGTTAAAGGAATATCTAGACGAATTAGAGTTCTTAACTTATACTGCAGGAGGTGAAGTGGTAAAACGTTTTTCACAAAAAATGGAAAAACCAAACCCTAAAACTTTTGTAGGAACTGGGAAAATAGATGAAATAAATCATTATGTAATTGACAATGCTATTTCAACAGTTATATTTGATGATGAATTAACGCCCTCTCAACAAAAAAATATATCTAAAATTATTGATTGTAAAATCTTAGACAGAACCAATCTTATTTTAGACATTTTCGCACAGCGTGCAGAGACATCCTATGCAAGGACACAGGTTGAATTAGCTCAATGCCAATATTTATTACCAAGACTTTCTGGAATGTGGACGCATCTTGAACGTCAAAAAGGAGGAATTGGAATGCGTGGACCTGGAGAAACGGAAATTGAAACAGATAGACGTATAGTTAGAGATAGAATCTCGCTTTTAAAAGACAAAATAAAAGCAATTGATAAACAAATGGCTACGCAACGAGGTAATCGAGGTGCAATGGTTAGAGTTGCGCTTGTAGGTTATACCAATGTAGGGAAATCAACATTGATGAATGCTATAGGTAAAAGTGATGTTTTTGTAGAAAATAAACTGTTTGCTACTTTAGACACAACAGTGAGAAAAACAGTTATTCGAAATTTACCTTTTCTTTTAAGCGACACTGTTGGTTTTATTAGAAAACTTCCAACACAACTTGTAGACTCGTTTAAAAGCACCTTAGATGAGGTGAGAGAGGCTGATTTATTGTTGCATGTTGTTGATATTTCTCATCCTGAATTTGAAGATCATATTGCATCCGTTAATACAATTTTAAAAGATATTAAAGCAGACGACAAACCAATCATTATGGTTTTCAATAAAATAGATGCTTACAAACCCGTATTCTTAGCTGAAGATGATTTGATGACGGAAAGAGAACCAAAACATTATTCGCTAGAAGAATGGAAAAAAACATGGATGCATAATGTTGGTGAAAGCAACGCTTTGTTTATTTCAGCGACCAATAAAGAAAACTTTGAGGTTTTTAGAGAAAAAGTATATGATGCCGTAAGAGATGTTCATATTACTCGTTTCCCATATAATAATTTCTTATATCCTGAATATAAAGATACTGTTGAAGAAACAGAAGATTAAAAAAAGACCTCAAAATTGAGGTCTTTTTTTATATAAATTTGATTAAAATGTTGCGTTTAATCCTAAACCGAATACTTCTCTAATTTGAAATGCTGCAATCGCATTATCATCATAAATGGCTTGAAAAGAAACATTAGTAGAAAGGTACTTATTTATCTTCATTACTAAATTCATTTGATAATCAATATCAACATTTCCAGGTTTATCTAAGTAATTAGAATACAAATTAGCAATGTTTTCCATTGTTACATTCTCCATTATTGAAAATTTATAATAAGCATTTAAAGCGGCTCCAAATTCAAATCTTGTTGTTTCTCCTTGTTCCACTCCAAAAGCAGAACTAAATTCAGTAAAATGGTCGTGTACAAAAATCATACGAGAAGTTGCTGGAGCAATATTAACTTTTAAATTATCGCTTTTCTTCCATAACATACCAGGACCAGCTTGAAGATAGGCAGGAGAAAAGAAGTGTGAGATCTTAGTTCCAGTAGCAGCATCAAAACCTGAATCCATTTGAGTTCTAAAATTTAAAAAACCTGAATAAAACCAATAGCCTTTAGCTTTTTTACCTAACAAAGAAGTAAATTCAACTCTATCATCTGACTTAGTAGATTCTTGGCCTTTTAACTTAGTTAGTCCATATGCAAGAATGATTTTATTATCCCAAATCATTTCTGCTGTTTTATAATTAAAGTCATAATTAACTCCAAAATTACCAGCCATATTTGATGTTCCACCTCCTAACCATTCGTTATTAAAAGCTGATTGATTGAAAAGAAAAACAAAGTTTCCTCCTTTTTTCCATCCCATGTTTGTAGTGTCTTTTGCTTTAGTTTCAGCAGCCGAAGTTACATTTATTAATTCGCCTTCTGCTTTTTGAGCAAAAACCGTTGTTGATACTAATAAAAGTGTAAAAATTAGTTTTTTCATTTCTTCGTTTTAAAAATTAAAAACGCGAAAGTACTAATAATCAAACAATAATCAAAACAGGCTTACAAACAGATTTATTTTCTTTTGAAAAGAGGAACTGTAGAACAGGCTTCGCCAAACATAATGCTTTTGGCAAAAGGAATTAATTTTTGTGTTGCTAATACATAAACTTCTTGGGGAACTTCTTTTTTAGAGCAACCTTTTAAAATTACTGGTAAATTATTATAGATTGAAAAGTCAATGGTATCAAGCTTTTTTAAATAAATAGAAACAATCATTTCTTTTTTAGAACCTTGTATTGAAGCTATAGAGCTTGATGATAGATATGAAGCAACCAATGCAAAAGTCCATGCTGGCAAAATAGCATCTGTGCTGCAATAAATAGCAACATATGTATTATCAAATTGTTCCCAATTAAAGTTTTTTAATTGATCTCTAAATTCTTTTTCTTTTAAAATAAATCCTTCAAATAAAAACTGAGCAATATCTAAACTACATACTTCTTGTTTTGGAAAAAAATCTTCCAAGTCGAAAACCATTAGCTTACTATTGGCAACTTTATTTACAATTTCATCCATATTTTTAATGTTCAGTTATCAGTAATAGTGTTCAGAAAATTGCCAACTAGAAACTGAATACTGCTAACTGATTTACAGCATCCCTAGTTCAAGCTTAGCTTCTTCACTCATTAAATCTTTTGTCCATGGTGGGTCAAATGTAATTTCTACTTCACAAGATTTCACAGGATCTAATGACTTTATTTTTTCTTCAACTTCCATGGGTAAAGTTTCTGCAACTGGACAATTTGGCGAAGTAAGTGTCATTAATACTTTTACTTCGTTATCTTCGTTAATCATTACATCGTAAATTAACCCTAATTCGTAAATGTCTACAGGAATTTCTGGATCGTAAATGCCTTTTAAAACTTTTACTACACTTTCCCCTAAATTAATCGTATCGTTAAATTCTTCCATTTTTTTATCATTATTGCTTTGCTTGAAAAGCTAAAGCGTACATTTTTATTTTTTTAATCATAGAAACCAATCCGTTTGCACGAGTTGGTGATAAGTGTTCTTTTAAGCCAATTTCATCTATAAAATCGGTATTTGCATCTAAAATAGCTTGGGGAGTTTGATTTGAGAAAACACGAATTAAAATTGCAATGATTCCTTTTGTTAAAATAGCATCACTATCAGAAGTGAAAACAACTTTTCCATCATTTTCTTCTCCATGTACCCAAACTTTAGACTGGCATCCTTTAATTATGTTTTCTTCCGTTTTAAAGTCTTCATTAATTAAAGGCAGTGATTTTCCAAGTTCAATTATGTATTCATAACGTTCCATCCAATCATCAAACATTGAAAACTCATCTACTATCTCTTCTTGTATTTGTTGTATCGTCATTTATTATTTTTCTCCTAATTCAACAATTTTATTTACTAATGTAGCTATTTCTTTAGGTGGAAAACCACCATCAAATCCATTTGCTGGATATTCTATATTATTACTAATAAATGTAATATTAGCATGAGTAGCCCCATCATAAAACCTTTTTTCTGTTGGCCACTTTAAATCTTTAACTTTATCTAATTCCACAGCTAATGCAAGTTTAGAAATCAAATTCCAGTCATTATCAGAAATTACATTTGAAGTTTTAAAATCACTTGCGTTTCTATCTTTTGAAATATAGATTTTTCTATTCTCTACTTTTAATTTTATAAAGTAACCTCTTGAATTAGCTTCATAAATCATTACGGGAACATTTGATTCTTGGTTCATATTGGTGTTATTTTCTTTTGCCGCAAGCAAATTAGATTCCTTGGTTGTGGCTTTTTGACAATTACAACTTGTAATAGTAATGAAAAGTGCTGTTATAAATGTTAGTAGTTTCATATGTAGCTATTTATTGTTTTTTATGGGTCCTATGTAATTCGCATATCTTCAATGGTGTTTGCAACCAATTTTCGTTCATGCTCATTTCATAATTAAAGTTTTAAGATAACATCATTTGTGCTTTTTTAACCGCTTCTACAAAGATATCAATTTCTTCTTTGGTATTATAAAAAGCAAAACTTGCTCTTATTGTACCTGGAATATTATAATAACTCATAATAGGTTGTGCACAATGATGACCGGTTCTAACCGCTATACCTAATTTATCTATAATCGTGCCAATATCATACGGATGAATTCCTTCAATATTAAATGAAATTACAGAAGCTTTATTTTTACTTGTTCCGTAGATTTTTAATCCTTCAATTTCTAATAATCTTTTGGTACCATAGTCCAACAATTCTTGTTCATAATTAGCAATAGCATCAAAACCTATGTTGTTCATGTAGTCAATTGCAGTTCCTAATACAATTCCTGCAGCTATATTTGGCGTTCCGGCTTCAAATTTATGAGGCAATTCGGCATAAGTAGTTTTTTCGAAACTCACTTCTTTGATCATTTCGCCACCACCCAAAAATGGAGGCAACTTATTTAACCATTCTTCTTTTCCGTATAAAACACCAACTCCTGTTGGACCACACACTTTGTGTCCAGAAAAAACATAGAAATCACAATCTAAAGCTTGAACATCTGGACGCAAATGAGGAGTTGCTTGTGCTCCATCAATTAAAACAGCCGCTCCTAATCCATGTGCTTTTTCAATAATATATTCAATTGGGTTTAGTGTTCCTAATGCATTTGAAATGTGGTTTACAGCAACAACTTTAGTTTTAGGTGAAAGTAATTTATCAAATTCAGACATTACCAATTCTCCTTCATCATTCATCGGAATAACAACTAATTTAGCTCCAGTCTTTTCACATAAAAACTGCCAAGGCACAATATTACTATGGTGTTCTAATGCCGAAACCACAACCTCATCACCAGCTTTTAATAAACTTGCAAAACCATTGGCAACTAAATTAATCCCGAAAGTCGTTCCCGAAGTAAAAATTATTTCGTGGTTGTATTTTGCATTTAAATGAGCTTGAATGGTGTTTCTCGACGCTTCATAAGCATCTGTAGCCAATTGGCTCAATGTATGAACACCACGATGAATATTAGCATTTATTTCGCTATAATATTTAGAAATAGCATCAATTACCACTTGCGGCTTTTGAGCCGTTGCTCCATTATCAAAATAAACCAACGGTTTTCCATTCACTTTTTGTGAAAGGATTGGAAAATCGGCTCTTATTTTTTGAACATCAAACATTATAAATCAATTTGTGTACAAATTTACAATTTGATTATTTAAAACTAGAATAAATAAAGGTTAAAAAAATTAGAATTTTGAACCAGCTCCTCCTCCACTAAAACCACCACCACCAAAAGGCATATCGCTCTGGTTTGGAACTGGAGCATTTGGTACTTGGGCAGAAACAATTAGTGCTTGCGCATTTTTTAACAAACTAGAATCCGAACCTCTATCGGGTTTAAAAGTCAATCCGGTTTCACAAAACTGTAAGCGTTTAATACTTAAATAGGCTACAATAAACAAAACAATTCCGCCTATTACTAAAGCGACTTCTATTGGTAGTAATTGGTAGTAAAAACGAATCGTAAATATCGAATAAGCAAAGGCTAAAATTCCAACAAAAAGAATGATTCTATCTTTTTTAAACAATGAATAACCAATATAAGAAGCAGGAATAATGAAAGTTGTAGCATAAAATATAAAAGCCAACGGAATATCTTCTCCAAGCAATACCTCAACATTAAGCAACGATTCCGACAATTCTCTTACCACCATATAATTCAACGAAAAATACGCCAAAACAAGACTGAATATTTTTAGATTTTGAAGTGCAAATTCGTAAAAATAAAAATCATCAATTGAATTTAATTTTAAATAGATACTGTACAATAAAACGGCAATGAAAAAAGCAATGAAAGGCAATAATGCTTTTGGTATAAACGAATGCTCGGTAATTGACAAGAAAATAAATGCCATTAAGCCAATACAACTTACAAACATAGAAAGTGCATTTACATATCGAATACAAAATAGTGCGCCAAACACAAACATGGTTAAATAAACTGCTAGAAACGACTCAAACAAAATACCTACTCCAATATAAAGTGCCAATTGTGAACAAACAATAAACGCATCATCTAATCCGTGTTTAAAATAGTTTTTATGCACTAAAATTTCAAGAACAATTATTCCAACACCAAAATAAAAAAAAGGAACAATTTGATAATTTGAATCTAATAAAGGAATAAAAAGTAATGAAATAGAACCTACAATTGATGAAAACAAAAAGCAACCCAATAAGAAAAACCCAAATCGGACTAATAAATTAGGGTTTGTGTCTAAAGAAACCAACTTAGAAGTAACTTCATTAAGTTGTTCTTTAGAGATAAATTTTTGTGTAAACAATGATTTTGCGTTTGATATCATTGCTTCATTTTCTAATAAATCTTTATGATATGCTTGCATGTTTTTCTTTATTAAATTTTTTGACCAAACTTATGAACACAACAATACTTCCAATAAAATAAAAAGGAGAAATCATTATTATAAACTCAATTAAAAATGAATTATCAAAAACCTTACTTAAAACTGTATTAAGTCCAATGAACCCGTATAAAAGGGTAAAAACAAAAAACGAAGTAGCAAAATAAGTGTAACTCAATTTATAAAAATAATAGATAAAACATAAAAATATAGGTAAGAACAAATACCATTGTTCTTGGAACAATCCAGACAAACAACAAATGCCTATTAAATGTTGTGCAAATGTGTAAAATACAAAGTAAAAGTGTTTTTTAAGACCTACTTTTTCAGAATAAATAGTCCAAACCACAAGCATAACCCCTAATACAATTCCTGAAAACAATAACACAGGGTTAGACATAAATTCATTTTCAAAAAACTTTTGTGGCGTTAATGTAATTCCAATAAATGTTGTAAGAGCTGTTAATGCAATAGACAAAACCATTCTACTGTCAAAATAATACGCAATTACAAAGCAAATTAGAGCCGAAGAAAGAGAAACCCATTTATAATCCAATCCAAAAACAGCATATTGAAATTGGGCGTAACCCAAAAAAATACACGACAAAATACTACCTGTTAATACCACATAATCATAAATCGGATTCTTAAATTTGGTTTCCAATTTATTAAAAGTTGGTGCATTTTTAAAACTAAAATAAAAGCAAAGAACCGTTAATAATAAAACAAATGCTAAAATTGCTATGTGACCAATACTGTCAATATTTTGATAAACTAATACACCTATTCCAGAAGTAAATAGCATAACAGAAGCATACATTAATAACAATAACTCGGTATTTAAAGAAAAAATGTTCTTTGCTTTGTATTCTTTAAAGTCGTCTAATTGTTCTTTGGATATGAAATCTTTTTCAAATAATTTTGAAGTTAGGAAACTGGTTTTTTCTATCATAAAACGAAAGTGTTATGCTCAAAAATACTAAAAGTTTATGGATTATGTTTTTAAAAACAAAAAACCGCTCAAAAAGCGGTTTTTATAATACTTATATATTCTTTACTATAAATCGAAACCTAAGTTTACACCTAATTTAGTTGCGATAATCTTTGTAATACGTTGTTTTAATTCAGGTATTTTAATGCTTTCAATTACTTCATTAGAAAAAGCATACATTAATAAGGCACGTGCTTCTTTTTTAGGAATTCCGCGTTGTTGCATATAAAACATTGCGCTTTCGTCTAATTGACCAATGGTACAACCGTGAGAACACTTAACATCATCTGCAAAAATCTCTAATTGTGGCTTTGCATTAATAGTTGCTTTATCACTTAAAAGGATATTGTTGTTTTGCTGAAATGCATTTGTTTTTTGCGCTTCTTTTTCAACAAATATTTTTCCGTTAAAAACACCATTTGAACTATCACTCAATATGGTTTTATAATTTTGGTGGCTTTCGCAATTTGGGGTTGCGTGTTGTACTAAAGTATAGTGATCAACATGTTGTTTATCGCCAATAATTGTAATTCCCTTTAAAGTTGAGTCAATTCGCTCACCTTGATGATAAAAGTTTAAATTATTACGTGTAATATTTCCTCCAAATGAAAAAGTATGCACCGCTACTCTACTTTCTTGCTTTTGAGCAATGTAAGTATTGTCAATTAAATTGGCGGTTTGTACGTCGTTTTGAATTTTATAATAATCTACAATAGCTCTTTTTTGAGTAAATATTTCGGTAACTGAATTCGTTAAAACAGGATTACTATTCAAACTTTGATGACGCTCAATAATTTGAACGTGAGCATTCTCTCCTACAATTACTAAGTTTCTTGGCTGAACCATTAAAGCAGCTTCATTTCCTGTTGAAAAGTAAATAATTTCAATTGGTTTTTCTACTACTTTACTTTTTGGAACATTTATATAAGCACCTTCTTTTGCAAATGCGGTGTTTAAAGTTGTTAAACTTTCCTCTTTGCTGGCAATATTATTGAAATACTCATCAATAACCATTTTATATTTTGGCTTATTTAAAGCAGAGGACATTAAACAAACGTCCAATCCATCATGTGTAGTTGAAGATAAAAAAGATGAAAAAAGGCCATCAACAAATACTACTTTATAAGTATCAACGTCATGTAAAAAATATTTTTTTACCTCAGCAAATTCAATTGCATTTTCCTTTTTTGGGAACACTGAAAAATCATTCTTTAAAATTGCATTTAAAGAGGTGTATTTCCAAGCCTCCTCTTTTTTAGAAGGAAAGCCTTTATCTTCGAAGTTTTTTATAGCTGCAGATCTTACATCATGTAATGATGAAGAAGTATCTATTTTTTCTTCAAACGCCATGAAAGACGATATTAATTTTTCTTTTAATTCCATTTTATTTTTGTCTTTAGACTTTCTGACTTTAAACTAATTCAGCTTTAATCCAGTCGTATCCTCTTTCTTCTAACTCTAGAGCTAGTTCTTTTCCACCTGACTTAACTATTTTCCCATCCATTAATACATGAACAAAATCTGGAACGATGTAATCTAAAAGTCTTTGATAGTGTGTAATGACAACAACTGCATTGTCTTTACTTTTTAATTTATTTACTCCGTTTGCAACAATTCTTAAAGCATCTATATCTAAGCCAGAATCGGTCTCATCTAATATTGCTAATTTTGGTTCAAGCATTGCCATTTGGAAAATTTCGTTACGTTTTTTTTCACCTCCAGAAAACCCTTCATTTAAAGAACGTGATAAAAACTTACGGTCAATTTCTAATAATTCAGATTTTTCACGAATTAACTTCAACATTTCGTTTGCAGGCATGTCTTCTTGTCCTTTTGCTTTACGAGTTTCGTTAATAGCAGTTTTAATAAAATTAGTAACCGAAACTCCTGGAATTTCCACTGGATATTGAAACGACAAGAAAACACCTTTATGTGCTCTTTCTTCTGGAGCTAATTCTGAAATATCTTCTCCTTCTAATTCAATTGACCCTTCTGAAACTTCATAGTTTTCGTTTCCAGCAATAATTGAAGATAATGTAGATTTACCAGCGCCATTTGGGCCCATAATTGCATGTACTTCTCCTGCTTTAACTTCAAGGTTAATTCCTTTTAATATTTCTTTATCTTCTACTGAAGCGTGTAAATTTTTTATTGATAACATTTTATGAATGTGTTTTTATTCTTAATTATTTTAATTAACCTACCGAACCTTCTAACGAAATTTCTAATAATTTTTGAGCTTCAACAGCAAACTCCATTGGTAATTTGTTTAATACCTCTTTACTAAAACCATTTACAATTAAAGCAATGGCTTTTTCAGTTGGAATACCACGTTGATTACAATAAAAAACTTGGTCTTCACCAATTTTTGATGTGGTAGCTTCGTGTTCTATTTTTGCTGTTGTATTTTTACTTTCAATATAAGGAAATGTATGTGCGCCGCAATTATTTCCCATTAATAAAGAGTCGCACTGTGAAAAATTACGTGCGTTTTCAGCCCTTGAAGAAATTTGCACTAAACCTCTGTAACTATTTTGAGATTTTCCTGCCGAAATACCTTTTGAGATAATGGTTGACTTAGTGTTTTTACCTAAGTGAATCATTTTTGTACCCGTATCTGCTTGTTGGTAATTATTAGTTACTGCAATTGAATAAAATTCTCCTATTGAATTATCTCCTTTTAATACACATGAAGGATATTTCCAAGTTACTGCTGAACCAGTTTCAACTTGCGTCCAAGAAATTTTTGCATTTTTCTCACACAAACCTCTTTTCGTTACAAAATTATAAACACCACCTTTTCCTTCTTTATTTCCAGGAAACCAGTTTTGAACTGTAGAATATTTTATTTCCGCGTCATCTAATGCAATTAATTCAACAACAGCTGCATGTAATTGATTTTCATCGCGACTTGGAGCCGTACACCCTTCTAAATAAGAGACATAACTTCCCTCGTCTGCGATAACAAGTGTTCTTTCAAACTGACCTGTTCCTGCCTGATTAATTCTAAAATAGGTAGAAAGTTCCATTGGACATCTAACTCCTTTTGGAATATAGCAGAAACTTCCATCAGAGAAAACGGCAGAGTTTAAAGCGGCATAAAAATTATCAGTTGTTGGAACAACGCTTCCTAGATATTTACGAACCAATTCTGGATGCTCCTTAATTGCTTCGGAAATACTCATGAAAATAATTCCCTTTTCTCCTAACGTTTTTTTGAAAGTTGTAGCTACAGAAACCGAGTCAACTACAATATCCATTGCAACGTTGTTCATTTTTTTCTGCTCATCTACAGAGATTCCTAGCTTTTTATACATTTCTAATAGCTCAGGATCTACATCATCTAAAGTTTTATTTGGATCTACTTTTTTAGGTGCAGAATAATAAGATATAGCTTGAAAATCGGGTTTTTGATAGTGAACATTTGCCCATTCAGGCTCTACCATTTCCTTCCAAACTCTAAAAGCTTCTAATCTCCATTCTGTCATCCATTCCGGCTCTTCCTTCTTTAAAGAAATAGCTCGAACAATATCCTCATTTAGTCCAATCGGGAAAGTTTCCGAGTCTAATTCGGTATAAAATCCGTATTCGTATTCTTTATTTTCTAATTCGACTTTTAAGTCGTCTTCAGTATATTTTGACATTTTTTTGTTTTAAAGTGAAAAACTCTCCCCACAACCACAGGTTCTTTGTGCGTTAGGGTTATTAAACACAAATCCTTTTCCGTTTAATCCTCCTGAAAACTCTAAAATTGTTCCTGCTAGATAAAGAAAACTTTTCTTTTCAACAGCAATTCTAACTCCATTATCTTCAAAAACTTTATCATTTTCGCCTAATTCTTTGTCAAACTTTAAATCGTATGACAAACCAGAACAGCCACCACTTTTTACGCCAACTCTAACGTAATCTTTAGCTGCATCAAAACCGTCATCTTGCATCATTGCTACGATTTTTTTACTTGCGTCATCAGAAACTTTAATCATTTGTTATTTTGATTTTGTCTAAATTAACTGCAAATATAAGGCATAATATACTTTTTTCCTCAAAGAATAACATTTTTATAACTTATAACTCAATAGTTTTGCCTTATACTGATTTTGTTGCTTTAAAATTCTCAAATTTTTGTATTTTGCATCGAAATTAGTATTATGAACATATATCCAATTGAAGCTGGAAATTTCAAATTAGATGGCGGCGCAATGTTTGGGGTAGTTCCCAAGACAATTTGGAACAGAACTAATCCGGCAGACAACAACAATCTAATTGACATTGCTGCTCGATGTTTACTTATTGAAGACGGGAATCGATTAATATTAATCGACAATGGAATGGGGAACAAACAGTCTGAAAAATTTTTTGGATATTATTACCAATGGGGAGAATTCAGTATAGATATATCTTTGAAAAACGCTGGTTTTCATAGGGATGATATTACTGATGTTTTTATGACTCATCTACATTTTGACCATTGTGGAGGAAGCGTAATTTGGAACAAAGACAAAACAGGTTACGAAGTCGCTTTTAAAAATGCTAAATTTTGGACAAACGAAAATCATTGGGATTGGGCAACTGAACCAAACGCAAGAGAAAAAGCTTCTTTTTTACGTGAAAATATTATTCCAATGCAGGAAAGCGGTCAATTAAACTTTATTGAAAGACCTAATGGAAACTTCGGTTTTTCAAAAGAATTAAACTTTGATATCTTTTATGCAGATGGTCACACCGAAAAGCAAATGTTACCACATATAATTTATAAAGGTAAAACCATTGTTTTTTGTGCTGATATGTTACCAACAGCAGGACACATTCCAATTCCTTATGTAACGGGTTATGACACAAGGCCATTATTATCAATGGATGAAAAAGAAATTTTTTTAAAGGCTGCGGCTGATAACGACTATTATTTATGGTTAGAGCATGATGCACACAATCAAATAATAACTGTACAACATACAGAAAAAGGGGTAAGATTAAAAGATGTTTTTACCTGTAATGAAATCTTAAAATAAAGTTAAGAATGTCTGTTTTGTAACAAATTAAGCAGATTTTTGACATATATAAATATTTATAACCATAAAATTATACAAATGAGAATTATTAAACCTTTGTACTTATCCGTAGCATTAGCTTTTGCATTAGCTAGCTGTGGTGGTGCTAAAACTATGGTTTCTACTCCTGTAGAAAACATTGACAATTTACCTTTAAAAATAACTCCTTTAGCTGAAAAGGATCTTAAAAGATGGAGTCATTTAGACTTAGTTAAAGACACTGTTCCTGGAATGAGTGTTGATAAAGCTTATGCTGAATTATTAAAAGGAAAAAAGGGAACAACTGTAATTGTTGGTATTGTTGATTCTGGTGTTGATATTAGACATGAAGATCTACAAGGAGTTATTTGGAATAACCCAAAGGAAATAGCAAACAACGGTAAAGACGATGACAACAATGGTTACATTGATGATGTTCATGGTTGGAATTTCTTAGGAGACAGTAATGACGAGCAGTTAGAGATGACGCGTATCGTTAAAAAAGGCCCTGGAACTCCTAATTATGAAAAAGCAAAAGCGCAATTAGATGAAGAACTAGCTGGTTTAATGCAAACAAAACAGCAAATTGACATGATTGTTAATGCTGACAAAGCCATAAAAGCGCATTTGAAAAAAGATAATTTCAATTTAGATGATGTAAAAGGAATGGAAACAACTGATGAGACACTTCTTCAATACAAAGGAATGTTTACACAAATTCTTTCTGGACAATCTAAAGAAGCTTTTGATAAAAGAATTCAAAGTGGTGTTGATTATGTATATGGTCAATTAAACTACAACTTAAATGTTGATTTTGATGGTCGTTCAATCGTTGGAGATAATCCAAATGATATTAATGATACAAAATACGGAAACAATAACGTAATTGGACCTGTTGCTAAAGACGCTAAACATGGTACTCACGTAGCTGGAATTGTTGCTCAAGTAAGAGGAAACGGCAAAGGTGGAGACGGTGTCGCTACAAATGTAAAAATTATGGCTGTAAGAGCTGTTCCAAATGGAGATGAGTACGACAAAGACATCGCTTTAGGTATTCGTTATGCAGTTGACAACGGAGCAAAAGTAATCAATGGTTCTTTTGGAAAATATTATTCTCCAAATAAAGAATGGGTCCAAGATGCATTAAAATATGCTGCTGAAAAAGATGTATTGGTAATATTTGCTGCAGGTAATGATTCAAAAGATTTAGATGTTGAAAACAAATACCCTTCTGATTCTTACGATGGTGCCCCAGAAATTTCTAATAATGTATTAATTATTGGTGCGTTAGCTCCAGATTATGGTTCGAAAATGGTGGCAAGTTTTTCTAACTATGGAAAGAAGAATGTAGATATTTATGCTCCAGGTGTTCAAATCTATGCTACTACTCCAGACCAAACTTATGAATACTTAGGAGGAACTTCTATGGCTTCACCTAACACAGCTGGTGTTGCTGCAATGATTCGTTCGTACTATCCAAAATTAAGTGCTTCACAAGTGAAACAAATTATTATGGAAAGTGGAACTCCTTTAAAAAACACAGTTACTGTTGGAGAAGACAAACACAAAGTAAACTTTGCTGACGCTTCTAAAACAGGTAAAATTGTTAATGCCTACAATGCTTTATTGATGGCTGAAAAAATGTCGAAATAATAAATTTCAATATTTAAAAAATCAAAACCACAAAGACGTTTTTTAAAATGACTTTGTGGTTTTTTTAAACTTATTCTTATGAAAAAAATATTTATTTTATCTCTTTTTACATTTATAGGGTTTGCTCAAAACAATCCTAATCCAGGTTATTGGCAACAACATGTCGATTATAAAATGGACGTTAAAATGGATGTTAAAAATTATCAATATACTGGAAATCAGGAATTGGTTTATACCAACAATTCTTCAGACACTTTAAATAAAGTTTTCTACCATTTATACAACAACGCTTTCCAACCAGGTAGCGAAATGGACATGCGTTTACAAACAATTGCTGATCCTGATAAAAGAATGATAAAATCCTTCAAACAAGATGGAAAAGAAATAAAAGAAAGCAGAATTAGCACTTTAAAACCAAATGAAGTAGGGTTTTTAAATATTAAAAATTTCAAACAAAACGGTGCAGTTGCAAAAACAAGGGTAGTTGGAACTGTTTTAGAGGTAACTCTAAACGAGCCTATTTTACCTCAACAAAAAACCACTTTTACGCTTGATTTTGAAGGTCAAGTTCCTTTACAGGTAAGAAGATCAGGTAGAAACTCTGAAGAAGGAGTTGCGCTTTCTATGACGCAATGGTATCCAAAATTAGCAGAATACGATTTCGAAGGCTGGCATGCTGACCCATACATTGGAAGAGAGTTTCATGGTGTTTGGGGAAATTTTGACGTTAAACTTACAATAGATAAAAATTTTACTGTTGGCGGAACTGGTTATTTGCAAAATAAAAATGAAATTGGCCATGGCTACCAAGACAAAGGAGTTGAAGTAAAACATTCTAAAAGAACAAAAACATTAACATGGCACTTTGTTGCGCCTAATGTACATGATTTTACTTGGGCTGCAGACAATGAATATGTTCATGATATGATTTTAGGTCCTAATAATGTTGAGCTACATTTCTTATATAAAAACAAAGCGGAAAACTTAGAAAACTGGAAAAATCTTCAACCAAAAACGGCTGAGTTATTAGAATTCTTCAATAAAAATGTAGGAGAATATCCATACAAACAATATTCAGTTATTCAAGGTGGAGATGGTGGAATGGAATACGGAATGTGTACGTTAATTACAGGAAACAGAAGCTTTGGAAGTTTAGTAGGTGTAACGGCTCATGAATTTGCGCATTCATGGTTTCAGTTTGTATTAGCGTCAAACGAATCTAAACATGAATGGATGGACGAAGGGTTTACTTCATTTATTTCAGACCTAGCAATGGAAACCGTTTTACCTGGAAAAGAAAAAGTAGACAATCCTTTTGAAGGAGCTTACAACGGATATCGTTATTTAGTAAAAAGTGGAAAAGAACAACCACTTTCTACACATGCCGATAGATATGACATTAATATGGCGTATGGAATTTCAGCATACAGTAAAGGTGAAGTGTTTTTAGCGCAATTAGGCTATGTAATTGGAACTGAAAACTTAATGAAGACTTTAAGACGTTATTATGCAGATTACAAATTAACACACCCAACACCTAATGATATTAAGCGTTCTGCTGAAAAAGTATCTGGTGCTAACTTAGATTGGTATTTATTAGATTGGACACAAACTACAAATACAATTGATTATGCAATTAAAGAAGTTGCTGAAGCCGATAAAAACACGAAAATTACTTTGGAAAGAATTGGAAGAATGCCAATGCCAATTGACCTACTTGTAGTTTATGAAGATGGAACGAATGAATTATTTTATATTCCAAACACTTTAATGCGTTGGGAAAAACCAAATTCTTATTCAATAAACAGAACCGTATTAAAAGGTTGGGATTGGTCAAGTCCAAAGTTTAGTTTTGATATATCAAAAGTAAAATCATCAATAAAAGCAATTGTTATTGATCCAAGCGGATTAATGGCAGACGTTGACTTATCAAATAATGTTTTTGAGAAAAAATAAACTTCATTAAAATAATAAATAAAAAAACGAACCAATTAATGGTTCGTTTCTTTATTTTAGCACAATATATTGTTGTTAAACCATTTTAAATGAAAACATTAAACAGTTTTAATCCTGTTTTAATCCTTACAATCATTTACTTCATAGTAATTGTAATTTTTTCTATGTTTGATTTTAGTGATTACCCTTCGATAAACTATATCATTGGAGGTTCAAGAATCCCTCTACTAATCATTATCTATTGGTTGCATTCTCAAAAAAGAAATATTCTTTATCTAGTTGCATTATTGTTATTTTTCTTTTCATACATAATGTTTTTGGACAATGCCCCCGAGAGATCATTTTATGGGTCAATTACATCTCTTTTATATCGATTTTTAATTTTTCTTCTTGTTTATAAAAGTGTAAGAAATAAAAACTGGTTTGCATTATTTTTAGCTTCTATCCCTTTTCTGTTTACATACTCTTATTTTCTTCTTTTAATTAATGAATTTTTAAATGCAGACATTTATCCATGGGTTTTAAATGGTTTGTTAACTTCTTTTATTGGAGGAATAGCACTATATAACTATCTTTTTGAAGATGAAAACAAGAACTTTTGGTTGTTAATTTCTGCCGTTCTTTTTGTAATTCAAATTGGTATGTTTTTTATCCATAAATATTATATAGAAGCCCCAGAATTGAGAACATTAACAATTATACTATTTGGAATTTCAAATTTTACTTTTTATAAATTTATGATTTCAGATGAAGAAAGAGAAAATGAAGTTTCAATAAGTTAAACTTTACCATATCTTTGCCTCATGCCTTTTACATATCCTAAAAACGAAAAATTAAAAAGTAAAAAAACAATTGAACTTCTGTTTTCTGAAGGGCAATCTGTTTCAAAATATCCTTTGCGTTTAGTATATGTTGAAAATTCTATTGAAAACGAAGAGCTCATTAAGTTTGGTGTTTCCGTTTCTAAAAAATATTTTAAAAATGCAGTCGATAGAAACCGTTTAAAAAGAATTCTTAGAGAATGTTATCGATTGAATAAGGATGTTTTTTCTGAAAGTATTGATAAACCGATGGCTATGATGTTTTTCTACCAATCAAAAGAAGTGCTTTCTTATCAAGAAATCAATGAGAAAACAATTCAACTTTTTCAAAAATTTATCGAAAAAATAAAAGAATAATCATTTTTGGTTTAATTTTTGACGTTTTATAATTAAATTCGTGAACTAAACTTATCCTAAAAAAATGAAATCTATTCTTAGTAAAAAAATATTGATTCCCATTTTTGCCTTAACTTTTCTATTTGTAGGTGTAAGTTTTAGAAATGATTTTTTTGAAATTGCTAAACAAATTGAAATCTTCACCAACTTGTTTAAAACCGTAAATCAAAACTACGTTGACGAAACCAACCCGGGAGAATTAATGGACAATGCCATTAAAAACATGTTGATTGAATTAGACCCTTACACCGTTTTTTTTAACGAACAAGATGTTCTAAAATTCAAAATAAACACAACCGGAGAATATACTGGAATTGGCGCTATGGTGAGCCGAAAAGAAGGTCGCGTTTTTATCAAAGAAATTTACAAAGGTTTTCCAGCTGATAAAGCGGGATTAAAGGCCGGTGATGAAATTATTCAAATAGGTGATATTAACCTCAAGGAATACAAAGAAGACGCATCGCAACTTTTAAGAGGGGCAAAAAACACCAAAGTGAATTTAGAAATCCTTCGTCAAGACAAAAAACAAGCAATTGCAATAATTTTAGACGAAGTTGATATTAAAGCAGTACCTTATTTTTCATTAATTGATAATACAACAGGTTATATTGTTTTAAATAAGTTTACTGAAACCGCAAGCAAAGAAACAAAGGCGGCGCTTTTAGATTTAAAGAACAAAGGAGCAACAAAAATTATATTAGACTTGAGAGCAAATCCGGGTGGTTTGTTACATGAAGCAGTAAATATTTGTAACTTGTTTGTTCCAAAAAACGAAGTAATTGTTACTACAAAATCTAAAAATGCAAAACACAATAATACATACAAAACCAACTACGAACCGGTTGATTTAGAAATTCCTTTAACGATTTTAGTCGATGGAAAAAGTGCATCCGCATCTGAAATTGTTGCAGGAGCATTGCAAGATTTAGACAGAGCTGTAATTGTTGGGAACAGAAGTTTTGGAAAAGGATTGGTCCAGCGTCCTTTAAATCTTGCTTACGGAACTCAAGTAAAAGTAACCATTTCAAGATATTTTACACCTTCTGGAAGATGTATTCAAGCATTAGATTACGCAAGAAAAGACGCGAACGGAAAAGCCATAAAGATAAAACAAGACGATTTTAATGCTTTTCAAACAAAAGGTGGAAGAACAGTTTACGACGGTGGTGGAATTTTACCCGATGTAATTATTGAAGAAACAAAATTAAGTGCTATAACGGAAGATTTAGTTAAAAACGATGCTATTTTTGATTTTGCAACGCAACTATATTATAATTACTTAAGTTCTGGTTTACCAAACAGCATAAGCGAAGCCGATTTTAATGCGTTTAAGCAGTTTTTAAAGCAAGACAAATATAATTTCGCCACAGAAACCAGCTTGGCACTAAAAAAGGTTTTAGAAACAGCTAA
This sequence comes from Flavobacterium sp., assembly GCF_965284515.1. Lineage (GTDB taxonomy): Bacteria > Bacteroidota > Bacteroidia > Flavobacteriales > Flavobacteriaceae > Flavobacterium. Next base: position 706,987 of record NZ_OZ260089.1, read on the forward strand.
AAAAGAAAAAATAGAATCTGGAATTTCTAAAGAATATGCTCTTTTACAAACTGCAATTGAAAAAAGCATGAATGAAGAAATTATTACTCATAAAAAAGAAATTCTTAAATTGTTATATGATGAACTCATCATACGTTTTCAGTATCGTGATGGTTTATATTTAAATTACACCCTAAACAACTCAGAAATTAATAAAGCAAAAAGCATTTTAAATAACGAAATCGAATATAAAAAAATATTAAAAAAATAGCATGCGTAAAATTTTAGCCCTTTTATTTAGTTTATTTTTTCTTGTGTCTTTCGCTCAAGAAGAAGAAGTTCACTCTATTTATTTTCAATTTGACAAATTCAACTTGAAAGACGAACAAGCAGATGCTGTAGTTAAGTTTGTACAAAAAATTGACACCTCAAACGTAGAAACCATTGAAATATTTGGTTATTGTGATGATAGAGGAAAAGATGCCTATAATTATGAATTGTCTACAAATAGAGCCAATACAGTTAAAGATAAATTAGTAAGCAAAGGCATTAAAAGTAAAATTATTATTACTCTAGAAGGTAAAGGTAAAATCTTAATTGATGAAGATTTAGAAACCAATATTCCAGAAGCTAGATCAAAAAACAGAAGAGTAGATGTTGTTGTAAATTACAAACCTGTAGAGGTAGAAGATTTAAAAATTCCCGGAGTTTATAGTACCATTCCTAAAAACCCAGTTGTAGGAGACAGAATATATCTAGACAAGCTCTTATTTGAAAGGGGAAGCAGTAAACTTTCATTTAAAGCAAAACAAGAATTAGAGCGCGTTGCTAAACTATTATATCGTTATAAAAATATTGAATTTGAAATTCAAGGACATGTTTGTTGTACACCATCTTTCCATAAAGAAGCCATTGACAGAGATACTAAAAAAAGAGCCTTGTCTACTAATAGAGCATACTCTGTTTTTAAATACTTAGGGTTTAGAAAAATAAACAAAAAACGAATGACTTATAAAGGCTACGGTAACACGCAACCGCTAGGAAAAGGCCCTTTATTAGACCGTAGAGTTGAGCTGGTAATTACTAAGATTTAAGGAAAAGTAGCGGATATACAATAGTTAGGCACAATTACAAACCAACAAAAATGACAATGAAAAGAGTATTTATCTTATTTCTAGTCTTAACAAACAGCCTGTGCGTTTTGGCACAAGAAAATACCAATGTGAGGTTTAGTGTAAACGCAACTTCACTGAAAAATGTTGAAAATATCGGTATTAGAGGTAGTGTAAGTCCATTGAGTTGGGAAAAAACATACTTTCTTCAAGACTCAGATAAAAACGGGATTTTTGAAGCAGTGCTTACCTTTCCGAATAAGGAAAACGAGGTATTAGAGTACAAATATGTTTATGGAGATAAAACGCCCGTTTGGGAATTGGAAGGACAAAACAGACTTTTACTGCTGGACGAAAGCGAAATTCAACTAAACGATGTTTGGAATGTACTGGGCGATATAGATGTAGGACGCTTACCCAAACTAAATGTTGAGAAACTAAGCGAAGATTTTGAAATCCTTAAAAAGGCTCTTTTGGAAGTTCATCCGGGGCTTTACAGATACAGAACTAAAATGGAAATGGATTCAATTTTTGACCATTTCCAAAAAGTATTCTCTGAACCTTTGTCTTATCAAGAGGCGTTTTTGAATTTTACCAAATTAACCTCGACTATTCAATGCGGTCATACTTTTCCTAGCCCTTACAACCAAAATGGCTTTATAAAAGAGGTGGTACTCAATCAAAAAGACAAATTGCCATTTACTTTCAGAGTTTTAGACCAAAAAATGATAGTATCAGAAAGTATTGTTGAAGATTCAGACTTACCTCGAGGCACAGAAATCTTAACCGTTGACGGAGTTCAAGCAAAGATATTTTTGCAAGAAACCGCAAGTCTTGTAAAAGCTGATGGAGCAAATGAAGCTAAACGTTATGCAGACCTCAATACGTTTGGCGTGGGTAATTATTTTGAAATGTTTGATTGTTATTTCCCACTCTTGTATCCACCTAAAAACGAAAAATACTCGTTGACGATTAGACGACCAGACAATGAAAGTACAGAAGAATTAATGGTGAATGTAGTTAGTAGAATGGAAAGAGCAAACACTCTGACAAAAAAATATCCTAACCGACCAACTAACTCAGACCAACTGTGGAAACTTGAATTTTGGGAAAATAATACAGCTTATCTACAATTGGGAACTTTTGATGTGTTTCAACTTTCCTTTGAATGGAAGGACTTTTTAGATAATGCTTTCAAGCAAATAAAGAAAAATAAAACTGAAAATTTAATTTTAGATATACGTTGGAATGAAGGAGGACAGGATGAAATATTGTTATTCTTGGGAGAGCACCTTACAGCGTCACCTATCAAACCATTTCAAAGAAATGAAATGGTACATTACCAAAAAATATCTAACGAACTAAAGCCATATCTGACTACTTGGGACAACTCTTATTTTGATTTAACAGAAATAACACAGCCATTTGATTCAGAGTTTTACACATTTAAGAAGCAAGAACCACTTATTGTAAATTCAAGTTCCAGAGCATTTAAGGGAAATACATATTTATTGATAAATGCAGCGAATAGTTCGGCAACTTTTTATTTTGCCGAGATAGCCAAGGAAAATAAGTTGGCTACTTTAATAGGCGAAACCACAGGAGGTAGCCAGAAAGGACTTAACGGAGGTACTATGTTTTTCTTGCGATTACCTAATTCGCAGATAGAAATAGACCTTCCTATAATTGGGACTTTCTCTGGTGATAGACCTTTGGGTGGCATAGAACCTGATATCCTTGTTACTCAATCCGTAGAAGATATTATCACAGGTGAGGATAAAGTAATAATTGTAACCAAAAAAATCATTCAAGAAAAGTAAAAACTGTGCCTAACAATGTATATAAAAAATAGGCGGAATATTGGTAAAATCAAGGCTTTGGGCTCGCATCAAAATTGGTGCTTAACCGAAAGTTTCGTGCTACGGAACCGCCTACTTTTCATATACTAAACGTTACTTCATCTTCATTTGAATATGTGGGATATCGTCTTCTAAGTACATTTCGCTGGTTTGTTCAAAACCGTGGCTTTCGTAAAACTTTTTTAAATATTCTTGTGCCGAAATGGTAATTGCTGTTTCGTTATAATGTTCTTTAACGGCTTCAATTGAAACTCGCATTAAATCGTGGCCAAACTTCTTGTCTCTGTATTTCGGACTCACAACCACTCTACCTATAGAAGCTTCATCAAAATAGTAGCCTTTATCAAAAATACGTGTATAAGCGGCTAAATTTCCTTCGTAGTAACCTAAAACATGTAAAGCCTTTTGATCTTTGCCATCAACATCTTGATATACGCAATCTTGCTCTACTACAAACACTTCAGAACGCAACCGAAGTAATTCGTATAGCTCTTGAGTAGAAAGTTCGTTAAATCGCTTTATTTTAAATGTAAGCATTTGTGGGTTGATGGGTGTTAGGTTTTGGGTAAATAGTGTTGAGTAATGAATGTTGAAAAAAACTAATACCCATTACCCAATACCTATTTTAAAAATTTAACCGATTGTATGATAGCTTCTAATTCAAAAACTAAATCCCTCTTAGATTTTGAAGGGTGAAACGTAAAGCCTTCTAAAATTAAATAACGGTTGTTTTTTTCGTCTTTTATAGCATAGTTTACAAAAGGTCCTGCCATGAAGTCGTTTTTTAAATCCCAAGTTCCTTTTGTTAAATACGTTTTTCTTCCGGCAACTGTTGTTTCAAATAAATAAGGCGCATACGCTGGCTCAGTAATCATCCAAGTATTTGGTAAAACTCCGTGGATGAATTGTTTTCCAATAGAGTCGCGCATTTGTGTAATATTATTTACAATATTATTATCTTTTTCAATAGTTTCATAAGGAACGGCATAAACCAAAACACTATTATAACTAGCGCCGTTATTGAATTGTTTTCTAATCCATAAGAAATTATCTTCAACCATATCGTATTTATATCCAAAACCAATGGTTAGTCCAACGCCAAACTTGCTTCTCACTTTTGCATCACTAACAGCGGCTTTCTTTAATCTAACTTGGTTTTCAATAATGTCACCCGCTTTAATTTTGGAAATTATTTCAGCTGATCTTTGTTCTAAAATCGTTAAAATTTCTTCATTCGTTTTTCCAAAAACATAAAACACTTGTTGTGGTTTTGCAAATTGGTTTACTTGATGACTGTATCCTGTTTTGTTAGATTTTTGAACTATTACAATATTTCTACTCTTTCTTACAAAACCTTCAAATATTTTAGAAGGATATTGATTCAAGGTAAACAATGGCTCTTCTTGAGGTAAACCGTCAACTGGAGCTGCAAACTTTTTACGAATGGTATCTCCTAATTCTCCGGCCCATAAACTTTCATCAATAATAATAGAAACGTTATTAATTTTTGCGTTCGACTCTGGTAAAATCGCTTTTTTCTCTGCTTCTGAATCTTTACAAGAAACAAAAAACACAACACCTACAATTAATAAAAAAAACTTTTTCATATTATGATTATTTATTCTTTTTAACCTTTTACTTTTAATTTCATTCCTGGTCTAATATTATTACCACTAATATCGTTCCATTTTTTTAGATCATCTGCAGAAACACCTGGGAACTTTTTTGAAATGGAATACAAAGAGTCGCCCGATTTAACCGTATAGGTCCCACTATTACTAGTCTTGCTAGATGAAGAACTTGAAGTTTTTGCAGATGAATAAATTTTTAAAGTTTTTCCTGCCTGAATATTATTTCCTCTTATGTGGTTCCAACTTCTTAACGAACTAATTGAAACTTTGTATTTATCGGCAATAAGTCCAAGGCTTTCACCACGTCTTATTTTATGATATTGAACACTTGAGTTTGATGAACTCGAAGAACTTGATTCACTTCTTGTAGATGAGGCATAACTTGGTTGTTCTTTCTTTGCGTCGATATAATCTACATACGCATAAATTTTATCTTCATTAGAAACAAAAAGACCTAACTTATTTTTTGGAAGTCTTAAAAAACGAGGTTTATCTTCGTTATAAGGAATAATGTCTAACTTATAAATTGGGTTTAAAAACTTAATTTCTTCTACCGAAATATCTAACAAATCAGAAACTTGCTGAAAACTAAGTTGTTTCCTTACTTTTATTGTGTCGGTTTCAAAATAAGTAACCGGCGCTTTTTTAGGTTGTAATCCGTGCTCTTTTTGAAATTCGTAAATGTATAATGTTGCTAAAAATGCAGGAACATAATTTGCGGTTTCACGTGGAAGGTTTCTTCTAATGTTCCAATAATTTTGACTTCCACCTGAACGACGAATTGCTTTAGAAACATTTCCTGGCCCTGCATTATATGATGCTAAAACCAAGCTCCAATCTCCAAAAATTTGATATAAACTAGATAAATATTGACAAGCAGCTTCTGTGGCTTGAAGAGGATCATAACGTTCATCTACATAAGAAGTAACTTCAAGATTAAATTGTTTTCCCGTTGGGTACATGAATTGCCATAAACCTGTTGCTCCAACTCTTGAGCGTGCTTTAGGGTTTAATGCCGATTCTACAATGGCTAAGTATTTTATTTCTAATGGAACATCATATTTTGACAAATGCTCTTCAAACATAGGGAAATAGTATTCTGAAATTGCCATCAAACGTTCAAAACTAGCTTTTCTGTTTTTTAAATAGGACTTAATTACATTTTCTAATGCTGGATTGTAATCAATAACAAAAGGGGTTTTTGCATTTAGTTTTTTTAACCTGCTTTTCAATAAATCAGTCGATAATTCATAATCTACGACCGAATCTATATCAACTTCATTGATGTCTGAAAACATTTCCTCGTATAAATCATCGTTTGAAAGCTCTTCTAACCAACGTTGATCAATACAATTACTGGTGCTGTGATTAATAAAAGTAGCTTTTAAAGAATCAATATAAGAAACCTTAGGTAAAGCTAATGAAACTTCACTTTGAGCGCTTTCTTGTGCAAATACAGAATAAGCCAACAAAAGCGTTAGTGTTACTATTTTAAATTTTTTCATGTTATTCTTTTTAAGTTTGGGGCACTAAACAGAATACTTTTATTTTAGTATTTAATCATTTAAAATTGCCGCTATTCCTGGCAAAGTTTTTCCTTCTAGCATTTCTAACATAGCTCCTCCGCCAGTTGAAACATAACTCATTTTTGGTTCAAAACCAAATTGCTTAACTGCAGCAACACTGTCTCCTCCGCCTACAAGCGAAAAAGCTCCGTTTTGAGTAGATTCGGCAATATAATCTCCTAGAGAAATTGTTCCGTTTGCAAAAGATTCCATTTCAAAAACACCTAATGGACCGTTCCAAAGAATTGTTTTTGAATCTAAAATTATGCGCTTTATAATTTCTAACGATTTTGGTCCAGAATCTAAACCTTGCCAACCGTCTGGAATTTGTTTTACATCAACCACTTGCGTATTTGCATCATTTGAAAAAGCATCTGCAGCTACAACATCTACAGGCAAATGAATTTGAACGCCTTTTTCTTTCGCTTTTTTAAGAATTTCAATGGCTAATTCTAATTTGTCGTCTTCACAAATAGAATTTCCGATTTTTCCGCCTAAAGCTTTAATGAATGTAAAAGTCATTCCACCGCCAATAATCATGTGGTTTACTTTATCTAAAATGTTTTCAATTACCGTGATTTTTGAAGAAACTTTAGAACCTCCAAGAATTGCAGTTACTGGTTTTTCTGAATTTTTAAGTACTTTTTCAATACTTTCAATTTCTTTGGCTAATAAATTTCCGAAACATTTTTTACCTCCAAAAAACTGAGCAATAATAGTTGTTGAAGCATGTGCTCTGTGAGCGGTTCCAAATGCATCGTTAACATAAATATCACCTAAGTTGGCTAGTTTTTCTGCAAATGCAACATCTCCTTTTTCTTCTTCTGCATAAAAACGTAAGTTTTCTAGCAATAAAACTTCACCCACTTTTAAATTTGCAGCTAATTCAACTGCTTCATTTCCAATGCAATCATTAGCAAATTTTACGTTTCTTCCTAAAACTTTTTCTGTTTCAGCAAGAATGTGTTTTAAAGAATATTTCTCTTCAATACCTTTTGGTCTCCCAAGGTGACTCATTAAAATAACACTTCCGCCTTCGTTAATAATTTTATCAATAGTTGGTTTAGCAGCTTCGATTCTAGTATTGTCTGTAACCTTAAAATCTTCATCTAAAGGCACATTAAAATCTACTCTAATTATTGCTTTTTTATTATTAAAATTAAAATCGTTAAGTGTTTTCATAAGTTAATTTTCGGTTGAAGAAAGCAAATATAAAATTTTGTGTTTTAAATTGGTATAAAAAACTGTTATAATTCTTTTTCTGTAGAAGTTGTCCTACTTCTTTCTATTTAAATTAACTCGTTGAACTTAATTATCTAAAAACGTCAATTTGAGTGTTTTTTGTGTAGAAAAACGGAACAAAAAATGTATCGAGAATCGTTTTTAATATCAATTTTCTTGTTCTCGATACCATTTTCTTCCCCAAACCGGAAGAAAATCACTCGAACTGACGAAAATTATAATCAAAAACCAATTGGGACAACTCTTTAAAAAAATATTTTTTTACTTTTATGAAGTGAAAAATAATTATTTCAATTAGGTTTGTGCTATGCTTTTTAAAGACATTTTAGGACAAGATCATATAAAAAACCATTTGACAAAAAGTGCAACTGCAGGAAGAATTCCACATGCGCAACTGTTTGTAGGTCCGGAAGGTAGCGGAACGTTATCTATGGCAATTGCGTATGCACAATATATTTTGTGCGGAAACATTGACCAAGAAAACACAAGCGGAAACGAAGTTTGTAATTTAAAGTTCGAACATTTTTCACATCCCGATTTGCATTTTGTTTTTCCGGTTGCCACTAATGAAGATGTAAAAAAGCACCCTGTAAGTGCAAATTTCTTAACATCTTGGAGAGAATTTTTACATGATAATCCGTACGGAAGTTTATTTGATTGGTACAAGAAAATTGGAGTTGAAAAAAAGCAAGGTCAAATAGGAGTAGACGAAGCAAGTGAAATTAACAAAGCACTTTCTTTAAAAGCATACGAAGGCGGTTACAAAGTAATGATCATTTGGATGGCCGACAAAATGAATACGGCCGCTTCAAACAAGTTGCTAAAACTATTAGAAGAACCGCCAAACAAAACGGTTTTCATTTTAATAACTGAACATTTAGACGATTTATTGCAAACCATAATATCGCGTTGCCAAGTATTAGATTTTATAGGAATTAGCGAAAGTGTTATTGCTGAAAATTTGGTTTCACGTGAAAACTGCGATCAAAATGCAGCGTTGAAAATTGCACATCAAAGCGAAGGAAATTACAATAAAGCATTGCATATCTTAAAAAAAGATGCCGACGAATATCCGTTTGAAGAATGGTTTATTGAATGGATACGAAGTGCATTTAAAGCCAAAGGAAATGCTGCTGCTATTTTAGATTTAATAAAATGGAGTGAAAACATTGCGGGCTTAGGTAGAGAAGTGCAAAAGCAGTTTTTAAATTATTGCATTTACTTTTTCAGACAGGCTTTAATGGCGAATTACCAAGCGAAAGAATTGGTGTTTTTTGAACCAACTGTTTCCAATTTTAATATAGAAAAATTTGCTCCTTTTGTAGATGGAAGCAATATAAATGATATCTTTAAAGAACTTGAAACCGCTATTTACCATATTGAAAGAAATGGAAATAGTAAAATTATTTTAACCGATTTATCGATAAAACTAACCCGATTAATTCATAAAAAACAATAATTATGACACACGCAGCTTCAATTTTAATTTTGTTGTTACTTGCCGTAACTTTTTTACAATCTGGATATGATAAAATAAAAGACTGGAAAGGAAATGTTTCTTGGCTTAAAGAGCATTTTGCAGGAACTATTTTTGCCAACCAAGTGCCTATGTCGTTATTCATCATTTTAGTATTAGAAATAATTTCTGGTGTATTGTGTATTTCTGGAATTATAAATTTAGTGACTAAAGATTCTACAGTAATGGCGCTTTATGGTGCTAACTTATCGTGTTTAACACTTATCTTTTTATTATTTGGACAACGTATTGCTAAAGATTACGATGGTGCACGTACTATTGTAATTTATTTTGTACCTGCGGTTTTAGCTGTTTATATGTTGAGTTAGGAATTATTACAACTATAAACTAGTTAGTTGCAATTATGAAAAATACGATAACAAAGACATTACTAATATTCTTAGTATCAACTTTATTAAGTTGCAATAATCATCACAATAAAATTGAAATTATTTTCTTTAAATCAAATGTAAAAGATAGTCTTCCAATCAAGTATAGCTTTTTGAAACTATCAAATAAAGACTCGGTAATATTCAAAAAAAAAATAAACGATAGAATTACAATTGGTAAAAAATATGTTTTTGACAGTTTACCTACTGGACAATATATTCTACAATATAGTGACATTAAACAAGACACTTTTAAAAAGCGTATAAATTTGAAAAACAATGAGGTTTATCGTTCAAAAATCATATTTGATATACTTCCTCTTGAAAAATACTATAAGTACGTTCCAATAAATAATTTAAAAAATGGTGAATCATATAAGCTTTTAACTTGGGGAGGTTGTCTTGCAAGAATGGAATCATTTTATCAAATTACTTATCTTGACAACCAATATTTACTTGATTCTTATTTAGATACCAAGAGAATTCTAACTAATGATGAGAGAACAGCAATTAAAAAATTTGAAGCAGAGTTATATGCTTTAAAAGGAAAAGGAACTTGCGAAAGTACTGGTCAAATGACATATTCTATAACAAAAGATAAGAAAACGGATACAATTACTGAAATGACATGTAATTGGAATGGTTATAGTTTGCTTATGAGTAAATTATATAACGGTAACTAACAATCTTTTATAGCAATTGTTATGCATGCTTTGTCATTTAAATCTCGCTTGATGCTAAAATTATAATAGAAATTAAATGGAATCTAGACTTATTTTTGAAGCTGACAAAACATATAAAGATAAAATCGAATGGATTAAACCTTCAGAAGCATCTGAAAGCGAGTGGGTTTACTTAAACTTTGTAGACAGTTTAAATGAAAAGGTTTTTGTGGGTTTAATTAATGAATATTTAAATTCTGATATTTTATATATTGTTATTTCAAGAAAAAATTCATTCGAAATTAAAAAAGAAAATATAATTTCTGAAGTTAAAGAATATTTAGAAAATGTAGATTTTACTATTTGGAATCAAGAATTTAATAAAGTAATTGAATTTAATAAAATTGATATTTATCGTAAAGGGATTATACCTTTTTAACTTCCCAAACTCGCTTTAAACAAACGAAGCTCGTCCCAAGAAAATGCATCGCCGTGTTTTTCTTTCAATTCGCCTAAACTTTCTCCATTAAAATCTTTAAAAGCAGCAGCTAGAGCAATGATTTTATCTTCGGGTAAAATGTCAGCTAACTCAACTGTTTCCATTTGAATTAATTTGGTAAAATGACTAAAAATAGTAGAGGGTGTTAACTTGCGTTGTTTCGCAATATCGTAAATAGAGTTCCCTTGCATCCAAAGTTCTAAGGTAATTTCAACAGTTGCTTTTTTGGGTTCTTTTTTCTTTTTCTTTTTTGGATCTTCATAATACGAAACATCATCGTCATCGTCTTCCATTAAAGTGGCGTGTTCGGTTCTAAAACGTTCGGCAACAGCAACCAATTTATTAATTTTATAGACATTCATATCATCTGAAACCAAATTCTTCTTTGAAATTTCTTTTCCTTCGGTAATGATTTGTGTCAGTAATCTGGCCTTTTTCAATTGTAAAATGGCTTTGATTTGCATTTCTTCTAAAACCATTAATTCGTCGTAAAACGCTTTTACTTTTTTGGTACGTTTTATTTCTTCAATCTTTAACAATAATTCTTCCGCTACTTGATCTAAGGTTTTGAAAAAATAATCATAAGCGGCTTCACATCGTTCTTGTAAAAAAGGAGCGTCCAATTTTTCCACGTGGAAAATTTTATGCAATTGCGACATAAATTTACTCGAAGGCGCTTCTATTTTTGAAATCGTTTCATATTGTTGTTTGGCCCAATTGAGGTGTTTTGATTTTGGTGATTTTGGTGCTTCCGCCTTATAACTGAATTGGTGGTTGCGCCATTCTTGTATTAACTCTTTGAAATCGAACGTTTTAAGCAAAGTATGAAGCAAGAACGTATTGGTTTCATGTACCAATGCATCTTGCAAAATGTCTTCAGAGGCTTTGTTTTCAGCATAACTCAACACATCTTCGTCGCTAGAAACGCCGTTCATGTTCAACGGAGAGAGTAAAATAAGCCCTTTTAAAGAACGTAAACGCGAAAGAGCAACATATGCTTGTCCAGGTGCAAAAACTTGTGAAACATCGAGCGCAGCTTTGTCAAAAGTTAAACCTTGACTTTTATGAACGGTTATTGCCCAAGCCAATTTAATAGGGTAGTGGACAAAAGTTCCAATTACTTCTTCTTCAACTTCTTTGGTGTTTTCGTTGAGTTTGTATTTAATATTTTGCCATTCGTAACGTTCAACCTCAATCGTTTTGTTCTCTTCTGGAAAATGAACCCTAATTTCGTTGCTTGAAAGCGATATTATAACGCCCATTTTTCCGTTGTAAAACTGCTTATCAAAATTAAGATCGTTTTTCACAAACATCACCTGAGCACCCACTTTTAAATGTAATTTTTCATCGAGCGGAAAAATTTTATCAGGGAAATCGCCAACCACTTCTGGTAAATAGGTGAATTTTTTCTCTTTTAAATCTTCTAAGGATTGAGCATTTATTGCATCTGCTTTCGCATTGTGAGTCGTTAAAGTGATATATCCTTTGTTCTTTTTTAAATCGAAATTAGGTTGCACAAATTGATTCAGTATTGCAATATCTGAAGTCGTTATTTTATTGTGACGTAAATTATTTAATACATCAATAAATTCAGTATCCGTTTGACGGAAAATTTTATCTAGCTCAATATATAATAGCGGATATTGCTGAATAATATGCGAATGAAAAAAGAACATTCCGTTGTAATAATTACGCAACATTTGCCATTCTTCATTTTTAACAACTGGCGGCAATTGTAGTAAATCTCCTATAAATAAAACTTGTACACCGCCAAAAGCGCGTTCGTTGCGGCGCACTTTCTTCAGCATGAAATCTATAGCGTCTAAAACATCGGCTCTTAGCATGGAAACTTCATCAATAATAAGTAATTCCATGTTTCGAATGATAGATCTTTTGGTAGCGTTCATTTTAAAATGACGACCTAATGTATCTCTATTTTCAAATTTTATGGCGCCCGAAAATTGTGCAACTTGCTTATTATCAGGAATAAAAGCAGCAAAAGGAAGTTGAAACATAGAATGTATAGTAACACCTCCAGCGTTTAAAGCTGCTATTCCTGTAGGAGCAACAACGACAGTGTTTTTGTGCGTTGTAGCAATGATTTCTTTTAGTAAAGTGGTTTTTCCGGTTCCCGCTTTACCTGTTAGAAAGATGGATTTATTGGTTTGATTAATAAATCGGAGAGTATAATTCGCTTCGGCAGATAAAAATTCCATAAGGCGTATAGTTTACTCTGCAAATATAGAGAATTGGTTTCAAAAAAAAATCCAGCTTTTTGCTGGATTTTTATATGTTATAAAAGAAAATTATTTTTTCTCTTCTTCTTCTTTAGTAGCTTCCACTTTTTTAGCTTCAGTACCTGATTTTGAAGAATAATCATTGTTTAATTTTTCAATAACTTCTTTAGTGATATCATAAGCATCTTTAGCATATAAAACAGTAGCAGCATCACCAGTACCATAGATATAATCGTATCCTTCTTTTTTACCGTAGTCTTTGATGTATTGTTTTACTTCTTTAATGATTGAATCTCTTAATTGAGCACCTTCAACCTGTAATTGTTGAATTAAAGCGTTTTGCTCAATTCCTAATTGTTGCTCTCTTTGTTGTAATTCAGCACCTTTTTGTTGCGCCCAAGCTTGACCTTTTACTCTTGCATTTGTTTGAAAGTTTTTTGCTTCATTTTCAAAAGCTCTGAATTTTGATTCTAATGGACGACCCATTTCTTCAGATTTCACTTTAAACTTTTCGTCTTCAACTTTAAACTTCTCATATTCTTTCAATAATTCGGCAGTATCGATATATGCTGTTTTAAAGTTTTCCGTTTTTTGTTCGTTCTTGTTACAAGAAATCATTGCAAATGCAATTCCTAAAATTAATAAGGCTCTTTTCATTTTTTAATTTAAATTTTGGTAAAAATAGTAATTAGTTATAAAGTTTTCAATAAAATTACACTTATAGATAATATTTATTGATTAAATAATTTTTGATTGTTTTTGATTATAAAAATCAGGTTAAATAAAAGCCTATTTAAGACACTTTCTAAAATTTGGTAATAATTTATGTTTTCAAACCAAAGAAAGGTTTAAAAAACAGCTTTAAAATGATTTTTACTTGTTTTTTATGATGTAAATGTGTGATGAGAACTCTTTTTTGAATAATCCAACAACATTTGAAGCAAAACCTATTAAAAATCCTTTAACGAAATTCATTTTACCAGTTTTATATTTTTCAGAAAGTAAGCTTACATAAAAACTATCAAACCACATGGGTTTTACTTTTTCTAATTGTAAATCAAAATCTAAAGAAAGTTTTTGAATACTGGTTTTTGAAAAATGCCATAAATGTCTTGGCACATCGTAAGCCGCCCAAAATGATTTATAATATTTTGCATCAAACGATTTATAATTTGGAACCGCAATTACAATATATCCATTTGGGTTTATAATTCTTTTCAATTGGGTAAACTGTTCGTCCAAATTAGGTACGTGTTCTAAAACATGCCACATGGTTATTACATCTATTGAATTGTCAGCAATGTTCTCTAAAGCCTCTTCAAAAACAACTCCTTTAGAAATAGCAATTTGTTTCGCTTTTGAATTTGGTTCAATTCCTTTTATTTCCCAACCTTTATTTTTAGCTGTCATTAAAAAATCGCCTGTTCCAGATCCAATATCTAAAACAGTTCCTTTTTGCGGAATTAATTTAGAAATTAAATTGACTTTGTTTTTTAAAGCATTTGCTTTTACAAAATGATAGGCTTTTTCAAACAAGGTTCTTTTTGAATCGGTGTGTGAAATATAATCTTCGCTTTCATAGTACGAAGGAAGTTTTTCTAGGCTAGGTTGAGGAGTTGTTTTTAAAATTTCATATTCCTCATTAAAAAGCAAATCAAACGGTTCTTTTGAAACCGAATGATCTGAAACTTTTATATATGTAGTGCTATTTGTAAAATTCACTTTAAATTATTTTTAAAAGAATAAGTAGAGTAGTGCTTAGCGAGATTGTTTCACGTGAAACATTTACAGAGAATAGAAGAAAGACAAAAGACTGCTTGTACTATCTTTTCTCTTTCTTCTTGCATCTTAACGTCCCATATAAATTAATAAAACCGAAATATCACTTGGTGAAACACCACTTATACGAGAAGCTTGGGCAATAGTTTTAGGTCTAATTTTATTCAACTTTTGTTTTGCTTCAATTGAAATGGATTTAATTTTATCGAAATCAAAATTGTCTGGAATAATTGCATCTTCTAAACGATTCAATTTATCCGCATGATTTTTCTCTTTTTCAATATAACCAGAATACTTCACTTGAATTTCTGCTTGTTCAATTACTTCTCTATCTAAATTTCTTTCCTCAACATAAGCTGCCACTTTTTTAAACTTAAGAAAATCGTCCAAATCAATTTGAGGACGAGAAAGTACTTTAAACATTTTATCAGGTTGAGTCATTGGTGAAGATCCTTTTACTTCTAAAACCGGATTTGCTTCTTCTGGTTTAATACTTGTTTCTCTAAAAAAGTTTACCATTTCAGATGATTGAGAAAGCTTCTTATCCATACGAATTAAACGCTCATCAGAAGCAAGGCCTAAAGCATGTCCTTTTGGTGTTAATCTAAAATCAGCATTATCTTGACGAAGTAACGTTCTATATTCAGCACGAGATGTAAACATACGATATGGTTCTTCTGTACCTTTAGTAATTAAATCATCAATCAAAACACCTATATAAGCTTCATTACGTTTTAAAACAAATGGTTCTTTTTCTTGAACTTTTAAAGCCGCATTAATACCTGCCATTAAACCTTGAGAAGCTGCTTCTTCATAACCAGTCGTACCATTAATTTGTCCTGCAAAAAATAATCCATCAACTAACTTTGTTTCTAAAGTATGCTTCAGTTGCGTAGGAGGAAAATAATCGTATTCAATTGCATAACCAGGTCTGAAGAATTTTACTTTTTCAAAACCAGCTACAGACCGCATTGCTTTAAACTGAACTTCTTCTGGTAAAGATGTAGAAAAACCATTCACATACATTTCACAAGTTTTCCAACCTTCTGGTTCTATAAATAATTGATGTCTGTCTTTATCTGCAAAACGATTAATTTTATCTTCAATAGAAGGACAATATCTTGGACCAATACTTTTTATTCTACCATTAAACATTGGACTACGATCAAAACCTTCACGAAGTAAATCATGTACTTCTGGAGAAGTATACGTCATCCAACATGAACGTTGTTCAGTAAGTGGTTTTGAACTTTCTAAATAAGAAAACTTCTCAGGTACAGCGTCACCCGATTGTTCAATCATTTTAGAAAAATCTAAGGAACGACCATCAACACGAGGAGGAGTTCCTGTTTTCATTCTACCTGATTTAAAACCTAAATTTACTAAGTCTTCTGTAATTCCAAAAGAAGCACCTTCACCAGCACGACCTCCACCAAATTGTTTGTCACCAATGTGGATTAAACCATTTAAGAAAGTACCGTTGGTTAGGACTACGGTTTTTGCTTTTATAACTTGTCCCAAGGATGTTTTTACACCCACAACTTTTCCATTCTCAGTTAAAAGACCAGAAACCATTTCTTGGTAAAAGTCTAAATTTGGGGTTCCTTCCAACATCATTCTCCATTCCTCAGCAAACTTCATTCTGTCGCTTTGAACTCTTGGAGACCACATTGCAGGGCCTTTCGATTTGTTCAACATTTTAAATTGAATTGCTGAAGCATCCGAAACAATTCCAGAATAACCCCCAAGCGCATCAATCTCTCTAACAATTTGCCCTTTTGCAATTCCTCCCATAGCAGGATTACAAGACATTTGCGCAATGTTCTGTATATTCATTGTAACCAATAGGGTAGAACAACCTAAATTAGCCGCCGAAGCTGCCGCTTCGGAACCAGCGTGACCACCACCAACTACTATTACATCGTATGTGTTTTGAAATAAACTCATTGTTCCACGTGAAACATTAGATTAATATTTAAAAATTACTGTTCCACGTGGAACAGTTTAATTTTTTCTTCTTCTTTTTGACGCATTAATTCAACGTCAGCATCTGTTTTGTCTTTATATCCACAATAATGTAAAACACCATGCGCCATAACTCGTTTCAATTCTTCTTCAAAAGAAACATTAAAATCATTCGCATTATCCTTAACTCTTTCAATTGAAATAAAAATATCTCCTTGTATTAAATTTCCTACTGTATAATCGAAGCTTATAATATCTGTTAAAGTGTCGTGATTCAGATACTCAACATTAATTTTATGCAGATAATCATCATCACAAAAAACATAATTAATTTCACCAACAGCAGAGGCTTCAGAATCTACAATATCAATAATCCAATTTTCAAAAACTTCTTCATTTGGTAATTCGAAATCGGTTTCGTAATTAAAACTAATCATTGTGCTTAAAATAGTGTTGTACTTTGTTATTAAAATTTGGTTGCAAAGGTAGGCTTTGTCTGTTTAAAATTTCAATACTATTTAAATATTCTTTTAACTCATCAGAAAGTAGAGTAGTAGTTCCATTAAAATCATCTTTATTAGAATTTGATTTACGCTTTGTATCTTCTCCTTGTTGTTGAATTGCTTTTTCTAATTTCAATAATTCATGTTTTAAATTGAGCATCTTTTGAAGCGTTTCATTTTTAAAACCTTTATTGATTAATTGCTTTTCAATCTCTTTCATTTTATCCAAAGCACTTTGACCCACACCAGACATTCCTTGTTTATTTAATTCGTTTTGCAATGCTTCACGAAGTTGTTGTTGCTCTTTTAAAATCTCAAGCACTTTGCCTGCATTACCTTCTGAACCACCTTCGCCTTCTTCTGAACCTTTACCTGACTCTCCCTCTTTTCCTTTTTCTCCAGGTTTTTTTCCTTTACCTTCTTTATCACCAGGTTTCATTCCGTCTTTCATTTTCTCACCTAAACCTTCTTGTTTTTTAATAATATCAGGAAGTTGCATTCCACTTCCTTTTCCTTTTTTAGGCTTACCTTGTCCTTGACCTGACATTTGCATCTGCATTTGGTTTTGAACATTGCTTAAAAAATCAGCCAATTTATTAGCAGAAGACAAAACATATTGTTGGTGAGAAGCACCTTTTTGAATATTATTATCCGCTAAAGTTTCAAGTGTTTTGTCTAAATTATAATGGATTTCTCCAATTTCATTTAGAACAATTTCACTTATCATAGGATTACGCAATGAAACTGCAAACAAACTATCATCGATATGTTTGAACTGATTCTTCAATTCTTGTTGTTTTTTTAATATTCGGTTGAACTGTAAAGAACGAGATTGAGTTTCTTTGGTAGTTGTAATTAATATTTCTTCATCAAACGAAAAAGTTAATAAATTATCTAAAATTTGGCGCAATGCTTTTGCATCTTCTTCCATTTGTTCCATTTCACCACCTTGCATAGAAGCAGTCATAGACTGACTCATTTCTTCCATTTTCTTAGCAGCCGATTTCTGTTTTGGTTTTGCACCATCTTGATTTTTATTATCTAATTTTTCTTTCGCTTTATTTAAATCTTCTTCAACTGATTTTTCTTCCGATTTTGTATCAGGAATTTCAAGTGGGCTTTTTAAATCTTCGTTTTGTTTGTTTAATTCTTCTAATTCTTTTGACAATTCTTTAAACTCTTTATTAATTTCAGCTTGTTTTTCAGATGTGTTATTTTGTTTGTCTTCAGAAAGTATATTTTCTTTTTTAGCTAATTCATTTAATTTATCAGCAATTTGTTCTGCTTTCCTTTCAACATAAAAACGTTTGGTAAGCTCTACCAATTGTTCTAAATTCGAAGATTGGCTTTTACTATTCTGTTTTAACTTATCAGCCTTTTCAAACAACTCGTCTTTTTGTAATTTTTTTGAAAGCTCTTCTAATTCTTTTAAAAGTTTTTCATTCTTTTCAGATTGCTTTTGTGTTTCCTCTAAACGACGAATCAACTCTTCTTTTTCTTTATCGGTAGATTTAAATTCTTCCAAGTTTTTCGAAAGGTTTTTCGAAAACTCTTTCATCATTTGATCTTGTTGTTTTTGTTTCTCCAAAAACTGATCAATTTTCTTTTGGTCTTTAAAGTCAAGTTGAGATTTTTCTTTGTTCAATTTCTCCAACTTATCCAATTCAGAAAATTGCTTGTCTTGATTTTTAAGTGATTTTTCAAGACTATTGATGTTTTCTTGTTGTTCTTTTAGTTGTTTGTCTTCTTTTTGCGAATTAGTAAGTTCATAATGTAAATAAACACTTGATTTAGAACATTTTAAACCATTAACAGCATCATTATCAAACACTTCGAAGTAATATTCATATTCTAAACCATTCTCAAGTGATAAACCATTTGGAAAACTATAGATAAATTGATCAACAGTTCCGTTTTTTATAGGTAAAAAAACTTTTTTGGATTGAGAAGCATTTCCTTTTGGGTAATACACAACATATAATTTGGTTAAACCAAAATCATCTGCTACTTGACCCACAATAACTTTACTTTTCAATTTTAAAGAGTCAGGAGCAAGTTGGGTTGTAATGGTTGGAAACTGATCTTTACTTACTGTAATTTGATACTCAAATTTTTCGTGATTTTTAATGGTTTTGTTTGAAGTAACAATTGCGTAATCTAAATTGGAATTGATTTTTAGTTGCAACGAAAAAGTGTTTTCTTTCTTTACAAAAGAAGCAATTTCCTGTGTAATAAAATCAATACGATTGGTAGAAACCGTTTCAATTTGCCAATTTATAACAGTACCTTCTGGAACAATAGCATTTCCAAGTCCGCTTACGATTTCTTGTTTACGATTTAAATATTTTGGAAAATTCAAAATCATTTTAAACGATTGAATCGTTGGGACATCTACAACATTCAACGTATAATTTTGAGAAGTAACATCATTTGCCTCTAAGAAAAAAGAAATGCTTTTATTTACATTTTCAAACGTATATTGAAACAAACCCGGTTTAACTTCTTCTAAAAAATACGAAGCATCATTAATAATAACACTTATGTTTTCGGGAGCAACTTTACCAACAGTTGAAACTTGTAAGGTATAATTCTGATTTTGTTTTACATTCAACTCTTTATTCAACAACACAAAATTAAATGGAGCAGGAGCTTCATATTGTTTCGTAAAATGAACCACACGATCAAAACTACTTGATAAAACATTTAAATTTCCCGAAAAAATAAAAAAGAAAATTAAAACAATTGGTGCAATTAAATAAGGAAGAAACTTTTTATTCTTCGAATAGCTAATGGCGTTAGAAAAAGGAATCGGTTGTAAAGTATTTGCTTTTTGATCTATCGAAGCTAATAATAATTCTGATGGATTATCTTGATTCGATAACTGAAGGAAATTTAAAAGTTTGTCTTTTACTTCGGTAAAATGTGTTCCAATAATTTGCGATGCTTCCACATAATTTAATCCTTTTTGAAGTTTAACCAATTTAAAAATCGGAAAAAGAATAAATCGGAAAAGCAAAAACAATTCGAATAATATAAAAATTCCGAAAAGCAAACTTCTACCAAACGTTGAAAGCCAAAGAAAATGCTCAGCTAAAAGGGTAGCAATAAAATACAACAAACCTATTCCTGAAAAAAGAATACTTCCTTTTATAAGTTCGTTATAGTAAAACTTCTTAATAAAGTCTTCTAGCTTGTTGTAAATTTCGTTTTTAGCTTCCAAAATGTCGATAACCTGTTAATAACTGATAAAAATACGATATAAAAAGTAATTAGTCAAAAGTAAATAGTGATTAGCAAAACAATACATCAAATTGTATCTTTGCATCAAATTTCAAGAAAAATGTCAAAACCAGTAAGAGTACGATTTGCTCCAAGTCCAACAGGACCTTTACATATAGGTGGTGTAAGAACTGCTTTATTCAATTACTTATTTGCTAAGAAAAATAACGGAACTTTTTATTTACGAATAGAAGATACCGATCAAACGCGTTTTGTTCCAGGCGCTGAGGCTTATATTTTTGAAGCTTTAGAATGGTTAGGAATTGCTCCTGATGAAACGATAGGAAAGAATGAAAAATTTGGACCTTACAAACAAAGTGAGCGAAAAGAAATGTACAAGCAATATGCAGAGCAACTGATAAATTCAGGTTGGGCATATTACGCATTTGATACACCAGAAGCTTTGGATGCTTTACGAAAAGAGAAAGAATCAAACAAAGAAACGTTTATTTACAACCATACCATTAGAGAGCAATTAGATAATTCATTAACGGTTTCACGTGAAAAAGTGGAGGAAAGAATTGCTAAAGGAGAACATTATGTAGTGCGATTTAAAACACCTACAAATGAAATTTTAGAATTAAAAGACATTATTAGAGGTGATGTGAAGTTTGATACGAATCTTTTAGACGATAAAGTTTTGTTTAAAAGTGACGGAATGCCAACCTATCATTTAGCGAATATTGTGGACGACCATTTAATGGAAACTTCGCATGTTATTCGTGGTGAAGAATGGTTGCCATCAATGCCTTTACATGTTTTATTGTACAGAGCTTTTGGTTGGGATGCGCCAGAATTTGCACATTTACCTTTAATATTAAAACCAGTTGGAAACGGAAAACTTTCTAAACGTGATGGTGATAAATTAGGTTTCCCAGTATTTCCATTAGAGTGGCAAACAGAAGAAGGAACATCAATGGGTTACAGAGAAAACGGATTTTTCCCAGAAGCGGTTGTGAACTTTTTAGCGTTATTAGGTTGGAACGATGGAACAGAGCAAGAATTATTTTCACTACAAGAATTAGTTGCAAAATTTGATTTGAATAGAGTAAATAAATCAGGTGCGAAATTTGATCCTGAAAAAAATAAGTGGTTCAACCATCAATATTTAATTACAAAAGAAGATGCTGAATTAGCAGATTTATTTAAAGTTGAATTAGATAAAAAAGAAATCTCGACTGCGCTCGATTTGACAAAAATAGTTGGATTAGTAAAAGAAAGAGCAAACTTTGTAACGGATTTATATGATTTAGCCGATTACTTTTTTGTGGCGCCAACAAGCTACGATGAAAAAGCAGCTAAAAATTGGAAAGAAGAAACGCCAGCTTTAATGCAACAAGTAATTACTGAATTGAATAAAATAGAAGATTTTACGTCATTAAACATTGAAACGCTTTTAAAAGAGTGGATGACAACAAACGAAATAGGAATGGGTAAAGTAATGCAGCCACTGCGTTTAAGTTTAGTAGGCGCTTTAAAAGGACCTCATTTGTTTGATATCATTGAAATGATTGGAAAAGAAGAAAGTGTTAAGCGAATTGAAAAAGCGATAGTAACAATATAAAAAAAAGAAAACCCTGCAAATGCAGGGTTTTTTGATTCTCTAAATCTAATAATCTATTACAAATAAATAGTTAATTGTCCGCTGATTAAACCTAAATTACCTTTAAACTTATCTCCAGTTGCTTTAATGTTGTCTTTACTGTTTAGGTTTCCAAACATGTTTGTTAATCCATATTGGTAACCAATTCTTGCTCTAAAATTTTTAGTTCCAGCATTTATACCTACGTAAATATTAGCATTAAACTTAGAAACGTCTAAAATATCTTTAGCAATTAATGTAGGATGATCTAATAAAACATTTGTTTCTTTATCGTTATCTACACCAAGTTTTCCATTTACTTGTAAAACAGGTCCAAATTCTAAATTAACATGATCTTCAACCAACACATAACTTGGTACAATATAAATTTGAACCGCAGAAAGTTTTACGTTTAAGTCTTCAATTCCAGATGTACCTAAAGTAGGAACAGAAAAATTACTATCGGTGAAAAACATACCAAAACTCATTTGCCAGTTGTTATAGTAGTTTCCTCTTACACTAAATCCACCAATCCAACCGTTTCCTGGAGTAACCGTTAAATTATCAGTATATATATCCATTTGGGTTAAACCCGCTCCAATTCCTATTCTGTTACTGTCTTTATAACCTCTTTGTGCATTTACTGAAAATGTTATTAAAGTGATTACTACTGCTAAAATTTTGTTCATAATGTTCTATTTGGGTGGCAAAAGTAAGTTTATTATTTAAAAGATGTAACTTTTCTCTTAAAAAAGCGTATAATAAACATAACCAATTAAACTTACATTATGTTTTTACCTATTATTTTAGTTTTAGGATTATTTTTACTTTTTGCATCCTTTTTCACTGTAAAACAACAAACGGCTGCTATTATTGAACGCTTTGGAAAATATGCAAGCACAAGAACATCTGGTTTACAATTAAAAATTCCGGTGGTAGATAGAATTGCTGGAAAAGTAAACCTAAGAATTCAACAATTAGATGTTATCATTGAAACAAAAACAAAAGATAACGTGTTCGTTAAACTAAAAGTTTCTGTACAATTTAAAGTTTTACAAGAAAAAGTATACGAAGCTTTCTATAAATTAGAATATCCGCACGATCAAATTACTTCTTATGTATTTGATGTTGTTCGTGCCGAAGTTCCAAAATTAAAATTAGATGATGTTTTCGAAAGAAAAGACGACATTGCTGTTGCGGTAAAACGTGAATTAAACGAAGCAATGTCTACTTACGGTTACGATATCATCAATACCTTAATTACAGATATTGACCCAGATATTCAAGTTAAAAATGCAATGAACCGTATTAATGCTGCTGACCGTGAAAAAACAGCTGCAGAATATGAAGCAGAAGCAGGAAGAATTAGAATTGTAGCAAAAGCGAAAGCAGAAGCAGAAAGCAAAAGATTACAAGGACAAGGTATTGCTGACCAACGTAGAGAAATTGCTCGTGGACTTGTAGAATCTGTTGATGTATTGAATAGAGTAGGTATTAACTCGCAAGAAGCTTCGGCTTTAATTGTAGTTACTCAACATTACGATACGTTACAAGCAATTGGTGCAGATACTAATTCTAACTTAATTTTATTACCAAATTCACCACAAGCAGGTAGTGAAATGTTGAATAACATGGTAGCTAGTTTTACAGCAAGTAATCAAGTTGGTGAAGCTATGAAAAAAGCAAACAGTAATAAAAGAAAAGGGACTGGTAAAAAAGATATTTTTGGCGGAAGCACAGAAGTAGAACCAGAAAATGAAGAATAATATTTCTTAACCAACAAATAAATCTTAAAGCCATCAATTTTTTAATTGGTGGTTTTTTTGTAACCAAACGTAAGCGTAATTTTTAAATGTAATTCCTGCTGTTCGTTTCAATTTGTCATTACAAGAAACGAAGCAATCAAAAAAAGCAAATTTTATTTCGCAATAACAAGATTTTCTCTTCCATCAGGGTTAGAAAACAAACTTTATGGTGTTTTTTAAACGAAACCTCGAATAAAGCTTTTTATGACAACTTTATTTACCAAGACATAAAATCATATTACCTTTTTTTAAAAATAGAACCTGGATAAATTATGAAAGTTGTTTTTAAAAGATAAAATTTATTAAAAAAAATTAATCAATAGTTTTTTATAATAATATAAAATTCTAATGAATAATTATAGTTAAATAAGATTTATCAATAAAAAAACCCATAAGACTTTTTCTTATAGGTTTATAGATATTATTTAATTATTACTTTAAAAAGTATATCCTAATCTTAAATGTAAATCTAAACCAACAGTTCCTGTTTCATTATTGTATTCTTCAAGATAAAACACATAACCCAAACCAATTCCGGTTTCGAAAGTAAAATGAGAACCATATGTTCTTTTTATACCCCATTTAGGAACAATAGCTACTAAGGAAATAACATTAAGATTGTCTTTATTTTCGTTAGAAATAAAGAAAAAATCTGGATTCCAAGTTGTATTTAATGCAAGAAAATTTCCGCTGTTTTTATTTATGCTTTTTCCTTTATCACTTCTTTTAGTTAGATTATAATACCATCTTGGCTCTACTCTAACAGATGGAATTAAAATAAAATTATTTTTATCATTAAAATTATTTTGAGTAATTCCAAAATCAAATCCCAATTCTGTTCTCAATGCGATTTTATTAGAAATTCTAGCTTCATTATGGGCCCAAACTCCTAAAAAACCAACTTGAAATCCATAAATTGACTTTTTAACACTTAAACTATCTTGTGCAAAACAAGAAGCTGATAATAAGATCAAAGATAATAAGTAAACTTTTTTCATTTGAAAAAATAATTATTTTACTGAAATTTTTGCCCAAGTATCTCTTAATCCAACTGTTTTATTGAAAACTAATTTCTGAGCAGAAGAATCTCTATCTACACAATAATATCCTAAACGTTGAAATTGGAAATGATCTAATTCTTTTGCACTTTG
The DNA here is from genome assembly GCF_965284515.1 of Flavobacterium sp. Classification (GTDB taxonomy): domain Bacteria; phylum Bacteroidota; class Bacteroidia; order Flavobacteriales; family Flavobacteriaceae; genus Flavobacterium. The sequence continues at coordinate 731,742 of NZ_OZ260089.1, forward strand.
TAGACTTGGTTCAACATAACCTATAATTACTTCTAGAGAATTTGGATTGATAAATTCTTTAAAATCTACCTCTTTATTTCCATCTGGGTATTCATTTGTAAATAATCTATCATAAACACGAACTTCAGCTTCAACAGCATGTTTTACCGAAACCCAATGAATCGTTCCTTTTACTTTTCTTTGGCTTGCTTCAGTGCCACTTCCAGATTTTGTATCTACATCATACGTACAATGAATTTCAGTAATATTTCCATCTGCATCTTTTACAACTGATTCACCTTTAATGAAATAAGCATTTTTTAAACGAACTTCAGTTCCTAAAGTCAATCTAAAAAATTTCTTATGCGCTTCTTCTTGGAAGTCTTCTCTTTCGATATATAATTCTCTTGAAAATGGCAATTGACGGTATGTCATTACTTCATCTTCCGGGTTATTTTCTGCTTCTAACCATTCTTCTTGTCCTTCAGGATAATTAGTAATAATTAACTTAACCGGATTTAAAACAGCCATTACTCGAGGTGCAACTTTGTTTAAATCTTCACGAATACAGAAATCCAATAAAGAAACATCTATTAAATTGTCTCTTTTAGCAATACCAATTGTATCGGCAAACTTACGAATTGCAGCTGCTGTAATTCCACGTCTTCGCATTCCTGAAATGGTACTCATACGAGGATCATCCCAACCTGTAACATGTTTTTCTTCGACTAATTGAGCTAATTTTCTTTTAGAAACTACAGTATGAGAAAGGTTTCTACGAGCAAATTCGCGTTGTTTAGGTCTTACTTTAGATTCATCATAAATTTGATTTAAAAACCAATCGTATAATTCTCTATGCGGTAAAAATTCAAGTGTACAAAAAGAGTGTGAAACTTGTTCTAAATAATCGCTTTCACCATGTGCCCAATCGTACATTGGATAAATACACCAATCGTTTCCTGTTCTATGATGATGTGCATGCATTATTCTATAAATAATAGGATCGCGCATTAACATATTGGTTGCTCCCATACTTATTTTGGCACGTAATACATGAGCTCCTTTTTCAAACTCACCATTTTTCATACGTTCAAATAAATCTAAATTCTCTTCAATAGAACGATTTCTATAAGGAGAATCAGTTCCTTTTTGAGTTGGAGTTCCTTTTAGAGTAGCCATTTCTTCAGCAGAAATACTATCTACATAGGCTTTATCTTTTTTGATTAATTCAACTGCCCAATCGTATAATTGTTGGAAATAATCTGATGCATAGCATTCTTTATCCCATTTAAAACCAAGCCATTCTACATCGCGTTTAATAGCGTCTACAAATTCTTGTTCTTCTTTTGATGGGTTTGTATCATCAAAACGTAAGTTTACAGGTGCGTTATAATCATTTCCAAGTCCGAAATTTAAACAAATAGCACTTGCATGACCTACATGTAAATAACCATTTGGTTCAGGCGGAAAACGGAAACGTAATTTATCTTTTGACAAACCATTTTTTAAATCTTCTTCAATGATTTGTTCTATAAAATTCAATGATTTCTCTTCAGTTGACATAAGAATTATTAATTTTGACAAAGATAAGTTTAATTAATCAATTTGAAAATTTAAAAATTGGTTGAATGCTGATAATATGGGAACTATAAAATTAAAAAATATTCGTACCTTTTCCTATCATGGTTGCTTGGTTGAAGAAGGAAAAATAGGAAGTGATTATAGAGTAGATTTAGAAGTAAAAACGGACTTGAAATTATCTGCTCAGTCAGACAATTTACATGATACGGTTGATTATGTTTTATTAAATAAAATAGTTGTAACGGAAATGGCAATTCGTTCTCATTTACTAGAACATGTTGCAAAACGTATTATTGATAAGGTATTTAAAGAAAGTAAAACAGTAAACTTTATAAAAGTAGCAGTTTCCAAAATAAATCCTCCTATTGGTGGTGATGTTGAAATGGTTACGATTAAAATGAAGGAAAGTAGATAAAAAATATTTTATCTTTTTGTAATAATTTACTTTTAAACTTTAGTTTTTTAAACTTTTTAGTATATTTGCCTCACATAAGGGCGTCGTGGCCGAGCGGCTAGGCACCGGTCTGCAAAACCGTCTACTCCGGTTCGAATCCGGACGATGCCTCAAAATAAAAAGAGCTACATAATGTAGCTCTTTTTTATTTTTTAAGTAATTCTAATTTCTTTTCTATCATTTTTTTCTCGTTGGGGAAAAAACCTTGAATCATTAAAAAAACTCCAAAGATGATAATAATTACACTTATTACGCTCTTAATTTTATAAATGATATAAGGAGTTAATTTACTTTTTAATTGTTTAGCAATTACAATTTTAATACTATCTATGATTAAATAAACTAATAAAATAGTAGCTATAAATATTATAATTCTATCAGCTTCTAAATTTAATTTAGGACCAAATGAGATGATAATCATCATCCAAAAAGCGAGAACACCAATATTAATAAAATTTAATAAAAAGCCTTTAAAAAAAAGGTTTAAATAGTTATTAGGTTGATTTATATCTTCTTTAACATCTACTTCTACTTGACCTTTATAGGTTCGTTTTTGTTTAATAAAAGAGATAATACCATAACTTAACATAATTACACCTCCAATAAAAAATAAACTTGGATCGTCTTTTAATTTTTCTAAAAGCTGATTAGTACTAAAGTAAGCAATTAAAATAAAAACTAAATCACCACAAATAACACCAATATCAAAAACCATTGCTGCTCTAAACCCTTTTGTAATACTAGTTTCTAATAGTACAAAAAAAACTGGTCCTATTGTAAAAGCTAATAAAATTCCTAATGGAATTGCTGTTAAAACATCATGCAGCATTAAAAGATATTATTTAATTTGTTTGAAAGACGAAGTTAAAAAAAATAATTTACTTAACTTGAATTATACTACCACCTGCAATGGTTTTCTGGTTAATTTGTTTAGGTTTCCCGTAAATTTTTATTTCTCCACCCGCTCTTGTTTTAGCGTCAACTAAATCTGTTGCATGAACATTAGCTATTCCACCAGCGTTAACAGTAACAACAGTTTGTTCGGTAATACAATCTTGACCGTCGTATTTTCCGCCAGAATTTGATAAAATATCTTGGTTTTTTACTTTTCCTTGAACTGTAACAATACTTCCTTGAGTTGTTCTTACTTGTAATTTATCTGCTTTTAAATTAAGTAATTTAACTTCAGAACCTTCTTTACAAATAATATCAAAACTAATAGCTGAAATTGCATCTTTTGTTGCAATTCTACTTCCTTCATTTGCTTCAACAGCATCTAATTTTGTAAAATAAACAGTTGCAGAAATATTATCACCACTTAACATTTTAGTTAAAGGCATTTTTATTTTTAATTCTCCGTTTTTATTTACAATTTCAACTTCATTAGCACTGGCTCCATGAAGGATAATTTTGTTTTCAGTTCCTTGAACTAAAGTAACATCAATTTTATCAAATGAAGTTACTTTATTAAACTCACCCAACTTTTTTTCTACTTGAGAAAAAGCTACTGAACTGATTAACAATAAGGTAAATACAATATTTTTCATTATGTTATAAATATTTATAAATAATAAGCGTAATAATAATTAAAATAATAAATTCTAAAATGTTTTTAAATAACCTATCTCTTATATATATTTATTTAAAATTTTATCTAAAAATAAAAGAAATAATGATAATAATAATAATGCTATAATTATAGAAACAACTGCATAATAAAAACTTTCACCTTCTTTTAATAAAATGAATAAGTATATTGAATAAAAAAATAACATAAAACTAGTTAAATTAAAAACTGATATATTCTTTTTTATTAAATCTAATGCTTTCATTTTTTAAATTTAAATAAGATTCTGAAACAAGTTCAAAATGACAAGATTGTGTGAAAAATAATTAACCACAAACAATGACTAATTACTAATCCCTTTTTACTAATTACTCTTTCTTTCTTAAATATGAAAAGTCTAATTGTTTTTTAACTAAATCAGCATTTTTAACTTTAACGTACACTTCGTCTCCTAATTGTAAAATATTTTTAGAAACTTCACCTACAAGAGCATATTGTTTATCGTCAAACGTATAATAATCGTCTCTAATTTCACGAATACGACACATTCCTTCGCATTTATTTTCAATGATTTCTACATAAATTCCCCATTCGGTAACTCCAGAAATTACACCTAAAAATTCTTCATCTTTATGATCTTGCATGTATTTAACTTGCATGTATTTAATAGAATCTCTTTCGGCATGTGTAGCTAAACCTTCCATGTTTGAAGAATGATTACATTTTTCTTCATATACTTCTTCATCAGCGCTTTTTCCGCCGTCTAAATAATATTGAAGTAATCGATGCACCATAACATCCGGATAACGTCTAATAGGTGATGTAAAATGACTGTAGTAATCAAAAGCTAATCCGTAATGACCAATATTTTCGGTAGAATAACTTGCTTTACTCATGGTTCTTATTGCAAGTGTATCAATTAAATTTTGCTCTTTTTTACCGTTAACATCTTGCATTAGTTGGTTTAACGATTTAGAAATATCTTTTTTATTTCGTAAATCTAACTTATAGCCAAATTTTGAAATTAAATTTTGTAAACCAAAAAGTTTATCATCATTAGGTTCATCATGTACTCTATAAATAAACGTTTTCTTTTGTTTACCAATAAATTCAGCTACTTTTCTATTCGCTAAAAGCATGAACTCTTCGATAAGATGATTAGCATCTTTAGAAACTTTAAAATAAACTCCAATTGGTTCAGCCTCTTCATTTAAGTTGAATTTTACTTCTACTTTATCAAAAGAAATAGCTCCGTTTTTCATTCGTTTCGAACGAAGAATTTTAGCTAATTCATCTAATTTTAATGTAGCATCAACTATAGGTTTTGGAACTTTATATGCTTCACCAGTAATTGAAATTTCAGCTGGAATAATATCTTCTTTTGTTTCTATTATTTGCTGTGCTTCTTCATAAGCAAAACGTTGATCAGAATATATTACTGTTCTACCAAACCAAGAATCTACAATTTCTGCTTTATTATTCAATTGAAAAACAGCTGAAAACGTATATTTTTCTTCGTGTGGACGTAGTGAACAAGCAAAATTTGAAAGTACTTCTGGTAACATTGGAACCACTCTATCTACTAAATAAACAGAAGTTGCTCTATTATACGCTTCATCATCTAAAATAGTTCCTTCTTGTAAATAATGCGAAACATCAGCAATATGAATTCCTATTTCATAATTTCCGTTATCTAAAACTTGGAACGATAAAGCGTCATCAAAATCTTTTGCATCTTTTGGATCTATGGTAAATGTTAAAACATCGCGCATATCTCTACGTTTAGCAATTTCTTCTGCAGTTATAGAAGTATCTATTTTATTAGCATAAGCTTCTACTTCTATAGGGAAATCATATGGTAAACCGTATTCTGCTAAAATAGCGTGAATTTCGGTATTGTGTTCTCCTGGTTTTCCAAGTACTTTTATTACTTTTCCAAAAGGAGAATCGGCTTTTTTAGGCCAATCTTCCATTTCTACTAAAACTACATCGCCATTTTCTGCATCGCCTAAATTATTTTTTGGAATAAAAATATCGGTATACATTTTAGCATTTGTAGTGGTTACAAAAGCAAAGTTTTTTTGAATATCAATTACACCAACAAAATCTGTTTTAGCTCTTTCTAAAATTTCTAAGACTTCGGCTTCAGGTTTACGAGAACTTCTACGGTTATAAATATATACTCTTACTTTATCTTTATCTAAAGCGTGATTTAAATTTTGTTTGGGTACAAAAACATCATCTTCTAGTTCATCGCAAACAAAATAACCAGTTTTACGTGACGTCATATCTAAATATCCTTCGTAATATTCTGCTTTAGAAATTACTTGATATTTTCCTATTTCTGTTTCGTGAATTTTGTCTTGTGCTTTTAAAAGTTTTAAATCGCGGATGATTTCGTTTCTACTTTTAGTATCATTAAGTTCTAATGAAGCAGCAATTTGCTTGTAGTTAAAAGACTTTGAAGGATCTTTTGAAAGGATTTTAAATATTTGTGCAGTGAAATCTTTTACTTTTTTTCCAAATTTTTTTGGTTTCTTACTCATGTATCATTTTATAATTAAAGTTGAAAGTTACGAATAAGAAATTAGAATTCAGAAATTAGAATTCAGAATTAACCTAAATATAACGAAATTGGAAATTAAAAGTTTTCAACATATATTAAATACAACAAAAAAAGATTTAATTAAATTTAAAAAAAAAGATGGTTATTATAGCTTGTTAATAGTTGCTAAAACTTTTTATTTTTTAGAGTAATTTTTAACTTTTACTTAGTTATACAAAACTATTAACAACGTGTTTTTTTCTTAAACTACTGATTTTTATCTTCTAAACTTTTTTTACTTTTTAGTTATTAACAACTGTTCATTTCATTTTTTTATATGTTTTGTAGAAAAGTAACAAATAGATATCTTGTTAATAACCCATTTAATAAAGCTGATAACTTTGCAATAAAATTCAAAAAGTTTTTATGTTTTATTCATTCTAATTTTTGTTTATAAAAATTTATTTATGAAAGTAAAAAAACTTCTTATTTTCTATATTTAGTTATTAACAAACTATGTTAAATTAACATTAACTGATTTTCAACACTTTACACTTTTTAATTAACAATGTAAATTATTAGTTATTAAAATACTGATTTGTAAGTAGTTATGTTTTAATAATAATTTTTTAAATTAAGAATTATAATAAAAAACAAACTTAAACCTTCTTTTAAAATGATATTACTTAATTTTGTTATAAACTACTAACAACAACATTAACATTATGAAAATTTCTATTGGAAACGACCATGCAGGTCCAGACTATAAAAAAGCAATTGTTCAATTTTTAGAAGACGAAGGACATACAATTCTTAATCACGGAACCGATACTTTTGAAAGCGTTGATTACCCCGATTTTGGACATGCGGTGGCGTATGATGTACAAATAAAAAATGCCGATTTAGGAATTGTTATTTGTGGATCTGGAAATGGAATTGCAATGACCGCTAATAAACACCAAGACATTCGTGCGGCTTTATGTTGGACTAAAGAAATTGCAGAATTGGCGCGCCAACATAACGATGCAAATGTTATAAGCATACCTGCACGTTATACTTCAATTCCTCAAGCCGTTGCTATGGTTGAAATTTTTTTAAACACAAAATTTGAAGGTGGAAGACACGCAAATAGAGTAAATAAAATTGCTTGTAAATAATACAACATAACAATTTAAAAACTTAGATTGTTAACCTAATTAATCTAAAAAAAATGGGTCACAACCATAATCACAACCATCAAGTTCAAGGAAAAAATTTACTTTTTTCTATACTACTTAATGTGGTTATAACTTTGGCTCAAGTAATTGGTGGAATTATTTCAGGAAGTTTAGCTTTACTTTCAGACGCACTTCATAATTTTTCCGATGTATTGTCATTAGTATTCAGTTATGTTGCCCATAAATTATCTCGTAAAAAAGCTTCTTTAGACCAAACTTTTGGGTTAAAAAGAGCCGAATTAATTGCAGCTTTTGTAAATGCATCAACCTTAATAATAGTTGCTTTTATATTGATTTATGGTGCAATTGAGCGATTAATTCATCCACACGAAATAGAATCTGAATTGGTCATTTGGTTGGCTTTATTAGGTATTGTAGTAAATGGTTTTTCTGTTCTTTTATTAAAAAAAGATGCTGATAAAAATTTAAATATGAAATCGGCTTATTTACATTTATTAACTGATATGTTGGCCTCTGTAGCGGTTTTAGTAGGAGGTTTATTAATGCTTTTTTATCAAATTTATTGGATAGACAGTGTAATGACTTTATTAATAGCTATATATTTAATAGTAGTTGGAATTGACTTATTAAAAAAAGCGACTAAAATGCTTATGCTTTTTACACCAGAAGAAATTAATTTAAAAGAATTAATTAAAGAGGTACATAAAATTAAAGGTGTAAACAAACTACATCACATACATGTTTGGCACTTGAACGAAGAAGAACTTCACTTAGAAGCACATTTAGATTGTTCTGAAGATATAAAAATGAGTGAGTTTAATATTGTACTGCATCAAATTGAAGACTTACTTCTGGAAAAATTCGGAATTAACCACATTAATATTCAACCTGAATTTAAAAAAGAAGATCCAAAAGACTATATCGTTCAAGATTAACGTATTTTTACGTAATAATTTTATATAAATGGATGATAATAAGCCACAACTAAAGAAGAATCTTTATAAAATAAACCCACTATTAAAATTGTATTTGGAAAAATATAAACGCGTAACAAAAACAAATGTTTTTTACGATGATTTATTACGTTTTCAAGGTTCAGTATCTGTTTTTGATAAAAATGGAGAAGATAGTTTATGGGTAAGGGTTTATTATAATGAGTTTGAAAAAAACGACATTGATAAGAGTTTGAAAAAAATATATACCCTATTACATTCTGATGGAAATGAAAGCAGTTTTGAATTTTTAAGTGTTGATGAAATTGACTTTTGTACGTTTGGAAATTCACAACCATTTAGAATAAAAGTCAGAAATATTTTAAATGATAATTACACCCATTTTTACATAAAAAAAGCCGATGCATCCAGAATATTTGGATTAGAATTAGAACATATATTATCACCAAATAGAATTAATTATTTAGTTTTTAAAGACACTCTTATTGAGGAACATATTGTAGGAATTCCTGGAGATGTTTTTTTAGAAAAAAACTTAAAATCATGTTCAGAAACTGAGAAAACACAAATTGCTAAAGAATTTGTAAAATTCAACGAACGTTGTATGATTGGTTTATTAGGAGATATGCGTTCTTATAACTTTGTAGTTATTCCTATTTATGATTTTGACCAATTGGTTTTTAAAATTAGAGCTATTGATTTTGATCAACAATGTTATGAAGGTAGTTTTAAATTATATAAACCTTTTCTTTTTAAAGAAAACTTCTTGTATAGTAAATTAGTTCAAGATAAATTAAATCAAAACGCAATTGAACAATACCAAAATGAAGAAAGATCTATTTTAGTAAAAAGATTATTAGATTCTGAAACACGTTTTGAAGATTTATTAAAAGCAATGAAGTTAACTAGATTAGCTCCTATAGAACACATCGAACAACTTAGAGAAGAAATTTATGACTATACTCTTGATTTAGAATTTAAAAAAGCAGAATCTATGGGAGAAATTGTAGAAGTTGCTTTAAACTTTATGAAACGTAACTTTAAATACGACGAAAACGATTTTTAATTCATAATCATGGAAAAATTAAAAATTGATTACATCAAGAAAATTTTAAAAAAAAGACTATCAAATTCCCATAAAGGCAATTTTGGTCACGCTTTTCTTATTGCAGGAAGCGAACAAAAAATGGGTGCGGCAATTATTGCTTCAAGAGCATGTTTAAGAAGCGGTTGTGGTTTATTAATGGTTTCTATTCCTAAAGAAGAACGAAGTTCAATGTACAGCTCAATTCCAGAAGCAATGCTTCATTTTAGAGAAGAACAAATAGATTTTTCAAAATATAATAGCCTTGCAATAGGACCCGGATTAGAACAAGATGCTGCAGCACAGAAATTACTTTATTCAACACTTTTAAAAACAAAATATCCAATAGTTATTGATGCTGATGCTTTAAACATATTGGCAAAAAATCAAGATTGGCTGATTCAATTGCCTAAAAACTCAATTTTAACACCACATCTAAAAGAGTTTGATAGACTTTTTGGAAACCAAAATATAGATGAAGAAAGAAGAAAAACAGCAAAAGACAAGGCAAAAGAATTGAATTGTATTATTGTATTAAAAGGACACAAAACTTTTATTACCAATGGTACAACTTGTTTTGAAAACTCAACTGGAAACCCTGGATTAGCAAAAGGAGGCTCAGGCGATGCATTAACAGGAATTATTTTAGCCCTTCTAGCTCAAGGTTACGAACCAATACATGCTAGTATTTTAGGGGTTTATCTTCACGGATTAGCTGCAGATATTACACTTCAATCGCAAAGTGAAGAAAGTATGTTAATAACGGATGTAATTGAAAATTTAGGCAAAACTTTTCAAGAAATCCATTCCAAAATAAAGTAATACCAATTGAAGAATTAAAATACCATAAACGACTAACATAAAAGAGGTTTTATTAGTCTTGTGTCTAAAAACTTGCATAGCTCCTAAACCACCAATTGTTCCGCCAACTAAAACTAAAAAGAAAAGAGTTCGTTCAGGAATACGCCATTTGTTTTTTCTTGCCAATTGTTTGTCATAACCAAAACAAAGGAAAGTAAAAGCGCTTATAAGAATAAAATAAATTAATATTGATTTCAAAAGTTTAGAGTTTTACCCAAAGATAGTATTTTAGCACTTTAATCTACTTATAGTTTAAATTCATCATGACAAACATACAATTCATAAAAAAAGAAGTTGCCACTTCTGATAAAAACATACATGCTACTTTACAATTACTTTCAGAAGATTGTACGATTCCTTTTATTTCGCGTTACCGAAAAGACCAAACAGGTAATTTAGATGAGGTTCAAATTGAAAATATTGCCAAGCTTTCCAAACAATATGATGAAATTTTAAAACGAAAAGAAAGCATTCTAAAATCAATTGAAGAGCAAAATACACTTTCACCAGAGTTTAAATCTAAAATTGAAAACAGTTTCGACTTACAAGAATTAGAAGACTTTTATTTACCGTATAAAAAAACGCGCAAAACAAAAGCAGATACAGCTCGAGAAAACGGATTAGAACCATTAGCAAAAATTATCATGGCACAAAATGCTGACGATGTTGAGTTTTTGGCTTCAAAATACTTGAATGAAAAAGTTGTAAATGAAGATGAAGCTTTGCAAGGTGCAAGAGACATCGTTGCCGAATGGATTAATGAAAACATCTACATTCGTAAGAGTTTAAGAAGAATGTTTCAGCGTCAAGCGGAAATTACTACGAAAGTGGTAAAAGCTAAAAAAGACGATGAAGGAGCGCAAAAATTTATACAATATTTTGATTGGTCAGAACCTATTTCAAAAGCACCATCACATCGATTATTGGCCATTCTTAGAGCAGAAAATGAAGGTTTCATCAAATTTAAAGTGGAAATTGATAAAGAAGAAGCAATTGCTTTCATTGAAGAAAATATTATAAAAAACAAAAAATCAGATTGTGCTTCGCATATAGAATTAGCCATAAAAGACAGTTATAAACGTTTATTAGAGCCAGCTATTTCTAACGAAACCTTACAAGAAGCGAAAACAAAAGCCGATGCAAAAGCAATAGATGTTTTCGCTGGAAATTTAGGTCAACTTTTATTAGCACCGCCATTAGGCGAAAAACGAATTTTAGCTATCGATCCAGGTTATAAAAGCGGTTGTAAAATAGTTTGTTTAGACGAAAAAGGCGATTTACTATACAACGAAACTATTTATCCGCATGCGCCACAAAACGAAAGCGCCATGGCAATGAAAAAAATCCGCTCTATGGTGAACGCTTACGGTATTGAAGCTATTTCTATTGGAAATGGAACCGCTAGTCGCGAAACCGAATTTTTTATAAAGAAAATTGCGTTTGACAAGCCCGTTCAAGTATTTGTAGTTTCAGAAGCTGGTGCTTCGGTTTACTCTGCTTCTAAAATTGCAAGAGATGAATTCCCAAGTTACGATGTAACCGTTCGTGGAGCAGTTTCTATCGGAAGACGTCTCTCAGATCCTTTGGCCGAATTAGTAAAAATTGACGCAAAATCCATTGGAGTAGGGCAGTACCAGCACGATGTAGACCAAAATAAATTAAAAGAAGAATTAGATACAGTTGTAGTGCGTTGTGTAAATTCTGTTGGAGTTAATATTAATACAGCGAGTAAATCTTTATTGAGTTACGTTTCTGGAATTGGCGAAAAAATGGCAGAAAACATTGTGAATTATCGTTCTGAAAACGGACCATTTGAAGACCGAAAGCAAATTAAAAAAGTACCGCGATTAGGCGAAAAAGCATTCCAACAAGCCGCGGCTTTTATTCGAATTAAAGACGGAAAAAATCCTTTAGATAATTCAGCCGTTCATCCAGAAGCGTATAAAATTGTCGAAAAAATGGCAAAAGATTTAAAAGTTTCGGTGAACGAATTGATTGCTAATAAAGAAATGATAAGTAAGATTCAACCTGAAAAATATGTTTCAGAAGAAATAGGAATTTTAGGTTTAAACGATATTTTAAAAGAACTTGAAAAACCAGGTTTAGACCCAAGAAAATCAGCTAAAGTTTTTGAATTTGATGCCAATGTTCGTTCTATGAAGGATTTAAAAACCGGAATGATTTTACCAGGAATTGTAAATAATATTACCGCTTTTGGTTGCTTTGTAGATATTGGAATTAAAGAAAGTGGTTTAGTACACATTTCCCAACTTAAAGAAGGTTATGTTTCAGATGTGAATGAAGTAGTAAAATTACACCAACATGTTCAAGTAAAAGTGGTTGAGGTCGACGAATCTAGAAAACGTATTCAACTTTCAATGATTTTATAGAAAATAAAAAAATCCCAAATTCAATTTAGAATTTGGGATTTATATGTTTACAAAAGAAAACTATTCTTTAGTTTCTTCGTCTTCTTTTTTTGTAACTTTTTGTTCTTCGTCTTTCATTGCGTTTTTAAATTCCTTAACCCCACCACCAAGACCTTTCATTAATTCTGGAATTTTTTTACCACCAAAAAGTAATAAAACAATAACGATAATTAATATAACCTGTGGTGCTCCAATCACACCTAAAAATATTGCTAATGCATTCATGATTTCAAAAATTATACTACAAAGATAAAAAGAAAATCACAATCTTATATTTTTTAACGAATTATTATATCCCTAAACACAAAAACACATTGTTATTGCTATATTTGTAGAAACAATATTATAGCTTAAATGTCAACAAAAAACCTAAAAAGGAAACTATTTTTCAGAAAAATCTATCGAAAACTCTTAAACAAGAGAAGATTGATTGTTTTAAATGAAGATACTTTTGAAGAAACATTTTCATTAAAGCTAAACTTAATGAATGTTTTTGTGGTTGTAATGCTCTCTTCAATTTTTCTAATTGGAATTACAACTTATATTATTGCCTTTACTCCTTTAAGAGAATATATTCCAGGATACGCCTCTACCAAATTAAAAAAAGACGCTTTAAACTTAGCAATTAAGTCCGATTCTTTAGAAAATGCAGTTAAACTAAATGATTTTTATATTTCATCAATTAAGAAAATATTAACCGGTGATGTTGAATATGCTAAATTAAGTAAAGATTCATTAATTGCTGCCGAAAGGGCAAAATTAGATGTTTCTAAAACTTCGGCTTCAGAAGCTGAAATTCAATTAAAAGAACAGTCACAAAATGAAGACAAATACAATGTTTTTGAGTCGGCAAAACCAAAAGTTAATTTTGTATTGTTTCCACCTGTTCAAGGGCCAATTATTGAAAAATTTAACCCCACAAACAAACATTTAGCTGTAAAAATAGCAGTAGCAAATAATACCCCAATTAAAGCTATTGCAAACGGAACTATCGTTTTTGCAGATTGGACTCCTTCTAACGGATATGTTATCATCATAAGACACCAAGATGTAATATTATCAGTTTATAAAAATGCTGCTTCTTTAACCAAAAACCAAGGAGACGCTGTTCGCTCGGGAGAGGTAATTGCTTTAGCAGGAAATTCAACATCAAATAGTACAAGTACAAACGTACACTTTGAACTTTGGAAAGATGGTTTCCCAATTGACCCAACACAATTCATAAATTTTGAATAACCTATGACTTTAAAAGCTTTTGCAGCAAAATTATTTGCGAAAAGAATACATACTCTTACCCAAAAATGGGCAACCAATCCAGTTATTGCTCAAGAGAAAGTTTTTAAAGAGTTATTGACAAGTGCAAAGGAGACACAGTTTGGTAAAGACCATGATTTTGCAAATATAAAAACGTTTCAAGAATTTGTAAAACAAGTTCCTATTCGCGATTATGAACAACTGAAACCTTATGTTGATAGAGTTGTAAAAGGCGAAGAAAATATACTTTGGAAAGGAAAACCTTTATATTTTGCCAAAACATCTGGAACCACTTCAGGTGCTAAATACATTCCGCTTACAAAAGAATCAATGCCTTTTCACATACAAGCTGCTAGAAATGCTATTTTGAGTTACATTCATGAAACAGGGAAAGCTGATTTTGTAAATGGAAAAATGATATTCTTACAAGGAAGTCCTGTTTTAGAAGAAAAAAACGGAATTCAGTTAGGCCGACTTTCCGGAATTGTAGCACATTTTGTTCCTAAATATTTACAAAAAAACCGAATGCCAAGTTGGGAAACCAATTGTATTGAAGATTGGGAAACTAAAGTAAATGCAATTGTTGAAGAAACTATTCATGAAGACATGGCGGTTATTTCCGGAATTCCTTCTTGGGTACAAATGTATTTTGAAAAATTAAAAGAAAAAGCAAATAAGCCAGTTGGCGAAATTTTCAAAAACTTTAATTTATTCATTTATGGCGGCGTTAATTTCGAACCTTACAGAGCTAAGTTTGAAAATTTATTAGGAAGAAAAGTAGATTCTATTGAACTTTTTCCGGCTTCAGAAGGGTTTTTTGCTTACCAAGATTCCCAAAAAGAAAAAGGAATGTTGTTGTTGTTGAATTCGGGAATTTTTTACGAATTTATAAAAGCAGATGAGTTTTATACTGAAAACCCAAAACGACTTACTATTGGTGAAGTTGAACTTAATGTAAATTATGTTTTAATCATTTCTACCAATGCAGGACTTTGGGCGTATAACATTGGCGATACCGTTCAATTTACTTCTTTAAAACCTTACAGAATAATTGTTTCAGGGCGAATAAAACATTTTATATCGGCTTTTGGAGAACATGTCATTGCAAAAGAAGTAGAAAGTGCTTTACAAGAAGCAACAGAAAACACAGATGTAAGAATAAACGAATTTACTGTTGCACCACAAATTAATCCAACTTCAGGCTTACCTTATCATGAATGGTTTATTGAGTTTGAAAACGAGCCTAATAATTTAGAAGAATTTGCGTTACAAATAGACAATGCTATGCGAAAGCAAAACATTTATTATGACGATTTAATCGTAGGTAAAGTTTTAAGAACACTTGTTATTACTAAAGTAATTAAGAACGGTTTTCAAGAGTATATGAAATCGATTGGCAAACTTGGTGGTCAAAATAAATTACCAAGATTAAGTGATAATAGAACTATTGCTGATAAATTAGAAAGAGAATAGAAAAAAGATGAAAGAGAAAAGATTTTTGAGTTTGATTTTATTAATTACCACACTTTCCCTTTCTGCTCAGGTAAAAGGAATTGTTAAAGATAACAGTACTGGTGAACCTATTCCTTTCGTAAACATTTGGGTTGAAAACGTAAACATTGGAACTACTACTGAAATAGACGGAACATTTTCTATTAACGTTAAGGAAAAAGATAAAAAATTAATCATCTCTGTTTTAGGATATGAAACACAGACTTTAAAACAAGCCGAATTCATGAATATTGAGCTTACGCCTAAACTTTATGAACTTAACGATGTGGTTGTTTTAATGAAAAAACAATCAAAATATTTAGAAATCGGAAATGTAGACCAAACCCTTATGCAAGCTTTTGATAACGGTCCAAAAGTGGAAGCAAAATACTTTCCTTATGATTCAAAATACAAGAAACTAAAATTCATAAAAAAAGTCACCATTTTTACCGATTGTAGAATTGATAGTTCTTCTGTAAAAATTCGTTTTTTTAGTGTTGATTCATTAGGAAATCCAGGTTATGAATTACTGAATAAAGATTTTATAGTAACTATAAAAAAAGGAGTTATAAAACATAAATTTGATGTTTCAGAGTTTAATTTAACCATGCCAACAAACGGAATATTTGTAGCCTATGAAAAACTACTAATATCAGATAATAGAACACCAAAAGGTTATCAGCCTTATGTTTTGTACAATAATGTAGATCGTGATTTTTATTTTGTTTTTTCAGGTGGAAAATGGAATAAACTCATTAACAATGAAGATCCACTAGAGCAAATAAGCATCAATGAACCTGCTATAAATCTAATCCTTACTAACTAATAATAAAAAATCTTACCTTTGTTGGTTAGATATAAATAATATAAATGAAAGAAATTAAAAACATTTCGCGTTCTAGAGCGCAAGAGTCGTCAGCAGCTATTGAACGACTGTACATTACCATGAGACATTTATTTAACAGAGGTTTTTATAAACCAATGGGTGTATCAGGAGAAACTTTAAGGGAAGCTTTATTATCGCTTCGACCAGAAATTTATGGTAGTATCGCCGAAGAAAAAGTAGAATTAAGCGGATTATTATATGTAATTGAACGATTACCTATTGGTATCGAACAATGTAGATATATTAATTTAACCTCGGATGAAGGTTATTCTAATTCGCATTTTAAAGCAATTGTTCCTCCAAAAAGAAGAAGAAATTGTTATCGTATTGACGATGAACAAATGAATATTGAAATTACACGTGGTCGTTCAGATATCTATGATATTTTAACGCATTTAACATTTATTTTTATTGAATCACATAAAATTAAAGATCGCGTTTTAATCGATGAAGAAGGAAAAGTATCTCGCGATTGGCAAAAATTAGAAGAAACAGTTTTAAATACTAAAAAACTTACTTTAGTGGAAAGAGAAAAAGCAATTTCTCATGCCGCTAATATTTTAGGAAGAACATTTGCAGAAGTACAAAGTATTTACCCAGATTTTGCTACAGCAGATGCACCAGAGCGTTTTTTACATATTGTATATTGGTTAGGAAAACTAGCTATTGAAGAAGTAGTAGATAATAACAAACGTACTATTACTTTTAGTCCTATTCTTAGAGAGCGCTTAGGGCACCATATTTATGGAGAAATTTGGGCAAATAACATCAAAGAAGTTTTAGAAAAAAATAATTTATTACAAAGACCAATTCATGTTATAAGTGCAAATATGCATAGTGTAATGAATTCTATCTTTGCTAAACCCGTTTTAGAATCTAAATACAAAGGAAAGTCTGATTATGTTATTTATGAAGATTTAAGTAGTTCTTCAAACAACGATTTGCGTAAAAAAGTAGAAGTCGTTGCCATGCAACAAGGAATGGTGTTTTTACCAGATACTTCAGGAACCAATATTGATGTTCAAATTTTTGATACTGCAAAAATAGATTTAAAAAAATCAGCTTTTCCAAAAGCGCAAATTAATGGTGAAAAACCCGTTTTAATTGTAATGGATTATGCTTTTGGAGAACAAGCTTACGAGACCATTGATGAGCTTTTAAAACCATATAAAAAAGGAAAAGACAAAACATTTATTAATGTTGAATCTGTTTCGATAATGGGTAAAGCTGGAATTCTTGAGGGAGGAAAAGGAGATATAATGATTCCATGTGCACACATAAATGAAGGAACAGCAGACAATTATCCTTTTGAAAACGAGCTAACAGCAGAAATGTTCGAAGGAAATGACATGCCGGTTTTTGCAGGACCAATGGTTACTGTTTTAGGAACATCATTACAAAATAGAGATCTATTAAAGTTTTTCCATGAATCAACCTGGAAAGCTATAGGTTTAGAAATGGAAGGGGCATATTATCAGAAAGCAATTCAATCCGCTTCAAAGATTAGAAAAAGTATTAATCCAAATGTAAAGGTACGTTATGCTTATTATGCTTCAGACAACCCTTTAGAAACAGGAAGTACTTTAGCCTCAGGAGGTTTAGGAACAACAGGAGTAAAACCTACTTATTTAATTACAATTAAAATATTAGAACAAATTTTCAACGCAAAACAATAATTATGAGTTCAAATTCTCAAGATCAAGAAATAGACTTAGGTCAGGTTTTTAGTAAAATAAGTGCATTTTTTCAAAAAGGAGTTGATTCTATTTTTGATATGTTTTTATTTTTTAAGAGAAATTTTTTAATTCTGATTGTTTTATTGGTCATTGGTGGAGTTACTGGTTTTTTAATAGATGAGAACAATGATTCATATAATCATGAAATTATAGTAATACCAAATTTTGGGAGTACAGATTATTTGTATTCTAAGGTAGGTTTATTGGCCTCAAAACGAATAGAGAATGATACGTCGTATTTAAGTTCAATAGGAATAAAGAACATTAAAAAATTAGGCGCTATTAAAATCGAGCCTATCACAGATGTTTATAAGTTTATCCAAAATAATGACAAAAATTTCGAATTAATTCGTTTAATGGCAGAAGATGGTGATTTAGAAAAAATCATAGAAGACGACCTAACGAGTAAAAATTATCCTTATCATCTCATTAAATTTTCAACTACAGAAGAAACCACTTTAGACGCTACATCAAATCCAATTTTAAATTATTTAAATAATTCAGAATATTATAAGACTATTCAAAAAGAGTATGTTAATAATGTTAAATTAAAAATGATTTCAAACGATAGCACAATTTCACAAATAAACGGATTAATAGAAAATTTCAAAAAATCAACAGTTAATAATCAAAAAAGTCAAAATTTGATTTATTACAATGAGAACAATCAAATTAATGAAATTATTAAAACTAAAGACGCTTTAATTAGCGAACAAGGCGGACATAGAATTAATCTAATTAATTATGACTCTACCATTAAGGCTGTTTCATCTACAATCAATATTAAAAACAATAAAGGGTTAAATGGTAAAATGAAGCTGTTCATGCCGCTATTATTTTTTGTGCTATTTATCCTCAGAATATTCTTTAAAAATTTTGTCAAAAATCAGTCAAAAAAAAGAAATTTATAATATGAAATATGTACTATTGACGGGTGGAGCAGGATTTATAGGTTCAAACTTTATTCCTTATTTTATTGAAAATAATCCACATTATCATTTAGTAAATTTAGATCTCCTTACATATGCAGGAGATTTAAATAATTTAAAAGAAATTGAAAACAACGAAAGGTATACTTTTGTAAAGGGAGACATTTGCAACAGAAGTTTTATTGAAGAACTTTTTACAAAATATCAATTCCACGATGTGATACATTTTGCAGCAGAAAGTCATGTAGACAATTCTATTTCAGGTCCAGAAGCATTTATTAGAACTAATGTATTAGGAACATTTAATCTATTAGATACTGCAAGAAAACTTTGGATGAATGGCCCAAACGATTATAATGAATCATTTAAAAATGCTCGTTTTCATCATGTTTCTACCGATGAGGTTTATGGTACGTTAGGAGAAACTGGTTTATTTGAAGAAACTACTGCTTATGCGCCCAACAGCCCTTATTCTGCCTCAAAAGCAGGTTCAGACATGATTGTGCGTAGTTATTTTCACACTTACGGCATGAATGTGGTCACTACAAATTGCTCTAACAATTACGGACCAAAACAGCATAACGAAAAACTGATTCCAACAATCATTCGTAAAGCTATTGCATGTGAAAACATTCCTATTTATGGTGATGGAAAAAATGTTAGAGATTGGTTATATGTTCTAGATCATTGTAAAGGCATTGAATTAGCATTTAAGACTGGTATATCAGGAGAAACATATAATATTGGAGGAAGAAATGAACGTAATAACTTGTATATTGTAGACACAATTTGTGAAATTTTAAACACTAAGGTTCCACTAAAAGAGGGTAAATACCAAGATTTAATTACGTTTGTAAAAGATAGACCAGGTCATGACATGCGATATGCAATTGATGCTTCAAAAATCGAAAATAATTTAGGCTGGAAAGCTGATGAAAATTTTGAAACAGGCATTTTAAAAAC
This sequence comes from Flavobacterium sp., assembly GCF_965284515.1. GTDB lineage: Bacteria > Bacteroidota > Bacteroidia > Flavobacteriales > Flavobacteriaceae > Flavobacterium. The sequence goes on from NZ_OZ260089.1 coordinate 751,632, forward strand.
AGTTGATTGGTATTTAGAAAAGTTTAAAGTTCTAACATAGAAAAATGAAAGGAATAATATTAGCTGGAGGTTCTGGCACGCGTTTACACCCATTAACATTAGCAGTAAGTAAGCAATTAATGCCTATTTACGATAAGCCTATGATTTATTACCCATTGTCAACTTTAATGTGGGCTGGAATAAATGAAATATTAATTATATCTACACCTCACGACTTACCTTTGTTTCAACAATTATTGGGTGATGGTAAAAAACTTGGATGCAGATTTGAATATGCTGTACAGGAGAACCCAAATGGATTAGCAGAAGCTTTTATCATAGGAAAAGAGTTTGTAGGTAACGATAAAGTTGCATTAATTCTAGGAGATAATATTTTTTATGGAACAGGTTTAGCAGAGTTATTACAAGCAAATAACAATCCAAATGGAGGAATTGTTTATGCTTATCATGTTCATGATCCAGAAAGATATGGTGTCGTAGATTTTGACAAAAACGGTAAAGTGTTATCTATAGAAGAGAAACCAACTCATCCTAAATCAAATTATGCGGTTCCTGGAATTTATTTTTACGATAATTCAGTTCTTGATATTGCAGCAAACATTAAACCAAGTCATCGAGGTGAATTAGAAATTACAGATGTCAATAAAGAATATTTAAAACAAGGTAAATTACAAGTAAGTATTTTAGATAGAGGGACTGCTTGGTTAGATACAGGAACTTTCAATTCTTTAATGCAAGCTGGACAATTTGTACAAGTTATTGAAGAGCGACAAGGTTTAAAAATTGGCGCTATAGAAGAGGCCGCTTATAAAATGGGTTTCATAGATGCTATACAATTAGAAAAACTAGCTGAACCTTTATTAAAAAGTGGTTATGGAATTCATCTAATGAGTTTATTAAAAGAATAATGAAGTTTATAGAAACAAAGTTAAAAGGATGTTTTATAATTGAACCTAAAATTATTGGAGACGAGAGAGGTTCGTTTATGGAAAGTTTTAATGAAAAAATTTTCGCAAATGGAGTTGGAGATAATGTACACTTCGTACAAGACAATCAATCTTTCTCTAAAAAAGGAGTGTTAAGAGGATTACATTATCAATGTGGCGAACATGCTCAAGCAAAATTAGTTCGTGTATTAAATGGAGAAGTACTCGATGTCGCTGTAGACATTAGACCTAATTCACCAACTTACGGACAATATGAATCTATTTTATTGACTGGTGACAATCAAAAACAATTTTTTGTACCTAGAGGATTTGCACATGGATTTTTAGTACTTAGTGAAACAGCAACATTTTTCTATAAATGCGATAATTTTTACAATAAAGAAAGCGAAGGGGGTATTATTTTTAACGATAATACAATAAATATTAACTGGAATTTTCCAACGGAAGAGTTGATTATTTCTGAAAAAGACATGATTTTACCCGCTTTAAAAAACGCTAAAAAAGTATGGTAGTTTTAGTTTCAGGTGCTAAAGGCCAATTAGGACAAGCTATTCAATCGATTGTAGACAATTATCCTTCAATCGATTTTGTGTTTTGCACTTCTTCAGATTTAGACATTACAAATTCAGCTAATTGCAAAGCTGTTTTCGAAAAGTACAAACCTCATTTTTGCATTAATACAGCTGCTTATACAGCAGTCGATAAAGCAGAGACTGAAACCGAAAAATCGCATTTAATTAATGTAATTGGCGCTAAAAATTTAGCAGAAGTTTGTAAAAAACATGATACTATTTTACTTCATGTTTCTACTGATTTTCTTTTTGATGGAACTTCTAAAAAACCATATACAGAAGACGATGTTCCAAATCCAACGGGAGTTTACGGGCAAACTAAATTAGAAGGTGAAATAGCTATTCAAAACAGATGGTATAAGCATTTTATCATTAGAACATCTTGGGTATATTCCCAATTTGGGAATAACTTCATGAAAACCATGTTGCGTTTAGGAAATGAAAAAGAGGAATTATCTGTTGTTTCCGACCAAATCGGTACACCAACAAATGCAGTAGATTTAGCTGAGGCTTTACTTAAAATTACAGAATTTTGTCAGACGGAGCCTGTCGAAGTCTTCGGTATCTACAATTTTAGTAACGAAGGACAATGCTCTTGGTATGATTTTGCTAAAGAAATCTTCAAATTAAACAATCTTCAAATCATTTTAACACCAATACCTTCGGAAGCATATCCAACACCAGTTAAAAGACCAAAATATAGCGTTTTGGATAAAACAAAGATTACAACTACATTTGGAATTCAAATAGAAAACTGGAAAGATAGTTTGAGAAAGTGTACCCAATTTCTATAATACTAAAATGAAAAAGCACTATCTATTATTTTTACTCTTTATAACTATTCCTTTTTTGGCTCAAGAAAAGGAGTATGATTCTTATATAGAAGCACAATTTTTTAGAGGTAATGTGTATAAACATACAAATGATATAGGTCATTTAATAACAGGTCATCCAGATGGATTTATGTTGAGTTATAATTGGAAAACCTATGGAAAAAAAGAATGGGAGCAAGTGTATAACTATCCAGATTATGGAGTTTCCTTTCATTATTTAGATTTTAAAAATCAATATTTAGGTCATAATGTTGCTATAGGTGCTCATTATAATTTTTATTTTTTCAAGAGACAATTAATGTTTAGAATTTCACAAGGTATTGGAATGACATCTAACCCATATGATAAGGAAACAAACAATAAAAACAACGCTTTTGGAACTAAAATAATGGATAACAATTACTTTTTATTACAGTATAAAAAGGAAAATATCTTTAATAAAATAGGCTTTCAAGCAGGATTTATGTTAACCCATTTTTCTAACGGAAGATTTAAAGCGCCAAACAGCGGAATTAACACGATTGCTTTAAACCTAGGACTAAATTATAACTTTAGCGAAACAAAACAATTTATAAAGGACTCTTTACCTCCAAAACAATTTTACAGAGAAAGAATTAAGTATAATATTGCTTTTAGAACAGGTATTTCTGAAGGACCAGTTCCTGGTTTAGGACAGCGTCAGTTTTATCATATTGGTTTATATGCAGATAAAAGAATTGGAAGAAAAAGCGCATTACAGTTAGGTACAGATGTTTTCTTTTCGAGATATTTAAAAGATTATATTGAGTTTTCTTCAGTTGCTTTTCCAGACAAGCCACCTGTTGATCCAAATACAGATTATAAAAGAATAGGTTTGTTTGTAGGACATGAATTGTTTATTAATAAATTATCTATTGAAGCTCAGGTAGGTTATTATGTGTATAAACCATTTGATTATGAAATTGATATTTATCAACGATTGGGTGCAAAATATTATATTTACAGAAATTTATTTACAGGAGTAGGATTAAAAACGCATGGCGGAAGGGCTGAAGCTATTGAAGCAACTTTTGGAATTCGATTATAATGAGAAACCATAATTACATATTAATTGCAAGTTTATTATTTATAATAACAAGTTGCGGTATTTCTGAAGACTGTTTTAAAGGCAATGGAAATAGGGTTACACAAAGCTTTCCTTTAGAGAACTTTACTAAAATTAAAGTTTATGACGGTGTTGGTCTTGTTGTTAATGAAGGTCAAAATTATGAAGTTAAGGTTGAAACATCTGATAATATTATTGATAATCTAGATGTTCGAATGGATGGTGATATGCTGGTAGTTAAAGATAATTCAACCTGTAATATAGCTAGAGATTACGGGCAAACGGTTGTGTATGTTACGGTTCCAGATGGCACAACTAACCCATTAATTCAAGAACTTGAATTACATTCTAAAACAGAACAAAAAATACAATCAGAAGGAGTGTTACATTCGCCTATAATTCGCCTATTTTCAATTGATGTTTCAGACGGAGCAGGGACAGGTGATTTTTATTTTGATGTTGATAATAGCCAATTAGTTGTGGAAAGCAACAATGTTTCAAATTTCTATATTAACGGACACTGTGAGGAAATGCTTTTGAATTTTTATTTTGGAAACGGACGTTTTTATGGAGACGAATTATTAGCAGAAAACATTAAATTATTTCATCGCGGTTCTAACGATATGTTTGTAAAACCAATTCAAAAAATTGAAGGAACAATTTATGCAAATGGAAATGTTATCTTAAAAAATGTACCACCTATTATTGATGTGGAAGAAGTTTTTAGAGGAAGGTTAATTTATTAAATAAGAAAATGAAATTATCAATTGTTTCTCCTGTTTATAAAGCAGAATTAGTTTTAGATGAGTTAGTGGAAAGAATATCTAAGAATATTCCGTCTGCTTTTAATTCTTTTGAAATCATTTTAGTTGATGATTTTAGTTCAGATAATTCATGGCAAAAAATAATAGAAATATCTAGAAAAAACAACAATGTTAAAGGATATAAACTAAGTAGAAACTTTGGACAACATTATGCCATAACTGCAGGTTTAAATCAAGTTTCTGGTGATTATATTGTAGTTTTAGATTGTGATTTACAAGATCAACCTGAAGAAATAGAAAAACTATTTAGTGAATCACAAAAAGGGTTCGATATTGTTTTAGCTAGAAGACACGAACGAAAAGATTCATTTTATAAAAAAAATACATCTAAATTATTTTATAAATCACTATCTTATTTAACTGGAACAAAACAAGATGCAACAGTTGCAAATTTTGGAATATATTCTAAGCAAGTAATTGATGAAGTTGTAAAGTTAGAAGAGAAAATAAAATATTTTCCTACAATGGTTAAATGGGTTGGGTTTTCTACAGCATATGTAAATGTGGAACACGCATCTAGAACAGAAGGAAAATCAAATTATAATTTAAAAAAATTACTGCATTTAGCTTTAGATATTATACTAGCTTATTCTGACAAGCCTTTGAGGTTGATAATTAAATTTGGATTATCTATAGCGTTAATATCATTTTTAATGGTGTTTTATGTTTTGTTTGAGAAATTCACTGGTAAAGTATCCGTAAGTGGTTATGCGAGTTTAATAATCAGTATTTGGTTTTTGAGTGGTTGCATGTTAACAACATTAGGGGTTGTAGGTTTATATATAGGTAAAATTTTTGAAGGTGTAAAAAATAGACCAAGTTATATAATTGAAAAATCAACAAATGAATAGTATTGCTTTATTTATAATGGGTAAGAAAGGTTTGGATTGTTTAAAAGCAATACAAAGTATCTCTTGTGATATTATTAAAGAAGTTATTTATGCAACGGACAATTCAGTTGAAGAAGATTATTCAAATGAAATTGTAACTTTTTGTGAAACACATCAGCTTAAATACATACACAGAAATTTTTTTGATGAAACTAACTTAGATAAGGTAGATTATTTTTTTGCTATTTCATGGCGTTGGATAATAAATTATGATAATAATAAGTTAATTGTTTTTCATGATTCTTTATTGCCAAAATATAGAGGATTTAATCCTTTAGTATCAGCATTAATAAATGGAGATGAAGAAATAGGAGTAACTGCTATCTTTGCAAACAAGGAGTTTGATAGAGGTAATATTATTGGTTTTGAAAGTGTTTCGATTACTTATCCAATTAAGGTAGAGCTAGCTATTGAAAAAATAAGTATCTGTTATCAAAAACTAGTTTTAAATGTAATCAACAAGTCCAAATTAAGCTCAAAAAAGCAAAATGAAAAGGACGCTATTTATAGTTTGTGGCGAGATCAAGAAGATTACTTTATAGACTGGAATTTAGATGCTAAAAAAATTGAAAGAATAATAAATGCAACAGGTTTTCCTTATGGTGGAGCAAGAACAAATATGGAAAATCAAGTTATAGTTATAGAAGATGCTAAAGCTATTGAAGATATTGAAATAATTAATAGAACTAGCGGAAAATTTATATTTATAGAAAGTAATTGCCCAGTTATAGTTTGTGGTAGCGGTTTATTAAAAATTGAGAAAGCATATTATTTAGAGAATAAAGAAAATGTAGTTTTTAAAAAGTTTAGAACACGATTAAAATGAAAATACCATTTAATAAGCCTTATTTAACAGGAAGAGAGACAGAATATATTGCAGATGCTGTTGCATCAGGTAAAATATCAGGAAATGGAAAATACACACAAAAATGTCAAAAATATTTTGAATACACCTTTGGGTTTAAAAAAAGCTTATTAACCACATCATGTACGGATGCTCTAGAAATGGCAGCTATTTTAATTGATATTAAACCTGAAGATGAGGTTATTATACCTTCATATACCTTTGTGTCAACCGCAAATGCTTTTGTGTTAAGAGGCGCAAAGATTGTCTTTGTAGACAGTATGCCAAACCACCCAAATATTGATGCAACAAAAATAGAAGCTTTAATTACAGATAAAACAAAGGCAATTGTACCTGTTCATTATGCAGGAGTTGCATGTGATATGGATACTATTATGGAGTTAGCTGCAAAATACAATTTATATGTAATTGAAGATGCAGCACAAGCAATTGATAGTTACTATATAGGTAAAGATGGTGTTAAAAAAGCATTAGGTTCTATTGGTCATTTAGCTGCCTTTTCTTTTCATGAAACGAAAAATATTATTTCAGGAGAAGGTGGAATGTTAGCAATTAATGATGAAAAATTTATTGAAAGAGGCGAAATAATTTGGGAAAAAGGAACTAATCGATCTGCTTTTTTTAGAGGAGAAGTAGATAAATATGGTTGGGTAGACATAGGAAGCTCTTTTTTACCTTCTGAAATTATTGCAGCTTTTTTATGGGCACAATTAGAAAACCTAAATAACATTCAAGAGGTTAGAAAAGCACACTGGAATAAGTACAATACTGAACTTAAAAATTGGGCAGACAAAAACAACATTAAACTTCCTGAAGTTTTAGATTACGCATCAAATAATGCTCATATGTTTTATTTAACATGTGAAAATCTTGAACAAAGGTCAGCTCTAATAAAACACCTTAAAGAGAATGATATTTTAGCCGTTTTTCACTATATAAGTCTACATGATAGTCCTTTTTACAAAGAAAAACATGACAGTAGAATATTACCTGAAACAGATAAATTTACAGACACTTTACTAAGATTACCTTTGTTTTATGAGTTAGATATAAAAGAAGTAATATCAAAATTATTAGAATATTAAAATGAAAAAAATAATAACACAGATTATTGAGAACAAATGGTTGTTACTTATTTTAATAGTTGCCACTATATTACGTTTTTATAATTTAGATTTTCAAAGTTTATGGATGGATGAAATTTATACAATGAACATTTCTAGTCCTAATTTTAGTTTAAAAGAATTCCATTCGGAAATGCTTTTAAGAGAGGGTTTTCCTTATTTATATTATATTTTAATCAAAATAAGTTATGTTTTTTTTGGATATTCTGCATATGTAGCAAGAGGTTTCTCTGCAATTATGGGAATACTAAGTGTTTATGCAATTTATATCTTAGGTAAAGAGTTAAGTAATAAAAGAACTGGGTTAATTGCAGCTGTTTTATTAGCTATAAATGAATATTGTATTTATATATCTCAAGACGCAAGATTATATACTTTATATTTGTTAATAACAATATTTTCATTCCATAGGTTAGTTGTTTTTCTAAAATCTCAAACGATAAAAAACACTATTTGGTATGGGGTTTCGGCGGGGCTTTTAATTTCAGTTAATTTTTTTGGTTTTATAAACTTACTTTCCCAATCAATACTTGTTTTATATTTCATTTTTATTTCTGAAAAAAGGTTTATAAAAACATTCTTTTTAAAATCTGTATTAGCCGCAATAATTGCTATTGTAATTTTCTTGCCGAACTACGACATGTTATTGAAATTACTGGAATTCAAGGTTTTTTGGGTTCCTAAACCAACCGATGAATCTTTTGAATTACTTTTTAAAGAGTTTTTAGGAAACTTTGAAATAACACTTTTCATCTTTATACCGCTCTTCATTTTTTATTTAATTAATGTTTTTCAAGAGAAAACAAAAAGCAATATAAAAGTTTCAATAAAGAACACTAAAACCTTTTCTTTTTTAATTTATTTAGTATGGTCTTTTGTTTTTATTTTTTTCTTAATGGTTAAATCTTATGGTGAAGTTTCTTTAATTTTAACCAGATACTTTATAAGTGTATTACCTGTAATTATTTTATTATTAGCCACATCTATAAGTTTTATAAGAAATAGAATTATTCAAACATTGCTAATTCTAGTTATTTCTCTGCTAACTTTATCTAATTTATTTGTGGTTAAAAAATATTATTTTACTATAAATAAAGCTCAATTTAAAGAAGCTTCACTAACAGCAATAAATAACAATCCAAAAGACCATGAAGTATACACCAGTCAAAAATATTGGTTTGATTATTACTTTACTCTTGAAAAGAGTAAACCAACAACAGAAAAAGAATTAGAAACTGTATTAAATGAAATGGCAGCCGATTCAACTAAAATAAAATCATTTTGGTTTGTTGATGCGTTTGGAAAAACATATAATCCATCCGAGAACTCTAAAGCTATAATTGCCAAATATTTTGTTATTGATAAATCTTTTGATGGCTTTCAGGCATGGGCAAAGCATTTTGTTATATCTAGTGAATTACCTCAGAGTATTGATTTGTCAGGTTTAAACATAGAAGATGGTTACAACGACGATAGCTTTATGTTCAATATTGAAGCGTTTGAAATAGTAAACAACAAAGTGAATATATCAGGGTGGGCATATTTTGATGGAATATCTTCTGAAAACTCAAAAGTTTCGTTAGTTTTAATAAATAAAAAAACAGATGCTAAAAAAACAAAAATAATCCCAATTCAATCGATTGTAAGACAAGATGTAACTTCTTATTTTAAATGTAATTTTAATGCAGATAATTCTGGGTTTAAAGCAGAATATGACATAAGTAATTTAGAAAATGAAGTTTATGTGCTGGGGGTTTATTTGGAAAACAAGATTTTAAATAAAAAAGGCTTATTTGTTTCTGATAAAAAAATTAAAAAAGAATAATTCTATTAAAAAAAAAATATACATTTGTACAAATTTTAATCAAATAATGAAAAAAATAACAATACTTATTTTAGCACTTTCTTTGTTTTCTTGTAAAGAAGACCCAAAAGAAGAAACACTAGACAAAAATATTGATAATGAATCAGTTATCGATAAATCATTAATGAGAGTTTCATTTAATTTAATTGCTGAAAAAGACGACAAGGCTTGTTTGTTTTATACAGAAGATGGAACAATTAATTTCGAAGACAAAAAAACTATTTGGACTGATATTATAGGTTCTACTTCTGAAAAAGAAATTGTTTTTACCTTACCAAAAGACGTTTTGCCAACACATTTGAGAATAGACTTAGGAAGAGGGAAAAATCCAGAACAAAAATACATTGATATTAAAGGTTTTAAAATTTCTTATTTTGATAAAGAATTTGTGGCAAAAGACAGTGCTATTTTTAACTATTTTTACCCAAATAAAGATGTTAATATAAAAACACCTAATTCAACAATACTTAAAAAAATTGATATAAATCAGGAAACTGCAGTAATTTTGTATCCACATATGCCTCTTACAGAAGAGTTGGAGAAAATTGTAAAGCAATAACTTGTAAGAATATAAATAAAAAAGTTATCTCATTTGAGGTAACTTTTTTATTTATAGTTGTTTATTTTTGTTTTAAAATATCAAATTTATGAATTACGACAATAAAGATTCTAGTTATTATTCTAATGTTAGATTAGATTTAATTAAACTAATTGATGTAAATAAAAAGAATATAAAGGTCCTTGAGATTGGGGCAGCTTATGGCGAAACATTACATTACTTAAAACAAAATGGATATGCTTTAGAAACAGTAGCTGTAGATTTGTATGAAGACAAGAATAACAAAAATAAATACAAAGAAGTTGATAACTTTATATTTGGAAACATTGAAGAAATTGAACTTTATCAATACAATAATTATTTTGATTTGATATTACTTCCAGATGTTTTAGAACATTTAATAGAGCCTAAAATTGTTTTAAATAAAATTAAAAATTGTTTAAAAGAGAATGGTGAAATCATTGTTAGTATGCCTAATATTCGCCATTATTCAGCTATAAAAAAGATATTTTTAAAAGGTGATTTTAGCTATGAAGAAAGTGGAATATTTGATTACACACATATGAGGTTCTATTGTAGAAAAAACATTCAAGAACTATTAGAAACTAGCGGTTATAAAATAATAAAACAAGAGAGTTCTATTCAAAATTTTAAAGGAAGATCATTTACTAGAATTCTAAACAAGATTAGCTTAGGCTTATTTGAAGAGTTCTTTTCTTATCAATATTTTTTTGTGATTACTAAATAGAGTAAACTTTTAGTTTTAAACAACATTAGATGACTAAACCAAACAATAGTTTTAAAAAACTAATATCTACTTCTGGAATCAATTTTTTATTCCGAATTTTTGGGCTAGCTTCATCATTTTTGATTGTTTTTTTTATTTCTAGGTTTTTTGGAGTTACTAATTACGGGAACTACTCATTAAGTTTCACAATATCTCAAGCTACTGCAATGATTTTTGCATTAGGAATTCCTAATGCACTAATATTAGTAGTAGGTAATAGAAAATTAAGTTTAAAAGAAGCAAAAACACTATTGTTTAAAGGAATTAAAATTGCGCTCTTATTTTCTATAATTCCGTTTTTATTTTTTTTTTTTTATGCGGATATAATTTCTGAAGTATTTGGGAGCTTAAAACTTATTCCCTTTTTTAAAATTATAAGTGCTATAATTCCTTTATTTATTATTCATGAACTATTCTTATATTATTTCATAGCTATTAAAAATTTTAAATTATATAACATATTTATGTTTGTGTTACCAAACATAATTTTAGGATTGTTTTTAATACTTTTTTATTTTTTTGACACTAAAGACTTTTTTACACTTCTAGCTTTTGCAATTACAATGTTATTAGTGGTTTTAGGAGAGTACTTTTTAACCTACGAATCTAAACTTCCAAATATCTCTATATCTACTAAGTCTTTAATTAAAGTTGCTTTTCCAATGCTTTTTAGTGGATTATTACTTTATCTATTAAATTGGACAGATGTAATTATGTTAGGATTAATGACAGATGAAAAACAAGTAGGGATATATAACATTGCTTATAAAATAGGTAGCGTAGGTTTTTTAGTTATTGTATCTGTAAGCACCATAATAACACCTAGAATGGCGGAACTATATGGCGGAGGAAATATTAGTGAATTAAAGAAAGTAATACAAAACGCAACACAACTTATAGCAATATTATCAATACCATTGGTTTTTGCTTTAATTGTTCTAAATGAATTTATTCTTTCCTTTTTTGGAGTAGAAATAATTGTTGGAAGCAGTACTTTAATAATTATTTCTTTAGGTGTTTTGTTTAGCGCAATGGCTGGGAATGTAGATCAAATATTAAATATGACTAACAATCAAAAAATATTAAGAAACATCACAATATTTAGTTTTTTTATAAACGTTTTTTTAAATTACATCCTAATTCCTTTATATGGAATTAATGGAGCCGCAATAGCAAGTTTAGTTTCTAATGTCATTATTAACTTACTCTGTGTTTATTATATAAAAAAGAAATTAGGCTTTTATACATTATTTTAAAATGAAAATACAGCTATCGGTAATTATAGTAAATTATAATGGATTACGATTTTTAAAAGAGTGTTTAGATTCTTTGGAAAGCAAATTACAATTAATTTCCTATGAGATAATAATTTTAGATAATAACTCGACTGATGAAAGTTGTTCTTTTATTAAAGAGTATTATCCTTTCGTAAAACTTTTAGAGTCGAAAACGAATTTTGGTTTCGGAAAAGGTAATAACGAAGCGGTAAAATACGCATCTGGAAAACATTTGCTTTTATTCAACAATGACACGATACTTCTAGATGATATAAGTTTAGCTATAAAAACACTTGATGAGAATAAAGAAATTGGTGTTATAGGAATAAATATGCTTACAGCTCAAAAGAAATATATTCCCGCAGCGGGTAATTTTCCTAATTTCAAAAATATGTTACGTTTTGTAAACCTTTTAGATTTAGGAACTGAGTTTAAAACAGGTGTTTTTTCTAAAAAACATTATGAAGTTGATTGGCTTTGCGGGTCCTTTTTATTAATTCCTAAAGATATATATATAAAAATAAGAGGATTTGATGAAGATTATTTTATGTATGTAGAAGATGTGGATTTTTGTAAAAAAATTGCCGACATAGGCTTGAAAAGAGTGTTTATTCCAAGTTTAAATTACATACACTTCGTTGGTTTTAATAAAAAGAAGAATAACTTACTAGTAAATGGATATAGAATTTATTTAAAAAAGCATTACAAAGGCCTTTCTTTTTATTACATATCACTTATACTTACTTTAAATTCCTTTGTAAAAAAAACAAAATCATTCTTCTTAAGATAATAAATTCTGTATTTTTGATGTTTTTAGAACAATTTTAAATGAAGATAAATAAAGCTTTTTTTTATAAAGTACTTTTAATAATTATAATATTATTACAAATTTATGTCCCTTCATTTAAGTTTAATATTTTTTTTCAAATTTTTGCGCTGTTATTTTACTTCGTATTTGAAAAAGCAAATATTACAGTCTCTTTCATAAAAACACTTGTACCAATTCTATCTGTTTTTTTAATAGGATTTATTGGTTTTTTCTTCTTTAGAAACCCTATTAGTTTTGCTTTAAAAGATATATTTCATTTTATAAAACCAATACAAGGATTGTTACTAGGATATTTTATTTTTAAAACAATTAATAACAAAGTTGAATTTGTAAAAATTATTGTCATATCGGGTTTTATTTCAGCTATACTACACTTGTTAATTCTATTTGTTTTTGTTGATTTAGGATCAGGATCAGTATCCGCAATAAGACAATTTACAAAAGATAATTTCTTAGAATTATTTGCTGTTTTTTTCTTAATCTATTATAAAAAATTTATTAAGGACGCAGATATTTTTAAGAGTAAACGAACATTAAAAATTGTTTTCTTTACAATTATAATATCATCTATTTTGTATTTTTCGAGAACAATGATTGTTGGAGCCTTAATACTTTTTTTATCATTAAATGGATATACAAAAATCACAAAAAAAACATTAAAGATTATTTCCTTAGTTATTATAAGTATTTGCACACTCTATCTATACTTATATTCTGTAAAAATAGATAGAGGAAAGCCAGGATTAGAAGCTTTTTTATATAAAATAAAAATTGCTCCTGAAGAAATTTTTAAAGCAAAAATAAATAGAGAAAACCATAGAGACCTCTGGGATCATTGGAGAGGATATGAAGCTAAAAGAGCTTTTGCCTTAATGAAAAAACAGCCTTTAAGTATAGTTTTGGGAACAGGTTATGGTTCATTGGTCAATTTAAAATTTAAAGCCCCTTTAACATCTGATAAAAAAGGTTTAAAATATATTTCAGAACTTCATAATGGTTATCCATATATTCTGTATAAAACAGGGATATTTGGACTATTAATATATCTTTTTTTTCTAATAAAGCTATATTTATATGCTTACAATGAAAAATCGTTTGAATCTCTTTTCATTTCAGCAATAGGAGTTTTTTATTTATTTTCAACATTTACAATTACAGGAATTTATAATGGTAATGACACAATAGTTTTTATATTAGGAGGATTACTATTTGGTTTGAAACAACACAAGCTTATAAAAAATGATTAAAAAAGTCTTTCAAAAAATATTAAAAAAGTCTGGAAAGAGTTATAGTATTGATTCTCAAATTCCGTCAAGCCTATTTTTTCAAATTTTATTTGAAAGATTCTTAATGATGACTCGTGGAGTTATTTATTTAAGAAAAAAAGTTTTTTTAGGAAGTAGATGCTCAATTCTTAATAAAAAGAATATTCTTTTTGGTAAAAATGTAACAATTGATAAAGGAACAACTATTGATGCATTTGCATACGAAAAAGTAGTTATAGGTGATGGATCACGAATAGGAGCTTATTCTCTAGTGACATCTACAAGTCATATGTCAAAATATGGGAAAGGTTTAAAAATTGGCTCAAATAGTGCAATAGGTAGGTTTTCAGAGTTTGGTGCATCAGGAGGAATTGAAATTGGTAATGACGTCATAATGGGATCATACATAAGTTTTCACTCAGAAAATCATAATTTTAATAATAAAAATTTATTAATAAGAGAACAAGGCGTCACATCAAAAGGCATAAAATTAGGAAATAACATATGGGTAGGAGCAAAAGTTACTTTTCTAGACGGTTGTGAAATTGGTAATAATAGTGTTATTGCTGCAGGAGCAGTAATTAATGGAAAATTTCCAGCAAACTCTGTTATTGGTGGAGTTCCTGCTAAGATTATAAAGAGCATTGATTAATGAAAAATATCCTTTTCATACACCAATCCGCAGAGCTATATGGGTCAGATAAAACGTTACTACTTCTAATAAAAAATTTAGATAAGTCTAAATTTTATCCAATAGTAATTTTACCTAATGAAGGACCTTTAAAGAAAGAGCTAGAAAATGAATCAATTAAAGTTGTCATTGCTCCAGTTCTTAAACTTTATAGGAAAATGTTTTCTCCAAAAAATTTATTAGGCTTTCTCCAAGATTTTCAGAGTGGTTTTTTAGTTTTAAGAAAATTAAATAAAGAATATAAATTTGATATTATCTATTCAAATACTTTAGCTGTTTTATTGGGCTTTTTTTTCGCTAAAAAAAACAATATAAATCACGTTTGGCATGTGCACGAAATAATTGAGTCTCCAAAGCTGATAAGAAAAATATTTTCTTATTTAATTGCTTCTAAAACGAATAATGTTGTTGTTTTTAATTCAAATGCTACGGCAGTTTTTTGGAAAGAAAAATCAAAAAAAACATATAGAAGTGAAATTGTTTGGAATGGATTAGAAATTTTTAAGGAAAAGCTATCAGATGTCAAGAGAATAGAGCTTAAAAAAGAATTATTTAATTCAAGAGATAATGAAATAATAATTGGACTTGTAGGAAGAATAAGTAGATGGAAAGGACAACAATTGCTTTTAAAATCGTTTAAAAAACTTAATAAAGAAAACATTAGGTTAGTATTTATTGGTTCTCCACCGCCAAATCAAGATGAATTTTTAATAGAATTAAATGATAATATTAAAAGTTTTAAATTAATTGACAAAGTTCAAATTATTCCTTTTCAGGAGAAAATACATGAAATCTGGCAATTAATTGACATAGCTGTAGTTCCATCAATTGAACCCGAACCTTTTGGTTTAGTTGCAGTTGAGGCCATGTTAGCTAATAAACCAGTAATTGCCGCAAACCATGGTGGACTAACCGAGATAGTCGTAAATAATGAAACTGGAATTTTATTTAAACCTAGTGATGTAGAAAATCTTTCCAATGCATTAGGAATACTTATTGATTCAGAAGAATTGAGGATAAAATACGGGATTAAAGGTTTTGAAAGAGCACTAAACAACTTTACAGTAGAGAGTTATTCAAATAAAATACAAAATATTTTACAAAATATTTAATTAACTATATTTGCTACCGAAATTGAAAAATAAATGAAAATAGGAATATTAGGAACGCGTGGAATACCAAATTATTATGGTGGTTTTGAGCAATTTGCTGAATTTTTTTCGGTTTATTTAGTAGAAAAAGGACACGAAGTATATTGTTATAATTCACATAATCATAATTACCAAGAAAAAACATTTCACGGAGTTAATTTATTACACCAGTATGATCCTGAATATAAATTTGGGACTTTTGGCCAGTTTATATACGACTACAATTGTATTATGGACGCACGTAAACAAAATTTTGACATTCTGCTTCAACTTGGTTATACAAGTAATTCTATTTGGTTTTTCTTATTGCCTAAAAAATCAATTATCATCACTAATATGGACGGCGTAGAATGGAAACGTTCCAAGTATTCTCGTCCGGTTCAACAATTTTTAAAATTTGCCGAACGTTTAGCCGCATCCAGTAGTGATTTTTTAGTTTCTGATTCAATAGGAATTCAAAAATTTTTAAAAAAACGCTATAAAAAAGAATCAACCTACATTGCATATGGTGCACATCCGTTTAATAATCCTAACGAATTAATTTTAAACGAATATGATGTTGAAAAAGGTAATTTCAACATGATTATGGCTCGTTTTGAACCAGAAAATAATTTAGATATGGTTTTAGAAGGAGTTGCACTAAACAAAGAAGACAAAACGCCGATTTTAGTTGTTGGTAATCATGAAACAAAATATGGCGAGTATTTAAAAAATAAATTCAAGGATAATAAAAACATTCGTTTTATGGGAGGAATTTATAATTTAGAGCATCTTAATAACCTGAGGTATTTTTCTAAATTATATTTTCATGGTCATTCCGTTGGTGGAACAAACCCATCATTGTTAGAAGCAATGGCGTCTAAAGCTTTAATTGTAGCACATAATAATGATTTTAATAAAGGAGTTTTAAAAGAAAATGCATTTTATTTTTCAAGACCATCAGAAGTAGAACAACTATTAAAAACTGTCAAAAAAAATGATAACTTGCAATTTATTCAAAATAACTTTGAATCAATTATAAACGACTTTAATTGGAATAAAATAAATGGACAGTATTTACAACTTTTTGAAGAATGTATGGCAAACATTAAAAACGGAGACTAAGAATAATCCTTCTTTTTTCTTTGTTTTAATTTTCCTCATTACAATTCCATTATCTCTTGCGGTAAGTAATAGTTGTCTAGCTCTTTTTCTAATTTCTTCGTTTTTAAGTCGAAATAAAGAAAAAACAAACAAATCAAGGAGTTTAATATTTCCAGCGCTTCTTTTTTTAATCATGTGTCTATCTTATTTTTGGAGCATAGACAAAGACATGACTTTAAAAGCTATCCCTAAAGAGAGCACCTTATTCTTAATACCATTAGGGTTTTTTTTAATGAAACCTTTTTCAGATGGTCAAAAACAAAAATTACTTGCTTTTTTCAGTTATGCAATGGTTGGCTACGCTCTTTATTATTTATTCAAAGCCCTTATAAGATTCATTATTTCGAAAGATTTTGATGTGTTTTTTTACCATGGAGAATACGATTTAGATAGCGGTTTAGTGCCCAAAGCATTAAATGCAATTCACGTATCAGTTTTTGCAGGAGTAGGGTATTTTTATTTTTTAAAAACAGAATTAAAAACCGTTTTAAACAAGGTGTTTTTGATTCTTCTTTTTGTTTTTATAATTTTACTTTCCTCTAAAAACATAACCTTAGTATTCTTTTTATTAAACCTAATCTATTTCTTTTTTTACTCAAAATCTGCAAATAAAATGCGTTTACGAAACTTAATTGTTTTAAGTTTCATTCTTGGGCTTGTTTTATCATTTAGTAAAATTAAAGAACGTTTTTTGGTTGAATTTCAAACGAACACGACAAATAGTATAAGTTCAAATGTAATTAAAAATATTCCTGAAGGAGTTCATAATGTTAGTATTTATGAAGCATGGAATAATGAAAAATTTACTCCAAATGATTTTTTTCCAGGAACTGCATTTAGGGTTTACCAAGCAAGATTGTTTTTTGATTTTTTAGCTGAGGAGCCTATTTTTTGGTCAGGATTTGGATTAAATGCATCATATCTTAAATTAGAAGATAAAGGAAAAGATTACAATGTTTTTTTAGGAAGTAAAGAGCATGAAGGTTATCAAAAAAAGAATTTTCATAATCAATATATACAGGTTTTTGCAGAATTAGGAGTGTTTGCATTTATTCTATTAATATTTATTCTTTTTATAAATACTAAAAATGCATTTAAAAGCAAAGATTTTACTCATATTGCTTTTGCAATTCTAATGATAAGCTTATTTTTGACCGAATCATTTTTGTGGAGACAAAGAGGGGTTGTGTTTTTTACACTTTTTTATTGCCTATTTAATTTTCAAAAAAATTCAAACTTAATTAAGACCCAAACAAGATGAAAAGAGTATTAATAACTGGAGCAGCAGGTTTTTTAGGATCCCATTTATGTGATCGTTTTTTAGCAGAAGGATACTTTGTTATAGGAATGGATAATCTAATAACTGGAGACCTAAAAAACATTGAGCATCTTTTTAAGGAAAAAAACTTTGAGTTTTATCATCACGATATTACTAAATTTGTACATATTCCAGGTAAGTTAGATTATATTCTTCACTTTGCGTCTCCAGCAAGTCCAATAGATTATTTAAAAATACCTATTCAAACCTTAAAAGTAGGTTCATTAGGAACTCATAATTTATTAGGGTTGGCAAGAGTTAAGAAAGCTAGAATATTAATTGCCTCTACTTCAGAAATTTATGGAGACCCTTTAGTTCATCCACAAACAGAAGAGTATTATGGTAATGTAAATACTATTGGCCCAAGGGGAGTTTATGATGAAGCTAAACGTTTTCAAGAGTCTATTACAATGGCATATCATACTTTTCATGGTGTAGAAACTCGTATTTTACGTATTTTTAACACCTATGGTCCAAGAATGCGACTTAATGACGGAAGAGTAATACCTGCGTTTATTGGACAGGCATTAAGAGGTGAAGATTTAACTGTTTTCGGAGACGGAGGTCAAACTCGTTCATTTTGCTATGTAGATGATCAAGTTGAAGGAATATGGAGGTTGTTACATTCGGACTATCATATGCCTATTAACATTGGTAATCCAGATGAAATTACAATTAAAGACTTTGCAGAAGAAATTATTAAATTAACAGGAACAACTCAAAAAATCATTTATAAAGACCTTCCAATGAATGATCCATTACAAAGACAACCCGATATTACTAAAGCAAAAGAAATTTTAGGTTGGGAACCTAAAATAGGAAGAGCAGAAGGGATGAAAATTACATATAATTATTTCAAATCACTTTCACCAGAAGAATTAGCAAAAGAAGAACATAAAGATTTTACAAAATATATTTACTAAGTTTTTGTGCAAAAAAGATATTCAAAATATTTAAAGTTTATCAGTTACTTTTTAGACATTGTAGCCGTACTTTCTTTTTTTCCTTTTTTTTTCAAAGAATTAAACATATCTTTTTTCTTTTTTGGTTTCTATTTATTTTTTACGTGGTCTATATTGTCTTTTTTCTCTAAACTTTATTCAGTTTATAGATTTACATCTCCAGTTGAAATATTAACAAAAGTTGCTAAACAGTTTATATTATTTTTACTTTTTACAATAGCTTTTTTTCCTTTTTATAAAAAAGCTATTTTTAGTGGTTCTGCAATAGCTTTATACCTTTCTCTTTTATTACTAGTTATTCTAATATTTAAAAGCCTATTGTTTTTTTATATAAAAAAATACAGATTAATAACCGGAAATAATTTTAGAAATACAGTTATTATTGGATACACTAGAGAGGCAATTGACCTAAAAAACATTTTCGAAAACAGACCGGATTATGGGTATCATTTTAAAGGTTTTTTTTCTGATAAAAAAGAGAATGAAAATATAATTGGTAAATCAGACGTTATTAAAGAATTTTGTCTTACAGAAAAAATAGATGAAATTTATTGTTCATTAAATGAAATATCAAATGATAAATTGAAAGATTTAATTTTATTTACTGATCAAAATAAAATTGAATTAAAATTTATCCCAGACACTAAGGCTATATTTTCAAAAAACCTTAAAGTAGATTATTATGAGTTATTCCCAGTTCTTTCTTTACAAAGAACCCCATTGGATGACCCATATATTAAGTTTTTCAAAAGAGCGTTTGATATAGTTTTTTCTTTTTTTGTCATCATAACAATAATGTCTTGGTTGGTACCCTTAATGTCTTTTTTGATTAAGATTGAATCTAAAGGGCCTGTTTTTTTTAAACAAAATAGACCTGGCTTAAACGAAACCGGATTTTTTTGCTATAAATTTAGGTCTATGCAAATAAATCAAATCACAGAACAAGAAGCATCTAGAAATGATCCTAGGGTTACAAAAACAGGAAAATTTATTCGCAAAACAAGTATTGATGAACTTCCACAGTTTTTTAATGTTTTATTAGGAGATATGTCAATAGTGGGCCCTAGGCCTCATTTGTGGTCTCAAAACAAAACTTATGCATCAAAAGTCCAAAAATATATGGTGAGACATTATGTTAAACCAGGCATTACGGGTTTGGCGCAAGTTAAAGGGTATAGAGGAGAAATTGAAACGGATGAAGATATGATTAATAGAATTAAATTTGATGTTTTTTACATTGAAAACTGGTCCTTATTAATGGATGTTAAAATTATATTTCAAACCGTAATTAATATTTTTAAAGGAGAAGAAAAGGCATATTAATGAGCGGACTAGTTTCAATAATAACCCCAAGTTATAATTCTGCAAAATATATTGCTGAAACCATACAATCAGTACAAAATCAATCCTACGATAATTGGGAAATGATTATTATCGATGATTGTTCATCAGACAATTCCGAAGAAGTTATAATTGAAATTCAAAAAACCGATTCAAGAATACATTTTTTCAAATTGAATCAAAATTCAGGAAGTGGTGTTGCCAGAAATATAGGAATTGAAAAAGCAGCAGGCGATTTCATGACCTTTATTGATTCAGATGACATTTGGTTCACAGATTTTATAAAAAACAGTGTAGAAACAATACAAAACACCAAAACCTCTTTTGTGTTTTCATCTTATAAACGTTCAAATGAAGTTTTAGAATTTGTTTATTCAGACTTTATAGTCCCTCAAAGAGTAACCTATACTGATATTTTAAAATCAAATTCCATAAGCTGTTTAACTGCCTTTTTAGACATAAAAACTCTAGGTAAGAAATATATGCCAAAGATTAGAAAACGTCAAGATATGGGATTATGGTTGCAGTATTTAAAAGAGATTCCCTTTGCCTACGGAATTAAAGAACCGCAAGCGATTTATAGAATCAGAGAAAATTCACTTTCAAGAAACAAAAAGAATTTATTAAAATTCCAATGGGAATTCTACAGAGAGGTAGAAAACTTATCAATTCTCTCATCAACATATTATATGTTACATTGGATGTATCGAGGTTTTATGAAATATCGTAACTAAAGTAAAGATTGAAACTGTTTTAATTTTCCTCTTTTTGTACGTTCTAAAATCTCTTTTTTATTATAAGTAAATTGCAAATCTGGTTCTAAGTACTTTTCTATTGCTTTTTCAATTGCGTCAATTTGTTCTTTACTAAGTTCTATTTCGCTTACATAATCTATTTCAAAAGTATCTAATTTCGTTTGACGAACTATAAATTCTTTTACATTTCCATCGTCTTCAATAATACTTTTAGTTATGTAGTAAAAGGTTAAACCAGGCGATTTTTTTCCGCTTGGTAAAAGCGCTACATCACTTGTTCTTCCAATTAATTTTTTTAAAATGGGTTTCTTGGCAGTGCTTTTTTCGTCTAAAACACCAACATCACCAATTTCATATCTAATAAACGGATGTGCTTTATTGTATAATGAAGTAATTACTATTTTTCCTTCTACACCATTTGGAACAGGTTGATTATTTTCATCTAAAACTTCTATAAACAAAGTTTCAGCGTTTACTTGCCATTCTCCTTTTGGATTTTGAAAAGCAATTAAATCCAATTCTGAAGCCCCATATTCATTCACAACTGGAATTCCTAAATATTTTTCAAGTATTATTTTATCTTCATCAAACAACATTTCAGAAGTCACCATACAGACTTTTAAAGTCGGACAAACATCTGTTAGTATTATATTTTTACTTTTTAAATATTTCCCAAATAAAACTATTGAACTTGTGTATCCGTTAATGTAATCAAACTTTTTAGATTTAAAATGTTGTAAAACACCATCTAATTTTTCATCCGATAAATCAAAAATAGGGAATCGATACCGTTTACTTAATAAGTCTTTTAATCGTTCTTTATAATATCCAATTGTATCTAATGGAATTCCGTAAAATCTAGCTTGATAAGACTTGTTGAAATCAATATTATACCAACCAAAACGATAAATTATAGAAGCCCAAGTAATAGCATGTGCTTCTTTATCTTTTGCAAAAACAAAAGGATCACCACTAGAACCAGAAGTTTTATTTATAAAGACTGTTTTTTCTGTATAACCATTAGAAAGTCTTTCTTTTAGTGGCTTTTGTAGGTTTTTCTTATTTAGAATTGGTAAATTATTCCAGTTTTCCATAATTTCTTTACCAACTAAATCTTTATAAAAAGTATTGTTTTTTAAGTGAAATTCAACAATTTCCTGCTTTTTATGCTCAATATATTCAGCGTAATCTTCATTAGCAACATTCAATATTTCCTTAAAGTCAGCTTGCGCTTTCTTAATTGGAAAACCGTTTAGTTTTAAGGTAAGATTAAATAAGTTAAACATTGGAATTTATTTGAATCAAAAATAAAAAAACCAAAATGCTTAAACTATTAACTTCAAACTTTTTTTTAAAAATAAAACAAAGTATTTTTGCAGTAACAAACAAACAACAACATGAATATTTTACTTTTAGGTTCAGGCGGAAGAGAACATGCTTTGGCTTGGAAAATGCTGCAAAGCAATCATTGTACTCAACTTTTTGTAGCACCAGGAAACGCAGGAACAGCATCAATTGCAACAAATATTGATTTAAATCCAAATGATTTTGAAGCTGTTAAAAAATTGGTTTTAAACGAAAATATTCAAATGGTTGTAGTAGGACCAGAAGATCCATTGGTAAACGGAATTTACGATTTCTTTAAAAATGATTCTCAATTAGCATCTATTCCAGTAATTGGTCCATCAAAATTAGGTGCGCAGTTAGAAGGAAGTAAAGAATTTGCTAAAGAATTTTTGGTAAAACACAATATTCCAACAGCAGCTTACGATAGTTTTACAAAAGACACAGTTGAAGAAGGTTGTATCTTTTTAGAAACTTTACAAGCGCCTTATGTTTTAAAAGCTGACGGTTTAGCCGCAGGAAAAGGTGTTTTAATTTTACAAGATTTAGAAGAAGCGAAAACCGAACTAAGAAATATGTTGGTCGATGCCAAATTTGGCGATGCAAGTTCAAAAGTGGTTATCGAAGAATTTTTAGACGGTATTGAATTAAGCTGTTTTGTTTTAACTGATGGGAAAAACTATAAAATTCTTCCTACAGCTAAAGATTATAAAAGAATTGGCGAAGGAGACACGGGTTTAAATACAGGTGGAATGGGGGCGGTTTCTCCAGTTCCTTTTGCAGATGCAGTTTTACTTGAAAAAATCGAAACCCGAATTGTTAAACCTACTATTGAAGGTTTGCAAAAAGACAATATTGAATACAAAGGATTTGTTTTTATTGGTCTTATTAATGTAAAAGGGGAACCAATTGTTATTGAATATAATGTAAGAATGGGTGATCCTGAGACAGAAGTAGTAATGCCAAGATTAAAGTCTGATTTGGTTGAGATTTTCAATGCAATGGCAAAACAACAATTAGATAAAATTGAGTTAGAAATAGACGAAAGAAGTGCCACTACAATTATGGTTGTTTCTGGAGGATATCCTGAAGATTATGAAAAAGGCAAGGAGATATCTGGTTTAGAGTCTGTTATTGACTCATTAGTTTTTCATGCGGGAACTAAATTAGAAAACGAAAAAGTTGTAACTAATGGAGGTAGGGTTTTAGCGATTACATCATATGGAAATACTTTTGAGGAAGCCATAAAAAAATCTTATCAAAATATAAATAAGTTACACTTTGATAAGATGAATTACCGAAAAGACATCGGATTTGATTTATAATATAAATGACCTCATTTTTTAAATGAGGTTGTTTTTTATTTAAAAAATGAGTGTGCTGTTGTGTCTTGATCATCTTCATTATTCGCTTTGAAAATGTTCAATTGTTTAATCCAATAAACCATAGCTGCACAACAAATGATAATAAAAATCCAGTTTAATGTGTTTGCTGCCCACCAATTTGTTAGTTCAAGCTCTCTTAACATATGAAAAGGCAAGAATAAATAATCTGTAAAAAGTGTACCTATTGCTTCAAAAAATGATTTCATTGTATAAAATGTTATATTTACATCACAAAAGTATAAAATATCTTTATGATAGCAAGCGTTTTTAATAAAACAAGGCCAATAAATTATTTATTAATTGGAATTTTAATAGTTTTTTGTTTCACTTCACTTGTCATTTGTGAAAACAAATTCTATTTTGAATTGCAAAATGTATTAAATCAATCGTTGTTTTTGTTTTTAATTATTGCCTCAACTATTTTAGTTAATTTCATTTCTTTAAAAAATGATTTGACTAAAAACAATACCTACGCTGCATTATTGTTTTTTGTTTTTATGATGTTTTTTCCGTCGATATTTGAAAATAAAAACATTCTCATCTCAAATTTTCTATTGCTGCTGGCCTTAAGAAGGTTGATTTCTTTGAAATCAATGGTGAGTACAAAGGAAAAAATATTTGACGCGTCTTTTTGGATTTTTTTATCAGCATTATTTCATTTCTGGAGTGTTTTTTACATAGTATTAGTTTTTGTTTCAATAATTTTAGATGTTTCTAGAGATTTCAAAAACTGGCTGATTCCTTTTATAGCATTGTTTACTGTAACAATTTTATTCTTTTTGTTTAATGAAATTTTAGACAACACACTCTTAGAAAGACTATTAAATAAAACATATGTTAGTTTTAATTTTTCCTATTTTGAAAATGTGTATCAAAATTTAGCTCTTGCCATTTTCACTTCAATTTCACTATTGTTGTTTGTTTCATTTATGACAAGTTTAAATAAGAAACTCTTAAATATGCAAACGTCGTATAAAAAAATACTTTTTTCTTTTGTTTTAGGGGTGGGGATTTTTATTCTTTCTGCAAATAAAAACAATGGATACTTGGCTTTTAGTCTTGCGCCTTTAGCAATTATTGGAGCTAATTTTTTAGAGGATTTAAAAACAAACTGGGTAAAAGAAACAACGTTATATATATTCTTTTTTTTAGGTTTTGTCTTTTTTATAACTCAGTTATAGTTTGTCTCCATAAGCTAAATCTCCAGCATCACCTAGTCCAGGAATGATGTAGTTTTTTTCGTTTAATTTTTCATCTAAAGCCGCAACCCATAAATGACAGTTTTCTGGTAGATTTTCTTCTAAAAATTGAATACCTTCAGGAGTAGCAATAACAACAGCAATATGAATCTCTTTTGGCGTTTCTTCAATAATTAATTTATTAAAAACAGCAACTAATGATTGTCCTGTGGCCAACATCGGATCAATAAGAATTAAATTTTTTCCTTGGAAAGAAGGGGCTGCTTGATATTCTACTAAAATTTCAAACTTATCATCGTTATTATAATGATGTCTATATGCAGATACAAATCCGTTTTCTGCATCATCAAAGAAATCCATAAAACCCGTATGAAGTGCTAAACCTGCTCTTAATATAGAGCATAAAACAACATTATCTGCAATAGTTGTAGTGTGTTTTATACCTAAAGGAGTTTGCACGTCAATTTCTTTGTATTCTAATGTTTTACTCAATTCATAAGCCATAATTTCACCTATACGTTCTATATTTTTTCTAAAGCGCATGCTGTCTTTCTGAATGTTAACATCTCTTATTTGAGTTAAAAAATGATTTAAGATACTGTTCTGCTCTGATATATAGTGAATATGCATTGGAATAAAGTTTGTTTTTTCAGGATAAAAGTACAAAAAATCCTTATTTTTGTAGAAATTAAAATTATTTAATCATGTTTGCAGAATTTGCCTTCCCCATTTTTGAAGAGAGTATAAAACTATATCATATAATTGATGATGCTTATCAGCCAACTCAAAATCCATATGAAAAAGGTACAATTGAGCATTTATTATTTGCTAAAAATTGGGTAGACACAGTACAGTGGCATTATGAAGATATTATTCGTGATCCGAATATTGATCCTGTCGCAGCTTTGGTTTTAAAAAGGAAAATTGATGCTTCAAATCAGGTTCGAACAGATATGGTTGAGTTTATTGATAGTTATTTTTTAGATAAATATAAAGACGTTCAAGTAAAGCCAGATGCTAAAATCAACACAGAGAGTCCGGCATGGGCAATTGATCGGTTATCAATTTTAGCACTTAAAATCTATCACATGAACGAAGAAGCTACACGTTCTTCAGCTTCAGCAGAACACAAAGCAAAATGTCAGGATAAATTAAATGTACTTTTAGATCAAAAAAACGATATGTTTATTTCTATTAGTCAATTAATTACAGATTTTGAGAATGGCGATAAATTCATGAAAGTATACAAGCAAATGAAAATGTATAACGATGATGATTTAAATCCTGTTTTATACCAAAACAAAAAATAGTCATCATTTGATGTCTAAATCAAATCATATATTAGTAATAAGGCTCTCTGCTATGGGTGATGTCGCAATGACCGTTCCTGTGTTGAGGGCTTTTTCTATTCAATACCCTGATGTAAAAATCACGGTGGTCTCCAGACCTTTTTTCGAGCCTTTTTTTAATGAGATTCCTAATCTTAATTTTTTTCCAATTGATTTAAAAGAAAGACATAAAGGTTTTTTAGGTTTGTGGCATTTGTTTTTAGATTTACGAAAGTTAGAAGTTACAGCTGTAGCTGATTTACATAATGTACTTCGCTCTCAAGTTTTACGAACTTTTTTTAAATTATCGGGAAAAAAAGTTGCTGCAACTGATAAGGGTAGAGTAGATAAAAATGCATTAACAAGAGCAGAAAATAAGGTTTTTGAACCTGTAAAATCGATGTTTGAGCGTCATGTAGAAACATTTGAAAAATTAGGTTTTTCAATAGATTTATCGAATCCAGTTTTTCCACAAAAAGCTGTTTTATCTGATGAAATTGCTAAGATAATTGCTCCAAATAACAAAAAGTTTATAGGAATTGCTCCTTTTGCACAATATGACTCAAAAGTATATCCGTTAGATTTAATGCAAAGTGTAATTAACGAATTAGCTAAAGAAGAAATGTATACAATTCTTCTTTTTGGTGGAGGAAACGAAGAAGCACAAAAGTTGATTCAATTAAAAGGAAATCATCAAAATGTAACTGTAATTGCAGGCAAAATCAAATTAAAGCAAGAATTAGAACTTATTTCTAATTTAGATGTTATGCTTTCAATGGACAGTGGTAATGCTCACCTTGCAGCAATGTTAGGCGTGAAAGTAATTACGCTTTGGGGATCCACACATCCTTATGCGGGATTTAAACCATTCAATCAGCCTTTAGAAAATTGTATTACTTCAAACAGAACAAAATATCCTTTATTGCCAACTTCTGTTTATGGAAATAAAATAGTTGATGGTTATGAAGAAGTAATGAGAAGTATTTTGCCAGAAGTTATTATTGAAAAAGTAAAAGGGCCAAAGTAAAACACCTCGACCCTTAAACCAAATCTAACCTCTTTATTTATTGTTTATTCTTTAATAGCTCAATTGCTTCTTTTAAGAATTTAATTTCTTCTTTTAGTTCCTCAATTTGAGCTTGTTGTTCTTGTATAGCTTTAACTGTTACCGGAATTATTTGATTGTACATTATTCCATTAGGATTTTCTATTTTCATTTTTACCGGATCTTGCCCTTCTTTTAAAACATACCAATCTGATGTTTTTACAGCTTCAGGAATTACACTTAAAACATTTGTAGCTGTAAACCCAATATGACTGTCCCTTTCTTGATCTGTAGATATTCTACTTCCAATGTTAACCGCCTCTTCTTTATAAATAATTGGTTCTAATTGCATAATTTCCTTTAAACCTCTTGAAAAATCTTTTCCATTTTGATTAACCCTACTGTATGTGGTTCCGCTTGATGCAACAAAATTTCTTGCATATACATCGTCCCAGTTTCTTATTGGTCCCGATTGAAATGGACTTCCTTTCCCTAAATCTGCACCAAAATTTGTCATTGGACTAAACCCTGATCCTTCAAAAAATATTTCATTAGTACCATCTACTATATATTCAATTGACCCTATTGAAATTGCAGTTCCACCTGAACTTCCATTGTGAAAACCAGCTACAAAGTCTTTTGTGTAACTTGCATTTCCTGTATCGTTAAAAGTAGAACCATCATCACCATCTATAAAAGCCGTTCCTCCAAAATTAATATAATTATCATCAAAGCTGGTATCCATCATGACTCTGTTTGTACCTTGAATTATCATTTCCCCTGGAAAGGCTGCGCTAGTACTACTTCTGAATGTTAAATCTCTTGTATCAAGATTAATAGTTGTTGCTTGAGTAAGAGTCCCACCTAGTCTAACAGTTCCAGATGTTTCTGTTAGTCCGTTCGTAAAAGTATAACTTCCTCCACCTCCAGTTGGAAGCGTAATAGTATTACCATTTGAAATACTTAAATTATTTCCAGAAATACTTAAAGTTTGACTATCTGTACCAGCTCCTCCAGTTGGAGTTTTCCAATATCCATTACCATTTGCATCAGAAGTTAATACTTTACCATCTGCTTGGGTTCCGTCTTCTAATCTAAAGCTATATGTTCCAGGTGAAGCTATCGCTGTTTCTGTAACTAAAACATTGTCTACTGAAGCACCGTAATCGAAATTTCCCTGATATTCGAAGCGCAAAGAATATGAGTTTCCTGCTACAACAGTTGCAGTACCCGAATATGAAGTGTTGGCATCTGTAGTTAAGTTTACTACGTTTGCTCCTACTTGTGCTGATGTTGTATTATTGTATAGATATACTCTAAATGAATCTGGAGGCCCACTGAAATAATTATATCTATATGCAAAACTAATAGTAATACTTGTTGTTGTTGGCGCTGTTGTAAAATTCATAATTGCGGTTGAGTTCAACCCACAACCTGAAGCGTCTGAACTTATATATAACCATGAACCAGTACAAGAAGTACAATTTACATTTGCATTACCTGTACCTGTAACCCAACCCTGAGTTGCATTACCCGAACAGTCTGTGTCGTTTGTATGATTTTGAGTAACTGTATAACTCGAAAAATCTTGGTTAATTAAATTAATTGTTCCACCAGCACTTCCCGGAACTGTAGTTCCATATACGTGTAGCATTGCAGACGGTGAAGTTGTGTTTATTCCAACTTGAGCAATTAAGGTTGGAGTTGTAAAAGCAAAAATCAGTAATAATAACTTTTTCATAATATTATTTGTTTTTCAAAGTGCAAACCTATCCTATTTGGTTTTTTTAAAAAACATTATGATGTATTGATTCACGGAATTTGTACAAATTTCGGTATATTTGAACGTTTAAAAAATCCAAATGGCAATTGTAGTAACTTCAATTATATCCTTAATTTTTGCTTTGTTGTTTTTCTTTATAAAAGGGAAAAATAATTCATCTTTGATCCTTTCTTTCTTTTTTTTTGTTTGGAGCATTGTTTTTATCTCTCTTTTCGTTGCTACAGAAAAAGAAATTGTAGCCTTTAAAGATGTTGTTGTAAATGCATTCGCCCTTCTTTTTTTTCCTTTTTTCGTGGCATTACCGCCACTGGTTTTTATTTATACGAGTAGCTATTTAAAAAACAAAGTTTTAGATATTCTTCCTCATTTTTATATTCCTTTGTTGGTCTTTTTAATCAACACTTTTTCTTTTCTGTATTTTAACTTTAGTAATGATAATTCATCATTTTTGTACGAAGTTTGTGAAAATGTAATGACGTACACTAATTATTTAGTAGTACTTTTCGTATTCCCAATATCTAATGTTTTTTATTTAGTTAAGTCTGTTCGATTGATTTCAAAAACTAAATTGGTTAATAAAGATGTTTATTTAAACTTTAAATGGATAACTTTTTTTGTTTGGAGTTATTTGTTGTTGATTTTATTCTTATTCGTGGCTCAATCAAAAATATTTACAAATGTTTTTCAAATCACTTTTGTTTGGTTCATTGGACTATATTTTTCAGCTTTAGCTTACTATGGATATAAAATCGAAAGACAAAAATTAGACATTAATTTACCCGAAGCTAATTTTGATAATGATCTTGATGTTTTTGATTTAATTGACAAAAGACTAATGCATTTGATTGAAAATGAGAAGATTTTTTTAGACACAAAATTAACAATTAAGAAACTTGCCAGAAATGCAAATACGAATGAAAAATATTTATCTAACTTACTAAATAAAAGATATAACAAGAATTTCGCAACATTTATTAATCATTACAGAATTGAACACGCCAAGCTTATTTTGCTAGACAATGAGTATAGTAATTATACGATAGAATCATTAGCAACTCTGGTTGGTTTTAATTCTAAATCTGTTTTTAATGCCACCTTTAAAAAAGCTACGAAAGTAACACCTTCAGTATATAGAATAAATAAAAAAGGAGCTAATTAGCTCCTTTTTTATTTATACCAAGTCTAATAATGTTAGACATCGTCAAAATCTACTTTTATCACATCTGTTGTTGGTAATGCTTGACAAGCTAAAACCAAACCTTCTGCAATTTCAGCATCTGTTAAAATTGAATTCTTCTTCATTACTGCAGACCCTTCTGTAACCCTACAAATACAGCTCGAACAAATTCCGCCTTGGCAAGAATAGGGTGCATCTAGGCCTTGTTTTAAAGCAGCTTCTAATAACGTTTGTTTTTGGCTCATTTCAAAAGTTGCTTCTTCATCATCTACTAAAACTGTAATTTTAGTATGTCCGTAAAGTGTTCCTGCATCTTTATTTTCTGCAGCAGAAGCTGTAAATAATTCAAATTTAACGTCTTTTTCAGCAACATTATTTTCTTTTAAAACCTCTGAAACCAAGTTTATCATTTCTTCTGGTCCACATAAATAATACTTGTCAAAAGTTTTTTCACTGTGTTTATTTTTAAGCACAAAATTCACCGCCGACTTATCGATTCTTCCAAACAATTCTCCTTCAACAGTCGTTTTACTATAAACATAATGAACAAAAAAACGGGCTACATTTTGAAGGTGCAATTGATGTAACTCTTCATGAAAGATAGTTTCTTCCTTTGATTTATTTCCGTAAACTAAAACAAATGTACTTTTTGGTTCTTCTTCTAAAACCGTTTTAATTATTGATAAAACTGGGGTGATTCCACTACCAGCAACAAAAGCAACGTAATTTTTTTGTTTATCAAAATTAGGTTCAAAAGTAAATTTTCCTTCTGGCGTTCCAACTTCAATTACATTTCCCGCGGCTAATTTTTCATTAGCAAAAGTGGAGAAAAAACCATTTTTTACGGCTTTTACTGCAATTCGTAATTCACCACTTTTTGGAGCTGAACAAATGGAATAGGCTCTACGAACCTCTTGACCATCTAAAGTTAGTTTTAAAGTAACATATTGACCAGCAATGAATGTATAGTTGGGTTTTAATTCTTCAGGTATATTAAAAAGTATTGAAACAGAACTTGGCGTTTCTCTTCTAACTTCTTTTACAGCAAGTTTATAAAATGTTGACATTGATTTATTTTTTACAAAAATAGTAAAGATTATTACGATAAGAAATAAAAAAATATACCTAAGAGTTTTATACATAAGAAAATTATGTATAAATTTGTTTTAATAAAATCATTAGTATGAAAAACTCACAATTGTACAAAGGAAGTTTAAACACTATTATTATGAAGCTTTTGGAAGAGAAAGGGCGTATGTATGGTTATGAAATTACTCAAAAAGTAAAAGACATTACAAAGGGTGAGTTGAATATTACAGAAGGAGCTCTTTATCCTGCATTACATAAATTAGAAGCGGAAGGTTTACTTGATGTTGAAGTGGAAAAAGTAGATAATCGCTTGCGTAAATATTACAAGTTGACCGAAAAAGGTACAACAGAAACTGTAAATCGTTTAGCTGAATTGGAAGAGTTCATTAAAAACATGCAAACTATTGTAAATCCTAAATTGAGTTATTAAGATGAAACTTTCAAAAGAAAACATTCAATCTATAGACAATTACCTTAAGCATGAAGGTTTTATATATGTCGATATTCGAATGGAAATGGTTGATCATATTGCAAATGCAGTAGAAGAGAAAATGGAAGCTGAAAGCCTTAATTTTTACGACGCATTTAAGAGTTATATGATTTCTAATAAAAAAGAAATTATGAAGCAAAATAAAGAACATGGTTTTTATTTTAAAGAGCCAATTTTAAATTTTATAAAATTTTGCTTCAACCCATTTATCTTTTTAATGGGAGTGTTAATCTTCTTTTCGTTGAACTTTCTCTTAACTAAATTTGGTATTCAAAATATAGGCAACTCTATTTTATGGGTAGTTTTGGTTATTTATTTAGTTTTTGGTTTTTGGCATTTTTTATTAACTAGAAAGAAAATGTATTTTTATGTAGAGAAAAATTTTTGGATACTTTTTTTATTTTTTCATATTACCAATTTGTTTAAGAGCAACTTTAATTCAAACCTACAATCTGCAATAATTTTTAATAGTTTAACCTTGTTTCTTTTTTTAACCTTTATTCTTTTTTATTTTTCAGAGAGAAGGAAATTTAGAATCAACTATAAACATCTTTTCGAATGAAACTAAACCCAGAACAAATAGACCGTTTATACGAATTTACGCGTCAACATTACGTAGAGTATTATGATTTACAAACCGAATTAGTAGATCATTTAGCAAATTCTATTGAAGAACAATGGCAGCAAAACCCAAAACTATCGTTTGAAGACGCATTAAAAATAGAATTTAAAAAATTTGGTGTTTTTGGTTTCTCAGATGTGGTTGAAAAAAGACAAGTTGCTTTAAATAAAAAATATAATAAACTAGTTTGGAAACATTTTAAAGCGTTTTTTACATTGCCTAAAATTATTGGAACAATTGGAGCTATAGGATTAATAAATCTTCTATTGTCAAAACTCTTTTTTAAATCTGATATTGTACTTATTCTTTTTGGACTAATTGTTATAAGTTTTTGTTTTTCAATTGTTTACTTTTCAAGAAAAAATAAAAAGGATTATAATTTATCTGGAAAAAAATGGTTGTTTAAAGAAATAATATTAGGACGTTCTTCTTTGGTTGGGATGGTTAATCTTCCTATTCAAATAATAATTCATTCAGAAAAAGTATTAGACACTAGTTTTGGTGTTTTAGCCATTAGTTTTCTTCTAGTTTCAATGACGCTAATTGAATATGTTGTTTTAATAGAAATCCCTAGAAGAGCAGAAGAATATTTAAAAGAAACTTATCCAGAGTATAACTTTGTTGCATAAAAAAAAGGACACATTTGTGTCCTTTTTTTATTTTGAAATATAATTTTATGAAAATAAGGCTTTCAATTCGCTAGCTTCACTGGCTTTCATTTTTCCAGCTAAAACCAAGCTTAATTGTTTTCTTCTTAATGCTGCATCAAAACGCTCTTTTTCAAGATCTGTTTGAGGAATTACTGCCGGAACAGGAATTGGTCTACCTGTTTCATCAACTGCAACAAAAGTATAAATTCCTTCGTTTGCTTTGTTTTTAATTCCAGATTCACGGTCTTCAATCCAAACATCTATGTATATTTCCATAGATGAATTAAAAGTTCTAGAAACTTTAGATTCTACAGTTACAACGCTCCCTAAAGGAATTGCTCTATTAAAAGCTACATGATTTACCGATGCGGTTACACAAATTCTTCTAGAATGACGTCGAGCAGTGATACTTGCGGCTCTATCCATTCTGGCTAAAAGTTCACCTCCAAATAAATTATTCAAAGGGTTGGTTTCGCCTGGCAAAACTAAATCTGTTAATGTTGTAAGAGAATCAGAAGAGAATTTTGGTTCCATTAATTTTTTTTACAAAGATACTAACCGTTGAAAAAAGAAGTTATAAAAAAATCCCAAAATTTTTGGGATTTTTAGATTAGTCTATAAGAAGCCAAGCTTCTGTATTATGTTCTTGTTGAATTTTTTGTTTTGCTAATTGTGCTTCATCTAGGGAAGAATAACTATCATAAGCTACAGGAATTAATCCAGATTTGTTTTTTTCTAAAAGTCGAGCAGTAAATCCTCTTTCTTTTAAGTTATTTAAAGCTGCTTGTGCGTTTTCCTCATTTCTATAAGCTCCAGCAATAATATGATAAGGTTTCAGTTCTTCTTTTACAGTTAATTCAACACTGTTTAGGGGATTGCTTATAAAAAAGGTAGCTTCCTGAATTTTATGGTTTACTTTTTCTTGTACTTGTTTTTCTACAAACAAAGTTTGATTTGCAATCTGTTGGTCATGATACATTTTATATCCTATAGCTCCAACACCTAAGAACAATACAATTGAAGCTGCATATTTTAAGAAGCCATAATTATTTTTCCTTTCCGTAGTAAAAATAATTGGCGCTTTTTCTTCAAGTTCTTCAACTTGAGCTTTTAATTCTTCTCTTGTAACTAAAGGAGAAACAAAACCTGTTAGTCCAAACGATGAGGTCAAGTAATTTACATCTTCACAAGGTTCAAAAACCCAATTAAGATCAGTATTAGTAGAAATTTCCCCAATGTTCTTTATAACTACTTTTTCTCTTTGCTCTAAAGAAGCAATCCATTTTGATACTTCTAAAGCAATAACTTCAGTTGCTTTTTCAAAACTTATATTTTCTTGTAATGCAATATGATTTGCTAATAATCCATCGTTATTTTTAACATTAGGATTAAAAGTGATTATTTTTTTGGGAGGATTAAACGTACTAGCGCTTCCAGCAACCTTTGCAGATTGGATTTCGCTTATAAAAGCACCAAAACCTGGTAAGGTAACACACTGAAATCGATACAATAAAGCTGATATGTGTTTTTCAATTGTCATATAGCAAAGTTAATGAAACAAGCATAATACCAAAATTTTATTAACAAATTTTATTAACAATCCATTCTGTTGTTTTATAAACATAACAATTGTCATGGTTTTGAATTGATTATCTCATTATCTTTGATTTTTAATATTTATAAGATGAAAAAAATTAGTTTAATTATACTTGTGATTTCTGTTTTCAACTTAATGAGTTGTGGGAATAAAAAAGAAAAAGAAGATTTTGGAACTTCAACAACAAACTCTTTGGTTTCAGCTGAAACAGGAAAGACATTATTTGAGGGAAAAGGAACCTGTGTAGCATGTCATAAGCCAGAAACTAAAATAATAGGACCAAGTATTAGAGAAATTGCGACTATTTATAAAGACAAAAACGGAAATTTAGTTGAATTTTTAAAAGGCAAATCAGACCCCATAGTTGATCCTTCTCAATTTGAAGTGATGAAAGCGAATTTTGCAATTACAAAAAACATGACAGATGACGAATTAGAGTCAATTAAGCTATATATCAATAGTTTTAATTAGTCAATAATTAATTTAAATCCCACACGAGGAATATTTTCAATTCGAACGTTTTTTTCGTCTTTGAATATTTTTCTCAATCTTGAAATGAAAACATCTAAACTTCTTCCAGAAAAATAATCGTCATTTCCCCATAGGGTATTTAGAATTTTTTCTCGTTTTAATACACTATTAGAATTGTCTAAGAAAAGCTTTAGAAGAGTTGTTTCTCTTTCTGTAAGTGTTATTTCTTTAGCGCCAGTTTTTAATAAAAAATTCTCCGGCTCAAAAATAAATGAACCTATATTGTAATTTTGATGTGTCCCAATACTGTTTTTTTGACTTCTATTTAAGAACACCTCTATTTTTAAAATAAGCTCTTCAATAGAATACGGTTTTATTAAATAATCATCAGCACCTAGTTTTAAACCATTAATTCTATCTTCTTTTAATGTTTTAGCTGATAAAAAAATTATTGGAATTTCCTCGTTTCTTTTTCTAATTGCTGTTACAATTTCAAAACCATCCATATCAGGTAACATGATGTCTAAAACACATAAGTCGAATTCTTCATTGCAAAATAATTCAAAAGCTTCTTTACCATTATTTGAATGTGTAACATCAAAATGTTGTTCTAAATTATCGGCTGTTAAAAAAGCCAATGTTTCATCGTCTTCAACATATAAAATCCTTTTCTTATTCATAGATGTCTTTTTTAGGAATCTCAATACTAACTATCAAGCCACGTGAGCTTGTTTTATTTGCAAGTTTTATTTTCCATTCGTGTAATTCACATATTTTTTTAACATAAGCAAGACCAATCCCAAATCCTTCAATGTCTTTGTTGTTTTTTCGAGCCACTCTATAAAATTTATCAAAAACAAATGGAATGTCTTTTTCAGGAATACCAGAACCATTGTCACTGATGCTTAAAACATATTTTTTTTCTGATTCAGTTAAGTTAATTTCAATTACAGGTTCTTCAATTGAGTACTTAACAGTATTGTCTAATAAATTGAAGAGTAAGTTGTAAAAATGAAATTCATCTGCATTAATTAAATATTCATTTTGAAAGAGTAAATTAAATTTTACATTTTTTTGGTGCTTAAGTTCAATGTTCTCCTTTATTAGATATAGATTTTTAACGATATCTATTTTGCTTTTTTGAAGCTCAATAGAATTGTTGCTCGATTTTGCAACCGTTAAAATGTTTTCTATATGTTCATTAAGTTTAGCACTTTGGTTGATGATGATCTCTATGTATTTAGATAGCTTTGGATTTTCAATTATTTCTTGTTGGCTTTTTGCATAGTTTGAAGCTATTAATATAGATGACAAAGGAGTTTTAAACTCGTGTGTCATATTATTAATAAAATCATTTTGTAGTTCAGTATACTGTTTTTGTTTTAACAATAAAAGGACAGAGTAAACATATATAATTAGTACAATAAAAAGCACAAAACTATATGCCCAATACTTATACAAACTACTAAATAAATTTTCGCTTAAGTTAGGAAACCTCAATGCAAAATAATAAATGAGCTCGTCGTTTTTGGTAAAACAATCTTCACACTTTTCACTTGGCTTTCCATTTGCAGAGATATAATTACCGTAAACCATTTTATTGGTCCCACAATCATAAATAGCATATTCAAAGTCTAAATCGAGCTTAACTTTTGCAAATTCAGTTTTTAAATAATGTTCTAATATTACGTTTTCAAAAACATTTTGGACGTTTACGATATAATAGTTAGATGAGGTTTTTTTAATAAAATTAACATGAGGCAAATCATTGTCGTTGTCTGCATAAATTCTTGAAACAACTTTTAATAAAGAAGAGTGAATTTTATCCTCAGTTTCTCTCTTTTCAAACAAATAAGCTTGATTTAATAAAAACAATTGCATTATCATGGTTCCAATAATTGCTAGGAAACCGACAATAATGACTATATTTAGTTTGGTTAATTTCATTTAAAATAAGTGTTAACATGTCATTAACAACTATTAATGAATGCTTAACAACAAATCTAATACTTAGTTATTAGATTTGCTTATCAAAATTATAAAAAAATAAAAATTTATATTATGAAAACATTAAAATTAACTATTGTAGCATTATTCATATCAACATTATCATTTGCTCAAACTAATGAAGCTAAAGCAATGGCAGTTCAAACTGTTGAAAAACCTGTAACCAATTCTTTAATGAAATGGGAAAGCGAAACTCATGATTTTGGAGATATTGAAAAAGGTAAGCCTGTAACTTATGAATTCTCATTTGTTAACACTACAAAGGAAACTGTTTTACTTACAAATGTAAAACCATCTTGTGGTTGTACTGCTGCTAATTATACTAAAACTCCAATTAAACCAGGAGAAAAAGGTATTGTTGAAGCTACTTACAATGCGGCTGCACCAGGAAATTTTCACAAAACAATTACTGTAACAACTAACGAAGAAGGAACTACTCCAAAAGTTTTAATCATTAAAGGTTCAGTAAAGTAAAATATATTAATTCAACTATTACATCTTAAGGTTAGAAAACCACTCATTTTTGAGTGGTTTTTTTTATATTTATAAAATGGAAACAGTTTTTATAAATACACCTTTAGGAACAGCCAAAATAAAAGGTGATGAAAATGGCATATGCCTTGTTTCAGTACTTCAAGAAGGTGAAATTTCTAAAAAAATTCCTTTAGAATTGAAATCTGCAGTTAAAGAAATAAATGAATATTTTCAAGGCAATAGAAAACACTTTACTTTTTTAATGAATCCTAGAGGAACTGATTTTCAAAAAAAAGTATGGAAAGCACTTTTAGAAATCCCTTATGGAAAAACTGTCTCATATCTTGATTTGTCAAAACAAGTTGGTGATGTAAAAGCCATAAGAGCTGTTGCATCTGCAAATGGAAAAAACCCACTTTGGATTGTTGTTCCATGTCATAGAGTTATTGGTTCTGATGGTTCACTTACCGGTTATGCTGGTGGACTTTGGCGCAAGAAGTGGCTTATTGATCATGAAAATCCAGTTAAGCAACAAACTCTTTTCTAAAACTCTTTTAAAAATATTCTTTTTTCTTACTTTTATATCACATTCTTAAAATGAAGACATGAAGTTTCTAAAAGGTTTTTTCAAATGGTTCGCAGTAATATTAGCCTCTACAATTATCTTAATGTATGTTTTTGATGTTGATTATCTGCTTCGTGCTGTTAGAACCATATATTTTAAAGGATATACTACTGCTTTTTTAGAAGATTATAAAGATTTTCCAAATAGAGAAATAAAAAAAGGCATTGCGCAATCTTGGTCCATTTCTAAAGATTACAACTCAATTCCTGCCACTGAAATATTAGAAAAAACACATAAAGAACTGCAAACGGCAGCTTTTTTAATTATTCAAAACGATAGTATTTTTCACGAAAGTTATTTTGATGGT
This sequence comes from Flavobacterium sp., assembly GCF_965284515.1. Lineage (GTDB taxonomy): Bacteria > Bacteroidota > Bacteroidia > Flavobacteriales > Flavobacteriaceae > Flavobacterium. Next base: position 790,306 of record NZ_OZ260089.1, read on the forward strand.
TATACCAAAGATTCAAAATCTAATTCTTTTTCAATGGCAAAAAGTGTAATTACCATGGCACTTGGTAAAGCTATTATGGATGGGAAAATTAAAAGTTTGGATCAAAAAGTAATCGATTTTATACCAGAATTAAAAGGTGGGTTTGCAAAAGAAGTTACCGTTGGCGACTTATCTTCAATGGCTTCAGGCTTAAGTTGGGACGAAAAATATTACAGTCCACTTTCTATTGTTACGCGTGCTTATTTTGATGATGATTTAAAGAAAGTAATGCTTGGTTTAGAAATCAATAAAAAACCAGGACAATCTTTTAAATATTTAAGTGGCGCTACTCAATTGTTGGCCATGTGTATCGAAAAAGCAACTGGTGAATATGTTTCAGATTATGTTTCAAAGTACTTTTGGCAACCTATGGGAGCAGAAAACGAAGCGCTTTGGCAATTAGATCATGAGCCAGACGGAATTGAAAAAGCCTATTGTTGTATTGCAAGTAACGCACGCGATTTTGCACGTTTTGGAAAATTATATTTAAATAATGGAAATTGGAACGGACAACAAATTTTAGACTCAACGTTTATTAAAAAATGCATTACACCTCGTTTCGCTGAAAGTCCAGAATATGGTTACGGTTGGTGGCTACATAATTTTTTAGGCAAAGATTTGTATTATATGCGAGGCCATTTAGGACAATTTGTAATTGTAATTCCGCAAGACAATTTAATAATTGTGCGTTTAGGACATATTAAAGGAATACAAACATCTTTTGATCCACATAGCGAGGATTTGTATGTTTATGTGGAAGAAGCATACGAGATGTTAGCTAAAAGAAAAAAATAATTTTTTTAGTTATGAATAGTCATTTTTCAGGATTACAAAATCGACAGAAAATAAACGAATCTAAAAAGGTTTCAAGAAGAGAATCATTATTTACTAAGAAATCCAATTTAATAGAATATGGTTCGCTTATTAACGAGGGTGAAGAATATTTACCAAACCCATCTGAATTAGAATTAAAGAAAATTAAGAATGAAATCAAAGAAAAGATTCAATCTTCAAACAGAAAAAAATGCTTTTTGTTTCCAATACTTTTCTTATTGATTATAACTGTTTTAATCTTTTTAAGTAAAAAATATAATATCTTTTAATTAATAAATCATGATTGAAAAAATCAACCTTAACAATATTCTGTTTTTAGATATTGAAACTGTTCCTCAAGAAACGAGTTATTTAGGAATGGATGAAGAAACCAAAAAGCTCTGGGAGCTTAAAACTCAATACCAACGTAAAGATGAGGTTACTGCCGAAGATTTTTATGAACGTGCAGGAATTTGGGCCGAATTTGGTAAAATCATTACTATTTCAGTGGGTTATTTTGTGAATAAAGCAGACGTTAGAAATTTTAGAGTAACTAGTTTTTGGGGAGAAGAAAAGAAAATTCTCCAAGACTTTTCTAATTTATTGAACCAGCATTATAATGGCGCGCAACATGTTTTATGCGGACATAATGCAAAGGAGTTTGACATTCCTTTTATTGCCCGAAGAATGATTATCAATTCGGTTGCTTTGCCGGATAAGCTGAATTTGTTTGGTAAAAAACCGTGGGAAGTTCCACATTTAGATACTTTAGAATTATGGAAATTTGGTGATTATAAGCATTTTACTTCACTTAAATTATTGACAAAAGTTCTCGGTGTTCCTTCTCCAAAAGGAGATATTGATGGTAGCGAAGTAGCTCGTGTTTTCTATATTGAAAACGATATTGATAGAATTATAACTTATTGTGAAAAAGACGTTATTGCAGTAGCACAAGTTTTTCTTCGTTTTAGAAGAGAAGAATTGTTAATTGATGATGAAATAATTCATGTGTAAGACAATTTCAATTTCAATTTCAAAAATCAACTTTAATAAAGAAAATAGTTTTGACAAAATTTAAATATATAACCCGATTTTAGTTGAAATTGTTTTTTGAAATTGAACTTTGCTATTGATTTATTACATTTACAAAAATTAGAATTATGGTATTAAGCAGATTTTGGTTAGCAATTTTTATTTCATCAATTGTCTTTGTGGTAATCAGTTTGTTCTCTGGCACAACATACACCATCGATTATGTATTGAATGGCGAAAGAGGAAATCCTATATTAATTTCTGAAAAATACATAGATCAAGTTCCTGCTTTTATAAAAGATAGCATCCAACTGAAAGACGATAAAACAATGATTGTTAATCGTAATGTTTCAGATCCTGATACCACATATGTTTACAAAAATCAAACGGTGCAAATTTACAGTGGTGTTCAAAAATCGGATGGCTTGTTGGCAACTTGCAAAAGCAGTTTAGTGGATATAATAATTCCGCTTATTGCTTATTTAGCTTTCTTTTGCGGATTGATGGAATTGTTAATTATATCCGGAGTTTCCGGAAAATTAGCCAAAGTTTTGAGTCCCGTTTTTGTAAAAGTATTTCCAAGTATTCCTAAAAATCACCCTTCTATTTCCTATATGACTTTAAATTTTGCGGCAAATTTTTTAGGATTAGACTCGGCTGCGACACCTTTTGGTTTAAAAGCTATGGAAAGTTTGCAAGAACTCAATGAAGATAAAGATAGAGCAAGTGATGCGCAAATTATGTTTATGTGTTTGCATGCTTCGGGTTTAACTTTAATTGCAACTTCTATTATTGGATATAGAGCTGCAGCTGGTTCTAGCAATCCTGCAGATGTAATGTTGCCTTGTATCATTACTTCGTTTATTGGTACAATTGCGGCTTTTTTAATTGTTGGAATTAAACAAAAAATCAATTTCAAAAGTGCTTCATTAGCAATTGGATTAATTACATTAATTGGTGCAATTATTGGCTTGTTGATGTATGTAAATCATTTGGATATTATTGGAAAAAATTACTTTACATCTAATCTTTCGGGATTAATATTGCTAGCAATAATTGGTTTTACCTTGCTTTATGCATTCAAAAAAGAGAAATTATTTACCGAAGCGAGTACAACCGTTTTTGATGCTTTTGTAAAAGGAGCAAATAACGGAGTAAAAACTGGCGTTACTATTTTTCCATATGTTTTAGGAATGTTAGCTGCCATTTCATTATTTAGAAATAGTGGATTGTTTGATATTATAAGTAATAGTCTAGCGTATGTTTTTTCAACTATTGGTGTGAATAAACAAATTATAGATTCCTTACCGGTTGCTTTATTACGACCTTTTAGTTCTGCAGGTTCAAGAGGGTTTTTGATTGATTCGATGAATACTTTTGGAGCCGATTCATTAACCGGAAGATTGAGTAGTATTTTTCAATGTAGTGCCGAAAGTACTTTTTATGTAATTGCGGTTTATTTTGGTTCTGTGAATATAAAAAATACACGATATGCTTTAACTACGATGCTTTTAGTAGATTTAATTTGTGTAATTACTGCAATTTTTGTGGCGAGTTGGTTTTTTTAGTAAATAACTTTTGTTTTACTTATAATTTAAAAGCTAAACTTTTAAAAGAGATATGAATAATATGCCTAAAATTATACTTTGTTTTTTAATTGCATTTCAATTTGGTTTTTCTCAAAATAAAAACTGGAAGTTAAAAAAGCTAGAAGAAAAATCAGAAGCACATTTAGATAGTACTAAATGGAATAAAACTTTGTTTAATCAAGATAGAGATACTTATAGTGAGTTCAAGGTCAATTTTGAGGATTTACCGTTGCAATTAAGTGCATTTCCGGTTGCTGATTATGATTATTCAGTAGCTACTTCTCCATTTGAAATAAATATAGATTCAAGCTATTATAAAGGAATCCATATTGGAAACTATAAAGATGAAACTAGTGATGATATTGTTTTTGGTCTAACATTTATTTTCAAATCTCCTGAAAAGGAAAATAAAGAAAATTCATTTATTCAATCTCGAAACTTTCCTTATTTAGCAGCTCAAGGAACTTTTAGAGTATTTGATTCAAAATACGATTGGGTTTTTGCCAGTTCACCCGATGGCTTTTCATTTTTATTAATAAACATGAAGTTATTTGATTTACGTTTTGGAAAAACAATTCTAATTCTTCCAAACGAAGACGGCTCATTCTATTACAAACAATATAAAACAGATAGAAATTTATTTAAAGATAATATGTTGTTTTCTGAAAGTTTTAAAAAACATTTAGAATAACTCTGGTGTTGAAATTTCACAAATACTTCAATTATCCTTAACTTTACACTTCAAAAAATAACACACATGGATTTTATATACCAAGACCCGTATCCTATTTTAAAAGACGATACACAATACAAAAAAATTTCTTCAGAATACGTAAAAGTTGAAAAATTAGGCGACAGAGAAATTTTAACTATTGATCCAAAAGGATTAGAGTTGTTATCTGAAGTAGCTATGAACGATGTTTCGTTTATGTTGCGTACCAAACATTTAAAAAGTTTAGCAAATATTTTAGACGACCCTGAAGCGACAGATAACGATCGTTTTGTGGCGTATAATTTATTACAAAATGCTTCTGTAGCTATTGAAGGCGAATTGCCTTCTTGTCAAGATACTGGAACGGCTATTGTAATGGCCAAAAAAGGAGAAAATGTGTATACAGGTGCTGACGATGCTGAATGGCTTTCTAGAGGGATTTTTAATACTTATGAAAAGAAAAATCTAAGATATTCTCAAATTGTGCCAATCAGCATGTTTGAAGAAAAAAACTCAGGATCCAATTTACCTGCACAAATAGATATTTACGCTAAAAAAGGAAGTTCTTACGAATTTTTATTTTTAGCAAAAGGTGGAGGTTCTGCCAATAAAACATTCTTATATCAAAAAACAAAGTCCTTATTGAATGAGAAAGGAATGGAAGAATTTGTTCGTGAAAAAATCAAAGATTTAGGAACATCTGCTTGTCCGCCTTACCATTTAGCGTTGGTAATTGGAGGAACATCTGCCGAAGCTAATTTAGCAACGGTTAAAAAAGCATCTGCAGGTTATTTCGATAATTTACCAACTTCAGGGAATATGGCTGGTCAAGCTTTTCGTGATTTAGAATGGGAAAAAAGAGTACAAGAAATTTGTCAAGAAAGTGCCATTGGTGCACAATTTGGAGGAAAATACTTTACGCATGATGTTCGTGTAATTCGTTTACCACGTCACGCTGCTTCTTGTCCGGTTGGATTAGGAGTTTCTTGTTCTGCCGATAGAAATATTAAAGGTAAAATTACCAAAGAAGGAATTTTTGTAGAACAATTAGAAACCAATCCTGGGCAATTTTTACCAGAAGTTGCACCACATTTAGCACCAGCTGTTGAAATTGATTTGAACAGACCAATGGCTGAGGTTTTAGCGGAATTGACTAAATATCCAATTAAAACACGTTTAAAATTAAGCGGTACTGTAATTGTAGCACGTGATATTGCACATGCTAAGATTAAAGAACTATTAGATGCGGGTAAACCAATGCCAGATTACTTTAAAAATCATCCGGTTTATTATGCCGGACCTGCAAAAACGCCAGACGGAATGCCTTCTGGAAGTTTTGGACCAACAACTGCGGGAAGAATGGATCCTTATGTAAATGAGTTTCAAGCTGCTGGCGGAAGTATGATTATGTTAGCCAAAGGAAATCGTTCGCAACAAGTTACTGATGCTTGTGCGGAACATGGTGGTTTCTACTTAGGTTCTATTGGAGGTCCTGCTGCTATTTTAGCAAAAGACAATATTTTAAAAGTTGAGGTTGTAGATTTCGAAGAATTAGGAATGGAGGCAGTTCGTAAAATTACGGTGAAAGATTTTCCAGCGTTTATTATTACTGATGATAAAGGAAATGATTTCTTTGCGAATTTGTAAATAGATAAATATTTTAAAAGAGAAAAGGCTGCCTAGTAATCTAGAGCAGCCTTTTCATTTACTTAACTAAGGTAAATTTATTCTTTAATGAATTTTTTTGCTATTTTTTCTTTGTACGTATTTGTTTCAATTATGAAAACTCCAGTATTTAAAGAACTAACATTAATTTGCCCGTTGCTAATTTTCCCTTGTAAAACCAGTTGCCCCATAATGTTGTAGATTTTATAATCTTCTAAGTCTTTCCCAATTTGAACATTTAAAATGTCTCCTTTAACAGGGTTTGGGTAAATAGAAAATGGAATTTCTGTTTGCGTTTCTGTTGTAGTAGATACATTCGAAATTAAAGAAGAAGTTCCTACACAGAAATTAGTAGATTGACTAGTTCCAAATGTTCCACCACTTGCAAAAGTAGTTCCGTTTGAAGTTACTGTATAACTTCCGCTTCCATAAGAGCAACACATTCCATCTCCATATGAGTCTTTAATTATAAAAGTATAACATCCCGCGTCTAAACATTTTGTTACCTTTAATGAAGAACCATCAGCTTGACTTCCGTATGTTCCGCCTGAGAAAACAACTTGATTACTTGTATTTCTAATTTCCCAACTCGTTTCTTCAGGATAGTTGTCAAATGTCATGTTAATGTTAACATTAGTACAAACAGGAGCTGAAGCAGTGGTTAATGAAACATCATCTACAGCAATGTCTCCTTGCCATGTTGTAGCTGTCGAACCTACAAAGCGTAATTGAACTGTGTTTCCAATGTAACTTGCTAAATTGACATTAGCAGTCAACCAGCTATTTCCTTGATTACCCGATTTGCTCCAAATTTCTGTCCATGTAGAACCGTTGTTTGTACTCGCTTCTAATTTTAATGCTCCCATTGTTGAAGCACCATACATATGGTATTTAAAATTAAATGTTGCAGATGGAGCGCTTGTTAAGTTAAAACAAGGTGAGTTTAAGATAGTTTTCTTGTTTGAATAATTAGGACTTGAGGCTTCTACATATATATAATACGTTCCCTGTGATGCTGATGACGGTCCTGTATTACTTGATGGTGTTCCGTTTGCATCTACAATCCAGTCAAAATCATCTGCGGAATCTTGTGTCCACGCTCCTAATGTGTTTTCAAATCCTTCAGAATATGGAAATGATGATATCGCACTAGTACACCCAATTGAAGATCCAGTTGTTGTTACATTCACTGTATTACTTGCGCTTGATACATTTCCAGCGGCATCCTTAGCTCTTACAGAAAATGAATAAGTTGTGCTTGCAGTTAAACCAGTAATGTTTGCTGAATTTGTGGTAACTGTTCCAAGGTTTGTAGTTCCTCGGTATACATCATAGCCCACAACTCCTACATTGTCAGATGATGCTGACCAATTTAAAGTTGTAGTTGTATTTGTTGTACCACTTGCCACCAAATTAGTTGGAACTGTTGGAGCTTGAGTATCTGCTGCACCTTGGTATGCACTTCCTATTCCTACTGCATAGAATGCATTTGTTGTTGCGATAACTTCGGCAGAATTTGCTCCATATAAATCAATAGCTGATTGAATTCCATACGTTCTTGTATTAGCATAAGTAGAATTTGCAGATAAATAAACACTTTCTAAACGATAAGCAATATTCGCTGCTTTGTCCATTCCTATTCCTGTAACATTATAAGAATTTCCTATATCATTTGTTCCAGATTTTCCTTGAACTAAAATATAAAACCAATGATTTAAAACTCCTGAATTTGTATGAACTCCACAATAATCATTATTTTGAGTTGGAGTACCACAATTTGGGTTTTGCCAATATGTTCCGCCGTACGTATCTGGTTGCCCTTCACTTTTTGGATTACTCATTGAGCGTAAAGCCAAATGTCCCGAACGTCTTTCAATATCTTCACCTATTAACCAGGTGCTTTTCGTTGGTGCTGCATAAAACTCAACAGCTGCTCCCCAAATATCTGAAAATGCTTCATTAAGAGCGCCAGATTCTCTTTGGTAAGCCAAATTTGCAGTATAAGAACAAACCGCATGACCAATTTCGTGTGCTGCTACATCTAAAGAAGTAAGAATGTCAAAATAGGTTCCACTTCCATCACCATAAGTCATTCTAGAGCCGTCCCAAAATGCATTATCATAATTAGAACTATAATGAACATAACTGTTAATTGCAGCTCCGGAATTATTATAACTATTTCGATTGTGTTTTGTAGTCCAATAATCATAAGTCATTTCTGCTCCCCAGTGTGCATCATAAGCACCATTATCTTTATTTGTAGTGGTTGTCCAATTGTTATCACTATCAGTAAAATTAACTGCAGAACTATAATTTGTGCTTGTATTTAAATCATACGTGTTGATTCCGCTTCCGCGAGTAGCATCTTTTAATATATAGCTTGATCCAGATAATGTTGTTTGAATGGTTTTTGAACCACTATAACGCGTTGCAGCTGTTCCTGACACCAAAGCATCAAAACTTGTTGCTAATTTTTTTGTTTCTTCTTGAGTTAAGAATGTGTCACAATTAGAGTCTTTTTTATAAATAGATGATGAGTAACCAAAATGAGTTGCATGTTTTATGGTTGCATTATAAAACAAAACTTCTCCTGTTTGCGCATCTACATAGACATCACCTCTGCTTAATGGTTGAGTTGCATAAATATCAAATTTATAAGCTAATTTTAAGTTTGATGTTTCAGATAATTTTTGTGAGTTATCATTGAACATAGGCAACAAAACAAGTTCACCTTGTGGTTTTTTATAATTATCTAATTTAGCAGCTTCAGAAGTATTATCCCATAAGTATTGTTTTGCATTAAGATGTTGCATGGCTTTTTGTAGTGCATCTTGAGAAGTAATCTCAGGGACTATTGAAATTGCATTAGTTTTATACATTTCGCCGTTCATAGCTGTAATTTTACCATTTTTTGAATGCACTGTATACGTAGCAAATTCAATCTTAATACCGTTTAGATATATTTGGTATTTATCATGAGTAAATCCTAGTTTATCTGTTTCAGTATACAGTTTTACAAATTGTGTTCCGTCTTGAACATGAAGTTGTTCTTTAAATACTCTTTCAAAATCATTTGATTTGTAAGTAGAGCTTTCATTAAAACTTAAAAAATTAGTTTGACCAAAATCGTCTGTTTTTTTTAGTTTTATGTTTTTGTTTGTTTCTTGTGCAGTAGTTGCAAATGAAACCAATGTAATTGCAGTTAACAAGGCAATTCGCTTGTGTAGTTTTTTTTCCATAATTAGAAGTTTGTGTTAATATTTAGTTGTTTTTCAAATATATCAACACTATTTGCTAAAAAAATACAGAAAAATTATTAAAAATGTTAAATTTTAAATGCGAACAAATACAATAATAAAAAACCCTGCAGAATTGCAGGGTTTTTTATTATTGTATCAAAAGAAGTTAAAAATTCATTTCTGGAATCTCACCTTCGACTATTAAAGTTCCTTCAGTTGCTTTTTGAATTTCTTCAACTGTAACACCAGGAGCTCTTTCTAAAAGCTTAAAACCTTTATTAGTAATTTCAATTACCGCTAATTCGGTTACAATTTTCTTCACACAACCAACACCTGTAAGCGGTAAAGAACATTTTTTTAACAACTTAGATTCACCTGCTTTGTTTACGTGCATCATTGCAACAATAATGTTTTCAGCAGAAGCAACTAAATCCATAGCCCCTCCCATTCCTTTTACCATTTTCCCAGGAATTTTCCAATTAGCAATATCACCATTTTCAGAAACTTCCATAGCACCAAGAATCGTTAAGTCTACTTTTTGACTTCTAATCATTCCAAAACTAAAAGCTGAATCAAAAAAACTTGCTCCTGGAAGCGTTGTGATGGTTTGTTTTCCAGCATTTATAATGTCAGCGTCTTCTTCACCTTCAAACGGGAATGGCCCCATTCCTAAAACTCCGTTTTCACTTTGAAATTCAACAGAAATATCTGTACGAACGTAATTTGCAACCAAAGTAGGTATTCCAATTCCTAGGTTTACATAATAACCATCTTTTACTTCTTTTGCTATTCGTTGTGCAATTTGATTTTTATCTAAAGCCATTTTAGTCTTTTTTTCTTGTTGTACGTTGCTCAATTCTTTTCTCAAACTTTTCCCCTTGGAAAATTCTATTTACCATAATTCCTGGGATATGAATTTCATTTGGGTCTAAAGTTCCTGCTGGTACTAATTCCTCAACTTCTGCAATTGTTATTTTAGCAGCACCGGCCATACAAGCATTAAAGTTACGAGCGGTTCCTTTAAAAATTAAATTTCCAGCTTCGTCACCTTTCCAGGCTTTAACAATAGAGAAGTCTGCTTTGTATGCTAACTCTAAAATATGTTTTTTACCATTGAATTCTCTTACTTCTTTACCTTCTGCCACTTCAGTACCGTAACCCGCAGGAGTAAAAAATGCCGGAATACCTGCTTGTGCAGCCCTGCATTTTTCTGCTAAAGTTCCTTGAGGAGTTAATTCGACATCTAATTCTCCTGAAAGCATTTGGCGCTCGAATTCTGCATTTTCTCCTACATAAGAAGAAATCATTTTTTTAATTTGTTTTTTTGTAATAACAAACCTAAACCAAAATCATCTACACCAGCATTATTAGAAATACAAGTCAGTTCTTTAACATTAAGTTTTACTAATTGGGCGATACTGTTTTCTGGAATTCCACAAAGGCCAAAACCACCTAACATGATAGTCATTTTGTCTTGTACACCTTCTAGAGCTTCTTGAACATTATTAACTTTTCTGCTTATCATTTTTTTGTTTTTAAATATTATAGTCCAAATTCGTCAAGGTTTGGTTCGTCAATTGCAGTAGAATCTACTTCTGGTTTTTTCCAACAGTCTACTTTTATTGAAAGTTTTGCTGGCCTATCAAAAGCATCTTTAGAAACATTTAAATCGGAATCTTTATAACATTTTTTCATAAATAACCCCCAAATAGGCAATGCCATAGTGGCTCCTTGACCATAAAAAGTTGATCTAAAATGTGCCGAACGATCGTCATTTCCTACCCAAACACCAGCAGCTAAATTAGGAACCATTCCTACGAACCAACCATCACTATTATTTTGTGTAGTTCCAGTCTTACCAGCAATTGGATTTGAAAAACTATAATCATAATTTCTAAACCCTGCGCCACCCCAACGTAATCTTTTTCCTGAACCGTCTTCAGTTACACCTTCTAATAGTTTTAAAACGGCATAGGCAACATCAGTGTTTACAACATCTTTACTAACAGGTATAATTTGATCAATAACGACATCGTTTTTGTCAGAAATTTTTGTTACAAATGTTGGTTTTACATAAACCCCTTGATTTGCAAAAGTACTGTATGCAGCGACCATTTGTTCTACCGTAATTTCAACAGCACCTAAAGCAATAGCTGGTCTTTCTGGAATTTCAGAAGTTACACCTAGTTCATGTACCATATCTACAACTGTTTTTGGGCCAATTCTATCCATTAATTTAGCTGAAATTGTATTTACAGAATTAGCTAAAGCGCTTTTTAAAGTAAGAATTCCTCTAAACTTCCCGTCTGAATTTCCTGGTGACCAAGCTTCATCTATTCCCCATTTTCCTTTAGGCATTGTAAAAGGAGTATCAATTATAGAATCACATGGCGACATACCTAATTGCTCAATTGCTGTTGCGTAAACAAACGGCTTAAAAGTTGAACCTACTTGTCTAGCACCTTGCCCTACATGATCGTATTGAAAATGTTTGTAATTTATTCCCCCAACCCATACTTTAATGTGACCGGTTTGTGGCTCCATAGCCATCATTCCAGTCTGCAAAATGTGTTTGTAATACAAAATAGAATCTTTAGGAGTCATAATCGTATCTCTTTCTCCCGACCAAGTAAAAATTTTCATTTTGGTTTTTACGTCGAATGATTTTATAATTTCATCTTCTGTTTTTCCATCGTCTTTTAGAAGCCTCCATCTTTCAGAAGATTTCATAGCGCTTTTTAAAATACTATTTGTTTGATCTTCTGAAATATTAACAAAAGGAGCATTCTTTTTTCCTTTTGCATTTTTAAAAAATTCCGCCTGAAGGTTTGTTAAATGTTCAGTAACCGCTTCTTCTGCATATTTTTGCATTCGAGAATCAATAGTTGTGTATATTTTTAAACCGTCTCTATATATATCATATTCAGTACCATCTTCTTTTGGATGATCTTTTACCCATTTTTTCATGTAGTCACGCAAATATTCTCTAAAATAAGTTGCACTACCTTCACTATGACTTTCTGGTTTGAAATCTAATACTATAGGTTCTTTTTCTAATTTTTCTTTTTCCTCTTTTGAAAGTAAATTGTTTTTAACCATTTGGCCTAAAACCGTATTTCTTCTATTGGTAACTTTTTCAATTCTTTTTTCCCTATTTGGATTATAGAGAGAAGGATTTTTAAGCATTCCTACAAATACGGCTGCTTCATTTATTGTTAAATCTTTTGGTTCTTTGTTGAAATAAATTTTTGAAGCAGAACGAATTCCCACTGCTCCATTTACAAAATCTACTTCGTTTAAGTACATTGCTAGAATCTCTTTTTTTGCATATTGACGCTCTAACCTAACTGCAATAACCCATTCTTTTATTTTTTGAAGAACTCTTAAAACAATATTTTTTGATCCATCAGCGCCATGAAATAGGTTTTTAGCTAACTGTTGTGTAATAGTACTTGCTCCACCACTACTTCCTAATGAAAGCACTGCTCTAAATGTTCCTTTTGCATCAATTCCAGAGTGTTCGTAAAAACGTTCGTCTTCAGTTGCAACTAAAGCATCTACAAGATGTTTTGGTAAATCTGCATATTTTACAGGAACTCTATTTTCAGCATAAAATTTTCCAATTACTTCTCCATCAGAAGAAATAATTTCTGTTGCTACATTTGAATCCGGATTCTCTAATTTTTCAAAACTTGGCATTTCTCCAAAAAATCCCCATGATGCAAATAAGAATAATAAAATTACCCCTATAATACCGCATAAAAATAATTTCCAAAAAGTTTTAATGTACTTTGAAAAATCCTCTTTATTAGTTTGATTTTTTGCCATAAATTAGTTTGTTTTTTCTATTCTAAAACCAAGATCTGTAATCCCTTTTAAGTCTTCAACCCCTTTCACATCACCTGTCTCTCTAACCGCTTGTATAATTGAAATGTTATATCTCCCCGATTTTTTAAAGACAAAATTTTCTTGATACCAAAGTTTACTTTCTTTAACATCAGAAAATCCTTCTCCCATTAATGTTCCATCAGGGTTAGCCATTAAATACTCTAAAGTATCTGTTTTAACTAAGTTGTCAGGCTGTTTTAATGAAACGATTAAATATAAATTATTATATGGGTAATCGTTATTGTTTCTTATGTTTAAGAATAAATTATAAGGTTTAATAGTGTCGTTTTGTTCAAATGAAAAACTAATGGTATCTGTTTTTTTCCATGAACCATCTATGTTTTTATATTCATCAAAAACCCTCTCTTTATCACATGAAATGAAGCTTAGGGCAATTAAAAATATAAAAATAAACTTATTTTTTCTTAGCAACATTTTTATTAATGGTTGGTTTTGTTCTTTTTTTGTTTTTATTATTGTTGTTTTTCTTTTTTGGCTTATCAAAACGAGTTAAGCTATCTTGACCAACAACGTTTTGGAAGTTTTCAGCATTTGCTTTTGGTTGTTCAATTACAAAATCTTCAAGCGCAATAACTTTTTTCTTTTGCTTGTTAGATTCTATAATTTCCTTTACTTGTTTTACAGATAAAATATGCCACTGAGATGATTGATTTTCATATGAGAACCACATCAATTCTTTAAAAATATCAATTTTTTGACAAGCAGCGGTCCCTTTTTCTGTATATAATTTTGTATCCATATCTGGTATGCTTTTTAAAGCATCCAAATAAGTGTCTAATTCATAATTTAAACAACACTTGAGTTTTCCACATTGCCCAGCAAGTTTTTGAGGATTTAAAGAAAGCTGTTGGTAACGAGCAGCAGCAGTGTTAACACTTCTAAAATCAGTTAACCATGTTGAGCAACATAATTCTCTTCCACAAGATCCAATTCCTCCAAGACGAGCAGCCTCCTGACGAAACCCTACTTGTTTCATCTCGATTCTTATTTTGAACTCTTGCGCAAATTCTTTGATTAGTTGTCTAAAATCTACTCTATCGTTTGCAGTATAATAAAAAGTAGCTTTTGAAGCATCTCCTTGAAATTCAATATCAGAAATTTTCATTTCTAATTTTAGAGCAATTGCTAATTCACGCGCTTTTACTTTAACTTTTTCTTCTTTTGCACGAGCATCACTCCAAATATCAATGTCTTTTTGAGTTGCTTTTCTATATATCTTTGGCACTTCGCCTTTAGGGTCAACGTGCTTTTTCTTCATTTGAATTTTAACTAATTCTCCTGAAAGACTTACAATTCCAACATCATGTCCTGGTGAAGATTCTGTTGCAACAATATCACCAATAGATAATGGTAATTTTTCAGTATTTCTATAAAATTCTTTACGCCCATTTTTAAAGCGTACTTCAACACAATCAAAAGGCTCCTGACCTTGAGGTAAACTCATGTTTGAAAGCCAATCAAAAACAGTTAATTTGTTGCAGCTATCGGTGCCGCAAGTCCCATTATTTTTACATCCTTTTGGAGCGCCACCATCGGTCCCCGTAGAACAGTTTGTACATGCCATAATTTATTAATATATAGTGATTGTTCTGTTTTACAGAACTACTTTGCTTTATAACGTATTTGTTTGTAAAGATAGTATATTTTTCGACTTTTATTAAATGATATAAAAGACAAAGTCTGTTTCTTTTTATAGAAACAGACTTTAAAATTAATTATAAAATTAAAATTAGTTTAAAATTTTATATAATTTATCAGATAAACGAATTCTAAAAGGCACTTCAAAAGTAATTTGATCTCCTTTTTTTGCTATTTCAGAGGTGTTTCCGTTTATAAATAGATTTGTTATTATTAGTTCTTGCTCGCCGGTTGTTGGCCCAGAAATTAGTATTTTGTCACCAAGAGAAATCTCTTTGTTTTCAATTAAAAACTGTGCAATTTTTGATTTTGTAAAATAATGTTCAGCTTTACCTACCAATACCTTTTTTACAGTAATTTTTTTACGAATATTTTTAGTTTTACTAACAACACCTAAAGGTGTGTCGCTTAATTCACCAGAATGTTTGAATTTAAGTTTTTCTGATTTACCTTTTCTAAAAACTTTGTTTCCAACTTGTTTTCCACTTCTTAATTTTACTTGCTCAGCTAATGGCAAATGAGTAATTTCTTGACATTCTGTTGAACAACAATTTTCCATTGCTGCTTGGCATTCGTCACATTGAATAAATAGCAAATGACAACCATCATTAAAACAATTTGTGTGATTGTCACACGGTTTACCGCATTGATGACATTGAGAAACAATATCTTCGGTTATTCTCTCACCTAAACGATTGTCAAATACGAAGTTTTTTCCAATGAATTTGCTTTCTAAATTTTCTTCTTTAATTTGTTTTGCATATTGGATAATTCCTCCTTCTAATTGAAATACATTCTTAAAACCTTGATGTTTATAGTAAGCACTTGCTTTTTCACAACGAATTCCACCTGTGCAATACATTACAAGGTTTTTGGTTTCTTTAAAGTCTTTTAATTGTTCATTGATAATTGGCAGACTTTCTCTAAATGTTTCCACATCTGGAGTTATAGCACCTTTAAAGTGACCAACTTCGCTTTCATAGTGATTTCTAAAATCTACTACAATTGTGTTTGGATCTTCTAAAATTTGATTGAACTCCTTTGCTCTTAAATGTATCCCTTTATTGGTTACGTCAAAAGTTTCATCATTTAATCCGTCCGCAACAATTTTATGTCTCACTTTTATGGTAAGTTTTAAAAAAGAATGATCATCTTGTTCAACGGCTACGTTTAATCTAATTCCCTTCATGAAATCGTAAACGTTCAAAGTTTCTTTGAAAGCTTCAAAATTATCAGCAGGAACACTCATTTGAGCATTAATTCCCTCGTTGGCAACATAAATACGACCTAGAGCATCGAGTGCATTCCAAGCTATAAATAAATCGTCGCGAAATTTTTTAGGATCTTCAATTTTGGCATACGCATAGAAAGATAGTGTAAGACGTTGCTTACCTGCTTCATCAATAAGTTGAGCTCTTTCTTCTGCGCTTAAGGTGTTGTACAGTTGCATGCTATAAACGTTTTAAGTGAGAAAAATATTTTTACAAAGGTATAATTTTATATAAACTACGCAAAATATTGAACCGATAGGAAACATATTAACAATATTTGTTTCCATAAAAAAAAGAAGTATTTTTACGAAAAATATACAGAAAATGAGTTCAGAAAAAGATGCTAAATTAAAAGCTTTACAACTTACATTAGATAAGCTTGATAAAACTTATGGAAAAGGAACAGTAATGAAAATGGGAGATTCTGCTGTAGAAGAAGTAGAAACAATTTCATCTGGTTCATTAGGTTTAGATATTGCTTTAGGTGTAAATGGATACCCAAAAGGAAGAATTATTGAAATATATGGTCCAGAATCATCAGGTAAAACCACATTAACATTACACGCCATTGCTGAAACACAAAAAGCTGGTGGTATTGCCGCTTTTATTGATGCCGAGCATGCTTTTGATCGTTTTTATGCTGAGAAATTAGGTATTGATATTGATAATTTAATCATTTCGCAACCAGATAATGGTGAGCAAGCCTTAGAAATTGCCGAAAGTTTAATTCGTTCTGGAGCTGTAGATATTGTTGTAATTGACTCTGTCGCAGCCTTAACACCTAAGAGTGAAATTGAAGGTGACATGGGAGACTCAAAAATGGGATTACATGCTCGTTTAATGTCACAAGCACTTAGAAAGTTAACCGGAACGATTCATAAAACGAAATGTACGGTTTTCTTCATTAATCAATTACGTGATAAAATTGGAGTAATGTTTGGAAGCCCAGAAACTACAACTGGTGGTAACGCGTTGAAATTTTATGCCTCTGTAAGAGTTGACATTAGAAGATCTACTCAAATTAAAGACGGAGATAATGTTATTGGAAATAGAACTAAAGTAAAAATTGTAAAAAATAAAGTTGCACCGCCTTTTAGAACTGCAGAATTTGATATAATGTATGGAGAAGGGGTTTCTAAAGTAGGAGAGGTCTTAGATTTAGCAGTTGAATTTGAAATTGTTAAGAAAAGCGGTTCTTGGTTCAGTTATGGCGAAACAAAACTTGGACAAGGTAGAGATGCTGTTAAATCTTTAATAAAAGATAATCCAGAATTAATGGACGAATTAGAATTAAAAATTAAAGAGTTATTAAAAGAAAAAAATAATTAAAACAAAAAATCACGTGTAAAAACGTGATTTTTTGTTTTTGTACGCAACCTATTTTTGTTTTTTACATCTATTAGTTATAATATGAATCAAATCATGAAAAATTTTTCATTTTTATTAATTTTTTTCGGGTTACTATCAGTCTCTTGTAATTTAGATGATGCTCCTAGTTCTGTTGACGTTGTTTTACCTGTGGAATCAGTTGTGATGCCACAAACAATGGAATTGAATGTTGAAAGTGATATAATGATTAGTTATAGAAGACCAACAACATGTCACTTATATGATGGATTTTATTATCAAGCAGATGGATTAACTCGAGTGATTGCAATTTATGCAGTTAAATTGAATAGCAATAATTGTGTGAGTGCTGAAGAAGAAGGGACTTATGAAGTGGCTTTTAAGTTTAAGCCAACTGAATCAGGAATTCACCACTTTAAATTTTGGACAGGAACAAGCGCAAGTGGAGTAGAAGAATATATAGAATACGATGTAGATGTAAATTAATAAAAAAAGGTTGATACTTGAACAAATCATAAATGATTGTAAAAAGGGAAATACTAAAGCACAAGAGCAAATTTATAAGACGTTAGGTCCAAAAATATTTGCAGTTTGTCTTAAGTATTCGAGAAGTTATGAAGAAGCTCAAGATAATTTACAAGAAGGTTTTTTGTTAATTTTTGAAAAAATTGATAAATACAATTTTAAAGGTTCTTTTGAAGGATGGTGTAAAAGGGTTGTAATTAATTATGTTTTACAACAATATAGAAATCAAAGTGTTTTTGAAATTGTTTCTGAAAACATTGCAGATGATGATGGTGTAGAAATTGATGAAGAAAATATTTCGTTAGATTTTTTAACTAAAATAATTCAAGAATTACCAGACAGATATAGATTGGTATTTAATTTATACGTTTTAGATGGTTATTCACATAAAGAAATTTCAGAAATGTTAGATATTAACATTGGAACTTCTAAATCAAATTTAGCTCGAGCTAAAATGATATTAAAAGAAAAAATAGAGTTGAATTCAAATATGTCAATTCCAAAGGTAAAATGAAAGAAAATAAAAACATAGAGCGTCTTTTTCAAGAAAACTTCAAAGATTTTGAGGCAATGCCACCTTTAGAGTCTTGGTCTGTTATTGAAGCACGTTTAAATGAAAAGAAAAAGAAAAGAAGAGTTATACCATTGTGGTTTAAACCTGTAGGGATAGCAGCTTCCTTAATTTTAGGCTTTTTTCTGTTTATAAACAAAGCTAATAATTCAAATGCTATAATTGTTAACGATTCAAGTGTTACAACTAATTCTTCTTCTATATCTAATATTGAAGAAAATAAAGAAGTTAGAAACAATAATTCTCAAGCAGATCAAGATAAAATAATCAGAGACAATAATTTATTAAATGAAAGATTGGAAAATGCTAGTTCAAGTGTTGTATTAAATAATAGTAATTCAAATCAAGATAAAAAACCTGCTTACAATAAGACTAATTATAACAAAGGTATAGTTTCAAATAAGAATCAAAAGACTAACAAGTCTTCAGTGAAAAATGGACAAAAAAGCAATAATATTATTAATAGTCAATTTAAAAAAGATGACATTGTAAACAATAATAAGTCTCAGAAAAAATCAAGATTTAATAACGAAGAATTGATTTTCAATGATGATTCGTCTATTAAGAATAAGCTGGTTATTAATTCGAAAGATGAAAATAATTCACCGATAGACAATTCTAAAATTGAGCTATTGAATTCCAATACTTTACAAAATAGTAATGTTTTGAATTCTGAAAACTCATCTGGGGTTGAAGAAATAGACTCTTTGTTTATACAAAATGAAATCATAATTGCTAATGCAATTGAAGATAGTATCCTTTTGGCTTCAAACATTATTGAAGAGAATCCATTGGAGAAATTGCTTAAAGAAAAATTAGAAGGGGAAGATGCTGATGAAAAAGAAAAAGAGAAAAGAAATAAATGGGCAGTAAGCACTGTTGCTTCGCCTGTTTATTTTAATTCTGTATCAAACGGATCTTCATTAGATTCAAAATTCGAAAACAACAGTAAAGAATATGTAAATAGTTTGAGTTTTGGAGTAGGGCTTGAATATGAAGTTTCAAAGAAATGGAGCTTAAGAACTGGTGTTAATACCTTATCTCTAAATTATAATACTAATGATGTGGTGTTTTTTCAAGATGTTAATGCGAAGTTGATGCAGAATGTAACACCGTCCCAATCGGGCTTAATGTTATCAATTCAGAGTAAGAACGCAACAACTTCTAATTCAATAAATTTATCAGGAACAATAGTTGATAAATTTGATGGACAAATAAATCAGAGAATGGGATTCATAGAGGTACCTCTTGAAATGAGTTATAAACTATTAGACAAAAAGTTTGGAATAAATGTTATTGGAGGGATGAGTACACTATTTTTAAATGAAAATAGAATATCATTAGAATCTAATGGTTCGGTATTAAATATTGGTCAAGCAAATAATTTGAACGACATACATTTTAGTAGTAATGTCGGTTTGGGTTTTAAATATACTTTTTGGAAGTCTTTTCAAGCAAATTTTCAGCCTATGTTTAAATACCAAATCAATACTTTTAGTAATGATTCCGGAAATTTCAAGCCCTATTTTGTAGGCTTGTATTCTGGAGTAAGTTTTAGTTTTTAAGCTTTTGTTGGTTAAGCTTAAGTTAAGTTTGTTTCAATTCTCATACTTTTGAAACTTAAATGCCTCGCAATATTTGCGAGGCATTTTTAGTTGTTAAATATATTCAATTGTTCTAAAATGATGTTTCTAACCTTTTCTTTGATTATAACTTTGTTTTCTGTTAGAAGATTTTGTGTTTCAATTGGTTTATGAACTTTAACCCTCATTTTTCCCATACTTCCACTTAAAAAAGTAAATGAAAAACGTTCTTTATTGTCTGCAAAAGTCATAGGAATAATTGGAATTTTATGCTCAATGGCTAGTCTAAACGCACCATCTTTAAACGCATCCAAAACAATACTTTCGTCTTCGGGAACTCCTCCTTCCGGAAAAATACAAATACTTAATCCTTGATGAAGTCTTTTTTGAGCCAATTCAAAAACTTTAAACCTACTTTTACTACTACTTCTATCAACCAAAATGCATACACGCTTATAGAAGAATCCAAAAATTGGAATTTTCACCAATTCTTTTTTACCTACAAAAACAAATGGATTGTTCTTTACAACCGCAAGCATTAGCATAACATCTGTCATTGATGTATGGTTTGCTACTAACATATAACTTTTTCCTTTTTCAAGAGGTTGTTCAAAATCAATTTTATAATAAAAACCCATTCCAAATAAAATTAATTTACCCCAAAAACGTGCAACTCTATAAAATAACGGATAAGTCTTATCTGTTAATACTAAAACAAATAATACCGGAAATAAAATAATAATAGGAACCATTATTAATATGTAAAACCAAATTCGCCAAAGTATCCAAAAAATTATTTTGAACAATTTCATTTACTGTAATTTTTTAATTGATTCCAAAAATAAGAATATTAGTTAACCTTTTAACATTACTCTTTTACCATTTAGCTAAAAACCCTATTTTTGTGCAAAATATATAAAAAATGGCAAAAATATTAACTGGAGTTCAAAGTACAGGAACCCCACATTTAGGAAATTTATTAGGAGCAATTATTCCAGCTATTCAAATGGCGAATGACCCTAAAAACCAACCGTTTTTATTTATTGCTGATTTGCATTCAATTACACAAATTAAAGACGGTAAAACACTACGTGAGAACACATATAGTACAGCGGCTGCTTGGTTAGCTTGTGGTCTTGATGTAAATAAAGTAGTTTTTTACCGACAATCAGACGTACCTCAAACTGCTGAACTTTCTTGGTATTTAAGCTGTTTTTTTCCATTTCAACGTTTAACGTTAGCACATTCATTTAAAGATAAAGCTGATAGACTAGACGATGTTAATGCCGGACTTTTTACTTATCCTATGCTTATGGCAGCAGATATTTTGTTATATGATGCAGAATTTGTACCTGTAGGAAAAGATCAATTACAGCATTTAGAAATTACTCGTGATGTTGCTTCTCGTTTTAACCATCAAATGGGTGAAACATTTGTTTTGCCAGAAGCGAAAATTGATGAAAGCACAATGATTATTCCTGGAACGGATGGTCAAAAAATGAGTAAATCTCGAAACAACTTTATCAATATATTTTTAGATGATAAAGCTTTGCGAAAACAAATTATGTCTATTGAAACAGACAGTACACCACTTGAAGAACCAAAAAATACCGAAACCTGTAACTGTTTTACCTTATATAAACTATTAGCATCGCCATCTCAAATAGAAAAAATGCGCGCAAATTATGAAGGTGGAAATTATGGTTATGGACATGCAAAACAAGAACTATTTGAACTTATTATTGAAAAGTTTGCCACGGAAAGAGAAAAGTATAATTACTACATAAATAATTTAGAAGAAGTTGATGCTTTGTTGTTAAAAGGAGCTGAAAAAGCGAGTAAAGTAGCAAATAGTGTTTTACAACGTGTTCGAGCGAAACTAGGTTATTAGTATTTAAATATATAGAAACAAAAAAGTCCTGCATTTGCAGGACTTTTTTTATAGTATTGAAATCAATTGTTCAACTTCATTTTTTTGCTCTTTATATTTTATCTGCAACTCTGAATTTTCTCCCATTCTATTATAATATTCTAATGCTTTGTTAGCAAATGCTTTTTTATGAAAATCAGTTAATTCAGGAATTAAAGGAAATTCTTTGTGAAATAAATTTTCATAATAAGCCTGCCATTCGCGTTCGTTTTTATCTTCAACAATACTCATTTTATCTTTTTGTTTTACATGCAACATTTCATGTGCCAACAAGTTTAAATTTAAAACCAATGGAAATTCAAACGTGTTTTCTGGAATTCTAATAATTTGAGGTTTCCCAAAAACACCTTCGGTTGTGAATAATATAAAACTAGGCTCGGCTTTTTCTCTCAATTCAAAACCTTTAAAATTAGGATGTTCTAATTCGTAGTTTTTTATTAAAAATTCAGCCGCTTCAATAGTCATTTCTAACGCATGAAACTTTTTTACAGTAAACTCAACTTCTTTAAATGGCATCATAATATTGTAAGTTCAAGTTCAAAAAACAACAACAAGCTTGGAGGTTGAAATTGAAATTGTTATTTTAGAGCGTTTCTTTTAACCATTTAAAAAATTCGCGTTGCCAAACTAAACCGTTTTGAGGTTTTAAAATCCAGTGATTTTCTTCAGGGAATAACATAAAACGACTTTTAATACCTTTTAGTTGAGCTGCTTGAAAAGCTTCTTGACTTTGTCCCATTGGAACCCTATAATCTTTTTCACCTTGAATAATAAATATTGGTGTGTTCCAATTGTTCACTAAATTAATTGGGTTGAATTCGTTAACTGCTTTTTGTGCAGCAATATTATCTTTTTCCCAATATGCTCCGCCCATATCCCAATTGGTAAAGAATACTTCTTCTGTAGTTCCATACATGCTTTGTGTGTTGAATATTCCAGCATGAGCAATAAATGTTTTGAATCTGTTTTTGTGAATTCCAGCTAAATAAAACACCGAATATCCGCCATAACTTGCGCCAACGGCACCCAGTCGTTCTTTATCTACATAAGATTCTTTCGCAACATCATCAATAGCACTTAAATAATCGTCCATTGCTTGTCCGCCCCAATCTTTACTAATTTGTTCGTTCCATTCTACACCATGACCCGGCATTCCACGTCTATTTGGAGCCACAATAATATAACCTTGTGAAGCCATTACTTGGAAATTCCATCTAAACGAATAAAACTGAGACAAAGCTCCTTGTGGTCCACCTTGGCAATATAAAAGTGTTGGATATTTCTTTTTTGTATCAAAATTTGGAGGTAAAATAACCCAAACCAACATCTCTTTTCCATCGGTAGTTTTTACCATTCTTTTTTCAACCTTTGGTAAAGCTAATTTTGAATATACTTCTGTATTTATATTGGTAATTTGTTTCCAAGAATTTTTCTTTAAATCAAAACTGAATATTTCATTGGCATGATTCATATCGCTTTGGGTAACCAAAACAGTGTTTTCATGAAAACCTATAATTTGGTTCACATCAAATTGTCCTTCTGTAATTTGACGAACACGAACTGCAATTTTTGTTAATCCTGGAAAGTTGACTTCAAATAATTGCTTTGTTCCATCAACTGGGGCTAAGAAGTACACTTTTTTGCCGTCTTTACTCCAAGTGAAACTATCTACAGTTCCATCCCAATTTGATGTTAAGTTTATGTCTAATCCTTTGTGACGAACAATTATATCGTTTTTATCGGCTTCAAAACCATCGCGTTTCATTTGCAACCAAGATAAATCTCCGTTAGGTGAAAACTGTGGAGCAACATCATAACCTAAATTCTTTTCTGTTAAGTTTTTAGTCGTTTTAGAAGATAAATCGTATTCATACAAATCGGTATTTGTTGAAGTAGCATAAGCCGTTCCTGTTTTCTTTTTAGATACGTAAATTACTTTAGAACCATTAGGCGACCAAATATAATCTTCATCTCCACCAAAAGGTTTTTGAGGTGCGTCATATGGTTCGTCTTTCATGATGTCTATTTCTTCTCCATTTGCATAGGTTAGAATTACATGATTGTGATTTCCGTGATTAAAAGTATCCCAATGACGATAGTCTAGTGCGTCATAAATTTTAACATCACTTTTTTCTAACTCTGGATAAAAATCCTTTCCATCAACTTTATTAATTTTCACTTCTTTATCTGAAAGTGTCCATTTTCCATCTGCAGAAATGTTTTTATCGCTAACTAAACCTTTATGCTCTTTTAATTTAACTGCATTTCCGCCAGAAACTGGAATGCTATAATATTCTGAATTGGATTTGTTTTCTTCGACTGATGGAGTACTTACTTTGTAAACAATGTTTTTTCCATCTTTAGATATTCCTAAAGAAGAAACACGTCCAAGTTTCCATAATAATTCTGGAGTCATTATATTTTGTGCACTCATTGATAAACCAGTTATACTTAAAATTAAAATTATATATTTTTTCATTGTAGTAAATATTAATATCTAGGCTAAAAATACTTATTTTTTGAAAAATATCCCTATTTTCACGTTTTAAAAAACAAACCACCTATTATGAAAAAATTAGCGTTGCATTGGCAAATACTACTAGGAATGTTGTTAGGAGTATTGTTTGCTTTTGTTTTTATACAATTTGATTGGGGAAAACAATTCATTATAGATTGGATAAAGCCTTTTGGAAACATATTTATTAACTTGTTGAAACTTATTGCAGTTCCATTAATTTTAGCTTCTTTAATCAAAGGAGTTTCTGATTTAAAAGATATTTCCAAACTATCTCAAATGGGAGGAAGAACAATAGGTTTGTATATTCTTACAACTGTTTTTGCGGTTTCTATAGGTTTAGTTGTCGTTAATATTATTAAACCAGGAAGTTTTATTTCGGAAGAAACGAGAACAGAGTTAGTGGGAAGCTATTCTAATGATGCAAATTCAAAAATTGCAGCTGCCGAAAATCAAAAAGAAGCAGGCCCACTTCAAGCATTAGAAGATATTGTTCCTAGCAATATAGTTGGTGCAGCGGCAGATAATGGAAATATGCTTCAAGTAATTTTCTTTGCAGTTTTCTTTGGAATTGCATTAATATTAATTCCTGCTGAACAAGCAACACCAGTTAAAACTTTTTTTGACGGTTTTAATGAAGCTATATTAAAAATGATTGATATTATAATGCTTGCAGCACCTTTTGGTGTTTTCGCTTTATTGGCGTCTTTAGTAGCAGAATCTCCAAGTTTAGATTTATTCAAAGCACTTGGTATGTATGGCTTAACTGTTGTTTTAGGTTTAGCTATTATGATTTGTATATATCTTTTACTGGTTAAAACACTTACAAATAGGAGTCCGAAATTTTTTCTTAACGGAATTGCTCCAGCTCAATTATTAGCTTTTTCAACGAGTTCTAGTGCCGCAACTTTACCAGTAACAATGGAAAGAGTGGTTGATAATTTAGGAGTTGATGATGAAGTGGCGAGTTTTGTACTGCCAATAGGAGCCACAATTAATATGGACGGTACAAGTTTGTATCAAGCCGTTGCGGCAGTTTTTATTGCACAAGCATTTGGTATGGATTTAAGTTTTGGAGTACAATTAGGAATTATTGCTACAGCAACCTTAGCGTCTATAGGAAGTGCTGCCGTACCTGGAGCAGGGATGGTGATGTTGGTTATTGTATTAGCTCAAGCTGGAATTCCTGAAGCTGGATTAGCACTTATTTTTGCAATTGACAGACCTTTAGATATGTGTAGAACAATGGTAAACGTTACTGGTGATGCTGCGGTTTCTATGGTTGTGGCTAAATCCGTAGATAAATTGGAGTAAATGGAGAATTTTCACTGGACCAAATTATTTAACCCAGAGTTCTATATAACGATGGAAATTAATGGAATTCCTATAGGAATTTACATGGTGTTATTCATTGTTTTTGCTGAAACGGGTTTGTTTGCAGGTTTCTTTTTACCTGGAGATAGTTTGTTATTTCTATCTGGAATTTACAATAGAGAGTTAGTCGAGACCTTTTTTCTAATTCCTAATGATTTATCTAATGTTACCATTCTTTCACTACTTATTGCTTCTGCTGCAACATTAGGAAATATTTTTGGATATTGGTTTGGTTCTAGAAGCGGACAATATTTATACGCAAAAGAAGACAGCTTTTTCTTTAAGAAAAAATACCTAATTGAATCACAAGTTTTTTTCGAAAAACACGGAGGAAAAGCAATTGTTTTTGCCCGATTTCTACCTATTATTAGGACTTTTGTGCCTATTATTGCAGGAATTGTACATATGAAAAAAAGCAAATTTATGTTATATAATGTGCTTAGTTCATTATTGTGGTCTTTTACTTTAGTTTTTGCAGGACATTATTTATATAATCTGTTTTTAGATCAGTTTAATGTTGATTTGAAGAAGCATATTGAAACAATAATACTAACGCTAATTGCAATCACTACTTTCCCACTTGTGTGGAATTATTTCAAACAAAAAAAATTACTTAAAAACCAAGAATAATGCAGTTGAGTTATTGGGAATTAAAAAATTGGTTTACCAATGTTGATTATACAATTGTAGGTAGCGGAATTGTTGGTTTGCATTGCGCCTTAGCATTAAGAGACAGGTTTCCAAGCAGTAAAATTTTAGTGCTAGAAAAAGGAATTTTACCACAAGGAGCAAGTACAAAAAATGCTGGTTTTGCATGTTTTGGAAGTGTTTCAGAAATCATAGATGATTTAAAAACGCACACAGAAGAAGAAGTAATCCAATTGGTTCAAAAAAGAGTCCAAGGTTTAAAGTTGCTTCGAAATCGATTAGGTGATGAGGTAATAGACTTCAAGCCTTACGGCGCTTACGAGTTGTTTTTGAATAACGACGAACCTTTTTATAATGAGTGCCTTGAAAAGCTACCTTTTATAAATGATGTTTTAAGGCCTTTATTTAAAGCCGATGTATTTGCAAAAGAAATAGATCGATTTGACTTTCAAAATATTTTCGAAAACTTAATTTTCAATCCGTTTGAAGGTCAAATAGATACTGGCAACATGATGCAAGCTTTGTTAAAAGAGGTCATTTCAAAAGACATTTTGATTTTAAACCAACAGAATGTTACTTCTTTCCAAGATTTAAATGACAAAGTTGAGGTTATCACCAATGAAACTTCTTTTGTTACCAATAAATTATTATTTGCAACCAATGGTTTTGCTTCTAAATTAACTAAAAATCAAGTTCAACCTGCAAGAGCTCAAGTTTTAATTACAAAACCTATTGAAAATTTAGAGATAAAAGGGACATTTCATTTAGATAAAGGTTATTATTATTTTAGAAATATTGGAAACAGGATTTTGTTTGGAGGAGGAAGAAACCTTGATTTTGATGGAGAAACTACAACCGATTTATCTCAATCAAAAATCATTCAGGATAAGTTGGAAGAGTTATTAAAAACAGTAATTTTGCCTCATCAAAAATTTGAAATTGAACATCGTTGGAGTGGCATTATGGGTGTTGGAAATCATAAAAAACCTATTGTAGAACATGTTTCAAATAATGTATATTGTGGCGTTAGAATGGGAGGTATGGGAGTTGCAATAGGAAGTCTAATAGGAAAAGAGTTAGCGGATTTAGTTTAAGTATGGCAGCAACAAAAAAAATCAAAAAAAGAAGTACTCCAAGAACTTCTAAAAAGAGTCCAGGAAAAATAATTTTGTATCTCTTTTTTAAGTTGTTTTTATGGTTTTTTGGAATCAGTTTGTTTTTTGTAATCTTATATAAATTTGTCCCCGTTCCTTTTACTCCACTAATGGCAATTAGAGCTATTGAGCATAATTCTGAAAACAAAGAGATGGTTTGCTCACACGATTGGGTAGCGCTAGAATATATATCTCCAAACCTCCAAAAAGCAGTTATTTCTAGTGAAGATGGTTTGTTTTTAGAGCATAATGGATTTGATTTTAAATCCATGCAAAAAGCATTTGAAAGCAATCAAAAAGGCAAAAAACTGAAAGGAGGAAGTACAATTTCTCAACAAACAGCCAAAAATGTATTCCTTTGGCAAGGAAGAAGTTATTTAAGAAAAGGGTTAGAAGCTTATTTTACAGTTCTCATTGAATTAATTTGGGGAAAAGAACGCATTATGGAAGTGTATTTAAATAGTATTGAAATGGGTGATGGTGTTTATGGCGCACAAGCAGCCTCAATGCATTGGTATAAAAAAGAAGCAAAAAACTTAACAAAATATGAAGCTGCAGGTATCGCAGCAATTTTACCAAATCCTAGAAGGTTTAAGGCAACAAATTCTTCTTCGTATATTAATAAACGCAAAGCAAAAATCAGTAAATATATAGGGTATGTTAAGCTAGATTATCAATAGTAACAATAAATAAAATCTTATGAAAAAAGTAATTGTCATTTTAGCAGTTTTAAGTTTAGGGTTAACTTCGTTTACTAATAATGAAATGCCTAATCCTTCAATTGAACTAAATGTAGGAGAAAGTTTTTCTCTAATTAACGACACAAAAGATAAAGTTTCCATTCATACAGGAACGGGTTTTGTTTCTTTAAATAAAGGGTCTAAAACAAGTATTGGTTGTAACGTAGGCAAAGAAGTTCGTTGGGCAGAAAGTGGAAAAAAAGGAGATGTTATTTTTAAAATCACAAAGGATATGTGTGGCAAAACACTTAAACTTTCTGAGTTAATGAAATAATTTTAAAATCTTAAATTTAAGTTCCGCGTTTAGCGGGACTTTTTTTATATCCGGACTTTTTTCGTAACATTTTTTTAAAACTATCGACCAATTAATAAAACTATAAAATTATGCAAGCACACGAAATAGATTACCAAATTTTTGGCGAAGAAATGCAATATGTAGAAATAGAACTTGATCCGCAAGAAGTTGTAGTAGCTGAAGCTGGAAGCTTTATGATGATGGATAGCGGTATTAAAATGGAAACTATTTTTGGCGATGGAAGCCAGCAAGAAGGTGGAATTTTCGGAAAGTTACTATCTGCTGGTAAACGTGTTTTAACAGGCGAAAGTTTGTTTATGACTGCATACCAAAACATCGAACACGGAAAGAAAAAAGTTTCTTTTGCTTCGCCTTATCCAGGAAAAATTGTACCTATTGATTTACAGAAATACGGAGGAAAATTCGTTTGCCAAAAAGATGCTTTTTTATGTGCAGCTAAAGGTGTTTCCGTAGGAATTGATTTTTCAAGAAAGCTAGGAAGAGGTTTGTTTGGTGGAGAAGGTTTCATCATGCAAAAATTAGAAGGTGACGGAATGGCTTTTGTGCATGCTGGAGGAACATTAGCAAGAAGAGAGTTACAAGCTGGTGAAGTTTTAAAAGTAGATACAGGTTGTATCGTTGGTTTTACCAAAGATGTACAATACGATATAGAATTTGTAGGCGGAATTAAAAATACCATTTTTGGCGGTGAAGGTGTTTTCTTTGCTACACTTCGTGGACCAGGAATTGCTTATATACAATCGTTACCATTTAGCCGTTTAGCCGATAGAATTATTCAATCTGCACCTCAAATGGGTGGAAAAGATAAAGGAGAAGGAAGCTTACTCGGCGGTCTTGGAAATCTTTTAGATGGCGATAACAGGTTTTAATTTATTTAAAGAAATTATATAAAAAAATCCCGATTCAACTTGAATCGGGATTTTTTGTTTTTAACTAATAAAATTATTTCAATTCTTTAATTCCCATATTATACAATGTAAACGCCTGCATGTCTACAAATTCTTGTATTGTTGCCGCTACCGATTTTCCAGCACCATGCCCCGCATTTACATCAATACGAATTAATGTTGGGTTAGAACCTGTTTGTTTTGCCTGTAATTCTGCAGCAAATTTAAAACTATGTGCAGGAACTACTCTGTCATCATGATCTCCAGTAGTTACCATTGTTGCAGGATATTTTGTTCCTGCTTTTACATTATGTACTGGTGAATATCCTTTCAAATAATCAAACATTTCTTTGCTTTGTTCACTTGTTCCATAGTCGTAAGCCCAACCAGCACCAGCTGTAAAAGTATGGTAACGCAACATGTCTAAAACACCAACGCCTGGCAATGCTACTTTCATTAAATCAGGTCTTTGTGTCATCGTTGACCCAACTAATAATCCTCCGTTTGAACGACCAGAAATCGCTAAATAATCAGAAGAAGTATATTTCTCTGCAATTAAATATTCAGCCGCAGCGATAAAATCGTCAAATACATTTTGTTTTTGCATTTGTGTTCCTGCATTGTGCCATTTTTTACCATATTCACCACCACCACGTAAATTAGCAACCGCATAAACTCCACCGTTTTCTAACCACACTGCATTGGCAATACTAAAACTTGGCGTTAAACTAATGTTGAAACCGCCATACCCATATAACATTGTTGGGTTTTTTCCGTTTAATTCAGTTCCTTTTTTATAGGTAATTATCATTGGAATTTTTGTTCCATCTTTCGAAGTATAAAAAACTTGTTTTGATTCGTAGTCTTCACTTTTAAAATCTACTTTTGGCTTGTTATACACTTTAGAACTTCCAGTTTTTGGGTCAAACGAGTATATTGTACCAGGTGTAACATAATTAGTGAAAGAATAATATAAAGTTGTTTCTTCTTTTTTACCACCAAAACCACCAGCAGAACCAATTCCTGGTAATTGTACTTCACGAACTAGTTTCCCGTTGTAATCGTATTGTTTTATTTGCGAAACAGCATCTTTCATATATTCGGCAAAAATAAAACCACCACCCGTTGAAGGAGATAAAACATTCTCCGTTTCAGGAATAAAATCTACCCAATTTTCTTGATTTGGTTTTGCCAAATCAAAAGTAACAATGCGTTTATTGGGAGCATTATAGTTCGTTTCTACATAAAATTTAGTTCCTACATTGTCTAGAACATTATTATCATTTTCAAAATTATTAACAATGTTTATAATAGGCCCGTTTTTAGCTAAATCTTTATAATACAATTCATTTCCTGAAGTAGAAGTTGCTCCTGAAATAATTAAATAATTTTCATCTTCAGTAACATAACCGCCTACATATCTTCTTTTTTCTTTTAATCCAAAAATAACTTTGTCGTCTTTTTGAGCAGTATTCAGTTTATGGTAATACAGTTTATGCTGATCTGTTTTAGCAGAAAGTTCACTACCTTTTGGCTTATCATAACTTGAGTAATAAAATCCTTCATTTTTATACCAAGAAACGCCACTGAATTTAATATCCACAATTGTATCACCAATAATTTCTTTAGTAGCTGCATTTAAAACAATAACTTTACGCCAGTCGCTTCCGCCTTCTGAAATAGCATAAGCAACAAGTGAACCGTCTTTTGAGAAGTTCAATCCGCCAAGAGAAGTTGTTCCGTCTTTAGAAAAAGTATTTGGGTCTAAAAAGACTTCTTCGTTTCCTTGAGCATCTTTTCTATACACAACCGATTGATTTTGTAATCCATCATTTTTGTAGAAATAGGTAAAATCACCTTCTTTAAATGGAGCTGAAATTTTTTCGTAATTCCACAATTTTTCCATTCTTTCTTTCAATTGCTTTCGGAAAGGTATTTTTTCCAAATAACCAAATGTTACTTCGTTTTGAGCTTTTACCCACGCTTTTGTTTCCTCACTATGATCGTCTTCAAGCCAATAATATGGATCGTTTAACTTTTCTCCAAAGTAAGTAAAAGTAGTGTCCACTTTTTTTGTCTCAGGATATTTTACTGTCATGTCAATTTCTTTGATTTCTTCTTTTTTACAAGCAACAAAAGCAGCGGCTGTAAATAATAAGATAAATGATTTTTTCATAATAATTCTTTAGGTTGTTGAACAAATATAAATAATTGAAATCTAAGATGTTGTTAATTAAAAATCAAAATTTAATCCTAAAACGATATTCCTGCCTATATTTGGAATACCATCATTTTTTAATCGTGATAAATGAGCAATGTAATTTTTATCAAATAAATTGTTTGCATTTAAATAAACATCTACTTTTCTTTTTCCAAAATTTATTTCTCCACCAAAACCAATGTTTACCAAAGTATAGTCTTTAGATTGTGTTTCAAAATCACTTGTGTTATTTTGGTTTAACGTATGGTTTATTTGTGCTGAAATGTAGTTTTTTTGGAACCAGTTAGACAAGTTGAAGTTCGTTTTTAAATTGTTTTTCCATTGATTTGCAGGAATTAATGGAAGATAATCTCCGTTCTCTTGTTTAGCTGTTACGTTTTCAAAACTACTTGTAAAATGTAACCAATCTAAAGGATGTGGATGAAAGTGAATTCCTGCTTCACCACCAAATAAATACGCATTGTTTTGAACGTAATTGTACACATCATTTCCGTCTATAGTATTTCCATTTGGTTCAATATAAATATAGTTGTTTACATGATTGTAAAATCCGTTAACAAAAATTTCAAAATGTTCGCTGTTGTATTCCAAATTTAAATCAGCTTGAAAATTTTGTTCGTTTTTTAGGTTAGAATTTCCAATTTCATAACGATTACTTCCTTCATGAACTCCGTTTGAAGTTAATTCAGATAAATTTGGTGCTCTAAAACCAGAAGCTAAATTGAATCGAGTTGTGATTTTTTCAGTTAGGTTTGTTTTGTATCCCAAAGCAAAATTAAAACTTTCAAATTGTTTGTCTATCGCTTCAAAATAGCCTTCGTCTCCAAAATTTCCATATTCTGAAGTTGAAATGGATCTTTTATCAAAACGAATTCCTGCCTGAATAGCGTTTTTATTCCATTCGTAATTTGAAGTCATAAAAGCACCAAAATCGTTTATTGTTGCATCAGGAATTAAGCGTTCTTCGCCAAAGTTTAAATTGGTTTGATGCATTCCTTGAACACCAATAATGGTTTCAATATTTTTCCATTTTGGGAAATAGTATTTGATGTTATAGTTTGCTGTTTTTAATTTCATATGCAAAGCTGTTTCATCTATGTCTTCTAATTCTTTTCTGTTGTTAAAAATATAACCTAAATCTGCTTCTAATTTTGAGTTTTTGAAATAAAATTTTTGGTTTACACTTAAAATATGATTGTCAATATCTTGTTTCGGAAACAACGGATTTCTAAAACCTGAATTTTCAATATCTTCTTCAGGTAACCCTAAATTTAAGTTGTTGTAATTATATCTAAAATCGGTTGAAAAATGCGAATTAGAATAACCAATTCCGTATTTTAAATCTTTTTCAATAGAACGCGTGTTGATGATTCTATCTCCAATAGGAACTTTGTAATCCGCTTGAGAATTGTAATTTCCTCTAATTAAAAATTTCCAGTTTCCAGGTGTTGATTTATAACCAAAAGAAGTATTGGTTCCTTGAGTATTGCTTGAAAACTGTTGTAAAAAATTTCCTTCTGATTTTCCATATTGGGCGTATTTTTCTGGATTGAAATAGACTACCCCTCCAATTGCATCTGAACCGTATAATAAAGAAGCAGGACCTTTAATGATTTCTACACTTTCAATTCCAGAAGCACTTAACCCGAGTCCGTGTTCTTCTCCAAATTGCTGATTTTCTAATCGAATTCCTTGTGTATAAACTAAAACTCTCGATGCACTTAAACCTCTAATTACAGGCTTTCCAATAGAAGTTCCGGTTGAAATTTGATTTACACCTGGAGTTTCAGTTAATCCATTCATTAAAGTTACATTTCCATTTTTACGCATTTCTTTAACAGATTGATGTTCTACTTTCATTACATTTTGCGATTGTATTTTATTGAAAGCAGTTGAAACAATTACTTCATCTAAATGTTGTTCTTTTTCTTGAAGAATAAAATTTAATTCAGCAGTAGAAGTACTGTTTATCTTTTTTGTTTTTTGCTCGTAGCCTAATAAGTGTACAATTATTGTTATTTCGCCATTAGGAACATTTTCAAATGTATAAACTCCCAACTCGTTTGTTTCTGTAAAGGAATTATTTTCGGTAATGTGCACAACTGCATGTTGTAAAGGAACGTTGTTTTCTGTTGTTATTTTTCCATTAAGTTTGTTTTGTGAAAAACTTAATATTGATGTAAATAGGATAATGAATTGAATTGTTTTTTTCATTGTAGTTTAATTAAAATATATATACAATTTGCTACAACTTAAAATAAAGTTGAAGCTTATTTCTTGCAAAGGCAAATAGTAAATTAAACTAGAAAAGGTGGTCCTCTTTGTGAAAATAAACTCCCGCAAAATGAATTGAAATTTTCTTTAACTGAAAATTGATACGGGATCTCAAAATGAGGAGGAAAGAAAGTAAAAGAGAAAACTTCAGGAGAAAGAAAACTGGCAAATTTGAAATCACAAACGGGACAATGTTCTTTCTCTGATAAGTTTTTTGTAAACGTTTTTTCTAAAGAAACAGGTTTTGTTTCTTCGTGTTTATGGTGTGAAAAAGTATGTAGCGATTGATAACTAACGGCAAATAATACCGAAAGCATCAATATAAAATTTAATATTCCAAACTTTTTCTTCATATAGGTTTTATACCAATTCGTTGGCAACTAAATATTCGGCAATTTGTATGGTGTTAGTAGCAGCACCTTTTCTTAAATTATCAGCTACAATCCACATGTTGATAGAATTTGGCTGACTTTCGTCTCTTCTTAATCTCCCAACAAAAACATCATCTTTTCCTTCCGCATAAATCGGCATAGGGTATGTTTTAGTATCTAAATTGTCTTGTAATGTAATTCCTGAAGTATTGTGCAAAATTTGACGAACATCATTTAATTCATAATCGTTTTCAAATTGCACATTTACAGCTTCACTATGCCCACCAACAACAGGAATTCGAATTGCAGTTGCAGTAACAGCAATTGTTTTATCGTTTAATATTTTTTGAGTTTCACGAACTAGTTTCATTTCCTCTTTTGTGTAGCCGTTTTCTTCAAAAACATCACATTGAGGAATTGCATTTCTATGAATAGGATAAGGATAAGCCATTTCTCCTTTAACTCCATTATACTCGTTTTCTAATTGTTGTACTGCTTTCACTCCAGTTCCTGTAATAGATTGATATGTAGAAACAACAACTCTTTTTATTTTATATTTTGTGTGTAATGGCGCTAAAGTCATTACCATTTGTATAGTAGAGCAGTTTGGATTTGCAATAATTTTATCTTCTTTTGTTAAAGATGAAGCATTAATTTCTGGAACTACTAGTTTTTTTGATGGATCCATTCTCCAAGCAGAAGAATTATCAATAACAGTTGTACCTACTTCAGCAAATTTTGGAGCCCATTCTAATGAAGTTTCTCCACCAGCAGAAAATAAGGCAATATCAGGACGCATTTCTAAAGCAGTTTGTAAACCAACTACTTTATAAGATTTTCCATTCCATTGTAATTCTTTACCAACTGATTTCTCAGAGGCAACTGGAATTAATTCTGTTACCGGAAAATTTCTTTCTGCTAATACCTTTAACATTATTTCACCAACCATTCCGGTTGCGCCTACTACTGCTACTTTCATTTTTTTATGAATTTGGAATACAAAAATATAGAATATTCTTTTGTAAAAAGAAAGTTTATACAATTTTCACAAAACTTTATCAAAAAGAAAAATCCCGCTGATTAAGCGGGATTTAGTTAGAATATGTATTGTAGCGTATTTTACTATTTTTTTAATAAATCTCTAATTTCAGCTAATAATTCTTCTTGTGATGGTCCAGCAGGAGCAGGAGCTTCTTCAACAACTGGTTTTTTAGATTTGTTGTATGCTTTTACAATCATAAACATTACAAAACCAACGATTAATAAGTTTACTAATGTGTTAACCCAAGCACCATAACGTATAGCAACTTCAGCAACTTCAGCAACTCCTTCAGAAGCAGCTACGGCTTCAGTTAAGATTACTTTTTTATCAGCGAAATCTACACCGCCGCTAAAATAACCCACGAAAGGCATTACAATGTCGTTAACAAATCCATTTACAACTCCGCCAACAGCGCCAGCCATAATTACAGCAACAGCAAACTCAACTACGTTTCCTGTCATAATGAAATTTTTAAACTCTTTTAACATATTTATTAGTTTGATTAGTTATTAATAAGCTAATTTAACAAAAAATTTAACAATTGATTAATTTTTATAAAAAATTCTCTTTACCCTTTGAGATATTCCTGTAAGAATCTCATAAGAAATGGTATTTGTTTTTTCTGCTATTTCATTCACTCTTAATTGCTCTCCAAAAATAATTACTTCGTCGCCAGGGTTGCAGTTTATAGAAGTTACATCAACCATAAGCATATCCATACAAATATTGCCTAGAATTGTCGCTTTTTGATTGTTTATTAAAACATATCCTATTCCATTTCCCCAACCCCTTCTAATTCCATCTGCATAACCAATAGGAATTGTTGCCACTTTAATTTTTTCTTTAACTAAATATTTTCTGCTATAGCCAATACTTTCGCCATTTTCAACTGTTCTAATTTGCGAAATAATGCTTTTTAACGTGCTTACATTTTGTAAGTGTTTATTTTCTATAGTTGAATTTCCGGCTCCATAAAGTCCAATTCCTAATCGAGCCATTTCCATTTGAAAATGCGGATAATTAAAAATCCCAGAAGTGTTTAAAATATGTCGGATTGGTTTTTTATGTAAAACACTAATTAGCTCTTTATAAAACTTTTCAAACCGATTAAATTGTAACTCGGTGAAATCTTTAAAAGTAATATCGTCAGAAGCTGCTAAATGCGAAAAGACACTTTTAACTTCAATAAAATTGTTGTTCTTTAATAGTTTTTTCAATTCAGGCAATTCATGTGATTCAAAACCCAATCGATGCATGCCAGTATCCACTTTTAAATGAATAGGATATGAAATAATGTTTTGCTGTTTTGCGATTTTTAAAAATGCTTGTAATCCTGTTATTGAATATATTTCAGGCTCTAAATCGTAAGCTATCATGGCATGAAAGCTACTATTTTCTGGATTCAAAACCATTATTGGAACTTTAATTCCTGATTTTCTTAATGCAATTCCTTCATCTGCAAACGCAACGCCTAAATAATCAACATTGTTGTGCTCTAGAAGTTTAGCTATTTCATAACCTCCATTTCCATATCCAAAAGCCTTAACCATAACCATGATTTTAGTTTTGGGAGCCAATTTTGATTTGTAAAAGTTAAGATTATGACTTAAAGCATCAAGATTAATTTCTAAAACCGTTTCATGATTTTTTTCTTCTAAAACCACAACAATTTCATCAAAATAAAAATTTCGAGCTCCTTTAATTAAAATGGTTTCATTTTCAAAAGAATCTAAATTAAATTGCTTTAAAAAATCACTTGTTGTAGAAAATGAAATTACATTTGGAAGATCATTTAAATAACTACTAATGGTTTCTCCAATTGTAATTATTCTATTAATTTTGTTGCTTTTTATTGCACTTGCAACTTTTTGATATAATTCATTTAATGGTAATCCGCCTTGAAAAACATCAGAAAGAATGATTGTCTTTTTACTGTGGAGTTTTTGTTGTTCTAGGAAATCTAAAGCAATTTGCAATGATTGATAATCAGACGAATAAGAATCATCAATTAGTAAACAATTATTAATTCCTTTTTTAGCTTGCAATCGAAGTTCAATAGGATACAATTGCTCAATTCGTTCTTTAATATCTTTTGTACTGTATTTTAAAAACAACATTGTAATAATACAAGTTGTTGCGTTATTTATGGAAGCATCATCATTAAAAGGGATCGAAACTTTAAAGTCAAGGTTCTTCCCTGTAATTTCTATATCTGTAAGTTTATTACTCTTTATTTTTTTAGATAAAAAATAATCTGCTTCTTTGTTTTCAAAACTCCAAGTAATTGTTGGTGAACTGATGTGTTTTTCTACTTCTGCATTTTTTTCTAAAAGTACAACTTCACAATTTCTAAAAAGTGCTGTTTTTTCTTTAATTTTTTCAGCCAAATTCTCGAAACTTTCATCATGAGCATTTCCTAAATGAGTAAAAATTCCAATATTGGGTTGAATGATTTCTTGAAGTTTTTCCATTTCTCCTTTTTGAGAAATACCGGCTTCAAATATTCCTAAGTTATGATTTTCGTTGATTCCAAAAATGGATAATGGAACACCAACTTGTGAATTATAACTTTTCGGACTTCTTACAATTTTAAAATCGGGACTCAAGAGAAAATTAAGCCATTCTTTTACAATCGTTTTTCCATTACTTCCTGTAATTCCTATGGTTGGAAACTGAAATAAATTTCGGTAATAAATTGCCGTTTTTTGTAGCGCTTTTAAAGTGTTTTTTACTACAATAAAATGCGCTTTATCTTTTAAATGTATTGGTATATGTTCTACAACAAAAAAAGAGACACCTTTTTCAATGAGTTGTTCAATATATTGATGTCCGTCGTGATTATTACCTTTTAAAGCAAAAAAAAGTGTTCCGTTGTTGTTTTGCAACGAACGGCTGTCAATAGAAATATTTTCAACATTAAAATCAGGAAATTTTTCTTGATTTTTAATGTCTAAAGTAGATGTAATATGTTGTAAAGTATAATTCAAAGAAACTATTTTTCTGAGTTTTCTCTTAATGCTTTGTAATAAGCAGCTCTACTTAGTGGTTCGTATTCTTCTGTTTCACCAAGCATTACTAACTTGTCATTTTCAGACTTTCTAAAGCTATAATTTGCCAAATTCCCTGTACGTGTACAAACGGCATGAACTTTCGTTACATATTCAGCTGTTGCCATCAAAGAAGGCATTGGCCCAAAAGGATTTCCTTTAAAGTCCATGTCTAGTCCAGCAACAATAACTCTAATTCCACTATTGGCTAAATCATTACAAACCGCAACAATTTCATCGTCAAAAAATTGAGCTTCATCAATACCTACAACATCGCAACCTTGAGCAAGTATTCTTATGTTTTCTGCAGCAGGAACAGGCGTGGAACGAATTTCATTTTTATTATGAGAAACCACCATTTCATCATCATAACGAGTGTCTACTGCAGGTTTAAAAATTTCTACTTTTTGCTTAGCAAATTGTGCTCTTTTTAAACGACGAATAAGTTCTTCTGTTTTTCCAGAAAACATTGAGCCACATATCACTTCTATCCAGCCAAATTGTTCGTGTTGATTTACTGTATTTTCAAGAAACATTTTGTATATTTCGGTCAATTAATATTATAATCCACTATTTTTGTAGTCGAAACAAACTTACGTAAATTTACACTAAAGACAAACAATATAAGTTTTTAAGTAAGTTCTTTAATTTCAAGTTTTAAAATAATATTTTTACAGTAATTTATAATTAATCAACTACAATTCAATTTCTATTCCTTTACGTTATGAAGAAAAAGTTAGAAGCAGAACTAATTAGCATTGCACACCGAGTTTTGAAGTTAAAAAACCGTTCTGAAACGGTTCAACTGCATGAAGAGACAAAAAAATTGTATGATCAATTAACGGTTTTGCGTTTTTATGAAGAAAATATTGCTATCGCTGAAAAAGAGATTTCTCGTGAAGATTTAGAGCAGAAATTAGAAAATCCAAAAGTTACTGATGTAATAGAAAAATCAGTACTTGAGGAAAAAATTGAAGAACCAGTTGTTGAAGCTAAGACAGAAGAACCAGTTGAAGAATCAATTATTGAAGAGGAAGTTGTAGCGGAAGCTGAAGACGAGCAAGAAGTTGAAGAAGAAATGGCTTTAATTCACGAAGATGACATCAAGCAACCGCAGTCGGTTTTATTTGATGATGTTTTTGCTGGAGATTTTCAAGAACCAGATTTTGTAAAAGTAAACGATGTTCCTGTAGAAGTAGAGCAAGTTGCTGAATTAACCTTTGAAGCGGTTGAAGAATCAAAACCTGAAATAGCTGAAGATTTGTTTGAAGCAAAAGAGCCAAAAGAAGAAGCTGTTGCAGAAGTTAAAAAAGAAATTGTAATTGAAAAAGTCCCTGAAGTCGTTTTTGAAGAACCAAAAACAATGTCGCTTAACGACAGATTAACTAAAGGAATTAATATAGGGTTAAATGATAGAATTGCTTTTGAGAAAAAATTATTTGGAGGAAGTTCAGATGATTTTAACCGAGTGCTTTCTCAATTAAACACATTCGATTCTTTTGATGAAGCGCAAGGATTTATCAACGATTTCGTTAAGCCAGACTATAATAATTGGGATGGAAAAGAAGAATTTGAAAATCGTTTCTTAGAAATAGTAGAAAAAAAATTCAATTAATTGTAGCTTAACCTAAAACCCATTACCTAAAACCAAAAACCCTTTTATGGGAAAATTATATTTAGTTCCAACACCAATAGGTAATCTTGAAGACATGACTTTTAGAGCAATTCGCGTTTTAAAAGAAGTCGATTTAATTTTAGCCGAAGACACACGTACCAGCGGAAAATTGCTAAAGCATTTTGAAATTGCAACACACATGCACAGTCACCACATGCACAACGAACATAAAACCGTTGAAAATTTGGTAAAACGCATGCAAGCGGGTGAAATAATTGCTTTAATTAGCGATGCTGGAACACCTGCGATTTCAGATCCTGGTTTTTTGCTAACGCGCGCTTGTGTAGAAAACGGAGTGGAAGTAGAATGTTTGCCAGGCGCAACAGCATTTGTCCCTGCTTTAGTAAACAGTGGTTTACCTAATGATAAATTCGTTTTCGAAGGATTTTTACCCGATAAAAAAGGTCGTCAAACGCGTTTTTTGGCTTTAGCCGAAGAAACAAGAACCATGATTTTCTACGTTTCGCCTCATAAATTAAATAAAACGCTGGCCGAATATGTGCAATACTTTGGTGCCGACAGACCAGTTTCTGTTTCTCGTGAATTATCGAAACTACACGAGGAAACCGTTAGAGGAACCGCTGAGGAAGTGCTAAAGCATTTTGAAGTCAAACCTGCAAAAGGCGAAATTGTGGTTTGTGTTGGCGGGAAGAGTTTGAAGTAGGTTTTTTTATGAAAAAAACTTCTAAAATTATATTTCTAATTACAATACTTTCCTTTATTATTGGAATTACAATTGCATTTCGTGGATTTAAAAATGCAAATACTTTTTTTATAATACTTGGAATCTCCATTTTTTCTATTGGATTAGCAGGGGTTGTAAAATTATACAATGAGTAATTTAATTAAAAAAAGAATAAAATGTCTATACACAACGTAACTACAACTTGGAAAGGAAAAATGCAATTTGAATCTACAAATTCTAGTGGTGAAACTGTATTAATCAATGCCGGAGAAGAAAATGGTGGCGAAGGAGCGGGTTTGCGTCCAAAAGCAATGATGCTTTCTGCTTTAGCTGGTTGTTCGGGTCTAGATGTAGCTTCATTAATAGAAAAAATGAAGTTAGAAGTTGAAGATTTTAAAATTGAAACATCTGCAAATTTAACCGAAGAACATCCAAAAATTTATGACCAAGTAACGGTTGAATATCATTTTTATGGAGCAAATTTAAACGAAGCAAAATTACAGCGTGCTGTTGATTTATCAGTAGAAAAATACTGTGGTGTAATGGAAATGTTTAGAAAGTTTGCAACTGTTGAGGTTAAAACTTTTTTTCATAAGTAAAACCTTGTCATTTCGACGCAAGGAGAAATCAGAAAAATAAATTATACATTTGTACTATATAAGCCATTCAAAATAATTCATAATTTTTAATTCATAATTAGGTATGCGTTGGAATTTAAAATCAAAGCCCGAAAAACAAAAAGTACAAGCCTTACAAAATGCACTTCAAGTCGATGAAATTATTGCGACTTTA
Source organism: Flavobacterium sp. (assembly GCF_965284515.1). GTDB lineage: Bacteria > Bacteroidota > Bacteroidia > Flavobacteriales > Flavobacteriaceae > Flavobacterium. Next base: position 831,910 of record NZ_OZ260089.1, read on the forward strand.
CTAGTTCAAAGAGGAATTGAAACCTTTGAACAAGCCAAAACTTTTTTCCGTCCGTCTTTAGACGATTTACACGATCCATACTTAATGAAAGATATGGATAAAGCGGTTGAACGTATTGAAATTGCACTTAAAAATAATGAGAATATCATGGTTTTTGGCGATTATGATGTTGATGGAACAACAGCCGTTTCATTGGTTTCAAGTTATTTACGCACTTTTTATCCAAATGTAGCCACTTATATTCCAGATCGTTATGCCGAAGGTTATGGAATTTCATATAAAGGAATTGACTATGCCGAAGACAATGGAATTAAATTAATTATAGCTTTAGATTGCGGAATAAAATCGATTGAGCATGTAAATTATGCTGCAGAAAAAGATATTGATTTTATCATTTGCGATCACCACCGACCTGGAGATAAATTGCCTAATGCAGTTGCGGTTTTAGATCCAAAACGTGAAGATTGCTCCTATCCTTATGACGAATTATGCGGTTGTGGTGTTGGGTTCAAATTAATTCAAGCTTTAGGTCAAAATAGAAACCAAAAAACGGAAGATTTAGTTTCTTATTTAGATTTGGTGGCTACTGCAATTGCTGCCGATATTGTTCCTATTACGGGAGAAAATAGAACGTTAGCGAAATTTGGATTAGAAGTGATAAATTCTAATCCAAGACCTGGAATAAAAGCATTGATTCAGTCTATAAAAAAGAAAGAAATTACCATAACCGATGTTGTTTTTGTTGTGGCTCCTCGTATCAATGCTGCTGGTCGAATTAAACATGGTGATTATGCGGTGCGTTTGTTAACGGAATTCAATTTGGCTCAAGCCGAAGAGTTTGCCAAAGAAATTGAAGACAATAATAACGAGCGTAAAGGATTAGACAAACAAATTACCAAAGAAGCTTTATTACAAATTACCGATTCAAACGAAGAAAATCGATTTACTACTGTGGTGTATCAAGAAAATTGGCACAAAGGAGTAATTGGTATTGTAGCTTCTCGATTAATTGAAACGTATTATAGACCTACAATTGTTTTTACTAAAAGTGGCGATAAATTAGCTGCTTCTGCTCGTTCGGTTAAAAATTTTGATGTATATAATGCGTTGGAAACTTGTGCTGAACATTTGGAACAATTTGGCGGACATATGTATGCAGCCGGAATGACGCTTTTGGAAGAAAATTATGAAAATTTCAAAAATGCATTTGAAAAAACAGTTCAAGAAACTATTCATCCTGATTTATTAGTTCCTGAATTAGAATACGATGCTGAAATTAGTTTGACTGAACTGAATCCAAAATTGATGCGAATTTTAAAACAATTTGAACCTTTTGGCCCTCAAAATATGACACCCTTGTTTTTAGTAAAAGAAATAACGGATTCGGGTTATGCAAAAAATTTAGGTTCAGATGACGAACATTTAAAAGCGTTTGTCAAGCAAGATAATTCAGAAAGTTTTGGAGCAATTGGTTTTAAAATTGGAGATAAATTACCACTTGTTAAAAATTTGCAAAAGTTTGATGCAATTGTTTCTTTAGAAGAAAATGAATGGCGAGATGTTGTAACTTTGCAGCTTCAATTACGCGACATCAAACCTTCAAATGGCTAAAAAAGATCCTTACGCAGCATTACGATTTAAAGAATTTCGCTTCTTTCTTTCCATGCGATTTGCATTGGTTTTTGCGTGGTCCATGCAATTTGTAATTATCGAATGGGAAGTTTATAGTTTAACAAAAGATCCACTTTCTTTAGGAATTATTGGTTTAATGGAAATTATCCCCGCTGTTTCCATGGCTTTGTTTGCAGGGCATATTGTTGATCAGAATGAAAAAAGAGGTTTATTAATGAAATGCCTTCTGGGGTTTTCAATTATCAGTTTAGGACTTTTTTTGGTAACGGTTCCCAGTGTTGTTGAGTCACTTTCTACAGTATCAATATTAGGAATTATTTATGCTTTGGTTTTTTGTGGAGGATTGGTAAGAGCATTTATAGGGCCTACCGTTTTTTCACTTTTATCTTTAATAGTACCTAAGAAAAATTATCCAAATGCAGCTACTTGGAGTAGCTCAACGTGGCAAATGGGTTCTATGTTTGGTCCCGCTTTAGCCGGGGTTTCTATTGGAATTATAGGAGTACATTGGTCTATGTGTTTGGTTTTTGGATGTACTTTATTTGCATTGTTTTGGTTAGCCCAAATTTCTAAAAAACCTATTTTAAACCCGAAAATTGGAGAACCCATATTTCAAAGTTTAAAACAAGGGGTAAAGTTTGTATTCAATAATAAAACTATTTTAGGAGCTATTTCTTTAGATATGTTTGCTGTTTTATTTGGAGGAGCAGTTGCCTTATTACCCATTTTTGCACAAGATATTTTAAAAGTTGGTTCTGAAGGTTTTGGAGTTCTTCGAGCTGCACCAGCAGTAGGTTCTATTGTAACCATGTTGGCTGCTGCTTATTTCTCGTTGAATAAAAATGCGGGTATAAAGTTGTTGACAGCCATATTTGTATTCGGACTTTGTATAATTGTTTTTGGTATTTCAGAAATATTTTGGATTTCTGTTGTAGCCTTATTTTTAAGTGGTGCTGCAGATGGTGTTTCAGTTGTAATTCGAAATACAATTTTACAATTACATACACCAGATAATATGCGCGGAAGAGTCTCTTCTGTGAACTCTATTTTTGTAGGTTCTTCAAATGAATTAGGTGCTTTTGAAAGTGGAGTAACTGCCAAAATAATGGGCGTTGTTCCTGCTGTGGTTTTTGGTGGATGCATGACTTTAGCGACAGTTTTTGGCACAGCTATTGTTTCACCTTCGTTTAGAAAATTAGATTTAGAAAAAGAAGTAGAAGAATTAGAACAACAAGATTAGTTTTTGTACTCTTTTAATTCGAATGTTTCTCCATCAAAAACTCCATAGGTAAAGTAACCTATCCAATCTCCTAAATTTACATATTTAGAATTTTCAGCTACATCAATAATCATTGGTAAGTGCCTGTGTCCAAAAATAAAATAATCGTAGTGATTGGTTTCTAATTTTCGTTTAGCATACTGTACTAACCATTCATTATCTTCTCCAAGAAATTTCACATCTTCGGCTCCTGATATTAATTTATTTTTGACGGATAAATATTGTGCTAATTTCACACCAATATCGGGGTGTAACCAACGAAATAACCATTTAGAGAAAGGATTGGTAAAGACTTTTTTCATGCGTTTATAACCTTTGTCTCCTGGGCCTTTTCCATCTCCGTGTCCAATTAAAAACGACTTTCCATTAAATGTAAACTCTTTATTGTCATGATAAACGGGAATATTTAATTCTTTTTGAAAGTAATCATGCATCCATAAATCGTGATTTCCAACAAAAAAATAGATTGGAATCCCAGAATCTCTTATTTCAGCTAATTTACCTAAAACCCTTACAAAACCTTTAGGAACTACTGTTTTGTATTCAAACCAAAAATCAAATAAATCTCCTAAAAGAAAAATAGCATCAGCATCTTTTTTTACTTCTTCTAACCAAGCAACAAACCTTTGCTCTCTAGGAAAACTTTTTTCTGAAGTAGGCGCCCCAAAATGTTGGTCAGAAGCAAAGTAAATTTTAGTTTTTGGTTTCAAATTGATTTATATTAATGTTTGCTCCAAAGTTAATGATTTTTAACAATGTTAATTAGTTCTTTTTATCGATGTTTTTGCACACTTCATCGATACATAATTGTGTCGTTAAAATTATTGTTAAATTTGATGATTAATCAAACCACAATAATAAATTATACAGAATGAAAAAATTATTACTTTTTTTCATGTCATTATTCACTTTTTTAAGCTACGGACAATTGTCTGAAGGTTTTGAAGGTGCGACATTTCCACCTACTGGCTGGACTACTTTTGACAATGGAATTGGTCTAACGAGAAGTTGGGGAACTACTACAGCGACAGGATTAGGATGGGTTTATGCAGGAGGGAAAGCTGCTATTATTAACAAAGAAGATGTTCCTTCAGGAATTGCTGAAGACTGGATGGTTACCCCGTTAGTTACAGTTCCTACAAATGGGCAACTCCGCTTTTTTGCAAGATCTATAGCCAATGGAGAACAGGGAAGTATATATAAAGTTAAAATATCCACTGCTTCTCAGAATAATCCAGCAGATTTTACAACTACACTTGTAACTTACACAGAATTAGACATCATAAATGCTCCATTTGAGCAGAAAATTATTCCATTAACTGCATATGTGGGTCAAAACATCTACATAGCTTTTGTAATGGAAAATGATAATGGAGATGCCTGGATTATAGATAATGTTAATGTTGATGAACAATGTTTTGCGCCAACAGCATTAACAGCAACTCCATTAGCTACATCAGCAAATTTAAACTGGACTTATACTGGTTCTGCAACTCAATTTGCTATAGAATACGGGCCTGCTGGTTTTGTTCAAGGAACTGGGACTATAGTTTCTCCGGTAACAAGACCTTATAATTTAACAGGTCTTTCACCATTAACAAATTATACTTATTATGTAAGGGCATTATGTGGAACTGATAATGCAAGTCCTTGGTCAACGGCTATGAACTTTACAACAACAGCTTCACCACCAGTTTGTGGTGGTAATTTTGTTGATTCTGGTGGTGTATCAGGAAATTATTCTAATAGTCAGAATATTACAACAACTATATGTCCTACAAATCCAGGTGATTTTGTAACAATAACATTTACATCATTTAATCTTGAAAATAATTTTGATTTTTTAAGAATTTATAATGGTAATAGTACCGCGGCTCCATTATTAGGAACCTTTACAGGGGCTACTCTTCCACCTTCATTTACTTCTACTGCAGCAAACGGGTGTTTGACATTTAATTTTACTTCAGACGGAAGTGTTACTGCTCCTGGTTGGACTTCTAATATAACTTGTGCGCCACCACCAACTTGTCCTAGGCCAACTTCATTAATTATGTCGTCAGTAACTTCAACTACTGCAAGTGTTGGATGGACTGAAACAGGTTCTGCAACACAATGGGAGGTAATATGGTTGCCTGCAGGTTCACCAGCTCCTACAGCAGGTTCAATAGGAACAATTACAGGCTCAAATCCATTTATTATTACTGGATTAACTTCTCAGACTGCTTATGACGTTTATGTAAGGGCTATATGTACTCCTTCTACAGATTTAAGTTTATGGTCTGTAAAAGCCTCATTTACAACACAACCTTTTTATTGTGCGGGAGACAATTTTTATGACCAAGGAGGGCCTTCTGGAAATTATTCGAATAGCCAGAATATAACTACAACAATTTGTCCTGATAACCCAGGTGATGTAGTTGTAGTTCAATTTATAAGCTTTGCACTTGAAAATAATTTTGATTTTTTAAGAATTTATGACGGGGATAATACTGCAGCTCCACTTTTAGGAACTTTTACAGGTAATAATTTACCTCCACAGTTTATTTCTTCGGCGCCAAGTGGTTGTTTAACATTTAATTTTACATCTGATGGGTCCGTTACGGCTGCAGGTTGGAATGCAAATATAATTTGTTCTCCTCCTCCTACATGTCCACAACCAACTTTATTATCTGTATCGAATATTTCAGATACTGAAGCTACTTTATCATGGACAGATACATATGTAGGTGTTTCTAACTGGCAAATTGTTGTTCAACCTCTAGGAACAGGATACCCTACTGGTGCATCTACAATAATTAATGCAAACTCGAATCCATTTACAGTTACAGGGCTAAACCCAAACACGCAATATGAGTATTATGTTTTATCTGATTGTGGATCTACAGACGGCTTAAGTTTTTGGTCTGGACCTCGCGCTTTTAACACTTTATTTGCGGGGTGCAGCGGTTCAGCTCCTGCTGGAAATGATTGTCCAACAGCAGCTCCAGTTTGTAATTTAGATGGATATTGTGGAAATACGTCTAACACATATACAGATATTTCTTGGGCAGAATTAGATACCGCATTTTGTGGTTCAATTGAAAACAATTCATTTTTAACATTTCAAGCTACAGCAACCTCAATAACAATGGATGTTAATGTTGGAAACTGTACAAGCGGAAGTGGAATTCAGTTTTTCGTATTTACAGCTGCAACATGTGGAAGTGGTCCGGTTACTGGAATTAACTGTTTCTCTCCAATGAATCCTGGAGTTAACGGATTGGCGTTTAATGGGCTGACAATTGGTCAAACTTACTACCTAATGATTGATGGATTTGCAGGAGCAGTTTGTGATTATTCTGTTACTGTAACTTCAGGTGGCTCAACTTCTACAGATGTTGAATTGAATCCTGTTAACCCAACTATTTGTATAAATGAAACAATTAATTTAACAGCAACAGGTGGAAATGGTATTTATAATTGGACACCAAATACAGGGTTAAGCGCAACAACAGGTTCTACGGTTACATTTACTCCTCCTGCACCTGGAGTTTATACAGTAAACGTTCAATCTACTGATACAAGTTCACTTTGTGCTACTTCTGATTTTGTTGAAATAACAGTTTTAGATTTAGTAACACCAACATTTGATCCAATAGTACCATTCTGCGTTAATACACTTGCGCCAACTTTACCAGCAACTTCAACAAATGGAATTACTGGTACATGGTCGCCGGCTATAGTAGATAATACGATTTCTGGGGTATATACCTTTACTCCTGATTTAGGTCAGTGTGCAACACCAGTAGATGTTTCAATTACCGTAAACTCGGAAATAGTACCTTCGTTTGTTTCACCAGCTCCTATTTGTTCTGGAGATACAGCTCCTGTACTTTCAAATACTTCAAATAATGGAATTACAGGAACTTGGTCTCCTGGAGTAGTTGATAACTTAAATTCAGCTACATATACATTTACTCCAGATTCTGGCCAGTGTGCTTCAGTAGTCACTTTAGATGTTCAAGTATTAGCAACTTGTACTTTTGGTACTATTGCAAGTGCAGTTTTATTAGATGATTGTAATACTGTTGCTAGCGGTGAATTTTTTAACACAACTTCAGGTTCTCAATCTATTGGTGCGGTAATGAATGTGTTTTCAAATAGCGACTTAGGTACATATGTTCAATCTTCTGGAAACCTTATTTTCAATGGTGCGGAGTTAAGAACTTTCAAAACAGCAACTTCAAATGTTTGTAGTGCTAGATTAAATTATAGGGTGTACGAAGTTTCTTCAGTGCCTGGCTCTTTTACGATAGTAAACTTACCTCTACTTGAAGACTGTACAACAGGAACTTATCCAACAGGTGGTGCTTCATGTTCGAATGGAGATCAGAGATGGCAAGAAGTAAGCGCTGCAATTGATTTAACAACAAATACACCTGGTAATTATATTATTGAGGTTTATTATGATGTTACTGGTGATAATGATAATCCTTCGCAATGTGATGACTCACTTGTTTTGGATAATGGTGGGGCTTATTACTCTGCTACATTCTCTATTCAATCAACACCTTCTTTTGTTTCATCTAGCCCAACAACCTGTAACGGAACTGAAGGTTCTATTACAATATCTGGATTTACACCTGGAGATACATATAGCGTATCTTATACTCAAGATTCAACTCCTGTAGGTCCGATAAATTATATTGCTAATGTTGCAGGAGATATTATAATTTCAAATTTACCAGCTGGAGTTTATTCAGGATTTAATTTTACAATTAACGGTTGTAATATTTCTGATGCTATTATAATTACTTTGGTTAACCCAGTTTATAATCCAACATTTAATCAAGTTGGACCATTTTGTGTTGGAGATGTAATTGTTTTACCTTTAACTTCTATAGAAGGTTTTACCGGAACATGGTCTCCAGCGGTAGATAATACACAAACAACTACGTATACTTTTACACCAGATCCTGGTCAGTGTGCAACCGTATTTTCAACATATACAGTTACCGTTAATGCTGCACCTTCAGTAACTAATGTTACTTCAAACACTCCAATTTGTTTTGGGGAAGATGCAACTTTTACTGTTACTGGAACTGCAAATGCAAGTTTAGATTATACCCTAAACTCTATTGCGGGAGCAACTGTGTTTGACACAACAGGAGTCGCAACAATTACAGTAATTTCACCACCAGTAGGGAATGTAGTTCTAAATCTTATAAATATAGACAATGGAGCTTGTAGTACAGTATTAACAAATTCATCTACAGTAGTAGTAAGAGCATTACCAACTGTTACAAGTTTAAATGCAGTTAATGCTTCAATATGTTTAGGAAGTGATGCCGAATTTACAATTCAAGGTACTGCAAACTCAACAGTTACTTATCAAGTTAATTCTGGAAGCAATGAAACAGTAATTTTAAATGCTTCTGGACAAAGTGGTACAATTTTAGTTTCTAATCCAACTACTGATGTAGTTATTCAATTAATTGATATTAATGATGGATCTTGTTCTAACACTTTGAGTAATTCAATTACAATAACGGTTAATTCTGTTCCAACTCCAACGATTGATGTTACTTCATTACCAACATGTCCTAATCAAACGGCTGATTTTGAAGTGTTATCTCCATTGAATATGCAATTGAATACAGCGGGAGATTTATTTATTTCAGAAGTTACGGATGCCGCAACTGGTGCCCTTACTTATGTAGAAATATATAACGGAACAGGTTCTACAGTTGACTTAAGTAATTATAAATTAAAAGTATTTACTAATGGAATTGTTGCTCCAGCTTGTGATCTTGTATTAACAGGAAGCATATTGAATAATGACGTTGTTGTCATTAAATTAAGCTCTAGTGCAAATACAGGAGGAGTTCTTCCAGATTTAAGTTTTACAACTTGTGGAGGAGTTAATAATAATGATCAAATATCATTAGCTACAAGTACCGATGTTATTATTGATACATGGGGAATTAATGGTGTTGTATTTACTCCTGGAGTTGGATATACTTACAGAAGGTTAACTACCGCAAGTCCACTTCCAAGTACTACTTGGAATGCTGCAGATTGGTCAGTATTAGACCCTGAAGATTATACAGATGTAGGATTTTATTCTCTTTATGTAACAGATTATGAATACATATTAGACAACGGAACGACTTCAACAACTCAAACAAGCACTACTTTTACAAGTATTGCTCCTGGCACTTATACTTTAGTTGCTCATGACTTAATTACAGGTTGTTTCTCGGATCCATTTACATTTACAATAGATCCATTTGTTTTTGCAAATCCAGTTACAACTTTTACATACGTTTCGCCAGTTTGTATTATTGATAGTGTAAATCCACTACCAGATACTTCAGTTGCTGGTTTTAATTCAGGAGGAACTTTTACAGGTAATAATAGCAATATAGTAATTGACCCTTCAACAGGTGAAGTAGATTTATCTTTAAGTTTCCCTGGAACATATATTATAACTTATACTTTTGCCCAAGACCTTACAAATTGTATAAATAGTGGAACTAGTCAATTTGAATTAGTAATTAATGCAGCTGAAATCCCAACATTTAACGATGTAGAGGTTTGTGTTAATTCAGATTTTCAATTACCTCTACAATCATTAGAAGGTTATTCTGGGACTTGGTCACCGGCAATAGTTGACGTTTCGGTTGTTGGTTCTACTACCTACTATTTTACACCTAATACTTCTTGTAATCAAGTTGGCGAACTTACAGTTCTTGTAGAGAATTGTACTATTCCAAAAGGTATTTCTCCAAATGGAGATGGATTAAATGATAACTGGGATTTATCTAGTTTTAATGTTAAAAAGGTTGAAATCTTTAACAGGTATGGTAAGGAAGTTTATTCTAAAACTAATTATGTTGATGAATGGGTTGGAAAATCTAATAATGGTAATGAATTACCGGATGGTACTTACTATTTTGTAATACAATTTAATGATATGGCTTCTAAGACAGGTTGGATTTATATTAACAGAGAGCAATAAAATAAAACTTTGTACTGCTCTCGTTTTAAGAGCAGTACAAATAATTAATTTAAATTAAAAATGAACAAACTATATTTAGTTTCGATATTAATGTTAGGCTTTATCATAGAAGGCTTTTCACAACAAGATCCTCATTATACTCAGTACATGTATAATATGAGTGTTATGAACCCTGCTTATGCGGGAAGTAAGGAGAACCTTTCTATGGGTTTATTATATAGAAAGCAGTGGGTTGAGATAGAGGATGCGCCTACTACAGCTACATTTTTTGGTCATACTAGAGCTGGAAAGAATGTTGGATTAGGTTTATCTGTTATATCTGACAAGATTGGTCCAGTTGAGGAGAATAACATTTATGGTGATTTTTCATACACATTAAACTTAGGTGAAGAGCATAGATTAGCTTTTGGATTAAAAGCGGGTGTTACTTTGCATAAAGTAGGTTTGTTTAGTGATGTCTATAATACATTGCCAGATGCAAATGACCCTGCCTTTTCTGAGAATACGAGTAATGCGTATTTGAATATTGGGTCAGGTTTATTTTATTATACCAATAAATACTATTTAGGTTTTTCTGTACCTAATATTATCAAGTCAAAACATTTAGATTTTAATGGTAGGGAGTTTGGTTCAGAATATTCTCATTATTTCTTCACTGGAGGATATGTCTTTGATGTTAATGAGTCTATCAAGTTCAAACCATTTTTCATGTTGAAATCAGCCTTTAGCGCACCTACATCATTAGATTTATCAACTAACTTTTTGTTCAATGATAAATTTGAAGTTGGCGCAACGTATCGATTAGATGATAGTTTTGGTGCTATGGTAAATTATGCCATTACTCCTGATATTAAGATTGGTTATGCTTATGATCATATTGTTTCAGATTTAAAAGTAGCTACACCGTCATCACACGAGATTATATTGTTATTTGATTTGAAATTCTCTAAAAAAGTATCAAGTTCACCAAGATATTTCTAATAATAAAGCGACAAAAACATGAAGAAATTATATATCACCTTAAGTTTTGTAATCGCTAGTGGAATACTAAGTGCCCAAAACAAAGACACAAAGACAGCAGACAAGTTATTTGATAGATACGAATATACAGAAGCTGCAACAGAATATTTAAAATTAGTAGAAAAAGAAAAAGCAGATAATTATGTGTATAAGCAATTAGCAGATAGTTATTATAATATTTTCAACACAAAAGAAGCTACAAAATGGTTTGCTAAGTTGGTTGAGGAAAAGCAAGATGCAGAGATCTACTTTAAGTATGCTCAAATGCTAAAAGCAGAAGGCAATTATACTGAGGCTAATAATCAAATGAAGACATTTGCTTCAATGAAGCCAAACGATAGTAGAGCTAAAGCATTTACCGGCAATCCAAATTATGTTTCAGATATAAATGCTCAATTTAAATTATTTGGCGCAACCAAATCTGATATTAGTAGTGATAAAGCAGACTTTGGAGTTTTTTTAACCAATGATAATACACTTTACTTTGCAAGTGCAAGAAACACATCAAGAAAAGAGTATGGTTTAAACGAAGAGCCTTACTTGGACTTGTACAAAGCAACGTATAATTCAAATAAAACCATAAGTGAAGCTACTACAGTAGATAACTTAAACACAAAATGGCACGATGGTCCGGCTACGATTACTTCAGACGGATCAACTATGTATTTTGCAAGTGAGAGTTTCAACGAGAGTAAAGGTTTTGAAAAAGACAAAGAGAAGCAATTAAAGTTTGGTAAAATTTATCTTTACAAAGCAATAAAAGAAGGCGATACTTGGTCAAACAAAAAGGCATTACCTTTTAATGATAAAACATACTCGGTAAGAAATCCAAGTATTAGTAAAGATGGTAAAACATTGTATTTTTCATCAAATATGCCTGGAGGTTTAGGTGGAGAAGACATTTGGAAAGTAAGCGTTAATGGAGATTCTTACGGAACACCTGAGAATTTAGGTTCACGAGTAAATACAGAAGGGAATGATAGTTTTCCATTCGTTACAGATGATAATGTATTATATTTTTCATCAGATGCAAGAGCAGGTTTAGGAGGTTTAGATGTGTTTAAAGTTAATTTAAACGACAACTCAAGTGCAATGAATATTGGATTACCCGTAAACTCAGAGAAAGATGATTTTGCTTTTAGTTACAATACACAACACAAAATAGGATTCTTTTCAAGTAATAGAGATGGTGTAGATAACATTTACATTGCAGATCCAATCTGTGGAGTAGAAGCAACTATAACAGTTAAAGATGCTAAAACAGGTAAAGTACTTCAAGGAGCTACTGTTGCAATGATTGATGATAAATTAGAATTAGCAGGTAAATCAGAGACTTCAGAAAATGGAGAAAGCGTATTTAAAGTCAATTGCGAAATGGAATATGCAGTTCAAGCTTCAAGATTAGGATATGAGAATGGAGTAGGAACAATGGAAAAATCTGAAGGAGGTAAAGCGACAGTTGTAATAAACTTAGAGCCACTTAAACCAATTATAACAGAAACAGAAGTTATTTTACAACCGATATTCTTTGAATTCAATAAGAGTAACATTACTGCAGAAGGAGCAGCTGAGTTAGATAAATTAGTTGAAGTGATGAATGAGCATCCAGAGATGGTAATTTTTGCTAAATCTCACACAGATAATAGAGGTGGAGATAAATACAACTTGAATTTATCAGATAGAAGAGCAAAGTCTACTGTTCAATATGTAATTTCTAAAGGAATTGCAAAAGAAAGAATAACAGGTCAAGGATTTGGAGAGACTGAACCAAAAGTAGATTGTAAAAAATGTACTGAAGAAGAACACGCTCAAAACAGAAGAAGTGAATTCTTAATCGTGAAAAAATAAAAGTTAGTTAAATCAGTTTTATATTAAAAGAGCCTCAATGATTTTCATTGAGGCTTTTTTTTAATTATCAGAAGCAAACCATTCTGCAAATGAACTTTCTGTTTCTTGAAGTCTGAGAGAAAATAAATTTATATTTTTTGGAAGACGTTTTATTATTTTTTCAGCAAAATCAATTACCATATTTTCACTAGTAGGTTGATAATCTACTAATATAACATGGTGTCCCCTGTCTTTTAGTTCTTTTGCTAATTCAACATGAGGAGTGTTTTGGTTAAATACAGTAGCGTGATCAAAATTGTCTACTACCTCTTCTTTTACAATTTTTTTTAAATCTGTGAAATCTATAACCATTCCAAATTTTACATTTGTAGCATCAGTAATTGGCTTTCCAATAACTGTTACAGATAATTTATAGCTATGGCCGTGAACATTTTTACACTTACCATCATAGCCATACAATGCATGTCCAGTCTCAAATGTAAATTGTTTTGTTATTCTTATATTACTCATATATACTATTGTTATTAATGCAAATTTACTAAATAAATGTTATTTAATTTTATATACGAATTAACACTATATTTGCCCACTTTTTAAACGCGTGAAGCTTGGAATTAAATACACAATATGAAAAGATAATTAACGATCTTTTAATTCAACAATACAGTATTGTTGATGATTTCTTTTTACCCCAAGAGGTTGAAAATTTTCGCTCAAGCTTGATTAATAAATATGATGAAGAAGAATTTAAAAAAGCAGCCATTGGAAATCAATTCAATGAGTTAATCGTAAAAGCGATTAGAGGCGATTTTATTTTTTGGATTGATGAGAAACTTGCCAATAACGAAGAACAAACATTTTTCGATAAGATAGAGCATTTTACAAATTACTTAAATAGAACTTGTTTTTTAGGTCTTCAAGAAAGAGAGTTTCATTATGCTTTATACCCAGTAGGCACTTTTTACAGAAGACATTTAGATACTTTTCAAAACGATGACAGTAGAAAACTTTCTATAGTATGTTATTTAAATGATGAAGATTGGTTGCCAGAATATGGAGGTGAATTGGTTATCTATAAAGAAGGTGAAGAAGATATTAATATTTACCCTTTAAGAGGAAGAATGGTGGTTTTTGAAAGTCAAGTTCTAGAGCACGAGGTAAAGCCAGTTAAACAAGAAAGATTAAGTATTACGGGATGGTTAAAAACAAGAAAGCTGTAACATTTCTGTTACAGCTTTTTTTATTTTTTAAATTTTGTCAATGCTTGTATTGTAAATTCAGACAAGACTAGTTTCCCTGAAATTTCTGCTCTTTCATAAAGCAGTGTTTGCCAGTTTTCTGTTCCTTCCCAAATTACTTTTTTCATCTCATATAGCGCTTCTGGGTTGTAACTAGATAAGTTTAAAGCGAAAGTGTTTAAAAAATCATCTAATTCCTCAATTGACTTAAATAATTGAGTAAATAAACCTTTATTTAAGTTCCACTCAGCACTTTTCCATTCGGTTGCTGCTAACGTCATTTCTGTCATTGCAGTTTTTCCAATTTTTCTAGAAACAGCAGGTTCAATTACGAATGGACCAATTCCTATTGCCAATTCAGATAATTTTGTAGAAGCATTATTTGTAGCAAAAACATAATCACAAGCTGAGATTATTCCCACTCCACCGCCTACGGCTTTTCCATGGACTCGTCCAATAATAATTTTTGAACATGTACGCATAGCATTAATTACATTTGCAAATCCAGAGAAGAACATTTTTCCTTCTTCTAAATTACTAACTTCTAAAAGCTCATCAAAAGAAGCGCCTGCACAAAAAGCACCATTTCCTTCACTTTTTAAGACAATTAAATTAACCTCTTTATTCGCGCTTAACACATTTAATTCTTGTGTTAAATTATGAAGTAATAAGCTAGGAAATGAATTACTCGCTGGATGAAAAAAACTAACTGTCGCTATATTGTTATCAAAAGATGTTTTAATTACTCCGTCCATATTATCTAATTAAACTAAAGTGCGATTTAAATTCTTTTCGAACATTGTTTTCAGTGTATTCAATTTTGAACCAATAATCTGTAGAGGGTAATATGTTACCATTATATGTACCGTCCCAACCAGAACCGTTTGGACTAATTTGTTTTAATAATTTTCCGTATCTATCGTAAATATTAATATTTGCTGCATAACTATCATCTAATCCGAAAATATTCCAAGTGTCATGGTATCCATCTCCATTTGGAGTAAAAAAGTTAGGATAAGTCACAGCAAATAGATTAGGTACTGATAAAATATCACAACCTTGAAGGTCTCTTACATATGCAGTATATGTGCCATTTTCTAAATCTGTAAAAATAGGACTAGATTGCCAATCAATAAGATTTAAACTGTATTCATAAACACCAAATCCACCCGTTGCTACACATTCAATTGTAGTTAGTCCAGATGAAAATGCAGGGGTTACAACACTAGCTGTAAATGTTGCTGGTTCAGAAGAGAAAGTAGCCGTAATACTATCAAAGTTTTGACAACCGGTTGATGTATTTGTTACAATTACAGAGAAAGTTCCTCCTTGAGTAATATCATATAATGCACTCTCATTACCAAATGCATCTACATTTGTATTTGAAGGTGTCCAAGCATAGCTGTAACTGCCGCCTATAGTAGGAGTAGCATCAATAATTTCTGATCCAATTCCTGTTAAAGGGTCAACACAAAGTGTAAAATCATCTCCAAGTTCAAATTCAGGTAAAGGATTAACCACAAGTTGAAGTTCTTTTATTCCTTTACATCCACTATCATTATTTAAACGACTGTCAACTCTAGCCCAAATAGATTGTGAATTAGGATTAATGTTTCTATAATCAGAAGTGTTTAAAATTGGGTTTACAATTAATAAGGCATCGTCAAAAGATTCATAGTATGTTACTACTAAAAATGGTCTTTGCCCTACTGGAAAAACATCTTTTATTAATTGAGTAAAATTGCTTTCAATGTCAAAATTATCAAAACCATCATTGGCTAAATTTGTAGCATCTACATAATCATCACACTCTTCTAAAGGTGCAGGATTGAATGAAGCAGGAATTTGTGTTGTTGAAACCACTAAGTTAACTTTAGAAACTCTAAAACAACCCTCTGTAGTTTGAATTCTAGCCCAAACAACAGCTCCATTTGAAGCAAAATAATTAAGTTCGTTGCTAACTAAATCATTATTGTTGTTTGCTCCAGCTTGAGTATTATGGTATGAGAAAACTAAACTTGTATCATTTGAAATGATAGTGTTAGCGTCTGTTAAATTGAAATTTGTATTTGCATCAGTATCGTCATCACATTGCTTAAGTGTCACTTCATTTAAAGAAACAGGTAATGGGTTAACCACCAAATTAAAAGAAGCTACAGTAAAACAACCTGAACTACTATTGGTAAGCCTAGTATATATTGTTTTGTTTGCGGTGTGAATTGAAGTTATTGCGTTTGAATTAGCTATCGCATCGCTTTCTAATTCATGATATGTAACAACAACTCCGGTTTGACCATTTAATATTTCTGTAGTTTTTGTTGTTAATGTAAAAACAGTAATGCCATTTGTATCTGAACCATCAATTAAATTATTATCACAAACAGGATAATCTGAAATTACAGGAGCGACAGGTGTTGTGTTAACCGTTACTGATATTATAGCGGATACTTCATCACAAACATCATTTGAAGGAATAACATATGCATAATCACCGCTTAAATCACTATTAGGGTTTAGTTCGCCATTTGCTCTAGGAGTTCCGTTAAATGTCCAAGAACCACCAGGAGTTACTCCTGCTCCCAATAAAGTTGATAAATCAATTAAACTATCTGTATTACAAATGTTTAAATTTGAAGAAACCCCTGGGTTTGGACCAACTTGTGTTGTTACATTTACATTAATATCGGTCGTTAAAGACTGCCCATCACATGTAATTGTAAATGAATATGTGTATAATCCAATAGGATCAGAATTAGCATCAAATATACCATTGTTAGGAACTCTTGGGACTCCATTAAAAAACCAATCTCCTCCTGTTTCTGGATTTCCATTTATTTTATCAAATAAATCCACCACACTATTTGTACAAATTATAACATCAGTGTCTTCAGGTGTACTTCCAAAACCTGAGTAATAACCCGAGAATCCAGCAGAACCAGAAAAACCAAAAACACCAACAGCCAATGGTCCTGTTGAACTTACTACAACATTTCCAGTTACATTTGGAATTCTATAGGTAACCCAATTTAAGTTTCCTGAAACAGCTTGAGGAAGAGCAGTTGTATTTACTCCATTAATTGAAACTGTTGATCCAGTAGTTGTTAATGCAAAAATATCGCTAGAATAATTTGTTCCGCCAATCGTATCAACAAACGGAATTAAATCAACACTTTTTTGAAAAAAACAACTCAATGGTGGGATAAAATTTAAACCAGTAGTCGCATCACTTACACTTCCTGCCAATATTTGGTACAAATAAATGGGTTTACTACTGGTAATGTACATATTTTTTGAAGTAGTTCCTTGAAAATTATTATTAGGAACTAGAAGAGAATTTCCTGCATTTAAAGTAGCAATAGGAGTCGGATTTCCATTTACAAATATTTGTGTATTATCTTGAGTAGCAATTACTAAAGGGTATTCTGAATTATCACTTCCATTTCCTCTTACTACAATATATTCCGTTCCAACTTTTTCAACTGGAACAATTTGATCCAAATTAAAATCTTGTCCATCATTTTGCGTCAGCATTCCTCCTGTAGCATTTCCAGTACTAACCGCAATTGGTTTGTCTGAAGTTAGCAAGGCTCCAACAAACCCTTGTAAGTTTGCTGATACATCGGTATAACCAGATACAACCACACTTTGCCCTTTGTTTAAAGTGAAATTTTGAAAATTATCAGTAACATCCCCAGCTCCAGAAGTAAAAACTACATTAGGATCATAGTTTGACAAAGTAATATTCGTGTTGTCTTCCGTAGCCATAAAACTGGAAACGAAATTTCTAATACCACCATTAAAATTTTGAGGTAAACTTCCAAGTCTGAATGCATTTCCTATTCCAGTTTTACCTTTTGAAACTAACATTTCAGCATGAAAATCAGCCTTAACTTTAAAACTGACATAGAATTCTTTACTTGCTTGAAAAATTAAACCTTTGTCTGATTTTACTATATTTACATCACTTTGATTAAGAAACATTACTGAAGGTTGTCCATTTCCAACGGTTCTGCTTACTGGGTTTCCTTGTGAAATTGTAAAAGGCGAGCCTGTTATTGGAACTCCAGCGCCATCTGTAACAGTAACTTGAAAAGGGGTTGTTTCTGGTGTTGATAAGTAAATTAAATGCTGCCCTA
Source organism: Flavobacterium sp. (assembly GCF_965284515.1). Lineage (GTDB taxonomy): Bacteria > Bacteroidota > Bacteroidia > Flavobacteriales > Flavobacteriaceae > Flavobacterium. The sequence continues at coordinate 850,063 of NZ_OZ260089.1, forward strand.
CAAAACTACTTCCATCTCTGGCATGTAATGGTGGCAACCAGTGTTTATTACTTAATTGAGAAATAGCTAAGTTGCTAATTAATAGTAATATAATTAATAGTAAACGATTCATTTGGGTTAGATTTTGATAAAAACGTAAAATTAATTAGATTATTAGAATAATTCTAAACAATTAACTAAAAATATGCTCTTAATTGTACACTTCCTACATGAATTGTATTACTTGTCTCTGATTTTCTACCTTGATAGTTAATGTTTACATCTAAATATTGTGTAATATTTTTTTGTAATAGCAATCTCCAAACTCCATTTCTCCCATTTTGTAAGCCTTTTAACATTTGAAATCCTACTGGAGAAGTAGCGTTTCCTGTAAAATCATTATTATAATAAGCGTATTCTCCATTTATTGAAAATCCTTTTTCGCTATTAAATGTAAAAGATGTTCCAAATTTATTTTGAGTGGCTTTTTCCATTAAATTGATGGTGTTTTCTTGATTTTTAAATTCATAAAAAACATCTAAGCTTGCGTTTTTTGAAAATAAATAAGCAATTTTTGGAGCCAAATCATAACTGTTTATAAGAAAATTTCGAGTTGCATAATTGTCTGAAATACTTTCATTAGTTCCAATTGAACTGTTCATTTGCAACAACCAACTTTTTTTATATAAATGCATGTACTGCAATTGGTGTGAACGCAAATTATTTTCTTGAGAACCTATACTTAATAAGTTTTTAATAGAATTGGTTAAATAAGAATAAGTAATTGAATGGTTTTGTTTTCCTCGATTATAATATAAATTGTTTCTGAATGAATTGTTTTGCCCTAAAATGTTTTCACTTGAATTGTCAAATGGATTAAGGTTAAACCCATTCGAATTTCGAATGTTTTTTCGTTCAACTAACAACGACGTTTGGTTGTAAAAATGAGAAGCAAATTTTTTAAATCCGGTTTCATTTTGCCAAACTAAACCATTAAAAATCACAGATTGTGAAAATTTATTTTTATTGGTTTTAATAAAAACTTGATTGGGTAAAAAGACTCTAACGTATTTTGCTTGATCTGGAAATGGAGCAATTTCAAATTCCTGAAGTTCCTGAATACCGTTATTATTATAATCATTCCAAGAATAAATTCCTTGTCCGGGTTCTACTTCTAAATACGTAAATTCTTGTTGTGCAATTGTTCCAGAAGTAGTTTCGTAAACGGTTGTAAACTGAATTAATTGTTTGAATAGATTGGTATTGTATAAAATTCTAGAGTTTAATGAAGGTTCATTTTGTCTATTGTCTTTAAATTTTAAATTTCTATAATTAACAAAAACACTTAAATTACTTTGTTCGTTTTTAATTAATTGAGATTTTATATAATATGAATTAGAAGTATTTACTTTTTTTAAAATTCCACTTTGTAAACTATCATTTACTCTGTTTAAATATCCCAACTCTACAAACACTTTGGTAGAATCTCCACGACCTACAAAAGCTCCAACTTCTGAAAAACGCTGACTTAAATTACTCAACGCATTTATACTCATTAGGGTTTCTTTGTTGTTTTCATGTCTAAAACTTCCGCCAACCCAATTTTTTGCAAAATGATATTTAAATTGATTTTGAGTTCTAAAGAACTTAGATTCAGCATAAGAACCATCACTATTTAAAATACTTGTTTCGGTATTTAAAACACTTTTTTTATGTTTTAATAAGCCAGAAACATTGTGTTTGTTTCCAGAAAAAGTTTCAGAGAAATCTAATTTTTCAAATTGATATTTTACAAAACCGTTCTTTTTCAAATTAAAATTTAAACCGCTAGAAATTAAACTTTGGTTGCCCATAGGATTCGTTAAATTCCAATCTCTATTAAACTCAATTGTAAACAAGCGTTCAATGCTTCTAAAATCTTTTTGAATAAATTGAATATTTGCAAACGCATCTATATCTATTTTTCCACTATGAATTCGTTGGTTCGCATTTAGTTTTCCCGCAACTCCTTTATTATCATTATCATCAATATCTGAATATAGATTTTTATCATTATTACTAACTGCAAGTTCAAAATCAACACTCGCTTTTTCAGTAGGTGTATAACTACCTAAGACCGTTGCTATTTGAATTTTTGTTGGTGCAATTAATGGAATGGTTGGCTCAAAATTTCCTTGAGGAACTCCTGCAATAGGCGTAATGTATTCATAAATTTTACCAACAGTATTATTATTGCTTAAAACATAATTACCAATATTATTTCCTACGAAAGTAAATCGTACGTTATATAATTCATCTGTTTCATCATTAGAAAAAACAAAAACTTCGACAGCTCCAATAATTTCTTTTTTGTATAAAATTTTATTGTCAGAATACGAATCTAAATAAGCAGAAGGAGCCGTCATTAATGAATTGTCATCACCAGCATCTTGCAAAATATCAACTTGTTCTGTCGATAAATTTTGTTGTAGAGGTTGGTTTTTCACATCGTTTTCAGAATAAATAAAACCACCAATTTTAAACTTTTCTTGTTCGTGTGTTATGCCGCCATACGTTACAAAACGCGTAAAATTTCTATCGGTATATTGATATTCTATGCTGATTCGCATTTCAGAATTTATAGGAAAAATAGAGTTGAAAATGACTTCACCTGCGTTATAATCAATAATATAATCGTTGTTTTCGCCGCGCTCAAGTAAAATTCCGTTTACATAAACACGTTCAGACCCTGAAATCACTAAAACGTATAACTCGCCATTATTTCCTCTTAATTTATACGGACCTTGATTTCCTTCTTGACCTGTAAATGTACTTCGTGCATATTGACCGCGGACTAAAGCTGCTGAAGCAAATATGTCTGTTTTTTTTTCAGGTGTTCCCAAAGTGAAATGTGTAGAAAGGCCTTGAACTTTTTTATTGAAATTTAAAAACTGAGATTGCCTGTTTTCTATAAATAAATCACCCGCTCTGATGTTCCAATTGTCTGAAAACAACTCAATAAAAATTTGATCAAACTCATCTAGTTTTTGGGAATATCCACCATCTTGTAAAGGAATATTGCTGTCTTGAATGGAAGCTCGGAGACTTACTTTGTCTGAAATTTTTCCTGTAATTTGTAAATCTAAATTTGAATTTACAACCGTATTTTGGTTATTTCCAACAATTATTCCACGAGAAATACTTCCAGAAGTGGTTAGTCCGTCAAAAGGTTTAAAGTTGTTTTTTGTTTCTTTTTTTATGGTGTAAAGTTTTCCCGCTTCGTTTGAAACGACTTTGTCATCATCGTAAATCGAATAAGTTTTGGTTAAAAATTCCGGAAACTTTAAATAACGAACCGTTAAAGAATCATTCGAACTAAAATTCTCTTTAAAAACCAAAGTGCTTTTTTTAAAATCTATTTGATAATTTGTAGAATCAATAGGGTTTCCACTTTTGTCTAAAATTTTAAAGAAAGCCTTGTTAATACTTACTTTTTCAATGAAAATAGTGTCTTTTGAAACTGCTATTTTTTTAGATTTATAAGGGGTTTCTATTTCTTGGGCAAATATGCCAGAAACAAAAAACAGAAAAACCCATAAAATCCACCTTTGCACCATAAATACTATAACTCTTATTTTTCAAAAGTAGTATTTATAAGGCTAATTCTTTAATCAATTAAGTAAAATAAACTATTCTTTAGTTACAATTTGCATGGTTTCTCTTGAAATTTGTTTTAGCAAAACCGTTTTATTGTTTTCTACAATTTCAGCTACTTTTTCATCAAAATGTCTAATGGTATAAAGCGACACATTTTCGTTATAAGTAACTTTAAATTTTTTAGCTAAAATATTCTTTACTTCTGTGAAGTTATTGAATTTATCTTCAATACAAACTGAAAAACTAATAGCTGAATTTTGAATTAGATTTACTTTTAATTTATGTTGGTGAAATAAGGCAAAAATTTCACTAATATGCTCTTCCATAATAAATGAAAAATCTAACGATGACAGAGAAAGTAATAATTGTCCTTTTTTAACAATATAGCAAGGAATATGTGGTTCTAAATCGGCTCCACGAGAAACACTTGTTCCAGGTAAAAGTGGATTGATAAACGATTTTACGTATAAGGGAATTTCCTTTTTTTGAAGCGGTTGAAGTGTTTTTGGATGAATAACACTTGCGCCATAAAAAGCCAATTCAATTGCTTCTCTATATGAAATTTGATTCAATAAAAGAGCATTTTCAAAATATCTTGGGTCAGCATTTAAAACACCTGGCACATCTTTCCAAATAGTAACGCTATCTGCACCTATACAATAAGCAAAAATAGCAGCGCTATAATCTGAACCCTCTCGTCCTAAAGTGGTTGTAAAGTTGTTTTCATCGGCACCTAAGAAACCTTGTGTAATGTTTAGGGTGTTCTTTTTTATATTTTTTGCAATTCTTTTTTGTGTTGAATCCCAATCTACATTTGCATCTCGGTAAGCATTATCTGTTTTAATAAGATTACGAACGTCAATCCAGTTGTTCGTCAATCCTTTTTCATTAAAATAGGTGCTAACAATTGTTGTAGATAATAGTTCTCCAAAACTTACAATTTGGTCGTATACAAAATTGTAGTTTGGCGATTTGTTACTTCTAATAAAATATTCTAAATCTTCAAAATGGCTGTTTACAGCATAAAAAGCATCGTGATCTTCATCATCAAATAAATCCAGTAAAATTTGATTATGGTACTTCTTAACTTCTTGAATAGATGATTGTAAAGCTGGAGATTTTTCAAAATAATTTTTAATTACTTCTTCAAAAGCATTAGTCGTTTTCCCCATTGCAGAAACAATAACCAAGACATTTTCATGTCCTACTTTTTGCATTACTTCTAAAACATTTTTTACACCGTCAGCATCTTTTACAGAAGCTCCACCAAATTTAAATATTTTCATTTTTTAATTATGCTTTATTGTTTTTTACAAAAGACTCAATACCCGCTTCGTCCATTTGAACAACGTACCAATCTTCTAATATTTTTGCGCCCGATTTTTTATAGAACTCAATAGCATTGGTATTCCAATCTAAAACATTCCATTCAATTCTTCGCACATTGTCTTTTTTGCCTTGTTTTATGATTTCGCTATACAAAGCAATGCCAGCTCCTGTTCCGCGAGCAGATTCTTTAACTACTAAATCTTCTAAATGAATGGTTTTTCCTTTCCAGGTAGAATATCGATAATAATAAAGAGCAATTCCAATGATTTCGTTATCTCTTTCAGCAATAAAAGTATGAAAAAGAGGTTGTTCAGAAAAGCCATCTCGAATTAAATCGTCAACAGTAACTACAACGGCGTCTGGTTCTTTTTCAAAAATTGCAAGTTCAATAATTAGGTCTAAAACAGCTTGCATGTCTTTTGGTTCTCCTTTTCGAATAATCATTTGGGTAAAGGTTTATTTATGATGTACAAAAATAAGATTCTAACAAACATATAGCGAAATAATTTACTCATTTCACAAAAAACACGATATTTGTACCATAACACAACAACTCATATTTACTAATGGAAGAAAGAAATACCACTTTAGGCGAATTTATCATTGAAAATCAAACCTCTTTTCAATATTCAACTGGAGAATTATCGAGAATAATTAACTCTATTCGTTTGGCAGCAAAAGTTGTCAATTATAAAGTAAACAAAGCAGGATTAGTTGATATTGTTGGTGCAGCTGGAGAACAAAATATTCAAGGAGAAGATCAGCAAAAGTTAGATGTTTATGCTAACGAAGTTTTTATTCAGACTTTAATTAATAGAGAAATTGTTTGCGGAATTGCTTCCGAAGAAAATGATGATTTTATTACGGTTGCAGGTTCAGACAACAGTCATAATAATAAATATGTAGTTTTAATGGATCCTTTAGACGGTTCATCTAATATAGATGTAAATGTTTCTGTAGGAACTATTTTTTCAGTTTTTAGAAGGGTTTCTCCCGTAGGAACACCAGTAACAGAAGCCGATTTTTTACAACCAGGAACAGAACAAGTTGCTGCAGGTTATGTAATTTATGGCACTTCTACTATGATTGTTTATACTACGGGTCATGGTGTAAATGGATTTACGTTGAATCCCGCTATTGGAACATTTTATTTATCGCATCCAAATATGCAGTTTTCTAAGGATGGAAACATATACTCTATCAACGAAGGAAATTACATTCACTTTCCTCAAGGAGTAAAAGACTATTTAAAATATTGCCAAGCGGAAGAAGGAAATAGACCATATACATCTAGATACATAGGAAGTTTGGTTTCAGATTTTCACAGAAATATGATTAAAGGCGGAATATATATTTATCCAACAAGTTCTAGAGCGCCAAAAGGAAAATTAAGATTGCTTTATGAATGTAACCCAATGGCTTTCTTAGCAGAACAAGCAGGTGGAAAAGCTTCAGATGGTTTTGGTAGAATTATGGAAATTCAACCTACAGAACTGCATCAAAGAGTTCCGTTCTTTTGCGGAAGTTATAATATGGTAGAAAAAGCCGAAGAATTCATGAAGAATTCGTAATAATAAAAAAGCCCTTCATTTAATTATGAAGGGCTTTTCTTTTTTTATTTATTCATGTGTTGCATTTCATACATAAAAGTATCTAAATCTACATTTAGAACTAATAATGAAAGTGCTTTATTCACAATATGTTCAACATTACTTGGAGTGAACCCTAAACCTAATGAAAAACGCGTTAAGATTTGCTTTTGTTTTGGCCCTAAAACATGATCTGCATAAACCATTCTAGATAAATCATACAATCTCTCTAATCTTTGTGTATATAAAACAGGAGGATTAATAGGGTATTTTGAAGGGTTTTCTAAAATCTCTTCATATTCTGCTTGAGAAATTTCAAGTCTAATGGCTAATTTGTCTAAAAATTCTTTTTCTTCGGGAGTTAATTCTCCGTCAGATAAAGCAACTCTAACAATTGCAGAAAAATGACTTTTGTTTCTGTTTTTAAATTCGTTATCAAATAAATCTGAAAATGACATAATTGTATGTATTAATGTTATGCAAATATACTTTATATTTCATTTTTTAGAAAAAAAATACAAGGTTTTATTAAAGCATTTAATAAATTATAAAATAAATTGTAAGTTTGAATAAATCAAAACAAACACACCCATGTCTCAATTCTGGCTTTACTTTAAATTAGGACTCGAACATGTTTTAGACATTCATGCTTACGATCATGTAATGTTTTTAATAGCATTAATGATTCCATATGCGTTTAAAGATTGGAAACGCATCTTTTTATTAGTTTCAATTTTTACGATTGGTCACACTTTAGCATTAATACTATCTGTTTTTGGAACCGTTTTTATAGCGCCAAAATATGTGGAGTTTTTAATACCCATTACAATTCTGATTACAGCTATATTTCATTTGTTTACTGCAGGTAAATCATCAAAAAAAGAAAGCATTTCATTTGTTGCTATAGTTACTTTGTTTTTTGGGATAATCCATGGTTTAGGATTTTCAAATTATTTCAATTCCATTTTACCAGGAAGTGCTGCCGATAAGGTATTGCCTCTTTTGGAATTTGCACTAGGAATAGAGGCTTCGCAAATAATAGTGGTATTTGTGGTTCTTGTAATTAGTTATATAGCACAAACATTCTTTAGGTTTTCAAAAAGAGATTGGGCATTAGTATTGTCAGCTTTCATAATTGGTTTAGTTTTGCCAATGTTAATTGAAAATGAAATTTGGAACAGATAATGTCAGAAAAAAAAGTAAAATACGACAAAGCTTATTTAAGAATTGCTAAAGAATGGGGGCAATTGTCTTATTGTAAAAGAAAACAAGTTGGCGCAATAATTGTAAAAGATAGAATGATAATCTCTGATGGATACAATGGTACACCCTCAGGTTTTGAAAATTGCTGTGAAGATGAAGATAATCTAACAAAATGGTATGTTTTACATGCTGAAGCGAATGCCATTTTAAAAGTAGCTCGTTCTACACAATCATGTGAAAATGCTACATTATATATTACGCTTTCTCCATGTAAAGATTGCAGTAAGTTAATTCATCAGTCAGGAATTAAAAGAGTAGTTTATCATCAAGAATATAAAGATACTTCTGGAGTAGATTTTTTAAAGAAGGCTGGAGTAGAAGTAGAGTTGTTATCAGATTTAAGTAAGTAAAAATGAAAGTCAATAAAATTTATTTTCCTACAATAATTGCAATAGCTATTGCATTTGGATTGCTTTTGGGAAATAGATTGAATAATTCTTCTGAACTTTCTGGCAAAAACACTTATAAAAACAAATTAAACAAACTTATAGATTTTATCGAAAGAGAATATGTTGACGACATCAATACAGATTCAATAGTTGATTTAACCGTAAACGGCATTTTAGAAAACCTAGACCCACATTCTGTTTACATTGCTAAAAATGAACTCGAGTCTGTAAGCGAAAGCATGAAAGGTGATTTCGTGGGTATTGGCATTAATTTCTATATGTACAAAGATTCTTTAGCTGTAATAAAACCAACTTTAAACGGTCCTTCAGAAAAAGCAGGAATTTTAGCTGGAGATAGAATTTTGTTTGCAGGCAAAACGCAGTTGTTTGATAAGAATATTTCTAACGACACATTATTAGCCAAACTAAAAGGAGAAGAAAACTCAAAAATTGAACTTTTGGTTTATAGAAAATCGAATAATAAAAAATACAAGTTTACAGTAACTAGAGGAGTTGTTCCAATAAAAAGTGTTGACATTGCTTTAATGCTTCAAGATAAAACGGGTTTTATAAAAATCAACCGTTTTGCCGAAACTACTTATACAGAATTCCACAAAGCACTTGTTGGCTTAAAGAAACAAGGCATGAATGAATTAATCATCGATTTAAGAGATAATGGAGGCGGTTATTTAGAAATCGCTAATCAAATTGCCGACGAAATTTTAAAAGAGAATGTTTTAATTGTTAAAACGAAAAATAAAAAAGGGAAAGTTGATGAAACTTTGGCCACCAAAAAAGGAGATTTCGAAAACGGAAAAGTATATATTTTAATTAATGAGAATAGCGCTTCTGCAAGCGAAATTTTAGCAGGTGCAATTCAGGACAATGATAGAGGAACAATTGTAGGGAGAAGATCTTTTGGAAAAGGGTTGGTTCAAAGAGAAATGTCTTTGGGTGATGGTTCTGCAGTTCGATTAACGGTTGCAAGATATTTTACACCTTCTGGGCGTTCAATTCAAAAACCTTATGCAGATAAAGGGGCGCAATATTTTAATGAATTTGAAAAACGTTTTGAAAGCGGAGAGTTATACGAAGCCGACACTATAAAAGTTGCCGATAGTTTAAAGTTTAAAACTAAAAAAGGGAGAATAGTGTATGGTGGTGGCGGAATTTCCCCTGATGTTTTTGTGCCTTTTCAGGTTAAAAATGGAGATGAGGTTACACTTTTGGTAATGCAATCTGGATTGTTGAGTTATTATGTTTTTGAACAAATAGACAATGACAGAAACTTTTTTAACGGCTTAACAAAAGAACAATTAAAAGAAGAGTTGTTGAATAATGAAAAGTATTTATCAGACTTTAAAAAATATGTAGCACAAAGCGGATTTATTTTAAATTTCTCTTTGGAAAAAGAAAAAGTAAACAACTATTTATTTGCCGAATTTGTCAAACAGCTGTTTGATGAAAAAGAATATTACCAAATCATTTTAAATGAAGATGATATGGTGAAGAAGGTATTGGAAATTAAATAGTTTATTTATTCACAGCATCATGAACCTGAACAGGTTTTCCGTCATTCCATAAAGTTAAAATATCAGTTGCTGCGCTTGCGCCACTTCCTGCTGCAATAGAGAGTTGGCTTCTGTGTCCGGCTAAAACACCAATGGCATAAATTCCTTCATCAACAAGATGATCTTCGTTTTTCAATTGAATTCTGTTTTTTTCTGGAGCCGCTTTTTTATGAGGAATGATATAGTTTTCTAATCCTTCAAAGGTAAAAGGATTTCCAGATCCAATTCCTATAACGACAATTTTAGAAGTGTATTTATTTTTGTTGGTTTCAACTAGAAAGCCAGAAGTTTGTTTTTCAATTCTTAAAACCTTCTCGCCTTCAATTTGTTCCACATGAGGATAAAGTTCTTTTAATTGATTGGTGGTTTCAATAAGTAGTTCTGAGCCTAATTTACCTTTTGGAATTCCATAAGCATTATTAAAAACTGCATTTTGTAAAGAAGATGCTTTTTGATGTTTTATAATTCCAATTTTCTTGTCTTCAGCAAAAGGTTTTTTATACGCAGAACCTAATATAAGTGCACATGAAACAGAAGAAACTCCACCGCCAATAATTAAAGCATCAAACATAAACTATAAGTTTTTTGTTTTCTCTTCAATAGTTTTAGCCATTTTTAAAATGACAACTAAAATAACCGCACACAAAGTGGCAACAACTCCAATTAAAGCAACTGATGAATTTCCTTCAAAAGGATTACTGGTGTCGATCTGTGTTACATTTAAGCCTATCAATAATACTGCTAAAAAAATAACGATGTATGTAAATATTTTCATTTTAATCTAAATTTAATGTTTAAACAAATAACCCTTTTACGTTTGCTGCAAATAGCTTAACTGATATAGCAAGCAATATTACGCCAAATATTTTACGTATAATGCCTAATCCGTTTGTACCTAATATTTTTTCAATTTTGCCCGACAATTTTAAAACGGCATAAACCACAATTACATTAATTATTATGGCAACAATAATGTTTATTTTGTCGTATTCTGCTCTTAACGAAAGCAGTGTTGTCATGGTTCCTGCTCCAGCAATTAAAGGAAAAGCTATAGGTACAATTGAAGCAGTGGTTGGATTGTCTTCTCGGTAAAGTCTAATTCCTAAAATCATTTCGAGCGCTAAAAAGAATAATACAAACGAACCTGCAACTGCAAATGAATTAGCGTCAATTCCTATTAATTTCAAAATTTCTTCTCCTACAAATAAGAAAGCAATCATAATTATTGCTGCAACAATGGTTGCTTTTTCCGATTGGATATGACCAACTTTACTGCGTAAATCAACAATAATAGGAATACTACCTACAATGTCAATTACAGCAAAAAGAATCATGCTTATGGTAAAAATCTCTTTCCAGTCAAACATTTTAATTAATTTCTACAAATATAAATATAAGTTGTGAAAGCTAAATTCATTTTAACTATACTTTATTAATTCATTCCGCATAGAAAATTTCTGAAATCTAATTTCTAATTTCTGAAATCTAATAGGTATCTTTGTGGACTAATTATTTTAAGATGTTTCAGTTAAATAAAACCATTATTTCCGAAGAAATTTTTGAAAAAGAATTCGTTTGCAATTTGTCTGCTTGTAAAGGAGCTTGTTGCGTAGATGGAGATGCTGGTGCGCCTTTAGATGAAGCAGAGACTAAAATATTAGCCGATATTTATCCAAAAATTAAACCTTTTCTTCGTCCAGAAGGAATTAAAGCTATCGAAGAGCAAGGAACACATACTGTTTCAGAATTTGGAGAATTGGAAACGCCATTAATTGATGGTAAAGATTGTGCTTATGTAATTTTTGACAAAGACACTGCGCTTTGTGGAATTGAGCAAGCTTATAATGAAGGAATAGTAGATTGGAAAAAACCAGTTTCTTGTCATCTTTATCCAATTCGTGTAAAAGAATATTCAGATTTTTCAGCTGTAAATTACCACAAATGGCACATCTGTTCAGACGCATGTGAATTAGGTAAAGAATTAGGTGTTCCTATTTACAAATTTGTAAAAGAAGCACTAGTTAGAAAATTTGGAGAAGAATGGTATTCTGAATTAGAAAAAATTGCTACCGATTTTAAAAAGTAATTCATTTTGTACATTCTATAAAACACTCTTTAACAGTAGGTTTAATCGCTGATAAGGTGAGTTTTACTTCAATTCTTATTTTATATAACACTTTGGTAATCAGTTAAATAACTCCACTTAAGAGAGTAAGAATTTTTTTACTCGTTGTTAAAAACTTGGCTTAATTGTGAATAAGTTTGACTTTCATTTCTCGTTTCAAATGACAAACTTTGTAAACCCCATTCGAAACAAATAATATTCTTTTTAAAACAATAAAAATCAAGTAACTATGTCAGTAGTCGAACCAATATTACAAGAAAATAAAGACCGTTTTGTTATTTTTCCAATTAAACACCATGATATATGGGAATGGTATAAGAAAATGGAAGCTAGTTTTTGGACTGCTGAAGAAATAGATTTACACCAAGATATCACAGATTGGAATACTAAGTTAAATGATGACGAAAAGTATTTTATCAAGCATATATTAGCATTTTTTGCTGCTTCAGACGGAATTGTAAACGAAAATTTAGCGGAGAATTTTGTAAATGAAGTACAATATGCTGAGGCGAAATTCTTTTACGGGTTTCAAATCATGATGGAAAACATTCATAGCGAAACCTATTCTCTTTTAATTGACACGTATGTAAAAGATGAGGTAGAAAAAGACAAATTATTTAATGCTTTAGAGGTTTTTCCAGCAATTAAGAAAAAAGCAGATTGGGCTTTAAAATGGATTGAGTCAGATTCATTTGCAGAACGTTTAATTGCTTTTGCAGCGGTAGAAGGAATTTTCTTTTCGGGTGCGTTTTGCTCTATATTTTGGTTAAAAAAACGTGGATTAATGCCTGGATTAACATTTTCTAACGAGTTAATATCTCGTGACGAAGGAGTTCATTGTGATTTTGCAGTGCATTTACACAATCATCATTTAGTAAATAAAGTGCCAAAAGATAGAATTAGAGAAATACTTATCGATGCTTTAACTATTGAGAGAGAATTTATTACAGAGTCGCTTCCAGCAAGTTTAATAGGAATGAATGCAACTTTAATGACGCAATATTTAGAGTTTGTTACAGATAGATTATTAGTAGAATTAGGATGCGATAGAGAATATAATTCTTCAAATCCATTTGATTTTATGGATATGATTTCTTTACAAGGAAAAACAAATTTCTTTGAAAAACGTGTTGCAGAATACCAAAAAGCAGGTGTTATGAATACCGATTCAGAATCTGGAAAAATAAGTTTTGACGCAGATTTTTAATTAAAAAGCAGTCAACTAAAAATAATACTGAAATGAGTTCAGTATAAATACAAATAACCCAAAAATAGAGAAGGGATTTTCTATTTTTAAAACAATGTAAGATTATGTATGTAGTAAAAAGAGATGGTCATAAAGAGCCAGTTAGTTTTGACAAAATTACCGATAGGATTAAAAAACTTTGCTACGGCTTAAGTGATTTAGTAGATGCGGTAAAAGTTGCGATGCGAGTAATTGAAGGTTTATACGATGGAGTAAGTACTTCAGAGTTAGATAATTTAGCTGCTGAAACTGCCGCTTCAATGACTATTACGCACCCAGATTATGCACAACTTGCAGCTCGTATTGCTGTTTCTAACTTACATAAAAATACAACTAAATCATTCTCTGAAACTATGACAGAGATGTATCAATATGTAAATCCTCGTACTGGTAAATATGCTCCATTGCTTTCTGATGAAGTGTATAAGGCAATAATGGATAATGCTGAAAAATTAGATTCTACTATTATATATAACCGAGATTTTAATTACGATTATTTCGGATTCAAAACATTAGAGCGTTCGTATCTTTTAAAAATAAACGGTCAAATTGTTGAGCGTCCGCAACACATGTTAATGCGTGTTTCTGTGGGTATTCATTTAAACGATATCGAATCGGCAATTGAAACATATGAGTTAATGTCGAAGAAATTCTTCACACATGCAACGCCTACATTATTTAACGCAGGAACACCAAAACCTCAAATGTCATCTTGTTTTTTATTAACAATGAAAGATGATAGTATTGATGGTATTTACGATACATTAAAACAAACTGCAAAAATTTCGCAATCTGCGGGAGGAATCGGTTTAGCTATTCATAATGTAAGAGCAACAGGTTCTTATATTCGTGGAACAAACGGAACTTCAAATGGAATTGTACCAATGCTTCGTGTATTTAACGACACTGCTCGTTACGTAGATCAAGGTGGTGGAAAACGTAAAGGAAGTTTTGCTATTTATATTGAGCCATGGCATGCAGATATTTTCGATTTCTTAGACTTGAAAAAGAATACAGGAAAAGAAGAAATGCGTGCAAGAGATTTATTCTTCGCAATGTGGATGTGTGATTTATTCATGAAACGTGTTGAAGAAGACACAACTTGGACTTTAATGTGTCCTAACGAATGCCCAGGTTTAGATGAAGTTTATGGTGAAGAGTTTGATGCACTATATACATCTTACGAACAAGCTGGTAAAGGTAGAAAGGTAATTAGAGCACGTGAATTATGGGAAAAAATTCTTGAATCACAAATTGAAACAGGAACACCATATATGTTGTATAAAGATGCAGCAAATAGAAAATCAAATCAAAAGAATTTAGGTACAATTCGTTCGTCTAACTTATGTACTGAAATTATAGAATATACATCACCAGATGAGGTTGCAGTATGTAACTTAGCTTCTATTTCATTGCCAATGTTTGTAGAAGACGGTAAATTCAATCACCAATTCTTATTTGATGTAACAAAAAGAATTACACGTAACTTAAATAAAGTTATCGATAGAAATTATTATCCAGTAAAAGAAGCAGAAAACTCAAACATGCGTCACCGTCCTATTGGACTTGGAGTACAAGGTTTGGCAGACGCTTTTATTTTATTGAGAATGCCATTTACAAGTGACGAAGCGAAAAAGTTAAACGAAGAAATTTTCGAAACAATTTACTTTGCAGCTGTAACAGCTTCTATGGAATTAGCAAAAGAAGAAGGGCCGTATTCAACATTTGAAGGTTCACCAATTTCTAAAGGAGAATTTCAATACAACCTTTGGAACATTAAAGATGAAGATTTATCAGGAAGATGGGATTGGAAATCGCTTCGTACAGAAGTAATGGCAAACGGAGTACGTAACTCATTATTATTAGCGCCTATGCCAACAGCTTCTACATCTCAAATATTAGGAAATAATGAAGCTTTTGAACCATATACTTCTAATATTTATACACGTAGAGTATTATCTGGTGAGTTCATAATTGTAAACAAACATTTATTGCATGATTTGGTAGATTTAGGTCTTTGGAACGAAAGCTTAAAACAAGAAATAATGCGTCATAATGGTTCTATTCAAAACATAGACATTATACCAGCAGATATTAAAGAATTGTACAAAACAGTTTGGGAATTGAGTATGAAAGATATTATTGATATGTCTCGTCAAAGAGGTTATTTCATTGATCAGTCTCAATCTTTAAACTTGTTTATGGAAGGTGCAACAATGGCAAAACTAACTTCTATGCATTTCTATGCTTGGAAAAGCGGCTTAAAAACAGGAATGTATTATTTAAGAACAAAATCTGCAGTTGATGCAATTAAGTTTACCTTAAATAACGACAAAAAAGCAGAGCCAATCGCCGTTACTGCAGAAACTGAAAATGCAGCAATGACAGAAGATGAGTTCAAAGCAATGTTAGCTCGCGCTAAAGATGCAGGACCAGAAGACTGTGAAATGTGCGGTTCTTAATTAAGAAGAAATATAAATTTATAAAACAGCCGTCACAAGATGGCTGTTTTCTTTTATATAAAAATTGCATTTCAATTCGTACATTTGAAAAATAAAATAAAAAAGTCATGTCAAAAGAAAAAAAAGGAGTTCATACAGGAATTATTGAGAAAGATGCAGATGGGAATTTCTTCTGTGGTCCTTATTTGTTAGATTACAAACAAGTAGTTGCTGGTTTTAAAATTGGAGATGAGGTAAATATCAAATCAATAATTGAAAACCCTAGCGATATCAGTTACGATAAATACCCAAAAAAATCAAAAGTATTCTTTTTAGCAAATGATAAAGAGTAACATTTCTAACTTCTAACTTCTAACTTCAAATGATGCAATGGGAACAACTTTTGTCTTTAAAAAGACAAGGCGATACAAGTAAACGATTAAGAAAAGAACAAGACGATACTCGTTTAGGTTTTGAAGTCGATTACGACCGAATTATATTTTCGGCAGCGTTTCGCAGTTTACAAGACAAAACACAAGTTATTCCATTATCAAAAACCGACTTTGTACACACAAGACTAACGCACAGTTTAGAAGTTTCGGTAGTTGGTCGTTCATTAGGAAGATTAGTTGGAAAACAAGTTTTAGAAAAAAGACCTTATTTGGCTGAAATTCACGGTTTCCAAATGAACGATTTTGGAGCTATTGTTGCGGCAGCTTCTTTAGCTCACGATATTGGAAATCCGCCTTTCGGACATTCTGGCGAAAAAGCTATTGGCGAATATTTTACAAACGGAAACGGACAACAATACAAAGACCAAGTTTCTGATAAAGAATGGCAAGATTTAATTGATTTTGAAGGAAATGCAAATGGTTTTTCGGTGCTTTCAACTTCTAGAGAAGGTATAGAAGGAGCATTAAGAATTTCCTATGCAACGCTTGGAACTTTTACAAAATACCCAAAAGAGAGTTTGCCTAAAAAGCCAACCAAAAACATTTGTGATAAAAAATACGGTTTCTTTCAACAAGACAAAGGATTCTTTGCTGAAGTTGCAAAAGAACTGGGTTTAATTCCAAATAAATTAGGAAACGATATTGGTTTTGAACGTCATCCTTTGGCTTATTTAGTAGAAGCAGCAGATGATATTTGTTATACAATTATTGATTTTGAAGACGGAATTAACTTAGGATTAATTCAAGAAGAATTTGCATTAGAATATTTAATCAAATTAGTCAAAAACGGAATCGATTCAAAAAAATACAACGAACTTACCACTACAGAAGATAGAATAAGTTATCTACGTGCTTTAGCTATTGGAAGTTTAATTCAAGATGCTGTAAAGATTTTTATGGTAAATGAAGAAGCGATACTTTCAGGCAACTTCCCTTTTGCGATAATGGACAAAAGTCAGTACAAAGCACAAATGGATGATATTATAAAAATTAGCGTTAAAAATGTATACCAAAGCAAAGAGGTCATCGAAAAAGAGATTATTGGTTATAAAGTAATCAATGTTTTATTAGATGTTTTTTGTACCGCATACATTAATAAAGCAAACGGAAACCCTTCAAATTATGATAATTTAGTTCTGAAATTGTTGCCGGAGCGTTACCAACAAGAGAAGATTTCGCTTTATGATCGATTGCTAAATATTTGTCATTTTGTATCCATGCTTACTGATGGCAAAGCCTTACAGCTTTTTAACATAATTCAATCTAACAAAAGATAATATTAAAATATCACATTTTTTTTTAAAAAAATTAAAAAAAATAGTTTTACTTTGTTTACAATTACCTAAAACATAATATTTTATGAAAAAAAATCTACTTCTAACAGTAAGTACGATTTTGTTTTTGTTTTCCGCTTGTAAAGGAGATAAACAAGTAGAAAATAAAAATGAAATTAAAAAAGCAGAATCTTCAGTTGTAAAATCTGTAGAAAATAACATTTCATTTGATGAATCAAATAAGAATGTTGTTGAAAGCAAGAACATGAATGTGATTGCTAATGTAAATAATTCTAAAGAAACAAGTGAAATAGAATTATTAAGAAAAAAACATGAAGACTTTTTAAACAATAGTCCATTCAAAAAGTCTATGGCTTTAGATAAATCGGATCGAAAAGCAGCCGGCTTACCGCCAAATAAATATTACGAACAAGAGTGGGAACTTTCAATGAACCCTTCAACAGGAAGACCTTCAATTGAAAACCTACATAGATTAAGAAAAGAAATCGCAGATCAAAGAGAAGCAGATTTAGCTTCAGGAAGAACACCTGGTGATGCAAGTGACAATAATTGGTCTGAAAGAGGGCCTAATAATGTTGGAGGTCGTGTCAGAGCGGTTATGTTTGATCCTAATGACCCAACTTTTAAAACAGTTTTTGCTGGTGGAGTAAGTGGAGGATTATGGAAAAATACTGATATTACAAGTGCTGCTACTGTATGGACAAGAGTGAATATTCCAGATAACTTAGCTGTTTCTTCTATTTCAGTTGACCCAAATAGTTCAACTACATTTTATGTAGGTACTGGTGAATCATATGTTGGAGGAGATGTAAATGGAGACGGTGTGTGGAAATCTACTGATGGAGGAACAACTTGGACAAACATCTTCGGTGGAATTACTGGACCAACTACTTTTGAGTCTGCAGCTAATGTTGTGATATCAGCTCCAGGAGGAATTGCTGGAAGTTACGCATGTTATCCAACAACTGCTTTTGGTACACCAATAACTACACCAATTACTGGTGATATTGTATTAGTAAGTAATACAACTCCATTAGGTTGTAATGCAAACCCTATAACAAACAATGTGTCAGGTAAAATTGCTTTAATTAGAAGAGGAACTTGTGCATTTGTTGAAAAAGTAAAAAATGCTCAAACGGCAGGTGCAATAGGTGTAATTATGATGAATAACGTTGATGGAACTCCTGTTGCAATGGGTGGTACAGATGGAACTATTATTATTCCTTCTGTAATGGTTTCAAAAGCAGACGGAGATATTTTAGAGGCAGCTGCTTTAGGCGGAACTGTTTCAGGTTCTCTTACTTCTGGCCCTGGAACATTTACAGGAAATTTAGTACCTGGACAACAACATATTAATGATATTAAAGTTAGAAATAACGGAGGAACATCAGAAATTTATGTTGCAGCTGGAGATTCTTTTTATGGTGCAGCTAATTCGGCTACATATCTTGGAGGACCTGGTTTTGGTTTATACAAATCAATCAATGGAGGGTCAACTTGGACAGAGTTGTCATTACCATTAACAGCAGGAGGTAAAAAGCACTGCCCTAATGATATTGAAATTGCGGCAGATAATAAAGTTTGGGTTTCAACAACTAATAGTACAGTATATGGTGATGGTGGAGGAAAGATTTTTTCTTCAAATGATGGAGTAACTTTTACAGATAGATATACAGTAGCTAATGGAGATAGAACGCAAATTGCAGTTTCTAGGACTGTTGCTGACAAAGTATATGTTTTAGCTGAGTTAACAACTACAGCAGCTGTAGGTTTGTATAGAACAACTAATGCTTTTGGAACCACTACAACTTTAGCACTTCCTGCTGATGCAGATGGTGGAGTTGGAGCAGATTTTACTAGAGGACAAGCTTTTTACGATTTAATGCTAGAAGTAGACCCAAATAACGACCAAACAGTATATACTGGAGGGATTGATTTATTTAAATCTACTAATGGAGGTACTTCATGGTCTCAATTTTCGCATTGGTACGGTGGATTTGGATATCAAGAGGTACATGCTGATCAACATGGAATGGCTTTTGCTCCAGGTTCTTCAACAAGAATGGTTTTTGGTAACGATGGAGGAGTTTATTATTCAAATAACTCAGGAACTACAACTTCAGCTAGAAATAACGGTTTAAACATAACGCAATTCTATAGTGTAGGAGCTGCTCCAACAGGAGCTACAGGAGGTAATTTATCAGGAGAATATTTTGCTGCAGGTGCACAAGATAATGGAACACAATATTTTGGTGGTGTTGGAGCTGGAATTAATTCAAGTTTTGAGTCTCAAGGAGGTGATGGTGCATTTACAATGTTTGATCAAGGTGCAGATAAGTACTATATTTCGAATTATGTATATAATGAAAGCATTACTTATAGACCTATTCCTTCAGGTGCTACTCGTACAATAGATAATGATAATAATGGAAATAATGGAGCATTTATTGCGCCAATGATTCTAGATTCTAATAGAGATGTATTGTATTCAGATTATTCAAATGGAACGACGTATCAAATTAGAAGATATAGAAATATTAAATCAGGAATTGTAAATAGAGCAAATTTAACAGATGCTTTATTAACGGCTTCTCCAACTGCTTTTGCAGTTTCACCTTATACAACAGGAAGTACAACTTTATTAGTTGGAACAAGGTTAGGAAAGCTTTTAAAAGTTACTAATGCAGATGTGTCTCCGGTTTGGTCAGAAATTACAGGGCCAAGTTTTGTTGGTAGTATGTCTGATATTGAGTACGGACAGACTGAAAATGATATTTTTGTAACTATGCATAATTATAATGTTGTTAGTGTTTGGTATTCTTCTAACGGAGGTTCAACATGGCAAAACAAAGAAGGTGATTTACCAGATTTACCTGTAAAATGTATTTTACAAAACCCATTAAATCTAAATGAGGTAATTATAGGAACTGAGCTTGGTGTTTGGTATACAAATACTTTCTCTACTGCATCACCAATTTGGAAACAATCATACAACGGTATGAGTAATGTGAAAGTAGTAGATTTAGACTTAAGAAACGACAATACTGTTTTTGCAGCTACTTACGGTAGAGGTTTGTTTTCAGGAGTTTTCACAAGCCCATTATTATCATCAAATGATGTGTCATTAAATGATGGAGTTAAGATTTATCCAAATCCATCAAAAGGATTGATTAATATTTCTGTGAACAATTATACAGGGTCTTTAAAAGTAAATTTATTAGATCTAAATGGTAGAGAAGTTTATTCAAAAGAATTTAATGATTTTTCTATTGAAAGATCGATAAATATTGAGAATTATCAATCTGGAGTATATTTAATTAATATTGAAGGAGAAGGTTTAAAGCTTACTAGAAAAATAGTTTTAGAATAAAAAAAGAAAATACAATTGAAAAAGGCCTAACATATATGTTAGGCTTTTTTTGTATTTAACAGAATATAACTTTTTGTTAATTTGCACTACATTATTTTGAAAATATTGCTATTTTACTATTTTTGTTATTCAACATGATTTAAAAAACAATAAACATGAAAAAAACATTACTATTAATTTTTATTTTTATTAGCTCAATTGGTTTTTCTCAAGCTCCGATTGCTAAAATTCAAAATTATCTAGAATCTCAAAAAGAAATGAATAATTTGTCTTCTCAAGATATTTCAGAGTGGACAGTTATAAGTACTGGAAGTTCTAAAGCTACAAAAATTGATAATTATTATATTCAACAAAAATATCGTGGGATATCAATTTACAATTCTGTTTCAAATGTTTGGTATAAAAATGACCAAGTGATAAATATTCAAAATGCATTTGTTTCAAGTCTTAGTCAAAAAATAAATACAACAAGCCCTAATTTATCAGTAATTGAAGGTTTGGAAAGTGCTTTGTTAACTTTAAATGAATCATTAAATAGCTATGCAGTTATTGATGAATTGGGAGATAATAAATATTTAATATCTAACGGAAATTTAAATGAAGATCCGATAAGCGCTGAGTTGGTTTTTCAACCTAATACAGATAATTCAAATCTAACTTTAGCTTGGGACTTTAATTTTTACTCTCAAGATTATAGTCATTTATGGAGTTTAAGAGTAGATGCTTCAAATGGAGTTTTGTTAGAGAAACATGATTTAGTACTTTCTTGTAACTTTGGCGATTCTAATCACAAAGAACACAACCATAATTTCAATTTTACGAATAAAGCATTTAAAGATAATTATTCAAATACGTCAGCTTTGTTTTCAGGTTCTTACAGGGTAATACCTTCTGATATTGAAAGTCCAAATCATGGCTCAAGACAACTTGTAACAAACCCTCACAATACTTTAGCATCACCATACGGATGGCACGACACAAATGGAGTTGATGGTGCAGAATTTACAATTACACGTGGAAATAATGTACACGCACAAGAAGATGCCGATGGAAATAATGGTACAGGCGCAAGTCCTGATGGTGGCGCTGGTTTAAGTTTTGATTTTCCTTATGGAGGAACTAGTGTTGCTGCTTCAACGTATCTAGATGCTTCTACTACAAATTTATTTTACATGAGTAACATGATGCATGATGTATGGTATCAGTATGGTTTTGACGAGCCAAATGGTAATTTCCAAGCAAACAATTATGGACGTGGCGGAGCAACTTCTTTGTTTGGTGATTATGTGTTTGCAGATGCTCAAGATGGTTCAGGAACGAACAATGCCAATTTCTCTACACCAGTTGATGGAAGTAGACCACGCATGCAAATGTTCTTGTGGGATGTAGGTCCAAGACCAAATTATATTACAATAAATTCTCCTGCAAGTATAAGTGGAGAATATCCAGCTGCAGATAATGTTTTTTCCCCTGGTTATGTTGCATTGCCACCGTTACCGGGTATTACACAAGATTTAGTTCTATATTTAGATCCTGTTGGAGGAACAAATGAGGCTTGTGGTACAACTCCACCATTAAATGCTGCGTCTTTAAATGGTAAAATTGCAGTTATAAGAAGAGGGAATTGTCCTTTTGTTGAAAAAGTAAAGAATGCTCAAACAGCTGGTGCTGTTGCGGTAATAGTAGTAAATAATGACGCTGCAAATCCAAATACATTGGTAAATATGTCGGGAGCTGATGCTACCATTACTATTCCTGCTATTTTTGTTACATATAATTTTGGGGAAGCTTTAATTACAGAGATGTCTAGTAATACCATTAACACTACATTAAAAGACGAGCCAATTACTTTTGTTAATTCTGACGGAGATTTTGATAATGGAATTATTGCGCATGAGTATGGTCATGGAATTTCTACTAGATTAACAGGAGGTCCATCTACAAGTTGTTTAAATAACCAAGAACAAATGGGAGAAGGATGGTCTGATTTCTTCGCCTTAATGATGCAAATGAAAGCTGGTGATCAACCGGAAGATATTCATGGAATTGGAACTTTTGCAACAAGTGAGCCAACTAATGGAAGAGGAATTAGATCATATCCATACTCAACAGATATGTCTATAAACCCATTTACTTTTGCAGATTCAAATACAGAAGTTGTGCCACATGGTGTGGGTTCTGTTTGGGCAACAATGTTATGGGATTTAGCCTGGGCTTATGTTGGTAAATATGGATTTGATGCTGATAAGTTTAATGGTACAGGAGGAAACAATAAAGTAATGCAACTGGTTTTAGACGGATTAAAACTTCAAGGATGTAACCCAACTTTCGTTTCAGGAAGAAATGCTCTAATTGCTGCTGACCAAGCTACTACTGGTGGACAAGATTTTTGTTTAATCTGGGAAGTTTTTGCAAGAAGAGGATTGGGAGTAGGAGCGTCATCAGGTTCAGCTTCAAGTGCTACAGATCAAGTAGAAGATTTTACAGCTCCAGCACCTGGTCCAAACTGTACTCTATCAGTTAATTATTTTGAAAATGAAGATATGATTAAGGTTTATCCAAATCCTTCTAACGGGATGATTAATATAGCAATTAATAATTATTCAGGTAAACTGAATATTCAAATATTTGATTTAAACGGAAGAGAAGTTTTTAGCCAAAATGTTAGCGATTTTAATATAGAAAAATCTTTAGATTTAAATTCTTTACAATCTGGAATTTACTTATTAAAAATGAATGGTGAAGATTTATCGTTTACTAAAAAAGTCATTTTGAACTAATTAATACAACTTAATGTAAAAAAAGCCATCTGGATTTCAGATGGCTTTTTTTTAAAAACTATACGCTATACCAATTCCAAGTATTTGTTTTAATTGCACTTTAGCGCCTTTAATAACCTGAATCCCTGCAACATCTTCTTTGGTTTTAATATCGTCATCATAAATTAAATGTGTAGAGATGTTTGCTTTTACATATTTATTAACAGTCATTTCTAACTGAAATCGCCAATCAACATCAATATTCCCAAAATTATTTAAATAGTCAGAATATAAAGAAATTCTGTTCTCCATCTCAATGTTCTCAAATATTATCTTTTCCCATTTTCCACTTAAAAGCATTCCTGTTTCATTTCTTGTTTTCTTCCCTTTACGAACTATATTTCCTAAAATATCATATTCAGCTTTGTCGACACCATATGCTCCTTGATTGGCTAATCTGTCATCCAATACCAATGTTGTTTTTAATGTTAATGGAGACATGTATAACTCCAAATTTAAATCATTTCTATTATACTCAGCTCCAATCCCTAAAAAAATATAAGCTGGTGCAAAAGGCTTAGAAATCGCTAATTCTGTATTGGGATAAGAATATCCGTTGGCAAACTGAGTGTTAAAAGTAAATTTTGCTACATGAAACCAATTTGAAATAGTGTCTCTTCGGTAACCAAAGGTAGAATTCAATAAAAATTGATCGTCAGTTTTCCTTGTATCTTGACCTTCTTGTTTATTAATACCATATCGCACAACCAATTCATTATTCCAAACCAAATTATTTTTTTGATATTTACGTATAAAATTACCCTTTGCAAGACCAGAAATAGAGGTGTTTCCTCCAGCATTCCAATTTAGAAATGTAATTTGTGAAATATCTAAGCCTACTTTATTTTTCTTTGTCCAGTTACTTGTAGTATCAGGTAATTTTGTTCTTACAATTTGTGCATAGTTATTTTTTACTAAACAAAAAAGTAGAGTTAATAAAATTATTTTTTTCATAATTTTTAAATAGTAATTATAGTTTGATAAATATGGGTGTAATCTAATTTGCAAATATTTTGTAACTCAAGAACGCTTCCATGTTCAATAAAATTATCTGAAATTCCTAAATTAACAACTTTGTTTTTGTATTCGTTTTTTAAGGCAAATGAATTAATAATAGATCCGAACCCGCCTATTAAAGATCCGTCTTCTACAGTAATAATTTTACTATAGTTTTCAAAAACAGAACGTAATTCTTTTTCATTTATTGGCTTTACAATCGGAAAATGATAATGCGAAACCATTTCATTTGGTTTTAGTTTTGAAATTGCTTTTTTAATATTTGAAGCAATTGTTCCAGTTGATAAAACAGCGATATTTCTTCCTTTATTTAACTGAATCGCTTCATTTAAATGAAGTTTTTGAAAAGGTTGTTGCCAATTTACATTTTCTCCACGACCTCTTGGATAACGAATTGCTATTGGATGTTTTAAGCCTAAAGATGCAGAATACATTATATTTCGTAATTCTATCTCGTCTTTTGGTGCACATATCATCATATTTGGAATACAATTTAAATATGAAATATCAAATACACCATGATGTGTAGCTCCATCTTCTCCAACAAGTCCAGCTCTATCTAAACAAAAAATTACTGGTAAATTTTGTAAAGCAACATCATGAATAATTTGATCATAAGCTCTTTGTAAAAAAGTGGAATAAATATTACAAAAAACAACCATTCCTTGGGTTGCCATTCCTGCAGATAATGTAACCGCATGTTGTTCAGCAATTCCTACATCAAAAGCTCTTTTAGGATATGCTTCCATCATGTATTTCATAGAGCTTCCTGTTGGCATAGCAGGTGTAATCCCTATTATTTTTTCATTTTCCTTTGCTAATTCTACTAACGTTAGTCCAAATACATCTTGAAATTTTGGAGGTAAATGTTCTTCGTTTTTTGGATGAATTTTACCTGTTTTAGCTTCAAATTTACCTGGAGCATGATATTTCACCTGATCTTCCTCTGCCAACTGAAGTCCTTTCCCTTTGGTAGTAATAACATGTAAAAATTTCGGGCCTTTTACTAATTTTAATCGTGTTAATTCAGTAAGTAAAGCATTAAAATCATGACCATCAATTGGTCCAGAATAATCAAAATTTAATGACTTTATGATGTTATTCTGTCTAGGATTCTTTCCTTCTTTAACAGCAGTTAAATAATCTTTTAAAGCGCCAACACTTGGGTCAATTCCAATTGCATTATCGTTTAAAATTACTAATAAATTTGCATCGGTAACTCCAGCATGATTTAATCCTTCAAAAGCCATTCCGCTTGCAATAGAAGCATCGCCAATAACTGCAATATGTTGTTTTTCAGAATCGCCTTTTAATTGAGAAGCAATGGCCATTCCTAAAGCTGCCGAAATCGAAGTTGAAGAATGTCCAACTCCAAAAGTGTCATAAACACTTTCGCTTCGTTTTGGGAAACCAGAAATCCCGTTCAGTTCTCTATTGGTATGAAAAACATTTTTTCTTTCTGTAAGTATTTTATGAACATAAGCTTGGTGACCAACATCCCAAATAAGTTGGTCTTCTGGTGTATTAAATAAATAATGTAAAGCAATTGTTAATTCAATAACTCCTAAGCTAGCGCCTAAATGCCCCCCTTTTTGAGAAACAATTTCAATAATAAAATCTCTTAACTCTTGTGCAAGTTGAGGCAATTGATTTTTAGAAAGCTTCTTTAAATCAGTAGGGTTGTTTATTTGAGAAAGCAAATTTTCTTTCATGTAACAAAAGTACTAATTGGAAGTTGTATTTTTGTACTTATGGAGAATATTTTTACAGATGAATATTTCATGAAAAAAGCTTTAGTTGAAGCCGAAGCTGCTTTTGAAAACGGAGAAATTCCTGTAGGTGCAATTGTTGTTATTGATAATAAAGTAATTGCCCGAAGTCATAATTTAACCGAATTATTAAACGATGTTACAGCTCATGCTGAAATGCAAGCTATAACTAGTGCTGCAAATTTCTTAGGGGGTAAATATTTAAAAAATTGCACTTTATATGTAACCTTAGAACCATGTCAAATGTGTGCTGGAGCATTATATTGGAGTCAAATTTCTAAAATCGTTTACGGTGCAACTGATGAAAGCAGAGGTTTTATTGAAATGGGAACAAAATTACATCCAAAAACAGCAGTTGTGAAAGGCGTTTTGGGAAATGAATGTGCCGATTTAATGAAACGTTTTTTTCAATCGAAAAGAAAGTAGATTAAACTTAAATTTTTGGTCTTATTTTTGTGTATAAAGTTTATTATCTTTAAATACTAATCTTATAATCTTCTTCATTATGTTAAAAGTTTTCTTGGAAAAAGTTGACACAAAAGCAGTTTCTGCAATTATTATTGGTCTAGCAATTATTATTACTTCTTATGTATTAGGAAGTGCCTTTAAAAATAGAAATGAAAATTTAGATTCTATTTCTGTCGTTGGTCTTGGGACTAAAGATTTTGTTTCTGATGAAATATTATGGACAGGGAGTTTTTCAACAAAAAGTAATGAAATTAAAGAAGCATATAGTAAGATTATTTCCGACCAAAAAATTGTTTCTGATTTTTTCATAAGTAAAGGATTCAAATCTACAGAATTTGCATTCGGAGCCGTAAATTTTAATAAAAAATATCGAGAAATTAGAATTGAAAATTTAGAGAATTCATATAGAAATCAATATGAGACTGTTTTCGATGGTTATGAAGCAACGCAAAGAATAACTTTTAAAGCGAAGAAGAATCCGGAATTAATGAAAAAAATTGAGCAAGTTTCAAGTAAAACGGCTGAATTAATAAACTCAGGAATTGAGCTTTCTTCAAACCCTGTTCAATATACATATTCTGATTTACCAGATTTAAAGCACAGTTTGATTGAAAAAGGATCGAAAGATGCGAGAGAACGAGCAGAAAAAATTGTGAATTCGGCAGGTGGTGATTTGGGGAAATTAAAAAGCGCTAATATGGGTGTTTTTCAAATAACCGGACAAGGTTCTACTGAAGAAGATAGTTATGGAGGAAATTTTGATATTTACAGCAAAAACAAATCTGCAAGAATTACTGTAAGATTAGAGTATGAATTAGAGTAAAGCTCTAAACAATAAAAAAACCGCTATTCAATTAAGAATAGCGGTTTTGTTTTTTACTTGATTTGTTCACCTTTTTCGTTAAAAAAGTGATATTCAAGATACGTGTAAGCATCACGAGGTATAATTTTCACCCATTTTTTATGTTCAAAAAACCATTTTGAACGTATTGATGGAAAACCTTTTTCAAGGTAAGCTGCCACAAAAGGGTGTGTATTTAGCACAACTTTCTTATGACTTTTAATAATTTTTTCAAGGTCAAACGCAATTTTGTCAATAATTAAAATTGGAGCTTCAATTTCCCCATTTTCATTTGGGTCATCTTCTCTTGTTTTAATATTTACTTCTGGTCTAACTCTTTGTCTAGTAATTTGAATTAATCCAAACTTACTAGGAGGCAAGATTTTATGCTTGGCCTTATCGTCACTCATTTCTTCTCTTAAGAAATCGTATAACTCTTTTCTGTTTTCGGCACTTTGCATGTCAATAAAATCGACAACAATAATACCGCCCATATCTCTAAGACGTAATTGTCGAGCAATTTCTGCTGCAGCAATTAAGTTTACTTCTAGTGCTGTTCCTTCTTGAGATTGTGCTTTATTTGAACGATTTCCACTGTTTACATCTACAACATGTAATGCTTCAGTGTGTTCGATAATCAAATAAGCACCTTTGCTCATTGAAACAGTTTTTCCAAAAGAAGTTTTAATTTGTCTTTCGATATTGTATTTTTCAAAAAGAGGTAAATCTTTTGATTGGTAGTGTTTTACGATAGACACTTTATCCGGAGCTATTTCTTGCAAATAGTCCTTGGTTTGCAAATACAAATCTTCATCATCAATTTGAATACTCGTAAAAGTATCGTTAAATACATCTCTTAATATTGAAGAAGCCTTATTAACTTCTCCTAATACTTTTGATGGATGATGAGCTGTTTGTAATTTTTTGCACATAGCAGACCATTTGTCTACTAATGTTTGTAAATCTTTGTCTAATTCAGCTACTTTTTTGCCTTCGGCTACTGTTCTCACAATAACCCCAAACCCTTTTGGTTTTATAGATTTTACAAGTCGCTTTAATCGTTCTTTTTCTTCTTTAGACTCTATTTTTTGTGAAATAGAAACTCTTTCAGAAAATGGAACCAGAACAACATATCTACCTGCTAAGGAAATTTCAGAACTAATTCTTGGTCCTTTTGTAGATATAGGTTCTTTAACAACTTGAACTAATATAGATTGATTAGCACTTAATACATCAGTGATAACTCCATCTTTATTAATCTCGGTTTCAAATGGGTGGTTTTTGAGTGAATAATCTTTTAGTTTACCTGCGCTTACAAGTTTTATGAACTTCATCAAAGAAGGTAAATTAGGGCCTAAATCATGATAATGCAAAAACGCATCTTTTTCATAACCTACGTTAACAAATGCAGCATTTAATCCTGCAACCGGCTTTCTAATTTTAGCAATAAAAATATCGCCAACATGAAAATCGTTTCCTTTTTCTTCTTCTTTGTGTAATTCAATTAGTTTTCCATCTTTTAATAAGGCAAAATCTACAGCTTCAGAACTTGATCGAATAATTAATTCTTTGTTCATGCAGTACATTTTTATCCTGACCATTAGTTTAAAGTTATAAATAAAAACTCTTAACTTAATCGTAAGGATGGATTAACATTTTTTTACAGGTTTTTACCCGATAATCAGTTTTTGCTGATTAATTTCAATGAACTTTTAAAAAGAAAAAAGTAGTATTATACTACTTTTTCTTTTTGTGACGGTTAGCTCTCGCTCTCTTTTTACGTTTGTGAGTCGCTACCTTATGTCTTTTTCTTTTTTTACCACTTGGCATAATGTGTAGTTTTTTTGATTAATAATAATTTATACAGCTACTTCTGTTTTCGTTTTTATACTTTCAACAAATATTTTTGCTGGCTTAAATGCTGGTATGTTATGAGCAGGAATTTTGATAGTAGTGTTTTTTGAAATATTTCTACCTGTTTTCTCAGCTCTAGTCTTGATAATAAAACTACCAAACCCTCTTAAGTAAACATTGTCTCCTGTTTCTAATGAGTTTTTTACTTCTTCCATAAAAGACTCTACTGTTGCTTGAACATCTCCCTTTTCAAGACCTAATTTTTCAGAAATTTTTGCTACGATGTCTGCTTTCGTCATTTTCTTTGCTTATTAATATATGTGTTTATGTACTTTTTTTGAGGTTGCAAATATACAAATTAAAAAAACAATAAATCAACCATAAATTAATTAAATTTTAGCGCATTAGTCATAAATTTGTTTTTTAAATGATACATATGGATTTTTCTAACGTCTTAATTAATTGGTATTTACAAAACATGCGTAATCTTCCTTGGAGAGAAACAACTAATCCATATCATATTTGGTTGTCTGAGATCATATTGCAACAAACACGCGTAGCGCAAGGTTTACCTTATTATTACGCTTTTTTAAAGAAGTTTCCTGATGTTAATGCTTTGGCAAATGCAGACGAAGAAGATGTTTTAAAACTTTGGCAAGGATTAGGGTATTATTCTAGAGCAAGAAACTTACATTTTACTGCTAAAACTATTGTAAATGACATGCACGGTGAGTTTCCCTCAAACTATAAAGAACTACTTAAGCTTAAAGGAGTTGGAGAATATACTGCCGCTGCAATTGCTTCCTTTTCATATAATGAACCAGTGGCTGTTTTAGATGGAAATGTGTTTCGGGTTTTGTCGCGTTATTTTGGCATAAACCTAGATATTTCTCAATCAAAATCAAAAATTGAATTTCAAAAATTAGCACAAAGTCTACTTCCTGATAATAATGCTTCCGAATTTAATCAAGCAATAATGGAATTTGGAGCATTACAATGTGTGCCTAAAAATCCTAATTGCAGTAGTTGTGTTTTTAACTCTAGTTGTTATGCATTGCAGAAAAACGAAATAGATAAACTGCCATATAAATCTAAAAAAATAAAAGTCACAAAGCGTTTTTTAAATTACTTAATTCTTGAAGATTCTAATAAAAATATTATCGTAGAAAAAAGAGTTGAAAATGGAATTTGGAAAAATTTATTTCAATTTCCGCTTATTGAAGAAATTGAAGAGAAAAACAGTGATGAATCGATGATGATAATTAAAAATTTTAATTTCAAAGACAAACGACCTGTCGATATATTTGTTTATAATGAAGACTATATAAGACATAAACTTTCCCATCAAGATTTACATATTAGGTTTTATAAACTAAATTATGATTGTGAATTAGAAGGGGCCGAAAGTATTGAAAAAATTAAAAAATATCCATATCCAATAGTGCTTCATAATTTTATAGAAGCAAATTTTTCATAATACACACAAATGCATTATATTTGATTAAAATAAATTAATATACGCCATGAACGGAACATTAAATAAAGTCCTGTTAATAGGACATTTAGGAGACGAAGTAAAAATGCATTATTTTGATGGCGGAAACTGTATAGGTAGATTTCCATTAGCTACAAATGAAGTTTATATTAATAAGTCTACAGGGGAAAAAATAACTTCAACTGAATGGCATAATATAGTGGTTAGGAATAAGGCCGCCGAAATTTGTGAAAAATATTTATCTAAAGGCGATAAAATATATATCGAAGGACGTATCAAATCCCGTCAATGGCAAGCTGAAGATGGAACTACAAAGTATACAAATGAGATTCAAGTAATGGAGTTTACTTTTTTAAACACCAAAAAAGAAACAGAGTCTTCTGGTAAGCAAAATTTCAATTCTAGTAACAACGAGTCAGGAAAAATGACTAATTTTGACGACAATAAAGAAAAAGGAGAAAATGACGATTTGCCTTTTTAATGTTTAATTAATACCTTTTGAATTGGACACAGATCCTTCCAGTTTGCTTTCGACTATTGATGTTGAATTTACATTCAGTATAATTACTGTTTTGTTTCTACTTATTTGTTCTGCTTTTATTTCAGGTTCTGAAGTAGCTTTATTTTCTTTGTCTCAAACTGATTTAGAT
Source organism: Flavobacterium sp. (assembly GCF_965284515.1). Classification (GTDB taxonomy): domain Bacteria; phylum Bacteroidota; class Bacteroidia; order Flavobacteriales; family Flavobacteriaceae; genus Flavobacterium. Next base: position 881,661 of record NZ_OZ260089.1, read on the forward strand.
GAACTAGCTGATAAAGATTTCAATAAAAGCCAGAGTATTGATAAATTATTAAAAGCTCCAAAAAAATTATTAGCAACAATATTAGTTACCAATAATTTTATAAACATTGCTGTTGTAATTTTGTTTTCTTCGTTAAGTGAAAAGTTGTTTCATTCAGTCCCCGAAGGTATATTTAGATTTGTTCTAGAAGTTGTTGTAGTTACTTTTTTGATATTGTTATTTGGAGAGGTGTTGCCTAAAATTTATGCAAGTAGAAACAATCTGCATTTCTCTAAAATGGTTTCGACACCTTTATATGTTTTGGATAAATTTTTATCTCCTGTAACTATACCAATGCGAAATATTACGGTTTATATTGAAAAGAAATTCAGTGTTAAATCTAATTTTTCAATAAATCAACTATCACAAGCTTTAGAACTTACAAATCAATCTGAAACATCAAAAGAAGAACAAAAAATATTAGAGGGAATTGTGACTTTTGGGAATACAGAAGTTAGGCAAATCATGTCTCCAAGAATAGATCTTTTTACCTTAGACATTGAAGAAGAATTCGAAGATGTTATGGTTAAAATAGTTGAGAAAGGATATTCTAGAATCCCTGTATATAAAGACAATATTGATCAAATAGAAGGCGTATTGTTTATTAAAGACTTAATCCCTCATATTGACTCGAAAGATTTTAATTGGCAAAGTCTAATTAGAGACCCTTTTTTTGTTCCAGAGAATAAAAAATTAGACAATTTATTAAAGGATTTTCAAGGAATGAAAAACCATCTTGCTATTGTTGTAGATGAGTATGGAGGAACTTGCGGACTTGTTTCTTTGGAAGACATTTTGGAAGAGATTGTTGGTGATATTAGTGATGAATTTGATGACGAGAATATAATTTATTCGAAGATAGATGATAAAAACTTTCTTTTTGAAGGAAAAATTAGCCTGAAAGATTTTTATAGAATTGTAGATGTTGTTGAAGAAGATTTTGAGCAATCAAAAGGTGAGGCCGAAACTCTAGCGGGTTTTATTCTTGAAATCTCGAGAAGTTTTCCAAAGAAAAATCAAAAGATTATATTTAAGAATTGCACTTTTACAATTGAGAATTTAGACCTAAAGAGAATAAAACAAATTAAAGTTACGTTAGCATAAAATGAAATTTAATTATTTACATAGATTATTATTAGTTGCTTTTTCACTGCTTATTTGTTCTTGTGGAGATGAGTCTGTTCCTAAGCCTAATTGTCAGCTTAGTTTGGAATACTCAGACCCGACTTACGATAAATTAGCTTCAAAATGTAATTTCGAATTTGAAGTAAATACTCTTTCAAAAGTTTCTTTAAAAGAAGATTGTGCATTAGAGGTTAACTATCCAAAAATGAAAGCGACTCTTTATTTAACGTATAAACCTGTAAATAACAATATAGATAAGTTATTGCGTGATGCTCAAAAACTAACTTATGAGCATGTTATTAAAGCAGATGATATTTTGGAGCAACCTTTTATAAATATTGATGATAAAGTATATGGTATGTTTTATGAAGTAGGAGGAAATGCAGCTACGAACATACAGTTTTATGTTACAGATAGCACTAAAAATTTTATTACTGGTAGTTTGTATTTTTATGCAAAGCCAAATTTTGATTCAATACTTCCTGCTGCAGATTATATAAAAGCAGATGTTAGACAGATAATTGAAACCATGAAATGGAAATAAAAAATCCTGCTAAATGCAGGATTTTTTATTTTTAGAAATTAAATAGCTTCTTTCTTTTTAACTTCAGTAGCTTTATAAGTATCTCCACCAGCAACAGCTTCAATAGTTTTAATTAATGAAATTTTATCTTGTTTCGTTTTGTCAAAAGAAACAATAGCTGTTTTGTTCTCAAAATCTACTTTTGCTTCTTGAACACCATCTAAATTGGCTAATTTATTTTCAATCGTATTTGCGCATCCCATTTGACAAGTCATTCCTTCAATAGCAAAACTCTCTGTTTCAAGGTTTTCAGCTGCAATTGTTTTAGGAACTGTATCTGCTGTAGTCTCAACGGGAATAACTTCTTTACTTTCGGTCGTTTCATTCTTGCAGCTTAAAAATGCCACAGATGTAAAAACAACTAGCATAAAATTCTTTACATTTTCCATTATATTATTTTATTTAAATTGAGTACTATTTTAAGTTATAGTACAAAATTACTAAAAATTGAGGGGTTATTTAAAAATAAAGTCTGAATTTTGAACTCATAAATAATCAAAATGGAAAGTAAAAACACAAAATGGTATTTGTTATTTTTTCTAGGAACGGTGTGGGGAAGTTCTTTTTTGCTAATGAAATTAGGATTAAGAGGAGTGAACTCTATTCAAATGGGAAGTTTAAGAATTTTATTTGCTGCCGCTTTTTTAATTATAATTGGATTTAAGCATTTGCCTAAAATACCGTTACATAAGTGGAAGTATATTGCAACTACTTCTTTATTCGGAACTTTTTTGCCGGTTTATTTATTTGCAATTGCATTATCTAAAATAGATAGTTCTGTAAGCTCTATTTTAAATTCATTAACTCCTTTAATGACACTAATTATAGGAATGTTGTTTTTTAAAATTGACACTCAGAGAAGGCAGATATTTGGAGTTTTAATTGGTTTTATGGGCTCTGCTTTATTGGTTTTATTCGGCAATGGAGAGAATACAACTGAAAATTATTATTATGCTTTTTTAATTCTTTTGGCTTCTTTGTTTTATGGTATTAATGCTAATTTGATTAAAAAAAACCTATCAGATTTAAAACCTTTGACCATAAGCACAGGAAACTTTACAATTATGGTAATTCCTGCTTTGATTGTTTTGTTTTTTTCAGGTTTTTTTGAAATTGCAGATCAAACAACTGTTCAAAATTCATTAATTTACATTGTTATTTTAGGAGTTGTAGGAACAGGTCTTTCAAATATTTTATTTTTTAAATTAATCCAGATTTCTTCACCTGTTTTTGCTTCATCGGTTACTTATATAATTCCCGTAGTTGCAATTCTTTTAGGTTATTTTGTAATGAATGAAATGCTTAATATTATTCAAGGAATTGGGGCATTAATAGTTTTAATTGGGGTTTATTTTTCGAGTAGAAAATAAAAAAACGCCCAATTTCTTGAGCGCTTTTAAATATTTATTACTTTTTCTTATTTGAAATCAGCATCTGTAACTCCTTCGTTAATTTTAACTTCTGAAGTGATTAATTCGATTTCAATTCCTACATTCATTTTTGTAATGTAAGGGAATTTAATTCCTTTTACATCTTTATAATCTTCATAGTAAGTTATTTGAGTCATTTTCTGACCTGCCTGCTCTAATTCTTTAGATTCAGCAACTTTTAATCCGTTCTCTACATCATAAAAATAAGTAGTTTTGCCGCTTTTAATTGCATAGGCATCTTTACCGTTCATAGTTTCAATTCCAATCAAAGAAGCTTCTTTGTTTGTAAGTAATTTCAATTCTTTAAAAGTCCCTGTTGCGTCTTGCATTTCTTTTAAATCATCACCAGTAAATTCCTTTCTTTGTCCTTGTTGAACCATGTAAGCTTCTTTTTCATTAACCACTTGTTTCATCATAGTCATTCCCATAGCTTTCATTTCTACAGATAACTTATTTGGAGATGATTTAAGTGTCATTTCTAGAGGTGTACCTTGCACTTCTCCATTTGAAAACACAGCAATTGTTTTAACGCTTTTTAATGCTTTTTCTCCACCAATAGCATCTATGTGCTTGTTGATAATAGATTGAACAGTTACTCCAGCTGGAATTTCTTTTTTAACTTCTGGTTTTTGAGTTGAATTACCAAATTTGTCAAAATAGAAAATAGGAAGTTTTCTGTCTTTACTTAATTTTTCTAAACCAGGAAGTACATCCGCTGCTTTACCAACAATAACTACTCTAGTATTACTGTCTAAAAAGTATTTTTTTGCAGCATTTTGAATGTCTTGAGCAGTAACAGCATTAATATTTTTAATGTAGTTTTCATAAAAATCTGCAGGTAATCCTTGTGTTTCTTTATTTAATGCATAACGAGCAACCGTTTCTGGCTTTTCAATTTGCATAACAAAGTTTCCAATGTATTTAGATTTAGCATTTTGTAAATCTTCAGCAGAAACTAATTCTGTTCTAATTCTTTTTAATTCGTTGAAAATTTCAACAACTGCACTGTCTGTTACTGTATTTCTTACTGACGCACTTGATCTAAATTTTCCAATGTATTTTCCTGAAGATAATGAAGAATATGATCCGTAAGTCCAACCGTGTTTTTCACGTAAGTTTAAAAATAATCTTCCTTCACCACCACCACCAAGAATTTGATTTGCTAAAATTGCAGCAAAATAATCTTTGTCAGTCATTTTTAATTTTGAAAGATTTACTAAAGAAACTTCAGATTGAACTGCGTTTGAAGCGTCAATAAAGTTGATTCTACTGTATTGAACATCTAAAGGGTCTGAGTAGCTTAATTGAGGCGCAGTGGCTTTTCTCCAATCTCCAAACAAGTCCTCAACTTCTTTCTTAATTGTTTTGAAGTTTACATCTCCAACAATTACTAAATATGCGTTTCCAGGAACATAATAAGTATTGTAATTTAACTTAACATCTGCTAAGCTAACATTTTTAAGAGTTTCTTCAGAAGTGTATTCCCCATTATAATGATCTTTACCAAAAGTTAAAATGTTTTCAACTCTACTAGCAATAGCAGTTACACTTTTTTCATTTGATTTAATTCCTTCAATGATTTGTGCTTTTGCTTTGTCGAATTCTTCTTGGCTAAATGTAGGGTTGATAACTCCGTCAGACATTAATTCTAATATTCTTTTTGAATATCTTGACAAACCTGATGCATAAGCTCCGTTTGATGAATAACTAATTCTTGCTCCAAGGAAGTCTACTTCTTCATTAAAGTCGTTTTTTGAAATTTTTTCAGTTCCACTACCTAATAAAGAACTTAATAAGTCAGAAACACCTTTTTTTGCTCCTTCTGCATATGGAGGATTATCAAGTGTTAAACTATAAGTTACTCTAGGTAATTTCGAATTTTCAACAACTAAAACTTTAAGTCCGTTTTTCAACGTAAAGCTTTGTGGTTGTTTAATGTTAACCGTTGGAGAAGGTCCAGATTTAGGTTGCTTTCTATCTTGTGCTTGCATTGTTATTGTTAAAAATAAACAGGCTGCTATATAAACTATTTTTTTCATAATAAATCTCTTAGTTTTTCGCTTTTTCTGCAGTTGGTACATAATCTAAAATCATTCTTTGGTTTGATTTTAAATATTTGTTTGCTACTTCTTTAATTTCTTCTCTTGTAATTGAACGATAAATTTCAATTTCAGTGTTAATTAAATTAATATCTCCGTAAAGTAAGTAGTATGTTGCTAAATTGTCAGCAATACCTTCAACACTAGCGTTGTTATTTACGTATTGACTTTCAAACTTATTCTGTAATTTTAAATAATCTTTTTCAGAAATCAATTCTGTTTGCATTTTTAAAATTTCCTCATCAATTTCTTTCAACATATCAGCAGTTGTATTTGTTCCCATTGGTAAACCATAAATGAAATACAAACTATGATCTTCTTGGCTGTAATTGAATGCTCCAATTTGAAGAGCCATTTTCTTCTCATCAACCATTTTTTTATAAAGTTTTGAGCTTTTTCCGTCAGACAGGTATGAAGAAATCATGTCTAAAACTCTTGCATCTCTAGTTTTCATTGAAGGAGTTCTGTAAGAAGCTACTAACATTGGAATTTGAATGTTTGGGTCTTCCCATGAAGCTTTAAATTCTTTAGTAATAGGCTCTTCTTCGGCTTTTGTTCTAGTTACAGGAGTTCCTTTTGGAATTGAACTAAAATATTTCTTAATCCACTCTTTAGCTTGTGCTTTGTCAAACTGACCTGCAACTACTAAAACAGCGTTATTAGGAATGTAGAATTTCTTGTTAAAAGCTGTAAATTCTTCTAAAGTAGCTGCGTCTAAATGTTCCATTTCCCCAATAGTTGTCCATCTATAAGGGTGGTTTTTAAACATATTTTGTTTAACAGCTTTAATTAAATTCCCATATGGCTGATTGTCTACACGTAGTCTTTTTTCTTCTTTTACTACTTCATTTTGAGTATCAACCCCAATTTGATTAATTACAGGGTGCATTAATCTTTCTGATTCCATCCATAAAGCAAGCTCTAAGTTGTTTGATGGAAATATTTCGTAATAATACGTTCTGTCATCTGTAGTGTTTGCATTGTTTTGACCGCCATTAGCAGTTACAAGTTTGAACCACTCACCACGTTCAATGTTCTTTGTTCCTTCAAATAATAAGTGTTCAAAAAAGTGTGCAAAACCAGTTCTGTTAGGTTGTTCGTCTTTTGCACCTACATGGTACATTACAGATGTAATAACAACAGGCGCTGAATTATCTTGATGTAAAACAACATGAAGTCCATTGTCTAAATCAAATTCTTCAAATTCTACTTTTTGTGCATTAGCAGAAGCGCTAATAAATAGAGCTGTACTTAAAGCCATTAAAGATTTTTTCATAAATTAATTATTGTTTAGTATTCTTCTATAGATAAATAAGACGTAAATTTAAGATATTGTTACATAATTATGCTGATTTTTTAAGTTTAAAAATATTTTATAAAGATATAATTGTATGATATAATTATTGTTGTATATTTGCAAACTTGAAAAATTAACTAAATACACATTTGTTATGTATGCAATCGTAGAGATAGCAGGGCAACAATTTAAAGTAAGCAAAGACCTTAAGGTTTATGTGCACCGTTTAGCTGAACAAGAAGGAGACAAAGTTTCTTTCGACAAAGTTCTTATGTTAGACGACAATGGCACTGTAACTATAGGCGCCCCAGCTATAGATGGAGCTTCAGTTGAAGCAAAAATCTTAAAACACCTTAAAGGAGACAAAGTAATTGTTTTCAAAAAGAAAAGAAGAAAAGGTTACAAAGTTAAAAATGGTCACAGACAATCTTTAACTCAAATTGTAATTGAAGGAATTCAATCTTCAGGAGCAACAAAAAAAGCTGCACCTAAGAAAGAAGCTGCTCCTAAAGTAGAGGCTGCGCCAAAGGCAAAAGCGTCTAAAAAAGGTGATGATTTAAAAAAGATTGAAGGAATTGGACCAAAAGCTGCTGAGGCTTTAGTTGCTGCAGGAGTAGATACTTTTGCTAAATTAGCTTCAACTAGTGTTGATTCAATCAAAGAAATTTTTGATGCATCAACTTCAAAATTATCTCATTTAGACCCAACAACTTGGGCTCAACAAGCAACTTTAGCTGCTGAAGGAAAATGGGATGATTTACAAAAATTACAAGACGAGTTAAACGGTGGTAAAGCTGTTTAATTAATTATTAACTTAAAAACTTAAACATCATGGCTCACAAAAAAGGTGTCGGTAGTTCGAAGAATGGTAGAGAATCAGAATCGAAACGTTTAGGCGTAAAGATTTATGGTGGTCAAGCAGCTATTGCTGGTAATATCATTGTAAGACAAAGAGGTTCTAAGCATAATCCAGGTGAAAATGTTTACATGGGTAAGGATCATACTTTGCATGCAAAAGTTGATGGAATTGTTCAATTCCAAAAGAAAAAAGATAATAAATCTTTTGTTTCTATTACTCCGTTTGAGGCGTAATATTGACTTATGTATATAAAAAAAGCCTCTCAATTTATTGTGAGGCTTTTTTATTTAAATCTTTTTTACTATTTCAGAAATGTTACTACATAAAAAAACTCTTAAGTTTCTTAAGAGTTTTTTTATTTTAATTAATTAGTTTATAAAATTACTTTTTTAGTAATTACCTCGCCAGTTATAAGTTTTACTTTTATAAACAAGGCTTGATTATTAGCATTTATTGAAGTGATAGATAATTCTTTCTCTCCTATATTCTCATTTATAAATATCGTTCTACCTAATACGTCAAATATACTTACAGACAATATATTTTCTTTTGATGAACTTATTTCAATTTGATTATTTTGAGTATAAACTAAAACATCATCGCTATTTACAACATCATTACTTGATAGAACACCAGACTTATAAACCAATTCAAATCTATCGTCAAAAGTTCCTTCTTGAGTTGAAAACTGATATTCCGATTGTTTAATATCGTGTATTATGTTTGTGTATTTATCTTTTATGTAAACATCCTGAGTTGTAAATAAACCATCAATTGTTTCTAAAGATATTTTATACAATCCTGTAGTTACAATATTAAGACCTAAAGGAACAATATCTTCATCTGTAAAAGGCAAAGACTTACCTTGAATTACATATTTCTCATTATTAATAATACTGTATATTGATGAAGAATTGCTTTCTAAAGATGGCCCATCGAAATTATTTTCTGCGGCATTAGTTGCTCCTTCAACATATCCTACTAAAATTTGATTGTATGCATTGGAATTGTCGTTTAGGTTTAACCATACTCTATGTTTTTCTGGCTCCACAATAGTTGTTTCTGCATTTCTGTAAAATTGAGTACTTACAGAAGCATCTACTCTTTGAGCATTGTTAAAAATGGCGTTTGTTGAACCCGCTGTTGTTTTTCTCAAGTAAAAACCTTGACCTGTTTGAATTGTTCCATTTGGTACTTTACCGCTTGCAAAAGCTGCAACACCTCCTGTGCCAGAAGTATAGGCTGCAAAGTTATTTTGAGAATAAACTCCTCCACTAGCCGCTGTAGTATTTGTCCAAAAATATAATGTTCCAATACTTGGGTTTGCAGCTAAAAATGAGTTTGCATTTATTGGAGATGCATAAGGATTTCCAAGTAAGTTAAAACCTTGACCAATATTTTGATTTTGAACTCCATTAAATGGAACTCCATTAAATTGACCGTTAAACACCGTAGCTCCGGTATAAGTATTGTCTGCTCTAATCATATATCCTTTACCTGGCAAGAAATTTGTAGTTGCAGTTACAGATTGATATGCTGTAGGTGTATCTGTACCCGTAAATAAATATTCATAAAAACGAGTTGAAACAGTATTAGGAGAGAATGCTTGTAATTGTTGTCCTGAAACAGGAGAAGACCAAGCAGTATAATCTAAACGATTCATTGCAGTTGCATTTCTTTTAACAATAATATTCCCAGAATTTACTGCTGAGTCGTCAATTTGGCGTAATGCACCATTGTTTTCTATTGTTAAAGACCCTGTTCCATTAACTGAAACAGCTCCGTTAACAATGAACGTATTTCCAGAATTAATAGTAACATTTACTCCAGTATTGACTGTTACAGAGCAAGCTTCAATATCTGTTGTTGTGCTATAATTGTCTGCAAAAGTTATCGCTTTAACTTTATTTGGAGCACCATTTGACCAAAAACCACCGCTCCAAGTAGTTGAAATGTCTCCGCATTCAACAATATTAATATTAACTACTTGATTTGCTAACCATCCATTTGTTGAATTTTTAACATCAACTTTAAAAGTAGTTGAAGTAGCTGTTAATTCAGTATTAATATAGTTTATTACACCTGTATTAATTTCGTCCTGAGTAAACGTACTTCCAACATTCAATATGGTGGTATTTCTTCTAATATTACCAATAGTTGGTGTTGTTACAATAGTGTAAGTTTGTTGAGCAGCTGTTTGAGAAGCTGTTGAAGCGTTTACTTCAGTATTTCCAATATTGTGTGATGAATTGTTTAAAACCGTGATGCCATTATTTATTAAAGATGGAAGGTTTCCAATAGCGCTTAAGCTGCATAAATTTAAAGTCCAACTATCAATAATTCCATCATCTCCTGCATACGGGTCGTTAACATACAATAACCAATTTCCATTAGAAGTTAAGTTTTGAAAATTACTTAATGATTCAAATGGTTTCACATTTCCAGTTAATGCAGGCACAGCAGCTGTACAAACTGGAGCAACTCCAGAATCGATAAATTTTGCATTAATATTATCGTTGTCTCCACAGGCTTCTTGAGCTAAAATAATATAATCACCAGATGGAGCCTCTAAATACATAGTTAAATCCTGTATATAAGTATGGTTTAGCAATAAATCCATATTAGTGTCCCCAATTGTAAATGAATCGGGAACATTTATTGTAGAAATACTCCATCCATTACCCATTCCAATACCTGAATTATCAGCCGTATTGGTAATTGTTACATTTGTACCGTTAGTATAACTATAGCTACAATTAATTGCTCCAGTTTGGAATGATTTTGTTAGCGAACTGTTTCCTGTTGCACATCTGTTTGAAGGAATCACTCTCCAATAGTATACTGTTTCAGCATTCAAGCCCGTTGCTTGATATGTAGTTAACGTTGTTGTTGTATTGATTACTGTTGTAGAAAATGTTGGGTCAGTTGAAACTTGTAGATTATAGTTTTCTGCATTTACATTTCCAGACCAAGTAAATGTTGGAGAAGTAGAAACAGTTAAACTTCCATCTGAAGGTAAAAGAGTTGATTGAGGATAACTTGTAAAGTTGTCGTGAAACACAGTCAAAGTTGCTTTTCTGGTTTCTATTTCACTCCCGTTATTTCCTATAATGTCTATTTCATAAGTACCTGCACTTACTGCTGATAAATTATTAACTGTTACTGTAAAATTTCCACTTGCGCTCATTGAAGTTGGAGATATTACAATATTTGCGCCTGCAGGTATATTTTGTGCTGATAAATTTACATTTGGACCTCCAATTTTAGTCAAAGAGAAGTCATAGACAACGCTACCAGAACTAGAACAAACGGTTTTAGTGTCAGCAATTGATTTAAAAGTAAAATTAGAAGTTATCCCAGTTACAATTAAAGCAAATTTTTGTGGTCCATCAGCTAAGGTTCCTTTGTGAGTTACTGTAATGGTATAAACAGCTCCTGCAGTTGGGGCATCAATGTTAATTCTTTCAACATTGTCAACATTATTGTCGCCAGACCTTGTTGCATTTGCTGTTGCGCTGCTTTGCAGTCTCCAAGGATAAAATGTACTAGCTCCTTGAGTAATTCTAATGTCTAAATCATTGGTTAAGTCAGGAGTCGATTCATTTAATGTTCCGCTATTTATTTTTGAAGCATCTGGAACATCAGTCCATGTTATTGAACCAAGAAGCGGAGTAGCGCCACCTGTAGCTACTACTTGCATTGTAAAAGTTTGCCCTTGATTTAGAGTTTCTTCAGAAATCCATGAAGACAAACCATTATTAGTTATAGTTTCAGCGGAAGTTTTTGCGTCTAAATAACCCCAACCGTATTGAGCATCTGGGCCTGGTCTTCCTCTATCCGTTGCTGTATGACAAGCTAAACCTTTTAAAGTTGCAGCTTTCATAAATTTACCATTAGTATTATTATAGTGTTGTTGTATAAGCGTTAAAGTTCCTGTAACATTTGGAGCAGCCATTGATGTACCGCTCAAAGTTGAATAAGAAGTGTTTCCGCCTCCCGTGCCACTTCCACTTCCCGTTGAGTATAAGGTAGTTCCATTTCCTGTGATATCAGGTTTTATCCTTCTATCATCAGAAGGTCCTTGACTTGAAGACCCATTTATTGTTCCAAAAGCAGTAATTGCACCTGTTGTAGCATTAACTGTTGCGTCAGTTCCATTCGCGACTGTTAATATGTTTTTTGCGTTTTTGTTACCATTTAATTTATCATAACCTGCTGTAGTCGGTTGAGGGTTATTAGTTCCTCCATCATTTCCGGCTGACATTACAGGTAAATAGAAAGGAAAAGAATATGATATTACATCCCAATTATAGGCTTCGGTTGAATATGCTCCCATAAACCAGTTTCCAGGAGCATTTGCAATTGGTATTCCATACGAATGATTAGATAAAAGCATTCCGTTCATTGCTTCGGTTATTGCTTCAGATTCATCATCATTCCAATCAAAAGTTCTTGCAGTAGCTTGATATGCCATTCCTCTTGCATTGGGCTGTACTCCTGCTGCAATAACGGTTCCGGTAACATGTATAGCATGAAAACTATTTGTATTTGTTACGGTTTGTCCGTCTCCAAAGGTAGTTCTGCCGTTATATTCTTGATGTGTTGCGTTAATAGGTCCTCCATCCCAAATACGCGGAACCATTCCGGTTCCCGTTAGATTCAACCCTAAACCTCCACCAGAGCGAAGAAAGTTTACACGAGTTGATGTTGCAGCATTCACATTATCAAGTGCGTAATACACTGGTTCTCCAGAAGGTAATAGGTACATTAACTCTTCAAAAGTACCGTCTTCATTTTGCTTAAAAACAGGTAAATTGTTAGATTTAGCAAACTCTATTGCTTTTAGCTTGTCTAATTGCTCTCTTTTTTTGACTTTCTCATAAAGAAGTTGTCCTTTTTTTAAGTCATATTCCGATGTAATTTTTGCAACATCTTCTTTAGTTTGACTGTAGTTTATGCTGTAACTTAATAATAAAAATAAAGTTAAAGCAATTGTTTTAAAGTTAAAGTAGGTTTTTTTCATAAAAAGGGGTTAATGATTGATAAAAATATAAAATTTATTTTTAAAAACGAATAAATATTTTATAATAAAGAACATTTATATATATTTGCAATCTCAAAATCATATCAGCGGGTATGGTGAAATTGGTAGACACGCCAGACTTAGGATCTGGTGCCGCAAGGTGTGAAGGTTCGAGTCCTTTTACCCGCACAGAAAAACAACCCTAAAGCCTTTATTTTAAAGACTTTAGGGTTTTTCTTTTCGATTCGTTCCCCTAATATTCCCCTAAAGAACACTTATTTTTTTAAACTACTTTTTTATTAATGTTAATTAACTACTTAATATTAATTAACGGTTTCAAGTGTTTTGGAATAAAGTTTCTACAAGTTTTGACAACATTTGACAACATTCGACATGTCGAAGTGACCAATTTTCTATTCTCTTGATTTTTGTGTTATGAAAAATATTTTACATATACATTTAGAAAACCCTGAAGATTTTAAAAATGAAATCATCAGAGGTGTTGTTGCTCAAATCAAGGATTTGGGAATTTACAACCAAAAGAAAGAGGAAAATCCTAACGATTTAGTTACTCGTGCCGAAACTGTTAAAATCTTAAACATTTCTTTAGTTAAATTATGGGAACTCACAAAGCAAACTTCACTGCCATCGATCAAAATTGGAGGCAAAGTTTTGTATAAAAGAAGTGTTATAATGGATTTTATAAACTCTCAAAGTATGTCTTAGTTATGGTGTCAATAGAAAATCAAAAAGTAGAAAAGTATTTAAATGATGTGAATTATCATCTAGAAAGTTTGAAACTAGGAATTAGTACACTGAAATTAGATTGCAATAGGGATATGCAAACTTATCTTATTTGCGATAAATTCCTTGAAAGAGTTGATGTTGTTGAAAAATTGGTGAATGCTAATACTTTGCAATTACCAATTAACATTGCAACAAGAGTAAATCAAGTTTTTAAAGAAGATAAAAATTTAAGTATTGCAATTGTAAAAATTGTAAATACTAAAAGAGTGTTTAATCCAACGGCAATAGCTTATTTAAATTTATAATAAATGAAAGATTTAGAAAAATATATAAGAGTAGGTGTGGACTACTTTAGAGAAACAAAAATTCCAATGACCAGAGAAGATTTAAAAGTCATACAAAGATGGAATAAGCAAACAATTATAGATGATTTTGGAAAAGATGCTTTAAAAAGTATTAAAAAGTATGATGGTTTTTGTTTTATTCCAGCTCATGAAAATTTCCAAAAAGTTATTAATGGATTTTATAATAAATATGAGCCCATTTCCTATAAATTAGATTCGGTTGGAGAATGGAATAATATTAAAATTTTATTGCAACATATATTCGGAGAACAGTATGAAATTGGGATCGATTATTTGACTTTGCTTTGGAAAAGACCAACACAAGTATTGCCTATTTTATGTTTAGTAAGTGAAGAAAGGAATACTGGTAAAACTACTTTTTTAAATCTTTTGAAAGTAATTTTTGAAGGCAATATGACATTGAATACTAATGAGGACTTTAGGAGTAGATTTAATAGTGATTGGGCAGGAAAACTAATTGTTGGAATAGATGAAGTTTTATTAGACAAAAAAGATGATAGTGAAAGAATAAAAAATCTTTCAACTGCAAAATATTATAAAGCTGAAGCAAAAGGGAAGGATAAAGAAGAGGTTGAGTTTTTTGGCAAATTTATTTTATGTTCTAATAATGAAGAAAATTTTATAAAAATTGATTCAAATGAAATTCGTTATTGGGTTCGTAAAATACCTACTTTGGGAGATTCATTAAACCCAAATTTATTTGAATTGCTTTCAGATGAAGTTCCTGCCTTTGCATATTTTTTAAACCAAAGAGCTGTTGCAACTAAAAAAGCAACTAGAATGTGGTTCACGAAAGAACAAATACATACAGAAGCCCTTAATGTGTTAATTAAAGGAAATAAAACCTCTGTTGAAAAAGAATTGGAAGAAATGCTCAAAGAGGAGTTTGTTGTTTTTGACGAACCTAAACTGTGTTATACGGCTACAAATTTAGTTGTAATGTTAAAAAATAGAGGTTTACCTGTTACAACTGGTTATGTATCAAATATTTTAAAAAACAAATACAATTTAAAATCCGATAGTAATTCAAGTTACAAATGGTTTAGATCTGAAATTTACAACTCCAATGTTAAAACTACAAATGGCTTCACATCTGAGAAAGGTAGATATTATAGTTTTGATAGAGAGCTATTTGTTAATTAATGTTGAAGTGTTGAATTTTTAATTTAATTCATTCGTTTACAAGGCTTTAGTGTTGCAACTTGTTTTCAACAAATACTCAACAACACAAATACTAGTTAGTTGTTGTTGTTTATTAAATTATATAAGTTGCAAACTTGTTGATTAAATGTTTACGAGCTAATGCATTGATTTTTAGCGTATAAAACCATTTTTTCAACAATTCAACAAAAAAAGACATTATTCCTGCTTATTGAATTGGAAGAAATTTTTTGTATAAAAAAAACATAAGTTTTAACATCATAGAAACAAAAAAAGTAGTTTCTAAATATTAGTTGCAAAATCCTGCAACATGTTGCAATGACCTGCAAGCTTTATATAGTATGGCTTTTGTTCTGTTTCCTTTGATTTATGCAATAAATTTTTTGCGTTCATACTTTTGAAACTAATTGCAACACTTTGCAAATAGTTTTTGAAAATTATGCTGAATTTACCCATTTGCTATCTTGTTTAGAATTTGATTTTTTCAATACTATAGTTCTTACTTTTTGACTTCTAGTGTTTTATGAAAAATTCAAAATTTAACCATTGGTATAGATAATCTGTAACATAAATTAAATAACTTTTTTTCCTTTTTTATTTGTAGCTTAAAAACTACTTTTGCGCGATTTTAAAATATTTTAACACTTTTTTATGAAACCAGTTTTAATTTTCCTATTTGTCTTTTTGATGTCTATAGGAGCCCAATCACAAGACCGTATCAAATTTGATTACGATACAGCAGGAAATCAAATAGTAAGAAAACTATGTTTAGGTTGTCTCGAATCTAAAACGTCTGAAGAAGAAATTAAAGCGGTAACAGATTTAAAAGAAGAAGATTTATTGAAATTTTCTTCTAATGATGTAATATCTTATTATCCAAACCCAGTAAAGGAAGAGTTATACCTAAAATGGGAATTAATCAATGAAAACAAAGTATCTAAAATAGAAATTTATTCTATTAATGGGCAGTTAGTTAAATCAATTAAAAGTCTAGAAAATGAAAATTCTAGTGTGATACCTTTTCAAGAATATCCAGTTGGAACATACTCAATTCTTTTGTTTTATACAAATAATGAGCAAAAATCAATTACAATTATAAAAAATTAAATATGAAAAAGTTAATTACTTTAATAACATTAATTGTTTGCTCTACTTTTTATGCACAAGATAATATTGTAGGAGGCATACCTGTGGAAGGAGTGACAATAATTAAGAGGGAGAAAATATCTACTAATAAAGTAAGTATACCGAATTATAATACTATTTTAAATAGACGTCCTGATGATCCGATAGGTGACCCAATAGAGATAGATCCAATAGATGATGATCCAATAGAAATAGATCCAGTTGAAGAAGATCCACATGGAGGAGGAGGAGGAATTGATCCTTCTTTGATCGTAACTTCAACAGGTATTACTAAAGGAGAATTAAATGTATCTTTAACCGGAGGTGCAACATATAGTATACCGATTGCGGTTCCTCCAGGGATTTCTGGAACAATACCTCAAGTGAATTTAATTTATAATAGTCAGGGGACTAATGGTTTAGCTGGTTATGGTTGGAATGTATCAGGAGTTTCTACTATAACTAGAATTGGGACAACAAAATTTCATGATAATATAATTGACGGTGTTGATTTTGACGTATTAGATCGATTTGCTATTGATGGACAACGTTTAATGCTTAAATCAGGGACTTATGGTGCTGATGGAGCAGAGTATCAAACAGAGAATTATTCAAATATTAAAATTACTACACATGGAGTTTCTTCATTTGGGCCTGCGTATGGGCCAAGTTATTTTTTAGTGCAATACCCTGATGGTTCAAAAGCTTATTACGGACAAAATATTAACTCTAGTTCAAAGACTGAATGGGCTATAACTTATTGGGAAAATCCAATAGGTGTAAGAATATCTTATGAATACTACTTGACAAATAATATATTATCAATTTCAAAAATTAAATATGGTACAAAAGGATCTACTCCAGCAATTAATGTAATTCAGTTTTTATATAAAACAAGACAAAGAGCTGAACAATATTATGTTGGAGGTTTAAGTTTTACTAATAGTAACATATTAAGTCAAATTAAAGTTATTGGAAATGGTGTTGGTTATAGAAATTATTATTTAACACATAATATAACTTCATTGGGTTATGAGCGATTGACAAGTATTACAGAAAAAACTGGTGACAATTCTAAAAGTTTAAATCCAACTACTTTTAGTTATACAGATACTATAAACGAGATTTATCAGTCTGGTATAACATCTAATTTAAGCATTTCAAACATAAACAGTACTGGAACTGGAACTATAACAGGAGATTTTGATGGTGATGGAAGTTTAGATTTAATATTATATCCAAAAACTGGAGTTGATGAAAATAATAAATATTGGTTATTTACAGATTTATCAAATTCAAATACTTATAATATTGGTGCTGAGCATAATGTTGGTAGTTTTAAAAAAATATTTCCAATAACGTGGTTAAACGATAATAATAAATTAATGCCACAACAAGGTTGGTCAGTAATCAAATATAATGGTTATTTTGGTACTACTTCATTTAATAACTATTCGGCTGGAATCACATCTCCGATTTATTTTCAAAATACAAAAGAATATCAGTTTCCCAAAATAGTAATCTCAAATGTGGTTATTAATGAAGAAATCCCTAAGAATTATATTGAAGGTGATTTTAATGGTGATGGATTAACAGATTTGTTAGTTATCGAGAAATCTAAATCATATAGTTATAATAATGCTTCTGGAAATACAGTTAATGGAACTCATCCTGGAGGTAGAACTTTTTTTGTAGATCTAGACAGAAGAAAAACAGATTTTGTTAATTTGGCAGGGAATATACTTTCAAATAATGATAGTGTTTTTCAAGTAGGAGATTTTAATGGAGATGGGAAATCTAATTTACTTGTTTTTAATGATGGCACAATCAAAGTATATGGTATTAATTTAAATAATCAGTTAGAACTTATTAGTAATTATTCAGATAGTCAAATTAATATTAGTAGAGAACTTTTGTTAGGTGATTATAATGGAGATGGTAAAATTGATTTATTAATTCCTATTAAGCATAGTAGCACTTATATACAATATGATTCAAATGGGTTAAGCTTTGTTAAATCTAATAAGAATTTTAATTTTTATTATAATGGTACAAATCAACAAATTTTAGCCAATGATTTTGATTTAGATGGTAAGACAGATTTGATTCATCTTTCATATGCTTTTGATTTAGAAAATATTTATGGTGGTAGATTTGATCAAATTTGGGTTTCTATTCACAATAATTTGGGGACAAATTTTAATGTAAGTTGTGATAGAAAAATAACTTTTCCAAAAAGTGGTTTAGTTGCGTTACCAATGTATTTAAATTCAAGTATTAGAAATTTAAAGTCTGAATTAGCCTTCATGGTAGATGATAAGATTTATTATGCGTTTGGAAAGAAGAATTTTTCAAAAGAAAAATTATTAAAAGAAATAACATTAGGTAATGGCGTTAAAGAAACAATTACCTATCAGGCATTAGTTGGTGATGGCGATTTAAATGCAGAGAATGTACCAGTTTTTACTCCAACTACTTATACAGAAAGTTATCCTAATCATGACATAAAATTATCACCAATATTTGATGTTGTTACATTAATTGAGCATAGAAGTAAAAGTCAATATAAAAAGCAAGCATTTGGTTATTATGGTGCAGTCTCTAATTTAGAAGGGCTTGGTTTTTTAGGATTTAGAGCAATATTGAAAACAAATTGGTATAATAATAGTTATCAAAAAATATCAAGTGTTTCTAAACATGATTTATCGAGACGAGCTGCAGTAATAGAATCTTACTCTTTTTTAAATACATCATATAATTTTTTTAATACACCTTCTAGTTTTATTACAAGGTCAATTATGA
This sequence comes from Flavobacterium sp., assembly GCF_965284515.1. Lineage (GTDB taxonomy): Bacteria > Bacteroidota > Bacteroidia > Flavobacteriales > Flavobacteriaceae > Flavobacterium. Next base: position 900,316 of record NZ_OZ260089.1, read on the forward strand.
ATTATGAAGATGAATTATTAGTAAATAAAGTTTATAAAATTAAAAATACATCTTCAACAATTTTTAATGGTTTAGATGGGACTTCAAAAGAAGTTATAACTACTTTTGATAATTTCAATAACCCAACACAGAATATAACAAATTATAAATTAGGAACAAGTATAGAAAAGACAGAAAAGGCTGATTATATTTTTGAGTCACCTACAGCATCACCGTATATTGTAGGTAGAGTTATTCAAAAAAATATTGAAGTAAATTATGGTGGAAGCACTATGACTTCTGAGGAAATTTATTCTTATAATGGTAATCAATTGCTATCTCAAGTAAAGAAAAAAGGCAATGGTACAGACTATTTGACTGAAAATAATCAATATGATGGTTTTGGTAACGTTATTCAAAAAACAATTTCAGCGGTTGGATTAACTCCTAGAATTACCAATTATGAGTACGACACTACAGGCAGATTTTTAACCAAGAGTGTTGATATAGAGGGATTAGCAACAAACTATACTTATAATAATAGTACTGGTCAATTGCTAACTGAAACCAATCCATATGGATTAACAACTACTTATACGTATGATGTTTGGTTGCGTAAAAGAAAAGTGATTGATTATTTAGGTAATAAAAAAACCTATTTATTTCAAATGACTAATACTACAGATGTAAAATTGACAACTACAAATGATGAAGGCGGTCAAAATATATCAATTTTTGATGATTTGGGTAGAGAAAGTATTACTGGGAGTAAAAATATAGATAATTCGTGGTCGTTTATTAAAACAGATTATGATATTTATGATAGGAAAAAAAGTATAAGCGAACCTTATGTAAGTTTAACTGGATCACCAACGCAATTCAATAGAAGTTCATTTGACGAATATGGAAGGTTAATTCAAACAATATCCTATACTGGTAAAACGACCAATATTAGTTATTCTGGTTTAACATCTACAATGAATGATGGCTTTAAAACAGTTTCAACAACTAAGAATGCAGCAGATGTAACAGTTTCAATGACAGATGATGGAGGTACAATAAATTACCAACATTATCCAAACGGTAATATGAAACAATCTAACTATGGTGGAGTAATTATAAGTATAGATCAAGATGGTTGGGGTAGAAAAACGAAATTAACAGATCCATCTGCTGGGGTTTATGAATATGTTTATAACGATTTTGGAGAGTTAACTTGGGAGAAAACACCAAAAGGAGAAACGACTTATACCTTAAACTCGGTTGGGAAAGTTACTCAAAAAGAGGTGCTTGGTGATAATACTCATCTAATTTCTTATTACAATTATGATGGTACTACAAAACTGTTAACAGGTATCACAACTAATACCAGTACATCCTATTCTTATGAATATGATACTTATAAAAGATTGTGGAGAACAACAGAATTTAGCCCGTATGCACATTATCAAATGGCTTCTGTGTTCGATTCGTTTGGTAGAGTTGAAAAAGAATACCAGTATATTCTTCATGTGGCAACTGGTAAAAGTTCATCAAAATGGACAAAAAACACCTATAAAAATGGTTTTCATTGGCAAATTTTAGATGATGCAACAAGTCAAGTGTTATGGGAAACCAATACTATTAATACGCGTGGACAATTAACAAGTGCAACTTTAGGTAATGGAATTGCAATTTCTAAAACATATGACAATTTTGGATTTATTACTCAGTCTAAGCACGATTTAGCAGGTACAGCACCTGTTAACATCATGACGTTAAACACCACTTTTGAACCACAAAGAGGTAATTTAACTTCTCGATACAATAGTATGTTTGCTTGGAATGAAACCTTCCAATATGATACATTAGATAGATTAACACATTATACGGATGCAACTGGAAATCAAGTGCAACAAATCTATGACAACAGAGGTAGAATTTCAGACAATAATCAAGGGCATTATAATTATTCAGGGCCTGTTTATCAAAATTCTTCAATAGACCCTACTCCAGAAACATTTAACTATTATCAAAATCGAAGCAATTTAGATGTTTCGTACAATGCCTTCAAAAGTCCTGTTGAAATTTATGAAGCAGGTTTTGATAGAATAAGTTTTGATTATAATGTGTTTCAAAGCCGTTCTACAATGTATTATGGTAGTTTAGAGGTAGATAAGTTACAGCGAAAATATCGTAAACACTATACGGCATTGGGTTCAATGGAAATTAAACATAATACACAAACTAATGAAGTAGAGTTTATTACTTATATAGGAGGTGATGGCTATACTGCACCTGTAGTACTAAAAAGCGACGGTACAATACAAAATTACTTATATTTGCATCGTGATTATTTGGGTAGTATTGTAGCAATCACTAACGAATCAGGACAATTAGTTGAAAAACGATTATTTGATGCTTGGGGATTAATAGTAAAAGTACAAGATGGGACAGGAAACGTTCTTACAGGTTTAGTTGTATTAGATAGAGGATATACAGGACACGAGCATTTGCAGGGAGTTAATTTAATCCACATGAATGGTCGTTTATATGATCCTTTAGTGCATAGATTTTTACAACCCGATAATTTTATACAAGACCCATACAATACACAAAATTTTAATCGATATGGTTATGTGTTGAACAATCCTTTGAAATGGATTGATCCAAGTGGTGAAAGTTTTGCTAGTTGGTGGAATAATAATTGGAAACAAGTTGTAACTGTTGCAGCAGTTGTTGTTGTAACGGCTGTAGTAACAATTGCTTCTGCTGGAACTGCAACCCCTCTTTTAGTAGCTATTTATGCTGGAATTGCTGGTGGTGCAACAGGTGGAATTGTAGGTACAGCACTTAATGGAGGTAGTGCTGGTGATATTATTACTGCAGGTATTACTGGAGGTATCCTTGGTGGAATCTCAGGCGCAGTTGGTGGCTGGGCTGCAAGTTTTGCTCCTCCTGGTATTATCAATGGTGCTTTATATGGTGGGTCTACAAATGCAGTAATTGGAGGGTTATCTGATATAGCAATGGGGGGTGATGGTACTCAAGGTGCTGTAATGGGCTTTGGTCTAGGATTTATAGGAGGTGCAGCACATGGTTATGCAACAGCAAAAGCTTCTGGAGCTAATGTTTTTACAGGTAAAGTTCCTTCTCCAGAACCATCTAATTTAGCAAGTGGATTAGATGAATCATTTAGCAATGCATTAGATAGATATTATGACAAAACACCAGAAATTTCTTTTAAAGCACAGGCTGAACCAACTTCATTAGGTAGTTCAAGAACACAGATTAAATCATATCTAAAGAACATGGAAAATTTAGATAAAGCAACAATTATTGATGATATTGAAAGTGTCGGTTTTAAAAATGTTTATAATGGGGATAAAGGAGGAGGAGCTGTTTGGGAACATACAAAGATAGAAGGACTTAAAATAAGGTTAGATTCACCACATATAGATGTGCCTTTTGAGCATATGCATATAAATTTTGGTAATAAGTTTAACTCATTTGATATTAATTTAAGACCTGTCAATTTTAATAGCCCTGGTGCTCACATCCCATTTGGTATAAAATAAAATAAAGAAGAAAAATGAATGTTTCAATCAATTATAAAGATAAAAGTATTTCGTTTCATGATAATCCAGTTAAGGAATTCTGCTATGATATTTTTAATGGGGCTATCAAAATGAAATTTTGTAACTACTATGATATTAATTTAAAATGTTTGGTAGATAAAGAATGTAATTTCATAATAAGTAATTGGGAAAAAGTCAAAACATCAGTTTATAAAAAAGATTCTGATGAGATTTTAGAAAAGATTGAAAATAATATTGGGATTCTTGTTGAAATATTTGAGATTGATTTTAAGGATAAAACCCTAATAATGACAGCTGAAAAAATAGATGGTAAGATTATTACTTTTTATTTTGAAAACCCTATTATCGAAATTTTATTTTAATATGAAAAAACTATTTGTTTTATTAACAGGATTTTTAATGTTCTCTTGTAGTTCAGACGACTCACAAGAAAACAATAATCCAACACCTACTACATTTACCATAAATGCAGTAGCGAGTAGTACGGCAGTAACTGTTGACCAAGAATTTACTGTAACCATCACAAACGATGGAAACATGACGGGTATTTTATATTCGTATGATAATTTTGTTACGGAGGCAGGTTTATTTACTGGTTTTGGTACTTCTAAAACCTTAAAATTCAATTTAGATAAAGTTGGGGTTACTACCATTTATTTTAAAGCAACAAAAGAAGGTAATGTTTACAGCAGTGTAAAGTCATTAACTGTAACCGTTAATAGAGGAAATGCTGTAAAAGTTACAGGTATGCAAGTTGTATCTTTTAGTGGTATAAACACTACTTGGGATCCAGAATATCCAACGACAAATCCCAATCATTTAGCAGATGTTTACTTTGGTTTTAATAAATCAACTTTAAATTCTCCATTTGAAGATGGTTATAGTTTTAGAAAATGGTACACTTCATCCGTTAAACAAAATCAAGGAGATTTAACATGGAGTTTTGCAACTGAAAATTTATACATTCAGCCTGAGAAAACCATCAGAATGGGTTTGGTAGATGAAGACAATCCACCATTAGGGCAAGATTTAATGGTTGGTCCACCTGATTATAGAGATTTTAATTTTAGTGCTTATACTACCACAAAACCAAATACAATAACTTATAGCTATCCTGAAATAAATTTAGAGTTTATTGTTACAGTAGAATGGCCAAATTAATTAGTTGTAAGATTGTATTATGAAAACCAAACTATCAGTTCTATTTATAATGATATCAGTAGTGGCTTCCTTTGCACAAGGCGAAGCTAATAACTGGTATTTTGGTCAAAACGCAGCCATTACTTTTAATAGTGGAACTCCAGTAGCTTTAACCAATAGTGCCATGCAAACTAATGAGGGGTGTGCTACTCTATCGGATGCTACAGGTCAATTGTTGTTTTATACAGATGGGGATACTGTGTATAATAAAAACCATCAAATAATGGTTAATGGTACTGGTTTAATGGGGCATGAGTCTTCAACCCAATCGGGTACAATTATTCCATTACCAGGCTCAAACCATTTGTTTTATGTTTTCACACTTGATGCTGAAGCCAGCCCAAATGGGTTCAGATATTCTATTATTGATTTGAATTTAGATGGGGGTTTAGGTGCTGTAACTTCCACAAAAAATATTTTGGTTTATACGCCATCATGCGAGAAAATTTCTGTGGTAAAACATGCAAATAATGTGGATTATTGGATTTTAACACATGCATTTGGGAGTAATACTTTTTATAGTCATCTATTGTCTTCTTCTGGACTAAGCAATGCTCCAACCTTAAGTAATATTGGTTTTAGTCCTTTGGTTGTTGTTTCAACACCTAATGGAACACCGGGAGCTATGAAAATATCTCCAAACGGCCAGAAATTAGCCGTATGTTATTCTAGATTACATCCTTATGCGCAAAATATTTTAGAACTGTATGACTTTAATAATAATACAGGACAAATAACAAATGCTCAGACATTAATGTCATATTCTTCAGGTTATATTTATGGTGTTGAGTTTTCTCCAAATAATAATATCTTGTATGTTAGTTCTAATAATCCAGAGTATTTATATCAGTTTGATTTAACATCAGCGAATATTTCAGCTTCATTAAGCACCTTGTTCCAAGGTACATCTACAAGTAATTATTATCCAAGAGCTTTGCAGTTAGGTCCAGACGGTAAAATTTATATTGCAATGGGGAGTAACCCTTTTTTAGGATGTATTAATAACCCTAATATACTTGGCGCAGGTTGTAATTTTGTTCCAAATCAAGTAGATTTATTAGGAAATAAACCAGCTTTAGGCTTACCCGTTTTTAATCAATCTTATTTTGCACCAGCAATACAATTTCAGAATGCATGTGTTGGAGAATCTGTTCAGTTTGAATTGAGTAATTCATCAGTTATAAGTGCTACTTGGGATTTTGGTGACGGAAATACATCTACAAATTTAACTCCTAGTCATGTTTATTCTTTATCAGGAACATACTCAGTTGCGGTAACAGCAACGAGTAGTTATGGTACAGGAGTAACCACAAGAGATATTGTTATTTCAGAAGTACCAACCGCCACACAACCAAATACTATTTTGGAGTGCGACACTGATAATAATGGTTTTTTTAATTTTGATTTAACTCAAAATGATGCTGCTATTTTAAATGGACAATCTACTACACAATTTGGTGTAAATTATTATGCTAATGCTATGGATTTTGCTAATAAAACTAAAATCACAAATCCAACCAGTTATGAAAACACATCGTTGCCTTATCAAGCCCAAACCATAATTGCAGAAGTTTATAATATAGAGAATAACAGTTGCAACGCAACAACTAGTTTTGATATTCAAGTTTTTGAAAGTCCAGTTCCTAGTATAACTGTTTTACCTATTGAATTTTGTGATAATACGAGTTTTGGAACAGATACAGATGGTAGAGTTGTATTTGATTTAAGAGTAAGAGAGAACGATGTATTAAACGGTCAATCAGCTTCTACTTTTACTGTTGAGTATTACAGAGATAGTACTTTGACTAATTTAATTGTAACCCCTAATAATTACGTAAATATAAATGCAACGGAGACTATTTATGTGAAAGTGTTCAATACACAAAACCCGAGTTGCTTTGCTACAACTTCGTTTGAAGTTAGGGTTTTTGATTTGCCTGTTGTAAATTCTCCAATAAGCTTAAAACAATGTGATGATGACAATGATGGTTTTAGTGCTTTTAATTTAACAGAAGCAAATGAGCTAATTTCTAGTACAACTACAGGTTTTATTTTTAGTTATTTTGAAACTTCTGCTCAAGCGCAAAGTAATTCTAATCCGATAACTGATTTTACAACTTACACTAATCAAACGGTAAGTACCGACCAAATTTTTGTGAGAGTTGAAAATGCAAATGGTTGTTTTAGAGTAGTTACTTTAAATTTAATTGTTTCTACAACATTAATTCCTGCAAGTTTTCAAAGAAACTTTACCGTTTGTGATGATGCGCTATCAGGTTCAAACACAGATGGAATTGCAACTTTTGATTTTAGCAGTGTTACGGGAGAAATACAAGCATTGTATCCAGTTGGACAAGTTTTGGATATAACCTATTATAAAAATCAAGTAGATGCACTAGCAGAGCAAAATGCAATTACAGATATTTCAAATTATACCAATACTGGTTATCCAAATTCTCAAGATATTTATGTTCGTGTAGATAGTCAGCTAAATAATGAATGCTTAGGTTTAGGACATCATATTACTTTAAATGTTGAAGCTTTGCCTTTAATTCAATCTCAAAGCTATACACAATGTGATGAAGATCAAGATGGAATATTTGGTTTTGACACAACAACAATAGAAAATGATGTATTAAATGGATTGACCAATGTAACGGTTCAATATTGGGATGCAAATAACATTGCATTGCCAAGTCCTTTACCAAATCCGTTTAATACAATATCGCAAGTTGTAAAAGTGAGAGTGACAAATAATACTGCAACTGCTTGTTTTTATGAATCAACCATTACTTTTACGGTAGATGATTTACCAGAAGCTTTTGCTGTTGCACCAAGTTTAACAACCGTTTGTGATGATGAAGCAAATCCTGTTAACCAAGACGGACTGTATGCTTTTGATACAAGTAGTTTTCAAACTACAATTTTAGGAAGTCAAACAGGAATGATTGTGAATTACTATGATGAAAATGGAAATAGTTTGTCAAGTCCACTTCCTAATCCATTTACAACTGCTACACAAAATGTATTGGTTGAAGTAATAAATCCTATTAATACCAATTGTATTGCAACAATGACAATTCCTTTTATAGTAAATCCTTTACCTGAAATAGAATTGTACGGAGAAGAATTGGTTTGTAGTAACGACCCAAGTTTTACTAAAGTAATTAATGCAGGTTTATTAGACGAAATTACCATGAACGATTTTAGTTACACTTGGTTTTTAAATGGAACTCAAATTGCTTCTGAAACAAGTTATGATTTAACAGTGAATATAGAAGGAATTTATACGGTTGAAGTTATCAATTTAAATGGTTGTGTTAGAACCCGAACAATTACTGTTACCGCTTCTGATATTGCAACTGTCAACAACGTACAAGTTACTGATTTATCAAATGATAATTCTATTATTGTTTTTGTTTCAGGCCAAGGAGATTATGAATTTAGTTTGGATAATATGGATTATCAATCTGACAATACTTTTAATGATATTGAAGCTGGTGTTTATACTGTTTTTGTTAAAGATTTAAATGGTTGTGGTATTGCAACAAGAGAAGTAAGTGTTTTAGGGATTCCAAATTATTTCACTCCAAATGGAGATGGGTATAACGATACATGGAATATAAAAGGAGTTAACGCTAGATTAAACGCAGGTACTATTATTTATATTTTTGATAGATACGGTAAGTTGTTAAAACAGATTAGTCCTCTTGGAGAAGGTTGGGATGGTACGTTTAACGGTCACCAATTGCCTTCTTCGGATTATTGGTATACTATTCAACTTGAAGACGGTAGAATTGTTAAAGGACATTTTACTTTGAAGCGTTAAAGCTTTGAGAAATTAGTAAAAGTAAATTTTTTTAGTTGCTACGAATTTTAATTTTCAGTTGCAACAAGCTTCAATCCCATTGAGTTTTTGTTTTTAATTGCAATTAATTGCAATTGGTTGTTAGTATTGATAATCTTAATTTAGATTTTAGGCATGTTATTCCAGTAAGCTTTCAGTTTTTCAGCATATTCTTTAGGTGTTACTTTAATGTAAGATAAAAATTGGCTTTCTGTTTGATGTCCTGTTATTTTCATAATGGTTAAAGTGTCTATTTTACCATATAAATTTGTTGCAAATGAACGTCTGCAAATATGGGAAGTAACTAGTTCATGTTTTTTATAGATTCCTGTTTTCTTTCTAAAAATAGTTTCCTTTTCACCGTTTTTTCTAATAACTACTTCATCCATTTTCGCGCCCTCAACTTCTTCATTAATCCCAACTTCTTCGCAAACTTTTTTAATATAATCATTAAATTTTTGGTCGCTTATTTCTCTTGGAAATTTCCCTTTTCTTTTATAAAGAACAAATTGAACTTGCTCATGTATTGGAATTATTACTGGGAAGTCAGTTTTTAACGTGTTTTTTTCAATAAATCCGTCAACTATATTCTTCTTGTTTAATTTTAAAAAATCAGAAATTCTTAACCCAGTTCGTAGCCCTATTATAAACCAATCCCTTGCATTGTCAAGGTAGTCTGAATTAAATTTATGATTAAAAATTTTGTTAATCTCATCTTCATTTAAGTAGATGTCTTTTGTTTTATTTGTTGGAGTATAGAATCCCCTTAGTTTTATTTCCTTATTGATTTCAATGCCTTTTTTGTCAGCATTGTTTATCATTAATTTAATGTCATCAATGTACCCGCCAATTGTGTTTGGATTTAATTTTTGTTCTTTTCCTAAAAACTGAATAAATAAATCATGAAATTTTAAATCTATATCGACAATTCTAAGTTTTACACCTTGAAAATCTTCAAAAGCTTTTATTTTATTTAATGTAGTATTGTAATGTTGAATTGTTCTAGGTTTTATTAGTGTGTTCTTTCTGGTTTTGGTTGTTTTAGATTCCTCTATAAATGAATTTATATAATTAGTAAAAAAAATAAGTTTATCTATATTCTCATTTTTTGTTTCTCGATTTTGAAATTTGCTTATTTTTTCTTTTAACCATTTAGAATTAAATGTAACGTTTGCTTTTAGGTCTTCGTTATACTCACCCATTATAAAGCTTTCAAGATCTATCAAGTCTTGATTTACCTTGTTATGGTTAAAGTTTTTTGTAGGTAATACTTCAGACTTTGAAGGACTCCATCTTTTATTAGGCACTTTTATATTAGTTGAGCATTCAATATCAAAAACTTTTGATTGTTTTAATCTGAAATATACAGTATTCCAATCGTTGTTGGTTTTTACTCTTAGGTGCGTAGTTGCCATGTCAATTATTTGGCACTAAAGTAATAAAAAAATAACATTCATTCCCCTAATGTTCCCCTAAATGTGCTAATTAATAGAAATTAACATGAATTAATATAAGTTTTAACTTAGGTTTAAGCTTATATAAATAAAGGCTTTATAGGTTTTTTAACTTTTATTAATGTTTTTGAATAGTTGTAAAGTACCCCTTTTACCCGCACAGAAAACCTCTAACTATTTTAGTTAGAGGTTTTTTTATTTCTCTATTTTTTTAAATAGAGTTAGTGTAATATTTAAATCTGTTTTCACATTGCTCTCAATGTGTTGCTTAATGTTATTTTATAAGAGACAACATCTTTTGCATAGTCTTTTCTTAAATAAATAAACTTATGTTTTGTAGCTTTTTTAGGTTCAATTACAACTTCTTGTTTAGAGAAATTATCTGTAATTATTAATATTTTACTGTTTTCAAAGCTAAAATAATCAGCTAAATGCGTTTTTAGATTTGTAATAGGGTATTTGGAGTAAATCGTTTTGCCTTCTTGTGTAGCTATTATCTTTTCACCTTTGTATCCTTTGGTTAAAACCAATACACTTTTAGAATCTGATGTTCCATTTATTTCTCTTAAGAATGCCTTTTTTTGCGCTTCAGTGCTGCTTCTGAAATCATCTCTAACTTCTGTTTTAATTGGGCTACACATTATAAATAAACTTGCTATTGCTCCAAAAACTATCTTTTTCATCTATCTTTTTTTAAGTGTTCTCTGTATTTAAACGGAATACAAAAGAATCTATTATATCTTTGTAAAGATAATTCAATTAAAATGATTCAATCTTTTGGGCATCGCGGAGCAAAAGGCTACGTAAGTGAAAATACATTAGCTTCATTTCAAAAAGCATTAGATTTAAATGTGGATGGAATTGAACTTGATGTGCATGTTTGTGCTTCAGGTGAATTAGTGGTCTTTCATGATTTTACTTTAGATAGAATGACCAACGGAAGTGGTGAAATCCATAATTTCTCTTTAGTAGAGTTGAAAAAGCTAAAGGTTGATGGTGTATTCGAAATTTCAACATTAGAAGAAGTTTTAAATTTGGTAAACAGAAAATGTAAGGTTAATATCGAGTTAAAAGGACACGATACGGCAAAACCAGCAGTACAATTAATTGAAAAGCACATACAAGAATACAATTGGAAAATGGATGATTTTATTGTTTCTAGTTTCCAAAGAGACGAACTTTATAAAGTAAGTCAATTGAATTCCAAAATTCCATTAGCGGTTTTAACACAAGCAAGTGTAGAACAAGCGATGGAATGGGCAACAGAATTTTCGGCAAAATACGTTCATCCGCATTTTTCATTATTAACCGAAGACAATTGTAAAGTTGCAACCGAAAAAGGATTTAAAATCAATACTTGGACTGTTAATGATGTTACCGATATTGAACGATTGAAAGAATATAAAATAAATGGAATTATTTCCGATTTCCCAGATAGATTATGAACACAGATTTTGATATAATTATTGTTGGTGGTGGTGCAGCCGGATTTTTTACAGCGATTAATATTGCCGAAAAAAACAAACATTTAAAAGTTGCCATTTTAGAACGCGGAAAAGAAGTTTTGTCGAAAGTTCGAATTTCTGGTGGCGGAAGATGTAATGTTACGCACGCTTGTTTTATACCAAATGATTTAGTGAAGTTTTATCCACGTGGCGAAAAAGAATTACGCGGACCTTTTCATCAATTTTGTTCTGGAGATACGATTGAATGGTTCGAAAATCATGGTGTTCCTTTAAAAATTGAAGAAGACGGAAGAATGTTTCCCGAATCTAATTCTTCACAAACTATTATCGATTGTTTTACGGACAATGTTCATAAATTAGGAATTCAAGTTTTAACTGGTCAAAGTGTGCAATCGTTGTTTCAAACGGAAGAATTTTGGAAAGTAGAAACCAATAAAGAAACGTTTGCTTGTAAAAAATTAATTATTTCAGCAGGAAGTAATCCTAAAGTTTGGGAAATGCTTTCAGAACTAGGTCACTCTATAATTCCACCTGTTCCGTCATTGTTTACATTCAATATCAAAGATCCTAGAATTAAGGACTTGATGGGGTTGTCGGCTTTTGCTTCGGTAAAAGTGAAAGGTTCAAAGTTAAGCGCTAGTGGACCTTTGTTAATAACGCATTGGGGAATGAGCGGACCTGGAATTTTAAGGCTTTCTGCATGGGGAGCAAGAGAATTAGCCGATAAAAATTATCAATTTGCACTTTTGGTCAATTGGTTAAATGATTTGGATTTCGAGGAAGTAATTGATGTTCTGAAAAAATTAAAAGAAGAACATACTAAAAAGACAATTGTTAAAAAATCGCCTTTTGAATTCCCAAATCGTTTATGGGAAAGTTTGGTTTTAGCTTCAGGAATTACCGAAGAAACCAAATGGGCGGATTTGTCAAAAAAACAAATTAATCAATTAGCCGAACAATTGACAAATGGCGTTTTTCAGGTAAACGGGAAAAGTACTTTTAAAGAAGAATTTGTTACTGCAGGTGGAGTTGATTTAAAAGAAATTAATTTTAAAACAATGGAAAGCAAGTTATTGCCTAATTTATATTTAGCTGGTGAAGTTTTAAATATTGATGCTATAACGGGTGGATTCAATTTTCAAAATGCTTGGACGGGCGGTTTTATAATTTCAGAAGCTATTTAATCTAAATTCAAATATTTTAAACACATAGAAACATAGGATACTAGACTTTAAAAAAACGTTTCACTTTACATAGTAAAAAATAAGCTATGTGTGATTTTTTCTCTTTTTACTTTCTAAAAGAATAAATAATCTATGTGTCTATGTGTTGGAAAAAACATTACCAGTTCAACACTAAAATACTAACGGTTAAAATCGTAGCAAAACTTACCCAAGCCATATAAGGAATTAATAGCATTGCTGCTTTTTTATCAATTTTTTTAAAAACTAAATACGTTTCGAAAATTACTAAAAGTAGAATTACAATTTCAATAGAAGCTAATAAAACATTACTTAATCCGAAAAATAAATACGACCATAAAGCATTTAAAGCCAATTGGACAATAAAAAACAAAAGTCCTTTTTTAACCAATTCTCTTTGCTCAGTAATTTTATCCCAAATTAATCCTGCAGAAACTCCCATCATGATAAAAAGTAACGTCCAAACAGGCGCAAAAACCCAATTTGGCGGATTAAAAACAGGCTTTTTTATAGTCGGATACCAAGTCGCAATTGACGATTGAGTGACTAAGCTTGATAAGTAGCCAACAGCTAAACAGATAATTACGAAATAAGCGATTTTTAAATACTTGTTCATGAAAGTTTAATTTAAGTGCAAATTAACAATTATTCAATTAACTAATTAATCTAAAATGGTATTTTTGCATAAAATAAACGATTATGTTAACTAAAAAGGATTTTATTGCAACTGATTTTTCTTCTGTTGAAAAAGCAAATTTTAAATGGAGCGCTCCTAGTAATATTGCATTGGTAAAATATTGGGGTAAAAAAGAAAACCAGATTCCTGCAAATCCTTCTATCAGTTTTACGTTGAACAATTGTAAAACGATTACTTCTTTAGCAGTAACTAAGAAAACAGACAATTCTGAAATTACATTCGATTTGTTTTTTGAAGGCAAACCCAAAGAAGATTTTAAACCTAAAATTTTAAAATTCTTTCAAAGAATTGAGCAATATTGTCCTTATATAAAAGAATATCATTTTGTTATTGATACTGAAAATACTTTCCCACACAGTTCAGGAATTGCATCTTCCGCTTCTGGAATGGCTGCAATTGCAATGAATATAATGAGTTTAGAAAAGGAAATCAACCCAACAATGACAGATGATTATTTTAACCAAAAAGCTTCTTTTTTAGCCAGATTAGGTTCGGGAAGTGCGTGTAGAAGTGTAAAAGGCGAAGTGGTAATTTGGGGAAAACATACAGAAACTGAAAATTCATCTGATTTATTCGGAGTTCCATTTGAAAATTTACATGCTAATTTTAAGAATTATCAAGACACTATTTTATTAGTAGATAAGGGCGAAAAACAAGTTTCAAGTACAGTGGGTCACGATTTAATGAACGGACACCCATTTGCCCAACAAAGATTTGAACAAGCACATACTAATTTATCAGCAGTTAAGTCAATTTTATCATCAGGAAACATTGAGGAGTTTATTAAAATTATAGAAAGTGAAGCGTTGACTCTACATGCTATGATGATGGCTTCGATGCCTTATTTTATTTTAATGAAACCAAATACTTTAGAAATTATTAATAAAATTTGGAGTTTTAGAAATGAAACTCAAATTCCAGTTTGTTTTACATTGGATGCGGGAGCAAATGTGCATGTTTTGTACCCAGAAAATGTAAAAGACAAAGTTTTGCAATTTATTAACAATGAATTGATTGGCTATTGCCAAAATGAGCAGTACATTTGTGATCAAATTGGAAATGGTGCGAAATCAATTTAATTTTGTACATTTACTTTAACTGAATATGAAAAGTTATGAAAGGACCATTATTTTATTCTAAAATATTACTTTTTGGTGAATACGGAATTATAGAAGATTCGAAAGGATTGTCTATTCCTTATAATTTTTACAAAGGAACTTTAAAGGTTTCTGAAAACCCTTCTCAAGAAGCTATCAAATCTAATGAAAGTTTATCTCGATTTGCTTCTTATCTAAGTCAAATGCAAAAAGATAAACCTGAATTAGTTTCTTTTGATTTGGCTGCTTTAAAAAGCGATGTTGAAAGCGGAATGTATTTTGATTCAAGTATTCCTCAAGGTTATGGAGTAGGAAGTAGTGGTGCTTTAGTTGCTGCTATTTATGATAAATATGCAACTGATAAAATTACAGTTTTAGAAAATTTAACAAGAGAAAAATTATTGAAATTGAAAACGGTCTTTTCAAATATGGAATCTTTTTTCCATGGGAAAAGCTCTGGTTTAGATCCTTTAAATAGTTATTTAAGTTTGCCCATTTTAATTAATTCTAAAGATAATATTGAACCAACAGGAATTCCTTCTCAAAGTGTTGATGGTAAAGGAGCTGTTTTCTTAATAGACTCAGGAATTGTTGGAGAAACTGCACCTATGGTTACTCTTTTTATGGAAAGTTTGAAAGATAATGGTTTCCGTAAAATGTTGAAATCTCAATTCATAAAATATACAGATGATTGTGTCGAAAACTTTCTACACGGTGATGTTAAATCACTTTTTGCAAATACAAAAAAACTATCTAAAGTTGTTTTAAATCATTTTAAACCAATGATTCCAGAACAATTTCATCAAGTTTGGCAAAAAGGCATTGATACAAACGATTACTATCTTAAGCTTTGTGGTTCTGGTGGTGGCGGTTATATTTTAGGTTTCACTCAAGATATTGATAAAGCAAAAGAATCATTAAAAGACTTTAAATTAGAAGTAGTTTATCAATTTTAGTTTTAAATGCTTTCAAGAAAATCTAAATTATTTCTAACTAAAATCTTCAGTCTTTTTTCTGTAGTTAGAGGTTATAATGTTTGGGTTGTAGCGCTTGCACAATATTTATCAGCAATATTTATTTTAGCCACTAATAAACGCGCTTTAGATGTTTTATTAGATTTGAAGTTGTTTTTAATAGTAATGGCTTCATCATTAACTATTGCTTCGGGTTATATTATTAATAATTTTTATGACAGTAAAAAAGATTTAATCAATCGACCTAGAAAGGCAATGTTGGACAGGTTGGTAAGTCAAGGCACAAAACTGAAAGTTTATTTTTCAATCAATTTATTCGTTGCTTTTTTAGCCAGTTTTATTTCTTGGAGAGCCGTTTTGTTTTTTTCGACATATATTTTCATCATTTGGTATTATTCACATAAACTAAAAAAGTTTCCTTTTATAGGAAATCTAGTTGCCGCACTTTTAGCAGTTTTGCCTTTTTTTGGAGTGTTAATGTATTATAAGAATTTTTATGATGTTATTTTTGCACATGCAACATTTTTATATTTGCTAATTTTAATTAGAGAGTTCGTTAAAGATTTAGAAAATATCGAAGGAGATTTAGTTGTTGATTATAAAACTATTCCTGTTCTTTTTGGAGAAAATGCAGCAAAATATACAATTTCTTTTTTAACCCTCTCTTCAATCATTCCTGTTTACTTTTTAATAGATGTATTTGATGTGGGCTATATGGATATTTATTTTTACACAAGTTACTTGATCTTAATTTTTTTCTTACTAAAATTATGGAAATCTAAAACGAAACAAGAATTTGTCAAGCTTCATTTTTTAATTAAATTGATTATTCTTGCTGGTGTTTTTTGTATAGTTTTAATAGAACCGCAAGTTTTGTTACACGGAAAAAAATTGATATCCACATATTAGTTATATCTTTGCAAAAAAAATAGTAAGAAATGACTCGTCATCAAGGAGATAACAGTAAGAAAAAAGGAACCTCAGCAAGACAAGGTGGAGCTAAAAAACCTAGTACTTCAAGAGGAAATGCGCCGTTAAGAAAAACGGCATCAAAATTTGCAACTAAGCCTGGAGAGCAAAAAGCACCAAAGGCACCGAAAGCACCTAAAAACCCAGATGAAATAAGACTGAACAAATACATTGCAAATTCAGGCATGTGTAGCCGTAGAGATGCAGATATTTATATTCAAAGTGGTAATGTAAAGGTAAATGGCGTAGCAGTAACCGAAATGGGTTACAAAGTAAAATTAACCGATGTGGTTCAATTTGACGGATCGACAATTACACCTGAGAAGAAAGAATACCTTTTGTTGAATAAGCCTAAGAATTTTTCAACAGTAAATGATGAAAACAGAGGTGATTCAAATGTGTTAGAATTAGTAAAAGGTGCAACAAAAGCTAATTTACAACCAGTTGGCAGAATGGACAAAACAACAACAGGTTTGTTGTTGTTTACTAATGATACAGACATTATAACCAAATTTACTTCACCTAACCAAAGGTCATCAAAGTTATATCAAGTGACTTTAGACAAAAATCTTAAGTACGATGATTTGGAAAAAATCTCAAACGGCCTAACAATTGATGAATTTAGAGTTTATGTAGAAGAAGTTACCTACATCGAAGATCAACCTAAAAGTGAGATTGGTATTAAGATGAAAACGGCTAATGTTAAGATTGTTCGAAAAATATTCGAACACTTAAAATACAATGTTATTAAATTAGACCGTGTTACTTTTGCAGGTCTAACAAAAAAGAATTTACCTAGAGGTAATTGGCGATTTTTAACAGAACAAGAAGTTATCAATTTAAAAAATAGTTAAAAAAAAGACCGAGTTTTTACTCGGTCTTTTTTTTATCTTATTAGTGAAAAGTGGGCTCTAAATATTTTTTCTTGACCTTCATAAATGTAATTAACATTAAACCAATAATCAGTGGAAGGAAGCTTTTTGCCATTATAGGTTCCATCCCATCCTGTTCCAATTGGTGAAATTTGCTTAATTAATTTCCCATATCTATCAAAAATAGAAATAATTGATTCAGGATGATCAATTGCTAGGTCAAAAATATTCCATGTTTCATTTGCTCCATCTCCATTTGGAGTAAAATATTTAGGATATTTTATAACTGTTGCAGTTAAAATAAAATCGCCACAATAACCAAAAATATCTCTAACGGTTATTATATGCTCACCAGAACTTACATTGTAAAACTGATTACTTGCTTGAAAAGCTCCATTATCTAATTGATATATGTATTCTCCTATCCCGTTTTCTATATTTACGGTAATTACAGCTATATTATCAAAAGGTTCGCTAATACTTACTGATGCGATAGCAGAACTTGATTGTTCAACCAAAACACTTGTTGGGTTATAATTACAATCAGGTGGATTTTCTGCTGAAACTTTTATTGTAACAACATCATATGTGCCGGCTTCAGTTGCTAAATAAGTGGGTCCTGTTCCCATAAGATTTCCGTTTAAATACCATTCAACTGTGAAATCTGTAGGATTTAATCCTGAATTTAATAGTAAAGGTTGTTCTGTTATTCCAGTGATAGGATTTACACAAATTATTCCTCCTTGTATATTTAAATCTAACAAAGGATATATTGTAATTTGAAAAAACCTCTCGTCATTACAATTTGTGTTTTCTATAGATGTCGCATAAACATATACATCATAGGTTCCTGGGGTATTATATGTATAATTAGAAGCGCTTATTAACCCAACACCATTTGGTTGATTGTAGTAGTTTACATTGTAATTTCCAATTGGTAAAGGAGGTAATGTATATGAACCACATCTAACTATGTTTGAATAATTTGGAAGAATTGGAGTTTCTGAAACCGTAATTACAAAACTATCTTCTTCATTACATATGATTCGATCTCCATTTGAAGCATAAACGTAAATTGTAGTTTGAGTATTTGGTGTGTTAAATACAGTTCCATTTGGTACAGGATTGACACCATTTGTATCATAATAGTAACCAATAGAGTAATTAAAAGGTGTAGGTGCTTGATGTGTTAAGGCAGGTAGTGTATAGTTTTCAAATTCACACACAAAAACATCTTGATAATCGGGAAGATTGTTTCCGCTGTAAGTTACCGTAAATGGCCTGTCAATTTCACAACCAGTTGAGCTATCAATGTTGTAAATATAAAAAGTACTTGTATAGTCAAATGAATCTGAAGGTTGTACAACAGTTCCACTTCCGTTAGGACCTCCAATTTCAGTATATATAGTCCCGTTTGTTGGAGTTGAAATTGTGTATGGACTGCATTCTGTTCGGTCTAATACACCGTCAATAGGCGGAAAAGCATTTAAGTTGATTGTAAAGCTAGTTTCGTTAGTACAACCATTTGCATTTGGACCATTAAAAATATAATAAGTTCCAGGAGATAAGTTAACACCAGACAGGTCAATAATGTTTCCTGGGTTTAATTGCACTTGTCCAGGTGATGTGGGTCCCCCTGGAAGTAGATAATAAGTACCATTAATTAGGTTTGGTAATATAAATTCTCCACAGTATGTATCACTTATAATTGTATCAACTAAAGGTAGTGGGTTAATTGTTATGTTGTAATTTAAGTTGTTTGTACAATTTGGTAAAATTGTTGTGTCAGTGTAATAATATACAATTTGTGATGTTGTAATGGGAATAGCGGGGTCAATTAATGTTCCTCCTCCCATAGACGCAGTATAATAATTTCCATAAGATATTGCAGGAAGCATGTAGCTTCCGCAGCTTGTAATGGTTGTAAATTGAGAAGTGTCAACTAAGTTAAAAGTAATTGTATTTTCATCAATACAGAAGGCAGAAAAGCCATTTACATCTGTATATTCCAACTCATTATAAATATAATATGTTCCTGGAAAATACGGGCCATTAACATCAATTACATCATTTTCAAAAAGCTGAACTTGTCCAGCAACAGAGGGTCCCCCCGAGTTTAAGTAGTATTGACCATTTATTAATGCCGGTAATGTATATGAGTTGCATGTAGTAACATCATCTGGATTGTCAAGAAGCGGCATAGGGTGAATATTTATATCAAATCTTTCGTCTCGACACAAAGTACCATTTACTTCTGCATAATAATAAATTGTTTCAACCATTAGGGTTTGAGAAGTATTAACAAATTCAGTGCCTACTGGAATAATTACACCTGTTCCATTTGGCCCGTCAGGTTCAGTGTAAAAATCTCCTATGTTGCTTGGAGGTGAGGGAACAATAAAGATTCCGCAGTTGTCTAATTGAGGTACATATTCATCAATTAAGGTGATTAAAAAAGAAGATTCATTAACGCATCCATTAGAATCAGGCCCTATAAATATATAGTACGTTCCTCCTTCATCAATAATATCTCCAGCATTTAATTGAGTACCAGTTCCATTTGGCCCACTATAATATGTTCCTGGAGAGATGGGAGGTAAAGTGTAATTTGAGCATTCAATGACGTCAGGAATACTATCAACATCTGGCAGCGGATTTATAATTATAACAACAGAAGTTACATCAAAACAAGCAGGATTAGTGTTGCTTTGCATTCGAATACCTATAGTAATACTTGTAGTTCCATTAGGAATAGTAATATTTGTTATTGGAGATGCTCCTGAAGTAGCATCTCCAATAGAATTATAATATGTTATGGTATAATCGATAGGATTTTCACCGTTTAAAACTTCTGAATCCAACGAATTTAATACAAATGACGTCCCTCCATTAACTTCACAAAGTTCAACATTATTTGGTTGTGTTGAAACTACAGGATCCGTTACAATAAGACTGAATGTGTAAATTGCATTGCAAAAATTACCAGTATTAAGATTGAAAATTTTAATAAAAATAGTTGCTCCACTTGGACTTACGTAATTTGTTAAATTTCCTGAAGGAATTGGGTTGTTGGTTGCAACATTAGTTATAGAATTATAATAGAAAATATCATAATCAGCATTATTTATTCCTAAAAATGCTTCGTCATTATTAGTAAGATCAAAAGAATATGTAGCAGCTCCTGTGTCACAAACTTCAATATTTTGTGGGTTATTTACAGATAAGTTTGTAAAAACAACAGTATCTGTAATCAAACAAGTTCCTTTTGTTGCTTCAACAGTATATGTTCCTTGTTGTGTTACATCTAAATTTGGAGCTGTTTCACCTGCTATTGGAGTTCCATTTAAATACCAAATATAATTATATGTAAGGTCTAATCCCGTTTCTAAAGTGTACAAGTCTCCTGAACAAATTGTTTGATCTGACCCTAGATCTAAAGTGGTTTCAAAACTACCCGCGTCTAAAAAAACAGCTGAATCAAACCCCGAATCATTATAATCACCAATCACCAGTCTAATTCTATAAGGAGTGTTTGGTATTACTGCAGAAGAAGCGTTCATTACTACAGTATGCCCCCTCATATTTAGGGTAGATGCGGCTGGGTTAGTCACATTATAAATGTCGAAAAAGTTTGAATTTGAAGAACTGCAATCAGGATTATTTGCATTATCTCTTATGTCTTTTACAGTTACTGGAGTAGATGTTCCCGGAATTACAGCAAGATTTACAGACACTCCTGAACTTAAATTTGTTAATTCAAAAGCAAATACATCACTAAAGCCACATTGGTATTGTCCATATTCATTTGATGCAAATAAAAAATTAAAACTAAAATTGTTTGATAATGGTATAAAATCAAATTCTAAAAATGCTACATCAGTAATTCCGGCAGTTTGGCCACTATTATTACTTATGGTTTGTAAATAAGTGTCTCCATTCGTATTTATTTGAGAACTTAAGTTAGTGTCAGTATAAGGGCCTTGTGTTAAAGATGCCTGCCCATTTCTAATTATAATTCCTTCAGCAATGGGAAAACTAGATCCGTTTTGATTAAAATAAGCAACAGATTGTGTAGAAGATACATTTATATTACTTACTTCAGTACATGAGTTCCCCAGGAGTAAAGTTACCAAGTCAGTAGGTGTATACCCTGAGTCATCAACAGTAATTGTTTGAGAAAACAAACTGGTTGATACTAATATAATTAAATAATAAATCTTTTTCATAGTGATTTCTTTGTAGGACAAGTATCAGTTCTGATTAAATTTAATAAATTTTATCAAATACAGGATAATTATAAATTAAAAAAGTTTAAAAATTGCGAAATTTTTAAACTTTTAAATAATTTGTTGAGTTTAGTTTAATCGTTTAGTTTTAAAACAGCCATAAATGCTTCTTGAGGAATTTCAACATTTCCTACTTGACGCATACGTTTTTTTCCTTTTTTCTGTTTCTCTAAAAGTTTACGCTTACGCGAAATATCTCCACCATAACATTTAGCAGTTACATCTTTACGTAAAGCTTTAATTGTTTCACGAGCAATGATTTTAGCACCAATTGCTGCTTGAATAGGGATGTCAAATTGTTGTCTTGGAATTAATTCTTTCAACTTTTCACACATTTTTTTACCAATGTAATATGCATTGCTTTCATGAATTAACGCAGAAAGAGCATCTACTGACTGTGCGTTTAATAAAACATCTAATTTTACTAATTTTGATTCACGCATTCCTATAGGTGTATAATCAAAAGAAGCATATCCTTTGGAAACTGTTTTTAGTCTATCATAAAAATCAAATACAATTTCGGCTAAAGGCATGTCAAAATTCAACTCAACACGCTCTGTAGTTAAATAAGTTTGATTAGTAATTACTCCGCGTTTTTCAATACATAGACTCATAACGTTACCTACAAAATCAGCTTTTGTAATAATAGTTGCTTTTATATAAGGCTCTTCAACCCTGTCAAGTTTTGAAGGTTCTGGTAAATCAGAAGGATTATTTACAATTAAAATAGTGTTAGGCTCTTTTTTAGTATAAGCATGATAAGATACATTGGGAACAGTTGTGATAACAGTCATGTCAAACTCGCGTTCTAAACGCTCTTGGATAATTTCCATATGTAACATTCCTAAGAATCCACAACGGAAACCAAAACCTAAAGCAGCCGAACTTTCAGCTGTAAATACTAAAGAAGCATCATTTAACTGTAATTTTTCCATAGAAGCGCGCAAATCTTCAAAATCTTCGGTATCAACAGGGTAAATTCCGGCAAATACCATTGGCTTTACATCTTCAAAACCAGTAATCATATTAGTGGTTGGTGTTTTTGCATCAGTTACAGTATCACCAACTTTTACCTCTTTAGCTTCTTTAATTCCTGAAATTAAATAACCTACATCACCAGTCGAAATCTTGTCTTTTGGAACTTGATTTAATTTCAATGTTCCAACTTCATCTGCAAAATATTCATTTCCAGTTGCCATGAATTTGATCTTCTGACCTTTTTTAATTTCTCCATTTTTAACACGGAAAATTACTTCAATTCCTCTAAAAGGATTGTAGTGA
The DNA here is from genome assembly GCF_965284515.1 of Flavobacterium sp. Lineage (GTDB taxonomy): Bacteria > Bacteroidota > Bacteroidia > Flavobacteriales > Flavobacteriaceae > Flavobacterium. Next base: position 923,218 of record NZ_OZ260089.1, read on the forward strand.
GAGTCAAAAATTAAGGCTTGTAAAGGCTCGTCAATATTTCCTTTTGGAGCAGGAACTTTTTCAATTATAGCTTCCAGAATTTTATCAACTCCAAAACCAGTTTTTCCTGAAGCATGAATAATATCTTCTAATTTACAGCCTAATAAATCAATAATATCATCACTAACTTCTTCAGGGTTAGCACTTGGTAAATCTACTTTATTTAAAACAGGAATGATTTCTAAATCATTTTCTAAAGCCAAATATAAATTAGAAATAGTTTGGGCTTGTATACTTTGAGCTGCATCAACTATAAGTAAAGCGCCTTCACAAGCAGCAATAGAACGAGAAACTTCATAAGAAAAATCTACGTGTCCTGGAGTGTCAATTAAATTTAAAATATAATCTTCTCCATTATGTTTGTAATTCATTTGTATAGCGTGACTCTTAATGGTAATACCACGTTCACGTTCTAAATCCATATTATCTAATAACTGTGCTTTTTCTTCACGAGCAGTTACAGTTTGAGTGGCGCCAAGTAATCTATCGGCAAGAGTACTTTTACCGTGGTCAATATGAGCTATAATACAAAAATTTCTAATATTTTTCATTCTTCATTTATTTGGGCGTTACCTCCTCTTCTTTACGGTCAGGCTTTTAGCTAGATCTTTTGTTTCATTTCTTTACACAAAAGGATGTCGCTTCAATCCTTAACGCTTTTCAATATAGTAACATATAATCTGCAAATATAATTCAAAGTTTTGGATTCTTATAGTAAGATATTGGTTTCTTGAAGCTAGAATATACAGAAATCAACATTCAAAAAAGGAACATTCAAAAATCTTATTGTATTTTTGCAAAAAAAATACAATTAATGCCAAAAATTGGAAACATAGAATTACCTGATTTTCCTTTGCTTTTAGCGCCAATGGAAGACGTGAGTGATCCGCCTTTTCGTAGACTTTGTAAAATGCATGGAGCAGATTTAATGTATTCTGAATTTATTTCTTCAGAAGGATTAATTCGCGATGCAATGAAAAGTAAAAAGAAGTTGGATATTTTTGATTACGAACGACCAGTTGGAATTCAAATTTTTGGCGGTGATGAAGAAGCCATGGAAATGTCGGCTAAAATTGTTGAAACAGTTCAGCCCGATTTAGTAGATATTAATTTTGGGTGTCCTGTAAAAAAAGTAGTGTGCAAAGGAGCAGGAGCAGGAGTGTTAAAAGATGTTGATTTAATGGTGCGTTTAACTAAGGCTGTTATTAAAGGAACAAGTCTTCCAGTTACGGTAAAAACCCGTTTAGGCTGGGATGAGAATTCTATTAATATTGATGAGGTTGCAGAACGGTTACAAGATATTGGAGTACAAGCATTAACGGTTCATGCAAGAACAAGAGCGCAAATGTATAAAGGCCATTCAGATTGGTCACATATTGCAAGAGTAAAAAGCAATCCAAGAATTACAATGCCTATTTTCGGTAATGGTGATATTGATTCACCCGAGAAAGCATTAGAATATAAAAATAAATTTGGCTTAGACGGAATGATGATTGGCCGAGCAGCAATTGGTTATCCGTGGATATTTAACGAAATAAAGCACTATTTTAATACAGGTGAGATTTTGGCTCCACCTTCAATGGCAGATAGAATTGAAGCTGCAAAAAATCATTTAATCTGGTCTGTTGAATGGAAGAATGAGCGTGTAGGAATTGTAGAAATGAGAAGGCATTACACAAACTATTTCAAAGGAATTCACAGTTTTAAAGAGTACAAACAAAGATTAGTAACAACAGATGATTTAGAAGGGTTGTTCAAAATTTTTGATGAAATTTCAGATGCCTATTCAAATTATGAATTTGATATAAAATAAAAAAACCCAGCTTTTGCTGGGTTTTTTTTGAGGTAATGAATTCTTTATTAGTCTTCGATAACTTCCACTTGAGCAGCAACGATACCTTTTCTTCCTTCTTCTTCTTCGAATTGAACTTTATCACCTTCGTTTAAAGAATCAACTCTTAATCCTGTAGCGTGTACGAAAATATCTTTACCTGTTTCATCATTAGTAATAAATCCGAAACCTTTTTCTTCATTGAAGAATTTAACTGTGCCTGTAGCCATTTTGTAATATAAAATAATTAATAATGTGCCAAAGATAGACTTATTTTCTAAAAAGTCATAATTGGAATAACATTTTATTTATAAAATTATTGATTTTCAATGTTTTCCTCATCTTTTTCAGCTGATTTAAACACATAGTCCTTGACGTTTTTGGTCTTATATCTATGATAAATAAATATTGGCATTAAAACTAAGGCCATAATTAAAATCCCAATTCCAACCCATTTGTCTCCTTCAACGTTGCCTTGATTTTTATGAAAATAACCATAAGAAACAAAGCAAATTACCGCAAGTACAAGTGATCTGATTAGGTATTTCATTGTTAATTTTTTAAATTCAATTGAATGTGCAGCTCTTCCAATTGCTTATTGTCGATTTTAGAAGGAGCATCAATCATAACATCTCTTCCTGAATTGTTTTTTGGGAAAGCAATAAAATCACGAATGGTTTCTTGACCGCCTAAAATAGAAACTAATCTATCTAGTCCAAAAGCCAAACCTCCGTGTGGTGGTGCACCATATTCGAAAGCATTTAATAAAAACCCAAATTGTGCTTGTGCTTCTTCTTTACTAAAACCTAGTAAGTCAAACATTCTTGATTGTAACTCTCTATCGTGTATACGAATAGAACCTCCACCAATTTCGTTTCCGTTTAAAACCATATCGTAAGCATTTGCTCTCACTTTTCCTGGCTCTGTTTCAATCAATTTAATATCTTCTGGTTTTGGAGAAGTAAATGGGTGATGCATTGCGTGATAACGATCACTTTCTTCATCCCATTCTAATAAAGGAAAATCTACAACCCAAAGAGGAGCAAATTCGTCGGCTTTACGTAATCCTAATCGTGTTGCTACTTCCATACGAAGCGCAGAAAGTTGCGCTCGTGTTTTGTCAGCAGGACCAGAAAGTACTAAAATTAAATCACCTGCTTTAGCATTTGTAGCTTCAGCCCATTTTTTTAAATCTTCTTGATCGTAAAATTTATCTACAGATGATTTAAATGTACCGTCTACTTCACATTTTACATAAACCATTCCTAAAGCACCAACTTGTGGACGTTTTACCCAGTCAATTAAGGCGTCAATTTCTTTTCTTGAGTAAGAAGCACAACCAGGAGCTGCAATACCCACAACTAATTCGGCAGCATTGAATACTGGAAAATCTTTGTATTGTGCAACTGCATTTAACTCTCCAAATTTCATGTCAAAACGAATGTCTGGTTTGTCGTTTCCGTATGTTTTCATGGCGTAGTCGTAAGTAATTCTCGGGAATTTTTTTACTTCTACACCTTTAATTTCTTTTAATAAATGACGTGTTAAGTTTTCAAAAATATTTAAAATATCTTCTTGCTCTACGAAGGCCATTTCACAGTCAATTTGTGTAAACTCAGGTTGTCTGTCTGCGCGTAAATCTTCATCACGGAAACATTTTACAATTTGAAAATATTTATCCATTCCGCCTACCATTAACAATTGCTTAAAAGTTTGTGGCGATTGCGGAAGCGCATAAAACTGACCTTCATTCATTCTACTTGGAACTACAAAATCACGAGCACCTTCTGGAGTAGATTTAATTAAGTAAGGCGTTTCAATTTCGCAAAAGCCTTCATCAGAAAGAAATTTACGAACTTCCATACTTACTTTATGACGGAATAATAAGTTGTTTTTTACTGGATTTCTACGAATATCTAAATATCGATATTTCATACGAATGTCTTCACCGCCATCAGTTTCATCTTCAATCGTAAAAGGAGGAAGAAGCGCTTCGTTTAAAACAGTTAACTCAGAAACTAAAACTTCAATCTCGCCTGTTGGCATGTTAGGATTTTTAGATTCTCTTTCAATAACAGTTCCTTTAACTTGAATTACAAATTCTCTTCCTAATGATTTTGCTTTTTCAATAACTGCTTTGTCAGTTCTTTGTTCGTCAAAAATTAATTGAGTAATACCATAACGGTCTCTTAAATCGACCCAAATCATGAATCCTTTATCACGTGATTTTTGAACCCAACCTGCAAGGGTTACTTCTGTATTTATGTTTGAAGCGTTTAAAGCTCCGCATGAATGACTTCTGTACATTGGAAAAAATATTTCTGCAAAAGTACTAACAAAATTTAATTTTAATAGTTTAATCTAAACATTATACCTTAAAGATTAACTTTTTTTTAATTTCTTTTTCAAAAAAATAAATAACTTTACGAAAAATACATTTATATCATGAAGAAAATAATTTTATTAGTATTAGTAGTTGTTTTTTCATCTTTTACTTTTTTAGGAAAAGATGAAGTCGTTTTTACTGCAAAAATTGAAAATAGAAATAGCGATAGTCTTGTAATAAGAGGAGGAAATAACTTCTCAAAAACTATTTCTCTGAATAAAAAGGGTGAGTTTAAAAGCACATTTAAAATTGAGGAAGGTTTTTATCAAATGTTTGATGGTAAAGAATACGCACAGTTGTATTTAAAAAACGGTTTTGAATTAGTTCTGACTATGGATGCAGCTGAATTTGACGAGTCTATTGTTTTTAAAGGTAAAGGAGCAAAAGAGAATAACTTCTTAGTTAAGTCTGCTGTTGATTCACAATCTTATGACTATGATACTTTACTAGCTTCAGATGAAGAAGTTTTTGAGAAGTTAATGGCAGAAAGAAAGAAAAATGTAATAAACGCTATTGATAATGCTAATTTAGATGCTGTTTTTGTTTCAAAATATAAAGAAGATTTTGAAAACGGGATGAAAGGTTTAACTGAATATTACAAAAAAGGTTTAGAAGTAAGAAAAATGAACGGCGCAAAAGCACCAGGATTTGATTATGAAAATTATAAAGGAGGAAAAACATCGTTAGAAAGCTTAAAAGGTAAATTTGTTTATATTGATGTTTGGGCAACTTGGTGTGGACCATGTAGAGCGGAAATCCCTCACTTAAAGAAAGTAGAAGAAGCATATCATGATAAAAATATTGAATTTGTTAGCATTTCAATAGATAGAGCTAAAGATCATGATAAGTGGAAAAAATTTGTTGCTGATAAAGAACTTGGAGGAATTCAATTATTTGCTGATAATGATTGGAACTCACAATTTGTAAAAGACTTTCAAATTAACGGAATTCCAAGATTTATTCTTGTTGGACCAAACGGAGAAATTGTTAATGCTGATGCACCAAGACCTTCATCTCCATCTTTAATTGAATTATTTGACAACATATTAAAGTAATTCTATAAAATTTATAGGAAAGCCAATGTAAAAAAACATTGGCTTTTTTTGTTTAAAAAAGACAATGTTACCAAATTGTTAAGAAAAAGTTTGGTTAGTGTAAATTATTTTTTATATTTGTTATTATAATATTAATTAAAACATAAAAGAAAATATGAAAAAGATAATTTTAATAGCTGCGTTATTGGTTTCAGGAATGTTTTTTGCACAAGAAGTTAAACCAAAATTCGAAATAGTTGATAATATGGTTAAGGCAACATATTTTCATGATAATGGTCAAGTTAAACAAGAAGGTTTTTATTTAGATGGAAAGCTTCATGGAAAATGGACTTCTTATACTGAAAGCGGATCCAAGCAAACGATGGGAGAGTATGAAAGCGGAGCCAAAGTAGGAAAGTGGTTCTTTTGGAATGATAAATCTTTAAGTGAAGTTGATTTTTCTAAAAGTAAAATTGATGCTGTAAAAAAATGGTCTCAAGATGCACTAGTAAACAACTAAAACAATACATAAAATAAAAAAAGCTCCTAAGTTATTAGGAGCTTTTTTTATGCTTAATTATTTAAAAATTATTCTTCAATCGCTTTTAACTTTCTTGTCTTTAACCATATTTTAAACAAGTTCACTAAGTAAAATAATACAGGAACTACTACTAGGGTTAAGAACGTAGCAAAAATTAATCCGAAGATTACAGTCCAAGCTAAAGGCCCCCAGAAAATTACATTATCTCCTCCCATATAAATATGTGGATTACCCGTTGCAAACAAACTGAAGAAATCAATATTGAAACCAATTGCTAATGGAATTAAACCTAATACAGTTGTAATTGCGGTTAACAATACAGGTCTTAAACGTGCTTTTCCACCAGTAACAATTGCATTGAATATTTCTTCTTTTTCTAATTGTGCATCATTTTGAAGATTTAATTCTTCTTTTCTTCTTGCAATTAATAAATCGGTATAATCCAACAACACAACACCATTATTAACTACAATTCCTGCTAAGGAAATAATTCCCATCATGGTCATCATAATAACAAAAGGCCATCCTGTTACCATTAATCCTAGGAATACTCCAATAAAACTTAAAAATACAGCCACCATAATAATTGCAGGTCTTGAAACCGAGTTAAACTGGAAAATTAAGATTAAGAAAATTAAGAATAAACCTGTAAATAATGCACCCATTAAGAATGCCATTTGTTTTCCTTGTTCTTCAAGCTGTCCTGTATAATCAATTTCTATGGTTTTAGGTGTTTTAAAATTTGCATCCATTTCAGCCTTAATTTGGGTAACAGCTGCACCAGCATCAGTAAATCCTGGAGCTAAAGCTGAATACAAAACAACAACTCTTTTCGTTTGTTTGTGTTTAATTGCACTAAATGATGAGGTGTTCTTTTGAGAGGCAACTGTAGCAACTGGAATTTCTTTAATTTGTCCAGATGCCATGTCTCTAAATGTAATATTTTGATTAAAAATAGCACTTTTATTGTATCTGTTTTCTTCATTAAAACGAACATAGATATCATAATCTTCACCATCTTTTTTATACACTCCTGCTTTTTCACCAAAGATTGAACGACGCAATTGATTTCCAACTTGACCAGCAGAAACCCCCATTTCACCCGCTTTTTCTCTATCAACAACTACTTTCATTGCCGGTTTTCCTTTGTTGACATCAATTTTTAGCTCATCAACACCAGGAATGTTTTTAGAAGCCAAGAAGTCTTTCATTTTTTCTGCAGTATTGATTAATTCTGCATAATCATCTCCTTTAATTTCTATATTGATTGGATAACCTGCAGGCGGACCGACAGCGTCTTTTTCTACAGAAATAGAAACTCCAGGATAGATGTCTTTTAAAGATTCTTGTACTTTTTTACGAAGATCTTCAGAATCTAACCCGTTTCTGAACTTATATTCTCTCATTGAAACTGTAATCTTCCCTTTGTGAGGCATTTCCGCAGATGAACCACCGTCTGTTTGAGGATTACCTGCACCTTCACCTACTTGGGCAACTGCACTTTCAACTAAATAATTTGTATTATCTTCTGTATTTATAAATTCCGCAGAATTTACAACTGCATAAACACGTTTTTCAATAGATTCGGTAATTTCATTTGTTTTTGCAATGTCGGTTCCTTGCGGATATTCTACATAAACAATAATTTGATTAGGTGTATTGTCTGGAAAAAACTCAACTTTAGTTCTTCCGCTTCCAACGCTCCATCCGAAGTATAAACCTAATATCACAAAGAACATTAGCGCCATTCCACCAACAACTAGAAATGGTTTTCTGCCTGATAAAAAGAATTTTAAACCGCTTTCATACCAGTTTTCCCATTTGGTTAATACATTGTTTTGAAACGAAAGTGTCCAACCTTTTACAGCATATTTATAAATCCAAAACATTATTGCGGTGAATATCATAACCGAACCTAATGCTCTCAAGGTTCCACCAAAAACTAAAATAAAAAGACCTAATCCACCAAGAATAAGTGTCAATTTAATTAAAGCCTTTTTAGAAAGTATTTTTTCATTGATATCCATAAATTGTGATACCATTACCGAGTTAAAAAAGATTGCTACAAATAAAGATGAACCTAAAACAACCGATAATGTAATTGGAAAATAAATCATGAATTGACCCATTGTACCTGGCCACATTCCTAGTGGAACAAAAGCTGCTACAGTTGTTGCTGTTGAAATGATAATGGGTAATGCAATTTCACCAATACCTTTTTTAGCAGCTTCAATTCGGCTCATGCCTTCGTCTTCCATTAAACGGTATACGTTTTCTACAACTACAATTCCGTTATCCACAAGCATTCCAAGACCCATAATTAACCCAAAGAGAATCATGGTGTTCATGGTATAACCAAGTCCGTTTAATATCATGAATGACATAAACATTGACATAGGAATAGCAAAACCAACAAAAAGGGCATTTCTAAATCCTAAGAAAAACATTAAGACACCCACAACTAGAATAATACCAAAAATGATATTATTTACTAGGTCATCAACCTGATTAAGAGTTCTTGATGATTGGTCATTTGCAATTGTAACCGTTAGGTCTTTTGGAAAAACATTTTCTTCTGCATCTTTAATTATAGTTTTAATTTTTTCCGCAGCTTCAATCATGTTTTTACCAGCACGTTTTTTTACGTCAAGCATAACAACTCTCTTCCCAAACTCTCTTGCATAGGTTGTTTTATCTACTTCTCTAAAAGTTACTTTAGCAATATCTTTTAGGTAAATTGCTCCACCTTGAGTTTTTACTACAAAGTTTTCTAATTCTGAAGGGTTTTCAACTTCACCTAAAATTCGAATAGTTCTTCTTTGTCCGTTTGATATTAAATTACCTGCAGACATAGTTACGTTTCCGTTTCTAACTGCATTTATTACATCGTCAAAACTTACTCTTGAGGCCATCATTTTATAGATGTCGACAGCAATTTCTACTTCTTTTTCTTGTGCGCCACGAATGTCAACTTGCTTAATTTCATCTAATGCTTCAATTTTATCTTCAAGATATTCTCCAAACAACTTCAACTTATCAACCGGATAATCTCCTTTAATGTTGATGTTAGCAATAGGAACTTCCTCCGACATGTTTAAATCAAAAACATTTGGCTCTACTTTAGCGCCATTAAATGTTGGCCAGTCTTCACCACTCGTTTTAACGTCTATTTTATCTTTGACTTTTTGTTTTGCAGCATCAACTGTAATTCTTTCATCAAATTCTACAGTAATAATTCCGTAATCTTCTTGCGAAGTAGATAAAACTTTAACTACGTTACTTACGTTTCTAAGTTCTTCTTCTAATGGGTCTATAATAAGACGTTCAATGTCTTCCGCCGTATTTCCTGGATAAACAGTGCTTATGTATATTTTAGTTTCTTTAATTTCAGGAAAATCTTCTCGAGGCATACTGTAATATGCTGATAATCCTAAAAATAAGAACATAATCATCGTTACATAGATAGTCATCTTGTTTTCAATGGCCCATGACGATAGCTTAAATTCTTTTTCTGTTTTATTAGTACTCATAATTTAGTTCTATTATTTAATTATTGATACTTTTTGTCCGTCTTTAACACTACGAGCACCTTCATTAATAATTTTGTCACCATCTTTAATTCCATCAATAACTTCTACAAAACCATTTTGCGATTGTCCTGTTTTGATGATTATTTTTTTAGCAACAGCTTTCCCTTCTTTGTCAAGATCATCTGCAATGTAAAGATATTGCTCACCTTCAGCATTTTCGGAAATAATACTAATAGGAACTGTTATTGCTTTAGGATTTGAGTAGTCTTTAATTTGAATTTTTGAAGTCAAATTAGGTTTGATTTTTCCATTTTTATTTGGAACGGCAATTTGAATGTTAAAAGAACGATTTTCAGGATTAATATAATTACTGACTTGAGAAATTTTAGTATTTAATGATTCACCCAATACTGGGAATTCTACAATTACTTCTGACCCTTTTTTGATTGTACTGATATTTTTTTCAGGTACTTCAGCTTCTAAATACATGTTGTTTAAACTTACAATTCTCATAATTGGAGTTCCAGGACCTACAACACTTCCTTTTTCGGTAATAATATCATCAATAGTTCCTGTAAATGGAGCTCTAATAATTGTTTTTGCCAATTGAGATTTCATTTGAGCAACTGCTTTTAGTTGCGCATTATAATTTGTTTTTGCCTGCAAAAATTGAATTTCAGAACCTATTTTTTGATTCCATAAGTTTTGTTGTCTTTCAAAGGTGGTTTTCGCCAATGCTGCTTGTGTTTCCATTTGAGCTAATTGAGAAGAAAGCCCTCCGTCTTCAATTTTTCCTAAAGTTTGTCCTTTTGTTACACTTTGTCCTTCAGTAACAAATACCTGTTGTAAAACCCCGCCAAATTCTGCATTTAACACAATGTTTTCTTTCGTTTGAACACTCGCTTGTAATTCTAAGAAGTGATTAAAAGTTGTGTCTTTGGCTGTTATTACTGTTATTAATGTTAGTTTATGATTAGCATCTTTTTTACCAATTGCATCATCTATAAGTGCTAATTCTTTATTTAAAGCATCAGCTTGCTGTACTAACTCTGTTCTCTTTGCTCTTAATTGATCTAAAGAACCATTTTCGATAACTGAAGCAGTTGAATTTTTATTATCTCCTCCGCATGAAAGGAAAAGTATTGATGTTAAAATTGAAAAGTATATTTTTTTATTCATGATGTCTGATTTTTTATTTTGAGATTATTTAGTATTTGTAATTTTATCTAATGCTGTTTTTTTGGTAATAACATCAATCATTGATTGAAGATAGTTTTGCTGAGAAGTATATAATTGTCTTTGCGCTTCAGTAAACTCAAAACTACTTGATAAACCTTCCTTAAATTTAATTTGCTGCTTGTTTTCTATTCTTTCGGCTAAATTTAAATTACTTTTAGAAGTTGATAATTGCTCAATACTAAATTCATAGTCGTTTAAAGCACTTTTATGTTGTAATATTAAGTTTTGTTCGGTTTGTTTCAATTGCGTTGTAGCTTGTTCATAAGCGATTTTTGCTTGTTGTTTTCTAGCTCCAAATGTAAAACTGCTAAAAATTGGGATGTTTAAACTTACTCCTAAATTCGAATAATTATACCATCTTTGATTTTGGTCTAGAAAGTCAAATTGATTTGCAAATGAATTTGCTCCATAATTCAAGTTTGCTGCAAGTGTAGGAAGGCTTCTAAACTTTTCTAATTTTAATAAGAGCCTTTTAGACTCCTCGTTGTTTCTGCCAATTTTGTAGTCAAGATTTTCGTTTACATTAAATTCTCCAGTAAATGCAGATAAATCAATACTCTTTTTAGCAATGGTTTCTAAATTATCCTTTAAAATTACTTCCTCTGAAATGTCAATTCCTAATGCGATTTTTAGCATTTGTAAAGCAATGTCACTTCTCTTTGTTGCATTAGAAAGTGTGCTGTTTATTTGATTTAATGTAATTTGTAACTGTTCAACATTTTCTTCTTCGATTAAACCGTTTTTAAATGTTTCTGATGTTTCAAAAAGTGTTTTCTCTAAAGATTTTTTATTTTTTTCAAGTATTAAAATGTTTTCTCTTGAAAGCAATACATTGCCATAAGCGTTTATTACCATTTCTCGAACTTCTACATCTGTTTTCTCTTTAGCATTTTGAGAAATCTGTAAATACACTTTTGCAGATTGTAATCCTACTATATAAGATCCGTCAAATATTAACTGTGATAAAGTTGCTCTTGCATCCATACTGTGTTTTGTTCCAAAAGTAATTGTTGAGACTGTGCCCGGAGCTCCTCCGAAACCACCACCGCCTGTAACTCCTTGTTCTGTAAAGTCAAGATTGTTTAAGTATGAAACATTTCCGTTTATTTGAGGCAATCCGCTTGCAGTTGTTTCCCATTTTTTTTCTTTTGCAGCTTCAATATCTTTTGCTGCATTTATTATTGCGTAATTATTTTTTAAAGCGTGCTCTATTGCTTGTTCAAGAGTAAAAGTATATGTTTCTTTTTTTTCCTGAGCGTTCAAAAAACTTATAAAAAGTAATAAAGTTAATATTATACTATGTTTCATTTTTTAACTATTTGTTTTTAATAATTGTTCTAGTTTGTTTAATCCTTTTGACGTACAAATTCCTCTTAAATGATATTCTAAATAATGGTTTTGTAAGTCTTTTGAGTCAAATGTATTTGTTGGAAATAAATCTACATCTTTTAACGAGGTTAGTCCCGCAAAATAAAATCTACCAATTGCTTCAACATTAATTTCATTTCTGTAAAGCCCAAGGTTTATACCTTCTTTTAGATTTTTAATTACACAATCGTCCATTTTTTCAAACTGCTTTTTTTTTAGAGTAGCGTGAATTTTGGGATAATATTTCTGTAATTGATAAATTGAGGAAGCGCTTTCGTTTTTTAAATGAGTTGAAATAATTTTTTTAATTTCAAACAATTCCTCGATAGGGTCTTTCTCTAATGCCCTTATTGAATCAATGTCTTGAGATATTGATTCAAATAATTCTAAGGTTGCTTGTTTAACAAGTTCGGGTTTTGTAGAAAAACGTTGGTAAATAGTTTTTTTCGAAATACCCATTTCTGAAGCAATATCATCCATAGTTACGCTTTTAAACCCAAGGGCTAAAAACATTTCTGTGGCTTTAGTTAATATCGGACATTTCATTTTTGAAAATTTTATTGTGCAAAAGTAGCTAGAAAACTTTTAAAACAAATAAAGTTTCCAAAGTTTTACAATTATTTAACATATATTAATTTAGTAATTTGATGTTTCATATTTCATTTTTTTTTGACGTAATTTGTATTTCATATTTAATTTTTTGTTTTTTATGCATTCAATTGCTCAATATCAGGACATTGTTACGAATCACTTCACCGCTCTTAATACACCAAATAACCCAAAAGGGTTGTATGACCCTATAAAATATATTTTATCATTAGGAGGGAAAAGATTAAGACCTGTTTTAACACTAATGGCTACAGAAATTTTTGATGTTGATTACAAAAAAGGCTTAAGTGCTGCAACTGCAATAGAGGTGTTTCATAATTTTTCTTTAATTCATGACGATATAATGGATGACGCTCCATTAAGAAGGGGCAAGGAAACGGTGCATGAAAAATGGAACTTAAATACTGGAATTCTTTCAGGTGATGCAATGCTAATTTTAGCGTATCAATACTTTGAAGAATATGAGCCAGCTATTTTTCAAAAATTAGCAAAATTATTTAGCAAAACTGCCCTTGAGGTATGTGAAGGACAACAATATGATGTTGATTTTGAAACCCGTGATGATGTTACGGTTCCTGAATATTTAAAAATGATTGAATACAAAACAGCAGTTTTGGTTGGAGCAGCTATGAAAATGGGAGCAATAGTGGCAGAAACTTCAGAAGAAAATGCTAATTTAATATATGATTTTGGTATCAATTTAGGAATTGCTTTTCAGTTACAAGATGATTATTTAGATGCTTTCGGTGATCCAAAAACTTTTGGAAAACAAATTGGAGGAGACATCATTGAAAATAAGAAAACCTATCTTTATTTAAAGGCAATTGAATTCTCAACACACGAAAATAAAGAGATGTTAATGCATTTGTTTTCTATACAACCATCAGACAATACCGATAAAATATCTTCTGTTAAAAGTATTTTTAATGAATCCGGAGCAAGTAAGGCAACTCAAGATGCAATTTTAAAATATACTCATATGGCTTTTGAAACGCTCTCTAAAATAGAAATTTCTGAAGAGAAAAAAGCTGTATTGAAAGCATTTGGCGAAAAACTTATGAGCAGAAATGTATAGTCCGCCTATAAATATTGATGATTTAATTCATCAGTCAGAAGAGAATCATCTTTATTTTAAACTTATTGAGCAGACTAATAAAGATTTTGCACTAGCAAACGAAGTAATTGACATTCCTTTAGATGTTTTTCCATTGCATTTTAAAGAATGTATTCAAGAAAAAGTTTATAAGCTTATTCAAAACAAATTTGCAGAATACTTAAACTTACTTTATATAATTGATGTTTCAGAAAACGAAATAAAAAAATTAGATGGGTCAGATATATCTGAACTTTCAGAGCAAGTAACTTTTTTAATACTAAAAAGAGAATGGCAAAAAGTTTGGTTTAGAAATAAATTCTAATAAATGGCATTAAAGCATCTGTATAAACATTGTTTTTGTCTTTATGTAAAACATTATAGCGTAAACCTATTGTCATATTTTGGCTTCTATAACCAGCACCAATAAATAAGGCAGTATTCCAAAAGTCATCTTTGAGACTGCCTAAGGTAGTTTCATAAGAGTTATTTACTTTTAGTTGTTCTAGTTCTGCAGAAATTTGAATTTGTTCAATAGGATTAATTAGTCCTATAACGCTTCCGCCATATATATTTGATTTATAAAAGCCTTTTTGACTCACATAACTGTACTGTGTTCCTAATCCAAATGAAATAGTTTCGTTGAAATTATAAATTGCACTTGGTGCCAGTGTAATATTTGTATATCCGCTTCCAAAACCTAATCCAAGTCCGCCGCCAAACTGCACATGATTCCAAAAATCACTTTTTGATTTGTTTTTATTTAAATCTTGTGCAGATATGTTAAGCACATTGCAAATTGAAAACACAAAAACCAGTAAAATTGTTAAATTTATTGAAGAATTCTTTTTCATAAATCAATTTCTAAAAAATTAATGAGATAAAAGTATAAAAATCTTTAAAAGATTATCACAAATGTTTTATTTTTGCGTAGATTTTTTAACCAAAACGTCATTTTAGACAACAACTATGGATAGGTTTTCCTTTTTAAATGCTGCACACACTGCTTTTTTCGCAGATTTATACGAACAATACATACAAAACCCTGATAGCGTTGAGCCAAGTTGGAGGAGTTTTTTCCAAGGATTTGATTTTGGCCAAGCTAATTATGGTTCAGATTTTATTGGAGAACAAGTTGCAACTATTGCCACAGGAAATGCATCAAACGGTCATGTTTCTGAAAAAACTCAAAAAGAATTTAATGTTCTTCGTCTAATAGATGGTTATAGAACACGCGGACATTTGTTTACTAAAACAAATCCAGTAAGAGACAGAAGAACATATTCTCCAACTTTAGCTCTAGAAAATTTTGGATTGTCTTCTGACGATTTGAATACTGTTTTTGATGCAGCGAAGATGGTTAATATGCAGCCAAGTACATTAGCTGAAATTGTTAAACACCTTGAAAGTGTTTATTGTCAGTCTATAGGAGTTGAGTACATGTATATTCGTGAACCTGAGGTTATAGAATGGATTAAGAACAGATTAGATATTAACGATAATCAACCAAATTTTAATCCAGATCAAAAAAAGAATATACTTAGAAAATTAAATGAGGCAGTTTCTTTTGAAACATTTTTACATGCCAAATATGTTGGTCAAAAACGTTTTTCTTTAGAAGGGTGTGAATCAGCAATACCTGCATTAGATGCTTTAATTGAATCAGCAGCTGAAAAAGGCGTTGAGCAGTTTGTAATGGGTATGGCTCATCGTGGTCGTTTAAATGTTTTGGCAAATATTTTTGGTAAAAACACACAAAACATCTTTTCAGAATTTGACGGAAAAGATTATGATGATGATATGCATTTTGATGGTGATGTTAAATATCATTTAGGTCTTACATCAGATAGATTAACCGATTCTGGAAAAAAAATAAATCTAAACTTAGCTCCAAATCCTTCTCACCTCGAAACAGTAGGTGCAGTTATAGAAGGTATTGCAAGAGCAAAACAAGATAGAAATCATCCAAATGATATTTCGAAAGTTTTACCAATAGCTGTTCATGGTGATGCTGCTATTGCTGGTCAAGGTATAGTTTACGAAATTATTCAAATGGCAAAACTGGATGGTTATAAAACTGGAGGAACAATTCACTTGGTTATTAATAATCAAGTTGGTTTTACAACCAATTACTTAGATGCTCGTTCTTCTACATATTGTACAGATATTGCAAAAGTAACTTTGTCACCTGTACTACACGTAAATGCTGACGACCCTGAAGCTGTAGTTCATGCCATGTTATTCGCATTGGATTATAGAATGGAATTTGGGGGAGATGTATTTATCGACTTATTAGGATATAGAAAATATGGACATAATGAAGGTGATGAGCCTCGTTTTACTCAACCTAAATTGTATAAATTAATTTCTAAGCATAAAAATCCACGTGATATTTATGCGGAAAAATTAAAACAAAGTGGAGTAATTGATTCGAGTTATGTAAAAGAGTTAGAGGCAAAATATAAAGCTAAATTAGATGAAAATCTTGAAGAATCTCGTAAAAAAGACTTAACAGTTATTACTCCATTCATGAAAAATGTTTGGAAAGGTTTTGATCAAGTTTCTGATGATGTTATGCTTAAAAAAGTAAATACAACATTTGATAAAAATGAGTTAACCGAAATTGCAAAAACAATATGCGAATTGCCTTCGGATAAGAAATTCATCAGTAAGATTACTAAAATTATCAAGGATAGAAATAATATGTATTTCGAAAATGATAATTTAGACTGGGCAATGGGTGAATTATTAGCATATGGTTCTTTGTTAAAAGAAGGTTTTGATGTTCGAATTTCTGGGCAAGATGTAGAAAGAGGAACGTTCTCTCACCGTCACGCTGTTGTTAAAGTAGAAGATTCTGAAGAAGAAGTTGTTTTACTAAACGATATTAAAGATAAAAAAGGGAACTTTTATATATACAATTCACATTTGTCAGAATATGGAGTTGTAGGTTTTGAATATGGTTATGCGTTAGCATCTCCAAACACATTAACTATTTGGGAAGCACAATTTGGAGATTTCTCTAATGGTGCCCAAATTATGATTGACCAATATATTTCTGCTGGAGAAGATAAATGGAATAACCAAAACGGATTAGTGTTCTTGTTGCCTCATGGTTATGAGAATCAAGGAGCAGAACATTCATCAGCTCGTATGGAACGTTATTTACAAATGTGTGCTAAACACAATATGTATATTGCTGATTGTACTACTCCTGCGAACTTTTTTCACTTGTTAAGAAGACAGATGAAATCAAATTTTCGTAAACCTTTAATTGTGTTTACGCCAAAGAGTTTGTTACGTCATCCACTAGCAGTTTCTAAAATTGAAGATTTAACAAATGGTCAGTTCCAAGAAATTTTAGATGATCCTAATGTTGCAGATAAAAAAGCAATTAAATCGCTTGTTTTCTGTACAGGAAAAGTATATTATGATATAATTGCAAAGCGTGAAGAGCTGAATAGAAATGATGTAGCGGTAATACGTTTAGAGCAATTATTTCCACTAGCAGTAGATCAAATAAAAGAGATTATAGCGAGTTATCCTAATGTTGATGATTATGTGTGGGCACAAGAAGAGCCTAAAAACATGGGGGCATACAGTTTCATGCTAATGAATTTTGATTTAGTCAAATTGCGTTTAGCATCACCAAAAGCATATAGTGCCCCAGCATCTGGAAGTTATGAGCGTTCTAAGAGACGTCAAGCTAATGCAATTGCTATGGTATTTGATAAAACATTATTTCAATAAAAAATCTACTTTTATAAAGTAGAGCAACACAAATAGAAAAGTCCTTAAAAGATTAAAATTATTAAGATATGATTTTAGAAATGAAAGTCCCTTCGCCGGGTGAATCAATTACAGAAGTAGAAATCGCAACTTGGTTAGTTCAAGATGGAGATTATGTAGAAAAAGATCAAGCTATTGCTGAAGTAGATTCAGACAAAGCTACATTAGAATTACCAGCTGAAGAAAGTGGAATTATTACACTTAAGGCAGAAGAAGGTGATGCTGTAGCTGTTGGAGCAGTTGTTTGTTTAATTGACACAAGTGCTGCAAAGCCAGAAGGAGATGGGTCTACTAAATCAGAACCTAAAGTTGAAGAAAAGAAAGTTGAAGCTCCAAAAGCTGCTCCTGTAGTAGAGAAAACATATGCTTCACAAACCCCTTCACCTGCAGCACGTAAAATTTTAGAAGAGAAAAACATTCAACCAGGCGATATTGTTGGAACTGGAAAAGATGGAAGAATTACTAAAGAAGATGCAGTAAATGCAGTGCCTTCAATGGGAACTCCAACTGGTGGTTCTCGTAGTTCTGAAAGAATTAAATTATCAATGTTGCGTAGAAAAGTGGCTGAACGTTTGGTTGCTGCTAAAAACGAAACAGCTATGTTAACTACTTTTAACGAAGTTAACATGACTCCAATTAATAATATACGTAATCAATATAAAGACGAATTCAAAGCCAAACATAATGGTGTTGGTTTAGGGTATATGTCATTTTTTACAAAAGCAGTTACAAGAGCTTTACAATTATATCCAGATGTTAACTCAATGATGGATGGTGATTATAAAGTAGCATATGATTTTGCAGACATTTCAATTGCGGTTTCTGGGCCAAAAGGACTTATGGTACCTGTTGTAAGAAATGCAGAATTATTAACTTTCCGTGGAGTAGAAGCAGAAATTAAGCGTTTAGCATTAAGAGCTCGTGATGGACAAATTACGGTTGACGATATGACTGGTGGAACATTTACTATTACAAATGGTGGTGTTTTTGGAAGTATGTTGTCTACACCAATTATCAATCCTCCACAATCTGGAATTTTAGGAATGCACAATATTATTGAGCGCCCTATTGCAGTTAATGGTAAAGTTGAAATTCACCCAATGATGTATGTTGCGTTATCTTATGACCACAGAATTATCGACGGTCGTGAATCTGTAGGTTTCTTAGTTGCTGTTAAAGAAGCATTAGAAAATCCAGTTGAATTATTAATGGATAATAATCCTAAGAAAGCTTTGGAACTATAGTTTCAAAACCTTTAAGTATATATAAAACCCCAATCTTTGATTGGGGTTTTTATTTTAAGTACAAATAATGATTATAATAATCAATAATTGCTTTTCCTTTTAGTAATATATCCGCGCCAATAATTCCATCCACAGGTTTTGTTTTGTAACTTTTTAAGGCCTCATTTACATGACTCATATCAAAAACAATTAGACTTAATTTGCTTGATTTCCATCTGCTCAATTGTAAATTATTGTTTTTTGATATTTGAGTTTCCATTCCTGTTGCTCCAGCTCCAGCAGCTTTTGTCTCAGAATATTCAGCAAACAATTGAAATTTTTCAATTCCTTCAATTCCCACACAACTATTGCTTGCACCAGTATCAAGAATAAAATTACCACTAAACGCATTAATTTTAGCTTTAATCATTAAATGTTGGGTTTTTAAAACCTTAAATTTAATTTTCTTGTATTTTTTTCCTTTTAAAAAGTCTTGTAAATCTTCCATAAATCAAAAGTAATTTAATCTTTGTAAATTTACACTTTGAAAAACAAATTAATGATACTAACAGATACGCATACACATTTATATTCGGAAGAATTTGATGCAGATAGAAACGAAATGATAGATCGAGCAATTCAAAAAGGGGTTTCTCGCTTTTTTGTACCTTCAATTGACTCTAGCTATACCCAAAAAATGTATGACTTGGAAAAACAATTTCCGAGTAATATTTTTCTAATGATGGGTTTACATCCTACTTATGTAAAAGAAAATTATTTAGAAGAGTTAGCTCATGTTGAGCAAGAATTAGGTAAAAGAAAGTTCCAAGCTATTGGTGAAATAGGGGTTGATTTGTTTTGGGATAAAACTTTTTTAAAAGAACAGCAATATGCTTTTCAGTATCAAATACAATTGGCTAAGAGCTATAAATTAGCTATAAACATCCATTGTCGTGATGCTTTTGATGAGGTTTTTGAAGTGTTAGAAAATGAAAAATCAGAAGATTTGTTCGGTGTTTTTCATTGCTTTACCGGCGATTATGAGCAAGCGAAAAGAGCAATATCATTAGGAATGAAACTAGGAATAGGCGGCGTGTCAACTTTTAAAAACGGAAAAATTGACCAATTTTTAAGTAAAATTGATTTAGAACATATTGTTTTAGAGACAGATTCACCATACTTAGCACCAGTTCCATATAGGGGAAAGCGAAATGAAAGCTCATTCACTTTTTTGGTTGCAGAAAAATTAGCAAGCATTTATAATGTTACAATTGAAGAAATTGCTCATGTAACTACTGAAAATTCTAAGAAAATTTTTGGAATTTAACGTTCAAAACACATTCGTTTCCTAAAAATTTTGTTCATTTGTAGATTGACTTTTCAAACCAATATGCCAAAATTCGATAATATTCGTCCCTATTATGATTCTGAAGTTAATGAAGCGCTTTGTGCTTCATTGAATCATCCTATGATGAAAGCAATGATGCAGTTTACTTTTCCCGATGTAGATGATGAAGTGTGGAAAGGACAGTTGCAGAGAACTCATTCCATAAGAGATTTTCAAATTAACTTTGTTTATAAGTCCATAAAAAAAGTTTTAGAAACAACTTCTGAAGGATTAACAACCTCTGGTTTTGAAAAACTAGAGCCAAATACTTCTTATCTTTTCATTTCCAATCATAGAGATATTATTTTAGATACATCTTTATTAAATGTTTCATTGTATGACCATGGACTTATAATGACTGCATCAGCTATTGGAGATAATTTAGTGCAAAAAGAGTTTGTTTTAAAGTTGTCTAAGTTAAATCGAAATTTTTTAGTGCAAAGAGGTTTGTCGCCTAGAGAGTTGCTACAAAGTTCTAAATTAATGTCAGAATATATGTATCATTTACTTTCTAAGGAAAACCGTTCTGTTTGGATTGCTCAAAGAGAAGGAAGAACTAAAGACGGTAATGATGCAACACATCAGGGTGTTTTAAAAATGGTAGCAATGGCTTCTGATGAAAAAAACTGTATTGACTATTTTAAAAAAATAAAAATTGTTCCTGTTTCTATCTCATATGAATACGACCCAACAGATGCTCTAAAAATGCCTCAATTATTAGCTCAAGCTAAAGATGAGGTTTATATAAAGGAGAAAAATGAAGATTTTATAACTTTATTAAGCGGAATTATTGGTCAAAAAAAACGAATTCATATCCATGTTGGAGATGTTTTGGATATGGAACTAGATGATATTGTTCTGAATAATGATAATACAAATAAACAAATACAGGCCGTTGCCCAAATTATAGATGATTCTATTCTGCAATCTTATAAGTTATGGCCAACTAATTATATAGCCTACGATATTCTAAATAATTCCAATTTGTTTTCAAACCTCTATACTGAAAAGGAAAAACAACTTTTTGAAAGGCGTTTGGAATTGAGGATAAATTCTGGAAACGATACTTTAAAAGAAGGTTTTTTGGCTATGTATGCAAATCCTGTAGTTAATAAATTAAAATATACAAATGCAATCAGTTAGGCCAACAATATTGTTAATTTATACTGGCGGAACTATCGGTATGATTAAAGATTCGTTGACTGGAGCTTTAAAAGCATTTGACTTCAAGGAATTACTAAGTAACATACCTGAAATAAATCTATTAGATTGTAATGTAGCTACAGTTTCATTTGACGAACCAATTGATTCGTCAAACATGAATATTTTGCATTGGCAAACTATTGCCAGCTCAATTGAAGAAAACTATAGTGCATACGATGGTTTTGTGGTTCTTCATGGTTCAGATACTATGTCATATAGTGCTTCAGCGTTAAGTTTTATGTTGGAAAATTTAGGAAAGCCAGTTATTTTTACGGGATCTCAACTTCCTATAGGTGATTTAAGAACTGATGCTAAGGAAAATTTGATAACAGCTGTTCAAATTGCCTCTTTACAAGAGAAAGGAAAGCCTACAATTCAAGAGGTCTGCTTGTATTTTGAATATAAATTATACAGAGGGAATAGAACCACTAAAATCTCAGCGGAGCATTTCAATGCCTTTATGTCGCCTAATTTTCCTGAACTTGCAGAGTCAGGAGTCCATTTAAGAGTTAATGATGCTATTTTATTAAAAAAACAACACGGTAAAGGACTAATAATAAACAAAAAGTTAGATGATAATGTGTTTATTCTTAAGTTGTTTCCAGGAATTAATAAAAATGTTTTAGAAGCAATTATCAATATTAAAAATATAAAAGGGATCATATTAGAAACTTATGGAGCAGGTAATGCTTTAAGTGATAAATGGTTTGTAGATATGTTGCAAGAAGCAATAAATAAAAATATTCACGTTATCAATGTAACACAATGTAGTGGAGGTACCGTTTCAATGGGACAGTATGAAACCAGTACCAAGTTAAAAGATATTGGTGTAATTTCAGGATTTAACATTACTACTGAGGCTGCGATTACTAAATTGATGTATTTATTAGGTCAAAATGTATCAAAGTCTGTCTTTAAAACTATTTTTGAAACATCTTTAAGAGGTGAAATGCATTAAAAAGACTCTATAAAACTTTCGTACATCGAAAAAATTATGTTATTTAGCATTCTGAAATTATATAGATTTTTTTATAACAAATTAATTAATAATTGTTGATTAACAGAAGATAAAGAGGTTTCTGCTTAAGGTATAGCGAAAATTCTGTTTTATTTTTTAGTTGTAAATATTATTTTTAAGTTTCATAAATATTTTTATACCTTTAACCCAATTAACTAATTAAAATTTAAGAACAAAAGCAATGAAAAGATTATTTTCTATTTTAGCAATCACTGGGCTTATGACTTTCGGAAGTGTTCAAGCACAAGATTCTACTCAAACTGAGGAAGTAGCAACAGAACAAGTACAAGAAACTGCTGCTGATGAAACAGCTGCTGTAGCTACAGAAGAAGAAGCTGCTGCGGAACCAACTTTTACACAAAAAATGAAAACTCGTTTCATTGAAGGTGGACCAGCATTTATGGGAATTGTATTAATCTGTTTAATTTTAGGATTAGCAATTGCTATTGAAAGAATTATTTATTTAAATCTTTCAACTACAAATACAAAAAAATTAATCTCTGACGTAGAAGACGCGTTAAAATCTGGAGGTGTTGATGCAGCTAAAGAAGTTTGTAGAAATACAGCTGGACCTGTTGCTTCTATCTTTTACCAAGGTTTAGATAGACATTCTCATGGTATTGACTCTGCTGAGAAAGCGGTTGTTGCTTACGGTGGTGTTCAAATGGGACAATTAGAGAAAAACGTTTCTTGGATTTCTTTATTTATCGCGTTAGCTCCGATGTTAGGATTCATGGGAACAGTAATCGGTATGATTGAGGCGTTTGACCAAATTCAATCTGCAGGTTCTATGGAGCCGTCATTAGTTGCTGGAGGTATTAAAGTTGCTTTATTAACTACTGTATTCGGTCTTATTGTTGCTATTATTTTACAAATTTTCTATAATTATATTATCGCTAAAATCGATTCTATCGTTAATGATATGGAAGACGCTTCAATTAGCTTAATTGATGTATTGTCTGATTACAAAAAATAATAACTCATAAATAATAGTAACTATTATGAACTTACATAAGTTAACAAAAATAGCAGCTATTGTCATTTCAGTTTTAAGTATTCTGTTTTTAGCAGGGCTTATGGCTTCTAGTGATGATGCAGATAATAGCTGGATTTCGCCACTAATTTATATGTCATATTTTGTACTTGCAGCATGTATTGCTATAGTATTGATATATGTATTAAAAAATTTGTTGTCGAATAAAGATAACCTTAAAAGAACATTAATCTCTATTGGTTTGTTTTTAGGAGTGTTTTTAATCGCTTTTATATTAGCAGATGGTTCAGAGATGAAAGCTGGTGATATTAGTGTAACTAGTATGGAATCTAAATTGGTTAGTACAGGTTTAAATATGTTTTATATTTTAACTGTAATATCAATTATAACAATGGGTTGGACTGGTTTTAATAAATTTAAAAAATAATTATGGCAAAAAGAGAAGCACCAGAGGTAAATGCCGGTTCTATGGCAGATATTGCTTTCCTGCTTTTGATCTTCTTTTTGGTTACTACTACCATTGGAGTAGATCAGGGAATCAATCGACTTTTGCCTAGGTATGAAGAGAACCCGCCAGAGCCACCTGTAAACAAAAGAAATATTTTGCCAGTATTGGTGAATAAAGACAATCAATTGTTGGTGAATGAACAAGTTATTCAACTTAAAGACTTAAGACAAACAGCTATTGATTTCTTAGAAAACAATGGTAAAGGTACTTGTAATTATTGTTTTACAGGCAAAAAAGACCCAAGTTCTTCTGATCATCCAGATGATGCTATTATTTCATTATCTAATGATGGACTAACTACTTATGGAATGTATATTGCTGTTCAAAATGAACTAGTTGCAGCTTATACTTTTTTAAGAGATCGAGAGTCTAAAAGAAGATACAATATGTCTTTTTCTGAAATGGAGTATATATACAATGATCCTGCTTCAAAAGCTACTGAGGGTTTAATCGAAGATTTAGAACCTAAAGTGAAGTTGATTCAGAAAATGTTCCCAATGAGACTTTCTGAAGCAGAACCAAAAAAGAACTTTTAACCTTTAAATTTTAGAAACTATGTCTAAGTTTAAAAAGAAAAAATCAGGTGGTACACCTGGAATTTCTACAGCATCTTTACCGGATATTGTATTTATGCTATTGTTCTTCTTTATGACCGCTACAACAATGAAAGATAGCGATTTAAAAATTGAGAACAAGTTGCCAAAGGCTAACCAAACTGCAAAATTGCATAAAAAACAATATGTAATGTATATTTATGCTGGTAAGCCAAGCGAGCGTTACAGAAACTCTTTAGGAGGATCTGACCGTGTTCAAATGGCAGATAAAATAGCTCCAGTTTCGGAAATTAGAAATTTTGTTATTAATGAAAGAGCTTCTCGTAATTCTGAAGATGAAAAATATTTAACTGCATCTCTAAAAATTGACAAAAATGTTAAAATGGGATTAGTTCAAGACATCAAACAAGAATTAAGAAAAGTTGATCAATTAAAAGTGAATTATACTACTTCTCAAGGTAATCCTGTAGAGTAGTCACTTTTTAAAGTATATTTAAAAGGTACGCAATTGCGTACCTTTTTTTATTATTTTTATAAAAAAATTATAATGAAGTCTTTCTATACTTTAGCAACATTATTTTTTTGCAGTTTCATTTTTGCACAAGATGTTACTGTAAATGCTGTTTCTGATTCTCTGTATAGAGAAGATCAGTTTTATGCTTCTTTAAACTATAACCTGTTGCAAAATAAACCTGCTGGATATAATCAGTATTCCTTTTCTGCCGGATTGTCATTTGGTTTTATTAGAGATTTCCCAATTTCTAAAAACAGACATTGGGCTATAGGTACCGGTGTAGGTTATTCTTATAATAACATCAAGCATAACTTAATTATTCAAGAAGATGAATCTGATATTGCATACAATGTAAATGGTAATTATGACAAGAATAAACTTGTGTTGCATTATCTAGAGTTTCCTTTAGAGATTAGATGGAGAAATTCTACTGCCGAATCCCATAAGTTTTGGAGAATTTATACTGGTTTTAAAGTTAGTTATTTGTTTGGGAATAAATCGGTTTATAAGTTTGACGGTAATGAAGATTTAATTAGAAATAATACAGATTTAAATAAAATTCAATATGGTCCATACTTAAGTTGGGGATACAATACTATTAATTTTTATGCTTATTATGGATTAAATCCTCTATTTAAAGATACTAAATTATCTAATGGAGAAGATTTAAAGTTAAATAACTTTAATGTTGGTTTTATTTTTTACATTCTATAGCCAAAAATACCATAGAACTACTTGAGAAAATATTCCAATTAGTAAGCCAACTAATAATTCTAAATTAGTGTGTGATTTCATATATAATCGAGATGAAGCAACCAATCCTACACATACTATTGAGAGTGCTACGCTGTTTACCAGTGGTAATTCAAACAATGTAGCTAAACCAAATATAAAGGTGGCTAACGAGCTGATTCCAATCATGTGAAGACTTGCTTTAAATTTCATCAAAACGCAAATTAGCGCCATTACACTACTTAAAAATCCTCCTAAAAAAAAGTAGTACAATTCAGGAAGTTCTTCTAAAGAAACGCTAAATTTTAATAGAAAAAATAAAAGAAATGCTTGAATTGTTATAGGAACCCTTCTTTCTTTTATACTTGCTTCTGTAAATGAAGAAATTATTCCTAAGGATACAAATAAAAAATAAAGAGAAAGGGGAAGTAATAGGGTTAGTATTGCTACTTGTATTAAAATTAAATATACTCTGTTTAATGGAATGAATTCATAACTAGGAGAAACTAAGAAATAAAATAAAGTTCCATAAATTGATATAAATATTGGATGATATATATATGAAAATACAGGAAGAGTTTTCTTTAGTAACTGCATGTACTATATTTTTTTTCTTAAACGAGCTACTGGAATGTCTAGTTGTTCGCGGTATTTTGCAATAGTTCTTCTAGCAATAGGATAGCCTTTTTCTTTTAATTCTTCAGCTAATTTGTCGTCTGGAAAAGGTTTTCTTTTGTCTTCCGATTCTATTATTTTTTGTAGAATATTTTTTATTTCAATAGTAGAAACATCTTCACCCTGGTCGTTTTTCATTGACTCACTAAAAAACTCTTTTATTAGTTTAGTGCCATAAGGAGTATCAACATATTTACTGTTTGCAACTCTAGACACAGTAGAAATATCTAAACCAACTAAATCTGCAATGTCTTTTAAAATCATTGGTCTAAGTTTGGCTTCGTCACCTTCTAAAAAATATTCCATTTGATAATGCATAATTGCATTCATGGTAACATATAAAGTTTCCTGACGTTGTTTGATAGCATCAATAAACCATTTTGCAGCATCAAGTTTTTGTTTAATAAATTGAACTGCATCTTTTTGAGAATTGCTTTTTTCGCTAGTGTCTTTATAGCTTCTAAGCATTTCTTGATAATCTTTTGAAATGTGAAGTTCTGGTGCATTTCTTCCGTTTAAAAGAAGTTCAAGTTCATCTTCAACTATTCTTATTGTAAAATCAGGAATAACGTGTTCAATTGGTTTTAAATTACTGTCAAAAGCACCTCCTGGTTTTGGGTTTAGTTTTTCAATTTCTTCAATTCCTTTTCTTAACTGTTCTTTAGAAATATCATATTTCTGAATCAATTTTTCATAGTGCTTTTTGGTAAATGCATCAAATTGATTTTCAATAATGTCAATAGCCAGTTCTACTGCTTCTGAAGGAGTTTTGTGTTTTAATTGAAGTAATAGGCATTCTTGTAAATCTCTAGCGCCTACCCCTGCAGGTTCAAGTTCTTGTACAATTTGTAAAATTCTTTCTACAGTTTCATTATCTGAATAAACACCTTGTGTAAAAGCTAAGTCATCTACAATATCTTGAATGGTTCTTCTGATGTAACCCATATCGTCAATACTTCCTACTAAAAACTCAGCTATTATACGTTCTTCATCATTTAAAATGAAAGTATTTAATTGATTAAGTAAGTCTTGATGGAAACTTACAATTGCAACGTGAGGCATAGATTTTTCTTCATCGTCGTCACTGTAATTGTTAGCTTGGTATTTATAATCTGGTGTTTCGTCGTTGCTTAAATATTCATCAATGTTAATGTCTTCAGCTTCAATCCTTTCGTTATCATAATCTTCACTGTAATCATCATTATCATTATAATCATCTAGTTCAGAAGTTTCTTCTTTACCGTTTTCCAAAGCAGGATTTTCAACTAATTCTTCCTGAAGACGTTGTTCAAAAGCCTGTGTAGGCAATTGAATTAACTTCATCAACTGAATTTGTTGAGGAGATAATTTTTGAGATAATTTAAATTGTAAACTATGCTTTAACATTAATGTTTGTTTGTGTATTTGTAAATTCAGTTATTTGTAAAGTTAAGAACAAATAACTAAATTAACGAATTAACCCTTTATTTTAAAATTCTGCGTTTTGTGGTGTTCTTGGGAAAGGAATTACATCGCGAATGTTAGACATTCCTGTTACGAATAAAACCAATCTTTCAAATCCTAATCCGAATCCTGAGTGAACTGCAGAACCAAATTTTCTAGTATCTAAGTACCACCAAAGTTCTTCTTCTTCAATTCCTAAAGCTTTCATTTTTTCTATTAGGATATCTAAACGCTCTTCACGTTGAGAACCTCCAACTATTTCACCAATTCCCGGGAAAAGGATATCCATAGCTCTTACAGTTTCTTTACCTGGTTCTGTATTGTCGTTCAAACGCATGTAAAACGCTTTAATTTTTGCTGGATAATCAAATAAAATTACAGGACATTTAAAGTGTTTTTCAACTAAGAAACGTTCGTGCTCACTTTGTAAGTCAGCTCCCCATTCTTCAATGATATAATTGAATTTTTTCTTTTTGTTTGGAGTTGAATTTCTTAAAATATCAATTGCTTCTGTGTAAGAAACACGTTTGAAATTGTTTTCTGTAATGAAGTTTAATTTTTCAAGTAAACTCATTTCACTTCTTTCTGCTTGTGGTTTAGATTTTTCTTCTTGAAGTAAACGA
Source organism: Flavobacterium sp. (assembly GCF_965284515.1). Lineage (GTDB taxonomy): Bacteria > Bacteroidota > Bacteroidia > Flavobacteriales > Flavobacteriaceae > Flavobacterium. The sequence continues at coordinate 951,551 of NZ_OZ260089.1, forward strand.
TCATTTAAGAAGTTTAAATCATCTTCACATTTATCAAGCGTATATTTTATAACGTATTTAATGAAGTCTTCAGCTAAGTCCATGTTAGCATCTAAATCATTAAAGGCAACCTCTGGCTCAATCATCCAAAACTCAGCTAAGTGACGAGAAGTATTTGAATTTTCAGCTCTAAATGTTGGCCCAAAAGTATACACTTGACCTAAAGCCATGGCATAAGTTTCAGCTTCTAATTGTCCGGAAACCGTTAAGTTAGTTTCTTTACCAAAGAAATCTTCTTTATAATTAACTTTTCCTTCTTCGGTTCTTGGCGTGTTGTCGAATGGTAATGAAGTCACTTTAAACATTTCACCTGCTCCTTCTGCATCACTACCCGTAATAATAGGAGTGTTTACGTAGAAAAAACCATTTTCTTGAAAATATTGATGAACTGCAAATGAAAGTGTAGAACGTACTCTCATAATTGCACTGAATGTATTGGTTCTCACTCTTAAGTGAGCATTTTCTCTTAAGAATTCTAAAGAGTGTTTTTTTGGTTGCATTGGAAATTTTTCCGCATCACTATCTCCTAAAATTTCAATTTTTGAAACCTGAATTTCTACCGATTGTCCTTTTCCTTGACTTTCTTGTAATGTTCCTTTTACACAAACAGCAGCTCCTGTTGTAATTCTTTTTAAAGTTTCTTCAGGTGTGTTTTCAAAATCTACAACACACTGAATGTTATGAATTGTAGAACCATCGTTTAATGCAATAAACTGATTGTTTCTGAATGTTCTAACCCAACCTTTTGCTGTTACTTCTTGTAATGTTTTTGTGTTATTTAAAAGGTCTTTAACTTTAATATGTTCCATCTTTCTTTTTATTTTTTGACATGATATGATCAAATCATACTGTATAATGAATGCAAATATAATTATTAATTAATTGAGATTTCATCGTCTGAATCATCTGCAAGAATATCTATAGTTGGCTCTAAAAACTCTTCTTTGTTGGCAATTGTTTTTTCTAACGAAAGTAATAGGGCAGGTAATAATATTAAATTAGAAAGCATTGCAAAAAGCAATGTTGCAGCTACTAATCCTCCTAGGGCTACTGTTCCTCCAAAACTCGAAAGTGTAAATACTGAAAAGCCGAAAAACAATACAACTGAAGTATAAAACATACTAACTCCTGCTTCTTTCATAGTACTAAATACTGAACGCTTGATTTTCCAATCGTTTGCAATTAATTCTTGACGGTATTTTGCTAAGAAGTGAATTGTATCATCAACAGAAATACCAAATGCAATGCTAAACACTAATATTGTTGATGGCTTAATTGGCACACCTAAAAAGCCCATTAAACCTGCTGTAATAATAAGAGGCAATAAGTTTGGAACCAATGAAACAATAATCATTTTGAACGACCTGAATAAATAGGCCATTAATAATGAAATCAAAACAATAGCAAACAATAATGAAAGGACTAGGTTTTTAACAAGGTAATGTGTCCCTTTTTCAAAAACATAGGCTTTACCTGTCATTGTTACCGTATAGCGTTCACTTGGAAAAAGTTTGTCAATTTTTTCTTGTAAACGTTCCTCTATTTTTTTCATTTTATCTGTACCAATATCTCTCATAAAAGTAGTAACTCTAGCGTATTGACCTGTGCTATCCACATAACTTTTCATCATGTCTCTATTTCCGTCTTTAGTAGAGTTTTTTATGTATGATAAAATAAATGCTTCTTCTTGTTTTGTAGGTAATTCATAGTATTCCGGGTTGCCGTTATAATAGGCTTGTTTGGAATATTTTACCAAATTAACAATAGAAACCGGTTTAGATAATTCAGGAATTTCTTCAATAGTTTCCTGTAATTCGTTGATCCTTTTTAGAGTCACTGATTTTAATGCGCCTTTTTTTCTTTTTGTATCAATCATGATTTCAAGGGGCATTACTCCGTCAAACTCATTTTCATAAAATAAAATATCATCAAAAAAGCCAGTTTTTTTAGGCATGTCTTCAATAATACTTCCTGAAACTTTTATTTGATACATACCAATTATCCCAAGAACTAACAGCACAATTGCAGTGGTAAATACTTTAAAAGTATGATTTCTTACAGTATTATCTGTCCAATCAACAAAAGATTTAATGTAGTTTTTTCCTAAGTGTGCCAAATGCTTCTCTTTTGGGAGTGGCATATAGCTGTAAATAATAGGAATTATTATTAGGCATAGAAAAAATAGGAAAATAATATTCAAAGAAGCTACAATTCCAAACTCAGTAAGAAGTTCGCTATCTGTCGCCATGAACGTTGCAAAACCAGCAGCTGTTGTTAAATTAGTCATTAAAGTAGCATTTCCAACTTTAGAAATTACTCTTTGTAATGATTTAGCTTTGTTTCCGTGTTTTTTTATTTCTTGTTGGTACTTGTTGATTAAGAAAATACAATTTGGTATACCAATAACAATAATTAGCGGCGGTATAATTGCAGTTAAAACTGTTATTTCGTAATTCAGTAAACCAAGTGTTCCAAAAGACCACATTACCCCAATAATTACAATGCACATTGAAATTAAAGTTGCTCTAAAACTCCTGAAAAAGAAGAAGAATAATAATGAAGTGATAAATAATGCTGCTCCAACAAACAAGCCAATTTCGCTAATTATACTTTGAGAATTTAAAGTTCTAATGTAGGGCATTCCTGAAATTTTCAAATCAATACCGCTTTCTTTTTCAAATTCAGCAACCTTTTCCTTGTTTAAATATTTTAAGATAAAATCTTTACGTGCAGAGGTGTTAACAATTTCCTTGTTCATGTATATTGCAAAACGAACAGATCCAGTTTCCTTGTTAAACAACATTCCTTCATAAAAGGGAAGGTTGTTGAAAAATTCGCTTTCTTTTTCTTTTATATATTCAGTAGTAAATTCTGCTTTGTTTATAAAAGGAACAAGTTTAAATTTTTTATTTAAGGTGTCTTTTTTTAATACTTTTAAATCTTCAATTGATAGGGTAAAATCAACTGCTTTGTCTTTTTTAATTTTCCCAATAAAGTCTTCCCAAAGTAAAATATTTTTTTCGGTAAAAAAGGTAGAGTCTTTAAAGCCTATCACTACAAGATTGCCTTCTTCTCCAAATTTCTCTAGAAATGAATTGTATTCTTTATTTATTTTATGATTATCAGGTAATAGATTAGCTTCGGTATATGTAAATCGCATATTTTTCCATTGGAAAGCCATGAAAATAGTAAAGATTACTAAAGTAATTAGTAATGCAATTCTATTTCTTAAAATAAACCGCGCTATAAAATCCCAGAAACCTGTGCTTAGCCACTTTAGCATGTTAAAATTTTTAGAGCGCAAAGGTAAGGATTATTGCTTAATTTGCTAAATTTCAGACCAAAGAAAGCGCGTTTTAGAACCCTAAATCTATAAAATAAGAGATTTTAATAGATAAATTGTCGTCAAAATGAGCTAATTGATTTGGTCCATACCTGTAAAATGCAGTTAAACCAAGTCCTTTGAATATTTTATTAGCTTCAATTCCGCTTTCAAAAAAGCCTCTTTCAAGTGATTTAAAAGCTAGTCCAATGTGTTGATTTTCTTTATTTATTTCTCCCCAGGCCATTCGTGTTACTATCGAAAATTCGGGTGCAATTTTATAGCCTAAATCTATCTTGTTAAAAGTATGTTTAAGCTGTAATGAGGTGTACTTGTTGGAAAAGAACTCATTGTAATACATGGTTTCAAAACTGTTTTTTCCAGCAAAAGTAATACGCTGTAAAATAGCGTCCTTATTAATATTATTAGGAGCAACACTATACAAATGAGTTAAGGGTACATCGCCAAAAGCAATTCCTCCTTGAAATAATATTGAGCTTTTTTGTCCTGATAAATAGGGTACTTCATAGAATGTTTTGAAATCAATTTTTGAAAAAACAAAGTCATTTCCAACAACGTCAGGAATCGTTTGGGTATATTGTAGTGAAAATTTTGGATGACGTTTTTCAATTTCAATTACCCCCATAGGCGTGTTCATGTAGTTACTGAATGGATTCCATTGTAAGCCCAGTAGTACTGATGAAATGGAATATTCAGTATAGCTTTTACCATCGTTAACAAAAGTATAATCAAATAATGGCTGTATTTCGTTTTGTGAAATTGAAAAATAAGAGTTTAATTTTGGAAAAACTTTACTTTCTAAAATTACAGCAGCTGTTTTTATATTATAAAATGTAGAGATGTTAATTGGCCTTGGGTCGTATAATCTAAATTTTCTAGAATCAGTTACAAAGGTAGTTTGCGCTAATTCGCTAATGTCATCAGAATACGATGCACTAATCCACGTTTCACTCTTTTTGTTCAACAAATAAGAAGGAGTAATTCCATATTTAAATTCGGCATCTTTAAAGCCATATGCCCCGTAAAAAGCTAATTTATATTTTTCAGATAGTTTAGAATTGGTAACTCCTCCAAGTCCAATTCTAAATCCTTCATAATTATTGTACTTAATTAGCGTTCTTAAGTCTATATCTAAAATGCTAATAGGTATATATCCATTAAATATTTTCTTTCCTAAGAATATTTTGTGTTCAATTTTATTAGCAGTAGATAGACTATCTAATGATATGTATGTTTTTAATTTCCTTTTGTCTAAAGAGTCTTTTGTAAATTCAGCCCAATACTTTTCATCTTTATTAAAGCTACTTCTTGGTAAATCTATTTTTATTTTTGGGTCATTTATTTGCTGGTAATCTCCGATTTTCAAATCAAAAGGAGTTGATTCAATAGTGAGATACGCTCTATCAGAAGCATTCTTGTTTATTTTTTCTTCAGAACTTGCATTGAACTTTATAGTATTGCCAAGAATTTTTAAATCTTGATTATTTGTTCCCTTCTTTACGATAAACTTCCTTTTTTTAGGAAACCATAGATTGTGTTCTTTTAAATAATCAAAAGTATAAGTTGCTTCAATATTTACAATTCCATAAATTCTAAATTGAGCTTTTGAAATTGCAAAACTTTCAGCATCAACATATAAAATTCCTCTTAATCTATTAGAACGAATTTTTTTTGGCTGAAAATAAATACGGTATGTTTTTCTTCCTTGGTTTTGAAGACTGTCAATTAACCTATAAACATATAGTCTTCTTCCAATATTAGATATTGGATTTTGTAAAGGAGTTTCTAAAATTTCAAAGGGATTTTCATATACAGAATACGATAATAATTTTAATCCTAAATATTCGTAGATGGGTTCTTTAAATCCAGCCATTCTAGTAGCAAGAATAGTTTCTTTTTGCGTTTTTTTATTTTGTTGAATTAAATTTACTTTTTCGGTTTGGTAAATATGATTTTTTTCAACAAGTTTTTTAAATCTATAATTTGATGAATCTAATTTTATTTTATGTTTTCCAAAAATTGTTCTTTTATGAATTGTGTCAATTTTGCCAGAAATACTGTCCGGATTAGCACTAATTTGAAGGTATTCGTAGTTTTTATATTGAAAATTTGTTAGTGCTTTTTCAGGATCATTTTTGCTTTGAGCTTCGTATACTTTTTTAATGATAAGATTAACCTTTTGGTCTGAATAGACTTCATTATTCTTTACATTAATATTCATTATCATTTTTACTATGAATAATTTTCCATTATTTACAGGATATGATGATTTTTCATAATAACCTTTATAAGCGACATAAACTGGTTTTTTGAAATCAGAAACATTTATGGAGAATTTACCTTCCCAATCGGTCATAAAAGTTTTACTTTCATAAGTTATTTTTGCAAAAGCAACGGGGATAGTTGTATCAAAATCAATTACTTGGCCATTAATTTTAGTTTGTGCAACTAAAAAATTACTTATAAAAATAGCTGCTAATAATAGAATATGTTTCATCTAATGATTTTGAATTGCTAAAGTACTATTTTTTTAAATAAAAAATCCCGAATTATTCGGGATTTCAATGAGTTATACTTTCATTATTTCAGCTTCTTTAACAGCTAGAATTTCGTCTATTTTTTTAATGAAAGCATCTGTTAATTTTTGAATTTCATCTTCAGCAGATTTACAAATGTCTTCTGAAGTTCCATTTTTCTCCTCTTTTTTGATGTCACTATTGGCATCTTTACGTGCGTTTCTCACACCAATTTTAGCATCTTCAGCTTCACTTTTAGCTTGTTTAGCTAAATCTTTTCTTCTTTCTTCAGTTAATGGAGGTATGTTGATTATTATGTTGTCTCCATTGTTCATTGGGTTTAAGCCTAAGTTAGCAATCATAATTGCTTTTTCAATAGGTTGTAACATTGGTTTTTCCCATGGAGTAACCGTCAAAGTTCTTGCATCAGTTGCATTAATGTTTGCAACTTGAGAAAGCGGAGTTTGTGAGCCATAATAGTCAACAAAAACACCACCTAACATTTGAGGAGAAGCTTTTCCTGCTCTAATGTTTAATAATTCTTTTTCTAAATGAGCAATAGATCCATTCATTGATTCTTTTGCACCCTCTATTATAAAATTAATTTCTTCAGTCATTTTTTTCAGATTTTTGGATTGTTAGATTTTTAGATTGTTTTTATATGAACATTCTAGAAGTCTTGATATCTATTTTTCTAATTATATTGTTACTGTTGTTCCTATTGTTTCGCCTTGACAAACTCTCAATAAATTGCCATCTTTATTCATGTCAAAAACGATAATTGGTAGTTTGTTTTCTTGACTTAAGGTAAAAGCCGTAGTGTCCATTACGTTTAGTCCTTTAGCTAAGACGTCTTCAAATGAAATAAAATCAAACTTTACTGCTGTTTTATCTTTCTCAGGATCGGCATTATAAACTCCGTCAACTCTAGTTCCTTTTAAAATTACATCAGCGCCTACTTCTACACCTCTTAAAACGGCTGCTGTATCAGTTGTAAAATAAGGGTTTCCAGTTCCTGCACCAAAAATTACAATTCTACCTTTTTCTAAATGACGAGTTGCTTTTCTTTTAATATAAGGCTCAGCAATAGCTTCTATTTTTAATGCAGTTTGTAATCTAGTTTGCATTCCAGCTTCTTCAAGAGCTCCTTGTAAAGCCATTCCGTTAATTACAGTAGCTAGCATTCCCATATAATCTCCTTGAACTCTGTCCATTCCGTTGCTTGCTCCAGCAACCCCTCTAAAAATATTTCCTCCTCCTATAACAATAGCAATTTCTATACCTTTATCGTGAATTTGCTTTATTTCTTGAGCATATTCAGCCAGTCTCATGGGGTCAATTCCATATTGTCTTTCACCCATTAAAGCTTCACCACTAAGTTTAAGAAGAATTCTTTTGTATTTCATTTCAGTTGTATTTTAGATAGTTGAACTTTAACAGCTCAATTCGTTTTGTTGTGTTTTTTACGATGCAAATATAAATATATATCCATTCCAAAAAAAATGTAGTTAAAATTAAACGTTTAATTTTTCTAATGTCTTTTTTGCTTCTTCATAACCAATCCTAAAAATAGTATCCATTTTTGCTTTGTTGGTTTCAAAAGTGCTGTATTTCGATAGCTCTTTAGGTTCAATGATTAAATCACATATACTAAATTTTTGATAATTGCCTTGTGCGGAAAGTAAATCGAAAGCTCTCGTTGTAACCGCTTTAATTGAGTTTAAATCTTTTTCTTCTATGTCTTGAATTGGACTTACATAAACGCCTATTATAGTTTCACATCTTCCTTGTACCAAATCTGTTGGGAAATGGTTTAATATTCCACCGTCACTATATAAATTTTTATTAATCTTATAGGGAGAAATTATACCAGGAAATGCAGAAGAGGCTAGTACTGCATCAGATAGTTTTGTTTCTGGTCTAAATATTTTTAGTTTACCTTTTACAATGTCAGTTGCTGTTATGATAATTGGTATTTCAAGATCTCCAATTTTTGCTTGCCCAAAAACTTTGTCAAAATAGTCTTTAAAGGATTCAGAATCTACTATTCCGGGCTTTTTAAGTGTAAAATGACTCCAATGAAAAAAAAATATTGATTTAAAGAATGTAAGGATTTCATTTGGAGTTTTCCCAAAAGCATAAAGTGCTGCTATAATTGCGCCTGCACTTGTTCCGCTAATTATTGATGGTTTGATTTTTTTTTCTTCTAAATATTGTAATGCTCCAGCATGAGCAATTCCTTTAGATCCTCCGCCAGAGAGAACTAATCCAATATTTTTAGAATTTAAATCCATAATTGATTTTTAAGTTATGTAATAAAGCTTACATTCTATTTTCAAAATTAGAATTATTTTTGTCAAGTAAATGAATTAGAATGAAAAATATACTAGTAAAAGCACAAGACCACAGTTTTTCTTACAAAGAGTATAGAGATTGTGTTTCTAAATTAATTTTAGAAGGAAAATCAACTGGTCATACACAAACTGAAGATTTATTGCATTATTCAGAATTAAATGAAACAAGATTGAAGCGACTTGATAAGACTATTAAAGTTGTTCCAGAAATTGAGCAACAATTAAGTAATTTATCAAAAAAATATACTTGGTTAGTTATTTCAGAAGGCTGGTGTGGAGATGCGGCACAAATTTTACCTATAATTAATAAAATGGCAGAAGTGTCAGATTTCATTAATTTAAAAATTGTTTTAAGAGATGATAATGATGAGTTGATGAGTCAGTTTTTAACTAACGGAGGTAAAGCAATTCCTAAATTAATTATTTTAGATTCTGAAACGAATGAAATAATTACCGATTGGGGTCCAAGACCAGAACCTGCTCGAAAGCTTATTGCCGATTATAAAGCAGCAAATGGAGTAGTGGATGAAATAGCTAAAGTTGAATTGCAAAAGTGGTATTTGCACGATAAGGGCATTACAACTCAAAATGAAATAATGGCTTTAATGGCTATATAGGTTTTAGTCTAAAGTTCCAATAATTTTTAGTTTATTTGAAGTGGAAATTCCTCCAGGATTGCAACCTAATTGACCTTCCGGAATTTCCATTTTTAATTTATCGTAGTATTCTTTCCAAACTTTAAAAAATTCGTTCGAATTTGGTGCTTTAAATGTCATGGGTTGTAATTCAAAAAAGGGCTTTCCATACGCATCTAAGAAAGCATCATAAATTAATTCTGAACAATAATAACTACCATTGTTATATAAATAAGCATCGTCATAAGGTGTTCCAATTTGTTTTAACGAAAAAGCAATTGCTTCAGGAATTAGCTTTCTGTGTTTTCTTTTTAATCTTCCTACAAACATGGTTTCATTTGTATAAGATTTGAATTTTTCAATTGGAGTTAGTTGAACTGCCTTTCCAGCTGCTTCAATTATATAAATAGAATCGTTTTTAATGTAAACTAATCCAAGATGACTAAAATCGTTTCCTTTATAACCTTCCGTAACTTGATTAATTGCGTCGCATAACGGGCCGCAATTCATAGATTGAAAAATAATATCGCCTGTTTTTAGTTTTATATTTTGTGAAAAACAAAGTTGTGATATAAATATGAAAATAAAAAACCTAAATCGCATTTGAAATATTTTTCACAAAATCTTCAGGTGAAGTAGCATTCTCTACAGAATAATTGCCAATTTTTGTTCTGCGCAAAGCAGTTAAATGTCCGCCAGATTGAAGCGCTAAACCAAAATCATAAGCAATAGAACGAATGTAGGTTCCTTTACTGCATTTTATTCTGAAATCAATTTCAGGCAATGCAATTCGAGTAATTTCAAATTCGTGAATAGTTGTTTTTCGAGCTTTAATTTCAACTTCTTCTCCAGCACGAGCATGTTCATATAAGCGTTTTCCGTCTTTTTTAATGGCTGAAAAAACAGGTGGTTTTTGATCAATTTCTCCTAAAAATTGCTTGATTGTTTCTTGAATTAAAGCTTCGGTAATATGTTCTGTTGGAAAAGTTGCATCAACTTCTGTTTCTAAATCGTAAGATGGAGTTGTAGCTCCAACAGTAATGGTTCCAGTATATTCTTTGGCTTGCGCCTGAATTTCGGTAATTCTTTTAGTAAATTTACCAGTACATATAATTAGTAAACCAGTTGCTAAAGGGTCTAAAGTTCCAGCATGACCAATTTTAAATTTCTTTGGCAAATCATAATGCCTTTTTAAAGCATATTTTAATTTATTAACTGCCTGAAATGAAGACCATGTCAGCGGTTTATCAATTAATAATACTTGACCTTCTAAAAGAGTTTCTTTAGTCATTAAATGATGGTTAGTTTTTGCACAAAGAAGTGAATGAATAAAATAGCCAAACCAGCTATAATTCTGTAATAACCAAACATTTTAAATCCGTGTTTTGTAAGGTAGCCAATGAATGATTTTATGGCAATTAAAGCAACTACAAATCCCACAACATTTCCAATTATTAATAAATTGAATTGGTGGTCTGTTATTTCAAAACCTGCTTTATAATAATCATATAGTTTTTTTACAGTTGCCCCTAACATGGTAGGAATAGCTAAGAAAAAAGAAAATTCTGCTGCTGAAGTTCGAGATAATTTTTGGCTCATACCTCCTACAATACTTGCCCCACTTCTAGAAACACCAGGAATCATTGCTAAACATTGGAACAGCCCAATTTTTAAAGCAGTTAAATATGATATTTCTGTGTTTTCAGAATTTCCAAACCATTCATCTACTTTTAAAAGTAAAACTCCACCAATAATAAGTGAAATAGCCACAACTATTGGACTTTCTAGTAAACTGTCAATAAAATCATTTAATAAAAGACCAAAAACTACAGCAGGAATAAACGCTACAAATAATTTAAAGTAAAAATCCATACTTTGAAAAAAGCGCTTAAAATACAAAACCACTACAGAAAGTATGGTTCCAAGTTGAATTACAATGGTAAAAAGTTTAGTAAAATCATCACCTGCAATTCCAAAAAAAGAAGAGGCAATAATCATGTGTCCTGTTGAAGAAACGGGTAAAAACTCGGTAATTCCTTCAATAATGGCAAGAATAATGGCTTGAAATATATTCATTATTTATTTTTCTCTTTCTTAAAAATCGAATAAATTACCACACCAAAACCTGCTAAAACTACAGTTGGAGCCAAACGAATACGTCTAAAATTAAAAATATCTTCATTAAAAACATTCGGGTCGTCACTTCCACCGCCACTCATTAATATAAAGCCTAGAGCAATTATGCCAAGTCCAATTAAAAGAAATTTATAATTAACCTTATCAAATAAAAATTGAGGTTTGTTTTCGTTTTTCATGTGTTTTATATTTTTTTAGATTCAGTTTAACAAATAAATGAACCAACAAATAAACATTAGTAAAGGTCGTCAGTTTTTAAATTTAAAAAGCGTTGTGTGGCAAAGAAAGTACTTATCCAAGTTATTACAATTCCTACAACTAATACACCGGTAATTACAATTCCTATTGAAACATAATCTTTAGCGATACCAATGTTTGGAAAAAGGCCATCAACATAATAAACCACACCTAAAATGGCAACAATAGCCAATCCAGAGCCTAAAAGACCAAGTTTAATACTTCTCCAAATAAAAGGTTTTCTGATAAATGATTTAGTCGCACCAACCATTTGCATCGTTTTAATAGTGAAACGGTGTGAATAAATAGAAAGTCTTAACGAGCTATTAATTAATAACATTGCAATTACTGCAAAAAATCCACTGATTACTAAAATCCAAAAACTTATTTTTTTAATGTTGTCGTTTACTAAATCTACTAATTGTTTGTCGTAAATGATTTCCGAAACCATTTCATTTTTCTTAATATCAGTTTCAATAATTTTTATACTATCGGCAACTACATAGTCACCTTTTAAATTAATGTCAAATGAATTTTGTAGCGGATTAAATCCTAAAAATTCCATAAAATCTTTACCTACAATATCAACGTTTTTCTTTGCAGCGCTGTCTTTATGTACAAAAGTATATTCTTTAATGAAACGAGAATTTTTTAATTCAGTATCAAAAGCAGCTAAAGCACTATCTTTTGCTTCGTTTTTAAAGAAAACAGTCATAGGAATATTTTCCTTAAAATCATTCGTTATTTTTTTAGAATTAATTACAAATAACCCTAAAGTTCCTAAAAGAAACAAGACCAAGAAAATACTTAAAACTACAGAAAAATAAGAAGAAACAAGTCTTCTCTTGTTGTAATTTTCAAACGATGATGCCATAGTGTACAATTAATTAAGCTGTAAAAATACTAAAGATATTTTGTTTACATAGAATATAACAACAAAGTTTTAACTTTAGTATTATAAAATGTAAATTTGCAACTGAATTTTTCAGGTTTGTTGTTTCATTTTTGTACAGATTTTTTAATTTCAACGCAAAAATGTAAACTGTAAACTGTAAACTGTAAACTAAGAAATGAAATACAATCCAAACGAAATCGAAGCCAATTGGCAACAATATTGGTCAAAAAACCAAACATTTGCTGCTACTAATAAATCAGAAAAACCTAAATACTATGTACTTGATATGTTTCCTTATCCTTCTGGAGCTGGCTTACATGTTGGTCATCCATTAGGTTATATTGCTTCTGATATTGTAGCTCGATACAAACGTCACAAAGGATTTAATGTATTGCATCCACAAGGTTATGATTCTTTTGGTTTGCCTGCTGAACAATATGCCATTCAAACCGGACAACATCCAGATAAAACCACTAAAGAAAATATAGCTCGTTATAGAGAACAATTAGATAAAATCGGATTTTCATTTGATTGGAGTCGTGAAGTTCGTACTTCAAACGCTGATTATTACAAACATACACAATGGATTTTTATTCAATTATTTGAATCTTGGTACAATAATGCTTCCAATAAAGCAGAAAGTATTTGCACCTTAATTCAAGAATTTGAAAAAAACGGAAATGCTAATGTAAATGCAGTTTGTGATGATAACATAACTCCATTTTCAGCTGATGAATGGAATGCATTTTCATCAGAAGAACAACAAAAAATACTATTACAATATAGATTAACTTATTTAGCTGAAACTGAAGTAAACTGGTGTCCAGGACTGGGAACAGTTTTGGCTAATGATGAAATTGTAAACGGAGTTTCAGAAAGAGGAGGACATCCTGTAATTCGTAAAAAAATGACCCAATGGTCAATGCGAATTTCAGCGTATGCCGAACGTTTATTACAAGGTTTAAATGAAATCGATTGGACAGAATCGCTAAAAGAATCGCAACGTAATTGGATTGGAAAATCAGTTGGAGCAATGGTTTCTTTCAACGTGAAAAATCACAATGAAGTAATTGATGTTTTCACGACTAGACCTGACACCATTTTCGGAGTAACCTTTATGACTTTAGCGCCTGAACACGATTTAGTAGCTAAAATCACAACTCCAGAACAAAAAGAAGCCGTTGAAGCTTATGTTCATGCAACAGCAAAACGTTCGGAAAGAGAAAGAATGGCTGATGTTAAAACCATTTCTGGAGTTTTCACTGGTGCTTATGCCGAACATCCTTTTACCAAAGAACCAATTCCAGTTTGGATTGGAGATTACGTTTTAGCTGGTTACGGAACAGGTGCAGTTATGGCAGTTCCTTGTGGTGATGAACGTGATTATGCTTTCGCGAATTTCTTCAAAGGAACTAACGGAATGCCTGTAATCAAAAACATTTTCGACCAAGATATTTCGGAAGAAGCTTTTGGAGCAAAAGAAGGTTTTAAATTAGTAGATTCTGATTTCTTAAACGGTTTAGGGTACAAAGAAGGAACAAAAAAAGCGATTGAAGCTTTAGAAAATATAAAACAAGGTAACGGAAAAACAAATTACCGTTTGCGCGATGCTGTTTTTTCGAGACAAAGATATTGGGGTGAACCTTTTCCTGTTTATTATGTGAACGGTTTACCACAAATGATTGACAAAAAATATTTACCAATAGCTCTACCAGAAGTAGAAAAGTATTTACCAACAGAAGACGGACAACCGCCTTTAGGGAATGCAACGGTTTGGGCTTGGGATAGTGAAGCAAATCAAGTAGTAAGTAATGAAAAAATAAATAACACAAGTGTGTTTCCTTTAGAATTGAACACGATGCCGGGTTGGGCGGGTTCTTCTTGGTATTGGATGCGTTATATGGATGCACACAATGAAGAAGAATTTGCAAGCAAAGAAGCTTTAGACTATTGGCAAAATGTAGATTTATACATTGGAGGAAGCGAACACGCAACCGGACATTTATTATATGCTCGTTTTTGGAACAAATTCTTAAAAGATAGAGGTTTTGCTCCAACAGAAGAACCATTCAAAAAGTTGATCAATCAAGGAATGATTTTGGGAATGAGTGCTTTTGTTTATAGAGTTCATACTTTGAATAAAAAGCCAATCTTTGTTTCAAAGAATATGTTTTCATTACAAGAAAATATTATCAAAGGAAGTAAGCTTAAGGAATTAGGTAATATAAAATTTGATGACGATAAATTAGAAAGCGGGTTAGAATATAAAGTTCAAGCACTCCATGTTGATTTAACGGTTATAAATGACGTGACTAATGAGTTAGATATTGAAAAATTCAAAAATCATCCATTATATGTAGATTATAAAGATGCTGAATTCATTTTAGAAGATGGAAAATACATCGTTGGTCGTGAGGTTGAAAAAATGTCTAAATCAAAATACAACGTAGTCAATCCAGATGAAATTTGTAATGAATATGGAGCGGATACTTTACGTTTGTATGAAATGTTTTTAGGTCCATTAGAACAAGCAAAACCTTGGAACACTGCAGGAATTACAGGAGTTTTCGGTTTCTTAAAAAAACTATGGCGTTTGTATTTTGATGATAACGGTTTGAATGTTACTAATGACGAACCAACAGCAGAAATGTACAAGTCGCTATACAAAACCATCAAAAAAGTAACGGAAGATATCGAGAATTTCTCTTTTAACACTTCGGTTTCACAATTTATGATTTGTGTAAATGAATTACAACAATTAAAATGCCATCATAGGGCCATTTTAGAACCATTAGCAATTGTAATGTCGCCTTATGCACCACATATTGCTGAAGAATTATGGAAACAATTAGGTCACGAAGGCTCAATTGCAACCGTAGATTTTCCAATTTTTGAAGAAAAATATTTAGTTGAAAGTGAAAAAGAATACCCTGTTTCCTTCAACGGAAAAATGCGTTTTACAATGAAATTGCCTTTAGATTTAACCAAAGAACAAATCGAAGAAATTGTAATGGCTGACGAAAGAACACAGGCACAATTACAGGGCAGAACACCAAATAAAGTAATTATTGTGCCAGGTAAGATTATTAACTTGGTAGGATAAAGCCTTTTTATCGAAATAACATCACTAAAAACCCAAATTCAAATAAGAGTTTGGGTTTTTTTGTAACTTTTTTAAAATTTTACGTATAATAAGTATAATTTAAATAATTTGTAATGAGAAGAAACTATACAGGTTTAATATTTGGAATTGTAATTTTTGTTTTTATTTTAATTGCTTCAATGATGTTTGGTTTACCAAGATATAATGTTTGGCAGCAAGAAATGGCAGGAAAAGCTGAAATGGCAAAAGCAGAACAAAATAGAAGAATTTTAGTAGAAGAAGCTAAAGCGAAGTTAGAAGCAGAAAAACTAAACGCTCAAGCAGAAATTGAGAGAGCCAAAGGAATGGCTGAAGCTATGAAGTTAGAAAACGGTACATTAAGTGAAACTTACAATCAGTATTTGTTTATCAGAACCCTTGAAAAAATTGCAGATAAAGGAGATTTACCACAAATTATTTATGTTCCTTCAAATGGTTTGCTACCAGTTATGGATGTAAATAAAGGTATGAAACCAAATTCAAATTAGTAAGCGTCAAAATGTCATTTTAAAAAAATGGAATGTAATTTGATGTTTATTTAGTAAATTTAAATTCAAAATTTAGAAAATATGGGAATGAGTTATATGATTTTGGCTGGTGCTATTATGTTGGCCAGTTGGTTGGTTAGCAGTAGGCTAAAAAGTAAGTTTGAACATTATTCAAAATTGCATTTGCAAAACGGAATGAGTGGTGCGGAAATTGCCGAAAAAATGCTTGCCGATAATGGAATAAGAGATGTTAGGGTAATATCTACACCAGGACGTTTAACAGATCATTATAATCCTGCAGATAAAACGGTAAATTTAAGTGAAGCAGTTTATAATCAAAGAAATGCTGCTGCAGCTGCAGTTGCTGCTCATGAGGTGGGACACGCAGTGCAACATGCTCAGGCATATAGTTGGTTAACAATGCGTTCAAAATTAGTGCCTGTTGTACAAGTAGCTTCTAGTTTTGTGCAATGGATTTTATTAGCAGGAATTTTATTAATCAATACTTTTCCTCAATTATTATTAGTTGGAATTGTTGTTTTTGCTGCTACAACTCTTTTTTCGGTAATTACTTTACCTGTAGAATATGATGCAAGTAATAGGGCGTTAGCTTGGTTAGAAAACAAAAGAATGTTAACTCAACAAGAACACGATGGTGCAAAAGATGCTTTAAAATGGGCTGCAAGGACTTATGTTGTTGCTGCTTTAGGTTCTATTGGGACGTTGTTGTATTATGTAATGATTTACATGAATAGAAGATAATTTATTATAAATAGATGCAAAAAGCCGTTTGATGTTGTCAAACGGCTTTTTTTATAGTTGAATTTGTCTATCAATTTGTTGGTCTAGTGAAATAAAAGTTTCCGTACGAGAAACACCTTTTATGGCTTGAATTTTTTTGTTAAGCAACTGCATTAAGTGCTCGTTATCTTTACAGATAATTTTTATAAAGATGCTCCAGTTTCCTGTGGTGTAATGACATTCTAAAACTTCTGGAATTTTTTTTAGTTCTCTTACAGCTTCTGGGTTGCTCATAGCTTTGTCTAAATAAACACCTACAAATGCCATGGTAGAATATCCTAATACTTTTACATCAACAACAAATTTAGATCCCGAAATTACACCAGCTTGTTCTAATTTTTTTAAACGTTGATGAATTGCTGCTCCCGAGATTCCAATTTTTTTAGCGATCTGTAAAATGGGCTTACGAGCATCTTCCATTAAGTCTCGTAAAATTTCTTTATCTATTCCGTCTATTTCAATTTGTAATTGATTTGTCTTCATGGAGTTTTAGTTTGAAGTAAATATACTTATTTTGGTTTTAAAAATAAACAAAAAAAGCCTTGCGCGTTGCAAGGCTTTAATTCTGTTTTTCTATTTTTAACTGCTTACATTATCAGGATTGTAGCCTAGATAAGGTGTTTCATATTCATTAAAAATCACACCATAATCTTCTAACTCTTTTAATATAGGGCTGTAAACTTCTTTAGTAATTGGTAATTGAACACCAGGAGTTTTAATTTCTCCATTCAATATTTTTAAAGTAGCAATTGCAACAGGCAAGCCAACTGTTTTTGCCATAGAAGTATAGGTTTGGTCATCTCCTTTGCAAACCATTGTAGCGTCAATTTGTTTGTTTTCACCATTTAAAGTGTAACCAAATTTATGATACATTACAATCATGTCTTTATCATCTTCTTTTAAAACCCATTTTTCTGCTAGTATTTTTTCTAAAATTTGAGCAGGAGTAGCTTTTACAAGTTCTACTTTTTTATTTGGGTTGAATAAGTCTAACTCTACTAATTTGTCCCAAATGACATCATCTTGATCAATTTTTTGTGCATGACGTAATTTTATTTCAACAATGTCAGTTGGGTGATAAGGAAGGAAAGAATTTGTGAAATCACGATATGACATTTCTTCAGAATTGTCAATTACATATGAATCATCAGTCATTCCTAGTTGAACTAATATATCCCAAGCCCTAGAAAACCCAACTCTTCTAACGGTTCCTCTATAAACAGTAAGTGCGTTATCTAAGCCATAAACGCTTCTGTATTTTAAAGAATCTCTATTGGCATAAGCTTCAAATCTCCCAAAACCTTCAACTTCTAAAAACTCTGTACGTCTAAATAGTTTGTTGTAAGGGATGTATTTGTAAGTTCCTTCTTGTATAAATTTAGCAACACCGCCTTGACCAGCTAACACTACATTTCTTGGATTCCAAGTAAATTTATAATTCCAAAGGTTGTTGTCGCTTTCTGGGGCTACTAATCCACCACAAAATGACTCAAATAAAATCATTTCACCGCCTTTCGCACGAATTTCGTCAATTACTTTCATGGCACTCATATGGTCGATTCCAGGATCAAGACCAATTTCGTTCATAAAAACAAGACCGTTTTCTTTTGCAGCTTCATCAAGATCTTGCATTGCAGAGCTAATATATGAAGCGGTAACCATGTGTTTTTTATAAGTTACACAATCTTTTGCTACTTCAATATGCATGTGAGCAGGCAGCATTGATACAACAATGTCTGCTTTTTGAATTTCGGTTTTTCTTTGCTCAGCATTAAAAATATCAAATGCAATTGCGATTGCATTTGGGTGATTGTTTGTTTTCTTTCTTGCTAATTCAATAGATAAATCAGCAATAACGATTTTTAAATTCTCGGTAGTTGATTTGTCAAGTAGGTATTTTATTAAAGAAGAAGCAGATCTACCTGCTCCTATGACTAATATGTTTCTCATTTTGGGTTGGTTGTAAATATAATACGAAGGTAATAAATTGTTATATTTATTAAAAGTAATTTTAAACTATTATGATTTTTAACATAAAAAGAAAATGCTATATTTGTTATAATAAATTACAAAATGGAGAAGAAATTGATCTTAGTTGGCGCTTTGCTTGGTGTTATAACTATTGTTTTAGGTGCTTTTGGAGCACATGCTTTAAAAAAAGTTCTTACAGAATCACAACTTAGTACTTTTGAGGTAGGGGTTAAGTACCAAATGTATCATGCGCTTTTTTTGTTATTTATTGCGAATTTAAATTTTATTACACAAAAAGAGAAAACAATTATTATGTGTCTAGTACTTGTTGGGGTAATACTGTTTTCGGGCTCAATTTTTTTACTATCAACGAGTACGGTAACAAAAATTAAAACGTCATTTTTGGGTCCATTAACACCTGTTGGAGGATTGTTTTTAATTGCATCTTGGGTGTATTTATTTTATATAACAATCGTAAAAAACACTAATTAACAATGGTTTCTAAAATTTAATTTATAATTTTGCGTTTTATTATACACAAACAACATAACTAAAATAGTATGAATAATCACACTCAAACAACGAAAACAATATCGTTAGAGAAATATGGAATTAAAGATGTCGCTGAGGTAGTTTATAATCCATCATACGACTTTCTTTATAATGAAGAGTTGAGTTCAAATTTACAAGGTTTTGAAAGAGGTCACTTAACTGAACTTGGTGCAGTAAATGTAATGACAGGTATTTACACTGGACGTTCTCCTAAAGATAAATATATAGTTAAAGATGATGTTACGAAAGACACAATATGGTGGACATCAGATAAAGCGGTAAACGATAATAAGCCGATTTCAACTGATACTTGGAACGCATTAAAGGCGACAACGGTTAGTCAGCTTTCAGGAAAAAGATTATTTGTTATAGATGCATTTTGTGGTGCAAATGAAAACACTCGATTAAAAGTGCGTTTCATTATGGAGGTTGCTTGGCAAGCTCACTTTGTAAAAAACATGTTTATTCAGCCAACTGCTGCTGAATTAGAAGATTTTGGAGAACCTGATTTTGTTGTAATGAATGGTTCAAAAACTTCATTTAAAGATTTCGAAAAACATAACTTAAACTCAGAAGTATATGTTGCTTTTAACTTGACTGAAAAAGTACAGTTAATTGGTGGGACTTGGTATGGTGGTGAAATGAAAAAAGGTTTATTCTCAATGATGAACTATTATTTACCGTTACAAGGTATTGCATCTATGCACTGTTCTGCTAATAAAGGTAAGGATGGAGATGTAGCTGTCTTCTTTGGTTTATCAGGTACTGGAAAAACAACATTATCTACAGATCCAAAACGTGAGTTGATTGGCGATGATGAGCATGGATGGGATAATGATGGAGTGTTTAATTTCGAGGGAGGTTGTTATGCAAAAACAATCGATTTAAGTAAAGAAAACGAACCTGATATTTATGGAGCTATCAAAAGAGATGCTTTGTTGGAAAATGTTTCTGTAGATGCAAATGGTAAAATTGATTTCACAGACGGTTCTGCAACTCAAAACACAAGAGTTTCTTATCCAATTAATCATATTGCAAATATTGTAAAGCCAGTTTCTAAAGCAGGTCATGCAACAAAGGTAATTTTCTTAACTGCGGACGCTTTTGGTGTTATGCCTCCAGTTTCTAAGTTAACTCCAGAACAAACTAAGTATTATTTCTTATCTGGATTTACTGCTAAATTAGCAGGAACTGAAAGAGGAGTTACTGAGCCTCAACCAACCTTTTCTGCTTGTTTTGGAAAAGCTTTCTTGTCTCTACATCCAACAAAATACGGAGAAGAGTTAGTGAAGAAAATGGAGCAAAACAATGCGACAGCATACATGGTAAATACAGGTTGGAACGGAACAGGAAAACGTATTTCTATTAAAGATACGAGAGCGATTATTGACAGAATTTTAGACGGTTCAATCGAAAAAGCTGAAACTAAAATTATTCCTGTATTTAATTTTGAAGTGCCAACTTCTTTAAATGAAGTAAATGCTCAAATATTAGATCCAAGAGACACTTATACTGATGCTAAAGAATGGGAAACTAAAGCGAAAGACTTAGCAAACCGTTTTGTTGCTAATTTTGAACAATATACAGATAATGAAGAAGGTAAAAGCTTAGTTAAAGCTGGTCCAAGTTCTTAATCAATATTAAAACAAATAAAAAAAGCTCTGTATTGCAGAGCTTTTTTTATTTTGTATATTTTAAAAAGGTTATTTTCCTTTATTTACTTCTAAAATGTATTTTTCTAAAGCACCAGTCATTGAAGGTGTGCCAGGAGATGGCGCCATGATATCAACTCTTAATCCGCTATCTAGTGCTTCTTTTTGAGTTGTTGATCCAAAAACTGCAATTCTTGTATTGTTTTGCTCAAAATCAGGAAAGTTCTTCCATAATGACTTTATTCCCGAAGGGCTGAAAAACGCTAAAATGTCATAATAAACATCTTTTAAGTCAGATAAATCACTAACTACAGTTTTGTAAAATACTCCTTCTGTCCAATTAACTTTTAATTCATTTAAAGTAGATGGTACATCTGCATTTAACTGATCTGAGGCAACTAATAAAAATGCCTCGTCTTTGTATTTTTTTATGAGTGGAGCTAAATCAATAAAATCTTTTTGGCCTACATATATTTTTCTTTTTCTGTAAACAACATAACGCTGTAAATAAAAAGCAACAGCTTCTGATTGGCAAAAATATTTTAGGTCTTCAGGGATTTTATATCTCATTTCTTCAGCAACTCTAAAAAAATGGTCTACTGAATTTCTACTTGTTAATATTATTGCAGAAAACTTACTTAAATCTATTTTTTGTGCTCTTACTTCTTTTGCAGAAATTCCTTCTACATGAATAAACGTTCTAAAGTCAACTTTAACCTTCAGTTTGTTTTGAAGCTCAAAATAAGGAGAATTTTCTACTTTAGGCTCTGGTTGTGAAACTAGAATTGTTTTCACTTTCAAATTTGACATATTCTTCTTCTTCCTTTAGTTTTTTATAATCCATTTGTACATGAAATAGTATGGTGCTATTTCAAGAGTGCAAAGATATAAAATAAAATAAAACAATTTGCCTACAATTGCATTTTGATAAATTTTTAATGTAATAAAATATGTTATCACATTAATACCTATTAAAATCAGCAATAATGACAGATAAATCCAGTTTTCGTTAAAAGAATTGTAATATAAAACTAAGTTTATAGGTAATAATAATACGCCAAAATATGTTCTATAGCTTACTTTTAGCAAATTAAATTGGTCTACAAACTTCTCAATTTTAAAAGTTGTGGCTATAATTTTTTCGATTAAGTATTTTGAAAGTATGAATACGCCTAAAAAAGTTATGATTTGAATAAAAATAATGATGTTTTCTTTTGTAGAATATTTGTAATGACTCAATAGTAATAAAATAAAAAAAGAAAAAGAAATTAATTGAACTAGAAACATAGATATAGTAAAACCACTATTCATGTTGTTGCTATCTTTATAAATCTTAGTGTATTTGTCAGAAATTCCTAATCGCATGAACTCTATAAATCTTACCTGAAAAACAGACTTGTTTAATGCAATAATAAAGATACTTAAGGCGAATAATATAGTCGCCCAATCGGTATAGTTTAAAATTCTTTCTTGGTAATTTATTTCCATAATAATGAGGTAAAATTACAAAAAATCTATTCATTACTATTATTATAATTTTATTAAGATATAAACCGCCTAAAAAGTTTATTTTTGTGTCACTTAAATTTTTAAAAAATGTCAAAAGGGATAGTTGTAATTCCAACATATAATGAAATTGAAAATATCGTAGCGATAATAAACGCTGTCTTTTTGTTAAAGACTGATTTTCATATTCTTATTGTTGATGATAATTCTCCTGATGGTACATCTTTAAAAGTAGTTGAATTACAAAAACAATTTGAGAATAAGCTTTTTATTGAGATTCGTTCCAAAAAATCTGGCTTAGGAACCGCTTATGTTCACGGATTTAAATGGGCATTAGAAAGAGATTATGAATATATTTTTGAAATGGATGCCGATTTTTCTCATAATCCTAAAGATTTAGTGAAACTATATAAAGCATGTGTAGATGGTGCCGATGTTGCAATTGGATCAAGGTATTCTACAGGGGTAAATGTTGTGAACTGGCCCTTAAGCAGAGTTTTATTGTCTTATTTTGCTTCAGTTTATGTAAAATTAATTACAGGTATGAAAATTCATGATGCCACCGCTGGTTTTATTTGTTATAGGAGAATTGTTCTAGAAACAATTAAACTAGATAAAATAAAATTTATTGGATATGCGTTTCAAATAGAAATGAAATATAGAGCTTTTATCCGAAAGTTTAATATTGTTGAAGTGCCTATTATTTTTACTGATAGAACAAAAGGACAGTCTAAAATGAGTGGTTCAATTATAAGAGAAGCTGTTTTTGGAGTTATACTATTAAGAATAAAAAAAATATTTAATACAATATAATGAGTAAGTTTTTAATCAAGAATGCGAAAATTGTAAATGAAGGAGTGATTTTTGAAGGTGATGTGTTAATTGAAAATGAATACATTAAAGAAATTGCCGAATCAATTAGTTTAAAATCATCAGATGTTACTGTTATTGATGCTGAAGGGAATTATCTTGTGCCTGGTGTAATTGATGATCAGGTTCATTTTAGAGAACCTGGCTTAACGCATAAAGGGAATATCGAATCAGAAAGCCGTGCGGCTGTTGCAGGTGGGATTACAAGCTTTATAGAGCAACCTAATACAGTTCCAAATGCGGTTACACAAGAGTTGCTAGAAGATAAATACATAATTGCTAGTGAAACTTCGTATGCCAACTATTCTTTTATGATGGGAGGAACAAATGATAATTTAGAAGAAATCTTAAAAACGAATCCTCGAAATGTTGCAGGTGTAAAGTTGTTTTTAGGTTCTTCGACTGGTAATATGTTGGTTGATAATCAAGAAGTTTTAGAAAAAATTTTTTCTTCTACAAAAATGCTAATTGCTGTTCATTGTGAAGATGAAGGAACTATTAAGGCAAATTTAGAAAAGTATAAAGAAGAATTTGGTGATGATATTCCTATGAACAAACATCATTTGATAAGAAGTGAAGAGGCTTGTTATATTTCTTCATCAAAAGCAATAGAGTTGGCTAAAAAAACCGGAGCAAGATTACATGTTTTTCATTTGTCAACAGCAAAAGAAATGGAACTGTTTACAAATAAAATCCCATTAGAGGAAAAACAAATTACCGCTGAAGTATGTTTGCATCACCTTTGGTTTACAGATAAAGACTATGATACTAAAGGTGCTTTTATAAAATGGAACCCTGCGGTAAAAACAGAAGCTGATAAAAATGCTCTTTGGAAAGCATTACTTAATGACACAATTGATGTAATTGCAACAGATCATGCGCCTCATACAATAGAGGAAAAACAAAACAAATATTTAGATTGTCCTTCTGGCGGTCCACTAGTTCAACATGCTTTAGTAGCTATGTTTGAAAACCATTTAAACGGAAAAATTTCAGTTGAAAAGTTAGTTGAAAAAATGTGTCATAATCCAGCTAAGATTTTTAAAATTGAAAAGAGAGGGTTTTTAAAAGAAGGATATTTTGCAGATTTAGTTATTGTTAATACTCATCAACCTTGGGTCGTAAATAAAGACAATATTTTATATAAGTGTGGGTGGTCGCCATTTGAAGGAACTAATTTTAAGTCAAGAGTTATGCATACTTTCGTAAATGGTAATTTAGTTTATACAAATGGAAAAGTAAAAAACTTAAAAGCTGGAAAAAGATTGCTTTTTGAAAGAGAATAATTATGAGAAAAATACTTTGTTCATTAATTCTGTTATCATTGCTCGGATGTAATAAAAACCCTGTTCCTACTCCAGACAATTTACTTGGAGAAGATGTAATGGTTGATATCTTATATGATATTGCATTGTTGCAAGCAGCTGATGGATATGTGCCAGAGAAATTGGCTTCAAATAATATAAAAACAAATAGTTTTATTTATGAGAAGTACAAAATAGATAGCCTTACTTATTATCAAAATCATAAATATTATGCAGCTGATATAAAGTTATATAATAAGATGTACAAAAAAGTAATTGATAGAATTGAACAAAAAACAAAAAACTTAGAAAACGTTACAACCAAAAGTGAAAAAGTGGGTGACGATGAGTCTAAGGCTGTTTATATTCCAGTACAAGATTAATTAAATAATCTTCCATATTGGTATATGAATAATTTAGGTCATTAATGGTTTTGGAGTTTTCGTAAACATCAATACTGTGAGAAGAAATTGCTGTTGCTCTTGTAAATTTCCTTTTCCTAAAAGTAATTTTTGAAACTAGCCAATCAACTCTCCAACTTAAACTTGTAAGCCATTTATTTGCATATATGCTTGGTGGTTTTACATCTAACCCCTTTGCAATCATTTTTAAAAGTGAATTAAAGCTTGTGTTTTCGCTAACTACTGTAAATCGCTCGCCATTTGTATCACTATTCATTAATAAAGTCATGCAGTTAACTACATCTTCAACAGCAACAATTCCAGTTTTCCCTTTAGTGTAAAAAGGAAGTCCTTTTTTTACTTTTCCGATAATTAATCCACTTCCTTGATAAGGGAAACCATAACCGAAAATAACACCTGGATTAACAATTACTGCTTTAACTCCTTCTTGATGAGCTCTCCAAACTTCAGTTTCAGCTCCAAATTTTGAAATAGCATAATCACCATGAAGTTTTTCAGGATTCCATTCTGTTTCTTCAGTAATTGAATACTCGTTCTCTTTGGTATCTCCAAGAGCTGCAATTGAACTCACATGGCAAATTTTCTTTATGCCAAAATCAATGCAACAGTTCACAACATTGGCTGTTCCTTCAATATTGGTTTTTCTAAGCAGTTCTTCATCATTTGGGTCAAACGAAATTAAAGCAGCACAATGATAAACATTTGTAACATTTTCAAAAGCAATGTTTAAAGAAGGAATGTCATTTATATCACCTTTTATCCAATGAATTTTATCAAATAATTGGATGCTATTTTTATATTTAAAAACGTTTTTAACCGCTTCAATATTTTTTTCATTTCTATATAATGCTTTTACTTTCTTTTCTTCTTGAAGTAATTTTACAAGTAAATGTGAACCTACTAAACCTGTTGCTCCTGTTACTAATATCATTTCGTAAAGATAAATAGATTTTTAATTAAAATTTAAAATTGACATTGAATTTGCTTATTGTCATTGCTATTGTATTTCTTATCTTTGTCGAAATTTAATAATAGAAATGAAAAATTTAATTGAAGAATTACAATGGAGAGGACTCGTGCATGATATTATGCCAGGTACAGAAGAACAACTATTAAAAGAGCCAACAGCTGTTTATATAGGTTTTGATCCAACTTCAGACTCATTACATATTGGTAGTTTAGTGCCAATTATATTATTAAAACACATTAGAAATTATGGACATAGACCAATCGCTTTAGTTGGTGGTGCAACAGGTATGATAGGAGATCCTTCTGGAAAATCTAATGAAAGAAACTTACTAGATGAAACTACTCTTAATCATAATGTAGATGGGATTAAAGAGGTTCTTTCTAAATTTTTAGATTTTGAAGCTACTGATGCTATGGCACCTATGTTAGTTAATAATTACGATTGGATGAAAAACTTTTCATTCATTGATTTTGCGCGTGAAGTTGGTAAAAGAATTACAGTTAATTACATGATGGCAAAAGATTCTGTAAAAAAGCGTTTAAGTGGTGAAGAAGGTGGAGAAGGAATGAGTTTTACTGAGTTTACGTACCAATTAATTCAAGGTTACGATTTTTATCATTTGAATAAAGAATATAATTGTTTACTTCAAATGGGAGGAAGCGACCAATGGGGAAACATCACAACAGGAACGGAATTAGTCCGTAGAATGAATGTAGACAATGAAGAGCGTTCGAAAGCTTACGCAATGACTTGTCCATTAATTACAAAAGCAGACGGTTCTAAGTTTGGAAAATCTGAAGGTGGAAATATTTGGTTAAGTGCCGATAAAACATCACCATATAAATTTTACCAATTTTGGTTGAATACTTCAGATGTTGATGCTGAGAAATACATTAAAATTTTCACGTTTTTAGATAAAGCAACAATTGATGCTTTAATTGCCGAACACACTGAAGCGCCACATTTAAGAGTTTTGCAAAAGCGATTAGCAGAAGAGGTTATGATTTTGGTGCATTCTCAAGATGATTTAGATAGAGCTATATTTTCATCAGGTGCATTTTTTAGTAAAGACATGTCTGATTTGAGAACATTGTCTGTTAAAGAATTGGAAGATGTTTTTGAAGGTATTCCTGTTGCTGAAGTTTCAAAATCAGATATTGAAGCGGGAATAGACATAATCGCTTTCTTAAATGAAAAAACAGGTTTTTTAGCTTCTAATGGAGAGGTTAGAAGGGCTTTGAAAGAAAACTCTATTTCTATCAATAAAGAGAAAATTGCTGAAGAATATACAGTTTCAACTAAAGATTTAGTAAGTGATGAGTTTATTCTTTTACAAAGAGGAAAGAAAAATTATTTTGTAGTTAGAGTAAAGTAATTATAAAACCATTAAGTTACAACCACGTATGTCAGAATTATCAAAACGTCCCAGCACTTCGAAAGAATGGTTGGGATTTTTTTTACCTAAATCTTGTGTAGCAATAAACGAACAAGAATTAATGTTTGCTAGGTCAATAACGTTAATTCCGCCTGTTTTTCCTTCTTTTACATAGGTTAATGCATCTTCAGTGTCTCTAATAAGAATTTGCATCCAATTTGGACATTCAAATACTCCATTTCCTAGAGAATAAGCTTGCGATAATAATTCGGTCATTCCGTATTCAGAATGAATAACAGGAACGCCAAAATCGTTGCAAAGAATTTCATGCAATTCTTCACGAATCATTTCTTTTCTTTTTCCTTTCATGCCTCCGGTTTCCATAATAATTGTGTTTTTCAATTGAAACTTATGTATTTCAATCAAATCTAATAAAGCATAAGTCACACCAATCAAAATTACATTTTGTCCTGAATTATCAAGTTCAATTAACTTTGAGATAAGCTCATCATAATTATTCAAATAAAAACCACTGTCTTTATGGTTACAGCTTTGAATCAAATCTTCTACCATATAGATCAAAGATGAACCTTCTCGATCTAAGTAAGATGGAAGCAAGGCTAAAACACAATAATCTTCAATATTGCCATAGAATTCAGAAAATGCGTTTCTGTAGCTTTGCTCATATAAAGAAATATCAGTTACAAAATGTTTACTGGTTTGCATTCCAGTTGTTCCGCTACTTGTAAATGTTATTTGAATAGTTTCTGAGGAACTTAATACTTCATGACTTTTAAAAAATTGAATGGGTAAAAAGGGTATTTCTATTAATGATTTTACGTTTTCTTTATTCTTATTTAAAAGAGTACAAAATTTTTGATATACTAAATTATGATCAAATTGAAATCGGAAAACCTTTAGGGCGATTTTCTCAAATTCCTTTTTAGTTGAAATGGTAAATATATCGTTAGAATTAATCAAACTATTTTTTTACAAAGCTATAAAATAAAAAAGCACTAACTAAATGTTAGTGCTTTCTTTGTGTTTTATTTTTTTAGAATTATTTAACTACTAATTTTCTAGTAGCTGTTTTTCCTTCTTCAGTAACTTTAACGATATAAATTCCTTGATTTAAATTTGAAATATTTAAAGCGTTATTTAATACTTTAGAATTAATAATTTGTTTTCCTAAAACGTCAAATACTTGAATGTCTAATTCGGCATTTGCAGAAGTAGTAAAATATAATGTGTTTCCATTAGATGGATTAGGATACATTGTTAATCCGTCAATTGCGTTGAAAGCTCTTGTTTCTAAAGGCATATCAACCACATTACGAGCTACAACTTGAGCTGTTCCATTAAATTCAGCTACTAATACTACTATATTTTGTGCTCCAACAGGAACAGTTAGTCCAATATAATTTGCTTCTGCAAACATAGTTCTAAAAGCAATATCTGAACCATCATTAAGATTAAAATTGCTATTTGTTGTAAAAGTAAGCATGCCATCTGCAGTTGTAAATGATGCGGCATTTATTTGAACTAATTCACTTTCATAAGTTTCAATACTTGCTGTAATATCAGCGGCTGTAACTACTTGAGGAGTAATTGTATTACTTGTTGATGAAGAAGTTATGTCTTCAATTGGTAATAATTGTAATACGCCATTAAATAATGATGTTTGACCTTTTAATCCTGTCATCCCATCACCAATTCCAAATGTATTTGTGATAACATTAGTATTGTCATCAATTAAAATAGCACCAGTAGCATCCTGAATGTATTTTTGATTTCTCGTAGTTCTAGCATAAGTTACTATAGCTTCTCCAGTAATTTCATAAAATTTACCAGCTCCATTTGCTATAACATCATTTCTTACATCTGCGATTGTTGCCATTGTGTTAAGAGCGACAACTTCGAAATTTACTGTAGCATTAGCAGCGGGAGCTATAGGTGTGTGTGAATCATCAACCAACTCAACATAAACCGTGTGAGGGCCTACAGACAATCCTGTTAAAGAAATTGGAGTAGTGTCATATTTCATAACTGTTCCACCAGCATCAACAGTATAATGTATGTGTCCATCTCCCATTCCTGCAGTAGCAACTGCAAAATTTTGAACACTTAATGTAACGTCAACATCTGTGTTTAATGTTGTTGACCCTTCAATAGGACTAACAATTGCAATGCTAGGAGCTGATTGCGCTACAAATGAAAAATTATCAATATACATTACCGATTGATTACCATTACCAGCCCAATTTGCAGCAGTGTCATAAAACCTTAAGCCAATTGTTACAGGTCCAGTTGCACCAGCAACAAAAGTATAAGTTAAAGTCTGCCATTGGTTAAGCATTGTGTCGTCAGAATAAGGGCCATCGAAAACATTGTTGATAACCATTCTAGCTCTTGAAGCATTGTCTAACTGATAAACATCAACCGATACGTCATAAGTTACACCTGCAACTACGTTTATAGTTTGTTGAAAATCTGTGTTTCCTTGAGTCTGAGTAGTAACCGTTATTTTAGCAGATTTAGCTCCGCCATTAAAAATTACCGATTCTTCTTCTACTATTGTACCTGCTTCAGATGTCCAAGTGTCTAATACACCAACGGTCCAACTTTCAAAGTCTCCATTAACAGCAAGATTTTGCCCAAAAGACAAAGTTGAAATGAATAATAAAGTTAAAATGTAAAGTTTTTTCATTTTTTTGTTTTTTTAAATATTGTACAAAGATAATAATATTTCATTATGCGTGCATAACGAGATTGTTATTTAATGGTTAATTTTAGATTTTGGGGTATGTCTTTAATTAATTGACAATTAGTTTTCTTGTTGCTGAATTATCACCTTCTTTAATTTTTATTATGTAAATTCCTGCTGTAAGGTTAGAAATATTAACTTCTTTGTTTGAAGTTGTTGTTTCTAAGACCTTTTTGCCTAATACATCAAAAATTTCAATTTTTTTATCTAGTGAAGATTTAGAGGTAACATATATTTTTCCAGAATTAACAGGGTTAGGATAAATAGTTAACCCCTCAATAGTAGGTTCCTGCGATTTATTTACTTGAGAATGTCCCTCAAAAGCAAATAAAACTGAAAAAATTAAAATAGTATAAAAGTATTTTTTTATCATTCGCATAGTTATATAGTGTAAAGATAAGAATTTTTTATATATAAATACAAAAATGATACCATAAAAAAACCCTAACGAATTAGGGTTTTTATTTTTATTTTTCAGCTAATTATAAACCGGCTGTCCAACCTGTCGCCCATGACGGATTTGAACCACTGTTTCCAGCTCCTGTATTTGAATCTACTGTTAAATAAGTTGTATTTGCTCCTGCATATTCTGATTGAGTTGTAACAGAACCTCCAAAATAAATAGGGTTAAAAGTTATATTTCCATTATCAACATTTGAATTTGCATTTGGATCATCTGTTGTGTTTTTAATTTTTAAACCTTTTGTGAAGCCATCAATGTAGATGTTTTGGCAATCCCACATTCCTGCACCTTCTTTTAAGTACATTCCATGCTCTGAACCAGCTAAAGCTCCTTTTAAAATTGTAAAGTTTTTTAAAGTTACATTTGTAGTTGGAGTGGCAGCTCCATTATCCCCGTTGTTTGAACCTTCTACACCAGCTTTTGCTACGTCTTTAATAAAAACATTTTCAAGAGTTCCAGAATATCCATCAGCGAAATCTATTGCATCATCTTCACTATGTAATGCGATTAAATATTTAGCATTTACTGCTCCACCAAAAAATTCGATACCATCATCACCACTTTTGTATGCTTGAATGTATTCAAATACTGTTCCTGAACCTACACCAAATAATGATACTCCATTAAATTCTTTATCACCGTTAAAAGCAGCACCTGTATATTCTACTCTTAAATAACGAATAACTCCTGAACTATCTGTGTTTTCAGTTCCTCCGTAAGTTAAATCACCTACTTCAGAAGTTGCAGTTTGACCTGTAGACCCACCTTTGTTAGTGTTTGCTTTACCACAAATTACTAAACCTCCCCAGTCTCCTGTTGCAGGTGCAGCATTTCCAGAAGTCATAACAACTGGGTTTGTAGATGTTCCATTTACGTATAATAAACCATCTTGTGCAACTGCAATATAAGAAGAAGTTCCTCCAGTAGCTTCAATTCTTGTACCTGCAGGAATTGTTAAAGTAGCTCCTCCTCTTACAATGAATGAACCAGTTAAGTTGTAAACTAGATTTGGATTTAAAGTTGCAGATTGTCCACTTAATAATTCTCCTTTGAAATCAGCAGCATTAATAGTTACTGATCCTCCATTGTTATTTGAATTGTCATCATCTCTTGAACAAGAAGTAAAGGTAATAGCTGCAATTGCTAGTGTTGATAAAAATAAATTTTTCATTGTTTTATGTTGTTTAATTTTATAATGCAAATATAGATTTGAAGTTTGAAATAAGTTTTAAGCTAATGTTAACCAATTATTAAAAAAAAGAGCAATTTCAGTTGAAATTGCTCTTAAATATTTACAGAATGTTAACAAGTTGTTTAGAATGAGTATTTCATAGATAAACTAAAGTTTCTTCCTTTTTTGTAAGAGTCAACTACTACATTTTGAATATCTTGTTTTCTTTCAATAGTTGGATCGGTTAAGTTTCTTGCACTAAACCCAAACCCAATATTCTTGTTGAATTTAAATTTTAATATGAAATCAACAGCTACTACTTCACTATCTACTAGATCTCCTTTTCCAGTTACGCCTAACGCAGCAATTCTGTCAGAAAAATACGAGCCAGATAAAGTTGCGGTTAAAGATTTTTCTTTTGAGAAGTCTTTATTAAAACTCATATCTGCATTTATTAATAAATCTGACGCTCCTGTTAATCTTGAGTCATTATTTGTAAAAGCTACACCTAGTCCATCGGTTTCTCTGCTTACTTTTTCAGAATCCAAATCTTGTGTTGTATGTAAGTATGAAATATTTAATCCAGAAGATAAATTTGTGTTCTTATTTGTGCTAAAATTTTCTCTTGCTATTAAATTTTTTCTTATTTCAAGCTCACCTCCTATTCCAATTGCTTTTTCACCAGAGTTTACCCAAGAAATGTCATTTGTTGCAGATGCAATAGTAACTTCGTTAATTGGATTTTGAATGTATTTACCAAAACCTGTTAAAGATATAACTTCTCCATTTTTAGGGAAATATTCCCATTTTAAATCAAAATTATAATCTGTTGAGTTGTATAAACTTGGGTTACCAATATAAGATTGTCCAACTTCTTCAAATAAGAAAGGTGCTC
This sequence comes from Flavobacterium sp., assembly GCF_965284515.1. Taxonomy (GTDB): domain Bacteria; phylum Bacteroidota; class Bacteroidia; order Flavobacteriales; family Flavobacteriaceae; genus Flavobacterium. The sequence goes on from NZ_OZ260089.1 coordinate 984,052, forward strand.
TTTCTTTAAATTGTGGCAAGGTATAAGTTTTACTTGCAGCAAGTTTTAAATTTTGCTTTTCTGTTAACTCATATTTTGCTGATAAAGAAGGAAGATATTCCATTGTGTCAAATAACGTTTTTCCTTGTTTTAACGACGTGTCATAAAAAATATCTTGAATTATAAACTCAGAACGGAATGCAGCAATTACATATAATTTTGGAGTAAACTGGTATTCAATTGCCCCAAAACCAGCTGAAATTATTTGTTGTCCATTAAAGTTTTGTGGATCTAAAGCGTTTGGAGAGGATAAGCCACCTCTAAAAGTTCTTAAGGTAAATAATCCTGCATTAAAATTATTTTGATTAAAATAACCGTCAATGTTATTTAAATCTATATTAGGTTGAGTAATAGTTCTGCTTATTCCAATGTTTATTTGAGTTGCATCAAAATTAATTTCTTTATAACGTGCACTATATCCTGCAATGAATTTCCCTTTATAGGAACTATCATCATTTTTTCCAAATTTGTATGAAAGTGTAAAGTTTCCTGCAACTTCATCATCTGTCATGTCTTGATAGAATCTATGATTATCAGATTGATTTAAGTCTGAAGGAATTAGGGGAGATGATGGATCGCTTTGGTCGCTTGGAGTAAAAGTGTTTTGCATACGATCTGGCACTACATTAGATAACATATTATAAGAAAGTCCCCAATCAAAAGTTGTTCTTTCTCCAAATTTATGTTCACCTAATAATTGATTTACTAATAATGCAGTTCTATCGAATGTTGAACGACGGATAAAACCACCTCCTTCAGTAGCGTTGTCAAAAATATCTAAAACCCCTGTGAACTCTTCGTGTTTTTGAGAAGAAGAGTTGATGAACATTGAGTTAATTCTTAAATTATGGTTGTTATTAATTTTGTAATTAATGTTAGCCATTAAGTTAGAATTTGTTGCGTAGTCATAAGATTTTCTATATAAATCTTTTTTGGCAATTCCTTGACTTGCTTCAACTCCACCTCTTCGTATACCTTCTTTGTAAGTGTAGCCATTGTCAAAAGAAGCATTTAAAAAGAAACTTAATTTGCTTGTTTCTCCAAAACTAAAAGAATCACCACCTCTTAAGTACATTGAACTGTTTACTGGTGTTTGACCTTGTTTGTCCCAACTTGTATTAAAATTATATGAAGCTAAAGGATTACTTGGTATTCCTTCATTGCTAAATCCGTGAAAATTTGGACCATCTTGTAGGTAAAATTTATTTTGTGTAATTGCATTAGAATTTATTCCCATTCCAGTTCCTAATTCAACTATTCCACTCCCTTTATAATTTTTAGAAACAATATCAACATTTGCTCCAGCAAAATCACCATAATTTCTATAATTATATGTTTTGTCGATACCTATATATTCTACAATATCAGTAGAAAAAATATCTAAAGAGATGTTTTTGTTTGACGGATTGTTAGAGGGTAGAGGTAGACCATTCATTGTAGTTGAATTATAACGGTCTCCTAATCCTCTTACAAAAATACTGCTAGATCCTTCTTGTTTAGAAATACCTGTTGTTTTTGCAACTGCGGCTGCAACATCGCTAATACCTTTTTTCGAAATCTCTTCTGCTCCAATTGCTTGTTTGATTTCAACTGACTTTTGTTGTTCATTTAATAAAGCTGACTCACTTTCTTTAGTAATTGAATGTACAACAACAACATCTTCTAATTGCACACCACTTGCTTCAAGAGTATGATTAATTGTTACAGTTTGATTTGCTTTAATAGTAATTGGAAACTCTTTTGTTTCGTAACCTAAATAATTTATAATTAAAGTGTAGTTTCCAGGTTTAAGAGAAATTGAATATTTTCCAAAATCATCTGTTGAAGTACCTATAGTAGTTCCTTTGATAAGAACGTTTGCAAAAACTAATGGTTCATTGTCGTATTCTTTGTCTAAAATTGTTCCAGCAACTCTTCCGTTTTGTGAAAAACCAATAAGACTAAATAATAAAAATAAAAGTAACGAATTAAATTTCATGTTGTGTGTTCTAATTTGGGTGCAAAGAAACTGCTATAAAATTAATAGACTGTTAACCACGTGTTATGCTTTTATTTATATTATGTTATCATATGGTTAAGACATTAAATAATTGTTAAGTGAATTGTTTAGTTATTATTTGTTTTATCTTTACTAAATTAAATCTTAATTTAAAGAAATGAATAATCAGGATATTACTATTTTATTGGTCGATGATGAGTCAGATATTTTGGAAATTGTAGGTTATAATTTATCTCAAGAAGGATATAAAATAGTTACTGCTTCAAATGGTCGGGAAGCAATTCAAGTAGCAAAGACAGAATTGCCTCAATTGATAATTATGGATGTAATGATGCCTGAAATGGACGGTATTGAAGCTTGTGAGAAAATTAGACAGTTTCCTGAATTGCAAAACACAATAATTACATTTTTAACCGCTCGATCGGAAGATTATTCTCAAATGGCAGGGTTTGATGCTGGCGCTGATGATTATATTCCTAAACCTATAAAACCAAGAATCTTAGTAAGTAAAGTAAAGGCCTTGTTGAGAAGAGTTAAGGATTTTGTTGAATCTTCGGATGTCTTAAATGTCGGTGGTATTGAAATAAACAGAGAAGAATATAAAATTGTTAAAGAAGGTAAAGAAATAATTTTGCCAAGAAAAGAGTTTGAACTGTTTTATTTATTAGCCTCTAAGCCAGGAAAAGTATTTACCAGAGAAGAAATCTTAGATAAAGTTTGGGGAAATGAAGTAGTAGTAGGAGGAAGAACTATAGATGTGCATATTAGAAAATTAAGAGAAAAAATTGGCGACGAATTTTTTAAAACGATTAAAGGTGTCGGTTATAAAATTGAGTTTTAATGAGTTTTAATTTTAAAAAATCATACAAGTTTGCAATAAAGTCCTCTATTTACATTTCTCTTTTTGTAATGGCTTTGTTGTTTTTGTTCAATTATTTTTTAATCCACACAAATTATTTTTATTTATTAATAATTGTACTTTTTGTACTCTTGTTTTCTTTTCTTGTTTTACAATTCAGGGTTGAAAAATTCATTTATAGAAGAGTAAAAAAAATATACGATGATGTTTCTTTACTTGAAAACAGTTCTTTTAAAAACCAACCTATAACAACCGACTTTAAAACACTATCTCAAGAAGTTCAAAAATTTGCAAGAGATAAAAAACTTGAAATTGAAACTTTAAAGATTAGGGAAGAATATAGAAGAGAATTTTTAGGAAACGTTTCTCATGAATTAAAAACCCCTTTATTTACCGTTCAAGGTTATCTGTCAACACTTTTAGACGGAGCAATGTATGATAAAAACATTCAAGAAAAATACTTACAAAGAGCTGAGAAAGGGGTTGAGCGATTAATTTATATCGTTAAAGATTTAGATTTAATTACTAAATTAGAAATAGGAGAAATTCATCTTGAAAAAACTGAATTTGATATTGTTACTCTTGTCCAAAATGTTTTTGAATTACTGGAGATGAAAGCTGCTAAAAAAGACATTTCGTTGACTTTTGATACAAAGTACTCTGAACCAATTATAGTATATGCCGATCAAGAAAAAATTCAGCAAGTGGTAACTAATTTAGTTGTAAATTCAATTAAGTACGGAAAAAAAAGAGGGACTACAGAAGTAGGGATAGAAAATTTAGTAAATAATAAAGTTATTGTAAGAATAACAGATAATGGAGAAGGAATTGAAAAAAAACACATTTCAAGGCTTTTTGAACGTTTTTACAGAGTTGATAAAAGTGGAGCTAGAAGTGAAGGTGGCTCTGGTTTAGGGTTAGCAATAGTAAAACACATTATTGAAGGGCATAATGAAAAAATCTATATTGAAAGTGAGTTTGGAGTTGGTTCTGAATTTTCTTTTACTTTAGAAAAGGCCAAATAATTGCTCCCAATTAATTTTTTCGTTATTGCTAGAAAAGCCTTTGTATAAATCAATTTTATTTAGTTTTTCTATTTTAAAATTTTCTTGTTTGCAAGAAGGAATAATACCTTCTTTTTTAAATTTATTTGCCAAATATTCCTGTTCGTATTGTCCTGGAGTAGGTATAAAAAATGCCTTTTTATTCAGTTTTGCCAAATCCATAACGGTAGTGTATCCAGAGCGACAAAGAATAAAATTACTTTCATTAAAAGCAGTTTCAATTTCATGGCTCTCCATAAAGTTATAATAGGTAATATTACCAATCTGTTCTATGGTTTGCTCTTTTTGGACAACACCCTTTATAAAAACAACATTACCTTTATAATTCTTTAGTTCCGAAATTATTTTATCTTCTAAAATGGTTCGTTGAGGTTCTGGTCCAGATAGTAGAACCATCAAATCATAAACAGTTTGTGTAGTTTTCTTGGACAATCTACTTAATGGTCCAATGTATTTTACATTTTTAATTTTCTCTGAAGTATGACCTAGTTTTCCCGATAAATTTGGACTGTTTTCAACATCAGGAACCCAACATTCATTAAATTTTTGAATATATCTTTTGTGTAATTTTGTTGTTAACCATGATGTGCTTCCGGTTAAAACATTTAATTGATGTGTAATAAACACAGAGGGTAATTCATTTGAATAAACGCCTAATCGGTTGTCAGAAATTATGCCGTCAAAATGATAAGCATTTATAATTTTTGCGACTATTTTTTGTTCTTTTCGAACTGCTGAAATTATTTTAGGAATTTGGATAAACATTTTCCATTTAAAATTTTTTCCATTTACTGCATATTGAATATCATAAGAAGGTAATTCAAATGAAATGAGCTTTGGAAACTCTTTTTTTAATAACTCTAAAGCAACACCATCAGATGCTATTACGGGTTCAAATCCATTGTCAATTAACCCATTTATAATAGGGATACATCTTGTGGCATGACCTAATCCCCAGTTTAGGGGTGCTACTAGAATTTTTTTCATTTTTATTATGTTCTTTACAAATTTAATTTTTTAAAACAGAAATAAATTGTTCAGCTAATTTATTTTCATATTCAAAATTGTCTTCTTCGGTAATTAAATTATGTGGTTCATGTTTGTATAGTTTCCATTTTTTATTATTGTATTCAAGCGCAGTTAAATTTTCTATCCAATCACCAGAATTTAAGTATAATGTTTTTCCTTTATCATTTTCTATAACTTCCATTTTTGGTTCATGAATGTGCCCACAAATCACATAGTCATACTTGTTTTCGATGGCTAATTCGGTACAAACATTTTCAAAATTGGTAATGAATTTTACCGCCGATTTTACATTGCTTTTTATTTTTCTAGACAAAGAATAAGGTTCTTTATTCATTTTTGCTAAAATCCAATTAATAAATCGGTTTATTAAAATCAAAATATCATAACCCCAACCGCCTAATTTGGCTAGCCATTTTGCGTGGGTTATTGAAGCATCAAAAACATCTCCGTGAAATATCCAAGCTTTTTTGCCATCTAAATCTAGAACCAACTTGTTAAGCAAACTTAAATTTCCTAAGTGTAAATCGGTAAATTTCCTCAAAAACTCATCATGATTTCCAGTCATGTAATACACTTTAGTTCCTTTAGAACTCATTGATATTATTTTCTTGATAACTTTCAAATGATTTTGAGGGAAATACGATTTTCTAAATTGCCAAATATCTATGATATCTCCGTTTAAAATAAGTGTTTTAGGTTTAATTGAAGATAAATATTCTAATAATTCTTTTGCATGACAACCATATGTTCCAAGATGTACATCGGAAATTACAGCAAGTTCTACTTTTCGTTTCTTCACTATAAAAATTTTTACAAAAAAAGATTTTTTTCTACTTTATAAGGTTATATAAAGATTATCAAAACTTTATTTTTAGTAGTTTTGCCAAAAATAAATTGAAGTGGGTAGCAAAAATAAATTAAAACGATTTAAAGAAAACGAAACATTTGCAAATGTTTTTCAACCAAGTAGAGAAGAGGTAGTAAGTGGCGAATTTCCCTTAAAAGGAAAATGGAAATCAGATTTTTTTAAAAATGACAATCCAGTTGTTTTAGAGTTAGGTTGTGGAAAAGGAGAATATTCGGTTGGTTTAGCTAAATTAAACCCGAATAAAAATTTTATAGGTATAGATATAAAAGGAGCTCGTTTTTGGCGAGGTGCTAAAACTGCAATTGAAGAAAACATGAGTAATGTTGCCTTTGTTCGTACTCAAATTGAGCTTATTGAACATTGTTTTGCAAAAGATGAAGTAGATGAAATTTGGATTACTTTCCCAGATCCACAAATAAAATACAAGCGTACAAAGCATAGAATGACAAATGCTACTTTTTTAGAAAATTATAAAAAAGTACTAAAACCAAATGGTTTAATGCATTTGAAAACAGATAGTGAATTTATGCACGGTTATACTCTTGGTTTGTTGCACGGAGCTGGTCATGAAGTTATTTATGCAAATCACAATGTATATAAAAATGAAGGTGCTCCAGAAGAAGTTACAAGTATTCAAACTTTTTATGAAGGACAATATTTAGAGATTAATAAAGCTATTACGTATATTCAATTCCGTATTAAGTAATAAACGTTACTTATTAAAAACTTTGAGATAGATAAATTTGTAAAAAAACGAAATGGGATTAATTGTAGATTTTATAGCTGGATATTTAGTTGCCTTTGTTGGGTTTGTTGCTCCAGGTATGTTAAATGTTTTAGCGGCTAAAATTAGTATTACCGAAAATAAAAGAGCGGCAATGTTGTTTATTTTTGGAACACTAACCATTGTATTAATTCAAGCTTTTACGGGAGTTTATTTTGCTAAATTTTTAGATAGTCATCCAGGTGTAAGTAATACTTTGAAACAATTTGGAACAGTAATTTTTGTATTGCTAACCATTGCCTTTTTGTTTAAAGGTTTTCAAGTTAAAAAACCAAAGAAAGAAATTGAAATTAAATCAAAACAAAACCGATATGTTTACGGTTTAATGATGGCAAGTTTCAATATGTTTGCTATTCCTTTTTTTGCCATTTCAAGCCTAACTTTAGCTTCAAAAGAACTGTTTGATTTTTCATTAATTTCTATAATTGTATTTTCAATTGCAGCTGTTTTAGGAACTTTTACCATCTTTTATAGTTATGCGGTTTTCTTTAAAAAAATAGAAGACAAAGCTGATGTTTTAATTAATAACATTTATTTTATTCTAGCTGCTTTTACAGGTTTTGTTGCCATACTATCTATTTACAGAATAATCAATACTTAGGTTTTGATTAATAAAAATCCAAATAACGAAAATTTCTTCGAGCGTGTTTACGAAATAGCACGTCAAATTCCATATGGCAAGGTAACTTCCTATGGAGCAATTGCAAAAGCTCTTGGCGCTGCTCGTTCTGCAAGAATGGTGGGTTGGGCAATGAATGCTTCACATAACATGGATGATGTTCCGGCACATAGAGTGGTAAATCGACTAGGTCTTTTATCTGGAAAGCATCATTTCGGCGGGACTAATTTAATGCAACAACTATTAGAATCTGAAGGTGTAGAAGTGGTTGATAACCAAATTGTCGATTTCCAAAAATATTTTTGGGAGCCTGACTTTTAATGATAAGATATTATAAATTCAACCCGTTAACTTTCACAAAACTTTACAACTTGTAACTTTATTACATTACAACTATATTCTTTATCTTTGCAATCTTAAATCAGTTTAAATAAAGTTAACACAACTTTTCAAGGTTATACAAATGAAGTTAGATAGAAAAGAAATATTAAAAGCATTAGAAACTATTTCTGTTGCTGGAGAAGGTAAAAATATGGTGGAAAGTGGTGCGGTTCAAAACGTAATCACATTTGGAGATGAAGTAGTAGTAGATCTTACTTTGGCAACTCCAGCCTTGCATATTAAAAAACGAGCAGAGGTTGACATCATGAAAGTAATACACGAAAAAGTGTATGAAAAAGCAAAAGTAAAAGTAAACATAAAAGTTGAAGCTCCAGAAAAACCAGAAGTTCCAAACCAAATTAAAGGAAAAGCTATTCCTGGAATCAGTAATATTATTGCAGTTTCTTCAGGTAAAGGTGGAGTTGGAAAATCTACAGTTACGGCAAACTTAGCCGTTACTTTAGCAAATATGGGATTTAAAGTTGGTGTTTTAGATGCCGATATTTACGGACCATCAATGCCAATAATGTTTGATGTTGAACAAGCAAAACCAACATCGGTTGAAATTGACGGAAAATCAAAAATGCAACCGGTTCAAAGTTATGGTGTAGAAATTCTTTCTATCGGATTTTTCACTAAACCAGACCAAGCGGTTATTTGGCGTGGACCAATGGCTGCAAAAGCTTTAAATCAAATGATTTTTGATGCCAATTGGGGAGAAATCGATTTTATGTTAATCGATTTACCACCAGGAACAGGAGATATTCACTTATCTATTATGCAATCGTTACCTATTACAGGAGCTGTTGTAGTTAGTACTCCTCAGGCTGTTGCATTAGCCGATGCTAAAAAAGGTGTTGCTATGTTTGCTAACGAAAGTATTAACGTTCCAGTACTTGGAATCATTGAAAACATGTCTTATTTTACACCTGAGGAATTGCCAAATAATAAATATTATATCTTCGGAAAAGAAGGTGCTCGTAATTTAGCAGAAGATTTAAATGTACCTTTTTTAGGAGAAATTCCATTGGTGCAAAGTATTCGTGAAGCAGGAGATTATGGTCGTCCAGCTGCATTACAAACAGCTTCTCCAATTCAAACCGCTTTTGAAGATTTAGCAAGAAACGTAGTTGCAGAAACAGTAAGTAGAAACGAAACATTGCCTCCTTCTGAAGCAATAAAAATAACAACAATGGCTGGTTGTTCTGCCGTTAAAGGAAAATAACATGAACAAAGAAGAAATCATATTAAACATTGAAAAGGCTTTAAATGAAATTCGTCCTTTTTTAAATTCAGACGGCGGAGATATTTCATTAGTAGAAGTAATAGACGACAAACATGTTAAAGTCCGATTAGAAGGGGCTTGTACAAGTTGTAGTTTGAGTATGAGTACTATGAAAGCTGGCGTTGAAACAACAATTAAAAAGTTTGTACCTCAAATAGAAACAGTAGAAAATATAGCTTAGTTATTAAGTTGTTAACTGATAAATATCATTTCATTTGATAGGTCTGGTTAATAGTTTTGTAGTAAAGAAATTTAAAGATGATTGAAACAGATATATTAATAATAGGAGCTGGTCCTACTGGACTTTTCACTGTTTTTGAAGCAGGATTATTAAAACTTAAATGTCATATAATTGATGCTCTCCCGCAACCAGGAGGTCAATTAGCAGAATTGTATCCTAAAAAACCCATTTTTGATATTCCGGGTTACCCTGAAGTTTTAGCAGGTGATTTGGTTACCAATTTAATGGAGCAAATTAAACAATTTGAACCTGGTTTTACTTTAGGGGAAACAGCCAATACAATTGAAAAATTAGAAGATGAAACTTTCTTAGTTACAACTAAAGAAGGAACACAACATAAAGCAAAAGCAATAGCTATTGCAGGAGGTTTGGGTACTTTTGAACCTAGAAAACCTGTTTTAAAAGATATTGAATTCTATGAAAAAGAAGATCGTGGAGTCGATTATTTTGTAAAAGATCCGGAAAAATACCGTGGTAAAAATATAGTAATTGCTGGTGGAGGAGATTCAGCTTTAGATTGGAGTATTTTTTTGTCAAATGTTGCTAGTTCGGTAACTTTAGTTCATAGAAGAAATGAATTTAGAGGCGCTTTAGATTCAGTTGAGAAAGTACAAGAATTAAAAAATTCGGGTAAAATAAAATTAATAACTCCAGGTGAAGTTGTAGGGTTCTGTGGATCTGAAAGAATCGAATCTATCGACATCGAAATTAACGGAGCAAGAATGAATGTTGAAACCGATTATTTTATTCCTCTTTTTGGACTAACGCCAAAGTTAGGGCCAATTGCAAATTGGGGATTAGAAATTGAAAAAAATGCCATTAAAGTAAATAATGCTTTAGATTACCAAACGAACATAGATGGAATTTATGCTATTGGAGATGTAAACACTTATCCAGGAAAATTAAAGTTAATTCTTTGTGGTTTTCATGAAGCAACATTAATGTGTCAAAGTGTTTATAATAAATTGAATCCTGGAAAACGTTATGTGTTGAAATACACAACTGTTTCTGGAGTTGATGGTTTTGATGGAACAAGAAAAGAAGCCGAAAAAGCAGTAGTAAAAGCGATAGATTAATTAAGTAATTAGTAGATAGGAAATAGGATTTAGTATGGCTGTTCAAAAGTTTGAAGATTTAATCGTTTGGCAAAAATCACAAGATTTAGCGGTTGAAATTTATTCTATTTTTAGAGAATGTAAAGATTTTGCATTCAAAGATCAAATTTCAAGAGCCACTGTTTCAATTTCTAATAATATTGCTGAAGGTTTTGAAAGAAGTTCAAACGCAGATTTTTCAAGATTTTTATATTTTTCATTAGGTTCTGTAAGCGAAGTTCGTTCAATGTTATACTTGGCTATAAGGCTTAAATTTATAAATATAGATCAGTCTAAATCACTTCTGGACAACACAAATCAGATTTCAAAAATGTTATACGGTTTAATAAACTCTATGAATAAAAACCTAACTCCTAAAAACTAATCCCTAATTCCTTTAATAAATGACTGATGTTACAATAAAGATTACCGATAGAAACGGAGTTAAGCATGAGGTTTTAGCGCCAACCGACATGAATATGAACGTTATGGAGCTTATTCGTTCATATGAATTAGCTGAAGAAGGAACCATAGGTATTTGTGGCGGTATGGCTATGTGTGCTTCTTGTCAATGTTATGTTTTAAACGATGTTTTAAAAACAGAACGAAACCCAGATGAAGAAGCCATGCTTTGGGAAGCTTATCATGTAAAAGAAAATAGTAGGTTGGGTTGTCAAATCCATCTCACAGAAGACCTTGAAGGTTTAGAAATAGAAATAGCACCAGAACAATAAATATAAAAGCGAGATAAGATCATCTCGCTTTTTATTTTAATGAACCAATTCTTTTTTATGGATTTGCTCCTCAATAGTATTCCATAATAATATTCTTTTTTCTAATGCTAAGATGGAAACAGTTTCTACTTCTAGCCATTTCTTATCATCGTTTCCGCACAATTCATCAATCATTTTCATTGCCATTGGTCCGTGCTCATCGGCATCTAATTCAATATGTCTTTCAAAATAATAAATTAACTTTGATAAATCAACATCTGGAAAATTAGCTTGAAATTTCTTTAATATTGCGGTAAACATTTCTGGTATTAAATCTTCTCTTCCAAATGTAAATGCAGCTGCAATTTGATGTGTTTCGCCTTCTTCTATAACTCTAAAAGTAAAGTCTAGAAATTCTTTCACATTGGAATGCAATTCACTTTGTTTAATTGAAACAAAAATATTTCTTGTTTCCACAACGTCTTGTAAGAAGTTTTCAATAGGAGTTGTATTTGCTCCACAAGCTTTCATGGCTTCTAAATACAATTCATAATGGCTTTTTCGATTTCCGTCTAAGTCAATATCGGTTTCTTCTGCAACAACAATTTCGTTTATTAAATAACGCGTTTCAGGATTTCCAATAGGAATCCATGGTGTAGTTGTGCAAGTAAGTTTGCTTTGTAAGGCTTTTAAGAGCGACATAAAATCCCATACCGCAAATACATGATTTTCTAAAAAACAATGTAAGTCGTCAATTGTTTTTATCTCATTATACAAAGTATGATTTAATAACTCATCTTTATATTTTTGAATGCTGAGGTTAATAGTTTGGGTTTTCATAACAGTATGTTTTAATATATTTACGAAATCTATTTAAGTTTAGTTTTGCAAATAGTGTTCCAAAATTAAAAATGCTTCGTTAAATAACGAAGCATTTTATGTAAAATTTATTTTTTGTTTAATTATTTGAATGCAGGGAAACCTGTTACATCCATACCTGTAATTAACAAGTGAATATCATGAGTTCCTTCATAAGTAATTACAGATTCTAAATTCATCATATGACGCATAATAGAGTACTCTCCTGTAATTCCCATTCCGCCAAGCATTTGTCTTGCTTCACGAGCTATGTGAATTGCCATATCAACATTGTTTCTTTTAGCCATAGAAATTTGTGCAGAAGTAGCTCTTCCTTCATTTCTTAAAACTCCAAGTCTCCAAGTTAATAATTGTGCTTTAGTGATTTCTGTAATCATTTCGGCTAATTTCTTTTGTTGTAACTGAGTTGCTCCAATTGGTTTGTCAAATTGAATACGCTCTTTAGAATATCTTAAAGCAGTATCATAACAATCCATAGCTGCTCCAATTGCTCCCCAAGCAATACCATAACGAGCAGAATCTAAACAACCAAGTGGTGCTCCTAATCCAGATTTGTTTGGCAGTAAATTTTCTTTAGGAACTTTTACATTATCAAAAATCAATTCACCTGTTGCAGAAGCACGAAGTGACCATTTATTGTGTGTTTCAGGAGTTGAAAAGCCTTCCATTCCTCTTTCTACAATAAGACCATGAATTCTTCCTTCTTCATTTTTAGCCCAAACTACAGCAATATCAGCAAAAGGCGCGTTTGAAATCCACATTTTTGCACCGTTTAAAAGATAATGGTCGCCCATGTCTTTAAAATTCGTAGTCATTCCGCCAGGATTTGATCCGTGGTCTGGTTCTGTTAAACCAAAACAACCAATGAATTCACCAGTAGCTAATTTGGGTAAATATTTCATTCTTTGCTCTTCGTTACCATATTTCCAAATTGGATACATTACTAATGAAGATTGTACAGACGAAGTAGAACGAACCCCAGAATCACCTCTTTCAATTTCTTGCATAATTAAACCATAAGAAATTTGGTCTAAACCAGCACCACCATATTCTTCTGGAATATAAGGTCCAAAACCACCAATTTCACCCAAACCTTTTACAATTTGTTTAGGAAATTCAGCTTTTTGAGCATATTCTTCAATAATTGGAGATACTTCTTTTTTAACCCATGCACGAGCAGCGTCACGAACTAATTTATGTTCATCAGACAATAAGTCGTCTAAAAGGTAATAATCTGGTGATTGGAATAAATCTGGTTTCATTTTTTTATCGTTATGATTATAATGCAGTTATGTATTGTAATCTGTTTTTTGAAGAACAAAAGTAAGTAAACATTTTTAACAAATCAATGAACAGATGTTATAATTTATATGTTTTGGCTAAAATATTACATCTTCAAATAGAACTCTTTTGTAAGTTCAATATAATCATTAGTATATTGATGTCTTTTTATTTCTATAACTAACTCATCAATTATATTAATTTGTTCGTCCCATTTAAAGGCTAGTAAACTTCTTTTAATTTCAGAGGTTTCATTTCCTTTTACTCGAGTTGTTTTAAAAGGGTGTAGTTGAAATTCAGACGCTAGTTGAATGAAACGTTTTTCTTCTTTAAAAGGAATTATAACTGAAAATACTCCAAATTCACTTAATAAATTGGCAGCACTTTCAATTAGCTCCTCAAAAGGAAGTGCTTCTTCAAATCGGGCTAAATTTCTTTTGTCTGTATTAGATTTGTAGTCGTCTGTATAAAAAGGTGGGTTTGAAATGATCAAGTCATAAGATTCATCTTCCATTTCTTCAAGAAATTCATCTAAACCTGCGTGATAACAAAATAGGCTTTCTCCCCAAGCTGAATTTTCGAAATTATCTACACATTGTTCATACGCTTGGTCATCAATTTCTATGGCATCGATTTGTTGGGCCGAAGTTCTTTGGGCTAACATTAAAGCTAAAACGCCTGTTCCGGCTCCAATATCTAAAATGCTAAATAAGTTTTTAGGAATTGGCGTCCAAGCACCAAGTAAAACCGCATCGGTGCCAATTTTCATTGCACAACGATCTTGTTCTATAGTAAATTGTTTGAATTGAAACGACATGAAATTAAGATTTAACCTAAGTATAAATCAACGAGTCCTTCAGGGGTATTTAGGTGTATTGTCTTGTTTTCTCTGTCAATCTTAACTATGAAATCGTCAATTAAGGGAACAAGGATTTCAATTCCGTTTTTTTCAATTTCAAAAAGAGGCTGTGCATTACTGTCATTAATGCGCTGAATGATACCAATGTCGCCTAAGCGCGTGTCTTCTACCTTAAAGCCTTCAATTTCATGGTAATAAAATTTATTGCCTTCAAGTTTGGGTAAGAAAGAAAGGGGTAAATATAATTCACAATTCATAATTGCGTCTGCATCCTCTTCACAAGTAAAGTCTTCAAATTTAATTCTAAGGAATTTGCTTTTATGAATATGACTTTTTTCAATAAAAAATGGAACCAGTGTTTTGTTGAGTTCAACAAAAACTGATTCCAAATTTTCATAGGTTTCGGGTTCATCGGTATCTAGGAATGCTAGAACTTCCCCCTTGAAACTAAATTTTTTTGCAATTTTGCCTAAATAGAAACATTCATCTTTACGCATAATTACATTTTTTAATTAAGCTTCTGTTTCTTCGTTGTTTTCTTCAACTGCTGGAGCTTCTTCAGTAGCTGTTTCTACAACTTCTTCAGTTACTTCTTCTACAATCTCTTCAACTTTAGCAGCTTCAGCTTGTGCAGCAATACGCTTGTCATTCGCTTCCTTTTCTGCTTTTAAAGCTTTAGCTTTAGCGTCAGCTTGCGCCTTGCTTAAACCATCTTTTTTAGAATCAACTTTTCCAGCTTTTTCTTCAACCCATTTAGCAAATTTAGCATCTGCTTGATCTTGTGTTAAAGCTCCTTTTCTTACTCCACCATCTAAGTGATGTTTCAATAAAGCACCTTTGTAAGAAAGAATAGCTCTAGCCGTATCAGTTGGTTGAGCACCATTGTGTAACCATTGAACAGCGCTATCAACATTTAAGTCAATAGTTGCAGGGTTTGTGTTTGGATTGTAAGTTCCGATTTTGTCTAAGAATTTACCATCTCTTTTTGAACGTGCATCAGCTGCAACGATCCAGTAAAAAGGTTTTCCTTTTTTACCGTGTCTTTGTAATCTAATTTTTACTGACATAATCTAATGATTAAATTTTGAGGTACACGACCTCAGTTAATTAAGGCGGCAAATATACGATATTTATATTTACATTAAGAAAATATTTTTAAAATAATTTTTACATAAATATGCTATTTTTAGTTTTAAAAAATTATTTTTGTTAATTGAATTTTGAAAATTTTAAGAAAAAATGAAAAATATATTTTATTTATTTATCGCCTCTCTAGTATTATCTGCTTGTACAACTGATATTCAGACTAATAATCCTGCGTTTCAAGCAAAATTTAATGATGCTACTTGGAGGGCTAAAGATGCTAGAGTCTCAATAGATGGAGATGGAAGATTTGTAATAACTGCATACACTCAATATGAGACAATCGTTCTTAGAACATCAATTGATGATATTGAGAGCTATAATTTAGGAACTACTAATCAAGATAATTATGCTTCTTACGATTTTGATGGTTTGGATTTTTCTTCTAGCTATGACACATCTTTATTTTCAGGTCCGGCTTATAAAGTATCAAATATAGTTAATGCTGGAACAGGATATGCAAATTCTAACAATTCTCAAACTACTCCAGTTACGGGTTCAGGTTCAGGATTAAAATTTGCAATTGAGACTAATGTAAATGGAAATATAACAAAGGTTTCTATAGTTTCTAGAGGAGACGGTTATGTTGCTGGAGATATAGTAAGTATCGTTGGAGGAGACAATAATGCAAGAGTAAGGATATTAAATACTCAACAAAGTAATGGTGAAATTGTGATTGAAGAAATTGATAACGGAAAGTATTCTGGGACTTTTAAATTTAATGCAGTAAATAGTTCTGGAGAGGTTATCACTTTTTCAAATGGAGTGTTTTATAATGTAAGTGGAGCAGGATTATAATTAAAAATTTAATATAATATAAAGCCGTTTTGAGACCCTCAAAACGGCTTTTTTGTTTTCTGTTGATAACTAAAATTGTGACTCATTTTTTTATAATGTATTTTTGTTTTATTGAAATTTCCAATTCTTTTATTGCTTAACGCTTAACAATCAATTTAATGTATTTAATTTTTGATACTGAAACCACCGGATTGCCACGTAGCTGGTCTGCTCCTATTACTGACACAGACAATTGGCCACGTTGTATTCAAATTGCATGGCAATTGCATGATGAAATGGGTAATCTTATTGAGCATCAAGATTATTTGGTTAAACCAGAAGGATTCAATATTCCTTATGACGCAGAGCGTATTCATGGAATTTCTACTGAATTAGCAATGGATCAAGGAATCTCGTTAAGCGAAGTTCTTGAAAAATTCAATATAGCATTATCTAAGGCCAAGTTTATTGTGGGTCAAAACTTAGGTTTTGATGTAAATATTATGGGTTGTGAATTTCACAGAATGAATGTGCATTCAAAAATGTCTGAAATGCCGGTTTTGGATACTTGTACAGAAGTTACAGCTTCACTATTACAACTTCCAGGAGGTAGAGGTGGAAAATTCAAATTGCCTACATTAACAGAGTTGCATGAGTACTTATTTAAAGTTCCTTTTTCAGAGGCGCATAACGCAACTGCCGATGTAGAGGCTACAACCCGATGTTTTTTAGAATTAATCAAACTTGAGGTTTTTACTAAAGAAGAGCTAGATGTAACGCCAGATTACTTTAACCGATTTAAAGAGCATCATCCAAAAGAAATTCAACTTATTGGATTAAAACATATCAACTTAAAAGCAGCTTCTGAGCAAATTAGAAAACAGTTGCAAAAAGTTGAACAAGAGAGTGTGCAAACTGCAATTTCAGAATCTGATAAAGAAGGTTTAAAAGACGCGAAGTTTGCTCATTTACATAACCACACACAGTTTTCTGTACTTCAATCTACAATTGGAATTCCTAATTTGGTTTCGGCTACATCAAAAAACAAAATGAATGCGGTTGCAATGACTGATACCGCAAACATGATGGGAGCATTTCATTTTGTAAGTGCTGTTATGAATCATAATAAAGCTGCTAAGGCTAAGATGGAGGCTGCAATTGAAGCTGGGGAAGAGTCAGAAGATTGTCAAATTAAACCAATTGTAGGTTGTGAATATAATGTTTGTGAAAATCATTTAGATAAAACTATAAAAGACAATGGATATCAAGTTGTTCTTTTAGCAAAAAATAAAAAGGGATATCATAATTTGGCAAAAATGTCATCAATCGCTTTTACAGAAGGATTTTATTATGTGCCAAGAATTGATAGAAATGTCATTGAAAAGTACAAAGAAGATATTATGGTTTTGTCTGGAAATTTATATGGAGAAATTCCCAGTAAAATTCTAAACATTGGAGAAAATCAAGCCGAAGAAGCTTTAATTTGGTGGAAAGAACAATTTGGAGATGACTTTTATCTCGAGATTATGAGGCATAATCAAGAAGATGAAAATCGAGTTAATAAAACCTTAATTGAGTTTTCTCAAAAGCACAATGTAAAGTTGGTTGCAACTAATAATACGTATTATGTAAATAAAGAAGATGCGAATGCACATGATATTCTATTGTGTGTGAAAGACGGAGAGAAACAAGCCACCCCTATAGGAAGAGGAAGAGGCTATCGCTACGGATTGCCAAATCAAGAATATTATTTCAAGTCGCAAGAAGAAATGAAAAGTCTTTTTGCTGATTTGCCAGACGCAATTACCAATATTCAAGAAATTGTAGATAAAGTCGAAATTTATTCGCTTTACCGAGATGTTTTACTTCCAAAATATGATATCCCTGAAGAGTTTATAAACCCTGAAGATGAAAAAGATGGTGGGGTAAGAGGTGAAAATGCATATTTAAGGCATTTAACTTATGAAGGAGCAAAACTGCGCTATGGAGAAATAACACCAGCCATTCAAGAGCGTTTAGATTTCGAATTATTAACGATTTCGAACTCTGGTTATCCGGGTTATTTCTTAATTGTACAAGATTTCATTGCTGAAGCTCGTAAAATGGATGTTTCTGTAGGGCCAGGTCGTGGTTCTGCTGCAGGTTCGGTGGTTGCCTATTGTTTGAAAATCACCAATATTGATCCAATTAAGTACGATTTGCTTTTTGAGCGTTTCTTAAATCCTGATCGTGTATCCATGCCCGATATTGATATTGATTTTGATGATGAAGGCCGAGGTCGTGTTATGGATTATGTAATTGAAAAATACGGACAAAAACAAGTTGCGCAAATTATTACCTATGGTAAAATGGCAACAAAATCGGCGATTAGAGACACCGCTCGTGTTTTAGATTTACCGCTATTTGAAGCTGATAGAATTGCAAAATTAATTCCTGGAATGATGCCTTCTAAATGGAATTTAGCCCGTTTTATTGCTGAAGATGAATCAGATGTTAAAAAGGCATTGCGATCTGAAGAATTTGAAAAAGTACAAGAGTTAATTAACATTGCTAACGGTGAAGATTTAGCGGGAGAAACTATTCAGCAAGCAAAAATATTAGAAGGATCTCTTCGAAATACAGGTGTTCATGCTTGTGGAGTAATCATTACACCTTCTGATATTACTAATTTCGTTCCGGTTACAACCGCAAAAGATTCCGATTTATACCTTACCCAATTTGACAACTCTGTAGCAGAAAGTGCAGGTTTATTAAAAATGGACTTCTTAGGTCTAAAAACCTTGACCTTAATTAAAGATACGGTTAAGTTAGTTAAGTACAGAAACAATATTGATTTAGATCCGGATACTTTTCCAATTGATGATCAGAAAACGTATGAGTTGTTCCAAAGAGGAGAAACAGTTGGTATTTTCCAATATGAATCTCCTGGAATGCAGAAATACATGAAAGAATTAAAGCCAACGGTTTTCGGAGATTTAATTGCAATGAATGCATTGTATCGTCCGGGACCATTGGAGTATATTCCTTCTTTTGTAAGAAGAAAAAACGGAGAAGAAGAAATAAAATACGATTTAGATGCTTGTGAAGAGTATTTAGGAGAAACCTATGGAATTACAGTTTACCAAGAGCAAGTAATGCTTTTGTCTCAATCTTTAGCTGATTTTACCAAAGGTGAGGCCGATGTATTGCGTAAAGCAATGGGTAAAAAGCAAAAAGACGTTCTAGATAAAATGAAGCCAAAATTTGTAGAACAGGCTTCTGCAAAAGGTCACGATGCTACAATTTTAGAGAAGATTTGGAAAGACTGGGAAGCTTTTGCGAGTTATGCTTTTAATAAATCGCATTCTACTTGTTATGCTTGGATTGCTTATCAAACCGCTTATTTAAAAGCGCATTTTCCTGCCGAATACATGGCAGCGGTACTTTCAAATAACATGAACGACATTAAGCAAGTTTCTTTCTTTATGGAAGAATGTAAACGAATGGGATTACAAGTTTTGGGTCCAGATGTAAATGAATCATATTATAAATTTACCGTAAATGAAGATTATGCCGTTCGTTTTGGAATGGGAGCAATAAAAGGTGTTGGTGCTAATGCGGTAGACACTATAGTTCAAAATAGAAAAGACGGAAAATACAAATCCATCTTTGATGTTGCTAAGAAAATTGATTTAAGAGCAGCAAATAAAAAAGCATTTGAAAGTTTGGCTTTAGCCGGAGGTTTTGATGGTTTTGGAGACACACATAGAGCGCAATATTTTCATGATGAAGGAGACGGAATTACCTTTTTAGAAAAAGCGGTTAAGTATGGTGCTAAGTTTCAAGAAAACGAAAACTCATCGCAAGTAAGTTTATTTGGTGATGCATCTGATGTACAAATTCCAGAACCAATTGTTCCGCCTTGTGAGGAATGGAATACTATGGAAAAGTTGGCCAAGGAAAAAGAGGTTGTTGGTATTTATATCTCGGGCCATCCGCTTGACGATTATAAATATGAAATGAAATATTTCTGCAACACGAAGCTAGAGAGTTTAAAAGATTTGAATGCATTTGTGGGTAAAAACATTAGTATTGGTGGGATCATTACTAAAATAGAACACAGAACCGCTAAAAACGGTAAAGGTTGGGCAATGTTTACTTTAGAAGGTTACGATGAAAGTTACGATTTTAGAATATTTGGAGAAGAGTATTTAAAGTTTCGACATATGTTTATTCAAAACAATTTTACTTTTATAAAGCTTGTTGTCAAAGAAGGATGGACAAATGCTGAAGGCAAAAAAGGAGATCCTAGAATGCAGTTTATAGATGTTAAAATGCTTCAAGATGTGTTAGCTACTTTTGCTAAAAAATTAATTCTGCAACTTAATGTTGCTGATTTAAGTGAAAAGTTAGTTTTTGCACTTCAAGATTTGTTTTCAAGAGCAAAAGGAGATCATCAAGTTACCATGGAAGTAATGGAACTTCAAAAAGTCAAAAGGATAGTTGCTTCTGAGGTTGTAGTAGAAAGCGAAGAAGATGAATCTTCAGATGCAGAAGACGAATCTACAGAAAATGCAGTTTTAGAAACTGAAATAGAAGAAATTCAAGTTGTAACAAAATTAGTAATGCCAAGTAGAAAGCTGAAAATTAAAATTTCAAATGAACTGCTTCAAGAATTAGAAAGCATGCAAATTAATTTTAAATTGAATTAATGTAATACAGCTAACATTCTGTTTCGGCTTAATTGTTGAACTTTGTATCAAATAAAAAAGTGAATTATGAAAAATATTTTTAAAATCGTAACCCTTTTATTTTCTATTGTTTCATTTGCACAAATAGCAGATAAAGCAGAAAATGTAAGTCCGTTATTAATTGGAGAAAAAATTCCAAATGTAGTTTTGCATGACACAAATGGAAAAGAGGTAAAAACAAAAGATATTCTTGATAAAAAGACAGTTCTTGTAGTTTATCGAGGTGGTTGGTGTCCTTATTGTAATTCACAATTGGCCGATATGCAAGAAATTGAAAAAGACATTATCGCTTTAGGTTATCAAGTAATTGCAATTAGTCCAGATGCGCCTAGTTTTCTAAAACAAACCTTAGATAAAAAAGAACTTCAGTACAAATTGTATTCAGATAGCGAAGGGGTTTTTTCTCAAGCAGTTGGGATTGCATTCTCAAGAGAAAAGCCTAAGTTAGATAAGTATTCAGAAGGTAAAAATCCTGGATTTCTTCCTGTTCCTACAGTTTATGTATTAAATGATAAGCAAGAAATTGAATTCATGTACATTAACCCAAATTACGGAACTCGTTTAAAAGGCGATGTGTTATTGGCGGTTTTAAAATCACTTTAGTATCATTTTTTAAAATAGAACTATAAGCAAAAGCAATTCATTTATTAGCGTTCCTAAAAAATAAATAGCTATTTTTGTTTTAATAAATAAACAACATAAAAGTTAAAAGATATGGCATTAGCAATTACAGATGCTACTTTTGAAGAAGTAGTATTAAAATCAGATAAACCAGTAGTAGTAGATTTTTGGGCAGCTTGGTGCGGACCATGTAGAATGGTTGGACCAGTTATTGATGAGGTTTCTGCTGACTATGAAGGAAAAGCAGTAGTAGGAAAAGTTGACGTAGATGCAAACCAAGAATTTGCAGCAAAATACGGAGTAAGAAACATCCCTACAGTATTAATTTTCCAAAACGGAGAAGTAGTAGGTCGTCAAGTTGGAGTTGCTCCAAAGAAAACATATACAGATGCTATCGACGCATTATTGTAATAAAGCATATAATTGAAAAAGAAAATGAAGCCCAACATATGTTGGGCTTTTTTATTTACAAAATTTCAGTTTATCTTTGAGAGATGAAGATTGAAAATCAATTAGAAAAAATATCCAGTTTTGAACATCTTGAACTCTTGGCAAAACAAGTGGTTGAAGGTTTTATTTCGGGAATGCATAAAAGTCCGTTTCATGGTTTCTCTGCTGAGTTTGCTGAACATAAAATTTACAATCCAGGCGAAAGCACCAAGCATATTGATTGGAAATTATTTGCAAAAACCGACCGACTTTATACAAAGCGCTATGAGGAAGAAACCAATATGCGTTGTCATTTAATTATCGACAACTCTTCTTCTATGCATTATCCTGTTTTAAAGACAAGTCAAGGCTTTTACGAAAGCAAAATAGGTTTTTCGGTCTTGGCTTCTGCGGTTTTAATGAATTTGCTTAAAAAGCAGCGTGACGCTGTTGGTCTAAGTGTTTATTCCGACGAATATGAATATTATGCACCAGAAAAAGGAAGCGAACGTCATCATCGTATGCTTTTAGATAAGCTAGAATCGGTTTTAGAAAACACCAAACAATCAAAAAATACAGATACGGTTGCTTATTTGCATCAAATTGCTGAAAAAATGCACCGTCGTTCTATGGTGGTGTTATTTACAGATATGTTTCAAAATACAAATGAAGAAGAAATTTTTAAAGCATTACAGCATTTAAAGCACAACAAACATAAAGTAATTGTGTTTCATGTTTATGATGAAAAATCAGAACTTAAGTTAGACTATGATGGAGTTCCTAGAAAGTTTATTGATGTTGAAACTGGTGAAACCGTCAACTTATATACTGATCAAACAAAAGAAGATTATGAAAAAGGAGTAAGTTCTTTTTTTAAAAAGATTGAAAATAATTGCATGCAGTATAAAATTCAGTACGTTCCTGTTGCGGTTGGAGAAAATTTTCAAAAAATTATGACCACATATTTAGTTGAAAAACAAAGGTTTGGCTAATTGGCTAAAAAAAAGATGAAATTTTTTTTAAAAAAGGTTTGGAATATTAAAATTCCGTCCTATATTTGCACTCGCAATCAAGCAACGGTCTGGTAGTTCAGCTGGTTAGAATACCTGCCTGTCACGCAGGGGGTCGCGGGTTCGAGTCCCGTCCAGACCGCAAGATTGGGGAAAGCACTTCAGAAATGAGGTGCTTTTTTGCCCAATAAAAGCATCAAAAACAGTTGTGTTGTTTACGCTGCGACTTTGTAACTCGTAGCAGGTTTAGTAGTTAGACCAATGAAAAGCTTTCCAAACATTCTGAATTATCAGAATTTGGATGGCTTTTTTGATTTTATACCTTTTTGAGTTTCTTCTCTATATAACTACATTTTTTATTCTATCACTTAAACATATAAATTACCTTAAAAAAAGGTAGCAAAAAAGGTAGCTATTTTATTTTTAAAGGTAGCTATTTATTTAACCAATTTTCTAATACTATAAGCCATGAAAAATTTAAAATTTAACATTCGTTATATTCTATCAAAAAACAAAACACGAAAAGACGGTAAAGCTCCTTTAATGTGTAGAATCACTTATTTAGATGTGAGGAAACAATTTTCTGTTGGGTTATTTATTAATCCCAAAAATTGGAATAATTCACTTCAAGAGTGTGAACCTCCAAGTAATGACAATAACTATATAAATTCACAATTGAACCTGATTAAGAACCAAATTAATCAGGTTTTTTTGTACCTACAAATCAACAATTCTGAGTTTACAGTTGATGATATTTACACTAAGTTTAAAGGAAATACGCCTAAAAAAGAACTTGGAGTTTTGGAGGTTTATGAGCTATTCAATATCCGTATTCATAAGCTAATTGGAAGAGATTTAAAGAAGGTTACGTATAAGAAGTATATTGAGTCATTTGTTCATTTAAAATCCTTTATAAAGGCTTATTTTAGAGCTAATGACATCAAGTTAAAAGAACTTAAATTAAACTTTCTTAATGAATATGAGTACTTCTTAAAAACACAGAAAGGATTAGAACAAAGTACTATTAATAAAGCAATTCAACGTTTTAGAAAAGTAATACAATTTGCATTAGAACAAGAGTATATTGACAAGAATCCTTTTATAGGTTACAAAGCAAAAAGACTTCAGAAAGAAGTTATTTATTTAACTGATGATGAATTGAAATCTTTAGAGAATTATGATTTTTCTCAAACAAGATTGCAACAAGTCAAGGATTTATTTGTGTTTTGTTGTTACACTGGATTAGCTTTTAAAGAGATGAGTAATTTAAAAGCTGAACACATCGTAAAGGGTTTTGATGGGAATAAGTGGATTAAAATGAATAGAGAAAAAACTTCTAAACCATTAATGATTCCTATGTTACCAAAGGCACTTTGTATAATTAGTAAATATCAATCAGAAGAGAAATTACTTCCTATCATTTCAAACCAACGCTTTAATTCCTATTTAAAAGAAATAGCTGATATAGTTGGATTAAAAAAGAATCTAACACATCATATAGCTCGTAAAACTTTTGCTTCAACAGTACTTTTGTTTAATGATGTTCCAATGGAAGTTGTTTCTGAATTATTAGGACATTCTAAAATATCAACTACACAAGATTATTATGCAAAAATTGTAAATAAAAAGTTGAGTGAAACTATGAGGGATTTGTCAAAAAAACTAAATGTAAAATAAAATTTAGTTGTTTACGGATTTCCGTATGGATTTAAAATTATTTCTATTTAATATTGGTTCTGTTAATTAGCAGAATTAAAGAAATCGTCAGTATTGACTTCAAGGATTTTGGATATTGCATACATAGTAGTAACAGAAGTGTTTATAACTCCTCTTTCAATTCTGCTAATCTGTGAAATTTCAACACCTAGCTCATTTGCAAGTGATTCTTGTGTGAAACCTTTTTTTAATCGAAGTTTTCTAAGATTAGCTCCAAATTCTTTTAATATTAAATTTTTGTCTTTTATTATCACGAAATAAAATTCGTATAAATAGGCAATAATGGTATGAGCATATTTGCCTATATTTGTAGGAATGATTATAAACGTAAATTGAAATTAGAAATGAAAATTGCAAATCTTGATGCTGTAAAAAGCGTCTATCCTATTTTTTACGATAGACTAGGTTTAAATACAAAAGTTTTAACTTTTTTACAGAAAAGTGATCGAGAAGATTATGTTGTTGCAGAAATTCTTCAAGTAAGAACTTTAAAATCATTTTTAGATGATATTACTGAAATTGATTTAAAGATGAATTCAAAAAAAGTTATAATGAGAAGTTGGATTACTTTTTCTTTAAATCATTTTGAACTAATATTTAATCCAGAAGAAATTGTTATATCTAAAGAAAATTTAGAAAATTTAGAAAATTCAAATTCTAAAAATGAAGTTCTGTCAGTTATGACTAAATTGGAAACTTTGTTTAATTATGAAAAAGGTGATTATGTTAATTTTAATTTAGTTTGTCATGAAAGTACTAATATTTTCAATATACCAGCTTATTTTGGAAAACTAACACAAGAAAATATCGAAAGTAATTATTTTCTGAGGAATGAATTAAATGAAATAATTGTAGATGAAAAGGACAATCCAATTTACAGATATTTCACTATTGTTTATAATCAAGAATTTAAAGATTTATTAGTGGTTAATAAAAGAAACAGCTATAAAATTTGAATTGTATGAATAATATGTTTGAGGAAGTTGGAGTTCGTTTACCTTATGTTTATTTAGATGATGATATAAGGTACAATATTGTGAAATTGAATGAAAATTTAAGTAATGCTTACAAAAATTTAAAAAATTCGACATTTCATAACGAAAAATTCGATATTAATTTATATCACAACTTTAAGTATTCTTATAACTATTGTGAGCACGATGATGATGAAATTGTAATTTACAATCAAGTACTTTTAAAAAACAGTAATGAGTTTGCCAAAATTGAAGTCTCTGATAAAAATAATTATAGTTTAGAAACGTTTAATCTCAAGTTAGATGGATACTACTATGCAAATCTTTCAAATCAAAGTGTATTAATATTAAATTTCAATATGTTTGGACTTGTTAAATATAAAATTTTTGAAGTCAAGTATTTTGAAAGAAATAGTGAAAAATTTAACCAAGATGTATATGAATTTAAAAATAAAGTTGGTTTTTGTAGAGAACTAAACAATTCGTTTTTTGAAATAAATAAAGATGAAATAAAATTTAGATTTAAGACAGAATATTTTGAAGAAGAATTAAATGATTTTGATTTTTTTATAGGGATAGAATTTAATGGGATTGTTGGTTTTAATAAATTAAGACTTGAAATTCAAAATGTGTATTATGATCAAAGTCTTAAAAAAAGAATAACTAAAAATAGTGTGATAAATAAATTAGAAATGGAGTTTGTAAAATATAGCGAAAAAACTTATGATTTTTGATGGAGAAGATTAAATTAAGACTTGTAGGGGCGATTGAAGTTTTTGATATTGATTTAATTAAAGAAATATTACACAAAAGTTTTGAATCAAATGAATTAGATAACAATTTTATAAATAAATTATATATATCATTCAATGAGTTTAAAGAATTTGGGGACACAAAATTAATTTCTTCAGCCGGTAAGTGTGGAAGTTGTGATAAAAGAAAAGGAGGTTATTTGTTTGTTGGAAATAATTCAAATAATTATATGTCATTTATAATATCTAAGAATAAAAGAGGAATTGAAATTTTCAAATGTTCATATTTTAATTGTTTTGAAAGAAACATTAATTTGAAATCGAATATGTTTGATATGGAAAATCCTTTTTAAACAAAGAAATAATTAATTTATTAAGTTTAGATTAATCCTAAAATATAAGGTTATTATGAAAAAATTATTTTTAATCGGAACGCTATTACTTAGCTTAGCTTCATACTCACAAGATAGTTATGAAATTCTTTACAATAAAGTTTTAAGAGATTCTTGGCAAGTAGAACAAACTTTATTTGAATTAAGCGATGGCTTAAAAGAAATGAAAATAACTTCTATAGACTCTGGAATTAAAAGATATTTTACTTTAGTTACTGAAGATAAAACTGATGGTGGATTTGTGTATTATTATGCGTTTTACGTAGATGATTATACAAACGAAGAAGTGTTATATCAATTATTTAAAGATGATAAATTTGGATCAAGATTGATATATCAAGACGGTAGAATCGTTCAATATTCAGGAAAAGTATCGGAAGAATAATTCTTTAATATGCTAAGCCCATATAGTTCTGAAGTTGGCAATTATTCAATATTGATAAAACTCACATATGGTAAATGTGTTATCATTTTTATAATAAACAATGATGAAGTTTAAAATTAGCATATCTTAATCTCACAATATAATTTTAATTAATAAAAAACATGATGAATAAAATATTTTTAATGTTAAGTCTTTTTCTTTCTCTATATATGAATTCACAGAAAGAGAATAAAAATAAAATCGATTTAAAGCAGGGAAATGCTATTTTAGATAGTTATATAAAAAATCAAATTGCAAAAGAAAAACCAAAACCTGTTGAATATAAATCAGCAAGAAAAATTATGTTTTATGATTTTGATTCAGACGGAGATAAAGATTTGTATGCTTTTTTCACATTAGAAGGTTTTGGAGGAGGCAACAATTGGCAGCATTATATTGCCATTTTTGAAATGGAAAATAATTTGGTTAAAGCTGTTGATGATATGGTTCTTTATGGAGATAGTTTAAAAGAGTTTAATAATGGTGAGTTTTTGAAGTTTAGCAATGGTTATGTTTATTTTAGATTATATGGTTATGATTGGGAAACTCAAGAAAAATTTATTAAAACAATTGGTTTTACACTTTACCAAAAAAAGATAGTAACAGATAAAAAATATTAAAAGACATTATGATGAAAAAAATAATTACAATCAGTTTCCTTTTTGTTGGATGCGTTGTTTACTCGCAAAAAAGTTGTCTGCTGATTACAGAAGGTATTAGTAGTACAAATTTTAAATATAAATATCAAATTTTATGATTATCAATTTATCTTATGTACTTAACAAGTTTTTTTTAGGTGCATGTTTACTTATTACAACAAATTTATATTCTCAAGATTGGGAAACAAAAGAAAAAACTTACACAGAAGGAATTATGCTCTATGGAATTATTGATGTAGATACTAATAAAGTAATTTCTTTAAAGCCTTATGCTAAAAAAGTGACTGTAAAATACGATCCTTTTTTTTATAGTTATGTTATTAATTTTGAAACGTTAGAAGGAAACTACATGATGAAATTAGTTACTAAGCGTGAATTAAGTTCTGGTATAACTACATATGTAGATACATATTCTAAAAATCCTCAAATAGAATATTTAATCGAAGATAAAATAAAAAGTGATGGATCTATTATAATTACAGCTTTAAAGGCTATTGTAATAGATGGTAAAAATTTAAAGCCATTTAAAATTATTGATGAATTAAAATAGAATTGTTCATTTTGATTCATTATTAAAAAATAAAAAAAAGGTTTTACTTTATTAATAAACACAAAAATTTACCTGACCAATGTGTCAGGTTTTTTTATTTTTTTTATTTTTTTTGAAAGTACATTATAATCCCACTACCATCCACCCCGGCGTAAAAAATTGGGCGGATACCCCGTGTAACTTAATAAATAAATTATGGTAAAAATTATTGATTTTAAAAAAATTGAAACTGAATTAGGTAATGGTTTCAATATGTTAATAGTTCAAGGAGGTTTGGAACCAATCATAAGTAAAACTTCAGGGAGAACATATTTAACAATGCGCAAAGCTTATGTTTCTACAACATTTGATGAATCAACTTGTAAATCTTTAATAGGGATGGAATTACAAGGGAGTATTCATAAAGTTAAATGTGAACAATACAGCTATACTGTTCCAGAATCAGGAGAAGAAATGATCTTGAATTACAATTGGCAATACATTGACGACGATTTAATAAATGCAAATAAGCAAATTATTGATGAAGAAATAGTCAATTAGTTAAAGAGAGCATCAAAAGTGCTCTCTTTTTATTTTTAATATTTAAATAACGGAAAAATAATGGAATTAATTACATACACGCCACGACAACAATTTGAAGAAACAGAATCTAATCAGGCTTCTGTAGAGAGTAAAAATAAAAGTAATTTTATTGAGGCAAACACCATTAAGGTAGACTTAGAGCATTTAAGAAAAGAATGTATTGTGCCAGTATTTTCAAAAGATAATGAGAGTACAATAAGTCATTATGAGTTTATAAATTCAACTAAAAATGTGCTTCAAAACCTTATGCCTGAAAAAGCAGAATTAAGCACCGATATAAGGGTTTCGCATATCGTTAAAGGTAGAATTCCAAAAGCGATTGGAAAGCCTGCTAAAGAGCTTTTAGAACACGAAAAAACCATATATTATGAACGTATGGCTTTCTGTTTAGAAATCCCTCAATTCAATCAAATAATTAATGGAAATCAACTCAATTTAGTTGTTGGAGGAGTAAGGTCATATAATCAAGAAAACTTGTACAGTAAAAAGTCTATTGAAAAATTTAAAGTGTTTGTAGGCTTTCAAAATAAAGTTTGTACTAATTTATGTATTTCAACAGATGGTTTGAAAGAAGATATTCGAGTAAGTTCAATATCGGAACTTGAGACGAAAATTATTGAATTAATAATGTCATATTCTAAAGAGTTGCATTCAGAAACAATGGAGGACTTCGCTAACTATATCATTAACGAAGAACAATTTGCTTTTTTGATTGGCAAAATGAAGATGTATCAGTATTTGGAAAAGTCTGAAAAAGCAAAATTATTCAACCTTCTAATAACAGATTCACAAATTACTTCTATTGTTAGAGATTTCTACTTAGACCAAAATTTCAGACACAACAAAGGGCAGATTGATATGTGGAAATTGTATAACTTGTTTACCGAAGCTAATAAGTCAAGTTATATTGATAATCATCTTGAAAGAAATGTAAATGCATACGAGTTTATCAAAGAACTCATAAAATCTCTAAAAAATAAGGAGTCAAATTGGTTTTTACATAATTTATATTTCTAAACGAACAACTAATGAATAATAGTTTATTAGCTTATTTACTTAAATATAGTAACCCTAATAGCATGTTAGTTGTTACAAATAGGAATAATTTGATAGAATTAAAATGCCCATTTACAGTCAAAGTAGTTAAACCAGTTGGGAACTTCAAACAAAATGACTTTAAAGTAGTAGAGGGGCTTAAGGTATCAACAAATATGAAGTTGGTTTATATGATTGAAGAACAGCCTTTCTTCTATTACTATTTCGACATTATTTTATAATTAAATGGAGTTATGCTGAATTTTGATTAAAACTTTTGAGACGGTTTCTCCAATAACAAAAAACCACTGAAAAAGATGTGCATGTAAAAAGAAGATTATTATTTAATCTTCTTTTTTATTATTTTTACTACTTAACCTTTTTTTATGGGATTAGTTTTAAATAATAGATTAAACATTTTTGAGCTTTGTAATGAAAATTATTTTAAAAAAATTAAACAAGAATTCATTTTACAAGACTCAAGATATAATGGTTTTCAAGAAGAAGAAGAAATAGAAGATACAAATGATATAACTAGATTTGAAGGAGAAAATAATGTTAATGAAAATGAATATAATTTTGTCAAAGACTATTTAGTGCCTTCTTATGAAGACTCTTCTGCAAAATTGTATGAAGAATTCGAAAAGAAAGTTGATTCATCAAAAAAGTTAAAAGAAGAACATGTTTTAGAATTTTTTTTAGAAGAAGAAAAAAAATTGTTCAACTTAATCAGCAAGATTGATAAGTTTAAATTAATTAGTAGTTGTGAACAAAAAGATTTGATAAGAATCACAAATGAATTTTTAGACAAAATTAATACCTATAAGCAAATCAAATTTCCTAACTCAAAGATTAATCTTAATCTATCTAAGGGGGAAGTTTTGATTCTTTTTTATTCGTTACTTGAAAAAGGAATTATAGTGGGGCATAGTAGCTCTGAATTATTTAGGTTGGTTGAAAATTATTTTACTTATAGAGATAGTAAGTCTAATAAAGATATTAATTCTGCATACAAGGCATTAGCTGAGTATGTTCCTAATAAAACCTCAATAAAATCAAGAAAAAATACGATTAAAATTTCAAATGATTTGGAAGAAAAACTAATTAATTTACTTGAATTTATGAAAAAAGAATTTGGGGAAAAATAGTTACCCCCAAAATTGACCCTTCAATTTTTTATCCCGAATTAATTTTACGCCATAAGATATTTATTGCAAACTTTTAATGACATAAAGTAATCATTTACATCAAAAATTATTGATGTTTCAAAGGTCATTTAGAAGTAAATCAAATAATTATCTGAAAAGTATCAAAGTAATAATGTTACTTCTTGACGCAAAAAAAATAGGTTGACTATACTTACTTTAAGTAAAGTCGATTAAAAAAATTAATTAATATGGATAAAAATAATCCAATGTCTATAAAGGATTTAATAGACAAGCATAAAAACGAACCAGAATTAAAATTTATCTGGGGAGAAATACCTATTGGCTCTAAAGGTTTAATAGTAGGTGTTGCTAAATCTGGTAAAACTACATTTGCTGAAAACTTGGCTATTTCAATAGCTTTAGGAAAAGATGAATTTTTTGGAGAAAAACTATTAGGTCAACCTAAAAAAGTATTATTTGTTAACTTAGAAGAAAGTGGTAGGATAAAAAACTTAAGAGTAAAAAAACAAATTAAAAACCTGACAGATAAAGAGAACTTACTTTTAGGGGAAAATTATTTAACTAATCCCGAAGAGTTTCCTGAGTTTATGGGTAGTGATAATGACTGGGAAAAATTAGAAGATTTGATTAAAAAATCTGATGCAGAATTGATAATAATTGATAGTTTATCACACTTATTAGCGGGTAAAATCGAAAATAGCCAAGATTGTTTGAGTTTTACTAAAAAATTCAGAAAATATGTGATGTCATCAAATAAAACGGTTATAGTAATTCATCACAACATAAAATCAAATAATAAGCCTTTAGACCAAGAGAGTATTGCTGGAAGTAGAGTAATAACTCAAGAATTTGAGTATGGTATTGGTTTTGCAAATATTCCAAATAGAAATGGTGAAAAATATTGTCTGTCAATTTATAACAAGTATGTTGGTATAGACAACACTTTAGCTAAAATATGTGGAATTGACAAAGAATTGTGGTTTGAAAAAATTGGTGAGGAGAATGTTTACGATCTTTATAAAGAAAATTTTAATGATGCAAGATTTAATGATGCAAATGGGAAAATAATAATTTCTTTTTTTAAAGATAAGTGTAGTCAAGGTATTAAAGTAGTTTCGTCAAAAGATCTTCAAGATAAGTTTGCTTCAGGCGAAGAAAAAATAATGTCTAAACAAACCTTGTATCAATGGTTGAAAACTTTGCATTTAAGCGGGGAAATAATTAAGGTTGAGCATGGTAAATATAAATATGCGTTAAATTTAATGGAGGGGGATAATGAAAAAGAATAAAAAACAAATCATATATAAAGCAACAAATAAGGTTAATAACAAATGTTACATTGGTGCTACTATTCAAGATATTGAAAGCAGAAAGAAAGACCATATAAATAAAGCCAATAAAAGGATGGGTGGTTGTTTTCAAGAAGCATTAGCTACATATGGAACTGAATCATTTGATTGGGAGCAAATCGATACTGCTTCAAATCAAAACGAGCTTGCTGAAAAAGAGAGAAAATATATTTTAAAGTATGAAAGTATTAATAATGGATATAATCAAAATAAAGGTGGCGGTTTCAGAAAATTTGTTTATCAATGTGATGTAAACACTGGTCAACTATTAAATTCATTTGAAGATTTAGAGAGTGCTGCTAAACATGTAAAAGGAAATAAAAAATCCATAAGTAAAGCGTGTTTAAACGACCGCAGAACGAGTAAAAATTATTTTTGGAGTTACACCTTGACTAATGATTTTTCAAGTAAAATAGATACAAGAAAAAGGCAAATTGAACAATGTAAACTAGATGGTTCATTAGTATCTACTTATAACTCAATTCAAGAAGCTTCTATTGTAACAAAAATAAATAAATCATCTATAGCAAAATGCTGTAGAGGAGAAAGAAATAAGGCTGGAGGTTTCATTTGGAGAACTAAAAATTAATATTTTATAAGCCTATAAATTTTGAAGAAAACCTCTTTCTCTTATAGAAGATTAAAACAGCTCGAAAGGGCTGTTTTTTTTTTTTAATCTTAAAACTAATAACAATTACATAAATAATCCTTTATGTACTTATGAAA
This sequence comes from Flavobacterium sp., assembly GCF_965284515.1. Taxonomy (GTDB): domain Bacteria; phylum Bacteroidota; class Bacteroidia; order Flavobacteriales; family Flavobacteriaceae; genus Flavobacterium. Next base: position 1,017,084 of record NZ_OZ260089.1, read on the forward strand.
CCTTTCTCCATGAGTACTCTTATTAAAAATGTCACCATTTTTAAAATCCCTCCAATTTGAATAGGGAATGTTACAGAAAACATATTTTTTAGTAGAATAACTGTATTCGTTTTCCTTTATTTCAGCGATAACATAATACTTGTAATCATAACTATAACAGGTTACTTTATAAAGCCATGATGAATTCATAGTAAAGTTTGAAACATTAGAATAATAAGACCCTTCATCTTCGATAAATTCCATCAATTCTGTACAAGACATATCTTGCGCATTGGAAGTAAAACTTGCCAAACCAAATAAAATAAAGAATACAATTTTTTTCATAGTAATACTGTTTAGTTATGAAATACTAAATTAAGTAAAAAAAATTAATTGGCTTTACGGGTTTCCTCATTGATTAATCAATTTACTTTTTAACCTTGCATGAGTAAGTAAAATCCCATTTTTTTATAAAATCTCTATAAAAAAATAGTATTTTTAACCTTTAAACATTTTAGGCAAAAAAAGCCACATACTACAAACCATGATAACAGGAGAAATAAAATCACAAATAGACAAAATATGGGAGTCATTCTGGACAGGTGGAGTGTCAAATCCACTAACAGTAATTGAGCAGTTTACCTACTTGCTTTTTATACGTCGTTTAGATGAAACCCAACTACTTGAAGAGAAAAAAGCAACAATGATTAAAACACCTGTTGCTAATAAAATCTTCACAGAAGAACAAAATATTCTGCGTTGGAATAATTTCAAAAACAATGATCCTCAAACCATGTTTGATTTATTTACCAAACCTATGGTAAATAACATGTCTGTTTTTGACCACATGAAACAAGTTGGCTCAGAAAACGGAGTATTCGCAAAATACATGTCTGGTGCAACATTCATGATTCCTACTCCAAGAGTATTAGACCAAGTAGTACAGCTGATTGATAAAATCAAAATGGAAGATAGAGACACCAAAGGGGATGTCTATGAATACCTACTTTCTAAAATTGCTTCTGCAGGTACAAATGGACAATTTAGAACACCAAGACACATTATTAGAATGATGGTTGATATGGTACAACCTACTAAGGAAGATACCATTTGCGACCCTTCATCAGGTACTGCAGGATTCTTAGTTACAGCAGGAGAATACATGCACGAAAACCACCCAGATTGGTTTCATGAAAAACCCTTTAGAGAACACTTCAACAGCAATATGTTTACAGGTATTGAGTTTGATAACACCATGTTGCGTATTGGAGCTATGAACTTACAATTACATGGAATTGAAAACCCTGTATTAATTGGAAAAGATGCTTTAAGTGAAAGCAATGCAGATGTTAGAGAACAGTTTTCATTAGTATTAGCCAACCCGCCATTTAAAGGAAGTTTAGATTATGATGGTGTAGAAGGTTCTATCTTAAAAACAGTGAAATCTAAGAAAACAGAATTACTCTTTTTAGGATTAATGTTGCGTATCATGAAAACAGGAGGTAGATGTGCTGTTATTGTGCCAGATGGTGTTTTATTTGGTAGTTCTAATGCACACAAACAAATTAGAAAAGAAATCATAGAAAACCATAAATTAGATGCTGTAATTTCTATGCCAAGTGGTGTTTTCATGCCATACGCAGGAGTAAGTACAGCTGTTTTGTTTTTTACCAAAACAGGAACAGGTGGTACAGATAAAGTATGGTTTTATGACATGCAAGCAGATGGATACAGCCTTGATGCAAAACGTGCAGAAATTAAAGATAACGACATACAAGACATTGTAACACGTTACCACAATTTAGATAAAGAAACCAATAGATTACGAACTGATAAAAGCTTTTTAGTGCCTTTTACAGACATTCAAGCTAATGACTGGGATTTGTCTATAAACAGATACAAGGAAGTAGTGTATGATGAGGTGGTTTATGCAAAACCTGCAGTGATTATTCAAGACATTAAAAATCTTCAAGAAGAGAATAAGCAAAAGTTACTAATCTTAGAAGAGTTGTTGAAATGATAGAAAATGTAAAACTAAGCACTCTTTGTAAAATGCAAAGTGGAGGAACTCCTTCAAGGTCAAATCTTGAATATTATGAAGGAGATTTTCCATGGGCAAAGATAAGTGATTTAGAGAAAAGTGATGACGGTTATATTTATAAAACTGAAGAACATATTACTAAAGAAGCTTTAAATTCAATAAATAATAGAAAATTTAAACCTGGCACGCTTTTACTTGCAATGTATGGTTCCGTTGGAAAAACAGCAATAACAAAAATTGATTTAACTACAAATCAAGCAATTCTTGGTATTAATATTTTAGATGATAAAACATTAGATATAAAATACTTGAAATACTGGTTTTTTACTATAAAAGAAAGATTGTTAAATAGAGCTGTTGGTGCAGCTTTACCTAACATTTCTTTAGGAATTGTAAAAGACCTTCAAATCCCACTACCACCATTATCCCAACAACAAAAAATTGCAAACATACTTGATGAAGCAGATGCTTTAAGACAAAATGACAAAGCATTAATTGCAAAGTATGATGAACTTACCCAAGCATTGTTCTTGGATATGTTTGGGGATCCTGTGAGTAATCCTAAAGGATGGGAAAAAGTGAAATTAGAAGAAATAAGTATAATATCTTCAGGCAGTACCCCAAGTAGAGAAAATGAAAGCTATTATAAAGGTGAAATTCCATGGGTAAAAACTGGTGAAGTAAATGGTAAAGTAATTTATAATACTTCTGAGAAAATTTCAGAAGATGCTCTAAAAAATTCAAGTTGTAAACTGTATCCAAAGGGTTCATTGATAATTGCAATGTATGGACAAGGAAAAACAAGAGGACAGATAGGAATGTTAGGAATTGATGCCACAACAAATCAAGCCTGTGGAGTATTATCGCCATCTGACAAGATGAATTTTAACTTTCTATTTCAATTATTACAATTGAACTATGAGGATTTGAGAAGTTTGGGTAGAGGTGGAAATCAACCAAATTTAAATTCTGGTTTATTAAAGAATTATGAAGTTTTTAATCCTCCAATAGAATTACAGAACCAATTTGCTAAGCGAGTGGCATTAATAGAAGAACAAAAAGCCATTGCACAAAAGAGTTTAGAAAAATCAGAAGAGTTGTTTAATAGCCTGTTACAAAAGGCGTTTAAAGGGGAGTTGGCATGAAAAAAGTAACACTTGTATTGTTATTTTCAATTTTGTTATTTTCTTGTAAAGAGAATAATTATAACAGTGGTTCTAACATTAATTTCATTGATGTAGACAGTACAGTTACTGAAAAAATAGACACAATAAATCAGACCAATAGTCAATTTGACTTTAATGTTCCAATAGAACAAACTAATAGAAGACAACAAGATGTTTATGACCCAGATGATTATATTTGTCCTGAGTGTGGTGATGAAAAAGAAGAAGATGAAGAATTGTGTTATTATTGTAATGAAGAATTAATTAAAAAACAAAAAAGACAGAAGGAATTAGAAGAAGAGGAAAATGAGGAAGATTATTATGAATAAGTAAATATTAATCATCAGTAGTTTTAATTTTTCAAAATAAGCATCTGATATTCACAATAAGTAAAACACATGAAAAAATTATTTTTAGGATTTCTATTTTTAGGATTTTTAACATTACAGTCTTGTAAAAATAATGACTATTCATCTGAGGAAGTGGATGTTGAAAATGAGTCTTATAATGAAGTTGTTTATGAAGATGGAGAATCCTACAGCGATAACACTTATTGCGCAGATGTAGAATATTACAATTCAAATACAGGTACAAGAAGTACTTACACACTAAATGTTGAGGTAGAAAACAACGAGGTTACTGTTATTCATTTCCCAAATGGTGGTTGGTTAGACGACGACCATTTTTACCCTGAAGAATTAGACAGTAATGGCTACTGTAGTTTTACAAGTGATAAAGGATATGAATATTCTGTGCAAATAACTGGTTCTGCATGTTCATTTACGGATGAAACAAGAATGCAATATGATATAGAAGATGATGAAGAGTCAATAACTTGTCCTGAATGTGGAGATGATAAATCAGAATATGATGATTATTGCTACTCCTGTAAAAGAAAATTTACTTGTAATGAATGTAACGGTAAAAAAGACAAGTATGATGATGTTTGTTCAGATTGTAAAAGAAAACAAGAAGAGGAAGAAGATAATCCAGAAGATGATTATTAAAAACTAAAATGATTAAAAGATGAAGAATACATTCCTATACATAGCTGTAATTTTGTTTTCATTTATTAGCTGTAAAAAAGTTGAATTAAAAGATAATGTGGATATTGAAAAACAGCAAGAAAGCGAAAGTGTAATATCTAATAAAGTAATAGACACATCGTATAAATTAAACACAAATTTATTTGATCAATATTATTATTTAATGTCAGAAAGTGATATTTCAAAACTAGAAGATAAAAAAGGAAATGTTGTTCTAGGGTATAATAACGCAGAATATAAATTTGATATAAAATTAAAAAAAGAAGGTGCTTTATTAAAAGAAGTTAATTTAGAAATATCTAGAATTTCAGATTCTGATTCCAAAAATATTGTCAATCTATACACGGAAAAATATGGTGCTCCCAAAATTGAAAGTACTCATGAAGTAGATGAAATTTTAGGTTTCATTGTAACTAAGGTTAATAAGATAAATGACCCATATTATTTAATTAATCCTGAAAGGTATAGAGGGTTATCAGATGCAAAATATCAAGAATATATAAAACCATTTTTAGAATATGGATATGGAATGTATGAGGTTAGTGAAAAGTTTCATGTCGTTGAAAACTTACAAATAGGTAAAAGACAATATTATATAAGTATGTATGATATTAGAGAAAAAAGAGTTCAAGAATTAAAAGCAGATGTCTCAACAAAAACTTATTATTTTAAAAGAGTTAATTACATTAAAAAGTATTCTTGGATAAATGAGGATAAAATAATTAATATTAAATGTTTTTATTATGAAGATGCAGGTAATAAGTCAAGAGCAACTTATAATAAAAATTCATATAAATTGGAAATTAACTACTCAAGCATAAAAGAAATAAAAGACAAAAAAATAATTGAAAGTGAAGAGGAAAGAAAACAAGAGTTAGAAAACATTAAAAATTCTGAAAGAAAGAAAGTTAATGAGAAAACAACCTTTGAGTCAATTTAAGCTTTAATACTATGAGTAATTTTAAATTTCTTCAGAAAGAGTGGCTGTCACTCTATCAAAAATTAAAAACAGCAGAAGAAAGGGTAAATATAGAGCCTGTTTCTACAGCCAGTTATTGCCGTTTAGTTTTGGAAGAATCTATGTATCTAATTTACGATTTAGAGCACATAGAAAAACCTTTCAATACAGAGCTGGTTAACTTAATGACTTCTGAAGAGATTAAAAATATTATTCCATACCATCTTATAGAAGGTCTTCATATTGTTAGAAAAACAGGAAATAATGCAGCACATTATGGCCAAAGAATATCTAATAAAGAAGCTAATATAAGTATTCGATACAGTTATGATTTTGTAAAATGGTTTGCTCTTAACTATAGTAAAGAAATCCCTGAATTACCTGAGCTTTTCGATAATAATTTTATTCCAAAATTAGGAGAAAAACAAAGACAGCTTAAAGAACAACAAAAAGAACAAGAAACAGCTTATCAACTTTTACTGGAACAAGTAGCTAAACTTGAAAAAGAAAAAGAAGCTATTTTAGTTAAGGCACAAGATAGTGAAGCTACACTAGAAGCCTTCAAGCTACAAACACAACAGAGTGTTGTAAAACTTAAAAAGCAAAAACAAGCACGTTTAAAACCGCTTACTGCAGAGTTTACAGAAGCAGAAACAAGACAGCATATAATAGATGTTGATTTAAAAGAAGCAGGTTGGAATGATTTAAGAGCAAGTAGAGAGTTGGAGTATCCAGTTACAGGTATGCCAATTACTGCAGATAATCCCAAAGGGAATGGATATGTAGATTATGTGTTATGGGATGACAATGGAAAACCTTTAGCACTTATAGAAGCAAAGCGCACTACAAAAGATATTGAAATAGGGAAGCATCAGGCTTTTTTATATGCCAACTGTTTAGAAAAAATGCATGGGCAAAGACCTGTTATTTTTTATACGAATGGATATGAAACTAAAATTTGGGAAGACACTTTTTATAGTTCACCTAGAAGAATTTATGGTTTTTATACAAAAGATGAATTGCAATGGCTAATTCAAAAAAGAGCTACCATTAAAGACATCCGTAAACCTGATATTAATGAAACTATTGCAAATAGACCTTATCAGTTTTTAGCCATTCAAAGTGTAGCGGAAACTTTTGTAACAAATAACGAGTTTGGTATTTGTGGAAACAAAAGAAGTGCCTTATTAGTTATGGCTACAGGTAGTGGAAAAACAAGAACTACAGCAGCTTTAGTAGATGTTTTGTTTAAAAACAATTGGGTTAAGAGAGTGCTTTTTTTAGCAGATAGAAATGCTTTAGTAAGACAGGCAAAGAAAAGTTTTAGTGAGTTTTTACCAGATTTAACTTCAATTGACTTAACAGAGGAAAAGGAAAATGATACTACTCGTTTAGTATTCAGTACCTATCCTACAATGATGAACAAGATTGACAATATCCGTAATGCAGAAGAAAGGTTTTATGGTGTGGGTCATTTTGATTTAATTATTATAGACGAAGCACATAGGTCAATTTACAATAGGTATAAAGCAATTTTTGAATACTTTGATGCTTCACTGGTGGGGTTAACAGCAACTCCTAAAGATGGTATAGACCATAATACTTTTGAATTATTTGGTTGTAGTAATGAAGACCCTACTTTTTTATATGAGTTACATGAAGCAGTACCAACGTATCTTTCTCCATACAAAAACATAGATGTATCTACTAAATTTATTCGTGAAGGAATAAAATACAGTGAGTTATCAGATGATGATAAGTTAAAATATGAAGAAACTTTTGGCGACAAAACTACAGGGATTTTTCCTGAAGAAATTAGAGCCAATGAAATGAACAAAAGACTTTTCAATAAAGACACTGTTTTTAAAGTTTTAGACACTTTAATGGAACAAGGGTTGAAAATTGAAGGAGGTGACAAAATTGGTAGAACCTTAATTTTTGCTGTAAACCAAACGCATGCAAAATTTATAGTAGATTGCTTTTTAGAAAGATACCCAGATAAGCCATCAGGCTTTATTGCCATGATTCACAATGAAGTGTCACATGCACAAAGTTTAATTGATGCTTTTTGTGACCACTACAAAGAAAACAACCCACAAATTGTAGTTTCAGTAGATATGATGGACACAGGAATTGATGCTCCAAGAGTATTGAATTTAGTGTTTTTTAAAGTAGTACGTTCTTATGCCAAGTTTTGGCAAATGATAGGAAGGGGAACAAGACTTTGCCCAGATGTTTATGGACCAAATCAGCCAAAAGACCATTTTTTAATATTTGATGTTTGTAAAAATTTCGAGTTTTTTGAAATTGAAAAAGGTGGAAGAGAAACTAAAACAGCTAAACCTATTACACAGCAAATTTTTGAAGACAGGTTGCATTTGAGTAGACTATTAGCTGAAACAGGAGAGCCAGAAGATATAGAATTATCAAACCAGCTTCGAGATATTTTACATTATGCAATTGCTAATTTAGACAAAAACAGGTTTCAAGTAGCTATGCGCTTAAAACATGTTGAAGAGTTTAAAGAAAGAAGCCGTTGGAATTTAATAGATTCAAACGATGCACATATCATTGAAGAGTTTCTTTCAGAATTACCTGTTGCAGAATCTATTAATGAATCTGCTAGAAGATTTGACTTAATGATGTTAAAGCTTCAAATAGCCACTTTAATGACTGCAAAATTTAAAGTGAAGTATGAAGATGCATTAGTTGAAATCTCTGAAGCACTAAGTAAAAAATACACTATTCCAGCTGTGTTAAGAGCAAAAGGATTAATAGAAGACATTAAACGAACTGATTTCTTTAAGGAAATATCACAGAAAAAATTAAATGAAGTAAGAGAAGAGTTAAGAGAGTTAATTCAATATTTAGAATCTAAGACCAAAGAAATATTCTATTCTGATATTCAAGACCAAGATGTTATCTCAATAGTTAATGAGCCAGACATTTCTTCAAATTATGGAACAGCATACAGAAGAAGGGTGGAAAGTTATATTAGAGAAAACAAGCATAATTTAACAATCTCAAAATTAGCAACTAATCAACCTATTACAGATAAAGAACTAGATTTATTGGAAAAGATTTTATTTGACGGTATTGAAAGAGGAACATTTGAAGATTTTAAAAATGAATATGGAGACAAACCTTTAGGCTATTTCATTAGAAGCATTATTGGATTAGATGTAAAAGCAGCTCAAGAAGCATTTTCATACTTTTTGCAAACTGGAAATTTAAGAGCTGACCAAATGACCTTTATTCAAAATATTATTACCCATTTAACCAAAAATGGAACAATTGACCCTGAAATGCTATTTGAATCTCCATTTACAGATATCAATGATAGAGGCTTAATGGGTGTTTTTGATGATGGAGATGCTCACAAAGTAATAAGCATCATTGAACAAATTAATCAGAATGCTGTAATAGGCTATGGCATAAATACCTAAAATAAAACAATTAAACATGAAAATATATATTTTTATTTCAGCATTTTTAATGCTTTCATTTTCAAAGGAAAATAATAAATATAATGATTTTGATTCTCAACTTACTCAAATTGTAAATGAGTTTAAATCAAACATAATGGATAAAGATAAATGTAAAAACCTTTATAGAAAAGCTGATTATTTAGTAGATGAAATTGAAAACTCAATTGAAGATGATGACAATTCAGAATACGAAAACAACAAACTAATAGAATTAAAGAAACAGGCAGAAGCAGTAGAGGAATTTATTGGTTCTGTTGGGAATAGTTCAAATAGTATGTTTGTAAAAATGGATTTAATATACCTTGCTAACAAAAGAATAAATAGCACTATTGTAACTACATTAAGGGATAAATTTTGTGCAGATATAATTACAATATCAATAAACAACTATGTAACTACTATGGCTTTCAATAAGACTAGTAGTAACTATACTGTTGCATACAAATGGAAATTATCAAGTGCTACTAAAACAGGAAGTGGTAATATGGGGTTACCTATTAACTGTGTTAGACATATTTATGACAACAGAGAAGCACCAACCGAAAAACACATTATTATTACTAGTATAAATTGCACTCCCATATAAATTTAAAACTATGAAAAAGGTTATAATATAAAAGACCTTATTAAAAAAACAATCCAAAAAGGGAACAATATATTTAATTTTATTTTAACGCGCTGTAAATCAATCTCTAACGCGATATAGTTCGAGTCCCGTCCAGACCGCAAGATTGGGGAAAGCACTTCAGAAATGAGGTGCTTTTTTGCCCAATAAAAGCATCTAAAATAGTTGTGTTGTTTACGCTGCGACTTTGTAACTCGTAGCAGGTTTAGTAGTTAGACCAATGAAAAGCTTTCCAAACATTCTGAATTATCAGAATTTGGATGGCTTTTTTGATTTTATACACTTTTCAAAAAATAAATATTTCTATTTACAACTCTTTTTTACATTTCTATCTTATTTTTGTTTATCTAATTCAATAAGTATGTATAAATTACTTTTTATTTCTTTAGGTTTTATACTTTTTAGTTGTTCATCAATAAATGTTGAAGACGGGTTATATAATGGTAAATATTATAGTTTTTTACTTAAAGATTCAAATTATCTGATTTATGATAACATTAATAGTGAAAACTCTATTTGTTGTGACACTTTATCTTGGGGTAATTTTAGAAAAATAAATAAAAATAATTTTTTAGAATTTAAAAGTGATGAAAAGTTTAACAAAGAATTTGTTTATTCTGAAGTTATTGAAGAAAAAGTAAAATCAAATAACATTTTATATTTTAAGATTGTAAATCCTATTGAGGATAGATATATAAATAATAACGATAGTAGAAGGGATGTTTATTATAAAATTTTTCTTTTCTCAGATAAATCATCCTTTGATGTTAAATTAGCGTCTCAAAAATTTTACAGTAACACTATTCAAATTAATATTCCAGAGGGTTTAAAGTTGGATTCTTTCTATATAGAAGTATATATTAATAATGATGCTTTAATTTCAAATAGAATAATAAATAAATTTTCAACTTTAGATTATTCTTTAAAAGATGAAAAATCAAATTCTTTTTTAATAAACATTGATAATTTAGACTATAATTATTTTAATTTTTTAAGACTCGATAAAGATTATATAAAAGTAGAAAAAGACAAATTAATTTGGAATAATCAAGAATTTAAATTGGAAAAGTAGTGTATGAGATTTTCATTTTTTCCTTAAACCAATATAGTATGAACAAAATAATTATTATATTTTTATTAATCAATTTAAATAGTATTTACTCTCAAGGTAATGATTATGAAGATAAAATTGATACGTCAGCTATCATCTTTAAGGCAAAATTATTTACGTTAAGTAAGCACGTCGTAAAATCAAAAAATGATTTAATTCAAGACATTGATAAACTCTCGTTTAAATATTACGACAATGATGAATATATATTTATTTTAATAAAAAATAAATATTATTGGTTAGATGATAGGAATATGAATAGTAGTATGTGGTGTGATTGTGACTATTATATTTGTTATTCAAAAAAGAAAAAAGTCTATTATTTATTAGGCGGATTTGTAAAAGATGATATTGATAATTTTTATAATGATTTTAAAAATTCTCTTTTTTACGATTGGGAATCAAAAATTGAAAATGAATTTTTAATAGAATTTATTAAATATGTTGAGCTAAATAAATTAAAGAAGGCAAAAAAATGTTTTAAAAAGTGTATTGAAACATATAATTAAGTTTTTTTCTAAAACCAAATATCCCAATTTTCCCAAACCAAACTTATAAATAAGCCTAAATAGGCAAAGCAAACCACTAGTTTTATAAAAGTTCCTGCAAGAAATCCTATAAATGAACCCGTTGCTGCTTTAAACGCTCTATTTTGATCTTTCTTGTCGTAAATAAGTTCCCCAATAAATGCGCCAACAAAAGCTCCAATAATAAACCCTATTGGCGGAAAGAATAAGCCAATTACTAAACCAATGTTGGTTCCCCAAATACCATATTTACTGCCGCCAAATCGTTTTGTGCCTTTAGCAGGAATGATGTAATCTAATACAGCTACAAAAAGCGCTATAAAAAGGGTTACACCTAAAACCCAATAATTAATTTCTATTCCTTTTGTAAGGTATAAAAGCAATAAACCAACCCAACTAATAGGCGGTCCTGGTAAAACAGGTAAAAAACTACCAAGTATGCCAATAATCATAAAGCAAAAACCGGTTATTAATAAAAAGTATTCCATAAATTATTTCTATTTTTGGCAATGAATGTTTACAAATTTAATTGTTATTCAAAATTAAATGTATAAAAAGCTAAGTTTATTTTTTGTTTTTCTTGTGGTTTCTTGTCAATATTTTGATGCGAAAGCACCAGATGAAAATTTATTGTTGCAAGAAGAACTTAAAAAAATCAATTGGTCTGAAGTGGATCAATATCCTAGTATTTTTCAATGTGATACTATTCAAGATGTGGCAATTCAAAAACAATGTTTTTTCGACAATTTAATTCAAATCATTCAAGAACGAATAGGAGTTGATACGATTCAAATGATGTACCCAAAAGCAGATACGATTGATGTAAAAGTTACTATTAATGCCGATTCAACACTTAAATTTGAAGCCCAACAACCAAAGGATAGCATTACATACGATTTCGTAAAAATAGATAGTATTTTAAAGAATAGGTTAGCTGATTTTCCAAAGGTTGAACCAGCAATTAAAAGAGGAATTAAAGTAAAAACACAATTTATAGTCCCTGTAATAATTAAAGTTACGGAGTAATTTATTTATTGAACGTTCTACCTTTCCATTCATACTTTCCAAAAAGTGCATACAAAGCAACTGAAGAACTAAAAATAGGATACAAAAACGAACTTGCTAAAATCCAACTCAGCTTGGTTTTAAAAAAGTGAGCCGTTTTTTGAAGAAGTATCAAATCAACCAAAAATTTACTTCCTATAAAAAGCATAAAATAATTTTGGTCTAGTTTACCAATGAGCCAAAGTGTAAAAACAAGAATCCAACATAAATTTGCAGCAAAAACAATTAGCGCAAGCAGTTTTCCAAAAAGAGAATTATAACCTGTGCTTTTCGCAGCCCAACGAACGCGCTGCATAAATAATTCTTTCCAAGTGTTTACAGTTTGTGTAGCAACTATGCTTTTAGAATCATATAAAAATCCAACAGACTTTGGTGCTTTTAAAACCGCTTTTTGTAATAAGAAAACATCGTCGCCACTTGCAATGTTTTCATTTCCATTAAAACCATTTAATTCTTGGAAAAATGATTTCGAATAAGCAAAATTTGCTCCATTACACATAAACGGTTTTCCAATTCCAAAACTTCCAAGAGTTGCTCCTTGCAAACTCATAAAATCTAAGGTTTGAAAAGCGGCTAAAAAGCCTTTTTTGGGTAAATAAGTTACGCCAGCGGCAATCATTTTTAGATGGCTATTTTGAATATAATTGTCAATAGAAAGCAACCAATCTTTTTGAACTAAACAATCGGCATCAGTAGTGATTATCCAATCGTTTTTAGCAATTTCAATCGCAGTTTCTATCGCGTCTTTTTTTGGCGAATTGCTTTTACGAATATTTTTTATAACCTGAATCCTGAATTCTAAATTCTGAATTCTGAATTCTTCATACGATTCATCATCCACTAAAATAATTTCAAATAATTCCTTCGGGTAATTTAATAGAGAAATGGTGTGTAATAATTTGGGTAAATTGTCTGCTTCATTTCGAAAAGGAACTACAATAGAAAAAGTAGTTTTAGGCTTTAAGGCATTTACTTCATTTTTAGTTATTTTGCAAAAACCAAAAAGTAGTGCACTTATGAAAAGTAAATAAATTATTAAGATTGTTAATAGAATTACAATCATGGTTTTTGAGGTTTAAAGCGTAACACAAAATAACTTCCAACTAAAACAGGTAAAACTAAATTATAAAGCCACATTAACGATGTAATTGCAATAATTTTCCAACTTTCAACTCCAATTAAACCAAATAGATATACAGCAACACTTCCTTTTATAGCAACATCCATTAAGTGAATACTTGGAACAATCGATGCTAATAAATACATTGTAAAAATAGTTCCAAGAGCGATTTCAAGTGCAATTTCAATTTCAAAAGTCAATAGTAAAAAGAAGAATTGACAAGAGAAAACCAAATAACGCATTATTGAAAACAAAAGATTTTTTCTGTGAAAAGTAAATGAAAAAGCAGCAATCTTTCGGACTAATTTTTGAATGGAAAACCCGTATATCTCAACCTTTTTAAAAAGGAAAAGAAGCAAAAAAGCAGCTATAATAAATCCAAAAATAAACCAATTTGAAACTTTAAAGTTCAGTCCAATTAATGAAACTCCAATAACTCCAAAAAAAGTGGTAACAAGCATTTGACTGCTGTTTCCAATAAAATTTAGCAAGACAATTTGTTTGCTATTTTCTTTTGGGAAAAATAAAACTTTAGCGCCATATTCTCCAATTCGATTAGGTGTAAAAATAGAAGCAGTCAGCGAACCTAAACTTTGTTTAATTGCTTCAAAAAAAGAAATTTCTTTAAAGGAAGAAACTAAATGTTTCCATTTAAAAATTTCAAAAATCCAGTTTACGGCTGAAAATCCCATTAAAATGATGGCTGATTGTACTGATAAATAACTCGAAATAATACTCCAATTGATTTTTTTATCATCTTGAAGCTGCTGATAAATATAAAACAAAGCAATACTTACAATCAAAAGTTTGATTATAAGTAATAGGAATTGTTTAGCTTTGTGAGGAATCAAAATCATTACTACAAAGAAAAGAAAAATTGGCAAACGAACGCATCATATTAGGAATAGATCCAGGAACAACCATAATGGGTTTTGGTTTGATAAAAGTGGTGAATAAAAAAATGGAGTTTATTCAGTTGAATGAACTGCAGTTGAACAAACTAGATAATCATTATCAAAAACTAAAGCATATTTTTGAACGAACAATTGAACTCATCGATACGCATCACCCTGATGAAATTGCAATTGAAGCGCCGTTTTTTGGAAAAAATGTACAATCGATGTTAAAGTTAGGAAGAGCACAAGGTGTTGCTATGGCAGCAGGATTGTCTCGAGATATTCCCATTACAGAATATGAACCAAAGAAAATAAAAATGGCCATTACCGGAAACGGAAATGCCAGTAAAGAGCAAGTTGCTAAAATGCTCCAACAATTATTAGGATTGAAAACCTTACCAAAAAATCTCGATTCAACAGATGGTTTAGCAGCAGCAGTTTGTCATTTCTTCAATTCAGGAAGAATAGAGGTGGGAAAAAGCTATTCGGGTTGGGATGCTTTTGTGAAACAGAATGAAAATAGGATTAAAAAATAGTAATCAGTGTTCAGTTTTAAGTATTTAGTAATCAGTAAAGTTGTAATAGAAGTAGTTTATGAGGTTTCAAGATTTATTAGCGTATAAAAAAGGATTTGATTTGGCAATGCAAATTTTCGAAATGACAAAATATTTCCCAAAAGAAGAAATGTATTCGTTGACAGATCAAATAAGAAGAAGTTCTAGGAGTGTTACAATAACAATTTCAGAAGCTTATAGAAAAAGAGAGTATCCAAAACATTTTCACAGCAAGCTTACTGATGCAGATTCTGAAAACTCCGAAACACAAGGATGGTTAGAATATGCATTTGCTTGTAAGTATATTGAGGAAGATAAATTCATTGAACTAACAAATCAAAGTATTGAAATTGGGAAATTAATAAATTTCATGATTTTAAACCCTCATAAATTTGGAGTAAAAACACAATAGCATTTACTATTCAAACTGAATACTAAAATCTAAAAACTGAACACTATTAATGAGCGGAATCTACATTCACATACCGTTTTGTAAACAAGCATGTCATTATTGCGACTTTCATTTCTCTACTTCTTTAAAGAAAAAAGATGAAATGGTTTTGGCTTTGGCCAAAGAAATTAGCTTGCGTAAAAATGAGTTTCAAGATGAAGTTGTAGAAACTATTTATTTTGGTGGTGGAACACCGAGTATTTTATCAACTGAAGATTTAAGGTTTTTGATTGATGAAGTATATGAAAATTATGAAGTTTTAGAAAATCCAGAAATTACAGTAGAAGCCAATCCAGATGATTTAACGGAAGAACGAATAATTGAATTGTCAAAGAACAAAATAAACCGACTTTCAATTGGTATTCAATCTTTTTTTGAAGATGATTTGCAGCTGATGAATCGCGCACACAATTCAGAAGAAGCTTCAAAATCTTTGGAAATTGCCTCACAATATTTTGATAATATTTCTTTGGATTTAATTTATGGAATTCCAGGTTCGAGTAACGAGAAATGGAAACAAAATATTGATAAAGCACTTTCTTTTGGAATCAATCATATTTCGAGTTATGCATTAACGGTTGAACCAAAAACCGCTTTGGATAAATTCATTAAAAAAGGAATTATCAAGCAACCAGACGATGAAGTCGCTCAAAAGCAATTTCATATTTTGGTGGAAACTTTACAAGAAATCGGATTTGTACATTACGAATTATCCAATTTTGGAAAACCCGATTATTTTTCAAAAAATAATTCGAGTTATTGGTTGGGAAAGAAATACATTGGAATTGGACCTTCGGCACACAGTTATGATGGCGTAAATAGAGGTTGGAATGTTTCTAATAATTCCATTTATATTAAGTCTATTCAAGAAAATAAAGTGCCGATTAAAATCGAAAAACTTACGATAGCAGACCGTTATAATGAATACATAATGACGGGTTTAAGAACGATTTGGGGGGTTTCATTAGAAAGAATTGAAAATGATTTTGGAAAATTCTATCTTGATTATTTAAATAAAGAAGTAAAGCGTTTTTTAGAGGATGACTTGTTATTTATTGAAGAAAATGTGCTTCGTGCAACTAAAAAAGGAAAGTTTTTGTGCGATGGAATTGCAAGTGATTTGTTTTTAGTAAATTTGGATTAAAAACCAAGTGATTTATTTATTGCCAACATTATTGACTTTTTCTTTTTTGATTATTCAAACTAAATTTTTGGCTAAAAGAAATTTGAAATTGAATGCTTCAATAACAAAACAATATTTACTTTGTTTTGTTATCACATTTGTTTCAAATCTGTTATTATTATCTGAGTATTACCTCGCGATAATTAAACAAGGTTTAAATTATATTTTATTTCCTTTATTAATATTTATTTTTCCACTTGTGATTAATTATCTGTTAATTAAAATTAATTATTCTAAAGAAACTAAATAATGATAGCTAAAATATTTAAAAATAATTTAGAAATACAAATCGACTTATCTAAACCATTAGATATCTCAATTCCATTAACAAATAACGAACTAAATCCGATTGCTTGGTATCAAAATGCGCCAGAAATTGTACCAGTTAAAATGGGAGATTGGATAGGGAAAGTTTCAGAAGGAAAATCTTCAACTAATTTTAATAATATTTTCTTTAATCCACATGCACACGGAACACACACGGAATGTTTAGGTCATATTACAAAAGATTTTTACAGCATCAATCAATGTTTAAAACAGTTTTTCTTTACTGCTGAAGTTGTTTCCATTGAACCAAAATTAATTGGTGAAGATTTAGTGATTACCAAAGATCAAATTGAAAAATCGCTTAATTCGTCAATTAGAGTGCAGTCGAGAAATACTGAAGCTATTATTATTAGAACTTTACCAAATTTAGAAAAGAAAAAACATCTCAATTATTCACATACAAATCCGCCTTATTTAGCAGAAGCAGCAGCAATTTATATTCGTGAACTTGGAATACAACATTTGTTAATTGACTTGCCAAGTGTAGATAAAGAGCACGACGGTGGAGCTTTGTTGGCTCATAAAGCATTTTGGAATGTAAAAAATGTAAATAAATTAAATGCAGATGCTCGAATGAATTGCACTATTACAGAAATGATTTATGTAGATAATTCTATTTCAGACGGAAGTTATTTCTTAAACTTACAAATTGCTTCTTTTGAAAATGACGCAAGTCCGAGTAAACCTGTTTTGTATAGTATGGAGGCTAATTACTAACCACTTTTTACTAATTACTCAAAAAATGAACATCGAACAACTATATGAATTTTGTCATTCAAAAAAAGGAGTAACTGAGCATTTTCCTTTTGATGAAGATACTTTGGTTTTTAAAGTGGGAGGAAAAATGTTTTGTTTAACATCGTTAAAAGGTTGGGAAGCAGAAAATCCTTTTCTTAATTTAAAATGTGATCCAGAAAGAGCAATTATATTACGTGAAGAATATGAATCTATTCAACCCGGTTATCACATGAGCAAATTGCATTGGAATAGTGTTTATGTAAAAGGGGATGTGACGAACAAAATGCTAGTTGAATTGATTGAGGATTCTTATGAGCTGGTTTTTAGTAGTTTGACAAAAAAAGTTCGAAATGAAATACATGATTTATAAAACACAGTTCATCGATACTTTTTTTCCATTTGTCGACACTTAAATCCCAATAAACGAAAAATAAATTTTAACTTTATCTTAAATGTTAATTTAGGCTTTGTCTGGATATACATTATAATCAAAAAAATAATAAATGATAAAATCATTAAACATACTTTTAATTGAAGATGATGCAATTGAGGTAATGAAGTTTAATAGAGTTCTAAAGACTTTAAATTTAAATCACAGAATAATAGAAGCAAACAATGGAGAAGCTGCATTGGATATTTTAAAAGTAAAAGAGATAACTCCAGATATAATCATTTTGGACCTAAACATGCCTAAACTAAATGGAATTGAGTTTTTAACAATATTAAAAAATGATGGGGTATTAAAATATATTCCTTCAATTATCTTATCTACATCAAGTAACCATAAGGATATGTTGGAATGCTATAAATTAGGCGTTGCAGGTTATATTTTGAAACCTTTAAAATATGATGATTATGTTGACAGAATAAAAAAACTATTAGAGTACTGGAGCTTAAACGAATTAATATCTCAATAATATGTATGGAATTGTAAACAAAGCCATTCAAGATTTAGTCATAGCAAATTTTGGTGAAGAAAAATGGGAAAATATCCTTGATCGAAGCGGAATAGAAGAAGATTTTTTCATTAGTAGTGAAGCATATGATGACGATATAACTTTCAAATTAGCTGGAGCAGTTTCGAAAGAAATGAATATGCCTATAAATGACGTTTTAGTTGCATTTGGTGAATGGTGGGTTGTAAAAACAACAAAAGAAAAATATGGTGGATTAATGGAATCAGGAGGTTCTTCTCTAAAAGAATTTTTAGAAAATTTACCATTATTTCATAATAGAGTAATGCTAATTTACCCAAAATTGACACCGCCAGAATTTAAAGTTAGCGATATTTCAGAAAGAAGTCTTAACTTACATTACTTTTCTAAAAGAGAAGGTTTGCAAGAGTTTGTAAGAGGCTTAATTCAAGGATTAGGAATAATGTTTAATACAGAAACTAAAATTGAACTTTTACAAACTCGAGATTTAGGAGACGATCACGAAATTTTTAAAGTAAGTTGGTAATAAAATGAAAGATTTTCAATTCAGTTTTGATATTACTAGTTTTAATAACCTTTTTCCTTTTTATATTTTAATTGATAAAGATTTAAAAATTAAAAGTTTTGGAAAAAGTTTAAAAAAAATACTTCCAGTACTAAAAGTAGATTTAATTTTCACGGAAGTTTTCTCTATTCAAAGACCAAATATTGAAAATCTTTCTTCTAAAAATTTTAATGAAACTATTGGTAAATTAGTTTTTTTTAATTCCCTTATAGATAATTCCGTTTCGTTAAGAGGGCAAATTGATCTTCATAACGAGTATTTTCTTTTTATAGGAACACCATGGTTTCAATCTATGGAAAATGTCATAGAAAAAAAATTAATACTTAATGATTTTGCAATTTTCGATCCTTTACTCGATTTATTACATGTTTTAAAAAATCAAGAAATTAATAATTCTGAGTTAAAAGAATTATTAGACACTGTAAATACACAAAGAAAAAAACTTAAAAAAGATAAAGAAGAATTAAACAAACTTTCTCTTGTTGCTAGTGCTAATAAAAACGGAGTAGTTTTTACACATCCTGATGGGAGAATATTTTGGTGCAATCAAGCGTATTTAGATTTAACAGGATTTTCTAACGATGAAGTAATAGGGAAAACACCTGTAGAAGTAGGGCTATCTAATTTATCAGATAAAGGTCAAATAAAAAAATTGCTCACTGCTTTTTATGAAGGTGAAATTTTTGACATTGAAATCTTTCATAAGCACAAAACTAAAAAGCCTTTTTGGTCAAAAACCAAAGGACAACCCGTTTTTGACAACAAAGGAAAAATTATTCAATATTTTGCAATAATTGAAAACAATACTATTGAAAAAGAATACAATCAAAAAATTATTGAATCTGAAAATCGTTTAAATTCTTTAATAGAAAACTTACAATCGGGAGTTTTATTAGAAGATGAAAATAGAAAAATTGTTGTAGTCAACAAGAAGTTTTGTTCCATGTTTCATATTCCTATTGAACCAGAACAAATGAAAGGTGTAGACTGTGTGATTGCCGCGAAAGAAACGCAACATTTTTTTAAAAATTCAGCTAACTTTTTAGTTAGAATTGAAGAAATATTGAATAACAAAGAAAAAGTTATTGCCGAAGAAATAGAATTAGTTAATGGAAGTGTTTATGAAAGAAGCTTTTTACCTATTTATAAAGATGGAAAATACGCAGGACATTTATGGAGCTATGACGACATAACTATCAAAAAAAGGTACAAAGAAAGTATAGAGGCAGAAAGACAAAAATACAGTAACATAATCGCCAACATGAATATGGGATTGTTAGAAGTAGATAATAATGATACTGTTTTATTTGCCAATCAATCTTTTTGTGATATGAGTGGTTTTTCGTTGCTAGATTTGTTAGGAAATAAAGCTTCAGAACTTTTAATAGAAAATAAAAATAGGCAAATCGTTGAAGAGAAGAATTCCATTAGAACCAATGGAATTTCCGATTCTTACGAAATTACAGCTAAAACTAAAACAGGTGAAACGAAACATTGGTTAATAAGCGGTGCTCCAAATTATAATTTAAACGGAAATTTAATTGGTTCCATAGGTGTACATCTTGATATTACGGAACAAAAAAATCTTGAAATTCAAAAGGAAAATCTTTTACAAAGATTAGAAAAACAAAATGAACAACTTAATGAATATGCTCAAATTGTTTCCCACGACTTAAAATCCCCTCTTCGAAGTATACATTCTTTAGTCACTTGGATTAAGGAAGATAATGATAAAGAGTTTAGTGAAAAAACACTTCAATATCTTAATTTAATTGAAGGGAAAGTTGAAAAAATGGATAACTTAATCCAAGGTATTTTGACATATTCAATAGTCGACTCTAAAGATAGTTTTATAGAATCTATTGATCTAAATGAAGTTGTTGAAAATTGCATTAGTGTTCTTTATATTCCAGACAATATTACCGTTAAAATTGAAAGTAAATTTCCAATTATAAAAGCTGACAAGTATAGAATGCAACAGGTATTTCAAAATTTAATTGGCAATGCAGTTAAATATATTGATAAACCAATCGGTATAGTTTCAGTTGGCTGTTTAGAAAAGAAAAATAGTTATATTTTTTATATAAAAGACAATGGACCAGGAATTCCAAAAAAGCACCAACAAAAAATATTTAAGATTTTCCAATCTTATATTCAACACGAAAGCTCTAATGGAATTGGTTTGTCTATTGTAAAAAGAATTATAAATAATTATAACGGTTCTATTTTTTTAGAAAGTGAGCTTACAAAAGGAACAACGTTTTATTTTACATTACCCAAAAGCTAATGGAACAAGCAAATTTAAAGTACATAAATGAACTTTCAGGAAATGATGAAGGTTTCAAGCAAAAAATGATTTCAATTGTTAAATTAGAATTGCCTCAAGAAATTGAAAGTTATAGAACATTATTTGAAGCACGAAATTTTAAAGCTGCCGCAGAAATGGTTCATAAACTAAAACATAAAATTTCTGTTCTAGGTCTTGAAAAAAGTTACTATATTGCTGAAAAATTTGAAGATAATTTAAAACAAGGTTCAACAGAATTAAAAACAGAATTTGAAAACGTTTTACATTTGATGCAAAAATTTGTAGGTGATCTATAAAAAAGCAACTTTATGAAGTGTATAATAATTGATGATGAAGCAATGGCAAGAGCAATAATTGCTCAAAGAATTTCTAACTTTCCAGAAATGAAAATTTTAGAAGAATTCTCAAATGCAATGCAAGCCATTAAATATTTAAATCAAAATAAAGTAGATGTAATCTTTTTAGATATTCATATGCCTGATTTTACAGGTTTCGATTTTGTTCAAACCATTAAAAATCCTCCAAAAGTTATTTTAGTTACTTCGGATAAAAACTTTGCAATTGAAGCTTTTGAATATGAATGTATTGTAGATTATTTAGTTAAACCTATTTCAGAAGACCGTTTTGAAAAAGCGATTCAAAAATTAAAAGTAGCAAAAGTTCCTTCAAAAACTAATGCTTCACAAGACGAAATTCCTTCCGATACTGTAAACGAATTCTATGTTAATATAGATAGAAGATTAATAAAAATAGAATTTGACACGGTAAATGTTGTTGAAGCAAAAGGAGATTATATTCTAATTAAAACAGAAAGTAAAAACTATACTGTTCACTCTACCTTAAAAAAAATAGAAGATAAATTGCCTAAAGATTTATTTTTAAAAGTTCATCGTTCTTTTATTATCAATACCAAAAAAATTATTGATATTGAAGATAATAGTGTTCTTATTGCAAAAGATGTGATTCCAGTAAGTCGTGCTAATAGACCAGAATTAATTAAACGACTTAATCTATTGTAGTTTTAAAAATTGGTTTACTAAAAAGTAACCACTTTAAGCGAAAACCAAATTCGTTATAGGTAAAACCAGCAGCAGTTGCAGAAGCAATATTACTTCGCAAACCATAAACATTAGCTAACATCCTATCAGAAAATCTATAACCCAATTTTGCTTGAATCCTGTAAGTCCATTGTTTGTCCCCATCTTCTATAAACTGAAAGCCTGAAGCAGCATTCGCATTATAAAAAATACTTTTTACTTCGGCACTATTTTCATCTTTTAAGAAATCGGCAAAAATTTCGACAGCATTAAACTTTTTTGGACTAAAATAATCAGTAGGAACTTGATTTTTAAAAGTTATAAATTGATAGTTAATTCCTCCTTTTAAAACCGGTTTTGATAAAAAGTTGTAATATAGAGATGTAAACAATAAATTTCTTGTATTTGAGTCAGATTGTGTTGTGTAGAAATATTGTGTAAACCAACCAAATTTTATATTTGTACTAATATTATAATTGGCATATAAATTATTACTTACAATTTCTTTATTAATCAAATCTGAATTAAAGTTTTGCATTTCTCTTTTATAACCAATTTCTAAATCTTGCAATTTTAATGGCTTCATCTTAAAGAAAGTATGAACTAATAATTGATTGTAAGAATTCGTAAATCCTTTTGCATTAGAAACACCAGCATTCATAGTAAAACTTACTTTTGGATGAAATTTATAGGTCGTTCCTAAAGTAAAATCATTTGTAGTTGCATTGGCTAAAGTAACTTTGTTATCAGTTTTTCTAAATTGATAAGAAGTATTAAAAGACCATTTTGTTGAAGTCGGAAAAGTAATTTGTGTTAAAGATGCATAAGCAGTATTATCTCCATTATCAAATGAATAACTTAATTTTTCTTCTAAAATAGGTATGTGTTCTGCATTTAATTTTTTTAAGAAATTTGATGCATCATTTTGATTTTTAAAAATATCTAAAGTATTATAAACTGAATTATAAGCTTTGTCAATTTCACCAGAAGCATAATAAGCATTTGCAATTCCTAGATTTCCATCAAAAGAGTTAGAATCGTTTTTTAAGATGTTTGAATAATCAGCAATGCTTTGTTTGAAGTCACTTTTGTATATTGCTAAAGTAGCGGATAAAGCCAAAACCCAATTTTCATTTGGATATTTTTCTAATAATAAAGTAATGTTTTCCTCTGATAAATTATATTTTCTATTCCAAATTAAAGCCTGAACATAACGTTCCTTTGTTTGTTTGATGATTTTCTCATCTGTAATAGACTTGCTCTTCTCTAAAGATTCGGTCGCTAAATTTAAAGCTTCAGTGTCTTTTTCATTCAAATGTGCTAAAAGCGAAAGACCATTTAAAGCAATATTTGGATTTTCAGTAGCTAATAATTTATAAACTTCATTTCCTTTTTCTATTTGTTTAGAAATTAAATATAAGTTGGCTTTGTTTAATAGTGTTTCTTTATCATTTGGAAAATCAACTAATATTTCATCATAGAATTTTTCGGCTTCATCATATTGTTTGGCATTTACTTTTTCATTGGCAAAACCTAATTTGATGTATTTTTTAGAAATCAATGCACCACCATTTCCTGGAGAAAGGTCTAAAGCTTTATTTACATTAAGTAAAGCATTTTCAAACTCCTTTAAATTAGATAAGGTATTAGCAAAACCTAAATGAGCGACAAAGTTTTTTGGATTTTCATCAACAAGAGTAGTGTAATAGATTTTCGCTTCAGAAAACTTTTTGTTCCACAGTAACGATTCAGCATAATTCAATTTAATTTCTAAATCATCTGGATTCTCTTTTTCTAATTGTTTAAAAAGCTCAAGCGACTTAAATGCTTGATTATTTAGACCAATAGCTCTTGCATAACAAATTTGAGCAGTTTTGTTAACTGGATATTCTTTTAAAACATTTTCAAAAAATATTTCTGCTTTTGCAAAATTTCCTTTTTCAAGATAAGTAAATCCTTCCTGCATATCTTGCGCACGAACAATGGAAATAGAAAAAAGAAAAAAAAAGATGATTTTTGGATATAATATTTTCATTGGTCGAAAGTGATTTTGTTACCACTTGCAAGTTAGTCATAAACCAATGATATTTCATCTATAGCAACTTGTTATTCATCGAAAAGGAAGCTTCATTCATTGGTTTTTGGAAGATATTTGTGTCAGTAATAATTCAAAAACTAAAAAATTATGGCACTTCAAATTACAAACAATTCAGGTATTTTCGAGATTAACGGATTATTAAATACTCAAAATATAAGTTCAATGAAAAGTCATTTCGAAGCTTTAATTGAGAACACAAAATCCGTTATTATTTCATTAGACAAGGTAAATGATTTAGATAAAGGGGCTGTAAAGTGCTTAGGTTTATTATATAAAAAAGCAATTAAAAAAAACAAAGTATTTTACATAATAGGATCCGAAAACAAGAAAGTAAGAGATTTGTTTAAAGAACAAAAGTTGTTTTATGTATTAAGAAGAGATATTTTCTAAAAAAAAATTAATTAAAAAAATTGAAATTATGGCACTACAAATCAAACAAAATGCAGGAGTTTTAGAAATAAATGGAACTTTAAATGCACAAAATGCGAATTCATTAAAGAATTATTTTGAAGCTTTAATTGAGCAATCTAATTTTATTATTATTTCATTGAATAATGTAATCGATATGGATAAATCTAGTTTTGATATTATTATTAATTTATATAAAAAAGCATTAGCAAAGAATAAAGTGTTTTATATACTTAGCGAAGAAAATCAAAAAGTGACAAATTTATTTCATTCGGAAAAAATGAATTATCTTTTACAAAATAGAGCTGCTTAATTCATTACAGTATAAATACACAACCCAAAAGACAAAAAATGATTCAAGCAATAACTCTTAAGAAAAGACAAATAAGTTCAGAACAGATTTTCATGCTTACAATGTTTGTTGTAAATGCAGGGAATTATGCCTATAATTTAATTTTAGGTAGATTTCTTGGCCCAAAAGTTTTTGCGGATGCAGCTATCTTAATTACTTTTTTGTTGGTATTGTCTTTCGTTGGAATGACTTTTCAAATTGTTACTACTAAATACAGTGTGCTTTTGGAAGGTGAATTGAAAAGTAAATTCATCAAAACCATTTCAAAAGCTTCCATTGCTATTGGAGTTTTCATTGGATTCCTTTTTGTTTTTTTTAGTGAAAATTTACAAACCTTATTACATACTGAAACAGATTCAATGTTTCATTTGTTCGGAATTGGAATTCCATTATACTTCTTAATGAGTGTAAACAGAGGGATTTATCAAGGAGAAAATAATTTGATTCAATTGTCTGTAACTTATGGTACTGAAATGTTTGCCCGACTTTTCATAACCATTACATTATTCCTTTTTGCCTCACAATTACCTACTACCATTTTAGTTTCAACCGGAATTGCGTTATCGTTTATTTTTGGTTTGATTCCTTTTCAAAAAACTATTTTTAGAAAACTTACTTCAGAAAATAAGTTACAATTAGATTCAAAACCAATCGTCACCTTTTTTGCCCTAACAGCTTTTTATGAGCTAACCCAAATTGTAATTAATAACAGCGATGTAATTCTGGTGAAACATTTTTTTGACAATCAACAAGCTGGTTTCTATGCTTCTTTAGCTTTAATAGGAAGAGTAGTTTACTTTGTAACTTGGATTTTTGTCATGCTTTTATTACCAAAAGTTATTCAACTAAATAAAGAAGGGAAAGACACTCAGCCTATTTTAATGAAATATGTTTCTATAATTGCATTGTTTTCTTCTGCTATTGTTTTAGTGACTTACATTATGCCAGAAACGGTAGTTTACTTAATGTTTGGGGATGAATATCTGTCAATCGCTCCTTTGTTATGGAAATATGCTTTAGCAACAGCCATTTTTGCTGTAGCCAATGTGTTTTCATATTACTTTCTTTCCAAAACTAATTATTTTCCAGTTGTTATTTCGGCTTTATTAGGCTTTACACAAATACTGTTAATTGTATTTTTTCACGAATCTTTAGAGGAAGTAGTTCATATGCAAATTATCGCTATGTTCATTCTGTTGCTTTTTCAATTAATATATTTCTTTTATCAGAACAAGAAAAGTAATCGTCTACAGTAAAGTTCGTTTCATCGAAAAACCTAGACATTGATAGGCATTCGTTCGATATTTGTACTATAATAACAACATAAAAAGACAAAAATTATGAAATTAGCAGTAGTAACAGCCTTTCCGCCAAGTAAAGTAACCTTAAACGAATATGGTTATCATTTAGTAAAAAACTTTGTTCAAAAAGAAGAAGTTTCAGAATTAGTTTTAATGAGTGATAAGACAGAAGCTCCAAAACAATTAGACTTTGAAAACTGTGAAAAAGTTAAAGTAAATGAATGTTGGACATTTAATAGTTATGCCAATTTTTTTTCAATCATAAGACAAGTAATTAAAGAAAAACCAGAAACAATTTTTTTTAATTTACAGTTTGTAAAGTTTGGTGATAAAAAAATACCAGCTGCTTTAGGATTATTATTACCAATGGTTTTAAGATTGTTAGGGTTTAAAACAATGGTTTTGATGCATAATATTTTAGAACAAGTAGACTTAGAAAATGCAGGTTTTACTTCTAATAAATTGACGCAGAAAATATATAATCTTATTGGAACAACACTAACAAGATGTATATTAAAAGCAAATAAAGTCTCTGTTACAATTAACAAATATGTAGATGTTTTAAACGCAAAGTACAATACAAAAAATGTAGTTTTAATTCCTCACGGAACTTTTGAATCTATAAAAGAACCTAAATTTGATTTACCAGCTGGACCGAAGAAAATTATGGCTTTTGGAAAGTTTGGAACCTATAAAAAAGTAGAAATTTTAATTGATGCTATTGTAGAAATTAGAAAAACCAACCAAGAACCAATTGAAGTTGTAATTGCAGGAACTGATAGTCCAAATACACCAGGATATTTACAATCGGTTAAAGAAAAATATGCTCACGTAGAAGGAATTATTTTTACAGGTTATGTAGAAGAAAATGATGTAGAAAGAATTTTTTCAGATAGTACAATTGTAGCATTTCCTTATACATCAACCACAGGGAGTTCAGGAGTTTTGCATCAAGCAGGAAGTTATGGAAAAGCAGTTGTAATGCCTGATTTAGGTGATTTAACTTTATTAGTAAAGGACGAAGGCTACAAAGGAGAATTCTTCAATCCAACATGTAGTTCTTCTTTAGCTAAAGCTATTTCAACTATTTTAGATGATGATACTTACAGAAGAAGAATTGCTAAAACTAACTTTGAAGCGGCAAGTTCTTTATCAATGGATAAAATTGTAGATATGTATTTGAATGAATTTAATATAATAAACTCAAAAAAAGCTAAAGAAAAAAGTTTAGTAAGTTATATATAAAAATGAAGGTTTTTGTCTTCCTTCATAATCGATGAAACCAAACTGTTTTTGTTTGTTTTTTATCCAAGGCCATTTCCCGGCAACACCATTTGGAACTTTAGGGAAATCATATAAAGTCCATGACACAAATGCAAATTGTTTTTCTTTGAAAACAGCTTGCATTTTTTTATGATACTCAGCTTGATCTTCTTTTGAATTTCCAGTCCAACTCCAAAAACCTCTGTTAGATGACATTCCAAACTCCTGCATAACTAAAGGTTTGTTTGTTGCTTTTTCAAGTGCATTCAATTTGTCATTAAACAAAGAAATGTGTTCGTAATAATGATAGGAAACAACATCTACTTCATTTTTTAGAATTTCACCTGCCTTTATGTTTGAATAACCAATAGTAACCAAATGATTTGGAGCTGCTTTTTTAACAACTTCAATCATTTCTGACAGCCAAGGTTTAACATTTTGAATACCGCGAGATTCGAAATCTAAATCGGGTTCGTTTTTTATATCCCAAGAAACAATATTGTCAAAATTTTTGCAACTTGAAACTACAGTTTCAGCATGTCTTTGAGTTAATGTCCAGTTGTTTACAGAATAATCGCCATAAAAGTCAAACAAGGTTACAATTACTGCTAATTTTTTGGTTTTAGCTAAAGTTAAAACTTGTTTTAGTTTCTCTATTTTTTCGATTTTAACTTCTGCTTTTCCAAAATCTTCATAAGGCACAAAAATTCTTATGGTGTTTAGCTTAGCTTTGGTAATAATATCAAAATCTGCAGCAATGGTATCCAAATTAAACAAATCACCATACATATCCCAAGCTGAATTTTTAGGATAATAATTGATACCTTTTATGATGAAAGGTTTATTGTTTTTTAGGATTTTATTTCCTTTAACAGTAAATATTTTTTCAATAGAATCTATTTTTACAGTGTGAATAACCTTAGCCATTCTTTCACAATGACGAATTCTCCAAAAACCATCTTCTAATAACATTAAAACTTTATAAGTTGCAGTGTCTTTAATTGAAGAAATTAATTTTTTATCTTGATAAATATTCTGAAATTCAATTACATTTTCATCTGTAAAAACGACTAACTGACCGTCTTCACTATAAAATTCTAATTTTGGATTATGTGTTAAAGTTGTGCTTTCAATGAAAATTTTATTAGTTTTATTATTCTTAATTATCGTGTCTAAAGTTTTTCTTGGGTTTTCTGTAAAATAATCGTCAATCCCTTCATTTGTATTATTTCTTAAAGCATTATTCTTAATGTACCATGAAAATAAATAATGTTTTTCTAATGTAGCTAAAGTTTGTTTTTCCATTTCTCTACCAGGGTTTTCCAGGGTTTTCCACGAAATTTTAGGTAAATAAGTATTTGCCGTTTCTTTATCTAAATGCAACATCGTACTTCTATCAGCACCTTCATTTAAGTAAGCTAAAACAGAGCTAATTCCATATAACACCAATATATTTAGTGCAATAAACGATGCTAGTAAGAAAACGCGATAACTATTTTTATTGTTGATTAATGACATTAATTTCATTTGTTTTAATGATTTTGCCTAACGTTTCAATTTCAAAACGATAGTTTTTTTCTTTGTAAAATTCGGGAGAAAGATAAAATTCAGCTTTTCCTTTGTTACTGTTTTCTGTTATAGTTTCAACTAATTTATCTTTATGATAGATGTTTAAATTGACTTTAATTCCATCAGGAACAATCTGATTCATAAAACTTTTAATGGGTCCAACAGTAATAGTTCGATTGTCTTTTGAAAACGAAAATGCAATCGTTGGATTTATCGATTTGTATGCAATTTCAATCGAATTACTCTTACTAATTCCATTAACGAAAGCTTTTACAGAATACTTATTTTCTTTTTCTGGATGCAAAATTTGACCCGTAGCAATCCCTTCAATTGTTGTTCCAAAGGTTTTTAACACGGCATTTTCTTTGTTTTTGATGATGAACGTAACCATTGTTCCATCACTAACAGTATTTCCAAATTTATCTTTAAGAATAGAAGTGGTTAATTTTGTGATTTGATTTCCATCTGCAAAGTTGTGATTTCTTTGATATGAAATCGTAAAATCTGTTGCAATTGAAGGATAAATTACAGCGTCAAATTCTTTTGTTATAGCCTCGTTGCAATAAGCTGAAATTAATACAATTCCAGATTTTGTTGGTGCATAAATGTTTTTCCAAGCAATAAAGTCTTTTGATTTTATTTTGTTAGTTGAAATGTCATTCAAAAATTGATGTTTAATAACAACATCAGTATTTGGTAATTTTGGATTGTCTAAATTATCTGTTGGAATGGTTACAAACATCACATAATGATTATCGCCAGCTAAAGTACTCGGTGGTCCAAGATAAGATTCAAGATTGGTTTTAGTTTCATCATTCGGTACAATTTGAAAATTTCCTTTTGCTTTTTCTTCGTTGTTTTCTAATAAAAACCATGAAACAAAACCTGTTTTTCTAACATAGTGTTTAGGTAAATTATATTGAATTTTATCATTTTTTAAAACACCATCCAATAATGTTCTGCCAAAAGAATGTATGATATAAAGTTGCGGTTTGTTTTCAAAACTTCCTTTAAATTCTATTGCAATAGGTTTTCCAGCAACAAAATTTTCTTGAGTGGTAAGACAAGAAAACGTATTTTTAGTAGTTGGTTTTTCATCCAATAAAGTGACAGAAAGCAAAACCAAAGCTATACTTACTAATATAATGATATGTAGTTTTCTTTTTATCATTTTGGATTACCAATGTAATTATTCAATTCAATTTTTATGTATGAGAAACCTTTTCCGTTTACTTTTTGTAATTGTTCTTCTTCTTCGTTTGTTTTTCGTTTCTTAATCACACCTCTTGCAATGGCTTCATTTGAAATTCCGTTTACAAAACAATTTTCTGTTGAATATTTTAAACTTTTTAAGGTAGAAAGATTTAAAAAAGAATAAGTAAAATATTGCTTTCTTTGAATTCTAATACCTTCTTTTATGAATTTATGATCTACATAAATTAATTCTTTTTTATCATTATAATAAGTGATTAAAACTTCTGGAACCGTAACTTCTTGAATACCATAGTTGAATAAAGTTCCTTTTATTTCTTCATTTGTAACTATTAAATCTGAAATGGCTACAGAAGTATATAAATCTGAAATAGCTATATTTCCTGCACTTTGAATATCGAAAGTTACAGGTTTATTGTTGAAATTTTTATCCGTAAACTCATCAGGATTAAAACTTGTCGGTTTTACATCAGTAGCATTAAGCCAAGCTATATCTTCAAAATTTACCTTAAAACTAGTAGTTTCTTTAGGCATTAATTTATGTTTGATAACATATTTTGCATTGAAAGTGCCTAGCATTTTATCTTTTTCATCATATAAAGAAGCTTTTAAAACCACATCAGCTGGAACGTTATCAATATTTTGAATTTCTCCAATAATCATATATTTGTTGTCAAAGTAAACTAAATTAGCTTTAATAATTTCCAAATCAGGTTGACGCAAAATATCATCATGATAAGTTTGCTGGGTCGATATTTTTCTTCGGCCTTGTTTGTAATAGGAATTAATATTCGTTGCAATAAATTCATCTGGTGGTAAATCGGTATCTGTCTTATCAGGAATGATGTACCATTTTCCTTTTATTTTTTCTACTTCGTGTGTATATGTTTTTTCAATGATTTCCAAAGGTGTAATCCACTTGGTTTTAGCAATTACACTAGCTTTATTAGTAGAGTTATGCTTGATGGTTGTTTCTATAGCATCTAATTTTCCGTAGGAATTTAAAATCCCATCAGAAACCGAAATTTCCAACATAAATTGTGCTAAACTATATTCTTTATTTGGAACAATAAAAGAATGTGCTTTTTTATAAAATTTAAAATCCAAAGCATCATAATATGATTTTACCACATTTTCTGGGCTAATTTGAGTCGCGTTTTTGATGTAAGTAAAATAAATACCAATACCAAAAAGGATAAGCACAATTCCTGTCCAAATATGCAGTAATTTAATCATCCCGCTTTTAAAGCCCTTATAAATAATACCATGATTTAAGAAAGCAGGTTTGTCTAATACTTTTATTTTTAAAGCTTGCAACCAAATCATTTGTATGTTTAAAATAAAAGCTATTAAAACTGTAAGTAAAGGAATAATTCCCCACATTAATTTTAATACTATAGAAACATCTTCTTTAGGTAAAGTTTTGGATAAAGGTTGCACATTTAGCTTTTCCCAAACCATAATTCCGTTTTCCAATTGCGTTAAGCGATGCCAACCGCAGAAATAGAGAATAGGGTCATAAAACTTATCGTTAGAAAACACATATTTTAAGTTGTATTTTTCAGGAACCGTCAAAAATTGTTGCAAAGAACCAATGCCTTCAATACCTCTAAATTTGGAGTTTTCTAATCGTTCAACTGCTCTTGTGGTTAATTCAGGTAATCTTCTTGCAGAATGATAATTACCATCAACAGTCATTGCTTTAGTTTGTGTAGATAGAAAAGCCATTTGATCTCCAAAACCTAAGGGTAAATACCTCCATTGGTCGTGTTGATCTTGATTTAAAAAATTTACAATAGGTAAAAAGTTGATTTTATCAGGTTGTAAAGGTCTAAAGTAGCCTAATGTAATTGTGAAAATTGTAAATAACAGAAAACTTCCTGCAAATAAACCACCCAAAATACGATGATAAACCGTTCCAAATTTGTTTTGCAAAGCAACTTTTAGATCGCCTTCTACCAATCTGTATACAAATTCTCCAAAAATAGGTAAACTCATAATGGAAGCCCAAAACGTAAATCTATCCAGTGTTAAAATATTAAAAGCAGTTTCTCCTAGCATCTTTAAAGGAATTGGAGTTGTACCACCAGTTCCTAAAATCGTCAATAAAGTAATTGAAAATCCAAAGAAAAAATAACGTTTTGAATAATAACGATAAAAAATATAAGGTAAAATGAAAAGTAAAATTCCCCAAGGAATCAAGAAAAACATTAACCCAGAAGAGGTAACTTCTAAAAAATTATCGCGACTACCATGTGGAATTGGTACTTGAGTTATAGGGTTGGCTTTCGAGTTTATCCAATAAGGTAAAATACAAAACACAATTAAAAAAATAGCTGAACCACAGAAGAGAACTATTCGTCTAAACAAAGAAACGAAAGTTTTGAAGAATAATCTGAAAGTAATTTCTTTATAGGAGGTAACTTGTTCCCTTGAAGCATCCATAATTGCCATTCCTAATAATGGTGAAATGAAAAACACCATTCCAAACAAAGGAGTTACATGATGAGAACAAACAGTAACAGCGATTAAAGATAATGAGGTAAAAAAGTATTTCCGCTTACCTGTTCTTATATATAAGTAAATTTCAGGCATAGCATGCATTAATAAGGAGATGCCAATAATACTTGGTAGTTGCCCAAAAACATGTAGTGTTTCCACAAAGGATGAGGAAATAACTGCGACAATTGCAGCATATCCAGCAACAGTTCGGTTACCCGTAATTAAAACGGTATATCGAAAAACTCCAGTGATGAAAAGAAAGACTCCAACTATGGCAACGGTAAACATCCCAAATTTTAGCCCACCAATATAAGATAGTATTCCAATTGTTTGATGTACTAATGGTGGATAGCCCATAACTGTAAAACCAGTATACCAACTATAGTTCCATGGTTCAAACCAACTAGTGGCATAGTGATTGCCAAAAAACAGGTGTATTAAAGCGTCGTACGTGTTTTCTATAGTAAAGAAAATAGCACTTCCATGGAAAGTGATTCCTAAAAGTAAAGCTACTATTAAATATTTGTTTGAGGTTTCTTTCACTAAATAAGTTATTCTTAAACTGTGATGTAAATATAGTAATATAGTTGCTATAGATGAAAAATATAAGTCTAAACAAATTCACCATTCGTCGACACTTTAAAGTCTATCTATCTAATATCTTCAATTAGGTTAGTTGTCTGCCAATATATTTGTACTATAAATAAGAACAAAAAACAAAAATCCATATCATGAAAAAAATACTAATAGTTGACGACCAAAAATTAGTCTTACTTTCGTTAGAAAAGTGTTTAACTGATTTAGGATATGAAGTATTTACATCAAGTAATGTAAAAAATGGTATCTTGAAATTTAATACTTATAATCCTGATTTAGTGATTTCAGATATAAATATGTATGAAGATGACTTTACTTCATTAGACGAAAATAATGAGCCTACTTTAATAGCTTCAGGTTTAGATCTTTTATACTATATTAAAGTTATTAAAGAGTCCCCAATTCCATTTATGATTTTATCTGGAAATACAGATGAAGATATTATTACAAGAGGTTTCGAATTAGGTGCTGCAGATTATATGAAGAAACCTTTAAGTTTAAAAGAAATTGGATTAAGAGTAAGGCGTTTAATAGGTTCCGGAACTATTTATAAAGTAGAACAAGCAAACCAGTTGATACAAAAAGGAGTTATAGGTGTTGTTATACCTTGTTATAATGAAGAAGAAAGATTACAAAGTGATGAGTTTAAAGAATTTGTCGGTAAAAATTTAGGATATCATTTGTGCTTTGTAAATGATGGGAGTAAAGACAATACATTAAAAATGTTAAATGAATTAAGTATGGGCAATGAAGACAGAATAAGTGTCTATAATTGTGAGAAAAATGGAGGAAAAGCGGAGGCTGTTCGCCTAGGAATGTTACATTTAGCTAAAGAACAACAATTTGATTATATTGGTTTTTTAGATGCTGATTTAGCTACAAATTTTGATGATTTTCAAGATTTAGTTACTACAATAACTAATTCTAATTTTCAAATTGTAAGTGGTTCAAGAATGAGTAGAATGGGAGCAAATATTACTAAAGAATCTGCAAGAGCAATCATAAGTAAAACTGTTAATTTCATAATCAGAAAAACTTTAAATATGGAAATTAATGATACACAATGTGGAGCAAAAATAATGACTAAAGAAATTATAGAAAAGACATTCCAAACAAAATTTCTTACTAAATGGTTATTTGATGTTGAAATATTTATGAGAATGAAAAAAACATATGGACTTCAAGAGGCGAAAGAAATGATTTGTGAACAACCACTTAAAAGATGGATACATGCAGATGGATCAAAATTAAGCATGAAAGACTCTATTAAAATTGTTGGTCAAATAGGACAAATTGCATTTAGTTATAGATAAATATTATGTAGTTTTACTAAATAAAAAGGGAGTTATTCATGTTGAAAACTCCCTTTTTTAATTATATTGATTTTTTTTGTTTCTCTACAAAACCATCTGCTTGCAATTCTAGCAATTCAATAGCACGTTTCTTTTTGTAATTATAAAGTTCTTTGTCTTCTTTAATTTCTGCATAAACTTTATCATAAATTTCCGCATCGGTTTTGCGTTGTAATTCACTTTGGTACTTGTTTTGGGCAAGCATGTTTAAAACAGCCATTTCTGCATCTTCTTGTTTAAAGTCGAATTCTCCTTTTGGAGATAATAATTTTGCAATAATCGGAGAAGATTCAATAGCTAAGAACAACAGCATAATAAATAGTGATGGAAGTAATGGCAATTTGTTTAAAGCGTTAATGCGTGCCATTAAACCATCAAAACCTTCAATTATTGGTTGGGTTTCTGTTACTTTTTTATCTAAATCAGCTTGTAGTTTTTTGGCTTTAGCTTCTAAATCATTTATTTTATCTTGATTAGTGGTTTTTAAAGCAGCCAAATCTTGTAAACTAGCATCATGTTTTTCTCTTTTTTCTTTGTAAACCGGACCTTTTCCTAGTTTTTTAGTTCCACCAGTTCCTTCGGCTTCGGTAATGTAAACAGCATATAAATCGTTTACTTCTTTTTCTTTTTTAAGAATATCCGATTTTAAACTATCAATTTGTGCTTTGTTTTTATCTAAATCACTCTGAAAATAATTTGCAACTTGCTTTTTATTGGCAAGCATCATTTCGTTTTTCTCTTTCAATAAAACAGTATTGATTTCTTTTTCAAAAATTTTAATTTCTAAAGGTTTTGAGATGACAATAGCAATAATAATGGCTAAAGCAATTCGAGGCGTTGCTTGTTTGAATTCGCTCCAAAAAGACTCTCTTTTTTTAATAGTAGATACGATAAAACGGTCTAGATTAAAAATAAGTAAACCCCAAATTAATCCAAATGCCATTGCAATATAAGCATTTTCGAAAACAGTATAAAGTGCATAACTTGAGGCTATAAAAGCCATAACTGCAGTAAAGAAAACGGTTGCGCCAATCCCGGCATACTTGTTTTGTTCGCCATTTGAGCAAGAATTGATTAGATTCTTATCTGCTCCAGAACAAAGAATGAAGAAGTTTTTTAACATGATGATTGATTTTTTCTACCAAAATGAGATCGATAGTATTGATTGATGATATTGATTAGTACAATAGTAACGTGATTTGTTTCACTTTGTTGTTAAAATATTATGTATAAAAAAACCCTCACATCGCTTGTAAGGGTTTGTTTATGTTTTAAGATGCTGAAACAAGTTCAGCATGACTAGTGACTAGTATCTGTAATATTCTGGTTTGAATGGTCCTTCTACTGGAACACCAATATATTTTGCTTGGTCATCACGTAAAGTTTCTAATTCAACGCCTAATTTAGCTAAGTGTAAAGCTGCTACTTTTTCATCTAAATGTTTTGGTAACATGTATACTTCATTGTTATAGGCAGCAGAGTTAGTCCATAATTCAATTTGAGCTAATGTTTGGTTTGTAAATGAATTACTCATTACAAAACTTGGGTGACCAGTTGCACAACCTAAGTTTACCAAACGTCCTTCAGCTAAAATAATAATATCTTTTCCATTGATAGTATATTTGTCAACTTGTGGTTTGATTTCAACTTTAGATGCACCGTGATTTTTGTTCATCCAAGCCATATCGATTTCGTTATCGAAGTGACCAATGTTGCAAACAATAGTTTTGTCCTTCATTTTCTCAAAATGAGAACCTAAAACAATATCTTTATTTCCAGTAGTTGTAATAACAATATCTGCATTGCCAACAACTGTGTCTAATCTTTTAACTTCAAAACCGTCCATTGCAGCTTGTAAAGCGCAAATAGGGTCAATTTCAGTCACAGTTACAATTGAACCTGCACCTCTAAACGAAGCAGCAGTTCCTTTACCAACATCACCGTAACCACAAACTACAACTCTTTTACCAGCTAACATGATGTCTGTAGCTCTTCTTACAGCATCAACAGCAGATTCTTTACATCCGTATTTGTTATCAAATTTAGATTTAGTTACTGAATCGTTTACATTTATTGCAGGCATATGTAGAGTTCCATTTTGCATTCTTTCATACAAACGGTGAACTC
The DNA here is from genome assembly GCF_965284515.1 of Flavobacterium sp. Classification (GTDB taxonomy): domain Bacteria; phylum Bacteroidota; class Bacteroidia; order Flavobacteriales; family Flavobacteriaceae; genus Flavobacterium. Next base: position 1,053,985 of record NZ_OZ260089.1, read on the forward strand.
CTGTTGTTGTTTCTTCAGACAGACCTTTAATGTCCGCAATTAGTTCAGGGAAACGATCAAAAACCATATTTGTTAAATCTCCACCATCATCAAGAATCATATTTAACGGCTTTCTGTCTTCACCAAACCATAATGTTTGCTCAATACACCAGTCAAATTCTTCTTCATTTAATCCTTTCCAAGCATAAACCGGAATTCCAGCAGCAGCAATAGCAGCAGCAGCATGATCTTGAGTTGAGAAAATATTACAAGAAGACCATGTAACATCAGCTCCAAGAGCTACTAAAGTTTCAATTAATACAGCAGTTTGAATAGTCATATGTAAACATCCAGCAATTCGTGCTCCTTTTAAAGGTTGGCTTGCTCCATATTCAGCTCTAAGAGCCATTAAACCTGGCATTTCAGCTTCAGCTAATTCAATTTCTTTTCTTCCCCAGTCAGCCAAAGTAATGTCTTTTACTTTATAAGGCACATAAGTTGTTGTATTTGAACTCATCTATTATTGTATATTTGTATTATTAAATAAAAGTGCAAAGGTACTAATTTCATTTTTAATTTTTTAATATAATGACTTATTTTATGAAATGTTTAATAAGTTAATGCTCTGAATCTCAACCTTATATTTAATGTCTTTTTATAAAAAAATACAAGTAAACCCCTTAACTTCAGTTCTTATTTGGAAAATTGAAGAGGATTTTAATGAGTTGTTTCGTGAGATAAGGCTAAAGGATATTTCTTTAGCTAGACTTGAGCGAATGAAATCTGAAAGCCATCAAAATGGTTTTTTGAGTATAAGGCATTTGTTGAAATCTGCTGGTTATTCAGACTTTGATTTGTTTTATGATGAGAACGGAAAGCCTCACTTAAAAGATGGAAAACAAATTTCAATCACGCATTCTCATAATTTTTCGGCAATTATTATTGGACAGGAGAATGTTGGTATTGATATCGAATTACAAAGAGAAAAAATTGCTAGAATTGCCAATAAGTTTGTAGATTTTGAGTTTAATTATTTAGACAACAATACAGCAGAATATATAAAAAAACTAACTGTAATTTGGGGAGCCAAAGAAGCAAAATATAAAATGTGTAATTCTAGAAGTTTAAGTTTTAAAGACGATATGAAAGTGTTTCCATTTGATTTATTAGATGGAAAAGGGAAAGCCTCTGTTCAACAAAATGAGTTTGAGAAAGAATTTAATTTTTACTTTGAAGAGTTTGAAGGATTTACGTTGGTTTATGCATTAGAGAAATAGTATGAAAGAGTTATATACAAATATTGTACAAGCCAAAAAAGAGAACAGTAAGTTACTTGCTATTTTATTAGATCCTGAGAAACTTTTGATTTCAGATGTTAAAAATTTATGTGAAAAGATAAACGAATCTCCTGCGACGCATATATTTATAGGAGGAAGTACTTATAATGGAAATCATTTAGACGGATTAATTAAAGAAATTAAGCAATGTGTAGATTTACCTTTGTTCTTATTTCCTGGAGATTATAAACAAATATCAAGTGAAGCTGATGCAATTTTGTTTCTAAGTTTACTTTCTGGTAGGAATCCTGATTATTTAATTGAACATCAAGTGAATGCTGTGCCAATTTTGGAAAAAACAACTTTAGAAATTATTTCAACTGGTTATTTGTTAATAGATAGCAGAACAGAAACTGCAGTGGAAAGAGTGAGTAAAACAAGTCCTCTAGACAGAAACAATATAGATTATGTTTGCCAAACTGCAAAAGCTTCTGAGTATTTAGGAAATAAACTTGTTTACTTAGAAGCAGGAAGCGGTGCAAAATTAGCTGTTCCTTTAGAAATGATTAGTCAAGTTTCTAAAAAATTAACAATTCCGTTAATTGTTGGTGGCGGAATTCGTTCGAAAGAAGCAATTGACGACGCTTTTAATGCTGGGGCAGATATGGTAGTAATAGGTTCTGCCTTTGAAAATGATAACGCTTTTTTTGAATTATGATTGAATTTTTGTTTTCACAATATACCAATTACGACACTATTGATATTGCCTTTGAGATTATTGCTGTATTGTTTGGTTTACTAAGTGTTTTCTTTGCTTTGAAAAATAATATTTTAGTTTACCCTACCGGTTTAGTCAGTACAATTATTTATGTTTACTTGTTGAATAAATGGGGCTTAATTGGGGATATGTTGATAAATGGCTATTATACAACTATGAGTATTTACGGATGGTTTCTTTGGACCAGAAAAAACGATAATCAAGTAGAATATCCAATTTCATGGGCCAACAAAAAAGAATGGATAAATACCTTTGTTATTTTTATAGTAACAATTCTTTTTGTAATATTGATATATCATTGGTTTGATAAATTCAATGATTGGACCGCTTATATAGACACATTTACAACAGGGATTTTCTTTGTGGGAATGTGGCTTATGGCAAAACGTAAAATTGAAAATTGGATTTTTTGGATTGTAGGAGATATAGTTTCCGTTCCATTATACTTCTATAAAGGATTTACTTTTTCAAGTTTACAATTTTTAATATTTACAATAGTTGCCATTTTTGGCTATTTAGAATGGAAGAGAATTTTACAACAGAAGATTTAAAATATATTGAAAAAAGAGGAAATTCATTACACAAAATAAAGCAACAATTGTTTTATTTTAAAAATGGAGTTCCAATGATTAACCTTGTTAAACCTGCCGTTATTGGTAATGGGATTGTTTCTTTATCTAATGATGAGGTTAAAGAGTATGTTGCTTTTTTTGACACCTACAAAGACAATTATACCATAGAGAAATTTGTTCCAGCTTCTGGAGCGGCATCAAGAATGTTTAAATTTCTTAATGAGTTTCTTAATGAGTTTGATAAGGAAAAGCAAACCATAAATAGTTATATAAATTTAACCGGAAACAAAGATCTTGAGTTATTTATTTATGGATTGAAAAATTTTTCTTTTTATACTGAATTAAAAGAGATAACAATTGCTTTAAATCCAAATTATTACACTTTAACTAATGATTTAAAAATACATTCTTTAATTGATACATTACTAAATGAAAAGGGTCTGAATTTTGCTCAAAAGCCTAAAGGGATTTTACCTTTCCATAAAAATAGCTCAGAAATAATTACTCCAATTGAAGAAAATATCCTTGAAGCAAGTTTTTATAGAAAGGACAATGTGAAAACTAAAATTCACTTTACAATAAACAATGAATTTCAAAATGAGTTTAAAAAAATAACAAATAAGTTTGGAGATTTTGATATTAGTTTTTCATATCAAAATTCAAGTTCAGATACAATTGCTGTAAATTTAGATAACTCATTATTTAGGTTAGGAGACAATTCATTATTTTTTAGGCCAGGAGGTCATGGTGCTTTAATTGAAAATTTAAATCAATTAAATTCAGAACTTATTTTCTTGAAAAATATTGATAATGTTTCACAAAATAACAGAATCTTAATTTCTGATTACAAAAAGGCTTTAGGAGCTATTATTATAAAAACCCAAAGAAAAATTTTTCAATTTCTAAATGATTTAGAGTCTAAAGACTTAACCGAATCTGATTTTAAAGAATTAATTTTTTTTATTGAAAACGAGTTGTCTTTCCCATTGACTGAGGATTTTAAATATTTTAAAAAATCATATAAAACAGAATATTTAACTAAGGTTTTAAACAGACCAATTCGTATATGTGGAATGGTAAAAAATGAAGGAGAACCTGGTGGTGGTCCTTTTTGGGTTCAAGATGAAAAAGGAAGACAAACACTTCAAATAGTAGAGTCTTCTCAAATTGATTTTTTAAATGAAAGTCAAAATAGTATAGCAAAGTCAGCAACTCACTTTAATCCTGTTGATATTGTTTGTGCTGTATATGATTATAAGGGACGAAAATTTAATTTGGAAGATTTTATTGATCATAATGCTGCTTTTATTACTGAGAAAACAAAAAACGGGAAACCAATAAAAGCTTTTGAATTACCGGGTTTATGGAATGGTGCAATGGCAAAATGGACAACGCTTTTTGTAGAAGTACCATTAGAAACTTTTAACCCTGTAAAAACAGTTAATGATTTATTAAAACCTGCACACCAATTTTTAGATGAATAAGGAAAAAATATTGCTTGAGCTTGACTTTAAGGCCGTTAGAAGTAGTGGTGCAGGAGGTCAAAATGTAAATAAAGTTTCTTCTAAAGTTGTTTTGTCATTTGATTTAGAAAATTCTTTGTCATTATCAGATGAAGAAAAAGAAATGTTGAAACAAAAGTTGTCATCAAAATTAACACAGAATAATGTTCTAATCTTAAATTGTGACGAAGATAGAAGTCAATTAAAAAACAAAGCAATTGTTATAAAAAGATTTTTAACAATTATTGAAAAAGGACTTCATAAACCAAAAATAAGAAGACCAACAAAAGCAACTAGAGCATCTAAAGAAAAAAGGCTAAATGCTAAAAAAGTAATGAGCAAATTAAAACAAAATAGAAAGCGGCCTGAATTTTAAAAATTTAGATTGTGTTTTTAAACTATTATATTACTTTTGCATTGTCTCAAAGGGGTGCTCTAAATAACGAGCTGAGATTATACCCATAGAACCTGGGCAGGTAATGCTGCCAAGGAAAATGACAAAATACTAATGTGCACGTTGGTACAAGTCTATTAACACAATTTAATTATATAAAAGAAGAATAATTACCCCTTTTATTCGTAACTAATTTTACGAATGAAAACTTTATTCAACATCAAACAATCTAAACTAGTTTTAAGACTAAGTCTTTTTACTTTTTTTATTTCCTTTTTTTCCTTTTCGCAAGAGCAAACTCTAGATTCTTTAAAGGTTAATAACCTAAAGGAGGTAACCGTTTCTTCAGTTAGGGCTACAGAGAAAACACCAATTACATTTACTAATGTTTCTAAAGAACAAATTGAACCTAGAAATTTAGGTCAAGATATTCCTGTTCTTTTAAATTACTTACCATCAGTAGTTACTACAACAGATGCTGGAAACGGAGTTGGATATACTTCCATGCGAGTTCGAGGATCAGATGGTTCAAGGATTAATGTTACTTTAAATGGAATACCGTTTAACGATAGTGAAAGTCATGGAACTTTTTTTGTCAATTTGCCTGACTTTGCTTCTTCTTTAGAAAGTGTTCAATTGCAAAGGGGAGTGGGTACTTCAACAAATGGAGCAGGAGCATTTGGAGCCAGTTTAAATATGGAAACGAAATCATATCAGGAACAATCACATGCTGAAATATCTAACTCAGCAGGAAGTTTTGGGACGAGAAAACATACCTTGTCTTTTGGCACAGGCTTGCATAATAATTTAGAGTTTAACGGAAGAATTTCTCAAATTTCGTCTGAGGGTTATATTGACAGAGCTTCTTCAAATATGTTTGGTTATTTTTTTAATGCTAACTATGTAAAAGAAAGTACATTAATTAAATTTATTGCTTTTGGAGGAAAAGAAAAAACGTATCAATCTTGGTATGGTTTAGAAGATTTAGATAAGTTAGAAAACGATAGAACTTATAATTCAGCAGGATTGTATTTCGACGAATTTGGTAATGAACAGTTTTATGGTGACGAAACGGATAACTACTGGCAAAATCATTTTCAACTACATTGGTCTGAAAAGTGGTCTGAAAAGTGGAGTTCAAATATAGCACTTCATTATACACTTGGAAAAGGATATTATAAACAATATAAAGAAGATGAAACTTTTGCTGATTATGGGTTAACCGATTTTGAAGGAAATTCAGTTACCGACTTAATTAGAAAAAGATGGTTAGATAATGACTTTTTTGGAGCTACTTTTTCATTAAATTATATTGATAATACAACTAATATTCAATTAGGTGGTGCTGCTAATAGGTATTTAGGTAAACATTTTGGGGAAGTTGTTTGGACGCAATATTATGTTCCAACAAATAATAGGTACTATAATACTTTTGGAAATAAAGATGATGTAAATATTTATGCAAAACTCTCAAAAGATATAAACTCTAAATTTAATGTTTTTACCGACTTGCAATACCGTTTAGTATACTATCAAGCAAATGGCGTACAAGCAACAGATGTTAATGATACTTTCAGATTTTTTAATCCAAAAGTGGGTGTTAATTTTAGAATCAACCTCTCAAATTCAATATATGCTTATACTGGAGTTGCTAATAAAGAACCGCGAAGAGATGATTATGAAAATGAAAGTACAAAGCCAGAACGATTAATTGATTTTGAGTTTGGCTGGAAGTACAATACAAGTAATGTAAAACTTAATGTGAATACTTTTTATATGGATTATAAAGATCAGTTAGTAATGACTGGAGCTTTAAATAATGTAGGAGCTCCAATATTTACAAATAGTGGAAAAAGTTACCGCTATGGAATAGAATTAGATGCATTCATAAAAGTAATGGAAAAAATTACATTGAAACCAAATCTTACCTTTAGTCAAAATAAAAACCAAGATTTTTTCTTTCAACGCGATGGAGTGTTAACTAATTTAGGAAATACAAATATAGCTTTTTCGCCAAGTTTTGTTTTTGGTAATATAACTTCATATAATCCAATAGAAAGTTTAAATATTTCATTTTTAACCAAGTTAGTCGGTGAACAATATATGGGAAATATAGATTCTGAAAATTCAGTATTAGAGGCTTATTCAATTACAGATTTAAACGTTAATTACGAGTGGAAAATTAACAAAGGAATAAAATCTATTGTTTTTTCTGCATTAATAAATAACATCTTAGATGAAGAATATGAGTCTAATGGTTACTTTTATACTTATGATGATACTTGGAGCGGACCTGGAACAACTACAATAGAAGGAGCAGGTTATTATCCTCAGGCAGGAATTAATTTTCTTTTAGGAGCAACTTTAAAGTTTTAAAATCGGTTAAGTTAAGTTTAAGAGAAGCTCTGTAGAATTCGTTTTACGGGGCTTTTTAATTATATATCCTTAAACTTGTTGCGCTTATTCTTTGAACTCTATATTGTTTCATGGGATATTGTTGTCCTTCTGCTTGGCCGCTAAAAAAACTATATTGAGCGCCATCACAAGAACAAATCGCTTTAATACCATTAATAGTCATGGTAGAACAACCGCTTAACGCTTGATTAGGACAAGCAGCATCAAATGCAACATAATTATCATTTCCGGTATTAAAAACAAAGATACCCCTTATGCCAGCGCCAGTATTATTTACATAAACAGCATTTGCGGTATATAATAACTGACTGTATTGTGGTAAATTTAAATTAAGAGTAGTTGAAAATCCATAATTTGGCAAATATGGATTGTTGTTATTAAATGATTCTTGACTACAACTTAAAATAAGTGGTAATAAAATAAGTGTTAAGTATTTTTTCATAATTACAAATTTAATTAATTTTGATAAAGTAATTGAGATGTGAAATATAATTTCTAAATTATTTTAGTATCTTTGTTACAAGGAATCCCATTTGTGTGGGATTCTTTCTATTTATATAAAAGATGATGTTATGAGTAATGTATCATATTATACAGCAGAAGGATTAAAAAAATTAAGAGACGAATTAGATCACTTAAAAAGTATTGAACGTCCTAAAGCTTCACAAGATATTGCAGACGCAAGAGATAAGGGAGACTTGTCAGAAAACGCAGAGTATGATGCTGCAAAAGAAGCACAAGGATTATTAGAGATGAAAATTTCTAAGATGGAAGAAATTGTAGCTAACGCAAGATTGATTGATGAAACTCAATTAGATTTATCTAAAGTTTTAGTTTTATCTACGGTAAAAATTAAGAATCAAGTAAACGGCATGGAAATGGTGTATACTTTAGTTGCTGAGAGTGAGGCTGATTTAAAATCAGGAAAAATTTCTGTCACTTCTCCAATTGGAAAAGGCTTGTTAGGAAAGAGTGTGGGCGATGTAGCTGAAATAAGCGTTCCTAATGGAGTTATTAAGTTTGATATTGTTGAAATCACAAGAAGCTAAATTATGGCAAGTATTTTCACTAAAATTGTTAGCGGTGAAATACCTAGTTATAAAATTGCTGAAGATGAAAATTTCTTAGCATTTTTAGATGTAAATCCTAATACAAAAGGACATACACTTTGTATTCCAAAACAAGAAATCAATAAGATTTTTGATATGGAAGAAGAATTGTATATGGGTTTAATGGCTTTTTCAAGAAAAGTAGCTAAAGCACTTGAGAAAACAATTGACTGTAAAAGAGTAGGTGTTGCGGTTATTGGTCTAGAAGTACCACATGTACATGTTCATCTTATTCCTTTACAAGACATGGATGATATGCGCTTTCAAAGAAAAGTAAGTTTGACTCAAGAAGAATTTGAGAATACAGCAAAACAAATTAGTTTAAATTTATAAAAACAAAATCCCGATATCATCGGGATTTTTTTATTTTATTTTAAAGGTCAGTTGCATAGTAGTGCCTTTTCCAATTTCAGATTGAGCAACTTTTATTCTTCCTTTGTGATACTCATGTACAATTCTTTTGGTTAAGGATAGTCCTAATCCCCAACCTCTTTTTTTAGTGGTAAATCCGGGTTCAAATACTTTTTTAAATTGATTTTTTGGAATTCCTTTTCCTGAATCTTTTATTTTTAGTTTTACTATTTGTGCTTGTTGTTCAATAGTAATATCAAGTTTTCCTTTTCCTTTCATTGCATCAATAGCGTTTTTAACTAAATTTTCAATAGTCCAACTGTGTAATGCTGGGTTTAAATCAATATAAATAGTTTCTTTGGGAACATTAATAGTAAAAATTACTTGTTTGGAAGTTCTAGATTTTAAGTATTCTATAGAATTTAAAGTTTCTTCCACAAAATCTTTTTTCTCTAAAATAGGCTCGGAACCAATTTTAGAAAAACGCTCTGTAATAGTTTGTAATCTATCAATGTCTTTCCCAATTTCAGATAAAGTGCTTTCCTCTACATTTTCCATTTTAAGCAATTCGAGCCAGCCAATTAATGAAGATAATGGTGTGCCTATTTGATGAGCGGTTTCTTTTGCCATTCCTGCCCAAAGCTTATTTTGGGTTGCCATTTTTGTTGCGCGATAAAAGTTATAAACAACTGCTCCAAACAGAATAATGATTAATAAAAGGGCAATAGGATAGTATTTTAATTTATTTAATAAAGAAGAATTTCCATAATAAAGCAACTGGTAATTATTTTCAGAAAGCTCCATTTTAATAGGTTCGTTTTCTGTTTTTAATACTTTTAATAAACTTAATAAAGCTAAACTATCTGCTTGAACTTCTTCGTCAATATTATTCGAATTAATTATTTTATTTTCACTGTTGGTAAGAATCATAGGGCTCGATGAGTTAGCGCTAATTATCTGCAGAGGTAATTCTACTTCGGTGTTTTCATTAGCATTAACTAGTGTTTTTTGAGCAGTAGCCCATAATTCCATTTTAGCCCTCTCTTCAATTTTAAAAATCTGAAAAAAGTTATAGGTATTCCATAAAATAAGAACAACTATTAAAAATGAGGCTAATATGATGAACCATCGAGAAATATTTCGCTTTTCGGAAAACTGCATAAATTGAATTTGTTAGTAAAAATACTAAAATTGTATCAACTTATGCACTTCTAAATTATTTCAAAAAAGTATCTTTGTAAAAAAAATTAACATGTTGTCAATCAACCCAAAAGAAATAGAGCCAGCAAAATTACAAGGTTATTTACAAAGTGCTGTTGCGCCAAGACCTATTGCGTTTGCAAGTACACTTGACGAAAATGGTATGCCAAATTTATCTCCGTTTAGTTTTTTTAATGTATTCAGCTCAAATCCACCTATATTAATTTTTTCACCAGCCCGAAGAGTGAGAAATAATACTGTAAAACATACTTTAATAAATGTTCAGAATACAAAAGAAGTTGTAATAAACATAGTTAATTATGATATTGTACAGCAAATGTCATTGTCAAGTACAGAATATCCAGATGGAGTAAATGAATTTGAAAAATCGGGACTAACAATGGTCGCTTCAGAAGTTGTGAAACCTTTTAGAGTAGCAGAGAGTCCGGTTCAGTTTGAATGTAAAGTAAATGACGTTATTGCTCTAGGTGATCAAGGTGGAGCGGGGAATTTAGTTATTTGTGAAGTAGTTAAAATTCATATAAATGAAGCTGTTTTAGACGCTAATGGTATGATTGATCAACATAAAATTGATTTGGTTGCAAGAATGGGTGCCAACTGGTATTCACGTTCAAATGTAGGAATGTTTGAAGTAGAAAAGCCATTATCAACATTAGGTATTGGAGTTGATAATGTTCCTCAATTTGTAAAGGAAAGTTCAATCTTTAATGGAAATGATTTAGGAAAGTTAGGAAATATAGAAGCTATTCCTACGGAAGAAGAAATTACTATATTTGTAAAAGAAAATTTTGAAATAAAAGGAATTTTAAGCTCAGAAGATGCTCAAAAGCAATTGAAAAAAGCAAAAGAATATTTAGATAATAACGAAGTGCTAACCGCTTGGAAAGTGCTTTTAGCAAAACAATAAATAAATAGTAAGATGGAAGTATCAGGAAAAATTAAATTGATTAGTGATGTACAACAAATTAGTGCGTCATTTAAAAAAAGAGAATTAGTTGTAACAACTGATGAGCAATATCCTCAAATGATAATGATTGAGTTTACTCAAGATAAATGTGATTTATTGAACAATTATAATGTTGGAGAACCAGTTAAGGTTTCAATTAATTTAAGAGGTAGAGAGTGGATTAACCCACAAGGTGAAGCTAAATATTTTAACTCTATTCAAGGATGGAGAATTGAAAAATTAGCAGCACAAGCTCCTGCTGGAAATGTTCCCCCTATGCCAGCTGCTGATGCATTTGAGCCAGCAACTAATTTTAACGAAGAAGAGCACGACGATTTACCTTTCTAATATTTAGAAGTTTTAATTTAGAAGTCAGAAATTTGATGTTTATTAAATTTCTGACTTTTTTTGTAGTTGATTTTTTTAAATTGTCATTGAAATTGAAAAATGTATTTCCTAACTAAAGAACTTTATTTTCCGCCTGTAGACGAAGCTTCACCTGAAGGTATTTTAGCTGTTGGTGGCGATTTGTCTACCGATAGATTAATGTTAGCTTATAAAAGCGGAATTTTCCCTTGGTTTGAAGATGATGAGCCTATTTTATGGTGGTCTCCAGAAGAACGCATGGTATTGTTTTTCGATGATTTGAAAATTTCAAAAAGCATGCGTAGTATTTTAAAGAAAAATGAATTTAATATTACTTTTAATAAAGACTTTAAAGCGGTAATTACCAATTGTCAACAAGCAAAAAGAGTTGGTCAAAACGGAACTTGGATTACTAATGATATGATTAATGCGTATTGCAAATTACATGAATTGGGTTTTGCGAAGTCTGTTGAGGTATGGAAAAACAATGAACTTGTTGGCGGTTTATACGGAATTGATTTAGGTGATGTTTTTTGTGGTGAAAGTATGTTTTCTAAAGTCTCTAACGCCAGTAAAGTTGCGTTTATAACTTTAGCTCAAAAATTAGAAAAGGCAGATTATAAATTAATAGATTGCCAAGTACACAATAACCATTTAGAAAGTTTAGGTTGTGTAGAAATTGACCGAGAAGAGTTTATGGCAATTTTGAAGTTTTAAATAATTTAAAACTTCTTCAAACTTCTAATATACAATTCTTCTACTTTTTTTCTCGCCCAATCGGTTTTTCGTAAAAACGTTAAACTCGATTTTACAGACGGATTTTCTTTAAAACATTTTATGTTTATTAACTCTCCTAAAGTGTCAAAACCGTAAAAGTCTACAAGCTGTTCTAGAATAGTTTTTAAAGATTTTCCGTGTAATGGGTCGTTACTCATTTTAATTGTTTTTTCGGGTAAAGCAATCTGTTACATGGTCGTTTACCATTCCTGTGGCTTGCATGTGCGCATAAACTACTGTTGAGCCAACAAACTTGAAACCGCGTTTTTTTAAATCTTTACTCAACGCATCTGAAAGTGGAGTAGTTGCACGTACGTCTTTTAAAGTTTGAGGTTTATTATCTATTGGTTTTCCATCAACAAAAGCCCAAATATATTTTGAAAAACTCCCAAATTCTTCTTGAATTTTTATAAACGCTTGCGCATTGCTTACTGCAGATTTTATTTTCAACTGATTTCTAATAATTCCTTTGTCTTCAATTAAAATTTGAAGTTTTTTATCGTTATAAGCAGCTACTTTTTTTACATCAAATTTATCAAAAGCTTTTCTGAAATTCTCTCTTTTTTTAAGAATAGTATGCCAACTTAGACCTGCTTGAAACGTTTCAAGAATTAAAAATTCAAATAAAGTAGCGTCATCATATACGGGCCTTCCCCATTCATTGTCATGATAGTTTCTATACAAATCATCTTTTTCGCACCAATTGCATCTTTTTTGACTGTCTATATTAATACTCTTCATATTCTTCTACATATTCCACACCATCTCCAAGTTTCCCATGAGTTACTCTAATGTGGTTTTGATTTAAAGATTCATCTATTTTCTTTTTAATAATTGCTTCAATTTTATCTTCTTCTAAATAACTCTCCTCACCTAAAACTTCAAAAGCATTCGTAATTAGATTATCATTATTTGTAACAAAAGCAATTCCGGTAATTTTTTCTTTTCCATAATTATATGAATCTTCGTCTATGGAAGTCTTTTTGAAAAAGAAATACTTAATATCAGTATTATTAAACCTCATTTTTTTTGTCGTATAGATTGATAATGAATCTTTTTTAGGATCTACACTTTCAAAATACGTTATAGCAGACTTAGCAACATCTTCACTTCCAAAAATATTTATTAATTCTTTTTGTTTGGTATGGTAAAGCATTTGGATACCTCTAAATTTAATTTTCGGATTTGAAAGTATTTTATTTGCTAATGAATTTTCAACTCGCTTATCATTTCTTAATTGCAGTTTGGCAATCGCTAAATCAATTTCATCAATTTCTAAACGCTGTGCTTTAGTGAATAAATCTGCAATCGTTTTTTCATTTCTAAATGAGTATAAAATATTCAAATATCCTTCTAAGTCTGATACAGGTGCATAATCATCAAATGTGTTTTCATCTTTAATAAGTTGTTTATTTTTCCAACTATTTAGTCTTTTAACTTCTAATTTTCCATTAGTTAAAAGCATTTTTTTAAAAGTTTTTAATTTTTTTGGGTTAACCAATTCGTTATTAATAAGTAAGTTAGTTAATTCTATAATGGGGTTGTGGTATTCTTGGATGCTGTAAAATTGAAATATATCTGGAAATAAAACCTGACTGTTTTCTAAATCACTTTCGAAATAATTAAATATTCCTTTAATTTCATAACTACTATCAGAAATTGGCAAGTCATATTCTAAAAGTGATAATATTTTAGTATATGCTTCTTTGCTTTTTTGAAATGTTAATGCTCTTAATACTGACAATTGTAAAACAGTATTTACGTTCGGTTTTTTATAAACACTTTCTAGAAAGGGAATTACTCTTGGCGACTTTACTCTTCCTAATTTCTCATATAAATCCCCCAGGATTTCAGTTTCATCATTGTTAAATTTAAAATTTGAAAGAAAGTATTGAAATTTTTGTAAATCTTCTTCTTTTATTGATAAATAATGAATTGATTTTAATGCAGAAAATCGAATGCTATCATGTTTGCTCATGGCGTCATTCATAAAAATTTCAAGCTTGTTTTCGAAAACACTATTTTTATAAATCGTATCTAAAAGTTTAAATGAATTAAATGTTTTTTCAACAAATGTATTGTCGTTTTTGTAATTTTTATCAACTAATGTTTTTAAAACATAAAAAGTACCGTCTCTAAATACTGCTTTATATTTAATTGCTTGTTTAGAATTTTCTTTTGATACTAATGCATTATAAGTACTAATGTTTTTTTCTGAGTCGGTTTCAATGTTCTCAGAAATAATAGTTAGTCTAGGTTCGTTTCTTTTGTTTCTAAAAACAATATCATCCCATCTATTGCTCGCAAAACTCGACTGTGATAAGTCATGATTTTCGATTGCTTCTGTGGCAGACAAATGCCCTACATCATCATTATCTTTAGAAAAACTGCGGGTTATTATTTTTCTGTAATTTGCCCAAATAGAATCGATACTAATTTCGCTTTCGTATTTATGATATTGATTGTAACTTAACTCAATTAAGTTGCCAGTAGAAGATAGAAATTCATAGTTCTTATAGTTTGATGTAAAATGATTTTTCTTTTTAGTAGAGTTGTTATTTTTTTTATCGGTAATAAAGTCTAAATGTTCATTTTGTTTTTTTGGAATTTCAATTTGAAATTGTGCGACTGTATCGGTAAATGTTTTATACTCTTCGTTGTTTAATAAAGGTTTAAAGGCAAATGAATTGAAAAATTTGTTGGTATTATCTTTACTTGCGTTAATTGTACCTAATAAATAATATTTATTCCCTTTCATCAACGTTTTTAATTCTATTTCTTTATTTCCAATTTTAGATTTTGAAGTAAAAAAGAAATTATCGTTATTGAAGTGCGTCTCTGTAGAATCTAGATTATGCTGATTATAAAATTCAAATTGAATTCTTTTCAGTTCAAATTTTGAATCTTCCAAATTGTAATTGTCTTGAAGCGTTTTTTCTATTAAAATATAGTTAGCATTTTCTTTTTTATCGAATGCGATAATTTTCATGTCATCATTGCCTTTTAAATCGGGTTTATTACCTGTAAAGCTATAATATGATGGAATTTGAACTTGATAACTGCCTTTTAAAGGATTGATTAATTCCCATGAATCAGTGTTCTCTTTAAGAGTGATTTGTGAAAATATTTCATCTTCAAAATTTCTAACATATTCACCTTCACCCCCCATCATTATTGATATTATTTCTATGGGTGTGATATAATACCTATAATGCTGTGCCTTGCCTGTTTTTGTCTTGTTTTTAATGTCGTAGACTAAATAGTTTTTTTCACTATATGTTTTTTTTGAGATAATTTCACCTGGAATGTTTTCGTAAAATAAACTATCTAATGTTTTAGGGTTAAAGGGTTTGTTTTTTTTATCTAGAAAATCATTTAAATAAGTTCTTTTTAAATTTATATAACCACCATTTGCAAGATCTGGCGATTCAATATTTTCTCCTGTTTCTAGAACAACATCAAATACCGGAAATGTTACCATTCCATCTGCAGTAGTTTTTAATTTAATCTCAGGCTTAATAAAATAGTCTTCTATTTTCTTTTTTAATGATTTTCCTTTTTCCGTATAATTATCATAAATAGGAGTTACTTTATAGCCTCTTCTTCGTAGCATCTCTATTACGCCTTTTTTTCCAGGTAAATGAGCTGCTCCAATTGCACTAAATAAACTTCCTTCTTTCATGCTGATTTCCATGTTGTTAACCATGTCAATATTTCTGTCAAACAACAACGCTTTTAGATAACTTTTTGGTGTAGCTAAAACTGTCAGCGAATCAATCATGTCTAAGTCTTTTTCTCTGTAAAAGTCTACTAATGCTTCGTTATAAGGTTTGTTTTTTAATATTTTTAGTATGGTTTGATAGTTTTTTTCAACCTCAGAATTGTCTATTTCAGCCTCGGCCTTCATTATGTTTATAGTAGACGTTTTAACATCTTCTAAACCAATCGTTTTTTTGTTGTACTTTCTTCCTGTTCTATAGATAAACATATCCAAATATGTGTCTTCTTGATATTCTTTGTTTGTTTCATTTGTTCTAGACAATAGACCAATTAAATTATAGTTGGTGCTCTTAAATAGCGTATACAATTCATCTTTCTCTATAGGAGTAAGGTAAAAATTTGTATAAAAGGCATTGTTATTTGCATACTTACTGTAAAAACTAAACATGTCAAACAATTCTGTCCATGTTCTTGGTTCACTTTCATTTGCTATAATATCAGCATTAAGTAAGTGTGTGTAAAATGCATCAGATAAGTGATATGAGACTTTGTCACTTACGTGCATTGTTCCATATATGTAGGATTTTTTTTCAAGACCATTTCCACTTACTTCCCACAAAAGACTTTGGTATTTTTTTTCTTGTGCAAAAGATGAAATGAATAATAAGCTAAAAAAGAATATGTAATTTTTCAAGCGATGTATATTTAGAATTGTTATTATCAAATATACAATTTGTTTTCACTGTTTTAAAAAAATAAGCCTTAATTCTTTGTTAGAATTAAGGCTTTAATATTTTTGAATCTTTCTTTCTTTTCAAGATGTTTTTATTTTTTTTATAGTAAAAATAAGAGATAATTGAAGCTATAAAGCTTAATAAGTAGAATGCAAAGAATATATTTCTTAGAGTATAATAAATGCTGTTGTCTTCTTCAGCTAACCTTAACATTATAGTTTTGTATTGACAATAAATTGTTAATAGAACTGTTATACAAAGAATTATTATATAATGTTTCGTTTTCATCTTTTATAGTGTTTTAAATTAGAAAACCCTTAATTCTAGTAAAAGAATTAAGGGTTTGTTTTTGGTTCAGTATAATAAAATTAACCTAAAGCAACTCTTTTAAATCCTGTAACTGTTAAACCTGCCTCAACAGATTTTACATAGTTAGCAACACTCATAGAACCGTCTTTAATATAGTCTTGGTTTACTAATGTATTGTCTTTGTAGAAACGTTGGATTTTTCCTTTAGAAATGTTGTCTAACATTGCTTCTGGTTTTCCTTCAGCTCTTAATTGCTCTTTTGCAATTTCTATTTCTTTTTCAATGATTGCAGCATCAACACCTTCTTCGTTTAATGCGATAGGATTCATTGCGGCAGCTTGCATTGCAACATTCTTAGCAGCTTCGTCAGCACCGTTTACATTTGCAGATAAAGCAACTAAAGTTGCTATTTTACCAGCATGAATATAAGCTCCAACAAAAGCACCTTCTAAGCGTTCAAAAGCACCAATTTCAATTTTTTCACCAATAACACCAGTTTGCTCGATTAATTTCTCTGAAACAGTAATTCCATTGAAATCAGAAGCTAATAATTCTTCTTTAGTTGAAAATTTTAATGCTTGATTAGCTAATTCTGTAGCTAATTTTACAAAAGAGTCATTTTTTCCAACGAAGTCAGTTTCACAATTTAATGTAATAGCTACACCTGTTGTATTGTCAGCATTTAAAACAGCGATTGCAGCACCTTCAGTAGATTCTCTATCTGAACGGTTAGCAGCAACTTTTTGACCTTTTTTACGTAGGTTTTCAATTGCTAATTCAAAATCACCATCAGCTTCAACCAATGCTTTTTTGCAATCCATCATTCCAGCACCTGTAGCTGTTCTTAATTTATTTACGTCTGCAGCAGTAATATTTGCCATAACTTATATTTTTTATTTAAAGTAAAAATTCCAAAAAGCAAATTCCATATTATTTTAAAGTATATCTAAAATTGATCTTGGAATTTGCTTCTGGAATTTATAAAGATTTATTTATTCTTTTGTTTCAGCAGCTTCTTTTTTAGGAGCAGCTTCTTCTTTAGGAGCATCTTGCTCATCTTTTTCAGCTTTTCTTTCAGAAAGACCTTCGATGATCGCAGTACTTACATGAGAAAGAATCTTATCGATTGATTTAGAAGCATCATCATTTGATGGGATAACAAAGTCAATTGGACGTGGATCCGAGTTTGTATCAACCATTGCAAAAACTGGAATGTTTAATTTTTGAGCTTCTTTAATCGCGATATGTTCAGCTTTAACATCTACTACAAATAATGCAGCAGGAAGTCTTGACATGTCAGAAATAGAACCTAAGTTTTTTTCTAATTTCGCACGTAAACGATCTACTTGTAAACGTTCTTTTTTAGATAAAGTTAAGAATGTACCATCTTTTTTCATTCTATCAATAGAAGCCATTTTTTTAACAGCTTTTCTAATAGTAACAAAGTTAGTTAACATTCCACCTGGCCATCTTTCAGTGATGTAAGGCATGTTACAAGCAGCAGCTTTCTCAGCTACGATATCTTTAGCTTGTTTTTTGGTAGCTACGAAAAGTACTTTTCTACCAGAAGCAGCAATTTTTTTCAAAGCTTCATTAGCTTCTTCAATTTTAGCTGCAGTTTTGTATAAGTTTATAATATGGATACCATTACGCTCCATATAAATGTAAGGAGCCATGTTTGGGTCCCATTTACGAGTCATGTGTCCGAAATGTACACCAGCCTCTAATAAGTCTTTAACTTCTATGTTGTTTGCCATTTTGTAATAGTTTACGTTCCGTTGATTAGCAATTTTCAAGTAGTTACTTGCGTTAGTCTTGAAAATTTAGATGCTAAACTAATTCCCTTTTTAATTGAAGGAATATCGACAACTGTTTTTTAAATTCAATTTTGTTTGTAAAAATCTGTTTGAAAAGCCTTTCAAACCAATTCGAAATATTAACGTTTCGAGAATTGGAATTTCTTTCTTGCTTTCTTTTGTCCAAATTTCTTACGTTCAACCATTCTTGGATCTCTTGTTAATAATCCTTCTGGTTTTAATACAGATCTGTTTTCAGCATCTACTTCACACATAACGCGTGCTAATGCCATTCTTACAGCTTCTGCTTGTCCTGTTGAACCACCTCCGTATACATTTACTTTTACATCAAAGTTTTCTGCATTTTCTGTCATTGCTAACGGTTGCATTACTTTGTATTGTAAAGTAGCTGTTGGGAAATAAGTTGTAAATTCTTTTTTGTTTACTGTGATTTTTCCTGTTCCTTCAGAAACATATACACGAGCAACTGCGGTTTTTCTTCTACCGATTTTGTGAATAGTTCCCATTACTTAAGATCGTTTAGATTAACAGTTTTAGGCTTTTGAGCTCCATGTGTGTGCTCTGAACCTACAAATACATTTAAATTACGGAATAATTCAGCACCTATTTTGTTTTTAGGTAACATTCCTTTTACAGCTTTTTCTACTAATAACGCAGGATTTTTATCTTGCATAACTTTAGCAGTTAAACTTCTTTGTCCTCCTGGGTAACCTGTGTGGCGAATATAAGTTTTCTCCTCTAGTTTGTTACCTGTAAGGTTGATTTTTTCTGCATTGATAACGATTACGTTATCTCCACAGTCCACGTGTGGTGTAAAACTTGGCTTGTACTTACCTCTTAATAGCATTGCTACTTTTGAAGCAAAACGACCTAAGTTATGACCTTCAGCGTCAACAACAATCCATTCTTTTTGAACGGTTGCTTTGTTTGCCGACACAGTCTTGTAGCTTAATGTGTTCACAATTATTTATTTAAATTAAACATTCCATTCCCAATTAAGGGAGTGCAAAAGTACAATTAATTATTAGATATACAAACACCAATTACAATAATTTATACATCAATTGTTTTATAAAAATCTTCTATTCTTTTACAAAATTGAACTTTTGTCCGCCCTGTTTTAGAATAAATGAATTTTCTCCAAATTCAATTTCAATTCTAGCAGCTTGAAAAACAAATGTTTTTTCGTCTTTTTGTGATAACGGAAATGAACTTTGCCCTGTTGCTTGTGCTAATAATTCTCCATCTTTTTCAAAAACTGTAATTTTTAACGGTATATCTTTAGAGGAATAGATTCCTGATATTTCTTTTATAGTCTCAGGATTTATTTTTTCAAAGCTAGGAAATGGGAAAGGCATTTTATAATAGATACTTAATATTCCAATCATAATATCGTTTCTGTTGAAGTTATCTCCATTTACGACTAATGAAATTCCAACTTTTTCTGTAGGGTAATAACCTACCACAGAGCGAAAACTTTCTATTCCGCCCGTGTGACCGTAAAATTTTCTCTCACCAAAAGGCATTTGGATTAACGCTTTACCATAACTGTCTTTTAATTCCTTCATACCTTCCAAAGAACTTTTCTTAACTAGTTTTCCTTCAAATAGTTCATATAAAAAAGCAGTTAAATCATTAGGAGTAGAAATTACTGCGCCAGCTGCAAAAGCAATATCGTTTCTCCATTCTTCGGTTTTTTCCCATTTTGACCCGTCAAACAAGTAAGAATAACTTTCTTTATTAGAAATGTTGACTTGTTCGCTTGGGTAATATGTATTTTTTAATCCAATTTTATTAACGATTCTTGTTTCTACATTTTCTGCAAAAGATTTCTTAGTTATGGTTTCAATAATACTACCTAATAAAAAATAATTAGAATTACTATATTCAAATTTTGTATTTGGCTCAGCTAATGACTTGTAATTTATAATTTTATTTAAAATTGCCTGTTTTAAATCAGGAGCATTTAATTCTTCTTGTGTAAGTGAATCTTGGTTGATGTAATCGAGTATTCCTGATCTATGATGAAGTAAATCTTCAATTGAAATTTTATCTGCGTTTTCAATTTTCGGAAAATATTTAGAAAGCTTTGTTTCTAAACGCAACTTTTTTTCTTCAATTAATTGCATTGTAATTACAGCTGTGAAAATTTTTGAAATCGAGCCTACTTTGTATTTTGTTTCATTGTCTGCTTTTACTTTTTGATCAGCATCTGCAAATCCATATGCTTTTGAAAAAACTACTTTATCTCCTTCACGAATAGAAAGTGATCCCATGAACTTATCGTTATTATTTAGATAATTCAATAAACTATCAATTTTATGATAACGATTCTGAGCAACTAATGCAGTTGAAAATGCTAAAACAAATAATAAAAGTATTTTTTTCATGATTTTTTATTTATTAGTAGTTGTTTTTTTTATTTGTTACGTATTGTTTTATTCTAGCAAATATTGAATGAAGAAATACAATTATGAAAACGAATAAACAAGATAATAGAACTTTGTCTATTATTAAGATGTTTTCAATTTTATCTTGGAATAGGGTGCAAAATGTAATTAAAATAGAGTATATTATAGATAAATAAAAATTTGTTTTTGCTTTAAGCAACGCCAAAAGACTAAATCCAATAAAAAAACAAATTAGAAAATATAATATATAGTTACTTAACCCACTTACGTCATAAGCCCAACCAATAGTTTTATTAATTCCGTATGTAGTACTTACGTAAGGTGGAAATTTAATTATAAATATAAAGAATATTAAACTAATTAAATACATTTTTCTTTCAAACAAATGTTTTATTTTATTGCCCACTGTATTGTTTTTCTTTTCAGTAATCATTTAGTAAATCTTTAATTTTTTCTCTTCCAATTTTACTTAAACCACCATATTTCATATTTGGTGAAAAAGGAATTGATTTTGACATATAGCAACCATCTATACAAATCCAAATTTTACCAATCTCATTTTCGTTTTCATCAAAAAATCTTAAGATATATTTGGCTTCTTCTACATTCCATGTAGTTTCTCCCCAACTAAAATTTTCAGGATTGTTGAAGAAATTTGTTAATTTGATTTCATTAGATTCAGAAATTTTTTTAGAAGTTATACGACTAATTAAAAAAACGTTTTTATACAATTTAATTTTTGCAACTTTATCTCTTGGGAATTCATATTTTTCATTTCCAAAATTTGATTCATATGCTTTTTCTTGCTCTTCAGATGTTTTATGCCAAAAAAATGTTTTTAATTCTTCATTGGTTGTAGCAATTGAGTAAACTTGGTTTCTGTCTATTCTATCATAAATTAAAATAATTATTACAGAAACTAAAATTGCTAAAACGAATGTTATCTTCTTTAAAATTTTCATTTCAAATATTATATATCAGATTAAATTTTTAAATTATAGATTTCTCCTTCGTCGAAATGACATTTTTTAATGTTTACCAATTACTGAAAATGATTACTAAAATTAATGTGCTTCTAACCAATCTTTTCCTAATCCTAAATCAACAATTAACGGAACATCTAATTTGAATGCGTTTTCCATTTCTTCTTTAATCATGGGTTGAATTTTTTCTAATTCGCTATTATGTACATCAAAAACAAGTTCATCATGAACCTGAAGTAGCATTTTGGATTGCCAATTTTCTTTTTCTAAGCGTTTATGAATGTTAATCATTGCAATTTTGATGATGTCTGCAGCACTTCCTTGAATTGGTGCATTCACAGCATTTCGTTCGGCTCCGCCACGAACCATTGCGTTAGCTGAATTGATGTCTTTTAAATAACGACGTCTTCCTAAAACAGTTTGTACATAACCTTCTTCTCTGGCAAAATCTATTTGATTTTGAATGTATTGTCTTAGTTTTGGATAGGTTTTGTAATACGCTTCAATCAATTCTGCACTTTCACTACGAGATAAATCGGTTTGATTACTTAATCCAAATGCTGAAACACCATAAATGATTCCGAAGTTTACCGTTTTGGCATTACTACGTTGTTCTTTAGTAACTTCTTCTAACGGCACATTAAATACTTTTGAAGCAGTAGAACGGTGAATATCTTCCCCATTTTGGAAGGCTTTAATCATGTTTTCTTCTCCCGATAAAGCGGCAATAATACGTAATTCAATTTGGGAATAATCGGCAGCTAATAATGTGTAATTTTCATTTCGAGCGATAAAAGCTTTACGAATTTGTCTTCCTCTTTCGGTACGAATTGGAATGTTTTGTAAGTTGGGGTTGTTTGAACTCAAACGTCCTGTTGCAGCAACCGTTTGCATATAATCCGTATGAACTCTTCCTGTTTTTTCATTCACTTGGTTTGGCAATGCATCTACATACGTGTTTTGTAGTTTTACCAATTGGCGCCATTCTAAGATATAACGAACAATTTCATTGTCTTTAGCCAAATAGCTTAAAATTTCTTCACCCGTTGCGTATTGACCCGTTTTGGTTTTCTTTTGTTTTGGTCCGCCAATTTTTAGTTTGTCAAATAAAATGTCTCCTAATTGTTTTGGTGAAGCTAAATTGAATGTTTCGCCAGCAATTTCAAATATTTTAGCTTGAAAAGCGTCAATTTCAACTTGCATTTCTTTTGACATGTCATTTAAAAAATCAACATCTAAACGAATGCCTTCGCGTTCCATTGCAGCTAGAACTTCAACTAAAGGAATTTCTATTTCGTCAAACAGTTTTTTAGTTCCTACTTTTTCTAAAATAGGTTGGAAGTGTTCTTTCAGTTGAAAAGTAATATCTGCATCTTCAACAGCATATTCTTTCACTTCTTCCAAAGGAACATCTTTCATTGATTTTTGGTTTTTTCCTTTTTTTCCAATTAATTCCTCAATGCTTTTTGGACTATATTTCAAATACGTTTCACTTAAAATGTCCATATTATGACGCATGTCTGGATTAATTAAATAATGCGCAATCATGGTGTCGAATAATTTTCCTTTTACAGAAACGCCATAGTTTGCTAATATTTTTAAATCGTATTTTAAGTTTTGACCAATTTTTTCAATGTTTTCGTTTTCAAAAAACGGAACTAATTTTTGAAGTAAAATTTTTGCGTCAGCTTGATTTTCGGGAAACGGAACATAAAACCCTTTTCCTTTTTCATATGAAAAAGCAATTCCAACTAATTCTGCTGTTAATGCATCTAATCCTGTAGTTTCGGTATCAAAACAAACAGTAGATTGTTTTTCTAGATTTTGAAGCAATAGTTTTAATGCTAAATCTCCTTGAACAATTTGATAAAAATGCTCGGTATTTTCTAAAGTTGAATAATAAGAACTTTCAGAAGTATTTGAAGTGTCTTCATCTGCGAAGCCAAATAAGTCAAATTGTTCTTCCTTTTTAGGGGCTGCTTTTTTTGCAGGTTTTGGAGTTTCTTCAGCTGAACTATTTCCGTTTGTGTTTATTTCATCATAATCGTTGCCATCTCTGAATAATTTGTCAAACTGCTCTTGCATTCTTCTGAATTCTAATTCATGAAAAAGTGCTTCTGTTTTTTCGACATCAGGTTTAGAAAGCTCATAGTCTTTTTCGTCAAACTGTACAGGACAATCCAATAATATAGTAGCAAGTGTTTTTGATAAAATACCTTTCTCTTTGTTGGCTTCAATGTTTTCTTTCATTTTTCCTTTCAGTTCGTGTGTGTTTGCTAAAAGGTTTTCCATGGAGCCATATTGTGCTAAAAATTTCTTGGCTGTTTTTTCTCCAACGCCAGGTAGTCCAGGAATGTTATCGGCAGAATCGCCCATCATTCCTAGGAAATCAATTACTTGTAAAGGATTTGATATTTCAAACTTTTCTAAAACTTCAGGTACGCCCCAAATTTCAATTCCGTTACCCATACGAGCAGGTTTATACATGAAAATGTTTTCGGAAACCAATTGGGCAAAATCCTTATCTGGTGTTACCATGAAAACCTGATAGTTTTCTTTTTCCGCTTGTTTAGCAATTGTTCCTATTAAGTCATCTGCTTCGTAGCCGGCAACTTCTATAATTGGAATATGCATGGCTCTTAATAGTTCTTGAATGTATGGCACTGCAATTTTTATAGCTTCTGGAGTAGCATCTCTGTTGGCTTTATATTCTGGAAACATTTCATTCCTAATATCACTTCCGCCTTTGTCAAATGCAACCGCTAAATGATCTGGTTTTTCACGTTTAATTACGTCCATTAACGAATTCATGAAGCCCATAATGGCAGATGTGTCCATTCCTTTAGAATTAATTCTTGGGTTTTTGATGAAAGCATAATAACCTCTAAAAATTAAAGCATAAGCATCGAGAAGGAATAATCGTTTTTGTGACATGAATCTTAATTTTATTTAAAACGTAAAAATACAATTCTTGTTTAAAAATACTTTGTTAAAATTGAATTAATATATAGTGTTATTTTTCAAGGAGTTGCTTACTTTGCAAAAAATATAAAGTTATGCTCCGCGGTTTAATACCACTTCTATTAATATTAATGATTGAAATTTATTCGTTTCAAGCTGTTAAAACAATTGTAAAGTCAAAATGGGTAATAGGAATCTATGTCCTGATTTCTCTTTTTATCATTGCTTATATAACCTATTTCATGTTTACACATGATAGAGGAAATGGTCAAAATAAGCAATCCTTGTTTACGATTGGCCTACTTTTAATTACTATTTTACCAAAAGTGGTTTTAACAATTGTTCTTTTTGGTGAAGATGTTTTTCGTTTTTTTGAAGGAATTGTCGTTCATTTTATGGGAGATAATGATGGAGGTAAATTTTTGCCAGCCAGAAGAAAATTTGTTAGTCAAGTTGCGCTTGGAATAGCTGCAATTCCATTTGCTTCATTATTGTATGGAATGACCGTTGGTAAATATAACTTTAAGGTAATTAAGCAAACTTTATTTTTTCCCGATTTACCAGATGATTTTGACGGAACTACGATCACTCATATTTCAGATATTCACAGTGGAAGTTTTGATAATCCTGAAAAAATTCAATACGCAATAGATTTAATTAATGAACAAAATTCTGATTTGGTTTTGTTTACTGGAGATATTGTAAATACCCATGCCAAAGAAATGCATCCTTGGGTGGATACTTTTAAAGGTATTCATCAACCTAAAATGGGTAAATATTCTGTATTGGGAAATCATGATTATGGAGAGTATTTTAGATGGGATTCAGACGCAGAAAAAGAGGATAATTTTAATGCTATTAAAGATTTACATCGTCAAATAGACTTTAAATTATTATTGAACGAAAATTTAAAAATCAAGAAAGGAAATTCTGAAGTTGCAATTGTAGGAGTTGAAAACTGGGGAAAACATTTTAAAAAAGTTGGCGACTTAACAAAAGCATCTGAAGGTTTAACGAAAGAAGATTTTAAAATATTATTGAGTCACGATCCAAGTCATTGGGATGCAGAAGTGCAGCATGATGAGAATCATTATCAATTAACTCTTTCGGGCCATACACACGGTTTTCAATTTGGAATTGAAATTCCCGGCTGGTTAAAGTGGAGTCCGGTTCAATATGTTTATAAACAATGGGCTGGTTTGTATGAAAACTTAGGAAGATATGTGTATGTAAACAGAGGTTTTGGTTTTCATGCTTATCCGGGTAGGGTGGGAATTATGCCTGAAATTACAGTGTTAGAACTAAAAAAATCTAAAAAAACAGTATAATTCATTAAAAATAGTACATTTGTATATTGTTTTAGTGTTAAACTTTAATTTAAACATTAGTTTATGTCAAAATTTGGAGAACTAATAGATGCTCAAGTTCCAGTTTTAATCGACTTTTTTACAGAGTGGAACGAGCCTTCAGTTGCAATGAACGAAGTAATGCGTCATGTAGCTGCAGCTCTTGGTGATAAAGCAAGAGTGATTAAAATAGATGTTGATAAAAACAGAGAATTAGCTGAAGCATTAAGAATTAAAGGGTTGCCTACTTTAATGATCTACAAAGAAGGTCAGATGATTTGGAGACAAAGCGGAGAGTTAGACGCAAATACTTTAATTTCTTTAGTACAAGAACAAGCTTAATTTAACTTATCAAACACAAACCCTTTTTCTTTTAATTGCTGTATTAATTTAGGCAATACCCTTTGTAGAGTATCTTGTGCTTTAATGCTGTCATGAAAAACGATTATGCTTCCTGTTGAAATGTTTTTTAAAGTGTTGTTTAAGCATCTTTCAGCATTTAAAGAATTATCATAATCATAGCTTAATACATCCCACATTATAATTTTATATCCAAGCTTTATTAATTCTTTAGCTTGATTTTTTTTGATTTTTCCATATGGAGGACGAAACAGTTTTGATTGAAAATTGCTGATTGAGTATTTTTCAAAGACTGAATTGCATAATTCAACATTTTTAAGGTATTTTTTAGTTGAAGTTTTCCACCCATTTAAATGATTAAATGTGTGGTTCCCAATTGTATGATCATCAGAAATTATTTGTTTAAAAACTTCTGGATGTTTTTGTATGTTCTCCCCAATACAAAAGAAAGTTGCCTTTATATTTTCTTTTTTTAAAAGTCCTAAAACCCATTCTGTTACTTCTGGAATTGGACCATCGTCAAATGTTAAATAGATTTTTTCTTCACTATTTGGTAATTCCCAAATATATTTAGGAAAAAGGAATTTTAAAAATCGATTTGTTTTAAACATTCTAAGCATGACTTCAAAGCTAAAAAAAATGTGCCAACAATTTTACTTGTCGACACATTCTTTATTATTTTAAAATATTTTATTCTGCTTTTCTTCCAAAAAGTTCAAACATTTTGTTGAAATTGTTGAATTTTACTTTTTCTTGATTGTAGAATTCTAAATCATTTGAAATTTGCATAATTTCTAACAAGCCTCTGTAGCGTTCAATATCAGTTACTATGTCTACAGCCATTTCTCGCTGTTCACTTGGTTTAAATCCGCTAAAATAGGTTAGTTCTTCTTGGTATTTCAAGATCAATTGTTTTAAGATGGTTCTCGCTTTTTCTTTTTTACCAATTTCATAATAACCTTGAGCAAAAGGTTCGACAAGTGTATAGTATTCAAAAAGGTCAACTGGCATTTTGGCCATTGCTAATTCAATTATTTTTTCAGCTTTATCTTTTTTGCCTTCATTTATTAATGTTTCCATTAATCTTGCAAGGTTAGTTCGATACGTAATTCCGTTTTTGCGTGTTTCTGGATCGTGATACATTTTTGGATTACCACTATTTCCCCAATCCCATTTCATAACAATGTCAAACATTTTGTCTGAATCTAAATACCCCATTTCTAATGGATTTGGGCTTTCTTTTCCATTTGATGTTTTGATAGGGACTAGTTTATAACACATACCGTCAAGTTGAAGATAATCTTTCATCCAAATATAATCGTCTTCTCCAAAGCTTCCACCTGTAAAATAAATGGGTCTTTTCCAATTGTTTTCATTTACAATATCAAGCATCATCAATCGATTTTTGTATAATGCTTGTCCCTTGATTTTAAATTGCATTGCCGGAACGATTGAGTCATAAAACTTAGGAGAAACCACATTGTTTTTTATTATTTCTTCCTTGTTAATTGGAATGATAATCTGATTTGAAGGGTAATAATTTACAAATTGCCCACTATTTAGTTCAACTTTTGCTCTTTCATCTTCTAGTGAAATAAACTTAATTAAATCGCTAAGTAATATTGAATCCTTTGTTTTCTCTATTAAGAAACTATAATCTCTATTACTTCCTCTATATAACTTTCTGTCAAATGAAGATGGTATCGGTTCAGAATCATACGCTTTTCTTTTCATTTGATCAATATACCAATCAGTCATAAATAAACTAGTATTTACAATTCTAATGTCGGTTCTATAGCCTTCTATTTCTTGAGCGTACCAAAGTGGGAAAGTGTCATTGTCTCCAATGGTAAATAATATAGCGTTTGGTTCACATGAGTCTAAGTAGGCTTTTGCCATAGCTAAAGCGGTATGTTTGCCAGAACGATCATGATCATCCCAATTTTCTTTAGCCATTAATACTGGCGTAGAAAGTAATGTTATTGCGAGTGTTACAGGTACAGCAATGTTCGGTTTAATGTATTTTTTAATTCCTTCGTAAATGGCAAAAACTCCAACTCCAATCCACATAGCAAAAACATAAAACGAACCTACAAGAGCATAATCTCTTTCTCTTGGTTCAAAAGGTCTTTCGTTTAAGTAAATTTTCAATGCTAGACCAGTAAATAAAAACAGCGCCAGTAATACATAAAAACTCTTTAAATCTTTTCGAGCATGGAAAATCATTCCAATTACCCCTAAGATAAAAGGTAAAAAGAAATAAGTGTTCCTACCTTTATTATTTGCCATATCTGGAGTTAGGTTGTTTTGAGGTCCTAATCTAATTTCATCCAAAAAGGAAATTCCACTCAACCAATTTCCGTTTAAATTATCATATCTTCCTTGAATATCATTTTGTCTACCAACAAAATTCCACATTAAATACCTCCAGTACATGTATCCAAATTGATATTCAAACATAAATTTAATATTGTTTACAAATGATGGTTTTTCTATAATTAGATATTCACCATATGTTTTTAAGAATTTGTCATAATCTTCCATGTCAATTCTTCCAGTTTCATAGGCTGTTCTAAAGTCTGAAACCATTTGAATTAACTGGTCTTCTTCTGCATATTCTGGATTAACTCTGAATTGTAATGGTTCAGTGAACGTCATGTAGTTTTCATTATGATCTGAGCTCCACATTCTTGGTAAAAACGCTTTGTGGTTATCGTCTGTGTTTTGTTCTGAGTTAATGTAGTTGTTCGTTATTATGTATTTTCCACTAGTGTAATCTCTTTCGTAGTTAGGTTTTCCGTCTTTATATGGGTTTTCTTTATCTAATCCAGAATACGCATCTGAAAATTGTGCTCCATAAAATAAATGTTGCTCTCCATATTGCTCACGATTGTAATAAGCTAATACTTCTGCAGCATCTGAAGGTTTATTTTCGTTAATAACAACATCTGCATTCGCTCTTACAGGTAACATTATCCAAGTAGAAAATCCAATTAATATGAATAATGTACAAAGAAGTAAAGTGTTGTAGAATACAAGTTCTTTTTTTCGAGTGTAATTTAAACTGAAGTAAAAAAAAGCAACAATAAGTAAAAAAGCAAAAATAGTTCCTGAGTTAAAGGGAAGTCCTAAGCTATTTACCATAAAAATTTCAGTTTTACCAAAAAATCCTAAGGTATAGGGTAAAAGGAGTTTAAAGATGAATAATAAAATCGCAATGATCAAGACATTTGCAATTAAAAAGCTTTTTACTGTAATTGTGTTATTTTTTTTAAAAAAGTATAAAAACCCTATAGCTGGTATGGTTAATAATGCCATAAAGTGCACTCCAAAGGAAAGTCCTATTACTAATGAAATTAATAAAAGCCATTTATTTCCTTTACTATTATTTAAGTCCTGTTCCCATCTTAGTCCAAGCCAAAATAATAAAGCTATAAATAAAGATGCCATTGCGTAAACTTCAGCTTCAACTGCATTAAACCAAAAACTGTCTGAAAAAGTATAAGCTAAAGAGCCAACAAAAGCACTTCCTAATATCATTAATTGTGTGTTTTTGTCGTCATTTTCATCATTAAATAAAAAGTTTTTAAAAATAAGAGTTAAAGACCAAAACATAAACAATATTGTAAATGCACTTGAAAACACAGACATCATGTTGACCATTAACGCTACTTTACTAGCGCTTGTTGCAAACATCGCAAAGAATGCTCCAAGCATCTGAAAAAGCGGTGCTCCTGGTGGGTGTCCTACTTCAAGCTTTGCTGATGTTGCTATGTATTCTCCACAGTCCCAGAAACTTAGAGAAGGTTCAACTGTTAATGAGTAAGTAGTTAAAGCAATTGTAAAAGCTGTCCAACCTAGTATGGTATTCCACTTTTTAAAATTAAATGATGCCATAAAACAATGAGTTTTTTATAGAAATTTGCATTTTGAATTACAAAGAAACTATTTTTTTATATATAGTAACGGATAAAATTATTTTTTAATATTTTTTTTAGAAAAATTTGTAGAATAAAAAATATGGTTTACATTTGCACTCGCAATCGAAAAGGTTGTTTGGTATTGGCCCATGGTGTAATGGTAACACTCCGGTTTTTGGTATCGTCATTCAAGGTTCGAGTCCTTGTGGGCCAACAAAAAAAGTCCTGCTTCTAGCAGGACTTTTTTTATTTAAACGCTTTAATTATATTTTAAATGTAATTACTGGTCTTTTTGCATGATTTACTAAGTCTTCACTTATGCTTCCATTAAAGAAATGTGATATTCCTTTTCTTCCGTGAGTACACATTCCTATTATATCTGCATCAATGCTCTTTGCGAAATGTAAGATTCCTTTTTCAACATTTATATCGTTATAGATGTGTGTTGAGAAATTTTTAGCAGACATGTCAGTTGTGAAATCACTCATGATTTTTTCGGCAACTCGTGTTGATCTGAAATTATTTGGAGTATTTATGTTAACTAAATGAAGATGAGAATTGAATTTACCTGCAAAAGCTGCTACTTTTTCAAAAGGTTTTTTTGTTTCATCTGAAAAGTCTGAAGCAAACACAAATTTTTCAGCGCTAAAGTTTGGCTCTTCTTTTTTGATTACTAAAACAGGGACATTTGAATTCCTTACTACTTTTTCAGTATTAGATCCTATGAACATTTCTTGAAACCCTCTTGCTCCATGTGACCCCATAACAATTAAATCCACCTCGTGACTCTCTCCATTTTTAATAATGCCGTCAAAAGCCATTTCAAATTGAATTATTTTGGTAACTTTTAGTCCGTCTAAATAGCTTGCTTGCATGGCTTCATTCATTCTGGAAACAGCAGCGTTTTTAAACAACATTAATTCTGGGATATCATGAGAGCTAGAAATCGCATCGTTACCTGAATTAGGCAATTCAAGCATATGAAGGAGGAATATTTCGCCGTTATTTTTTTTAGCAATTTGAGCAGCTACTTTTAATGCATACTCTGCGTGTTTTGAAAAATCGATTGGTACTAAAATTTTTTTCATAAATAGTTATTTGTAGTAATGTTAATTATTAATTGGTACAATAAAGATACGACTTAAATCTTACATAGACAATTTTTTTTATTTCAAAAAAATATTTATATTTGCGCAAATTATTTGTTATTTAATTAATAATGAGGCACGCACTGCGTGCCTCTTTTTATAAAATATGACGTTTACAGATAAAGTTAATCAGTTGGTCGAAAAAGTTTTTGAATCTAGGGAAGATTTGTTCTTGATAGATTTAAAAATTGATAGTTCTAATAAAATTATAATTATCTTAGATGGTGATAATGGTGTAAACTTACAAGATTGTATCGATGTAAGTAAAGCTATTGACGGGGAGTTAGATAGAGAAGAACAAGATTTTTCATTAGAAGTTGCTTCTGCAGGTGTTTCAAGTCCATTAAAATTAATGAGACAATTTAAGAAGAACTTAGACAGAAATTTGAAAGTGAAAAAATCGAATGACGAAGTTATTGAAGCACAATTAACAGGAGTGACAGACGAATACATTACTCTTGAGTGGAAAGCAAGAGAACCAAAAAAAATTGGTAAAGGAAAAGAGACTGTAGAAAAGAAAGAAGAAGTTTTGTACAGTGAAATAAAAGAAGCAACAGTTATAATATCATTTTAAATAAAGAGTTAGCATGGAGAATATTGCATTAATTGATTCGTTTTCAGAATTTAAAGACGACAAGCTCATTGATAGAGTTACCTTAATGGCGATTCTAGAGGATGTTTTTAGAAATGCACTAAAAAAGAAATACGGTTCAGATGATAATTTTGATATTATCATTAATCCAGATAAAGGAGACATGGAGATTTGGAGAAACAGAACTGTTGTTGAAGACGGTGAAGTTGAGGATTCAAACTCTGAAATTTCTTTATCTGAAGCAAGAAGAATTGAGCCAGATTTTGAAGTTGGTGAAGAGGTTTCTGAAGAGGTTAAATTAATTCAATTAGGAAGGAGAGCGATTTTAGCTTTACGTCAAAATTTAATTTCTAAAATTCATGAACACGATAATACAAATCTTTACAAGCAATTTAAAGATTTAATTGGAGATATTTATACAGCTGAAGTTCACCATGTGCGTCCTAAAGCGGTAATTTTGATGGACGATGATGGTAATGAAATTGTTTTGCCAAAAGAAAAACAAATCCCAAGCGATTACTTCAAAAAAGGTGATAACGTAAGAGGTATTATTGAAAATGTTGAATTAAAAGGAAATAAACCTCAAATAATTATGTCTAGAACATCTCCGGATTTCTTAGAAAAATTATTTGAACAAGAAATACCTGAGGTTTTCGACGGATTAATTACAGTTAAAAAAGTTGTTAGAATTCCAGGTGAAAAAGCAAAAGTGGCGGTAGATTCTTATGATGATAGAATTGATCCAGTTGGAGCATGTGTAGGAATGAAAGGGTCTCGTATTCATGGAATTGTTCGTGAATTAGGAAACGAAAATATAGATGTTATTAATTATACTTCAAACATACAATTGTTCATAACAAGAGCTTTAAGTCCTGCAAAAGTATCATCGGTTAAAATAGACGAAGAGAAAAAAACAGCAGAAGTTTTCTTGAAAGTTGAAGAAGTTTCTAAAGCAATTGGTAGAGGAGGGCATAACATAAAATTAGCTTGTCTAATGACAGGATATGAACTAGATGTTATAAGAGAAGGAGTTATTGAAGAAGAAGATGTTGAATTAAGAGAATTCTCAGATGAAATCGAAGGATGGATTATCGATGAATTTGAAAAAATAGGTTTAGATACTGCAAAAAGTGTATTGAATCAAGATGTTGAAGATTTAGTTAGAAGAACAGATTTAGAAGAGGAAACTATTTTAGATGTTGTTAGAATATTAAAAGAAGAATTAGAAGATTAATTTTTAAATTTACTATTCCTAAAGCTATACAACAAAACATACAAAAGAATTATAAAAAGATTATATGTCTGACAATAGAGTAATAAGAATCAACAAAGTTTTAAGAGAGTTAAATATTTCTCTTGATAGAGCTGTGGACTTTTTAAAAGAAAAGAATCATGAAATTGAATCTAGTCCTAATGCTAAAATATCTCAAGAAGAATACAACGTCTTATGCAGCCAATTCTCTGCCGATAAAGGTAAAAAGGTTGCATCTCTTGAAGTAAGTGAGGAAAAGAAGAAGGAGAAGGAGGCGCTTAAGAAAGAGTTAGAAAAAGAACAAGAGTTGAAACGTCAGCAAGAAGCAGAAGCAGAAAGACAACGTCAAGAAGTTATTAAAGCTAAGGCTGTTGTTGAAGCACCAAAGCCGGTTGGAAAAATTGACCTTAATCCTAAAAAAGTAGAGGTTAAGAAACAAGAAAAACCAGTTGAAGTTCCTCCAACAGAACAAAAAAAGACTGATTCTGAGCAGGCTCCTGAAAATACTAAAGATGAAAAGTCTAGTAAGCCTAAAGTAGATGTTTCTAAGAAAGATGAGCCAAAAGTTTCTAAAGAAAATGAAGCAACTTCTGCAGAATCTACTGAAGAAGAAAAAATAGCTACAAATTATCAAAAACTTTCTGGAACAACTTTTACCGGTCAAAAAATTGATTTAAGCCAATTTAATAAACCTAAAAAGAAGAAAGAAGATTCTAAGACAGTTGGTAAAAAACCAGATACTGCTGCCGGTGGTAATAACGCAAACAAAAATAAGCGTAAGCGTATTACTAAGCCAGTTCCTGGCGCTAAGCCTGGTGCTGCTGGCGCTCAAGGTGGTGCTGGAGGAGTTAAGAAAACTTTTTCAAAAGACAATAGATTTAGTAAAGGTAAAAAAGTAGTAGTTCAAAAAACAGAGCCTACTGAAGAAGAAGTTAAAAACCAGATTAAAGAGACTCTTGAAAGACTTCAAGGAAAAGGTAAAAAAGGCTCAAAAGCTGCAAAATACCGTAAAGATAAAAGAGATTCTCACCGTCAGCGTGTTGATGATGAACTAGAACAAAAAGATTTAGAAAGTAAAATCTTAAAAGTTACAGAATTTGTAACTGTAGGTGAAATTGCTTCGTTAATGGACGCGCCGATTACTAAAGTAATTGGAACTTGTATGTCATTAGGAATCATGGTTACTATGAATCAACGTTTAGATGCTGAAACACTTTCAATTGTAGCAGATGAATTTGGATATGAAATAGAATTTATTACTACTGATATTGAAGAAGCTGCTGAAATAATTGAAGATAAGCCAGAAGAGTTAGTTCACAGAGCTCCTATTGTTACGGTAATGGGGCATGTTGATCATGGTAAAACATCATTATTGGATTACATTAGAAATACAAATGTAATTGGAGGAGAATCTGGAGGAATTACACAGCACATTGGTGCATATGGTGTTGAATTAGAAGGTGGTGAAAAAATCGCTTTCCTAGACACTCCTGGTCACGAAGCATTTACCGCTATGCGTGCTCGTGGTGCTCAAGTAACAGATATTGCTATAATTGTCGTAGCTGCAGATGATGACATCATGCCACAAACTAAGGAGGCGATAAGTCATGCTCAAGCTGCAGGTGTTCCTATGATTTTTGCTATTAATAAAGTAGATAAGCAAACAGCAAATCCTGAAAAAATTAAAGAAAAATTAGCTGCAATGAACTTATTGGTTGAAGAATGGGGAGGTAAGTACCAATCTCATGATATTTCGGCTAAAACAGGTCTTGGTGTTAAAGAATTATTAGAGAAAGTATTGTTGGAAGCTGAAGTTTTAGAGCTTAAAGCAAATCCAAATAAAAATGCAGTTGGAACAGTAGTAGAAGCGCAGTTAGATAAAGGTCGTGGTTATGTTACAACTATATTAGTTCAAGCAGGTACCTTAAGAATAGGTGATTATATGTTAGCGGGTAAAAACCACGGTAAGATAAAAGCTATGTATGATGAGCGTGGACATAATGTAACTGAAGCTGGTCCGTCAACACCTGTATCTATATTAGGTTTAGATGGCGCTCCTACAGCAGGTGATAAACTATCAGTTTATGACGATGAGAGAGAAGCGAAACAAGTTGCAGCTAAACGTACACAATTACAACGTGAGCAATCTGTTCGTACACAAAAGCATATTACTCTTGCTGAAATTGGTCGTCGTATTGCGTTAGGTCAATTTAAAGAGTTGAATATTATCCTTAAAGGAGATGTTGATGGTTCTGTTGAAGCTTTGGCTGATTCGTTCTCTAAATTATCTACTGAAGAAATTCAAATAAACATTATACATAAAGGTGTTGGAGCAATTACAGAATCGGATGTATTATTAGCATCGGCTTCCGATGCAATTATTATTGGATTTAATGTTCGTCCACAAGGAAATGCAAAACAACTTGCAGAAAAAGAAGAAATCGATATCCGTAATTATTCTATTATTTACGCTGCTATTGATGATTTAAAAGATGCAATGGAAGGAATGCTTTCTCCAGAATTGAAAGAAGAAATTACAGGTACAGCTGAAGTACGTGAATTATTCAAGATTTCTAAAGTTGGAACTATTGCTGGTTGTATGGTTACAGATGGTAAAATACTTCGCAATGGTCAAATTCGATTAATTAGAGAGGGTGTTGTAATTTATACGGGTGAATTAGTTGCTTTAAAGCGATTTAAAGACGACGTTAAAGAAGTTTCTAAAGGATATGATTGTGGAATGCAAATTAAAGGTTATAATGACCTTAAGGAGTACGACGTTATTGAATGTTTCCACGAAGTAGAAGTTAAGAAAAAATTGAAATAATTTTTTCAGTTTTCTAACATAAAAAAATCCCAAGTTCTAACTTGGGATTTTTTATTTATTGTAAATAGTTTATAAGCTTTAAATAAGTGTTTCTTTATTAAAAACTATATTTCATACCTCCATAAATATTTCTTCCAGGAGCATTTATTCCAGAAGCAAACACACGATATTGTGTATCTAAAATATTTTCAACTCCTGCAAATAATGTTCCGCCTTTAATTATCTTAAAAGCTGTTTTAAAATTATATGTTTCCCAAGATGGCATACCTCCATTTGGAGCATATTGTTCATTGTCTTCACCGTTTAAATAATAATCTTTAATTGGTTTTTTACCATTATAAAGAATGTAAGCTTCTAAAGTTCCCCAATTTCTGGCATAATTTAATCCTAATTTCCCATAAAAAGGAGGGATGTGGTCTAAAGGACTTCTTCCGCTTTCTTCAATAATTCTTCCTAATGTGTAATTAAAAGTTCCGTTAAATTGTAAATTATTGAACAAGTAGCTTTTTAGATTAGTAGAAAAGCCAGTTACAAAAGCTTTCCCTTTGTTTTGATTAGCTAAAACTTGACTATTTATTCCATTATATGAAATCGTTGTCTGTCCTTCATATGTAAAATTGTCAGTAACAATTGCATCAAAAAAACGAGTGTAGAAATAAGTATTTTCTATCTGAAATCTTTTGTTATTTGACTTAATAACGAAACCTAAATCGGTTGTGATTGTTTTTTCAGGATTCAAATCTGCATTTGGAACAATTACAAACCCTCCACCAGATTCAAATACTTTTGCTAAATCATCAATATTTGGCACTCTAAAACCACTGCTAATATTTGTTTTTAAATCAACGTTTTTTGACGGCTGATGAATTAATCCTGCAGTTGCGCTATAGGTAAGGTTTTGCTGGTTTATTGAGTTAAACGGTAATGGGAAAAAAGTGTTGTCATCGATGTTGCTATGTAATAGTGTGTATCCAGCTCTAGCCCCCAAATTCCATGCAGTTTTTTGGGAAGCCTTTTCATTATAAGAGATGTAAAAGTCATTCCTCATCATATAATTTTTTCCGTTTGGATAACGAGTATCAATTGTAGAAACGATACCGGTATTTATATTGTTTGAATAGGCTTCTGAATTTAGTGTTTCATAATACGATTCAAGTCCATAAAACAATTCCCCTTTATTGAATTTTTTGTGTAAATCTGCAGAGATTGAGAACATGTTTATCTTTTCGATTCTATTTTGTAAATTATAATTTCCAAACCTTCTATTATGTCTGCTTTCTTCGACATTTTGATAAGCAAAGTCTAGTTTAAAGTCACTATTTAAAATCAATTTTTCTTTGGATAAGCTATAAATTGCGAGTAGTCTTTTTTGTGGGCCGTAGTACCATTCTGCATTTCTTAGACCTGTACTAGAAGAAACATCCGTAAGTCTATCATATCTTGGTATGTCAGAAGAAGTTGAATATTGAAAATTTAAACCATGGTTATAACCACTTGTTGTTTTATAAGCTATTTTCTGCATTAAATTGAATTGCTTGTATGCAGTATTCTTTTGAATATATTTGTCGTTATTAGCAATTAAAACATCTGTTCCATTAATTGTTTCTACATAAAATTCTCTTTCTCCAAAGTAAGCATTGTTTTTATTTCTTCTTTTTCCCATTTTTAAATCTCCAAAATCATTGTAAGAAAAAGAGGTTAATGAAGCCCAGTTTTCGCCAGCAAAATTTAAATCAAAATAAGTTGATTTTTCTTCATTTACTGAGCCATATCTTGTTGATACGTTTCCGCTAATAAATTTAGTATCGTTGTTTAGGAATTTCGCTTTTTTTGTATTCATACTAACGGTTCCTCCGAGTGCATCACTTCCAAAAAGAGTTGAGGTTGGTCCATAAAAAATATCAACGTTTTCTAATAAATTTTCATCAACAGTAATTGCGTTTTGTAAGTGTCCCGATCTGAAAATCAGATTATTCATCCTAACCCCATCAACTATTAAAAGCACCCTGCTGGCTTCAAACCCTCTTATGGTTGGACTTCCTCCACCTTGTTGTGATTTTTGAACGTGTAAATTTCCAGAATTAGCCAATAAGTCAGCGGTATTTTGATAGTTTTGAAATTCTATTTCTCTTTGAGAAACTGATTCAATCTGAATTGGAATTAGTTCTTTTGATCTTGGAACTTTGTTAGATACGACTATAACTTCTTCAAGTTGATTGGTTTTAATTGTGTCTTTTTCTGTTTGAGCAAAAACAATAGTGGACCCAATTAATAAAGTTAAGTTTATTAATTTTTTCATTATTATTTCCCTGGCTTTATTAATAGAGCGCTTGGATATTTAGTTTTTATATCAATTAAAACTTTTTCAGCATGAAGTCTGGATTTATAATTGCCAACATAAACTTTATAAGTTGGGTTAGAATAAATAATTGTACCTTCTATTTCTTTGAAATCTTTTTTAAATTCAGAAAGTTTCTTTTTTGACTCCTCTCCAGAGCCATAAAAGATTTGAATTTTATAACTATCTGTAATAGATATATTGTTGTTTATTTTTTGTTTTTCTTTTAATAAAACTTCAAATTTCGCATCTTGCTCAATTGTTGTTTTCAATTCTTGTGCAAAAGATTTTAAGTTTAACGATAAGAATATGAAACTGATAAGTAAAATTGGTTTAAGTGCTAAATTTCTCATAATGAATTATATTTAAAACAAAAATACAACTAAAAATAGAATTCAAAACCCTTGAAATTATTTAGAATAAATATAAATTACATTTTAAGATAATATTAAGGTTTTTAGAATAGTTCGAATATTGTATTTTTGTCGGAGTTTAAAATTTAAGTACGATGTTTTTATAGCAATAAGTTTATCTAATATCGTACCAATTTTGTCGATAATCATTAATTAAATATGAAAAAGGTGGGTAACCATAATTCGTTTTCAAGGATTTTCTTCAGTTTAGCTTTATTGCTATCTTTTTCTTTATCTATGTATTCTCAAGATGCTGCTGAAGATGCGGCGGCTCCTGTTGTTGCAGGCGCAGATGCAGTAAAGGGTAAAGAGTTGTTTAATGCTAATTGTGCGGCTTGTCATAAATTAGATGCTAAATCTACGGGGCCTGCGCTACGTGGTGTTGCTGATAAATATGATAGGGAATGGCTGTATAAATGGGTTAAAAACAGTAGTGACTTAATTAAGTCAGGAGATGCTCAGGCAGTAAAAGTATTTGAAGAAAATAATAAAGTAGCAATGACTGCTTTCCCTCAATTGTCAAATGCTGACATTGATAATATTTTAGCTTATACATCTGAAGTAGCACCTCCTCCGGTTATTAAGGATGATGTTGTTAAAGGTGATCCTTCAGGGGGTTCAGGAATTTCAAACAATGTAATATTAGGAGCACTTTCATTAGTGTTGGTAATGTTGGTTGTTATGTTATTCTTGGTAAGAAATGTTTTAACTAAAATAGCTAGTGCTAATGGTATTGAAGTTGCTTCAAGTGAAAAATCATTGCCTATTTGGAAAGCTTATGCAAAAAATCAATTCTTGATTTTGGTTACTGCAATTTTGTTCTTATTAATGTCTGCATATTTTGCATACGGATATTTAATGCAAATTGGTGTTGATCAAGATTACGAGCCGGTTCAGCCAATTCATTATTCGCATAGAATTCATGCTGGTGATAATGGTATTGATTGTAAATACTGTCACTCTGCAGCAAGAGTAAGTAAGCATTCTAATATTCCATCATTAAACGTTTGTATGAATTGTCATAAAAACATTGGTGAAGTTGCTCCTGAAACTTTAGCAGAAGGGAATGAATATGGTGTTGATTATAATAATGAAATTCAGAAGTTATATGACGCTGTTGGATGGGATAAAGAAGCTCAAAAATATACAGGTAAGACAACTCCAGTTAAGTGGGTTAGAATACATAATTTACCTGATTTTGTTTACTTCAACCACTCTCAACACGTTTCGGTTGCAGGTGTAGAATGTCAGAAATGTCACGGTCCTGTTGAAGAAATGGAAATCATGAAACAGCATTCGCCATTAACTATGGGTTGGTGTATTAACTGTCACAGAGAAACAAATGTGAAAGTTGAAGATAATGAGTACTACAAAAAAGTACACGAAGAGCTTTCTAAAAAATATGGTGTTAGCAATTTAACTGCTGCACAAATGGGAGGTTTAGAATGTGGTAAATGCCACTATTAATAATAAATTAAGAAGTTAATATCTATATATAATATGGCATCAAACAAAAAATACTGGAAAAGTGTTGAAGAGCTAAACGAAAATAGCTCTATTGTTGAGACGCTAAGAAACAATGAGTTTGTTGAGCAAATTCCTGTAGATGAGTTTTTAGGAGATAAGGATTCACTTGCAAATGCATCAACTTCTCGTCGTGACTTTTTGAAATATGTTGGATTTAGTACTGCCGCTGCTTCATTGGCTGCTTGTGAAGGTCCAGTTGTAAAATCAATTCCTTATGTTGTGCAACCAGAAGAAGTAATTCCTGGTGTTGCAGATTATTATGCAACTACAATAGCAGATGGTTTTGATTTTGCTAACATTTTAATTAAGACTCGCGAAGGTCGTCCAATTAAAGTTGAAAACAATAAATTAGAAGGAGCTGTTTCTAGTGCTAACTCTAGAGTTCATGCTTCTGTACTTTCATTATATGATAGCTTGCGTTTAAAGCAATCTAAAATTGCAGGTAAAGACGCTGCTTGGTCAGAGGTTACTTCTAAAATAAAATCTTCATTAGAAGACGCAAAAGCTAAAGGTGGAAATGTAGTGTTGTTAACTAATACTATGGCAAGTCCATCTACTGACGCATTGATTGCTGATTTAATTGCTAAATACCCAACTGTTAAACAAGTTGTTTATGATGCAGTTTCTGAAACAAATGCTTTAGATGCTTTTCAATCTGTATATGGTGTAAGAGGTTTGGCTGATTATGATTTTTCAAAATCAGATGTAATTGTTTCTGTTGGAGCTGATATCTTAGGAGATTGGCAAGGTGGTGGTTACGATGCTTCTTATGCTAAAGGGCGTATTCCTAAACAGGGTAAAATGTCTAAGCACATTCAAATAGAGGCAAATATGTCTTTATCTGGTGCAAATGCAGATAAAAGAATTCCTTTAAATGTTACTGAACAAAAAATAGCTTTAGCTGATTTATATAGTGCTATAGTAAATGGAAGTACTCCAAAGAATGCTGAAGTTGCTAAAGCTGCTAAACAATTAAGTGCTGCTAAATCTAAAGGTGTTGTTGTAACAGGTTTAGATGATAAAGATGCTCAGTTGTTAGTTTTAGCTATCAATGCTAAAATTTCTTCTGAGGCATTTAATCCTTCTGCAGCACGTTTAACTAGAAAGGGAGATGCAAAGGCAGTTGCTCAATTGGTAACTGATATGAATGCTAGCTCGGTTCACACTTTAATTATGAGTGGTGTTAATCCAGTTTATACGTTAGCTAATTCAAAAGAGTTTGTTGCTGGACTTAAAAAAGTGAAACTTTCTGTTGCTTTCTCAATGAAGGAAGATGAAACAGCTAGTATTACTAATATTGCTGCTGCCGCTCCTCATTATTTAGAATCTTGGGGAGATGTTACTTTATCAAGAGGGCATTACAGTGTGATGCAACCAACAATTCGTCCTTTATTCGATACAAAACAATTACAAGAAGTTTTATTGTCATTAACTGAAAATGCTGCTTCTTATCACGATTATCTAAAAGCTTTTGCTGCAAGTCAGTTAAATGGTAAATCTTGGAATCAAACGGTTCATGATGGTTTTTCTGTTGCTGAAGTTGCTCCATTGTCTACAAGTGATGTTGATGCTTCGGCTTCTGCATCAAAATTAGCTTCTTCAAAAACTACTGGGCTTGATTTAGTATTATATACTAAAACAGGAATGGGAGATGGTCAACAAGCAAATAACCCTTGGTTACAAGAATTTCCTGATCCAATCACAAGAGTTTCTTGGGATAATTATGCTACGGTTTCTAAAGCTGATGCTGAGAAATTAGGATTAGAAAACTGGAATGAAGCTAATGGAGGTTTAAATGGTAGTTATGTAACTTTAAAAGTTGGAAATGCAACTTTGAATAAAGTTCCGGTAATCATTCAACCTGGTCAAGCAAAAGGCACTGTTGGTTTGGCTTTTGGTTATGGTAAGACTGCATCAATGAAACAAGAAATGCAAGTTGGGGTTAATGCGTATGCATTATATACTAACTTAAATGCAAATCAAACGGTTTCTATTGCTAAAGAAGAAGGGGAGCATGAGTTCGCTTGTGTTCAATTACAAAAAACATTAATGGGTAGGGGTGATATCATCAAAGAAACTACCTTAGAGATATTTAATTCTAAAGATGCTGCTGTTTGGAATCCAGTTCCAATGGTTTCTTTAGATCATAAAGATACTCCTGCTACAGAAGTAGATTTATGGACTTCATTTGACAGAACTACAGGTCATCATTTTAATTTATCGATTGATTTAAATGCTTGTACTGGATGTGGAGCTTGTGTTATTGCGTGTCATGCAGAAAACAATGTTCCTGTTGTTGGTAAAGATGAAGTAAGAAGAAGTAGAGATATGCACTGGTTGCGTATAGATAGATACTATTCTTCACAAGATACTTTTGATGGTGATAATAAGCTTAAAGGAGGAACTTCTGGCCTTATGGATTCAGTAAGTACTTTATCTGCTATGGAAGATCCTGCAGAAAATCCTCAAGTGGCTTTCCAACCAGTAATGTGTCAACACTGTAATCACGCACCTTGTGAAACAGTTTGTCCTGTTGCTGCAACATCTCATGGTAGAGAAGGTCAAAACCATATGGCTTATAACCGTTGTGTAGGTACTCGTTATTGTGCTAACAACTGTCCGTATAAAGTTAGAAGATTCAACTGGTTCTTATACAATAAAAACAGCGAATTTGATTATCATATGAATGATGATTTAGGACGTATGGTATTAAATCCAGATGTTAATGTTCGTTCACGTGGAGTTATGGAGAAATGTTCTATGTGTATCCAAATGACTCAAGCGGTTAAGTTAAATGCTAAGCGTGAAGGTAGA
This sequence comes from Flavobacterium sp., assembly GCF_965284515.1. Taxonomy (GTDB): domain Bacteria; phylum Bacteroidota; class Bacteroidia; order Flavobacteriales; family Flavobacteriaceae; genus Flavobacterium. The sequence goes on from NZ_OZ260089.1 coordinate 1,097,144, forward strand.
TTAGTAAAAGATGGTGAATTCCAAACGGCATGTTCTGCTGCTTGTTCAAGTGGAGCGATGATTTTTGGAGACGTAAATGATAAAGAAAGTCAAGTTGCTACTTTAGTAGAAGATGATCGTATGTATCACTTATTAGAGCACATTGGTACAAAACCAAATGTATTCTACCATGTTAAAGTTAGAAACGATAAATAATTATTAATTAAGAAACAATATAAAGGATATGTCGTCTCATTACGAAGCACCCATAAGAAAACCTTTAGTAGTAGGAAGTAAATCCTACCACGATGTTACTGTAGATGTTGCTGCACCTGTTGAAGGTAGAGCTAATAAACAATGGTGGATTGTATTTTCAATCGCATTAGCAGCTTTCCTTTACGGAGTTGGTTGTATGATTTACACCGTTTCTACAGGTATAGGAACATGGGGATTAAATAAAACAGTTGGTTGGGCTTGGGATATTACTAACTTCGTTTGGTGGGTTGGTATCGGTCATGCCGGAACCTTAATCTCAGCAGTATTATTATTATTCCGTCAAAAATGGAGAATGGCTATTAACCGTTCTGCAGAAGCAATGACAATTTTCTCTGTAATGCAAGCAGGTTTATTTCCTATCATTCACATGGGGCGTCCATGGTTAGGATACTGGGTTTTACCTATTCCAAATCAATTTGGTTCATTATGGGTTAACTTTAATTCGCCATTACTTTGGGATGTATTTGCAATTTCAACTTATTTATCTGTGTCATTAGTTTTCTGGTGGACTGGTTTATTACCTGATTTTGCAATGCTTAGAGATAGAGCAATCACGCCTTTCACAAAAAGAGTTTATTCAATATTGTCTTTTGGATGGAGTGGTAGAGCGAAAGATTGGCAACGTTTTGAAGAGGTTTCATTAGTATTAGCTGGTTTAGCTACTCCTCTTGTACTTTCTGTTCATACAATTGTATCTTTTGACTTCGCAACTTCTGTTATACCAGGTTGGCATACAACAATCCTTCCTCCGTATTTCGTAGCAGGTGCTATCTTCTCAGGATTCGCAATGGTAAATACCTTGTTAATTATCATGAGAAAAGTATCTAACTTAGAAGATTATATTACAATTCAACATATTGAATTAATGAATATTGTAATCATGATTACAGGTTCAATTGTAGGTTGTGCGTACATAACTGAGTTATTTATTGCTTGGTATTCTGGAGTTGAGTATGAACAATATGCGTTCTTAAATAGAGCAACTGGTCCTTACTGGTGGTCATACTGGTTGATGATGACTTGTAATGTAATTTCTCCACAAGTAATGTGGTTTAAGAAAATTAGAACTAGTATTATGGCTTCGTTTATCATCTCTATTGTTGTAAACGTTGGAATGTGGTTTGAGCGTTTTGTAATTATTGTAACTTCTTTACATAGAGATTATTTACCATCATCTTGGACTATGTTCCAACCAACATTTGTTGATGCAGGTATATTTATAGGAACTATTGGATTCTTCTTTGTATTATTTTTATTATATTCTAGAAGTTTCCCTGTAATTGCACAAGCAGAGGTTAAAACTATTTTGAAATCTTCAGGAGATAATTACAAGAAAGCAAGAGAAGCAAACGGTCATAATCATTCAGATAATCATTAATATCATGAGTAATAAAGTTATACACGCTATATATAATGATGATGATGTTCTAATGGATGCTGTAAAGCAAACAAGAGCAGCTCATCATCATATTGAAGAGGTTTATACACCTTTTCCAGTACACGGACTAGATAAAGCTATGGGATTGGCTCCAACTAGAATTGCTATTGCATCATTTATGTATGGTGTAGTTGGTATTTCTGTAGCAACTTTCATGATGAGTTTCATTATGATTCATGATTGGCCACAAGACATTGGTGGTAAACCAAGTTTTAGTTATATTGAGAACATGCCGGCTTTCGTGCCTATTATGTTTGAAATGACAGTATTTTTTGCAGCACATTTAATGGTTATTACTTTTTATATGAGAAGTAAATTATGGCCATTTAAACAAGCTGAAAATCCTGATGTAAGAACAACTGATGATCATTTTTTAATGGAAGTTGGAGTTCACGGAAATGAAGAAGAATTAGTTTCTTTCTTCCAATCTACAGGAGCAGTAGAAGTTAAAGTAATCGAAAAGCATTAATATCAAGATATGAAAAGCTTATATAAAATAGTAGCTGTATTAGGTTTGTCATTCATAGCAACTTCTTGCTTTGACAAATCGAAACCTAACTACCAGTTTTTTCCTAACATGTATGAATCTGTAGCATATGAAACATATGTTGAATCAGATGCATTTAATTCTGAGAATGGTTTAAAAGGGAAAGAAGGTCAATTACCTGCTGAGGGTTCTATTAAAAGAGGTTTTGTGCCTTATGAAATTCCAAATACTCCAGAAGGATATTTACTTTCTAAAACTATAACAACTTCACCTTTAGATAGTATTTCTAAAAATTTAGATAAAGGAAAAGAATTGTATAATATTTATTGTGCAATTTGTCATGGAGAAAAAGGTGATGGTAAAGGTAATTTAGTTAAAAGAGAAAAATTCTTAGGTGTACCTAGTTACGCTGATAGAGAAGTGACTAATGGTAGTATTTTTCATGTTGTTACTTACGGGTTGAACTCTATGGGTTCTCATGCAAATCAGCTTTCTCAAGAGGAAAGATGGCAAGTGGCTGATTACGTATTGAAATTGAAGTCTGAATTATAATTTAAAAACTTTTTTGAAAATCATTGATATGTATACATTTTCAAGTAAATTAAAAACTTTTTCTTTTATCCTTATGATTGTAGGGGTAATTGGTATTGGTGTTGGCTTCATGAGCGCTCCAAAAACTGTTGAAGAAGTTGAACAGATATTAAGTGCTGACCATGGACATGATGCTCATGCAAATGAAGCAGCTCATCACGGAGCCGATGCTCACGATGCTCATGCAACTGCTGAACACAAAGAACATTTAGAGCATGTTTTACATCAATTGCAAAATAAGCCTTGGGCTGCTTTTTATGTTGCATGTATATTCTTCATGTTAATTTCTGTAGGGGTTTTAGCATTTTATGCAATTCAATACGTAGCTCAAGTTGGATGGTCTCCAATATTATTTAGAGTAATGGAGGGTATAACAAGTTATTTGTTACCAGGTTCTATTATATTCTTTTTAGTGTTAGTAGCAGCAGGTATGCATTTTAACCATCTATTTGTATGGATGGATGATGCTGTTGTTGCAAAAGATCATTTATTACAGGGTAAGGTTGGATTTCTAAATGTACCTTTCTTTTTAATAAGAGCTGCTATATTTTTAGGCTTTTGGAATTTATACCGTTATTTTTCTAGAAAAAACTCTATAGCACAAGATAATGCTTCTGACAATACTTTCTTTAAAAAGAATTTTAACATCTCAGCAATGTTTTTAGTTTTCTTTATTATTTCAGAATCTATGATGTCTTGGGATTGGATTATGTCTGTTGACCCTCATTGGTACAGTACCTTATTTGGTTGGTATGTTTTTGCAAGTTTTATGGTTAGTGGAATAACTGTTATTGCATTCGTAACACTATATTTAAAATCAAAAGGATTATTACCTGATGTAAATACAAGTCATATACATGATTTAGCTAAATTTATGTTTGGGTTTAGTATTTTTTGGACATATTTATGGTTTTCTCAATTCATGTTAATTTGGTATTCTAACATTCCTGAGGAAGTTACTTATTATGTAACAAGAATTGAAGATTATAATTTACCATTTTTTGGAATGTTAGTTATGAATTTCGTTTTTCCATTACTAATCTTAATCAATACTGATTTTAAACGATTAACTTGGATTATTGTTATGGCTGGTGTTGTAATTTTATTTGGTCATTATGTTGATTTTTTCAATATGATTATGCCTGCTACAGTTGGTGATCAATGGTATATTGGAATTCCAGAAATTAGTTCATTATTGTTCTTCTTAGGATTATTTATTTTTGTTGTATTTACTGCTTTAACAAAAGCTCCACTTGTTGCAAAAAGAAATCCATATATTGAAGAAAGCAAACATTTTCATTATTAATATTTAAAGAAATAAACAAATGACAAGTTTATTGATATTCTTAGTTTTAGCTCTAATTGGAATTGCTGTTTGGCAATTGACTAAAATTTTTGACTTAACCCAAGTTGGCACTTCAAAAGATGATTCTGGAGTAGCTAATGATTACGATAATAAAGTTAACGGTTATTTAATGTTTGCCTTTGTTGGTTTCATTTATCTGTTTACTATTTATTCTTTAGTAACTTGGGGAGATTTAGTTTTAGGAACTCCTGCTTCTGCTCATGGTCCTGAAGTTGACAATTTAATGAACATTTCAATGGCATTAATTTTCTTCGTTCAAACGATTACTCAATTCTTATTACATTATTTTACACATAAATACAGTGGTAAAGAGGGGCAAAAAGCACTATATTTTGCAGATAATAATAAATTAGAAGCAATCTGGACTATAATTCCTGTAATTGTTCTTTCAGGTTTAATTCTTTATGGATTATATACTTGGAATGACATTATGTATTATGATGAAGAAGAAGATGTAATGTATGTTGAATTATATGCAAAACAATTTGCATGGGAAGCACGTTATGCTGGAGAAGATAATACTTTAGGCAAGGCTAATGTAAGATATATTGAAGGTGTTAACACATTAGGTGTTGATATGGAAGATCCAGCTGCAAATGATGATAAGGCTGTTAATGAATTGCACATTCCACTTGGTAAGAAGGTTGTTTTTAAATTTCGTTCACAAGATGTTTTACATTCTGCATATATGCCTCATTTTAGAGCACAGATGAATTGTGTTCCAGGAATGGTTACGCAATTTGCTTTTGTTCCTACGGTTACAACTGCAGATATGCGCTTAGATGAAAAAATCATTGCAAAAGTTAATAAAATTAATAAAATCAGAGCTGCAAATAGCGTTAAATTAGTTGCAGAAGGTAAAGAAGCTTTAGAGCCATATACTTTTGATTATTTATTATTATGCAATAAAATTTGTGGAGCTTCTCATTATAATATGCAAATGAAAATTGTAGTTGATACTCCAGAAGATTTTAAAAAATGGTTAGCTGAAAAGCCTACTGTTACACAAGTTTGGAAAGATGCAAATGCACCAGCTCCAGTTCAAGAGATTGCACCAGTTGTAGTTATTGATACTGCTGCAGTAATGGCGCAAGTTATAAAATAATTTAGGTTTTTAATTTTAGAATAAGATTATGTCAGCACACGAACACGGTCATCATAAAGAAACTTTCATTACTAAATATATTTTTAGTATTGACCATAAGATGATTGCTAAGCAATATTTAATTACAGGTATGTTAATGGGTATCATAGGGGTTATGATGTCTATATTCTTCCGTATGCAAATAGCTTGGCCAGAAGAATCTTTTGAGATATTTAAAATATTTTTAGGTGAAGATTATGCTCCGGGTGGAGTAATGAGAAATGATATTTATCTAGCATTAGTTACTATTCATGGAACCATAATGGTTTTCTTTGTACTTACTGCTGGTTTAAGTGGAACTTTCAGTAACTTGTTAATTCCTCTACAAATTGGTGCAAGAGATATGGCGTCTGGTTTTATGAATATGATTTCATATTGGATGTTCTTCGTTTCTTCAGTAATTATGATAATTTCATTGTTTGTTGAATCGGGACCTGCTTCTGCTGGTTGGACAATATATCCTCCTTTAAGTGCATTGCCACAAGCAATCCCAGGCTCAGGAACAGGTATGACACTTTGGTTAGTTTCTATGGCTATATTTATCGCATCTTCATTAATGGGATCTTTAAATTATGTTGTTACTGTTATTAATTTAAGAACGAAAGGAATGACAATGACTCGTTTACCATTAACGGTTTGGGCTTTCTTTGTAACTGCAATTATTGGTATTATTTCGTTCCCAGTATTATTTTCTGCAGCTTTATTGTTAATTTTTGATAGAAGTTTTGGTACATCATTCTTCTTGTCAGATATATTTATTTCAGGTGAAGTTTTACATTATCAAGGAGGTTCTCCAGTTTTATTTGAGCACTTGTTTTGGTTCCTAGGACATCCTGAGGTATACATTGTAATTTTACCAGCAATGGGACTTGTTTCTGAAATTATGGCTTCAAGTTCTCGTAAACCTATTTTTGGTTACCGTGCTATGATTGCTTCTATAATTGCAATTGCGTTTTTATCAACTATTGTTTGGGGTCACCATATGTTTATATCAGGTATGAATCCTTTCCTAGGATCTGTATTCACATTTACAACATTGTTAATTGCAATACCTTCAGCTGTTAAAGCATTTAACTGGATTACTACTTTATGGAAAGGAAACCTACAGTTAAATACAGCAATGTTGTTTTCTATCGGTTTTGTTTCTACATTCATAACTGGTGGTTTAACAGGAATTATTTTAGGAGATAGTACATTAGATATCAACGTTCATGATACATATTTCGTAATTGCTCATTTCCATTTAGTAATGGGTATATCTGCACTTTATGGATTCTTTGCAGGTGTTTACCACTGGTATCCAAAAATGTTTGGAAGAATGCTTAATAAAACTTTAGGTTATGTTCACTTTTGGGTAACCGTTGTTTGTGCTTACGGAGTTTTCTTCCCTATGCATTTTATTGGAATGGCTGGTTTGCCAAGACGTTATTACACCAATACAGCTTTTCCATTATTTGATGAATTGGCGGATGTTAATGTATTAATTACAATGTTTGCTATTGTAGGAGCTACATTCCAAATAGTTTTCTTCTGGAACATCTTCTACAGTATGTTTTACGGTAAAAAAGCAACACAAAACCCATGGAGATCTAATACTTTAGAATGGACTACTCCGGTTGAACATTTACATGGTAACTGGCCAGGAGAAATTCCTGAAGTTCACCGTTGGCCTTACGATTACAGTAAGCCTGGTCATGACGATGATTTTGTTCCTCAAACAGTTCCAATGAAGGACGGGGAAGAAGAATTACACCACTAAGATTAAAAAAATATATATAAAATGCCTTTCCATTCGGAAAGGTATTTTTGTTTTAACTTTGCTTATATTTGTAATATGAATGAAAATTTAGACCCTAATAAAGAACGTTTTACTCCTCAAGAAATTGACGTTGAAAAAGCTCTAAGGCCTCTCTCTTTTGATGATTTTGCTGGTCAGGAACAAGTTTTGGAAAATTTACAGGTATTTGTTCAAGCTGCAAATCTAAGGGAAGAGGCTTTGGATCATACTTTGTTTCATGGCCCTCCAGGTCTAGGTAAAACAACTTTGGCTAATATTTTAGCTAATGAATTAGGTGTTGGTATTAAAATTACTTCTGGGCCTGTTCTTGATAAGCCAGGTGACCTGGCCGGACTATTGACTAACTTAGATGATAGAGATATACTTTTTATTGATGAAATTCATCGTTTAAGTCCTATAGTGGAAGAATATCTGTATTCGGCAATGGAGGATTTTAAGATAGATATAATGATTGAGTCTGGTCCTAATGCTAGAACTGTACAAATCAATCTTAATCCTTTTACACTTGTTGGTGCGACTACTCGTTCAGGGTTGTTAACAGCGCCAATGCGTGCTAGATTTGGAATTCAAAGTCGTTTACAATATTATAATACGGCGCTTTTAACTTCTATAGTTGAAAGATCAGCATCCATTTTAAATATGCCCATTACAACAGAAGCTGCAATAGAGATTGCTGGTAGAAGTAGAGGGACGCCTCGTATTGCAAATGCTTTATTGAGAAGAGTTCGCGATTTTGCTCAAATTAAAGGAAATGGAAGTATTGATATTGAAATTTCTAAATTTGCTCTAAAAGCTTTGAATGTTGATGCAAACGGATTGGATGAAATGGATAATAAAATATTAGTTACTATTATAGAAAAATTTAAAGGCGGGCCTGTGGGGTTGACAACAATAGCAACTGCTGTTTCAGAAAGTAGTGAAACAATTGAAGAGGTTTATGAGCCATTTTTAATACAAGAAGGATTTTTAATGAGAACGCCAAGAGGAAGAGAAGTCACTGAAAAAGCATATACACATTTAGGTAAAATTAAATCAAATATTCAAGGAGGATTGTTTTAAATGTATTTGTGATTTTAAGAAAAATGAATAAAAAATACCGGAGTGTTAACTTCGGTATTTTTTATTCATAAATAGTATATATGCATAGGTTTAAAGTAAAGAGGATTAGTCAATTTAGTTAGAAATATTTAATTTTTTAAAAGGGCAATTTAATTTTTTTTCTTGATGTGCTTATGTTAACTTTGTAAGTTCATATAGATTTAATCATATGCATAAAGATACAAAAAGAAGAGAAGCATTATTATATCACGCTAAGCCTACACCTGGTAAAATTCAAGTAGTTCCTACAAAAAAGTACGCTACACAAAGAGATTTGTCTTTGGCTTATTCCCCTGGGGTTGCGGAGCCATGTTTAGAAATTGCTAAAGATGTAGATAATGTTTATAAATATACTGCTAAAGGTAATTTAGTAGCTGTAATCTCAAATGGTACCGCAGTTTTAGGTCTGGGAGATATTGGTCCAGAAGCTTCAAAGCCAGTTATGGAAGGAAAGGCACTTTTGTTTAAAATATTTTCAGATATTGATGTTTTTGATATAGAAGTAGGAACAAAAGATGTTGAAGAGTTCATTCAAACGGTTAAAAACATTGCTCCAACATTTGGAGGAATTAATCTTGAAGATATAAAGGCACCTGAATCGTTTGAAATCGAAAGAAGGTTAGTTGAGGAATTAAACATTCCAGTAATGCATGATGATCAGCATGGAACTGCAATAATCTCTTCTGCAGCTCTTTTGAATGCTTTAGAATTAGCTGAGAAAAATATAGATCAGATAAAAGTTGTTGTCTCTGGAGCTGGATCTGCAGCATTAGCTTGTGCAAATTTGTATGTGCTTTTAGGGGTTGATCCAGAAAAAATAATAATGTTTGATAAAGATGGTATATTATCTTCTGAAAGAACAGATTTGTCAGATTTACAAAAAAAATATGCTAAGGGAAAACCAAATACAACTCTTGGTGATGCTCTAAAAGGTGCAGATGTATTTCTCGGGCTTTCTGCGGGTAATGTTCTAAAGCCAGAGATGCTTTTGTCTATGGCTAAAGACCCCATTGTTTTTGCAATGGCAAATCCAACACCAGAAATAGAATATAATCTTGCAATAGATACAAGGGATGATATTATCATGGCTACCGGTCGTTCTGATCATCCTAATCAGGTTAACAACGTTTTAGGTTTTCCTTATATTTTTAGAGGTGCTTTAGATGTACGTGCTACAAAGATTAATGAAGAAATGAAAATGGCTGCTGTTCGTGCTTTGGCTGAATTAGCAAAAACGCCTGTTCCTGAGCAAGTAAATATTGCTTATGGAGAAACTAAATTAAATTTTGGTAAAGATTACATTATACCTAAGCCATTTGACCCTAGATTAATTTCAGTAGTTGCTCCGGCAGTTGCAAGGGCAGCTATGGAATCTGGAGTAGCTCAAGTTGAAATTCAAGATTGGGATAAATACGAAGAAGAGTTATTAAACAGATTGGGTTCTGATAATAAGATGATTCGTATGCTGGTAAATAGAGCCAAAACGAATCCAAAGCGTGTAGTTTTTGCTGAAGCAGATCACTTAGATGTTTTAAAGGCTGCACAAATTGTCTTAGAGGAAGGAATTGGAATACCAATTTTACTTGGAAATAGAGAAATCATTCAAGAATTAAAAGAAGAAATTGGTTTTGAAGCTGATGTCACTATTATTGATCCTAAATCTAAAAAAGAAAAGGATAGAAGAGATACCTATGCTCAGTCATTTTGGAAATCTAGACAAAGAAGAGGAATTACCTTTTTAGATGCTCAAAAATGGATGAGAGAGCGAAATTATTTTGCTGCAATGATGGTAAATGAAGGTGAAGCTGATACATTAGTTACGGGTTATTCTAGAAGTTATCCTACAGTAGTTAAGCCAGTGCTAGAATTAATAGATAAAGCGCCTGGAGTAGATAAGATTGCTACAACAAATATGATGATGACTAGCCGTGGTCCAATATTTTTATCAGATACAGCAATTAATCCTGATCCTTCAGCTGAAGATTTAGCTAGAATTGCATTAATGACTGCAAAAACTGTTAGAATGTTCGGAATGGAACCAGTAATTGCAATGGTTTCATTTTCAAATTTTGGTTCATCAGCTAATCATAACTCTTCTAAAATTAGAGAAGCAGTTGCTTATTTACATAAATATTATCCCGATTTAATTGTTGATGGAGAGATTCAAACAGATTTTGCATTAAATTCCGAACTGTTGAAAAGTAAGTTTCCGTTTTCTAAATTAGTAGATAAAAAAGTTAATACTTTAATTTTCCCTAATTTAGATTCTGCAAATATTACTTACAAAATGATGAAAGAACTAAATAAGTCAGATTCTATTGGACCTATAATGTTAGGTCTTGATAAACCAGTTCATATTTTTCAATTAGGAGCAAGTGTAGAAGAAATGGTAAATATGGCTGCAGTTTCTGTAGTTGATGCTCAAGAAAAGGAAAGAAGATTAAGGCAAGTAAATCAATAATATTTTTTTATTTTTGAAGACTAACACAAAATAATATATGATAACACACATACAAGGTAGATTAGTAGAGAAAACTCCAACCGAAGTTGTAATTGATTGTAGTGGTGTAGGTTATCATATTAATATTTCATTACATACTTTTTCTTTATTGCCGGATGGCGAAAGTTTAAAGTTGTTTACTTTTCTTCAAGTTAAAGAAGATTCGCATACTTTATTTGGTTTTGTCGAAAAACAAGAAAGAGAATTATTCAAATTACTTATTTCAGTTTCTGGTATTGGAGCAAATATTGCCAGAACAATGTTATCTTCATTAGCCCCACAACAAATAATTCAAGCAATTGCTTCAAATGATGTTGGAACTGTGCAAAGTATAAAAGGTATTGGTGCAAAAACAGCACAAAGAGTAATATTAGATTTAAAAGATAAAGTACTAAAAGTTTATAATTTAGATGAAGTTTCTGTGATTGAAAGCAATACTAATAAAGAAGAAGCGTTATCTGCTTTAGAAGTTTTAGGTTTTGCAAGAAAATCAGCTGAAAAAGTAATTGAAAAAATCAATAGAGATTCCCCAAATGCTACTGTTGAAGATTTAATCAAGCAAGCATTAAAAAGTTTATAAAATTTGAAAAATACAGTTATAAAAAATACGTTTTATAAATTTATACAAGTAATAAAGGTTTTTGTTTTTATTGCGCCTTTTTTAGTTTTTTCTCAAGTAAATGAGGAAGAAAATGACTCTATAAAAACAGGTGTTGATATAGGTAAAATTGAAGTTCCGAATCCGCAAAGTATTGTTGAAGCGTATACTTATGACCCTGGAACCGATAGATACATATATACAAATACATTTGATGGTTTTAACATCAATTATCCACTCGTTTTAACTCCTAATCAATATCAAGAATTAGTGCTCCGAGAAGAAATGCGAAAGTATTATCAGGAGAAGTCAGCTGCAATTGATGGAAAAAAAGCTGGAAGTGAAGAGGCTAAGAAAGATTTGCTTCCTAGATATTATGTAAATTCAAGGTTTTTTGAAGCCATTTTCGGGAGTAATACAATTGATATTAAACCAACAGGTTCTGTGGAATTGGACTTAGGGGTTCGATTTACAAAACAAGACAATCCTGCTTTTTCTCCTAGAAATAGGAAAACTACAACTTTCGATTTTGATCAAAGAATTAGTGTAGGTTTACAAGGAAAAGTTGGAACAAGATTAAATGTAAATATAAACTACGATACACAATCAACTTTTGCTTTTCAAAATTTGATAAAATTAGAATATGGATCTGATGAAGATGATATTCTTCAGAAATTAGAAGTTGGTAACGTGAGTTTCCCATTGTCAAATTCTTTAATCAGAGGGGCGCAAAGTTTATTTGGTGTTAAAGCTCAATTTCAATTTGGAAAAACAACCGTTACTGGTGTTTTCTCAGAACAAAAATCGCAAACACGTTCTGTAACTTCTCAGGGAGGAGGTACATTGCAAGATTTTGAAGTGTTTGCATTAGATTATGATGCAGATAGGCATTATTTCTTGTCACAATATTTTAGAGAACAATATGATAAAGCTCTTTTAAATTATCCATACATAAACAGTAGGGTTCAAATTAATAGAATTGAAGTTTGGATTACGAATAAGCAAAACAGAGTAAATTCAACAGAAAATAATTTACGAAATATTATAGCTCTACAAGATATTGGAGAAACCCAAGTTTCAGGAGTCAATCCTCAAGAGCTTGTGGCTATAGATTTAGCATTGAATCCAACTTTTTTTAATGCTCCATCTGATACTCCATCTGATAATGCAAATAATAAATTCAACCCTAATCAAATAGGTAGTAACTTTTTAAACTCAAATATTAGAGAAGTTGCAACAGCAGGGAACGGATTTAATATTACTGGAATGAATGAAGGTTTAGATTATGCTAAACTTGAAAATGCTAGGAAATTAACAGCTTCTGAATTTACCTTTCATCCGCAATTAGGATATGTTTCATTAAATCAAAAACTGGCTAATGATGAAGTTCTAGCAGTTTCATATCAATATACAATTGGAGATCAAGTTTATCAAGTTGGTGAATTTGGTACTGACGGAGTTGATGCAACACAAGTAAGTTCTACAGGGGTTCCAACATCTCAAGCGTTACTTTTGAAACTTTTAAAAAGTAATCTAACGGCAGTAAAGCAAAAAGTTCCTAATGATGATTTAACAATGCCTACATGGAACTTGATGATGAAGAATATTTATCAAATTCCAGGAGCATATCAATTGCAACAAGAAGATTTTAGGTTAAATATTCTATATACCGATCCGTCACCTTTAAATTATATAACACAATCTGGCGTAACTCCATTACCAGCCGATGTTGCAGATACCCCATTGTTAAAAGTATTTAATGTAGATAAACTTAATTATACGAATGATCCGCAAGTAGGGGGAGATGGGTTTTTTGACTTTGTGCCAGGAGTAACTATTGACACTCAATACGGGAGGATAATGTTTACTACAAAAGAACCTTTTGGAGAGCATATTTTTGAAAAATTAAGGTCAAATGTTTCGGAAGATTATAATAACCCTACAGTAATTGGTTCCTATAATTCTAATCAATCGAAATATGTTTTTAGAAACTTATATACGTCTACTCAAGCTTCTGCGCTTCAAGATAGTGATAAAAATAAGTTTCAAATAAGAGGTAAATTTAAATCTACAGGTGGAGATGGTATTTCTATTGGTGCTTTTAATGTGCCACAGGGTTCTGTTGTAGTTACAGCTGGCGGTAGGTTATTGGTTGAAGGAGTTGATTATACCGTTAATTATCAATTGGGTAGAGTTCAAATTTTAGACCCTTCGCTACAAGCATCAAATACACCTATTGAGATTTCAGTTGAAAACAATTCTGTTTTTGGTCAACAAACAAGAAGGTTTTGGGGTGTTAATGTCGAACATCAATTTAATAAGAATTTTTTAGTAGGTGCAACATTGTTAAATTTATCTGAGAGACCTTTTACAAATAAATCAAATTACGGACAAGAATCTATCAATAACACAATATTTGGGGTTAATACAAATTTCTCAACAGAAGTCCCTTTCTTAACAAGATTAGTTAATAAGTTCCCTAATATTGACACAGATGTGCCTTCAAATTTATCATTTAGGGGAGAAATTGCTTATTTAAAGCCAGGAGCTTCAAAGGCTGATCAATTCAATGGAGAGGCCACAACTTATGTAGATGACTTTGAGGGATCTCAGTCAACAATTGATTTAAGATCTGCAAATACATGGAGTCTGGCAAGTGTTCCTTTGGAGGATAACTTTGATGGTGATCCTTCTGATAATGAATCAACTTCTGATGATTTAACTATAGGGTACAAAAGGGCTAAATTTTCTTGGTATTCAATTGACCCTGTGTTTTATACTCAAACACCAAGCGGCATAAATGATAATGATTTGTCTTTAAATAGTACAAGAAGGATATTTATTAATGAATTATATCCTGTAACAAATATTGCACAAGGCCAGTCGTCTGTAGTTAATACTTTAGATTTAACCTATTACCCACTAGAAAGAGGAGCTTATAATTTTAATCCAGCATTAGCTGCTACAAATCAATTTCCTCCAATTGACGCACCTAATAACTGGGGGGGTATTATGAGGTCTATTAATACTACTAATTTTGAACAATCAAATGTTGAATACATCCAATTTTGGGTAATGGATCCTTATTATGGAAATCCTTCTGCAGATATAACAAACACTGGTAAATTGGTTTTTAATTTAGGTGAAATAGCTGAAGATGTATTAAAAGATGGTCGAAAATTATATGAGAACGGATTACCGGAAGTTGGTTCTACGCAGCCTATAATTGCAACTAATTGGGGAGAAATACCTACATCTCAATCTTTAATTTATGCTTTTGATACTAATGAGAACAATAGAACGATTCAAGATGTTGGATTTGATGGTTTATCAGATGCGGAAGAAGCTATTAAGTTTCCGGCATTTGCATCACAGCCCGACCCTTCAAATGATAATTACCAATTTTACTTAAACACTACAGGTGGACTTGTTGATCGATATAGAAATTATAATGGTGTTGAGGCTAACTCACCAGTTAATGTTACAGATACAAATAGAGGAAATACGACATTGCCTGATGTTGAAGATATAAATCGTGATAACACGATGAACACTATTAATGCATATTTTAAATTTGAAGTTCCGATTGATTATTATCCAGAAGGATCTACAGTACCAACAGGTCAAAACTATATAGCAGATGTAAGAGAGGATAATGCAGTTACTTTACCAAATGGGACTACAGGAAAGGTTAGATGGATATTGTATAAAATTCCAATTCAAGAATTTACTGCTGCAAATCAAGTAGGTTCAATTACTGATTTTAGATCGATTCGTTTCATGAGAATGTATATGACTGGATTTAAAGACGCTGTTACTTTACGTTTCGGAGCTTTAGATTTAGTAAGAGGCGAATGGAGAAGATATACAAGTACTTTAGATGCTTTAGATGCCGATCCAGATGATGATAACACAGGTTTTGATGTGGTCGCAGTAAACATACAGGAAAATGGGAACAGAACACCAATTAATTATGTTACCCCTCCTGGTGTAGTAAGGGAGCAACTTTATAATAATAACACTGTAATTAATCAAAATGAGCAATCTTTGTCTTTAAGAGTTTATGATAAACTTGGTGGAAATGTAAATGGTTTACAATTAAATGATTCTAGAGCGGTCTTTAAAAATGTAAATGTAGACATGCGTCAATTCAAAAAACTACGTATGTTTTTACATGCTGAAGCTTTACAAGACAATACCCTTGCAGACGATGAACTAGTTGCTTTTTTAAGGTTTGGTAATGATTTTACTGAGAATTTTTATCAAATAGAGATTCCTTTAAAAGTAACGCCACCTGGTTCAACTGCTCCTGATATTATTTGGCCTTTAGATAACGAAATAGAACTTCCGTTAGATTTTTTAACTAAACTAAAAATTTTAAATATCAATAACGACCCTTCAATAATTGTAGATCCAAATGGAATTGGGTTTATTGAAGAAGAGGACCCTGTAATAGGATCGTCAAATAATAAACTTACCCTAGGAATAAAAGGAAATCCAAATTTTGGATTGGTTAGAACAATAATGGTTGGGGTAAAAAATAAAAATGGAGGACCAACAGAAAGAGGTGAGGTTTGGTTTAATGAGTTGAGACTTTCTGATATGGATAACAAAGGAGGTTATGCAGCAGTTGCAAATTTAGATACAAATTTAGCTGATTTTGCCAATGTCTCTGCAACGACAAGAATGAGTACTATTGGTTTTGGCGGAATAGAGGAAGGGCCAAATGAAAGAAGTAGAGAAGAGGTTTTTCAATATGACATTGTTACTAATATTAATTTAGGTCAATTATTACCAAAGAAGTGGGGAATTAAGCTTCCTTTTAATTATGCGGTTGGAGAAGAAACAATAACTCCAAAATTCGATCCATTTTATCAAGACATTCAATTAAATCAATTGCTAGACATTACAAGTGATCCGGATGAGAGAGATAATATTGAGAACAGAGCAATTGATTATACAAAGAGAACAAGTATAAACTTTATAGGGGTAAGAAAAGATAGAGCTCCAGAACAAAAACAGCATTTTTACGATGTTGAAAATTTAACATTGTCGTACTCTTTTAATGAAACTGAACATCACGATTATGAAATTGAGAGTTTGGTTGATCAACAAAATAGATCTTCAGTTGATTATGCTTATTCATTTAAACCTCTAGAGATAGAACCATTTAAAAAATCTGAGAAATTAAAGAAGAACGGATATTATAAAATGTTGACCGATTTTAATTTTAATTTTTTGCCATCGAATATTTCTTTTAGTTCAAATATTATTAGGCAATTTAACAGACAACAATTCAGATTAGTTGATGTTTCTGGAATAGGGATTGATCCTTTATATAGAAGAAATTATTTCTTTAATTACCAATATGGATTCAATTATAATTTAACTAAATCATTAAAGTTAAACTATACAGCTTCTTCAAACAATATTGTTCGTAATTATTTAGATGAGAATAATGTTCCGATTGATGGATTAGGTATATGGGATGATTATTGGGATATTGGAGAATCAAACCAACACAATCAGCAATTAGTAGTGAATTATGATTTACCAATTAACAAAATACCTGCTCTAGCATTTGTAAAATCAACCTACTCTTATACGGGGGATTATAATTGGCAACGTTCATCTGATGCATTTTCAACAATTGAAGCACAAGACGGTACAATTTACCCATTAGGGAATACAATTCAAAATGCAAGTTCTCATAAGTTGAATACTACGTTTAATATGGATTTGTTTTATAGATATATTGGCTTAACAGGTAATAAAAAATCAAAAAACAAAAAAAATACACAGGGAAATAAAAGCGCTATTCCATTACCGGGTCAAAAGTTAACAGCAGCTGATAAGAAATCAAATTCTGACGGTAATGTATTTATAAAAGGCTTGAAAGGAATATTAATGAGTGTGAAAAATATTCAAGCCAACTATACTGAAAATAACGGTACAGTTTTACCGGGTTATTTACCAGGTTTAGGATTTTTTGGTTCGTCAAAACCTAGTTTAGGATTTGTATTTGGGGGTCAATCGGATGTTCGATATTTAGCTGCTCAAAATGGCTGGCTAACTACTTTTCCTGAGTTCAACCAAAATTTCACTAGAGTTAAAACAAAACAACTCGATTTTACTGCACAGATGGAGTTATTTCCAGATTTAAAAATCGATTTGAAAGCAGATAGATCATATACTGAAAATTATTCTGAGCAATATGATGTTTCAAGTGGGCAATATAATTCTAGGTCTCCTTATGAGTTTGGAAATTATAATATTTCTACAATTCTTTTGTCAACTTCATTTAGTCAAAGTGATGAAAATTTTTCTCAAGCTTTTCAAGATTTTAGAGAAAACAGGTTGGTTGTTGCTAATAGGCTTGCAACTTCTTATTATGGAAGTTCATCTTTTCCTACAGATACAGAAGGATATCCGTTAGGATTTGGAAAAAACAGTCAGCAAGTACTACTGCCTTCATTTATTGCTGCTTATTCAGGGAAAGATGCCGGTTCTGTCTCAACAGGAGCATTTAAAGATATTCCATTACCTAATTGGACTATAAAATATACAGGATTGATGCGTTATAAGTTTTTTAAAGATAAATTTAAACGTTTCTCATTACAACATGGCTATAGAGCAAGTTATAATATTAATGCTTTCACTACAAATCTTAATACGTCTCCTGTTGATGTAAACGGTAATTTTTATTCTGATAAATTAATTTCGAACGTAAATTTAGCAGAGCAGTTTAATCCATTAATGAGAATTGATTTTGAAATGAAAAATTCAATCAAAATTCTCGCAGAAATGAAAAAAGACAGAACGTTAAACATGAGTTTTGATAATAATTTGCTTACGGAAGTAAGTGGTAATGAGTATACATTAGGAATTGGATACAGGATTAAAGATGTTACAATCAACTCTGCTCTGGCTGATACTAAAACAGGTGTCATTAAAAGTGATATAAATATTAAAACTGATTTCACATACAGAAGGAATAATACAATTGTAAGGTATTTAGATTATGATAATAATGAACTTGCAGGCGGACAAAACATGTGGTCAATTAGATTAACGGCGGACTATTCTTTTAGCAAAAATTTAACCGCAATTTTCTTTTACGATCATCAATTTTCTCAAGCAGTTATCTCAACATCATTCCCGATAACTAATATTAGGTCTGGTTTTACAATCAGATATAACTTTGGAAATTAATTTAAATGAAAAATAACAAAAAAGTTATTTTTCATTTAAATTAATAAAACTACATTTGTACTTCAATTTTTAAAACTACAAAAAATGAATATACCAGCTAATTTAAAATATACAAAAGACCATGAATGGGTTGCTATCGAAGGAGATGTTGCAACTGTTGGAATTACTCATTTCGCTCAAAGTGAATTAGGAGATATTGTATATGTAGAAGTTGAAACGTTAGACCAAACTCTTGACAAGGATGAAGTTTTTGGAACTGTAGAGGCTGTTAAAACTGTTTCTGATTTGTTCTTGCCTTTATCTGGTGAAGTTATTGAATTTAATGATAGTTTAGAGTCTGAGCCAGAAGTTGTAAATTCTGACCCTTATGGTGCGGGATGGATGGTAAAAATTAAAATTTCAAATATGTCTGAAATTCAAGAATTACTATCTAATGAAGATTATGCGGCTCTTATTGGAGCGTAAATTTATTTTTATAGCTGTTGTCTGGACTGTTTTAATTACATTCCTAAGTCTAATTTCAATGATTGCTACTCCGTCATTTATGATGAAGTTACCTTTGAAAGATAAAATAGTTCATTTTCTGTTTTATTTCATTTTGGTCACTTTATGGAGTTTTAGTTTTAATCACAAGACTTTTCATCTCAGGCTTAAAATTCTTGTAGGTGCAATTTTTTATGGCATAATTATTGAGATATTACAAGATACTATAACTGTATCAAGAACAGCTGATTTTTTTGATGTTATTGCAAATTCATTAGGGGCGTTGATTGCATTTTTTACGTTTCCTTACTTTGTAAAAGTTTTTTATAGTACAAAAATTAAAAATTAAAAAAATAATATTTATATTAGCAACACAAAAATGAAGTCATGGAACTAAAGAAAAACCCAAATGTTGACCCAAAAAGAAATAGTACGCTTTATTTCCAAGTAGGTTTAGCAGCAGTATTATTATTAACATTTATAGGAATAGAGTTAAAATCTGCAGATCCTGTAATTGAAACGGAAAAATTGAGTTTGGTTGATAATTTTGTTGATGACGAGGAAACAATAATTACACTTCCTCCTGTTCAAAGACTACCGCCGCCGCCGCCGCCTGCTCCAGAAGTTATTCAGGTAGTTGAGGATAAAATTATTCTAGAAGACAAGAAAATCGAGACTACAGAGGTTGACGAAAAGAAACCTGTTGTAGTTGTTAAAGCTTCTGAAGTTGGAGAAGCGGGAGGAGATTTTGATGATATACCAGATGAATTACCATTTGCGGTTATTGAAAATATCCCAGTATTTCCTGGTTGTGAAGGTTTGCCTAAAAATAAACAAGCTGATTGTTTTAACGAGAAAATGACTGCCCACATCAATAAACACTTTACATACCCACAAAGAGCTCAAGAAGACATGATTCAAGGTAGGGTTCAAGTTCA
Organism: Flavobacterium sp.; assembly: GCF_965284515.1. Lineage (GTDB taxonomy): Bacteria > Bacteroidota > Bacteroidia > Flavobacteriales > Flavobacteriaceae > Flavobacterium. The sequence continues at coordinate 1,117,052 of NZ_OZ260089.1, forward strand.
ATTTGTAATTGATAAACAAGGTAATGTAACTGATATTAGAGTAAGGGGTCCTAAAGGAGGAGAGTTACTTGAAAAAGAAGCTCAGAGAATTGTTTCTAAGCTTCCTAGGTTTACTCCAGGAAAACAAAGAAATAAACCAGTTAGTGTTAGATATGCTCAGCCGATAACATTTAAACTTCAATAATATTTAAAACCCAATCATTTGATTGGGTTTTTTTTGGCACATAAATTGTATTATGATAATTATCAAAGTATTGTTTAATTAAAATTATCATAGTATGAGACCAGATGTAAAGTTTAAAGGAAAAGCAAAAAATAGTTTTGCCTATTTTCAAATAGGTTTAATTATTACTATGATTGTATCGCTTTTTGTGTTAGAGTATAAATTTGAACATAAAAAACCGATTGATAAAAGAGGTGAGGATGTAACATTGATTGAAGAATCAGTTTTCAGATACAATCCCATTGTTTCAGAAAGTAAGCCTGTTGCTAGAATTGAAAAGCCAGTTGTAAAAGTCAATATAACAAGTCCAGTTTTTAAGAAAGTGGATAATAACAAAGTTTTAAATCCAGAAACAAATAATGTTCCTGCTGAAAATAATACAACAAATGTGGTTAATTCTGAACCTAAAGAATCTCCGATTAAAGGAATAGTTGAATCACCTCGTGAGAATACTATTTTTTCTGTAGAACAATTGCCAATGTTTGATGCTTGTAAAGGAATTCCTAGAAGTGAACAAAAAGAATGTTTTGATAGCCAATTAGCAAAAGCTATTTCAAGAAACTTAACTTATCCAGAGTCTGATTACGAAAGTGGTAAACAAGGTACGGCTCTAGTTGAATTTGTTATTGATGAGAAAGGTAATATTACAAATGTAGCTTCAGTTGACAATAAACGTGCTACTTATGAAATGAGAATGGCTGCTGAAAAAGCAATTAAAAAAATACCTAAAATTATTCCTGCAAAACAAGGAAAAGAACCGGTGAGAATAAAATATATCATTCCTGTTTCATTTAGATTGAAATAAAATAATTTAAAAAATAAAAAAATCCCTTTTTAAAAGGGATTTTTTTATTTTTACAACTTTCATGATAATTTAACTATGGATATTAAACAATATTTAGATTCTACGTATTTAAAAACTTCAGAACAATCTTTAATAAGTGAGAAAGAGAATGATGAAATTGTTAAAGCGGCAATAAATGAAGCTATTTCTGAGCGTTTTAAACTTATCATGATTAGGCCAGAATATGTTGCTTTAGCAAAAGAGTTAGTTAATAAGTTAAATTCTCATTTATTAGTAGGTACGGTTATAGATTTTCCAAAAGGAACAAGTTCAACTGAGTATAAATGTAGTGAAGCTCTTAATGCAATAAATAACGGCGTTGACGAATTAGATTATGTTGTTGATTACGAAGCGTTCAAACGAAATGAATTGGATTATGTGAAGAAGCAAGTTGTAGAGTGCACTCGGCTAGGTTTAAGCAGCAATAAAGTTGTAAAATGGATTATTGAAATTGCAGCGTTAAATAATCATGAAATAGTTCAGTTGACAGCTTTAATTAAGAATTGTGTGATTTCAAATTTTAATGAATCACAATATGATAAGGTTTTTGTAAAGTCTTCAACTGGTTTTTATGTTACTCATGATGGTTCGTCAAACGGAGCAACAATTTCGGCAATTAAGTTAATGATTGAAAATGCTTTTCCGTTACCTGTTAAAGCTTCAGGTGGAGTTAAAAGTTACGAAGATGCAGTTCAAATGATTCGCCTTGGTGTTAAAAGAATCGGAACTTCATCGGCAAAGCAAATTGCCAATAATGAAATTACTAATACAGATTACTAATTTAGATATGAAAAAAATATACTATATCGTTTTATTGTTGGCTTCAGGCTTTTCATTGAAAGCACAAATTAATTCTTCAAACGAGCAGCTTCCTCTTTTTCCAAATTGTGAAGAAGTAACTTCTGATAAATATGAAGCTTGTTTTTATAATACCATTCAAGATTTCTTTTTTGAAAACTTTAAAGTTCCAGAAGAAACTTCTAATTCAAATTTTAAGGGGAATGTGGTAGCGTTATTTGAAACAGATACACTAGGTCAATTTAGTGTGATTTATGTTGATGCTTTAACTGAAGATTTAAAAAAAGAGACTAAAAGAATTTTTGATATGTTGCCTAAGGTAAAGTCTGCAACTTATTCAGGAAGAAAAATATATTCAAAATTTACTATTAAAATCCCGATTCCTTTACAGAAACCACAGCCATATAGTTCAAGTTCAATTGAACAAGTGTTTGACAAAACTAATTCTAAATTAATTGATAATAGTAAGGTGTTGAATGAGTTTGAAGCAGTTTCCGAGAATTACAAACCTTATGAAAACGCTACTTATAAAAGCAGATTGAATATTCCTTTTACGCATCTTAATTATTCTAATTTCGATGCTTTAATGAATCAAGTAGGAAGCAATAATCATACAGCAACTAAGCCTTATTCGTATCAAGAAGTTGCAAAATATTATGATTTTGAAACGGTAAATCAATCTTTACAAAAAGATAAATCAACTTGGTTAGGTAGAAAGTTATGGAACGAGAATTTAGTAGCTATTCAAGGAGAAGGTTATTGGTTTACAATGAATCCGATTTTAGATTTAAGAGTTGGTAAGGATTTGGATAGTGAGTTGTCAAATACTTTCGTAAATACTAGAGGTGTACTCGTTCAGGGTGAGTTAGGTGAAGAATTGAGCTTCTCGGCTTCCATATTTGAAAGTCAAGGAAGATTTGCTGATTATTACAATCAATATGCCTTAAGTATAAGACCTTCGGGAGGAAATCCAGCTATAATTCCGGGAATTGGTATCGCTAAAGAATTTAAGACGGACGCTTTTGATTTTCCATTGGCAGAAGCAAATATAAAGTATACACCTAGTAAATTTGTTAATTTGCAATTAGGTTATGGTAGAAACTTTATTGGAGATGGATATCGTTCGCTTTTACAAGGAGACGGAGCTAGTCCTTATCCGTTTTTAAAGATTAATACGACTTTTTGGAAGATTAAATATACCAATACTTATATGTGGTTGAAAGATGTCCGTCCAGAAGTTACGGTTGATGAAGCATACGCAACTAAGTATATGGCAAGTCATTATTTGAGTTATAATGTTTCAAAAAAGTTAAATATTGGTCTTTTTGAAAATGTTGTTTGGTCAAATACTAATGATAGAGGTTTTGATGTAAACTTTGTGAACCCTATTATTTTTTATAGGGCAGTTGAGTTTTCTTCTTCTTCAAAAGCTGGAAATGCAGTTTTAGGGATTACTTCAAAATACAAATGGAATAATCAAATAAATTTTTACGGACAATTTCTAATCGATGAATTTGCTATTGGTGATGTTAAAGAAAGTAATCAAAGTTGGAGGAATAAATTTGGTTACCAAGTTGGTGTTAAGTATTTTGATGCATTTAAAGTTAAAAACTTGATGTTGCAAATGGAGTATAATCAAATACGACCATATGTCTATTCTCATAGTAATCCATTGACTAATTATGCACATAATAATCAAAGTATGGGGCATAATTGGGGCGCTAATTTCAGAGAGTTAATTGGAATTGCAAGATATTTTAAAGGAAGATATTTTGGAGAAGCTAAATTCATTTATGGGCAGAGAGGGTTTGATTTTAACTCTTCAACAGATACATTTAATTATGGGGGAAATATTTATTTGGATTATGATGATAATAGGCCATATGATACTGGTGTTTCTATAGCTCAAGGTAATAAAACCAGTGTAATTATTGCTGATTTACAATTAGGTTATGTGGTGAATCCATCAGCGAATTTAAAAGTTTTTGGTAATTTTATGTATAGAAATTTTGATCCAACTGCAGAAACTGCTACCACATTAAAGTCTAATACAACTTGGTTTTCTATAGGGTTAAGAAGTGATTTGTTCAATTGGTATTTTGATTATTAAAATCTTTTTATCTTTTAAGAATTGTTGCTGTTTTATCAATAATCTTATTTGTATCTTTGCCATCAATAAAAATTAAAGTTTTTCATCTATTTTGAGTACTACAACTTTGAATACTACTAAAAAATCAATATTTGCAAATTTTGTGGCAATTACAAAAGCCAGACTGGCTATTAGTGTTGTTTTTTCAACAATTGCAGGTTATTTATTAGGAGTTGAAAATTGGGAAAATTCAAATTGGTTAACGGTTTTATTGTTAATTATAGGCGGTTATTGCATGGTTGGTGCGTCAAATGTTTTCAATCAAGTTATAGAGGTAGATTTGGATGCCTTAATGGATAGAACTAAAAATCGTCCATTACCTGCTGGAGAAATCACAAAAAATCAAGCAATATTATTAGGAAGCGTTTTAACCGCGATTGGTTTGATTATTCTATTCTGTATAAATCCTAAAACAGCGATGTTTGCAGCGATTTCAATATTCATGTATGTGAGTTTGTATACACCGCTTAAAACAGTTACACCGTTGTCCGTTTTTGTTGGTGCTTTTCCAGGAGCTATACCGTATATGTTGGGATGGGTAGCTGCCACAGGCCATTTTGGAATAGAAGCCGGTGCGTTATTTATGATACAATTTTTTTGGCAATTTCCACATTTTTGGGCAATTGGTTGGTTTTTATACGATGATTATAAAAAAGCAGGTTTCTTTATGTTACCTACTGGAGAAAGAGATAAAAAGACAGCTTTACAAACGATATTGTATACTATTTGGATGATTTTGGCTTCTTTAATTCCTGTGCTGGGAATTACAGGAAGGTTATTTTTAACAAGAGTATCTGCAGTTATTGTATTTGCACTTGGTGTCTGGATGCTTTTTGCTGCAATTAAATTGTATAAAGAAATGGATGCAAAAGCTGCAAGAAAGCTTATGATTGTTAGTGTAACGTATATTTCATTAGTTCAAATAATATTTGTTTTAGATAAATTTTTAAGATAATATGGAAACAAAAATGACTTTAGAAGAACATCAAATACGAAAAGGAAAATCGTATAAACTGTTGTTGTTGTTTGGAATGATAAGTATTCTTATGATTTTTGCAGGTTTAACAAGTGCTTTTGTGGTAAGTACTTCTAGGCCAGACTGGATGAATAGTTTCGAAATGCCATCGGCCTTTATTTTTTCTACTTTGGTTATGATTACAAGTAGTGTTACATTTTACTTAGCTTATAAATCAGTAAAATCAGATAATAGGTCTCAAGCAACATTATTTTTATGGTTAACTCTTTTATTAGGGATATCATTCGTATATTTCCAATTCAAAGGATTTCAACAAGCAGTTGAAAGTGGTTATTATTTCACAGGAAGCGAAAGTAATGTTACCACTTCTTTTCTGTATATTGTTGTAATTGTGCATTTAGCACACTTAATTGGAGGCTTTATTTCGTTACTTGCTGTAATTTATAATCATTATAAACAAAAATACAATGCCTCACAAACCCTTGGTATTGAACTAAGTGCGATGTATTGGCACTTTATGGATTTTATTTGGGTTTATTTGTTTTTATTTTTCTATTTTTTCAAATAGAAAAAAAGTAATAAATTTGGGAACTTTTTAACAATAAAAAATATATGGGAGCGACAGTTACTTCACATGACGAACACGCTTTATTAGACGGCGGTCCAGGACCTTTAGGTGCTACTTATGGTAAAATGATGATGTGGTTTTTTATCGTATCAGATGCCTTAACATTTTCGGGATTTCTTGCGGCGTATGGTTTTTCAAGATTTAAATTCATTGAAAATTGGCCAATTGCCGACGAGGTGTTCACTCACTTTCCTTTTTTACATGGTGTTCCAGCGCCTATGTATTATGTTGCCTTAATGACATTTATCTTAATCTTTTCTTCTGTAACTATGGTATTGGCAGTAGATGCTGGTCATCAAATGAAGAAATCAAAGGTTGCGTTTTACATGTTTTTAACAATCATAGGAGGTTTTATTTTCTTAGGGTCACAAGCTTGGGAATGGAAAAACTTTATCAAAGGTGAGTATGGTGCAATTGAAACAAAAGGTGGTTCAATATTACAATTTGTAGACAAAGATGGTAAACGAGTTGCTTTACATGAATTTGCTAAAGTATTGCCTGAAGAAAGAACGCAACTTACAAGAGATAAAGGGTTTTGGTTTACCGAAGAGTCTGCCTTACCAACATTTTCAGTTAATGAAGTTGTTGAGGGATTTAAGGCAAATCCGAATATCCTTATTAAATCAGAACAAATTGTAGATAAAGAAAAGGTCGTTCTTTCTAGAGAAGAATCATTAAAAAAGATGGAGTCTGCTAAATACGTTGTTGAAGGGGCTAACTTGATTAGAAATGAATATGGGCATAAATTATTTGCTAATTTCTTTTTCTTTATTACTGGTTTCCACGGTTTCCACGTTTTTACAGGTGTTTTAATTAATGTTATTATTTTCTTCAATGTAATTTTAGGTACATACGAGAAGAGAAATAGTTATGAAATGGTTGAAAAAGTAGGTTTATATTGGCACTTTGTAGATTTAGTTTGGGTATTTGTATTCACATTCTTCTACTTAGTATAATTTTAAAATAAAAAGTATCATGGCACACGCACACGAATCAAATACAAAAAGAATCTGGATGGTTTTTGCAATATTATCTGTGATTACTACTGTTGAAGTAGCGCTAGGTATTATTAAACCAGATTCATTATTTAGAGTTCATTTTCTTTCAACGAGTTTATTGAATTGGATATTTATTATTTTAACTATTGTTAAGGCCTATTATATTGTATGGGCATTTATGCACTTAGAAGGAGAAACAAAAGGATTAAGATGGTCTATAGTAGCTCCATTAGTCTTTCTTATATTGTATTTATGTTTTATTTTATTAGTTGAAGGTGACTATGTTTATGAAGTATATAAGACTGGTCATATTAAATGGAATTTTTAACAAGATATTTTGATATACTTAATCCCGCATCTCGCGGGATTTTTTTATTTTTGTAATATATTATAATCTAAATGAAAAAGAAAATTGTTTTAATTGGGCTTTTTATATTGCCTATAGTAACATATTTAATTTTTGCATCTGCAAAACACAATTCATTGTTCCTGCCTACTTTATCAAAATCAAATAAAGAATTACCTTCTAATTGGAAAAGCTTGAATATTTCTGAAAAAGTTCATCTTAAAAATAAAATTACTGTATTAGGTTTTTTAGGAAAAAATGTAGAATTGAGTAAGGGAAACTTATTTAATTTAAATCAAAAAATATATAAAAAATATTTTGGGTTTAATGATTTTCAATTAGTAATGGTTGTTTCAGAAGGACAAGAAGAAGCAGTTAAAAATGTTATCATGGAATTGAAGCCAATTACTGAGGATATGAGTGGTTGGAAGTTTGTTTTTGCACCTGAAACAGAGATTATACCTTATTTTGATACTTTTAAATTAATTGGTGGTCTTGATGAAAATTTAAGTACTCCATCAGTTTTAATTATAGATAAAGAGATTAATCACAGAGGTAGAAAAGGTAAAGACTTAAAAGGTGAAGAAGATTATAGAGATAGTTATAATACTATTTCTGCAGCTGAACTTCATAATGAAATGACTGACGACATGAAGATTATCTTAAGAGAATATCGTTTAGCTTTGAAAAAGAATAAAAGGAAAGACGCGTTTAGGGATAAAATAACTAAGAATGTTGAAGAACAAGTTAAAGACAAATAATATGAAAAATAAATCTTATATAGGAATTTCGTTTATTGTTTTAATTTTTGGAATTTGGACCGTAAAAGAAGTAAAGGCTCGTTATTTTACAAAATCTGAGTTAATTGAAATTGGTTCTGCTCCGAGCTTTTCATTAATTAATCAGTACAATAAGAGCATTTCAGATAAAGATTTAAATGACAAAGTGTATGTGGTTGAATTCTTCTTTTCAACATGTCCAACTATTTGTCCAAAAATGAATCAAAATATGCTTGAAATAGAAAAACAATTTATTTCAAATGATGATTTTGGAATTGTTTCAATAACAATTAATCCTGAAAATGATACTTATCAAGTATTAAAAAATCACGCGGATCATTTAGGCGTAAGTCATAAAAACTGGTATTTTTTAACTGGAGATAAAGATTATATTTATGAAATTGCTAACAAAGGCTTTAATTTATATGCTTCTCAAAATAAAAAGGTAGCAGGAGGTTTTGAGCATTCTGGCTTTTTTGCCTTAATTGATAAAGACGGAAATATTAGATGTAGAAAAGATGAATTTGGAAATCCTATATTGTATTATGATGGGCTTGAAAAGTCAGGTATTGATGCTATAAAAGAAGATATTATAATTTTATTAGAAGAATAAAAATGGAACAAAAGAACATAGAAACAAAATATAATAAGCTAATAATTGCATTATCAGTTATTATTCCACTTGCTGTCGCTGGCCTTTTTGGTGTCAATTTAAGAAAATTAGGTTACGATGTTGAGCCTCTGTCATTTTTACCGCCAATTTACGCAACTATAAATGGGTTTACGGCCGTTTTGTTAATTGCAGCCGTTGTTGCAATCAAAAATAAAAAAAGAACCTTACATGAAAGATTAATGAAATTAGCAATTGCATGTTCAGTTGCATTTTTAGTAATGTATGTTGCATATCATATGACATCAGATTCTACTAAATTTGGAGGTGAAGGAGCAATTAAATATGTGTATTTTTTTATTCTTATAACACATATTGTACTTTCAATAATAATTATCCCTTTAGTTTTAATTACATATGTTAAAGCTTTAACTCAACAATTTGACAAACATAAAAAAATTGCGAAAATCACTTTTCCTATTTGGTTGTATGTTGCTGTTACAGGTGTAATAGTTTACCTAATGATATCTCCATATTATGTCCATTAGAAAATACTTAGAAAAAGGTTTGTTTGTTTTGTTTCTTTTTATCTCCTTTTCATCAAATGCGCAATGTGCAATGTGTAGAGCTGCATTAGAAAGTGAAGAAGGAGGTAGGCAAGCAGAAGCAATTAATGACGGAATTGTTTATTTAATGATCATTCCTTATGTTTTAGTTGCCGTTGGCGCATATGCTATATATAAAATAAGAACTAATAAAAAAGATATTGAAGATAATTAGTTTATTCTAGTCCATCAATAGATATTTTCATTTTTCCGGAGGTACTTATAAATGCAATTATTGCTTTATCGGATATTTCCACCTTTTCAAATTCAAAATCATTCAAAGTTCCATTTATATAAATTCCTTTAGCTGGAGAATAATTATTTAGATATGGCAACATGCTGTTTTTTGCTTCTTCTAAATTTTCTTGAATTGAGTATCTACAGCTTTCTCTTATTTTATTTAAAATGGTTCCTTGAGCTAGCCAATTTGCAGATTTTAATAGTATGTTTTTCGTATTTAAAACATAATCTAAATCATCAAAATATATTTCTTTTGATAATGAATTATAGTTGGGGTAGCCAGATAGATAGATGGTTCCGTTTATAGAACCTATTAAGTCTAAAGCAATTATTAATTTTGTGTCTTTTTGCCAAATGTCTACTTTTTGTACAGTTACACTTCTACTTCCAGATGCAAAAGTAACTCCTTTGAAGTTTTTTGTAATGACTTCAGATGCGTTTTTATAAGTTGATACTGCGGCAATTGAAGCATTTATTTTGTCAGGCATACTGGAAACCGGTTTTAAAATAAGGTCTTCTTTGTTAAAATTGTTTTTGGGCTCTTGCCCAACCATTGTTTGCATGATGCATTTTAATCCCATTTGCATTGTTATTTTTTTGTCTTTTATAACTGCAGAAGTGTCGTAAAGTTCTATTGGTTGTAGTTTAAACCAAGTGTCGAATGATGTGTTTGCTAAAAAAGGTTTGCTTAGCGTTTCTAATGCCTCAAGAACATTTGGTTTAAAGTCACAGGTTGAATCAATAGCATAGTCAATTTCTTTTGCGATTTTGTTTTTAAATAATGAAACAGTAGGATTAATTAAGTAGGTTATGGGAACAAGTTTTCCTGCAATAACAATACTAGGGCTCTCGTTCCATTCTAGTTTTTCAATTGTTGAATTTGTAGTAAGTTTCCAATTTGTTAGGTGGGTTTTGCTTTCCAAGGTTAAAACTCCATTTAAATAAATATCTTTAGTGTCATTTAAGCCCCAAAGATCAGTTCCGTATTTAATTGTTGCAACAATTTTTAAAGGAATTTTCGAAAAGATTATTCCATTTTTTTCTTCTAAAATAATCGCATCTGTTTTCCAAATTTTCATTTTTGTGTTGTCACTTTCAAAATCATCATCTTCATATATTAAACCTTTTAGATTTTTATTTATTTGTGATTGAATATCTACCAATCCAATTTCTATAGGCATAGCAATAAACGAAATTTTATTCTTGTATATTAATGGAGAATTCTCTGTTGCTATTGGTTTTAAGGCTTCAATTTTCTTAACAGTACTGCAAGAAGTAAAAGTAAAAACAAGGATGTTGACTAGTAATAAAGAAATAAATGTTTTCATTGTAGAAATTATTTTAGTGTAAAAGTAAAATTTTAATTGTTTCCTGTAACAAATCAGTTGTTTTTTGGTCTTATTATTAAATCATTTATAAATTATATATAATGACATTAAAAAAAATAATATTTTTTCTATTGATGATAGGTTTTCAACTATCGGCTCAAGAAAAAAAATGGACTTTAAAAGAATGTGTTGACTACGCAATTGAAAACAATATTTCTATTAAACAATCTGAGTTAGATTTAAAAACATCAGAGGTTGAAAAAATGGAAGCAATTGGAGGTTTTTTGCCAACATTAAGTGGAAATGCTAACTACAGTATGAATACTGGAGCAAGTATAAACCCAGTAACAAATCAATTTCAAAATCAAACTTTTAAGTCTTTCTCAGCGTCAGCTAATTCTGGCATTACAATATTTAACGGTCTGGCTAACTGGAAAACTTTACAGCGAAGCAAGCTAAATAAAATAGCAAACACCTATCGTTTAGATAAAATGAAAGATGATATTGCTCTTTCAGTTGCCAATTCATATTTGCAAATTTTATTTAATAAAGAGCAATTGAAAGTTTTAATTAACCAAAATAGTATTACTAAAGAGAATTTAATTAGAACTCAACAGTTAATTGATGCGGGTTCATTACCAGCGGGAGATATATATGAGCTACAGGCAACAGATGCCTCTCAACAGCAACAGATTATTAGTACAGAAAATACACTGTTAATTTCAAAAATTGCTTTGTGTCAAATGTTGTTAATAAATGAATATACTTCGTTTGATGTTTCTGATGAAATTTTAGATATGCCACTGACGGATTTAAGTAATGCTTCACAACAAGAGATACTAGCAAAAGCAAAAGAGTCTGTAAATGATATTAAAATTGCGCTATCTAATGTTGATATTGCAAAGAAGGATGTTGCTCTTTCTCGCTCATCATATCTACCAACTTTATCTGGTTTTGTAGGCTATAATACTCGTTGGTCAGAAAGCACTCCCTTTAACTTTGTTGATCAATTGTCATTATTTGATGGAACTGCTATTGGATTACAATTAAATGTTCCAATTCTTAATGGTTTTGCTACAAGAGGTAGAGTTCAGAGGGCGAAAATTAATCAAGAGCGTTCAGAATATCAATTAAAGCAAGCAGAGTTAGATTTAGAAAGTAAAGTATATCAGGCTTATAATGATGTTGTTAATGCGAAAAAGAGCTATGAAGCAGCACAAAAAACATTACAAGCTCGAGAACAAGCTTTTAAGTTTTCTAAAGAAAGATATGAAGTAGGCCTATTAAATACATATGATTTTTCTCAATCTTCTATCGCATTAGATAATGCACAATCAGATGTCTTAAGAACAAAATATGATTACATATTTAGAACAAAAATATTAGAGTTTTATTTCGGAATACCATTAATTGAAAAACAATAAATTATGACAAAGAAGTCAATATTCATTACAGTTGGATCTGTAATTGCTTTTATAGCTGTATTATTAGTGTTGAAAAATGCAGGAGTTATAGGGAATAATGAAGATGTTAAAGTTGTGGAAATAGCAAAAGTCAATGAAATGACAATTGTAGAAACAGTTTCTGCTACTGGAAAAATTCAACCAGAGGTAGAAATTAAGATTTCTTCTGAGGTTTCGGGAGAAATTATTGATTTACCTATAAAAGAAGGACAGCAGGTTAAAAAAGGTGACTTGTTGGTGAAAATAAATCCAGACATCTATGTTTCAGGAGTAAATAGAACTGCTGCATCGGTATCAAATACTAGAGCAGGGTTAAGTCAGGCAGAAGCTCAAGTTAAAGAAGCTCAAGCTAATTATGATAGGAATAAATCTTTATTTGAAAAAGGAGTTATCTCAAAATCTGAATGGGACAGAATTGTTTCTGCTTATGAAGTTGCAGTAGCATCGAAACAATCAGCATATTACAATGTTCAAAGTGCTTCAGCAACTTTAACAGAAGCAAAAGATAATTTAGGTCGTACTACGATTTATGCACCTGCAGATGGAACCATTTCATTACTTTCTGTTGAACTAGGTGAAAGAGTACTAGGAACACAGCAAATGGCAGGAACTGAGATTTTACGAGTGGCTAATTTAAACCATATGGAAGTTGAAGTAGATGTAAACGAAAATGATATTGTTAAGGTAAGTGTTGGTGATTCGGCTAAAATTGAAGTTGATGCTTATTTGAAAAAAGAATTCAAAGGAATTGTTACAAGTATTTCTAATTCAGCTAGTTCTGCATTAACAGCTGATCAGGTGACTAACTTTAAAGTAAAGGTTAGAATTTTAAAAGAGTCTTATATGGATTTGATTGAAGGGAAACCAGAAACGTATTCTCCCTTTAGACCAGGGATGACTGCAACGGTAGATATTATAACAAATAGAAAAGAGAAAGTTATTGGTGCGCCAATTAGTGCAGTTGTAATCAAAGACGATACTACTTCAGTAAAGAAAGATATTATTGCTGAGTTAGATAAAGAAGTAAAAGAAAAAAACGGAACCTATAAATCTGATCAAAAGTTTGAATGTGTTTTTGTTAAAAATGGAGATAAAGCTCAGATTAGAGTTGTAAAAACAGGAATTCAAGACGATACGAATATTGAGATTATTTCTGGTTTGAAAAAAGGGGACGAAATTATTACCGGACCTTATACAATGGTTTCAAAAGAATTAAATTCTAATGATAAGATTAAACTAGAAGACAAGTCAGAGAAGAAAGAATAATTTGTTGATATAATTTAGTGAAAAAGAGGTGTGAATATCACGCCTCTTTTTTATTGGAATACTAACGCTAAACTTCGTATTTTTGCATCATAATATTTTTAAGGAATGAGCTTTATATTAAGTATAGAAACTGCAACAAAAAACTGTTCAATCGCATTGTCGAAAGAAGGGAAAACAATTGCATTAAAAGAAATTGCAAACCAAAATTTTTCTCATGCAGAAAAACTCCATGTTTTTATTGAAGAGATTTTAACTGAAAATCAAATTACTTTTAAAGATTTAATTGCACTTGCGGTTAGTAAAGGTCCAGGTTCATACACGGGCTTAAGAATTGGAGTTTCTTCAGCTAAGGGTTTGTGTTATGCTTTAAATATTCCTTTAATTTCAATAGATACTTTAACTTTATTAGCAAGACAAATTACTGTCAAAGAAGGTGTAATTGTACCAATGATTGATGCCCGAAGAATGGAAGTGTATACGGCTGTTTTTAATCCTGAATTTAAAATGATTAAAGAAGTAGAAGCACTAATTGTTGATGAAAATTCCTTTTCAGAAATTGAAAGCAAGGTCCATTTAGTAGGAGATGGAGCATTAAAGTTTAAAGAAACTCTAACTAATGACAAGTTTAAATTTTACGAAGATGTTGTTTATCCTTCTGCAAATGAAATGAGTTGTTTGGCGTTTGAAAAGTACAAAAAAAGCGACTTTGAAAATGTCGCTTACTTTGAACCTTATTATTTAAAAGATTTTGTGTTAAATAAATAGTTATTTCTTTTTAATTTCCACTTGATGAGGAAATGGAATTTCAATGTTTGCTTTGTCAAAAGCAATTTTACATTCTTCTAGTATTTCTGAACGAACCTTGAAATAATCGTCAACCTTTGCCCATGGTCTAATTGCCATATTAATACTACTGTCTGCAAGATCTAATATAAAAGTGGCTGCTTCGGGCTCTTTTAAAACTTGAGCGTTTTTATTCATTACTTCTTCAATAGTATTTTTTACTAATTGTAAATCTGAGCTATAATCAACACCAATAACAATGTCAACTCTTCTAATTCCTTCTTGTGTATAATTTGTAACTACACCGTTTGATAAAATTCCATTTGGGATATAAATGGTTTTATTGTCGGCAGTTAGTAATCTGGTATTAAAAATTTGAATTTCTTTAACACTACCAATTGCGCCTTGGGTTTCAATAACATCTTCTACTTTAAATGGCTTGAATAAAATAATCAAAATTCCACCTGCAAAATTAGATAGTGAACCTTGTAAGGCTAAACCAACGGCTAAACCAGCAGCTCCTAAAATGGCTACAAAAGAAGATGTTTCAACTCCAAGTTTTGAAATAAAAGTTATAAATACAAGGATTCTTAATGTCCAAAAAAGGAGGTTTCCAACAAAATTAACTAAGGTTTCTTCTACATGTCTCTTTTTTAAAATTTTCTTTACTAATTTGGTTATGATACTCGTTGCCCACAAACCAATAAAAAGAATTAATAAAGCAAAAATAATTTTAGGAGAATATTGTATAATAATTTTTTTAAATACTTCGAAGAAGCCTTCTATTTTATTGTCAATCATTTTTTGTTTTTTGTATTGTTTACAAAGGTAATTTTTCAAATGGTCTTATAAAACAAAAACATCCTATAAATAGAATGTTTTGTTGTACGTCTTTTGAAAAGTTATTCTATTTCAAAAGTAATTTTTAGATTTACTCTAAATTCTGCAACTGCATTGTCTTTTATTGATGCACTTTGATCTTGGACGTAAACAGAACGAATGTTTTTTAATGATTTAGACGCATGTGTAACTGCTTTTTTTGTTGCATCTTCCCAGCTTTTTTCTGAACTAGATAATACTTCGATAACTTTTAAAATTGCCATTACTGTTTTTTTTAAGATTGTTAATAAGTAACCAATTTACAAAACGCAAAGAACTTTTGCAAATTTCTTTTTTTAATTAATAACATTAACTTAACATTAGATATAATTAGTTAAAGGAATTTTGCATAAAATAATTATATACAATTAGATGGAACAAATTTATGTGATAATGCTTGTTGCTCTTGCAATTCTAGCATCAATCGATTTAATGGTTGGAGTAGCTAATGATGCTGTAAATTTTTTAAATTCAGGTATAGGTTCAAAAGCTGTTTCTTTTAAAACTTTAATGATTGTTGCCAGTGTTGGAATTGCATTAGGGGCTTTGTTTTCAAGTGGAATGATGGAAATTGCGCGTAGTGGAATTTTTACACCTTCAATGTTTACTTTTAATGATGTAATGATTATTTTTCTTGCAGTGATGGTTACTGATGTACTATTGCTAGATTTGTTTAATTCACTAGGACTACCTACTTCTACAACGGTTTCTATTGTGTTTTCATTGTTGGGAGGTGCTGTGTGTTTAGGGGCATATAAACTATTATCGGATACTTCTGCTACAGGTAGTATTTTGCAGTATATTAATCAAAAGAAAGCAACAGAAATTGTAACAAGTATTTTATTATCGGTACTCCTCTCTTTTTCTATAGGGGCTTTTGTTCAATATATTTCAAGAATATTGTTCTCTTTTGAGTACGAGAAAAAGGTAAAGTATTTTGGAGCTATTTTTGGAGGTATTGGTATAACGGCCATCTCTTTTTTTATTCTTTTCAAAGGACTTAAAAGTTCAACCATTTTATCTGCTAATATAAAAGATTATATGAGTACACATCAATTGTTGATTATTGGTGTAAGTTTTGTTTTTTGGACTATCCTTTCTCAAATATTCATTTCATTTAAAGTAAATATATTTAGAATAATCATTGTTATAGGGACTTTTGCGCTTGCATTAGCTTTTGCAGGAAATGATTTAGTAAACTTTATTGGTGTTCCAATAGCAGCTTTGCAATCATATGAAATTTATGTCGCAAACGGGAGCGATTCTTCTATGCTTATGGGTGCACTAGCTTCTTCAGAATTAAAAGCTAATTTTTGGTTATTGCTTTTTGGTGGTGGTATTATGGTGTATACTATTTGGACATCAAAAAAAGCTAAAGATGTAATTGCAACTGGAGTTGATTTGTCAAGACAAAGTGAGGGAACTGAGAAGTTTGATGCTAATAATTTATCAAGAGTTGTAGTTAGAGGCGTTATGTATATTGGTCAAATGATTAATTATGTTTTGCCAAAATCAATTCAAATTAAAATTGATAAAAGGTTCGAAAAACCTGAATTAAAATCAAGAAAAGCCGATCAAGCAGCATTTGATATGGTTCGAGCATCGGTTAATTTAATGGTAGCTAGTATTCTTATTGCTATAGGAACTTCTATGAAATTACCACTTTCAACTACTTATGTTACTTTTATGGTAGCTATGGGTACATCATTTGCAGATAGGGCTTGGGATAGAGAAAGTGCTGTGTTTAGAGTTGCTGGAGTTATTAATGTTATTGGAGGATGGTTCGTTACTGCTTTTGCTGCGTTTCTAACAGCGGGTCTAGTAACTTTGTTTTTACAATTTGGTGGGGTTTTTGCCTTTTTTGCCTTAATGATTGCTGTAGCTATTTTAATGTATAGAAGCTCAAGAAACCATATCAAAAAATCTAAAGAAAAAGAAGAAGAAACTTTGTTAAACAAAGAAGATATCGTAACAATTAATGAAGTTATTAATGAGAGTTCAGATCAAATAGCTAGCCTAATTAACAAGTCTAATAAAATTTATAGTGGAGTTATAAGCGGCTTAAGTTTGCAAGATTTGTTGATTTTAAAGGAAAATAAAAAGGCAATTAAAAAACTTGAAAAACAAGTTGATGACCTAAAGAATAACGTATATTATTTTATTAAAAATTTAGATGAAACTTCGGTTGAAGGAAGTAAATTTTATATATTAATATTAGGTTATTTACAAGATATTTCGCAGTCAATGAGTTTCATAGCGCAAAATGGCTATTCCCATGTAAATAATAACCATAAACAATTAAAGTTTAATCAAACTAGAGATTTAAAAAGTGTTGAATTACAAGTTTTAGAATTATTCAATAATATTGTTTTGGTCTTTAATAATAAAGATTTTAAAAACATTGATACTATATTAGCTGAGAAAAATGTAACATTAGATAAAATTTCTGACTTGATTCAAAAACAAATTGAAAGAATTAGAACTACTGAAAATAGTCCTAAAAATAGTAAATTGTATTTTGCATTATTGTTAGAAACTAATGATTTAATTAAGGCTACAATGAGTTTGTTAGAATTGTTTAAAGATTTTAATCAATATGCCGCTAATAAAGTTAAGTAGTATTTAAAGTAAAGCCAATAAAAAAAGGAACCGATTGGTTCCCTTTTTTATTAAAACATTTTAAGCATTTATTGCTTCAACTTTTATGTCTTGATCTTTTAGCATGTCTTTTAACATGTTCTCAATTCCGTTTTTTAAAGTAAATGTAGAAGAAGGGCAGCCGCTACAAGCTCCTTGTAAAATTACTTTTACTCTTTTTTCTGTTGGATCAAACGATTCGAACATAATGTTTCCGCCATCGCTTTGAACAGCAGGTTTTATATACTCTTCAAGGATATTAATTATTTGTTGTGAAGTAACATCAAGCTTGTCAAAATATTCTTCTTGTTGTTTCTTATGGTTCTCTGTTTTAACGATAAGAGATTCATCAACAACAACATTGCCTTTTTCTATAAATTCTTTAATAAAGGTTCTAACTTCTAAGGTAACATCGTCCCAATTTGCAATTTCAAACTTTGTAATTGAAATATAATTTTCATCAATAAAAATTTCTTTTATGAATGGAAATTTAAATAATTCTTTAGCTAAAGGAGATGCAATTGTATCATCGATATTCTTGCATTCAACCATTGTTTTAGTAAGTAATTTATTGCTTACAAATTTTAAAACCGCAGGGTTTGGTGTGTTTTCAGCATAAATTGAAACTGGAGTTTTTTTAGTGCTGTTTTCTTCAACCTTTACAATAACTCCTCCAGAGTTTATAAAATTTTCAATTTGTTCTGCTACTTCATCTTGAACATCTTTCCATTCAACAATTGAAAATCGTTCAATTGCAATAAAGTTACCAGATATATAAACTGTTTTTACAAAAGGTAAATAAAATAATTGTTGAGCAAGAGGTGAGTTTTTTGTTTCGTCAATGTTTTTAAATTCAAAACTTTGATTTTTTACAATAAATTCCTCTAATTCAAATTTAATAATTAATGGATTGTTAGTTTCTTTTATGGCGATTTTGTGCATTTTCTTTTTTTACAAAGGTAATAAACAAAACCTGGATACATATTTCATTTTTATTTTTTTAACTTTTAACATTCATTTTAGATAAAAATAAGTTATTAAACTTAAATTAAAATTTATATCTTTGGCAAGTTCGTAATTTTTACGGGCTTTAAAGCTTATATATATCAGCTGATAAACAGTTGTTTACATTAAATTATTGAAAATGAATTTAAAAAAGATTTTTTTAATTTTTGCTTTTGCATTGTCTCAAATTACTTTTTCACAAGAAGGAGTAGCTGTTTATTCAGATTATTTGTCGGATAATTATTACTTAATTCATCCTTCAATGGCTGGAGCTGCAAATTGTGGAAAAATTCGTTTAACGGGTCGTCAACAGTGGCTTGGACAAGAAGACGCTCCTGCTTTACAAACAATAAGTTTTAATACTGCCTTGGATGAAGATGGTGTTTCAGGAGTTGGTATGATTTTGTTTAATGATAGAAATGGATATCATTCTCAAAGAGGTGCTAAGTTGACATATGCTCATCATTTAAGATTTTCTAGAGGAACTTCAGATTTAAATCAATTATCTTTTGGTTTAAGTGCTGCATTCGTTCAGAGTAATATTGATGGTACAGATTTTACTGGTTTTGATCCAGTAATAGTTCCAGGTGTTATTCAGAAAGACGCTTATTTTAATGTTGATATTGGAGCTTCATATCATTATATGGATTTTTTCACACATTTGACAGTTAAAAATTTTCTTGCAAATAGAAGAGAGTTATATACTAGTGAAATTGAATCTGATAACTTAAGAAAATATCTTTGGAGTGCTGGAGCCGTTTTTGGCGATAGTGATAAATTAATGTTTGAGCCTTCATTTATGTTTCAAATGGTTGAAGAAACTTCTGAAAAATCAATTGATTTAAATCTTAAGGTTTATAAGAATGTTGACTTTGGAAGACTATGGGGTGGTGTATCTTATAGAAGAAGTTTTGATGGAGCTGAGTATTTAAGTGGATCGACAGTTAAAGAACAAAAATTACAATATATTACTCCAATTATTGGTGTGAATTATAAAAAATTCATGTTCTCATATACTTATTCTCATTTATTAGGAGATATTAAGTTTGATAATGGTGGTTTCCATCAAATCACTCTTGGGTTTGATATATTTTGTAGAGCTGCTGATTGGGATTGTAATTGTCCTGCGGTTAATTAAAGAATTAATATTTATATAATATATATGTCCTGAATTTTATTCAGGACATTTTTTTTAAATTAGAATGTATGTTAATTAAAGATGTAAATGGTAAGTCACCAAGTATTCCTTCTGATTGTTTTGTTGCAGAAAATGCTACTATTGTAGGTGATGTTTCTTTTGGAGAAAAATGCAGTGTTTGGTTTAATGCTGTGATAAGGGGAGATGTAAATTTTATTAAAATTGGTAACAAAGTGAATATTCAAGATGGAGCAGTAATTCATTGTACTTATCAAAAGCATCCAACTATTATTGGTAATAATGTTTCGATAGGTCATAACGCGATTGTTCACGGCTGTGTAGTGCATGATAATGTATTAATTGGAATGGGGGCAATTGTAATGGATAATTGCGTTATACACAGTAATTCTATAGTTGGTGCAGGTTCAGTTGTTACTCAGAATACTGTAATAGAGTCTGGAGCTATTTATGCTGGAATTCCTGCAAAAAAGGTTAAGGATATTGATCAAAGTGACTTTGCAGGAGAAATAGATAGAATATCTAATAATTATGTAATGTATTCAAGTTGGTTTAAAGAAGAATAGATAATTAAAAGTTTTTTTCAAAAACAGTAGAGTCGTTCTTTAATATGGTTTTTAAAACTTTAGAATCGCTATTAGTATAAAAGTGTTGATAGCTTTGCTCATTTGAACTATTTGTTAATTTATATTGATTTAAGATATGTTGCGTTTGTTTTGCAACAGCTTCGCCAGAATCAATTATTTTTACGTTTGTAGGTATTATTTTTCTTAGTTGTGGAATTAAATAAGGATAATGACTACAACCTAAAACTAAATAATCAATATTTTGTTCTAGCATTGGTTCAATGTAGCTTTTTAATAGTAAAGTCATTTCGGTTGATTCAATGTCACCATTTTCAATTAGTTGGACTAAACCATGGCCTACTTGCTCAATTATTTTTACGTCAGAGAAATTTTCTACGTTTTTATGAAATAACTCACTATTAAGTGTTCCTTTTGTTGCTAAAATTCCTATTGTGTGAGTGTTGGTTTTATTTGCCGCAGGTTTTATTGCAGGTTCAATACCGATGAATGGAACTTTGTATTTTAATCTTAATTCTTTAATTGCATTAGTAGTTGCTGTATTACAGGCTACGACAATTAGTTTACTGTTTTTGTTTAATAAAAGTTCAGTATTTTTAATTGACAAATCTATAATCTCTTCCTTCGATTTAATTCCATAAGGTGCATTTTTACTATCTGCCAAGTAAATTGTGTTTTCAAATGGCAAAAGAGAATGGATTTCCTTCCAAATTGATGTTCCACCAATTCCAGAATCAAATAATCCTATAGGGTTTGTATTACTCATATAACAAATGTAAAAAAAAACTGCTCAAACTAATTGAAGTTTGAGCAGTTAAATTTTTTAAAGATTTCAAATTAGAAACCTAACTCTTTTTTTACATCAGCTAATAAATCAGTTCCATCAGCAACCAATACTCCGCTTCCAGTAGTAGAGTCTAAAACATATTGAAAACCTTTAGCTTTAGCTACTTTTTTAATAGCAGCTTGCGCTTTTTCCATGATAGGCTTAATAAGATCTAATTCTTTTTGTTGTAATTCTTTTGTAGCATTTTCACGATATTGTTGAATTCTTCCACCCATATCTTGCATTTCTTTTGAGCGAGTTTCATTTACTGCTTCTCCAACTGTTGGAGCTTCTTGCTCATATTTTTGTAATTTTGTTTGGTATTCTTGTACCATAGTTTTATACTCTTTGTCATAAGTAGCCTGTACTTTTTCAATTTGAGTTTGTGCTGTTTTCATTTCAGGCATAGCAGTCATTAATGCTTGAACATCAATATGTGCCATTTTAGTTTGTGCAGATACTTGTGTACCAATAAACATTACTAATGCAATTGCTAAAGTTTTTAATTGTTTCATTCTTAGGATTAATTTATTTAGGTTATTATTCTTCTTTTTTGTTTTCTTCTTCTTTTGCTTTCTTAGCGGCTTCTCTTTCTTCTAAAATTTTTCTTCTTTTCTCTTCTAATGCTTTTTTTCTTTCCTCAGCTTTTAATTTTCTTTCTTCAATTATTAATTGCCTTTTCTCTTCTGCAGTTAGTTCTTTTTCTTTAGACGCATCTTTTTCGCCTGTATTTGAATTTTTATCTTCCTTGTCTGAATTGTTAGTTTCAATTACTGTGCCATTTTTTTTAGCTTCTCTCTCATCAATTAGTTTTTGCCTTTTTTCAGCCGCTAATCTTTTTCTCTCTTCAGCCGCTTGTTTTTTTTCTTCTAATAGTTTCTCTCTAGCAGCTTTTCTCTCATCTAATATTCTTTGTCTTTCAGCCATTGCAGGATTTTCATCAATCATATCTTCTTCTGCTTCCTTGGCGTCTTGCTCTTTAAGCTGTTTTTTAGATAGCTGTTCTCTTTTTTGAATTCTAGTAAGAATCCTAACAACTTGGTCGCTTATGTCAAATCTTTGAGCTGCAAAAAGCATTGTCAAGTCTGATGATTTATCAAAAATAAAATCATATTTTTTTGTTTCAGCAATATCTTGAATTGCTGTAAAAATTTGGTCTTGTATCGGTTTTACTAATAATGATTTTTGAATAATTAAGTCGCCTCTCGCTCCAAATCTTTTTTCTTGATAATCTAATAATTCCTTTTCTAAAAAAGCTATTTCTTCTTCTCTTTCTTCAATTAATTCTTTTGTTAAAAGTACTTTTTCTGTATTTAAAGCTTCTTTTAGTGCTTTAACATCATTCTTTTTAACTTCAATTTCTTGCTTCCATTTTTGAGCTTTCTGTTCTAGTTGGTTTTTTGCTTCAGCATAATCTGGGACTTTTTCTAGTATGTAATCCATGTCTATATAGCCTATTTTAACACCTCTAGATTGAGAGAAAGATAAAACGGAAATTAATAAAATAACAGTAGATATATGTTTATTTATTCTCATATTTTAAAGTTTAAATGCATTTTTAAAAACCTAAAAAAACATTCCGAAAGATATGAAATGTTTTTTTAAGTAAAAATTCAAAAATTTATATTTTATATAAACGCATTTAATTTAGAATTGTTGTCCGATGATAAAATGTGTTTGCCAACCACTTTTTATATTTTGGCCAGGAATCGCATCAAATCCATGTGCAAAATCTATACCTAATAAACCAAATGCTGGCATAAATACTCTTAGACCAAATCCTGCAGATCTTTGTAAGTTAAATGGGTTGTAATCTCTAAAATTATCGAAAGCAGAACCAGCTTCAACAAATGATAAAGCATATATAGACGCTGCTTGTTTAAGTGTTATTGGATATCTTAATTCTAAAGAAAATTTGTTATATACCGTTCCTCCATCAGTTGACGATAATGAATTATTTGGATACCCTCTAAGTTGAATAATTTCTCTTCCATCTAGAGCGAAATTTGCTAGTCCATCACCTCCTAAGAAAAATCGTTCAAAAGGAACAAGGCCTCTATCGTTGTTATATGCTCCAAGAAAACCAAATTCTCCTAAGGATCTTAATACAAATTTGTCATAGATTCTAGTATACCAATCTGCTTTAAATTTTATTTTATAATATTCTAACCAATTGTATTTTTTTTGATCCACTTTTGCTTGGTCTGCAACAGCATCGTTAAAGTCGGTTACTGCATCTCCATTTGCATCTAAATAAGCATTAGTAGGAACCCAATTGTTGTTAGCGTTAAAGTAACCGTTTCCTGTAGTGTTTCTAAGTTTGTATTCTTCTTTGTTTTCTAAATTGGCATAATCAATACCATTTACAAGTGAATAGGGTGGAGTAAATCTCCCTGAAATACTAAATTCAGATCCATAAGTAGGGAAAACTGGGTTTGTTCCTTTACTATTTCTACTTAAGCCTATTGTATATGCTAAGTTTCTAGAGGCTCCATTACCAAATGTAAATAATCCAGTATTATAGTTGTTTAGTTTGTAGTATTGGAAAGAAACTGTGTGTGATAATACAAAGAAATCATCTGGTACAGTTAATCTTTTCGCTAATCCAACAGATAACGATGTAATATTAAAACTTTGCTGTCTATTAACATCTCTTGTTTGAAAATTGTATAAAAATTGTTTACTGTGAGATATAGATGTTGAAAAACTAACTGGTTTTTTACCTCCGAACCATGGTTCTGAAAATGAAAGACTGTATGTTTGGAAATATGAACTACCTTGTAATCTAAGAGACATTTTTTGACCATCTCCCATAGGTAATGGTTTGTAAGCACCTCTTTTAAACATGTTTCTTGCGGAGAAATTGTTAAAAGAAAGACCTAGGGTTCCGATGAAACCTCCACCGCCGTAACCTCCTTGAAGTTCTATTTGACTTGATCCTTTTTCTACAACACTATATTCAATATCTACAGTTCCTGCTTGAGCATCAACATTTTTAAAGTCTGGTTTTATTGTTTCAGGATCAAAAAATCCTAGTTGGCCTAATTCTCTAATAGATCTAATTAGTTCTTCTTTGCTATATTTTTGACCAGGTTTAGTTCTAAGTTCTCTATAAATAACGTGATCATTCGTTTTATCGTTTCCAACAACAGATATTTTATTAAAATAAGCGATTGGTCCTTCAGTGATTCTGATTTCAAAATCGATAGTGTCGTTATAAGTTTTTACTTCAACTGGGTTGATGCTTGAAAATAAATATCCATTGTTTTGGTAAAGATTTGTAATGTCTTCTCCGTCAGGTTTTGACTGGTCTGCAATTCTTTTTTGAAGCATAACTCCATTATATACATCTCCTTTTTTGATAGCAAGTATTCTGTCTAATTGCTGATCAGTATATACAGTATTTCCTAGGTAACGTATGTTCCCAAAATAATATTTTTTTCCTTCTTCAAGATTTACTTTTATAGCTATAGTGTTTGATTTTTTATCATAAGATATAGAGTCCGATAGCACTCTTGCATCTCTAAATCCTTTTTCTTTATATTTATCAATAACAGTTACTAAATCTTCTTTGTATTTATCTTTAATATATTTAGATCTTTTGAAAAGATGTAAAGGGTTTTTTTGTTTTGTGTTTTTAAATGCTTTTTTAAGTTTACTATCTTTAATTTCAGAATTTCCTATAAATTCAATTGTTTTAACTTTTACTTTTTCACCACGGTTAATGTTAACAAGCATTTTTACATTATTTCCTGTAGAATCTGGTGAATTACTAATTAAAACTTTAGTATTATAAAAACCTTCCTTGCGGTATTTACTTTCAATATAGTTTTTTGTTGTAGTGATTAAATTTTCATTTACTATTTTCCCTTTTTTTAAATCGGCTTGCTTAATGATTTCGTCAGCTTTCCCTTTTTTTAGCCCAATGATTTTTACATCAGATAATTTTGGAGACTCGTTTAAGTTTAATTCTAAAAAAATACTATCTCCTTCAATTTTATTAATGTAAAAATTTACATCACTAAATAAACCAAGTTTCCATAATTTTTTTATGGCTGAACTAATGTCCTCACCTGGAACTAATATTTTTTGTCCTTTCTCAAGTCCTGAGAATGTAACTACTGTTTGTTCATTATAGCTTACTTTGCCTGTGACTTCAACTTCAGCTAAAATATATTCTTTACCGTTTTCAAATTTAATTTCTTGAGCAACTATTGTGTTGAAACTACCTATAAGTAATAAGGTAAGTATCGTTTTTATTCCTTTATTTAACATTTTTTTACTTTGAAATTTGTTCACTTGTTTTTCCAAATCTTCTCTCTCTTTTTTGATAGCTTACAATTGCTTCGTATAAGTTTTCTTCACTAAAGTCGGGCCATAATATATCTGTAAAATAAAATTCAGCATATGCTATTTGCCATAACAAAAAATTACTTATTCTGTGTTCACCACTCGTTCTGATAACTAAATCTACATCAGGTAAATCTTGTGTGTAAAGATGCTGATTAATAATTGATTCATCAATAGCTTCATTGGAAATTATATTATTTTTAACTTTCTCGCTAATTTTTTTAACAGCTTGAATTATTTCTTCTCTAGACCCGTAACTTAGTGCTAAGGTTAGTGTCATTCTGTTGTTTGTTGAAGTTTTAGAAATAACTTCGTTTAATTCTCTTTGTACTTTTGAAGGTAAATTTGTTAAATTTCCTATTGCATTTAATTTGATGTTGTTTTCCTGAAGCGTTTTTAATTCTTTTTTTAGAGATGAAATAAGTAATTTCATTAAAGTGTCAACTTCAAGTTTTGGTCTATTCCAGTTTTCAGTTGAAAAAGCATAAAGTGTCAGGTTTTTTATTCCAAGCTTAGCACTAGATTCAACTGTTTTTTTTACTGATTTTGTTCCTCCTTCATGTCCAATTGTTCTCAACAAACCTTTTTGTTTTGCCCAACGCCCATTTCCATCCATGATTATTGCTAAATGGTTGGGAATGTTGTTTTTATCTATGTTGTTTAGTAAACTCATATTATTCAGTACAAAAACAAGGGTTTTTTCCAAAAGTATAGGTTAGTGTAAAACCTGAAAACACATACCAATCATTACTATTAAGATTTCCAAATCTTAAGTTTTCAAAATTATCATTAATTGGGTTGCTTCCGTCAAGATTATCAGTAAAAGTGTATCGAGCACCAACTTCAAATCCAATTATAAAATTTTTCACTAGCCTTGTTTTTAATCCTATTACCATAGGTATAGAAAAAGAACTATGTCTGTAATCTTTTTTACTTTCATTTCCTAAAATAAATATTTCGTCATAAATAAAATGGTTTATGCCAGTAAAGACATAGGGAGTAGTTGTTTTTTCATTATTATGTAAATCAAACTCTAAAAAATTAAATTCGATTCCTGCTGAAAACTCCTTAATGTTGTTTTTAAAACTATATCCTCTTAATTTCCGCCCTGGAACATCACTGTCAATATCTCTTGATGTAATGTTACC
Source organism: Flavobacterium sp. (assembly GCF_965284515.1). Taxonomy (GTDB): domain Bacteria; phylum Bacteroidota; class Bacteroidia; order Flavobacteriales; family Flavobacteriaceae; genus Flavobacterium. The sequence goes on from NZ_OZ260089.1 coordinate 1,143,673, forward strand.
TTGGTAATATGAAAATCTAAAGGAATGTCTCGTGCTCCTATTCCATTTGTAAATTACACCAAAAGCAGGTTCGTTAGGAGATATATAATCAGTTGGCCCCACATCGCCAATATAATTACTTCCTCCTAAAAAAACGCCTAATTCGTTGATTTGAGCATTAGAATTTAAGGCGCAAAACAATAAACATATATATAGGTATACTCTTCTCATTTTTATAATAGTTTGCAAATATAACAATATTGACTTCTTTACCACATTTTATAGTAAATTTTATAAGTTATATTAAAACGCAAAAAAATGATTTTCTTGTACGGAAGGTTTAATTTCTTCTGTCTTCACCCCAAAGCAGTTTTTTTCTAATCGTTTTCAAGAATCCTTCATCCTTAAATTCAATCATATTTACTTGAAAAGAGGTTTTATTTATTTTAAGTAACGTTTCGTTTGTTACAGAAGTAATTCTTGAATCTAAAGAAACTAGATATTGTTCTTCTCTACCAGTAACTCTTAATTCAATTTCTGTGTCATCTGGAATAACTAATGGTCGGGCATTTAGGTTATGAGGTGCTATGGGCGTAATTACTAAGCTGTTAACGTCTGGCATTAATACTGGGCCTCCACAGCTTAAAGAATAGCCTGTTGACCCTGTTGGGGTTGATATAATTAATCCATCAGCCCAATAAGAAGTTAAATATTCGCCATTTAAATAGGTTTCTATGGTAATCATAGAGGTTGAGTCTTTTCTAGAAACGGTAACTTCATTTAATGCAAAATTTAAATCAACTAGGTCTGGATTTCTAGGAGTACATTGAAGGTTTAATAAACTTCTTTTTGAAATTGTAAAATCTCTATTGATAACTTTATTTATTAATAAGTTAATGTTTTCAATTTGTACCGTTGCTAAGAATCCAAGCCTGCCAGTATTGATGCCTACTATTGGAATGTTTTTGTCTCTCACAAAAGTTGTGGCTCTTAAAATTGTGCCGTCACCTCCAATACTTATTAAAACATCAGTTGAATTGTCAAGTTGATCATGTGATGTAAAAGTCTCAAAAGCATATTGTATTTTCTTAAAACTATCTTTGAATTTTTTTTCTATAATAATTTCAATGTTATTTATTTCTAGAATCTTAATGACTTCTGAAACTATACTTTCAGTATTGCCTTGATAGTTTTGACCAAAGATTGCAATTTTCATAGTATTAAGATTAGATGTTTAAATATTTGTCTAAATAGTCCGATCGTTCTTTAAGGTTTTCAATATATGAATCTTCCTGATGTTGCGAAATTATATTGTAGTCAAATCGTCTGAAAGTTTGAATAATGTCATTTAACCCTCCTAGGCTTGTTTTTAGAGTTATTTCAATTTCATTGTTTTCAATTTTTGAAATAAATAATCCAAGTAATTTTGCATTATTGCTCTCAACAATTTGGGTTATTTGACTCATTGAAAAGTCGTCTTGTTTTTTTTTAACCACAATAATACCGCCTTCTTCTTTTAAAAATGGAGTTTCATTAAAAATTCGTATAATATCTTCCATTTCAAAATAACCTGCATAATTGTTCTTTTCGTCTAATACAGGCATAATATTTGTCTGATTGCGAGCAAAAAGTTCTTGAATATCTAGCCAACTCATTGAGTTTTTTGCAAAAAATCGTTCTAAATTGATTTTATTGGATTCGATTTTGGATTCAGGATTCAGTGTTTCTGCGTCTTCTTTACTTAAACAACCAATGTAAGTATTGTTTTCTATGACTGGAAAATGAGTAAATGAGAAGTCCATAAATAATTCATGAGCCTCATTAATTGTTTGGTTAGATTTTAAAGGTTTTACATCGTTATTGATGTATTCTAAAATGATGTTCATTTATAGTGGTTCAATTTTAATGCAAAATAATCAAAAATTGCTTATTATTCCTATATTATAGTTTGTATTTTTGTAAAATTAATAAATATAGTATGACTAAATTATCTGTAAATATCAATAAAATTGCAACCTTAAGAAATTCAAGAGGCGGGGATGTTCCAAATTTATTAAAAGTAGCTAAAGATATTCAGGCTTTTGGCGCAGAAGGAATAACAATTCATCCAAGACCAGATGAAAGGCATATTCGTTATCAAGATGCTCGTGATTTAAAACCCATTGTGTATACAGAGTATAACATTGAAGGAAATCCAAAACATAATTTTATTGATTTAGTTTTAGAATGCAAACCGACACAAGTTACATTGGTTCCGGATGCAATTGGAGCTTTGACTTCTAATGCTGGTTGGGATACAGTTAAAAATCAATCTTATTTGAAAGAAGTTATTCAAGAATTTCAACGTAATGGAATTAGAACTTCAATTTTTGTTGATGCTGATGAGAAAATGGTTGAAGGAGCTAAAGAAACAGGAGCAGATAGAATTGAATTGTATACAGAAAGCTTTGCTCATGAATATGGATTAGGTAATAAAATAGGAATTGAGCCATTTGTTAAAGCAGCAATCAGAGCTAATGAATTGAGTATTGGAATAAATGCTGGTCATGATTTAAGTTTAAACAATATAAAATTTTTCAAGGATAATATTCCAAACTTATTAGAGGTTTCAATTGGTCATGCTTTAATTTCTGAATCTTTGTATCTAGGATTAGAGAATGTTGTAAATATGTATCTTCAAAAATTAAAATAATGTTGTATTCAAAAATTGAAGGAGAGGGAAAACCTTTTTTAATTTTACATGGGTTTCTCGGAATGTCTGATAACTGGAAAACTCTTGGATTAGAGTTTTCTAAGTTAAACTTTCAAGTACACATGTTGGATTTGAGAAATCACGGAAGAAGTTTTCAATCACCAGAGTTCAATTACCAAGTTATGGCTCAAGATGTGAAGGAGTATTGTGATAAGAATGACCTTAAAGAAATTGTTTTGTTAGGACACTCAATGGGTGGAAAAGTTGCAATGGAGTTTGCTGCTACTTGGCCTAGTTTGATAGAAAAACTAATTATTGCAGATATTGGAACGAAATTTTATCCTCGCCATCACCAATCCATTCTTGAAGGATTGTTGTCAATTGATTTTTCTTTAAAACCTTCGAGAATAGAAGTCGATGATCTTTTGTCTTTATATGTTAAGGATTATGGAACCAGACAATTTTTGCTTAAAAGCTTGTATTGGAAAGAACCTGGGCAATTAGATTTTCGATTTAATGTTAAGTATTTGGTAAATAATATTGATGAAATTGGAAAGGAATTGTCTGATGAAAAAATATTTAAAAAAGAAACTCTTTTTTTAAGAGGGAACAAGTCAAATTATATTTTAAATGAAGATGTAGATATCATTAAAAGGCATTTTCCAAAAATGAGTTTGAATACAATTACTAATGCTGGTCATTGGTTGCATGCTGAAAATCCAAAGGATTTTTATGAATATGTAGTTAAATATCTAAATTCTTAAACAAATTTACTATGAACGCATAATATTTTTTAACAAAATATTGGTAATTCCATATTTTATTATAATTTTGAATAATTGATTTGAATAAATTCAGAATAAAACTAACACATTTTAAAATTATGAGAAAATTACTTTCTTTAACATTATTAGCCTTGGCGGGCTCTACTGCTTTTGCCGGTGGATACAGAGTAGCTATACAAGGTCAAAAACAATTAGCTATGGGGCACACTGGTGTTGCTGTGGTTAATAGTGCTGAGGTTACATTCTTTAACCCTGCAGGTATGTCTTTTTTAGAAGATAAATTTAATTTGTCTGTAGGAGCTAATGCGCTTTTTGCAGAAACAAAATTTCAAAATTCTACGTATAATTGGACAGCTTCAACTAGTAATTTGGGTACTCCATTTAATGTTTATGCAACGTATAAAATTAATGATTGGTTAACAGCAGGTATGGCAATTTATACTCCATATGGAAGTGCTGTAGAATGGGATCAAGATTGGCAAGGATCTCACTTAGTAAATAATATCGATTTAAAGGCTATTTTTGTTCAACCTACTGTTTCTGTTAGAATTGGAGAAAAATTTAGTATAGGTGGAGGTCCAATATATGTTACTGGTTCAGTTGATTTTAATAGAAATGTTGATAGAACAACTACTGATGAAGACGGAAACAGAACAGATTTATCTATTAGTGCAAAAGGAATCACTGCTTGGGGTTATACCGCTGGATTTATGTTTAATCCAACTGATAAATTAAGATTAGGGGTTAACTATCGTTCAGAAATTATTATGGAGGCTAGAGATGGTGATGCAACTTTTAGTGATGTTCCTGCTTATGCTGCTGGTACATTGACAAATACTACTTTTAATGCTGATTTACCATTACCAGGAGAATTAACAACAGGTCTGTCTTATCAAGTTACTGATAAATGGTTGTTAGCATTTGATTATAATTACACTCTTTGGAATGTATATAAATCATTAGATGTTGAGTTTAATAACGGATTACCTACTTCTGTTAATCCAAGAAATTATAAAAACGCTAGTACTTATAGAGTGGGAACGCAATATGCTGCTACAGAAAAATTCACATTTAGAGCTGGATGGTATTTTGATGAAAGTCCAGTACAGGATGGTTACTTTGCACCAGAAACTCCAAGAAATGATTCTATGGGATTCACAGGTGGTTTAACATATCAAGTTAACAAAAAATTAGGAGTTGATTTCTCATTCCTTTACTTGCACTTTGACGAAATTGACAACTCGTATGACCATTTTAATGATGGAAGTAGTTTTGGAGGTACTTATAAATCTAGTGTATTTTCACCTGGTGTAGGTGTAACTTATAGTTTCTAATTTAAAAAAAATGATAATGAAAAATAAATTTATATACTTAGCTGTTTTGGCTGCAGGTTTTATTTCTTGTGAGCCAGAATTTGAGAACGAAGTTTCAGACGCAAGTTACACTTCTGGAGATGCTGATTTTTCTTCTTATGTTGCTGTAGGTAATTCATTAACTGCAGGATATATGGATGGGTCTGTTTCTAGAGTAGGTCAATCATATTCTTTTCCTAATACTCTTGCAGGTCAATTCGCAGTTGTTGGTGGTGGAATGTTTACACAACCATCATTTGCTGATGATGTTGATAATTTAGGAGGATTAACTTTAGGAGGATTTCCTATTGCAGGTACAAGACTTGTAATTGATGCTTCTGCTGGTGGGCCTGAAAATATTGCAGGGTCTTCAACTATTGAAGTTTCAAATTTACAAGCTACTCCATATCACAATATGGGAGTTCCCGGTGCTAAATCATTCCACTTGCTTTCTGCAGGATATGGAAATATTGCTGGCGTTGCTTTAGGTCAGTCTAATCCTTATTTTGTTCGTCATGCTACTTCTGCAACTGCAACAGTTTTAGGAGATGCAATGCAAATGAATCCAACTTTTTTTACTAACTGGATAGGAAATAACGATGTTTTATCATTCGCTACTTCTGGTGGATTAGGAGTTGATCAATTAGGAAATTTAAATCCTGCAACTTATGGATCTAATGACATAACTGATCCTCAAGTTTTTGCTAGTGTTTATTCTACGTTAGTAAATACTTTGACTTCAGGTGGAGCTAAAGGAGTTGTAGCTACAATTCCAGAAGTTACAGCAATTCCTTATTTTACAACAGTTCCTTATAATGCAGTTCCATTAGATGCTGCAACAGCATCTCAGCTAAATTCTGGTTATGCAGCATATAATGCTGGATTAAGAGTTGCATATGACAATAGTTTTATTACTCGTGAAGAATTCGCAAGTAGAATAATTAACTTTAAAGCGGGTAAGAATGCTGTGGTAATGGTTGATGAGTATTTGACTGATTTATCGGGCTTAGGGCTTCCTTCATATCGTCATGCTACTTATAATGATTTAGTCGTTTTACCAGCTATGTCTTTTATTGGGACATTAGTAGGAGGTGATCCTTTACAAGTTAACGGAGTAAGTGTTCCTTTAGCTGATCAATGGATTTTGTCTAAAGATGAAAAAATGTTAGTTGCAAATGCAACTGCGGCTTATAATAGTGCAATTGTTTCAATAGCAGCGTCAAAAAACATTGCTGTAGCAGATATGAATGCTATCATGACAAAGTTAAAAGGAGGATTAACTGTTGAAGATGGAACGATTTATACAGCTAATTATTTTTCTTCAACTACAGCATCAAGTGTTTTGTTCTCTTTAGATGGAGTTCATCCTAATGCAAGAGGTTATGCCGTTATTTCTAATGAAATAATCAAAGTTATTAACTCTTTTTATAATGCTAATATTCCATTAGTTAGTGCGGCTGGATTCCCTGGAGCTACAATTCTGCCATCAAACTAATAAAATTTAATAAAATTTAAAAAAGGCACCATTTTTGGTGCCTTTTTTTATATACTTAAATCAAATAGATATGAATATATTAATTAGACTTATTATTACAACTATTTTAGTTGTTGTTCTGGCTCATTTTTTACCAGGAATTTCTGTTCAAGATTATACATCAGCTTTGTGGGTTGCATTAGTACTAGGTATTCTAAACGCTTTCTTAAAGCCTATTCTTATTCTGCTAACGCTACCTGCGACAATATTTACTTTAGGTCTGTTTTTATTAGTAATAAATGCAGTAGTAATTTTAGTTGGAGACTATTTAGTAGATGGGTTTCTTGTTGATGGTTTTTGGAGTGCTTTTATATTTAGTATACTGCTCTCATTAAGTCAATCTGTCATGAATGGAATTTTTATTTCAGAGAAATAATTTTTTTAGACAATTGAAATTCAAATAATTAAAAACTTGTTTGAGTTGGAAAAAATGTATAATTTTGCAACCCAAATTTTATGACCTTTAAATAATATAAAATGAATATTACAAGAGAAAATGTAGATGCGTTAAATGCTGTTGTTACAGTTGCGATTTCTAAAGAAGATTATTCTAGTAAAGTTGAAAAAATATTAGCAGATTATAGAAAAAATGCTAATATACCAGGTTTCAGAAAAGGAGAAGTTCCAGCTGGGATGATTAAAAAACAATACGGAAAAGCAGTTCTTTTAGATGAGGTAAATAAAATTTTACAATCGTCTTTAAATGATTACTTAGTTAAAGAGAAATTAGATATACTTGGAAATCCATTGCCTAAAATTACTGAAGATTTTAATTGGGAAAAAGAAGATTTTACTTTTGAATTTGAATTAGGCTTAGCTCCAGAATTCAATGTAGATTTAGCTTCTGTGAAAAAAGTAAATAAATTTAACATTATAGCAGATGAAAAAATGCTAAACGAACAAGTTGAGCGTATTCAAAAGCAATATGGTAAATTAATTCCTCAAGATAAAGTTGAACAAGATTTTACATTAAGAGGTACTTTTTCAAATGAAGAAGCAAATATCAATAACACAACAAATATTACATTAGATATTTTTGGTGATAAAAAAACAGCTAAATTATTCATTGGCAAGAAAGTCGGTGATATTGTTGAATTATCTACAAAAGGTTTATTTGATGATGACCATAAATTAATGGATTATTTAAAAGTAGATCATGACAATGTTCATGGTTTAGATATTGTAGTAAACTTTACTATTGAAGAAATTAACAACGTTGAAAAGGCTGAATTAAATCAAGAATTGTTTGATAAATTATTCGGAGAAGGAACAATTTCTTCTGTAGATGAATTAAAAGCTAAGATTAAAGAAGATGCAGAAGGACAATTTGCTCAACAAGCAGATCAAAAATTCTTAAGTGATGTAATTGAAAACTTAATTGAGAACACAAAATTCGATTTGCCTGCTGAATTTTTAAAAAAATGGATTATGTCTGCTGGGGAAAACCCCTTAACTGTTGAGCAAGCTAATGAAGAGTACGAAAAATCAGAGAAAGGTTTACGTTATCAACTAATTGAAGGTAAGATTATTGCAGGAAATGATTTGCAAATCAAATTTGAAGATTTAAAAGCACATACATCAGTTTTAATCAAACAACAAATGGCTCAGTTTGGACAATTAAACCCAACTGATGAAGAAGTTGAAGGAATTGTTGCAAGAGTGCTTTCTAATCAAGAAGAGGCTAAGAGATTGTCTGAGCAAGTAATGAGCGCTAAAATGCTTGAGTTATTTAAAGATAAAGTTGCTGCAAAAGCAAAAGATGTTTCTTATGAACAATTTGTAAAAGAAATGTACGGAGAATAAATTCTCATAAAAAATAATTATCTTTGAACGTCAGGCTTAAATAAGTTTGACGTTCTTAGTTTAAACAATACATAAAAGTAAAGTCAATATGAATTTCGGAAAAGAATTTAAAAATTACGCTACTAAGCACCACGGAATAAACAATATGTATTACGATAAAATCGTAAGTAAAATTACTCCAATAGGTATGACTCCATATATTATGGAAGAACGCCAAATGAATGTAACTCAGTTAGACGTTTTTTCACGTTTAATGATGGATAGAATTATCTTTTTAGGGACAGGAATTGACGATCAAATTGCAAATATAGTACAAGCTCAATTGTTGTTTTTAGAAAGTTTGGATGCATCTAAAGACATTCAAATTTATGTAAATTCTCCAGGTGGAGGTGTTTATGCAGGTCTAGGTATTTACGATACTATGCAGTTTATTAAGCCAGATGTGGCTACAATTTGTACTGGTATGGCAGCTTCAATGGGAGCGGTTTTATTATGTGCTGGTGCTGCTGGGAAGAGAAGTGCTTTGCCTCATTCAAGAGTGATGATTCATCAACCACTTGGAGGAGCATCAGGTCAAGCTTCTGATATCGAAATCACTGCTCGTGAAATCATCAAATTAAAAGGTGAACTATATGAAATTATAGCGAAGCATTCTGGTCAAGAAATTGATAAAGTTCATAATGATAGTGATAGAGATTACTGGATGATTGCTAGTGAAGCAAAAGAATACGGAATGATTGATGAAGTTTTAGTAAGAAGTTAAAAAGAGGGAATAGGGCTAGGGTATTAGGTATTAGTTTGCTAATAACCCAAAGCCAATAACCCAAAACCAAGAATAAAGATGGCGAAGGAAATTTTAGAGTGTTCATTTTGCGGTAGGAAAAAGCCAGAAACTAGTTTGTTGATTGCTGGGATTGATGCGCATATTTGCGATAAATGTATTGAGCAAGCACATGGAATAGTTTTAGAAGAAATTAAACAAACAGGTAATACCGATTTGCTAGCAGATACTGTTTTGCTTAAACCAAAAGAAATTAAAGCTTTTTTAGATGATTATGTAATTGGACAAGATCAAACTAAAAAAGTAATGAGTGTAGCGGTTTATAACCATTATAAAAGATTATTGCAAAAACAAACAGATGATGATGTAGAGATTGAAAAATCTAATATTATCATGGTTGGACAAACAGGAACTGGAAAAACATTAGTAGCAAAAACAATTGCTAAGATGTTAAATGTACCTTTGGCGATTGTTGATGCAACTGTTTTAACTGAAGCTGGTTATGTAGGAGAAGATGTAGAAAGTATTTTAACTCGCTTATTACAAGCTGCGGATTATGATGTAGCTAAAGCTGAAAGAGGTATTGTTTTTATTGATGAGATTGACAAAATTGCTCGTAAGAGTGATAATCCATCAATTACGAGAGATGTTTCTGGAGAAGGTGTTCAACAAGCATTGTTAAAGTTGCTTGAAGGAACTGTTGTTAATGTTCCGCCAAAAGGAGGGAGAAAGCATCCAGATCAAAAATTCGTTGAGGTAAATACTCAAAACATTTTATTTATAGCTGGTGGCGCATTTGATGGTATTGATAAAGTAATTTCTAAAAGATTAAATCGTCAAGCGGTTGGATATAGTTCTTCTATAAGTGCAGAAAATATTGACAAGGATAATTTACTTCAATATATTATTCCTAAAGATTTAAAAGATTTTGGTTTGATTCCAGAAATAATAGGTCGATTACCTGTTCTAACTCATATGGATCCGTTAGATGCTAAAACTTTAAGGGCTATTTTAACAGAGCCAAAGAATGCTTTAATCAAACAGTATCAAAAATTATTTGAAATGGATGATGTTGCTTTTACAATTGAAGAAGAAGCATTAGATTTTATAGTTGAAAAAGCATTAGAGTATAAGTTAGGAGCACGAGGTCTTCGTTCATTGTGTGAAGCTATTTTAACTGATGCCATGTATGATTTGCCTAGTTCTTCTGAAACTGACTTAAATGTTGATAAACAATTTGCAGAACATAGTTTAAATAAAAATTTATTACAGAGGCTGAAAACTGCTTCATGACAGTATTAATATAAAATAAAAAAGCCCGCTATAGCGGGCTTTTTTATTTTTATGCGTCTTTAGTCTTTTCAATTTCCTTAGACTTGTTGTTTTTAACATAGCTTGCTTTACAACTCCATCCGCTTGAGCATGATGTTAATAGTGCAGTACTAGATAATGCTAATACAATAATTCCTTTTCTCATCTCTATTTTTTTGATTTATTAATTTTGAATTCAACACGTCTATTTGCTTGGTCTTGTTCTGGTGTACAATTTGTGCAGTAGTTTAAAGGTTTAGATTCACCATAACCTTTGTATGTAAGTCTCTCCTTTGCAATCCCTTTAGAAATTAAATACGTTACTGTTGATTTAGCTCTTCTTTGCGATAACGCTAAGTTGTATTTATCAGATCCTTTATTATCTGTATGTGCGTTGATGGTTAAAGTCATTTCTGGGAATTGATTTAATACTTCAACAATTTTGTTTAACGATAATTCAGATTCAGCTTTAATTAAATCTTTATCGAATGCAAATAAAATATTTTCAATTACAATAGCATCAGCAGTAATTTCCGCTTTTTTCTGCTTAAGTTGAATAGGATCACTCAATAAGTTTTCAGAAGTAAATCTACTAGTAAACGGTTCATAACCTTCTTTTTCAACAGTAATAAAGTTGTAAGAAATAGGGTTTAAAGGAATTTTTATTTTTCCATTTTCATCAGAAACAGTTTCATTAATAACTTCACCAAATTCATTTTTAATAATGATTTTCGCATTTGGTAATGGAACTTGAGATAATTGCTCAACAATAGTATATGTTGGAGCAGTTTTGTCTAAGTGTTTTACTTCAAACTTTAAAATATCAAAATTACCAGAATGAGATTTATCAGTTGATAAATACCCTTTGTCTTCTGAAACTAAAACAAATGCTAAATCATCTCTTCTAGAGTTCAATGAAACTCCTAAATTAAGTGCTTCTAAATATTTTCCGTCTACAATTGAAGATCTAAAAACATCATATCCACCAATATTCATATGTCCTTTTGAAGAAAAATATAAATGTTTGTTATCTGCTGTTATGTTTGGGAATTTTTCATCTTCTGAAGTATTTACATTTGGACCTAAGTTGATAGGTTTCCCGTATGTTCCGTCTTCATTTATTGAAGCTTCATATAAATCGTACCCTCCAAGTCCACCTGGTATGTTCGAGGCAAAAAATATTTTTTTCCCGTCGGGAGATACGCTCGGCGTTTCAACTGAATATCCATCAGGAACTAAATTTACCTTTTTAATGTCTGTCCAATAATCTTTAGAATTAAGGTCTAAAGTAGCTTTGTATAATTCTAATTTACCTTCTTTTTCAGGGTTTTCTTGAGTGTAATAAACTGTTTTTTCATCTGGTGAAAAAGCAATAGAACCTTCGTTATCCTTTGAGTCAATTACACTTGAAAATAATAAAGGAAAAGATAAATCTCCATTTTCTTTTACATCAACACAATATAGGTTGTTGTTAGGTGTGTTTGTTTTTTCATTAATAGTAGTTTCATAATGCCTTCTTTTTTTATTAGACAAAATAATGTATTTGTTTTTAAAAAAAGAAGTACCAACTTCGTTTAACTCAGAGTTTATTCCAGTATCATTTAAAACATAACGCACACCTTTAGTAGATGCGTTAATTACATTAATAATTGAGTCTTTTCCGTCTAAACGTTGTGGTTCTTGTGCGAATAGTGAAGAACTAATTAAAAGGGTTAATGTCGTAATTTTTGTGATAAATTTCATAAATATTTTCTAAGTTTCTGTTTATTAAATAGTTTTACTTAAAACGGTGGCAAAAATATAGGTTAATTTTTGAATTGAAACATTTTTCTAACTTTTTTTTTATTTTTTGTTAGAATTAACGATGATATGCAAAAAAATACGATTTAGTGCAAACTAAATCGTATTGATTTTTGAGAATAGTATAATTAATTAGCTGTTTACAGCCTCTTTTTTGAATGATTGTTTTTCTAATGGCGTTTTTGTTGAATTTTGTTGAATTTCACATCTTCTGTTAGGTCCGCATCCATATCTTTTTGGGCCACATGATATTAGTAGTAAAATTCCTAATATCCCTGTAATAACTGTTCTCTTTTTCATTGCTTTTTTTTTTAGGTTAATTGCTCTTGAACTCCTAATATTGATTCTAAATAATTACGCTCATTTGATAAACGAGGTACTTTATTTTGTCCACCAAGTTTATTTTGATTTTTGAGCCATTTATAAAATAGCCCTTCACTAGCAACATTTATCTTTAAAGGGTTTAGAGTAATGTTATTATTTCTTTTTGCTTCATAATCTGAATTTAGTTCTTGTAATGTGCTGTCTAGCAATATACTAAATTTTTGAATATCATCTGGTTTTTTCTTAAACTCTATAATCCATTCATGAGCTCCTTTTTCTCTTCCGTTCATAAAGATAGGTGCGACGGTATAATCAATCACTTCGCAATCAAATTCTTTTGAGGTAATTGCAATTGCTTTGTCTGTATTTTCAACCATTAATTCTTCTCCAAAAACATTTATATGGTGTTTTGTTCTTCCGGTTACCATAATTCTATGCGGACTTAAAGATGTAAAACGAATGGTGTCTCCAATTAAATACCTCCACAGGCCGGAGTTTGTAGTAATAACAATAGCATAGTTTTTATAAATTTCTACTTCACTTAGAGGTATTGTTTTTTGATTTTTTGTACCAAATGTATCCATAGGAATAAACTCATAAAATATTCCATAGTCAAGCATTAAAAGCAGTTCACTTGAATTATTTAAATCTTGGATTGCAAAAAAGCCTTCTGACGCGTTATAAATTTCATAATATTTAAAGTTATCCTTTGGAAACAATTTTTTGTACTGCTCTTTATAAGGTTCAAAATTAACTCCACCATGAAAATATACTTCTGCATTTGGCCATATGTCTAGAATACTTTCCTTGCTAGTTTCTTCAAGTGCTTTGTTTAAAAGAACTAACATCCAACTTGGAACACCGGCTAAGCTAGTAACATTGTCATTAATGGTCTCGTTAATAATGGCAGGTAACTTTGTTTCCCAATCACTCATTAGAGATACTCTACTACTAGGAGTAGAGCTGAATTCTGCCCAAACAGGCATATTGTCTATCAGTATAGCAGATAAGTCGCCAAAAAAAGTATTATTGTTCTCATACATTTGTTTACTTCCACCTAAGCGAAGGCTTTTTCCCAAAAACATTTGAGAATCTTCATTATTGTTTAAATACAAACACAATAAATCTTTACTCGCTTTGTAATGACAACCTTCTAAAGCTTCATTACTAACAGGTATAAATTTACTTTTTGCATTTGTTGTACCACTTGATTTTGCAAACCATTTTATGTTTGTGGGCCAAAAAACATTTTGAGCACCTTTTCTAGTCTGCTTAATCATAGGAGCAAGTTCTTCATAAGTAGACACAGGCACTCTTTCAGAAAAAGTTTTGTAGTTCTTAATAGAAGAGAATTCATGCTCTTTACCAATAACTGTGTTTTCGGCAGTTTTTAATAAATTAAAAAGTAATTCTTCTTGTACTTCATTAGGATATTTAATGAACAATTCAATCTGATGAATTCGTTTTTTTAAAATCCAAGTTGCAATAGAATTAATTATTGGTAATGCCATTTTTTAATTATGAATTATGCGTTATGAATGATAACTTTACCAAAAATAACAATTTTTTTATTTTTTCGACTATAACATTAAAACTTTAAGTGGAATGACATATCAAGGCGTCTTACAAAAAATGCAAACTGAATTTTTAAGCCCTATTCAATATTATTTAGTATTTAAAGATAGTTTCTTGAACGTGAATCAACTAATTGGTAAAGAAATAGAAATTTCATTTCAGGGTTATCAATGCTTAAATTGTGGAAAAGAAAAGAAGATTTTTAGACAAGGGTATTGTTACGACTGTTTTACGAGTAGTGCATCTGTAGGAGATTGGATCATTCGACCTGAATTAAGTACAGCTCATTTGGATATTGAAGATAGGGATTTGGAATATGAAAAACGTGTTCAATTGCAACCACACATTGTTTATCTAGCTTTATCAAGTGATGTGAAAGTAGGAGTGACACGAAAAACTCAAGTTCCAACTCGTTGGATAGATCAAGGTGCAATACAAGCTATTCCTATTGTTGAAGTGCCAAACCGTTATTTAGCTGGAATTACAGAAGTTGCTTTAAAGGATCATTTTGCTGACAAAACAAGCTGGCAAAAAATGCTAAAGAATAATGTTCCTGATGTTGATTTAGTTACTGAGCGAAATAATGTTTTGCAATGGTTACCTGAAGAAATCAAACCTTATTTTGCCAAAGAGCAAGAATTATATAAAATAGACTTCCCAATTGAGAATTATCCAGCTAAGATTAACAGTTTAAACCTTGAAAAAACACCGTCTTTCACAGGGAAAGTAAATGGAATTAAAGGTCAATATTTGTTGTTTGAAGACGGAACAGTTTTTAACATTAGAAGTAACGAAGGAATTGTAGTAAAAATAGAAGTTTAATATTTAAATGATAGTATAAAAAAATCCCATTTCTAATTAGAAATGGGATTTTTTACGTTTTATAAATGTATTATTCTTTTTTCTTTTTTCCGCTTAAGAAACCGCCAATAACATCTTTTACTCCCGTTTTAATGTCGTCTTTTGTTGGTGTTTTAGGAGTCGTTGTCTTGGTTGAGTCATTTGTTGCATTTGCGCTACTTTGATTTGCGTTATTTCCGCCTAATAAATTAGTTAATGCACTTGTGCCTTGGCCTACTAGTTTGTCTTTTTGCATTTTTACCAATTGAGTGACTAAGTTTCCTGTTGCTTGTTTCATATCGGTAGTTACTTTTGGGCTGCTAAAGTTTCCTCCTAATAATGCATTTACAGGAATGTTTTCAATTTTTGCAGCATCAGCAGGGGTTAATTTTGCAATTAGGTTGTTCACTTCTGGACCTAAGTACTTTGCAGGAACATCAAATTTAACATTGTAATCCATCGTCTGATCAAAACCATGAGTCCCGCCAATTTGCATGTTAATATCTTGATATTTTAAATTAAATGGTTTTACTGCAACTTTACCGTCTTTAAAAGTAAGAGCTGCTTTAATATCATTTAAATTCAATTTAGACACATCTATAAATTTTACATTAGAACCTAAGGCAGTTAATAATTGAGAGTTATTTGCATTTACTTTAGATTCCATAAGTTGTCCTAATAAATCTCCAGAAATGGTTTTTAGATTTGGAGTCATGTCATTTGTTAAATCTCCAGATAAATTTATTGTAGAATTTAATTTTCCACTAATTGTATTTGCAATAGGTGCAATTGATTTTAGCATATCTAATTGAGAAAAAGATTCAGCAACGTTTACAGAATTTAATCCTAAACTCATATTGAATTTTGGAGTATTTCCTTTTGTTGAAACAGTTCCTGTTAAACCAATTTGACCTCCAAAAACACCCATTTTTAAATTGTTAAGTGCTATGGCCTCATCTTTAATTATTAAATTTCCGGATACATCTTTTAAATTTAAATTGTCGTAAACAACTGCGTTAGCTTTTGCTGTTAAACTGCAATCTAAGAATGAAGGGATTTTTACTGCTTCAGTCGTTTTTTTACCTTCTTCAGTAGTTGCTGTGGTTGGCGCCATAAAATCGGAAACTACTAATTTATTAGAATTCATATTGAAATTTCCTTTCAATACTTGGTTTTTAAACATAAAGCCGTAAAAGTTATCTAAAGCACCAGTTACTTGAATATCTGAATCTCCAGTTTTTGCGTCAAATGCATTTAATTTAATTTGATTAGGATTGAAAGCAATAGTGGCTTGATTAATTTTAAAAGGTTTTGCCATTTCGGGTCCTTCATAATTAAAGCCTGTTAATGAAATAGTTCCTGCATTAGAGATGTTTTGATATTGACTAGTTTCTACTGATTTCATGTCAAACTTAGTTACAACGTCTGCTTTTAAAATTCCAGTTAAAGGCTTGTCTAATTTAATAGGATATGCTTTTGTAACATTTGCTAAGTTAACAATGCCTTTTAACTCGGCATTTACTAAAGCGTTTGTAGCAATATTTTTAATATTGGCTTTCGCATTGAAAACATCTTGATCAATTGAAAATGAAAGCTTATCTAAATTTACATAAGTATCATTCATTAAGCCAGTTTCATTAACAATGTGAGTGTCTATGATGATGTTTTTAACTGATTTTGGTAAATCTGGATATTGAAAAGAAGCATTGTTTGAAGCTAATTCTATATTGAATTTTGGAATAGTGTTGTCAGATAATTTTCCGTCTACTTTACCTGAAACTTTAAATTCTCCAGTAGTTTTAACTTGGCTTATACTTCCTGAGTAAGCTTCAGGAATTAAACCTAAAAAGTTTTTAAAGTCAGAAGTTGGAGTTTTGAATGTTAAATCATATAATTGTCCATCTTCTACCATTTGTATAAATCCATTGAACTCTAATGGTAATTGATTGATCAAGGCCTTATTGTCTTTAAATTCATATTTGCTTTTCTCTAAATCAATTCCTAAAACGGCTTCTAATGAAAGGGATACATTATTCATGTATTTATTACCTTCCATCTCAAAAGATAATTTTGTATTTGTTTTGGTGTCTAGATCTAATTTTTGCTCGGCAAAATTTCCTTTTCCAACATGATTTAAACTGTCTAAAACCATTTTTATATTTGAACCTTGATCCCAATAAGATAATCGAAGGTTTTTAATTTCATAACTTTGAATATCTAAACTAAATGGCTTACTTTCTGAAGCGTCTTCTGCTTTATTGTCTTTCAAAGCAATGTCGAAATTACCTAATCCATCTTTGTTAAAAATGATATTTGCAACTGCATTTTGACTACTAAAACTTTCTAAAGCCATAGGTTCGTTATCGCTTTTAAAAAGTTCTTTAATACTCATTTTAAGGTTTAATTCACCAGAGTAAAATAATGTGTCTCCTGCAAATGGTGCTTTATTAATAATACTAAGTTTGTCTATAGTAACATTTGCATTTGGAAAACTTTTAAACAAACTCAAGTCAACATTTTCAAAAGCAACTGTTGCATCTACATTTTCATTGATTGTTTTTAAAACCAATGCTTGAATTTTGTCTTTAAATAAAAAAGGAATAGCTGCAAGTGCAGTTATCGATAAAAAAAGGAAAATACCTAAACCAATAAAGACTTTTTTAAAATTGATTTTTTTAGACATAACAATCTTTGTTTTTGTGAGTTAAATGCATTTTAATTACTCACAAAAGTAATACCAATTTCAATTTTTTTAGATGTCTTTATGATAAAATTATCAATTAATCGATATTTATTTCTTCTCCGTCTTTTATTTTGAATTTTTTCTGAAACAAAAACACTGCTAAATACATTAATGGTGTGTCAAAAAGAGCAATCATTAATTTAAAAGTAAAACCGCTAATAAATAGTTTCCAAAAGATGCTCCAAGGTAAAATTTCGAAGAAACACAATAATAATAACACAGAAAATGTATCTACTGCTTGTGAGGTAATTGTTGAAAAGTTATTGCGCAACCAAAGCATTTTACCTTTGGTTAGTTTTTTCCAAAAATGATAAACTTGAATGTCTATATATTGAGCCGCTAAATAAGCAGTCATTGAAGCAAGAACAGCAAGTGCGGTTTGTCCAAAAACTTTCGAAAATAATTCATTTGAAACAGGAGAGTTTTCAATTGCTGGAACAAAATTTGCGATGTAAATAATACCTAATGAAAATATCGATGCAAAAATTCCTGTAGTTACTACTTGATTTGCTTTTTTACGTCCGTAAATTTCTGAAATAATATCGGTTACAAGAAAAGTAATAGGGTAAGGGATTATTCCAACAGAGATTTCAAATAAATTGGATCCAAAAAGTGTAAACTCTTTTCCAAAAGGATACCAGTAAAAGAATTTTTGAAAAATTAAATTTGAAACAACTAATGAGCTGATGAAAAGCCCACCAAGAATAAAGTAAATTTTTTGTGCTAATAGCTTTTCTTTGACGTTCATGAATTCAAAAGTATAAAAACAAAGCCTACAAAAAAAGCTATTCCGTTTCTGAAATAGCTTTTTAACTAATGTTTAATTCTTAATTTATTCTCAACTCAAAGGGCATTAATGCTTGAACTCCTTTTAGTTGATTTGCTTTTTTAATTTGTTGAATTAATAAATAACTTTCTTCACCAAGATGCTCTCTTAACAAGGCTTCTTTCGATTGAAATATTGAAATTCCTGTAAGATTATTTAGTAAATCTTCAAAACTTTGTTCATATTCAGGATAGTTTTCAATAGCATACGACTTTGTTTTCCCTAAACTTGCAGCATGTTTGATGGCGTCTTCAAGTCCGCCAATTTTATCTACTAAACCTAATTTTAGTGCGTCAGTTCCTGTCCAAACTCTTCCTTGAGCTATTGAGTCTACTTGCGCAGTTGTCATGTTTCTTCCTTCGGCAACACGTTTCAAGAAGGTTTCATAAATTGTTTCAATACTTTCTAAAGTAAATTTTTTGAAGTTCTCATCAATTGGTTCAAATAAACTATAGCCAGAAGCGTTATCATGTGTTTTAACTTGTTCGGCATTTATGCCAATGTTTTTGGCTAGAGTCGACATGTTAGGAAGCATTCCAAAAACACCAATAGAGCCAGTAATTGTACTTTGCTCTGCAAAAATTGTATTTGCATTACAAGCAATATAATATCCGCCAGAAGCAGCAACATTACCCATAGAAACTACAACAGGTTTTATTTTTTTTGTCAATTCAATTTCTCTCCATATTAATTCAGATGTTAAAGCACTTCCTCCTGGACTATCAACTCTTAGTACAATTGATTTTACATTTTTATCTTCTCGAGCAGCTTTTAATGAACGCTTAATTGATCCCTCTCCAATAATGTTTACTTCTCCTTCTCCTCCTCTAATTTCCCCTTGAGCATAAATTACAGCAATTATGTCTTTTTTAGAAAAATCTGAAACCGATGTTGCATTGTTTTTAGCATAATCTAATATGCTTATAATATTATAATCTTCACTTTTCGAAACTTTTAATTTTGTTTTAATAGCATTATGATATTCATCTTCATAGGCAATTTTATCAATCAAATTATTTGCAAGCGCCAATTCTGGAGTTCTTGCATTTAATGAATTTGCTATTGCATTTAAGCTGTCTTTAGGTATATTTCTGCTGTTTGAAATATCTGACACAATAGTATTCCAAACCGAATTTAAAAGAACTGTTATTTGTTCTCTGTTTTCTGGACTCATCTCTTGTTTCAAATAAGGCTCAACGGCACTCTTATATTTTCCATGACGAATAACTTCCATTTTTATCCCTGTTTTTTCTTGTAATTCTTTCATGTATAATACTTCAGAAGAAAGGCCTTTAAAATCAAGTTCGCCTATAGGATTCAAATAAACGGTATCTGCAATCGAATTTAAATAATAATCTTTTTGTGTTAAAAAATCCGAATATGCAACTACGAATTTTCCTGATTTTTTGAATTCGGCTAGTTTTTTTCTAATGGCTTGGCTTTGAGCTAAACCTAAGCCTGTTTGATTTTTTAAAATTGAAATCCCTTTAATTTTATCGTCAGTTTTTGCATTCTCAATTGCGTTTAAAACATCTGTTAAGCCATTGTGATTGGTTTCAAAATAATTAAAATCTTTAAAGTTTATTTTTCCTGCATAATCAAGTGAAACCTCTGATAAGTCTAATTCAATTACTGAATTTTTTTTAACTTTTACAGCGTCATCATCTCCTCCAAAAACAGCTCCAATTACCATTATTCCAAAGAAAAATAGCATGCAGAATAAGAATATTCCAATTATCGTAGCTAAAACATTACTTATAAATTTCATCGTTAAATGTACTTTTTAATATTATACATATATGTCTTACTAAATGTTAAAATGTTACATGTTCATAAAAAAACAAAAAAGGTAATTCATAAAATTAAAATTGTTTGTTATTTTGCTTCCAATGAAGAGTCAAAATAAAATTGTATTATCTATAGGAAGTAATTTAGGCGATAGGTTAAAAGCTATTCAGCTATGCATTGATACTATTCATAAAACAGTTGCTGCTGTTGTAAAGGTGTCTAAGGTTTATGAAACTCCTTCTTGGGGTTTTGAAAGCGAACCTTTTTATAATTGTGCAGTAGTAATTCATTCTTCAAAATCACCTCAAAAACTACTTTCTTCTTTATTAGGTTTAGAAAAAAAATTAGGAAGAGTTCGAAAGGATTCTCAAAATTATGAAGCAAGGGTTATTGATATTGATATTATTTCGATAAATGAAGAAATTATTGAAACAGAATCTTTGAAAGTGCCACATCCTGAAATGCAAAACAGAAATTTTGTTTTGTATCCTATGAACGATTTGAATTTGAATTGGGAACATCCAGTTTTAAAGAAATCAGTTTCAGAGTTATTAACTTCAAGTTCAGATGATAGTAAATGTGTGGAGGTTTATAAGTTAGTTTCTCCGATTGAAGAATTAAATGTTCAGCAGTTAAACTATATTGCAATTGAAGGAAATATTGGTGCAGGAAAGACAACTTTAGCAACTAAAATAGCAAATGATTGTAATGCAAAATTGGTTTTAGAGCGTTTTGCCGATAATCCTTTTTTGCCAAAATTTTACAAAGATCAATCGCGTTATGCTTTTCCCTTAGAAATGTCTTTTTTAGCTGATAGATATCAGCAATTATCTGATGATTTAGCTCAATTTGATTTGTTTAAAGATTTTGTTGTGGCCGATTATCATATTTTTAAATCGTTAATTTTTGCAAAGGTTACCTTGCAAGAAGATGAATTCCGTTTGTATAAAACCATGTTTGATATTATACACAAAGAAATGCCAAAGCCTGATTTGTATGTCTATTTGTATCAGAATACTGAACGTCTTTTGGAGAATATTAAAAAGCGTGGTAGAAGTTACGAACAAGAAATTCCAGCTGATTACTTAGAAAAAATTAATCGCGGTTATTTGGATTATATCAAAACGCAAACCGATTTAAATGTTTTGATTATTGATGTTTCTGATTTGGATTTTGTAAAAAAGCAAGAAGACTATGTTTTTTTATTGAATGAAATAAATAAGAAAATTTAATGTTTTTTTCTTTGTTTTGTAACAATTAAGCGTCCAACAATTATAAACTGTAATGCTGCAATTAGTTTATAGTTTGTTAATGGATTATTCGGAATCCAATCTAAAATTGTAGACATCATAATTCCAAATGAAATTAATAAAATAAGTATTGATAACGGTCCAATTTTCATAAATTTTATTTTTGTCAAACTGAATTTATTTCAGTTTCTAAATGTTGAGTTGAGATACTGAAACAAGTTCAGTAAGACAAACTACGAGTCTTTTTTCTTTGTTCTTTCCTCTTTTTTCTATTTTATTTTCTGAAATAAATCCCAAATTACAATTCCTGCACTTACTGAAATATTTAACGAATGTTTGCTTCCTAATTGTGGAATTTCAATAACACCATTGCTTGCATTTATTGCTTTTTGGTTAACACCTTTAACTTCATTGCCAAAAATTAAAGCATGTTTTTTATTAAGTTCAGGTTGAAAATCATTCAACATAATTGAGTTTTCAGTCTGTTCAATAGCGTAAATAGCAACGTTTTCTTGTTTTAATTTTTCAATAACATCTAAAACATTTTCAGCATGTTCCCAAGTAACGGTTTCTGTAGCTCCCAAAGCAGTCTTATGGATTTCCTTGTTTGGTGGTACAGCTGTGATTCCGCACAAATATATTTTCTCAACCAAAAAAGCATCAGAGCTTCTAAATACCGAACCAATATTGTGCAAGCTTCTTATGTCATCTAAGATAATGATAAGAGGTGTTTTTTTAGCAGATTTAAATTCTTCTTTACTAATTCTATTGAGTTCTTCGTTTGCTAATTTTTTCATTTTTCAGGTTTCAAAGTCCCAAAGATACAAAGTTGAAATTGTATTTTGTTATTGAAATTGCTTTTTGAATTTGTCATGGATTTTTCCAATTGCAATTGCACTTGATTTTCGTAACTTCGCAAACAGTATTTTAAATAATTGAATTGTGGCGAAAAAAGCAGCAGCACCTAAAGAGAAAAAAGAAACTCCATTAATGAAGCAATACAATGGCATTAAGGCAAAATATCCTGATGCTTGCTTGTTGTTTCGTGTAGGTGATTTTTACGAAACCTTTGGTGAAGATGCTATTCGTGCAGCTAAAATTTTAGGAATTACATTGACTAAACGTGGTGCTGGTTCTGATAGTGAAACTGCTTTGGCGGGTTTTCCTCACCATTCTATTAATACTTATTTGCCTAAATTGGTCAAAGCCGGACTTCGAGTAGCTATTTGCGACCAATTAGAAGACCCAAAAATGACAAAAACTATTGTGAAACGAGGAGTGACCGAATTAATTACACCTGGTGTTTCAATGAACGATGAGGTTTTACAAGCTAAGTCGAATAACTTTTTGGCTTCGGTTTCATTTGGTAAAAAAAATCTTGGAATTTCCTTTTTAGATGTTTCTACAGGTGAATTTTTAACAGCGCAAGGAAATGAAGAATATATTGATAAATTATTGCAAAATTTCAATCCAAGCGAAGTTTTAATTCCTAAACAAAATAGAGTTCAATTTAAAGAAATTTTTGGAGAAGATTTCCAAACGTTTTATTTAGAAGATTGGGTTTTTAAAGAAGATTATGCTTTTGAGTGTTTAACGCAACATTTTCAAACGGTTTCGTTAAAAGGTTTCGGAATTGAAGAATTGCTAGAAGGAGTCATTGCTTCAGGTGCAATTTTATATTATTTATCAGAAACTCAACATAATAAAATTCAAC
This sequence comes from Flavobacterium sp., assembly GCF_965284515.1. GTDB lineage: Bacteria > Bacteroidota > Bacteroidia > Flavobacteriales > Flavobacteriaceae > Flavobacterium. Next base: position 1,166,770 of record NZ_OZ260089.1, read on the forward strand.
ACATCACAAACATTCAACGTATTGCAGAAGATGCTTATGTTTGGATGGACCGATTTACGATTCGGAATTTAGAATTGTATCATTCTACCAATGTAAATGCGGTTACGCTTCTAGATGTAATCGATAAAACGCTTTCGCCAATGGGCTCGCGTTTGTTAAAGCGATGGTTAGCATTACCTTTAAAAGATGCAACACGTATTAAAAGCCGTCATGAAGTTGTTGATTATTTAAAAGAGAACAAAGAAGATTTACAAAAAATACAATATCAAATCAAACAGATTTCCGATTTGGAACGTTTGATTTCTAAAGTAGCAACCGGAAAAATTTCACCTAGAGAAATTAATTATTTAAAAGACTCTTTAGATGCTATTATTCCAATTAAAACTTTGGCTTTAGCGAGTAAAAATGAATCACTAAAAGTAATTGGTGATAGCTTGCATGCTTGCGATTTGCTTCGTGAAAAAATCTCAACTACTTTAAATCAAGACGCGCCAGTTGCTATAAGTAAAGGAAATGCAATTGCTACAGGTGTTAATGAAGAATTAGACGATTTACGCGCTATTTCATCCAAAGGGAAAGGTTTTCTGGAAGATTTAGAGCAAAGAGAAAGCGAAAAAACGGGAATTACATCTTTAAAAGTCGCTTTCAATAATGTTTTTGGCTATTATATTGAAGTTAGAAATACGCATAAAGATAAAGTTCCTGAAGATTGGATTCGAAAGCAAACTTTAGTAAATGCCGAAAGATATATTACGGAAGAATTAAAAGAATACGAATCTAAAATTCTTGGCGCTGAAGAAAAAATTCAACAGCTGGAGGGACAATTATTTGAACAGTTGGTCAATTGGATGGGAACTTACATAAAGCCGGTTCAGTTGAATGCTAATTTGATAGCCCAATTAGATTGTTTGAATTCGTTTACACAATTAGCAATAGAAAACAATTACTCAAGACCAGAAATTGTTGATGGTTTTGATTTAGAAATAACAGAAGGCCGTCATCCAGTAATTGAAAAACAATTACCTGTTGGGGTTCCTTATATTTCTAATAATGTTTATTTAGATAGAGAAACCCAACAAATGATAATGATTACCGGTCCAAATATGTCTGGTAAGTCGGCTATTTTACGCCAAACGGCTTTAATTGTGCTCTTAGCTCAAATGGGAAGTTTTGTTCCGGCAGAGGCTGTTAGGATGGGAATTGTGGATAAAATCTTCACTAGAGTAGGTGCGAGCGATAATATTTCAATGGGTGAATCTACTTTTATGGTCGAAATGAATGAAACAGCTTCTATTTTGAATAATATTTCTGAAAGTAGTTTGGTGTTATTAGATGAAATTGGAAGAGGAACTTCAACATATGATGGAATTTCTATTGCTTGGGCTATTGCCGAATATTTACACGAGCACCCAAATAAACCAAAAACTTTATTTGCAACGCATTATCATGAATTGAATGAAATGGAAGTGTTGTTTGACCGAATTCAAAATTATAATGTTTCCGTAAAAGAATTAAAGGATACCGTTTTATTCATTCGTAAATTGGTAAAAGGCGGAAGTGCACATAGTTTTGGTATTCATGTTGCTAAAATGGCTGGAATGCCCCAGACGGTAATTCAAAAAGCACAAAAAATACTAAAGAAATTAGAGAAAGACCATTCTGGAGAGAATTTAAGCGGTTCTGGAATTAAAACAGAAGACGAATTACAACTGAGTTTCTTTAATTTAGATGACCCTTTATTGGAAGAAATTAAAGAAGAAATTATGAATATTGATATCAATACATTAACCCCTGTGGAGGCTTTAATGAAGCTAAATGAAATAAAACGAATGCTGATTAAAAAATAATTATTTAGGAATCAATCCATTAAGTTTAATTTTATATTTTTTTGCAAAAAGTACTTGTAAAAAATAAAATAGGTGTTATATTTGCATCCGCAATAAGAGATAACCGAGTTGCTAAGTTCTTAAAAATAGATTACGCGAAAATAGCTCAGCTGGTAGAGCGCGACCTTGCCAAGGTCGAGGTCGCGGGTTCGAGCCCCGTTTTTCGCTCAATAAACTACCTTTTTAAAATATTTTGCTTGAGTGGTGGAATTGGTAGACACGCTGGACTTAAAATCCAGTGGGTAGTAATACCCGTGCGGGTTCAAGTCCCGCCTTGAGTACTAAAAGCTTCAAACATTGTTTGGAGCTTTTTTTTGTTTAAATTAATTACTTGAATCGTTTGTGAGTTTAAATAAAATAGCTATATTTGCACTCGCAATCAGGGAAAATGTTTGATTATAACTTTTTCTTGTTTATTGAAAAAAAACTACCTTTTTAAAATATTTTGCTTGAGTGGTGGAATTGGTAGACACGCTGGACTTAAAATCCAGTGGGTAGTAATACCCGTGCGGGTTCAAGTCCCGCCTTGAGTACTAAAAGCTTCAAACTTTGTTTGGAGCTTTTTTTATTTATATACTTTTAATTTTATATGACTTTTTTGAATTCTAATTGCTATTTTGCAGTTTTAAATATGATATGGCAACATTTGTAATTACAAAACGATTAAATGACATGTACAAATATGAACTTACTTCTCGAAAAGGGAAGACTATTTTTACGAGTAATAGTTTTGAATTACGTTTTGAGTGCGAGGAACAGATACTTTATTTACAAGATTCTTTGGAAAGTGTGGTTTTTTTAAAATTTAAATCAGGAAGAGGGAAATTTTATTTTAGACTTGTTTTAGATGAGAAAGAGTTGGCTATAAGCAGGAAGTTTTCGACTCAATTAATGTTAGAGAAAAGTATTAATGAAATTTTAAAATATGCGCCTTTGGCTGAAATTTTAGATTTTTCTGCTGATATTGATATATTTAATGATTTTTGAAAATTTATTGCATAAAAAAAGCTCCAATTAATGGAGCTTTATTTTTTTATAGCGTTAGCTATTAGTGAGCAGCTTCAACAGCTTCAGTAGCAGCAGCTTCAACAGCTTCAACAGCTTCAGTAGCTACAGCAGCAGCAGAATCAACAGCTTCAACAGCAGTTTCTTCAACAGCCTCAACAGCCTCAACAGCAGTTTCTTCAACAGCTTCAGTGTTAGCTTCAGCTTCTTTACAAGATACGAACATCATAGCTACTAACGCCATGCTTAAAACAACTTTTTTCATCTTAAAAATTATAAAAGGTTAATTATTAATTCTTAGCAAAGATATAAATTTTTTGACACGGCAAAATAATTTTACACTTTTTTTTTATTTTTTTTTATAAAGTCTTTTAAATTCATTATCAATGCATTATGATAAGTAGCTTTAGAAGGCTTTTAATATATTACTTGTTTGTCTTTGTTTTTGGGTGCACTAGTTCCATTTCTTCAATTAAGTGTTTTGCACCAGCATATTTATCTATGATAAATAAAACATATCTTACGTCAACCATTATGTTTCTACAAATTGAAGGATCATAATGAATGTCGCTCATTGTACCTTCCCACACACGATCAAAATTTAGACCAATTAAGTTTCCGTTTGCATCAATTGCTGGGCTTCCAGAGTTTCCACCTGTGGTATGATTTGTTGCAATAAAACAAACGGGCATTTTTCCATTTTCTGCATATTGACCGTAATCTTTGTTTTTTATTAATTCAATCAATTTAGTAGGAACATCAAATTCATAATCTCCTGGTACATACTTTTCCATTACACCTTCTAAATGAGTAACTGGTTCATAATACACAGCGTCATTTGGACTATATCCTTTTACTTGACCGTAAGTTATTCTTAAAGTGCTATTTGCATCAGGGAAGAATCTCCCTTCAGGAAATAATTCTAATTGAGCTTTCATGTAGTTTCTTTGTAATGCTCCGGTTTCTAAATTTAATTCGTCATATTTAGGAGCGATATTTTTGTAGAAATTATCAGCTAGTTTTTTTACCAATTTATATCCTAAATCTTTGTTCAAGTTTTTTAAAATAGTTTTAGAATTTCCTTTTAATAAAGTTTTTAAACCTTCGTATGAAGTTAATTTAGACATTGTGTATATGTCTGTCGTAGTTTTATTGTAATTCATTGTTTTTAAATCAGCAGGAACTAATGGCGATTTTTGGCCGTAAAGAGCAATTAGCTTTTCAAAAACTTTTTCGTCAACTTTAGCATTGAAATCTTTATAGAAACTTTCAAGTCCTTTTATCGTGTTTTCTTTTCTATCTGTAAACGCTTGTTCACCTTTAGTATTATATACTTGTTCTAATTGATATAAACGAAAACCAACACTTAATAATTCAGTATTTCTTAAAACAGTTTCAATGAAATAATCTCTAGCTAAAGAATAATCATTTATTGCTTTATAATTTTTTTCAAAATCAGCAAGTAAAGAACCGTATTCATCTGTTTTATTGTTTTTGATTACTCTTTTTTGGAATTCTTCTTCAAAATTTTGTTTGATTTTAATTGCGTTCGATTTTTTTAACCCTTGGCTTTCTCCAATCCATTTTTTCCAATAGTTTGCAACACTTGCAAACTTTGAAGCATATTGAATTTTAATAGCCTGATCTTTTCTCATGAAACCATCTTGTACTTTTAATGCAGCATCTCTTAATTCAATTTTTGCTGGATTTAAAGTATTTACAATTTGTTCAACTGCAAATGATGGTAAGTATTCTTGAGTTCTTCCAGGGAAGCCAAAAACCATGGTAAAGTCGTTTTCAGCAACTCCATCTAATGAAATTGGCAAAAAGTGTTTTGGTGTATAAGGTACGTTGTCTTTTGAATATTCAGCAGGTTTATTGTCTTTATTTGCGTAAATTCTAAATAAAGAAAAATCACCTGTGTGTCTAGGCCAAACCCAGTTATCTGTATCTGATCCGAATTTTCCAATTGAACTTGGTGGAGCTCCAACTAAACGAATATCTTTAAACGTTTCGGTAACAAATAAAATGTATTGATTTCCTTCGTAAAAAGTTTTGATTTTATTTTCTTGCCAAGATTCTTTAGGAAAAGAAGTTTGAAGTCTACTAATGTTGTCTGCTATTTTCTTTTGTTTTTCATTTTCAGATGAAATTCCTGAAACACCTTCTAAAACAGTATTGGTAACATCATGAATACTTACAATTAGAGTAGCAACCATTCCTGGATTGGTAAGCTCAGAGTTTAAATCTTTTGCCCAAAATCCATCTTGTAAATAATCATGCTCAACAGTAGAGTGACTTTGAATTTCTCCATAACCACAATGGTGATTAGTTAGCATTAATCCTTTAGAAGAAATTAGTTCTGAAGTACAACCGCCATCAAAATGAACAATTGCGTCTTTAAGACTAGAATTGTTAGCATCATAAATATCTTGAGCTGTCATTTTCATTCCTAAAGATTGCATTTCGCTTTCATTCATGCCTTTTAGCATGCTTGGAATCCACATTCCTCCTTGTTGAGCGTGTAGTTGAACAACAAATAGGATAATAAATAATTTTAAAATTCTCATAAGTTTAATAGTTTTTATAAAGTGTGCAATTTACTTAAAATTGTATGTTTTTTTATTGGTTAAGATGATTAATTATTTTGTCGGTTGCTCCTTTGTTCATTTGTACAAAAGTGCTGCAAATATGTCCTTTTTCTAATCGTTCATCTTCATTTTGAAGTAATAAATCAAAAGTTTCGTTTAATTGTGTCTGATTTTGAATAGAAATACAGCCTTCTATATTGACTAATGCTGTAGCTTCTGCAAAATGCGAATAATTTGGTCCAATAACAATTGGTAAACCAAAAGTAGCTGGTTCTAAAATATTATGAACTCCAGGATTTCCAAATCCACCACCAACATAAGCAATATCTGCATATGAATATATTTTGGTTAGAATTCCTATGGTATCAATAATAAACACATTAAATTCCGATAGATTTTGATTCTCTCTTTCAGAAAACAAAATCGTTTTTTTAGAAATAGATTTTTTTAACTCATGAATCTGCTCATTCTTAATATTATGAGGTGCAATTATAAATTTTACATTTTCAGACGAATTGTTGATGTAATTAACTAATAAAGCTTCATCTTTTGGCCAAGAACTACCAATCACGATAGTTGTTTGTTTGTCTTTAAATTCCTCTATAAAATCTAATGAATTATTTAGTTCTAAAATAGCAACAACTCTATCAAAACGCGTGTCGCCAGAAATTTTCACATTCGTAAAGCCAATACTTTGAATGAGTTTTTTTGATTTTTCATTCTGAACAAAAAAGTAGTCAAAGGTTTTTAAAGCGTTTCTGTAAAACGAACCGTACCATTTAAAGAACATTTGATTTTCTCTAAATATTCCTGAAATCAAATACGTTTTTATTCCTCGTTGCTTTAATTCATTTAAATAATTAGGCCAAAATTCATATTTAATAAAAAAGACCATTTCTGGATGTGTTAATTCAATGAACCTTTTTGCATTTGACTTTGTGTCTAAAGGCAAATAAACTGTAACATCTGCAATTGTATTGTTTTTTCGAACTTCATATCCAGAAGGAGAAAAGAAAGTGACAATTATTTTATGAGAAGGATATTTAATTTTAACCTTTTCAATCACAGGTAAACCTTGTTCGTATTCACCTAATGAAGCTGCATGAAACCAAATGGTTTTATCACTTGCATTTATTTTACTTTGTAAAGTTGAAAAAACATCTTTTCTTCCGTCAACAAAAAGTTTCATTTTTGGGCTAAATAAAGCCAATATTTTTACGATTTGTGAGGCGATAATTGATATGAAATTATAGATAAAAAACATTTACTCTTTTTTAAGGAGTTAAAAATACGTTTCTTTTGTGATACTTTAAATTGTAAGGCAGAATTTCTTACTTTTGTTCTACTTAATTTTATTCAAATGAGAAAACTACAAATGGTTGACTTGAAAAGTCAATATGAAAAAATAAAAGACGAAGTGAATGCTTCAATTCAAGAAGTTTTAGATACAAATACATATATAAACGGACCTTTAGTTCATCAGTTTCAGGCCGATTTAGAAAAATATTTAGGTGTTAAGCATGTAATTCCATGTGCTAATGGTACAGATGCTTTACAAATTGCCATGATGGGATTAGATTTAAAACCAGGTGATGAAGTAATTACTGCCGATTTTACTTTTGCAGCAACAGTTGAAGTTATTGCTTTATTGCAGTTAACTCCGGTTTTGGTAGATGTTGATATGAATAATATGAATATTTCACTTGAAGCAATTAAAAAAGCAATTACTCCAAAAACGAAAGCAATTGTTCCTGTACATTTATTTGGACGTGCAGCCAATATGGATGCTATAATGGAAATTGCAAAAGCTCATAATTTATATGTAATTGAAGATAATGCACAAGCCATTGGAGCAGATTATACTTCAAAAGACGGTTCAAAAACGAAGGTTGGAACTATTGGTCATGTAGGTGCGACTTCTTTCTTTCCGTCTAAAAACTTGGGTTGTTATGGAGATGGTGGAGCCATTTTTACGAATGATGATGAATTAGCTCATACTTTAAGAGGAATTGTAAATCACGGAATGTATGAAAGATATCATCATGATGTTGTTGGAGTAAATTCTCGTTTAGATAGCATTCAAGCTGGAGTTTTAAAAGCAAAATTATCGCGTTTAGATGAATATAATAAAGCGCGTCAAGATGCTGCTAGAAAATATTCAATAGCTTTAGGTGTAAACCCTAATATTGTTGCGCCAACAATTTGTGAAGCTTGCGATTGTCATGTTTTTCATCAATATGTAATTCGAATTACAAATGGAAAACGTGATGGTTTATTAGCTCATCTACAAAGTAAAGAAATTCCTTGTGCTATTTATTATCCAATTCCATTGCACAGTCAAAAAGCATACGCTGACACAAGATATAATGAAGCAGATTTTCCAGTAACAAATCAATTATGTAAAGAAGTTATTGCATTACCAATGCATACTGAATTAGATGATGAACAAATAAAATTTATTACAGATTCTGTTTTAGAATTTGTTTAATTCGATTTTTAGATTGTTTGAATAATTAAATTATCGAAAAATTAAAAACATGAAAATACTAGTAACAGGAGGATTAGGGTTTATAGGTTCGCATACCGTTGTAGAATTACAAAATGAAGGTTTTGAAGTAATCGCTATTGATAATTTATCCAATTCATCTGAAAATGTTTTAGATGGTATTTTCAATATTACTGGAAAAAAACCATTTTTTGAAAAGTTAGATTTACGTAAGAAATCTGCTGTCCAGGATTTTTTTTCAAGACATAACGATCTTGTTGGAGTGATTCATTTTGCGGCTTCAAAAGCTGTTGGTGAAAGTGTTGAAAATCCTTTGTTGTACTATGAGAATAACATTAATGCATTAGTTTATCTTTTACAAGAATTAACAAAGTTACCGCAAGCCCATTTTATTTTCAGTTCATCTTGTACAGTTTACGGTCAAGCCGAAAAAATGCCAATCACAGAAAATGCATCAATTCAACCGGCAATGTCTCCTTATGGAAATACTAAGCAAATAGGGGAAGAAATTATTACAGATGTAGCTAAAGTTACCAATGTTAATTCTATTTTGTTACGTTATTTTAATCCTATTGGAGCACATTCATCTGCTGAAATTGGCGAATTACCTATTGGAACTCCACAAAATCTAGTTCCATTTATAACACAAACTGCAATGGGATTAAGAAAGGAATTATCTGTTTTTGGAAATGATTATCCTACCTCAGATGGAACTGCAATTCGAGATTATATTCACGTAGTCGATTTAGCAAAAGCACATGTTGTGGCGCTAAAACGGTTGTTAAATAAAGAAAATAGTGAAAAGGTTGAAACTTTTAATCTTGGTACAGGAACGGGAAGTTCGGTTTTAGAAGTGATCAATACTTTTGAAAAAATATCCAATCAAAAATTAAACTATAAAATTGTGGGTAGAAGAGAAGGTGATATTACAGAAGCTTATGCCAATACTGATAAAGCCAATACTGTTTTAGGCTGGAATGCACAATCTTCTTTAGAAGAAGCTTTAGCAAGTGCTTGGAAATGGGAACAAAAGATTAGGAGATAATAAAAAATGCTTTCAAATTGAAAGCATTTTTTAATTTAATAGATTTTCAATAACCAATTTGGATCAGGACAATTTTTTGAATAAAAGTCCAATGTATTTAGACTACAAACTCCTGCATAGTCTCCTTTTTTACCTTCCATGTCAATAATGATTTGAAAGTGTAAGTGGGGTGCATAATCGCCGTTAATTGGTGGTAAACCAAGATTTCCTATTTGTTCTCCTTTTTTTACAATTTGTCCAATTTCTTTTTCAAACAAGCTCTCTTCACTTAAATGCCCATATAAAGTATGGAATGTAAATCCATCAATAATATGTTCCAAAATAATTACTGGTCCGTAATCTCCAAGTGCTGTATTGTTTTGAAAACTATGAATTTTTCCATCTAAAGCAGCATAAATTGGAGCAGCTTCATTGATCCATAAATCTAAACCTATATGAATGTTGCGCTCGTCAGAAATGTCATTTTTGAAAACAGTGCTTCGTTTGTATAAGTTTCTGGTTTCTTTATAACCACCATATGCAATTTTTGCATTATTGGAATCTAAATGACTTTGAATAAACTTTTCGTAATCTTGTGCGGTTTCTAGTGTATGCTTGCTTAATTCAGCATTATCTGAAGATAGATCTAAAGCAACATATTTAGAATAGTCAATTCCATTTGAGATAACTTTAGCACAATTGAGTTGATTTAAAAAGGCTTTAATATTTTCCATAAGAGGATTTTAAAATATAAAAAGCCTCATATTTTTATGTATGAGGCTTTTTGTAAATTGTAAAGATTAAGCCGAAAAAGTTTCTGCTTCTTTGTTAATTTTCCCAACTAATCCAACTAATACTTTTCCTGGTCCAACTTCTGTAAAACTAGTTGCTCCATCAGCAATCATTTGCTGAACAGATTGTGTCCATTTTACCGGAGCAGTTAATTGAATGATTAAATTTTTCTTGATTTCTTCAGCATCAGAGACCGCACTAGCTGTTACGTTTTGATAAACCGGACAAATAGGAGTAGAGAAAGTAGTTGCTTCAATAGCTGCTGCTAATTCTTCTCTTGCAGGTTCCATCATTGGTGAATGAAATGCTCCGCCAACAGGTAAAATTAAAGCTCTTTTTGCTCCAGCTTCTTTCATTTTTTCACAAGCTTCTTCAACTGCTTTATATTCTCCTGAAATTACTAATTGACCTGGACAGTTATAATTTGCTGCAACAACAACTCCATCAATAGAAGCACAAATATCTTCTACAATTTTGTCGTCTAAGTTTAAAACCGCTGCCATTGTTGAAGGTTTAATTTCACACGCTTTTTGCATTGCTAAAGCACGTTGAGAAACTAATTTTAATCCGTCTTCAAAAGATAAAGTACCATTTGCAACTAAAGCAGAAAATTCGCCTAATGAGTGACCTGCAACCATTTCTGGTTTAAAGTCGTCACCTAATGTTTTAGCTAAAATAACCGAATGTAAAAATACTGCAGGTTGTGTAACTTTAGTTTCTTTTAATTGTTCAGCAGTTCCTTCAAACATTATATCGGTAATGTTGAAGCCTAAAATTTTATTTGCTTTTTCAAACAATTCTTGTGCTAAAGGTGAATTTTCATATAAGTCTTTTCCCATTCCTGAGAATTGAGCGCCTTGACCTGGAAATATGTATGCTTTCATTTTGTTAGTTTAAAAGTTTATAAGGGAATAAGTTTGTGAGTTATACTCAAGACGTTGCAAAAATAGTACTTTTTATACTTTATTTAAAATTATAGTGCTGTTTTGAACTATTGATTATTGGAGTTTAAAAGTAATAGGTATTCCATACTTCACTTTTACTGCTTTTCCTTTTTGATACCCTGGAGTAAATTTTGGTAATAGCGACATTATTCTATATGCTTCTTTTTCTAATAATTCTCCACCTTTAGGACCTCTTGTTTTTATATCGTTGACATTGCCAAATTCATCAACAATAAATTGAATAGAAACTCTACCTTGTATATTTTTCTTTTGAGCCTCTTGAGGATAATTAAAGTTTATATTTATATGCTCATTCATTTTTTGATTAAAGCAATCAATAGCATCTTTTGCACCTTCACAACCTGGAAAAATAGGAACTATATCTATATCTGCTAAAAAATATTCGTTAACTTCATATTGAAAATGGTTTAGCCTTTTATTTTTTACATTAAATTTTCCAATAAACTCTATTTTATAAGGTGTTGTCTCGTTATTATGATTAATTGCAGGAGTAAACCTAGGTAACATTGCAATAATGAGTTTCATGTAATTGTTGAAACTGGTAATTGGAGTGTTTATTATTGTTGAATCATTTTCAATATATCCATATGCATCAATTATGTATGATATTTGAAACTCGATAGAATCATTTTCTTTTAGTTTCATTCTTTTTAAAAATAAACTATCTGTTTTTTTAGAGATGAATTCTAAAGTTTTAAAAACTATATCTTTCTTTTTAATCCCGGTAAAAGAAGATTGATCACTTCCTAAAAAAGTAGGAACTGACTTAGGATTAGAAAAATCTTGTGCAAAAATTGAGAAAGTAAATAGTAAGAAAATAATTGGAATGATAACTCTCATAAAGTAAATTTTGCACAAAAATAGTACTTTTATACTTTATTTAAAATTATAGTGCTGTTTTGAACTTTAGATTATTGAAATTTAAAAGTCATTGGTTGACTGTATCTTACTGAGATGGTTTTTCCTTTTTGATATCCGGGTGTGAATTTTGGTAATAAAGAGATTATCCTATAAGCTTCGTTCTCAAATTGTTTACCTCCTTTAGCTATTCGGGCTCTTGTTTTAATGTCGGTTACGTCTCCATTCTTGTCAATTAGAAATTGTGTTTCTACCCTTATTTCAGTAATACCCACTGGGGCTCCCACTGAGTAACTCAAATTTAGGTTTATATGATTCATCATTTTTTGATTAAAACAATCCGCTAGTTTATTATTTGGTAATCCCTCACATCCTGGAAATATAGGTACAACTTCAATTACAGCATATGGTAATTCATCTGGAATATCCCCATCATCATCAGATTTTTCAACTTCATATTGAAAAGGATTTAATTTATTATTTTTTATATTGAACCTCCCTGTAAATTCGATTTTATAAGATGTTGTTATTCCATTTTCTTCAACTGCAGGAGTGAATCTTGGTAGCGTGTTAATAATGAGTTTCATGTAATTGTTAAAACTAACTACAGGCGTATTTATTAATGTAGAATCTTTTTCAATTAATCCATATTTGTCTATAACATAAGATACTTCAAATTCAATAGAGTCATTTTCCTTTAATTTCATTCTTTTTAAGAATAAACTATCTGTTTTTCCTGAAATAAAGTCTAATGTTTTAAAAATAATTTCTATCTTTTTTTGAGTCTTATAAGAGGATGTGTTACCTCCAAAAAATGTTGGTACAGAATTATTTGTATCTTGAGCATAAATAGAACTAGTCAAGAATACAAGTATAAAAAATGCAGTAATTCTCATTTTATTTTTTTGCAAAAATAACGTTTTTATTATAATTCGATTGAATTTATAATTTCCAAGAATTGATTTTTTAATTCTTCGTTTGTGATTCCCTTTTCAGAATCAAAATTAGCGTTAAAACTAGGTAAAGAAAAACTTCCTTTTATAATTCCGCCTTGAAAAGGAAATCTTTTGGTCGCAATATCCAAAACAGAACTTCCGCCACGAGCGCCAGGTGATGTTGCTAATAAAAGCATTTCTTTTTCCTGAAAAGTTTTAGCATTTATTCTTGATGACCAGTCTAAGATGTTTTTAAAAGCAGAAGAATAAGCCCCATTGTGTTCTGCCAAAGAAATAATTAATAAATCAGCACTTCCAATTTTTGTATAAAAATCAGTTGCCAAAGTATGTATGCCGTTTTCTTTTTCTTTATCTACAGAAAAAATAGGCATTTCATAATCATTTAAATCTAAAATTTCGATTTCAACATTTTTAAATTGATGAGCAGCATATGTAGCTAGTTGTTTATTGATTGAGTTTCTACTTGATGAACCACCAAAGGCAATTATTTTTTTAGTCATTTTTTTGTATTTATTGATTCATAGGAATTTCCATTATTAAAAATTTAGCATTTGTATTGGCTTTAATTTCTATTTCTTTTGTTTCCCAAATACCAATTGCATCTCTTTTTTCTAAAATATCTCCGTTTACTTCTATATCTCCTTCAATATTCATAATATAAAAACCATTTCCTTCTTTTTTTATGGATAAACTTTTAGAAAAATTGGCGTCAAAATCACTTAAATAAAACCAAGCGTCTTGATGAATCCAAACACCTTCGTCGTTTTCGTTTGGAGATAAAATTTGAGCAAAATTATTTTTTTGTAATGATTTGTCTAAAGTTATTTGTTGGTAACGCGGTTCTACATTTCTTGTTTTTGGAAACAACCAAATTTGGAATAACTTCGTTTGTTGGTTATGATTTGGATTGAATTCACTATGTTGAATTCCTGTCCCAGCACTCATAACTTGCACATCGCCTGTTTTTATAGTTGCAGCATTTCCCATACTGTCTTTATGTGCTAAATCGCCTACTAATGGAATTGTAATAATCTCCATATTGTCATGAGGATGTGTTCCAAAACCCATTCCTGCAGCTATTGTATCATCATTTAAAACACGCAAAGCTCCAAACTGAACTCTTTCAGCATTGTACCAACTAGCAAAACTAAAACTATGATAAGCATTTAACCAACCGTGATTTGCATTTCCTCTTGTGTTTGCTTTATGTAAAACTGAATTTTTCATTGTATATAAATTTAGTAATTAATATGATACAAATTTACAATAAGAACAAAGCTGAAGCACTTAACCTAGATTAAGTAATTATTTTCTCAGCATTTTTGCCTTCATTTTACTAAAAAATTCTGGAGTTACTCCAATATAGGATGCAACTTGTTTTTGGGGTACTTTTTGAATTAACGTTGGGTATTTAGAACAAAACTTTTCAAAACGCTCTTCAGCCGATAAACTTAAGTTGTCCATTAAACGTTCTTGATTTGCAACTAATGAGTTTTCGGTTAAAATTCTAAAAAAGCGTTCTAGTTTTGGAATTTCTTGAAACAATTCTTCTTGATTTTCTTTAGAGAGTAAAACAACTTCAGCATCTTCATTTACTTCAACATAAAGATTACCTGGTTTTTGAGTTATTAAGCTGTACATATCCCCAATCCACCAACCTTCACAGGCAAATTGCAAAACATGCTCTACAATATTGTCGTTTATATTGAAACTTCTTAAAATGCCAGAATTTACAAAATAGGAATGTTTGCAAATATCTCCAGCATTTAATAAAACTGTTTTTGCTTTATAATGTTTGATTTCAATTTTAGATAAAATAGTTTCTTTTTCCCTATCAGAAAGAGAAACTATTTTATCTATATTTTGGAGAATTAATGCCATTTTAAATAGTTATAGATGTGGTTTTGGCTAGGAACCGTTAATATCTAATTCAGAAATTTTATTTTGAGTTAGATTTATTTTTAATTTGAAATAGCAATCTCCTCCATCATCAATATCGCAAAACTCTTCTTTCCAATTTAGTGCTGGTTTTTCACAAAAACAATTTATCATTACAATTTTGTCTCTATTCTTATTAACAGCGGCAAAGTATTGTCTGTGATATTGTTTTAAATCAATTTTAGCTCCTTCTTCGTTGTATTTTCGAATTGTATCTTTTAAAAGAGTTTCGCAAATTTCAACTTCATTAATGTTTAAATTTGAACTTTCTAAACCTTTAAATCCCCAATATTTTTCAGTTTTTAAAACGGCTATCAAAGAAGTGTCAGTAACTTTTCTACCAACCAAAGTGATCTCTATTTCTTGGGCGAAAAGGTTTGTATAGATTAGGATTGAAAGTATTATAAATTTTATTTTCATATTATAACTTTTCTTCTTTTAAAGGGAAAAGCTTGAATGTTTTTATTTTGAATTTATTATCAACGATTGTTCCTTCTATTTCAGCTTTTCTAATTGCTGAACAAAACCCGTCTTCTGCATGAGCGTCTCCATGATCATCAATAGTTGTTCCGTCAACAAAATATGATTTTCCTTCAATTCGAACAGCTAAATCACAACCTTGTCCAGTCATTTTAAATTTACATTGTCCACATGAAGCTTGTACAATTTGTTTCTTAACTTCAATTTCTTCTTGTGCTGAGATAGAAAGTGAAGTGATTATAAGTAATAAAGTGACTATTTTTTTCATTTTAAGTTGCTTTAAGGATTAACAGTTACTAAGGTAGCAGTTTTTTTTGCTCTTTTGGTAATTTCTTCAATTGAAGTTTCTAAAGAATCGTTGGTTAATACAACTCCCATTCTTCTATAAGGTCTTGAGGTTGGTTTTCCAAATAATCTAAAGTCGGTTTTAGGTAAACAAGCCACTTTTTCAACTCCTGTAAAAGTTGGGTTATTGGAATTATCAGAAGCTAAAATAACAGCACTTGCTCCATTTTTTTCTAAAGTGATTTCGAAAATAGGTAAACTTAAGATAGTACGTAAATGCAATTCAAATTCGTTGAAATTTTGTGTGTTGGCTAACGTTACCATTCCGGTATCGTGAGGCCTTGGAGATAATTCAGAAAAATAAACACCTTCATTAGTTAAGAAAAATTCAACACCAAAAAGTCCAGCTCCACCAAGTGCTTCGGTTACTTTTCTCGCCATATCTTGTGCTTCTTCTAAATCTTTATCAGAAACTCTTGCAGGTTGCCAACTTTCTTGATAATCACCACGTTCTTGTCGATGGCCAATTGGGGCACAAAAAAGCGTTGGGTTGTTGTTTTGCGTAACTGTTAATAAAGTGATTTCCGAATGAAAATTAACAAATGCTTCCACAATTACTTCTACAACATCGCCACGTGAACCTTCTACAGCATAATTCCACGCCTTTGCAATATCTTCTTGGACTTTTATAGTAGATTGTCCTTTTCCAGACGAACTCATTAAAGGCTTCACTACACATGGCATTCCAACAACTTCAACAGCTTTTTGTAATTCTTCAGCAGTTGTAGCATAACGATAGTTGGCTGTTCGTAAACCTAAATCTTTTGCCGCTAAATCACGAATTGCTTTTCTGTTCATAGTAAAATTTGCCGCTTTCGCAGAAGGAACTACAGTAATTCCTTGTTTCTCATAATCATAAAAACGTTCTGTACGAATTGCCTCAATTTCGGGAACAATAAAATCAGGTTTGTGCTTGGCTACAATTCGGTCTAATTCAGCACCATCTAACATGTTAATAACTTCGAAATCGTGTGCGACTTGCATTGCAGGAGCATTTTCATAACTGTCAACTGCAATTACAGTTTGACCGATGCGTTGTGCTGCAATTACAAATTCTTTTCCTAATTCACCAGATCCTAATAGTAGTATTTTTTTGTTCATTGTTGTTGTGTTTATTATAAAACAGATGCCTCTATAATAGTTATATAAAAAAAGCCCCAAGAAAACTTGAGGCGTTATTATTTTTAAGCTAATGCTTCTTTTATTCTTCGTAATGCCTCGACTAATAGTTCTTCGCTTGTAGCATAAGAGAATCGGATACAGTCTGGATTTCCAAATGCGTCACCTGTAACTGTTGCTACATTAGCTTGGGATAAAAGATACATTGAAAAATCAGTAGCATTTTCAATTTTGGTTCCGTTTAAGGTTTTTCCAAAAAATGATGAAACATCTGGGAAAACATAAAAAGCTCCTTCTGGAACATTGATTTTTAATCCTGGGATTTCTTGGATTAATCCAACAACTAAATCACGTCTTTTATGGAATGCTTCTACCATGTAATTTAATACTTTTGGATCGGCTTCAACAGCGGCAATGGTTGCTCTTTGTGCAATTGAATTTGCTCCACTAGTAACTTGACCTTGAATTTTTGTACATGCTTTTGCAATAAATTCTGGTGCACCAATATAACCAATTCTCCAACCTGTCATGGCAAATGCTTTTGCAACACCATTAACCGTAATTGTTTTTTCTAACATTCCTGGAATAGAAGCAATACTGCAAAATGTTCCAGAGAAGTTAATATGTTCGTAGATTTCATCTGAAACTACATATACGTTTGGATATTTCTCTAATACTTTAGCTAAAGCAGTTAATTCTTCTCTACTATAAACTGAACCACTTGGGTTACAAGGAGAACTGTACCAAATCATTTTCGTTTTTGGTGTAATTGCTTTTTCTAATTGTTCTGCTGTAATTTTAAAATCATTGTCAATTGAAGTAGGTACTTCAACAGGAATTCCTCCAGATAGTTTAATAATCTCAAAATAAGAAACCCAATATGGCGCTGGTAGAATAACTTCGTCACCTTCATTTAACATTACTTGTGCAATATTATATAAAGACTGTTTAGCTCCGGTAGAAACAACAATGTTTGATGGTTTATAATCTAAATCATTGTCTCTTTTAAATTTTTTACAAATTGCTTCTTTAAGTTCACCATAACCTTCAACAGGTGTGTAAGTACTGTAGTTTTCGTCAATTGCTTTCTTAGCAGCTTCTTTAACGAAGTCAGGAGTGTTAAAATCAGGTTCTCCTAAGCTTAAGCTTATAATATCTTTTCCTTGTGCTTTTAATTCTCTTGCTAAAGCAGCCATGGCTAAAGTTTGAGATGTAGATAAATTGTTAATTCTATCAGATAATGGATTCATTGTGTTGTTGTAGTTATGTATTTATGCTAATTGTGGTTCTTTTCCTAGGTCTTTTAAGTGTTTGAAATGGGCTATAACAGCACTTCTCATAGTTTTGTATTCATGATATGGTAAATTGCATTCTGATGCAGTTTGTTTAACAATTTCTGCAATTTTATCATAATGTACATGACTAATGTTAGGGAAAATATGATGCTCAATTTGGTGATTTAAACCTCCAGTATACCAATTTACTAACCAGTTTTTTGGAGCAAAATTAACTGTCGTAAATAATTGGTGAATTGCCCATGTGTTTTCGATTTCTCCAGTTTCAGTAGGTTCTGGGTTTGTTGTATCGTCGATAATGTGAGCTAATTGAAATACGACACTCAAAATTAGGCCTGCTACATAATGCATAACGAAAAATCCGATTAAAACTTTCCACCATACAACCCCAACAACCATTGGTACAACTAGCCATACTGAAAAATAAATTATTTTCGTGATAACTAATGTAGTCCAAAGAAACTTAGGGCTTTTTGTTTCTCCATAAGATAATTTTCTTTTCAAATATCCTGCCATTTGCTTAAAATCAGTTGTTAAGCACCAATTAAAAGTTAATAGGCCATATAAAAATATAGAATAATAGTGTTGAAATTTATGGAATTTTTCCCATTTTGCTTCTTTTGTAAATCGAATTACACGACCAGCATCAAGATCTTCATCATGACCAGGGATATTTGTATAAGTATGGTGAAGTACATTGTGTTGCACTTGCCAATTGTATACATTTCCAGCAAGAATATATATACTTCCTCCCATAAATTTGTTTACCCAGTTTTTAGTTGAATACGCGCCATGGTTTCCATCATGCATAACATTCATTCCAATTCCAGCCATTCCAATCCCAAGAACTATTGACAATAAAATAAATATACCAAAATGAATTTTAGGAGAAGCAATAATGATAAAGTAAGGTGCTGTAAAAAGTGTAAATAGTATTATAGTTTTTAAATATAATTTCCAGTTACCTGTTCTTTTAAGGTTATTGTCTTTAAAGTATTCGTTTACTCTTTTGTTTAAAGTTCTAAAAAACTTAGTATCGTCTTTTTTAGAAAAAATAGGTGCATTGGTATTCATAATCAAAATCTTTTATTTGGACTCAAAGGTAACAATATTCTTTTTTAGCTTTACTAAAATTTTCAAATAAAATGTTAATCTAAATAAGTACTTTTGTTAAAAATTATAATTAATGGAGCTTTTATTAAGTTATTTCCCTCATTTAAGTGATGTGCAAATAAAACAATTTCAAGATTTACAAAATTTATATGAAGATTGGAATTCAAAAATCAATGTAATTTCTAGAAAAGATATAGATGAATTGTATACAAGGCATGTATTACATTCTTTAGGAATAGTAAAAGTTTTAGAATTTAAGCCCGGTTCTAGAATTATGGATGTGGGAACAGGTGGTGGTTTTCCTGGAATTCCATTGGCTATTATGCATCCTGAGGTTGATTTTTATTTAATTGATGTAATTGCAAAAAAAATAAAAGTGGTAAATGAGGTGGCTACTGCATTAGGATTAAAAAATGTAAAAGCTGAACAAAAACGTGCAGAGTTAGTAAAAGAAAATTTTGACTTTATTGTAAGTAGAGCTGTAACCAATATGCCTGATTTTGTGGAATGGGTTTCTGATAGAGTAAAGAAAGAATCAAAACACGAACTAAAAAATGGAATTTTGTATTTAAAAGGCGGCGATTTAACAGAAGAGCTTGCTTCTTTTCCAAATGCTACTCAATATGATCTTTCTGACTTTTTTAAGGAAGAATTTTTCGAAACAAAAAAAGTGGTGCATTTACCACTTAAATTTAAGAAATAAAAAAAGCCCTTTCAGTTCGAAAGGGCTTTTTTTGTTAGAAGATTACCTTCTTTTTGACTGTTTTTCCATTTATGTCTTCAATTTGAAGTAATAAAACAGTGTTTGTTTTTTTAAGGCTTTTTATTTGTTGTTCTTGATTGTTAATATTGTTTTGAGTTATTAATAACCTTCCTAATGTGTCAAACACTTTAATTGATTTGATATTTGTGTTTGAACTGTTTACATTAAGAATATTGTTATTCTCAAACACAAGAACTGAATTGTCATTGAATATGTTTTCTGAATTTGATAAAAGACTATTTTTATATACAATCTCAAATCTATTATTGAATTCGCCAATTGCTGAAGTAAACGTATAATTGCCTTCGTTTAAATTTTGAACAACTCCGTTGCTCTTATCTTTCAAGAAGATGTTTTGATTTTGTTCGAATAAACCGTCAAAGTCACCTAAACTAATTATAAAAGTTCCTGAATTTTCTGTTTTAAAACCTAATGGAACAATATCTTCATCAGTAAAAGGTAATCCTTTTGCTTGAATAACGTAACTTTCATCGTTTAATAAACTATAAATTGAGCTAGAACCATTGTTTAATAGTTTACCATCATAGCCTAAATCAAAATCATTTGTTGCATTTTGAGTATATCCAATTAAAATTTGGTTGTGAGACTGATTTTGCTCAGATAAATTAAGCCAGAACCTATGTTTCTCTTCGTTGTTAAGACTAACAGTTGAAGCATTTCTATTTACAAATAAATTATTACTTGTTTTATTTCTCATACTATTTGTAAAGTACATTGGTCCGGTTGCTAAAGAATTGATGTAAAAACCTTGGCCTGTTTGTACATATGTGTCAGGAATTAATGAACCATTTACCGCTGCAGTTCCACCAGTAAGGTTTCGAGTTGCAAAATTATTTAAAGTGTAAACTCCACCCGATGGAGCATTAGTATTTGTCCAAAAATATAATGTACCATCAATAGTATTAGTATTTCCAACAATAAACTCTTGAATGTTTAAAGGAGAAGGATAAGGATTTCCAATTAAATTGAAACCTAAACCTGTTCCTCCATTAATAATGTTAATATTTGTTCTTCCATTATAAGGTGTTCCTGTAAATTTCCCATTCCAACTAGTTGTTGTTGATGGCATTGTGTTTTCAGCTCGAATTAAATACCCGTTACCTGCAGAAAAACTATTTGTAGAAGGATCTATACTTGAATATGCTGTTGGTGTTGTTGTTCCGGTAGGAATATATTGGTAAAACCTATTGCTTAAGGTTGCTGGAGAAAACGATAATAAGTTTTGATTAGCAACTGGTGAAGACCAACCAACATAATCTTGTCTTTTTAATGATATTGTTTTGTTTACTTCAACATTACCAGTATTTTCTAATTCTTCAATTTGATAAATATTTGCATTGTTAGCCATTGCTAATTTAGCTCCACTTGCTACTGTAATTCCACCTCTAACAGTTAAGTTGTGTCCAGATTGAAAATTAACTACAGCTGTTCCTGTTACAGAGATTGAGCATGCTTCAATATCTGAAGAAGATGTATAATTTCCAGAAAATGCAACTTGCTTATCTTTCGCTGGTAAGCCATTACTCCAAGTTGTTCCATTCCATGTAGTAATAGAAGGGCATTTTAATTGTGGGTTTGTTATTTCGTCAAATGCAAATATAACGTTGTTTGGAGTTAATGTAACATGAAATTCGTTTGCTGTTGGAATATAATATGCGTCAAAAGCCGTTGTTGTACTGGTTGTTATGTTTGAATACCAATCATTTGTTGATGTGATTCCTAAAGAGCTTTGAGCAGGAATAAAGTCAAACTGTTTTATAGTCATTGCATTAAGAAAACGAGTTAATGTTGGGTTTGATCCAGCTGATGCTGCCAATGCCTCAATGTCAAATTTTCCTCCTGGTGCAGAGTCTAATCCTGCAGTATAACTAAATGACCTTGCATTTGTTTGTCCGGTACCTATTGTTAACCAAAATAACGTCCAAGCTTGTTTTCGAACTCTACTCACTCTTATGTTTCCATTAGCTGCTGGTGTAAAATTTAAATCTAAAAGAGCTCTTGTAAATCCAGAGCTATCAGGAACGTCTAATCCGTTCAAAACAGTCATTCCAGGGGTTCCTGTCATAGTTCCATTCCCTGCTCCATTAGAAATAGCAATTTTTCTACAATTTTGAGGAAATCCTATAGTGTTTAATTCATTTTGAAATATATTTCTATATGTTGGGTGTCCTGTTGGCAATAATGAAGCGGACGCTGTGTTAAAGTCAGTTAAACTACCGCTTTGTAAATGTCCTTCAAAATGATCAATAAGCATTTGTCTTGCAGCAGGGCTTTTTAGCATTGAGTCTACAATCGCTCTTACTGTTAGGTCTGATATATCGCCGTCATAAGCTAAATAATTAAACATATGTTGCATTCCAATAGGCACATTTGCTCCTAAATGAGGAGAGTCAAATGAAAGCCATAATCTTGTTTTGTGGTCCATGCCATTCATCTCCATGTAACGCAAGGCCATTCTCGAGATTAATCCTCCCATACTTGGGCCAATAATGACTAACTCTTGGTCTCCAACCTTATTGGCATTTATATAATTGATTAATTCAATCAAGACTCTAGCATTTCTTTGTATGTAGTCTACACCTCCATCAATATTAGTAATTCCATCTGGTCTGGTATATAGGGGAAAATTTAATACTACAACGTCGTAACCTTCGTTTCTGACTGATTCTCCCAAATTTTGAACAGGAGATCCATAATTTAAAAGCGAATAAATACTTGGAACATCTCTACCGTCAGCTGGGTCAAAACCATCTAAAATTATAATTGGTTTATCTAATAATCCTGCTTCATGATCATAATAAATTTGAAATTCACCAACGCCAGCATGTGCCGAAGTTTCATCAACTCCTTGATAGGTTATAGTTGAAGTGATACTTGTTAGTGGAGAGACTGTAGATGGTGATCTATGAGAAATATTTGTGTTTCTATCTAATGGTATTGCTTTTTCTTGAATAGTAATCGTGTTACTATGTCTAAATACCTCTCCATTAGAAAGTGTAATTTTAAAATCAATTGTTTTTTTTCCAATTGAATTATAATTTATTTCAATTCCTTTGTTCTCAATTATTTTTTTCCAACCTTCTCCATTATTAAAGTTGATTTCTATTTTTGAAATCCTTTTCTGTGTAGAATTGAAAATGAAATCGCTGTTTAATATAAAAGTAACATTAGTCCCTTTGAACTTATTAATTAAAGGTGAAGCAATTCCTATTGAATACTTGTCAAAATAATCAATTGAAGTATCTGTAATCTCATACTGATTGTTTGAATTAAGATGAAGTTGATTGTTTGTTTTTATCTCTGGTTTAATTGACTCGAATTCGCTAATTAATAGAGATAATGGAACGTATTTTTTTGCAATACCACGTTGTGATTCTTTTTCTAAAACCTCTAATTTAGGGAGACGCTTTAAATAATCAGCTCTTTGCATTTCATAATACACTTGCATGTAGTATAAATTCTCTATGCCTTCTTTTTTAATATTTGTTGCTTCAGAAACTGGCGCAACCTGATTGTATAATATTTTAGTTTCTGTGTAGTTTTTTAATAACTCAAACATATTCTCTGGGTTAGAGTTTTTTTGAGCGTACGCAAAACTTACAATAAAAATGGTTAATAGTGTTGTAATTTTTTTCATAAATAGTCTAAATTTTACAATTTTATATGCGTGCATAATAAAATTCTTTAACAATTTATAAAATTTTTATGATTTTTTTATTCTTTTCGAAAAAAAACGTTAAAATGTTGAGAATTGTCGATAACAGTCAAAAAAAAAGCTTGTCATTTCTGACAAGCTTTAGTTCTTTTTTTTAAGAATTATCCTAAGAAAGGGTAACTATAATGTTCAGGTGTTACAAAAGTTTCTTTGATGGTTCTTGGAGAAACCCATCTTAAAAGATTTAAGATTGAACCCGCTTTGTCATTTGTTCCTGATGAACGAGCTCCACCGAATGGTTGGCATCCTACTACAGCTCCTGTTGGCTTATCATTTATGTAAAAATTACCTGCACAATTCTGTAGAGCTATAGTAGCTTCTTCAATTGCATATCTACATCCACTAAAAACAGCTCCAGTTAAGGCGTACTCAGAAGTTTCATCTACTAATTTTAATGTGTCAGCCCATTTAGTATCTTCATAAATATATAGAGTAACAACTGGTCCGAATAATTCAGTTTCAATTGTTTTGTATTTTGGGTTTGTAGTTACGATAACGGTTGGTTCAATAAAATAACCTTTAGATTTATCGTAGTTTCCACCTACAATAATTTCAGCATCACTATCTTTCTTAGCTTGGTCAATATAACTAGCTAATTTGTCAAATGAACCTTCATGAATTACTGCAGTAATAAAGTTCTTCATGTCTGCAGGAGATCCCATTTTCATCGATTTTACATCTGCAATTAATTGCTCTTTTGCTGCTGGCCACATACTTTGTGGGATATAAACCCTTGAAGCAGCACTGCATTTTTGTCCTTGAAATTCAAAAGCTCCTCTTGTAATTCCGGTAACAACTTGTTTTACGTTTGCAGAAGGGTGTGCAACAATAAAGTCTTTTCCTCCTGTTTCACCTACAATTCTTGGGTATGTTTTATAATTATGAATATTTCCTCCAATTTTTGCCCATAAATCTTTAAATACATGTGTTGAACCTGTGAAATGTAATCCAGCGAAATCTGGACTAGCTAAAACGGTTTCAGTTACCATAACAGGGTCACCGTAAATTACATTAATAACACCGTCTGGTACTCCAGCTTCTTTAAAAATATCAATAATAACTTTCGCAGAAAATATTTGACTATCACTAGGTTTCCAAACAACAACATTTCCCATCATAGCTGCACTAGCTGGTAAATTTGCTGCAATAGCTGTAAAGTTAAATGGAGTAATAGCGTAAACGAATCCTTCTAGAGGTCTGTGTTCAACTCTATTCCAAGTCGTAGAATCGGAACCAGGTTGTTCTTTGTAAATTTGAGTCATGTACTCTACGTTAAAACGTAAAAAGTCAATCAATTCACATGATGCGTCAATTTCAGCTTGATGAATAGTTTTAGATTGTGCAATCATTGTTGCAGCATTAATTTTCGCACGGTAAGGTCCTGCAATTAATTCAGCAGCTTTTAAAAATATTGCAGCTCTACTTTCCCAAGACATGGCTGCCCATTTAGTTCTAGATTCCAAGGCATTGCTAATTGCTTTCTCTACGTGAGATTTTTCAGCTAAATGATATGTTCCAACAATGTGTTGGTGATCATGAGGAGCTGACATTGTTCTAGTATTTCCAGTTCTTATTTCTTCAGAACCAATATATAAAGGAACATCAATTTTTGCATTCCACATTTCATCATATGCAGCTAATACTCTTTCTCTTTCAGGAGATCCAGGAGCATATGATTTTACTGGTTCGTTTACTGCTTTTGGGACATTAAAAAATCCTTTTGACATAATATTATTATTTTTAGTATTATTAAATTTTTGGTAAGCAAATTTAATAAAAAATAATCAATTTTTTGTAACAAGGATTGCTGACTTTTAAGTCATAGAGAATTAGTTTAATGCAAAAGGTGCACTAAATCGGAAAGTTGGTATAATTACTTTAAAGCTTTTTGTTGAGGTAAAGTTTACCATGTTGTAATAACCATTCATAGCTCCAATAGGAGAAGCTAGTAAACAACCAGAAGAATATGTGTGAGATTCTCCAGGTTTAATAACTGGTTTTTTACCAACAACACCTTCACCGTCTACAATTTCTTTGTTGTTTAAAGCATCGTATATTTCCCAATGTCTTGAATTAAGTTGAACCGAGTCCTTACTTTGATTGTCAATTGTAATTTGGTAACTAAAGGCAAAATGAATCTTATAGTTTTTGAAGTAAGTTCCTTCAAAACTAGTTAAAACTGAAATTTTTATACCTTTTGTTATTTGTGTTACCATTAATTAAAAGAATAATAGTGCAACTGAAATTACAAGAAAGGATGTAATTAATATAGCTGGCAAAAATAATAAATTCAAAAGTACAAATTTAAAAATGGTTTTCCAACGACTAGTTTCATAAAAATATCTTAAAGATTTATATAAGTAGATTGGAAAAATTAAGATAAAGCATATTGATTTTAAAATGATTGACAAGTCTTCGTTTAAATATTTTACTAGTTCCAATAATAGCAGTGATATGAAAATAAAAGTATAAAAAGTATAAGTAAAAACTAGAACTTCTGCATAGGTATATTTTTTATTATAAAAAACAAGCCAAAATATAATAGTTAGTAAGGGTAGTGCTAAGAATATTAAAAAAGGAAGTTTAGAAACAAAATAGTTTGTGATTTCATTCTCAATATCATTGGATTTAAAATTTTGAGCTTTGTTATAAATAAATTGATTTAGCCTCGTGTCTTCATAACCTAAATTTATTAAAGCATTTGGAGTTTTAATTTTTTCATGTTTGTTATGGTAATTCCTAAACGATGTAACTCTATAGTAAGTTGTTCCTAATAGATTTTTTTCTAAGTCAGATCTGGTATAAATAGAATCAGCATGAAATTCTTGATTTAAACCTAATTGATCCATTACAGATATTTTTGATTCTTCTCCAGCTATATTTATACTAATACTATCTTTTTCTTTTAATTCTTTGTTCAAATTATTCACTTCGTTTATTGGTTCATTGTTTTTGTTGAAATCGAAAGTGTTGTTGAAGTTGTAGGAAATAAATAATATCAAAGAAACGCTTAAGAATAACCTAAATGGATTGGCAAATGTTTGTCTTTTTCCATCTACAATTTGTTTTGCAACATACCCAGGTTTGCTAAATAGAAATAATAAAGTATTTCTTATTTTAGAATCATACGCATAAAAGTTTGAAAAAAACTCTTCCAAAAAATCGAATATAGTTAATTTTTTGGTCGAGTTTAATTGACCGCAAAAATGACAATATTTCTCACTTATGTCTAAAGATGTATTGCAATTTAGACATTTGTCGCTTCTATAAGAAATGCTTTTTCTTTTGGTCATCTTAGTTTCTAATTGTTTCGCTATTTGATTTAGTGATTCCTATTACTTGGTCTGTTCTATCATTATTTCCTCTATAATATATTATTGCAACATAGTTGTTTTCGGTTAGATAATAGTTTCCATCAATTGCGTTTTCAAAATCAATAATTTTTTTAGTGTCTGCAACTATATATTGGTAGTTGATATATCCTTGTTTTAATAAAATTGCTTTTTCGAAAAGTCCTTTTTCGGCATTGTATATTAATTTATTCTCATCATTTAAATTGTAATTATTAAACATGCCATTAATATAAATGTCTTTATCTAAGAAATAATTTGGGGCTTCAAGTGTAAAATAAACCCATGCGTAATCGGCTTCTGTTTGTGGGAGTTGAGAATTGATATTTACACTGTAAAAATTTCCGTTAAAATCTGGAAAATAAGTGTATTGTTTGTTTTTTCTAGCGTAATTGATGTACAGGTGAGAGTTGTAAATATCACCTGCAGTAACCATAGCAACGGAATTGTTGTTGTTTCGAATGTTAGAATTGTCTAAGGTGTAAAATTCATTTCCTGCCCAAAATTGAGTCTCTTGATTGTACCTGTATATTAATTCAGTTCCTAGCGTATATTGAGGTTTAACATTATGAATCGCAGTGTTCCAATTACCGTTTTGAAAAAAAGAAACTTTTACATTTTTAATTGGATTTTGAAGAATTCTTTCGCCATAATTTATTGTTAATTCTAAATTTTGTTTTTCGTTCAGCGATTCAAAATCACGTGCTCTTTTTACTAATAAGCTTGCGCTGACAATATCTTCATAAATGATTATTTTTTTTGAGAAAACAATTTCTTGTTCGTCATTAAATATTTTGATAATATAATTTCCGCTTTTTGTAATCCTGTTAAATTTATTTGGGAATGATTGTGTGTAATGTGAATATTGTTGTAAGGTGTTGAATGAGTTTTCATAATTCATAATTCTTTGATTATCTAATCCTGTTAGATATTCTTGTTTTACTAAAGAGCTTTCTGTCCAATCATAATTATAAAGCGTTATAGTGTAATAATAATCCGCTTCATTGCCATATAAATCATCAAATTCCAAAGCAAAACTTTCTCCTAGCTTAACAAAAGGTGTAATATTGTTGCTGTTTTGTGTAAACGCAACGGTTTTAATGTTAAATGGAGGTTGAATTTCGTTTTCAACTTGCGAATAACAAACTAAATTTAAAGCTATTGATAATAAAGTAATTAGAATTTTGCGCATGTAATCATTGTTAATGAATGTAAAAATAAGAATTCTCTAAATGTTAATACAAATTTTATGCTGTAATTCTATTTTTAATTCAGTTTAGAATTATTATAAATAACAAAAATGAGTGGCTATATTTTTGGTATCGTGTTACCTAATTATTTAAATTTGCACGTTTTATAAAATAGTACTAACCATATCTTCAATACACATGTCAAAAGACATTCGAATAAAAAAAGGTTTAGACCTTAAGTTGCAAGGTGAGGCAGAAAATTCAAAATCTGACGCTAACCGATCGAAAGTCTATGCTATTAAACCTTCTGATTTTCATGGAGTTACTCCTAAAATGACAGTAAAAGAGGGTGCGATTGTAAAAGCTGGAGAAGTAATTTTCTACTCAAAAATTGATGAGTCAGTAAAATTTGTTTCTCCTGTAAGTGGAACTATTCAAGAAATCAAAAGAGGTGAAAAAAGAGTTATTTTAGAAATTCTTATCGCTGCTGATTTTCAAGATAACCATGTAGAGCATAGCAAGAAAAATCCTAAAGATTTATCATCAGAAGAAGTAAAAGCGCACTTGTTGGCTTCTGGTTGTTGGCCATTTGTTAAACAACGTCCTTACGATGTTGTAGCAAATTCAGCTGATGTTCCAAAAGCTATTTTTGTTTCTGGTATTAACTCTGCTCCATTGGCAGCGGATTTAAATTTCACCATGAATGGAAAACAAGATGCTTTGGCTGCTGGTTTTACAGCTTTGACAAAATTGACTTCTGGTCAAGTTCATGTAACTGTTTCTCCATCGGCAGATTTTATGCCAAATGTTGACGGAGTTTCTGTTCATAAAGGTCAAGGTGTTCATCCAATTGGATTAGTTTCAACTCAAATTGCAAAAATCGACCCAATTAACAAAGGGGAAAAAGTTTGGACTATCCAAATGGAAGATGTTGCAATTATTGGAGAGTTGTTCTTAACAGGAAAATTAAACTTACAAAGAACAGTTGCTTTAGCAGGAACTGGTTTTAATAAACCTTCTTATGTAAATGTTACAATTGGTGCTCAAATGGCTGATGTTGTTGCAGGTAACTTAAAAGATGGTAATTATAGAATTATTAGTGGTGATGTTTTAACTGGAGATAAAAAATCAAAAGATGGTTTCTTAGGTTTTTATTCAAATACTGTTACTTCAATTCCTGAAGGAGATGATTATGATTTCTTTGGTTGGAATATTCCTAGACCTAATAAATTTAGTGTTTATAGAGCGAATATGTTTTCGTTTTTAACTCCAAATAAAAAATACGATTTAAATACAAATACTAATGGTGAGCATAGAGCTTTTGTTCTTACTGGCGATTATGAAAAAGTATTCCCACTAGATATTTATCCTATTCAATTATTAAAAGCAATTTTAGTAAAAGATATTGATCAAATGGAAGCTTTGGGTATTTATGAAGTTGCACCAGAAGATTTTGCACTTACAGAATATATTTGCGTTTCTAAACAAGAGCACCAAGCAATTGTTAGACACGGATTAGATATAATGATAAAAGAAGTAGGTTAATCTTCAAGAAATTTAAAAAATCACTATAATGGGATTGAAACAAAATTTACATAACTTAAAGGAAAAGTACAAAGGTACTAAGATGGAGCAGAGCTTTAATGCTTTGCATACATTCCTTTATTTACCTAATATGACTACTCATAACGGTACTCATATTAAAGATGCAACCGATCTAAAACGTGTTATGAACACGGTAATTATGGCAATGGTGCCAGTTTTAATTTTCGGTATGTTTAATGCTGGTTTTCAGCATTATTCACAAATAAATGGTTTTCCAGAAGGAATCGCTTTTTTATCTAGCGAATTCTGGACACTAGATAACTTATTAATTGGAGCTCAAAAAATCCTTCCTTTATTAATCGTTTCATACGGTGTTGGTTTAGGTATTGAGTTTATTTTTGCGACAGTTAATAAACATGAAGTAGAAGAAGGTTACCTTGTAACAGGAATGCTTGTGCCACTTATTGTTCCAGTTGATTTGCCTTTATGGATGCTTGCTGTTGCAGTAGCATTTGGGGTTGTAATTGGAAAAGAATTATTTGGTGGAACTGGAATGAATGTTCTAAATCCTGCTTTAACAATTCGTGCATTCTTATTCTTTAACTGGGCAGCTTGGATGTCTGGAGATAAAGTTTGGGTTCACGGAGCTGTTGACGGAGTAACTAAAGCAAATGGAGTAGATGCTATTTCAGGAGAAACAATTTTAGGTACTTTAGCTGCTAATCATACGCCAGATTTCACTTGGTCTGAAATGTTTTTTGGAATGATTCCAGGTTCTGTAGGAGAAACTTCAACATTCTTAATTTTATTAGGAGCTGCTTGGTTAATTTTCGCTGGAATTGGAAGTGCTAGAATTATGATTTCTTCAGTAATTGGAGCTGTTGTAATGGGATTAATCTTTAACGGAATTGTTGATGCTGGCATTATCACTGAATCAAGTAAATTCTACGGATTAATGGCTTTCCCATTTTGGCAACACTTATTAGTAGGTGGTTTAGCTTTTGGTATTGTGTTCATGGCAACAGATCCTGTTTCTGCAGCGCAAACAAATAAAGGAAAAATCATTTACGGATTCTTAATTGGTTTCATTAGTATTCTAATTCGTGTTTTCAACCCTGCTTATCCAGAAGGTGTTATGATGGCGATTTTATTAATGAACGTTTTCGCACCAACAATTGACCATTATGTGGTACAAGGAAATGTGAAAAGAAGAATGAAACGTTTAAACACAAAAACTGCTTAATTATGTCAACTAAACGTACAGATACAAATTCATATACTATTATTTTTTCAGTAATATTAGTATTAGTAGTAGGTTCTTTATTGGCATTTTTTGCAAATGCTACAAAAGAAATGCGCGATAACAATGATAAAGTTAAAACGCAAATGGATATTTTAAGTGCAATGGGTGTCGATTCAGACAGAACCAATGCTACAGAAACATTCAATCAATATATTAAACAACAATTCGTTATCGAAGGTGAAAAAGTTACTGAAGATAAAGAAGCGTACTTAATTAATATAAAGAAAGAATTAGATAATGCTAAACAAGGTTTAGTTCAAAAATTACCTTTATTTGTTGGTGAGAAAGATGGAAAGAAAATTTACATCGTACCAGTAAGAGGTAATGGACTTTGGGATGCAATTTGGGGATACATCGCTTTAAATGATGACCTAAAAAGTATTAACGGTGTGTATTTTGACCATAAAGGTGAAACGCCTGGTTTAGGTGCTAACATTACAGAATCATTCTTTAAAGATGATTTTAAAGGTGAAATGCTTTTTGATGCTTCAGGGAATTACAAGTCGGTTGAAATTTCTAAGTCAAACGGTGATCCAAATAATGAAGATAAAACAGATAATCAAGTAGATGCAATTTCAGGTGCGACAATTACAGGTAATGGAGTTGGAGCAATGTTAAACTCTGGAATTAAGTTGTACTTGCCTTATTTCGAAACTTTAAAAAAATAAACTATGGCAGAAAATAAAAACACAGAAAAAGAGCCATTGTTCTCAAAAAAGAATATAGGTTTAGTTAAAGACCCGCTTACAGACAGTAACCCTATTACGGTTCAAGTATTAGGAATTTGTTCTGCTTTAGCAATTACTGCCGAATTAAAAGCTTCAATCATTATGGCATTGTCTGTAATGTTCGTTTTAGCTGCAGGTAACGTAGTTATTTCATTAATGAGAAATATTATTCCTTCTGCAATTCGTATTATTGCTCAACTAGTAGTAGTTGCTGCTCTAGTAATACTTGTAGATTTAACATTGAAAGCGTATGTTCCAGATTTAGCGAAAAA
This sequence comes from Flavobacterium sp., assembly GCF_965284515.1. Taxonomy (GTDB): domain Bacteria; phylum Bacteroidota; class Bacteroidia; order Flavobacteriales; family Flavobacteriaceae; genus Flavobacterium. Next base: position 1,198,530 of record NZ_OZ260089.1, read on the forward strand.
ACTTTCAGTATTCATCGGATTAATCATTACAAACTGTATCATCATGGGTCGTTTTGAGGCTTTTGCTTTAGGAAACGGACCTTGGAAATCTTTCTTGGATGGAATTGGAAATGCTGCAGGATATGGATTAATTTTAGTAGTAGTTGGTTTCTTTCGTGAATTATTAGGTTCTGGAAAATTATTAGGTTTCCCAGTATTTGGTGATCCAGTTGAGAAAACGGGACTATACTCTATAGGGTATGAAAATAATGGTTTTATGTTGTTAGCACCAATGGCGCTTATTACATTAGGATTAATTATTGGATTCCAACGTTCAAGAAATAAAAGTCTAATAGAAACAAACTAAGAAATGGAATTATTACAATTATTTTTAAAATCAATCTTTATTGATAATATGGTATTTGCAACATTCCTAGGAATGTGTTCATACTTAGCAGTTTCTAAAAAGGTATCTACAGCAGTAGGTCTTGGAGCAGCAGTTATTTTCGTAATGTTAGTAACAGTTCCATTAAACTTTTTATTAGATCAATATTTATTGAGACCAGGTGCATTAGTTTGGATGGGACCTGAGTATGCAGAATATGACTTAAGTTTCTTAACTTTCATTCTTTTTATTGCTACTATTGCTACAATGGTACAATTAGTAGAGATGATTGTTGAAAAATTTGCACCAGCTTTATATACATCATTAGGTATCTTTTTACCTTTAATCGCGGTAAATTGTGCTATTCTTGGAGGATCATTATTCATGCAACAAAAAGAATTTAACAACATTACCGAAGCAACTGTTTACGGTGTAGGTTCAGGAATTGGATGGTTTTTAGCTATTGTTGCAATTGCAGCAATTAGAGAAAAAATCAGATATTCGAATGTGCCAGCAGCTTTCAGAGGTTTAGGTATGACATTTATATTAACAGGTTTAATGGCAATTGGTTTTATGTCTTTTGGAGGAATGCTTTCAGGAGGAGATAGTGCTGAGCCTAAAAAAGAGCTAGTTGAAAATGTTACTCCGTCTACAACAGAAGTTGTTGAGGTAGTAGTAGATTCTACAGTTGTTGAAACAGTAAACGATTCATTAACCAAAACAGTACAAGAATAATTATGATAGCTTTAGAAATAAGTACTACTGGTTTAGTCAGTGTAACGGTTATAGCGTTTTTAATTTTATTATTAGTTTTAGTTGCGGTAATATTATTCGCAAAAGCTAAATTAGTACCGTCTGGTCCTGTTAAAATTAAAATAAACGGAGAAAATGAAATTGAAGTAGGTTCTGGTAATACATTACTTTCTACTTTAGGTTCAAGTAAAATATTTTTACCTTCTGCTTGTGGTGGAGGTGGAACTTGTGTTCAGTGTAAGTGTATTGTCAAAGAAGGTGGAGGAGAAGCTCTGCCTACAGAAACTCCTCACTTTTCAAGAAAAGAACTAGCTGAAGGTTGGCGTTTAGGATGCCAAGTAAAAGTTAAGGCAGATATGATTATTGAAGTTCCTGAAGAGGTATTTGGAATTAAAAAATTCGAAGCTAAAGTATATTCTAACTACAACGTTGCGTCTTTTATTAAAGAATTTATTGTTGAGTTACCTGAAGATATGCATTATGAAGCAGGTGGATATATTCAAATTGAAATTCCTAAGTGTGAAATTAAGTATTCTGATATAGATATTTCTGCTCACCCTGAAGAGCATCCAGGTGAACCTGAAAAGTTCAAAGCTGAATGGGATAAATTTAATTTATGGCCATTAGTAATGAAAAATGATGACTTAGTGGAAAGAGCATACTCTATGGCTTCTTACCCAGCTGAAGGAAGAAAGATTATGTTGAATGTACGTGTCGCTACTCCGCCTTGGGATAGAAACATCAATGGATGGGCAAAAGTCAATCCAGGTATTGCATCTTCGTATATTTTCTCAAGAAAAGCAGGTGATCCAGTTGTGGTTTCTGGTCCTTATGGAGAATTTTTCATCAATGAGTCTGATGCAGAAATGCTGTATGTAGGAGGAGGAGCAGGAATGGCGCCAATGCGTTCTCATTTATATCATTTATTCCGTACAATTAAGACAGGAAGAAAAGTAACATATTGGTATGGTGGTCGATCTAAGCGTGAATTATTCTATACAGATCATTTCAGAGCGTTAGAGAAGGATTTTCCTAACTTTAAGTTTTATCTAGCATTATCTGAGCCACAACCTGAGGATAATTGGAAAATCAAAGATGGAGTTAATGGAGAAGGAGATGGTTTTGTTGGGTTTATTCATAATGTGGTAATTGATAATTATTTATCAAACCACGAAAACCCAGAAGATATTGAATTGTATTTCTGTGGTCCGCCAATGATGAACAATGCCGTTCAGAAAATGGGTGAAGATTTCGGATTAGATCCAGATAACATCCGTTTTGATGACTTTGGAGGTTAATATAGTAAAACCGATTCAGAAATGAATCGGTTTTTTTTTACAAATAAATTATTGTAAATTGCTTCAAATAAAAAACTTAACCATTTAAAATATGAAAAATAATTACTTTATTATTTTTATGTTTTTACTAATGAACAGTGTTGTTTTTTCCCAAGATAATAACGCTATAGTTAGTAAATATTTAAAAGATAATCAAAATGAGATTGGTCTTTCTGATGAAGAAATTAAAGATTGGATTGTTACAGATCAAACTACATCTAAAAAATCAAAAGTAACTCATGTCTATATTAGACAACAATATCAAGGTATTGAGATTTACAATGCGGTTGCAAATTTTAATATTTTAGAAAAAAGAATTTTGAGTTTTGGTAATAGATTAGAAAAAAATATTGCCTCAAGAGTTAATACTACTCATCCTCAAATTACACCTTTTCAAGCTATAGAAAATGCTGCGGATCAATTAGGTTTAAATAAAGTTGATGATCTAAAAATTATTACTGCAGAATCTTCAAAAAAGTTTGTTTTTAATACTGCAGGAGTTTCTTTAGAAAATATACCTGTTAAATTAATGTTCCAGCCTATTGAAAATGGAGGGATTAATTTAGTTTGGGATTTAAGTATTTATACACTGGACCAACAACATTGGTGGAGTGTAAGAGTTGATGCTCTTTCGGGTAAAATTATAGATAAAACAGATTGGGTTGTTAGTTGTAATTTTGGAACTTGTGAGCATTTAAATCATAATAAGAAAGCAAAACAATTTTCTCAAATTAAGGATGAAAAAGCTGTAAATTATAATTCGCTTTTAATTCCTCCTACAACAGATCAATATAGAGTTTTTCCGATCCCAATTGAAAGTCCAAATCACGGAAGTGATGTGTTGGTTGTAGGTCCATATGATGCAGTTGCATCACCTTTTGGTTGGCATGATACTAATGGTGTTGCTGGAGCAGAATATACTATTACAAGAGGTAATAATGTTTATGCTCAAGAAGATGCAAATGGAAATAATGGTTTTGGAAGTGCTCCAAGTGGAGGGGCATCTCTAAATTTTGATTTTCCAATGAATTTAAATCAAGCTCCAGCAGGATATCAAAATGCAGCTATAACTAATTTATTCTATATGAATAATATTATGCATGATGTATGGTATCAATATGGATTTGATGATGCTAGTGGTAACTTTCAAACAAATAATTATGGAAGAGGCGGAGCAGGAAACGATGCTGTAATTGCTGACGCCCAAGATGGCAGCGGCCTTAATAATGCAAATTTTGGTACTCCTGCTGATGGTGGGGCGCCAAGAATGCAAATGTTCTTATGGTCAGCCCCAACGAGTTCTCCAATAGATAAATTAACGATAAATACACCTGCTGGCATTTCAGGCGGATATAATGCAATTCCTGCAGGATTTGGAGCGCCAGTCCCAACTTCGCCTTTGACAAGTGATTTGGTACTTGTGATAGACAATACGGCTCCAACTGATGATGGCTGTGAGGTTATTACAAATGCAGCAGCTTTGAATGGTAAAATAGCAGTAATTAGAAGAGGAACTTGTTCATTTGTAATAAAAGTAAAAGCTGCTCAAAATGCTGGTGCTGTTGCAGTAATAATGATTAATAATGCAGCTGGAAGTCCTATAGTAATGGGTGGCGCTGACGCTACAATTACAATTCCATCTGTGATGATTTCAGATATTGATGGTAATACAATTTTAACACAAATGTTGTCACAAACAGTTAATGCAACTCTTCTAGACGTTCCGCCAAGCGGATTTCAATTAGATGGTGATTTAGACAATGGAATTATTGCTCACGAGTACGGGCATGGTGTGTCAAATAGATTAACGGGCGGTCCTGCTGCTGCTGGTTGTTTAGGTAATGCAGAGCAAATGGGTGAAGGTTGGTCTGATTGGTTAGCTTTAATGCTTACGATAGAACCTGGGGATCAAGCTACTGATTCAAGAGGAATAGGGACTTATGCAATTGGTGAGTCAACAAGTGGAGGAGGAATACGTCCTGCTCCGTATACCACTAATTTTGCCATTAATAACTTTACTTATGCATCAACTAATAATACTGGAGCAATATCACAACCTCATGGAATTGGTTTCGTATGGTGTACAATGCTTTGGGATATGACCTGGGCAATGATAGATAAATACGGCTTTGATTCAGATGTTTATAATGGAACTGGAGGGAATAATATGGCAATGCATTTGGTAATCGAAGGTATGAAATTACAGCCATGTAGCCCTGGTTTTCAGGATGGTAGAGATGCAATATTAGCTGCTGATGTTGCTTTATATGGTGGAGCGAATCAATGTTTGATTTGGAATGCTTTTGCAGCTAGAGGGTTAGGTTTTAGTGCAAGACAAAACAGTTCAAATAATAGGACTGATCAAGTAGAGGCTTTTGATATTCCAGCCTATTTATTATTACCTGAAATTAATGTAAAAGGTAATAATTTTGATATAGTTGATGGAGATTCAACTCCGGTTTTAACTGATGATTCAGATTTCGGAGTAGTTGCAAGTGCGTCAGAAACTAAAACATTTACAATCTATAATGAGAATTGTCAAACTGCCTTAAATGTAAGTTCAATTTCTTTATCTGGAATTAATTCAACAGACTTTAGTATTGCAAATATTAGTCTTCCGTATATTGTTCCAACTGACGGTTCTGTTACTTTTGATGTTGTTTTTAATCCTCAATCTTTAGGAGTTAAAAATGCGACTATTGTAATTAATAATGATGATGCTAACGAGTCTGTTTATGATTTTGCTGTAAGAGCAGAATTTTTATGTGGAACAGAAACGTCATCATGGGATGGTTCCGTTTGGTCTAATGGAGTGCCAAGTAAAATTACAGCGGTAACTTTTACAGGTAACTATTCATCATCATCAGATCTTGAAGCATGTTCAGTAACTATAACAAATAATGCACAGGTTACAATTAATTCTGGAGATACTTTTATTGTTGATGGGGATGTAACAGTTGTTGCTGGCTCTTCATTAACGGTTGAAAATAATGCAGCATTACGTCAAATAGATAATGCAGCAGTTAATACTGGAAGCATTATTGTTAAAAGAAATGCTACTGTAATGAATCGTTTAGATTACACCGCTTGGTCTACACCAGTTGTTGGTCAGCAATTACAAGCTTTTTCTCCAAACACGGTCTCAACACGTTTCTATGAATATTTATTTACTGGAGTAGATACGCCTACAGCTTATCAATCTGTTGCTGCGACTACTAATTTTGTTGCTGGAAAAGGTTATATGATTCGTGCTGACAATACCTATACAGGTCCAACGGTTTTCAACGGTCAGTTTACGGGTGTTCCAATTAATGGAATAGTAAATCAAAGTGTTGGATTAGGTTATAACGTACTTGGAAATCCATATCCGTCACCTATAGATGCAAATACATTCTTAACAGATAATACTAATATTGGTGCGTTGTATTTCTGGACCAATACTACTGCTGCAAGTGGAGGAATTTATCCGCAAAATAACTTTGCTACCTATACATCTGGAGCAGGAGGAGTTGCTGCTTTTGCAAGTGGAAAAGTGCCAAACGGAACTATACAAACGGGTCAAGGTTTTTATGTGCAAGCAACATCAGCCGGTTCAGCAAGTTTTAATAATTTACAAAGAGAAGATGCCTCTGTAAGTACTCAATTCTATAGAAATGCGTCTACAAGTTCATTAGAAAGACATAGAATTTGGTTGAATTTAAATGATTCAAATACATCATACAATCAAATATTGGTTGGTTATATTGAAGGCGCAAGTAATGGAGTTGACTTTGGAATTGATGCTAAAGTATTGGATACTTCAAAACCAATGCTATACAATATAGTTAATAACGAAGAATATGTAATTCAAGGAAAATCACTTCCTTTTAACGATGAAGATATTGTTCCGTTAGGACTTAAAGCATTAACAGCAGGAGCATATACTATTTCAATAGAAAATGTAGATGGTTTATTTGATAATCAAGATGTATTTATAAAAGATAAATTAAATAATATCATACATGATTTAAAATCGTCTGCATATAGTTTTACAGCACAAGAGGGAACTTTCAATAATCGATTTGAGATTGTTTATAAAAGTGGATCTTTGAGTTCTGATGAATTTACAAATGCAAATACAATGAATGTATTTGTTAATTCGAATGAGATTCATGTTAACTCATCAAAAGAGAACATCAATGAAATTATTGTTTTTGATGTATTGGGAAGAAAGCTTTATGAGAATAAAACCATAAATGCTAACACATTTACGATTTCAACATTAAAAGCAAGTAATCAAGCTTTGATTGTGAAAGTAAAACTTCAAAATGGTCAAGTTAAAACAGAAAAGATTATTTTATAAAAAATAAATATTTCTATAAACACAAAAAACCGATTCAGAAATGAATCGGTTTTTTGTGTTTAGAAGTTCTTTTTAATCATGTTTTCATAATTAAACAATTCATAAAATTTTTATACTGTTTTTGAAATAAATCTATTTTATTCTATATTGCATAGTTATTTAACCAAATCACTTAAAAAATGAAAAAAAAATACCTACTTTTTTTTGTTTTTATATTTTCAGCTTTAACTTTTGTTTCGGCTCAAAATAATAAAACATTAGAGAAAAATAAAAAATCCCTAAAACAATTTGGGAGATCAGTTCAAATTCCAGAAAATGAAATTGATCCAAATGGAGTTATTAGATGTTATTCTAATCAAAATGAAGCTTTGCTTAAAGCAAAATATCCTAATAGAAAATCAACACAAGAATTTGAGGAATGGTTGGCTCCAAAAATACAAGAAGTTAAAAGATTAAAGCGCTTGGGTAGAATGCCATCTGTAATTACAATTCCGGTTGTAGTGCATATTATTCATAATGAAACAGGTATTGGAAATGAAAATATTTCCGATGCTCAAGTTTTATCTCAAATCCAAGTTTTCAACGAAGATTTTAGAAAAATGACAGGAACTCCTGGTGATGGTGCTGGTGTAGATACAATGATTGAATTTTGTATGGCGCAAGTTGATCCAAATGGAAACCCTACAAACGGAATAGATAGAAGATTCTTTACTGCTGCTTCATATGATGGTGCTGCTGTTGAAGCAAATAAGGCTGTTACTATTTGGGATCCTACTAAATATCTAAATATGTGGACTTACAACTTTGGAGGCGATTTGGCAGGTGTATTAGGCTATGCTCAGTTTCCAACTGGTTCTGGACTTGAAGGTATGCCAGCTCAAGATTGTATTACTGGAGAAGCTTCGACTGATGGAGTTGTTTGTGCTTACACAACGTGGGGTTCAAGAACTATTGCGCCTTTAGGTACTTATGGTGCTCCCTATGATAGAGGAAGAACGATGACTCATGAAGTAGGACATATGTTTGGATTACGACATATATGGGGTGACGGTGGTTGCGGTGTCGATGACTTTTGTGCAGATACGCCTGAATCAGACGCTGCCAATTTTGGTTGTCCAACTACACATGTCTCTTGTGGGACTTTAGATATGGTTAGAAATTATATGGATTATACAGATGATACCTGTATGAACCTATTTACGCAAGATCAATCCGATAGAATGCTTGCAGTATTAATGAATTCTCCTAGAAGAGATGATTTGCTCGTTTCTACTGTTTGTAATCCTGTTTCAACTCCTTACATTCAATTTAAAAGGGAAGCTTGTGAAGCAAGACCTGTTAAATCTGTAATTGAAGGAAACGGTTGTAGCTTTACCGAGTTTACGATTCCTTTAAATATTGAGAAAGCTCCTTCTGCTAACGCAACAGTTACTTTTTCAATTGATGGAGCTTCAATAGCTGACGCGAGCGATATTCAAATTATGACCCCTACGGTTACTTTTACATCAGGTTCAACGGCTGATAGAAACTTAGTTTTTAGAGTCTTAAATGACGGTGTTGTAGAATCTGACGAAGAATTAATTATATCATTTACGGTTAACGCTAATGGTGGAGATGCAGTTGCTAATACTGACGGAAATACTTTTAGCATGACAATTGTTAATGATGATACCCTTCCTACATTAACGGTAAATTCAACATTGATTAATGAAGATTTTGAGGATCTAACTGGATGGTTGATTATAGATGGTGATGGTGATACAAGAAATTGGGGAAGTGTTACGGGTCTAGACGGATTTGGAACTGTTCCTAATACACTTAGTGGAACGTGTGTTTATTCTGAGAAAAGAATCGGATATTTTGGTGGGGCTACTAGTACTGCTAATCCAAATAATTATTTAATAAGTCCACAAATTACAATTCCTTCAGGTGCTAGTGTTGTGAATTTGTCATACATAGTAGGAGCTTATGATAATGGTGGTCCAACAAGAAATGCTGGAAATTTTAGCGTTTACTTTACAAATAGTATAGCTTCAGAAGCGGCTATTTTAGCCGGAACTTTAGTGCAGTCAAATTTAGTTATTAATGAGAATACGACTCAATTAAGAAATAATAATTTATTAGCTTTATCAGGTCAGACAGGATATTTAGTATTTAGACATAATAATACTTCCGCAACAAACGTTGGTTTATTATTACTTGACTCGGTTTTATTACAAGCAACTAGTTCAACACTTGTACAAACCGAAGTTAATGCAGCAACTTTATATCAATCAGCATTTACTGGATCTGGTAATTTTGTTTCAAGAGATGTTTCAAATAATAACATAATGTCAGTTGTAAATTCTGCATCTGGCTTTGATTATGGTTGTACAACGATTGAAGTTGATAGAAGTAATACTTCTGTAGGAGCGGCTATTACAAATTTTATAGACCCTGCGCTAGCAAATAGAATCTTATCTAAAACCTTTTATGTAGACCCTACAAATGATACGGCTTCGGGTAACTTTACAATTTCATTATATTTTACTGAAGCTGAAATTGCTGCTTGGGAATCAGCAACTGGTAATTTACGTTCTCAATTAAGAATGTTTAAAGTAAAAGATGCAGCAATAAGCAGCGTTACCTATGCTAATTTTACAGATTACGTTATAGAAGAAGTGCCAGTTAGTATTAGTGCCTTTGGAACAGATGTAGTTTTACAAGCTAGTTTTACTTCGGAAATGAGAGGTGGTTATGCTGTTGGAGCTTCGAACGGAATTAATTGTGGAGATTTTGCAACTACTTGGGATGGTTCAGCTTGGTCTAATGGTTCACCGTTAAAAAATACTTCGGTAACTATTACAGGTAATTATTCATCATCATCAGATCTTGAGGCATGTTCAGTAACTATAACAAATAATGCACAGGTTACAATTAATTCTGGAGATACTTTTATTGTTGATGGAGATGTAACAGTTGTTGCTGGCTCTTCATTAACGGTTGAAAATAATGCAGCATTGCGTCAAATAGATGATGCAGCAGTTAATACTGGAAGCATTATTGTTAAAAGAAATGCTACTGTAATGAATCGTTTAGATTACACCGCTTGGTCTACACCAGTTGTTGGTCAGCAATTACAAGCTTTTTCTCCAAACACGGTCTCAACACGTTTCTATGAATATTTATTTACTGGAGTAGATACGCCTACAGCTTATCAATCTGTTGATGCGACTACTAATTTTGTTGCTGGAAAAGGTTATATGATTCGTGCTGACAATACCTATACAGGTCCAACGGTTTTCAACGGTCAGTTTACGGGTGTTCCAATTAATGGAATAGTAAATCAAAGTGTTGGATTAGGTTATAACGTACTTGGAAATCCATATCCGTCACCTGTAGATGCAAATACATTCTTAACAGATAATACTAATATTGGTGCGTTGTATTTCTGGACCAATACTACTGCTGCAAGTGGAGGAATTTATCCGCAAAATAACTTTGCTACCTATACATCTGGAGCAGGAGGAGTTGCTGCTTTTGCAAGTGGAAAAGTGCCAAACGGAACTATACAAACGGGTCAAGGTTTTTATGTGCAAGCAACATCAGCCGGTTCAGCAAGTTTTAATAATTTACAAAGAGAAGATGCCTCTGTAAGTACTCAATTCTATAGAAATGCGTCTACAAGTTCATTAGAAAGACATAGAATTTGGTTGAATTTAAATGATTCAAATACATCATACAATCAAATATTGGTTGGTTATATTGAAGGCGCAAGTAATGGAGTTGACTTTGGAATTGATGCTAAGGTATTGGATACTTCAAAACCAATGCTATACAATATAGTTAATAACGAAGAATATGTAATTCAAGGAAAATCACTTCCTTTTAACGATGAAGATATTGTTCCATTAGGACTTAAAGCATTAACAGCAGGAGCATATACTATTTCAATAGAAAATGTAGATGGTTTATTTGATAATCAAGATGTATTTATAAAAGATAAATTAAATAATATCATACATGATTTAAAATCGTCTGCATATAGTTTTACAACACAAGAGGGAACTTTCAATAATCGATTTGAGATTGTTTATAAAAGTGGATCTTTGAGTTCTGATGAATTTACAAATGCAAATACAATGGATGTATTTGTTAATTCGAATGAGATTCATGTTAACTCATCAAAAGAGAACATCAATGAAATTATTGTTTTTGATGTATTGGGAAGAAAGCTTTATGAGAATAAAACCATAAATGCTAACACATTTACGATTTCAACATTAAAATCAAGTAATCAAGCTTTGATTGTGAAAGTAAAACTTCAAAATGGTCAAGTTAAAACAGAAAAGATTATTTTATAAAAACAAGAGTGCATAATTCTAAACACAAAAACCGATTCAGAAATGAATCGGTTTTTTTATTTCTATCAATTCAATTTGTACTTTTGTATTATGGAAGAGTTAACAGAGCAAGAATTACATCAAATTGGAATGAACCATGTAGGGAAAGATCTTGAAAAAAAAGGTTTTGAGTTTATTGCAATAAACAGTCAATTAAAAAAACATCCTCAATTTGTTTGTGTAGACACACAAAATACACTACATTTTGTAATGGTTCAGGTTGTTCCTTATCCTATAAATCCTGAAGAACCAAATGTTTTATTTGTTGAAACATTCATAAGCCATGCAAAAGCAAAAAAAGCAAAAGTATTATTTGCAGGAGTTGGAATTGCAAATGCAGAAGATTTAGAAAAACCTATTTATACTAATTCAGATTATATCATCAATTACAATGGCTACAAAGAACTTTTATAACCTATTAGTACTCTTAATTCTTACTGCTTCTTGTCAAAAAAAAGAGAGTCAATTTTTTGTAATTCAAGGTGAAGCACAAGGAAGTACTTATTCAATTAAATATATTGCTAGTGAAGAATTGGTTTCTAAAGCTCAAATAGATTCGTTATTGTTGGCTTTTGATATGTCATTGTCTACTTATCGATCAGACTCTAAAATTTCACAGTTAAATGCAGGAGATTCTACAATTATTGTAGATGATATGTTTGTAGAAACATTTAATGCGTCAAACCTTATTTATAAGGAAACAAATGGTCTTTTTGACCCCACTATTGGTGTTTTAGTAAATGCATATGGTTTTGGACCTAATAATGAAAGAAAAGAGCTAAATCAACTTCAAATTGACAGTTTGTTGAACTATGTAGGTTTTGATAAAGTAAAACTGAATTCAAATCAAACCATTTCAAAATTACATAAATCAACTTACTTTGATTTTAATGCAATTGCACAAGGATATTCAGTAGATGTAGTTATAGATTTTTTTAAATCAAAAGGAATTGAAAATGCAATAGTTGAAATTGGAGGTGAATTATTTGCCTTAGGGAAAAATACTATTGATGATAAGAATTGGATAGTAGGTATAGATGATCCATTGCAATCTAAAAATGAACGTGAATTAATCGCAACCGTTAAATTAGAAAATTTAGGAATGGCAACTTCAGGGAATTATCGTAAAGTAATAACCGACACCATTTCAGGTGAAAAATTCGTGCATACTATAAATCCAAAATCAGGAAAGCCTCAAAAAAGTAATGTGTTAAGTGCAACGGTATTGACTTCGACTTGTAAAATGGCCGATGGTTATGCGACAGCTTTTATGGTTATGAGTTTAGAACAAAGTAAAGAATTCATAAAACAGCATCCAGATTTATACGTTATGATAATGTATGCTGATGAAAATAATATAATGCAACGTTTTACTTCAGAAAATTTTAATCAGTTGCTTAACGAGTAGTTATTTAAAACAAACCGGAATAATTTCGCCTTTAGCTAAACAATATTTCTCAACCAATTCAGGAGAAATTGTATTGGTATAATCTACTTCTTCTACTTTGAAACCTATACTTCTTAGTTTATTAAAATAATCTCTGCCATAAATTCTAACATGGTCGTATTGCCCAAATATTTTAGCACGTTCTTTAGTATCGGTAATAGAATCATCTGAAAAAGTAACTTCACGTGATAAATCTTGTGGAATTTGAAATATTCCCATTCCACCTGGTTTCAAAATACGATATAATTCTTGCATCGCTTTAGTGTCATCAGGAATGTGTTCTAAAACATGATTGCATAAAACAATATCATAAGCATTATCTTCAAAAGGTAAATTACAAATATCTGCTTTTACATCGGCTAATGGAGAAAGTAAATCGGTAGTTGTGTAATTTATGTTTTGTTGTTTTTTAAAACGTTTGTAAAACTCTTGTTCAGGCGCAAAATGCAATACTTTTAGCTTTTGATTTGAAGTAAAAAAATCAGTTTCATTTTTTAAATATAACCACAACAAACGGTGTCTTTCTAATGAAAGTGTACTTGGAGAAAGTACATTGTTTCTTTGTGTTTCATATCCATATGGTAAAAACATTTTAAAGCTTTTGCCATCAATTGGGTCCGTGAATTTATTACCTTTCAAGAAAAAAGCAATTACAGGACGAGCCACAATGCTTAATCTAATAAGAATAGGTCTTGGAATTGTATTTAAAACGTACTTGAATATTTTTTTCATTACAGTACAAAAGGAATTTGTCTTAATCCATCTTCTTCATTAGAAGTTATTCCTAATGCTTCATAAATATAAGCAAATGTAGAAAGTAATTCAGGTTTTCCGTCCACTATTGCTACATCATGTTCAAAATGAGCAGAAGGTTTTCTGTCTGCTGTAGTAATAGTCCAACCGTCTTTATGCTGTACGATGTTTTTGGTTCCCATATTAATCATCGGTTCGATAGCAATTACCATTCCGTTGACAAGTTTTTTTCCACGTCCGCGTCTTCCATAGTTTGCTACTTCTGGATCTTCATGCATTTTTCTTCCAATTCCGTGGCCACATAACTCTCTAACAACTCCATATCCATGACTTTCGCAATATTGTTGAATTGCGTACCCAATATCTTCAACACGGTTTCCTACTTTAGTTTCACGAACACCTATATAAAGAGATTCTTTAGTCACTTGAAGTAATTTTTTAGTCTCTTCAGCTACTTCACCAACTTCAAAAGTATAGGCATGATCTCCGTAGAAACCATTTTTTAAAGCACCACAATCAACAGATATAATATCGCCATCAACAAGAGGTGTGTTATTAGGTATTCCATGAACAACTTGAGTATTTGGACTCATGCATAATGAATTTGGAAAACCATACATTCCTAAAAAAGCTGGTTCAGCACCATTATCTCTAATAAATTCTTCTGCAAGTTTATCCAGGTATAAAGTAGTAACTCCTGGCTTTATTTCCTTAGCTAATAATCCTAACGTTTTAGAAACGATTAAGGCACTTTCACGCATTAACTCAATTTCTTCTCTTGTTTTTATAACAATCATATCAAAAAATTATGAAGGCAAAAGTACAATTTTCTATATTAATTATAAATCATAAAAAATTATAATTTGTTTGTTAAAATAAACGTAATAAAAATTTTTGGTATCTATTAATAGTCTACCTTTGAAGCAATAAATTTTATATAAATGAATATTTTCGTAGGAAGTCTTCCATACAGTATTGAGGAAGCAGATTTAAGAGGTTTTTTTGAAGATTATGGTACTGTTGATTCAGTTAAAATAATTATGGATAAATTTACCGGAAGAAGTAAAGGGTTTGGTTTTGTTGAAATGCCAAATGACGCTGAAGCTCAAAAAGCAATTGATGAGTTAAACGGTGGAACTGTTGAAGGTAGAACGATTGTTGTAAACAAATCGGAGCCAAAACCAGAAGGAGAAAGAAGAAGCTTTAACAATAACCGTGGAGGAAACGGTGGTGGAAGAGGAAATTACTCTAACGACAGAGATAACAATAGAGGAGGTTATTAATAACTTACTTTTATGAAAAATTAAATCCCGCTTTTAGCGGGATTTTTTTATTGTGGATTGGCCATAGTTTTGTATAACTCTAGTGCTGCTTGTAAATAATTGTTTTGCAATGCAATATTTGAAAGTTGACTGGTAACTAATGTATTTTCTCTTGAGTTAATTAAAAATAAAGAGCTTTCTCCCATTTGAAACAACCGTTCTTCAGCTTTAAGCATTTGGTCATAACTGTTTACAAGTTCTGTATTTAGTTTGATTTGTTTTTTGAACGAATTGATTTCAAATTTTTGTGATTCAATTTTTGATATTAAAGATTGTTGTTCAAAATTCAAACTAAATTTTGATTCGTTTACTCTGATTTTTGCTAATTTTAAATTTGCTCGTTCTTTTCTTAAGAATAAAGGAAATGCAAAGTTTACACCAAACTTGTAATCATTTAACCTGTAATCATCAAAAGCACTTGGTTCTGATAAATAATTATAATTCAAATCTATTTTAGGTAAAAAACTATTTGCAAATAATTTCGTTTCAACATCTAGGATTTCAATTTTGCGATTTAAAGCTTCAATTTTAGGATGGTTTTCAATACTGAAGTTTTGAAATTCATCAATCTTTAAAGTAAATAAAAAATCCTTTTCAATTTCTGACTCTGGGTAAATATTATTTTCTAATTCAAGAGGAGTACCTTCTTCTGTCCACAAATAATTTGATAAAACTAATTTAGATTTTAATAATTTTAGATTTGCATTTTCTAAATTTAAACGTCTGTTTTTAACTGTTATTCCTGCTTCAATACTGTCAATTGCAGGTTTGTCTCCTTCTTCAATTAAAATCGTTATTCCATTAAATCGTGTGGTTGCATTTTTTAAATAATCTTCATAAAGTTTTACTTCGTCAAAATTTCTTTTCCAATTTATATAACTCTTTGATGCTTCAAATAGCACTTCGGTAATCATTATTTTGCGTTCAGCTTCATTTACTTTTTGGTAAATTTTAGCTTTTCTTAAATCAGCCATTCTCTCGTTAATCCATAATCCTTGGCCTATTGGAACACTTATTCCTAATGAAGTTAAACCGCTATTAGGCAAAGTATTTTCTGGATTAATATATATACCTTCATTATTATCAAATGCTGCTTTTATTTCAACACCATACCAAGTAGGGATTTTAAAAGATCCATTAAAAACAGAGTAGTAATTTTTATCTGAAAATTGCTTTTCATTATATTCAGCTTCTAGTTTAGGATCAAAACCTCCTCTGGCTTTCATTAATTTAGCTTGTGCTTCTGTAATTTTTAAATCAGCTTGTTTAACTAAGGGGTGATTCTTTTTTACATACCCTAAATACTCTTCAAATGTTAATTCATTCAAATTGTTTTGGCTGAATGTTGTACCAGTTGATAATAATAAAAGCAATATAAATATTCTCTTCATAATTTTATTACTTAATTTCAGCTTTTGCATCGTTACCCGTTGGCTTATAGTAGTTTGGAGGGAAACCGTTTAAAGTTCTCCATATTTCAAACCATATAGGAACATCTTCCAATAGCGCAATGGTTTGAGTTCCAGCTCCAATACTTAATTCCTTAGGCCATTCCTTTTGACTATCATCAGGTGCAATTAATATTCTATATTTTCCGTTTTGACTAATGAAATTTTCTTTAGCTACAATTTTACCGCCAAAAGTTCCATAAGAAGCTCCTGGCCAACCACTAAATACTATTGAAGGCCACCCATCAAACCAAACCCTAACTTTTTCGCCTTTATGTATTAATGGAAAGTCTACTGGATTGACATAAGTTTCAACAGCAATATCAAAATTAGCAGGCATTATGCTTACAATTGAAGTGCCTTCTTTTATGGTTTCGCCTATACCCGATTGAAGTGCGCGGTTAACATATCCATCTTGAGGAGCTAGAATATAGTACATGCCATTACGTATTTGATAATTAGCATATTGATTTTTTAGCTTGTTAACTTGTGCTTCGGTGTCAAATTGTGTGCTTAAAGCGGTTTGTTTGTCGCTGCTTGCTTTTGCATTTTTTTCAGAATACTCTGCTACTATACGATTAAGTTCCATTGTAGCGTTTAAAACCTCATTTTGACTTGTGATGTATTTGTTTTCTTGCGTTATTATTTTTGCCTCAGTTTCTTGAAGTTTCATTCTTTTTTCTTCAACATCAGTCATTGGCTTTAAACCTTCTTTATTAAGATTAATTGAACGGTTAAATTGTGTTCTTGCGATTTTTAATTGAGTTTTGGTAGCTTCAAAGTCGATACTGTCGCTTTTAATTTTTAAATAAGCTTGTTTTAGTTTGTTTTGTGCTTGTTTGTATTTTAAGTTTTTTTCACTTTCAATTGCATTCAATTGCATGTCAAGAGCTTTAACCTTATTTTCATAAGATTCAACTGCACTCTCCTTTGCTTTGACCTGATTTCCCGTATTTTCAACCAAATTTGGGTCTAAATAATCCTCTTTTATTTCTGAGATAAACAATATAGTATCACCTTTTTTTACGTAATCACCTTCATTCACATACCATTTTTCAATTCGACCTGCAATTGCAGATTGAACCGTTTGAGGTCTTTGGTTGGGTTTTAAAGTGGTAACTGAACCTGCTCCAGAAACGTTTTGAGTCCAAGGAAGAAATAATATTATTAATAATAAAACACTTAAAACCCAGATTGTTTTTTTAATGCTTTGATAGCCCTTATTGTCTTCAAAGACTTTAGCTGATTTATATTTATCTAAATCAACCCATTTATCTATTCTGTTATTAGTTATGTTTAACATGGCTATTTAATGGATTTGATTGTATTGTTTTCTAATGTTGTAATCTTAGTGCATCTTTCTTTCCAGTAGTTGCCTTTAGCTATTACTACTAATGTCCACGGATTTTCTGGAGCAGTTAAAAAATCAATTATTTCTCCAGCTGAATATTTGTCTAATTTCTCAACTGGTTCTTCTAAAAATAATAGTTTTGGTTTAGTAATTAAACAACGAGCCAATAATATTTTTTGAATTGAGGCTGAGTTTATTCTTTTTCCTTCAGAAATCATTAAAGTGTCTAATCCTGAAGGTAGTGATTTTATTAACTCAGTTAATTTTAATTTTTCTAATAACTGTGAAACTTCTTTTTTAGAGATTTCAGGATTGTTGCATGTTATGTTTTCATAGATAGTTCCTTCAAATGGACTATCATCTATTGTAATTACACCTATATTGTTTCTAAAGTCTTCAATGCAATATTTTTTTACGTTGGTGTCGTTTAAAAAGATGCTTCCTGTAGAAGGCTCTAGTAATCTTGCTAATAATCTTAATAATGTTGTTTTTCCACTTCCGTTTTCACCTTGGATCAACATTCTGTCTCCTTTATTAACTGTTAGGTTAATGTTTTTTATTACTGGTGAATCACTATCAGGAAATTGAAAAGAAATTTCTTTTGCTTCTAAACAAATGGAATCATCTTCAATATAGTAATTTGAATTTTTATTTTCGTATTGATTTTCTAATTCTAAATCTACAACAGTTCCAAGCTTTTCTAGAGAAGTTGTAACATCATAAAATAATTCTAAACCGTAAAATAGTTTTTCAACTGCAGAAATAATGGTAATAATTATAATTTCTGCTGCAACAAATTGACCAATATTCATTTGTTGATTTAGAACTAATATTCCACCAATTATAAGTAAGCCTGTTGTAATAAGTACTTTAAAACCTGTAAGTTGAATGAATTGTTTTCTTAATACTTTAAAGTGACTTTCTCTATGTGTTAAATATTCGTTTACTAAACTGTCGTTTTTGTTTAGTGAAAAGTCAAAAAGTTTTCCGTTTTTAAAACTTAAATGATTTCTAGCAATTTCTTGTAGCCAGTGAGCGACTTTGTATTTGTATTTTGATTCTTTTAAACTTGTTTCTAAGCCAGAATCGAAATTTATCTTAAATATAAAATATAAAAGTACTAGTAAAATTATTCCAAAGAATATAAAAAATGGATGATATAACGATAATAATAATATACCAAATATAATCTGAAGTGCAGATGTTGAAACTTCTAAAATTAATTTTGAAAACCCTTTTTGTACTGTTAGTGTGTCAAAAAATCTATTTGCCAATTCTGGTGGCGAATACTTGTAAATTTGGTTGAATTTTATTTTAGGAAACCTGTAAGCAAATTCAAACGAAGAACGAACAAATATTTTTTGTTGAATATTTTCTGTAATTCTAAATTGCATAATCTTTAGGATTCCTACAAAAGCAACACCTATAACAACTATAAAGACTAGTACTATCCAAGAAGTACTTACTTGACCTGCTTGAATAAAGTTTATTATTGATTGTATTCCTAATGGTATTGACAAACTTATTAATCCTGCCAAAACAGCATAAATTAGAAGTTGATAAACGTCTTTTTTATCAACTATAATTAAGTTTTTAAATCGTTCTATTGGACTCATGATAGTGTTTTTTTAATCAAGTGTGTGTAAAAATCAGACAAACAATCATTTTCAGAAAGATTTGTAATTGTTTTAAAATGTTCTTTTAAATAGTGTTGATGCAATGAACCTTGAACTATTGAAGAAGCTAAACTTTTCGCATAAGGATAGCTTGGATTTACTTCGTTAATAATAAGGATTAATCTATTAATCACTCTTTTGTAGACCAAGAAAAAACCTTCTTTGTTTTCAGCATCAACATCTTTAGTTAATAATGTTTTTGAGAAATCTGAGATTATAATCCTATTTAAAATCGATTCATCTATATGTGGTGTGTTTTTATCGTCTATTATGTTTTGAGTAATTATTTTAACGCTTATAGATAATTTTTCTAGTGGATTTGTAATGTTGTGTGTAGCAAATACTAAGTTATATTCTATCCAAGACCAATACCATGATGAAAGGTAAATTAATAATTTATGCTTGTTTTCAAAATATCTATAAATTGAACTCTCATTAGATTGAATCTTTTCACCTAGTTTTTTAAATGTAAAAGATTCAAAACCAATCTCGTCTATTAGAATAATGCTATTTTTTAATATCCTACGTCCTAGTTCCGATGTTTCGGGGTCTTTTACGTATAGCTTATCGTTAATAGTTATTTTTAAATTAGATAGTAAATTCTGCATTTATAATAATTTTATATGCAAATATAATAGCATTACTATTAAATCATAATTGTTTAACTTTTATTTAAGTTTTGTTCAAAAAAAATCCTGATGAAATTCAGGATTAAAATTTGATTTATTTTTGAATATAAATATGTTTATAATTGTTTTCATATAAAATGTCAATCATATCTTGTTCTAAACTAACTCTTGGCGATTCAACAATACGATTTACTTCCTTCCCATTCTTGTAAAATATAAATGTTGGGACGTTTGTTATATTCAAACCTTTTTCAAATTGTTCAGGAGTTGTTTTTTCTCTTGACATTGTAATCAAAGTCACTTTTCTTAAAGGAAAATCTACTTCTTCTAATATTTTATAAAACTTTGGCACTTGATTTTGGCTGTCCTCACACCAAGTTCCCATAAAAACAGTAATAGTATATTCTTGAATTTTCTCTTCGATTTTTTCTTCTATTTCCTCTGATATACTATATTCATTAAATCCATTAATAAACCAATCGTTAAAAGGAATTTGTTGTAAATCAGTTCTTCTGGCTTTTCCGACTAAGATTCCGTCTTCAATTTGTTTATGCTTGTTTGATAGGCTTAACCCTATTTTACTATTATCAACATCTTTTGTGTTTTTTTGTAATGAACAACTAAATAAAATTGTAATTGCTAAAATTGAGATTATATTTTTCATATTATAATAGAGATTTACAAGTCATTGCTTGTGGTTTTTCGATGTTCATGATGTCTAAAATTGTTGGCGCAATATCCCCTAAAACACCATTATTAATGTTTTTAAGTTCATTGTCTATTAAAATTATTGGAACTGGATTTGTGGTGTGTGCGGTATTTGGTGTTCCGTCTCGGTTTATCATCGTTTCGCAATTTCCATGATCTGCAATAATAATTGTTGTGTAGTTGTTTTCTACAGCAGTTTCGACAACTTCTTTTACACAAACATCAACTGCTTCACATGCTTTTACTGCAGCTTCCATTACACCTGTATGACCAACCATATCGCCATTTGCAAAATTTAAACACACAAAGTCAACTTCCCCTTTTTTAAGTTCGGAAATTAAAGCGTCTTTTAGTTCAAAAGCACTCATTTCGGGTTGCAAATCATATGTAGCTACTTTTGGTGAGTTTTTTAATATTCTACTTTCTCCAATAAATGGCTCTTCTCGGCCACCTGAAAAGAAAAAAGTTACGTGCGGATATTTTTCGGTTTCGGCTATTCTAATTTGTTTTTTATTTGCTTTTTCTAAGACTTCACCTAGAGTTTCTGTAATATTATCTTTGTCATAAATAACATGAACATTTGTATAAGTGTCATCATAATTAGTCATGGTAACATAATATAAGTTCAATTTATGCATGTTTTGTTCATGAAAATCTTTCTGTGAAAGGGCTTCTGTAAGTTCGCGACCTCTATCTGTTCTAAAGTTGAAGAAAATAACAACATCATCTTCTTTAATTACAGAAAGTGAGTTGTTTTTAGAATCAACTACTGTTAGAGGTTGAATGAATTCATCGGTCACATTATTAGCATAACTGTGTATAATACTATCCACTGCATTTGTGGTTTTTGTACCCATTCCGTTCACTAATAAATCATAAGCTAATTTTACTCTTTCCCAACGTTTATCTCTATCCATCGCAAAATAGCGCCCTATTATAGAAGCTAGTTTCGCATTGGTATTTTTTAAATAGTTTTCTAAATCTGAAATGTATTTTGCACCTGATTTTGGATCAACATCACGGCCATCTGTAAACGCATGAACAAACATGTTTTGAACTCCTTCAGCCTGAGCTACGTCAATTAAACCACGTAAATGAGAAGTGTGTGAGTGAACTCCTCCGTCTGAAACTAATCCTAAAAAATGTACAGCTTTGTTATTTTTCTTAGCATAATCAAAAGCATTCATTAAAGGTTTTTCTTGATTCATGGTTTTATTTGCCACAGCTAAATTTATCTTGGCTAAATCTTGATAAACAATTCTACCAGCTCCTAAATTCATATGACCAACCTCACTGTTTCCCATTTGGCCTTCTGGTAAGCCAACATTAAGTCCGTCAGTTCTTAATTGTGCATTTGGATATTTAGTGTATAAACTATCTATAAATGGTGTGTGTGCATTGTCTATTGCAGATACTTTAGGATCGGGAGATTTCCCCCAACCGTCAAGAATCATTAAAATTACTTTCTTATTCATCTTAAAAGTGTTTGTACAAAGATAAATATTCAAGCGTTACAACAGAATTATTTATGTTTTTTTAAACCAATTTTTTCCTTGATTGTAGTCAATATAGTATCTAATACTTACGGATAAAATGTGATTTAAATTGTCGCTAATTAAATTAGAAAAGTTATTGCTAAAGTCTTTGTTTGTAGTTCTGTCAAAGGTTGCAGCATTATTACGATACAGAACAGAAATTTGACTCCCAGGTGCAAACCACCATGAATAAGTAAGGTCTAGATTCCAACTGTTAAAATTTGAATTTCTATTTTCGTTGTATATAGTATTCTCAGTTAAGGTACCATCATCATTTAGATTTTGAAAACTATTATTTTCTACATAAGACCAATAATGTCTCACTGATAAATTAAAGTTCATATTGCTGTTAATTGAATACTTTCCGCTTATACTGTTGGTGTATGTGTCTCTGTCTCTTTTAGCAAAAATTATATTTGTGCCGTCATTATCTGTATATCCTACATTATTAATTTGTTTCCAATAGTTGAAGTTGTAGATGACAGAAATCTTATCGTTAAAGCGATATCTAGGGCTTATACTTATACCGTAATCATATCTGTCAGTTTCAGATGTGTTCGTGAAATATGGATTTGTATCTAATGCAAATTTATTAGCGTAATTTGATGAAAAATAGAACCAACCTCCATAACTTTTAGGATAAATTACAAACTTTCCGTTTTCTCTAGGTTCATAGTAATCATAGTTTTCAAAGGGATTATAGTTAATTCCTCCTCCAAAAAAGTGATTTTTCTTATTTGTGGAATTTACACTCATCCCAAAATTATTACCTTGTATTTTTGAGGTAGAATTATTAAATTGAACAAAAGAATTGAAATTCAACCTAAAAGAATTGAATGTTTTTGTGGGGTTAAGAATTCTATAACTAGCATTGCTATACAAAGAACTATAGTTGGTTTGGAAGTTTATTCCTAAATCATTGTTGTCAAAATCTTTTGAAACATAATTTCCACCAATACTATATCTTATTTTCCCGCTTGTTTCGGCTAAGTTCAACGATGTGTTATATCCACTTTTGTTTTCCAAATCATAAATACTACTCATTTTAATGTCACCAGAAAGATTGTATGTGTTCTTTTTTGTATTTAAATCAAACAATAATCCGGACACATTAGCATCTCTAAAACTTCCGTTTCGAGTTACATTAGTATTGATAAAAGTAACGGATGAGTTTTTATTGAACCTTTGGTCGAAAACGGTAACATTGTAATTGGTTAAAGGTGAAACGGTTTCGTTTCTTACAGAGCCATTATCGGGGTTTATTATGCTTACATCTGTTTTTTCGGTAATAGCATTTAAAAAACCAATTCCTAGTCCGTCTGAATTTCTTCCAGAAATTTTGATTGCATTTAATAGATTTACATTAGCTGGATACTCTGAAATATATTCATTGCCAATTATGGTTGGGTAAAAACCCGGTGCTGAGCCAATTCTTCTTGAATATAATAAGTTTCCTTTGCTGAACAAATCGGTTCCTTCAGTAAAAAAAGGTCTGTTTTCATTAAATTGTTGTTCAAAAGGACCAAGATTTAATATAACATCATCAAATTTTGTTTGGCCAAAATCTGGAACTAAAATAGCATCTAATGTGAAGGCATCATTAATCCCATATTTAACGTCTAAACCACCTTTTGCTGTAAAGCTTGTTTCTTCATTGTTGCTATTTAAATAACTTGAAGCGTAAGGTATTAAGAACAACCTTGTTGGTGGTTCTATGTTTTCAATTCCGTTTAATATTCCAGCTTGTTGAATTACAGCACCAATTTTTGAGTCGACATGTGTCCATGTGTATATTTGACGATCTCTTTTTATCTCTCTAATGAAGTTTATGCCCCAAGTTTGCTTAGTGCCTTTAGAAAACCTTAATGCAGCATATGGTATCTTCATTTCCACTACCCATCCAAAATCGGTAATTTTAGCTTTACTACTCCATATTGCATTCCATGAAAAATCTTCTCCGGTTTGTTCGGTTGCAATACAATCCAACTGTCCACCAGCTGCGGTTACAAAAAATCTAAAATCTTGTTGTCCATCATTAAAGCCATTAATGAACACGCCAAATGCATCAGTTGTACCAAAATCATCACGTTCTGTGATTTCTTTTAAAATTTTAGAAGGTTCATCATCATATAGCTTTACTCCAATATATACTCCTTCATTATCATAAAGAACTTTGACTTCTGTTTTTTTGCTGTCGCTAATAGGTTTCCCATTATCAGGCTCAAACATAAAAAAATTGGTAGCAACTTCAGTTTCATCCCAAATGGCCTCATTTAAGTTTCCATCAATGATAATGGATTCATTTATTTTATTGGCAAGTAAATTCTTTTTGGTAATTGTATTGTTTTGTGCTTCTAGATTACTAAAAGAAAAGAACAATAAAATTATGATTATCAGCTGCTTATGCATTTGGTTTTATTTTGTACAAAAATAAGAGGATTATAAAATGTATGAAAAAAATTATAAAAAGTTTAACTTTATAAGAAAACACCGATTAAACGCATATTTTTTCGATAAAAAGTGAAAAATAATTTGTTTCATAACTTTTTTTAAATATATTTGGAATCTTAATTAAGCCAACTAACTATTACAATTACAATGAATTACAAGTTATTAACCCTTCTTTTTTTGTGTCTGTTTTCTTTTGGATTTATCAATAAAAATGATGATGATGGGCAAGTAAAAAAAGTAAATGAACCAAGTTTATTGGCGGCTAATAATAAAGTAATTGTAAAAACTCCAGCTCAGTTATTTTTCGAGAATATTGTTGAGAACGAATTTTCTTTACCTCAATTTGATTGTTTTTCTAAAGCATTTGAAGGTTATAATCAATTAAGGTCACAAGGAATTGTCCAAAAAGATTTTTTAACTATTATTGATTTTAGTCTGTCTTCAAAAGAAGAAAGATTATGGGTAATTGATATGGTTAGTAAAAAAATTATTTTAAGATCATTGGTTGCTCACGGAAGAAATTCAGGTGAAGAATTTGCGAATAGATTTTCTAACAAAGCAGAATCTTTTCAAAGTAGTTTAGGTTTTTATTCTACTGGAGAAGTTTATCATGGTAAACATGGAATGTCTTTAAGGTTAGATGGTTTAGAATATGGTATTAATGATAATGCACGAAACAGAGCTGTAGTAATTCATGGAGCTGATTATGTTTCTGAAAAATTTGCGATTGCAAACGGAAGACTTGGAAGAAGCCTTGGTTGCCCGGCTGTGCCTTATGCTATTCACAAACAATTTATAAATATAATAAAAGATAAATCTTGTTTATTTATTTATCATCCTTCTAGAACTTATTTGGTTAAATCTAAATTAGTTTCTTAAAGCTGAAAAAAGTTTCGAATCTAGGTTGTAAATATCTTCTCTAAATTGAAGTCCATCTTTATCAGACCAGCTTGTCCAATAAAATAAATAAATATTAATATTTGAATTCTTTAGGGCAATATATTTTGTTTTTTTTCTATTAATGATAGTGTCTATTTCAGCCTTATTCCATTTCTTTTCATCTTCCTTTTTAAGAATGGTTTCAGATAATTGTAAAGGGTTTTCAATTCTAACGCAACCAGAACTCAAAGCTCTGTATTCTCTTACGAAGTAATCTCTATGATTTGTGTCGTGTAGATATACAGAATGTCTATTAGGGAAATTAAATTTTACTAAACCTAAAGAATTGTCATATCCTGGTGTTTGTACATACCTGTAGGACTTTGCTTTGCTTGAATTCCAATTTTCTGGAGTTACAAGTTGTCCCTTTGAATCATAAATACTTATTCTATTTCTATTAAAATAGTTTCTATTCTTTGAAGCAGAGGGTGTTAAATCTTCTTTGATGATTGTTGGTGGAACCGTCCAAGTAGGGTTGAATACAAAATTTGATAGTTTAGAACTTAGTATTGGTGTTTCTCTACTTGGTTTCCCAACAACAATTCTTCGTTCGGCAATAGTATCATTATTTAAAACATAAGAAAGTTTGTAGTCTGGAAGATTTATTAGTAAATACTCATTTCCAAAATCATCAGGAAACCACCTCCATCTTTCTAAATTGGCATAAATTTGTTCTCTTCTTTCATTTAGAGTAATATTTAATGCTTTTAATGTGCCTTGACCAATAACGCCATCTGGGCTCAAGCCATGTCTTTTTTGAAATTTCTTAATGGCTTGTACTGTGTATTTGTCATATATTGGAGTAATAATACTGTCTCTGTTTTTAAAGTCTTTCCAATAAATAAGATGTTTTTTAATTTGTACAACTTCATTTAAAGTATCGTTAGGTTCTACTTTATCTGTTAAATACACTTTTTTTAATTTGTATTCAGGCAGGCTATTTAATTTAATTAAACTCTTTTTAAGTGAATTGTATGTTGAATGTTGAGGTTTTAACTCTTTAAATGTTGTTGCAACAATTCTAAGTTTAATTGCTTTGTATAGTAATTCAGATAAAGCAACAGATTTTTGAGGAATATCCCAATTTTCATATATTTCTTTGGGATTTGTTTTTCCGCAATGCAAGTGAGTTGCTAATTTTTGAAAAGATTCAGTAAGAATCAAGTCATAAGCAATAATTTCTGAATCACCCATGGTTTTTCTTTTGTTTTCTAAGTCAACTATTTGTTCATAGTTATAGTCATTCGGAAACAATCCTTCTTTGAAGGAATACTTGATTTCATTAATTAAATCTTTTCTATTTTCATCATTAAACCAGATTTCGTAATCATCGAATTTTTTATAATACGATATGATACTATCATTTTCTTTTTCAATTAAATTTATGTCAATTGGTCTAATAATAGCATGGGTAATAGGGTCTTCAAGAGGTAGTTTTACCTCTGAAGTTGGTTTTTTTTCTTCTTTACAGCTAATAAAAAAAAATAGTATTAAAATTGATAGTAATTTATTTATCATATATCTAGATTCCTATTATAAAGTAAATAATATTTTAATATTTTTTAATAAAATCCCGTTAAATATCATATTATAACGACCTACGTACATTATATCAAAACCTGTGCCAATAGTTTTAAATAATTTTTAACAAATAAATCCATCAACTTGGTAAGATATAAAGTTTTGGCTTTTAGTTATTTATAAGCGTTGTATGTGTTTTTTTAATTTCTTTTATTAAATTAAATGTAAATTTCTTTAAAAAAAATTTGCATTGAATAATTTTTTTGGATTATATTTGCACACCAAAAAATGCGAAAGTAGCTCAGTTGGTAGAGCGTCAGCCTTCCAAGCTGAATGTCGCGAGTTCGACCCTCGTCTTTCGCTCTAATTTATTGAAAATACCTTATGCGAAAGTAGCTCAGTTGGTAGAGCGTCAGCCTTCCAAGCTGAATGTCGCGAGTTCGACCCTCGTCTTTCGCTCAAAAAAAAGTCCTGCATATTGCAGGACTTTTTTATTTTATATTATTTAGTTCGCTATCAGGTTCTAATTCTATAGGGTTGTTGTTCTGTCTAAATAATCTTGCCGTTAAGCCTCCTTTTAATACTATTGAATCTCCATCAACTGCAAGCCAACTTCCTTCTCTTAAACCTAAAACAGGTTGTGGGTTAAATTTATGAAACTCATTAATTCTTGTTTCTCTTGTTTCTCCCATGTGTTTTGAATTCTTATCTGGGTCTAAATAATGCGGATTGATATTAAATGAAACAAAACCCAAAGTTCTAAAACTAGGGGGATAAATAATAGGCATGTCATTAGTTGTTCCCATTGTAAGCCCGCAAATATTACTTCCAGCACTTGTTCCTAAATATGGGGTCCCTTTATTAATAACTTCTTCAATTCTATCTAAAATGTTATTTCTATATAATTCAGTGACTAATAAAAAGGTATTTCCACCACCAGTAAAAATAGCTTCAGCATTTTTAACAGCTTCAATTGAATTTTCAAATTCATGAATTCCTTTTACAGTAATATTTAGTTTTTGAAGTGCTTTAGCAGCAATTTTCGTGTATTCATCATGAGATATTCCTCCTGGTCTAGCATAAGGGATAAATAATAATGTTTTTACATTTTTAAAATGTTCTTTTAATGTTGGGAATAAATAATCTAAATAATCTCCACCATGTAAAGTTGAAGTACTGGCTATTATTAATTTTCTCATGTTTTAGTATTTTTACAACTTCAAAGTTATCAATTTGTTTAACATAAATTTACCATGCTTTTAATATTTATTTTTGATTGTTGCGATTACATTTACAATTATTAATCAAATTCGATTTGCTATTAAAAGAATTTACTTTTTTATTTTTTTTATTTCACTTTCGTTGTCGGCCCAAAATGACACAATTTTAAAAGGGAAAATAATTTCTGAATCTTCAAATCTTGAGGATATTCATGTTGTTAATCGTACACAAAAGAAAGTCACAACTTCATTGCAAGGGGGATACTTCGCTTTAAAGGCAAAAATTAATGATACCATTATTTTTAGTGCTGTAAATTTAAAAGCAGTTCAGTATATCGTTAAGAAAGAAGATTTTGGTGAAGACTTATTGTTTGTTAAAATGGAAGCTTTGGAAACGACTTTAAACGAAGTTATATTAACTGAATATAAAAGCATAAATCCTGTTTCTTTAGGTATTGTTCCAGCTAATCAAAAAACATATACACCTGCAGAACGAAAATTGTACACAGCAACTGGTGGAGGCAATACATACGGATTAAATACGTCTGTTTCATTAGATGGCATAATTAATGGTATTTCTGGTAGAACCAAAATGCTAAAAAAAGAGATTCAGGTTGAAAAAAAGGAATTTTTACTCGAAGCAATTCAATTAGATTTTAGTAATAATTACTTTATGGATAAATTAAAAATACCGGAAGATCATGTGTTTGGCTTTTTATATTATTTAATTGAGAACAGAAACTTTGTATCAGTTTATTTAAAAGATAACAAAACAGCTACTGAATTTGTTCTAGTTGGTCTTTCGGTTCAGTATTTAAAACTTAAAAACCTAAACATTAATGATGAAGATGGTTCAAAGAATTAGTTGCTTTGTGTTTGTTTTAATGTTTTCTAAATTAACTTTTTCTCAAAATGTTGAGAGAATAACATTAAAAGGAAAAGTTGTTACTGATTCTTTAGATGTTGAAAACATTACAGTATTTAATATTTCTTCAAATATTGGAGCTGTTACTGATGAATTTGGTGTGTTTTACATTAAAGCTAAAGAAAATGATACCTTATTTTTTCAGGCGCTTTCTTTTACTTCAAAAAAATACATTCTCACAAGAAAAGATTTTTATGTTGATGAATTAGAAATTCAATTAAACATTAAAATTAATGAATTAAATGAGATTATTGTTAGTCCATATACTTTAACAGGTGATCTAGAGAAGGATATGAAAAAAATAAAGGTTTATGATCCATTTAGTTCTATAGATATGAAAGTGGTAAAATACTATGAAGACGATAAATATTATGAAAGCCCTAAAATAAGTACTTCACCAGATCATTTTGCTTCAGGTGGCTCAACAATTGATTTTAAGAGAATTGGTAAAGGAATTGGCAAACTTTTAGGGATAAAAGGGAATCCAAAAAAAAATGTTGAAGCTGTTATTGCAAATAGAAAGCTACGTGAAGTTCAATCAAAATCGTTTTCAGAACATATTAAAGAACGTTATTCACATCATTTTTTCGTATCAACTTTAAAAATTAAAAATGAAAAAATAACTTCTTTCTTGGCTTTTGCAGAATTGTCAAGTTTTGAATTAGTAGAAATATTAAACCCAGAAAACGAATTACAATTACTAGAATACTTAATTCTAAAAGGAAATGAATTTAAAAAGAAGTTTAATGAAGAATCAATATCTTTACCAAATGAAAAATAAATTTAAAATAATTTTATTCCTAACAGTATTCTCTATAATGAGTTCTTTTACGGTTCATAAGTTTTATGTTTCTGTTACTCAAATTGACTTCGTACCCAAAAAACAACGGATTGAAATTACCTCAAGAATATTTATAGATGATTTTGAAAAAGTTTTAAAGAATAAATACGATAAAAATTTCTATTTATCAACAAAAAAAGAAATTCCTGAAGCAGATGCTTATATTCAGAAATATCTTGAAGAGAAAATAAAATTGGTTATTAATAACAAACCATATAAAGTTACATTTATAACAAAAGAAGTTGAAGATGATGTGTTAATTTGTTATTTAAAAGTGCAATTCTCTGAAAAAATAACTACTTTCGAAATCTATAATTCCGTACTTACAGAAATGTTCAGTGAGCAAAAAAATATAGTACATACAGATATTAATGGTAACAAAAAGAGCTTTTTGTTGACATATAGCGAACGTTCAACTTTATTAGAATTTTAAACAACCCAAAAATGAGAAAATCAATCTTATTTTCTTCTTTATTAGCTGTTGCAGTTTCTTTTACTTCAATTGCACAAGAGACTAAAACGGAAGAAAAGAAAAGAGAACAAGGGCATTATAACGAAAATAAATTTCGTCAAATGTACGATATTATGGCAACGCCTAATATGTTCAGGACTGCATCTGGAGCTCCAGGTCCAGCGTATTATCAGCAAAAAGCTGATTATAAAATGGATATAGAAATTGATGATAAAAATCAAAAACTATACGGTGTAGAAACAATTACGTATTATAATAATTCACCAGAAGCCTTAGAATATTTATGGGTTCAATTGGATCAAAATATGCGTGCGCAAGATTCTAAAACGCCATTAGTTGAAAGTCAAAGAATGGATCCGGCTTTACCAGCGGATAGATTTGCTAAAAAATTTATGGAAAACGGTTTTGAAGGCGGTTTTCATATTGAATATTTAAAAGATAAATCAGGTAAAAATATGAGTTATACGATAAATCAAACGATGATGCGTATTAACTTAGCAACTCCACTAAAGCCAGGAGACAAAACAGTTTTCTCAATTAAATGGTGGTATAACATTAATAATTACCAAATTGACGGAGGTCGTTCTGGTTACGAACAATTCCCTGATGGTAATAGATTATATGTAATTGCTCAGTTTTTCCCAAGAATGGCCGTTTACAGCGATGTAGAAGGTTGGCAAAACATGCAGTTTTGGGGAAGAGGTGAATTTGCTTTAACATTTGGAGATTATGATGTGAACATTACGGTTCCTGCAGATCATATGATGGAAGCAACTGGAGAACTTCAAAACAGAAAAGAAGTATATAATTCAGAGCAAATGAAAAGATGGGAATTGGCTCAAAGAACTTTCGATAAGCCTGTTTTAATAGTTACTCAAGCAGAAGCAGAAGCAGCTGCAAAAGGTTTTTCTGACAAAAAGAAAATATGGAAATATAAAGCTAAGAATGTTAGAGATTTTGGTATTTCAACTTCTAGAAAATTTATGTTAGACGCTATGGCTGTTCAATTAGCTTCAAATAAACCAATGGCTATTTCGATTTATCCACCAGAAGCAAATCCGCTTTGGGGAGAATATTCAACTAGAGCAGTTGCACAAACATTAAAAACTTATTCTAAGCATACATTTGATTATCCTTATCCAAAAGCTGTTTCTGTTTCGGCAGAAGATCAAGGGATGGAATACCCAATGATTTGTTGGAATTTTGGTCGTCCTGATGCTGTTGGAAACTATACAGATAGAGTGAAGTATGGAATGTTGGGTGTAATTATTCACGAAGTTGGACACAATTTTTTTCCTATGATTGTTAATTCTGATGAAAGACAATGGACTTGGATGGACGAAGGTTTAAATACATTCTTAGAGTATTTAACAGAGTTAGAATTTGATAAAAACTTCCCAACAGATAGAGGGCCAGCGGCTAAAATTGTTCCATATATGAAAGGAAATCAACAATATTTAGAACCAATTATGTCGAACTCTGAAAATATTTACAATTTTGGTGCTAATGCTTACGGAAAGCCAGCTACAGGTTTAAATATTTTACGTGAAACAATTATGGGTCACGAATTATTTGACCATGCTTTTAAAACCTATGCTCAGCGTTGGAAATTTAAACACCCAACTCCTGAAGATTTCTTTAGAACAATGGAAGATGCTTCTGCTGTTGATTTAGATTGGTTTTGGAGAGGTTGGTTCTATTCTACAGACTATGTAGATATTGCACTTAAAGATGTAAAAGAATATTATGTATCTACTGAGCCTACTGCTAAGTTAAAAAACTACAGAGTAAGAACAGGTCGTTTCACTTACGATGATGGTCCGTTCCTTTATTTAGTTGATGAATCTAACGAAGATTTCAATCCTGCTACTAAAAAAGCATTCAATAGTAATGAAGTTCAAATGCTAGAAGATTATGTAGCTAAAAACTATACTGCAGAAGAAAGAGCAAAGTTAAAATCTCCAAAATTCTTCTATGAAGTTGAATTTGAAAAATTAGGAGGAATGATTATGCCTATTATTGTTGAGCTTCAGTTTGATGATGGAACTTCTGAAAATCATACGTTCCCAGCTCAAATTTGGAGAAGAAATAATGAAACGTCTAAAAGAGTTTTTGCAACCAATAAAAAAGTAGTTAAAATACAATTAGACCCTAAATTAGAAACTGCAGATATTGATACAAACAACAACGTTTGGCCAAGTGCAGCTGTTAAGTCTAAATTTGACGAATTAGAAAAGAAATAATTTTTAATAACTTAACTATTTAAACCTCGAATTTTAGAATTCGAGGTTTTTTATTTTAACGAAGATTTTTGAGGTTCACATAAAAATCTTTGTAACTTTGTTTCATTGTAAAATGTAATTCAATTTAAAATGTTTGGAATTGGTGGAGGAGAACTGATCTTTATAGTTCTTATTGCGATAATGATTTTTGGTTCAAAAGGTATTCCTGATGTAGCTCGTTTTTTAGGAAAAACAATGGCTCAAATTAAACATGCAACTAACGATATTAAGTCGGAAATTAATAATAGTGCTAAAGAAAACGGAATGGATATGAATTCATTAACAGGTGGGATTTCAGAAGAAATACAAAAAGCCAAAGAAGGTATTTCTAAAGCAGTAAACCCATTAGAAAACATTGCTTCTGATGTTCAAAACCCTATTCAAAAAGCACAAGAAGATATTGAAAGCATAACCGGACCTATAAAAAGACAATTTTAATTTGGAACAACTACTTCACTTAGATAAAGAATTATTTGTTTTCTTAAACGGATTAGGCTCAAAACCGTTTGACCATTTTTGGTTAATCATAACGAAGCAACTCAATTGGACTCCTTATTTTGTTGTATTATTGGTTATTTTGCAAAAAAAAATAGGATGGAAAAACCTAGGTATCGTACTTCTTTTTATAGCTGGTTTAATAACCTTTACAGACCAAGTTACAAATCTTTTTAAAAACGGTTTTCAACGATTGAGACCTTGTAATACTTTAGATATTCTAGATGTTATTCGTGTTGTAAAACATAGTGATACTTTTAGTTTTTTCTCAGGTCATGCTGCAAACTCTACAGCTAGTATGACATTTATATTTTTACTTTTAAGAAACTACTATAAATATGCTTTTGTTGTGTTCGCATTTCCTTTAATTTTTGCTTACAGCCGCATTTATTTAGGGTTACACTTTCCGTTAGATATTCTTTCTGGTTATGTTTTCGGAATGCTTAGCGGACTTTTCTTTTACAAACTCTACGAAGTTTTTATGAGGAAGTATCCAAAGTATAGTATTGATTTTTAAATATGAGAAAGTTTATGAAAAGCTTTAATTATATATTTTTATTCTTTTTATTAATTTCTTGTAACTCTATTCATGAGGAAAACTTTGAAATATTAAAAGGTGAATGGCAAGTCACAGAATTTTATCACAAAGATGAAAATTTAAGTTTAAAAGGGCGTTATTTAATTGGTTTTGAGAATAATAACCATTCATGGATAACTAAAATTGAAGATAGAACAAATGATTTTGTGTCTTTAGATTATAGAATCTATAAAGAAATAGATAGTTTAAGGATGATTATTCAAAATTCTGAAGACTCAAGATTTGATGGTGTTTATGATTTATATGTTGATACAATTCAAAAATTTGATTACCAACAAATTATTGAAATAACGCTTGATAGTGAAAATACTTATTTCAAAGCTATCAGACTTAAAAATAAATAATTAGATCACTTCACCCTTGTAACCGTCAAGCCATCTCTTATTGGCAGTAAAACCGTTTCTACGCGTTCGTCTTCGTTAATTAATTTATTATATTCTACTAAAACTTTTGTACTTAAGTCTTTTGGGTTTAATTCTTCCAATACTTTTCCACTCCACAACACATTATCTGATAAAATAATGCCGCCTGGGTTCATCATAGGAACAATCATGTTAAAATAATTAATGTAGTTTTCTTTATCTGCATCAATAAAAACCAAATCAAATTTTTTATTTAAAGTGGGAATGATTTCTAAAGCATCACCTAAATGTCCTTTTATTTGACCAGCATATTCAGATGCTTCAAAATATTTTTGTTGAAAATCAAATAACTCTTCATTAATGTCAATTGTATCTAAAAATCCGTCTTTTTGCATTCCTTCTGCTAAACACAAAGCAGCATAACCAGTATAAGTACCAATTTCCAAAATATTTTTCGGATGGATAATTTTCGAAAGCATGCTCAAAACTCTACCTTGAAAATGTCCACTCAGCATTCTTGGTTGAAGTATTTTCTGGTGTGTTTCGGTATTTAATTTCGCTAAAAGTTCTGGCTCTTTTTGGCTATGATTGGCTACGTAATCTTCTAATTCTTCCGATATAAAATGCATGATGATTCAAATTTTAAACAAAAATACAAATTCCAACACTTCTAACTTCTAATTTCTGAATTCTAATTTCTAAATTCCTAACTTTGCACCATGCAAATTACAAAAAGAGACATACGCGCTTTAACAAAAGAACAATTAAGAGATTTTTTTGTTGAAAACGGAGATAAAGCTTTTCGTGGAAATCAGGTGTACGAATGGTTGTGGAGTAAAAGTGCACATACATTTGAAGACATGACTAATGTTTCCAAAGAAACACGTGCAATGTTGGAAGCAAATTTCGTAATCAACCACATTAAAGTCGACACTATGCAACGCAGTTCAGACGGAACCGTGAAAAATGCAGTTCGTCTTCATGATGATTTAATTGTAGAAAGTGTGTTGATTCCAACAAATACTAGAACTACTGCTTGTGTTTCAAGTCAAGTAGGTTGTAGTCTAGATTGTAATTTTTGTGCAACTGCTCGTTTAAAACGTATGCGTAATTTGCAACCCGATGAAATTTATGACCAAGTTGTTGCTATAGATAAAGAAAGCCGTTTGTATTATAACCGTCCGTTATCCAATATTGTTTTCATGGGAATGGGCGAACCTTTAATGAACTATCCAAATGTTTTTAAGGCCATCGATATGATTACCTCTAACGAAGGTTTAGGAATGTCTCCAAAGCGAATTACTGTTTCTACTTCTGGAGTTACAAAAATGATTAAGAAAATGGCTGATGATGAGGTAAAGGTTAAGTTAGCTGTTTCTCTACATTCCGCTATTGAAGAAATCAGAAACGAAATAATGCCTTTTACCAAAAGTTTTCCGTTGCCCGAATTACGTGAAGCATTGGAATATTGGTACCAAAAAACAAAAAGTAAAATTACGTACGAATATGTAGTTTGGAAAGGAATAAACGATAATAAAGAATCGATTGATGCCTTGGTGAAATTCTGTAAATACGTTCCGTGTAAAGTTAATTTAATTGAATACAACGCAATTGATGATGGCGATTTCCAGCAAGCATCTGAACAAGCAACAAATGATTATATTAACGCTTTAGAACGAAACGGAATTGTAGTTAAAGTTCGTAGAAGTAGAGGTAAAGATATTGATGCGGCTTGTGGGCAATTGGCTAATAAATCATAAAATTGAACAAGCATTCTGATTAATTCTGTATTTTTGAAAACTGAATGAAAATTGTAGAGCAAATAAAACAACCTATCGCAAATGAGATGGAACTTTTTGAAAAGAAGTTTCACGAATCGATGTCTTCAAAGGTTGCGCTCTTAAATAGAATTACTTATTATATCGTTAACCGAAAAGGGAAACAAATG
The DNA here is from genome assembly GCF_965284515.1 of Flavobacterium sp. Taxonomy (GTDB): domain Bacteria; phylum Bacteroidota; class Bacteroidia; order Flavobacteriales; family Flavobacteriaceae; genus Flavobacterium. The sequence goes on from NZ_OZ260089.1 coordinate 1,234,631, forward strand.
CGACCTATGTTTGTTTTTCTAACAGCCAAAATGGTTGGCGATGGAACTGTAAATGAACGTACTTATCGTGGTGCTTCGGTAATTGAATTAATTCATACAGCTACTCTGGTTCACGATGATGTAGTTGACGATTCGAATAAACGAAGAGGTTTTTTCTCAATTAATGCACTTTGGAAAAATAAAATTGCTGTTTTAGTGGGCGATTACTTGCTTTCTAAGGGCTTATTGCTTTCTATAGATAATAACGATTTCGATTTGCTGAAAATCATTTCAGTTGCAGTTCGTGAAATGAGTGAAGGCGAATTATTGCAAATTGAAAAAGCACGTCGACTTGACATTACCGAAGATATTTATTACGAAATCATTCGTCAAAAAACTGCTACTCTTATTGCGGCTTGTTGTTCTCTTGGTGCATGTTCTGTAATTCCAGATAATAAAGAAGTGGTCGAAAAAATGCGAAAATTTGGAGAACTTATTGGAATGGCTTTTCAAATTAAAGATGATTTATTCGATTATACGGATGATGCCATTGGTAAACCAACAGGCATAGATATTAAAGAACAAAAAATGACCTTGCCTTTAATTTATGCTTTGAATAACTGTTCTAAAAAAGAGAAAAGTTGGGTAATTAACTCGGTTAAAAATCATAATAAAGACAAAAAACGAGTTAGAGAAGTAATTCAGTTCGTTAAAGACAAGCAAGGTTTGGTGTATGCCGAACAAAAAATGGTTCAGTTCCAACAAGAAGCATTAGCTTTAATTCAAGATTTTCCAAATTCTCCCTATAAAGATTCGTTAGTTTTAATGGTGAACTACGTAATTGAAAGAAAAAAATAATTTTTTTTTTAAATTATATACAACCATTTTAAATTCATTCTCGTCTATATAAATAGAAGGCAATACTTCAACTGTAATTACAAGTGAGATAACAATTATTTGAACTTGAAATTTGAACTTGAGCTTTGAAATAGAAACATGAAAGTAATTCAATTACATCAACAAGAAAAGAAATTAATAGCATTGGCTGTCGAAAATAATCGACAAGCACAACAGCATATTTATACTCAATTTTCTCCAAAAATGTTAAGTGTCTGTAGGCAATATGTTAAAGATGTACATAGAGCTGAAGATGTTATGATTACTGCTTTTATGAAAGTATTTACCAATTTAAAAAAGTTTGAGCACAACGGAAGTTTTGAAGGTTGGATAAGGCGAATTATGGTGAATGAGTGTATTGATTTTATAAGAGTTAAGAGAAATATTTTCCAGCATAACGAAATCGACGATTTGATAACAAGTGAATCTGAAGATGTTGAAGAAATAGAAGATTTTTCGGTAGATGATATACAGTTGTTAATTGATAATCTGCCAGAAGGATATAAATTGGTTTTTAACCTTTATGCAATTGAAGGATATAAACATAAGGAAATAGCAGAAAAACTCAATATTAAAGAAGGAACGTCAAAATCACAATTGGCAAATGCAAGAAAACTACTTCAAACACAAATTGTAGCACTTAAAAGTAAAGAAAATGGAACTAGATAAAAACATAAAAAACAAACTGAATACGAGAGAAATTCAGCCAAGCGCAAATTCTTGGGACAGGCTTGATGCTATGTTGTCTTTAGAAGAAAAACCTAAGAAAAAAGCATTTCCATTTTATTATGTTGCCGCTTCTGTTTTATTTGCTTTAGGTTTTACGTTTTGGTTTGCCAATCAGAGTTCAGAAATTATCATTCCACAAAATAAAGGAATTGTAATTACAGATGATAATACTTCTTCACAATCTGATACAATTGAAAATTCAAAACAAGAAATAATTGTAAAAGGTGAAATGAATACTGTTGTTTTAGTTCAACAAGAAGATAATTTAGCTGATAAAAATGCTCCAAAATTACTTTTAAATAAAAAGAAAAGTATAGTTGTAGAAAATTCAAAACTTGCTGTTTCTGAAAATAAAATTCAAAAAAGTAATAAAGAGAATCGATTTATATCTCCAGAAAAACTTCTAGCTTCTGTTGAAAATGAAACTCAAAAAGAAACAAGTATAGCCGTTTCAAATCCAAATAAAAATTCTGTAAAAGTAAATCCAAATTCATTATTATCTTCTGTTGAAGGTGAAATTGATGAAGAATATAGGGAAACAACATTAGATAAATTAAAAAGAAACTTTAATCAAGTTAAATCGGCAGTAGCCAATAGAAATTATGAATAATCATCAATCAAAAAACAAACAGTTATGCAAAAAATTATTTTATACACAGCAATAGTGTTAGTTGCTTTTGTAACTAAATTAAACGCTCAAGAAGTTGCGGCTCTAGATCCATCAGCAGGTTGGAGTGAAAGACAAACCGTAGAAGGAAGCTATAAAATGCAAATTCAAAACGTTACTATTGGAGATAGACAAAATGTTTCCTCAATTAAATCTATTGAAAAGAAAGTTGAAGGATTTGGGAACATCATGAAATCAATTAAACCAGATTTGTATTTGGGAAAAACAGTTAGGTTAACAGGTTATATTAAAAGTGAAAATGTAAAATCTTGGGCAGGTTTATGGATGCGAACAGATTATTACAAAAGTAAAGTTCTTTCTTTTGACAATATGCAAAATCGCGGAATAAGCGGAACAACAGATTGGGCTAAATATGAAATTGTTTTATTTGTTCCTCAAGATGCTACGGTAATATCTTATGGCGCTATATTGGTTGGAACTGGTCAAATTTGGTTTGACGACATTAAGCTTGAAGTAGTTGATGATGCTATTCCAGAAACTGGAAGTATTAAAGGAAGAGATGTAAAGCAAATTTCATTTGAGACAAGAGCCGAGGCTATTGCAAATCAAATTGAAATGATTACAACCGAGGAGAAAAAAGCCTTAAAACAGGAAGTAAAAGCTATTGATGATCAGGTTGAAAGCGGAAAAATTTCTAAAGAAAAAGGAGATGAATTGAAACTTTCTATTGCAACTGAAAGGGCTAAAAACATTGAAACTCAAGTTGCAGTTGAAGAAGAAAAATTAGCGCAGTTGGTTAAAGATAAAGTAGACGGAAAGTTTGCTGAAGATAAAACTAAGGCTAATAAAAATGGAGGAACGCGAATTGTTTTTGGAGGAAGTAGCAAAGATAATTTAGGTGATTACCAAACAGAAATTAATTTGTCATCCTTAAAAGTGTATAATGGGAAAAAGGATTATTTCGAAAAACAATCTAAAAGAACAACATCGCAATTTGTATTTGCTGCGGGATTAAATAATGTAGTCACAGAAGGCGAGAGTTTGAATGGATCAGATTTTAGAGTTTGGGGTTCTCATTTTTACGAATTGGGATTAACGTATAATTCTAGAATTTTTAAAAATCATAATTTATTACACGCAAAATACGGGTTGTCGCTTATGTATAATAATCTAAGAGCTACAGATAATCGTTATTTTGTAGAGTCAGGAAATCAAACCAATTTGCAAACTGCAAGTGTAAATCTTGATGAATCACGTTTTCGTAGTGTGTTTTTTGTGGCGCCAGTACACTTAGAATTTGATTTTTCAGGAAAAAGAACAGATAAAGAAGGTAATTCATATTTTAAAACACACGATTCATTTAGATTAGGGATTGGAGGTTATGGAGGAGTTAGAGTAAAATCAAAACAAATTCTTAAATATGAAGAAAATGGGAATGATATCAAAATTAAGGAGAAAGGAGATTTTAATGCTTCAGATTTTACGTATGGTTTAAGTGGTTATATTGGTTATGGCTCAACAAGTTTATATCTAAAGTATGACATTAATCCTATGTTTAAGAACAATAATATAGATCAAAACAACGTTTCATTAGGTATTCGTTTCGATTTCAATTAAGTAATTCGTTAGTTATAATTTTAAAAAGTGTTTTATTAATTTAAAGCACTTTTTTTATTTAAGTTATTGAATAACTTTACAACTTTGTATCTTTGAAGTGTTCCAATTTAAATCTAAATTTTTGATTTCAAAAACCACCATAGAAAATGTATTTGAAACTGCTCGAGTAGAGGAGGTTATTGGCGATTTTGTAAATTTAAAACGTGCAGGTTCTAACTTAAAAGGATTGAGTCCTTTTGTAGATGAAAAATCACCTTCTTTTATGGTGTCACCTGTTAAGCAAATTTGGAAAGATTTTAGTTCTGGTAAAGGCGGAAATGTTGTAACTTTTTTAATGGAACACGAGCACTTTACGTATCCAGAAGCGATAAAATTTTTAGCAAGAAAATACAATATTGAAATTGAAGAAACCATACAAACCGATGAAGAAGCTGTAATGGCAAATGAAAAGGAAAGTATGTACTTGGTTTCTGAATTTGCTCAAAAATACTTTCACAATACATTATTTAATACTGAAGAAGGTAAGGCAATCGGACTTTCTTATTTTAAAGAAAGAGGTTTTACTTTAGAAACAATTAAGAAATTCGGATTAGGTTATTCCCCTGAAACTTGGGATGCTTTTACAAAAGAAGCGCTTGGAAAAGGTTATAAATTAGAATATTTAGATAAAACCGGACTTTCAATTGTTAAGGAAGATAAACAGTTTGACCGCTTTAAAGGTCGTGTAATGTTTCCTATTCAAAGTATGAGTGGTCGTGTCTTAGGTTTTGGAGGTCGAATTTTAACCAATGATAAAAAAGCGGCCAAATACCTAAATTCTCCAGAAAGTGATATCTACCACAAGAGTAAAGTACTTTACGGAATTTTTCACGCTAAACAAGCAATTGCCAAACAAGATAATTGTTATTTGGTAGAAGGTTATACCGATGTTATTCAGTTCAATCAAGCGGGAATTGAAAATGTAGTAGCTTCCTCTGGAACAGCATTAACACCTGATCAAATCCGATTAGTAAGTCGTCTGACTAAAAACATTACGGTGCTTTTTGATGGAGATGCAGCTGGTTTGAGGGCTTCGGTTCGTGGTATTGATTTGATTCTAGAAGCAGGAATGAACGTTCGTGTTTGTGCTTTTCCTGAAGGAGAAGATCCTGATAGTTTTGCTAAGAAATTACCTTATGAAGAATTGGTAAAATACCTTGAGGAAAATGCAATGGATTTTATTCAGTTCAAAGCTTCCATGTTAATGAAAGAAGCTAAGAATGATCCTATTAAAAAAGCCGATTTAATTAGAGATATGGTTATCAGTATTTCTAAAATTTCCGATAGAATTAAGCGTGAAATATATATTCAAGAATGTTCAAGAATTATGGATATTTCTGAACAGGTATTGTTTAATACTTTGGCACAAATGGATAAGAAAGACCTTTCTGATGCCAATAAAAAGTTTAAAGAAGAACAAAAAACGTTTGATGTTGTTAAGAATACAGAAGATTCTTCAAAATCAAAAATCGACATTCAATTTGAATTAGAACATATTATCATTCAAATATTACTGCTTTACGGAAATGTTGAAGAAGAATTTGATGACGTTATGTTAAAGCCAGATGATGAAGGCGAATTAAAAGAAGTTGTTGAAAAAAATAAAGTTAAGGTTTATCAAAGAATATATTTGAGTCTGCAAGAAGATGAAATAAATTTATCTAATCCATTATTTCAAAAAATATATAAAGATTTGATTGATTATTATAATCAAAATGAAACATTTATTTTAGAGCAATATTTAATGCGTTTGGACGAAGATATTGCACAAGAAGTTACAACTGTTTTAATGAATGAAGAACGAGAAGTACTTCATAATTGGGAATCGCAAAATATTTTTGTAAAGCAAAAAGATGCTTCAATTGCTCAATATGTAACTGAAACTATATTAACATTAAGATGGTATTGGGTAAATAATATTATTGACGATTTAAAAAACCAATTAGGCTCAAACGAATCTGGTGACAATTCAGAATCACTATCAATGGTAATGGATTATTTAGGTCTTACCAATATGTTTTCTCAAAAATTGGGAAGAGTTATGAGTAGGTATTCTTAAATAATCTCTAAACTTTTTGCTTTGTTTAGTAAATCTACCAAGTTAGTAACACTTAATTTAGCTAACAATCGTAATTTGTATGTGCTAATTGTCTTTTCATCTAACCCAAGTATCTGAGCAATTTCCTTATTCTTTTTACCGTCATTTAAATAACGTAAAACTTCAATTTCTCGAGTGGATAACTTTTTAAATAAACGATCAGATTTTTTACCCTTTTTAAGCTCTTCAATTGTTTTCTTAACTTCGTCGCTAAAAATTACTACACCGTTATTTACACGAATAATAGTAGTTTCAATTTCTTTTAAAGAAACAGTTTTAAGTAAATAAGCAGACACACCCGCTTTTATTGCAGTAGGAGCATACATCTTTTCAGAAACCGAGGTAAAAAGTATGATTTTAGAATCAGGATATTCCTTTATTAAAGATTTTATATCCCTAATACTTGATAAGCCTTCTAACTCTATGTCTACAACAATTACATCAATAGATTTAGATTGCAAAGAGTTTTGTAATGAGTTAAAATCATTTACGGAAGCAACAATTTCAATGGAATTACTGTTATTAAAATATGATTTAATTCCATGTTGCACTACAGGGTGGTTGTCGGCAATACATACTTTTATCATAACTTCAATTGGTTTTTTTGGGTAAATAGCATATCAAAGTTAGTGAAAAAAAACGTAAATACTTGTTAAATAATTAGATATTCTTTATTTTTTTAGGAATTTCACAAACAGGTATAGGTTGCATTTTGTGTTGGTTAATTCTATTGAGTCTTTCGTAAATTTTAAAAACAACAGCTTCTCTGCCTTCAAAATTGCTTTCTGTTTTTCCAGTTTCCATTGCTTCCATAGCCCATTCTAATTCGTCGTAACTTGCGCCCAGTTGGTCTTCGTCACTTCTGTCATCACCAAATAGACCATCAGTTGGTTTAGCAACTATAATACTGTCTGGAACTTTTACATATTTTGCGAGCAAACGAACTTCGCTTTTCATTAAATCGGCAATCGGACTAATATCAACTCCACCATCGCCATACTTAGTATAAAACCCAACTCCAAAATCTTCTACTTTGTTTCCGGTTCCAGCAACTAAAAAACCATTCAATCCAGCATGATAATATAAAGTTGTCATTCTAAGTCGAGCTCTTGTGTTTGCTAAAGTTAAATTTAATGCCGCTTCGTTTTCTGAGCTTGGAACTTGATTTTTAAAAATTTCAAAAACAGGAGTTAAATCTGTTCTGTCATTGGTAACTTTTGGAAACCTTTTCTTTAACTGTTCAATGTGCTCGTTTGCTCTGCTAACATGACTTTCAGCTTGATGAATTGGCATTTCAACACATAAAGTTGGTAAACCAGTCATAGCACAAAATGTTGAGGTTAATGCGCTATCAATTCCTCCTGAAATACCAACAACAAAACCTTTTACTCTCGCATTAGTAGCGTAGTCTAGAAGCCATTTTACAATATGTTGGGTTACTTTTTCTGAATTGAAATTTGTGGAATTTGTCATTTTTTTATGAAAATTTATTATACTATAAATGTATCTTTGCGTTCTTAAGCTTGTGAGTTAGCTTTCAAATTTTGATAAAATTAAAAATAAATATCGAAGTAGTATGAATAAACTTTTAATTTTAAGTCTTACACTTTTGCTTTTTTCTTGTAAAAAAGAAGACAAAGTAGAAGAAGAAGTGGCTAAAATCCCTGTAAAATTTAATGTTGAACGATTTGACAAAGTGTTTTACGAATCAAATCCAGAAGATTTGTCTAAGATTAAAGCAGAATATCCTTTCTTTTTTCCAGAAGGAAATGAAGATACGGTTTGGATTAATAAATTAAATAATCCTTTACTTCGCGAGCTATACAGCGAAGTGCAAAATAAATATTCAAATGTTGGTCCTTTAGAAGCTGATTTAACCAAATTGTTTGGATACGCACAATATTACTTTCCAGAATATAAAACACCACGAGTAATTACTTTAATTAACGAAGTGGATAAAGAAGCAAAATCAATCTATGTTGATACATTGGCAATTGTAGCTTTAGATTGTTATTTAGGTAAAGAGCATCGTTATTATAAGGATTTTCCAGAATATGAAAGAATTGGTTTTAATGAAAATCAAATTCTTCCTGATTTGGTAAACAGTTTCTCATATAATAAAGTGGCGCCACCAACCAATAGAAGTTTATTAGCATTAATGATTTATAAAGGAAAACAGTTATACCTAAAAGATAAATTATTACCTGATTATTCAGATGCAGCGAAAATTGCTTATACCGATTCTCAAATTCAATGGTGTAAAGAAAATGAATACCAAATGTGGAGCTATTTTGTTGAGAACAACATATTGTTTGAAGCTAACATGAAAAATGAATTCCGATTCATTAACAATGCACCTTTTTCTAAGTTTTATTTAGGTTTAGATGCTGAATCTCCAGGAAGAGTAGGTCAATGGTTAGGTTGGCAAATTGTGCGCAGTTATATGGAAAACAACGACACTTCACTAAAGGAAATGCTTGCTTTAGATGCAAAAACAATATTCGATAAATCAAAATACAAACCAGCAAAGTAATGGCAAATACAACCTCAGAAATAAAATTCGTAGTAGAATTAGACGAAAATAGAATTCCAGAAAAATTAAAATGGTCAGCTCAAGATGGAGGAGTTGATAATGAAGAAGCAAAAGCAATGATGGTTTCAATTTGGGATTCGAAAGCATTAGAAACACTTCGTATTGACTTATGGACAAAAGACATGCCTGTTGATGAAATGAAGCAATTTTTCCATCAAACATTAGTAGCAATGTCAGATACTTTTAATCGCGCTACTGACGATGAAAAAATGACAGCAACCATGAAAGATTTCTGCGATTATTTTGCAGAAAAAATGGAGTTGACGAAGTAGTATTTATATTTGAATTTTATTGAAAATAAAAAAAGCCTAGTTGTTGAATGATTAGGCTTTTTTTATATGTATTTTTTTGGTTTTAAATAAAGCTATCATTCTCTTTAAAAACCACTTGATTGATCTCGTCAATATAAGTAAGAATTTCTTCTCTTCCTGTTTTATCTGTAGATGAGGTAATGAAATATTGGGGCATTTCTGCCCAATTATTAGCCAATAACTTTTTAGTATAAGCGGCAACATTTTGTTGCGCTTTTACTTTACCTATTTTATCTGCTTTAGTAAAAACAATACAAAATGGAACTTCAGTTTCGCCTAAATAAGTAATAAATTCTAAATCAATTTTTTGCGCTTCAAGTCTAATGTCAATCAAAACAAAGGCACAAACCAATTGCTGTCTTTTTTCAAAATAATCAGTAATAAATTTTTGAAAAACTTCCTTCGTTTTTTTAGAAACTCTAGCGTATCCATAACCTGGTAAATCAACTAAATACCAGTTCAAATTAATTTTAAAGTGGTTAATCAATTGTGTTTTTCCTGGTCTTCCAGATGTTTTTGCTAAACTTTTATGGTTTGTCAACATGTTGATTAAAGAAGATTTACCAACGTTTGATCGGCCTATAAATGCGTATTCTGGTAAAGGCTCGTTAGGGCATTTATCAACTTCAGAATTACTTATTACAAATTCAGCAGTATTTATTTTCATCTGTTTGTTTTTTAAAACGACTGTTATTTGCGTTTTATAATTTATGACTTACTAACCAATTTTCTAGAATTTCATTGAATTTGTCTGGATGCTCCATCATAGCAGCATGTCCGCATTTTTCAATCCAAAATAATTCAGAATTAGGAAGTAATCTATTGAATTCTTCCGCAACTTCTGGAGGGGTAACTTTATCGTTTGCTCCCCATATGATACATGTTTGAACATGCATTTTCGGTAAGTCGGCCGCCATATTATGTCGTATTGCACTTTTAGCAATAGTCAGCGTTTTTAAAAGTTTCATACGGTCATTTACAGTAGCAAATACTTCATCAACCATTTCTTTTGTAGCAACATTTGGGTCGTAAAACACATCTTCAGCTTTCTTTTTTATGTACTCGTAATCACCTCTTTTCGGATAACTTTCGCCCATTCCACTTTCGTACAAACCAGAACTACCTGTTATTACAATTCCTTTTACAAGTTCAGGGTAAGATTTAGCAAAATACAACGCAATATGACCTCCAAGCGAATTTCCAAGTAAAATGGCCTTGTCAATTCCCATATGAATCATAAAGTCTTTAACGTATTTTGAAAACGCCTTAACATTTGTTTTTAAAATATTCTGTGTGTATAATGGTAACTCAGGAATAATTACTTTGTATCCCTTTTCAGGAAAATAATTAGCTACTCCATCAAAATTACTCAATCCTCCCATTAACCCATGAAGTACTATAATTGGCTTACCCTCTCCGACTTCAAAATAGGTGTATTTTTTGTTTTTTATCAGCATAAAATAATTTCAAATTAAGTTTCTGAAATTTTGACAAATATAAGACATTATATAGGAATAAAAAGCATTTAAAAAAAACTAATTAATTGAATGTGTTGGTGTTTTTTTTGATGTATAAACTATTAGTTTTCAACAGTTTTGAGTTCTTATTTGAGTTTTTAAACAAAAAATCATTAAATGCAACTTCTTTAATAATTCGCTGTTAACCTATGTGTTTTGAGCGTTTGCCCTTTTTTTTAAATTATTATAGTTCTTTGAGTGTGAAAACTTATTAACAAAGTGGGGTTTTGTGGTAAAATGTGGTAAATATTTTTTAAATTTGTCAATATTCTAAACAAAACTATTAATTGGATACGATTACGGGAACATATGAATGTAAAGCTGATGCGAAAGGAAGATTGATGCTGCCTGCTTCGCTGAAGAAACAGTTCAAGTCATTGGAGGATGGTTTTGTGCTGAAGCGTTCTGTGTTTCAGCCTTGCTTGGAACTTTATCCTATGAAAGAATGGAATGAAATGATGATGAAGGTGAATAAATTAAATCGTTTTGTAAAAAAGAACAACGATTTTATCAGACGATTTACTGCGGGTGTTAAAACTGTTGAGATTGATGCTGCAGGTAGATTGTTAATTCCAAAAGACTTGTTGGTTTTTTCTAAAATTGAAAAAGAAATTGTGTTGTCTTCGGCAATCAATATCGTTGAAATTTGGGATAAAGATTTATATGAAAATGCAATTGAGAATGCTACTGATGACTTTGCTGATTTAGCAGAAGATGTAATGGGTAATTTATTTGAAAATGGAGATGGAATATCATAATCCGGTATTGTTAAAAGAAACAGTTGATGGTTTAAATATTAAGCCAGACGGCGTTTATGTTGATGTTACTTTTGGTGGTGGAGGTCATTCAAGAGAAATTATGTCGCGTCTTGGTGAAGGTGGAAGACTAATTGCTTTTGATCAAGACGAAGATGCTTTAGTGAATGCTATTGATGATAGTCGATTCTTGTTAATCAATGAAAATTTCAGAAATATTAAGCGATTTCTTCGTTTTCATGGGTTAAAAAAAGTTGATGGAATTCTTGCTGATTTGGGTGTTTCTTCTCATCAATTTGATGTTGCAGAACGAGGTTTTTCTACTCGTTTTGAAGCTGATTTAGACATGAGAATGAGTCAAAAGGGAGAACTTAGTGCTTATGATGTTGTAAACGATTATGAAGAGCAAGATTTAAGACGTGTTTTTTATGATTATGGAGAATTAAAAAATGCAGGCGGACTTGCTGCGGCTATTGTTAATTTTAGAAAAGAAGGTAAAATAAAAAGTTCTGAAACTTTAAAACAAGTGCTTTCTCGTTTTTTACCAGCTCATAAGAGTAATAAAATTTTAGCACAGATATATCAAGCAATCCGTATTGAGGTTAATCAAGAAATGGATGTTTTAAAAGAATTTTTAGAACAATCCTTAGATGTTTTAGAAGTGGGAGGTAGGTTAAGTGTGATATCTTACCATTCTCTTGAAGACAGACTAGTTAAGCGTTTTGTGAAAAATGGTTTGTTTGAAGGGGAACCTGAAAAAGACTTTTATGGAAATTTTAATGTTCCATTCAAAACTATTGAAAAATTAATCGTACCATCAAGTGAAGAAATAGCTATTAATAACAGAGCTAGAAGTGCAAAATTAAGGGTTGCAGAAAAAAAATAATCAACTATGAAGAAAGGTGTTTATAGTTTATTGAAAGCAAAATTTCTTGTAAGTGATGATGCTCTAAAAAACTGGAAGTTTATTGTTTTCCTGGTTTTTTTAGCTATGATAATGATTGCAAATAATCACAGATATGATGCTAAAAATTATAGAATCACTGAGTTGACAAATACAGTAAAAGAAAAAAGGTCACAATTTGTAGATAGACGTTCTGAGTTAATGAAGTTAAAGATGGAGTCAACAGTTTCGAAAAAAATGGAAGAAAAATTAATTTTTCCTTCTTCAGTTCCTCCAACAAAAATTGTTATCAAAGCAAATAAAAAAGAAACTAAAAGTTTTATAGATAAGTTGAAAATATGGCAGTAGCAGAGAAAAAAATCTCTTACCGTATGTATCTAGTAGTCTTCATAATTTTTATGATGGCTGTTCTTGTTATGATAAAGCTAAATAATATTCAGTGGGTTGAGGGTGATAGCTTGAGAAAACTTGCCAAAGAAAGAACGGTTAGAAACTTTACTATTCCTGCTAATAAAGGGAATGTGTATTCTTCAGATGGGAGTTTGTTGGCAACGTCAATTCCTGAATATGTAATTCGATTTGATGCCTTGTCGCCAAGTGATAAAGATTTTAATGAAAACATTAATGCTTTAAGCGATTCTCTCGCGGCTTATTTTGGAAAAAGTTCTGGTTTTTACGAAAGCAAATTGATGAAAGCAAGAGCAAATAAAAATAGATATTTTTTAGTAGCAAGACAATTAAGTTATTCTGATTATTTACGATTTAAAAAATTCCCTTTATTTGTTAAAGGACCATATAAAGGAGGTTTAATTGTTGAGCAAAAAACAGTTAGAGAGCATCCAATTGGTAAAGTTGCTCAAAGAACCATTGGTTATGAAAGATCTGACAATGATGGAAAAGGTTTGGAGTATGCTTATAGAAAATATTTAAATGGGGTTAATGGGCATAGAATGATGCAGAAAATTGCAAAAAATCAATGGAAGCCTATCAATGATAATAATGAATTAGAACCACAAGACGGATTAGATATTATTTCTACAATCGATGTTTATATACAAGATATTGCGCATCATGCATTGTTAAAGCAATTAGAATATTATGAAGCAGATCATGGCTGTGTTGTGGTAATGGAAACTAAGACTGGAGAAATCAAAGCAATAGCTAACTTAGGTAGAGCTAAAGATGGGAGTTATTATGAAACCCAAAATTATGCCGTTGCTGAATCTCATGAGCCTGGATCAACATTTAAACTGTTGGATTTAATTGCTTTGTTAGATGATAAAAAAGCAGATACAAGTAGTGTTTATGATTCTAATGGAGGTGTTATTGAGTTCTATAAAAGGAAAGTTAGAGATTCTCATAAAGGAGGTTATGGAAAAATATCTTTAGCGAAAGGTTTTGAGGTTTCTTCGAATACAATTTTAGTTCAGGCTGTTTATGATGCTTATAAAGATAATCCAAAACAATTTGTAGATAGGATAAATAGTTACGGATTGAACAAGCCGCTAGGTTTGCAGTTAATAGGTGAGGGGAAACCAATAATTCATCAGCCAGGGACTAAGGGCTGGAGTGGAGTTTCGTTGCCCTGGATGGCATTTGGGTATGGTGTTTCTTTAACTCCTTTACAAACGTTGTCGTTGTATAATGCAGTTGCAAATGATGGTGTTATGGTTAAACCGCTCTTTGTAAAGGAAATTAAAGAGTGGAATACAACAGTTAAAAAATTTGAAACAGAAATTATTCACCCTAAAATAGCTTCCGATGAGACTTTAGATAAAGTCCGAAAGGTTTTAGAGAATGTTGTAAAAAAAGGTACCGGTTCAAAATTATATTCTAAAGATTTTTCAATGGCAGGTAAAACAGGAACTGCTCAGGTAAATTATAAAGACAAATCAAAGCTTTTTTATGCTTCTTCATTTGTAGGTTATTTTCCTGCTGATCAACCTAAATATTCTTGTATAGTAGTAGTGCATAAGCCTAATGTATCAGCAGGTTATTATGGTGCTGATGTTGCGGGTCCAGTTTTTAAAAGAATTGCTCAAAAAATATATACAGATTCTCCTCCTACAAATCATATTAAAAATATTGATGCTAAAGTAAATTCTTTAGAAAGCAATTATGCTTCTTATTATAAAAGGACACAGATAGAATCTTCAGTTGTGCCTAATGTAAAAGGTATGGTTGCAATGGATGCAATTGCTTTGCTTGAAAACTTAGGATTATCAGTTGAATTAAAAGGAAGTGGAAGAGTAAAAAGCCAGTCCATACAAGTTGGTGAGCAGATTTCAAAAAATCAGATAATAATACTAGAATTAAAGTGAAAATATTAAAAGACATATTATACAAAGTAAGTATTGAGGCTGTTAAAGGGGCGACAGATATTGCTGTAAATAAAATTACATTCGATTCAAGAGCAGTTGAATTAAATGATGTTTTTGTGGCAATAAAAGGAAGTCATTCAGACGGTCATGATTATATCGAAAAGGCATTAAGTTTAGGTGCTACAGTTGTTATATGTGAATTTTTTCCTAAGGTTATTGTAAATGGTGTTACTTATATTCAGGTAAATAATACTAATGAAGCTTTGGCTTTTATTGCAGCAAATTATTACCAAAATCCGTCTCAACAACTTAAACTTGTTGGAGTTACGGGTACTAATGGAAAAACAACTATTGCGTCTTTACTCTACCAAATGTTTAAAAATGCAGGGTATAAAGTGGGTTTGCTTTCTACGGTGAAAATTATGGTCGATGAGACTGAATATAAAGCAACACACACAACCCCAGATTCACTAACAATTAATAGATTTCTTGAAGAAATGGTAGAGTTAGGTTGTGAGTTTTGTTTTATGGAAGTTAGCTCTCACGGTATTCACCAAAAAAGAACAGAAGCATTAGAGTTTACGGGAGGAATTTTTACCAATTTATCTCACGATCATTTAGATTATCATAATTCATTTGCGGAATATAGAGATGTTAAAAAAACTTTTTTTGACCAATTATCTAAATCGGCTTTTGCTATAACAAATGTTGATGATAAAAACGGGGCAATTATGCTTCAAAACACTAAGGCAAGAAAAGTCTCTTATGCTTTAAAATCTTATGCTGATTACAATGCACAAATTTTAGAAAATCAATTTACGGGTTTATTACTTAAAATAAATAGCAATGAGGTTTGGTCAAAGTTAATAGGCTCATTTAATGCTTATAATTTATTAGCCATTTTCGCTACTTCTATAGAATTAGGAATTGAGGAACAAGAAGCTTTAAGATTGTTGTCAAACTTGGAAAGTGTTTCAGGCCGTTTTCAATATATTATCTCTAAAGGAAAAGTAACTGCAATTGTAGATTATGCACATACACCAGATGCTTTAGAAAATGTATTAAATACTATTGAAAATATACGAACAAAGAACGAACAATTAATCACAGTTGTTGGTTGTGGGGGAGATAGGGATAAAACAAAAAGGCCTTTGATGGCAAAAATAGCTTCTAATTTGAGTGATAAAGTAATTTTTACTTCAGATAATCCTAGAACAGAAGATCCAAACGTAATTATTGAAGAAATGGAGCAAGGAGTGGAGCCTCACAATTTCAAAAAAACAATGTCTATTTCAGATAGAAAACAAGCAATAAAAGCAGCTTGTCAACTAGCAAATGAAAATGATATTATACTAATTGCGGGTAAAGGACATGAAACGTATCAAGAAATAAATGGTGTTCGCCATGATTTTGATGATATGTTTATAGTAAAAGAAATGTTGAATCAACTAAACAAATAATAAATGTTATACTATCTTTTTCAATATTTAGACAGTGCTTTTGATTTTCCAGGGGCTGGTGTTTTTCAATACATCACTTTCCGTTCGGCATTAGCTTTTATTATGTCGTTAGGTTTTGCTACAATTTATGGTAAAAAAATTATTAACTTTTTGAGAAATCAACAAGTTGGTGAGACTGTTAGAGAATTAGGATTAGAAGGCCAGCAACAAAAAGCAGGTACTCCAACAATGGGAGGGATCATAATTATTTTGGCAACTTTAATTCCTGTTTTCTTATTAGCAAGATTAGAAAATGTATACATCATTCTTTTAGTGATTACAACAGTTTGGATGGGAGCTATTGGCTTTGTTGATGACTATATTAAGATTTTCAAAAAAGACAAAGAAGGTTTAAAAGGAAGATTTAAGGTTTTAGGTCAAGTTGGTTTAGGACTGATTGTTGGTTCAATACTCTATTTTAGTCCAAACGTAACCGTAAGAAAAGATACAATAAAAGAAAGGATTAAAACAGAGCAAGGATTTGATACTTCTAAGTTAAATGAAAAATCAACGGCTACAACTATTCCTTTTTTAAAGAATAATGAATTTGATTACGCTGACGTACTTTCTTTTATGGGAGATGGTTATGAAAAATATTCATGGTTAATCTTCATCCCATTTGTAATTTTAATTATTACTGCAGTTTCAAACGGGGCTAATTTAACTGATGGTATTGATGGTCTTGCAGCAGGTACATCTGCAATTTCCGTTCTCGCATTAGGTATTTTTGCCTTTGTTTCTGGAAACGTAATTTTTTCAGATTATTTAAATGTTATGTATATACCCAATTCTGGAGAAATGACCATTTTTATTGCGGCTTTTGTAGGGGCTTTAGTTGGATTCCTTTGGTATAATACATATCCAGCAACTGTTTTTATGGGGGATACAGGAAGTTTGACAATTGGAGGTATTATAGCTGTAATTGCAATCTCTATACGTAAGGAATTGTTGATTCCAATTTTATGCGGAATTTTCCTTGCAGAAAATTTGTCCGTAATTCTTCAAGTGAGTTATTTTAAATACACAAAAAAGAAATTTGGTGAAGGAAAAAGAATCTTTTTAATGTCTCCATTACATCACCATTATCAAAAGAAAGGATATCACGAAAGCAAAATTGTAACTCGTTTTTGGATTGTTGCTATTTTCTTAGCCATCTTTTCATTAGTATCATTAAAACTAAGATAAAATGAAGAGGTTAGTAATACTTGGTGGAGGCGAAAGTGGTGTTGGTACTGCGATTTTAGGAAAGAAAAAAGGATATGATGTTTTTGTTTCTGATTTTGGAAAAATTAAAGAGACATACAAAGAAGTTCTAACTATAAACGGTATTTCTTGGGAAGATGAAAAGCATTCTGAGGAGCTTATATTAAATGCTGATGTGGTAATGAAAAGCCCTGGAATTCCTGAGAAAGCCCCAATTGTTAAAAAATTAATTGAGTTAGGAATACCTGTTATATCAGAAATAGAGTTTGCAGTTCAATTTACAGATGCTGTTACGGTTGGTATAACAGGAAGTAACGGTAAAACAACAACAACATTACTTACCTATCATTTGTTAAAACAAGGCGGGTTAAATGTTGGTTTAGCAGGAAATATTGGAAAGAGCTTTGCTTGGCAGGTAGCTGAAAATAAACACGATGTATATGTGTTAGAATTAAGTAGTTTTCAGTTAGATGGAATTATTGATTACAAGCCGCATATTGCCATTATTACAAATCTAAGCCCGGATCATTTAGATAGATATAATTATGACTATAATTTATATATAGCATCAAAATTTAGAATAACAAAAAATCAAACAGAACAAGATTTTTTAATAGTTGACAATGATGATGTTGAAATAAAAAAGTGGTTAGAGAATAATCAAATCAAAGCACAATTAATTCCATTTTCATTAACTAAAAAAATTGAAAATGGAGCATGTATAGAAGAACAAAATTTAATGAGTACAATAAATAACGACCCATTTACTATGCCAATAAATGAACTAGCATTAGAAGGAAAGCATAATTTAAAAAATGCTATGGCTGCAACAGCAGTTTCTCAGTTACTTAAAATTAGAAAACAAACAATCAGAGAAAGCTTGTCTAATTTTCAAGGTGTAGAACATCGCTTAGAAAAAGTTTTAAAAATTCAGAATGTAGAATATATTAACGATTCAAAAGCTACAAATGTTAACGCAACTTATTTTGCGCTAGATAGTATGACTGTTCCTACTGTTTGGATTGTTGGAGGTGTAGATAAAGGGAATGATTATGATGAGTTAATGTCATTAGTTCGCGAGAAAGTAAAAGCAATAATTTGTTTAGGTGTAGACAATTCAAAAATAATTCAAACTTTTAGCAATGTTGTTGATGTTATGGTTGAGACAACTTCAATGACGGAGGCTTTAAAAATAGCTAAGCATATTGCTGAATCTGGAGAGGCAGTTTTGCTATCTCCAGCTTGTGCGAGTTTTGATTTGTTTGAAAACTATGAAGATAGAGGACGTCAATTTAAAAATGCAGTACATAATTTATAATAATGAATGATATTGTAGCTAAAATAAGAGGAGATAAAGGAATATGGGCAATAGTTTTTCTATTGGCTCTTATTTCATTCTTGCCGGTTTACAGCGCTAGTACAAATCTAGTATATGTAATCGGTAAAGGCTCTACTTTAGGTTACTTAATCAAACATTTAGGACATCTTTTTTTGGGATTTGTAATCATCTATTTTGTGCATAAAGTGCCTTATCATTACTTCAGAGCTTTATCTATTTTTGGAATTCCTATTGTTATAGTCTTATTGGTGTATACGCTTATGCAAGGCACTACAATGGGTGGGGCTAATGCAAGTAGATGGATTCGAATACCGTTTGTTGGTATTGGTTTTCAGACCTCTACTTTTGCTTTCATGGTTTTAATGGTATATGTTGCTCGTTATTTGGCAAAAATAGAAGATAAGATTGTTACTTTTAAAGAATCGTTATTGGAATTATGGCTACCAGTTTTTGGAGTTTTAATTCTTATTTTACCAGCCAATTTTTCCACAACTGCACTTATTTTTACCATGGTGTGTATGGTAGTTTATATTGGTTATTACCCAATAAAATATTTACTATTTATAATTGGTCTTGGCGTGCTTGCCTTAACTTTTTTCATTTTGATTGCAAAAGCATTCCCAGACGCAATGCCAAATCGTGTAAAGACTTGGGAAAAACGTATAGAACGATTTACATCTGATACTAAAGATGAAGATGTTTATCAAATTGAAAAAGCAAAAATAGCTATTGCATCTGGTGGAATGATTGGACTTGGACCAGGAAAAAGTGTTCAAAAAAATTTTTTACCACAATCTTCATCAGATTTTATATTTGCAATTATCGTTGAAGAATATGGTATGTCTGGAGCTTTTATCATAATATTTTTATACTTATTGCTTTTTGTTCGTTTTATAATCAATGCGCATAAAGCAACTACGCTATTTGGTAAATTATTGATTGTTGGATTAGGTTTTCCAATTATATTTCAAGCGTTAGTTAATATGTCGGTTGCTGTTGAACTATTGCCAGTAACAGGTCAAACATTACCTTTAATTAGTGCTGGAGGAACATCTATTTGGATGACTTGTGCTTCTATTGGAATAATTTTAAGTGTTACTAAAAAGGAAGAAGAAATTGCTTTGGATTTAGAAGAAAAAAAGAAAAGAGACGAAGCGTTACAAAGAATAATCGATAAAGAAGTTGAGGCAGAATTAGGAGATTTTAGCATTGATGATGAATCAGAAAAAGAAGAAACTAATCCGCTCGAACCTATATTAAATAAATAATATGCAAAACTTGAAATTTATAATTAGTGGTGGTGGTACAGGTGGTCATATCTATCCTGCAATTGCTATTGCAAATGAATTAAAAGCACAATATCCAGATGCTGAGTTCTTGTTTGTAGGCGCTAAAGATAAAATGGAAATGCAAAAAGTTCCTCAAGCAGGTTACGAAATTAAAGGTCTGTGGATTTCAGGAATACAAAGAAAAATAACATTACAAAATGCAATGTTTCCAATTAAACTACTCTCTAGTTTATGGAATTCGTATAGAATTATTAAAAAGTTTAACCCTAATGTTGTGATTGGAACCGGTGGTTTTGCAAGTGGGGCTGTTTTAAAAATGGCGTCATTAATGAATATCCCTATTGTAGTTCAAGAGCAAAATTCATATCCTGGTATTACAAATAAATTATTAGCAAAAAAAGCGAGCTCTATATGTGTAGCATATGAAGGATTAGAATCTTTTTTTCCAAAGGATAAAATTAAATTAACCGGAAATCCAGTTCGACAAGATTTATTAGATATAGATACAAAAAGAATTAAAAGTCTAACCTATTTTGAATTAGATAGTACAAAAAGAACTTTATTGGTTTTAGGTGGAAGTTTAGGAGCAAGAAAAGTCAATCAATTAATTGCTCAAGAAATAGATTTTATTACACAACTTGGAGTTCAGGTGTTATGGCAATGTGGAAAATTGTATTATGATGAATACAGTCACTTAAATACAAAAGAAAACGTACATGTTTTGGCTTTTATTGATAAAATGGATTTGGCTTATGCTGCAGCTGATGTTGTTATTTCCAGATCAGGTGCATCATCGGTTTCTGAATTGTGTATTGTAGGTAAGCCAACGATTTTTATTCCATCTCCAAATGTTTCTGAAGACCATCAAACTAAAAATGCATTGGCAATTGTTAAGAAAAAAGCGGCTGTTCTTTTAAGAGAAAATGAGTTGGAAGAAAAGTTTAAAAACACTTTTGCGGAACTGCTTTCTAATGATGATATGCAAGATAAGTTAAGCAAGAAAATACACAAATTGGCAATGCCAAATGCTACAAAAGAAATAGTAAAAGAAATAGAAAAACTAATAAACTAATTAAAAAAATGAATTTAAACCAAATACAAAATATCTATTTCATAGGAATCGGAGGAATCGGAATGAGTGCTCTTGCTCGATACTTTATGAATATTGGTAAAAATGTGGCTGGTTATGATAAAACCAAAACGCAATTAACAAATGAATTGGTTGCATTAGGAATGGATATTCATTTTGAAGACAATTTAAGTTTAATTGATAAAAAATATTTAGATAAAACAACTACTCTAGTAATCATTACTCCAGCCGTTCCTAAATATCATTCAGAATGGAATTATTTCCTTTCAGAAGGTTTTGAAGTAAAAAAGCGTGCCGAAGTTTTAGGTTTAATAACTAAAGATACTTTTTGTTTTGCTGTTGCGGGTACACATGGAAAAACTACAACATCAAGTATTTTGGGCCATATTTTGTTTCAAAGTGGAGTAGATGTTACATCGTTCCTTGGTGGAATTGTGGAAAATTATAATTCAAATATAATTGGTGACGGAAAAACAGTAACGGTTGTAGAAGCTGATGAGTTTGATCGTTCGTTTTTACATTTACACCCTAATTTGGCTTGCATTACTTCAATGGATGCTGATCATTTAGATATTTATGGAGATGCTTCTGCAATTGAGGCTTCTTTTGTAGAGTTTTCAAATAAAGTGCCTTCAGAAAGTTTATTTATTGCAAATGGATTGCCTTTAAATGGGAATACAATTGGTATCAATGAAGAAGCGACTTTTTCAGCTCAAAATATTCGTATCGAAAATGGTTTTTATGTTTTTGATGTAAAAACTACTGATGAAGTAATTGAGAATGTAAAATTTGCATTGCCAGGTCATCATAATTTATCTAATGCTTTAATTGCTTTTGCAATGGCTAAAAGTTATGGAATTTCAAATGAAAATATTATTGCAGCATTAGCTTCTTTTAAAGGAGTTAGAAGAAGATTTTCTTTTCAAACAAGGACGGAAAAAGCGGTTTATATAGATGATTATGCTCATCATCCAACAGAAATAAATGCAGTTCATCAAGCAGTAAGAGAATTGTATCCTAACAAAAAGATAATTGCCGCTTTTCAGCCTCATTTGTTTTCTCGTACGAAGGATTTTGTTGATGGGTTTGCCGAAAGTCTATCTCAGTTTGATCAAGTATTACTGTTGGAGATTTATCCGGCAAGAGAATTGCCGGTTGAAGGTGTAAATTCCGCTTGGTTGTTAAGCAAGATTTCAAATGAAAATAAAAAACTAATTACAAAGGAAGAATTGTTGCAAGAGTTTAGAAATTCTGATGCAAATGTATACGTAACAATTGGTGCGGGTGATATTGGCGAAATGGTTTCGGAAATTAAAAAAATAGTAGATGAAAAAGCTTAATTGGCATAATATCCGACTGGTTTTAATCATTGTTTTAATGATATTTCTCTATTCTTTTTCATTAAAAAAGAACAATGAACGATTGTTAAAATCTGTAAATATTTCATTTGCAGAAGATAAAGACAACTATTTTATAACACATGAAATGGTTAATAACTTGTTAATACAAAATTCGGGTAAGCCTTTATCAATCAAAAAAGAAAAAGTAGATTTGAATACTTTAGAAACCGCTCTCAATGATCACGAGATGATAGAAAAAGCTGAAGTTTTTTCTAGTATAGATGGCTCTCTAAATGCGCATATAAAACAAAAGACCCCAATTGTACGATTTGTCTCAGATAATGCTAAGTATTATCTTGACGGTAAAGGAGATAGGATGCCTTTGTCTGAAAACTTTTCAGCAAGAGTCCCTGTAGTTATTGGGCAAATAAATGTCGCCGAAAAAAGTAACTATGTGTACTTATTTAATGAAATCGCGAAAGATGATTTTCTTAAAAAAAGTATCACGGGTTTAACTATTTTGCCGTCAGGAAGTATAGTGATGACCAATAGAGATTATGAATTTAAAATAATCTTTGGAAATCCAATAAATGTAGATAAGAAGCTTAAGAATTATAAAGCTTTTTATAAACATGCTATAAAAGACACGTTGATTAAAAATTACAAGTCAGTAAATTTATTGTTTACAGATCAAGTAGTTTGCAAGAAATAGATAGATTATGAATAAAGAAACCATTGCAGTAGGATTAGACATTGGAACAACAAAAATTGTTGCAATGATCGGTAGGAAAAATGAATACGGAAAATTAGAAATTCTAGGAGTTGGAAAATCTAAAAGTCTAGGTGTTCATAGAGGTGTTGTGAATAATATCACGCAAACTATTCAGTCTATTCAACAAGCTATAATTGAGGCTGAGAATGACTCTGATTATAAAATAAACGATGTGGTTGTTGGTATTGCGGGTCAACACATACGAAGTATCCAACATAGTGATTATATAAGCCGCCCAAATGCAGAAGAAGTTATTGGAGAAGCTGATATAGATATGTTGATAAATCAAGTTCATAAACTTGCAATGCTTCCTGGTGAAGAAATTATTCATGTTTTACCACAAGAATTTAAGATTGATGGTCAAGCTGAGATAAAAGAACCTATTGGGATGTATGGCGGAAGATTAGAAGCTAGTTTTCATGTGGTTGTGGGTCAGGCAGCTTCAATTAGAAATTTAGGTAGATGTGTTAAAAGCGGAGGGTTAGAGCTTTCTGGTTTAACGTTAGAGCCTCTAGCATCAGCAGATGCGGTTTTAAGTCAAGAAGAAAAAGAAGCTGGAGTTGCAATTATTGATATTGGTGGAGGAACAACTGATTTAGCGATTTTTAAAGACGGAATTATTCGTCATACAGCAGTAATTCCTTTTGGAGGAAATGTTATAACTGAAGACATTAAAGAAGGTTGTTCAATAATTGAAAAACAAGCTGAATTGTTAAAAATGCGCTTTGGATCTGCATGGCCAGGTGAAAATAAAGACAATGAGATTGTTTCAATTCCGGGATTAAGAGGAAGAGAACCAAAAGAGATTTCGCTTAAAAACTTGTCTAAAATAATTCATGCTAGAGTTGTTGAAATCATAGAACAAGTTTATGCAGAAATTAAAATATACGGTCATGAAGACCCAAAAAGAAAGTTAATTGCAGGTATTGTTTTAACAGGAGGTGGAGCTCAACTAAAACATATTAAACAGTTGGTTGAATATATAACAGGGATGGATACAAGAATAGGTTTTCCAAATGAACATCTTGCTGGTGGTTCAGATGAGGAACTTTCAAGTCCTATGTATGCAACAGCCGTAGGTTTGGTTATGAACAGTATTAGAAATAATACAAGAAGTGCTACTCCAATTGTTGAATTAAAAAAAGAAGTTCCAGTTCAAAACACTGATATTGAAATAGAAGATTCATTCAAAGAAGCTGATTCAGAACCAGAAGTTAATGAGTCAAAAAATGCAGAAACAACAGAAGAAAAGATCAAAAAGTCATTTTTTGATAAGTATATAGAAAAGATTAAAGAATTTTTAGATAACGCAGAATAAAAAGTAACATTATGTCAGAATTTACAAACATCTCATTCGATTTGCCTAAAAACCAATCTAACGTCATTAAAGTGATTGGAGTTGGTGGTGGTGGAAGTAACGCTATTAATCACATGTTCCAACAAGGGATTAAAGGTGTAGATTTTGTGGTTTGCAACACAGATGCACAAGCATTGCAAAATAGCCCTGTGCCAAACAAAATTCAGTTAGGTTTAACACTAACAGAAGGATTAGGTGCTGGAGCAAATCCTGAGGTAGGACAACAATCTGCTATTGAAAGTATGGAAGCTATTGAAAAGATGCTTGATACTAATACTAAAATGCTTTTTATTACTGCTGGAATGGGTGGTGGAACTGGAACAGGAGCTGCGCCTGTGATAGCTCAATTAGCTAAAGAACGTGATATTTTAACTGTTGGAATCGTTACTATTCCTTTCCAGTTTGAAGGTAAAATACGTTATGAGCAAGCTATGAATGGAGTTGAAAAACTTCGAAAACAAGTAGATTCTTTAATTGTTATCAATAATAATAAGTTACGTGAAGTTTATGGAAACCTTGGTTTTAAAGCAGGTTTTTCTAAAGCAGATGAAGTATTGGCAACAGCCTCTAGAGGAATTGCTGAAGTAATTACACATCATTACACACAAAATATCGATTTGCGTGATGCTAAAACCGTTTTAGCAAACAGTGGAACAGCAATTATGGGTTCTTCAATTGCTGTAGGTGATGATAGAGCTAAAGAAGCGATTAAAAACGCATTAGATTCTCCGCTATTAAACGATAATAAAATTTCAGGAGCTAAAAATGTATTGTTGTTAATTGTATCAGGGACTTCTGAAATTACTCTTGATGAAATTGGAGAAATTAATGATTTTATCCAAACTGAAGCAGGTCATAATGCAAACATTATCATGGGAGTTGGTGAAGACGAAACCCTTGGTGAAGGTGTTGCAGTTACAATTATAGCTACTGGTTTTGATGTAGAGCAACAAGCTGACATTGTGAATACAGAACCTAAAAAAATAATTCATTCACTAGAAGATGAACAAAAAATTGTTCATGATTTGTCTGCTAAAGCCATTTCAAATATTATAGTAAATGAACCAATAATTGAAACAAAAGCAGAAGTAAAAGAAGATATCATTAATCCAATTAGTGATGAAAAAGTTGTTTTTACTTTAGAAGAAACAGAAAAAGAAGAAGTAGTTTTTGAAATTCAAGAACCATCACTTCCGGCAATGGATTTGATTTCAACAACTGAATTTTTAAAAAACATTGACGTAACATTCGAAGTTGTTTCTTCAAATGTTATTAATGAGTTTGAAATTATTACTCCTCAAATTAGAGAAATTGAAGTTGTAGAGCCAGAATTTGTTAAAGCTAAAGAGAGTGATTTTAATTTTTCGTTAAATTTATTTGAGGAAAAAGAAGAAGATGAAAATCAAGTTGTTTTTAGTTTAACTGATGAAATTAAAGAAATTGAAGTAAAAGAGCCTGTAAGTTTTATTCCGGTTACTGAAGTAAATCAAGATGGAATTGTGAAGTATTCTCTTGAAGATTATTTAGAAAAAGAAAATGAGTTAACAGCAACTGCAAAAGTTGAAGAAGTTAAAGAGCCTGTTGATGAAGAATTAAATTTTTCATTTAAAAATTTAGCAACAAGAAATGAAGAAGTGAAAGCTAGCTATGACGAAAATATTTCTCCTTTAGACATGTCTATTGAGGATTCTTTAAAAGCTAGGGCAGAAGAGCGCAAAAGAAAAATGAAAGACTTTAATTATAAGTTCAACAATAGTGCTGCACGAATTGATGAAATTGAAAAAGAGCCAGCTTACAAAAGAATGGGTATTGATTTATCTGAACAACCGGGAAGTAATAATCAATCTAGAATGTCATTAGGAACAGATAGTAACGATGATGTTCAATTAAGATCTAATAATTCTTTTTTACACGATAATGTAGATTAATTCGCAATATAACAAACCTGTATATTGAAAAAACCCGAAGAATTCTTCGGGTTTTTTTATTACTTTTGCATAAATAATTTTTACAAATAAAACACTAAATATATACAAGACATGAGTTTAGAATCAAATATAATGACGCACATGAAAGAAGCTATGAAAGCTAAAGATTCAGTTGCGTTAGAGGCATTAAGAGCAATTAAATCAGCTATTATTTTAGCTAAAACAGAAGCTGGTGCATCTGAAGGATTAACAGAAGACCAAGAAATAAAAATGTTACAGCGATTAGTAAAAATGCGTAAAGACAGCGCAACTATTTTTACAGAACAAAACCGTATGGATTTAGCGGAACCAGAATTGGCTCAAATTACTGTAATTGAACAATTTTTACCTGCTCAATTGTCTGAAGACGAAGTAGAAGCAATAGTTGCTAAAATTATTTCTGAAACTGGAGCTTCAGGTATTGCTTCAATGGGAAAGGTTATGGGGTTAGCTTCTGCACAAATTGGCGGACAAGCAGAAGGAAAAACGATTTCTGGTATTGTTAAGAAACTTTTAGTTTAGATAATTTAGATTTGCTTAGATTATTAGAAACATAGATTTTCTAGATGTTTAACAATCTAATTCTCTAAGCAGTCAAAAAACGGCTTCGTAGTTCAACTGGATAGAATGACGGATTTCGGCTCCGTTGGTTGCAGGTTCGAACCCTGCCGAGGTCACAATTGTTTTAATACAAAAACTCATACTTTTTTATTTTGAATAAAGTATGAGTTTTTTTACTGAAAAAAGATTCTGTTAAATCATTTTAAGTAAATCTTAATCCTTATTTTCGTAAATAAATAAGCCCTTTTAAATTGATTTACATTTTACTAATTATCGGTCTTTTATTCTTTGGATTCTTTGCTTACAATGTTGTTGTAGAACCAATATATGCTTTTGTTTTTCGTAAGCCTATGTACGTTCATTTTTATCCCTTCCCAAATAAACTTAAGCTTAATCAACTTCATATACTCCATTCTAAATTTGATTTTTATAAAAAACTATCTCCTAAAGAGAAAGTGTATTTCGAACATAGAGTAGCTGTTTTTTTAAAAAAGTATCCTTTTTATGGTAAAGAGGGTTTGGAGATTACTGATGAAATGCGTGTTCTTATTGCAGCTACAGCAATTATGCTAACCTTTGGTATGCGTTCGTATCTATTTACAGTAATAAATAAAGTTATTGTTTTTCCAGATGTTTATTATTCAAAAATGAACGATAATTTTCATAAAGGTGAATTTAACCCAAGAATGAAAGCTATAGTCTTTTCATGGAAGCATTTCATGGAAGGATATGAAATATCTAATGATAATTTAAATTTAGGATTACATGAGTTTTCACATGTGTTGCACTTTGAAGGGTTAAAGAAAAATGATACTTCTGCTACTATTTTTGCAGTTACTTATAATGAAATAATTGAACAAGTAAAACATCCACCGAACTATAAGAAACTTATAGAGTCTGATTATTTTAGAATTTATGCATATACAAATGAATTTGAATTCATAGCAGTAATTCTTGAGCACTTTTTCGAAACACCTTCGCAATTCAAATCTGAATTCCCTCAATTATTCGAAAAAGTTAAGGTAATGATTAACTTTACTGAAGTAGTATAAAATACAAAAATAATGCTTAATAATCAATGATTTAAGCTATGTTAGTTTGTTTTTTTAATGGTTATCTTTAAAGTATTAATTTAAAATTAAATATTATGAAACAAATAGTTCCAGTTTCAACGATAATGACAAAAGATGTTGTAAAATTAAATGTCACCGACACATTAACTAAAGCTGAAGGTTTATTTAAGAAACATAAAATAAGACATATTCCTGTTGTAAGTGGGAATAAGATTTTAGGAATGTTAAGTTATACAGATTTGCTTAGAATTTCTTTTGCAGATGCAATTGATGATGATGAGGAAGAAGTAGATGCTACTGTTTATAATATGTTTTCTATTGAACAAGTTATGGCTAAAAATTTAGTTTCAATTTCCCCAGATATAACTATTAAAGAAGCAGCAGAAATTCTTGCATCAAAAGAGTTTCATGCCTTACCTGTAGTTGAGGGTAGTTTGTTGGTTGGGATAGTCACTACAACTGATTTGATTAAATATTTGATAAAGCAATATTAAAAAAAAAAGCTCCACAAGGAGCTTTTTTTATTTTGTAATTTTTTTTAAATCAGCTATTGTTTTTGCTGGGTTTTCTGCACTAAACACATAACTGCCAGCAACTAAAACATCAGCGCCAGCATCAGCTAACTTTTTGGCGTTTTTATTAGTAACTCCACCGTCAATTTCAATTAAGGTTGAAGCGTTCTTTTTATTGATTAACGTTTTTAGCTTCTCTACTTTAGAAAACGTATTTTCAATGAAAGATTGTCCTCCAAAACCTGGATTAACACTCATAATACAAACTAAATCAATATCTTGAATAATGTCTTCTAGTAAATCTACGTTAGTGTGAGGATTCAAAGCAACTCCAGCTTTCATGCCTTCCGCTTTAATAGCTTGAAGTGTTCTGTGTAAATGGGTACAAGCTTCGTAATGAACGGTCAAAATATCAGCCCCTAATTTTTTGAAAGTAGCAATGTATCTGTCAGGATCAACAATCATTAAATGTACATCAATTGTTTTTTTTGCGTGTTTGTTGATGGCATCTAAAACAGGCATTCCAAAGGAAATATTTGGAACAAAAACGCCATCCATAATATCAATATGAAACCAATCGGCTTCACTTGCATTAATCATTTCAATGTCGCGTTGTAAATTGGCAAAATCTGCTGCTAAAACCGAAGGAGCAATTAAAGTATTTTTCATTGTGTTAAGTGTGTTGTTGGCGCAAAGATAGTTTTTAGTTTAAAAGTTTAAAAATTTAACTCTCGAAACTTCGGGATAAAAGTTGGGCTGCTAGTGTAAAAACCAAAACCTCCAATATTATTGGAGGTTTTATTCTAAATATTCATCTAAATTAGTCTTTCTGCTTGTCTATTTCTTTTTGGATTAAGTTCCAATCATAATAATGAAAGGTCATTCCATTGCTCATAGCAACTAACAATCCTTTTGAAAAATCTTTATTAAGATTTATAGATGTAGCATCGGCTCCATCGCATTCAATTGTAGATACTGGTATTTCTGCAATTTTTATATGTTTGTTTTTTTGGTTTGAATTTTCTTCTCTAGTATATACAACAAACGTATTGGCTTGTTGGTTGGAAACTAAAATATATCCAGTAGATTCAGTTTTTTTATAAATAGCTATTCCCTCGTTGTCGGATTTGAAATCATTTTGTCCAAAAATTGCTATTTCATTATTGTCATTCTTTGAAGGGTCAGCAAAATACTTACGAATTCCTGTTTGTTCGTCTGAATAATAAACGAATCCTAATTCATTATCAACAGCTATTGCTTCTATTTCTTTTTTACCACTATAATTTCCAAACTTCCTAATGATTTTTGCTTGTACCACTCCGTTTTTAGATTCCAATTGGTATTGCCATAAATAACTTCCAGATGGGCCATTTTTTCTTCCTACTATTGCAAATATTTCGCCATCAGAAGGTCTAGTATAAAGGGCAATTCCCATAGGGTTTCTTTCTGTTTCTCCAACAAATACTTCAATTCCACCATTGTCAATTGGTTCTAAGTTTGGTAAAGAAAATATCCTGATTTTATTTGTTTCTCTTTCCGTAGTTACAGCAATATCAAGAGTTGTGTTACCTACTTTTAATTTATAAGCGACATCTACATTATTTGGTCTTTTTAATGGAATTGATTTCTTTATAATTTTACCATTTAAATCATATAAATAAAGACCACCATCAGAGTCTTTATCAGTTCCAATTATTAAGCTGCTTGAAGGATTAGTTGGGTGAATCCAAATGGCTGGATCATCAGTATCATGAGGTGTGTTCTCAGTAATAATTTTAGGTTGTAGGGCGTTTTTAGCTATGGGAGCTAATTGGTCTTTGCATCCAATTAGAATGACAAATGAAAACAGTGCTAATTTTAATTTATTCATTATTTTTTATTAATTTCATGTGTATATAATACAGTTCCTGATTCATTAATTAGATGAACTAACATTTTTTCTGTATTTACAGAAAAAGTCATAAATCCTGGAAGTGAAATAGCATAGATTGTACCTTCTCTATTTCCTGTTGGTCTTACTTCGCTTCCTGCTCCAGATAGAAATTGAGTGGTATAGCAATTTTTTGATTTAATAATTTGTAAATCATGTTCGTGACCACACAAATAGGCATCTACTTTATATTCGTTAAATATAGGTGTCAATAAGTTTTCTATATCTTTAGTATCTTGGCTTTTTAGTCTTTTTCCTCCAGAATACATCGGATGATGTCCTACAACTATTTTCCAATTAATAGAAGCGTCTTTTTTGTTTAAAGTTTCGATCAGCCACTTTTTTTGAGCAATAGTGTCTTGTTTTTTTACGTTTTGTCCTTTTTCGTCATTATTTTCGTAGTAACTCTTTATAAAAGGATTTGTATCAATAAAAATTAACTGTAGTTTTTTTCCTCCTTTTAATTCAATTATTTGTTCAAAATATTGACTTGGCAAGTGCCATCTTCTACTAACATTAGAATAGTCAATTTGAGCTTGTATATTTCCTGAATAATCATGATTTCCTAATCCTAAATACCAATCACATTGCAAATCAAAATGATGATATACATTCTCAAATGATTTTTCAAAATGAGGATCTTGAGTGCTCTGAACACCATATGGATAGAAATTATCTCCAACTGAAACTACAAAGTCTAAATCTATTTCAACAGCTGTTTTAGCCATTTGATTTGCAACTTCTTTTTGATTGTATTCTCCAAATCTTCCAAAATCTCCTATTACAATAAAGTTTTCACTATTCTTTAATGTTTTCTGTCCTTCTTTTTGTGCATTTGTAATTTGTATACTAAGTAATAGTACAAAAAGGTATATATAATGTTTCATAATCGTAAATTATTTTTCTATATAAATATAAATTCGGCAAGCTTAAAAGTTTGCCGAATTTATTAAAAATTAACGTTAAATTAAAAGTCAAATTTTAATCCTAGATTAAATCTTGCTTGATAATATTCCATTTGCATTGTTCTAGCAGAAACCCCTTGATAGTAGCGTAAAGGCTGATTTGTAAGATTATTAGCTTCAGCAAAAATTCTTAATTGTTTTGTAAATTTATAGGAAGCATTAGCATCAACAAAGGTTTGTTTGTCATAAAATCTATCATCGAAAGAATCGCCACCAAGTTCATCTAAATAGTCTGCAGTATAATTTAATGAGATACGAGCAGAGAATTTTTTGTTTTCCCACGAAAGAGAACTATTAAACATGTGAGGCGCTGTTCCTGGTAAAGTTACATCTTTTCTTTCATCTCCATCTGCATTTGTAATACCTTCTGCTTTAGAATCTGTGTAAGTATAGTTTAAGTAGATTCCTAATCCTTTAAAGAATTTTCCAGGAATAAAATCTAATTGTCTTTGTACTGCAACTTCAAATCCATATACACTAACTTTTTCTCCATTTCTTTGTTGTGTTAAAGACCAATTTCCTGGATTGATTGTAGGTATTGGATTCACTAAGTTAGGGAAGTCTTGTGTAAATTTTGCATTTGTATATTGATTATCGCGATAAGTATAAATAAAATCATTCATTTTTTTATAAAATACACCTCCTGATAATAAACCAACAGATTTGTAATATTTTTCTAACATTAAATCAAAATTGTATGCGTAAGTAGCTTTTAAGTTTGGATTACCTGCGTCAATTGCAGAATCATCATCAGGTATAACACTTAAAAATGGAGATAAGGCATAGTAATTTGGTCTTGCAATAGATGTTGTAAATGCAGCTCTATATACCCAATCTTTTTCATTATTATATTTAAAAGCTAAACTAGGTAAAACATTTGTATAAGAGTTAGTATTGTTAATTTCTCCTACCAAATCTTCTTCGTTTTCAATATAATTTGCTGTATAATCAATGAAAGTGTTTTCTAATCTCAAACCGGCAATCATAGAAAGTTTATCATTGAAATCCTGATCATATCTTATATATCCTGCATAAATATTTTCTTTTGCTTTGTAATTTAATCCTAAATATTCAGAAGGAATATCTTCTTTGTTGAATATTGCTGAGTTATTAAGGTCTAAATTTCCTAAAAACGAATTACTTACAAAAGTTCCAGGGATGTATTGTGAACCAGCTTGCCAATTTTCTCCACTATATGAGGTGGTTTGAATCGTATTAAGATTTCCAAAATCTACAATTGGTTCATATTCGAAAAAATTATTGTTTCTAAATTTATCTTTTATTCTTAATCTTGCTCCAAAGCGAATTCTACCTTTTTGATTTTCAATAATTGAAAAAGGAACTCTAAAATTAATTTTAGCACCTAATTCACTTTCTTCAGTATAGTTTTTGTTTTCAGATAATGTTCTAAATTCAAAATCTTCGGCTAAATTATCTCCAATTCCAGTTATTAATGGGAATCTTGTATTGTTTAAATTCATATCAAAATCTAGACCCTTATTTTGAAACTCGATATAACGTTCATTTGGTCTATCTTCACTAGCTTCTGCATAGTTTACAGACCAATCCATATCTAATTTAGGACTTAATAAATGTTCACCTCCAATAGAATAGTTTTGAACTTTTTGTCTTTCTAAACGCGCGTTTTTATTTTTTTTGTTATCTATACCTCCTTTTGTTTGTCTTCTTACGTCTCCCTCAAACCCAATAATGTTATCATTTACATCATAAATTGGATCTATGCCTCTGTATCTTGCACGATAACGATTTTCTCTGTCATCTCTTATGTTGTACATTGCATTAAAATAAATGCTATTGTTATTGTTAAACTTGTAATCTGTTGCAAATGCAAATGAATTTCTAACTCTTTGTACATCATATTTTCTAACATCATATTCTTCGATATACACGTTATCAAAATCATCTTTAACCCATACAGCTTCTACATTGTCAGATCCAAAAATATTATTAAAGTATGAAGCACTAAATACAACTCCTAATTTGTTTTCCAAATATCTATTTCCATATACAAAACCTGCAGTATAATTTCCTTTTTCACGAATTGGTCCATAACCACCCGCAAGTGTAGCAGAAATTCTTTCGCCATTTGGAGTTGCTCTTGTTATTAAATTTACAGATCCACCAATTGCATCTGCATCCATATCTGAAGTTAAAGTTTTATTTACTTCAATTGTTGAAATCATATCTGCTGGAATTAAATCCATTTGAACATTTCTATTGTCTCCTTCAGCAGATGGAATTCTATCTCCATTCAAGGTAACAGAGTTTAAGTTAGGAGCTAGACCTCTTATGATTATATTTCTAGCTTCACCTTGATCATTCTGCATGGTGATTCCTTGAACTCTTTTAAGTGCATCTCCAATATTTGCGTCTGGGAAACGACCAGTTTGGTCAGATGAAATAACATTTGTAATATTTTGATTGCTTTTTTGTTTATTTAAAGCTTTTGCTTGCCCTCTTAGACGGTCTCCAATAACAACTACATTTTCAAGTTCATTTGAAGCCGTAATTAACACAAATTTTATGTTTGTGTTTTTGCCTGCTTCCACTTTTACTTCTTGGGTTTGTTTTTCATAACCAATATAAGTAATCTCAACTTGGTAATTCCCCTCAGGAATATTTAAAAATTCAAATTCACCATTTTGATTAGAGTACGTATATTTATTAATACCTTCTAATTTTATTGTTGCTCCAGGTAGTGAAAAGTTAGTTTCAGCCTCAGTAATTTTACCGGATATGATTCCGTTTTTTTGTGCATTGACAATCTGGTTTGATGCAAATGCAAGTATTATAAATAATACAATTTTTTTCATTTTTTTTTTGGTTTAGTATTTAAACCGCAATATTAGATGATTAATTCTGCTTACTTGTTATCGTTTATTTACTATAGGTTTACTTTTTTGTTATTGAATATTGGTATGTGTTAATAATGTGTTAATAAAAAAAACTCCGGTAATCAGCCGGAGTTTCAATCATCAATCAAAAAACGAACAGTCTTAGACTGTTGTTATCTTTATAGTGTCACACTGAGCGCAGTCGAAGTGTTATCCTAAATACGTTTTTAAAATTTTACTTCTAGAAGTATGTTTTAAGCGTCTAATTGCTTTCTCTTTAATCTGACGAACACGCTCACGAGTTAAATCGAAAGTTTCTCCAATTTCTTCTAAAGTCATTGGGTGTTGGTCACTTAAACCAAAATATAAACGAACTACATCTGCCTCACGAGGAGTTAATGTTTCTAAAGCTCTTTCTATTTCTGTTTGTAATGATTCATGAATTAACTCTCTGTCAGGATTTGGAGATTCGCCAGAACGTAATACGTCATATAAGTTTGAATCTTCTCCTTCAACTAAAGGTGCGTCCATTGATAAATGACGACCAGAGTTTTTCATAGATTCCTTAACATCATTAACAGTCATGTCTAATTCTTTTGCAATTTCTTCGGCAGAAGGAGCACGTTCATTAGATTGCTCAAGTAAAGCAAACATTTTGTTGATTTTGTTTATAGAACCAATTTTATTTAATGGAAGACGAACAATACGAGATTGTTCCGCCAAAGCTTGAAGTATAGATTGACGAATCCACCAAACTGCGTAAGAAATAAATTTAAATCCACGCGTTTCATCGAAACGCTGAGCAGCTTTAATTAAACCTAAGTTTCCTTCGTTAATTAAATCAGGAAGAGTAAGTCCTTGGTTTTGGTATTGTTTTGCTACCGATACAACGAAACGCAAGTTAGCTTTTGTTAACTTTTCTAGTGCTCTTTGATCACCAGCTTTTATACGTTGCGCTAATTCTACTTCTTCGTCAGCGGTAATTAAATCAACTTTTCCAATTTCTTGTAGGTATTTGTCTAGGGAAGCAGTTTCACGATTAGTTACCTGCTTGGTGATTTTAAGCTGTCTCATTAATTTGCAGTAATTTTAAGTATTCAGGTTGTTATACGTTAGTTATTCCAAAAAAGTTACAAAAAAATAAAATAAAAATTAAAAGCCCCAATTCAACTAAATGAATTAGGGCTTTTGTATGAATTAATAAAAAAGAATTAATCTTTTTTCTCAACAGCTTTCTCTTCTCTAGGAGGTCTAGGTAAAAGCGCTTTTTTAGAAACCTTTTCTTTTCTTGTTTTTGGATCAACACCAAAGTATTTTACCATAAATACATCGCCCATTTTTACAACATCAGCAACATTTTCAGTTCTTTCCCATGCTAATTCAGATACATGTAATAAAACCTCATTTCCTGGAGCTTCAGTATATTCTACAACTGCGCCAAAATCTAACATTTTAATTACTTTTACCTCATAAGCTTCACCAACTGTTGGTTTAAATATGATTGAGTCAATTTTAGCCATAACCGTTGCAATTCCTGCAGGGTCTGTTCCTAAAATTTCAACAATTCCTTCTTCAGTTGTTGGGTCTTCATTGATAACAATTGTAGTTCCTGTAGCTTTTTGTAATTCTTGAATTACTTTTCCACCAGGCCCAATTAATGCTCCAATGAAAGCATTTGGAATTCTTCTTGTGATAATTTTTGGAGAATGATCTTTAACGTCAGTTCTTGGTTGAGCTAATGTTTCTGTTAATTTTCCTAAGATATGTAAACGTCCATCACGAGCTTGAGCCAAAGCTTGCTCCATGATTTCGTATTTTAATCCGTCAATTTTGATGTCCATTTGACATGCTGTAATTCCTTCAGAAGTTCCAGTTACTTTGAAATCCATATCTCCTAAATGATCTTCATCACCTAAAATATCAGATAAAACAGCAAAACGATCTCCATCTGTAATTAATCCCATTGCAATTCCAGAAACAGGGCGAATCATTTGAACTCCAGCATCCATTAATGATAATGTTCCAGCACAAACTGTTGCCATTGAAGATGAACCGTTAGATTCTAATACTTCTGAAACAACACGAATTGTATAAGGACAATCAGCAGGAATCATGTTTTTTAATGCACGTTGCGCTAAGTTTCCGTGTCCAACTTCTCTTCTTGAAGTTCCTCTTAAAGGACGAGCTTCTCCAGTTGAGAAAGGAGGGAAGTTATAATGTAAATAGAATTTTTCTTCTCCTTGTTGCGATGGTGAATCAATTTGGTTTGCTTCTCTAGAAGTTCCTAAAGTTGCAGTTGCCAAAGCTTGAGTTTCTCCACGTGTAAATAATGCAGAACCATGTACAGAAGGTAAATAATCTACTTCACACCAAATTGGTCTAATTTCTGTAGTTTTTCTTCCGTCTAAACGAGTTCCTAAATCTAAAGTTACGTTACGAACAGCTTCTTTATTAGTTTTGTAGAAATATTTAGAAACTAAATCTCCATTTTCTGCTAATTCTTCTTCGGTAAATAAAGCTTTAACTTCTTCTTTAACTTCATCAAATGCTGCTGAACGCTCATGCTTAGCAGAACCTTTAGATGCAATTGCGTAAATTTTATCGTAAGCAGCTGCTTTTACTTTTGCGTGAATAGCTTCGTCAGTTTTTTCCGTTTCATAAGTACGAACTTCTTTTTTACCAAAAGCTTGAGCTAATCTTTCTTGTGCTGCAATTTGAACTTTAATATGTTCGTGAGCAAATTTAATAGCTTCTAACATTTCTGCTTCTGAAATTTCTTTCATTTCACCTTCTACCATTGCGATAGAATCAGTAGAAGCGCCTATCATCATGTCAATATCAGACAGTTCTAATTGCGCTTGTGATGGGTTAACGATAAACTTTCCGTCAATTCTTCCTACTCTAACTTCAGAAATTAATGTTTCGAAAGGAATGTCAGATAAGGCAAGTGCTGCTGAAGCAGCTAACCCTGCTAGTGCGTCTGGCATAACATTGTCGTCATGAGACATTAATTGAATCATAACTTGAACTTCTGCATGGTAATCACTTGGGAAAAGAGGGCGTAAAACACGGTCAACTAATCTCATTGTTAATACTTCGCTATCGCTTGGACGAGCTTCTCTTTTAAAGAAACCTCCAGGAAAACGACCTGCTGCGGCAAATTTTTCACGATAATCTACCGTTAAAGGTAAGAAATCGATACCTGGACTAGCTTTTCTAGATGATACAACTGTTCCTAAAATTACGGTGTTACCCGTTCTTACTACTACAGAACCGTCAGCTTGTTTTGCTAAACGTCCTGTTTCGATTGTGATGCTTCTTCCATCACCCAAATCGATGTTTTCTACAAATAATTGTGGAATCATAAATTTTAATTCTTAATTAAACAAAGGGTTGTGTAGTTGTGTGTTGTAGTAGTTGTTGTTTGTACCCAATGAAAAACCAAACTTTTTCTATAAATATATTCAAAAACAAAAAGAGGCGCGCAAGCACCTCTTTAGTATGATTATTTTCTGATGTTTAATTCTTTGATAATCTCACGATATCTTAAGATATCTTTTTTCTTTAAGTAGTCAAGAAGACTTCTTCTTTTTCCTACTAAAAGTACTAACGAACGCTCAGTATTATAATCATGACGATTTCTTTTTAAGTGCTCTGTTAAGTGTGTGATTCTGTGTGTAAACAATGCAATTTGTCCTTCGGCAGAACCAGTGTTTGTTGCGTTTCCTCCGTGCTTAGCGAAGATTTCAGCTTTTACTTCTTTAGTTAAGTACATGCTAATATTATTTTAAATGATTATTATGTATGAATTGTGTTTTACAATTCGGATGCAAATATAGGAATAATTATAAATTATAAATTATAAATTACGAATTATTTTTTTTGCTTAAAATAATTTAGCAACTTCTTGGTTTATAGACTGTAATAACAATTCATCTGCTTCTGTAAATGGGTCAATAACATGAGAGTCGATGTCTATTTGGCCAATGTTAACTCCATTAACAAATAACGGAACCACAATTTCAGATTTTACGGTAAAACTACAAGCTATGTAATTATCTTGAGCTGATACATCTGGAACCACAAAATTTTCATTCGAAACCGCAACTTGTCCACAAATTCCTTTTCCAAATGGAATTACAGTATGATCTGTTTCTGCCCCTACATAGGGGCCAAGATGTAATGTTTTACTTTCATGATTGGCAAAATAAAACCCAACCCAATTATAATATTCTATAGATTCGTTTAATAATTTACAAATATTTAATAATTTTTTGTCTCTTGTAGAATCGCTATTAACGATGTCTTTTACAGATTTTAGTATTGCAGTTGAATTCATTTTTATTTTTTTTACAAAAGTATTTAATCTATAGTTTAAAAAAATACATATTTTTGTTAAAAATAAAAGAATTGAAATCTTTATTGTTAGAACATAAACTCTTTTTTAAATTTCTTATTAAATTCTTACTGTTTTATACAGTTTTTACTTTTATTTATAAGCAATATTTAAATCAATACAATCCTTTATTAAATGAAGTAGATTCTATTTCTACTCTTGTTGCTCATAATACAAAAAGTCTTTTGTTATTTTTTAATCAGGATAGTGAGCTTTTTGCTCATGAGTTTGAGCCTTCTATAAAAATATTTTATAAAGGTAAATATGTCTCTCGTATTATAGAAGGTTGTAATGCAATAAGTGTAATTATTTTATTTGCAGCATTTGTATTTGCATTTTCGAGTAGTGTAAAAAGAACCTTTTTATATATAATTTTTGGAAGTGTTTTAATATATATTTTAAATATTATAAGAATTGCACTTCTGACCTATTCATTATATTACTACCCTCAGTATGAAGAATTGCTTCATGGCACAATATTCCCATTATTTATTTATGGTGTTGTGTTTTTATTATGGGTAGGATGGGTTCTTAAATTCTCTGGAAAAAATAAAAATAATGATTAAAAACAAGTGGAATATACTTTTTCTATTGATTGCTTTGGTTTTATTAGCATGTATTAGGACTTTTGAATCTAAAATTTTTTATGATCCATTTATTATCTTTTATAAATCTGATTATTTTCATAAACAGATGCCAGTTTTTGATTCAGTTCAATTGTATTTAAATCTGTTTTTTAGGTTTTCTTTAAATTCTATTTTGTCAATTTTTATAATTTACTTACTTTTTAAAGATAGATTGCTTTTAAAATTGTCGGTTTACTTGTATACCTTAATTGGATTTGTTTTAATTATCTTGTTTTACTTTTATTTAAACTCTGAAAAGCCTGATTTCATGATTCTTTTTTACATAAGAAGATTTTTGATTCAACCAATATTTTTAGTTTTATTTATTCCGGCGTTTTATTATCAGAAGACAAAATAAATCACTAACTTAGAGCTATATCATATAGCTTATGAGAATTAGAAAACATTCTGGAGAAATTGTTGTTTTTAAAGAAGAAAAATTAATCAAATCGTTAGTTTCTTCGGGAGCTGATATTCAGACTGCAAATGAAATTATTAAAGCTATTCAGACTCAGTTTTATGATGGAATTCCGTCCAAAAAAATATATAAATTAGCTTTTCAAAAACTTAAAAACATTTCAAAAGCTCATGCTGCCAGGTATGGACTTAAGAAAGGTTTAATGGCTCTTGGGCCTGCAGGGTTTTATTTTGAGAAATTCATTTCACGTTTATTTGAATTACAAGGTTATCAAGTTCTTACAAATCTTTTTTTAGAGGGTAAATGTACATTGCATGAAATTGATGTGTTGATAAAGAAGGATGCTCATATTGGAATGGTTGAATGTAAGTTTCATGGTAGTCAAGAAGTTAAAACGGATGTTAAAACACCAATGTATATTTTATCCAGATTTAATGATGTAAGAATAAATAGAATTCAACTTTTTTCTTCGAATGATGTTATTTCTGAATGTTGGATAGTTACAAATAATAAATTTACTTCCGAAGCAATAAAATTTGGTGTATGTTCTGGAATGACTCTTTTGAGTTGGGATTATCCACAAGGAAGGGGTCTAAAAGATTTAGTAAAGCAATTTAAAGTGTATCCCATTACTTGTTTGACTTCATTAACCATTGCCGAAAAGGAACTTTTGTTACTAGAAGGTATTTTAACAGTGTATAATTTAATTCATCATAAGAACGGATTTGCAATATTGAAACTGAGCCAGACTAGGTTAAAAAATGTGCAAAATGAATGTAATCAACTATTAAATACGTAATTATGAAAATTCATTTTTTAGGTGCAGCAGGTACTGTAACAGGTTCTAAGTTTTTAGTAGAGACGAGTCAAGTAACTATTTTAATAGATTGTGGTTTGTTTCAAGGTGTTAAAATGTTAAGAGAATTAAATAGAGAGCCTTTGGCTTACAATCCAGAAAATATTGATTATGTCATTTTAACCCATGGCCATTTAGACCATTGCGGTTGGTTACCAAAATTAGTGAACGATGGTTTTAGAGGAAAAATATTTTGTACTTCACCGACGAAGGAAATTGCTAGAGTTATTTTGTATGATAGTGCTAAAATTCAAGAAGAAGAAGCTCAAAGAGCAAACAAAGAAAAATACTCAAAGCATGAACTTGCAATTCCACTTTACACGGTTGAAGATGTTAATAAAGTAATTCCGTTGTTTAGAGTTGTAGATCTTGATTTAGATATAATAATAACAGATGATATTTATTTTTCATTTTTTTATGCCTCACACATTATAGGAGCTTGTTCAATTTCATTACATGTTAATAATGAAATATTAGTTTTTTCAGGAGATGTTGGCCAAAACGATGATGTTCTGCTATTCCCTCCTGTAAAACCGAAGAAAGCAGATTATATTTTTATAGAAAGTACTTATGGAAATCGTTTGCACCCAAAAAATGACCCTTTATTTGATTTAGAATTACTAATTAATAATACATTTCAAAAGAACGGAAATGTTGTAATTCCTAGTTTTGCTGTAGAACGGGTACAAACTGTCATGTACTTACTTTGGCAGCTAAAAAAGCAAGATAGAATTCCGAATATTCCGTATATAATAGATACGCCTATGGGAATAAGTGTTTTGCAAGTTTTTCAACAAAATAGCAAATGGCATAAATTAACAAATGCTGAATGTGAAGAAATGTGTAGTATGTTTACTTTGATTTCTGATTATAAAGATACAATAGAGGCTATTTATGACAAACAACCTAAAGTTGTTATTGCAGCAAGTGGAATGATTACAGGGGGAAGAGTTTTATCTTATTTAGAAAGATACATATCTATACCTGAAAACTCAGTTTTATTAGTGGGTTATCAAGCAGAAGGAACACGAGGTAGAAAATTATTAGAAGGAGCAAAAGAATTAAAAATGTATGGAAAATATTATGAGGTTAAAGCTTCAGTTTTTTTAATTGAAGGTTTGTCAGCTCATGGAGATCAAAAAGATCTTTTAGATTGGTTAAATG
Source organism: Flavobacterium sp. (assembly GCF_965284515.1). Taxonomy (GTDB): domain Bacteria; phylum Bacteroidota; class Bacteroidia; order Flavobacteriales; family Flavobacteriaceae; genus Flavobacterium. The sequence goes on from NZ_OZ260089.1 coordinate 1,276,231, forward strand.
ATTTGACAGAAAAGCCTAAAAAAATATTTTTAGTTCATGGAGAAAATATGGCTTCAGATGAACTTCGTTTTAAAATTCAAGAAGAATACAATTACGAATGTGTTGTTCCTTATTTAGGTCAAGTGATTGAAATTTAGTTTGTTTATATATTAATCAATAAAAGTTTTATAACTTTGCATTATGCAATTTAGAAAAAGCACCACTTTATTTTTAGCTATATTAATCCTATTCTCAAATTTAGGATTGGCTATTAATGTGCATTACTGTAAAGATAAAATTGCGGGTGTTTCATTTACAACTCAAGTTGAAGAGATTTGTATTGAAGATATAAAATCTTGTTGTAAGGTTGAAAAAACACATGATTCTTGTTGTTCAAACAAAATAATCAAAGCACAAGAAAAGAATGATAATTTCTTGTCTCATTATTCTAAAATTGATTTTAATGCTGTTTATTTTCTACAAAGTAGAGCATTATTGCCAATTAAAAAGAATGAATTTACTTCTAATAAAGAGACTGTTTCTTTTTATTGTGATTCAAATGCACCGCCGTTTTATACACTATATTGTCAATTAGTATTATACGATTAATTTAATGTTTTAACTCCGTTCAATCGAAATTAAAAACATTAAATTAAATACTCATGTATAAAAAAATAGCATTATTGCTACTCTTTATTTCGTCAACATTGTTTGCTCAAAACACTGAAATTAAAGGCACTATTTTAGATGAAGATAACATTCCGCTTATGGGAGCCAATGTTTTTTGGCAAGGAACTTCCATTGGAACAACATCTGACGAAAATGGAAAGTTTATATTAAAAAAATCGCCAGATACAAATAGCTTATTAATAAGTTATATAGGTTTTAAAACTCAAAAAATTGAAGTTACTACTTCTGCATCATTTGAAATAAAATTAGTTGCATTAACAACTTTAAATGAAGTTACTGTTTCCAAAACCATTAAAAGTACAAACAATTCTTACACATCGTCAATCAACTTACAAACGATGGGACAAAAGGAACTATTGAAAGCAGCTTGTTGTAATTTGTCTGAGAGCTTTTCAACTAATCCATCAATTGATGTTAGTTTCTCTGACGCTGTTACTGGAAATAGACAAATAAAAATGTTAGGACTAACAAGTCCTTATATTTTGATGACAGAAGAAAATATTCCATCTGTTCGTGGTGCATCACAAGCGTATGGGTTATCTTTTGTGCCAGGAACTTGGGTAGAAAGCATTCAAGTTACAAAAGGAGCTGGAAGTGTTATTAACGGTTATGAAAGTATTTCGGGTCAAATTAATTATGAAATATTAAAGCCAGTAAATGACATTCCGTTTTTCTTAAATGCATATGGTTCAATTGAAGGACGTTACGAGCTGAATACTCATTTTAATCAGAAATACTCAGATAAGCTAAGTTCTACATTATTTATTCACGGAAATACTCGTAATTCCAAAAATGACATGAATGATGATGGTTTTTTAGATGGACCAGTAGGGAAACAAGTTAATATATTAAATCGATGGCAATATAACGATGCAGAAAAAGGAATGGTAAGTTTCTTAAATGTGCGTTATATGAAAGACGATAAACAATCAGGTCAAGTAAATTTTAACCCAGATGTAGATAAATTTACTACAAATGCATGGGGAAGTGAAATTAATACCGAAAGAATTGAGATTTCTAATAAAACAGGATATGTTTTTCCAGATATGCCATACCAAAGTATTGGGTTTCAAAACTCATTTCAATCGCATAAACAAGATTCGTATTTTGGATTTAATCAATACAAGATTCATCAAAAAAGTTATTATTCAAACTTATTGTTCAACTCTATAATTAGTAACACAAAAAATAAGTTTACAACTGGAATTAATTTCACGTATGATGCTTATGATGAGTTTGTAGCTTTAAATTTTTCTAAGGATTTTTCAAGAATTGATAATTCAGTTGGAGCTTTTTTTGAATATACATATGACAATTTAGATGATTTTAGTTTGGTAGCAGGCGCTAGGGTTGATAATCATAATAGATTAGGTGCTTTTTTAACGCCACGTTTGCACATTAGATACAATCCATGGGAAAATGCTGTTATTAGAGCTTCAGTAGGAAGAGGAAAAAGAGCAGCTAATATTTTTGCCGAGAATCAAAATTTATTTGCTTCATCTCGTAGCTTTTCAATCTTGAATACTGATGGAAAATTATACGGATTAAATCCTGAAATTGCTTGGAATTACGGACTAAGCTTTAGTCAAACATTTAAAATTTTTGGAAAAGATTCTGAAATTGCCTTAGATTACTATGTAACTGATTTTCAAAACCAAGCAGTTGTAGATTTAGACTTTAGCCCACAACAAGTTGTTTTTTCTAATTTAGATGGGAAAAGTTTTGCGAATTCCTTCCAAGCAGAATTTAGTATAGAGCCAGTTAAACATTTAAATATTAAATCGGCTTATAAATATTACGATGTTCAAACACAATTTGCTACTGGTCAATTACAAAGAGCATTGCAAGCGAAGCATCGTTTTTTTACTAATGTAGCTTTTGAAACGCATATTAGAGAAAAAGGTCAACAGTGGAAATTTGATGTAACTTATAATTGGTTAGGAGAACAAAGGTTACCAAATACTGCGAGCAATTTACCTCAATATAGATTAGATGAATATTCACCTTCATTTGCTGTTTTTAATGCCCAAATTACCAGAACGTTTTCAAGTGTTTTCGAAGTTTATTTTGGTGGAGAAAATCTTGGGAACTACAGACAAGATAAGGCAATTGTTAGTGCAGAAAATCCATTTAACGGATATTTTGATAGCAGTATGATTTATGGCCCAGTTTTTGGACAAATGTATTATGCAGGATTGCGATTTAAAATAAAATAATAACTTTAAAAATAAATAAAATGAAAAATATTGTAATGCTAGTTTTAATTTCTTTTTTGTCAATTAATGGTTTTGCTCAAGAGAAAAAGAGTAAAAATAAGAAAGTAGAATTTGCTGTAGCAGGAAATTGCGGAATGTGTAAAAAAAGAATTGAAAGTGCTGCTTTTTCAGTTAAAGGAGTAAAAAGCGCAAACTGGAATGAAGACCATAAAGACATTCATTTAATTATAGATGAAACAAAGTGTTCTGTTGAAGATGTTCAAAAAGCAATTGCAAAAGTGGGTCATGATGCTGGTAAAATAAAAGCAGAAGACGAAGTTTATAATAATTTACACGGTTGTTGTAAATATGAACGTATATAGATTAAAAGCCTTCAATTTATTTTGAAGGCTTTTTTATTAAAATTTATTTAAAAACATGAATTGTATTAAAAATAAATATACATTTGTTTAAATTTTAGTTGAAGTTTTGAGTTACCCAAACTACATATATAAAAAATCAATTTTCGCTTTTCCTTTACTAGCAATACTATTGTTGGTTAGTTCTGGTTTTGCAAAAATTAATGTAGATCAAAACTCATTTTTCAATGAAGTTGTTTTTAATAAGCAAGTTCAACATCATAATGACTTAAATATTTGTAACGTAACAAGTCTAGATGAGGTTGAAATTGTTTTTTCAGAAATAGAATCAGAACTAGAATTTGAACTTAAGTGGGGAGCTCTTCCTACTATTTATTCTGATTTTTTAGAATTAGCTTCAAAAAAAGAAAATTACTTTTCATTTATTCATCAATTTAAAAACAATCAAAAAGTACCACTTTATGATTTGTTTTGTAATTGGAGACACCATTTAGGATAATACATAGTCGATCTTCGACCAATTTGTTTATGTTTTTAAATATAAACATATCACTTATGTATTAATCTTATTTCATTCATAAAATGAATAATTCTATAAAGAGTTTTGATGAACAACATGTTCTTCAACACTTAAAACACTATTTGCCTGCACAAAATCCATTGAAAGATTTTGTGCATCACAATACTTTACACGCTTTTCAAGACAAACATTTTTTTAAGGCTTTGCATCAAGCTTCAGAGGTTTTTGGTTATAAAACGTATTTATCAATTGAAGTTTTTAGAAAACGATTTTATAAAAACGACATAAGCCAAGCTATTTTAAACCATGTTATTGTAAAAAATAAAGGAAAGCAAAATCTTGATTTATGGTTAGATAAATTATTAAATCAGTCTTTTGATGAATCTATAAATCCAAGAATTGGTAGTTTTCGCTCTAAATGGAAGTCTCAATATTCAATTAATCTCGATAAATCAACTCATAACACTTTGTTTAGAGTGTTGTGTAGTTATTTAGATCAAGGAATTGCAATGTGGTCTTTTCCTATTCATGATAAAGGTTTTTTATCTTCAATACGTGAATTAGAACACACAAGCTTTTCTGGTTTTTTTACTTCAAAAAGGGCAAAAAAGTTGCTTGAACAGAAAGCATCAATATCAGATTTGCTTAAAATTGTTGTTGGAGATGAACGATTCTACGAAACGTATATTTTTGATCAACAATTTTCTCATCCTGGTTGGAGTGGTATGGTTGCAACTCTTGAAACGAACCCAACTTCACTTTTAGATAAAAAATCTATCTCTTTACAAGAGCTTATTATTTTCGAATTACTTCTTGAAATAGATGCTCTAGATACTAAATTTGGAGAAAATTGGGCGCCTTTAGCGAGTAGAATTTCTGAAAGTCCAAAAGACTTATTTAGGGCAGTTGATACTGATGAACATTTTGAAGTATTGTCTTTATGGCAAGAAGCTTTTGAATGGTCTTTATATGATCAGGTTTTGGCATCTGTAAAGCATTATAAGCCAACAAATGAGAAGAATATACCGAGTTTTCAAGCATTCTTTTGCATGGATGATAGAGAATGTTCTTTTAGAAGGCACATTGAACATTTAGATAGCAATGCGATGACTTTTGGAACTGCTGCTTTTTTTAATTTTGAATTTTTTTATCAACCAGTTGACGGTAAGTTTTTTACAAAACTTTGTCCAGCTCCAATGACGCCAACTTTTTTAGTAAAAGAAGAGCCTAGAAAGAAAAAACATGCTAAAGATTTACATTATAATAAACATTCACATTCCTTGTTTTTTGGTTGGATTATTTCTCAAACATTAGGGTTTTCAGCAGCTCTAAAGTTATTTGTAAATATTTTTAAACCTACAATGACACCTGCAACAAGTGCTTCTTTTAAGCATTTAAATAAAAAGTCAAAATTACACATTGAAAATAAAAATGTTTCAGATAAAGTAGATAATTTACAAGTTGGTTTCACAATAGAAGAAATGGCCAATAGAGTAGAAGGGCTGTTAAAAAGTAATGGATTAGTTAAAGACTTTGCGCCAATTGTTTATTTAGTGGGCCATGGAGCTACAAGTGTAAACAATACACATTATGCTGGTTATGATTGTGGTGCTTGTTGTGGAAGGCCAAGTTCTGTAAATGCTAAAGTAGCATGTTTTGCAATTAATCACCCTGAGGTAAGAAAAGTTTTGGCTCAGAGAGGAATTGTGATTCCAAATGAAACACAGTTTTTACCAGGTTTGCATGATACGACACGTGATGAAATTGCTTTTTATGATGAAGAGAAACTAAATGTGATTAATAAAGATTTACACCAACAAAATATTTTAATTTTTGAAGAAGCTTTGTTGCATAATGCAAAAGAGCGCTCTCGAAGATTTGATACAGTTGATACTACTAAATCACTTAAAAAGGTACATGAAAATATTAAAAGGCGTTCAGTTTCATTGTTTGAACCTCGTCCAGAATTAAACCACGCAACAAATGCTATGTGTATTGTAGGTCGAAGAAGTTTATCTAAACATATGTTTTTAGACAGGCGATCTTTTATGAATTCTTATGATTATACCGTTGACCCATCAGGAGATTATTTATCTGGAATTTTAAATGCAGTTGCACCTGTTGGTGGAGGAATTAATTTAGAATATTATTTTTCAAGAGTCGATAATCAAAAGTTAGGAGCTGGGAGTAAATTACCTCATAATGTAATGGGGCTAATTGGGGTTGCCAATGGAATTGATGGCGATTTACGACCAGGACTGCCTAGTCAAATGATTGAGGTGCATGATCCTCTTCGATTATTGGTTATTGTTGAGCATTTTCCAGAAAAAGTAAAATATGCCATTACAAAAACCCCAGCAACTTATGAATGGTTCATAAATGAATGGGTGAAGCTTGTTGTAGTTCATCCTGAGACATTAGAATTGTATCACTTTCAAAATGGCGAATTTGAAATTTATAATCCAATTCAACAAGAAATAATTTCAGTAGTAGATGAATTGAAATTAGCAGAAGTAAATATTGATAACCTTCCAATAGGAGTTTTAAATTAAGTAATTATGAATGAGATATTACAACTATTTATAGCTTTACCATTGTTTGGCTTTATTGTTAGTTTATTGTTGCCAGAAAGAAAAGAGTCTTTGATTTCTAGGGTAGCATTTGGAACAGTTTTCGTTCAATTAATTGTTCTAATAGTGTTTATTGTATTCTGGATAATAGGTGGAGGTAAGGATTTGAATTTAAATGAAATAACGCTTCTAAAAACAGATCATTATGAATTTTTCATTGATTTTTATTTTGATAATATTTCTGCGGTTTATTTATTTATTGGAGCTTTATTGACTTCGATGATTACAACTTACAGTCGTTATTATTTGCATAGAGAGAAAGGATATAAACGTTTTTTTAATACAGTTTTGTTTTTCTTTTTTGGTTATAATTTAGCCATTTTATCAGGAAATTTTGAAACGCTTTTTATAGGGTGGGAGATTATTGGAATTTCATCATTCTTATTAATTGCATTTTATAGAGAACGTTATTTGCCTGTTAAAAATGCATTTAAAGTATTTTCGATTTATAGAATTGGAGATATTGGAATGATATTAGCTATGTGGGCGAGTCATCATTTATTTCATGAAAATATTACATTCATGAAAATGAATAATTTTGAATTAGTTAATGAGCATTTACAAAATCATACATTAATAGGTACTTTTATAGCGTTGTCACTTGCGTTAGCTGCAGCTGCAAAGTCAGCCCAGATCCCATTTTCTTCATGGCTGCCTAGAGCTATGGAAGGACCTACACCTTCAAGTGCAATATTTTACGGGTCTCTTTCAGTGCATTTAGGTGTTTTCTTAATGTTGAGAACTTTTCCTTTTTGGGAGCATCAAATTTCAATGCGAATTGCAATTGGATTAATGGGGTTAACAACGAGTGTTATGGCAGCATATATGGCTAAAGTACAATCTTCTGTAAAAAGCCAAATAGCATACAGTTCTATTTCTCAGATTGGATTAATTTTTATAGAAGTTGCTCTTGGTCTAGAAACTTTAGCATTGTTTCATTTTGCAGGAAATGCTTTTTTAAGAACTTATCAACTATTGGTTTCTCCGTCTGTGGTGAGTTATATGATTCGAGAACAATTCTACAATTTTAAATCAAAGGAAAGAGGAATTCAAAATACATTTCCAAAGCGCTTAGAATATGCCTTATATATATTGAGTTTGAAAGAGTTTAAATTAGAACAATTTATGAACTTAATACTTTGGAAGCCATTAAAAACATTAGGAAAATCTTTAGATTTTTTAAATTTGAAACGCTTGATTCTTATTTTCATACCTGCTTTCTTTTTTGGAATTTTACTTTATGAATTTAAAGAATTAGTTCCATCATTAGTATTAAATATATTACCTGTATTATTTGCATTTTTTGGTTTGTTATTTGTCTTTAAAGCTTTTTCTGAGAGAAATAGTCCTTTTATTGCATGGATGTTAATTGTTTTAAATCATTTTTGGATTTCATTAGCTATAATATTTAATGAAAAAGTAGATTATTCAGAATTGATAGTTTATCTATCAGGAATAATTATCGCCGGAGTCGTAGGATATCTAGCTTTAATTAAATTAAGAAAAATGGAGTCGAATGTGAACTTAAACCAGTATTTAGGTCATGTTTATGAACATCCTAAATTTGCTTTCTTCTTTTTATTAGCTGCTTTAGGAGTTACTGGATTTCCAATCACAACTACATTTATTGGTGAAGATTTAATATTTAGTCATGTAGAAAGTGATCAAATCCTTTTAGCTTCTTTAATAGCATTAAGTTTTATAGTTTCCGGAATTGCTGGTATACGAATATATACTCGTTTATTTCTTGGTCCACATATTAAAACATACCATGAATTACCCTATAAATCTTCTTAAAAAATACATATTTACTAATAGAATATAAATAAAAACATAATGAATACACAAGTTAAAAAATATATACCTGCTGACGGATTAGCGGGATTAAAAGAGAATTTTAAAGCAGATGCAATTTCTGGTTTTATTGTTTTTTTATTGGCATTACCATTAAGTTTAGGTATTGCTAAGGCATCAGAATTTCCTCCAGTAATGGGTTTGTTAACAGCAATTATTGGGGGTATTGTTGTAAGCTTTTTTATGGGATCAAGATTAACAATAAAAGGGCCAGCTGCAGGTTTAATTGTTATTGTAGCAGGTTCGGTTGCTGAATTTGGTCAAGGTGATAATGTTCTTGGTTGGAAATTAGCTCTAGGAGCAATGGTTGTTGCTGGAATAGTTCAAATTTTATTTGGTGTTTTTAAACTAGGTAAATTAGCTGATTTCTTTCCTCTTTCTGCAATTCACGGAATGCTTGCAGCGATTGGGATAATAATTATAGCTAAGCAAATCCCTGTTTTATTAAACGATGATCCTATTTTAGGAAAAGGAAAAGGACCAATTGAATTATTGGCAAATATTCCAAATTTCATTATGAATTTAGATCCAAAAGCTTCTATCATTGGAGTTATTAGTTTAGCAATTATGTTGGGTTGGCCATACATTAAAAATAAAAACATTAAGATGATTCCTGCGCCATTAGTGGTCCTTTTATTTGCTATCCCATGCGAATTATTTATGCATTTCAAAGAAACTGAGCCTGATTATGCTTTAGTTAAAATTGGAAATTTTGTTGATTGTTTAGTGATGAATGCTAGTTTTGCAGGATTATCACAAACAGGAGTTTTTATTAAGTATGTTATAATGTTTGCTTTAGTTGGAACTTTAGAATCACTTTTAACGGTTAAGGCAATTGATTTGCTAGATCCTTTTAAACGAAAATCAGATATGAATAAAGATCTAATAGCAGTTGGAATAGGAAACACTTTTGCTGCCTTTCTAGGAGGTTTACCTATGATTTCTGAAGTTGCTCGTTCTTCATCAAATGTAAATAATGGAGCACAAACACGATGGGCAAATTTCTTTCATGGGATGTTTATTTTAGCTTTTGTTTTATTAGCTGCTCCAATTTTAGAAATGATTCCAAATGCTGCTTTAGCTGCCATGTTGATCACTGTTGGAATTAAATTAGCTCATCCAAAAGAGTTTATTCATACATTTCAGATTGGAAAAGAACAACTGGCTATTTTTTTAGTTACAATTTTCTTTACATTATTTGAGGATCTATTAGTAGGTATTGCAGCTGGGATTGTATTAAAAATGATTATTCACTTGTTTAATGGGACACCTATAAACTCAATGTTTAAAGCTCCTACTTTGGTTTCTTTTGAAGGGAATAATTATTTAGTTGAGATTGATAAAGCTGCTGTTTTTACTAATTATTTAGGCGTTAAAAGTAAATTAGAATCAATTCCTCCAGGATTTAATATAACTATTGATTTGAAAAAGACTAAACTTGTAGATCATTCTGTCATGGAAAATTTAGAACATTTTAAACATGATTATGAATCAAATGGAAATGGAGTTGTAACAATTGTTGGTTTAGAAAACCACAAACCTTTATCAGATCACCCACTTTCTTCAAGAAAGTTTAAATAATAATTATTTAATTTTATTTATTAAAATGAAAAATTTATTTAAAAATATAGCGATTATTACACTGGTCTTTTTAAGTTCACAAAAAAGTAGTGGGCAAAATGAGACTATTTTAAGAGATGATACCAATACTTGGTTCACAATATTGAATAGATTAAATATTAATTCTAAATGGAGCGTTTCAAATGAATTTCACGAGCGTCTAGGAGCGTTTATGAATGAGCAGGGAACTTTTTTATGGAGACCTTCAATTGATTATCATTTGAATAAAAATATTGAGTTTAGCTTTGGTTATTCTTATATTAATAATAAGCCAAATGACCCAAATCCTAATCCGAAAATTGGTGTAGTCGAAAATAATATTTGGGAGCAAGTTTTATTAAAGCATGAATCTAATAAAGTGAAATTCCAACACCGATTTCGACAAGAAAACAGATGGTTTGATACAGTTGGTTTAAATACAGATGATTCATATTCTAAAAATGGGACAGATTATGCGAATCGTTTCAGATATCGACTTACTGTCAATGCACCAATTAAAACATTATCAAATGGAAATGAACTTTTCTTTCAAGGTTTTGATGAAATTTGGATTTCACAAACTGATAAATTGGCGCCAAAATCTTTTTCTAGAAATTGGTTGTATTTAGGTTTAGGATATAAGTTTAGTCCAAAAACAAATATTCAATTAGGCTATATGAATCAGTGGGATGTTTTAGGAAATAATGTTTATGTTTCTACACCAATTATTCAAACTACTTTTGTAAGAAATTTTAACTTGTAATATTTGAAGTTAGTTTATAAAAAAAAATCCCGATAAGAAATTTTCATCGGGATTTTTGATTATGTAGGTTTAATGTATTACATCATTCCAGGCATTCCTCCGCCCATTGGCATAGCAGGTGTGTCTTCTTTAATGTCAATAAGTGCACATTCTGTTGTAAGAATCATTCCTGATACTGAAGCTGCATTTTCAAGTGCTACTCTTGTAACTTTTTTAGGATCGATAATACCTGCTTTTAGCATTTGAACATATTCTCCTGTTTTAGCATTATAACCAAAATCAGTTTTTCCTTCTAATACTTTAGCAATAACAACTGATCCTTCTCCTCCAGCATTCTCCACAATTGTTCTTAAAGGCGCTTCAACAGCTTTGTTTACAATTTGAATACCAGTAGCTTCGTCAGCATTTTCAGCCTTTAATTTAGCTAAAACAGCTTTTGCTCTAACTAAAGCAACACCACCACCAGCAACAATTCCTTCTTCAACAGCAGCTCTAGTTGCATGTAAAGCATCATCAACTCTGTCTTTTTTCTCTTTCATTTCTACTTCAGAAGCGGCACCAACATATAGTACAGCAACTCCGCCTGCTAATTTAGCTAAACGCTCTTGTAATTTTTCTTTATCATAATCAGAAGTTGTAGTTTCAACTTGAGCTTTGATTTGGTTTACTCTTGCCTTAATGTTATCAGGAGATCCAGCTCCATTCACAATAGTTGTGTTATCTTTGTCAATTGTAACATTTTCTGCTGTACCTAGCATTTCTAATGTAGCATTTTCTAGTGAATACCCACTTTCTTCTGCGATAACAGTTCCTCCTGTTAAAATTGCGATATCTTCTAACATTGCTTTTCTTCTGTCTCCAAAACCAGGAGCTTTTACAGCAGCAATTTTTAATCCACCTCTTAATTTGTTAACCACTAAAGTTGCAAGTGCTTGACCGTCTACATCTTCTGCAATAATTAATAAAGGTTTTCCAGATTGAGCAACTGGCTCAAGTATAGGTAATAACTCTTGTAAGTTTGATATTTTTTTATCGAATAATAAAATATACGGGTTGTTTAATTCAGCCACCATTTTATCTGCATCAGTTACAAAGTATGGAGATAAATAACCTCTATCAAATTGCATTCCTTCTACAACATCAACATAAGTATCTGTTCCTTTAGCTTCTTCAACAGTAATTACACCTTCTTTACCTACTTTACTAAAAGCGCTAGCAATTAACTCACCAATAACTTCATCATTGTTTGCTGATATAGATGCAATTTGTTTTATTTTATCTGTAGAGCTACCCACTGTTTGTGATTGCTTTCCAAGGTCTTCAACAATAGCTTCAACAGCTTTGTCGATACCTCTTTTTAAATCCATAGGGTTAGCGCCGGCAGCAACATTTTTTAAACCTTCTTTTACAATTGCTTGTGCAAGAACTGTAGCTGTTGTTGTTCCATCTCCAGCTAAATCATTCGTTTTAGAAGCAACTTCTTTCACCATTTGAGCGCCCATGTTTTCTAATGGATCAGCTAATTCAATTTCTTTTGCTACAGAAACACCATCTTTTGTAACTGATGGTCCGCCAAATGATTTGCTAATAATTACGTTTCTTCCTTTAGGACCTAAAGTAACTTTTACAGCATTTGCTAAGGCATCAACACCTCTTTTTAGTCCGTCTCTTGCGTCTATATCAAATTTTATATCTTTTGCCATTTTAATTGTGTTTTAAACTTTAAACAATAAGCTTTAAGTTGGTTTTTTATTATGTGTTTTTTAACCTAAAATTGCGTAAATTTCTTCTTCTTTCATTATAAGATAATCTATACCTTCATATTTCAATTCTGTACCAGAATATTTTCCATACAATACTGTGTCTCCAACTTTAACAGTCATTGTGTGATCTTTTTTACCGTTTCCAACTGCAACAACAGTTCCTTTTTGAGGTTTCTCTTTTGCAGTGTCAGGAATAATTAATCCTGAAGCAGTTGTAGTTTCAGCAGCCATTGGTGCTATAACTACGCGATCTGAAAGTGGTTTAATGTTTAGTGACATAATTTATTATATTTTTTAATTTAATTTTAATGGTTAAAGTTGGTCAGAAATTATGCCAAAGCACTTTTCTGACAATTTTTCTTGTAAAAAAAATGCCAGCACTGACATGCTGGCATTTTTAAAATATTGTTATAGCCTATTTTGCTTCTTCTTCAGTTGAAGTTGGAGTTTCAGCAGCTTGTTGAGTAGCTTCAGGTGTAGGAGCGATAGTTGTAGTAGGGGCTACTGCATCGTCATTTCCTAATATTTTTGAACCACTTGTGTTTCCATTATTAAAAGCAAGTGTAGATAATAATATTAATGCAATTAAAATACCACCTAGTGTCCAAGTACTTTTGTCTAAAAAGTCTGTAGTTTTTTGAACTCCACCCATTTGTTGTGAACCTCCAAAAGAAGAAGATAATCCACCACCTTTAGGGTTTTGAACCATAATTGCTAATATTAATAAAAAGCAAACTAATGCTATTGCGATTAAAAAACCTGTGAATCCCATAATTAATTATTTTGTTGTAAATCTTTTATTTTTTTTATTCGGTCTGCAAAGAAACTACTTTTTTCTGGATATTTCAAAATTAAAATCTCATAAGCTTGTATTGCTTTGTTGAATTTTTTTTGTTCTAAATACACTTTGGCCAACGTTTCGGTCATTAAGTGTGTTGGTTCATCGTTATTTATGTTAATGTTAGAAGGAGTTTTGACGCTTTCTTTTACAGGAGAAATTTTTGGATTTAACTCTATAAATCGGTCAATAATTTCTATCTTTTTTTGTTTTTCTTCTTTAAATTCTTCGATTTCAGAAGATTCTTCTCTTTCAATTGGTGCTATTTTAGTTAATTGAAGCCATTCCTGAAACGAATGCTTTTCTGTGTCTTCAAAAGCTAAAGGTTTGCCAATTTCTAATTCATTTTCTTCTGTCTTTTCAGTATCTAGATTTCTTCTTTCTTCAATTATTTCGCTTTGAACAACACTTATATTGTTGATGTTTTCTATTTGTTCGTCAATTAAGTTATTTTGAATTGTCGTAAACTCATTTGAAGTTATAAACTCAAAAAGTATTGTTCTGTCAGTTGTATTTGCTGCTGTTTTTTTTAACTCATAGTTATATCTAAAACTATCTTGATTTAATAGTCCTTTTAAATGTAATACTCTTGCAGCTTGAAAATAAGGAAACTCATGAAGAACTGCTTCCAATGCAATGGTTTGCTTTTCATTTAAGGCATAGGGTTTATTAAGGATATATGTAATGTCGTTAGTGTTCAAATTATTGTTTTTTAAATTACCATTTTGCTAATGATTCATTAAATATGTCCTGAGTGATTCTTTCAAAAATTTCATCAAGAGCAGCTGATAATCTACTTCCTGTCATTTGTTCATTTGCATCATAATCATGGAAAAAAGAAAAACGTCTTTCAAAATTATCTTCTTCCTTGTTTTTATTTGAAAAGCGAACATTAATAGCAATTGTTAGCCTATTTTGAGCAGCTGTTTGATTTGAAGTTGCTGACATCGGAGTGATTCTATATTCAACAATTTCACCTTCATATAATAAATCGCCGCCTTGATTAGTAAGATTTAAACTCGTTTGATTTTGTAAAATTTCTTGCAATCTTATGGTAAATGTTCGTTCAATTCCCGGTTCAACTAAATCTGCATTGTTTTGAAAGTAATTTACTTGAAATGTATCTGCATCAATTTGTCCTGTACCAGTAAAATTATAAACGCCACAACCGTTTAGAGTTAAGGTTATTCCAATTAGTAAAATGTAAATTCCTTTTTTCATGATATTTATAAATCGTATTGTTTGATCTTTCTATATAGTGTTCTTTCAGAAATTCCTAATTCATCTGCTGCCACTTTTCTTTTTCCATTATTGCGTTCTAATGATTTTTTGATAAGCTCAATCTCTTTTGCTTCAAGACTTAATGTTTCTTCTTCTTCGACGGTTTCTGCAAAAAGATAATTTGAATCATCTTCTTCATTGTCTAAAAATTCTTCTTGAATAATTTCATTTGAAGTTGCTGGAAGTAATTCGCTCTTTTTCTCTTTTTCAAAGATAGAACTATCTTCATTTTTATCGTAAATTCTTTTAATTAAATTTTTATGGTCTTCTTGAACTTTAGAGTTGCCACTTTGCATTAGTTCTAGAGTTAATTTTTTCAAGTCATTTAAATCACTCTTCATGTCAAAGAGAACTTTATAAAGTATTTCACGTTCATTGCTAAAATCGTTCTCAGATTTTTTTGTATTAACCAGTGAAGGTAAATTGCTTCCTTGTTGTGGTAAGTAACCTTTTAGTGTTTGTATAGAAGTTTCTCTATTGGTTTCTAATACAGAAATTTGTTCTGCAATATTTCTTAATTGTCTAATGTTTCCTCCCCATCTGTAATTTACCAGATATTGAACGGCTTCATTTGATAGTTTTATTGGAGGCATTTTATATTTGTGGGCAAAATCAGCAGCAAATTTTCTAAATAATAAATGAATGTCTTCCTTTCTTTCTCTTAAAGGCGGTAATAAGATTTCAACTGTGCTTAAACGATAATATAAATCTTCTCTAAATTTCCCTTTTTCTATGGCTTCAAACATATTAACGTTTGTAGCTGCTACTATTCTTACATTTGTTTTTTGGACTTTTGATGAACCAACTTTAATGAACTCACCATTTTCTAATACACGCAGTAATCGAACTTGAGTAGTTAGCGGTAATTCACCAACTTCATCTAAAAAAATTGTTCCTCCATCGGCTACTTCAAAATAACCATCACGTGCATTTGTTGCTCCTGTAAAAGAACCCTTTTCATGTCCGAAAAGTTCACTATCAATTGTTCCTTCTGGAATCGCACCACAATTTACTGCTATATATTTTGCGTGTTTACGGTGAGAAAGCGAATGTATGATTTTTGGCATACTCTCTTTTCCAACACCACTTTCCCCGGTAACTAACACGGAAATATCAGTTGGAGCAACTTGAATTGCTTTTTCTATGGCGCGATTTAGTTTTGGATCATTTCCAATAATCTCAAATCGCTGTTTTATGGCTTGTATTGATTCCATAATTATTGCATTTCAGAATATCCGACCGCTTCACCTATTAATGTAGCAGTAGTACAATCGTTTATTTTTACTAAAACAAAATCACCGGGTTTGTAGTTTTCTTTTGGGAAAACAGCTACAGTATTTTCCGAATTTCTTCCTGACCAATGTTTGTTTGATTTTTTGGATTCTTTCTCAATTAATATTTCAACTGTTTTTCCTAAAAATCGTTGTGTTCTTTCTAAAGATAATTCTTGTTGTAAATCTACCACTTCTTGAAGTCTACGTTTTTTTACTACTTCAGGGACATCGTCTACTAGTTTTCTTGCGGCAAGTGTTCCAGGTCTTTCAGAATAAGCAAACATATAACCAAAGTCATAATTTACATATTTCATTAGTGATAAAGTATCTTGATGGTCTTCTTCAGTCTCAGTAGGGAAGCCTGTTATCAAATCCTGTGAAATAGAACATCCTGGGATTATTTGTTTGATTTTGTCAACCAAAGCCATATATTCTTCTCGTGTATGTTGGCGATTCATTTCTTTTAAAATTCTTGTGCTACCACTTTGAACGGGAAGATGAATATAGTTACATACATTATTATGTTTTGCAATTACATGTAAAACTTCTTCATGCATGTCTTGTGGGTTAGAGGTTGAGAAACGGAAACGCATTTTAGGAAATGCTTTTGCGCACATATCTAATAACTGCGCAAAATCTACAGAAGTTGCTTTTTGCATTTCTGAGGCTTTGTCGAAATCTTTTTTAAGTCCGCCTCCATACCATAAGTAACTGTCTACGTTTTGGCCTAATAAACAAACTTCTTTAAAACCTCTATTCCATAAATCAGAAATTTCATCTAAAATACTTTGTGGTTCTCTGCTTCGTTCTCGTCCTCTTGTAAAAGGGACTACGCAAAAAGTACACATATTGTCACATCCTCGAGTAATAGATACAAACGCATTAATTCCGTTACTGTTTAAACGAACGGGAGAAATGTCTCCGTAAGTTTCTTCCTTTGAAAGGATTACGTTTATTGCGTCCCTTCCTTCTTCTACTTCATTTAATAAATTTGGGATGTCTTTGTAAGCATCCGGACCTACAACTAGATCTACTATTTTTTCTTCCTCTAAGAATTTTTCTTTTAAACGCTCTGCCATACAACCAAGAACCCCAACTTTCATGCTTGGATTAATATCTCGTTTTACGGCGTTATATTTCTGAAGTCTTTTTCTTATAGTTTGTTCTGCCTTGTCTCTAATAGAGCAAGTGTTTACCAAAACTAAATCTGCTTCTTCTAAATTTTGAGTAGTATTGTAACCTTGGTTGTTAAGTATTGATGCTACAATTTCACTGTCAGAGAAATTCATAGCACAACCGTAACTTTCTATAAAAAGCTTTTTAGTATTTTCTTTTTTTTCTTCCAAAACAAGTTTAGTGCCTTGTTTGTTCTCGTCAATTATCTTTTCCATAAAAGTTGTTTCTCTTTTTGCAATTGCAAAGATAATACTAAAAAGTAAAATATGACAACTTGACAGATTTTTCGTGATGTATTTTGACTTGAAAAAGTAAAATCTTAACGTAATTTTTTTTCTAAAAACTTAAAATTTAAAAAAAACCCATACTTTTGCGCCAAACAAACTTTATAATGGCGAAGAATTTAGTAATAGTTGAGTCACCTGCAAAGGCAAAAACAATAGAGAAATTTTTAGGTAAAGATTTTCAAGTTGAATCTAGTTATGGACATATTGCAGACTTGCCTTCTAAAGAGATAGGAGTGGATGTAGAAAATGGGTTTAAGCCTAAATATGAAGTTTCTTCTGATAAAAAGGCTTTAGTAAAAAAACTAAAAGACTTATCAAAGAAAGCCGATATGGTTTGGTTGGCTTCCGATGAAGACCGTGAAGGAGAGGCTATTTCTTGGCATTTAGCTGAAGAACTTAAATTAGATAAAGACAAAACTAAGCGAATTGTTTTTCATGAAATTACTAAATCGGCAATACAGAAAGCAATTGAAAATCCAAGAGGAATTGATTATAACCTAGTAAATGCTCAACAAGCTCGTAGAGTTCTAGATAGATTAGTAGGTTATGAGTTGTCACCAGTATTGTGGAAAAAAGTAAAAGGCGGTTTGTCTGCAGGAAGAGTTCAGTCTGTTTCTGTTCGATTAATTGTAGAACGTGAAAGAGAAATACAAGAGTTTAATCCTCAAGGAACCTACTCTATCACGGCTGAATTTACCAATGAAGCGGGAAAATCATTTAAAGCGAAACTTCCTAAAAATTTTAATACAAAGAAAGAAGCAGAAGATTTTTTGCAAAAAAATATAGGTTCTATTTATAAGGTAGCGGATTTAGAAAAGAAACCAACAAAAAAATCCCCTGCTGCACCTTTTACAACTTCAACTTTGCAACAAGAAGCTGCTCGTAAATTATATTTGCCAGTTGGAATCACCATGCAAATTGCTCAACGTTTATATGAAGCCGGTTTGATTACTTATATGAGAACGGATAGTGTTAATCTATCGAATGAAGCAATGGCTTCTGCAGAGGCAGAAATTATTCGTTCATATGGTAAAGAATACAGCAAGCCAAGAAATTATACTTCGAAAAGCAAAGGTGCTCAAGAAGCCCATGAAGCAATTCGTCCCACAGATATGTCTTTGCATACTGTTAATATAGATAGAGATCAAGCACGATTATATGATTTAATTTGGAAGAGAACTTTGGCTTCTCAAATGAGTGAGGCGCAATTAGAGCGTACAAATGTTAAAATTGAAGCTAATAATCACAAAGAAATTTTTGCTGCAAGTGGAGAGGTGATCAAATTTGAAGGGTTCTTAAAAGTATATCTTGAAGGGCATGATGATGATGAAGAAGAACAAGAAGGGATGCTTCCTGCAATGAAAATAAATGAAAAATTAACAAATACTTTTATTCAGGCAACCGAACGTTTTTCAAGACCACCAGCTCGATATACTGAGGCTGCTTTGGTTAAAAAATTAGAAGAATTAGGGATTGGTCGTCCATCAACTTATGCGCCAACTATTTCGACGATTATTAATCGTAATTATGTTGAAAAAGGAAGCTCTGAAGGTTTAGAAAGAAAGTATACACAAATATCTTTATTAGCTTCAACTATAAAATCACAGGTTTTAACTGAAAATGTAGGATCTGATAAAGGTAAATTAGTGCCTACTGATATTGGTACAATTGTAAATGATTTTTTAGTTAAAAATTTCTCAACAATTTTAGATTATAACTTTACTGCAAAAGTAGAGCAAGATTTTGATGAAATTGCAGAAGGAAATATTGATTGGGCAAACATGATGAATGAGTTTTATTCTAAATTTCATCCAAATGTTGTTGATGTAGAGGAAAATGCTGATAGAGAAAGCGGAGAGCGAATTTTAGGTACTGATCCAAAATCAGGTAAGCCAATTTCTGTGCGTTTGGGTAAATTTGGTCCAATGGCGCAAATTGGTGACGCAGAGGATGAAGAGAAACAATTTGCAAGTTTAATGTCTGATCAAAATATAGGTACAATTAGTTTAGAAGAAGCTTTAAATTTGTTTTTATTGCCAAAAAATCTAGGTTCATATAAAGATGAAGAAGTAGAGGTAAATAATGGGCGTTTTGGACCTTATGTACGATTTGGAAAAATTTTCATTTCTTTGCCTAAAGGAGAAGATCCTTTAGATGTTACATTTGATAGAGCAATAGAGCTAATTGCAGAAAAAGAAGCAGCTGATGCTCCAATTGCAACTTTTCAAGAATTACCGGTTCAAAAAGGAGTTGGTAGATTCGGACCGTTTTTAAAGTGGAATGGAATTTTCATTAATGTAAATAAAAAGTACAATTTCGATAATTTATCTCAAAAAGATATTGTTGAGCTTATTGAAGATAAAATTCAAAAAGAGATAGATAAGGTAATTCACGATTGGAAAGAGGAAGGTATTAAAGTTGAAAAAGCACGTTGGGGAAGATCTGTTATCTTAAAAGGCAAAGTAAAAATTGAATTAAGTAAAGATGTAGATGCAAAAGCTTTAACTTTAGATGAAGTTAAGGAAATGATTGAGAAGAAAGCTCCTGCAAAAAAAACATCAGCTAAGAAGAAAGCCCCAGCTAAGAAAAAAGCAACTACAAAAAAGTAATATATGGTTTTTGATTTTCTACAACCATTATCAAAATCATTTACTGAATATTTAGACAGTTTGTCTGTTCAATGTTTAGGTAAAAAAATCACTTTCCATACAAAGTCTGATTTTCCTAATTTAGAGACAATTTCTGTAGCTATAATAGGTGTAAATGAGTTTAGGGGCAGTAATAAAGAAAATTCTAGTGATTCTTTGGAGGGTTTTAGAAAAGTATTGTATCGATTATTTCCAGGGAATTGGAATGTTTCAATTGCAGATTTAGGTAATATTGAAGCAGGAGAGTCTTTGAATGATACTTATTTTTTAGTTCAAACAATTTGTGAGGATCTATTAAGAAAAAAAATAGTTCCTATTGTAATAGGAGGGAGTCAGGATTTGTCTTATCCATTATATAGGTCTTTCGATGGATTAGATCAAATGGTGAATTTTGTTTCTGTTGATAATAAATTTGATATATCAAAAGAAAATAGTAACTTGGCAGACTCATTCTTGACAAATATAATCGTTGAAGAGCCAAATAATCTGTTTAACTACAGCAATATTGGTTTTCAAACTTATTTTAATTCTCAAGAAGAGATAGATTTAATGGATAAACTTTATTTTGAGGCTTATCGCCTTGGTGAAGTTTCGAATAACTTAACGGTTGCAGAACCTGTCCTAAGAGATGCTGATATTGTAAGTGTTGATATGACATCAGTACAGTCTTCTTTTTCAGGTAATTTTCAAGAATTTAACCCAAATGGGTTTACAGGAAAAGAAATTTGTGCATTGTCAAGGTATGCTGGAATAAGTGATAAAGTTTCTGTATTTGGTGTTTTTAATTTTAATGATACACTTGTAGAGTATAATCTAGTCGCTCAAGTTGTATGGTATTTTTTTGAAGGCTATAGTTTTAGATCAAATGAGTATCCTTTTGGGAGTAAAGAGAATTATTTAAAGTATACGGTTATAATTGATGATGATGAGTTGGTGTTTTATAAAAGTGATAAAACAAGTAGATGGTGGATTGAAATACCAATTTTGACAAATGTTAATAATAAATTAAAAAGAAATACGTTATTACCATGTTCGTATAATGATTATTTAGCTTCATGTGAGGGAGAAATGCCTGAAAGATGGTGGAAAGCCCAAAGAAGAAACATAGTTTAATGCGTTTGTGTTAAAAAATAAAGTACATGATTTTGTAAATTTTAATAAATTTTTAAGATTTTTTTTAAAAATAATTGTTTTTTTCAAAATTATTAAATAGGTTTACGCCTTTAAAATAGAAATTATAATTAACCCAGTTTATATGAAGAAGTTAGTTGCATTTACGTTGATTTTGTCATCCCTAGCTAGTTGTAGTAAAGGAGATAGAGGTGAGTTAGTAGGTGTCAAAGGAAAAAAATGGCACCCAGAAAAGCCTTATGGAATGACTTTAATTCCAGGAGGTGCCTTTATTATGGGTAAATCTGACGACGATTTAGCTAATATCCAAGATGCTCCTACAAAGACAGTTACTGTTCGTTCATTTTACATGGATGAAACTGAAATAACTAATAGTGAGTACCGTCAATTTATTGAATGGGTAAAAGATTCAACAATTAGAACAAGATTAGCTATTCTAGCTGATGAGGTTGGTCAAAAGCCTGCTGAAGGAGGTAGAAGTGGTAAAGACGGTGGAAGTATCGGGGATTATGCTTTTGCTGATGCAAATGTTGAAGAGATGTCTGCTTACGATAAATACATGTATGAAAATTACTACAGTATTGGTACAGATGACGATATGTATGCTGGTAGAAAGCTAAATAAAAAAATTAAATTACTTGATGATCCTCAAAAATATCCAGATGAATATTATGTTGAGGTAATGGATTCAATGTATTTGCCAGAGTCTGAATCATATAATGGTTTGAAGACAATGGATGTTTCAAAATTGAAATTTAAATACAGAGAAGCAGATTGGAATCAAGCTGTTAAGAAAAAAGGTCGTAAAGGTCTTTATGAGAATACTAAGCCTATTGAAGTGTATCCTGATACAACTGCTTGGATAAAAGATTTTGCATATTCATACAATGAGCCAATGCATAATGATTATTTTTGGCATCAAGCATATGGAGAATATCCTGTAGTAGGGGTTTCTTGGAATCAAGCTAAAGCATTTTGTGCTTGGAGAACTTTGTATAAGAATTCTTATATTAAAAAGAAAAAAGGTAGAGATCAAGTAAATTCTTTCCGTTTGCCAACAGAGGCTGAGTGGGAGTATGCTGCTAGAGGAGGTATAGAATCTGCTACTTTCCCTTGGGGTGGTCCTTATGCGAAAAATGACAGAGGTTGTTTTATGGCTAACTTTAAGCCTAACAGGGGTGATTATGCAGCTGATGGTGCATTGTATACTGTAGAAGCTAGATCTTATGAGCCTAACAACTACAATTTATACAACATGGCAGGAAATGTTTCTGAGTGGACAGAGTCTTCTTACGATGCTTCTGCTTATGAGTTTGTTTCTACTATGAATCCAAATGTTCCGGACCGTAAAAATCAACGTAAAGTTGTAAGAGGTGGTTCTTGGAAAGATGTTGGTTACTTTTTACAAGTTGCAACACGTGATTTCGAATATGCTGATTCGGCAAGGAGTTATATTGGATTTAGAACTGTACAAGATTATATGGGTACAGGTTCAACTGGAAACAGACCTAAATAATTAAATATTAACCAATTTTATATTTTAACTTAACTAACTAACAAATTTTTTATTATGGGATTTTTAAGCAAAAAAGCAATGAATTTCGCTTACGGTATGGGAGCGGCAGTAGTAATTATCGGAGCATTATTTAAATTAATGCACTGGCCAGGTGCAAGTTTGATGCTTATTGTAGGTTTATCTACTGAAGCATTAATCTTCGGATTATCTGCATTTGACGAGCCAGAAACTGATTTAGATTGGACATTAGTTTATCCAGAATTAGCAAATGGTGTTGCTAACGATAAAAAAGACAAAAAAGAAAATCCAGCTGAAGCTCAAGGGTTATTATCTCAAAAATTAGATAATATGCTTAAAGAAGCAAAAATTGATGGTGCTTTAATGGAAAGCTTAGGAGCAAGCATTAAAAATTTTGAAGGTGCTGCTAAAAGCATTTCTCCAACTGTAGATTCAATGGCTTCTCAAAAGAAATATTCTGAAGAGATGTCACAAGCAGCAGCTCAAATGGAGGCTTTAAACAGTTTATATAAAGTACAATTAGAAAGTGCTTCTAGAAACGCTGAAGCTAATAAAGAAATTGCTGATAACGCTGCTAAATTAAAAGAACAAATGCAGTCTATGACTTCTAACATCGCATCTTTAAACTCTGTTTATGGTGGAATGTTAACTGCTATGAATAACAGAGGATAATTAGTTTTATCGAAAATTAACTTAATTAATAATCAAAAACTAATTACACGAAAATGGCAGGAGGAAAATTAAGCCCTAGACAAAAGATGGTAAACCTAATGTATCTGGTTTTCATCGCAATGCTAGCTATGAATATGTCAAAAGAAGTATTATCTGCTTTTGGTATTTTAAATAACAAAATTATAGAATCAAATGGAATTGCTGATGTTCGTAATCAGTCTTCATTTGAACAATTAGCCCAAAAAGCAGCTGATCAACCAGGTCAATTTGGTGAGAAGAAAGCAAAAGTTGATAAAATCAGAAAATTAGCTAAAGATTTTTCTGCTTATATTGAGGGTATAAAAACAAAAATTACAGCAGATTTAGAAAAAGATGAGGATGGTAATTTACCGTTTGAAGCTATGGATAAAGGTGATGTTGTTGATGAAATGTGGTTCAGTGGTGATAAGCCAACAAAAGAGGGTCAAGAGTTTTTGGATAAAATGGCTGCTTTTGTTTCAGATATTAAAAAAGCTGGAGGTAGTTCTATTTCAGATCCTGAAATGAAAAAAATTGAATCAAGATTCGCAACTCTTCCTGTAAAATCTAAGAGTGCTGGTACTACATTAAACTGGTTAGATTACAATTATAAAGCATTTCCTTTAATTGCTACAGTAACTAAATTATCTCAAATACAAGGTGATATTAAGACTACTGAAAGTGATGTTATTAGTGGAATGTTTCAATCAGATCTTGTTGCTGCTGCATCTTTAACTGCATACCAACCAATAGTTGTTCCTGAAAAATCTGCTTTCTTCCAAGGAGAAGCTGTTAAAGGAAAAGTAATCTTAGGTAAATTTGACCCATCATTAGTAGCTAAGTCTGTTATAGTTAATGGACAAGCTGTTAAGGCTGAAGCTGGGCAAGCTAATTTCTCTTTCAATGCTGGTAGTGTTGGTGAGCATGAAATTACTGGTTCTTTTAACTTTGATGAAAACGGTAAAGTTGTTAGTTTACCAATTAAAGGTAACTATGTAGTTGTACCAAGACCAAATTCTGCTACTATATCTGCAGATAAGATGAATGTTGTATATAGAGGTGTAACTAACCCTATGACTATTTCTTTTGCTGGTATTTCTGATGATAAAGTAAGTGCTTCTGGTGCTGGTTTATCTAAAGGCTCAGGTGTTGGTAAATATAACATGAATCCTGGTTCAGGACGTGAGGTTACAATTAATGTTACTGGTAAATTGCCAGATGGTAAACCGGTAGCTGATAAAAAAATATTTAGAATTAAAGATATTCCAGCTCCAATGGGTACTATTCGTGGAGAATACTCTGCAAAAGGACCAAAAAACAGTTTAGAAGTTTCTTCTGTTGGTGCTAAATTAGAAGATTTTGATTTTGAATTAAATATTGATGTTGTAGGATTTAACATTAAAGTTCCAGGTCAACCAACTATTGTTGTTTCAGGAACTCGTATGGATGGTCGTGCTAAAGCTGCTATAGCTAAAGCAAGTAGAGGTGACTTAGTTGTTATTTCAGAAATTAAAACTAAATTAAGAGGTAGTTCTATTTTATTAAAGAAAACTGCACCTTGTACATTTGAAGTACAATAATAATTAACTTTTAGAGTTTAATTATAAACTAAAAGAATAGAAAAATGAATTGGAGAAATCTTATATTAGTTGTTGCATTAAGTTTAAGTTCTACTTTAACTTTTGCCCAATCTAATTTATTAAATGCAAAAACACCTGATCAAATAGGTAAAAAGACGGAAGCTGAACTAGTTGCTGACAATGATAAACCAATGCCTTACGGTTACGTTCATGATAGAGATATCTTGATGGGTAAACGTACTTGGGAGATTATTGATCTTGATGAACGTGTTAATTTTCCTCTTTATTTCCCAATTGAAGGTGATTTAGGTCCAGATAGAAAGCCTTTATATAAGGTTCTTATCGATGCAATGAAAGATGGTAGAATAACGGAGATTTATGATTCAAGTTATTTTACTGAAAAAAAATCTTTAAAGGATATTGAAGCTTCTTTAGTGTTTATTGATACTACCGATGCTGGTAGAGAATATTATAATGCTGGTGAATCAATTCCTGAAGAGTATATTGTTAAGACTCAAATTGAAGCATTTCACGTTGATGCATACAAAGTTGTAGGTTATTGGTATTTTGACAAACGTCAAGGTGAGTTGAAATACAGAATGTTAGGAATTTGTCCTGTTGTTCCGGATGTATTTACAATGAATAATGATGTAAAAGATTACATAGAATTATTCTGGGTATATTTCCCTGCTGCAAGAGATGTTTTACATGAAGCTAAAGCTTTCAATGATCGAAACTCTGCTATGCCATTTACATTTGATCATTTATTAAATGCGCGTCGTTTTACGGGTGTCATTTACTTAGAGGAGAATGTATACGGTGATCGTCTGATAAAAGATTACATGAAAGAAAATGCTCAAATGCAATTATTAGAATCTGAGCGTGTTAAAGAAAAAATTAGAGATTTCGAACAAGACATGTGGAATTATTAATATAGTTTTTCTCCAATTCATAAAAAACTCTTACCATTGGTAAGAGTTTTTTTTATTTTTACATTATGATAGATTATTTAATTGTTGGTTCTGGAATTGCAGGTATTTCTTTTGCTGAATATGCTAAAAGTAATAATAAATCAATTCTTGTTTTTGATGATAATTCTCAACCTTCCTCCAGAGTTGCAGGTGGAATGTATAATCCTGTTATTTTAAAAAGATTCAGTGAAGTTTGGAAAGCCACTGAGCAACTTATTCTAGTTAATAAGTTCTATGGAAATTTAGAAGAGAAGCTTTCTTGTAAGTTTGATTACAAATTACCAGTTCATAGAGTTTTTAATTCAATTGAAGAACAAAACAACTGGTTCCACGCTTCTGATAAGCCAAATTTATCTCCATATCTTTCTACTGTATTATTAACCAATTCTAATAAAGCTATAAATGCTAATTTTGGTTTTGGCGAAGTTTTGCATACAGGTTATTTAGATGTTAAATGTTTAGTTGAAAATTATTCTAAGCATCTTAAAGATCAAAATTTATTGTTCTCAGAAAGATTTGATTATGCTCTTTTTGAGTTTAAAGATAATTTTATCATTTATAAAGATATTAAAGCTAGGCATCTTGTTTTTGCTGAAGGCTTCGGGTTGCATTCTAATCCATTTTTTAATGATTTACCATTAGATGGAACTAAAGGTGAATTATTGTTGATTAAAGCTCCTAATTTAAATATAGATGCAATTATTAACTCGAGTATTTTCATTATTCCAGTTGGGGGTGATTGTTATAAAGTTGGTGCAACTTATGATTGGAATGATAAAACGAATACTATAACTGATTCTGCTAAAAACGAATTGTTATCTAAACTTAATGACCTAATCAATTGTGAATATGAAGTTTTAGAGCATTTTGCAGGTGTTCGTCCAACTGTTAAAGACAGGCGTCCACTGGTGGGTTCCCATCCAAATTATTCAAATGTTTATATTCTTAATGGACTTGGAACTAGAGGTGTCATGTTAGGTCCTTTTTTAGCTCAACAATTGTTTAATTTTATTGAGCATAATATTCCATTAGATGATGAAATTAATATCAACAGGATATATACAAAAAGGAACTAGTTTATAGTTCTTTTTTTGTTTTCTTGTTTTTGTCATAATGAATAAAAAAATTAATCCAGATATTTCTTGAGACTCTCATCGTAAAAGGCATAAGTAATATTTGAGATATTATAATTACAATAAAAGCTGTTTTTAAATCACTACTAAAAAATATATAAGAAATAATAAAAGCAGCAACAGCGAAAGCAATTCCTACAGCATAGCTCACATACATAGCGCCATAAAAAAACGAAGGTTCTATTTTATATTTCGTCTTGCAATGGCTGCAATTTTCATGCATTTTATAAATTTCCATCAAATTATATGGATTTTCATTCAAATACATACTTTCTTCATGACATTTCGGACAACTTCCTGTTAAAATACTATATAGTTTGGATCCTTTTTTTAACATTTGCAAAAATTTTATACAAAGATACCATTTAAGGTTTCTATCTGTGTAACAATTATTACAAAAATAAGATGCTAAATATTCATAATTTGTCGGTTTCCTTTGGAGGAACATTTTTGTTTGAAGAAGTTACTTTTAGACTGGGCTCTGGAGACAGAGTTGGTTTAGTTGGTAAAAATGGTGCTGGAAAATCAACTATGTTGAAGATACTTGCAGGTGATTTTAAGCCGGATTCTGGTGTTATTGCAACTGAAAAAGAAGTTAAAATGGGTTTTCTTCGTCAAGATATTGATTTTGAACAAGGAAGAACTGTTCTTGAAGAAGCATATCAAGCATTTGAAGAGATTAAAAGAGCGGAGCTTAAATTAGATGAATTGAATCATCAGCTGGTTACTCGAACAGATTATGAATCAGATGAATATCTAAAAATTATTGAAGAATTAAGTGATGTAACGCATCATTATGATGTTTTAGGAGGTTATAATTATGTTGGTGATACTGAAAAAATATTATTAGGACTTGGTTTTAAACGTGAAGATTTCAATAACCAAACCGATACTTTTTCTGGTGGTTGGAGAATGAGAATAGAATTGGCGAAATTACTTTTACAATCAAATGATATTTTACTTCTGGATGAGCCTACAAATCACTTGGATATTGAAAGTATCATTTGGTTAGAAGGGTTTTTAAGAAATTTCACAGGAGTAGTTGTCATTGTTTCGCATGATAAAATGTTTTTAGATAATGTTACCAATAGAACTATTGAAATTTCATTAGGTAAAGCTTATGACTTCAATAAGCCATATTCACAATATTTAGAATTGCGTCATGAAATTCGCGAAAAACAATTGGCTACTCAAAAAAATCAAGCTAAAAAAATTGAAGAAACTGAGAAGTTAATTGAAAAATTTAGAGCTAAAGCCTCTAAAGCCTCAATGGCTCAGTCTTTAATTAAAAAATTGGATAAAGTTGATCGAATTGAGGTGGATGAAGATGATAACTCTGTTATGAATATTTCATTTCCTGTTTCTCAAGTTCCAGGAAGAGTTGTAGTAGAAGCAGAACATGTAACAAAGTCATACGGAGATAAGACTATATTAAAAGATATTTCACTATTAGTTGAGCGTGGTAGTAAAATTGCATTTGTAGGTCAAAATGGCCAAGGAAAATCTACTTTCATTAAGGCAATTGTAAATGAATTTGAATATGAAGGTAATGTAAAGTTAGGTCATAATGTGCAATTAGGTTACTTTGCACAAAACCAAGCAGAATATTTAAATGGTGAAATAACTTTGTTAGAAACAATGCTTGAAGCGGCAACCGATAGTAATCGATCTAAAGTAAGAGATATGTTAGGTTCGTTTCTATTTAGAGGTGATGATGTAGAAAAGAAGGTTAAAGTGTTGTCTGGAGGTGAAAGAAACCGTTTGGCGCTTTGTAAGCTACTTTTACAGCCAATAAATGTGCTTTTGATGGATGAACCAACCAATCACTTAGATATTAAGTCTAAGAACGTTTTAAAGGCGGCATTGCATAAATATGAAGGAACATTGCTTCTAGTTTCTCACGATAGAGACTTTTTGCAAGGTTTGGCAAATGTCACTTATGAATTTAAAGATCAAAAAATAAAAGAATATTTAGGAGATATTAATTTCTTTTTGGAGCAACGTAATGCACAAGATATGCGTGCATTTGAAAAGGTTGATGAAGTGGTTAAGCCTAAAGAAAAAAATACTTCTAAAAGTTTATCATACGAAGATCAAAAGAAAAATAAATCTTTACAAAATAGATTAAGTAAAATTGAAAGTCAAATTCAACACTTAGAAAATGATATTCAAAAAGACGATAAAGAATTGGCTTCAAATTATGATAAACTAATTGAGAATGCATCTTTTTTTACTGCTTATGAAAAGAAAAAGAAGGAATTAGATCAATTGCTTGAAGATTGGGAAATTGTTCAAGAAGAAATTGATTCATTATAAAAAAGAAAGCTAATTATTAATTTAATTGGCTTTTTTACTTAAAAGGATGACGTTGATTCCATTCTAAGTCTGGTTCAAGCTTTTGAAATATTTTGCCAATATATTTATTCAAGAACGAATTAGTATGTAAAATAAATCCAGACATATAAACAGGTTCTGCACCAATTGAACTTTTTATTTCTAAAGCTGTTCTTCCAAATATTATTTTTTTAAAGTTGTTTTCAATTCCAAACTCGGTCATGTTGTAAAGCATATTTAAATACAACATATTATTTTTTTGAACCTCTTCATCATAACCAAGGAAATATGTTTCCAAAACCTCACCGTTAAGCAAAAGGGTATGAAAACCAACCAGTTTATCGTTTAAGAAATAACCAAAAATTTTAAATCTGTTTCGACATTGTTCTTTAAATGTAGAAAAATGATTGTCAGCTAAGAAAAAAGTGTTAAAAGGTGCGTTTTTGGCAACATAATGATAAAGCTCATTGATTCTGTCTTCAAATAAAGAAACATCTTCTAAACTAAGCTCTTTTTCAATTACACCATTATATTTTTTATGTGCTCGTTTGTATTGGTCTCTATATTTTTTTGTAAAAGCAGCAACATAACCTTCTTTTGATTTCCAATTTTCATTCAAATTGAAAATCATATTTGGTTGTGCGTTAAATTCGTAAAGGTTTTTAAAATCATTCTTTTTAAACAGAGTTGCATTTTGTTTGTAAAAATCTTTAAACGAAACAATATGTATTTTAACGCCTTTATTTTTGAAGTAAAGAATAAGTGAATTGCTACAATCAATTAATAATTTGCTTAAACATTCATGTTCAATTTCTTTAGATAATGCATAGGCATTTTGTCCGGTAATCATATTGTTCCCTAAAAAAAGTACATGTGAGGCAAAATTTTTAAAAATGAAATTTCTAACAATTCGTTTAATATAAATATCTCTCTCTCCAAATGACTTAAGTTTGTTTAAATCTAGATATTGAGAAAGAAGAACTCCTACTAAATTATCTTTTTCAAATATTCCTAAGTAAAAACACTCCATATTAGTGGGCGCAGAATCTTCTAACACTTGTAAATAAGGTGTTTGTAAAAAATGATTTGATGCAGCTACTTCATCCCAATTTTCAGGAAGTGTAGCTATGGTTGAATATATTTTAAAAGTAATGTTTTCCAATATAAAAAAATCGTCCCGCAAAAATAGGACGATTGCTATTAAATAAAATGTTAAAGAGGTAACATTTATTGATTTTTATTTCCAAGCGCAGATTATTCCACCCATTATTGACATTACTACTATCCAATATCCTGAAGTTATTGCAGCGTATTTAAATGATTTTTGTTCAAATAAACAGTTTGTGGCTATAACAGGTAAAGAGATGAATAGTCCTGCTAATATTCCATGAAATGCACCGTGCTTAAAAGTTCTAAAAGCATCACCATAATCATTCATAAATTCACCATATGAAGGTTTTGCGCTAACAGCATCGCCTCCTACCATTCCGAGGGCAGAAAATTGATGTATTGTTAGAGGTTGCATAAAAAAAGCCAATAAAAAAGCGAAAACAAAAGTAAGTCCAAAAATTTTTAACATGTTACCTTCTTTGGCTTTTTCATCAGTCATTCCAATTTCTTTCATCCAAATAGTGCCAAAAACTTTTGGGTTGTACCAGATAAATCCAACGACAAAGCTTGATAAAGCAGCTGCTAAAATTGCATAAAAATTAATTTCCATATGATTGTTTTTAAAATTGGTTTAACCAAATATACGAAAATTAACAATTGTTGAATAATTTTAAAAAAGCCTTTCGAAAGAAAGGCTTTTTTAAAATTATTCAGCAGCGACCAGTTTGCTAGCGCTTCTGTATAAGAAATTATTGTAAATATGACGTCTCGCAAATCTACTTGGTGATTCAGCGTTAACCATTTTTATATATGTATTTTTAGGAACACCAAAATATTCATATTTGCTTCCATCAAGAAAATGAACATATAGAACTGTTTTTTCCATGTAGAAATCTAAAATATTTACTGATGTAGTTGTTTTTGTATATTCTGCTTTGTCTTTTTCTAAAGTTTCTGGAGCAATACTAACTAAAAAATGGTACGCCTCAATAGTTGAAGTGCTTAATTCTTCTACTGCTAATTTATCAGCTTCATCCGTAAATTTATCAGGATGGTTTTCTTTCATACTGTTTCTGTAAATTGACTTCAATTCTTTTAAAGTAGCATCTTTTGTTACGTTAAGTAATTTTCTATACTCAACAATTTTTTTCATATTCATAATCAGGGAAATAAAGTGCTTTTCTTTAAAAGCAGTTTTTACTATTTTTTAAATTTCGTGCAAAGGTATTATAAATTAACTAGTTAGACTAATTATTTTTAATTGCATAAAAAAAGCTTCCTATTTCTAGAAAGCTTTCTTTAGTAGCGGGAACAGGACTCGAACCTGTGACCTTCGGGTTATGAGCCCGACGAGCTGCCTACTGCTCTATCCCGCGATGTGCGTTTTGTATTCTCAATAAATAACTTAGTAGCGGGAACAGGACTCGAACCTGTGACCTTCGGGTTATGAGCCCGACGAGCTGCCTACTGCTCTATCCCGCGATTTGTGAGTGCAAAAATACAATGATTATTTGAATATACAAGGTTTTTAATAAATATTCTTTTATTTCTTCTATTCGGCTGATATGACTACCTTTGCACAATAAATAAGTAAAGAATGGATCATAAAGCTGGCTTTGTAAATATTATTGGTAACCCAAACGTTGGTAAATCTACTTTAATGAATGCTTTTGTTGGAGAGCGTTTATCGATTATTACTAGTAAAGCACAAACAACTCGTCATAGAATACTTGGAATTGTTAACGGAGATGATTTTCAAATGATATTGTCAGATACTCCTGGTATTATTAAGCCAGCCTATGAAATGCAAAAATCGATGATGGATTTTGTAAAAAGCGCTTTTGAAGATGCTGATGTGCTTATTTACATGGTTGAAATAGGAGAGAAGGAGTTAAAAGACGAAGCATTTTTTAATAAAATTATTCATTCTAAAATACCCGTTTTATTAATTTTAAATAAAATAGATAAATCAAATCAAGAGCAATTAGACGAACAAGTTGAATTGTGGTCCGAAAAGGTTCCAAATGCCGAGATTTTTGCTATTTCTGCATTAGAGAATTTTAATGTTCAAATGGTTTTTGATAGGATTGTAGAGTTATTGCCTGTTTCTCCTGCCTTTTATCCAAAAGATACTTTAACAGATAAACCAGAACGTTTTTTTGTTAACGAAATAATCAGAGAAAAGATATTATTAAATTACGATAAAGAAATTCCATATGCAGTTGAAATTGAAACGGAGGAATTTATCGAAGATGAAAAAATTATTAGAGTAAGAGCAGTAATTATGGTTGAGCGTGATTCTCAAAAAGGAATCATCATTGGGCATAAAGGTTCGGCTTTAAAAAGAGTTGGAATACAAGCTAGAGCTGATTTGGAAAAATTCTTTGGTAAACAAATCCATTTAGAAACATATGTGAAGGTCAATAAAGACTGGCGAACAAGTGCTTATCAGTTAAAACGTTTTGGTTATAATAATAAGTAACTAAATTTCTTTATTGAGTATTTCTTCAAGTTCGTCCATTTGAGGCAATCCTTTTCTTCTGTTTATTCTTGCGAAAAGATAAAGTATAATCCAGCAACCAATCATCGCAATCATGATTGAAATGTCAAAATTAAAATTTTGATTGAGCCTCCATTTCGAATAACAGATTAAGCTGAAGATTATAAAAATTCCTCCAACAATGAAATGTAAAAACATAAACATTGTCCAGAGAACAGGATCAGGGCCAAAAAGGCCATTAACAGCGGTTTTTCCATCTTCCATTTCTTCTAATTCAAGATGTAATTGCGGAGAATGTTTTTCGCGTTTTAACACGCCAATACTTAGCCAAATATGATTGTCTAATATTTTAATTTTGTAATCTGGATTTAATTTTTCTTTTAATTTTTTAAAATTTTCTATTAAAATAGGAATAGGTTTCTCGGAAACTTTGTAAAACCGATAGCGTAATTTGATTTCTTTGTCTAAACTCATTTGTAAAAAATTAACCATTAACAAGGTACAAAAAATAATATTATATTATAAGATTAGCAATCTAAATAATATAGTTTAGAATTAGAGTCAATAGTAATTATAGAAATCAACAAAAAAAACTACCTTTGCAAATTCAAAAATAGGAGTATGAATAATATTGTTGCCATAGTAGGAAGGCCAAATGTAGGTAAGTCTACTTTGTTTAATCGTTTAATTCAGCGTAGAGATGCGATTGTGGATTCGGTTAGTGGAGTTACACGTGATAGAAATTACGGGAAGAGTGAATGGAATGGAAAAGAGTTTTCTGTTATTGATACTGGAGGTTATATTAAAGGTTCAGATGATGTTTTTGAAGGTGAAATTCGCCGTCAGGTAGAATTAGCTATTGATGAAGCAGACGCTATTATTTTTATGGTTGATGTTGAAGAGGGTATTACTCCAATGGATTCGGAAGTTGCAAAACTTCTTAGAAAAGTGACAAAACCTATTTTAATTGCTGTAAACAAAGTAGATAATGCAATGCGTGAAAAAGACGCTGTTGAATTTTATAATTTAGGTTTAGGCGAATATTATACAATTGCAGGTATGAGTGGAAGTGGAACTGGAGATTTGTTAGATGCTCTTGTTGAAGCGTTGCCTGAAATGCCAGAAGCAGTTGTAGAAGAAAATCCATTACCTCGTTTTACAGTTGTTGGTCGTCCAAACGCTGGAAAATCATCTTTTATCAATGCATTAATTGGGGAAGAGCGTTTTGTGGTTACGGATATTGCAGGTACAACTCGTGATGCTATTGATACGACTTATAATCGTTTTGGATTTGAATTTAAATTAGTGGATACTGCCGGAATTCGTAGAAAAGCTAAAGTAAAAGAAGATTTAGAATTTTACTCAGTAATGCGTTCGGTAAGAGCAATTGAACATAGTGATGTTTGTATCTTAATGATTGATGCTACGAGAGGATTTGAAGGTCAAGATCAAAGTATCTTTTGGTTAGCTGAAAAAAACAGAAAAGGAATTGTAATTTTAGTAAATAAGTGGGATTTAATTGAAAAAGATACCATGTCTACTAAAGAATATGAAGCACGCATTCGTGAAGAATTAAAACCTTTTACCGATGTGCCAATTTTATTCGTTTCGGCTCTTACAAAACAACGTTTATTAAAAGCATTAGAAGCTGCTGTTGAAGTTTTTGAAAATAGAAAACAACGTATCTCAACTTCTAAGTTTAACGATACCATGTTGCCTATTATTGAGCGTATGCCACCACCAGCATTAAAAGGTAAATATGTGAAAATTAAATATTGTATGCAATTACCAACAGCAACGCCTCAGTTTGTTTTCTTTGCGAATTTACCACAATATGTAAAAGAACCATATAAGCGATTTATTGAAAATCAATTGCGACAAGAATATAACTTTAGTGGAGTACCAATAGATATTTATTTTAGACAGAAATAATTACAAAAAAAACTCGTTAGATTTTCTAACGAGTTTTTTTTAATTTATTATGTTAATTGGTTTACCAACTTCCGCCAGCTCCACCGCCAGAGAATCCGCCGCCGCCAAAGCCACCTCCAAATCCTCCACCACCAAAACTTCCTCCTGACGAGCCACCACCAAAACTTCCTCCGCCGTTTCCACGACCAAGACTACTTAAGATAATTACATCCATTAGGCTAGGACCGCCAAAACCACCAGTTCCTTTGTTGTTACCGTTTCCTTTATTTTTTGATATTAAAATGATAAGAACAATTATAAAGAAAATGAAAATGAAAACAGGAATTCCACTTCCTTTATTGTTTTGTTTGCGAGTTCCTTTGTAAGTTCCTTTAATAACTTCAAAAATAGCGTCAGTACCGGCATTTAGTCCGTTATAATAACTTCCTGCTTTAAATTCAGGTATAATTATGTCTCTAACAATTTCGCCAGTTATTCCTGCAGATAAATATTGTTCCAAGCCATAACCAGGCGAAATCCATATTTTACGTTCGTCTCTAGCTAATAAAATTATGACACCATTGTCATTTTTTTCTGTTCCACCAATTCCCCATTCTTGTCCCCACTTAGGAGTAAGAATTCCAATATCTTCACCTTTAAGGCTTTCAATGATTATCACTACAATTTGTGTAGTTGTTGAATCGGAAAAATGAATTAGTTTTTCTTCTAATTGTTGCTTTTCTGAAGCAGATAAAACGTTTGCATAATCATATACACTCGTTTGAAATTTTGGAACATCTGGGATGTTGAATTGAGAAAAACCAATATAATGAAATAGCAATGTGGTTAGAATTACAAAAAAACGAATTAATTTAAATACTAAGTTTGCCATTATCCTTTTGATATTTCATTAGAAAGTTCATTGGTGTCGTCTGACTGATATGGGAAATAATGTTTTAATTTTTCACCTGCTCTTAAAATGCCTTCAACTAAACCTTTCTTAAATTCTTTATTTTTAAAATGCTCTAAAACAATATCTTTTGTACAGTCCCAAAAGTCAGCTTCAACAACATTATTTATTCCTTCATCACCTAAAATTGCAAAGCTTTTATTAGCAACTCCTATATAAAATAACACGCCATTTCTAGCTTCTGTTTTATGCATTTCAAGTGAAGAAAAAACCTCCTTAGCTCTTTCGATAGGAGGTTTTTCAGATGTTTCTTCAATGTGCACGCGAATTTCTCCCGAAGTGTTTTTTTCGGCTGTAACTATAGCTTGAACAATTTCTTGTTCTTCCTCTTTGGTTAAGAAATCTTCGGTTTTAGACATTATTTTGTTTCTTCTTTGTCGTTTCCAAAATCAAATTCTACGTCAACTGGTTTTTCTGCACCAGCAACCGCTTCGAAATATGCTTTTTCTTTAAAACCAAACATGTTTGCAAATAAATTGTTTGGAAAAATTTTAATGTGGTTGTTGTATGGTTTTACAGCTTCGTTAAAACGAGTTCTAGCTGTTAAAATTTGATTTTCAGTACTTGCTAACTCGTCTTGTAATTTTAAGAAATTCTGATTTGCTTTTAAATCAGGATATCTCTCAACTGTAACCAATAAACGAGATAAAGCAGATGAAACACCGCTTTGCGCTTGATTAAATTGCGCTAATTGTTCTGGTGTAATATTTGTAGGATCAATAGTAACAGATGTTGCTTTTGAGCGTGCGTTAATTACAGCTTCTAAAGTTGATTTTTCAAAATCAGCAGCACCTTTAACGGTTTTAACTAAGTTGCCAATTAAATCATTTCTTCTTTGGTAAGATGTATTTACATTTCCCCAGGCCTCTTGTACACTTTGATCTAAAGTAATTGCGTTATTATTAATTCCTTTTACATAGCTGTACATTCCAAATATAACTACGACTGCTATAATCCACGGTAAGAATTTTTTCATAAGTTTAATTTTTTAAAGTTGATTTTTAAGATTTGTTAATTGTGATTTTATAGTTTCTAATTTTCTAATGATTTCAAATTTGTCTAAGGTTTTCTTTTGGTTTTCTTTCAAATGTATTTTTGCACCATCAAGCGTAAAACCTCTTTCTTTAACCAAATGAAAAATAAGTTGAAGGTTTTTTATGTCTTCTGGAGTAAATTTTCGATCTCCTTTTGCATTTTTCTTGGGTTTTATAATATCAAATTCTTTTTCCCAAAAACGAATTAGCGATGCGTTAACATCAAATGCTTTAGCAACTTCGCCAATGCTGTAATATCTTTTCTCTGGTAATTCTAAATGCATTAGTCTAAAGATTGGTTTTCTTGATTGGCAAGTTTTGTAATTTCAACATATTCTTGAGCAGAAATACTCCCGTAATAAAAATTCAACGGATTAATTTTTTCTTTTCCTTTAATTACTTCATAATGTAAATGGGGCGCTTCACTTCGTCCAGTACTTCCTACATATCCTATAATGTCACCTCTTTTTACTTTTTGACCGCGTTTGCAATTGTATTTACTTAAATGGGCATATAAAGTTACATAGCCATAACCGTGGTTTATTTCAATATGATTTCCATATCCTGAAAGTGAATTATCAGCTTTTAAAACAACTCCATCTCCTGTAGCATAAATAGGTGTTCCTGATTTAGCAGTAAAATCCATTCCGTAATGAAATTTTCTAATTTTTGTAAAAGGATCACTTCTGTATCCAAAACCCGAAGCCATTCTTTTTAAATCTTCATTTTTAACCGGTTGAATTGCTGGAATCGCGGCTAATAATTTTTCTTTTTGTTTAGCTAATGCAACAATTTCATCAAGTGACTTAGATTGAATTACTAATTCTTTTGTAAGCATATCAACTTTTTTATTGGTGTTGATTACCAATTCAGAATTATTAAACCCTTCTAAATCTTTATATCTATTTGTTCCTCCAAAACCAGCTTTTCTTTGTTCGTCTGGTATAGGTGAAGTGTTAAAGTAAATTCTATAAATATTATTATCTCTCTCTTCAATTGCACTTAAAACATCAGTCATTAAGTCCATTTTTCGATTCAATAATTTATAGTTTAACTTCATTGATTCTAATTCTCCTGTAAGTAATTTATCTTTTGGAGTTTCAAAATAAGGAGTGTTTATCAATAAGACTAAACATAAAAAACCAAACAGTAATGATGATAATAAAAACAAGAAAATGTAACCAACTTTTTTTCGTTTTTTCGTTTTTATACGTTTATATGCTAAATTTTCAGCATCATAATAATATTTTACTTTAGACATGTTCTAAAATTACTATTTTTGCACCAGTTAAAAATTGGTTTACAATGGTTATACGAACAAATTTAATAAATGTTACGTTTTATACTATTATTTAATGTGAAACTTTTTGTTTGTTAAATATCCTTGTAAAAAATAAATATAGATTTGATAGCAATAAAATGTTATCAAAATGAAAATCAAAAAATAAAGATGAAATCACAAGACATTCGTAAGCAGTATTTACAATTCTTTGAAAGCAAAGAACATTTAATTGTTCCCTCTGCGCCAATTGTTTTAAAAGACGATCCAACGTTAATGTTTAATAACTCGGGAATGGCTCAGTTCAAGGAATATTTTTTAGGAAACGCAATTCCTAAAAGTAATAGAATTGCTGATACTCAAAAATGTCTTCGTGTTTCAGGAAAGCATAACGACCTAGAAGATGTTGGTTTTGATACCTATCATCACACGATGTTTGAAATGCTTGGAAACTGGTCTTTTGGAGATTATTTCAAAAAAGAAGCTATTTCTTGGGCTTGGGAATTTTTAACAGAAGTGTTGAAATTAGACAAAGACCGTTTATATGTTTCTGTTTTTGAAGGTAATCCATCAGAAAATGTACCTTTTGATCAAGAAGCATTCGACTTATGGAAACAATTTGTAAGTGAAGACCGAATCATTAAAGGAAATAAAAAAGATAATTTCTGGGAAATGGGAGATCAAGGTCCTTGTGGTCCTTGTTCAGAGATTCATATCGATTTACGTACCGATGAAGAGCGTGCAAAAGTTTCAGGTTTTTCATTAGTAAATGCAGATCACCCTCAAGTAGTGGAAATTTGGAACAATGTATTTATGGAATTCAACCGTAAAGCAGATGGTTCATTAGAAAAATTGCCAGCGCAACATGTTGATACCGGAATGGGATTTGAGCGTTTGTGTATGGCAATGCAAAACGTTACTTCTAATTACGATACAGATGTTTTTACACCGCTAATCGAAAAAGTAGAATCAATTACAGGCTTAAGATATACACCTAATAATGTCACTCTGAGCGTAGACGAAGAGTCAGAAGAGCAAAACAAAACGAATATAGCCATTCGTGTTATTGTAGATCACGTTCGAGCGGTTGCTTTTGCTATTGCAGATGGACAATTGCCTTCAAATACAGGAGCAGGTTATGTAATTCGTAGAATTTTGCGTCGTGCTATTCGTTACGGATTTACATTTTTAGGAACGAAAGAACCTTTTATTTATGAATTGGTTGCTGTTTTGGCTAATCAAATGGGAGAATTTTTCCCGGAAATTAAAACACAACAGACTTTAGTAACTAATGTAATTCGTGAAGAAGAAGCTTCTTTTTTAAGAACTTTAGATCAAGGACTACAATTATTAGATAACGTAATTGCAAATACAAAAGGCAAACAAGTGGATGGTGCAAAAGCATTTGAATTATATGATACTTTCGGGTTTCCAATTGATTTAACTGCCTTAATTTTAAGAGAAAGAGGTTTTGATTTAGACGAAGCTGGATTTGATAAAGCAATGCAAGAACAAAAAAGTCGTTCGCGTGCAGCTTCTGAAGTTTCAACGGATGATTGGAAAATACTAGTGGATGGAAATACAGAAACTTTTGTAGGTTATGACCAAACGGAAAATGAAGTAAAAATCACTCGTATTCGTAAAGTAGATTCTAAAAAAGATGGTGTTTTATACCAAATTGTTTTAGATGCAACTCCATTTTATCCAGAAGGTGGTGGGCAAGTTGGTGATAAAGGAGTTTTAGTGTCTGCTAATGAAACCATTGAAATTATTGATACTAAAAAAGAAAATAATTTAATATTACATATTGCTAAAAAATTGCCTGAAAACATTTCAGCAAGTTTTGTGGCGAAAGTAAATACCGATTTAAGATCAGCTTCTTCTAAAAATCATTCAGCTACGCATTTAATGCATTTGGCTTTGAGAACTATTTTAGGAACTCATGTGGAGCAAAAAGGTTCATTGGTTAACCCAAATTATTTGCGTTTCGACTTTTCTCATTTTTCTAAAGTAACAGATGAAG
This sequence comes from Flavobacterium sp., assembly GCF_965284515.1. Classification (GTDB taxonomy): domain Bacteria; phylum Bacteroidota; class Bacteroidia; order Flavobacteriales; family Flavobacteriaceae; genus Flavobacterium. The sequence continues at coordinate 1,316,308 of NZ_OZ260089.1, forward strand.
AAATCAAGCAAGTAGAAGATTTTGTAAACCAAAGAATTCAAGAGCAAATTCCGTTAATTGAGAGAAGAAGTATTCCAATTCAACAAGCTTTGGATGAAGGAGCAATGGCTTTATTTGGGGAAAAATATGGTGATAATGTTCGTGCGATAAAATTCGGAGATTCAATGGAACTTTGTGGTGGAATTCACGTTGCAAACACAGCAAATATTTGGTCTTTTAAAATCACGTCAGAAGGTGCTGTTGCGGCAGGAATTCGTCGTATTGAAGCAATTACTGGTGATGGTGTTAGAGCTTATTTTGCTAATCAAGAAAATACGTTAGCTGAAATAAAAGAGACGTTGAAAAATCCTCAAGATACAATCAAAGCGGTAGTTTCATTACAAGATGAAAATGCTAAGTTGAAAAAACAAGTTGAGCAACTATTGAAAGATAAAGCAAAAGGTTTAAAAGGAGATTTAGCTGCTCAAATTAGAGAAGTAAAAGGAGTTAAATTCTTAGCTGCTCAAGTCGATTTAGATGCAAATGGAGCAAAAGATTTAGCTTATGAATTAGGAAATAGCGAAGCCAATTTATTCTTAGTTTTAGCAACTGCAACTGATGATAAACCAATATTAACTTGCTACATTTCAAAAGAATTAGTAGAAGCAAAAGGTTTAAATGCCGGACAAGTAGTTCGTGAATTAGGAAAATACATCCAAGGTGGTGGTGGTGGACAACCGTTCTTTGCAACTGCTGGTGGAAAAAATATTGATGGGATAAAAGAAGCTTTGGAAAAAGCAGTTGATTTTGTAAAGTAAAACTTTAAATATTGTTTTAAAATAATAAAGCTCTGAACTGATTCAGAGCTTTTTTTATTCAGTTACCGCAATTGCTTCAATTTCAATCAGCCATTCTTTCTTACCTAAAGCCTCAATTCCTACTAAAGTACTTGCAGGGTAATTTTCATTACCTAAAAACTCTTTTCTAATTTTTCTAAAAATTGGTAAATCTATTTCAGGATTAAAATTAACAATATAAGTGTTCATTTTTACAACATCTTTAAAAGTTGCGTTACATTTTTTAAGTTGGCTAGCTATATTTTGAAATGTTGCGATAGTTTGTTCTTCTAAATTTTTTCCATTACCAATTTGACCAGAAATATATAAAGTCTTGTAGTTGCCTGTTGTTACAACAACAGTTTGAGAAAACCCTTCATTTGGGTCAATGTATCCTTTTTTAATCATCTTTTTTGTGTAAATCTAAATGAAAATTAAAAATAGTAGTTTTTTTAGTAAAACTAAATTAAATTTGGACTTAAAACTTACACACTTGCAGTTTACAACAAAAATTACAATTCCTAAAAGTAATGCTCCAATAGATTATAATTCGAAAATTATGTCATTGGGTTCTTGTTTTGCGGAAAATATGGGTGAAAAGTTTAATTATTTTAAATTTCAGAATACAGTTAATCCTTTCGGTATTATATTTAATCCGGTTTCAATTGAAAAATTGCTAAATCGAATTGTAAACAAAATTGAATTCACGGAAAAAGACATTTTTTTTCATAATGATTTATGGCATTGTTATGAAGTGCATTCTGAATTGTCAAATTCCAATAAAGAAGATTTTTTAAAAGAATTAAATCTTTTAATCTTTCAATCTTTCAATTTTTTAATTCAAACTTCTCATCTAATAATTACTTACGGAACCTCATGGGTCTATCGAAATTTGGAAACTAACGATGTAGTTGCCAATTGTCATAAAGTGCCGCAAAAACAATTTAAAAAAGAATTACTTTCGATTGAAACTATTGAAGTATCTATTCAAAATTCAATTGATTTAATTCAAAAAGTAAATTCTAATTGTAGTTTCATTTTTACCGTTTCACCAGTTAGACACATAAAAGATGGATTTGTAGAAAATACATTAAGTAAAGCACATTTAATTTCTGCAATTCATTCAACCCAGAAAATAAAACCTATAAATTATTTCCCGTCATACGAAATTATGATGGACGAATTGCGCGACTATCGTTTTTATAATTCTGATATGTTGCATCCAAACCAAGTTGCTATTGATTATATATGGATAAAATTCTTTGAAAATTATGTTTCTGAAACCGAGTTTGAAACTAAGAATGAAGTATGTAGTATTCAAAAAGCATTGAAGCATAAACCATTTAATCCCGATTCTGAAAACCATAGAAAGTTTCTTCAAAATTTGAACGATAAAATGACTAATTTAGCTGAAAGGTTTCCGCAAATTAAATTTTAAACAATGAACTTTTTTAATACTATTTCAGAGATAAGAAAGTGGATAGTTCTTGCTCTTTTAGGCTTGGTACTTTTTTTTGGATATAAATTCTTTTTTGGTAAAAAATCTTCGTCATCTATTGAATATGATACCAGTTTAATTCAACAACAAATTAAAAATGTAGGGAAGTTGGTTGTAACCGAAGGTCATTTCGCTGAGGTAATGACTTATAAAGACAAAAAAGAAACGTATGTTCCGGGTTTATCTTTTGATAAAAAAGCTATTGTAGTAATCAATGCTGATGTTACCGTAGGTTTTGATTTAAGCTTAGTTCAATATGATGTAGATGAAGAAAAGAAAACCGTTACTATATTAAGTATTCCAAAAGAAGAAATTAAAATTAGTCCAGACATTAAGTATTATGACATAGAATTTAGCAGTTTTAATGAGTTCTCTCCTTCAGATTATAATAAGATTAGTAAAATAGCAAAGATAAATTTAACTAAGAAAATTGAAAAATCATCTTTGAAGTCAAATGCGAAAAATAGATTACTATCTGAGTTGTCAAAAATGTTAATTGTAACTAATACTTTAGGTTGGACATTAATATATAATGGCGAAACTATAAATGATAAAAATGAATTTAAATTATAAAAAAAAGCCCTGCATGTGCAGGGCTTTTTTTTATAATTTACTTTGAAGACTTGTCCAGCCACCACCGTTAATACAATCAATTCCATTTTCTTTAAGAATTGAAGTGGCTTGAGCGCTTCTTACTCCAGATCTACAACAAGCAATTACTGGTTTATTCCATTTTTTAATTTCTGAAATCTTACTATGTAAAACTTGAAGTGCAATGTTTTTTGAACCTTCAATATGTCCGTCATTATATTCTTCTGTAGTTCTAACGTCTAAAATAACAGCGCCTTTTTCAACATATTCTTGAATGTCATTTGTTTTATTTCCTAAGCCTAATAAATCTAAAATTCCCATAAGTATTATTTTTCAACAAATATATATGTATTGATAAATTCAATTAGTAACTTAAGTTACATTATATTTTCTCTGATTCTAAAATTAAACCTAATCCATTATTAATTAGTTTAGCAACTTCGGGACGTTGATTTTTTATATTGTTTAAATGAGAAATTACGTCTTCCAATAATGAATTGTTATTTGATTCTTTACAAAGTTCTGCAATTTCAACAGATAACAACCAGTCTTTTGGGTGATTCTTTTTTATTTTTTCAAAAATACTATTCAAGGTTAAGCTAGAAACCTTATTTTCTCTAATTTCTCTAACACTATTGTATAATCCTTCTAACTCAATTCTAGAATCTGAAAATTTTGGTTTTATTGTTGTTGATGAAGGAACATGAGTTATTAAATCAAAACTATTAACATCAGCAGGGCCAGAGTAAGCAGAAATTACATCTTTACCCACAGCCATATCATAAATACCCCATTCAGGTTGAAATAAAATAGTATCACCTTGAGTTACAGTACAGTTTTTAAATTTTATGATGAGAATTTTTCCGTGTAAATTTCTTGTTCCTGTTACAATTTCACCGCTAACTTTTATATTGCCTTCAAATTCTAATGTTACCGCTTTTTCTTCATAAATATCATAAGCACTTAAGTCTCTAGGGCTCATATCTTCAATTGCGATGTTAATGCCTTTTAATTTGCCAATTGGTGAGCCAAAACCATCAGCATGATATTCTGTTCCGTGACTTACTAATTCTTTCTCTCTGTATGCTAATGCCGTTTTACCTGTAGTTTGAATATAAACTGGCTTTCCGTCGTTCTCAATAACATTTGTAAATACACCTGATATTTGTAATCCCGTACTCAATTCAATAGTTCCAATACTTTTAGAATCTACTAATTTTTTTATAGCAGACAATCCTCCTCTTCTAATAGCCATTTTATTAGCAAATTCTTCAAGAACCGAACTTAAATGGGCAAAGTCAGGAGTTACATATAATTGAGGTTGAGGTTTTGTGATATCAAAACTTTGTTGAGCTGCTGAAATATCGTAAGGTATTTTCTTTACATTATCCGTCATACACCATTCACTTTCACCTATTGAAGAAAGTAACCCTGCACCGTAAATTTTTGGGTTTTCTACAGTTCCAATTAAACCATATTCAACGGTCCACCAATGAAGATTTCTAATTTGAGCCATTTCAGATAATTCACCCATATTGTTTTGGAGAAATTCAACTTGAGCTTCTGCTTTGTCAATTTCTTCCTGAGGGGTGTCTTCTGCTTCTTTTAATATAGATAATAATCGAATAGCTTCGTACATTTCATAATCATGAGAAGAAGAGATGGCTTTGCATCCAATTTCTCCAAACCTTCTTAAATATTCAGCATATTCTGGATTTGCAATAATAGGAGCATGTCCAGCGCCTTCATGAATGATGTCTGGTGCCGGAGTATATTCAATATGTTCTAACTGTCTAATATCTGAAGCTATAACTAAAACATTATAAGCTTGGAATTCCATAAATGCATTAGGCGGAATAAAACCGTCAACGGCTACTGCGGCCCAGCCTATTTCTTTTAGGATTCGATTCATTCCATACATATTTGGAATGTTATCAATTTCTAACCCAGTTTTTTTTAAGCCTTCTAAGTAAGAATTGTGTGCAACTTTTGAAAGATAATCAACATTTTTACGCATTACATAACGCCAAACAGCTTGGTTGATTGGTGTGTAGTCGCTATATTCTTGCGGTTTAATAAATTGTTTAAGATGACTAGGAAGCCTATCTATTAATGGGTTACTTTCAATTGCAGAATTCATAGTGTAAATTGTATTGCTTAATGTTGTAAAAATACAAAATGTTTAGAGAGATTGCAACGTAATTCTAACCTGTAATTTTATATTTTTTCAGCTTCAAGTATTTTGTTTTTATTAACTCTGCTTTTTAGGATTTTTACATATTGTAGCCCTTCTTTAATGTTAAAATCAGAGTACGATTTTGAAGCCCAATTAATAGCTTCATCTAAATCACCGTTTATCTCACTAATTATAGTCATATTATAATAAGCTCTTCCTGCAATTTTAGGATTAGTATTAGTGGTTTCTTTTTTCCAAATTATTCCAGCTCCATCCCAGTCTCCTGTTTGTGCTTTTCTTTGAGCCGTTTTGAAGTTGTCATTTCCTTTAACAAAATATAAACGTCTTTCTCTAATAGTATAAGGTAATAATTGATTGCCATATTGCAGGCCATTACTTTTACTTATTCTATTTACTTCATCTTTTCGGTTAGCTATAGTTTCATAAGCTTTTACTGGGTTTATACCGTTTCCAGTTACTACGAAGTTGTTTGCTGTAGTATATTGATCTGAAACTTGTTTGTTTATATTGTCATAAAGTCTCCAGCCTGTTTTTATTAAAGTATTAATAGTAACTTGATGTTCTATAATTGGAATCTTAATTCCAAAAGTATTTACTTTTTGATTGGTAACTGTTTTGTAATTAATTACAGCATCTGTATCATAAAATGAAAGTTCATAAAATGCGTCAATATTATATTTAGTACAAATTTTAGCAATGTCATTATTGTTTAATAAAGGAGAAAATCGATCAATTCCATATTCTTTAAAAATAAGACTATCAATTTGAATAACATTTTCGAATCTACTATTGTTTTCTAAGGACTGTTGTAATCCTTTTAAAGATTCTTCAGCTCCATTCTTATCTAAATTCTTTTCTTCAGCTGTGAGAATTTTATCTAGAGCATCAAATTTATTATATTTAATTGAAGGTTGACTTCGATTGAGAATTCCAATATTTTTAACCTCTTTAGAAAGGTAAACTGTTGAGGGTTGTTTAACATTAAGGGTTAATGTACTTGTTGCGCTACAAGACCCTAACAATAAAGACGTTAAAAAAAGTAGTAATATGTATTTTTTTTTTCATGATAATTTAATAATAAAAAAAACCGTAACATTACGTTACGGTCATAAATTTAGATTTTATTTTTTATTTGGAGGGTATTGTTCAAGAATTTTACTTACAAAAGTATATATCCTTTCATCTTTTTTATGTGTGTCTTTTGTTAGATACCCGCTTCCTTCACCTTGCCAAACTAATTCTTTTGTCTTAGAGTCAATCAAATCGATAAATAATACGCCTTCTGGTGTTGTTGAAACATTTGTGTAGTTCATTCCCCACCATGGATTCCATCCCCAACCAAATCCGAAAGAATTATAAACATCTACACGTTCCTTCTCTTTCGTAAAAATACTAATTAACAAGTCAGGATTTGAATCTTTTGTAAAGCCTTTAGTTGCCATTACATCGTCTATAGATCGTAAAATTCTTTTTTTGTCTAAATCAGAAATTTCTACTTTATCAACTCCGCTTTTTAAAAAAGCATACGTTTTGTAATTTTCAAAGTTTACTTTTTTATCGTAATCTGAATTAACTCTTACAGAACTGCATGAGGCTAAAATAAAAAAAGCCAATACTGGTAATAGTTTAATTGTTTTCATAGCATTTATTTTATTTAGGTTAGCGTTTAATAAGTTAACACTAACCTATTAAACTATAATAATGATTCATCTACTATATTAGGGATGGTAACTTTTAGTAAAGGTTGCGTTTCCATAGCTCTTTTTATAGCAAAAACAGCTCCTTCATTTCTTGCCCAACTTCTTCTTGAAATTCCGTTGTTTACATCCCAAAAAAGCATTGATGCTAAGCGTTTTGAAGCTTCTTTACTACCATCAAGAACCATACCAAAACCGCCGTTTATTACTTCTCCCCAACCAACTCCGCCGCCGTTATGTATTGAAACCCATGTAGCTCCTCTAAAACTATCTCCAATAACATTATGAATTGCCATATCGGCTGTGAATCTTGATCCGTCGTAAATGTTTGAAGTTTCCCTATAAGGAGAATCGGTTCCTGATACATCATGATGGTCTCTTCCTAGAACTACGGTTCCAATTTCTCCATTTGCAATTGCTTTATTAAAAGCTTCGGCTATTTTAACTCTTCCTTCCGCATCTGCATATAGAATTCGAGCTTGAGAACCTACGACTAATTTATTTTCTTGCGCGCCTTTAATCCATTGAATATTATCGGCCATTTGTTGTTGAGTTTCTTCAGGAGAATTTCTTTTCATTTCTTCTAAAACATCACATGCAATTTGATCTGTTTTCGCTAAATCTTCAGGTTTTCCAGAAGCACAAACCCAACGAAATGGACCAAATCCATAATCGAAACACATAGGCCCCATAATGTCTTGTACATAACTTGGATATTTAAACTCTCTGCCTAATGTTGGGTTTTTAGACATTACATCGGCTCCTGCACGAGAAGCTTCTAATAAGAAAGCATTTCCATAATCAAAGAAATAAGTTCCTTTTGCTGTATGTTTATTAATTGCTGCTGCATGCTGACGTAGCGTTCTTTGAACTTCTTTTTTAAATTGTTCAGGATTATTTGCCATCATCTCATTAGCTTCTTCAAAAGTCAATTGAGTAGGGTAGTAGCCACCAGCCCATGGATTATGTAGGGAAGTTTGATCTGAACCTAAATCAATATGTAAATTTTCTTCATCAAAACGTTCCCAAACATCAACCACATTTCCTAAATAAGCTATTGAAATTACTTCTTTGTTTTCTAAAGCTTTACGAACATGAGCAACAAGTAAATTAATATCCTCTACAATTTCGTTAATCCAGCCTTGTTCGTGGCGAATTTTTGTGATTTTAGGATTTACCTCTGCACAAACCGTTACACAACCAGCAATGTTACCTGCTTTTGGCTGAGCACCACTCATACCGCCTAATCCTGAAGTTACAAATAATCCTCCAGAAGGTGATTTTTTAATTTTTCTAAATCCGTTTAAAACGGTAATAGTAGTTCCATGAACAATTCCTTGTGGACCAATGTACATATAACTTCCGGCTGTCATTTGCCCGTATTGAGAAACCCCTAAAGCATTCATTTTTTCCCAATCATCTGGTTGTGAATAATTAGGGATAACCATTCCGTTTGTAACGACAACTCGTGGTGCTTCTTTATGCGATGGAAATAATCCCATTGGGTGACCCGAATACATTGTTAATGTTTGCTCGTCTGTCATTTCAGACAAGTATTGCATGGTTAAAAGGTATTGTGCCCAATTGCTAAAAACCGCTCCATTGCCACCATAAGTAATTAATTCGTGTGGGTGTTGAGCAACTGCATAATCCAAATTGTTTTGAATCATTAACATAATAGCTTTTGCTTGTTCACTTTTTCCAGGATATTCTGAAATTGGCCTAGCTTTCATTTCGTAATCTGGACGAAAGCGATACATATAAATACGGCCGTATTTTTCTAGCTCTTCCTTAAATTCTGGAATTAACTCTCCATGATGTTTTGCTTCAAAATAACGAAGTGCATTTTTTAAGGCTAATGTTTTTTCCTCGTGTGTTAGTATTTCTTTTCGCTTTGGCGCATGATTAATAGCTAACTCGTATGGTTTTATTTGGGGTAAAACAGAAGGAATACCTTGCTGTATTTGTTCTTTAAATGTCATTTTTTGTGTGTTTAGAAATTCGTGAATGTAACTTTGTTTTGCGTGAGGGATGGGAGCGAGCTACCGTGTAGCACGTTCAGCCCGACCGTAATGAAATGGAGGGCACGACCTATTACAAACTAGGGATAACGAATATCTGCCCTGTGGTAGGACTTATAAATTTTAATTCTATATCGAAACAATTGAATGTCCATTTTTTTTGATTTTCTTTTCTAAGAGATCTAATGTTCTAAAATATCTAAATATCTAAGTCGTCTAACTTGTCTTCTTAACAGTTCCCGTTTTTTTATCGTATCCATAAGGACAATGGCGGCAACCACTTTTACAACAATATCCTCTTTTTAGATGATAGACTTCTGTGAAGCATTTATATCCTTCGGGTGTGTAATAGAAATCTTCACCTTCTTTTAAATTATTTGGATTTAATTGTTCATTCATAGTTACAAATCGACTTAATGCGAGTCGTTTTTAAATTTACTTCAAAAATAATTATTTTAATCAAGATTACTTCTTTACTTTGGTTAAATGTTTAAGTTAAGAAGAAATTTAGCAACTTTGTACTCATGATTGTACTCGTTTTAAAATATTTATTACCAAAAGGGTTTAGGGGTATATCTTTATTCCCATTTATTATATTTTCTGAAAGAAAATCTAAGGAAAATTTAATATTGTTAAATCATGAAAAAATTCACATTAGACAACAATTAGAGTTGTTGGTTATTCCTTTTTACATTTGGTATGGAATAGAGTTTTTAGTGCGCTATTTTCAATATAAAAACTGGAATTTAGCTTATAGAAATATTTCATTTGAGCGTGAAGCATATGCAAATGAAAAAGACCTTAACTATTTAAAGCAAAGGTCTTTTTGGAAATTTTATAAATTTTTGTAGTATTAATCTAGAATAGACATATAACTTGTATAGTTTGTTCTATCAATTCTAAATCCATCACTGTTATTTACTCCACCATTTCTTCCTCGAAGCTTAATTGTTACTGAAACTCCAGGAGTAACTGTAATTGGAAAGTTTGCCGCTGTTATAGATGCAGCTCCTGCAGAACCTGTAACGTCGTCTGAAGTTCCTGTTAAACTTAAAAAGTTGCCAACGTTTGTTGCGCCTCTTGAAACCCCAACTGAAAACCAAGTAAGCGGGTCTAAGCCAGAAGTTGTCAAAGGATTATAGCCAGTTATTGTAAATGATAAATAAACTACGGAGTGTCTTGGTGTAAATGTTATAGTTGCACCAGTAATATCTGTTAGTGATGTGCTAGTTATTGTTTGAGTACCACTTGACAAAACAACGCTTTGCATGTTGTCTCCATAAATATATCTTGACTTTATATCTCCATTGCTATCAACTACTAGAGTTTTGTTTGCAGATGTGGTAGATGTTGCTAATTCTCCAGGATTAGTTCCTCCTGCAGTAACAGCTACGTCATCAATTCGGATGGTTTGAAGACCTGCCGCTGTACCAGAAACATGAAGCATTTGTTGAGGGTTAGTAGTTCCTATACCTACTTGTGCTACACTAAAATGAGCTATTAAGCTAATTGTTAGTGCTATAATTAATTTTTTCGTTCTCATAATTTGTTAGATTTGAGCGCAAATATATAAATATTAATTTTATTATAACAATTGATTGTCAAATTGTTATAATAAGCTTTTTTTTGTAAGAAAAAGACCTTAACTATTTAAAGAAAAGGCCTTTTTGGAAATTTTATAGTTTTATATAAAAATTATTTTTTGTCTTTAATTGATTTACTTGTTCCTTGCTCAAGTTTTTTTGGTTTTTTTGGAGCGTCAGGGAATCTTACATCAACATGTTTAGAAATTAATTTTCCATCCAATGTTTTACTGTCTGCTCTATTTGCAATTAATTGCCATGAGAAAGATACATTTGATTTTCCTGCTTGTAATTCTTTTACCACAAACCCATTTGCAGATTTTTCTGTAACATAAACACCGTTACAATCTCCTTCTAATTGGATGAAAACTTTTAATGGGTGTTTTTCGTCAACAAAAATATTCTTTGCTAAAATTGGGTCAATTTTAATTTCGGCAATTCCGTTCACTAATCTACCAACTCCAGAATCTGTAAATGTTATTTCTGGTGATTCAGGGCAAAATAAAATTCTTCCTTTGTTATTCTCATCATTAACAATTGTAGAAACTGAGCCTCCTCCCATTATTTTATAATTTGTTCCAGAATATCGAACACCTACCCATGCATAATCAGTTGTATTTGCATCTCCATTAACATCTCCTGCAGGATTAGATATAAAACCTCCAACACTATCTTGACCTCCATCAAAGTATCCTCCGTAATACATTGAGTTAGTATTGTCATATCCTGCTATACTTGCTGTGGATTGAAGAATATTTGCTGTATTTGTTATTGAAAAATAACCCCCTTGTCTAGCATTAGTATTGCTTGATGGGTTTGTTGCAGTTCCTATTAAACCAGCTTGTGTTCCTGTACCTACAGCTCCTACATTCCATCCTGGCTGAGTTGAAAAACCATTTCCTGAACCATCAAAAGCTCCAGCGACATTCATGTTTGTTCCAGTTGCTGCTGTTGTATGTTGTCCATATATGGCAGCATTGCTTTGACCAGAAGCGTATCCGTTAATAGGATAGTCATTTGCAGGTCCAACAGATGTAAACATATCAATAGTTGGGAATGGAGATGCGGCTCTAACATGCACGTGATTAGTACTAGCATCTACAAAAAACATCTCTGGTTCACCAGTTCCTTCAACTCTAAAGTCATAGTTTTGTGCATCTTCGTTTATAACAGTTTCAGCTGTTCCCATTCTTATTCTTTCTATACTATTAGCTCTAAGTATTAAAGGAACATTATCTGTAGTACCAACATAGTTAGTTGCTGGGTTAGTTCCCGTATTTCCTGATAATGACCAATCTAATCCACCTGGTGAACCTGCTAAAGAAATCCATCTTGTTCCATCCCAATAATACATACCTGGTACCACATTGTTTGGAATTGTTCCTGCAGTTGCTGTATTCCATATTAATGTGCCAGCAACTAAAGCACCTCCTTGAGGATTAACAACAGGTGCTGCAACATTAAGTGCTGTTAACGCTACACGTGGAGGAATCATACCTTGTGTAGTAGAGCTTACATCTAAAGCTCCAGCTGGTGTTGTAGTTCCTACTCCTACTTGAGCAAAAAACGTAAACGGGAGTAATAATGTGATTAATAGTAAATTTTTTTTCATATACTTTGTATTTTTAGTTAAAAAAATAATATTAATATAAATATATGTATATTATATTCGTTATATATTAATAAATTTAATACAATCGTTAAAACACAATATTTTTCCGTTTAAAAACAAAAAAACCAGCTATTAGGCTGGTTTTTTTATATTAAATTTTAGTATTTATTCTTTAGTGAGCTCTTTTATTTGAGATGCTCTTAAATTTTCTTTTTTAGTTCTCTTTTTATTTGGATTTAAACGTTGAGTTTCTTCTGGCTTTGTTGCTATTTCAATTTTTTCATTTTGATTTGAAGGCGCATAATTTCCAAACTCTAAATTAGTTCCATTCCACCACATTGCTTTAGAAGTACCTTTATCTTCATCAATAGTTAAGAAACTATCTAAATTGGTGTCAAAATCTTTTTCTAGTAAATCTTTAGGAACATTTAACTCATTTGCATTAGCTTTTTCACCTATAGCAATCCAGTAAAATGAAACATTTGAAGTTCCGTTTCCATTTTCTTTCACAATAAAACCATCATTATTTACCTCTACAATGTGTACGCCATTTGATTCTCCCATTGGAGTTACTGTAACAATAATTGGTTTGTCTTTGGCAGTTAATTGCGAATAATTTCTATCAAAAGAGATTTTTGCAAAACCATTTACTAATTTACCAGCTCCTTTTGTAGATAAATCAACTGTTGTAGAAGTTGATGCATAAGTTACTGTTTTGTTTCCACTTGAACTTGTGTTAACTACCGCATAACCTTTATTTGAGATTGATGATCCATCAATGTATTGTCCTGCTAGTTCTCCTTTTGTAATTAAACCATATTGATTTCCTTTGGTATGAAGTCCTAAAAACCCCCCTTGAGTTGCAACTCCTATTGAAGCATTTGAATCATTGGATGATCTAGCTCCCCCAACTACAACTGCTACTGATGATAAAACCCCAACATTGGCTCCGTTACTTCTTTCGTAACCTACCATTCCAAACGCACCATTTTGAAAATTCACACCTAATACTCCTCCAACAGTTCTTCCAGTATTAGATGAATTTGCTCCATAGACACCAAATTGATTTGTTCTTGAGTAAGTCCCAGGTGCAGTGTTAGGTAATGCTCCATTGACACCAGAGATTGGGTTTGCAAAATTGGTTCCGTTAAGTGTGATAGAAGCAAAATTTGTACCACGAACACCTGCGCTTACTGTGCTAGTTCCATCATATTCGCCTTGTACAGATGCAAATGCTGTATTTCCTCCCGTTGTAGATCCATAAATACCTCCGCCGGCTTGATCTGTGTAGCCATTTACAGCCCATGGAAAGGTAGCATTTCCTTCACTAACTGCGTTCATTAGGTCGCCAGGTAATACTGTTTCGATGTCTCCAATGAAAAACTCTCCTAGAGATGAAAAACGTGCTGCTGGTAAACCTGAAGTTCTAACGTCAAAGTTGGTTACGTCATAGGTTCCAACAAAATGCGTTCCCAAAGTTGCAGGAACTCCTGTAATTCCAGTAACACCCCCGTCAATACCTCCATTTCCAATAATTGACCAATCTAAACCTCCTGGTGAACCTGCTAAAGAAACCCAGCGAGTGCCATCCCAATAATACATTCCCGGTGCAACATTAGTTGGTATCACACCAGCAGTATTTGTATTCCAAACTAGTGTACCTGCTACTAAAGCACCTCCTTGTGGATTTACAACTGGTGCTGCAACATTAGTTGCTGTTAAAGCTACTCTTGGTGGAATCATTCCTGTAGTGCTTGAATTTATATCTAGAGCTCCTCTAGGTGTAGTAGTTCCAACTCCAACTTGAGCAAACAGCCCAATTGATGAAATAAACGTAATTAATAGTAGTTTTCTTTTCATAATTGCTATGTATTATTTTAAAAATGTAATGATTGTCAAATTTAGAAAAATAATAATAATAATCCAAATTTTATGTTAAAATCTTTTTTATTTCAATTGAAATAAAAAAGGGCTTAGTTTTAAACTAAGCCCTTTGCTTTAAAATTATTTAACTTTTAAAAAATTACTTTTTTAGTTATTGTTTGTCCATTTGTTAATTCAATTTTAACCAATAGGGTAGTATTGTTTTTTTGTAATGAATTAAATGAATATTCGTTTGTATTTAGATTTTTCTTATTACTGATTAATCTTCCAATCACATCATGAATTGTTATAGACCTTATCTTGTTTTTTGTTGAAATTATAGATAAAATATCATTTGAAATTAACAATACATCATTCTCAATTAATTCTTCAGTATCTGTATTTTTATCTTTGAATCTTAATACGAATCTATTATTAATATTTCCTGCTGTCGTCATGAAGTGATAAGGAGTGTCTCTAAGATTATGAATTATATTTATGCTTAGATCTTCTATATATACATTTTGATTTGTGTTTTCAAATAAGCCATCTAATTCGCTTATTGCTATACTGTATAGTCCTTCTTCAGAAACTTTAATACCTAAGTTCACTTTATCGTTATCGTCGAAAGGCAAAGCTCTTCCTTGAATTGCCATTGGTTCATTTCCAATCAATGAATAGAAGTTCTGACTAGGCTTATAATCAGTAAAAGAGTCATATAGATAATCTTCTGCTTGTGTAGCACCAGTTACATATCCCACTAGTGTTCTATTAACTAAACCTGTTGGACTTACTAAATCTAACCAAATTCTATTTTGTTCAATATTATTTTCTTTATCCTGGAAGTTTCCATTTCTGTAGAATTGGTTATTTGCAAAAGCAGCGCTTCTCATAGAATTATCAAAAGTTACTGAACTAGAACCAGGCGCACCAGCACTCATAAGAACCATAAATCCTTGACCAGCTCCAATTTTATAATCTCCAGGTCCACTTGTTGCTCCAGTCAAATTGATAGTTATGTAATCAGAAGGATAGTAGTTGGTTACAAAGTCTTGGTAAAAAGGATCTGAAGCATTTGTTGGTAATTGCCCGTGTGTCCATATTCTAACACCACCCACAATATCACTGTTTGCCGGTAAGGTTAAAAACTCATTTACACCTATAGCCGATGGGTAAGGGTTTCCTACAAGATTCCAGTTGTCATCTGTAATTGCTCTAGGAATACCTTGAGTACCTGTAGTAGAATAATCAGTTCCTCTATAAATTGTTGGGGTAAATGTACCATTATTAGGTACCCCAATAAAGTTTGTAGTTAAAGCACTTGGAGAAGCATTACTGAAACCTGATGGAGCACGAAGAATGTACCCTTTGGCAGGTATCATGTTTTCAGTAGTATTCATCCAGGTTCCTTGACCGCCATTTGTATTCATAGCTGTTGTTCCCCATTCGAAAATGAAACCTGCAGGAGTAAGCGGTGATACATTTTGTACTGGAAAACCTGCTACTGGAGATGACCAATAAGAATAATCTTGTAATCTTACATTAGCAATACGTTCCATATTTATATTTCCTATATTTGCTATATTGTTCACTTGTACCAAGCTTGCACTGTTTTGTAAGTTTAAAATCCCAGAAGAGTTAATGTTTACCCAATCTGTTATTGTTACGGCATTGTCAGTGTAAACGGTTAAGTTCGCATTGTTTTGAATACTCATGTTTAACCCCAATCCATTATAACCAGTACCAGATATTATAGGGTCATTCAAAACATTCGGAATTACTACACAATCGAGAGCGGTAGGTTTTCCAACCGGAGCCCAATTGTTATCATTGTCCCAGTCCGTATCAACTGAGCCGTTCCAGACTTTCGCTCCGTTTACGGTTACAGTTGTCTCTTCTATTTCAGTTATAGTTGATCCGTCACAAAGTGTATAAGTTACTTCTGCAGTATAAGTAGTTGTTGAAGTTGGGCATACATTTATTACATCTGTTGTTCCTATTGCAGGGCCTGAAACACCTGATCCTTCATACCATTGAAGAGTAGTAATTGAAGTTCCATTTGGAACAAAACGCCAAGCTTCATTAGTAGATGTCCAGTTTGCATCTAATCCGTTTCTTCCAGGAGCAACGGATGCTATTGTACCATTAGCATTTTGAATACCCACTATTGCATTTCCATCGTTCCATGTTCCTGCACCAAAATTATCTATATTTTTTTCCTGTATATATACTTCAATTATATTTGAATTTTCATATAACACCATCATTCCAGTATAAAGAATTACATTTTCATCAAACATAGGAACATTAGACCATGATGCTACTAATGCTCTACATCCAGATGGTAACGTTATTAATTCCCAACCCACTTCTCCACCTGCACCAGGATTGATGTCATGAAACACTCCAAAGATTGAGTTTTCAACTAATGCATTGTGACCGCTTATTGGTAAACTTCCAGGATCTGAAGAGTCAAATTCCCAACTACAATATCCTCCAGGGCTATTGTTTACAGATGTATCAAACGTAATAACCCCATTAGAGCCTATTAAACACTGATTATAAGTATTCCCGTAGAAACAAAAATCAAAAGGTAAATTTATTAATGGTGACCATATATCATCAGTATTGACACTAACAGGGTTTGCTAGACCACTAAAACTAAATGGTGGATTATATTGTATAGGTTCAACTAAATAGCTTGAAGTGTCTCCTAAATCTAAATAAGTCGCTTCTAGATCTACACAAGTTGAGGCGTCTGTACAGTTAAATGCTGCTGGGTCAGCTCCTGCTAAACCAAATCCTCCAGATATTACATTAGGACAACCTGTTTCAACATCACTAACTTCCATGGTTGTAAAGATTCCTGTAGATGATGTACCGGTTTGACCGCTATTTGAACATGTAACTAATAATTGCCAGTGAACTATTCCACTCGCTGGTGCAGTAGCAGAATAATCAGCGTATGAACTAGATGCTGCTCCGGCATTTGTCCATATGGTTCCTCCGTCTGTACTAAATTGCCATTGATAAGTTAAGTTTGATGCATAAGAATATCCTGTAGAAGATACTGTGTAAGCGCTTCCCGGCCAACTTGTGTTAGGTGTAGTAGTTACTGTTCCTCCATTTGGTGTACCACTACATGGTGCAGGAACTAATACTGTAATTGTATAATCTTCAGCTTCTCCATATGCGAAACTGCCACAAGCAGGAGCAGGATTACTTAAATAAGCATTTCTAATTCTCATTCTGTAGTTTCCTGGAGGAGTTCCACCTGGAATAGTAACAGTTCCTAGAGCAGCAGGTGTTGCTAAATAACCAGTAGAAATTACTGTTTCACCGGCGTCGTTGAAATCAAGGTCGTTATTCCAATCTACCCAAACAGTATATCCGTAAGTGCTTGAAGGGTGAGTGGCTGTAATGTTAAAGCTCAAACCTGCATCTTGAGAAACAACCATTGCAGTGTAGTTAGCATATCCTCCAGCTGAAAATCCAGTTGGTGTATTGTTTATGTTAGCAACACCACCTGTTGTAGTTATGCCGCTAATATAATAAGTTGTATTAGATGAATTAGTAGCTGCGCAATAACCAGTAGTTGCTGAACCAGTAGTATATGTACTCCAGCATCCATTGTTTGCTCTTATTCTATAATAATATGTTGTATTTGCAGTTAAACCTGTTAAATTATATGTAACGGTTGGATCATTTATTGTGAATGGCGACCCTGGAACATTTGCGGTGTATCCTGCATCAGTTGTAACTTGTAACTGATAAGTAACAGCATTTGCTCCTCCACCTATTGAAGAAGTCCAAGAAAAGTTTATTGAATTTATAGTAGAACTTGTTGAAGCTGGCGACGGAGTAACGGGGCATGTGACTGCATTTCCGGTTAATGCTCCAGCTGCATTATATAAAGGTCCTCCGGAACAATTTGTATTATTGTAAGCATAAATGAAATAATAATACTGAGTGTTGCCTGATAATCCATTCCCTATAATTGTAGTTGAAGTCCCAGATTGAATAAAGCTAAGTCCTGTTCCTAATGTTCCTACGTTTCCATTATTGTAAATAACTCCATTAACTGGTTGAGTAGGAGGGGTTGCTGATGTTGATCTTATTACCAGATAAGAGTCAGCTGTTCCTGAAAAAGTTGCCGGAAATGCTGTTGAGGTTATTGTTCCTGGTGTAAATCCAGTTGCTTGTGCTGCTGGTGTAGTACACGGGGGATCAGTTGAAATACAAATATCAAATGTGCTGTTTTGTCCACTCGTACTTGTCCAAGAATATATTTGAAGATAATAAGTATTTCCAATTGTTAACCCTGAAACAACACTTGTATTGGGGTCAGAACACAATATTGCTGCTCCAAGTGTACCGCATGATCCAGCATAGACAGCATGGTATAAATCAGTAGTACTTCCAGCAACGTTTAATAATTCAATGTGATGAGTTGTAGAAGTTGCTACAAAGCTGAACCAAACATCATCATCATCTGTTCCTCCACAAGTACTACCTGTTACTCCAGAATCTGTTGCGCCAAATAAAGTCCCAGAAGTTGTTGCGGTACAAGTTCTCGTTGGATTTACAGTTACGTTAACAGCGCCTGAACAATTGTCGTTAGCAATTGGAGCGGTACATGTTCTTGAAATTGTAAATGTCCCTGTAGTTGAGCCAAAAGTAGAGTAGTCTGCAATATATACGTAATAATTGGTTCCTATTGTCGTTGTAAAAGTATAAGATTCGGTTCCTGCTGTGAAGCCAGAGTCTTGACATGTTATATTTGTAAGGCTTCCACAAGTACCACTTGAAATAGACATTTCATGGTCAAACCCAGCTCCTGCAGTTGAAGAAATTGTTGTTAATTGACCGTCTCCAACAAAGGTGTACCAAGCACCATAGTTACTCATTGAACAACCTGTTCCGTGCGCAGGTGTTCCGGGTGAACCAACTGTTGTTCCGGCTAAAGATGTAGTGGCACATGGTAAGCTGTCTGCAGTAGCACATGTAAAGTTTGAAGATGGGGGGGCAGAATTATATACGCATATTGTTCCTGACATGTTGTTATCACTTCCGTTTCTCTGAACTCTAACTCTATATCTTGTTCCTATAGTTGTGGAGTAAGTGATTGTTTCAGCTACACCATCACCTCCTGTATTTGAACATGTTAAAGCACTCATAGTTACCGAACAAGCGCCAGTAAATAAATGTAATATTGCATCTCTATTTGCTGCTGGTTGATAGGTAATTGTAGTAGATGTACTTGTTGCGTCAAACCAACCCCAAACATCATCATTATCAGTTCCGCTGCAACCAGTTGCACTGTTCCAGTAATCGGTATTATTGTTTGAGTCAAAAGTTGTGGTTGTACAAGAACTATTTACTGTTAATTCTCCTCCAGCATTGTTATCGCAATCATTTCGTTGTGAAAACAGTATGCAAGAGAACAGTAAAATGTATATAGAAAGAATTTTTTTAATGATGTAATTCGCTCTTTGATATAATTTGTAATATTTCATTCAATGTAAAGATTAAATAAGATTAGTTTATACTTAATTTCTATTTACAAATATATTTTTTTTAGTGAAATTTCACCTATATTATTGATAAGTTGTTAATAATAATGTCGTTAAAATAGATAAAATACAATTTTTGCCGATTAAGTGTATAAAAAAAGGGTTTATGCTAGCATAAACCCTTTTTGTTTTTATTTTAAATAAGGAGTTTTAGAAAATTATTTTCTTATTTACAATTGAACCGTTATTTAATTTAATTTTCAATAACAAAGTAGTATCATTTTTATTTAAATTATTTAATATGAATTCTGAAGAATTAATATTTGAGTAACTTTTTACTAATTTCCCTAGAAGATCATATACTTCAATGCTGTCTATTGATTCAGTTGAAGAATAAACAGTCACATTTTCATTAGTAGCTACTAAAACATTGTTTACAAAATTAATATCATCTTGAGATAATCTTGAAGAATTATAAAGTAAAGTAAATCTGTTTTCATCTCTTCCTACTGTTCCTGTAAATGTATAAGGAGCAGTTCTTAAGTCATGGATAATACCCAATTGTTTGTCTTCTATATAAATACCTTGACTTAAATCAGTAAATAATCCGTCAACATTTGAAATTGCAATTGTGTAAATCCCATTTTGAGGAATTGATACACCTAATGGAACTTCATCATTTTGGTTAAATGGTAAACTTCTACCTTGAATAATTAATTCTTGACTTTCTGCAATTGAATACAATTCAAAATTAGTTTTTACACCTTGAGCAATTGCATCATACATATTGTCTAAATTATTTGTTGCATCTGTTACGTAACCAACTAAAGTAGTAATGCTAGTATTTGAAGGTGAGATAATACTTAACCAAATTCTGTTTTTTTCATCATCACTTCTATAGAATTGATCGTTTCTATATGCATTACTTCTCATAGTATTATTAAATACAACTGTTCCTGGAGTGGCTGTAGCATGGTTCATTAATACAAAGAAACCTTGTCCTGCTCCAATTCTTCCGTCATAACCTGGAGGTGTGCTTCCAACACCATTAGTTGTAATGTAGTCAGAAGTAGTGTAATTTAAAACGAAATCTTGATAGAATGGATCAACTGCACTAACTGGTAATGTACCGTGTGACCATACTTTAACAAATCCGCTAATGCCTGTATTAGCTGCTAAGAAATCAACAGCATTTATTGCAGAAGGGTAAGGGTTCCCAAGTAAATTCCAATTGTCGTCATCTCTCGTTACTGGAGTTGCTGTTGGTCCCACATAGGTTCCAGGAAGATTATATGTACCTCTTGTAATAGGAATACTTATGTTACCATTGTTTGGGACACCAACAAAGTTTGTTGTGCCTCCAGAATTTAACTTAATATAACCTCTACCAGTTGTCATTGCACCTGCGGCAACAGACCAGTTTCCAAAATTACCTGCATAAGTTCCTCCATTATTTACAGTTGGATTCCATAAGTATCTATTTATACCTGCTGTAGGAAGTACATTGTTTATGCTAAACCCAGCTACAGGAGTTGACCAATATACATAGTCTAAAGCACCGGCAGTTGCAGTTCTTCTCATCGTAATGTTTCCAATATTTGCAACATTATTTATTTGAATTAGACTTGCTGAATTTTCAATATCAAATATACTTGTTCCTCCTCTTACTTCAACTAAATCTGTAATAGTTAAAGTGTTTGTTGGGTCTATTCTTAAATTACCTCCGTTAATTACTTGTAATGTCTTACCAAAACCATTAAAACTTGTTCCTCCAACTAAAGAATTATTTGGAGCAGGTGGTATAATTACACAAGTTGTCGCATCAGGCACACCAACTGGTGACCAGTTGTTTGCATTGTTCCAATCTCCATTAGTACTACCTTTCCAAACTTTCGATTTATTGTTTATTGAAACAAGACTACTCGCTGAACAACCATTACTTAATAAAGCACTTGCGGTAAAAGAATAAGTTGTTTGTTCTAATTGCGCTAAAGTTGGTTTTATATATACTATTATGGCAGGTGTTCCTGAAACATAAGGAATAGTACATGCTGCATCTTGGTAGGCGTCTACAGGTAGAACACTTACCCAGTTAAATGATGTTCCTAATGGAACTTCGCCAAATATTTTAATATCATCTACTGCAACTCCATCTGGTAACCAACCTGTAACGCTACCTAATGAATGATGTAATATTCTTACTCTTAGGTTTGTTTGGTTGATATATGCGTTTAGATTAAAACTTAGGTTCGCAAATCTTGTTCCTATTCCTGTATCTGCTACAATATCAGTTCCTAGAGTTGTCCAAGTTGTTCCTCCATTTTGAGAAATTTGAATTCGAACAAATTCATCTGCATTGTTAGTATTGTCTGGGTAATAACGAGAGTAGTAGAACTTCATCGTCATTGTAAGGTTTAAATATCCAGTAGAATTTAATACACCTGACACTAATGAGTTCTCAATTAAAGTCGTTGGAGCAGTTCCTGGGTCAGCATTTGCTAAAGCAAAACTATTTGGAGCTAATCCACTAGAGATTGCTGGCTTCCATGAGATTCCTGCTGCAGGAATATGAGTACTGCTTCTTTGTGTCCATCTAGTATCATTTTTAATATTTGCTGCAGAAGGGTCTGAGTTTACATTTGTAAAAGACCCAAGTCCGCTTTCAAAATTTTCAAATAATAAATTCGACAGTTGTTTATCACCAGACGCTGTTAGGGATATTATATTATTTTCTCCACATGTTTCAGGTGAAGATGGTGTAAATGTTAGAGTTGGTACACTATTTACATTTGCTACAACTGGAGTTCTTACTAATGATTCACATGAGCCGTTAAATGCTGTAACATAATATGTAGTAGTTGTAGAAATTGATGGGGTAGTCCAGCTACCAACTGTCGGAGAACCTGCCAATTGAGCTCCTCCGGTAGCATTTGCATACCATCTGTATTGAGTTGTACCTGCAGTTCCTGTTGCGCTTAATGTTACTGTTCCTGAGTTACAGACTTGACCATCTGTAACGCTTAAAATATTAGCATCGCAGCGTTGTATGACAGTAAATAAATAATCCTCAGCTTCACCATATTGTGTAGTAGGAAAACCACCTATTGTTCCGGTATTAAAAGTTTCACAAGAATTGAAATTATATCCAAAGTATTCGTCTGGGTTACCATTCATTGGATTTCCATCATTATAAAAACTATTAAAAGTTCTTACTCTTATTCTATAATTTCCAGGAACAGTTCCAGAAGGAATTACGAATCCGAATGTAGCTGAAATTCCTGCAGCTCCAGGGTTATATACAATTTCTGAGTCTTCAAAAAGGCCGTTTTTATTCCAGTCGATCCAAGCGATTAGTTTCGCTCTACCACCAATTCCTTCAACTATCAAGTTAACTCCTTCTCCTTGAGCTTGAATAGATTTTGCAGCTAATCCGGTAAAGTCTTGGTATCCTGGAGTAGCAGCTGAAAACGTACTTATGTTGTCTGTGTCATTTAAAGTACCAATAAAAGCTACCCTACTGATATATCTATTAGTGTTGTTAGGGTTAACCGTAACTGGAGTACAATATGTTGGGTTTGTTGCTGTAGTAGTAGCATTTCCTGTTAGAGGACTTACTAATCTATATAATGGTCCGCCGCTACATAAATTATTCATTGAATAAATGAAGAAATAATAAGTTGTAGAATTATTTAATCCCGTAGCAGTGAATGTAGTATTTGTATCGGTATCTACTACAGTATTACCAACTCCAATACTTCCACCTATTGTATATGTTGATCCATTTGTAATAAGTGAAGTTGGTGCAATATTAGTAGTGTTCATTACTACTAAATAACTTTGTGCTGCTGGTATTGCTGCAACGAAATTTCCATTAATTGCAGTTCCAGAAGGAGTTCCTGCAGTTAGTATTAAAGCAGTAGGTTGAGCAGTAGGTGCCACACAAGGTGGAGCAGCATTTATGATAATAGTATAGTCTTCTATTTCTCCATCGTAACCAGTATCACAAGGATTTGCATATGTATTATATCTAGAAGAAACCCTCATTCTAATTGCTCCTGTTACTGAAGTGACAGGAATTAAAACTGATAAAGGACAAAGTGAACTTATTCCGTTAGCTACATTTGTAGCAGATCCTAAGTTGTATGCTTCTCCCGCGTCGTCAAAATCACCATCTCTATTCCAATCAAACCATGCTCTTTGATATTGTGTAAATGCTCCATCAGTATTTACATAGACACTCAAGTTGTGAAATTGTCCTTGAGTAACGGTTGTACTTATTGCAGTATAATCATTGTATTCATTTCCTGCATTTGCAGAAGTTATGTTGTTAATTGTATTAAATTGAACTCTAGTTATACCGTCGTTAAATCCAACATTTTGTGCAGCAACTGTACAATATGTTAATGGAGTTGTTGCGTTTCCAGTCAATGGAGTTACAGTCCTGTACAAAGGTCCTCCAGTACAAAAGTTATTGAATGAATATATAAAGAAATAATAAGTTGTATTTGGTGCTAATAAAGTAGCAGAAAAACTCGTATTAGAATCTGTGTCTATAATTACATTTGTTCCTCCAAGCACTGTAGAACCTATAGTGTAAGTTGTTCCGTTTGTTGGTGTTGGTGTAACCCCAGTAGTATTCATAACCACTAAGTAGCTATTAGGAGCTGGTATTGCAGCTGTAAATGTTCCGTTTATTGTACTGCTTGCAGGTGTTAATACTAATGCAGTTGGTTGTGTCGTTGGTGTAACACAAGGTGCTGGATCAATAATGTTAAGTGTATAATCTTCTGCCTGACCAAATCCTGCGCCAGTTTCACATGCATTTGCAGAATAAGCATTAAATCTTTTCATAATTCTCATTCTTGCAGCACCTGTTGTTGCGCCTGCAGGAATTGTTATTGGAAGCGTTACTAGCCCTGTAGTTGTATTGACAATTGTTCCAAGGTCAAAACTTTCTCCAGCATCTAAGAAGTCACCATCTATGTTCCAGTCAACATATGCTCTAATGTAATTTGTAAAATTTCCACAAGTATTTCCTGTTACAGATAAATTATAAATTGAAGATTTTATAACAGTTGTGCTAGTTGCTGAAAAGTTTTCATATTGAGAACCTGCTCCACAAACATTTGCAGAACTATTATTTATTGTGTTAAAAGTTACATTGCTTATTGGTTCAACACCTGAAGTAAAACTTGGTGTACAATATGCTAAACAACCTGCTCCAATTGGAGAAGTAATGGTTACAGTAGTATTTGTAGAGCCACATGAACCATTAGAAACTGTCCATCTTAAAACTAAAGGTGTTCCTGGTACAATACCGGTAACCCCTGAAGTAGGAGAGGTTGGTGTTGTAACTGCTCCTGATCCAGAAACTACTGTCCATAAACCAGTTGAATTTACCGGTGTGTTTGCAGCTAAAGTAGCTGTTGTAGCACATGCCGCTAATGTTTGGTTAGGTCCTGCGTTTGAAACTAATGCAGGGCAAGTGTATGTTATTTGTACAAAACCTTGAGCGCCATTTCCTCCAGTATTATCTCTTCTTCCTCCTGAACCTCCACCACCATAATCAAATCCTGAAGTCCCTGGATTATTAGCAGCATATCCTGGTGCACCATTTCCTCCCAATAAAGTGGCTCCAGTTCCTGCTGTAGTACCTGTTGCATCTCCTCCATTAGCTGTGGTTCCTGCACCACCACCACCTGCACCACTAGCGCTTGCGGTTCCATTACCGCCATTACCACCTCTTCTTACAACAACATTTCCTACTGCTCCAGTAGTATTTCCAATTCCTCCAGCTCGAGAAGCATTAGCGGCAATACCACCATTTCCTCCATTAGCTCTTGCATGTGTAACTGCTAAACGAGTTACCTCTGAAAAGCTTCCAGTATTACCGTTTTGGTAATTTGTTCCACTTGGTGCAATTGTTATTCCAGCTACGGTAACAGTGTAAACCTGTCCAGCTGAAACTGCTATAGTAGATCTCGCATATTGACCACCGGCCCCACCACCGGCCCCTTGATTATTATTTCCTCTTCCTGTTCCTCCAGAACCACCGGCTCCAATACAATCAATAGTAATGCTTGTAACACCTAATGGAACTGTAAAAGTGCCAGAAGTAGTGTATGTAGCAGGAGATTGCGCTAAACTTAAGTTAATTCCAAAAAAGAAAGCAATAAGAATGAAAAATGAATTCAGTTTTGCAGCTGATTTATCCATTGTTTTTATAGTTAATGTTAAGTAATTTTTATTCATAAGACAGTTTTTTAACATATAGTGTGGTAAATATATATAAAAAAAATAATTCTTTTGAATATTATATAGTTAAATTGTTGATTGTTTTAAATATAACAAATTTCTAATTTTTGTGATTTTAATCTATAAAAACTTACCGTTCATCGAATAAATTATTTTAGTTAAAAATTCCTTGTGGGCTAAAAAAAAAGCTTTATATTTGTTATGTTACTAATTCTAAATAATTGACTATGAAAAAATTACTACTCACTTTAGCTTTAACAGCAGGGTTTACGGCAATTTGCTTCTCGCAAATGTATGTTAGCCCTAACAGTTATGTGTTTGTAAATGATCAGTTTGTTTATGTTACACAAGACGTAAATTTAAATGCCGCTACAAGTAATTTTTATTTGAGGAATAATTCTCAACTTCTTCAAGGAACTGCTGGTGCAGGTGCTAATAGAGGTTTGGGTAACTTGTCAATTTTTCAAGAAGGAACTTCGGGTGCAACAAAATATAATTATTGGTGTTCGCCTGTAGGTGTTCCTAATGCTGCTGCTGGTAATCAAAATTTTGGAATCACTAGATTGAATAGACCTACTACTTTAACAGCAAGTACTGCTGCAACAATGTTGCCTATGTCTGCTCTTGATGGATTGTCTACTCCTTTGTCTATTGCTCCTAGATGGATTTATACTTTTTCAACATCAAGTACTTATGCTCAATGGGGATTGGTGGGTTCTGCATCTACAATAGCTCCTGGTTTAGGTTTTACGATGAAAGGTACTGATTTGGCTGATGGAACAATTGCTGATGCAACTGAAGGGGTGGCAAATAATGCAGGCGGTCAAAGATATGATTTTAGAGGATTACCAAATGACGGATCGATGTCTAATTTGGTTTCTGTGGGTAACTTTACTTTGGTAGGTAATCCTTATCCAAGTGCAATTAATTTGAAACATTTTTTAATTGGTGGAGCTAGTGATGGTTTTCCGGCAATTTTAGGAAATCCTAATTCTACAGGGGTTGCTTATT
Organism: Flavobacterium sp.; assembly: GCF_965284515.1. Taxonomy (GTDB): domain Bacteria; phylum Bacteroidota; class Bacteroidia; order Flavobacteriales; family Flavobacteriaceae; genus Flavobacterium. The sequence goes on from NZ_OZ260089.1 coordinate 1,342,964, forward strand.
TTTGGGAACAAGCTGGTTCAACTCATTATATTACTGATTATAATGGAGGTTATGGTATATATACTCCGGCAACTAATATATATACTCCAGCTGCTTTTTGGAATTATGACAGTTCAGGTAATCAAGAAATTAATATCGCAGATCCTGGAACTATTTATGAAAGAAAGTTTTCACCTGTAGGTCAGGGATTTATGGTTAGGGGTGCTGTTGCTGGTAATGTAACAATGAGAAATTATTACAGAGTTTTCGTTAAAGAAGGTGTCGCTAATGAGTCTGAATTTGAAAGAAATTCTGGTCAAGACAGGTTGATAGATCCAGAATTTTACCCTGAAATTCCTAACGTTGCAGGTATTGATTACACGCAAATGAAAAAAGGTTCATCTCCACATTTAAAAATTAATGCAGTTTATAATAACGGACCAACTGCTCCTACAACTTTAGCTTTAGACGATAGAGCTACAGATGGTTTTGATTTCGGATTTGATGGCCATTCAGCTTCAAATTTAACTCCTATGGAATTTTATTATATTATTGAAGGCGAGGCTGAAGGCTTTACAGCTTTAGCTACAAACTTTGATATAGATAAAAGAATACCTGTAGGATTTAGAACAAATCAACAAGCAAATTTTAAAGTTTCTGTTATTGATGCTTATGATTTTGATGATTCTCAAAAAGTGTATATGCACGATAAAGAAACAGGCATCTATTATGATATAAAAAACGGAATTTTTGACATGAATCTTCCTGTTGGTGATAATAAAACTCGTTTTGAAATTACATTTAAAAATTTCAATGAAGTATTAAATACCAATGATAATGATCTTAATTCTTTTCAAGTGTTTCAAAACAATAACAATTCAATGTTAACAATTGTGAATACATTGAAAAAAGATGTTACTTCATTAAGCTTGTATGATGTTACTGGTAAAATTGTAGTATCTAAATTAAATTTAGGTAAATCAGATCAATATGAAATTTCTACATCAGGTTTAAGTGACGGTATCTATATTGTTAAGTTGAACACTAGAGACAATTTATCAATTGATAAAAAAGTTTCAATTTATAGAAAATAAATTTTATTATAATTATACAAAGCAGCTTAGTAATAAGCTGCTTTTTTTTGTTTTATATGATTCAAAAGATTAACCTGAATAATGATAAAAATATTTCCTTATTTATTAAGCGAGAAGATCTATTGCACCCACTTATTTCTGGTAATAAATTTAGAAAGCTAAAATATAATTTAATTGAAGCTAAGAGAAAAGGAGCAGATACTTTGGTGACTTTTGGAGGGGCTTTTTCAAATCATATTTTAGCAGTTGCTGCTGCAGGTAAAGAAAACGGGTTTAACACGATTGGTGTTGTTAGGGGAGAGGAATTGATAGATAAGGTCTCTGATAATCCAACCCTTCAATTAGCTCAAAGTTTAGGAATGAAATTTGTTTTTGTATCTAGAGAAATGTACAAAAATAAAAGTGATGAATCTTTTTTGGATCAATTTAATTTAGAAACTGAAAATCAATATGTTATTCCCGAGGGCGGAACAAATGATTTTGCTATAAAGGGATGTGAAGAAATTATAACAGAAGACTTGAATGATTTTACGCATGTATGTTGTTCTGTAGGAACAGGAGGTACGATTTCGGGAATCATTAATTCTTCTTTTGTGTCTCAAAAAATACTTGGATTTTCTTCTCTTAAAGGTGACTTTCTTTCTGAACAAATTAGTAATTTTGTAAACAAGAACAATTGGGCGTTAAATACTGATTATCATTTTGGAGGATATGGTAAGGTAAATGATGAGTTGATTGCTTTTATAAATGAGTTTCATAAAAAAACGAATGTACCTTTGGATCCTATTTATACAGGTAAAATGGTTTATGGAGTTTATGATTTAATTAAAAAGGACTATTTTTCAAATAATTCTAAAATTTTAATGATTCATACTGGAGGATTGCAAGGTATTAAAGGGATGAATGATTTGTTGAGAAAAAAAAATAAAGAAATAATTAATTATGATTTTTAAAAAAATTCTTTTTTTAGTGTTTACTATTTTGATGGTAAGTTGTAGCTCTAAGAGACCTGTTGTCAGAACTGTTTCTAAACCAAATACTAACAGAACTTCTACAAAAAAGCAGCCTGTTAAGGAAGTTGTTAAACCAAAGACCGAAACTTCTGTTGCTCAATCAAAAGAAACGAATACTTCGGAAGAATTAGTTGCGACTTCAAAAGTATCAACTACTTCAGATGATGTAAAAGTCTATATTGATAGATTTAAAGAAGTAGCTAAACATAATATGAAAGAACATGGTGTGCCAGCCAGTATTACGCTTGCTCAAGGTGTTTTAGAGTCTGGAGCGGGTAAAGGAAGATTATGTACAATTGCCAATAATCATTTTGGGATTAAATGTCATACAGGTTGGACAGGTGAGTCTGTTTCACATGATGATGATGCTGCACAAGAATGTTTTAGAAAATATCAAGATCCATCAGAATCATATAGAGATCATTCGTTGTTTTTAACTTCAAGAAGTAGATATAATGGATTGTTTAACTTGGATAAAGGAGATTATAAGTCATGGGCTAGAGGTTTAAAAGCTGCTGGATATGCTACAGATCCAAAATATCCTGATAAATTAATTGGTATTATTGAGAGGTACCAACTCTATGAATATGATAATGAAGTTTTGAATCGTGATTATCATTTTCAGCCCGAAATTATTAAAGAAAATAATGAATTTTATCATGTTGTTGAAAAAGGAGATACGTTGTATTCTTTATCTAGAAAGTATGATTTAACTGTTGAGGAATTAAAGAGAATGAATAACATGAGTGATAACTCATTGTCAATTGATCAAAAAATTAAAATTAAGTAATGTTGTATAAGAGAAGTAGCGAATTATTTGTTGAAGCAAATAAAGTTATTCCAGGAGGAGTTAATTCGCCAGTAAGGGCATTTAAAGGTGTTGGTGGAACTCCAATATTTGTCAAAGAAGCCAAAGGGGCTTATTTGTTTGATGAAGATGGAAATAAATATGTGGATTATATCAATTCATGGGGGCCAATGATTTTAGGTCATGCGTTTGAGCCTGTAGTAAATGCAATTATTGAAAGAACAAAAAAAGGCACTTCTTTTGGTACTCCTACAGAGCTTGAAACAAAGATTGCAGAATTGGCAATATCTATGGTACCAAATATAGATAAAATTAGATTTGTTAATTCAGGTACAGAGGCATGTATGAGTGCTATTAGACTTGCTAGAGGATATACAAAAAGAGATAAAATAATAAAATTTTCAGGTTGTTATCACGGACATTCAGATTCCTTTTTAATTGCTGCAGGAAGTGGCTTGAGTACCTTTGGTGTACCTAATAGTCCAGGTGTCACTGAAGGAACAGCAAAAGATACATTGTTGGCCAATTATAATGATATTGAAAATGTTAAAGCTTTATTTGAAGCTAATGAAAACGAAATAGCTGCAATAATCATTGAACCTGTGGCGGGAAACATGGGCTGTATACCTCCGAATGATGGTTTTTTAAACGATTTAAGAAAGGTTTGTGATGAAAACAATAGTTTGCTTGTGTTTGATGAAGTAATGACTGGATTCAGGCTGGCTAAAGGTGGTGCTCAGGAATTATACAATGTAAAAGCTGATATTGTTTGTTTTGGAAAGGTTATTGGAGGAGGTTTGCCTGTTGGTGCTTTTGCTGCTCGAAATGAAATAATGAACTATTTATCTCCTCTTGGACCTGTTTATCAAGCAGGTACTTTGTCGGGAAATCCATTAGCTATGGCAGCAGGACTTTCAATGTTAGAGAATATTAATCAAGATAAAAATTTATTTTCTAGACTAGAAGAAAAAACAAAATATTTAGAAATTGGAATTAGAGAGAAGTTAGCAAAAAACAACGTTGAATTCACAATTAATAGAGTTGGGTCAATGATATCTGTTCATTTTCACAAGGAAAGTGTTTACGATTTTGAAACTGCTAAAAACGGTGATAATGATTTGTTTAAGAAGTTCTTCCACGGTTTGCTTTCAAAAGGAGTTTATATTGCTCCATCAGCTTATGAAACTTGGTTTATTACCGATGCGCTTTGTTATGAAGATTTAGATTATACAATAAAATGTATTGATGAAGTTTCTAAGGAATTAAAATAAAAAAAATCCCAATCAAATGATTGGGATTTTTTTATTAATGAGTTAACTTGTTAAGTAAAGCTTTATTTTTTGATAGTTTGGAAAAATTTTCTTTGCCTAAAACCGATTCAAGTTTAGAAGTAATTTTTCTTTCAAGCATTATTTCAGCTTCTTCACCATTAATTTCAGCTTTTTCTTTTTGTTTTTGTAAAAAGACATAGTGTAATTCTTTCGCAACTTCGTTATCAATTTTGATATATTCTGATAATGACTTGATGTCATTTTCTATTAAAGTTTGCATTTCATCTTTATTTGATTCCTGAGCATTAGCTGAGAAACTTAAAGTAAAGCATAAAATAAATAAAGAAATAAATTTTTTCATTTTGGGTTTTTTATAGTTTAGATACAAACAAAAATAAACTAAAAATGTTTTGCAACCAAATAAAGAGATTAATTACTTTTTTGGATGATGCATTCGCTCTTTTTTCTGCATTCTATTTGGCTTATTGTCTTTCATTTTTTCAAACTTAGACATTTGTTCAGGAGTAAGAATTTTTTTCATTTTCGCCTTCATTTCAATTTGCTTGTCTAACATTTTGTTTTTCAATTCAAATCGTTCTTCAGCAGTAAGCTTTTCTTTTTTTTCTCTTTTTGCCTTCATCTCTTCTTTCTTGCTTTCCATTTTTTTTCCTTCTTCAAGAAATAATGTCTTTAACTCTTGCTGTTGTTTTGAATTAAGATCTAAATCTAAAGTCATTTTCTTGATTTTTAATTCAGTTCTTTGTTCAACAGTCAGTTGGTCTCCTCCATGTCCTTCCTCTTGTGCTACAGTGATCATTGATAATGATAAAAGTGCTGCTAAAAATAATTTTTTCATAATTTGTGTTTTTAATTGTTATGTGATTAAGACAATTGAAATTTAAAAAGGTTTAATTGTTGTGATAATTTTATAAAAAAAGAGTGCTTATAAAAATAAGCACTCTTTAATATAAATATTTTGAAAATCTTATTTCCCTGTAAACTCGGCAATTTTACTTTCCCCGTCTACTTTTATTTTCATTAAACCATGTTTGCTGATTCCTTTACTTGCAGCATCCCATTTTTTTCCGCTTAATTCTGATTTTATTTTTAAATCACCAATTGAAATTCCTTCATTTGCTTTAAGTATTTCAATAATGTGTTTTTCATCTTGAGTTAATTCTGGACCTTTTTTCTCAGGTCGCATTTGTGGAAAGAATAAAACTTCTTGAATGGATGCATTGTTGGTTAAAAACATGATTAATCGATCCATTCCAATTCCTAAACCAGAAGTTGGCGGCATTCCATATTCTAAAGCTCTTAAGAAATCTTCATCAATAATTCCATTTGCTTCATCATCTCCTTTAGCAGCTAATTCCATTTGAGCTTCAAAACGTTCTCTTTGGTCAATTGGATCATTTAATTCTGAATACGCATTTGCAATTTCTTTTCCGCAAACCATTAGTTCAAAACGTTCTGTTAAATCAGGATTATCTCTGTGTTGTTTGCATAAAGGGGACATTTCTTTTGGATAATCTGTAATAAATGTCGGTTGAATAAAGTTGCCTTCACATTTTTCTCCGAAAATTTCATCGATTAACTTTCCTTTACCCATTGTTTCATCAACGGCAATTCCCATTCCTTTAGCGGCTTCAAATAATTCAGTTTCCGTTTTTCCGGTTATATCAAAACCTGTAAATTGCTTGATTGCATCCGTCATTGTTACACGAGCATAAGGTGCTTTGAAATCTACTTTTTTATCTCCAAAAGTACTTTCGGTAGTTCCATTTACTTGTATTGCACAATATTCTAATAGGTTTTCGGTGAATTCCATCATCCAATTGTAGTCTTTGTAGGCTACGTAAATTTCCATTGCTGTAAATTCAGGATTGTGTGTTCTATCCATTCCTTCATTTCGGAAATTTTTAGAAAACTCATAAACACCATCAAAACCACCTACAATTAATCTTTTTAGGTATAATTCATTAGCGATTCGCATGTATAATGGAATGTCTAAACTGTTGTGATGTGTGATGAATGGACGTGCAGCTGCTCCACCAGGAATTGATTGTAAAACCGGAGTTTCAACTTCCATATAACCCGCTTGATTAAAGAAAGTTCTCATGGCTGTAAATAATTTAGTTCTTTTTACAAAAACCTCTTTTACTTGAGGGTTTACGACTAAATCTACATAACGCATTCTGTATCGTAATTCAGGATCTACAAATGCATCATGTGTGTTTCCATCTTCATCTTTCTTTGGTAAAGGTAATGGTCGTAATGTTTTACTTAAAAAGGTAAATTTATCAACTCTTATCGATTTTTCTCCTACTTTAGTTAAGAATAATTCTCCCTCAATCCCTATAAAATCACCTAAATCAGTAAGTTTTCTAAACACCTGATTGTACATTAATTTATCCTCACCTGGGCAAATTACATCTCTATTAAAATACAATTGAATTCTTCCTTCGCTGTCTTGTAATTCAACAAAAGAAGCTTTTCCCATGTCTCTGTTGCTCATGATTCTTCCAGACAAAATGACCTGTTTACCTTCTTCAAAATTATCCTTGACCTGTTTAGAAGTATGGTTAACTGGGAATAAGTCTGCTGGATAAGGGTTGATTCCTAATTCACGCAAACTATTTAACTTTTCTCTTCGGATAATTTCTTGTTCTGAAAGTTGCATAATTTTTTAATTTTAAGTCTGCAAAGATAAGTTTTAGTTTAGAAGTTTAAAAGTTTATGAGTTTAAAAGTTTTAGCATCAAATCCAATAATCTAACAATTTGTTAAGAGCTCAAACTTTAGCTTTGTTTGGATTTGTAATTCCTGCCATTCATTCTATCTTTTTTGTCATCCTGAGCTTTTGCCGAAGGACAAAAAAGGATGCCATTCCTCTCAGGGCTATTAGATAAATCATTTGTATATTTGTAAAATTAATTTTCAATACAATTCCGTGCTTCAAAATAAAAAAATAAAGTTTCAAGATTTAGGCAGTAAAGACTATAAAGAAACTTGGGATTACCAAGAAGAGCTTTTTAAAGAAATTGTCGATTTAAAAATCAGAAACAGAAGAGAAGAACTACAACTTCAAACGCCAAATTATTTTTTGTATGTTGAACATCCGCATGTATATACATTGGGTAAAAGTGGTGATTTTTCTAATTTGTTACTTTCGGAAAAACAACTAGCAGAAAAAGGAGCAACTTTCTACAAAATAAATAGAGGAGGAGATATTACTTATCATGGCCCAGGACAAATTGTAGGGTATCCAATCCTTGATTTAGAGAATTTTTTTACTGATATTCATAAATACCTACGTTTCTTAGAAGAGTCAATAATTCTTACGTTGTCAGAGTATGGGATTTCAGCAACTCGTAGTGAAGGAGAAACAGGTGTTTGGTTGGGGATAGGCACCCCGTTTCCTAGAAAAATTTGTGCTATGGGAGTCAGGGCTTCCCGTTGGGTTACTATGCATGGATTTGCTTTAAATGTCAATGCAGATTTGGGTTACTTTGATAATATTATTCCTTGTGGGATAAAAGGTAAAGCTGTTACCTCTTTAAATGTTGAATTGGGTGTTGAGAAGGTTAATGAAGATGAAGTAAAAGGGAAAATACTCCAGCATTTTGCAACCCTTTTTGAGTCTAAAATTATTAATTAAATATCAAGTGTTAATTGTTCGGGTAGTAATCTGAATGATTTTCTATGATATTTTGTAATTCCATATTTTCTTATAGCTTCTCGATGCTCTTTTGTGGGATAGCCTTTGTTTTGTTTCCAGTTATACATTGGAAATTCTTCGTGAATTTTATCCATGTAAGCATCTCTATATGTTTTTGCAAGAATAGATGCAGCTGCAATACTCATATATTTACTATCTCCTTTTATTATGGTAGTGTAAGGAATGTTTTTTAGTGGTTTAAATCTATTTCCATCAACAATAATATGTTGTGGTTCTGGAACTAATTTAAGAATAGATTCCTGCATCGCTAAAATTGATGCATTTAATATATTTATTTCGTCAATAATTTGAGGCTCTATATGTGTTACTCCAAATGAAACAGCTTGATCTATTATTAAAGGTTTTAATTTTGCTCTGTTTTTTTCTGAAACCTTTTTGGAGTCATTTAGTAATTTTAAATTGAAACTTTCGGGCAGTATTATTGCTGCTGCAGTAACTGGACCTGCAAGACATCCTCTACCTGCCTCGTCGGTTCCGCATTCTATTATTTTGTCTGTATAACATTTACTTAACATAATTTATTTTTTGTCAAAAATATAATTTTTAACGCAACCATACTGCGAATAATGCATCTAATAAGTAAGATTGTTTCGTAAACAATAAGTTTAGCGCTAAAAAATTTAACAAAATTAATTACGAATATTCCTTAGTTTTATTTGGTTATTTAAGAAATAATTAAGAAGTTTGCGAAATAACTAACTCAAATAAATTTAATATGAGATCGAAGTTTAAATGGATTTTTACGCTTTTAATGGCGTTTTCAATGCAGTTTTCGTTCGCGCAAGAGAAAACTGTCACAGGTGTAGTATCTGATGCATTAGGTCCTTTAGGAGGAGCTAATATTGTTGTTCAAGGAACAACTAATGGGGTAACTACAGATTTTGATGGAAACTATTCTATCAAAGCAAAACAAGGTGATGTATTAGTGTTTACTTACACTGGTATGAAAAAAACTACAGCTACTGTAGGTGCATCTAACAAAATTGACATGGTAATGCAAGAAGATATTCTTACAGGATCTGAAGTTATTGTTACTGGTGCATTAGGTATCAAAAAGAGAGTTGATCAAATTACATCATCAACTCAATTGGTTAAAGCTGAGGAGTTAACTCAAGCAGCTAACCCTAACGTTGTTCAATCTTTAGCAGGTAAGGTTTCTGGTTTGCAAATTAACACTACTAATAATGGTGTAAATGCTACTACTAGAATTGTTTTACGTGGTAACAGATCGATTTCTGGTAATAACCAGGCTTTAGTAGTTATTGATAATGTAATCTCTTCTGCAAGTGTTTTACAAGCTTTAGCTCCAGAATTAATTGAATCTACTAACGTATTAAAAGGTGCTCAAGGAGCTGCTTTATACGGAGAGCAAGGTGTAAATGGTGTAATCATCGTTACAACTAAAAGAGGTTCTAAAGAAGGTAAATTAAGAGTTTCTGTAAATTCATCTATGGATTTTGAAGAAGTATCTTTTATTGCTCAAAGACAAAGACGTTATGGTCAAGGTTGGAATGGAACTCACGTTTCTTATGAAAATGGTGGATGGGGTGCTGAATTTGACGGTGTTGTAAGACCTGTTGGTTTAGCTCAAGCTGATGGTACTTATATCATGGCTCCTTATTCTTCTATTAAGGATAATATTAAAGAATTTTTTGGTACAGGTACTGTAATGCAGAATGGTGTATCTATTAGTGGAGGTACTCCAGAAGATGGATATGTTTTATTATCTGCTAACAGACAAAATACTGAATTCGTTGTTGATAAAGATAGATTGGATAGAAGTTCATTCTTATTTAGAGCAGGTAAAAAATTCGGAAAATGGTCTGTTGATGGTAACGTTAACTACATTACTCAAAAAACTCAAACTACTTCATCAAGTTTATTTACTGAATTATTACAAACAGCTACAAATATTCCTGTAGAGCGTTTTGAAAATTCTGGTAATGAGGGTCACTGGACTTCTTACTACAGAAATCCTTACTGGATGAGAGATAACATCAGAAACATTAACCGTTCTGATTACATGAGTGGTATTGCTACATTAAACTATGAATTAAACAAGCACATTAATTTTAATTATGTTGCTAACATTCAGTTTTCTCAAGCAAATGCTATTTCTTATACTAATGAGTACATTGATTTATTACAAGTTGGAGGTGGTAACCATACTACTATTTCATCTTTTGATACTTCAAATCAAAACGCAAGAAACTACTATGGTGATTTCTTAGTTAACTTTGATTATATGTTGTCTAACAAAGTTTCATTTAAAGCAAACGTTGGTAACAATATTCAAGATAGAATGTCTCAATTTACAAGTGTAGGTGGAGATAACTTAACAGTACCAGGTTATTATAATATTGATAACATTACTGGAGACCCAAGAAGAAGTAATAGTTTTTCAAGAACAAGAAGATTCTCTTTCTTTGCTAACGTTGACTTAGGTTTAGGTAACGGTGAAGAAGGTTCTGAATATTTAACGTTAAACTTAACAGCTCGTAATGACTGGGATTCAAGATTTACAGGTGGTGAGAAAAATAACTATTTCTATCCTTCTGCTGGGGTTTCTTTCATTCCAACAAAAGCATTTGATGGTCTAAGAAATAACAAAACTTTAAACTATGCTAAATTATATGGTAGTATTGTTAGAGTTGGTAATGCTTCAAGATTAGCTGCATACGGATTAAATGATGTTTATGGTTCTGCAACAGGTTACCCATTCAATACATTGAATTCATTTGCTCCAAATTTATCTCCTACAGATCCAGGTTTATCTCCTGAGTTTATGACAACTACAGAGTTTGGTTGGAATTTAGGTTTCTTAAATGACAGATTTACTTTTGAAGGTTCTGTTTACAAAACAACTACTACTGACTTAATTACTAACCAATCAACTTCTGCTGGTTCAGGTCTTAATACTTTGTTAACAAACATTGGACAAATGACTACTACAGGATTTGAACTTGATTTTGGATTTACTCCAATTAAAAAGTCTGATTTTGGTGGTTTAGGTTTAAAATGGGAAAATCGTGTAGCTTATACAACTTCAAAATCTATTGTTGATAAGGTAACTGATCAAGCTGATGAAATTGCTTTAGTTAACTTCACTGGAACAGGTGTTGGTATTTTTGCAACTAAAGGTGAAGAGTTTCCTTTAATTAAAGGTATCGCTTACCAAAGAGATGACCAAGGTAGAGTTTTAATTGACCCAACTAATGGTAATCCTTTAAGAACAAATAACTATGAAATCTTAGGTCAAGCTACTCCAGATTACATCATTAACTACAACACTGCTGTTGAGTTTAAAGGTGTTAGATTAGCTGCTGTTATGGATTATAGAACTGGTCACCAATTCTGGTCTGGAACTAAAGACTGGTTATCTTGGTCTGGTCACTTATATGAGTCAGCTGAAAACGGAAGAAGTGGATTTATTTTCCCTAATTCTGCTATAGAAACTGCTCCAGGTGTTTATACTGAAAACACTTCAGTTGTTACAGGTGGTAACTCTTACACTAGTTACTTAAATTACTTCTCTAATGAATATAGAGCTGTTGTTGAAAACTTCGTATTGGATGCTACTGCGTTTAAAGTTAGAGAGTTGTCATTAAGTTATTCATTGCCTAATAAAGTTCTAGATAACACAGGTATCTCTTCTTTAAGAGTTGGTGTTAATGCAAGAAATCCTTTTATTGTTTTACCTAAAGAGAACAGAGGGTATAATGATCCAGAGCAATCAAGAACTTCAGGTAACGATCAAGGTTTAGCTGTTACAGGTCAATACCCTGCAACTAGAACTTTTGGTTTCTCAATTAACGCATCATTTTAATAAAAGACAGATATGAAAAGAATTAAATTAATATTGCCACTTATAGCCTTAGCGTTATTTTCGTGTGACAATTATTTAGATGTAAATGATTCGCCTAATAACCCATTGGCGTCTCAAATTACTCCGAACTTATCGATTTCTGCTGCTCAAACAGCGTCTTATTCTACTTTAACAAGAAGAATGAATGAAGTTGGTAACGTTTTTATGAACAACTGGGGAGCTAACGTAAATTCATTTACTGGTGGTTATGCTGAAGAATTTGGTATCACTATGAGTAATAACTTTTACGAAGACATTTGGAATTCTGTTTACAGAAATACTTATGAATATTCAAAGATTATTAATTATCCTTCTGCTGATTATGATAATCACAAGGCGATAGCTAAAATCCTTAAATCTTTCTACTTTCAATATTTAGTAGATTTATATGGTGATGTTCCTTATTCTCAAGCTCATTTAGGTGCACTTAACACTACGCCTGCTTATGATGATGACCAAGCTATTTACCGTGATTTAATCGTTCAATTAGACGATGCTATCAACATGATAAACAATGCACCTTCTACTACAGTTGCTGTAGGAAGTGAAGATGTTATTTTACAAGGTGATATGAACGGATGGATTAGATTTGCAAATACTCTTAAATTAAGAATATTATTAAGACAAGCTACTTTAGCTGAGACTGATGCTGCAACTGATACATATTTAACTGATCAATTTGCTCTTTTAGACAATACTTTTGTTAATGCTGATGTAACTATTAATCCTGGTTATTCTAATGCAAGTGATTCTCAACAAAATCCTTTCGTTAACTTAATGTTCGAATTAGATGATGTTACTCAAAGAAATACTTACAGATTTAGAAGAGCTTCAGATTATATTGCTACTCAATTGAATATTTCTCCAACAGACCCTCGTAGAGGAAGATTGTTCACTTTAATAGGTGGTCAAGTAGTTGGTGTTATTCAAGGTGATGCATCTGCTCCAGACGGTGGTGCTCCTGCTTCATTATCTGCTTTAGGGCCAGGTCTTGTTCAGAATTCTTCACAAGATGGTTACATGATGCTTTTAGCTGAAAGTTTATTATTACAAGCTGAAGCTGTTGAAAGAGGTTATATCACAACTGGAGATCCTCAAGCTTTATATGATGCTGCAATTGCTGCTTCTATGGCTACTTTAGGTGCTACTGATAGTGGTTATACTGCTTCTGTTAACTTAATTAACGGTAAAGGTTATGCTGCAAGTACTGATAAGATTCAAGCAATCATGTATCAAAAAAGTATTTGTTTAAACGGAATCAATGGTGCTGAAATTTGGATTGAGTACACAAGAACTGGATATATCAATAATATTCCAATGCCTATGGGTGCTTCTTCTCCAACTGGTGCTAAACCAATGCGTTTAATGTACCCTACATCTGAGTTAGCTAGTAACTCTGCAAATGTACCGGCACAAACTATTAACGATTCGTTTACAACGGCTCCTTTCTGGAAAAACTAATTAAAAAAAAATAATTATGAAAAAAATATTAACGTTATTATTCGCTTCTGCTGCTTTTTTAGCATGTACAGACGATAATATTAAAGAGGAGCAAGATTTCTCTAACGGACCTAAGGTTCTTGGATTTTCTTCAAATTTTGAATCAGTTGCTTATTTCGAAGATTTAGGAGCTGTTGAGCGTAATTTTCCAGTTAACATTTTAGGGAATGGTAACGGTCAATTATCAGATACTGATATTACTGTTACTTATGAAGTAGATGCTGCAAGTACTGCTACTGAAGGTGTAGAATTTGATTTCGCTGATACTTCAGGAATGGTTACTATTCCAGCAGGTTCGACTTTTGGAATGTTTCCATTAATGGTTAATACAGGAGATTTGAACCCAACTGAGAAAACTGAATTAATCTTAAATTTGACTACTTCATCAGAAGGTACTGTTGTAGGAGCTCAATACAATAGATTAAGAATTGTTTTTGTTGGATGTCAAACTCAAATTGCAACTGCAGGTTCTCCAGGAAGTTTTACTTGTACTATTGTTAGAAATGACGGTGCAACAGTTGTAAGATCTTCTGAAACAGTTTCTTTAGTAGATATCAATACTTTAAAAACTACTACAACTGGTACTTGGGCTGCTGGAACTATTGCTCCAGACCAAGCATATAACTTCATAGATATTTGTGGAGATATTACTGTTCCAGTTCAAGGTTTATGTCAAGGTTATTATTCAAACCAAGTTTACGGTTTAACTTCAGATGGTACAGATGGAGAAGTTGATGATATCAACAACTTTAATGCTACTTATGAAATTACGTTTGCTGCTGGTAACAGACAATACACTAATACTTACGTTAGAAACTAAAAAAAATTGAAATATGAAAAAATTAAGTAATTTTAAATTTATTTTTGCTGTTGCAATTTTAGGTTTATTTGCTTCTTGTAATGATGATGAAGATGCAACATTAGAAAGAGGTATTAAGCCAATTGTAACTGCAGATCAGACTTCTTTCTCTATTACAGAAGGAGAGTCAGCTACTGTTACTTTAACAACTAATACTGTGTATAATAAAGATATGCAGTTTAAGTTAGAGTTAGTAGGTGGTACAGGTTCTTTTTCAGACTATACAACTTCTGGAAATGAAACTACTATTGATGATGGTTATGGTGTTATCGGTCATGCTATCGATTTCCCAGCTTACGCAACAACTTTTTCTTTTGATATCAATGCTATTTTAGATTTTTATCCAGAAGGTGCTGAAACTTTAGTTTTCAGATTTTATTCTATGGGTAATGCTAATGGTTTAGTTGATGCAGCTTCTGAAACAATTACTGTTAATGTTGCAAATGGAACAATGGATGACGTTGTTACTGTTGTTGATTGGTCTCAGTCTTCTAGAGATTCTTTCGGTACTTTACAAGCAGGTGAGTATTTAGGAACTGATGATTTAATGCATGAGTACTGTGATTATGATTTCGATTTAGAAATTTATGATTCAGGTTTTGGAATTTTAGCTACTAGTTATTCTTCTTGCCCTGAAACAGCTACTGTATTTTCTACTGATCCTGATGATGTGTATTACATAGTTCCAAGTTTCTGGACAAATGCAGGTCCAACTGATCCAGCTGAAGAAATCAGCTTCAAAGTAAAAGTTACTATCGCTAAGCCAGGTGTTTGGATGTATGAAACTAACTTTGATGATGTTTGGAATTCTACTGATGGTGGTGCTGACGAAGGTAACCCTGAGGCATACCAATTCGCTGGAATTTTAACTAAAACTGGTTCTACTTATTTATTGGAAGACTTAGACTCTAACGTTTTAGCTTCAGGTAAATCAACTAGTTTAAAATCAAGATTACCAAGAAAGACTTCAAAATAGTATTTTAAAGTTTATATAAATTAAAGAGCTACATTTATGTAGCTCTTTTTTTATTTATATAATTCGCTTACATTTGTTGCTTTAACTATTTTGATGAAAAATTTATTTTTTTTTCTTGTTTTATTTTTGACAACTGCTTTAGCTTATTGTCAAGAAGATGGTCTTGTTGTTAATAAAGGTAATTCTATTAATAGTAATATAAAGCCTTCAATTAAATTGTATAAAATGTATTCTATTGATAGTGATACAACTTATATTGATACCACACTATCTATTCAAAAAGAATATAAATATAATCTACTTCGTAAAGATATATTTGGTTTAATGCCTTTTTCAAATGAGGGACAAACTTATAACACCCTTGATTATTCTTTGAATGAGAATACTCTTTCTCCAAATTTTGGTTTTAAAGCAAAACATTTTAACTATTTTGAAGTTTCTGATATTAAATACTATAATGTCCCAACTCCTTTAACTGATTTGTATTTTAAAACTGTAATGGAGCAAGGTCAATCAGTTGATGCTTTTCTTACAATAAACACAAAGCCAAATTTAAATTTTTCTATTGCTTATAAGGGTTTGCGTTCAAATGGAAAATATATTAATAATATAGTAAGTTCAGGAAATTTAAGGTTTACTTCAAGTTATCATAGTACTAATAAAAAATATTTTCTTAACACACATTTTACTGGTCAAGATATTTCAAATCAAGAAAATGGTGGTATTATAGACACTTCTTTATTCAATACTAGTCAAGCTCCCTATGATCAAAGGGATCGTTTAGATGTTTATTTTAAAGATGCTACATCTTTTTTAAAAGGGAATCGTTTTTTTATAGATCATTATTACATCCTTAAGTCTAATGATGATTTTTCTTTGAATATTTCACATCAGTTTAATCATGAATATAAATTTTTTGAGTATTCTCAACCTACTGTAAGTTCTAGATTTGGCGATGCTTATTCCACTTTTATTAATAATAAAACCCGTTTCAATCAATTGTATAATAAAATTGGTTTTGATTTAGATTCTAAAAATTTCGGAAAAATTTCAGCATATTTAGATACTAATACTTTTAATTACTTTTATAACAGCGTAGTTTATGACAATTTTGGAAATATAGAAGTTCCAAATTCCATCAATGATAAAATACATAGCTTGGGTGTCGATTATACTTTTAATTATAAAGGAATTAATTTTGGGGCAAGTGTAAAAAACTCAATATCAGATCAAGATATTTCAAACTTTGAGTTTTTTGGAAAGTATATACTGGATAGTATAGCTTCAATTGAATTTAAATACACAAAGAGAAACTCTTTACCAAGTTTGAACTATTTACTTTACCAAAGTGATTATATTGATTACAATTGGTCTAATAACTTTAAAAACGAAAAAAGAAATCAGTTTGATGTATTTTTTAAAAGCCAATGGTTTAATTTAGAATTTCAATATGCAATTCTTAACGACCATTTATATTTTGATAATGTTACTAACAATATTACACAGCTTACTGTAAAGCCTTTCCAGTATTCTAATACAATAAACTATTCATCGCTTAAAGTTAATAAAGAATTTAGATTAGGTCGTTTTGCATTAGATAATACTTTTTTATATCAAAGTGTAGATCAATCTGATGATGTTATAAATGTTCCAAAAATTGTAACAAGAAATACCTTGTATTACACGGATTATGTTTTTAAAAATGCAATGCAAATACAAACAGGTTTCACATTTCAGTATTTTTCAAAATACTATGCAAACGATTATAATCCTTTGTTAGGAGAATTTTATACACAAAATGAAACAAAAATTGGTGATTTTCCAATGATTGATTTTTTTATAAATGCTAAAGTAAAACAAGCCCGATTGTTTTTAAAGGCTGAACATTTTAACTCTGCCTGGACTGGTTATAATTTTTATTCTGCGCCAAATTACCCTTATCGTGATTTCCTTGTGCGTTTTGGAATTGTCTGGAATTTCTTTCAATAGAAACTAACTTTTTTGTTTTTATAAATTCATTTTTTTACTTTATAGTCTATTCGCCCAATATTTCTATTGTGTTATGTTTTAGAATTTGGAAACCATTAATTTATAAAATACCTTTGCGTCAATATAAAATCAGTTATTCTGAATTAATTTTAGACATTAATGAAATACGCAAAAAATATATTAGAAACTATTGGTAATACACCACTTGTAAAACTAAATAAATTAACACAAGAAGTGGATGCTTTAGTTCTAGCTAAAGTAGAAACTTTTAATCCTGGAAATTCTGTAAAAGATAGAATGGCAGTGAAAATGATCGAAGACGCAGAAGCTGACGGTCGTTTAAAACCAGGTGGTACCATCATTGAAGGAACTTCAGGTAATACTGGAATGGGCTTAGCTTTGGCTGCAATTGTTAAAGGTTATAAATGTATTTTCGTGATCTCTGATAAGCAATCTAAAGAGAAAATGGATATTCTACGTGCTGTGGGAGCAAAAGTTGTAGTCTGTCCTACAGATGTTGAACCTACAGATCCTCGTTCTTATTACTCTGTTTCTAAGCGCCTTGCTGAAGAAACAGAGAATTCTTGGTACGTTAATCAATACGACAATCCTTCTAATGCAATTGCACATTATGAACAAACCGGACCTGAAATTTGGGAACAGACAGAAGGGAAAATTACTCATTTTGTAGTTGGAGTAGGAACAGGCGGTACTATTTCTGGAATTGGTAAATATTTAAAAGAGAAAAATCCAAATATTAAAATTTGGGGTGTAGATACTTATGGTTCAGTATTTAAAAAGTATCATGAAACAGGTATTTTTGATGAGAACGAAATTTATTCTTACATAACAGAAGGAATTGGAGAAGATATTTTGCCAAAAAATGTTGATTTTTCAATTATTGATGGCTTTACAAAAGTAACTGATAAAGATGCGGCGGTTTACACTCGTAAAATTGCTTTAGAAGAAGGTATTTTTGTTGGAAATTCTGCTGGTTCCGCTGTTAAAGGTCTTTTGCAATTAAAAGAACACTTCAAACCAGAAGATGTTGTTGTTGTTTTATTTCATGATAGTGGGAGTAGATATGTAGGTAAAATGTTCAATGATGATTGGATGCGTGAGAGAGGATTTTTAGAGAATGAAATCACTAAAGCTGAAGATTTAATTAAAGAACATATTGAGAAACCTTTGGTTGTAGTTCGTACTGAAGAGTTAGTCTCACATGCAATTGAACGTATGCGTAAATATAAAATTTCACAGATTCCTGTAGTTGATATTAATGGTTTTGTGGGTTCTGTTGATGAGTCTAATTTATTTGATAGTTATTTAAGTGATAATAATGTTGCTGATAAACCTATTAAAGAAATCATGGGCAAGCCTTATCCAATTGTTAAAAAAGGAGCTAGTATTGAAGAGGTTTCAAAATTAATAAATAAAGAAAATCAAGCTGTTTTGATTGACTTAGGTGATGAAAAACACCATATCATTACAAAATATGACATTATTGGAGCTATAAAATAATTAGTTTTAAAATATATAAAAAAAAATACCACGTTTAAAGCGTGGTATTTTTTTTGGAATAATTTTATATTTGATAATTGTTTTCAATGTTTTATGAAGGAAGATTTTTTGCATTACTTGTGGAGAAATAAAAAATTTGATATTTCAAATTTACAAACCGTTTCTGGTGAAGAAATTGTAATTCTTAATTCGGGCGCTTATTTAAAAGAAGAAGGTCCTGATTTCTTTAACGCTCAACTCATTATTGCTAATCAAAAATGGGCTGGTAATGTTGAAATTCACATTAAATCTTCAGATTGGTATATTCACAATCACGAGTTAGACGCAAATTACGATAATGTTATTCTTCATGTAGTTTGGGTGCACGATGTCGACGTTTTTCGAAAAAATAATTCAAATATTCCTGTTTTAGAATTAAAAAAGTATGTTTCAAATGTTGAACTTGAAAAACACGCATACTTGTTTGAAAGAAAAACTTGGATTAATTGTGAAAAAGATATTTGTAAAGTAGATTCCTTTACGTTGAAAAAATGGCAAGAGCGTTTGTTTTTAGAGCGTTTGGAACTGAAAACACAATCTATTCAGCATTTCTTAGATAAAAGTGAGAATGATTGGGAAGCAACGTTTTTCGTTTTTCTTGCTAAATACTTTGGGTTAAATGTAAATGGTGAAGCTTTTTATAAAATTGCAGTAAGTATTCCATTTTCAATAATTAGAAAAGAACAAAATGATTTATTTAGTTTAGAAGCATTGTTATTTGGTTTTGCTAATTTATTAAATGATGAAAAAGAGGATGTTTATTTTCTAAATTTAAAACAACAATGGATATATTTAAAACATAAATATAAACTCAGTAATGATGATTTTATAAATCTTCAGTTTTTCAAATTAAGGCCTGATAATTTTCCAACTATTAGGTTGTCTCAACTGGCAGTTTTGTATCATGAAAATGTCAATTTATTTTCTAAAGTTATTGATGCTAATAATTTAAGTGACTTTCATAAGTTATTTAGTTCTGAGGTTTCAGAATATTGGAAATCGCGTTATGTTTTTGATAAAGAAAGCAGGTTAAAGAGTAAAAAGCTTTCTAAATCATTTGTTAATTTACTTGTTATTAATGTAGTAATTCCAATTAGCTTTCTGTATTTAAAGCAAAGAGGGGAAAATAATGTAGATTATTTAATTGAGTTGTTACTTCAAATTCCATCTGAGACAAATAATATTGTAGATAAATTTGAGTTTTACAAATTTAAATCTAATTCGGCATTTGATTCACAAACATTAATTCATTTAAAAAACCATTATTGCAATCATAAAAGATGCTTGAATTGTGATATTGGTTTATCTTTGCTTAAATAAAATATAAAAATGTACCAAATCCTTCATTTTTTTGAAAAGCATGGTTTTTTTGTAGCTTCAAGACTAGCAGAAAGACTTGGTATGAGGGCAACAAATGTTAGGCTTTTTTTTGTTTATATTTCTTTTGTAACTGTTGGCCTAGGTTTTGGTTTTTATCTTACAATAGCATTTCTTTTGAAGTTAAAAGATATGATTTATACTAAAAGAAGTTCAGTGTTTGATTTATAGTCTCTGATTATCATTGAGTTAATTATTCTTTTTTTTTTCGATAGTTTTATTATCTTTGAGAAATTAACAACCAATAAAATAATATGTCTACAAAAGCAGATTCTTGGGGGTCACGAGTTGGCCTTATATTAGCAATGGCAGGTAACGCTGTTGGTCTTGGAAATTTTCTTAGATTTCCAGTGCAAGCAGT
The DNA here is from genome assembly GCF_965284515.1 of Flavobacterium sp. GTDB lineage: Bacteria > Bacteroidota > Bacteroidia > Flavobacteriales > Flavobacteriaceae > Flavobacterium. The sequence continues at coordinate 1,363,357 of NZ_OZ260089.1, forward strand.
TCAAAATGGCGGAGGAGCCTTTATTATTCCTTATTTAGTATGTTTTCTAGTAATGGGAATACCGTTATTATTTATAGAATGGTCGTCTGGAAGATTCGGAGGAAGATCTGGAAATCACAGTACTCCATATATACTAGATTCAATGGTAAAAGGTAGAATTCTTAAATACATTGGTGTATTTGGAATTTTTACAAATATAGCCGTTGCTGCATATTACTGTTATATAGAGTCTTGGACAATGTCATATGTGTATCATACATTAATTGGAACATTTGATGGAATGAGTCAAGCTAATGTAGCTGGTTTTTTTAATTCTTATGTTGATGTTGCTCATTCTACAACGGGTATTCCTTATGAAGCGGTTGTTTTCTATATCATTTGTTTAGTTTTAAATACATTTATTTTATCAAAAGGTATTGGAGGAATTGAAAAAGTTGCAAAAGTGGGTATGCCATTATTAATACTTTTTGGTGTTATATTAGCAGTTAGAGGTTTAACTCTTGGTACTTCTGGAGCTTCAGAAATTTTTCCAGATGCAAATGCATGGGATGGTTTGAATTTTCTTTGGACACCTCAATACGAATCAATACTCGATTTAAAAGTTTGGATGGCTGCAGCCGGTCAAATCTTCTTTACGCTATCTGTAGGTATGGGAACGATTCATTGTTATGCGGCTTATATTGAATCTAAAGATGATATTGCTTTAAATGCTGTTTCTGCAGGGTTTATGAATGAATTTGTTGAAGTTGTTTTAGGGAGTTTAATTGTAATTCCTATAGCAGCTGGTTATTTAGGTTTGGATTGGGTTATTCAAAATGCAGGTTTTGGTATGGCTTTTCAAACTATGCCATATTTATTTCAGCAATGGGGCTCTACTTTAGCTATTGTGGCTGGTGTTTGTTGGTTCGGATTATTATTCTTTGCTGGAATTACGTCTTCATTAGCGATGGGTACACCATGGATGGGATTCATGAGAGATGAATTTGGTTGGTCTAAAAACAAAGGAGCATGGTCATTTGGAGCTATGATTTTAATATTAGGTTTACCTACTGTTATATTTTATCAAGAAGGTGTTTTTGATGAATATGATTATTGGGCAGGAACTGTAAGTTTGGTAGTTTTTGCAATGTTAGAAACAATATTATTCTCTTGGATTTTTGGTATGGATAAAGGATGGAGAGAGATTACAAGCGGTGCTGATATTAAAGTGCCAAACATTTATAAATTTATAATCAAATACGTAACTCCAATTATGTTGATAATTATTTTCTTAGGTTCTTTGTTTAAGCCTTTGAATAATGATTGGTCAGGAAATGTTTCTAGTTTTTTCTCTGGGAACGGTTGGACTTTAGATAATGGCTCTATAATTAAAACTATTATGCATTCTGGGATTAAAGAACAGATTGCATTAGCTACAGATCCTATTATTATTGAACAGTTACAAGATAAAATTTTCTATTTAAATTTTGCAAGATTATTGTTGGTTGGTCTTTTTGTTTTTATTAGTTTGTTAGTTTATTTAGCATTTCAGAAAAGACGTAGAGAAGGTAGAGCTACAGTATAATTAATTTAAAAACACAATTCAAATGAACACAGAAGCATTAATAACAATGATATTGACTCAAGGGATTGTAATTTCTTTTGCAGCTTACTTTTTCTATAAAGTTTTGACAATTAAACCAAAACAAGAACCAGATTCTTATTCTGAAAATGACGATGTAATAGAAAGACAGCCAGAAAAAAAATAACACACTTGAGATGAATAATATAAAGTCCTACTTCCTGTTTTCGAAAGAACATAGAAGTGGGATTTTTTTGCTTTTTTTTTTAATTGTAATTACCCAACTAGTATATTTTTTTGTTGATTTTTCAAGTTTGAAACATTCTTCAAATGATACTGATAATGAATGGCTTTTGGTTCAATCTGAAATCGATAGTTTGAACGTTGTTACAAAACAGGAAAAATTTAAAATCACTCCTTTTAATCCAAATTTTATTTCTGACTATAAAGGATATTTATTAGGTATGTCTGTTAAAGAAATAGATAGACTGCATCAATTTAGATTAGAAAATAATTTTGTGAATTCAGCCAAAGAATTTCAAAATGTGACTAAAGTCTCTGATTCATTATTAAAAGTGATTTCTCCAAATTTTAAGTTTCCAGACTGGGTGAACGATAATAAAAAGCATCAAAGCAATGCTTCTCATAAGTTTTATAATAAATCTCAGGATTTAATTGTTCAGAAAGATATTAATACGGCAACTAAAGAAGAGCTTATGGCTATTTATGGAATTGGTGATAAAATTTCGGATATAATCTTGCAAGAAAAAGATAAGTTTGGAGCTTTTGTATCAATGGATCAGCTTGAGTATGTTTGGGGCGTTTCACCTGAAGTATTGTCTCTTTTAAGGAAGAAATTTTTTGTAAATTCAAACACTCAAATTATAAAATATAATATCAATAATTTGTCTACTAAGGAATTGGCAAAGTTTCCTTATTTTAGGTATAATATTGCTAAAGAAATTGTAACCCACAGAAGTATGAATGGTGATTTTAAAAGCATTGATGATTTAACAAAAATTAAAGGAATGCCTAACGAAAAAATAAAAATAATAGCCTTATATTTGGAATTCTAAAAAATAATACAAAATACACTACACAATGAATTTATATTTCACCGAAGAACATGAAATGTTTAGAGAAAGTTTCCGCGATTTTTTACAAAAAGAAGTTGTGCCTCATATTGAAAAATGGGAAAAAACAGGTACTATAGAACGTTTCATTTGGAAAAAATTTGGAGAAATGGGCTTTTTCGGAATCAGATATCCTGAAGCTTATGGGGGAATGAATTTAGATTTGTTTTATACTGTAATTTTTTTAGAAGAGCTTCAAAAAATTAATTCTGCTGGCTTTGCTGCTGCCATGTGGGCGCATGCTTACTTAGCAATGACACATCTAAATGCAGAAGGTGATGAAAGAATAAAACAAGATTATTTGGTGCCAAGTATATCTGGTGATAAGATTGGGGCATTATGTATTACTGAGCCTTTTGGCGGTAGTGATGTTGCCGGTATGAGAACCACAGCAGAAAAGAAGGGTGATAAGTATATTATTAATGGTTCTAAAACCTTTATTACTAATGGTGTTTATGCTGATTATTATGTAGTTGCTGCTAAAACAAATCCAGAGCAAGGAAATAAAGGAATCAGTATTTTTTTAGTTGATACCAATTTAAATGGAGTTTCTGCTACCAAACTTGATAAGTTAGGTTGGAGAGCTTCTGATACTGCTGAAATAGCTTTTGATAATGTTGAGATACCTCTTGAAAACCTAATGGGTGAAGAGGGTAAAGGTTTTCCTTACATCATGCAGCACTTTGCATTAGAACGTTTGATTATGGCGATTAATGCACATGCTAGAGCTGAATATGCAATAGATTACACTATAGAATATATGTCTCAAAGAGAAGCTTTTGGTAAGACAATCAATAAGTTTCAGGCATTAAGACATAAAATGGTTGAGCACGCTACTGATGTTGAGCATTGTAAGATATTTAACTACGCTGCTGTGGATAGATTAAATAAGGGAGAATATGTGGTTAAAGAGGCTACGATGGCAAAGCTAAAGTCTACCAAAGTGGCAGATGAAACTATATATAGTTGTTTGCAGTTTTTAGGAGGTTACGGTTATATGGAGGAGTATCCGTTAGCTCGCCTCTCTAGAGACAGTCGTTTAGGTCCAATTGGGGGTGGTACTTCCGAGATCTTAAAAGAAATTTTGTCTAAAATGATTATTGATAAGCAAAATTATAAGCCTGCTGTTAAAGATTAATTTCTGAATTAATTTAAAATTAATGGTTTATAATTCATAAATATTTTATAAATTTGCACCCTTAACGAGAGGAGGTGTCAAGATTATGTTAATTATACCAATTAAAGACGGAGAAAATATCGACAAAGCGCTAAAACGCTATAAACGAAAATTTGATAAAACAGGAACTGTTCGTCAGTTACGTGCACGTCAACAATTCATTAAGCCATCTGTTACAAACAGAGCTAAGATTCAAAAAGCTTATTATATTCAACGAATGAATGACGCTTTAGAAGGATAGTAATTATTGATTGCTAAAAATATAGAACCGTTAGTTTATAAAGTGTAACTTTGTAACTAGCGGTTTTTTTTATGGATTCAAACTTAAAGGCATATCAAAATTATTTATTAAAAGAGAGAAATTACTCTTCATTAACCATTAAAGCTTATTTAGGAGATGTAGTGGCGTTCAGTCAATATTTAATAAATCAACATGATGAAGTTTTTATAGAGACGGTTAATTATTCCTTGATAAGAAGTTGGATTGTATTCTTGGTTGAAAATAATAATTCCAATGTGTCTGTAAACAGAAAGATTTCTTCATTAAAATCTTATTATAAGTTTTTGTTAAAAATAAAAGCTATAAATCACAATCCTCTTTTGAAGCATAAGTCTCTAAAAACAGCAAAAAAAATTCAAATCCCTTTTTCGGAGAAAGAGCTAAATGAAGTTTTTAACTTTAATAATTTTGAAACTGATTTTGAAGGTGTTCGTAATAAATTAATTATTGAGCTTTTTTATACTACTGGAATGAGAAGAGCAGAGTTAATTACATTAAATGAAAATAATGTTGATTTTTCAAACAAAACGATAAAGGTTTTTGGAAAAAGAAGTAAAGAAAGAATTATACCTTTATTAGATTGTACTCTAGAGTTGCTTAAGTTGTATTTAAGTAAGAAAAATCAAGTTAATTTAAATGAAGAAAAAGGCTTGTTAATTTTATCAAAAAAAGGAAATAAAATAAGTGAATCGTTTGTTTATAGATTAATAAATAACTACTTTAGTACTGTGTCTCAAAAAGTAAAAAAGAGTCCGCACGTTCTTAGGCATTCATTTGCAACCCATTTGTTGAATAATGGAGCCGATTTAAATTCAGTAAAAGAATTATTGGGGCATTCAAGTTTGTCGTCTACACAGATATATACGCACAGCAGTTTGTCTGAGCTTCAAAAAATATATAGTAAGGCGCATCCAAGAAGTAAAAAATAATTCTATTGTTTAACCAACTAAACCTAATAAAGTATGAAGGTAAGTGTTCACGCAGTAAATTTCAATATTGACAGAAAGCTTGTCGATTTTGTTCAAGAAAAATTAGATAAACTGGAAAAGTATTATGATAAGGTGGTTTCTTCAGATGTTTATTTAAAATTAGAAAACACTAGTGATAAGGAAAATAAAACAGCAGAAATTAAAATACATGTACCTGGCGATGAAATTGTTGTAAAAAAAACAGGTAAGTCTTTTGAGGAAGCGGTAGATTCTGCTTCAAGTTCTGCTGAAAGAATGTTGTTAAAAAGAAAGGAAAAAATTAGAATGCATCCTTAATGTAAAAAAAACAGTAAAAAAGTTTTGAATAAAAAATAAATTATATACATTTGCAGTCCGTTAGAAATAGCGGACTTTTTTATTGAAATAAGCCGATGTAGCTCAGCTGGCTAGAGCAGCTGATTTGTAATCAGCAGGTCGTGGGTTCGAGTCCCTCTATCGGCTCAAGTTCTTAAAATACTGAAAATTAAATGTTTAAAAGGGGAGATACTCAAGCGGCCAACGAGGGCGGACTGTAAATCCGCTGACTACGTCTTCGCAGGTTCGAATCCTGCTCTCCCCACATTTTTTTGTATTTAGTAAATTGAAACTATAGCTTGTAAAGTTATTGGACCTGAGGAATTTTAGCCGGTGTAGCTCAGGGGTAGAGTGCTTCCTTGGTAAGGAAGAGGTCACGGGTTCAAATCCCGTCATTGGCTCATAAATGTGTATTGAATTGAACACTAATATATTATATAACACTAAGATTAAAAATCATTAAGTCATGGCAAAAGGAAATTTTGATCGTTCGAAACCGCACTTAAATATTGGTACTATCGGGCACGTAGATCACGGAAAAACTACTTTGACAGCTGCAATTACGAAAGTATTGTCAGATGCAGGTTTATCTGAAGCTAGATCATTTGATCAGATTGATAACGCTCCAGAGGAAAAAGAAAGAGGTATTACAATTAACACTTCACATGTTGAGTATTCAACAGCTAATCGTCATTACGCTCACGTTGACTGTCCAGGTCACGCGGATTACGTAAAGAACATGGTTACTGGTGCTGCTCAAATGGACGGTGCTATCTTAGTAGTTGCTGCTACAGATGGTCCAATGCCACAAACTCGTGAGCACATCCTTTTAGGTCGCCAGGTTGGTATTCCTAGAATGGTTGTTTTCATGAACAAAGTGGATATGGTTGATGATGCTGAATTATTAGAATTAGTAGAAATGGAAATTAGAGATTTATTGTCTTTCTATCAATATGATGGTGACAATGGTCCTGTTATCCAAGGTTCTGCTTTAGGTGGATTAAATGGAGATCCAAAATGGGTTGCTACTATTATGGAATTAATGGAAGCAGTTGATAACTGGATTGAATTACCTCCACGTGATATTGATAAGCCTTTCTTAATGCCTATCGAAGATGTATTTACAATTACTGGTCGTGGAACTGTTGCTACAGGTCGTATCGAAACTGGAATCGCTAATACAGGTGATGCTGTTGAAATCGTTGGTATGGGAGCTGAGAAGTTAACTTCAACTATTACAGGTATCGAAATGTTCCGTCAAATCTTAGATAGAGGTGAGGCTGGAGATAATGCAGGTATCTTATTAAGAGGTATTGCAAAAGAAGATATTAAAAGAGGAATGGTTATTGTTAAGCCAGGATCTGTTAAGCCACACGCTCATTTCAAAGCAGAGGTTTATATCTTGAAAAAAGAAGAAGGTGGGCGTCACACTCCATTCCATAATAACTACCGTCCTCAGTTCTATGTACGTACAACTGATGTTACAGGTACTATTACTTTACCAGCAGGTGTAGAGATGGTTATGCCAGGTGATAACTTAACTATTGAAGTTAATTTATTAAGCCCTATCGCATTATCAGTAGGTTTACGTTTTGCTGTTCGTGAAGGTGGTAGAACTGTAGGTGCTGGTCAGGTTACAGAAATCTTAGACTAATTTATATTAGTTTATAAATATTTTAAAAGCCAGTTGGTGATTTTTCATCAACTGGCTTCAATAAACGGGCGTAGTTCAAGGGTAGAATAGCGGTCTCCAAAACCGTTGATGGGGGTTCGAATCCCTCCGCCCGTGCAAATTATAAAGATAATGACAAAATTGGTTAATTATATATCAGAAGCTTTTCACGAGTTGAAAACAAATGTTACTTGGCCTGAGTGGGCTGAAGTTCAACGTTTAACTATCGTTGTGGCTATATTTTCGATATTATTTGCTCTTTTAACTTTCGGTGTTGATGAGTTATTTGTAAAAGCTCTTGATGGGTTTTTTAATTTAATTAAATAATTTATTTATGGCTGAGAACAGTGTTAAAAAGTGGTATGTAGTTAGAGCTGTAAGTGGGCAAGAGAATAAAGTAAAAGCTTATATTGAGACTGAAATAACTAGGTTAGGAATGGAAGATTACATTTCTCAAGTTCTTGTTCCTACTGAAAAAGTTGTTCAGATTAAGGATGGTAAAAAAATAGCTAAGGAAAAAGTATATTTTCCTGGTTATATTATGATTGAAGCGAATCTTACGGGAGAAGTTCCTCATATCATTAAATCAGTTACAAGTGTAATTGGTTTTCTTGGTGAAACAAAAGGTGGTGAGCCTGTTCCATTAAGACAGTCTGAAGTTAATAGAATGTTAGGAAAGGTTGATGAATTGTCAATTAAGATTGACAGTGTTGCTATTCCTTATTCTATAGGAGAAACAGTTAAGGTTATTGATGGTCCTTTTAATGGTTTCAATGGAACTATTGAGAAAGTCAATGAAGAAAAGCGTAAACTTGAAGTAATGGTTAAGATTTTCGGTAGAAAAACACCATTAGAGTTAAGTTTTATGCAAGTTGAAAAAGTATAATATTTGTTACATACATAAACCACATTTTCGCTTCCAATGAAAGTGTGCTAAAATTTAAAAAATGGCAAAAGAAGTTAGTAAAGTAGTAAAACTACAAGTTAAGGGAGGTGCAGCGAATCCATCGCCACCGGTTGGACCTGCTTTGGGTGCTGCTGGAGTTAACATCATGGAGTTCTGTAAGCAGTTTAATGCAAGAACACAAGATAAACCCGGCAAAGTGTTACCAGTACAAATTACTGTGTACAAAGATAAATCCTTCGATTTTATTGTAAAAACACCACCAGCAGCGATTCAAATTTTAGAAGCGGCTAAAGTAAAGTCTGGTTCTGGAGAACCTAACCGTAAAAAAGTAGCAAGTGTTACTTGGGATCAAATTAGAACTATTGCAGAAGACAAAATGCCTGACTTAAATGCATTTACAATGGAATCAGCAATGAGTATGTTAGCTGGAACAGCTAGATCTATGGGTATAACAGTAACAGGAGATGCTCCTTTTAATAGTTAAAAGAATTAGACATGGCAAAATTGACAAAAAAACAAAAAGAGGCTGCATCAAAAATTGACAAGAACAAATTATATTCTTTAAAAGATGCTTCTGCATTGCTTAAAGAAGTTGCTTCTGCAAAATTTGATGAGTCTGTAGATATTGCTGTTCGTTTAGGAGTTGATCCACGAAAAGCAAACCAAATGGTTAGAGGTGTAGTTACACTTCCTCATGGTACTGGAAAAGATGTTAGAGTATTAGCATTAGTTACTCCAGATAAAGAAGCTGAAGCTAGAGCTGCTGGTGCTGACCACGTAGGTTTAGATGATTATCTTCAAAAAATAAAAGACGGTTGGACAGATATTGATGTAATCATCACTATGCCTGCTGTTATGGGTAAATTAGGTCCTTTAGGACGTGTGTTAGGTCCAAGAGGTTTAATGCCAAACCCTAAAACTGGTACTGTAACTATGGATGTAGCAAAAGCTGTTGAAGAAGTTAAGTCTGGTAAAATCGACTTTAAAGTTGATAAAACAGGTATCGTGCATGCTGGTATCGGAAGAGTTTCTTTTGATGCTAACAAAATCTATGATAATGCACATGAAATAATTCAAACATTAATCAAATTAAAACCAACTGCAGCAAAAGGTACATATATTAAATCAATATATATTACAAGTACAATGAGTCCTGCTATTGCTTTAGATCCTAAAGCAGTATAATTGGTAGTTAAAAATTTTTAGTATGACTAGAGAAGAAAAATCAATCGCGATTGAAAATTTAACTGCAAAGTTAGCTGGTGTTAATGTTATTTATTTAGCTGATACATCTGGACTGAATGCAGCTACAACTTCAGATCTAAGAAGAGCTTGTTTTAAAGCAGGAATTAAATTAGAGGTTGTAAAAAATACTTTGCTTGAAAAAGCTATGGAAGCTTCTGAATCAAACTATGGTGATTTGCCAACAGTTTTAAAAGGAAATACTTCTATGATGATTGCAGAAACTGCAAATGGACCTGCAAAAATCATTAAAGATTTCCGTAAAAAAGGTCAAAAACCTCTTTTAAAAGGAGCTTTTATTAACTCTGAAATTTATATTGGTGATGATCAATTAGATACATTAGCAACTATTAAATCGAAAGAAGAGCTTATTGGAGAAATTATTGGATTACTTCAGTCGCCAATTCAAAGAGTTGTTTCTGCACTTCAAAACCAAACGGCTAAAGAAGAAATTGCAGAATAATTTACAAGAACGCACTTAATAAAAATTATATTTTACAAAATCATTAAAGATAGAAAAAATGGCAGATTTAAAACAATTCGCAGAGCAATTAGTTAACTTAACAGTTAAAGAAGTTAATGAATTAGCTACAATATTAAAAGATGAGTATGGTATCGAACCAGCTGCTGCAGCTGTAGTAGTTGCTGCTGGTGGTGCTGAAGGTGGTGCTGAAGCTCAAACTGAATTTACAGTTGTATTAAAAGAAGCTGGTGCTTCTAAATTAGCAGTAGTTAAAGCTGTTAAAGAATTAACAGGATTAGGTCTTAAAGAGGCTAAAGATATCGTTGATTCTGCTCCAACTAATGTAAAAGAAGGAGTTTCTAAAGATGAGGCTGAAGGTCTTAAAAAAGCTTTAGAAGAAGCAGGAGCTGTTGTTGAGCTTAAATAAGCTAAACTTAGTTTAAAAAACCAGGTTTAGGCCTTGAGATTGACTCTCAAAGGCCTAAACCATTTTGCGTATATTATGTTAATATGCGTTTCAATTTATTTTCTTAATAAAAATTTGTCCATAGATGATTGCTAATCAGACTGAAAGATTAAATTTTGCTTCAACAAAAAACATTCCAGATTATCCGGACTTTCTTGATATACAGGTAAAATCTTTTCAAGATTTTTTCCAACTAGAAACCAAATCTGATGAAAGAGGCAACGAAGGTCTCTATAATACCTTCATGGAAAATTTCCCAATTACAGATACAAGAAATAACTTTGTATTGGAATTCCTTGATTACTTTGTTGATCCACCACGTTATTCAATACAAGAGTGTATAGACAGAGGGTTAACTTATAGTGTACCATTAAAAGCTAGGCTTAAATTATATTGTACTGATCCAGAACATGAAGATTTTGAAACTATCGTTCAAGATGTTTATTTAGGAACAATACCTTACATGGCGCCAAGTGGAACTTTTGTAATTAATGGTGCTGAACGTGTAGTTGTATCTCAATTACATAGATCTCCAGGTGTATTCTTTGGACAATCTTTCCATGCAAATGGAACTAAGCTATATTCTGCAAGAGTTATTCCTTTTAAAGGTTCTTGGATTGAATTCGCTACAGATATCAATAGTGTAATGTACGCTTATATTGATAGAAAGAAAAAATTACCTGTAACAACTTTATTTAGAGCTATTGGTTTCGAAAGAGATAAAGATATACTTGAAATATTTGATCTTGCTGAAGAAGTTAAAGTTTCTAAAACAGGTTTAAAAAAATATATTGGACGAAGACTTGCAGCTCGTGTATTAAATACTTGGCATGAAGATTTCGTTGATGAAGATACTGGAGAAGTAGTTTCTATTGAAAGAAATGAAATTATCTTAGATCGTGATACGGTTTTAGATAAAGATAATGTTGAAGAAATTTTAGAAGCAGATGTGAAAACTATTCTTTTACACAAAGAAGATAATAATGCAGCTGACTATACTATTATCCACAATACACTTCAAAAAGATCCAACAAACTCTGAAAAAGAGGCTGTTGAACATATTTATAGACAATTACGTAATGCAGAACCGCCAGATGAGGAAACTGCAAGAGGTATTATTGATAAATTATTCTTCTCTGACCAACGTTACAACTTAGGTGAAGTAGGTCGTTATAGAATGAACAAAAAACTTGGTTTAGATATTGCTATGGATAAGCAAGTCTTAACTAAAGAAGATATTATTACAATAGTTAAGTACTTAATTGAATTAATCAACTCGAAAGCGGAGATTGATGATATTGATCACTTATCAAACCGTCGTGTAAGAACAGTTGGTGAACAACTTTCTTCACAATTTGGTGTTGGTTTAGCTCGTATGGCTAGAACTATTCGTGAGAGAATGAACGTTAGAGATAATGAAGTATTTACACCAATCGATTTGATTAATGCTAAGACTTTGTCTTCAGTGATTAATTCTTTCTTTGGAACAAATCAATTATCTCAATTTATGGATCAAACGAATCCATTAGCTGAGATTACTCATAAACGTCGTTTATCTGCACTTGGACCAGGAGGTTTATCTAGAGAGAGAGCTGGTTTCGAGGTTCGAGATGTTCACTATACTCATTACGGTCGTTTATGTCCTATTGAAACTCCAGAGGGACCAAACATTGGTCTGATTTCATCTTTAGGAGTTTATGCGAAAGTAAACGCAATGGGATTCATTGAAACTCCATACCGTAAAGTAGAAAATGGTGTTATTGATATAAATAGTACTCCAATTTACTTAAGCGCTGAAGAAGAAGAAGGTAAAATGATTGCTCAGGCTAATATTGAAATGGACGCTAAAGGTAAAATTTTAGCTGACAAAGTAATTGCTAGAGAAGAAGGAGATTTCCCAGTTGTTGATCCATCACAGGTTCATTATACTGACGTTGCTCCAAATCAAATTGCTTCTATTTCTGCATCTTTAATTCCATTCTTGGAGCATGATGATGCGAACAGAGCCTTGATGGGATCTAACATGATGCGTCAAGCTGTTCCTTTATTACGTCCAGAATCTCCAATTGTTGGAACTGGTTTAGAGAGACAAGTTGCTTCTGATTCAAGAGTATTAATTAATGCTGAAGGTGATGGAGTTGTAACTTATGTTGATGCAAACGAAATTACTATCAAATACGATAGAACTGACGCTGAGCGTTTAGTAAGTTTCGATGCTGATGACAAAACGTACAAGTTAATTAAATTTAGAAAAACAAATCAAAGTACAAGTATCAATTTAAAGCCTATCGTAAGAAAAGGCGATAGAGTTGTTAAAGGACAAGTACTTTGTGAAGGATATGCAACTCAAAAAGGAGAATTAGCTTTAGGTAGAAACTTAAAAGTTGCCTTTATGCCTTGGAAAGGGTATAACTTTGAGGATGCAATTGTAATTTCTGAAAAAGTAGTTCGTGATGATATTTTCACATCTATCCATATCGATGATTATTCATTAGAAGTTAGAGATACTAAATTAGGTAATGAAGAATTAACTAATGATATTCCTAACGTTTCTGAAGAAGCAACTAAAGATTTAGATGAGAATGGAATGATAAGAATTGGTGCAGAGGTTAAACCTGGCGATATTCTTATTGGTAAGATTACTCCAAAAGGAGAGTCTGATCCAACTCCAGAAGAAAAATTATTACGTGCAATCTTCGGTGATAAAGCTGGAGATGTTAAGGATGCTTCGTTAAAAGCTTCTCCATCATTACATGGAGTTGTTTTAGATAAAAAATTATTTGCTAAAGCAGTAAAAGATAAGCGTAAACGTTCTAAAGACAAAGAAGATATTGATAATCTTGAAACAGAATATCAAGTTAAATATAACGACTTAAAGGACGTTCTTGTAGAAAAATTATTTGCTATTGTAAATGGTAAAACTTCTCAAGGTGTTATGAATGATTTGGGTGAAGAAGTATTACCAAAAGGTAAGAAATATACTCAAAAAATGCTTAACTCAGTTGAAGATTTTGCTCACCTTACTAAAGGTCAATGGGCAACTGATGATGCTACAAACAAATTAGTAAACGACTTAATTCATAATTATAAAATTAAATTAAACGACCTTCAAGGTTGGTTAAGAAGAGAGAAGTTTACAATTACAGTTGGAGATGAGCTTCCAGCAGGAATATTAAAACTTGCAAAAGTTTATATTGCTAAAAAGCGTAAGCTTAAAGTTGGGGATAAAATGGCAGGGCGTCATGGTAACAAGGGTATTGTTGCAAGAATCGTTCGTCATGAAGATATGCCTTTCTTAGAAGATGGAACACCTGTGGATATAGTATTGAATCCACTTGGAGTACCTTCTCGTATGAACATTGGTCAAATTTATGAAACCGTTCTTGGTTGGGCTGGTCAAAAATTAGATAGAAAGTTTGCAACACCAATTTTTGATGGTGCTACATTAGATCAAATTAATGAATTTACTGATGAAGCTGGAATCCCAAGATTCGGTCACACGTATTTATATGATGGAGGAACAGGAGAACGTTTCCATCAACCAGCAACTGTAGGTGTAATTTACATGCTTAAATTAGGACATATGGTTGATGATAAGATGCATGCTCGTTCAATCGGACCGTACTCATTAATTACGCAACAGCCATTAGGAGGTAAAGCGCAGTTTGGAGGTCAACGTTTCGGAGAGATGGAGGTATGGGCTTTGGAGGCTTATGGTGCATCTAGTACATTAAGAGAAATCTTAACGGTTAAATCTGATGATGTAATTGGTAGAGCTAAAACTTACGAAGCAATCGTTAAAGGTGAAACAATGCCAGAACCGGGATTACCTGAATCATTCAATGTATTAATGCATGAATTAAAAGGTCTTGGTTTAGATATCAGATTAGAAGAATAATTAGTTTACAGTAATCAGTCTTTATTTATAAAGACTGATTACTATTTTATAAGTTTTTAAGATTTATACCCGTAAACCGTTCCGATTTTTTATATATATTATAATTAGCACTTCGCAACTAAAGTTGGAAGTTTAGAGAAGTAACCCGAGGTAGTAGTTTTATGTTTAACATAAAACAAAATCAATTTTTTAATTGCAAATAAATCAATAGTAAAAACTATGATGAATAATAGAAATAATAAAGACAAAAATCCCGTTAAGAGATTTAACAAAATTACGATAGGCTTAGCTTCTCCTGAATCAATTTTAGCAGAATCTAGAGGTGAGGTGTTAAAACCAGAAACTATTAACTATCGTACTCATAAACCAGAAAGAGATGGTCTTTTCTGTGAGCGTATATTCGGTCCGGTTAAAGATTATGAATGTGCTTGTGGAAAATACAAAAGAATCCGTTATAAAGGAATCGTTTGTGATCGATGTGGTGTTGAAGTTACTGAGAAAAAAGTACGTAGAGATAGAGTAGGTCATATCAATTTAGTTGTGCCTATTGCACACATCTGGTATTTCCGTTCTTTACCAAATAAAATAGGATATATTTTAGGCTTACCTTCTAAGAAATTAGACATGATTATCTACTACGAAAGATATGTAGTTATTCAGGCAGGTATTGCAAAAGGCCTTGAAGGTGAAGAATTAAAAAGATTAGATTTCTTAACTGAAGAAGAGTATTTAAATATTTTAGATACTATTCCTATGGAGAATCAATATTTAGATGATACTGATCCTAATAAATTCATCGCTAAAATGGGTGCTGAATGTATTATGGATTTATTAGCACGTATTAATTTAGACGAACTTTCTTACGAGTTACGTCATGCTGCTAATACTGAGACATCTAAGCAAAGAAAAACGGAAGCTTTAAAGAGATTGAATGTTGTTGAATCTTTCCGTGAAGCAAATAAAAACAGAGAAAATAATCCAGAATGGATGATTTTAAAAGCAATTCCGGTTATTCCACCAGAATTACGTCCTCTTGTGCCACTTGATGGTGGTCGTTTTGCTACTTCAGATTTAAATGATTTATACAGAAGAGTAATCATCCGTAACAATCGTTTAAAGAGATTAGTTGAAATTAAAGCTCCAGAAGTTATCTTAAGAAACGAAAAGCGTATGTTACAGGAATCTGTAGATTCGTTATTCGATAATACAAGAAAGGCTTCAGCTGTTAAAACTGAATCAAACAGACCATTAAAATCTTTATCAGATTCGTTAAAAGGTAAACAAGGTCGTTTCCGCCAAAACTTACTTGGTAAGCGTGTAGATTATTCTGCTCGTTCGGTAATTGTTGTTGGACCAGAATTAAAATTATTTGAATGTGGATTGCCAAAAGATATGGCAGCTGAATTATACAAACCTTTTGTTATTCGTAAATTAATAGAAAGAGGAATTGTAAAAACAGTTAAATCTGCTAAGAAAATTATAGATAAAAAAGAGCCAGTTGTATGGGATATCCTTGAGAATGTAATTAAAGGACATCCAGTAATGCTTAACCGTGCTCCTACGTTACACAGATTAGGTATTCAGGCATTCCAGCCCAAATTAATTGAAGGAAAAGCAATCCAGTTACACCCATTAGTATGTACGGCATTTAACGCCGATTTCGATGGTGACCAGATGGCAGTTCACTTACCATTAGGACCAGAAGCTATCTTAGAATGTCAATTATTAATGTTGGCATCTCATAATATCTTGAACCCTGCAAATGGCGCTCCAATTACGGTACCTTCTCAAGACATGGTTCTTGGTCTTTATTATATGACTAAAGAACGTTTGTCTGACGATACAAGAAAAATTAAAGGTGAAGGATTAACTTTCTATTCTGCTGAAGAGGTAAATATTGCTTTAAATGAAGGAAGATTAGAACTTAATGCTCGTATTAAAGTAAGAGCTAAAGATTTTAATGAAAATGGAGAATTAGTAAATAAAATTATTCAAACTACCGCAGGTAGAGTTTTATTTAATGAAGTTGTTCCAGAAGCAGCAGGTTATATCAATGAAGTTTTAACTAAGAAATCTTTACGTGATATTATTGGTAAAATTTTAGGAGTGACTAGTGTTCCAGTAACTGCAGAATTCTTAGATAATATCAAAAATATGGGTTATAAATTTGCCTTCCAAGGTGGTTTGTCTTTCTCATTAGGTGATATTAGAATTCCTGAACAAAAAGGAAAATTAATTGCTGATGCTCGTGCACAAGTTGATGGTATTTCTTTAAACTATAACATGGGTCTTATTACTAATAACGAACGTTATAACCAAGTTATTGATATTTGGACTTCTGCAAATGCTCAATTAACAGAATTAGCAATGAAAAATATTAGAGAAGACCAACAAGGGTTTAACTCGGTATATATGATGCTTGATTCTGGAGCAAGGGGATCTAAAGAACAAATTCGTCAGTTAACTGGTATGCGTGGATTAATGGCCAAGCCAAAAAAATCTACTGCTGGTGGTGGTGAAATTATTGAGAATCCAATTCTTTCTAACTTTAAAGAAGGTTTATCAATTCTTGAATACTTTATCTCTACTCACGGTGCTCGTAAAGGTCTTGCCGATACGGCTCTTAAAACTGCCGATGCAGGTTACTTAACCAGAAGATTACATGATGTATCTCAGGATGTTATTGTAAACTCTGTTGATTGTGGTACATTAAGAGGTGTAGAAGTTGAAGCTTTAAAGAAAAACGAGGAAATTGTTGAATCTTTAGGCGAAAGAATTTTAGGTCGTGTTACTTTAAATGATATAATCAATCCTTTAACTTCTGAAGTTATCGTTAAAGCAGGTGAAGAAATTAAAGAATCTTCTTTACAAGCAATTAATGAATCTCCATTAGAAAGAATTGAAGTTCGTTCACCATTAACATGTGAGGCAGAAAAAGGAATTTGTGCTAAGTGTTATGGAAGAAACCTTGCAACAGGTAAAATGACTCAAAAAGGTGAGGCAGTTGGAGTAATCGCTGCTCAATCTATTGGAGAGCCAGGTACACAGTTAACACTACGTACTTTCCACGTTGGAGGGGTTGCTGGAGGTATTTCTGAAGAATCAAGTATTGTAACTCGTTTTGCAGGTAAACTTGAAATTGAAGATTTAAAAACGGTTAAAAGTGAAGATGCTGATGGAAATACTGTTAATACTGTTATTTCTCGTTCAACTGAATTAAAATTAGTAGATTCTAAAACAGGAATTGTTTTAAATACACATAATATACCTTACGGTTCAAGTATCTTTGTTAAAGATGGTGATACTGTAGAAAAAGGAACAACTATTTGTAAATGGGATCCATATAATGGAGTTATTATTTCTGAATTTACAGGTAAAGTAGAATATGAAGATCTTAAGCAAGGAGAAACTTTCGCTGTAGAGATTGATGAACAAACTGGTTTCCAAGAAAAAGTAGTTTCTGAAGCTCGTAATAAAAAATTAATCCCAACATTACATATTTATGGTAAAGACGGTGAATTAATTCGTTCATACAACTTACCAGTAGGAGCTCACATGATGGTTGATGATGGAGAGAAAATTAAAGCAGGAAAAATTCTTGTTAAGATTCCTCGTCGTTCTTCTAAATCAAGTGATATTACAGGAGGTTTACCTAGAATTACTGAGTTGTTAGAAGCTCGTAATCCTTCAAACCCAGCTGTAGTTTCTGAAATTGATGGTGTTGTTACTTTTGGTAAAATTAAAAGAGGAAATAGAGAAATTGCAATTGAATCTAAGTTTGGTGATGTTAAGAAATACCTAGTTAAATTATCGAATCAAATTCTTGTACAAGAAAACGATTTTGTAAAAGCGGGTACTCCATTATCTGATGGCGCAATTACTCCAGTTGATATCTTAAATATTAAAGGACCTTCTGCAGTGCAACAATATCTAGTAAACGAAATTCAAGAAGTTTACCGTTTACAAGGTGTAAAAATTAACGATAAGCACTTTGAAGTAGTAATACGTCAAATGATGCGTAAAGTTAGAATTGTTGATCCAGGAGATACTTTATTATTAGAAGATCAATTAGCTCATACTAGAGACTTTATTGTTGAAAACGATAAATTATACGGTATGAAAGTTGTTGAAGATGCAGGAGATTCTGAAACACTTAAAGCAGGTCAAATTATATCACCACGTCAATTAAGAGATGAAAATTCTATCTTAAAACGTAACGATCAAAACTTGGCTGTAGCTAGAGATGTAATTCAAGCAACTGCAACTCCTGTTCTACAGGGTATTACAAGAGCTTCTTTACAAACTAAATCATTCATTTCTGCGGCATCGTTCCAGGAAACTACTAAAGTGTTAAACGAGGCTGCTGTTGCAGGTAAAATTGATACGTTAGAAGGATTGAAAGAAAATGTAATTGTAGGACATAGAATCCCTGCCGGAACTGGTATGAGAGATTATGATGATATAATTGTAGGTTCTAAAGAAGAATTCAATGAATTAATGGCTGCTAAAGAAGAATTTAATTATTAATATTCATCTTTAAGCTTTCAAAATAACTTAAAAGCCTAACAGATGTTTTCTGTTAGGCTTTTTTAAAACAACTAATTATGGAAAATAACAACCCACAAGGACAAATTAACATTGAATTAGATGAAAAAACGGCTGAAGGAATTTATTCTAACTTAGCTATTATAAATCATTCAAATAGTGAGTTTGTTTTGGATTATGTTTCAATTATGCCTGGAGCTCCAAAAGCGAAGGTGAAATCGAGAATTATTTTAACGCCTCAACACGCTAAAAGATTATTAAAAGCATTAGCTGAAAATATTCAACGATTTGAAACTGCTCATGGAGAGATTAAAGAAGGTGATCAACCACACATTCCGCTTAATTTTGGTCCAACAGGTCAAGCTTAATAAAATAAAGTCTCGCAATTCGCGCGACTTTTTTATTTTTGTATAAATTATACATTATGCAATTCATTTTAGCAAATCCATCACATTTAAGCATTATTAAAGATTTAGCTTATGCTATTTGGCCTTCTACTTATGGTGAAATTCTTTCACAAGAGCAATTGACATATATGTTGAGCATGTTCTACTCTGAAACGGCTTTAAAGCAGCAAATGGAGGAAAAGAAACATGTTTTTTATATAGCAGTGAATAATGATGACAAAAATGTAGGTTTTGTATCTTATGAAATAAACTGCGAACCTCAAAAAACGAAAATTCATAAAATTTATGTTTTGCCAGAAACACAAGGAACTGGAGTTGGAAAATTACTTTTTAACCTAGTTATAGAAAAAGCGAAAGAAAATAACCAAAAAACGGTTTACCTAAATGTAAATAAATATAATAATGCTAAGTTGTTTTACGAAAAACTTGGCTTTGTAATTACTATAGAAGAAGTAATTGATATTGGTAACAATTATATTATGGATGATTATGTAATGGAAATTGAAGTTAATTAATTTTATGAGATGTTTATTCCTTCTATTTTTTATTTCATCTAGCTTATTTTCTCAAGAATTTAAGTCAGATTACTTTGATTATCACAATCAGATTAATAAAGCTGAAAATTTTTATTTTATAGAGAAAAATGTAGATAGTGCATTATTCTATTATAATAAAACTTTTAAAGAGTTTGATTTTATTTTTGTTAGGGATATTCTTACTTCTATTCAAATTGCTAGTTTCGAGAACAAACCTTTTGATCAATACATATTTTTGGGTTTTTCCAATGGATTGAAAATAGAGCATTTGAAGTCCATTCCATTAGTAGAGAAGTATTATTTTAAAAACAAAACAAACAAAAAAGTAATTGATTTATTTAAGACTAATAGAGATAAGTATTTAAAAAGGATAAATGTAGACTACTTAGATTTTATTTATAACCTTTCTATTAATGATCAGATTGACAAACATAAGGAAAGGAAAATTTATAAAGGAAAAATTAAATATTCTATTACCTTAATAGAAAAAAAAATAATTCAATACGGTTTTCCAGGGGAAAAATTATTAGGAATTTCCGATTCTACAATTTTTAAAGACCTTAATTCTAATAAATTAGATTTCTATGCTCGAGTAAAAAAAATTGATAGATTTAATAAAGTTATAGGTTATTTTAATTTAGAAGAAGCAGAAATGTGTCTTAAATTACCTTATTTAATATTTGTTCATCAATTTGATTCTTATAGTAGATATAGTGATTATTGGATTACTGAAATAAAAAAGGGCAATGTACATCCAAGAGTTGTTGGAATGCTTCACGATAACACTTATCGTTGTTCATTTTGTTCAACTAAGAAACTAAAAGGTTATTTTGGTAATAATATTTTCACAACTTATCATAATAATTTATGGGATATCAAAAAAATAAACAAAAATAGAAAGTCTCTATATATAAATTCTTTTGAGGTTGATTTGATGAAAAAAGAGTATGAAACTAAACATAATTTTATATTTAGTTATGGATTATTTCACCATAGATAGTTATCTATTCCTCTCTCCATAGTTTCTACTTCCTGTAAATTTAGCTTTATTACTTGGGAAACTTGCTTCTTCGGTTTTACTAGAATCTGAAATTAAAGAATTCAACTCTTCTAATTCACTTGGTGTTAGATTTCTATATTTTCCAACAGGTAAATCTAACTTAATATTTATAATACGAGTTCTTTTTAAGGCCACAACATCATAATCTAAATATTCGCACATTCTACGAATTTGACGATTTAAACCTTGTGTTAATACAATTCTAAATACATTATTGCTTATGCGTTCCACTTTACATTTACGAGTAACGGTATCTAGAATAGGGATTCCGTTGCTCATTTGGTCAATAAATCGGTCGGTTATTGTTCTGTTTACAGTAACGACATATTCTTTTTCGTGATTGTTTCTTGCACGAAGAATTTTGTTTACAATATCTCCGTCATTAGTCATAAAAATTAATCCTTCACTTCCTTTGTCTAATCGACCAATAGGAAAAATACGTTCAGGATAATTAATAGCTTCAATAATATTATCGCGAACATCTAAATTGGTAGTGCACTCAATTCCCTCAGGTTTATTGTATGCTAAATAAATATGTTGGTCTTTTTTTTCTTTAATTAATTCGCCATTTACACGCACTTCATCAGTGGGACTAATTTTTGTACCCATTTCTGGTACAACACCATTTATGGTAACTCTTCCTTGGTCGATTAGCTTATCGGCTTCTCTACGCGAACAGTAACCGCTTTCTGATAAAAATTTATTGATGCGAACTAAATTGTTTTCCATGGTACAAAGATATGGAAATATAAATTCTGTTTTTTCAATTGAATTATTATATTTGGTAAAAATATTTTTATGCGAATTTTAGTTTGTTTTTTTCTTTTTTCTTCAATTTCAATAGCTCAGAGCAAGATTGAAGTAAAGATGGATAATGTTGTTAATGATTCATTATTGTTGGTTAATGAAGATTATTTTTATTTTCAATCTTTAGACTTTTATAAAGAAATTAAAAAAGAAGTAGTTGAAGTTTATAAAGGTATACCAGCTAATGATTCAATTCGATTTTTAGGTTATTTTGAAGACCCTGTTCAGTTAATGTATGATTTGGTAAAGTCTAATAAGTTTGAAAAAGAAACTATGCTTCAGTACTTCTCTGGTTGGAAAGTTGATACTTTAAAATTATCACAAACAAAAATAAACCAAGGGTTGATTATTGCAGTTGGTTTTAAAGGAAATAAACAATTCATCGTTGGAGATTTTGATAGAAATAAAGATTTTTCGAATGATAAATTAATTTGGTTTGATAGAGAATTTCGAAATAATTCTGTTTTAAAAAAAGAGGTAATCTCTAAATTCCCATCTTTTTCCTATAAGTATGAAGTATTTAAAAGCGGGAGAATATTTGAGCGTGAAATGGAAATAGTTTTATACCCTTCAAAGATTAACGCGCCAATAGGAGATGGCGGAAAGTATGAAATGGAATATTCAACAAAATTCGGGTATAAAAATTACTGGAAAGGTAATTTAGTCCTTAATGGTGAATCCATAGATGTTTATTTAAAACCAGGTTCATTGATAATTAAGCCAACAGATATTTTATTTAGTAAATCAGATGTTATTTTTAACAGTCAATTTAATTATAGAGTCACTGATATAATTAATATAAATGAGAAGAAATTAAAAATTGAAAGTTTTGAACCGGATTTGTCTGCAATGTATTTGACTGAAATACTAGATGAACAAAAGAATTTAAAACTTGTTGTTGGGAATGAGATTAATGATTTTGATTATATAGACGTCTTTGATAAGGAAATCAATCTACATGAATTTTTAAATAAAAAAGATTTTGCTTTAATTGAATATTGGGGAACTTGGTGTGGACCTTGTGTTCAATTAGCGCCTAAGTTAAAAGAAATTGAAGAAAAATATTCTGATATATTAAGTATGCTAGGTATAGCAGTAGATAAAGAAAAACAGGTAGTTTTAAAATATTTAAAAAAGAAAAAAATTAATTGGCAACAACTTTTTGTTGATATAAACAATAAGCCAGAATTTATATTAAATCATGAAATTAAAGTTTATCCAACTTTTATTTTAGTGAATAAAAAAAGAGAAATTATTTATATTGGCGGTGCAGAATTGTTAGATAAATTAGATGAGTTTATTAAATAAAAAAATCCCGCTATTGCAGGATTTTAAATTTTTATATAAAATTGGAATTACATTTTTGCAAATATTTTTTCCATTTTTTCTCTTTCTTCTTCAGCAAGAACGTTGTCTACTAAAATACGTCCACTGTGCTCATCAGTTAAAACTTTCTTACGACCCGCAATTTCCATTTGAGTTTGTGGCGGAATAGTAAAGAATGAACCTGCAGAAGCTCCTCTTTCGATAGATACAACAGCTAAACCGTTTCTTACACTTCCTCTAATTCTTTTGTAAGCAGCTAATAAACGCTCTTCAATTTTACCTTGATATTCTTCAGATTTTTTGTTTAAGAAATCTTCTTCTTTCTCAGTTTCAGACATAATATCGCTTAATTCAGCTTTTTTATGTTTTAAATGCTGTTGTTTTGCATCAAGTCTTTCTTTAGATTGATCTAAAACTTCTTTTTTATGCTCAATTGAAGCTTTCATTTCACGAATGTGTTTTTCAGCCAATTGAATTTCTAATTCTTGGAATTCAACTTCTTTAGTTAAAGAGTTAAATTCTCTATTATTACGAACATTTTTTTGTTGCTCTAAATATTTTTTGATAGCAGCTTTGTGCTCATCAATCGCATTTTTCTTTTCCTTAATTTGAGTATCTATGATATCTAAATCTCCTTTAAGTTTATCTAAACGGATAGTTAAGCCAGCTACTTCATCTTCTAAATCATCTACCTCTAAAGGTAGTTCACCTCTTACGTTACGAATTTCGTCAATTTTTGAATCGATTAATTGTAATGAATAAAGTGTTCTTAACTTATCTTCTACGCTTAGTTCTTTTGTCTTTGCCATACTAAAAATATTGAACAGGATTAGTGTTTTCTTCTGATAAAATGATTGCAAAATTAGTGATTTTTTCTTTAAGATAATCTAAAATATAATTTTTTGTATATCTTTCACTTTCAAAATGACCAATATCAGCTAGAAGTAGTTGGTTTTCAGCTTCATAGAATTGATGGTATTTTAAATCAGCAGTCAAGTAAGCATCTGCACCAGCATGTAATGCGTTTTTAATGGCATAGCTTCCTGAACCTCCTAAAACAGCAACTTTCTTTATTTTTTTTCCTAATAAAGCACTATGTCTAATTCCTCCACATTGCATTTTGGTTTTTACTAAAGACAAAAAGTCTTCTTCGGATAGCCCTTCATTAAATTCTCCTATCATTCCTAATCCAATATTTTGATGCTTATTTTTGGTTTCATAAATTTCATAAGCTACTTCTTCATATTCATGATTGGTAAATAATGCTTTTAGAATCTTATTTTCTAAATGTCTTTCAAAAGTTACTTCAATTTTAATTTCTTTTGCTTGAACAAATTCAAATCTTGAACCTATTTTTGGATTACTTTCTTCATTGCCAGAATAAGTTCCTATTCCTTCCGAATTAAAGCTACAATTTTCATAATTTCCTATCTGACCTGCACCTGCGTCAAAAAGGGCATTTCTTAGATGTATTTCGTTTTCTGGAATAGTATAAGTGACTAGTTTTCGAATGAAATTTTCTTTTGGAATTAAAATTTTTGTGTTTTGTAAGCCAAGAGCATCGCAAAAAATCTTGTTGACCCCTTTTTTATGGTTGTCTAAAGCAGTATGCAGTGCATAAATGGCAATGTCATTTTTTATAGCTTTAATAATGGCTCTTTCAACATAATTTTTACCTGTTATTTTCTTTACTCCTGAAAATAAAATAGGATGGAAGCAAACAACTAAATTGCAGTTTTTAGCTATAGCTTCATCAATTACATTTTCTAAAGCGTCATGACAAACAAGAATTCCATTTATAACTGCGTTGTTATTACCCACTAATAACCCTACGTTGTCAAAGTCTTCTGCATAAGCGAGAGGAGCAAGTTCTTCTAAAACGGAAGTGATTTCTTGTAGTTTCATGTTCAATAGATTTAACCAGAATAGGTTTTATTTTATTCAAAGATAAAAAAACGCTACTTTCGTACTATGAATTTCTTAAGAAAAATACTTTTTCCGGTTGCTTTTGTTTACTGGATTGTTACTTGGATGCGTAATTTTTTTTACGATAAGCAAGTTTTTAAAAGTAAATCGTTTGATTTACCAATAATTGCTGTAGGTAACTTAAGTGTTGGTGGTACAGGAAAAACACCTCAAATTGAGTATTTAATTCGCTTATTACAAGATCAGTTTAATGTTGCAACATTAAGTCGCGGTTATAAAAGAGAAACGAATGTTTTTGTATTAGCGAATACTTCTACAACTGTTCAAGAGTTAGGCGACGAACCCTTTCAGTTTTTTACCAAATTTCCGAAAATAAAAGTTGCTGTTGATGCTAATAGGATCAATGGAATTAACCAGCTTTTAAGATTAGATGATAACCCAGATGTTATATTGTTAGATGATGCTTTTCAGCATAGAAAAGTAAAAGCGGGATTTTATATTCTATTGACTACTTATTCAGAATTATTTTGTGATGATTTTATATTACCTTTTGGAAGTTTACGTGAACCGAGTTCAGGTAAAAAAAGAGCAAATATGATAATTGTCACTAAATGTCCGAATGATATTTCCGAACTTGCCATGAGTGAAATTAAGGAGAAATTAGATGTTGAAGTCCCTGTTTTTTTTAGTAAAATTGAATATGATGAATTAGTATATTCAGAAATAAAACCAATTAGAACATCCGATATAAAACAAGCTCAAAAAACAATTATTACAGGCATAGCAAAACCATTTCCTTTTATAAGTCACTTAAAGAAAGAAGATGATTTGGTTTTACGGTTTTCAGACCATCATAATTTTACTGAAAAAGAGATCGACAACATTAAAAAAGTATCTAAAAACAATGCAATTATTACAACAGAAAAAGACTTTATGCGATTAAAAGGAAGTTTGTCTAAAGAACAACTTTTCTACTTACCCATTAAGAGTGTTTTTCTTAAAGATGCTGATGTTTTAGATAAAATAATTTTAGATTATGTGGGAAAAAGTAGTAGAAACAGTTGAATTTATTCAAGGAGCAGTTAAATACACACCAGATTATGGTGTCATTTTAGGTTCTGGATTAGGAGGCTTTGTAAACGATATTGAAGTTGAGTATAAATTAGATTATAAGGATATACCTAATTTTCCTATTTCTACAGTTGAAGGTCACGAAGGTGCCTTGCTTTTTGGGTCAATAGGAAGCAAGAAGGTTATGGCTATGCAAGGTCGCTTTCATTTCTATGAAGGGTATGATATGAAGCAAGTTACTTTTCCTGTAAGAGTTATGAAGCAATTAGGTATTGAAAAATTGGTTGTTTCAAATGCTTCAGGAGGTGTAAATCCTTCATTTAAAGTTGGCGATGTTATGTTGATTACAGATCATATTAATATGATGCCAGAACATCCTTTAAGGGGTAGTAATGATGTGCGTTTTGGGCCACGATTTGTAAATATGAGTGAGCCTTATTCTAAAGATATGAATACTCAGATTAGGAAGGTTGCTCGAGAATTTAATATTGATTTAAAAGAGGGTGTTTATTTAGCTTTACAAGGTCCTACTTTTGAAACTTTAGCAGAATATAGAATGGTTAAGGCTGTTGGTGCAGACTGCGTGGGAATGTCAACTGTTCCAGAGATTATTGTTGCAAAGCACATGGGTATGGACTGTATAGGTGTTTCTATTATTACAGATATGGGAGATGAGGATAATATTGAAGAGGTGAATCATCACGAAGTATTAGAAGCTGCAAAACAGGCAGAGCCAATCGTTAGAAAATTAATAAAAGAATTTATCCTTTCTTATTAGTTAGATATTCTGTTACAATTTCATAAAATTTTTCGGGTAAGAAAGGTTTGGTTATAACTTCATTCATACCATACGATAGTAACATCTCTCTATTTTCATTTAATGAAATTGCTGTTAAAGCAATTATTGGAACTGTTGAATTAAATTTTCTAATTTCTTCAGTTGCTTCTGTACCATTTATTCCTGGTAAATGAACATCCATTAAAATTAAATCGTATGAGTTGTCTCTCATGTGCTCAATCGCTTCTTCTCCATTATCAATAATTACACAAGAAATATTTTTCTTTTCTAACATTTTTTGAGTAATCATTTGATTTATCTTATTGTCTTCAACTAATAATATTTTTTTATTAGAAGTTTCAAATTCGACAGTTGGTTTTAAGTTTTCAATTTCTTTAGAAATTTCATTGGCCTTTTTAAAAGGAATAGAAAAGCTAAATGTACTTCCGTTTTTTCCATCGCTATTTAGCTTAATTTGAGAACCCATTATTTCAAGAATTTTCTTAACAATAGATAATCCAAGACCAGTACCTCCATACGTTCGGTTGATTTCAACTGAGCCTTGACTAAAACTATCAAAAATTCCATCTTGTTTGTCTAAAGGAATTCCTATTCCATTATCTTTAATTTCAAAGAAAAGAATTGCTTCTTCTTTAGTTTCAAAAGGTTTATTTATAGTAATCCAAACTTTTCCGTTTTTACTAAATTTAATAGCATTATTTAAGAGGTTTATTAATACTTGAGAAAGTTTTGTTGGGTCACCAATTAAATTGTGATTAATTGAATTATCAATTTCTATATGAAAGTCAACATTGTTTTCTGATATAAATTCGTTAAATGAAGTTTTAATATTATCAACCAATTCAATAATATTGAAGTTAATTTCTTCATTTAAAACCTTGTTTGATTCTAAACGATTGATTTCTAAAATATCATTTATGAAATTTAATAAATAGTTTCCTGAAAACTCTAATGATTTTAAATATTGAATTTGACTTGCTTTTGGCTTTTCTTGTAATAGGAGGTAAGTTATTCCATTTATAGCATTTAGTGGAGTTCTTAATTCGTGGCTTACTGTTGCTAAAAATTTAGAACGCGCTTTTGACGCAAGTTCTACTTTTTCTTTTTGAGCAATTAATTCTTTGTTTTTATTTTTTAATAGTTTGTTTGTGCTTATTCTTATTTTATTGTTTTTGTATAAAGATAAACTCAATAATGAAAGAATAGATATTAAAGCAATACTTAGAATGCTAATTAATTTTGAAAAACGCAAAGTTCTTTGTTGGCTCTTTTTTTCTTTGTCTAATTGTTCAATAGTTTGAAGTTGTTTGTCAAATTTAATTTCATCAAAAGTGTTTTCTGAAATTAAGTTATTGAAATTACTGCCAATAGAGTCTAGGATTATTGCATACTCTTCTAAATAAAAATTTGCTTTTTCAAACTTATTTATGCTCTTATATACTTTGCTGAGTTCTTTTATAGTTTTTATTTCGAGCGAATTATTCTTATTTCCAGCTCTGTTGGTTTTTAATGCAGTTTCAAAATATTGAATTGATTTATCAGTATTTTTTTTTATGAAAGCAATTTGTCCTAATTGAAAAAAAGCTTCTACTTTAGTGTCAATAAAATCTTCATTTACAACGTCAATAATTATTTTTTGAAAAATATTTTCAGCTTCTACAAAATTATTTTTCTTCTTTTCAATAATTCCTTTTTGAAGATTGATTAAATCAATTGCATCTGTAAAATTAAATTGTTTGTATAGTTGAGCTGATTTATTAAAATAAATTTCAGAAAGGTCTGTTTTGTTTTTAATCAAATAGCAATTTCCTAGATTATAGTAAGCTAAAGCTAAGTTTGTACTTTTTTCTTTGTTGTTATAATGATTTATACTCCTTATAAAGTTTTCAATTGCGATATCTGTTTTATTCAAATCAAAATGTACACTACCTAAGACTAAATAACAATCACCAAGCTTTTCATTTAAATTATTTTCTTTTGCATATTCAATTGCTTTTTCAGAATAAATAATTGCTTTGTTGAAAGATTTTTTATCGTCTTTATTAAAAATAGCTACTTCCAAAAAATAATCTACACTATCATTTATTTTAGTGTTTTCTTTGTATAGAGATTTCGAATAACCTAAAGAAGTTAAAAATAAAAGAGCGAATAAATATCCTTTAATTTGCAATGCTAATGGATTTAAGTAAAAAATAATAATGTATAAATATAAAAATTATTTTTTGGAGATGAAGCTAATTAAGTCAATTAATCTTGAAGAGTATCCAATTTCGTTATCATACCAACCTACTACTTTTACCATATTGTCAATTACACTAGTTAATTGAGAGTCAAATAAGCATGAATTTTTATTTCCAATAATATCTACTGATACAATTGGATCTTCTGTATAAGCTAAAATTCCTGACAGTTCATTTTCAGATGCTTTTTTAAAAGCGTTGTTTATTTCTTTAATAGTTACTTTTTCTTTTAAATTAAAGGTGATATCAGTTAAAGATCCGTCTGGTACAGGAACACGTATTCCACATCCACCTATTTTTCCTTCTAAATCTGGAAAAATTTTAGTTATTGCTTTTGCTGCTCCGGTTGTGGTAGGAACAATAGATTGTGATGCTCCTCGTGCTCTTCTTAAGTCTTTATGCGGTTGATCATGTAAACTTTGATCAGTTGTATAAGAATGTATAGTTGTAATGTAGGCTTGCTGTATTTCTCCTAAAGATTGCATTACTTTTATCATGGGTGCAGCATTATTAGTAGTGCAACTTGCATTAGAAATAATAATTTCAGAACCATCTAAAATGCTTTCGTTGATTCCCATGACAACGGTTTTAATTGTCTCGTCTTCAGAAGGAGCAGAAAGAATTACTTTTTTTGCACCTGCAACAATATGTTGGTTGGCTAATTCATAAGTTTTAAATTTTCCCGTTGCTTCAATGACAATATCAATATTTAATGTTTTCCAATCTAAATTAGAAATTTCACTTTCGTGGAAAAATAAATATTCTTTTTTGTCAACTATAATAGATGAGTTTGTAAAACTTACTTCATAAGGTAAAACACCATGAATACTATCATATTTGGTTAGATGACTCATTGTTTTGTTGTCGGCAATATCATTTATTACCACAACTTCAATAGCAGGATGATTAAGTAATAGTCGGAATAAATTTCGACCTATTCTTCCGTAACCGTTTATTGCTATTCTTGTTTTGTTCATTTTTAGTGGATGTGTTTTTCTGCGTGATAAGAAGAACGAACTAATGCGCCACTTTCTACATGTCTAAAACCAAGTTCTTTTCCTATTTTTTCGTACTTCTCAAATTGTTCAGGACGGATAAATTCTTTAACAGGTAAATGTTTTTTTGAAGGTTGTAAATATTGACCAATAGTAACAATGTCTACTTTAGCATCTGCTAAATCATGAAGTACTTGAATTACTTCTTCTTCAGTTTCTCCTAAACCAAGCATAATTCCTGATTTAGTTCTCTTGATTCCTTGTTCTTTTAAATACCTTAAAACTTCTAAACTTTTTTCATATTTAGCCTGAATACGAACTTCTCTAGTTAAACGTTTTACGGTTTCCATATTATGAGAAACTACTTCGGGTGCAACTTCAATAATTCGGTCTATATTTTTTGTGTTTCCTTGAAAATCTGGAATTAGTGTTTCTAATGTTGTATTTGGATTCATTCTACGAATAGCTTTCACGGTTTCGGCCCAAATGATAGATCCCATATCTTTTAAATCATCTCTATCTACACTTGTAATTACTGCATGCTTTATCCCCATTATTTTAATTGAACGAGCTACTTTTTCAGGTTCATCCCAGTCAACCGTTTCTGGCCTTCCTGTTTTTACACCACAGAAACCACAAGAACGGGTACAAATGTTTCCTAGAATCATAAATGTAGCCGTGCCTTCTCCCCAGCATTCACCCATATTAGGGCAACTACCTGAAGTACAAATTGTATTTAATTTGTATTTGTCAACTAAGCCTCTTAGTTCAGTATATTTTTTACCTGTTGGTAATTTTACACGAAGCCATTTTGGTTTTGGTTCTCTTGGTGGAAAAACATTTTCTGTTGCCATTTTATCTTTTTCAAATAGTGTTTAAAACACAAAGGTAACTAGAATTATCTTTAGTATAAAAGAACTTTACAAAGTTTATTATTCTGTGAAATCTAAATCTTTATTATGGGTTTCTGGAATTGTTAAAGTTGAATAAATTCCTAAAAAGAAAACAACAAAGCCAACAATGCTAGCGGCAGTTATTACGCCATTATTTACTTTTAAAAAATCAAAACTAATAAGCATAATAGGCAGTAGGCCTCTAACCATGTTGGGTATTGTTGTTGCGGCTGTACTTCTAATATTTGTGCCAAATTGTTCTGCTCCTACAGTTACAAACATTGCCCAATAACCAGTTCCTAACCCCAGCCAAGCGCAATAAAAATAATACATATTTTCGGTTTTTGAGCCGCCGTAAAGCATTAGAATAACACCAATAACTGTAAAAAGCATCATGTAGAAAATAGCTTTTTTTCTTGATTTTAATAAGTGAGAAATAAATCCACTGGCAAAGTCTCCAATTGAAATCCCTATATACGCCCACATAATTGCTTTTCCAGGATTAATATTATCGATTCCAAATGCTGGAGCAAATTGATTTCCCATAACTGCTAGTATTCCTATACAAAACCATGTAGGAAGCCCAATTGCTATGCATTTCAGGTATTTTATGAGTCTTGATTTATTTGTAAAAAGTGAAAAGAAATTTCCTTTTTTTATGTTTGTAGCGTGTTCAATATCTTTATAAATTCCAGATTCAGATACGCCTATCCTTAAAAACAACAATAGTAACCCGAGTATTCCGCCAATAAAATAGGCATAAGTCCAATCTCCAGCCAATTCAACAGTTAGTTGAGCAACTACAGCTCCTAATAATCCAAACCCTGCAACTATTGATGTTCCTATAGCTCTAAGTTGTTTTGGTAAAGATTCGGAAACTAAAGTAATTCCAGCACCAAGTTCACCAGCTAAACCAACGCCAGCAATAAAGCGTAATACAGCATATATTTCAGTTATGTTTTCAGAAGGAAAATAAGGTAAAAATCCACAAGCGATATTAGCTAACGAATAAACTAAAATTGAGCCAAAAAGCACTGATAATCTTCCTTTTTTATCACCTAAAACTCCCCATAATATTCCTCCAACAAGTAAGCCAACCATTTGAAAATTAAGTATCATTGTTCCAGCTTGGTCTGCATCTAAATTTAAGCTGTTTAAGCTGGGAACCCTAACTATTCCAAATAAAAGCAAGTCATAAATGTCTACAAAATATCCTAATGCAGCAATGATTACAGGTAAAGAAAATAAGTGTTTGAATTTTTGACTGTTTGAAAACTTTTCCATTTATGGGATTTTTTTCAAACGTACATAAAATACTTAAAAGTGCAAAAATTAGTTTCTTTTGGAAATAATTTCAGCCAATAATTTTTTAGCTCTAAGTAATTTTACTTTGATATTGTTTAAAGGTTCTTCAAGAGTTTCAGCGATATCAAGATAACTCATCTCTTGAAAATAACGCAATTGAATTACTTCTTGGTAAGCAGGTTTTAATTCTTTAATATATCCTAATAATTGAGAAAGATTCTGCTCAGTAATAATGTCATCTTCTGCACTTGGAGTTTCATCAACAATTTGATATGCTCTACTGTTTTCGTTATCATTCATGTCTAAGAATAATGAAGTTTTCTTTTTTCTTAACATGTCAATATGAACATTTTTAGCAATTGCAATTAACCAAGTATTAAAACCAAATTCAGAATTATAGGTTGCTATTTTATCAAAAGCTTTTGCAAAAGTTTCAATCACAATATCATCTGTGTCAGCTTCATTTTCTGTTCTCTTAAGCATGTATCCAAAGACTTCGTTCCAAAAGAAATCTAATAGAAAAGTAAAAGCAACTTGATCGCCGTTTTTAGCTTTTTCTATGTTTTTTTGAATTATTTCAGAAGTTATTTCCAATGCTTAGGTTTTGAGAATAAGTTAATGATGAATAAATAAAGCTGTGTGAAGATAAGTATTAATTCAATAAATGGATAAAAATACATTACATCGTTTTCTTTTAATTTTGAGGCGCTAAATCCTAAAGATGTCCAAGCAATTAAATATCTAAAGGTAATTAACGCAACAACTAATATCATTTCATAGTTTAAAACTAATAATAGTATTCCAAGAATAACGGTGAACAATTGAGTTAGGTAAAATAAACCCAATTTAAATTGATCAAACCCTTTGTAATATTTAGCTGTTGAAATATGTCTTCTTTTTTGATTAAACCATTCACTAAAGCTTATTTTAGCATCAGAATAGGTAAAGCTATACGGTTCAATGCAAATAGCTGTATTTTCTTTATTGCTAGCTTGATTGATAAATAAATCATCATCTCCAGAACGAATTTTCATGTGATCTATAAAACCATTTACTTTGTAAAACTCATCACTTTTGTATGCTAAATTTCGACCAACACCCATGTATGGTGAACCTATTTTCGCCCAAGAAAAATATTGAACAGCAGTCATTAAAGTTTCAAAACGAATTAATTTATTTAAAAACGAATTTTTAACTTTATTGTAAGCTCCATATCCTAAAACAATTGTTTTTTTAGGAGTGAAGTTCATACTTATGCTGCTTAACCATTCTGAAGAAGCCGGTTTACAATCGGCATCAATAAATAGTAAATGTTTGTATTTTGCTACTTTAATTCCTAATGTAAGTGCATATTTTTTGTTTCCCCAAAATGTTTCATTGTTTTGAACCTTAACGACTCTCACATTTTTGTATGTTTTCTCATATTCTTCAAATAAATCTAGTGTTTCGTCATTTGATGCATCGTCAATTAGTACGATTTCAAATTCAGGGTAATTTTGATTAATTAAAAGGGGAAAATATTTTTTTACATTTTCTGCTTCGTTTTTAGCACAAACGATTACGGAAACTGGAACTCGTGAAGAATTTCCATTTGTTATTTTTCCAAACGAAAAATTTCCAAATATAAATAAATAGTAAATTATTTGAATTGCAATGATTACTATAAAACTTAACAGAAGTATATTTAAAAGCATCTTTTTTTAGAGTAATTATTTGTCAGAATCGTTTGTACAGTCTTTCATTTCTTCTGGAGTTTTACCGCAAAAACTACAGTTTTCTCCGTCTTTATTTAAGAACGGACTTTGACTAGCGCAAGTACCTGAAAATTTTCCATCTTTCTTTGTCCATATTTTAATTGCAATTCCTGCGAAAGCAATTGCAAGTAATCCGATAGTTAATAAAACAAGTTTCATTTTAAATTTTTTAGAGACTGCAAATTTACGAAACAAACCCCAATGAAAAGCAAAAAAAGGTTAAATAATATTTACTTCAGCATCTATTGAAATGCCATATTTATCCAAAATGGCTTTTTGAATATTTCTAGAAACTGTAACTATTTCTTCTCCAGTTGCATTGCCATAATTTACAAGTACTAAGGCTTGTTTTTCATGTATTCCTGCATCTCCAAATCTTTTACCTTTAAACCCTGCTTGTTCAATTAACCAACCTGCTGGTACTTTAACTTCTGTTTCAGAAACCACATAATGTGGCATTTCAGGATATTGAAGTAATGTTTTTTTATATAATTCGATAGGAATAATTGGGTTTTTAAAGAAACTGCCACTGTTTCCTAAAACTTTTGGATCTGGAAGTTTACTTTTTCTAATAGCAATTACAGCATTACTAATGTCTTTTATTGTTGGAGATGTAATATTATTTTGAGCTAATTCAGCTTCAATAGCTCCGTAAGAACTGTTTGTTTTGTGATTTATCTTAGTAAGTTTAAAAACAACACTTGTAATAATATACTGATTTTTTAATTCGTTTTTAAAAACACTTTCTCTATAGCCAAAATTACAATCTTCTTTTTTGAACGTTTTAATTGTTCGCTCTGTAACATTAACCGCCTCACATGAAGAAAACATGTCTTTTATTTCAACACCATAAGCGCCAATGTTTTGTATTGGAGTAGTACCCACATTACCTGGAATTAAAGATAGGTTTTCTATTCCACCATAATTATGATCTATGCACCATAAAACAAATTCATGCCAATTTTCTCCTGCATTTGCTTTTACCCAAACGAAGTCTTCATTTTCTTTGAAAATAGAAATTCCCTTAATATTGATATGAACTACAAGTTTATTAATATTTTGTGTTAGGAGCATATTACTTCCTCCGCCCAAAACAAAAATATCTTTGTTGAGTTGTAAAACTTCAATAAGTTCTTCTGTGTTTTGTACAGATGTAAATTGCATTGCTTTTGCTTCAATTCCAAAAGTATTGTAGTTTTTTAAAGAAAAATCAGTTTGAATATTCATAAGTTGTTTAAAAAAAATCAGTGTAAAAGTAAGAATTATTTCAATTACAACTGAAATATCGCATAAGATTGATGAGTGCTTTTTATTATGGCTTCAGTTCTTTCTACATGAGTGTCGGAAATAAAGATTTGCCCAAAAACATCATCGTTAACCATTGCTACAATTTTCTGAACTCTTGATTCATCTAATTTGTCAAAAATATCATCAAAAAGCAGAATTGGTAAAACACCGCTTTGTTGTTTTATAAAATCAAATTGAGCTAACTTTAAAGCTATTAAAAATGACTTTTGCTGACCTTGTGAACCAAATTTTTTAATAAGATAGTTGTCAATTTCAAATGATAAATCATCTTTATGGACTCCCACACTTGTATATTGTAAAGCTTTATCTTTATTAACGTTACTTGATAGTAACTCTTCAAAAGTGCTTTCAAATAAATTACTAGAATAAACCAATTGAACATTTTCTGCATTATCAGTAATTAGCTGATAGTATTTTTGAAAAATGGGAATAAAGTGTTCTAAAAACTGTTTTCTTTTTTCAAAAATATTTGTTCCAATAGGAATAATTTGTTCATTATAAATACTTAAAGTTTCATTGTCAAAAGATTGATTCAGTGCAAAATATTTTAAAAGAGCATTTCGTTGAGCAACCAGTTTGTTGTATTGAATTAATTCGTTGAGGTATGAATTGTCTAAAGTAGAAATTACGCTGTCAATAAATTTACGTCTTACGTCACTTCCTTCAGAAATTAAATTAGTATCGGATGGAGAGATAATTACTAAAGGAATGAAACCAACATGGTCAGAAAGTTTATCGTAAATTTTATTATTTCTTTTTAGAACTTTTTTTTGCCCTCTTTTTAGGCTACAAGCAATTTTTTCTTCTTTTTCGTTTTTAGAAAAAGTTCCATCAATTAAAAAAAACTCTTCTTCGTGTTTAATATTTTGAACAGCAAGCGGATTAAAATAACTTTTACCATAAGATAAATGAAAAATAGCATCTAATATATTTGTTTTTCCTTTTCCGTTCTTGCCCACAAAACAATTTATCTTTTCATCAAAATCAAAAGATTTGTCTGAAATGTTTTTATAATTTAATAATGATAATTGTTTTAAATACACAGTTTATTTTCCTTTATTTGTAGCCGTATTGCAAAAGTAGTTGCAAAATAGAAAAATAACCATAAAAAGGGCTTTTAATTTTCAATAAAAATTATATTTTTGCACCTCAATAAATTTAAAATAAATGGCAACATATAACAAAAGAGGCTATAAGGCTTCAAAACCAGAAGAGTTAGATAATAACGAAAATGAATTTGAAGAAGTAATTGAAACTTCAGGAGAAAGTACTACTGAAGAAGTTTTTAATACTTTAGACCAAACTGCTTCTAGAACAGAAGAATGGGTTGCTAAAAACCAAAAATTAGTATTAGGTGTAGTTGGTGCAATTGCATTGGTAACAATTGGATATTTATTGTTTAATAAATTTGTTGCAGAACCTAAAGAAGACAAAGCTTTTAATGAGATTTTCCAAGCTCAAGAATATTTTAATCAAGCTTTAGCAAATACTGAAAATCCAGATTCATTATTCAATCTTGCATTAAAAGGAGGTGAAGGAAAACAAGGGTTTGTAGGTGTAGCTGATCAATATTCAGGTACAAAAGCAGGAAATCTTGCTAATTACTATGCAGGTATGTCTTATTTAAATATCAAAGATTTTAAAAATGCTGAAAAGTATTTATTAGAGTTTTCTTCAAATGATATGATATTAAACGCAATGGCTTTAGGAGGATTAGGAGATGCTTATTCTGAAACAAATAAAGTTGATGATGCTATTTCGTATTACAAAAAGGCAGCAGAAGCTAATGAAAATGATTTTACTACACCAAGATTTTTATTCAAAGCAGCTCAATTAGCTTTAACAGCAAATAAGAAAGATGAAGCAAATAAATTGTTTACTCAAATTAAAGAAAAATACGAAACTTCTAGAGAAGGGTTAAATATTGACGCTTACATTGCGATGACAGAATAATATGGCTACAGAAAATAAAAATTTATCACAATACGATAAAAACACAATCCCAAACGCGAAAGACTTTCGGTTTGGGATTGTTGTTTCAGAATGGAATGATGAAATAACAAATGGTTTGTTTAATGGGGCAAAAGCGGCATTATTAGATTGTGGAGCTTTAGCTGAAAACATAATCCGTTGGGATGTCCCTGGAAGTTTTGAATTGGTTTATGGTTCAAAAAAAATGATTGAAACTCAAAAAGTAGATTGTGTAATAGCAATTGGCTGTGTAATTAAAGGAGAGACTATGCATTTTGAATTTGTTTGTGATGGAGTTACTCAAGGCGTAAAAGATTTGAATTTAAAATACGATGTTCCTACAATTTTTTGTTTATTAACAGATAATTCAATGCAACAGTCAATTGATAGAAGTGGTGGAAAACACGGAAATAAAGGTACTGAAGCTGCTATTGCCGCTATTAAAATGGTAGACTTAAATAGAAAAGCTTAATTTTTTATTACTTATAAAATTAAAATCCCGCTATTGGCGGGATTTTTGTTAACAAATAATTCAGATAAAAAAGATTAGAAATTCTTAAATTTGAAAAAAATAGATTGATATGTTTAAATTCGGTCGGGGCTCACTTAAATTGCCAAAAAACAAGAAGTTTAATTACACTCCACGTCACTATGAAGGGAAAGTGATTGACAACCCTTATGATTTTGATTCTATAATTAAAAAAGATAGAGATGCCGTAAGTTATAATGATTTAAGAGCACATTGGAGTGAAGCACGTCAAAATAGTCGTCATAGAGGTAACAGAAACTTTAACATTAGAATTATGATTATTGTTTTAGTATTGCTTTTAGCGTTCATGTATATCATCGATTTTGATTTATCTATTTTTAGAAAAGAATAAATGTCAAGTATAATTCAACTTTTACCAGATCATGTTGCCAATCAAATTGCTGCAGGAGAGGTCGTTCAAAGACCCGCTTCTGTAGTTAAAGAATTGATTGAAAATGCAATTGATGCAAAAGCAACAGATATTAAGCTAATTGTTAAAGATGCTGGAAAAACGTTAATTCAAGTAATTGACAATGGTTCTGGTATGAATGTGACTGATGCTCGTTTGTGTTTTGAACGACATGCTACATCAAAAATTCGTAATGCAGAAGATTTATTTGCTTTAAATACCAAAGGTTTTCGTGGGGAAGCTCTAGCATCAATTGCTGCAATCGCGCATGTAGAATTAAAAACAAAACAAGAACAAGAAGAACTTGGAACACATATTATTATTGAGGGAAGTAAATTTGCTTCACAAGATGTTGCGGTATTACCAAAAGGGACTTCTTTTGCAGTTAAAAATTTGTTTTTTAATATTCCAGCAAGGAGAAATTTTTTGAAATCTGATACGGTTGAATTTAGACATATTGTTGATGAATTTCAACGAGTGGCTTTAGCACATCCATCAATATATTTTACATTGATTCATAATGGAAGCGAGACGTTTAATTTACCTAATTCAAGTTACAGACAACGAATTGTAAATGTTTTTGGAGGAAAAACTAATGAAAAATTGGTTCCAGTAACGGAAGATACGGAGATTGTTTCTATTGGTGGTTTTATTGGTAAACCTGAGCATGCAAAAAAGAGTAGAGGAGAGCAGTTTTTCTTTGTAAATGATCGATTTATTAAAAGTGGTTATTTGCACCATGCAATTATGAATGCTTATGAAGGTTTATTGCGTGAAGGAAACCAACCTAGTTACTTTTTGTATTTAAATGTTCCGCCAAATACTATTGATATTAATATTCATCCCACAAAAACTGAAATTAAGTTTGACGACGAACATGCTTTATATGCTATCTTGCGTTCGGCTGTGAAACACAGT
This sequence comes from Flavobacterium sp., assembly GCF_965284515.1. Taxonomy (GTDB): domain Bacteria; phylum Bacteroidota; class Bacteroidia; order Flavobacteriales; family Flavobacteriaceae; genus Flavobacterium. The sequence continues at coordinate 1,402,238 of NZ_OZ260089.1, forward strand.
TTAGGTCAATTTAATGTGGCTCCGGTTTTAGATTTCGAAAGAGATGCTAATTTAGATACGCCTTACGATTATAAAAACAAAGACGGAGAGTTTCCAACCATTCAAATAGATACAACTTTTAATCCTTTTGAATCAAATGAAGGTATAAAGAAAACTTCTTCATCGGCTTCTTTTCAAAATTATAAGCCTAAAAATAATGACACTAATTGGGATAATTTATATGTTGGACTAAAACAAGATACTCAGGAAATTCATTCACACTCTTTTGAAAATCATGAAATAACAGGTTCTTTATTTAATGATAGAGAAATTGATGAATCCCCATCAAGAACTTACCAAATACACAAAAAATACATTGTGAGTTCTATAAAGTCAGGGATGCTCGTAATTAACCAAAGTAGAGCACATCAACGAATTTTATATGAACAATTTCTAACTAGTATTACAGTTAATAAAGCATCAAGTCAGCAATTGCTGTTTCCCTTAGAATTGTATTTTTCAAACGATGAGGTTCAGTTTATCATAGAATTAAAGCCTTCATTAGAAAATACAGGTTTTATCTTTGATTCTATTGAAAATGATAAAGTTCTAATTTCTGGGATTCCAGTTAACGTTCAAGAAAGTGAAATTCCTATTGTAATAGAAGAGTTAATTAATACTTTACAAGAAGAAATTCCAGAAAATTCATTTTCATTGAATGACGGAATTGCAAAATCAATGGCAAAAAGTATATCCGTTAAAAACGGAACATATTTGACAGAAAAAGAGCAAGAAAATTTAGTAAACGGATTGTTTGCGTGTAAAGATGCAAGTGTTTCCCCTTTTAATAAACCTACATTCATCACGTTAAGTGTTGAAGATTTAGATAAAAAATTCGCATTATGATGAACATGACTGATATGGTTAAGCATTTGCTAATCATTAATATTATATTTTTTGTTGGTAGTTTTATGGTTCCTAATTCATCAGAATTATTAGCCTTACATTATTTTGAAAGCGATAAATTTAGAGTATGGCAACCTATAACACACATGTTTATGCATGGAGGTTTAATGCATATTTTCTTTAATATGTTTGCTTTGGTTTCTTTTGGAAGTGCATTAGAACAATTTTGGGGAGGTAAAAAGTTTTTATTTTTCTATTTATCATGTGGAATAGGTTCAATGTTATTGCATACAGGAGTTAATTATTATATGTTTCATAATAGTTTAGATGTTTTAGTGGAAAACGGAATAAATCAAGCAGAAATTTTCAAAGTTTTAAATGAAGGAAAGTATAACACACAATGGCTTGAAATTATTTCTCAAAGCTCAATGGATAGTATGGCAAGTGCTTTCTTAACACCTGCAGTAGGTGCTTCTGGAGCCATTTATGGTTTACTTGTAGCTTTTGCATTTATGTTTCCTAATGCTGAATTGGCTTTAATGTTTATACCAATGCCGATAAAAGCAAAATATTTTGTCCCAGGTATATTACTTGTAGATTTGTTTTTAGGCTTAAAGGGAGATTCATTATTTGGAAGTGGAGGAACTGGAGTTGCTCACTTTGCACATTTAGGTGGTGCTTTATGCGGATTTTTAATGATGTGGTACTGGAAAAAAAATCAGTTTAATAATAATCGTTGGGATAGATAGTTTAAATAAAATGAATATAATTGAAGATATAAAGAGTCAATATAGAACAGGTGGAATAGTTCAAAAACTAATATTTTGGAATATTGGACTCTACTTATTGTCTCTTATTTTTTTCTATAATTTCTCCTTTGGAAATTTCAATTTTCCTTCTTGGTTAGCATTGTATTCTAATTTTGATGATTTTATCTTTTCTCCTTGGACATTGTTCAGTTATATGTTTTTGCATGCAGGTTTTTTGCATTTGCTTTTTAACATGATGGTTTTACATTTTTCAGGACGATTATTTGAGACGTATTTTACACAAAAACAATTATTTGGATTATATATTTTAGGCGGAATTTTCTCTGGAATAGCATTCTTAGTTTCATTTTTGCTTATTGGTAAAACTTCTGTATTAGTTGGAGCAAGTGGAGCAATTATGGCTTTGTTAATTGCAACTGCAACATATGCTCCTTTTATGCAAATTCGATTAATGCTAATAGGAGTTGTTAAACTTTGGCAAGTAGCATTTGTTATTGTTTTGTTGGATTTAATTCAGTTACCTTTAGATAATAGTGGTGGGCATTTAGCGCATTTAGCTGGAGCTTTATTCGGTTTTTTGTATATAAAAATGCTAAATTCGGGTACAGATGTTTCTAAAATAATATCTTCTATTCAAGAATTTATTGAGAATATACTTAAACCAAAGAAAAAAACACCTTTTAAGAAGGTGCATAAAAACAAAGCTAATTCAAGCTCAACTTCTTTTACTAAAAAAGAGAAAAGTATGGATCAGAAAAAGATTGATGATATATTAGACCGAATTTCTCAATCGGGTTATGATAGTTTAACAAAAGAAGAGAAAGAATTTTTATTTAAAGTTGGTAAATAATGCAAGAAGAGTCGTGGATAAGTAAAATAGCCTTTTTCTTTAATAAAGTACTTGCTTTATTAACGTTGGTTGCTTACATATTGCCTTTTCTTTCTCCAAAATTATTTCCTTTTTTAAGTGTTTTAACTTTATCAATGCCTTTGTTTTTGTTTCTAAACTTCATTTTTTTTATGGTTTGGCTGCTTCAGTTAAAGCGAAAATTTTTGCTATCTGCTTTTGTACTATTCATAGGCTTTACTTTTATAAATAAATTTTATAAGTTTTCTGAAACGAATATTAAAGAAGAAAGCACTGATTTTACTTTAATGAGTTTTAATGTTCGTTTATTTAATTTGTATGATTGGTTGCCTAATAAAGAAGTTCCGGAGCAGATTACAGAGGTTATTCAAAACTATAATCCGGATATTTTATGCCTGCAAGAATATTCACCTAATGATAAGGTCAGAGTTAGGAATTTTACTTATAAGCATATTAAATTAGAAGGTGGAAAAAATAAATATGGACAAGCTATTTTCTCTAAGTTCGAAATTATTAATACAGGTGAGATTAATTTTCCAAATTCAAGTAATAATGTTATTTATGCTGATATCATTAAAAATATTGATACAATAAGAGTATACAGCATGCATTTACAGTCGATTAAAATTAGTACTGATATTCATGAAAATATTGATGAAAATAAGTCAAAATTTATATTTAAGCGGATAAGTAGTGCGTTCAAAGAACAACAATTACAGTCAGAATTAATCCAAAAACACTATGAAGAATGTAGTTATCCTAAAATTGTATGTGGAGATATGAATAACAGTGCTTTTTCATACGTTTATAGAAATATTAGGGGAAATATGGTAGATGCTTTTGAAAGCGCAGGAACAGGTTTTGGAGCATCTTATAACTTTAAATATTATCCTGCTCGTATAGATTATGTTTTTGTTGAAGAAGGAATTGAAGTAAAAGAATTTATAACTGACAATTCGGTTCAGTTAAGCGACCATTTTCCAGTATTTACAAGATTAAATTTAGATGTAAATAATCTTAAATAATTTGCTCTTTCAAATAGTCTTTTGAGCATCGACCTTCATTGAAAAGCAAATCTAAAACACTTAAATTAGGAAGAAAGCCTTCTTTATCTTCAAAAACTTGAGTGTAACGCTCGTTTATAAAAGTGTCTTTTTTTCCGTTTACTAAATCTCTAAAATCTGTAAACTCATTTGTTTTATGACAATAATCGGTAGTTTTAGAAAAAGTTAATTCAACTCTTAAACATTCATTTAGTATTTCAAAAATTTTAAAATTAAGGTCTAATAAAAAAGTATGATTCTTTTCAAAAACAGGCTGTAAATCATGTTCTAAAATTTCATAAAAAGGAGAATTTCTATAAGCAGCTTCTAAAGATTTAGAATGATTTTTTTGCCAATTATCGCTATAATCTATTTTTACATCTTTATATTTTTGATGCCTTTCAGAAGAATTTACAACAGGAATGTTTAATAATTGTAAGCCATTTGGTCCATAAATATACATCCTGTTTCTATTACTTTGTTTCTGAAAGTTGTCTTCTACTTCAAAAGTAATTGTTTCTGCTCTCATCATTGCCACATAATGGCTAATAGAGGGGAAATAGGTTGGATGTAATAAAATGTTCATTTATTTTTTGTCTAAATCCAAGTTGTATAGTTTTGCAGCTTCTTCTATTTCATCATCTAAATTGTCGTCAAGAGCATACGAAAATAATACCCATTTGTTATTTGGTTTGTAAAATTTAAAAGTAAATCTGAGAGGTTGTCTTTCGTATTTTACTAGATAAGAGTATAAAATAAAACTATCAGAGAATTTTTTTGTGGTAATGATTTCGAAACCATAATATTTTCCAATATAATTTTCATTTAAGCCATTAACTGTACTTATGATTTGTTCTATATCATCTTTTTTTCTTTCAGTCCATGGATTTGTTGCATATAAATCCTTTACGGCTTTGCCCGCATCTTTTTCGTATGTGTTAAAAAAATCATTAATTAAATCTATAGGCTTTTTTTGAGAATATATATTTCCGGAAATTATAATAAGTAAAACAAATATTATTTTTTTCATGTTTTTAATTAATTTAATTAAGCTTCCTCTTTCGCTTTTCTCTTTTTCCAAAAGTACTCACCTACAAAATATAAGGCCAATAAACCCAAGAAATATTTAAAATAAGATTGAGGTTGTCCTTCTCCGCTTACGGTTGTAAATAAACGTTCCCATCTTATTTTATTCATAATTCCTTTACCAGAAGAATTCCAACTCATCCAAATGAAAATTGGTTTACCTACAATATGATCAGCTGGAGTAAACCCAAAGTACCTCGCATCTAATGAATTATGACGGTTGTCTCCCATCATCCAATAGTAATCTTGTTTAAAGGTATACGACTTAGCAACTTGACCATTAATTTTAATTTCATTACCAGAAACACTTAAGTCATTACCTTCATATTCGCTAATAATTTTGTTGTAAAAAGGTAGGTTTTCTCTGTTCAAAGAAACTGTTTTACCAGCTTCTGGAATATAAATAGGTCCCATATTGTCTTTGTTCCATTCTCTTGTTGTTGATGGTTTTCCATCTCCAAAATCAGGAAAAATTCCATCTTCACTACCTTTACTAATTACTCTTTTAACAAGTGTAATTCCTGGAATATTTTTTAAACGCTCTGCATTGTCAAATGGTAAAGCACTAAAAAATAAAGTGTCTTTTGTATTTGGAATTTGACCAAAACCATCTGTAATATCTAATTCATTTTTTATATATTCTAAATCAACTGGAGTTTTTCCATCCCAAGCAACTTTATATGAATACTGAGGCCTTGCTCTTTCTGGTAAAATAGATTCTTTTCCGTTTATAAATACAATTCCGTCAACAATGCTTAGTGTATCTCCAGCAATAGCTGTACATCTTTTTACATAATTAGTTTTCTTATCAATTGGTTTGCTATATCTTCTGTCAGCTGGCTTGTACATGTTGTATAAAGTATCTGCTGGCCAGTTGAAAACAACAATGTCATTGCGTTCAATTTTTTGAAAACTTGGAAATCTAAAATATGGTAGTTGTAGTTTGTTTTTCCAAGAAGTATTGTCGTTATCGTTATATAAATAAGAAGTTTTGTTTATTAAAGGTAAAGTGTCATGTACCATTGGTGCAGCAACAGTAGTCATTGGTGTTCTGGCTCCATAGTGAAACTTACTTACAAATAAAAAGTCTCCAATTAACAATGATTTCTCTAATGATGAAGAAGGTATAGTATAAGGTTGTATAAAATAAGTATGTACAAACGTTGCAACTACAATTGCAAATAATAACGAGCTTACAGTTTCAGCACCTTTATTTTCAGGGGTTAAGTTTCTGTCGTTAATATAAGTTACATCTTGAGTGTAATTTACATAAGCAACATAAAGACCTAATGTAATTACTGCTAATACGGTATCTAGCACGCTGTTTCTTCCAAAACTTCTTAATGTTTCAACCCAAATTACTGGAAACATAATTAAGTTGATTATTGGAATGAAAAGTAATAATGTATACCAAGTAGGTCGATTAATAATTTTCATTAAAACAATAGCATTATAAACCGGAATAGCTGCTTCCCAAGATTTTCTACCTGCTTTTTCATATAATTTCCATGTTCCAGCAAAATGAATTACTTGAACAACTACTATAAATAGTAACCAACCTGTTATTGACATATTCTATTTCTTTTATATTAATACTATGATTAAATGCCTAAAACATCTTTCATAGTATATACTCCTTTTTTATCCTTTATCCATTCTGCTGCAATAACAGAGCCTAATGCAAATCCCTCTCTTGAATGTGCGGTGTGTTTTATTTCAATTTGATCTACTTTTGAATCGTAAAAAACACTATGTGTTCCTGGAACATTTTCAATTCTTTTTGCATCTATAAACAAATTTGTATCGTCTTTTGTTAAAGACCAATTTGTATAATTTGAATTTTTAATAATATCATTAGCAAGTGAAATCGCCGTTCCGCTAGGTGCATCTAATTTTTGAGTATGATGAACTTCTTCCATTGAAACGTTATATTGTTTCAAGTTTTGCATCATTTTTGCTAATTGTTTATTCAATTCAAAAAATATATTTACTCCTAAACTAAAATTTGAACCATAAATAAAACTTCCATTTTTCTGATTGCATAAATCAACCATTTTGTCATAATCTTCAAGCCAGCCTGTTGTTCCAGAAATAATAGGAATGTTATTATTCAAACATTCTGAAATATGATTTACCGCACTTTTTGGAACACTGAAGTCAATAGCAACATCTGCATTTTCTAGCCCTTCAAAATCATCTGAACTTCTTTTTTTAAGAACTATAGTATGACCTCTTTCTAAAGCTATTTGTTCAATAACTTTGCCCATTTTTCCGTAACCTAATAGTGCAATTTTCATGAAGGATTAGTGTTTTTTTTTTGATTTGTGTTAGCTAATTAAATGTTAAAAATTCAACGTTAATTTTACTCCCGTACTAAATTTGTAGTCAATTTCATTTTGATTAAATTCCGGACTAATCGAAAGGTTGTCATTTACATTAAACTGCATTAAATGTGCATCTACATTAGCATCTACAATATTTAAAATATAAATTGCAGCTGTTATTAATGCAGATAAATCTCTGTTTTTTTGATGAAATTTTTGACCACGAATTAAACGATCATTGTCTAGTTCTCCGTAAATTGGATGATTAGGGTCAGAAGTTCCAGCTAATCGTCTTTTATATTCATCTCTAAATTCATGGTATTTTTTATTATTCCAAGAATAGAAATACACTCCAGTACCTAAACCAACATAGATAATAGGAATTTTCCAGTATTTCTTATTATGAGCTTGTCCTAAACCAGGTAAAACTGCTGAATAAAATCCTGCTTTTGCGGGAGATAATGGATTTATAATAGTTTGTACAGTATCTTTTACTTTTAATGAAACCTCTTCTTGAGCATTGCCATTAAAAGAAAAAACGCTTAGGATGAAAAATAAAATATACTTTTTCACTAACTATTGATTAGTTTTAAAATTCTATTGAAATCTTCTTCAGAATGGAATGGTATAGTGATTTTACCTTTCCCATTATTAGCTACATTTACATCAACTTTAGTTCCAAAATAATTAGCAAAAGCTTTCTTGTCTTCATCTTTTAATTCAAAAGATAATTTACTTTTAGATTTTGCTGATTTTGGTTTTAAACTTTCTTGGTATTTCTTAACCAATGCTTCAGTATCTCTAACGGATAAGTTCTCGGTAACAACTTTGTGGTAAATGTCACTTTGAGCATCTTGGTCATCAATATTAATTAAAGCCCTGCCGTGTCCCATAGAAATAAAACCATCTCTCATTCCAGTTTGAATAATCGGATCAAGTTTTAATAAACGCAGGTAATTGGTAATTGTAGAACGTTTTTTTCCTACTCGTTCACTCAATTCTTCTTGAGTTAGATTGATTTCTTCAATTAATCTTTGGTACGAAATAGCTACTTCAATAGGGTCTAAATCATGACGTTGAATGTTTTCAACTAAAGCCATAACTAAAGATTCATTGTCGTTTGCCAAACGAATATACGCTGGTACTGTTTCAAGCCCCAATAATTTAGAAGCACGTAAACGACGTTCCCCAGAAATTAATTGATATTTATTAAAGTCTAATTTTCTAACCGTAATAGGTTGAATTACGCCTAGTTCTTTAATAGAAGCAGCTAATTCTTGTAAGGCTTCTTCGTTGAAGTTGCTTCTTGGTTGAAAAGGGTTTAATTCAATTGAATCTAATTCAAGCTCAATAATACTTCCTACAACTTTATCTGCACCTTTATCTTCAGCTGATTTAATATCATTTGAAGGGTCCTTTAATAAAGCCGATAATCCTCTTCCTAATGCTTGTTTTTTTACCGCTTTTGCCATAAAAATTATTTGTTTTTATTGATAATTTCTTCTGCTAAACTTAAATAATTAGAAGCACCTTTACTAGTCGCATCATAATTAATAATACTTTCCCCAAAACTTGGAGCTTCGCTTAGCTTAATATTTCTTTGAATTACTGTTTCGAAAACCATGTCGTTAAAATGCTTTTGTACTTCTTCAACTACTTGGTTTGATAATCTTAAACGAGAATCATACATCGTTAACAATAAACCTTCAATGTCAAGTTCAGGATTGTGAATTTTTTGAACACTTTTTATTGTGTTTAAGAGCTTTCCTAAACCTTCTAATGCAAAGTATTCACACTGAATAGGAATAATAACACTATCAGCTGCAGTAAGCGCATTTAGAGTAAGCAAACCTAATGAAGGTGCGCAATCTATAATGATATAATCGTAATCGTCTTTTATAGATTCCAATGCTTTTTTAAGCATATATTCACGATTCTCTTTGTCAACTAATTCAATTTCAATTGCAACTAAATCAATATGAGCTGGGATAATATCAACATTTGGTGCCGAACAAGTAATAATGGCTTCTTTAGGCGTACTACTATGTTCTATAACTTGGTAACTTCCTACTTCTACATTTTCTACGTCTATACCAAGACCAGAACTAGCATTTGCTTGTGGGTCTGCATCAATTAAGAGCACTTTTTTTTCTAATACACCTAGTGATGCCGCAAGATTCACAGAAGTTGTAGTTTTACCTACACCGCCTTTTTGATTCGCAATTGCTATAATTTTACCCATTTGATTTTTTAAATTTTCGAATGGTAAAAATACAATTATTTATGGTTTATTCAAGTCTTATTTATTAACAAAGCAAAATATGATTTTTTTGAACTTGTTCATTAATTCGTGTTATTTTAAATATGAATTGTACTTTTGTAATAAATAGTTTTAAATGAATATTATTATCATCACACCTATGGAAATCGAACGCGAAAAAGCGTTAACTGCCATAAATAAAATATCAAATTCTAGACATAAATACCAGGTTTTTGCCTCAGGAATTGGTCGTGAAAGCATGGCTAAAACCATAATGCATTTACCAGATTCTGATTGTTTAGTGTTGCTTGGTTTTGCTGCAATAGTTGGTAAAGAGAAAGAATTACCTTTGAATTTAGGTTTCGGAAAACCAATTGAAATTACAATCGCTTCTTTGTACGGTTATGAAGGCGGTTTGTTTGAAAATGGAGAGCCAATTCAGGTTGATGCTAAACTGAATTTACCAAAGCTTTCCTCATTGACTTCTGATAAGTTTGTTCGAACAACCAATTTAAAAGTTGAAACCGTTGTAAACATGGAAGATTACACGTTCATGTTCTTAAAAAGACCTCAAGATTTTATTATTAGAATTATTTCTGACTTTTTACCGCACGAAACTGAAATTGATTTTTTCGAGCATGTAAAAGAAATTGATTTTCTACCAGCCATTAAAGCAATTGAAAATATGAATTAATTAAATAAAAAAACACGAATAGATTTCGTGTTTTTTTATTTAATCTCGCTTTGGCGAATTTTTCTTATCTCGTTTTTCTGCTTTTTTTTCTTTAGCAGTTTTTAAAGGTTCTTTTTTAGCCGTTTTCTTTGCGTCTTGACTTTTTGCCATAATTTCTATGTTTTAAGTAAAGATAGCTTAAATAAAACAATTAAATTTTATTTAATTTTTCTGCAGCCGCAATTAATGTTTCATCTGTTTTTGCAAAACAAAAACGCAACATATGTCTGTCTGTTGCATCGTTATAAAATACCGAAATTGGTATCGAAGCTACTCCGTTTTTTGTAATTAATTCTTTGGCGAAATCTACATCGTTTGCAGTTGAAATTTGATTATAATTCACTACTTGAAAGTAAGTTCCATCGCAAGGCATCAATTCAAAACGACTATTTTTTAATAAGCTTTGAAACAAATCGCGTTTTGCTTTATACATTTTAGCAACTTCACTAAAATCAACAATATCTAAATATTCGGCAATAGCATTTTGTGAAAAACTATTCACGCTAAATACTAAAAATTGGTGCACTTTTTTTATTTCAAACATTAGTTTTTCTGGAGCAATTAAGTAGCCTACTTTCCAGCCTGTAACGTGTAACGATTTTCCAAAAGAAGAAGCTACAATTGTTCGCACTATTAATTTTGGTCGTGTATTAAATGAAATATGTGGATGTGAAAACGAAATATATTCATACACTTCATCACTTAAAATCAAAATTTCCGTATGCTTTTCTAAAATCGTTTCTAAAGTTTCAATTTCACTTTCTGTCCAAATTCTACCAGTTGGATTGTGCGGATTATTAATTACAATCAGCTTTGTTTTAGAAGTAATTGCGTCTTCAATCGTGTTAAAATTGGGAGAATAATCATGGTTTAAAGAAACTCGAACAGGCTTTCCGCCAGCTACTAAAACCGAAGGTTCGTAACTGTCGTAACTTGGATCTAAAATCAAAACTTCGTCACCAGCGTTTACAAAAGTATTAATAGTAGTAAAAACGCCTTGTGTAGCGCCAGCCGTAATGAGCATTTCTGTACCAATGTTTACTTTTCGCTGATAATTTTTCTCTGTAAGCAACGCAATTTTCTCCATCAAGGATGGCAAGCCTGCCATTGGCGTATATTGATGAATGTTTTCGCGAATTAGGCGTTCTGATATTTGTAATAATCGTTCATCCACTGGAAAATTTGGAAATCCTTGCGATAAATTAATGGCTCCGTGTTCGTTTGCTAATTGCGACATTACAGAGAATATGCTCGTTGTTACGTTAGGTAATTTTGACATTTTTATACTTTTTTAACTACATAAGTTACAATTCCCCAAATGATAAGGTTATTGTCTTCTGTAACTTTTATAGATTTAAATTTTGGGTTTTCTGGTTGTAAATAAATACAATCTTCTTCTATTTTAATACGTTTAATGGTGAAATCGCCATCAATAAAACAAACTGCAATTTTATTATCCGTTGGTTCAATACTTCGATCAATCACTAAAATATCGCCATCATCTATTCCAGCGCCAATCATTGAGTTCCCATTTGCTTTGGCGTAAAAAGTGGCGGTTTCATTTTTTACAACGAGTTGGTCTATGCTTATTTTTGTTTCGTCAAAATCAGCAGCGGGCGAAGGGAAACCAGCTTTAATTCCATCAGCGATAAAAGGGAATTCTTTTGCGTTTTCCGTATCAGGAATAAAAAAAGTAAGTTCGGGTTTTAGTGACATTTTATTTCAAGTAATTCTTTACTATTTGTGGTATATCTTTTCGATAAATGATTTTGTTTCATTTTCCAAGTTTTATTTAGGTCTTGGTTGCCTAATCTAATTTTGCGTTCGCCCGTTTTTTTACGAATGGTATCCATCACTTTCATCAACTTCTCGTGCTTCGGATTTTCTTCTTCAAACAAGTGAAATTGTTTTTCTTCTTGCGGAATAATTTCGGTTAAAATAATTCCGGCTTTATTGTAAATTTCACCTTCTTCAAACACATTTTTCAACATTTTAATAGCCGTTTGACTTAATGTTAATGCCGATTGTGTTGCAAAAGGCAAATGGGTAAACATGCTATAATTGTAACGAGAACTATTGGTTTGATATTGATTTTTTCGAATATATAAAACAATTCCGTAACAACACGAATTTTGCTTTCGTAATTTTTCAGAAGCCACTGTAGCAAAAGTAGAAACGCGTTCTTTCATTTCATCAAATGTAGTGACCGATTTTTCAAAGGTTCGGGTAACCGCAATACTTTTTTTAGCAGAAGGTTGTTCCTCTAATTGCAAAACCGATTTTCCTTGCAGTTCCATTTGTAAGCGCAAGCCTAAAACACCCATACAATTTCGAATAAAAGCGGTGTTATGCGCTAATGTAAAATCGTAAGCGGTATGGATGTTTTTTGCTTTCATTTTTTTTGACAAACGATAACCAATTCCCCAAACATCTTCAATTTTTGTCCATTTTAAAGCTTTTGTCCTTTTTTCATCGGTGTCAATTACATGAATGCCAGCTGTTCGTTCTTTGAATTTTTTAGCAATTCTGTTGGCAATTTTAGAAAGTGCTTTTGTTTCTCCAAAACCCACACAAACCGGAATTCCAACCCATTTTTGAATGCGTTTTTTTATTTGAATACCATAAGCGTTATAATTGTCTATTTTTACCTTTTCGAAGTTTAAAAAAGCTTCATCAATACTGTAGTTTTCAATATCTGGTGTAAAATCTTGCAATGTTTTCATTACCCGATTACTCAAGTCGCCATATAAGGCATAATTAGAAGAGAAAACTTTAATATTATGTTGTTTGATGAGGTCTTTGTATTGGAACTCAGGTGCACCCATAGGAATACCAAGCGCTTTTGCTTCCTCGCTTCTCGAAATAACACAACCGTCGTTATTAGAAAGGACAACTACTGGTTTGTTTTGAAATTGAGGTTGAAAAACACGCTCACAAGACACGTAAAAGTTATTACAATCGACCAATGCAAACATACTACAAAGATAAAGTATAATTTGCTTGCTCTTTTTGAGGTTGGGATTAAATTATAAACAAAAAAAACACCAACAGAAATGTTGGTGTTTTGTATATTTTTAAGATTGCTTCGTTCCTCGCAATGAGTTTGTGGTTAATCTTCTAATAAAACTTCTAAAATGGTAATGGCAGCATCGCTAATTTTAGTTCCAGGGCCAAAAACAGCAACTGCGCCAGCATCGAAAAGAAATTGGTAGTCTTGTGATGGAATAACACCACCAACAATAACCATAATGTCTTCACGCCCATATTTTTTTAACTCTTCAATTACTTGAGGAACCAATGTTTTGTGTCCGGCTGCTAATGAAGAGATACCTAAAATATGTACGTCGTTTTCCATAGCTTGTTTTGCTGCTTCAGTAGGCGTTTGAAATAACGGACCAATGTCTACATCAAAACCAACATCAGCATAACCTGTTGCTACTACCTTAGCACCACGATCGTGACCGTCTTGTCCCATTTTAGCAATCATAATACGAGGACGACGACCGTCTTTCTTCGCGAAAGCGTCGGCTAATTGTTTTGCTTTTTCAAAACTTTCATCGTTTTTAATTTCTTTACTGTACACGCCGCTAAAACTTCTAATTTGTGCTTTATATCTTCCGAATACTTCTTCTAAAGCATCACTAATTTCACCTAAAGTTGCTCTGTTTCGAGCTGCTTCTACTGCTAAAGATAGTAAATTATCCTTACCTGTTTTTGCAGCTTCTGTTAATTTAGCCAATGAAGCTTTTACTTTTTCGGTATTTCTTTCACTTTTAATTTTTGCTAATAATTCTAATTGTTGTTTGCGCACCATTTGATTGTCTACATCCAAAATATGCAATGGATCTTCTTTTTCTAAACGGTATTTGTTTACACCCACAATAATATCTTGTGTACTGTCAATACGCGCTTGTTTACGTGCAGCCGCTTCTTCAATACGTAATTTAGGAATACCTTCTTCAATCGCTTTTGTCATTCCGCCAAGTGCTTCTACTTCTTCAATTAAAGCCCACGCTTTTTCAGCAATTTCAGCCGTTAAGCTTTCTACATAATAACTTCCTGCCCAAGGATCAACCGTTTTGGTAATCTTAGTTTCTTCTTGCAAGAAAATTTGTGTGTTACGAGCAATACGCGCCGAAAAATCGGTTGGTAAAGCAATTGCCTCATCTAGCGCATTTGTATGTAAAGATTGTGTTCCTCCAAAAGCAGCTGCAGCCGCTTCAATTGTAGTTCTGGCTACGTTATTGAAAGGGTCTTGTTCGGTTAAACTCCAACCTGAAGTTTGACAATGTGTTCTTAAGGCTAATGATTTATCGTCTTTTGGATTGAATTGTTTTACCAATTTTGCCCAAATCATTCTTCCAGCACGCATTTTTGCGATTTCCATAAAATGATTCATTCCAATTGCCCAGAAAAACGAAAGACGAGGAGCAAAGGTGTCAATATCCATTCCGGCCGCTAAACCGGTACGAATGTACTCTAAACCGTCTGCTAAAGTATAGGCCAATTCAATATCAGCAGTTGCACCAGCTTCTTGCATATGGTAACCCGAAATAGAAATAGAGTTGAATTTTGGCATGTTTTTACTCGTATATTCGAAAATGTCAGCAATGATTTTCATAGAAGGAGTAGGAGGATAGATGTACGTGTTTCTAACCATAAACTCCTTTAAAATATCATTTTGTATGGTTCCTGAAAGTAATTTTGGGTCAACCCCTTGTTCTTCAGCCGCAACAATATAAAAGGCCATAATAGGCAAAACAGCACCATTCATAGTCATGGAAACCGACATTTCGCCCAAAGGAATTTGATCGAAAAGAATTTTCATGTCATCTACAGAATCAATGGCAACACCTGCTTTTCCTACATCACCTACAACGCGTTCATGATCTGAATCATACCCTCTGTGAGTTGCTAAGTCAAATGCAACTGAAAGTCCTTTTTGTCCAGCGGCTAAGTTTCTTCTGTAAAAAGCATTACTTTCTTCGGCAGTTGAAAAACCTGCGTATTGACGAACGGTCCAAGGACGACGAACGTACATTGTACTGTATGGTCCACGTAAATTAGGTGCAAAACCTGCAGCAAAACCAAGATGCTCTATGTATTCTAAATCTTCTTTAGAATAGCTTGATTTTAATTCAATTCCTTCAGCGGTTAAAAAGTTTTCTTGCATCTCGTCTCCGCTCGATGTGACAACTTCTAACTTCTGACTTCTAACTTCTAACTTTAAATGTTGTATGTCTTTTCTCATGGCTTATTCTTCTTGAGATAAACGTTCTTGTTCTAGTTTTTCGGCTAAACGTTTTTCGATAATAGGAGTAATTAACGTTTTTCGAGGATTGGTTTTTACAAAAGGGAACAATTCTAAATCGTGTTTCATTTTGTCGTTTTTGTTAGGATATTTATTGGTTCCTAATAAAACTTCTTTTCCAGAATCAAACAATTCTTGTTCTTTTTGAGCACTTTCGTTAATTTTTCTTTGAATAGTTCCCTCAATTAATAAAGTGATAAACCCGCCTTTTGATTCTATTTTTTTTAATAAATCTAATGCTTTTTCTGCCAATTGATTCGTAAGTGATTCTATATAATAAGCTCCATCTGCTGGATTGTCTACCTTGTCGAAATAACTTTCATTTTTTAATACTAATAATTGGTTGCGAGAAATTCTGTCGCCAAATTCATTCGTTTTATGATATAAAGCATCATAAGGTAAATTAGAAATGGTATTTGCACCACCAAGAATTGCACTCATGCATTCAGTAGTTGTGCGCAACATATTTACATTGTAATCGTAAAGTGTTTTATTTCTTTTGGTAGGAGTTGCTACAATATGGCAATCGAAATTATGATTATATTCGGCAGCTAAAGTGTTGAATAAGATGCGTAAAGCTCTTAGTTTGGCAATTTCGAAGAAATAATTGGTTCCTATGGCTACTTCAATAACAATAGGCTTTTTTATTGCTGTAATTCGGTTGAAATATTCATTAACATGCGCTAATGTATAAGCTAATTGTTGCGTCATGTTTGCGCCCGCATTTTGATAAGTATTTGCTTGAATAGTTATGCTTGAAGCTACATTTAAAACGTTAATTTTATTTAAGATTTCAAAATCTTGGTCTAAATTTTTAAACCAATTTCCGTCTTTTACTAATTGACCAATAGGATCTGTTTGAAGAAATACTGTTGCGTTTTTTTCTTTTGAAAAGTCAGCTACTTTTTGAATAAAATCTAATGAATGAAACTTTAAATTGAAAAAGTAAGAAATGTTTTCAATAGGTAAATTATTCATTAAATCATGTAAACTGATGTTTTCGTTTTCTAAAGTAAAACGAATAGATTCTGCGCCTCTTTCTATAGAATTTTTTGCTTTTTTGTTTGATTTTTCAACATCAAAAACAAAAATATCTTGTAAAATTTTAAAATTTGAAACATTGGTTTTTGTACTAAGAATGTTTTCTAATTCATCTTGATGATAAAAAGGTTTTACTTTTATTCCCTCAAGACTTTCCCAAACTAAAGTGTCATTATAGTCGGCTCCTTTTAATTCAAATTGAATTTTTTGTTTCCATTCTTTCGAAGAAACAGCTTCAAATTCATTAAATAATTGGTTTTTATTATCTCGCACAGATTTGTAATTTTAATTAGTTGTTTTAACTTCTTGATCTTCTTCAAATTCAATAAGATAAATATCTTCATTTTCGCGTTTCATGAAATATTTTTCACGAGCATATTTTTCAATCTGATCGCTATTTTTAAGATGTTTAATTTTTAAACTGTCTTTTTTAATTTCATTAATATAGTATTGTTCGTTGCTTTCTAATTCATCAATTTCTTTATCTAAAATACGATGTTCTAAATAAGAATAATTATCCAAAAAAAGCATCCAAATAGAGAACAACCCCAAGACTAAAATATATCGATTGCTTAGAAATTTTAGAAATGGAAACTTCGCTGTTATATTTTGAAAACGTTTTTTCAATTAAACAAGTCTTTGATTAATTACGGCTCTTACTACATCAATAGCAACAGTATTGTATTTGTCATTTGGAATTATAATATCGGCATATGCTTTTGTAGGCTCAATAAATTGTTGATGCATTGGCTTTAAAGTATTTTGATAACGCCCTAACACTTCTTCCATGTCTCTACCTCTTTCTGCAATATCTCTTTTTAATCTTCTTATTAAGCGTTCGTCAGAGTCTGCATGTACAAATACTTTAATGTCGAACATATCTCTTAATTCTGGGTTGGTTAGAATTAAAATTCCTTCGACAATCATTACTTTTCTTGGGTGTGTAATGATACAATCATCTGTTCTGTCATGAGTTACAAAAGAATAAACAGGCTGTTCAATTGTTTTGCCTGCTTTTAAATCTTTTAAATGTGCAACTAGTAAATCAAAATCAATAGCCCTTGGGTGATCGAAATTTATTTTTGTACGTTCTTCGTAACTTAAATGATGTGTTTCTTTATAGTAGGAGTCTTGAGAAATAATTCCGACCTCTGTTGCAGGTAATTCGTTCATAATTTGATGAACTACTGTTGTTTTTCCACTTCCAGTACCTCCGGCAATTCCAATGATTAACATAGTTGTATTATTTTTGACAAATTTAAACATTTTGAATTTAATTCTTGCGGATATTTTTTTCTAAAAAAACAAGTTAATAATTTGTAGTTGTAATTTATAGGGCTATATTTGCACTCGCTAATACGGGGTGTAGCGTAGCCCGGTCATCGCGCCTGCTTTGGGAGCAGGAGGTCGCAGGTTCGAATCCTGCCACCCCGACAAAAGTCTTACTGATAAAGTAAGGCTTTTTCTTTTTAATACCAGATCTTTTTCTTCACGATTTTATTTATAATATGGTTGGTATTTTTTAAATTATTTCTTTTAACTTTAAAAAAATTAAAAAGATTTCATTTCTTTTAAAAAATATTAAAAAAGTAATTACATGAATGTAATGAATAAATTATTTCTTTTTTTCTTCTTTCTTTTTTCTTTCTCCAAAGGTGTTTATGCTCAGGATAAAGCTATTGATAGTTTAAAAATTGAATTACAAAATCACAAAAAAAAGGATAGCGTAAGAGTAGATATATTATATAGTTTAGCTTTTTCTAATTTTCAAAAAGATTTGAAAGCAACTAATTTGTATTTGAAAGAAGCTGAAGAGTTAAGTTCTAGTTTAAATTATATAAAAGGTAAAGCAAAAATAGTATACCTAAAAGGTATACTTGAAAATATAAAATCTAATTATACAACAAGCTTAACTTTTTTTAAACAATCACTTAAACATTATGAAAATATTAACGATAGAGATGGAATAGCATCAGTTTACATTGCATTTGGAATTAATTATTATGATTTAGCGCAATATGAAGAAGCTTTAAAGTATTATAAAAAAGCAACACAAATTTATCAAGATTTAGGAGATAAAAGAGAACTTATTACCAGTTTAATAAATACAGCAAATGTTTATTCGGAATTAGGAAGATACGATGAAGCAGTTTCCAATTATAAAAAAGCATTAAAACAAAGTGAGTTAATTAATGACGAAGATGGTGTTTCTTTTGTACACGCTAACTTGGGAGTTGTATATAAATTACAAGGAAATTATCCATTAGCAATTCTTAATTACAATAAAAGATTAGAGTACAACAAAAAGACTAAAGACACTTTAGGAATGGCGCTTATCCTTAATCATTTTGGAGAGGTTTACACTACCATGGGTAAATATGACAAAGCTTTAGCATATCATAAAAAATCTTTAAGTTTTTCACTACAAAAAGAAAGTAAAAATAATGTAGCAATAAATAATAGTAATATTGGAACTATATATCGACATAAAAAAGAATATGATAAGGCTTTAAAATATTATCGTATTTCATTAGAAACAAGTATTGATATCAATAATACAAAACAAACTTCTGTTTGTTTTAATAATATAGGAAAGATTTATTTATTACTTCATCAACCCTTAACGGCTCGTGAAAATTTTATAAAGGCTAACGATATTAGTCAGGAAATAGGATCTAAAGAATTATTGTCAGTTAGTCTCTTAGGAATTGCAGAATCTTATCTTAACGAAAAAAAGTATAAAGAAGCCTTAACTAATGTTTTAAAAGCAAACGAAATTGCAACGGAACATAAACTTTTAGTACAAAGAAAAGATGCGCAAGAATTACTTTCAAAAATTTATGAAAATACTGGAGATTTTGAAAAAGCTTTGAAAAGTCATCAGCAATTTAAAACACTAAACGACAGTCTTTTCAATAAAGAAAAAATTGAAAAAATAGCAGCTTTGGAATATGAGTATAAATATAAAAAAGAGATAGATTCTGCAAAAGAGAGAGAAACAAAATTAAATGAAACTGTTCAAACTACTACTCAAGATTTAGAAAAATCTCAACGTAATTTGTTACTTGGAATTATTACATTTTTAGCTGTAGCAATAATATTAGGGAGTGTTATTTTCTATTTAAAATTAAGAAGCTCAAGAGCTATAACACAAAATATCATTACAGAACAAAAACTCTTACGAACCCAAATGACCCCGCATTTTATATTTAACTCTCTATCGGTGTTGCAAGGGATGATTTTAAACAAAGAAGAATCTAAGTCGGTGAGTTATTTGTCAAAATTTTCAAAATTACTTCGTATTACACTAGAAAATTCAAGAGATAAAACGGTTTTATTAAGTCAAGAATTAGAAGCGGTTGATCATTATTTATTACTTCAAAATATTGAAAATGAAAAAATTAATTTTAAACTTGAAGTGGATCAATCTATTCAGCCCAATAAAATAAAAGTTCCCCCAATGCTTATTCAACCGTTTGTTGAAAATGCTATTGAACACGCTTTTAAAAATCAAAAAGAAACGTGTAAAATTGAAATATATCTTGTTTTAATTGATTCAAAATTAACTTGTACTATTTTAGATAACGGAATGGGAATTGATTCTAGTGAAAGAAATAAAAATAAGAATAAAAAATCATTGGCTACAAAAATCACTTCCGAACGTTTACAATATTTGTCAAAAGATTTTAAAATGGACGGTTCAATAACCATTGAGGACAGAAATAAGTATAATGAACAAGGCACAAAAGTAACCATCCAAATTCCTTTTTTAAAACAAGAAGCATAATGAAATCAATAATAGTTGAAGATAAAGAATACATTAGAAAAGGATTAATTAGTCTTATTTCTAGTATTGATGCTGAAATTGAAATAATAGGCGAATGCGAATCGGTTCAAGAAGCTTTAATAGTTGCGAAAACATGTAAACCAGAATTGGTTTTTTTAGATATTAATTTATCCGATGGAACCGCTTTTGACTTTTTAGATAAAATAGAAGTTATCGATTTTAAAATTATTTTCATTACGGCTTATGAAGAATATGCTTTAAAAGCATTAAAAATTGGTGCGGTTGATTATTTACTAAAACCAGTCGATGTTGAAGAACTTAAAATGGCTTTAGAGAAAGTAGATAAATTAACTGCTGCCGATCAAAAAAATCAAATAGTAAAGGCAAAACAAGTATTTAATAATGAAGTAAATCATATCATTTTATCTTTTCACGATAGTTACCAAGTAATCAATTTAGACGAATTAATTTACTGTGAATCCGATAAAGGATATACCACTTTTTATTGTAGTGATGGTAACAAATATTTAGTTTCCAAAACACTAAAAGATTTTGAAGAACGCTTATTAGAAGCAAATTTTCAACGACCACATCAATCTTTTATGATTAATATGAAGTTTGTTGATAAATATGATAAATCAGGAACAATTTATTTAAAAAACGGAACTAAAATCCCTGTGTCTTCTCGAAAAAAAGAAAACTTCCTATCTTCATTATTCAACTGGAATAAAAAAGACTAAATTTTCTCACTATGCCAAATACGGATATTGATTCATACCCAGCATATATTTATTTTGCTTTTTCAAAAATTGATTGATTGTTTTTTTCTTAGATTCATTCGTATACTTTTATTCAAATAATTAAATATAACTATATGAAATCGAATTTAAAATTTATCAACGTATTGGTGTTAGTATTAACGATTACAATAATTGGTTGTAGTAATGACGACCAAGACAACAATAATATCACTGCTCAAGATTTAGTTGTAAGTATTGATGAAAATCCTACTAATAACCAATCTATTGGTTCAATTCAGGTAAGTGGTAATGGAACTTTAAGTTATAGTATAATCTCTCAGGTTCCTTCGGGAGCACTAAACATTAACTCAATTACTGGAGAATTATCTGTTGCTGATGCTACATTGTTTAACTATGAGGAATATCAAACCATTTCAGCTGTTATTTCAGTAAATAATACCACAAATACAGCAACATCATCTGTAACTATTAACATAGTAAATATCAATGAAATTGGCGATTACAACCATGGAGGTGTAGTGTTTTGGATTGATCCAACAGATAATACTAAAGGATTAGTTTGTGCAATAACAGATCAAAGTTCTAGTATAAGATGGCATAATACACAACAGCCTTCTATTACAGGAATGACTAGTACAAACATACAAACAGGCTCAACTAATACCGATTTAATTATTGCCAGTTTAGGTAATAGCTATGCTGCTGGTGTTGCACGAGCATATAATGGAGGTGGTTTTACCGATTGGTTTTTACCAAGTGTTGATGAGTTGAAAGAAATGGCCAATAACAGAGCTGAAATAGACGCTACAGCAGCTGCCAATTCTGGAACATCTCTTGTTGCAGAACCTGCTAACGTCTCTAATGGTTACTGGAGTAGTTCACAGCAGAGTAATGGCGGTAGTGTATATCTTGTAAATCTCTTAACAGCAGGTGAAAATGGTGGTTTTGCAATTAATTTTGCAAGTGTTAGAGCGGTAAGAACTTTTGAATAAATAAAAATTAAAACAGACCAACAAACCATCTCAAAAGATGGTTTGTTTTTTACTTAAAAACTTAATAAAAATGGAAAAGGTAATTACAATTAAAAGCGAGTACAATTCATTAGATTTACTTAACGATTTTTTAAAAAATGAAAATACTTTTGAGTCTTCTAAAGAATATGATAGTTGGGATGTAAGAACAGATGCTAACGGACAAATGGAACAGTGCCTTATCATTAAAAAAAGTGCAATGCATGGAATGAAAGTGTATTTTCAAAAAGACAATACTTTGAAGTTGGATTATATTATTCCTAATAAATTGATGAATGCTTATTTTGGAAAAAGTCAAAAAAGTCATCAAAACATTCTTGAAATAGTTACAGGAAAGATAAAAGAAACGTTACTTGCTTCTGCTCAAAACAAAGCTTTTCAAGAATTGGAACAAGTATTTAATAAAATCACTGCTTAATGAAGTATTTATTATTTTTTGTATTGTTTTTTACTTCTGTAAGTAGTTTTTCACAAGAAGATTGGGTGAAAAAAGAAGGAACAATTACTGAAATTACAATTCATAGCGGAAGGAAAACTAGAGAAACAGCTGTTGTGAAATTTAATTTAGAAGATGGAACAGAACAATTAGGAAGTGTCGAGCTTTTTAGAATTCCCTTTATAGGAAGCATGAAATCTGTAGGAGATACAGTTGCTATTAATTATAATAAAAAGAATCCTATTCTTTTAGAAACTGTTTTTGGTAAGTTTCTTTCTAGTTATGGTATGTATATATTAATATTTTTAGGAATTATTTTTTCAATAAAACCTTTTCTTACTAAAAAAGCGCAGTCTGCTGATAAATAAAACTAATATAAGGCAGTTAAGAATTCTAAAAATGTAGTTATGAGTATTTTAAAAAGATTTTTATTTTACTTTACTTGGGCATTAGTAGCATTCTTAGCTGCTTTTTTATATATGCGATTTATTTTAGGTCCTAAACCAGAATCAACATCTGTTTTAATGACGATGTTTAGTCTGTTTTACGATTATGCTTTTCTTCATATTGGATTAATTATTGTCAGCATTGTATTCCTTTTGTTTTTTTTACTTGATATTTTTTATTTGTCTAAACGACTCAAAAACAATGTAATGTCTTTAGTTTTGCGTTTGTTCATAATTCTAATTAGTACTATTTTCGTTGGTTTAATTCATTATATGTTAGAAAAAGTTATTGATGTTGTTTGATATAAATAATTGTAAATTAGAGTAATAATTTTAAAAACAGTATGAAATATAATTTTAAAATGAAATCAAAAATAACATACGTATTTTTACTAATTTCATGTCATTTCTTCATTGCTTGTAATTCTAAATCAAAAAAAGAAAATGATGTTTCTAAAAATGAAACTGTTATAGAAAATACATCTAGAAAAGTCAATTCATTAAACACATTACGTGAAATTTGGCAAAAACTTCCAATGAAACAATTTCCAGTTCTTGAAAATACAAACTTCGACACTATAAAAATCGAAAATGAACTCAGCGAAAATGAGATATTACTTTTAAAATTAAACGAAATATATTCAGAATATAAAAAAGAAGGCTATAATTATAAATTTCAAGCAGCTTATAAATTAGAATTTTCTCAAAATTTTTATTCAATTGTCGTACATGTTTTAAAAGGTGATAACGAGATAGAAACCGTTCTTATAAATTATAATTTAGAAGAAAAACTGACTGATTTTAAAGTAATTGCCTATGATGAAATTGCAGAAAGTATGGTAAAAACAACTTCTAGAATTGAAAATAATTTTGTTACAATTACTCACGAGGTTTATTTGGAAGAAACTAAAGTTGAAATCTCAAAATTTCATGTGAACACTTCAGGAGAATTCAATCTTATTAAAGGTGTTTTTACGAGTACTATTAGACCTTATGAAGCTATTTTATTAAACAAAACTTATACAGATACTATTGAATTTCTTAACTATAATGATGATGGAGATTATAAATTACTCATTGGAAATAAGAAAAATAAAGAAATAGTTCTAATTTATAACAATGATTGGGAAAGTGCAGAAAAATATAATTTTAATACGGGTGACATTATTAAAATAACATGGAAAATGGACAGTATTTGGCTAGCTGGTGATAACGAAACTTTAGATTTTAAAGAAACAGTACTTGAGGCAAAAGCAATTAAATTAAATGAAAGTCAAAAATATATTGTAGCATTAAAAAATTTTATAATTCGAGAATGGAAATTAATTCAAAAAAGCAATGCTCATATAAAAAATATTAATTTTGAAAATAACATTTTAACCATTGAAAGTAATGAAGGTTTTGATTTGAGTAGTTATGATTTTAATGATGTTAAAATTATAAAATCAGATAAAACAAAAAAAATAAATATCACAATTCATAATGTTGGAGGTGGAGATGGAGGAAATGTTGTAGTTTCTGAAACCTATATTTTGACTTCCTTAGACAATGTAAATTTTAATATCAAAAGAGGAATTACTAAATTAATACAATAATATTTTACCTTACATAAAAAAACAAAAGATATATTCATACCTTTTTAAAAATATAATAAATGAAAAAAAAAGGAATAATTGTTATTTTAATTCTTTCAATTGGGTTGTTTTTATCAACGTCATTTGTGCTATTTAATGAATATACCGCTTATAATAAAAGAGTTGAGCGATACGTTAATGACAGTCCAAAAATTAATTCAAATTCAGTTGACTTAACTGATGACGATATAAATTCGCTAGAAAGCTTTAGAGAACAACGAAATATATTATTGGGTTATGAAGCTTTTTTAAACGAATCGGCTATAAATTATGATCCAAGCAGTTTTTCTTATGCCAATTTACTCAAGGAAAAATTCATAACTCAATTAGAAAATTCAAAATATTCTCAAACGTATTGGAATACTTTGTTTGATAGTTTTTTTAATGATTTTTCTTCAGGTAAAAAAAAACCTTTAGATTCTTACAGTGCCATTTTTAGAATTCCAATTGAATACGTAAATGAAAATTTAGAAGATGAAGATGATATTCAGGTTATTGAAAACATCAGCAATAAAGAATATTGGCAAAATGAAATTTATGATTTGTATAGATCTTCAGAAAATATTGAAACTATTTGGAATGATAATAAAGTGTTTTTTTACACTATTATAACTAAATCAAAATATGAAAGGTTATTTAAAAAAGTAATTTCAGATTTAATAGAAGTGAACAGTAAAATTAGCCAAGAACCAAATTATAAAGAGTTTTACAAAAAATACAATGTGTCCGATTCTATATTTTATACTTTTCCTTCTGCACAATATGTAAAAAAATATAAGTACAGTTGGCCATTTAGTTTTTGGGACAGAAGATTTGCTGAAAAAAATGACGAGGCTATACTTAAAATTCTAAAAGAAATTAAAAATCATTACGAAAATTAATATGAAGAAAGCAATAATAATATTAGTTACGTTAAGTATTTTGTTTTTTGGATATGCTTATTATTTCATGCAAAAATCTTCAGAATTAATTAATGAAAGTGAAGAAAGGGTATATGAAATTGATGCAAATATTTCTTCTAAATCAATTGCTTCAGATGCTGAATTTGTCTATTATTTTGAAAATATGGACCTGAAACAAGAAGATCACATTATTGTTAATAATTGTCTCCAAAACATTATAAATGAAAACGATAATAATGCAAATAGTAAATGCGAAGATATTATACTTGACGTCGTAATTGACAAAATGGGAAAAACACAATTAATTACTGCCATATTAGGCAACATGATTAATTATAGTAATGATGTTACTTTTAAATATGATTTTTACAAAACACTATTTCCATCAAATAATGAAAAAACAGCGATTACCTCAAAATTAATTTTTACGTTTATGAATCGCTACAGAAACCCTGAAAAGCTTAAAACTGAATTTGATAAAAACAAGAATTATTTTTTTCAAAATATTTCAAAAAGTTTGTATCAAAAACTATTCGAAAAAACCTTAAATAATTTCACAAACAGTTATAATACAATTAACAAGCAAAAAGACAAAGAAGCATTTTTTAAAAAAATATATTACGAAGCAGAAACAAAAAACAAACACGATGAGTTTTGGTATACAACGTTTTGGAAAAGAAGAGAATTAGAAAAAAATGATAAAATGGTGTATGATATTATCAATGAGATAAAAGAACATTATAAATAATCTAAATGAATAAAATATATACTTTACTAACTTTATTAGTACTTAATTCAATGTGCTTTGCGCAAGAAGAAAAATCATCGGAACTCTATATAACTATAAGTAAAAGAGACAGCCTTCTGTTTAATTTAGGATTTAATAATTGTGATATATTACAGTTCGAAAACTTAATTAGTGAAAATTTTGAGTTTTATCATGACCAATCTGGAATTACAAATTCAAAGTCAGCATTTATTCAAAGTATTGAAAACGGACTTTGTAAATTAGATTACAAACCTAAAAGAGTATTGGATAAAAATTCTTTAGAAATATTTCCTTTAAAGAAAAATGGAGTTTTATATGGAGCTATTCAAAATGGAATACATAAATTTTACGCTATTGAAAAAGACAATACAGAATACCTAACAAGTACAGCAAAGTTTACTCATTTATGGATTTTAGAAAACGGAAAATGGAAGCTGACTAAAGGTTTAAGTTATGATCATCAAGATGGAAAAGAAATTCTAGATATAGAAAAGAAATAACTAAATTGAATAAAAGAAAAGAAAAGAAAAATGAAATACATTTTCATAATTATATTTTTTATTAATTCAGTCTATTCTCAAGCACAAACTTATGAAGGGAAAATTGGTAAACATCCAATATTTTTAGAATTGGATATGGATTATGATGATAATAGAGTAACGGCATTTTATTTTTATAAATCTCAATTAAAAAATATTAATTTAGAAGGAACTTATGATAATTCAGAAATAACTCTTTTTGAAAAATTTAGCATAAAAGAAGAAAAGAAAGAGCTCTTTTTATTATCAATAAAGAACAATAAAATAGTTGGAACTTGGCAAAACAAAGGAAAAGAATTAAATGTTAAATTAAGGCCAACAACAACAAATTTTGAAGAATTCAAATTACTAAAATTAGAATTTATTAGAGATAGTATAGCTACTTACGATAAAAAAGAATTGGTTTGGTTTACCGAAAAATATTCTAAAAAAACACTTTTTAGATTAGGTAATGGTTTTACAAATTCTCAGCGGGAATTTTTGAATCAAAAATTGGATTCTATCCATACAAATTATGCTATAATTGGACTAGAATGCGATTGGGCAGATATAAATACTGAAATTGAATTAGTCAGTAATCAATACATTAGTTTTAGCGAATATTCAAATATTTATTGTGGTGGTGCACATCCTAGTTATAATACTTTAGGATATAATTTCGATTATAAAAACAACCTTCAACTTCATAAATTAACCGACATTTATCCTACTTTAAATCATTATCAGTTACTAAAAGAAAAGTATGATAACGATTCAGAACAGCAAGTTGAATGCGAATATTTTACACAAGGAGAAGAGTTATGGGAATATTCTTCTTGGGTTTTAACCAAAGAAGGTGTTACAATTACACCATCATTTCCGCATGCTATGACGCCGTGTGAAACTGGTTTTCCTTTAACTTATGATGAATTAAATGCTTTTAGGTGAAATGGAAGTCCTTAAACTAATTAGATTGTCTTGAGTTATGGAAATAGTATTAGTGCTTTTTTTACTGATATTGATTATTGTATTTTTATATATAATCTTCAAAATTTTCAAATGGATTCTCAATAATAGAATGAGAAGAATCTATGCTTTTACGTTTGTTGTTCTTATGCTTTTATCGGGATTGATTCATAAACTCTTTTTTGAGAAAATGGAATTTATACAATCAAAAGTATATCCTAATTTGTATTTAGTAAAGTATCCTATAGAAGACAGAGATTCATTAAATAAGAGTATAAAAAATAAAGTTCTTCAAGATATGAATAATCAGTTTGTTTGGAATAAAAACAACATTGAGGAAAACAGAATACGTTTTTACGTATATACTACTGCTTGGGGTTTTAGTAATGGAACAAAACATTTCATAGAAAATAAAGAAGATCCGGGCGGATTTAGTAGTGAAGAATTAGATAATTATCAAGAGCAAAAAATGGCTTATTTTGAGTTAAAACAGTGTAAAAATGATAGTCTTAATTATCTTGGTAACTTAATTTATTTTAAAGACGGACTCGAATTTAATTCTGAAATTTTAATAGATGATTGTAAAGAAAATCATTTAAATTAAAATATATCACATGTAAATTATAAAGAATTTTAGGAAATCATTTAAAATGAAGTTATCAAATGAAATATTAAATTCAGGATTAAATTTTTCAATGGAATTTGGAAAGAATTGGTTGCTAGAAATAAACGATAGATTATTAGCTAAATATCCTAATCTGACTCCGTCAGAATTAAACGCATGTGATAAATTATGTAAAAAAGTAAATAAATTGGCTAACGATTTCGTTTATGATAATCCTGTAAAAAAAGAAAACGAAATTGAGTTTATTACTTTTTCTGTATTCGAAAATTTCATCAAAACAAATTACGATTGGATTTCTGATAAAAATCTCAGAGGACTTTACAGTCAAAGTTGTTATTATGCTTGGAAATAGTTAAATTGTTTTAAGATATACAGAGTATTATAAAATTAAATTATAGTTAAATTGGTTTTTTGTAATTTATATAACACTTCAATACTTTCAAATTTATTACTTTTGAACTTTATAAACAATACAATACAATTATGTCAGATACAATTGAAAAAGTTAAATGCTTAATTATAGGTTCAGGTCCTGCTGGTTATACTGCAGCAATTTATGCTGCTAGAGCAAATATGAACCCAGTTTTATATCAAGGAACTCAGCCTGGTGGTCAATTAACAACTACTAATGAAGTTGAGAACTTTCCTGGTTATGTAGATGGTGTTACGGGACCAGAAATGATGATTCAATTACAAGGTCAAGCAGAACGTTTTGGAACTGATGTTCGCGATGGTTGGGCAACAAAAGTTGACTTTAGCGGCGATGTTCACAAAGTTTGGATTAACGATACAAAAGAAATACACTGTGAAACGGTAATTATTTCTACAGGAGCTTCTGCTAAATATTTAGGATTGCCTTCTGAACAAAAATACCTACAATTAGGAGGTGGAGTATCTGCTTGTGCAGTTTGTGATGGGTTCTTTTACAGAAATCAAGAAGTTGTAATTGTTGGAGCAGGTGATAGTGCTTGTGAGGAAGCTCATTATTTATCTAAACTGTGTACTAAAGTTACAATGGTTGTAAGAAGAGATGAATTTAGAGCCTCTAAAATTATGGCTGAAAGAGTACGTAAAACAGAAAACATTACCATTATGTACAATACTGAAACGGATGAGGTTTTAGGAGATGGGCAAGTGGTTACAGGTGTAAGACTAAAAAACAATGTTACTGGAGAGTTAACAGAAATTCCTGCAACTGGATTTTTTGTAGCTATTGGTCATAAACCAAATACTGATATTTTTAAGGATTATATAGATTTAGACGCAACAGGTTATATTAAAAACATCCCAGGAACTTCTAAAACAAATGTAGCGGGTGTTTTTGTTGGTGGAGATGCTGCAGATCATGTTTATAGACAAGCGGTTACTGCTGCTGGTACAGGCTGTATGGCTGCATTAGATGCAGAGCGATATTTAGCTTCTAAAGATTAATTTTTAAATTAATAGATAAAAAAAATACCGAATTAAATTAATTCGGTATTTTTTTATGTTGATTTTAAAGAGATTATTACTTTTCTTTTTTATACAAAGTTGTATTGTTAGTGAATTTTATAATTTCAATTTTTGGTTCACCAAGTAATTCAATTTCTGATTTTCCTGCAGCAGATATTTTAATATTTTTAGCAACATTTACAATTGCTTTAGAATAGCTCTCTGTTGTAATTTCTAAATTTGAAATAGTAAAGTTTTTAGCGATTAAGTCTGAACTATTATCTAACCTTACTTTTGCCGAAGCTGCATCACCTTCAATTATCGCTTTTCCTTTTTGGTATAAATCAATTTTAACTATCGGCGAAGCAATTAATGCTTTTACTTCTGCATCTTTACTAACCTCAATAGTTGTGTTGTCTGCTTTAATATTTAATTCAGCTTCTGACTTATCATTTAGCATGATGGCAAAAAGTTTTGACTTTACATTTAAAAATGAACGTGAATTGTCATAGTTTTTAATTGTAATGTTTTCTAATTCAATGTCTGCTAAAGCATGAAGCTTAGTGTCATGTTTTGCGGTAATTAGTTTTAAATTATCAGTATAATTAATTCTAATTGAAAATTTCTTTTCTCCGTAAACATCTTTCAGCGAATTTATTCTTAAAGTATTTCCTAAAACAGTATAATTTATTACATCGTGCAAATTATCATCTGCTTCAATTTCTAAAGATGCAGAATCTGCTTTTACCAAATATATTTCTAAGTTGTCTTCAATATCTATATTCTGAAAATTTTCAAGTTTTTTGATGCTTAAAGTAACAATTTTAGAACCTTTAATTCTTTCTTTTTTTTGACCAAATGTTAATGAAGTAGATAATACTAATAAAAATATAAGTGTAATTTTTTTCATTCTAATGAATTTATTTGTTTTGTATGCTAATTCAATAATCATTCCATTTATATTATTTTGAAATAATATTAAATTACTTGTGCGACAAATATAAAAAAAAACATCAGTGAAAGAACTGATGTTTGAATTTTGTATTAATTAAAATATTGATTGTATAATGTTAATGATAAACGTAAATACAAATTCTATTATTTGGACAACTAGTTTTATCATGACTTTAGATTTTTTTATTAAAACGTAAATTTAATTAATTGTAATTTTAATGCTGTTAATTAAATATTAATTGTTTGTTAAAGACAAGCTTAATGGAATTATTCCTTATCCACTCTTCCGCCCGAGGTTTCTTCTTTTGTTACTTTTTTAGGCTCTTTAATATAATCAATAGAACTTCCGCTTGAAGCTTTTCCATCTAATTTTACAATAGGATTTACAGTTGTAGAACTTCCACTAGTAGATTGTGCATAAACTTCGTTTGCTGCAAGATTACTCGCGTCAATTTCACTTCCACTAGATGATTTAGTTTCTAAACGCAATGTTTTTCCAGAGGCCTTAATTTCGCTTCCACTTGAAGATTCACAGCTTACACTTTCATACTCTAAATCAACTTTAATTTCACTTCCACTGCTCGATTTTAAGGCTATAGAGGAACCGTTAATTGTATTTTTAGATTTTATTGACGAACCACTTGATGATTCTAAACTAGAGATTGTTTCTGTTTTAATTCTTACGTTTATTGAAGTCATCATACTAATGTTACCTTGTATTTTTACTACTAATGTTCCATTTTCTACTTCAGTAACAACATGTTCAATTAAATTATCATCTGTTTCTACTTCAACCATAGTTGGACTTCCTTGTTCTAAAATAACATTAACACCTGAACTTGTTGAAATTTTAGTAAATTTTTGACTAATATTTCTTTTTTCAGTTATAACATTTCCACTTCCGTCAATACCTTTTCCAAAATTAATATCACTTTTACATGAAGTAAATCCAATGATTAATAATAAAGAGAATAATTTAATTGCTGTTTTCATTTTTAGTTAATTTAGTTGATTTCTACTTTGATTTTTTGAATTTCAGATTTTATTTCATCTTTAATTTCTTCAATTGTTTTTTCAGAATTGATGACTTTTTTTACTAAAACACCATTTTCATCATAATATAGTGTTGTTGATGCATTTGAATTAATGTCTTCATTGATTTCAATTCCATCATTTTCTTCAATACAATTTAAACAATCTAACTCAGAGCCATTAACTTTGTAAAAGTATCCTTCATGACCATAATATTTCCCAATATCTGAATTGTTAGATGTTAAGTAATCACTTATTGATTCATCTGGAAATATTACAAATCCATTTGGTAAATAAAGATAAACATGTACTTCTTGGTCTCTGTATTTATTTTTAAAACCTGTAGTTAAATAATTATCTAAGTTAATTTTATTCCCTTTAACCTCAAAATGATAATTTATTTTTTCAGCTCTGTTTTTAGCTTCATTAATAGATTTTCCATCTGCTGTTTTTTCAATTTGGAAATAAGGAACGTCTTTATCAGTTCTCATTAAATGTAACCTTACATTTGTTGAATAAATAATTTCATTATTTTGTTCATCGTGAGTGTACTCTGCATTTCTTCTTCTATTTACATTTTTCGTATAGAAATCATTTATTTCCATTTTTATAAAAAGTGTATCAGTAGACTGAATGTTTAAATATTCTTTTTGAACCACTTTGCCTTTAAAACCAACCTGTTTTGCTTGTTGTATTCCTAGATAGATACTAGCGCTTAAAGCAATTACCCAAATAGCAATTAAACCATATTTTACATAATTAGCCATTGGCTTCATGTTGTTTAATAATAGTTTTAAACCTAAAATAATTAAAAACAGGAATGGTATTCCAACGGTAAACAGTAATAAAATTCCTTGTAACCAAAATGGAACATCTGAATCAAATGGTGTATCCATAAAATTGAATTTCATTTTGTCTGATAATGAAGAAGAAAATATCATTATGATTGACGCTATAGTGATTCCCAATAAGGCCATTGATGAAAAGAACATCATAAAAGCACCAATTATTTTTGCAAATGCTTTGAAAATTGTTAAAAATAGATCTCCTATCGTTGAAGCAACTTGATTTGCTCCTGATTTCGCAGTATTAGCAATTTTTTGATGATCCAAATTGTTTATTTTTCCAGTTATATCATCAAATCCTTCTTTTACTTTTTTTTCAATATTAGAAATATTTATTGGTTCCCCTTTCATTTCTAATTTTTGATTGTTTGTTATCGCTTCGGGTACTAAAATCCATAAAATAATATAGATTAATAAACCAGTTCCAAATCCGAAAAATAATATTACCATGATTATTCTTAACCATAAAGGATCTATACCTAAATAATGACCAAGTCCTGATATAACTCCACCTAACATTGAATTATCTTTGTCTCTATAAAGTTTTCTAGTATTTGAATATGATCTAGTACTAGAAAAATCAGAATTATAATTTGAAGAAGTGTCTTCATCAATTTTATAATCTTCAGGTTGTCCCATAATAGAAATTACTTCATCGATTTCTTTAATTCCAACAACTTGTTTTTCGTTTTGTAAACGCTCTTGAAAAAGTTCAGCAATTCTACTTTCAATGTCTTTAATAATTTCATCTCTACCTTCGTAAGAAAGTGAACGTTTTATGGCATCAAAGTATCTTGATAACTTTTGATAGGCATCTTCATCTATATGAAAAAAATAACCTCCTAAATTTATACTTATTGTTTTGTTCATGACTTTTAGTTTTGACTTGTTATAATATTTACCGCATCAGATAGTTCTGTCCAGGTTGTATTTAATTCTAATAAAAATTCTTTGCCATCTTCTGTTAGGCCATAATATTTTCTTGGCGGTCCAGATGTTGACTCTTCCCAGCGATAAC
Source organism: Flavobacterium sp. (assembly GCF_965284515.1). Lineage (GTDB taxonomy): Bacteria > Bacteroidota > Bacteroidia > Flavobacteriales > Flavobacteriaceae > Flavobacterium. The sequence continues at coordinate 1,435,714 of NZ_OZ260089.1, forward strand.
TTAATAAGCCATCGTTTTTTAGTCGTGTTAGTAAAGGATAAACTGTTCCTTCAACAACTAGTAGCTTTGCTTCTTTAAGAGTTTCAAGTATTTCAGAAGTGTAAGCATCTTTTTCTTTTAAGACAGATAGGATGCAAAATTCCAAAACACCTTTTCTCATTTGAGCTTTTGTGTTTTCAATGTTCATAATACTTTTTGATTTTTTTGATTAAACTGTTCATTTTTTGATTTTTGATTGAATTGATGATTTATTTTAAAAACGGTATTGTTAATGGATATTTATAATATTCTCCGTTTGATGTTTTAGCCGAAGCATATATTATTAAGAAAAACTCACTAAGCTTAACAAAGAATAATATCAAAATGGCTATAAAACCTAAAATAGCATACCCAGTTATATTTTGATTTGTTATTATTTCATTTAAAAACATTTCACGCTCGTTAACTTTCGAAATATCAATTATATTAATTAACCATAATATAAATGTAGGTACTGCAATTATTAAAAAGACAACTGTGTATAATAATATACTTAATTGAAAATTTAATGCTTGTTTTCCATGATGATCAATAAACTTTGAATCATTTTTTTTATTTGACCATATTAATAATGGTAAAATAAAATTGCTAAAAGGTATTATGTATTGACATAATGTTGTTAAATGTATTAATGTAGCAGTGCTTTTTTCGTTTGAAGTTTCCATAATTATACTATAGCTATTAATTTCTTATACAAATATATGTCTAAAAAAAGGTATTATGTAACACATAGTACTTAAATTTAACATAAATTTAACATTTTTAAAAATTATAGGTATGCATAGTATTTTTTGTATTTTTACAAAAAATATTGATAAAATGAAATTTACTCCCTCAAAATTAAACACATTTATATTCTTTAAATTACCATCTGCATTTTGGAGCGGAGTTAGAGTAAAATCTATTACTGAAGTGAAATGTGAGGCTACTGTTAAATATAGATGGTTCAACCAAAATCCATTTAATTCTATGTATTTTGCGGTTCAAGCAATGGCGGCTGAATTCACTACTGGGGCATTAGTTATGCTTCAAGTAAAGAAAAGTGGTAAAAGTATATCAATGTTAGTAGCTAATAATAAATCTACTTTTACAAAAAAGGCTACGGGAAGAATTACTTTTACTTGCAATCAAGGAGACTTAATTAAAGAAGTAATACAAGAAGCTATTGATTCAATGGAAGGGCAAACTATTTGGTTAACTTCAGTTGGTGTAAATGAAAACGGGGAACAAGTTTCAGAAATGCAATTTGAATGGTCTATTAGAGTTCGTAAATAGTTTTTTTCAACAACTGTTAAGATAAGTTAATTACCTTTTAATTACCTCTTTTCATTTGTAACTTTGAAGAAAATAATTTCTAATGAAAGTTTTAATAACAGGTGCAACTGGATTAGTTGGTAATGGATTGATAAAAATTCTTTTACAAAATGGCATATCAGTAAATTATTTGACAACTTCTAGAAACAAAATAGCTAATGAAACCAATTACAAAGGTTTTTTTTGGAATCCTATTGCTGGTGAAATAAATGAAAATGCTTTTGATGAGGTTGATGTTATTGTACATTTAGCAGGAGCAAATGTAGCAAGTCGCTGGACAAATAGTTATAAACAAGAAATTATTGAAAGTAGAGTTAAATCTACAAAGTTATTATATAAAACTTTAGATAAAATAAATCATCAAGTAAAGCAAGTTATTTCAGCTTCTGCTATTGGGATTTATCCCAATAGTCTAAATCAAGTATATCAAGAAGATTTTAGCAAAGTAGATGATTCATTTTTAGGTAGAGTAGTTAATCACTGGGAAAATGAAGTTGCAGAATTTGAAAAATTATCAATAAAAGTTTTAAAAATAAGAATAGGTATTGTTTTAGCAAAAGAGGGTGGTGCGCTTCAAAAAATGACACAACCTATTAGGTACGGTTTAGGTTCTTCTTTCGGAACAGGTGAGCAATTCCAATCTTGGATACATTTACAAGATTTAGTTAATGTTTTCTATTTTGCAATTACACATAAACTTGAAGGAGTCTATAATGCAGTTTCTCCCTATCCTGTAACAAATAAAGAGTTAACTAAAGCAATTGCAAAACAACTTAATAAGCCTTTGTTTTTGCCAAATATTCCAAAATTTGTAATGAAATTACTTCTTGGTGAAATGCATGAAATTTTATTCTCAAGTCAAAATGTAAGTTCAAGAAAACTTTTAGATAAAGGTTTTCAATTTAAATATGCAGCATTAGATAAAGCGCTTCAAGATTTATTAAAATAAAAAAAAGCACTCATTGAGTGCTTTTTTTTATTTTAATAAGGTACTATTTTTTTGCTTTCATGTTAATTTGTAGTGCAATATCATCATTGATAAATTTGTCTCCTAAATCACTAAATATTGATTTTGAACCATAATTTACTCCCCACTGCGTTCTATCAATTTTAAATTCTGGTGAACTCATAGTTACAAAGCCATCTGCTTCTGTTAATGAAACGGCAAACTTTACTTTATTTGTTTTATCTTTTATGGTTAAATCTCCTTCAAGCATATCAGATCCATTTTCATTCATAAAACCAGTAACTATAAAAGTCGCTTCAGGGTATTTTACAACATTAAAAAAATGATCTACAACGTCTGGTTTAGTTCCTTTTAAATGTTCTTCTAAATTTATTTTATCATCACCTTCTAAATCATCTACTGAAATAGAATTCATATCAATGGTAAATTTGCCATCAGTTATTTTACCATTTTCAACAGTAAATCCCCCGGTTTTAATTTTAATAGTTCCACTATGTTTACCGGTTTGCTTAGATCCAGTCCAGTTTAAAGTTGAGGTAGAATCTGTAATAAACATACCGCTAATACCAGTTTCTACAGTTGTGGGTTCAATTTTTTCTTCTTTTTTGCAGCTTACAAATAATAAAACTCCAATTCCTAATAACAAAATTTTTTTCATAGAATCAATATTAAGGTTAAATAAAAACTTCACTCAATATATAAAGTATTAAGTTCCAATAAATATAGTCACTTTTTTTAAATTAAAAAAGACTATATGACAATTTGACATTTTTAAACATTTGGCAATACATTTGCAATTATATTTAAAATAGTAAAATGTTTAAAAAAATACGCAAATATATGAGTCAGGATAATACTGAAAACATTGAGAAAGAAATTGTACAAGAAGAGAATGTTTCAGAAAATCAAGAAGTACAACAGCCAGAATTAACTGTTGAAGAGCAGCTTACGGAAGATTTAGCAAAAGAAAAAGATAAGCATTTAAGATTATTTGCAGAATTTGAAAATTACAAAAGAAGAACGGCAAAAGAACGTATAGATTTGTTTAAAACTGCAAATCAAGAAGTTTTACAGGCCATGTTGCCAGTAATGGACGATTTTGACAGAGCTATGACACAAATTGTTAAATCTGAAGACGAAGCTATTGTTAAGGGAGTTGAGCTCATTCATGAAAAATTAAAAAACACTTTAGTTTCTAAAGGTTTAGAAGAGGTTGAAGTTAGGATAGGAGATGTTTTTAATGCAGATTTTGCAGAAGCGATTACTCAAATTCCAGCTCCTTCAGACGACCTGAAAGGTAAAATTGTAGATGTGCTTGAAAAAGGATATAAATTGGGAGATAAAATTATCCGTTTCCCAAAAGTAGTTATCGGTCAATAATCCCGTTTTGCTTTTTTAATGAATTTAACTTAGAGAATGAAAAAAGATTTTTACGAAATATTAGGTATTAGCAAAAGTGCTGATGCTTCCCAAATAAAAAAAGCTTATAGAAAAAAGGCAATCGAGTTTCACCCTGATAAAAATCCTGGTGATGCTTCTGCAGAAGAGAACTTTAAATTAGCCGCTGAAGCATACGAAGTGTTAAGCGACCCTAATAAAAAAGCAAAATACGATCAATACGGTCATGCAGCATTTGATGGTGCAGGAGGCGGTTATGGCGGTGGCGGACATATGAATATGGACGACATTTTCAGTCAATTCGGTGATATTTTCGGAAGTGCTTTCGGAGGTGGAGGTGGTTTTGGAGGCGGATTTGGCGGTGGTCAAAGACGTGTAAAAGGAAGTAATTTACGTATTAAAGTAAGACTAACTTTAGAAGAAATTGTTAACGGTGTTGAGAAGAAAGTAAAAGTAAAGCGTAAAGTCCAAGCACAAGGCGTAACGTATAGAACATGTCCTACTTGTAACGGTAGCGGTCAAGTAATGAAAATTGCGAATACCATTTTAGGAAGAATGCAAACTGCAACTACATGTACTTCTTGTGGTGGAGCTGGACAAATGCTCGACAATAAACCTCAAGGTGCAGATGCGCAAGGAATGATACTTCAAGATGATACTGTTTCTATTAAAATCCCTGCTGGTGTAGTTGACGGAATGCAGTTAAAAGTTTCCGGTAAAGGAAACGAAGCTCCGGGTTCAAATAGTGTTTCTGGAGATCTAATTGTTGCAATTGAAGAGTTAGAACACGAATTTTTAAAACGTGAAGGTGAAAATTTACATTATGATTTGTATGTAAGTTTTCCTGAAGCCGCTTTGGGAATTTCTAAAGAAATTGAAACTGTTTCGGGGAAAGTTAGAATTAAACTTGATGAAGGAATTCAGTCGGGTAAAATTTTACGACTAAAGGGTAAAGGTGTGCCAAGTATAAATAGTTATGGAACTGGTGATTTACTGGTTCATGTTAATGTTTGGACTCCAAAAACTTTAAATAAAGAACAGAAACATTTTTTTGAAAAAATGTTGAATGATGAGAATTTTATTCCAAATCCAGAAAAGTCAGATAAGTCTTTTTTTGAGAAAGTAAAAGATATGTTTTCATAATTCAATAAAATTATATACATTTGGAATTCACTTTTTTGCATTAAAAAGTGAATTTTCTTTTTCATAGCAATTTTCCCATCCTATTGCAAAATAGGGTGGGTTTTTTTGTAACAAAAGGCTTGCTTTTCGTACTAATTTACATCACTTAAAAATTTTAGAATGGATTCTATTTTAAAAGTTCAAAACGTAGTTAAACAATTTGGCAATTATAATGCCTTAAGTAATGTTTCTTTAGAGGTACCTAAAGGAAGTATTTATGGTTTGTTAGGTCCAAATGGAGCTGGTAAAACGACTTTAATTCGTATCATCAATCAAATTACAATGCCAGACTCTGGAGAAGTATTTTTGGATGGTAAGAAATTAATGCCAGATGATGTTCAATATATTGGTTATTTGCCTGAAGAGAGAGGACTGTATAAGTCCATGAAAGTAGGGGAACAATGTTTGTATTTAGCTCAGTTAAAAGGACTTTCTTACCAAGAAGCTAAAAAACAATTGAAATATTGGTTCGAAAAGCTAGGAATTGAAGGTTGGTGGGACAAAAAGATCCAAGAACTTTCAAAAGGAATGGCTCAAAAAATTCAGTTTGTGGTAACTGTTCTACACAAACCAAAATTATTAATTCTTGATGAACCATTTTCTGGTTTTGACCCCGTAAATGCAAATTTAATTAAGGACGAAATAATTGAATTGAATAAAAACGGAACTTCAGTTATCTTTTCAACACATAGAATGGAAAGTGTCGAAGAAATGTGTGATTATATTGCATTAATTCATCAATCTAATAAATTAATCGAAGGAAAACTATCTGAAGTTAAAAGACAATACAGATCAAATACTTTCCAAGTCGGAATTTTAACTCAAAATATTGAAGGTTTAATGGTTCAGTTAACTCAAAAATTTAAAGTTGGACCTACTAATTTTAAATCATTGAATGAAGATATTAAACTTGAAGTAGAGTTAGGGAATTTAAACTCAAATGAACTGTTGTCAATTTTAACCAATTTTGGTCAAGTAACTCATTTTGTTGAGAAAATACCAAGTGTAAATGATATTTTTATTCAATCAGTTAGTAAATAAATCGCCAATTAAAATAAAGAATATATGAACGTTTTAAGTTTAATTATAAAAAGAGAATTCATAGCGAAAGTTCGTAATAAGTCATTTATTGTGATGACTTTCCTAGGGCCACTTTTATTTGTAGGGATGTCTTTTTTAATTGGATACCTGTCAAGTATGAATAAAGATTCTATTACAGAAATCGCTATTCATGACGAAAGCGGATTGTTGAAAAATAATTTTAAAAACACAAAACATACGCATTATATCGATTTGTCTTTAATGCCAATTGATGTTGCAAAAGACACTGCTAATAATAATTATGAAGGTTTACTGTTTATACCAAAAGTAGATTCATTACAGTTGTTATTAGATAAAGTGGAATACATTTCTGAAGATAGCCCAAGTTTAGAATTCATTTCTAAAGTTGAAAAAGTGGTAGATTCCACCCTTACATCTGATAGATTAAAAACACTGGGTCTAGACGCAGATAAAATTGATAAAGCTAAAGCGGATTCAACTTTAAAATTATCAAAGTTTTCGGGAGGAGAAAGCTTAAAAGGATTAAACGAAATTAAAGTAGGTATTGGAGGAATATTTGGTTACTTAATTATGATGTTTATCATTATATACGGTAATATGGTTATGAGAAGTGTAATTGAAGAAAAAACCAATCGTATAATCGAAATCATCATTTCATCGGTTAAACCCTTTCAACTTATGATGGGTAAAATCATTGGAACTTCATTAGCAGGAATTTTACAATTCATTATTTGGGCTATTGTAGGAACAATTTTATTTTTTGTAGCACAAACATTTTTTGGAATACAAATGGGAGCAAGTTCAAGTTTAACTCCAGAGATGATGGAAGCAGCACAATCAACTGAAGCTATTTCTAAAATTCAATTGTATTTTAATGAAATTTGGAATTTACCATTAGGAACATTAGTAACTTGTTTTATCATTTATTTCATAGGTGGTTATTTCTTATATAGTTCGTTCTATGCAGCTATCGGAGCTGCAGTTGATTCTGAAACCGACTCTCAACAATTTATGTTGCCTGTAATCATGCCATTAATGCTAGGTGTTTATGTTGGTTTCTTTACAGTTATTAATGATCCGCACGGAATGGTAGCAACAGTATTTTCTATTATTCCTTTAACATCGCCAATTGTTATGTTAATGCGTATTCCATTTGGAGTTCCTTTATGGCAATTGATACTTTCTATCGTTTTATTGTTTGGAACGTTTATCTTTGTAGTGTGGTTTGCTGCTAAAATATACAGAGTAGGTATTTTAATGTACGGAAAAAAACCAACCTGGAAAGAGCTATACAAATGGTTAAAATACTAAAATATGATTGAAACTATTAAAGAGATTTTAAACTTTAAGATTATTGACGGAAAAGAGATTGACATAACAATTGGTACCATTACTTTATTGGTTGTTGTATTAATTACTACTGGATTAATCTTAAAAGCAATTAGAATTTTTTTAACTAGAAAGTTGCCTAAAGAAGAAAAAAATAAATTCATTAGTTTTTTTCAGTTCATAAGATATATCGTATTTATTTTTGCATTCATTTTTGCACTTGATGTTTCTGGAGTTGATATGAGTGTACTTTTAACTGCGTCTGCAGCTTTATTAGTAGGTTTAGGTTTTGCATTACAGCAATTATTTCAAGATATTATTTCAGGAATTCTAATTATTATTGATCAATCTTTACATGTTGGTGATATTGTAGAAGTAGATGGAAGGGTTGGAAAAGTTTTAGAAATAAAATTAAGAACAACAAGGGTTGTTACGCGTAACAATAGAGTTATGGTTATTCCCAACCATAAATTTATGTTAGATACTTTGTTTAATTGGACACAAAATAGTTTTACTAATAGAGAACAAGTGAATGTTGGTGTAGCTTATGGAAGCGATGTGCAGATAGTAAAAAAAATATTATTGGAATGTGCTGAAGAAACCCCAGAAGTAGTAAAAGAACCTAAACCAATAGTCCTATTTGAAGACTTTGCAGACTCATCACTAAATTTTTCATTATACTTTTATGTAGATAATGGAATGAATAGTCCAGGAATTCAAAGTGATTTAAGGTTTAGAATTGATGCTGCTTTTAGAGCAAATAACGTTTCCATTCCATTTCCGCAGAGAGATATTCATGTTATTACAAAGGCATAGTTTTTGTAATTATTAAAAAAATAAAAAATTTAGAATGCCAAAAATATTAGTAATTGAAGACGAAGCAGCGATTAGAAGAGTTTTAACTAAAATTCTTTCTGAAGAAAGCGATACTTATCAGGTTGATGAAGCAGAAGATGGTTTACAGGGAATTGAAAAAATCAAAAATGAAGATTACGATTTAGTGCTTTGCGACATTAAAATGCCGAAAATGGATGGTGTTGAAGTTTTAGAAGCTGCTAAAAAAATAAAGCCTGAAACTCCTATGGTTATGATTTCAGGTCATGGAGATTTAGAAACTGCTGTTAATACAATGCGTTTAGGTGCTTTTGATTATATTTCTAAACCGCCAGATTTAAACAGGTTGTTAAACACGGTTAGAAATGCATTAGACAGAAAACAGTTAGTTGTTGAAAATAAAATTCTAAAAAAGAAAGTCAGCAAAAACTATAGAATGATAGGAGATAGTGAGGCCATAAATCATATAAAAACAATGATTGATAAAGTTGCTCCTACAGATGCTAGAGTTTTAATTACGGGGCCTAATGGAACAGGTAAAGAATTAGTAGCCCATCAATTACACGAAAAAAGTGATCGTAGCGCAAATCCGTTAATAGAAGTAAACTGTGCCGCAATTCCTTCTGAATTGATAGAAAGTGAATTGTTTGGTCATGTTAAAGGTGCTTTTACATCGGCAGTTAAAGATAGAGCAGGAAAGTTTGAAGCTGCAAATAAAGGAACTATTTTCTTAGATGAAATAGGCGATATGAGTTTGCCTGCACAAGCAAAAGTACTTCGTGCATTACAGGAAAATTTAATTCAAAGAGTTGGTGCAGATAAAGATATTAAAGTTGATGTTCGTGTGGTTGCAGCAACTAACAAAGATTTAAAAAAAGAAATTGAAGAAGGACGCTTTCGCGAAGATTTGTACCATCGTTTAGCTGTAATATTAATAAAAGTACCAGCCTTAAATGAGCGTAGAGAAGATATTCCAATGCTTATTGAACATTTTACAACCAAAATTGCCGAAGAACAAGGTATAGTTGAAAAAGTGTTTTCTAAAAAAGCAATTCAATTGTTACAAGAATATGATTGGACAGGTAATATTAGAGAATTAAGAAATGTAATTGAGCGTTTAATTATTCTTGGCGGAACTGAAATTTCAGAACAAGATGTAAAATTATTCGCAAGTAAATAAATTAGGTAAAAGGATATTGTTTATCGGCAATAGTTAGCCCTATTTTCAATTACCTAAAACCCATTACCCAAAATAAAATGCAATTAAAAAAAATAAACGAAGAGTTACAACAAGGTTTAATCTTGCATGGATTAACAGAGGCAAATGAGTTGCAAAGAGATTCTTTTTCTACCATAAAAAGTGGAGTTGATTGTATTGTTCAATCGGATAGAAAATCAGGAAAAACAACAACAATTGTTATTAATGTATTGCAAAAATTAAAATGCGAAGGTGAAGAATCACCAAGAGCATTAATTTATGTTCAAGATAAAGAACAAGTATTAGAAATGGTAAGGTTATTTGACCAACTTGGTAAATTCAATGACCTAAGCGCTTATGGAGTTCATGAGAAAAGCGATTTAGATGAAGATAAAAACCAAATTTCAATGGGTGTTGATGTCTTAATAGGTACACCAAATAAATTAAATATGTTGTTTTCTACGGCAGGTTTCAATGTAAACCGTCTTTTGATGGTAATTGTAGATGATGCAGATATTTTGTTTAAAAATAGACTTGACACTGTAATTCATAGAATGTCCGAAAGTATTGGAAAAGCACAAAGAATTTTCTTTTGTAATGAAATAACTGAAAAAGTAGAATTTCTTGCAGAAAAAATAATGATTGAACCTCTTTTTTTAGAAATAGAAAAAGATGAAGAAATTGAAGATTAGTTAATAAAAAAATAGAGATATGGCATTAGTAAAGATTTTTTCGGGAAGTGAGATTCTAGCAATTGGATTGCAACAAAAATTAGAGGAAATAGATATTTTTCCTGTAGTAAAAAACAATATGCAAGCTGCCAGAACAGCTGGTTTTGGTAATACAGGCTTAGCAGTAGAGCTTTTCATAGAAGAGCGCGAACTGCCATTAGCAGAACAAGTCATTGAAGATTTTAAGATGAATCTTTAACATAAAAAAGCCCTGAACATTCAGGGTTTTTTTATAATATGTTTTTGTGTTTATTCAAAAAGAACAGAGCCTTTAATATCTACAAGTTCCCAGGTTTTACTAACACCATCTTTTCCTTTATGTAATTCAAGGCAGGCTTCGTTTATTGCAGCAACTGCTTTTTCACCACCAAACTCTACCAAGTTTAGTGTAGAAGTTAAAGTAAATACCTTATTTTCAAATGTATATTCAGTTACAATTTGTTTAGTAACATCATTCATTGTAAGTGTCATGTAGCATTTTCCTTCTCTAAAATTTAGTGTTCCTGCCAATAACTCAGTGTTTTTTAATGTTCCAAAGAAAAATTTCAAAAGTTTTGAATCTCTATCTGGATTGTTTGTATACAAACTACTTACAGGAATAGAAAAAGCAGCACCTTCTAAAACTTCTTCAGGTGTTTCACCAGTTTTTGTATCTTTTAATTCAATTGATTTGAAACTTCCTCCAACTGCAATTTTCTCGGTTGTTTTAAACGCAGTCCAATTTACTTTTGTAGAATCAGTAATGATTTTTAAACCAGAAACCTCTGGAGTTGGTTCAACAATTACTTCATTTTTTTCTTCTTTTTTACAGCTTGTAGTTAATAAAGCTACAGCAAATGCAAATACTGCTATTTTTTTCATGTCTTTATATTTCATTTAAGATTTAATCAAAGATAAGAAGTTATTTGAATGCAAGCAATTAACATAAGTTAAATCAATGTAAATAACCTTTTTGGGTGCAATTAGTTTTTTATGATGATTTTCGTCACTTCGAGTAATTTTTGATAGAAAATGTATCGAGAAGAGAAAATTAGTGCTAAAAACGATTCTCGATACGTTTTTTGTTCTGTTTCACTACACAAAAAACACTCGAATTGACATTTTTAAATAATTGCAAATAAAGGATTAAAGTAGTGTGTTTTCCAATTGCTTCATTTCGAAATTAATCTATCTTTGCAGCTTCAAAATTTATAGTTATTTGTCTTTTGACTTATAGCTTTCGACTTTTAACTCTTTTATAATGATTACAGTAAATGATATAGCGGTAGAATTTGGTGGAACTACACTATTTAGTGAAGTAACTTTTGCCATAAATGAAAACGACAAAATTGCCTTAATGGGTAAAAATGGAGCAGGTAAATCTACATTGCTTAAAATTGTTGCGGGTCAAAATAAACCAACACGCGGAAATATTTCGGCACCAAAAGAAGCTGTAATTGCTTATTTGCCACAGCATTTGTTAGCAAACGACGATTGTACGGTTATGGAAGAAACTTCAAAAGCGTTTGCTGAAGTTTTAGATATGAAAAAAGAAATGGATGAAATCAACGAGCAATTAACCATTCGTACCGATTATGAAAGTGATGCGTACATGAAGTTAATTGAGCGTGTTTCTGAACTTTCTGAAAAATACTACGCCATTGAAGAAGTGAACTATGAAGCTGAAGTTGAAAAAGTTTTAAAAGGTTTAGGTTTTGAACGCAAAGATTTAAATCGTTCAACAAGTGAGTTTTCTGGAGGTTGGAGAATGCGAATTGAATTAGCTAAAATTCTTTTAAAGAAACCCGATTTAATTCTATTAGATGAGCCAACCAATCACTTGGATATGGACAGTATTCAATGGTTAGAAGATTTCTTAGTTAATCAAGCGAAAGCAGTTATGGTAATTTCACACGATAGAGCGTTTGTTGATAATATTACCAATCGTACTATTGAAGTTACAATGGGAAGAATTTACGATTATAAAGCCAAATATTCTCATTATTTAGAATTAAGAAAAGACAGAAGAGTTCACCAACAAAAAGCATACGACGAACAACAAAAGTTTATTGCAGAAAACCAAGCGTTTATTGATCGTTTTAGAGGAACGTTCTCAAAAACCGAATCGGTGCAATCACGTGTAAAAATGTTGGAAAAAATTGTTCCAATTGAAGTTGATGAAGTAGATAATTCGGCATTGAAATTAAAATTTCCACCTTCAGTTCGTTCGGGTCAATATCCGGTTGTGGTTAAAGATTTACATAAAAGCTATGGCGAAAAAGTTATTTTTAAAGATGCCAATATAGTAATTGAAAGAGGAGAAAAAGTTGCTTTCGTAGGAAAAAATGGAGAAGGAAAATCGACTATGATTAAGGCGATTATGAAAGAAATCGAAATCAATAGCGGTAGTGTAGAAATTGGTCACAATGCACAAATTGGTTATTTTGCTCAAAATCAAGCTTCATTATTAGATGAAAACGGAACAATTTTTGAAACAATTGATAGAATTGCGGTTGGCGATATTCGTACCCAAATTAAAAACATCTTAGGAGCGTTCATGTTCCAAGGCGATGATATTCAGAAAAAAGTAAAAGTGTTATCTGGAGGAGAAAAAACACGTTTAGCAATGATCAAATTATTGTTGGAACCCGTTAACTTATTAATTTTAGATGAGCCTTCCAATCACTTAGACATGAAAACGAAAGACATCATTAAAGATGCGTTACGCGATTTTGACGGAACATTAATCTTAGTGTCTCACGATAGAGATTTCTTAGACGGATTGGCTACAAAAGTATTCGAATTTAAAGATAAGAGAGTAGTAGAACATTTTGAAGACTTGAACGGTTTCCTTGCGAATAAGAAAATGGAAAGTATGCGTGAACTTGAGAAGAAATAATTAACAATAAATAAAACAAATTTAAAAATGAGATTACAAAAAACATTATTATTACTTATTACTACATTAATAGTAAGTTGTGGTTCAGTAATGAAAGTAACAGATTTAAATAAAAATGGCTATTTTAATGCATCAAAAGAATCTGAAACATTAAAAAGTATTGCTTTTGATTTAGATTCAAATAAAACATTGTTAGTTGTTCCAAATGGTGTCTATATGAAGGGGATGGCTGAAAAAATTAATTTTTTTGAGCGAGTTATAACTTTTGATGATTTAGAAAAAGAAATAATAAGAGCTAACAAACAGGACGAAGTAGGTTCTTTAAGTGGAAACATTGGAATAAATAATGCTTACCGTAAATATAAAAATTTTTTATTTTTAAGATTTGATGCTAATAAAGAGAAGTCGAATAGATTGCAATTAAAATTAATTAATCCTGAGAATTTTGAAGAGATTTTTGTAGGTGATACATATTATGATACAGTTTGGGTAGGTGCATTTGATGGAAATACATTTAATCCATTATTTAATGAATTAATTAAATATATAAAGAGTAACTCTAATACATATAATTAACAAAAAAGCTCCAATAATTTGGAGCTTTTTTGTTAACTATTTATTTTTTAATTCCTTTTTCAATTTCTTTGAAGTAACTGATTAAAACTTCTTTTTGTGTTGCATCTAAAACTGCTTCATTATGAATAATGGTATAACTTGAAAGTGGCATTTCACTTTTTTCAATCATTTCATAACTTTCTTCTAATTTATGCGCTTGTTTTTTAGCCGAATAATTTCCGAATTCAGAAAAATTTAAATGTTCTTTTCCTTCTTCAATATGATTCTTTACAAACCACCCAACAGGTTGAATATAAGTATATGCAGGATAATTACTCTTATTAGAATGACAATCATAACAAGATGCTTGTATTTGTGAAGCAATTTCTGGCGGTGTATTATTCATCACAAGAAAGTCCAATTTTTCATCTGCAACCGGATTCGTTTTGTCAATTTGAAAAAATTGGATTGCAACAAGAAGAACTAAAAGACCAATAAGTATTTTTTTCATGAGATATTTATTTTTCAATAAATGTACTAATTTTTTATAATTAAAAACACACTTAAATAGTGATTTAAGTGTGTTTTAAGATTAACGCTGTTTTTTGATAAATAAAAATATTCCTTTTAATTCACAGCATCTATTAATCGAATGAACTCCGCTTTATAACCTTCTTTGTCTATCGCTTTTCCTTGTAAAGCTAAAGCTTTAATATCTTTTGAAGTTTTATTGGTTACCAATTTAGAATCGCGTAATTTTAATCCAAACCAAGCCACAGCGGTTGTAAATTTAAAATCTTCAGAAGCTTTTTCTAATGCTATTGATTTGTTTTCAATTACTTGAATCATTTCTATGCTTTTATCACCATCTGGTTTTTTGTATCTGAATTTTACCGTTGCCAATTCATCTGCATATTTTTCAAAATTTGTGTTTTGTTCCGTGTATTTTAAAGGATCAATTGAATTATCAAATGTGCTCTCTACACCAGTTGGAATAATTTCGTACAAAGCCGTAACGGTATGTCCGCTTCCTAATTCTCCAGCATCAATTGCATCGTTTTTAAAATCTTCTGGACGCAATTTTCTATTTTCGTAACCAATTAATCTATAGTTTTGAACATGTTTTGGGTTGAATTCAATTTGAATTTTTACATCTTTTGCAATAGTAAACATACTTCCTTTGAATTCTTTACCAAGAAAACGATTGGCTTCTTGAATGTTATCAATATAAGCGTAATTTCCATTTCCTTTATCGGCCAAAGTTTCCATTTTACTGTCTTTATAATTTCCCATTCCATAGCCTAAACACGTTAAAAACACACCCGATTTTCTTTTTTCTTCAATCAATGTTTCCATGTCTTTGTTTGAAGAAGCACCCACGTTAAAATCACCATCGGTTGCTAAAATCACACGGTTATTTCCACCTTTAATGAAGTTTTCTGCTGCAATTTTGTATGCCAATTCAATTCCGGCTCCACCAGCAGTACTTCCGCCAGCATTCAAATTTTCTAATGATTTGATGATTGTTTCTTTGTCGTTTCCTGAAGTTGGTGGTAAAACTAATCCAGCTGCACCTGCATAAACTACAATAGAAACTTTGTCTTTTGCTCTTAATTGGTTAACCAATACTTTCATTGATTCTTTCAATAAAGGCAATTTGTTTTGAGAGCTCATTGAACCTGAAACATCAATTAAAAAAACAAAATTTGAGTTGGGTAAAACATCACTGTCAATTTCTTTTCCTTGTAAACCTATTTTAACCAACTTGTGCTTTTCATTCCATGGACATTCGCTATATTCTGTATGGATCGCAAAAGGATGTTTTGACGAAGGTTGTGCATAATTGTATTTAAAGAAATTCATCATTTCTTCTATACGAACTGCATCTTTTGGTACTTTTTGTCCTTGGTTGATAAAACGTCTTATATTAGTATATGAAGCATTATCCACATCGATTGAGAAAGTAGAAAGGGGTTCACTTTTTGGACTTGTAAATTGATTTTCAATGAAAAGTTCGTAGTCTTCATTGTTTGGTTCAACTACTACAGGTAAAGGTTTTTTGATGTTCTTGATATCACTTATGAATTTTGCTTTATCTTCTTTATTTAGTCCGTCTTTTGTAACGACCATAATAACGCCATTTACACCCTGAGAGCCATATAATGCAGCGCCTTGAGTTCCTTTTAAAACATGTGTTTCTTCAATTTTTTCAGGAGCTAATTTTTGTAACTCTTCAGCAGTTGTAATTTTATTGTCAATAACTACTAAAGCTTGGTTATTTGCAGAATGTGAACGATTTCCTCTAAGTACAATTCTAGTGGTAGGATTTACACCATTATTAGTTGTATTTATTTGTAAACCTGATACTTTTCCAGATAATGGTTGTGAAATATTTTGGTTTTGATAATATGCAGGTGCGCTATCATCTAAAATAGCATTTCCAACATATCCTTTTGATGTTGTTTCTGCTTTTACAATTTGAGTTGATGATGTTTGTTGGTCAACTCTTTTTTTAATACTAGTTGAACCTACCACTATCACTTCACTTCCAGATAAAATATCTTCAGTTAGAAAGGCATTTACGATGTTTGATTTTCCAACAGAAAGACTTGCCTTTTTCATTCCTGTATACGTAAATTCTAGGATGTCACCTTCGTTTGCTACAATACTGTATTTTCCATCGAAATCAGTTGTAGTTGCATTTTTGGTTCCTTTTACCAATACGTTTACTCCAGCAATTGGACCAAGAGCATCGCTTACAATTCCTGTAATGGTTTTGTAATTTGTTGCTAGATTTGAATGATTTGTTGTTCCGAAATTAAGGAAAGTTATAAGCATAGCTATCCCTAATGAAAAGATTTTGATTTTTTTCATGATACTTTAATTTAATTAAACGAATGATTTATTTAGAAGATTTTATTTCTTTGGCTTACCGTCTTTAGTAGTTATAATTACCACCCCTTTTTTACCTTTATCACCATATTCTTTTTCAGCATCTGCTTCTTGTAAGATTACGGTTTTAATTATGTCTTGTTTGGTTAGAGGCGCATACGGACTTGTAGGGTTTGGCCCAAAAAGTTCTTGTTCTGAATATTGAACGCCATTAATAATATATAATGGTTCTTTTAAAACAATAGTATAATCTACCTCTTCAATTGGAATATTTTGAAGTGTTCTTGCGTCAGTAACTTTACCATCTACAATAACAAGTGCATCATGTTTTTTAGTTTGTGGAGTTTCATCTGAAGCTTCAATATCAAATTGCTCTCGTTTTATTCCTTTTGCAGTTGCATATTTTGGGCTATTGGTTGATGCGGCATTAAAATAACCTCTAGATGTTAATTCTTCTTCTTGATTTTTCCCAAAAGGCATTAATTCAATTTGTTCTTTAACTGCAGTTTTGTCTTTCTTTTCAGTCCTAACATAAGTTACAATTTCATCATTATTAACAATGCTTATTTCGTTAGGAAGAATAGGTTTCGTATTAGTGACAACTGCTTCGTTATTTGGTTTGTTGATTTGGTTGTTCAAAATTACACCAGCTTCTTCTGTACTAATAATTTGATTTTCTCGTGTTTCCACTAAAACTTCATTATTTTCTAATGGTTCTATTTTAGTTTCGTTTACAATAACTGGAGTTTCTACTGTTTCAGTAGTTGTATAAAATTGATATCCAATTGTTCCAACCAATACTATTGAAGCAGCAACTGCGATTTTTTTCCAATTTGAAGTTTCTTTTTTAGCCACATTAGTGTCTAATTTTTCTTCTACACGTGCCCAAATCTTATCCATTCCTGGAAAGTCTTTTTGCTCAGCGTTTTCAGCGGCGTGTTTTATTTTGTTATATAATTTATCTTCTGTTCCCATGACTTATTTTGCTTTTTGATAGTAAAAAGTGTTTACCAATTCTTTTAGTTTGCTTTTTGAAGCATTTAATTGTGATTTTGAAGTTCCTTCTGAAATTCCGAGTTGTTCGGCAATTTCTTTATGACTGAATCCTTCAATTACAAACAAACTGAAAATGGTTCTGCAACCTTCTGGAATATAATTTAAGAAATTCAGTAAATCAGCTTCTTCAAGTTCGGTTACTTCATCAGCTAAAGGTTGGTTGCTGTAACTCACTTCATCAATATATAAATTAAAATTGATGTTCTTTTTCAGTTGCAACAAACATAAGTTTACTGTTATTTTTCGTGCCCAAGCTTCAAAAGCATAATCTTCTTTTAATTGTTCTATTTTGGTAAAGATGGTATAAAAGGCATCAGCCATAACTTCTTCAATGTCTTCTTCCTTTTTAAGGTATCTCTTGCAAGTATAATACAACTTAGGACCCATTTGCTCATATAGTAAGCGCTGGCCTTCTCTTTGTTGTTTTCTACAAGCTTGTATAATTTTTACATCCATTATAAACGTTGCTTTTTTATATAGAGCATTAAAGTTGGTAAAAGGTTGGGACGACCTTAAAATATTTTTTTAAAATTAAGTATATTTACTCAAACTCAATGCCAAATGAAAAACATATCTATAGATTCTTTAAAAGTTTCCTGTTCAATAAAACTGAATGATTTGCCGACTTTAATTGATGTAGCTACTTCTGAAAAGAAGAAAGAAAAAGAATTACAAAAAATTAGAGAAAAGCTAAGTAAGATTCAAGATATGATGTATGCACATAATAAGTATAGCGTACTTATTTGCTTACAAGGAATGGATACTGCAGGTAAAGACAGTTTAATAAGAGAAGTTTTTAAAGAGTTTAATGCACGTGGAGTAGTGGTGCATAGTTTTAAAACACCAAATTCTAATGAGCTAGAACATGATTTCATTTGGAGGCATTATTTGGCTTTACCCGAAAAGGGAAAATTCTCTGTTTTTAATAGAACACATTATGAGAATGTACTGATTACAAGAGTACATCCAGAATACATTTTAAGTGAAAATATTCCTGGAATTGAAAAAGTAGAAGATATTACACCTGATTTTTGGGAAAACAGATTTGAAAGTATTAATAATTTTGAAAAGCATTTAGCTTTAAACGGTGTTATAATTTTGAAATTCTTTTTACATTTAAGTAAAGAAGAACAACGTCAACGATTACTTCGAAGATTAGAAAAAGAAAAGCATAATTGGAAATTTTCTCCTGCTGATTTAAAAGAAAGACTGCTTTGGGACGATTATCAAAAATGTTATGAAGAAGCGATTAATAAAACCTCAAAACCATACGCTCCTTGGTTAGTTATTCCTGCCGATAATAAGGAAACAGCTCGATATTTAGTCGCGAAATCTATTTTAGAAGAACTAGAAAAATACGAATTTCATTATCCGGAATTAGATGATGAGGTTAAAGGAAACATTAAAATGTATCACGATAAATTAGCAAGCGAAAAATAATTAGAACCATTTTCAAATTGATTAACTTTGCAGGCTAATTGCAAAAAAAATGACTTTATCTACTTACACAAAAGAGTTTTCTTATAATTTAAGACTGGCCTATCCTATTATTTTAGGAATGTTAGGTCATACGGTTGTAGGAATTGTAGATAATATAATGGTTGGAAAACTTGGACCAACTGAATTAGCTGCTGTTTCTCTAGGAAATAGTTTTGTGTTCATTGCTATGTCATTGGGGATTGGTTTTTCAACAGCAATTACTCCACTTGTTGCGGAAGCTGATGGAAGAAAAGATGTTGAAGGTGGAAGAAGTGCTTTTCATCATGGATTGTATTTATGTACTATTCTTGGAGTAGCTTTATTTACAATTATCTTTTTTTCTAAGCCAATTATAGCATTCATGGGACAGCCAGAAAATGTTGTAGAATTAGCCAAACCTTATTTAGATATTGTTGCATTCTCTTTGATTCCATTAATTATGTTTCAGGCATATAAGCAATTTGCCGATGGAATGAGCGAAACGAAACTATCAATGTGGGCAACTATAATTGCAAATATTGTAAATGTAGTGTTGAATTATTTATTGATTTACGGAATTTGGTTCTTCCCAGAATTAGGAATCGTAGGTGCTGCCATTGGAACTATCGTTTCGCGATTTGTAATGTTAGGTTATATGCACTACATGATGAATTTAAGAGAACGTTTTCATCCGTACTTTAAAGGATTCAGCTTAAAAGAAATCAAAAAATCAGTCAATATTCAAATCATAAAATTAGGAACACCATCGGCAATGCAAATGTTTTTTGAAGTTGCCTTGTTTACTGGTGCCATTTGGCTTTCAGGACGATTAGGAACTACGAGTCAAGCTGCCAATCAAGTTGCATTGAGTTTAGCTTCCTTTACGTTTATGTTTGCCATGGGATTAAGTGTTGCGGCAATGATTAGAGTAGCCAATCAAAAAGGATTAGAAGATTATAATAAGCTTAGATTAGTCGCCGTATCTATTTTTTTATTGGGTGCATTTATGGCAGTAGGCTTTGCTGTAGTATTTATGTTGTTTCATGTAGAGTTACCAAAACTTTTTGTTGACATGAAAGATGCTTCAACGTTGGCAGAAAATACAGAAGTTGTGACTATTGCGGCACAATTATTATTAGTTGCTGCCGTTTTTCAAATATCCGATAGTTTACAAGTTGTTGCATTAGGAGCTTTACGTGGATTACAAGATGTAAAAATTCCTATGTACATGACTTTTATTTCTTATTGGGTAGTTGGTTTTCCAATTTCTATTTATTTAGGACTGTATACTTCATTAGGAGCATCAGGAATATGGATTGGACTTTTAGCCGGTTTAACAACAGCATCTGTTTTATTATTTATCCGATTTAATTATCTTACCAAAAAATTAATAACCAAACAAAATAATCAAATAAACATATAACATGAATTTACCAAAATTTGTAATAGGTGATAATACTGACTTTCCAGAAGATATATTTGTAATTCATTTAGATTTTCCTCAATTTATCATCAATTTAAAAGATGATGAGGTTGAGTTTTTAGAAGACATTACTTCAGAAGACGAAAGAGAATTAGAAACAGAAATGGAACATTTAATTACGCTTGCAGAAGAATTTTACGATAGAGAAATGGAACGTTACGAGAAAGCTTAATTTAATTTAAAATAACATAATGAAAAAAATATTTTTCTTACCTATAATTTTTCTTTTTATAGGTTGCGCAACTAGTATATCTACTAAACTTGCTGTTGAAAAGCAAGAAAAATTGAAAGAGAATGATAAAATATTTGTTTTAAGTAAAGAAGCTACTTTACCACTTAATTCAGTTTTTGTAGGAGATATTAAAATAGGAGATTCTGGATTTACAACAGACTGTACTTATAATAAAGTTATTTCTGATGCTAAGATTAATGCAAGAAAGTCAGGAGCAAATATTATTCAATTAACGGAAGTAAAAGAGCCTACTGCATTTGGTAGTAGTTGTTATAGAATAAAAGCTAAGTTATATCGTAATTTTGACAACGAATCAATGTCTAAATTGATAGAAAAATCTAATCTTAAAAATAAATCAAGACTTTCTGATGATAGTGATTTTGCATTATTACATTTCTATAGGCCAACATCAGCTCTTGGGGCTTTTTTAGGTTTTAAGATTAAAGACAAAAATGATTCTATAGTTGGTAGATTACGAAATGGAGAAAAGTTTATTCTTAAAACTAAAAAATTTGGAAAACAAAGCTTTTATGGTGAGCTTGAAACAAAAGAAGAGTTGGAGATTAATATTGAAAAAGGGAAAGAGTATTTTATACGTTGTAGTGTAAAAAGGGGAGTAATGATTGGAAGACCGGAAATATATCTTATTGAAAATAGTATTGGAATAAATGAGTTTGAAAATGTAAAATAAATCTATTTCCCAAAATACTTTTCCAATAAAATTTGAGCGGCTGCAAAAGGAGAAACTTCATTATTTTGCACCGCTTTTTTGTTTTCTCCCAGTAGTGTCATAATTTCAGGATGGTTGTAAAAGCGCGTTTTCAATTGCTCGTTTATGGTTTCCATCATCCAAAACTGGTTTTGCTCTTGGCGTTTGTTTTGAAAATGATGGTTTCCTTTTGCTAATTCAAAATAGTCGGTAATCAATTGCCAAACGTTGTCAATTCCGTTTTTTTCAATAGCACTACAAGTCGTTACTTTTGGCATCCAACCGCTTTTTTTAGCAGGAAACATGTGTAAAGCTCTATTAAATTCAGTTTTAGCTAATTTTGCTTTTGCCATATTATCACCATCGGCTTTATTAATTACGATAGCATCTGCCATTTCCATAATTCCACGTTTAATGCCTTGCAATTCATCTCCTGCGCCAGCAATTTTTAATAATAAAAAGAAATCAACCATACTGTGAACCGCAGTTTCACTTTGGCCAACACCAACGGTTTCAATAACAATCGTATCAAAACCACAAGCTTCACATAAAATAATCGCTTCACGAGTTTTACGAGCCACGCCACCTAAACTGTCTCCAGAAGCACTCGGTCTAATAAATGCATTTGCATCTTTAACTAATTCTTCCATTCTAGTTTTATCTCCTAAAATACTACCATGACTAATAGAACTACTTGGGTCAACCGCTAAAACAGCCACTTTTTTTCCTAAAGACGTTAAATGTTTTCCAAAAGCTTCAATAAACGTACTTTTTCCCACACCAGGAACGCCAGTAATTCCTATTCTAACTGATTTATTTGCATGTGGTAAACAACCTTGTATAACTTCGGTTGCTTTTTCTAAATGGGAAATATTAGTACTTTCTACTAAAGTTATAGCACGACTCAAAGCGGTTTTGTCTCCTTTTAAAATAGCATCAATCAGTTCAGTTGCAGAAGGTTGTTTTCTTCTAAATTGCTGAATTTGTTTGGCAACCACATTACTCACCGCTTCGGGTTGGTTAATGCCATTTACTTCTGATAAAGCCGATTTGTTTTTTGGTTCTTCCAAAGTCTTTGAGTCTTTGTGTAAAAGTACGAAATTTTTGAAAAAATTACACTTTCATATCGATAATCGAATAATGCTTTTAACTTTGTATTTCAGTAAAAAGTATGGATAATATTATATTAATTTTTCTTTGTTTGTTTACAGGAGTTGCTTTTCAATACATAAAAGCATTTCCTAGCAATATGCATATTTCGTTAAATCAATTTGTAATTTACGTTTCTTTACCTGCTTTGGCATTGTATTATATTCCTAAAATTGAAATTTCTACAGCGCTTTTATACCCACTTGGAATTGCATGGTTAGGTTTTGGATTGTCTTTTTTGTTTTTTTACAGCATTGGTAAATATTACGGTTGGTCTAAAAAGCTAATTGGCTGCCTTGTATTGACTGCAGGTTTAGGAAACACATCTTTTGTTGGGTTTCCTGTTGTAGAGGCTCTATATGGCTCTAAAGGATTGGAAACGGCGATTATAATAGATCAGCCCGGTTCGTTTGTTGTTATGGCAACATTGGGGATTTTAGTAGCGACAATGTTTTCAAGAGACGCTTCAAATCCACAATCGATTCTAACCAAGATTTTACTATTTCCGCCTTTTATCGCTTTTGGAATTGCTATTGTCATCAATATTTTAAAAGTTGACTTTCCAGAAGAATTACAAACCGTTTTTCATAGAATAGGCGATACGGTTACACCAATTGCTTTAATTGCCGTTGGGTTACAACTTAAAATTGAACGTAAAAGCAAACATTTTGGTTTTTTAGGATTGGGTTTATTTTTCAAATTAATCATTACTCCGGCATTCTTTTTTATTTTCTATAAAAAAGTTTTAGGCGGAACCGGATTAATGATAGATGTTTCTATTTTAGAAGCAGGAATGGCGCCTATGATTACAGGAACCATTTTAGCATCAAATTATGGATTGAAACCTAAATTAAGTAGTATGATGGTTGGTGTGGGAATTCCGTTATCTTTTGTAACTTTAGCTTCTTGGTATTGGGTATTAATTACTTTTTAAATTATGGTAAATTTAGATCAAAATATAATTTCTTCTTTACAGAATATTGTGGGTGCTTCATTTGTTTTTACAGATGAAGATACACGAAATGACTACGGACATGATGAAACGGAAGATTATAATTTTCCGCCACATGTTGTGGTAAAACCTGCAAACACATTAGAAATTTCTGAAATAATGAAGTTCGCTAATGCCAATGAAATTCCGGTTGTTCCTATAGGAGGAAGAACAGGTTTAAGCGGTGGCGCATTATCTATTCATGGCGGAATTGGACTTTCTATGGAGCGATTGAATAAAATTTTGTCTATTGATGAGCAAAACCTTCAAGTGATAACGGAACCCGCTGTAATTACTCAAGTTTTAAAAGAAGCGGTTTTAGAAAAAGGTTTGTTTTATCCGGTAGATCCAAGCAGTATGGGAAGTTGTTTTATTGGTGGAAATATTGCTGAAAATTCTGGTGGAGCAAGAGCAGTAAAATATGGTGTTACCAAAGATTATGTATTGAATTTAGAAGTGGTTTTGCCCAATGGTGAAATTATTTGGACAGGAGCCAATACGCTTAAAAACTCAACAGGTTATAATTTAACACAATTGATGGTGGGTAGCGAAGGAACACTTGGAATTGTTACCAAGATTGTCTTGAAACTTTGGCCAAAAAACAATCATAATGTATTGATGTTGGTTCCTTTTTACAAATCGGAACAAGCTTGTGAAGCTGTTTCTGCTATTTTTAGAGCCGGAATTGTTCCAAGTGCTTTGGAGTTTATGGAACGTGATGCTTTAGATTGGACGATGAAATTTATAGATGGCGTGAGTGTTCCAATTAAAGAAAATATTCAAGCGCATTTGTTGATTGAAGTAGACGGAAATTATCCAGATATTTTATTTCAAGAAGCCGAAAAAATAATGAATGTAGTGGAAGCTTTTGAAATTGATGAGATTTTATTTGCTGATACGGAAGAACAGAAAAATGCACTTTGGAAAATGCGTAGGGCAGTGGGTGAGGCCGTAAAATCGAATTCTGTTTATAAAGAAGAAGATACGGTTGTTCCAAGATATGAATTGCCTTCATTATTGAAAGGCGTTAAAGAAATTGGGAAGAAATATGGATTTCAGTCGGTTTGTTACGGTCACGCTGGCGATGGAAATTTACACATCAATATTGTAAAAGGAGAAATGACAGATGAGAATTGGAAAACAGAAGTCCCAAAAGGAATTACTGAAATTTTTGAATTAACGGTTGCGTTAAAAGGAACGCTTTCTGGTGAACACGGAATTGGTTATGTGCAAAAGAATTTTATGCCAATTGCCTTTAGTAATATGGAATTGCAATTAATGCGAGGAATTAAAAAAGTGTTTGACCCAAATAATATTTTAAATCCTGGAAAGATATTTCCAGATGAAGTATAAAAAAAGACCTCAATTTGAGGTCTTTTTTTATTTTCCTAAATAATCCAATAATATTGGATCTGCATTTTTAAATGTTGGCGCTTGTTCAATTATACTGACTGCTTTTTTCTTGTTAATTTTAAGGGTAATATCGGCTTCAGTTGTAAACAATAAACCTGTAAAAAATGGATTTGTGAAATAAGGCGTTAATTCAGACTCTAAATTTTCAATTTCATGAACAGATGTTATTTCATGCTTTTCACCATCATATATTTTTTTAGTATGAGTGCATTTTAATACATTATCTTCTACTATTAATTTGATGTAAATGTTTTGTAGTTCAGGTTTTCCAATGGTTTTTGCTAAAGTTAATTTTGCAAAAGTACCGTCAGAAATACTGTCATGAACTGCTTTAAAAAAGGTAGTATAGGTGATGTTGTTTTCCATTTATAACCCTAGTTCAGATTTTACAGTTTCATTAAAAATCATAGTAAATAATTTGTTTTCTTTGTCTTTGTTTAAAAACTTCCATTTGTTACTTGTTAACTCATCTGCAACCGCAATTAAAGTAGAACGCATTTTAATTCTAAAGGCCTTTTTTTCTTTATCATAAGTTACTTCTTCAGCTTCCATTGACGATTTAAAAATACCTGTCATCATTTCTGGATCTTCCATAGGTTCTTTAAATGACATTTCCATTACATTGTCATGGTCAATTAAACAAAAACTTTGTTTGCCAATTTTTTTTATTTCTCCAAATTTAAAGTTAGGTTCTACTTGGACTAACTTAATCGTAAATTGTTCGTTTGACATCATTTGCTCAAACATAAGTTTCATTTGTTCTTTTGGAACTATATCAAATACTTTTGGGTAAGTAGTTTCAAAAATGGCGTCATAATTCATATTTGCAGATGATATATATGCTTTTTTAGCTTCTACTTTTAAAGTAGCCATGTCTTGTGCAATAGCTGAAAATGTTGTGCTTATTAAAAAAGCAACAAGAAAGATTGATTTTTTCATTAGTTATTTTTATTAAAAATTATTGAGTTTTCATTATCAAAATCTTTTGGGCGCTCACCTTCAAACCCCATTGCAAATTGTAATTTACTTTTGTTGATAAATCTACCAATACAATATTGTGTTTGTTTCATTTGTGTTCCTTCTACTGATATTATTAGGTCAACATTGAATGGGTTTTTTCTGTCGTCAATTACATATTTCATCGAACCTTTTTTACCATTCATTTCAAAGCTTTCACCCCCAAATATTTTATTTTGAAACTCGAAATAAGCAAACCCATTTTTCTGAAAAACCATTTTGCCAATTTCTCCTTTGTCTTCTCCAATCCATTCTCCAATTAATTGGGTTTTTATATCATTTGTGTTAAATGAAGTTAAACTAAATGATATTAGTAATAAAAAAATAATTTTTTTCATTTTCTATGTTTTTTCAAATATAAAAAATCCTCAACTCTTTTTATGATGTTGAGGATGATTTATTAAATAATAATTATGTTTATTTATTCATTTACTAAAACCCATTCTCCAGAAGCTAACATTGATTCCGCTTTTTTGAATTTCATGGTTTCGCTTTTTCCACTCATAACATGCTTAATAGTAACCGTGTCATTACGGTTAATCTTTGGCATTTCTCTAGTAATTGTTTCCGTTACTTGAGGTCTATTTTGAGCTTGCTGACCAGCTTCTCTGTTGCGAGCGGCTAATTCATCGCTATTTAAAACTTCTTCTTTAGATTCAGTATAATTTCCTTTTTGAGTAACTTGTTTAGCTTCGCTAATCTCATTTGGATTTTGTGATGGTAAATCTGCTTTAAATAAGAAAGAAATTACTTCTCTATTTACATTATCCATCATTTTTTTGAATAAGTTGAAAGCTTCAAACTTATAAATTAATAAAGGATCTTTTTGTTCGTGAACGGCTAATTGAACCGATTGTTTCAATTCATCCATTTTACGAAGGTGCTTTTTCCAAGCTTCATCAATAATTGCAAGTGAAACATTTTTCTCAAAATCAGTAATTAATGATTTTGCTTCTGTTTGGTATGCCTTCTCTAAGTTAGTAACAATGTTTAACGATTTAATTCCGTCAGTAAATGGTACTACAATTCGTTCATATTTACCGTTGTTGTTCTCGTATACATTTTTAACAACTGGGAAAGCTTCTTTTGCATTACGAGCAATTTTATCTGTATAATGAGCTAAAACCGCTTTGTATGTTTTAGCAGTTATTTCTGTTTCTGGAAGTTTAGCAAATTCGCTTTGTGAAACTGGCGCACTGATTGAGAAACTACGAATTAATTCAAATTCATAATTTTTAAAGTCATTTACTGCTTTATTTTCTTGAACAATAATTTCACTTGTGTCGAACATCATGTTTGCAATGTCAACATTTAAACGCTCACCGTGCAATGCATGTCTTCTTCTTTTGTAAACTACTTCTCTTTGAGCATTCATTACGTCATCATATTCTAATAAACGTTTACGAATACCAAAGTTGTTTTCTTCTACTTTTTTCTGCGCTCTTTCGATAGACTTAGTCATCATAGAATGTTGAATCACTTCTCCTTCTTCTAGACCCATTCTGTCCATAACTTTTGCAACACGTTCAGAACCAAATAAACGCATTAAGTTATCTTCTAATGAAACGTAGAATTGCGAGCTACCCACATCTCCTTGACGACCTGCACGACCTCTTAACTGACGGTCAACACGACGAGAATCATGACGTTCTGTACCTACAATTGCTAAACCACCAGCAGCTTTAACTTCGTCAGATAATTTAATATCCGTTCCACGACCAGCCATGTTTGTTGCAATTGTTACAACTCCCGGGTTACCCGCTTCTGCAACAATTTCCGCTTCACTTTTATGCATTTTTGCATTCAAAACGTTGTGGTTAATTCCACGCATTTTAAGCATTCTGCTCAATAATTCAGAAATTTCTACTGAAGTTGTTCCAATTAATACCGGACGACCCGATTGAGATAATTTTACAACATCTTCAATAACAGCGTTGAATTTTTCACGTACTGATCTATAAATTAAATCTTCTTTGTCTTTTCTTGCAATTGGTCTGTTTGTTGGAATTTCAACAACATCTAATTTATAAATTTCCCAAAACTCACCTGCTTCAGTAGTGGCAGTACCTGTCATACCAGCAAGTTTGTTGTACATTCTAAAATAATTTTGAAGTGTTACTGTTGCGAAAGTTTGTGTAGCAGCTTCAATTTTTACATTTTCTTTAGCCTCGATTGCTTGATGTAAACCGTCAGAGTAACGACGACCGTCCATGATACGACCTGTTTGCTCGTCAACGATCATTACTTTATTGTCCATAATTACATATTCAGTATCTTTTTCAAATACTGTATATGCTTTTAATAACTGCGTTAAAGTATGAATACGTTCAGATTTTATAGAGAAATCTTTGTATAAATCTTCTCTTTTTTCTGCTTCCTCTTCAGTTGAAAGACCTAATTTTTCAATTTTTGCAATTTCAGTTCCAATATCTGGTAAAAGGAAGAAATCGCCTTCTGTATCTTGTGATAAAAATTGAATACCATTATCAGTTAATTCAACTTGATTATTTTTTTCTTCAATTACAAAGTATAATGCCTCATCAATTTTTGGCATTTCTCTGTTGTTGTCTTGCATGTATTGGTTTTCCGTTTTTTGAAGTAATTGTTTGATTCCTTCTTCCGATAAAAACTTAATTAATGCTTTATTTTTAGGTAATGCTCTGTAAGTTCTTAATAAATAAAAACCACCATCTTTAGTATTACCTTCTTTGATTAATCTTTTTGCTTCAATTAAACATTCATTAGCTAACTTACGCTGTAAACCAACTAAGTTTTCAACTTTTGGTTTTAATTCTAAGAATTCATGACGGTCTCCTTGAGGAACTGGTCCAGAGATAATTAATGGTGTACGAGCATCATCAATTAATACAGAATCGACCTCATCGACAATTGCAAAATTGTGTTTACGTTGTACTAAATCTTCTGGTGAGTGCGACATGTTATCTCTCAAATAATCGAAACCAAATTCGTTATTTGTTCCATAAGTAATGTCTGCATTATAAGCTTTTCTACGTTCTTCAGTATTTGGTTTATGATTGTCAATACAATCTACTGTTAAACCATGAAATTCAAATAATGGAGCTTTCCAAGTGCTATCACGACGTGCTAAGTAATCATTTACGGTTACTAAGTGAACACCGTTTCCTGTTAACGCATTTAAGTACATTGGTAAAGTTGCAACTAACGTTTTTCCTTCACCTGTTTGCATCTCAGCAATTTTACCTTGATGTAATACTACACCACCAATTAACTGAACATCATAATGAATCATGTCCCAAGTAATAGGTTTCCCTGCAGCATCCCAAGAGTTAGCCCAATTCGTTTGGTCTCCAACTATTTTTATATAAGGTTTAGTAGCAGATAATTCTCTGTCTTTTTCAGTTGAAGTTACAGTAACTGTACTGTTTTCCTTAAATCTTTTAGCTGTTTCTTTTAAAACGGCAAAAGCTTCTGGAAGAATGTCGTTTAATACTTTTTCAGAAATTTCATATGCTTCTTTTTCAATAGCATCGATTTCTAAGTAAATATCTTCACGAGCATCAATATCTTGAGTAGTTTCTGCTTCAGCTTTTAAAGCCGCAATTTTATTGTCCTTTTCTTGCCTAGCTTCTTTTATTAACTCTTTGAACTCTTGTGTTTTTGCTCTTAATTCATCATTAGATAAAGCGGCAAGTTTAGATTCAAAAGTTTTAACTTTATTAACAAGTGGCTGAATAGCTTTTATATCTTTTTGGGACTTATCTCCCACAAACATTTTTAATACTGAATTTACTAAACTCATTTTTATTTTTTTTCTATAATGGTTAACAAATGTACACAAAAAAAAGCCTCAATAGGAGACTTTTTTACGTTGTATTCTTTATCTTTTAATACTCATCCTCATTCCAAAGATAATCTTCGTCAGTTGGATAATCGGGCCAAATTTCTTCGATAGACTCATAGATTTCACCTTCGTCTTCAATAGACTGTAAGTTTTCTACCACCTCTAAAGGTGCGCTAGTTCTAATGGCATAGTCGATAAGTTCATCTTTGGTAGCTGGCCAAGGCGCATCACTTAAATATGATGCTAATTCTAATGTCCAATACATCTTATATCGATTTTAGTTTTTGCAAAAGTAATTTTAATACTTAAAAAAGCAATTTTTTTTAGTGTTTTTCTTTAAATTTAAGAACGTTTTATTTTAGCATTCAATGATTTGCCTTTATTTTAGTCAGAATTTGATAAAAATAGTTGACATATTTATGAATTTTTACACAGTTAAATAAGGTTTTATTTTCGAGGTATCCATTGTACTTCATCTGCGTTTAAATCTAAAGTCAACTTTCGTGCCAACACAAAAAGATAGTCAGAAAGTCGGTTTAAGTATTTCATTACACGTTCATCTGTAGGCTCTATGTCATTTAAATGGGTTGCTAATCGCTCTGCTCTACGGCAAACGCATCGTGCAATATGACAATATGACACGGTTGTGTGTCCTCCAGGTAAAACGAAATGTGTCATCGGAGGAAGACTTTCTTCCATAACGTCAATTTCTTTTTCTAAATATTCAATGTCTTTTTCCTGAATTCCTAAATTTTGCAATCTTGGTTGACCATTTTTTAAAGTCTCTTTTTCGGGTGGAGTTGCTAATATTGCACCAATTGTAAATAAGCGATCTTGTACTTCAATCAAAACGTTTTTGTATAAGGTATTGATATCTTGATCTCGGATTAAACCAATATGAGAATTTAATTCGTCTACTGTTCCATAGCTTTCAATTCTAATATGGTGTTTAGGAACACGTGTGCCGCCAAATAATGCGGTTGTTCCTTTATCGCCTGTTTTTGTATATACTTTCATTTTTTGAGAAACTAGTGATTAGTCTTTTTTAGTGCCTTTAATATTAAAAGTCTTTCTGTGGTTTAAGTTAGTTGAGTCTTTTTTGTACACCAATCGTAAAGCAATATACAAAAACAATAATATTCCGACTAAGTAAAACATATCATTTTAAATTTTATCAAAGATAAGAAAATGAATATATTTCAAATCGGAAATAATAGCCAAATAAGTTTGTGGTAAGCAGTATCTATCTATTTTTAACATCACTTTCAACAACACCATCACGCAATCTAATGATTCTGTGTGCGTGTTGTGCAACATCTTCTTCGTGAGTAACTAAAATAACAGTATTTCCGTTTGCATGTATATCATCAAAAAGAGTCATGATTTCTAAAGAAGTTTTACTATCTAAATTACCTGTTGGTTCATCGGCAAGAATTATAGAAGGTTTGTTAACCAAAGCTCTTGCAACTGCAACTCTTTGTCTTTGTCCACCTGATAACTGATTGGGTTTGTGATCCATTCTGTCAGAAAGCCCTACTTGAGAAAGCACCTCAGTTGCTCTTTCATTTCTATCGCTTTTTGAATAGCCGGCGTAAACCATTGGTAAAGCTACGTTGTCTAAAGCTGTAGTTCTGGGCATAAGATTAAAAGTTTGAAAAACAAAACCAATTTCTTTGTTTCTAATTTCAGCTAACTCTTCATCTTCCATTTCACTTACTCGTTTACCGTTCAAAATATAAGTTCCTCCTGTTGGGGTGTCTAGGCAACCTAATAAATTCATTAGTGTAGATTTTCCTGAACCAGATGGTCCCATTAAAGCTACATATTCTCCTTTATTTATATTTAAATCTATTCCTTTTAAAACATGAACAATTTCATTTCCAAGTGGAAAGTCTCTAGTGATGTTTTTAATTTCGATTATTGGTTGTGCCATTTCTATTTAGAATTTAGAATTTAGAACTCGTAACATTTGAATTCATAACTAATACATAAGTAGAAAAAGATAAGGTTTTGTTACAATTAGATTCTTATTTTTTTGAATATAAAAGAACTTAAGGTTTTATTAGGGTTGATAATAAAGTGTTCCTTTTTTTGTTCTTTTCTAAAGAAAACAATTCCCCATTGAAAAGTGTCAATTGTAACAGTTACTTTTGAATGATTTTTAATGATTTCCCAAGCTTCATCCATTTCGGCAGACCAATGAATATCGTCGAAAATCCAAACTGAATCATTTGAAAATGTTGGTAGCAAAAGTTCGAAATATTCTAAAGTAGCTTTTTTAGAATGATTACCGTCGAAGTAAATTAGGCTCCAGTCACTTATGCCTGTATTGTGTTTTAAAAATTCACCAAATTCCACATTTAAAAATTCAAAGTTATAATCTGGAAATTCAGTATTAAACAAATTTTCTGTTACGCATTGTGTATTTTTGCAACCTTCAAGGCTAAGTAAATATGAATTCTTGTTTCCTAAAGACAATGCAGAAGAGGCTAAACCTAATGAAGTTCCAATCTCTAAAATTTGTTCAGGTTGAAAATAACGAACAATTCTAAATAATAGCTTAGCATTTTTTGAAGTAATCCCTGCTGTTTTAGCAATTTTTGCAATTTCTCTAGTATTCGATTTAAAAACCCTTGAGCCAGCGCCAAAATCGGTTACTTCAATCGTATTTTTGTTTTCTAAAAGCGAATTTCGATAATTTTTTAGAATTTCGTATTCAGGATAATTAGTAGTGTCGTGAAAACATTTGGTAATCAAATCATATACAAATGGCGAATGCACTCCATGTTCGTTTTTGGAGTTCCAAAGGAATTTTAAGTATGATTTAATTATATGTTTCATCTTGTTTTAGTAAATAGTGATAAGTAATTAGTAATTAGTTTTGAATTTGAAAAGCTAATTACTAATTACTCTTTACTAAGAACTTAAATCTACTCAATTTTAGCTGAAAGTTCAAACCAGCGTTCTTCTTTCGCTTCTAATTTTTTGATAATATTCTGTAACTCGTTTGCCTTTTTTTCAATGGCATCGTCAGCTACTTTTCCATCAGTAAATAATTGTTCTATTTTAGCTTTTTCAAACTCTAAATCTTTTATTTCACGCTCAATTTTATTGAATTCTTTTTGTTCGTTAAAAGATAAACCTATTGTAGTTGCATTTTTTTCTTTCCAATTTATTTTTTCAGTATTTACACTGTTTAAAACTTTAGGGTCTGCAGAATCTTCATAACTTCTAAAGTCAGAATAATTTCCTGGAAAATCTTCAACTTCTCCTTCTCCTCTAAAAACGAATAAGTGATCTACAATTTTATCCATAAAATACCTATCATGACTTACCACTAATAAACATCCAGGATAATCTAGTAAGAAGCTTTCAAGTACATTTAAGGTAACAATATCTAAATCGTTAGTAGGCTCATCGAGAATTAAAAAGTTTGGATTTTGAATTAAAACCGTACATAAATAGAGTCGTTTCAGTTCTCCACCACTTAATTTTTCTACGAAATCGTATTGTTTTTTGGCATCAAATAAAAAGCGTTCTAATAATTGCGAAGCCGAAATAATTTTTCCTTTTGTAAGCGGAATATATTCTCCGTATTCTTTAATTATATCAATAACCTTTTGACCTGGTTTAGGGTTAATTCCACTTTGTGTGTAATAACCAATTTTAATTGTATCACCAATAATTACTTTACCAGAATCAGGTTGAATGGTTTGAGTGAGTAAATTAAGGTAAGTTGATTTTCCTGTTCCATTTTTACCAATAATACCAATACGTTCTCCGCGTTGAAAAGAATATGAAAACTCGTTTAAGATTGTTTTTTCTGGAAATTTCTTAGTAACCTTAACCATTTCAATGATTTTACTACCCATTCTTTCCATGTTGATTTCTAGCTCAACTACGTTTTCTTTTCTACGACTTTCTGCTTTTTCTTTAATTACATAAAAGTCATCTTGACGTGATTTTGATTTTGTAGTTCTTGCTTTTGGTTGGCGACGCATCCAAGCTAGCTCTTTTACAAATAGGTTTTGCGCTTTGTCAATACTTGCGTTTTCAGATGCAATTCGTTCTTCTTTTTTTTCTAAGTAGTACGAATAGTTTCCTTTGTATTGGTAAACTTTATTATTGTCTAACTCTATAATTTCATTACAAACACGTTCTAAGAAAAAACGGTCGTGAGTAACCATAAATAAAGTAATGTTTTCTTTTGCAAAATAATCTTCTAACCATTCAATCATTTCTAAATCTAGGTGATTGGTAGGTTCATCTAAGATTAATAAGTCAGGTCTATTGATTAATATAATAGCTAATGATAAACGTTTCTTTTGTCCACCAGAAAGATTTTTTACTTTTAATTTTAAATCTTCTAGTTTTAATTTAGATAAAATTTGTTTGTACTGTGTTTCAAAATCCCATGCGTTAAGACGATCCATGTCGTCAAAAGCTCTTTGGTAAACTTCTTCGTCTTCTGGATTTTCTAATGCTTTTTCGTAAGCTTCAATTACTTTTAAAGTAGCATTATCAGATGCAAAAACACTCTCTTCAATAGTTAATTCGTCTTGAAGATTATTATTTTGCGATAAAAACGCCATGTTTATTCCTTTACGAATTACAATTTGCCCCGAATCTGGTTCGTCAAAGCCGTTAATCATATTCATAATAGTTGTCTTTCCGGAACCGTTTTTTGCAATAAAAGCTATTTTTTGGTCTTTATTAATTCCGAAAGAAACGTTGTCAAACAAAACGCGTTCTCCGTATGATTTAGAAATATTTTCTACTGATAAGTAATTCAAAGTGAATTGGTATTTAGATTTTAAAATGCAAAAGTAGTTTATTGACTATAATGAAACAATGTTTTAATTGTAAATAAAAAAAGCTGCCTTTTCAGACAGCTTTAGAATTTATTTTATAACATCAACTTCGATATGACTATCATTAAAAATTTTGATAAATGATTTAGTATAATCTTCTTTTTTAGCTAAATATTGATTTTCTAAAAACTTTTGTGGATTCACAGCAATCATTGGATACCAAGTACTTTGAATTTGAATTTGGATTTTATGTCCTTTTTTGAAGGTATGTAAAACATCTTGTAATTTAAAATTAACTTCAGTGGATTGATTTGGAGTTAATGCTTCTGGTTTTTCAAAACTTGTTCTGAAACGTGCTGGCATTACTTCACTACGAACCATTTGATGGTAATTGGCATAAAGTACTTCTGGTTTATCAGAATTCTGAGTTTCATCAGCCGGATAAATATCAATTAACTTTACAATAAAATCTGCATCAGAAGAAGAGGAGGAAATCTTTAATTTTGCCATTATTTCCCCAGCTAACGTAATGTCATCAGTTAAATAATCTGTTGTAAAAGTAACTACATCTGGTCTGTTAAGTGCAAAGCGTTGGTCTTCACTCATATAATTTCTTGGCGTAAATCCATTATACTCTTTGTAATTAACGCTACTTGGAACCGGATTATTTGGATCACTATAATATTCAGAAAATAAATTATTTTGCGATTTTTTTGTTTCTAATTTTCCATTTGAATTTAAATAGAAATTTAATTTAGAACTTTCTTTTGGAGGCCAATTGGTAAATTCATTCCATACTTTTTTTCCAGTATCAAACATATAAGCCTCAGGAAGTGCAACAGCATTTTTTGATTTTCCTTTTAAATAATGAGTAAAGAACTTATACTCAATGTTTTTTTGATAAAAAGTAGCAATACTATCACCAAAATAGATGTCATTATGAAAATGTTTACCCGTTTCTCTTCCCCAGCCCCCATGAGAAAAAGGTCCCATGACAATAGTGTTTTTTGCTTTTGGACTTGTTTTTTCTATTGTTTTGTAAATATTTAAAGGTCCAGCTAAATCTTCTGCATCAAACCAACCTCCAACAGTCATCACAGCATGATCAATGTTCTTTAAATGTGGTAATAAATTTCTAGATTGCCAAAATGAATCATAACTTGGATGATCTATGATTTCTTGCATGAAAAAATTATCCTTGTAATATTTGTCAGTTGCTTCTTTAACAGTTCCAAGTTCATTAAAGAAAAAAGAGCCGTCATTTGAAGTTGGTCTTATAAACTGATCCATATACCAGGCATCTTTTTCAGCTTTTGTTTTTTGAACTCCAAACACAGGAAAAGTTCTAAAATATCCCATTACAAAAGCACCATTGTGATGAAAATCATCGAAAAAGAAATCAGAAATAGGTGCTTGAGGTGATGAAGCCACTAATGAAGGATGATTGGAAATAGTTCCAGCTGCTGAGTAAAAACCCGGATAAGAAGTTCCGTATTGTCCTACTTTTCCGTTGTTGCTCTTGATGTTTTTTACTAACCAATCAACTGTGTCGTATGTGTCTGTACTTTCGTCAATGTCTTTTTTAGTTTTGTGTTCTACTTGCGGTGTCATGTTGGTGAAAACACCTTCGCTCATGTATCTTCCGCGAACATCTTGATAAACAAAAATGTATTTATCATCTTCTAAGAAAGAGTTTGGTCCAAGTGATTTTTTAAAATTATCTTCACCATAAGGCGCAATGCTATAACATGTTCTTTGCATTAATATTGGATATTTTTTCTCCTTAGAAATGTCCTTTGGAGTATATATAGCCGTGTAAAGTTTTACACCATCTCGCATAGGGATATAAACCTCTTTTTTGTCATAATTGGTTTTAATATCTTCCTGAGAAAACATTTGTAATGACAATAAAATCATTAAAAACTTAAAAATATTTTTCATTATAAATAGTTATTATTTTATTTGTTCAAGGGATAATAATAAATAGAACTTCGAAGATATTAAGATTTTTCCAATTAAATAAATTGTTGCTTTAAATAGTTTTAAACTTTAATTATATTCGCACTATGCAATTATCCGTTATTATTCTCAATTATAATGTGCGTTTCTTTTTAGAGCAGTGTGTTTTTAGTGTCCAAAAAGCATTAGAAAACATTAATGGTGAAATAATTGTAGTCGATAATAATTCGTCTGACGAAAGTTGTGCGATGATTAAGGAAAAATTTCCTAATGTAAAACTTATTGAAAACAAAGAAAATTCGGGTTTTCCAAAAGGAAATAATATTGGAGTTGCAGAAGCAAAAGGAGAGTATATTTGCATCTTAAATCCAGATACAGTTGTCTCAGAAGATACTTTTATTAAAATACTGAGTACTAAAAACTGGCAACTGAACACGGGTATTGTGGGTTGTAAACTAATTGATGGAACTGGAAATTTTCTTCCAGAAAGTAAACGTGGTGTTCCAACTCCATGGGTTGCTTTTACAAAGATTTTTGGTTTGTATAAATTATTTCCTAATTCAAGTTGGTTTAATCAATATTATGCACAACATATTACCGAAAATCACTCAGGTAAAGTGGATGTTTTAGTAGGTGCTTTTATGTTTATGAAACGTAGTTTATATCTTGAAATTGGCGGTTTTGATGAGAATTGTTTTATGTATTCAGATGATATTGATTTGAGTTACATGGTTCTAAAATCAGGAAAACAAAATTATTACTTTCATGAAACTTCAGTGATTCATTATAAAGGTGAAAGCACAGTTCGTGATGGTTTGTACATGAAACGCTTTCGCGAAGCAATGCAATTTTTCTATAAAAAACATTTTAAAAAGTCAATTATTTTTGATGTAATGATGCAGTTTGGTGCTTTTATTTTTAGCTTAATTAAAAGAAATCAACAAAAAGAAATAGAAATTAATATTGATGAATTTATTGTTTTTTCTAAAAATGAACTTCAATTAAATTTAAATAAAAAAACAACTTATTTCAAAGATTTTAGTGCATTTGTCAATAATGAAAACAATAATATTGAAATAATTTTTGATACAAATAGTTTCTCATTTACAGAAATTATACATTTTATGGAAGTGCATAAATCTACTAACATTACGTTTAAAAATGCTGTTTTTTCTAGTGATTTTTTAATAGGAAGTGATAGTAGTAACGACAGAGGAAAAGTGATTTTAATTGAGAATTTGAAATAATAAATAAAATTATGCAATTGATAGTGAAAGCTCAAAACTTTTATTAATTTTGCAATCCAAATTATACATCACAACGATACAGTAAGAATATGGCAAAATTTGAATTAAAACTTCCTAAAATGGGAGAGAGTGTTGCAGAGGCAACCATTACAAATTGGTTAAAAAATGTAGGTGAAACTATAGAAATGGACGAGGCTGTTTTGGAAATAGCAACTGACAAAGTAGATAGCGAAGTGCCTTCTGAGGTTTCAGGAACTTTAACTGAAATTCTTTTTAATGTAGATGATGTTGTTCAAGTAGGTCAAACTATTGCTATTATTGAAACAGAAGGTGGTGCTGTTGCTGCGACTCCAGTTGCAGAAGTAGTGTCAGCTCCAGTTGCGGCTGTTGAAAAAGCTGTAGAAGAAGCAAAAGAAACAGTTTCAAGTGCTGATTTTTCAGGTTCTGATAAATTCTTTTCACCGTTAGTAAAAAATATTGCTAAAGAAGAAGGTATTTCGTTAGCAGAATTAGAATCAATTACTGGTTCAGGAAAAGACGGAAGAGTAAACAAAGAAGATATATTAAATTATATTAAAAATAGAGGAAGTCAACCTGCTGCGGTAGCTGCAGTTCCTTCAACTCCAATAGCTACAGTTAAAGAAGCGCCAAAAGCAGCTCCTGTTTCTGTAAATGGTGGAGACGAAATTGTTGAAATGGACAGAATGCGTAAGTTGATTTCAGGTTATATGGTAGCTTCGGTTCAAACTTCTGCACACGTTCAGTCGTTTATTGAAGTAGATGTTACTAATATTGTAAAATGGAGGGATAAGCATAAAGCAGCTTTCGAAAAGAGAGAAGGTGAGAAGTTGACTTTTACGCCTATTATGATGGAAGCGGTTGCAAAAGCATTGAAAGATTTCCCAGGAATGAACATTTCGGTTGATGGTGATTTTATCATTAAGCGTAAAAATATAAACTTAGGTATGGCTGCGGCTTTACCAAATGGAAACTTAATTGTACCAGTTATTAAAAATGCAGACCAATTAAACTTGGTAGGTATGGCAAAAGCGGTAAACGATTTAGGAAGCAGAGCAAAAGCAGGTAAATTAAAACCAGACGATACGCAAGGTGGAACTTACACGGTTACTAATGTAGGTACTTTTGGATCTGTTTTTGGAACACCAATTATCAATCAACCACAAGTAGGTATTTTGGCCCTTGGAGCAATTAGAAAAGTTCCTGCGGTTATTGAAACTCCAGAAGGTGATTTTATTGGAATTCGCCAAAAAATGTTCTTATCGCACTCTTACGATCATAGAGTAGTTGATGGAGCGCTTGGTGGAAGTTTCGTTAAAAGAGTGGCTGATTATTTAGAAGCTTTTGATGTAAATAGAGACGTATAAAAAAATATATTGAATATTAAGCCCGACAAGTTTCTAAAACCTGTCGGGTTTTTTTATATTTGAAAAAAAAGAAATCAATGAAAAAAGTTTTTATTGTAGCAGTTGTATTTGCGTTTTTTGGTTGTAAAGAAGTAATTATAAACGAAGTTGCTCAAAAGCTAAAAGTAGACAAGGTTTTGTATGAATTCGAAGAACCTGTAGTGACCGAAAATTTAGTAATGACTACTAAAGAAGATTTATTAGGTTATTGGGTTGGGGATTTTAAAAGCGATTTAACCGTTGAAGAAGAAAGAGAATTAGCCGATTCTGAAGATTATTATGAGTATAATTATAATAAACAGATTTCTATTTCAATTGATAAAATTAAAGACACTCTTGTTGACGGACATTCAATAGTGAGTGGTAATATAAGACCCTTTCAAGGAAGTTTGTTTGAAGATGAAAAAGGTTTCTATTTTAAAGTTTCAGAGCCAGGTGATGATAAATACGATGGAAAATTTGAATTTTCAATTTTAAAAAATGATAGCATAATAAATGGGAAATGGCAAGCAAATGAAGTTTTAAGGATAGATAGGAGAAGTTTAAAATTATATAAAAAAGTATTTGAGTACAGTGCTGATAATGAATTAAGTAATGAATTTGTAGATTGGGATAAGTCAAAAAAAGTAAAATATAAAGAAGTTGATAATGAAAATGAGTATGAATGGGAAGATGAAGAGTATTTTACTACAACTGAAGCTGTTTTAAAGGTAAATGCTTCTAAAGATAAAATAACTAAAGAATTTGCTGAGAATTTGTCTAAAGCAGATATTTTTATTCTAAGAAATTCTATTTATGCACGTCATGGTTACTCATTTAAGAATCGTCAATTGCGTAGGTATTTTGAAAATTATAATTGGTATATGCCTGTTTTTACAGATGTAAAAAAATCATTTACTAAAATTGAACTTGCTAATATAGATATGTTGCTTTTGTATGAAGAAAATGCAGAAGAGTATTATGATAGATTTGGTAGGTAATGAAATTAATTAAAATTTTAATCGTTATAAGTTATTTTTACTTTACGTTTTTACTACTTTTAATTACACTTCAATACATCCCTTTAAATTTTGAAGTTACATTCTTGAAATTAAAACAAGAAGAAGTTAAATTATCCTATTATAATATTGCTTTTTTTACACATGTTTATACGAGTATAGTTCTCGTATTGATAGGTTGGATTCAATTTTGGTCTTTTTTTAGAAAAAAATATACCAACTTACATACGTTAATTGGAAAATTTTATATTCTCATAATTCTTATGTTTTCTGGGCCTTCAGCTTTAATAATGGGCTACCATGCAAATGGAGGAATTTCCTCTAAAATTTCATTCATCATACTATCAATTTTGTGGCTTTTATTTACTTATATGTCATATTCATATGCTAAAAAACTAAACTTTATAGAACATCAAAAATTTGCAATAAGAAGTTTTGCATTAACATTATCTGCTATTTCATTACGCCTTTTCAAATACATTATTGTATTTTTGTTTCACTCTCCGCCTATGGATACTTATCGAATAGTTTCTTGGTTAGGTTGGGTTTTTAATCTAATAATCGCCGAAATAATAATAATTTACATATTTCGAAATAAAATTAAAAATGGAATTAAAATTAAATAGACCAATTTGCTTTTTTGACTTAGAAACTACCGGAATTGATGTAGGGAAAGATAGAATAGTTGAAATTGCAGTGGTTAAAATATATCCAAACGGAAATAAAGAAAGTAAAACATGGCTAGTTAACCCTACGATTCCAATTCCTCCGCAAACAACTGCAATTCATGGTATTTCTGATGAAAAAGTTGCTAATGAGCCAACGTTTAACGAACTAGCTCCTCATGTGTATAATATGATTAAAGATAGTGATTTGGCTGGTTTTAATTCAGATCGTTTTGATATTCCATTATTAGCTGAAGAAATGCTTCGAGCGGGAGTTGATTTTGACATGAAAAATAGAGTTTCAGTTGATGTGCAAACCATTTTTCACAAAAAAGAAGAGCGAACATTAAGTGCTGCATATAAATTTTATTGTGGCGAAACGTTAGAAAATGCGCATAGCGCAAATGCCGATACAGAAGCAACTTACGAAATTTTAAAAGCACAATTAGACCGTTATCCAGACTTGGAAAATGATATGAAAACACTTTCTGAATTTACAACTCGTAAAAAATCAGTTGATTTTGCAGGTTTTATTGCTATGAATAAAGAAGGTAAAGAGGTGTTTGCTTTTGGGAAACATAAAGGTGTTTTAGTAGATGATGTTTTGGAAAACGAACCTGGATACTTTAATTGGTTGCAAAATGCCGATTTTCCGCTGTACACTAAAAAAGTATTGACAGCAATTAAGCTTAGAAAATTAAATACGAAATAAGCATAATTTATTTATAACATGAAAATAATCTGTATTGGCCGAAATTACGCTGACCATATTTCTGAACTGAATAATGAAAAGCCCGAAGAACCTGTGATTTTTATGAAAGCGGATTCTTCTGTATTGCTAAAGAAGTTTCCATTTGTTATTCCTGAATTTACTAATGATGTACATCATGAAGTTGAATTATTGGTCAAGATCAATAAAGTAGGAAAGTATATTGATAAAAAATTTGCTCATAAATACTATGATGAAATAGGTTTAGGAATCGATTTTACAGCAAGAGATTTGCAAAGTAAGTTAAAAGAAAAAGGTTTGCCTTGGGAAAAAGCAAAGGCTTTTGACGGCTCGGCGGTAATTAGTGACTTTTTACCGAAAAATAATTTTTCTTCATTAGAAAATATTAACTTTGAGTTAAGGAATAATAATGAAGTTGTTCAAAAAGGTAATTCTGACTTAATGTTGTGGAAAATTGATGAATTGATTGCTTATGTTTCTCAATTTTTTACACTCAAAAAAGGAGATATATTATTTACAGGTACTCCAAAAGGTGTAGCTAAAGTTTTACCAGGAGATTTACTTGAGGGTTTTATAGAAGATAAACAGATGTTTAAAATTAACGTAAAATAAAATGGCACTACAGTATAATTTATCGAAAGTTTACGAAATTTCAGAAAATGATACTGACTTTGCGCATCAAATTGTTACACTTTTTCTTTCCGAAGTTCCTGATGAAATAGCATCTATGAAAATGGGTATTGAAGAAAAAGATTATACCAGAACATATACTGCTTCTCATAAAATTAAACCTTCACTTGATTTGCTTGGGATGGATATTGCATACGATGAAAACCTTCAAATTATGTCTTGGGCTAAATCTCAAGGAAAACGCAAAGAAATAATTGAAGTTTTTAAATCTTTAAAGGATAGGGTTGATTTATCAGTTAAGGAAATAAAAAAAGATTTTAAAATCAGCAACTAAAATTTATGACTGCCTCAATCGTAACTATTGGCGATGAAATACTCATCGGTCAAATTATTGATACTAATTCTTCTTACATAGCTAAAGCCTTAGATAAAATCGGAATTGAAACTACTGAAATGTTGTCCATTTCAGACAAAGAAGAATATATACTTTCGACTTTCAAAAAACTTCAAAATAAAGTTAATTTGGTAATTATCACTGGTGGGTTAGGTCCGACTAAAGATGATGTTACTAAGAAAACTTTTTGTACCTATTTTCAAGATACTTTAGTAAGTAATGAAGAAGTGTTATTTCATGTAACTGAGTTAATTGAGGGGATATATAAAAGACCGATTTCTCAAATCAATAAAGATCAGGCTTTAGTGCCTTCAAAAGCTAAGGTGTTATTTAATAAAGTAGGAACTGCTCCAGGAATGTGGATGGAGAAGGAAAATACTATTTTTATTTCTTTACCAGGAGTACCTTATGAAATGAAATATCTTGTTAATGAAGAAATTATCCCAGCTTTAGTTCAAAGATTTGAAAGACCTTATATTTTACATAAAACTATAATGACTTATGGTAAAGGGGAAAGTTTATTGGCTGAAGAAATTGAAGATTGGGAAAATAATTTGCCTTCATTTGTTAAATTAGCATATTTACCAAGTCCAGGACGAGTAAGGTTACGTTTGACAGCAAGAGGGAAAAATGAGCAAATTTTAAAAGAAGCGATTGAAATAGAGGTAGGTAAGCTTCAGAAATTAATTCCTAATGATATTGTTGGTTTTGATGATGACGAACCAATTGAGCGAGTTGTAGGGATGTTGTTAAACGAAAAAAAGTTTACACTCTCAACAGCAGAAAGTTGTACAGGAGGTAAAATAGCGCAATTAATTACATCGATTCCGGGGGCATCAAATTATTTTAAAGGAAGTATGGTTACTTATGCAACTGAAGCTAAAATTAATTTATTGGGAGTTAGTCCAGATTTAATTGAAAAATATTCTGTTGTAAGTAAGGAAGTAGTTAGAGAAATGGCACATTCTGTTCAACGCATTTTAAATACTGATTTTGCTATTGCAACTACCGGAAATGCTGGTCCATTGAAAGGAGATTCGTTTGCTGATGTAGGTACAGTTTTTATTTCAGTAATTACTCCAAGTCAAGTAATTGTAGAAGAATTTAACTTTGGACAGCCGAGAGAAAAAGTAATAGATAGAACGGTGAATAAAGCATTGGAAATTTTATATAAAGAAATTTTAAAAAATTAATTAAAGATAGTTGTTTGATATTATAAAATTTTGTTTCTTTGCACCCTGATTTTGAATAACGATATAAAGATTATAGAATAATGTCAAGAGTTTGTGAACTTACAGGAAAAAGAGCAATGGTAGGAAACAATGTTTCTCATGCTATGAATAAAACTAAGAGAAAATTCTCAGTTAATTTAGTTAAGAAACGTTTCTACATTCCAGAAGAAGATAGATGGGTTACTTTAAAGATATCTACTGCTGCGTTAAAAACAATTAATAAACTTGGTATTGCTGCTGTTTTAAAGAAAGCAAAAGCAGACGGATTTGTAAAATAATTCGATAACCGATAATAATATACAAAATGGCAAAGAAAGG
The DNA here is from genome assembly GCF_965284515.1 of Flavobacterium sp. Classification (GTDB taxonomy): domain Bacteria; phylum Bacteroidota; class Bacteroidia; order Flavobacteriales; family Flavobacteriaceae; genus Flavobacterium. Next base: position 1,479,832 of record NZ_OZ260089.1, read on the forward strand.
TAATAGAATTCAAGTTATATTAGAATGTACTGAGCACAAAGCTTCTGGCGTTGCTGGAACATCTCGTTATATCACTACTAAAAACAAAAAAAATACTCCAGACAGATTAGAGATTAAAAAATTTAATCCTGTTTTAAAAAGAGTAACAGTTCATAAAGAAATTAAATAATTAAGTCATGGCAAAGAAAACCGTAGCAACTTTACAAACATCTTCTAAAAGATTAACAAAAGCTATAAAAATGGTTAAGTCTCCAAAAACGGGTGCTTATACATTTGTTGAATCAGTTATGGCTCCTGAATTAGTAGATGATTTCTTAAGCAAGAAATAATTTGTAAATACAATCTATAGAAAAGCTGCTTTCGTTTGAAAGTAGCTTTTTTATTTTTACATTTGTTTATAATTATATTCAAAAAAATGAGCTTCTTTAAAAAAATATTTTCTTCAGACAAAAAGAATCCCAACCTTAGTGAGCAAGAGAAAGAAACTCTTGATAAAGGATTGGAGAAATCTAAATCAACTTTTTTTTCTAAGCTTTCTAAGGCGGTAGCGGGAAAAACCAAAGTTGATGATGATGTATTGGATAATTTAGAGGAAATATTAGTGTCTTCAGATGTTGGTGTTACTACTACATTAAAAATTATTGAAAGAATAGAAAAACGTGTTGCTGAAGATAAATATTTAGGAACAAGCGAGCTAAATCAAATTTTAAGAGAAGAAATAGCAGGTTTATTATCTGAAAATAATACCGATGATGCTGTTGATTATTCTATCATTAAAGATGTTAAACCTTATGTAATTATGGTTGTTGGTGTTAATGGAGTTGGTAAAACAACTACCATTGGTAAGCTTGCAAGTCAATTTAAAAAATCGGGTTATAAAGTTGTATTAGGGGCAGCAGATACTTTTAGAGCTGCGGCAATCGATCAACTGCAAATTTGGGCAGATAGAGTAGGTGTGCCAATTGTAAGGCAGGATATGGGTAGTGATCCTGCATCTGTTGCTTTTGATACCTTACAATCAGCTGTGGCTCAAAATGCAGATATTGTTATTATTGATACTGCAGGACGTTTACATAATAAAGTTAATTTGATGAACGAATTGACGAAGGTTAAACGAGTTATGCAAAAAGTTGTGCCAAATGCTCCACACGACGTGATGTTAGTCTTAGACGGTTCAACAGGGCAAAATGCATTTGAACAAGCAAAACAATTTACTGCTGCTACTGAAGTTACAAGTCTTGCAGTTACTAAATTAGATGGAACAGCAAAAGGTGGAGTTGTTATTGGTATTTCAGACCAATTTAAAATTCCAGTTAGATATATTGGAGTGGGTGAAGGAATTGACGATCTTCAAGTTTTTAATAAATATGCATTTGTTGATTCTTTTTTCAAATAAAATGAAGATAATTAATTTTTTTAGAGAGGCTAAACCAATTAAAATTATTTTAATTAGCTTTTTATTTACCTTGCCAGGAATTTTTATTGAAGAATCATTTCCAACTATTTTTATTTTTTTAAGATTGTTTTCATTTGCATTAATAATGTACGCTATTGTTAAGCTTTTTTTTAAGGATTAATAACAGCATTTATTTTTTGCCACAGTACTTCGTCAAAATCTGATAATGCAGCGGTTTCATTGTCTGCAGCATTTCCCATACGTATAATTACTAATTTTTTGCTTGGAACAACATAAATTTTTTGGTCATTTTTTCCTAATGCCATAAACATATCAGCGGGCCCCGATGGAATGATACTTCCATTGAATTCAAATTGTGTTTGGGGTAAATGATAGCTTGTTTTTCCGTTTAACCACCACATATAGCCATAAGCTAAATTTATGCTTTGAGAAGTTGATGTAGAATTATTAAAAAAATTAGAATTTATTATCTGTGCACCATTCCAGTTACCCTGATTTAAAGAAAGTAAGCCAAAACGAGCCATGCTTCTAGTAGAGCTCCAATATACATTTTCAGAACTAGCACTAGCTAGCCAAATACCACTCATGCCGATAGGGTTTTTTAGTTTTGTATTGAAATAGTTGTCCCAATTTTGACTTGTGGCTTGTTCAACAACATCTTGAAGTTTAAAAAACACACCATGATATGCCCATCTTGTACCTGCATCGGCAAGATAATTTAAGTTTGCGGCATCTATTTGATCATTTGTATCATCTAATCCTGAGGTCATTGTTAGAAGATGTTTACAAGTAATTAAGTTTTCTTTTGCTAATGGTGCATTTGTCCAACTGGTACCTATATAATCTGAAACTTTGTTATTTATATTAATGTAGCCTTCCTCTTCAGCAATACCAGTAATAGCTGTTGTAAGTGTTTTTCCAGCACTTGCCCAATACCATGGAGTACTTTCGGTATGTCCGTTAAAATAATACTCTAATACAATTTTTCCGTTATGTAATACGATAAAACTTTTAGAATTTTTTAATTCTAAATAATCTAATAATGGTTGAACTTTACTTTCATTCCAGCCTAGTTCTGTTATTGTTTTGGTTTCCCAAATAGAGCTATTATTAGGTGGAAAATACATAGGTTCAGCAAAAACATTTTCTTCCGTACTTGAACAGCTGCAGATAAATAATCCAATTATTATTAAACCAATATTTTTCAAGTTTTTCATACTCCGTTTTTTTCTATGACATTAAAAGTAAGAAATAGTTTAATTCCGCAATTAATATTGTAATTTTATTTTTTTCAAAAGAATAGTATTATGAAGCATATAAAAATCATTTTGGTGTTATTTTTTTTATCAATTTTATCATGTAAGTCTGATGTAAAGCCAGAAGATTTACAACAATTAAATGGTTTTTGGGAAATTGAAAAAGTTCAAATGCCTGATGGTTCTACTAAAGAATTTAAAATTAATGAATCTTTAGATTTTATTAAGTATGATAATATGAATGGTTCAAGAAATAAAGTTATCCCACAGTTAGATGGTAGTTTATTGTCTAATAATTTATTTGAAAAGTTTACTATTACAGAAAAAGATAATACATTTTGGTTAAATTATAAAACGGAACACACTTCGTGGACAGAGGAATTAATTAATTTGTCTAATGATAAATTAGTAGTAAAAAATAGTAATGATTTGATGTATTTTTATACTAAAAGAACAGATTTAAATAAAGAATAAGATGGCAAAGCGATTTAATGAAGAACAATCTATTCAAGACGTTTTAAAAAATTTCATTTCCCATAATAAACTTCAAGGTGGTATTGATAAAATAGAAGTTAAGGAAGTCTGGTTTCGTTTAATGGGAAACGGAGTGGCTAATTATACCGAGGAAGTAGAATTAAGAAAAGAAACACTTTATGTTAAGTTAACTTCGGCTGTATTAAGAGAAGAGTTGATGTTTGGTAGAGAGAAAATCATCAAAATGATAAATCAAGAGATAGGGAAAGAAGTTGTAAAAACTTTAGTTTTAAGATAAAAAAAAGCCATTCAGTTATGAATGGCTTTTTTTTGAAATATATTTTATTAGAACATTTCTCTTCCAGAAAAATGGAAAGCTGCTTCAATAGCAGCATTTTCATCGCTATCAGATCCGTGAACTGCATTTTCTCCCATAGAAGTCGCATATTTCTTACGAATTGTTCCTTCTTCTGCATTTGCAGGATTTGTAGCACCAATTAAAGTTCTAAAATCTTCAACAGCATTATCTTTTTCTAAGATAGCAGCAACAATTGGTCCGCGAGTCATAAACTCAACTAATTCACCATAAAAAGGTCTTTCAGCATGTACTGCATAAAATTCCTTAGCATCAGCTACAGTAAGTTGTGTTAATTTCATTGCTACAATTCTGAAACCACCTTCAGTAATCATATTTAAAATTCCACCAATGTGTCCATTTTCAACACCATCTGGTTTAATCATTGTAAAAGTTCTATTCGTTGCCATAACGTTTATTTTAAATTTTGTGCAAAAGTACTATTTTAGTAACTAAAAACAAGATTTATTTTATTTATTCTGTTATTGAACGAGCAACTCTAAATCCGTAAAACTCATGTGTTTTACTTGGAATTGTAGAAATTCTATTTGCCGGACGTAAATAATTAATATTACTATCCCATGAACCACCTCTTACGGCTTTTCTTTCTCCCATTGTAGGTCCTTTTGGGTTATTACCATCTTCTACTTTGTAATAATCTTTATTGTACCAATCCCAGCACCATTCCCAAACATTTCCACTCATGTCATAAATTCCAAGTTCATTTGGTAATTTAGTACCCACTGTATGAGGTGACCCTTTACTATTAGCTTTATGCCAAGCAATATCATTTACGTTAGTGCTTCCGCTAAACTTTGTTTCTTTTGCTTTTTTTCCTCCCTTAGCTGCATATTCCCATTCTGCCTCTGTAGGTAGTCTGTACCCATTTGCGTTAAAATCGCAAAATACATTTGGTCCGTGTTTTGAATATACAGGAGTCAACTTTTCTTTTTTACTTAACCAATTACAATATGAAATTACTTCTTCCCAAGTAACGTTATTAATTGGATAATTATCAACAAATCCCCATTTTGGTTTAACAGGCATTTTTAATTTATTTGCTTTTACATATTCTTTCCATTGCCAAACTGTTACCTCAAATTTACATAATTCAAAATCTTTAACTGTTACAGTATGTTCAGTTTGTTCGTCGTTGTCAGCAGACTTGTCAGAATCTTTAGATCCCATTTTAAATGTACCTCCTTCAACTTTTACCATAAAGTTTATAGGATTATTTTCTGTAAAAGAGAAAAATGTAAATACAGAAATTAATAATGCGTAGGTTAAAAAAGTAGTTTTCTTCATAATCTTAAATATGTTAAAAATTTTGCGCAAAGATACGAAAAATATCACATTGCGGCTTTTTTTTGTTAAAAATGTAATGAAATATTCTGTTTATTGATAATAATGCAATAAATGATGTTTTTGGTCGATTTTACCACGCCGTTTATCGATTATTATATATCAATAATAGTGAATTTTTGTTGAAGTGGTTTTGTTTTTTGCAATAACTTTTCTAAAAAAGAATGAAATTTTATTGATTGAACTATTTCTGAAATATTTTTAGTGCGTTCCTGAAGGCTTTCATTTGGAAACAAGCTTACTTGAAGTTGTACTATTTGTTCGATTTTTTCAGCGTGTTGTCTCTTTTCGGCTTTTAGTAATCTTTTTTCAAGATTTTCTAATCCTTTTATTTGTTTTGCCTCTTGTGCTTTAACAGCTCCGATAAAAGATCTATCGGTTTTTTTTGCAATCTCTTTTAATTCTTGAAATTGTTTTGATAAATGATTTTTTTGTTTTGAAAAATCAATTTCAAATTTTGAAAGTTCTCTTGTTTTATTCTCAATCAATTGTTCTTTGCTTAAGAATAAATCAGACCAACTTAAGTTTAATTTGTCTACTTTTTTAATTTGTTTTTCAGTAGCAACTAAAACCGAATTTCTGAGTAACAAAATTGGAAAAGTAACTGAATTTGATTCGAAGTTTGATTTTAATTCAAGCCAATAGGCTAATTCACCACCACCTCCTATATAACATAAGTTAGGAAGTATTACCTCTTGATATAGAGGGCGTAATATTACATTTGGACTGAAACGTTCTGGATAATTTTCTAATTCAGTTAAAATTTCAGATTCAGAAAATTTTAGATTAGTATTATTAATTTTATACTGATTATTCTCAAAAACAATTCGTTCTCTTAAATCATCGAGAATATAAAACAAATTGATTTCTCTTGGATTTACTTGAATTTTATATTCGCTTATTAATTTATTTGTTTTATTTACCTCTTTAAAAGAAGTTTGATTTAAAAGTTCATTTTTAACAAACGGGCAGAATACCTTTTTTAAAGCTTTATGATCTCCGTCAATTATAATTAAACCTTGTTCTTTAAATAATTCGTTAGTTAGAAATCTTGTAGCCTCTGTTAAAGTATGATGATTTAAATAAGATGATTTAAATAGTTCTCTTAAAAAATCTGCATTTTCACCTTTTCCTAATGCTGAAGAAAATTCTTCAAAAATAGTTTCTAAACCATCAGTTGATAATCTTCCAACTGGACCATTACTTTCTTTATTCCACTTTATTTTTTTATTGTTAAAATTAAAATAATTAATTTCTTCAAAATCGTGGTCTTCTGTCGCCATCCAATAAATTGGAACAAAATTATATTCAGGATATTTAGTTTTTAGTTCTTTAGTTAAGTTTATAACCGATACTATCTTGTATAAGAAATAAAGCGGACCAGTAAACAAATTAAGTTGGTGGCCAGTTGTAATTGTAAACGTTTTTTCAGATAATAAACTATCAATATTGTTTAGTGTTATTTCAGATGCTTCAATGTTTTTGTATTGTTCTTTCAAAGCATCAACTAAAACTTCTCTTTTGTTCAAAGAAAAATTCTGCTTTTTCTCTTCAATTTGAAATTTAAAATTCTCTAAAGTTGGAAAACGATTATATAAAGGTTGTAGTTCTTCTTTCTGATTTAGATAATCTACAATTAGATTAGAAAAACATCCCGATTTTTGGTAAGTTATACAGTCGCTTTGCATATTTATTACTTTTTGCTAAAATAAGAAAAATAAAAACTGTATTATTAAGATTAACTCAATTTTAAAATTAATAGCCTGAAATCATTATTCTATTATCTATTGTTAAAGGTCTTTTAGCTGTTTTATTATTTTTTGTGTTGTCAATCACTTCTAAATAACCTTTTAATTTTTGATCAAGAAGCCCTTCTTTTATCCAGCCTGTTTTCGTATTTATTTTAAATTTTAATTTAACAGTACCATTTAAGTTATATTGAGGAAAAGCCGTGCTTTCATTCTTGAAATTTACCATTAATGTATTTCCATCAATAAAAGCGCTTGTTTTTTGTAGTTTTCTTAATTTAAAAGTGTTTTCGTAAAACCCCTTTAAATTCATTAATGTTTTATTACTTTTTTTGCTCCATTTTTCATTTATAGCTACTTTTTCAGACGGGTATACATTAGTGAATATTTCAATTTCTTCTTTAAAAGCTGTTTCGTTAAATTTATCTTTAAGCTGTAATTGAAGCTCTTCTTTTTGTTTTTTTGAAATTCCTTTTACATCATCAAGTAAATTTGAATAAATGTTTTCTAGATTTTCAATTTTTTCAACTTTTCCAGATTTATTTAGACGTAAGTTAAAAGGTTTATCTATCATCTTTTTTAAAAGATTAGACATGATGTCTTCTTTTCTGTTTTCTTTTGAATTCATCGTAACTGAGCCATTAGGCGTGCTAATTTCGAACTTTATGTATTTTAAACGTCCTTCTAAAAAATAAACATTTTTATCTATTTTTTTTACGATATACTCAGTTTGTGTAATGGAGTTTAATATGTTAACGATATTAAATCCATCTGTATCATTTTCATTAATTGCAATTTCATTTATAACTGCAATTTTATAAGATTCATTGAGTTTTAAGTCTAGTTTTATTTCATGTTTTTCTTCACATGAAATGAATATAAAAAGGAATAGTAAAATTATTTTTTTCATTTTTATCGTATTAAAGAGAAGTGTCCTCTGTGTTCTTTTCCATTTTCTCTTATAACTAAAAACCAATAGTCACTTGATACTGCTTTTTTACCTAAATACGTTCCATCCCAACCAATTGAATTTGAATCTAATTCTTTGATTAATTTGCCGTATCTGTCAAATATTTTTATGGTTAAGTTAGGTTCTTTTTCTGAAAAATTAATTTTCCAAAAATCATTATAACCATCTCCATTAGGTGTAAAATATTTTGGATGCATTAATAAATATATCTGTTCTGAATTTATACCACAGCCATTTTTATCTCTAACATAAACGGTGTATTCCCCGTTTTCTAAATTGGTAAATATATTACTATCTTGATAGTCAATATTATTTATTGAAAATTCATAATCTCCTAATCCATTAGTTAGTACTTCAAGTGTGTTTTCTTCTGAAGTCCAGTCTGTAGCTATTGTTTCTGTAATAGTAGCAATATTTGAAAGTACTACATTAAAGTTCTTTATTGTTGAGCATGTTAAAGTGCCAAAATTTTCTGAAACAGTAACTGAATAATTTCCAGGGTTTTGAATGATTATGCTGTCAGTTGTTTCTCCAGTTGACCATAAATAAGCATCGTATCCAGAACCAGCATCAATTTGAACATTATTGCCCTCACAAAGAATTATACTGTCATCTATAAGTATAAATGGTTTACTTACAAGTTCTAGAGTTAATTCAACAACCTGATAACAAGAGTTTGGAGCAACTATCCTAACGTAAAAAATTTCGGTTCCTATGTTTAAATTATAATTTGTGTAATTTGCTATTTCATCAGTAGCAATTTCATTATTAGCACCATTTAAAGAATAATAATACGAAAAAGTATTTCCACTAGTTGATATTAAATTTGAATTAAAGTTAGAAAGATTTATGCTTTCTACTCCATTATTTAGTTCATCACAAATTAATTCTACATAATTTGACGCATTTAGCGTAAAAATTATTTCAATTGTAACAGGAAGTCTATTTATACTTTCACAATTATTTACAATCTGTGATGCATAATAAGTCATTCCATCTGTTAATGGAGTGTTGTTTGGTAGCGGTGTAGTGCTTGTAGTACTACTATTGTACCATTGAATATTAGTGCCTATTATATTTATTGAATTTAAAGTAGCTCCATCAGTGCTGCAAAAAAGTTGATTAGTATTTCCTGTTGGGGCACTTGTGTTTTGTACTTGAATTAATACGGGAACTCTATTACTTTCGCAATTATTAATGGTCTGAGTGGCATAATATGTCGCTCCATTTTGAAGAGTTGTAGATGTAGGTAATATGCTTCCACTTGTTGACGAATTATACCAATTAATATTTATTCCTGAAATTACAATATCATTTAATGTTGCATTATCCTGTACACAAAATAACTGGGGTGAATTTAATGTAGGAGAAACAAGTTGATTTACAATTACTGTCATTTGCTCTGTTGAAGAACAAAAGTTACTTGTTGGAGTAAAAGTGTAAGTTGTCGTTTGATTGTTGTCTATTGAAGGCGACCAAGTTCCTGCAATTCCTTCATTTGAGACTAATGGTAAATTAAATGTATCTCCAGCACATATAGGCTGTATTTGATTGAAAGTGTTATTTATAAAAGAACTTATAGTCACTACACTTGAAACAGGTGTGTTAACTTGACCGGTTATTGTATTTGTAACTATTACACTATATGTTCCAGGAATACTTGTTGTAAAAGTATTTACGTTTCCAGGATTTGTTGCCCCAGAAGGAACAGTCCAGTCATATGAATAGGTTCCAGGTAAAGTATTTGATGCTGTTATTGTTGCTAATTGACTAGAGCATATAGTAGGGCTATTTATACTAACAATGTTTATATTGGATTGAATGACCTCCATCGAATAACCCAAAAAAGCATGTGTTAGATTATTAGTTGTTAGATAATTTAATGAAAAATCTGTTATAGGTGCAGTGCTGTCAAACCAGTACCCATATTCGCTAACACCTGAATGAGAACCGTCTGCAGTTCCTCCATTAACAGTTGAAATACAATTAGTGCATGTTGTAGAAGAAAATACAATATTTTCAAAAAGAAAAGAATCATCCCATTGTGGTCCTTTGTCGATATCATTCATATTGAATTTTGTAACAATTACAGGTGTTGAGAAGTTAAAAGTTAATTTTTTTGACGGGACTGTGTTTCTAGGCCCAAAAGTAGAAAAAGTTTGAGTTCCTGTTGCATTTAAAAAGTCTGTAAAACTTGATGGAGTACTAAGAGTTATTCCATTACCTGTTCCTGTAATTGATGCAGTAACAGTTCCGCCAGGATATGTTCCTATAATTGTTCCACCAGCCCCTGTAGTCCAAGTTACATATGTTTGTCCTGATAAGTTATTTATAAATGTTAATGTAAATAAAAATAGAATTATCTGTAATGATTTTGCTAATTTTGACAAAAGTATATTTTTGCTCATTTATTGAAATGTAAATTTTCTGCAAATTTAAGTAAAATACTACAGATAAATATAAAAAATTGAAAGAAACTCTATTAATCACTCCTCCTTTTACCCAACTGAATACACCTTATCCAGCAACGGCTTATTTAAAAGGTTTTTTGAATACTAAAAACATTTCTGCCTTCCAGATGGATTTAGGAATCGAAGTAATTTTAGAGTTGTTTTCAAGAAAAGGTTTGATGAAAATTTTTAAAATCAGTGAATCAAAAAACATTGAACTTTCTGATAACATTCAACGAATAGTAGCGCTTCAAAACGAATACATTAAAACCATAGATTCAGTTATTACATTTTTACAAGGAAAACAACCCACATTAGCGCGTCAAATTTGTAGTGGTAATTTCTTACCAGAAGCTTCTCGTTTTGAGCAATTAGATGACTTAGAATATGCATTTGGTACTATGGGAATGCAAGACAAAGCTAAGCATTTAGCTACCTTATATTTAGAAGATTTATCTGATTTTATTGTAGAATGTATCGATAAAAATTTCGGATTCAGTCGTTATGCCGAACGTTTAGGAAGAAGTGCCAATTCTTTTGATGAATTGTATAGTGAGCTAAATAAAGAAACCACTTTTATAGATCAAATTACTTTACGAATTCTAAAAGATAGAATAGAAACAGTTGACCCAAAATTAGTTTTAATTTCAGTCCCTTTTCCAGGTAATTTGTACAGTGCTTTCCGTTGTGCACAGTTTTTAAAAGCAAATTATCCAGAAATTAAGATTTCAATGGGTGGAGGTTTCCCAAATACAGAACTCCGTCAATTAAAAGACAATCGTGTTTTTGAGTTTTTCGATTTTATAACTTTAGATGATGGCGAATTACCTGTAGAATTACTTCACAATTTTGTCAGTTCGAGCGCAGTCGAGAACCAGTTTAAAAGAACATTTCTTCTCGAAAACAATGAAGTCGTTTATAAGAACAACACTTTAAAAAACGACTATAAACAAAGCGAAGTGGGAACACCAGATTATTCCGATTTATTTTTAGATAAATACATTTCGGTTATAGAAATTGCAAACCCGATGCACAGTTTGTGGAGCGATGGGCGCTGGAACAAACTGACAATGGCGCATGGTTGCTATTGGGGAAAATGTACTTTTTGTGATATCTCATTAGATTATATTAAAATTTACGAACCTATTGCTGCTAAAATTTTAGTAGATAGAATAGAGGAGATTATTGCGCAAACAGGTGAAAACGGATTTCATTTTGTAGATGAAGCAGCGCCTCCAGCTTTAATGCGTGAAGTGGCTCTTGAAATTCTGCGAAGAAATCTTTCGGTTACGTGGTGGACGAATATTCGTTTCGAAAAGAGTTTTACACAAGATTTATGTTTATTGTTGAAATTATCCGGTTGTATTGCTGTTTCTGGCGGATTAGAAGTAGCTTCAGATAGATTATTGGAATTAATAAAAAAAGGAGTAACTGTTGAACAAGTAGCGCAAGTAACAAGAAATTTTACCGAGAGCGGAATAATGGTGCATGCATATTTAATGTACGGTTACCCAACACAAACAGTCCAAGAAACAATTGATAGTTTAGAAATGGTTCGTCAATTATTTGAAATAGGAGTTTTGCAATCAGGTTTTTGGCATCAATTTGCCATGACAGCACATAGTCCGGTTGGAATTAATCCTGAAGAATTTGGTGTTATTCCGGTTATCAATGAAATTACTTTTGCGAATAATGATGTCGCTTTTACTGATAAAACCGGAATTGATCACGATAAATTTAGTTTTGGTTTAAAAAAATCATTATTTAATTACATGCACGGAATTTGTTTTGACTACGATTTGCAAGATTGGTTTGATTTTAAAATTCCTCGTACTAAAATAGAACCCGATTTCATTCAAAATGCGCTTCAAAAAGAAACTTTTTTTTCAACCAAAACCAATGCTAAAATTATTTGGATAGGAGGAATTCCTTTGGTAGAAACTTTTACCAAATCTAAAAAGGGAAATTCTTGGGAAATGATAAAACTTTTTTTTCATCAAAAAACACATTCATTTGAAATTTCTTTGGAACAAGATAAAGGGAATTGGTTATTAGAAAAATTAAAATTTTTGTCGGTTTCTAATGAACAACGATTTACATTTCAACAGTTAAAAAACGATTTTGAACTTCAATTCGAAGACTTTGAATTGTTTTGGTATTCAAAACCAATAAACACTTTGAAAGAGTTTGGTTTGTTAACATTATAACTATACTAAATAACGAATTTTACAAGTCAAATTTTTAGTAAAACGATTTCTTTTCCTTATTTTTACGCCACTTAAAAGTAAAAACATGAGTAATCATTATAAACTAAACGTAAATAACACTTTTCAATTTGATGTTGAAAATGATGCTGTTTCTCAATTAGATGCTGTAAGTGTTGAAAAAAATAAATTTCACATTTTAAAAAACAACACGCCTTACCAAGCAGAAATAATCGCTACCGATTTTATTAATAAAACATACACAGTTAAAGTTAACAATTCAACTTATACGGTTGCAATTGCAAATGCTTTAGATATGCTTATAAAAGAAATGGGGTTTGAAGTTGGTGCATCTAAACAGGTAAATTCAATTAAAGCACCAATGCCAGGTTTAATATTGGAAATTTCGGTTGAAGTTGGTCAGGAAGTTAAAGAAAACGATCCTCTATTAATACTAGAAGCCATGAAAATGGAAAACAGTATTTTATCACCTCGTGATGGTGTAATTAAATCAGTTACCATGACAAAAGGAGCAGCGGTAGAAAAAGGAGCTTTATTAATTGAATTCGAATAAAATGAAAAAGATATTAGTAGCAAATCGTGGTGAAATTGCCATAAGAGTAATGCAAACAGCAAAGAAAATGGGAATTAAAACCGTTGCTGTTTATTCGGTTGCCGATAGAAATGCACCGCACGTAAAATTTGCAGATGAGGCAGTTTGTATTGGAGAAGCACCTTCAAGTCAATCGTATTTAAGAGGAGATAAAATAATAGAAGTTTGTAAACAACTTAATGTAGACGGAATTCATCCTGGATACGGATTTTTAAGTGAAAATGCAGACTTTGCCGATTTAGTAGAAAAAAATAACATCACTTTCATTGGGCCTAAGTCGAAAGCTATGCACATGATGGGGAATAAGTTAGCTGCCAAAGACGCGGTTAAAGATTATGATATTCCTATGGTTCCTGGTGTTGATGAAGCGATAACAGATATACCAAAAGCAAAAGAAGTTGCGGTAAACATAGGTTTTCCTATTTTAATTAAAGCCGCTGCTGGTGGTGGTGGTAAAGGAATGCGTGTGGTGAATAATGAAGCAGAATTTGAATCGCAAATGAATCGTGCAGTTTCAGAAGCGGTTTCTGCTTTTGGAGATGGCTCTGTTTTTATCGAAAAATATGTAGGTTCGCCACGTCATATCGAAATTCAAGTTATGGCCGATGGTTTCGGTAATATCCTTTATCTTTTCGAAAGAGAATGTTCGGTGCAACGTCGTCATCAAAAAGTAGTAGAAGAAGCACCTTCATCGGTGTTAACTTCAGAAATTCGCAAAGCAATGGGAGAAGCTGCGGTTAAAGTTGCAAAAGCGTGTGATTATATAGGTGCAGGAACTGTTGAATTCTTATTAGACGAGAATAAAAATTTCTATTTCTTAGAAATGAATACACGTTTGCAAGTAGAGCATCCGGTAACTGAATTAATCACAGGAATGGATTTAGTTGAAATGCAAATTCGTGTGGCTCGTGGTGAAGAATTGACTGTAAAACAAGAAGACTTGCAAATTACAGGTCACGCAATGGAATTACGTGTTTATGCAGAAGATCCTTTAAACGACTTTTTGCCAAGTGTTGGAAATTTGGAAGTATATGAACTTCCGGTTGGAAAAGGAATTCGTGTAGATAACGGTTTCGAACAAGGAATGGATGTGCCTATCTATTACGATCCAATGTTAGCGAAGTTAATTACCTACGGAAAAACACGTGAAGAATCTATCGAGTTAATGATAAAAGCAATTGCTGATTATAAAGTAGAAGGAATTAGTACAACATTATCTTTTGGAACTTTTGTAATGGAGCATGAAGCGTTCCGTTCAGGAGATTTTGATACTCATTTCGTGAAGAAATATTATGATGCAGAGGTATTGAAAGCACAAGCTGAAAAAGAAGCAGAAATTGCCGCTTTAGTAGCTTTGAAAAAATATTTGGAAGACCAAAAAGTTTTACGTTTACCAATAAATTAGTGATTAGTAAAAAGTAACTAGTAATTAGTTTTTAAGAGATTTCTGAATGCTAATTTCTGTCACCCTGAGCGCAGTCGAAGGGCAATTTTTAAAACTATGCAAGACAAAATAAAAACATTAGAAGATAAATTAGCCCAAGCCTATTTAGGTGGAGGTGAAAAAAGAATAGCAAAACAACACGAAAAGAAAAAGTTAACGGCTCGTGAGCGTGTAAATTATTTAATGGACGAAGGTTCTTTTGAAGAAATTGGAGCATTGGTAACCCATAGAACTACCGATTTCGGAATGCAAAACGAAATCTATTATGGTGATGGTGTAATTACAGGTTACGGAACCATTAATGGACGACCAGTATATGTTTTTGCACAAGATTTTACCGTTTTTGGTGGAGCATTGTCAGAAACACATGCAGAGAAAATATGTAAAGTAATGGACATGGCTCTAAAGGCTAATGTTCCTATGATAGGTTTAAATGATTCTGGTGGAGCACGTATTCAAGAAGGTGTTCGCTCATTAGGTGGTTATGCCGATATTTTCTACAAAAACGTACAAGCTTCTGGAGTAATTCCTCAAATTTCAGCAATTATGGGTCCATGTGCTGGTGGAGCAGTGTATTCTCCGGCTATGACCGATTTTACCATGATGGTAGAAGGAAGTAGTTACATGTTTGTTACCGGACCAAGTGTTGTGAAAACCGTAACGAATGAAGAAGTAACTTCTGAAGAATTAGGTGGTGCAAGTACACATTCAACAAAATCAGGTGTAGCACATATTACGTCTACAAACGATATTGAATGTTTGGAAGATTTAAAAAGATTATTGAGCTATTTGCCTCAAAGTAATAAAGAATTACCAACGAAATTACCTTACGAATTAAACGATGAGGTTCGTGAACAATTGGCAAGTCTTATTCCTGATAATGCGAATAAGCCTTACGATATGCACGATGTAATTAAAGGTATTATTGATGAAGAATCGTTTTACGAAATTCATAAAAATTATGCCGAAAACATCATAGTAGGTTTTGCACGTATTGGCGGAAGAAGCGTTGGAGTTGTAGCTAATCAACCGATGTTTTTAGCAGGTTGTTTAGATGTGAATTCGTCTATAAAAGCAGCTCGTTTTACACGTTTTTGCGATGCGTTTAATATTCCTTTATTAGTATTGGTAGATGTACCAGGTTTCTTACCAGGAACTGATCAAGAATGGAACGGAATTATCGTACACGGAGCAAAATTATTATATGCGTTAAGTGAAGCAACTGTGCCAAAAGTAACTGTAATTACACGTAAAGCTTATGGTGGAGCGTATGACGTAATGAACTCGAAACATATTGGTGCCGACTTTAATTTTGCTTGGCCAAGTGCTGAAATTGCAGTTATGGGCGCAAAAGGAGCTTCGGAAATTATCTTTAAGAAAGAAATTAGCGAAGCAGCTGATCCTGCAGCAAAATTATTAGAAAAAGAGGCAGAATATGCGGAGAAATTTGCTAATCCATACAGTGCAGCACAACGTGGGTTTATCGATGAGGTTATTTTACCACAAGATACGCGTAGAAAGTTACTCAAAGCGTTTAGTGTTTTAGAACATAAAACAGTAGATACGCCAAAACGTAAACACGGAAATATTCCTTTGTAAAAAACGAAAAACCGCCAATTGGCGGTTTTTTATATAATAAAACAATCTGGATAACGTTAGTTTTCCTATCTTGGCACGCTTTTAGCAAAACTTAAAACGCATACTAAATTTTCCAGATGAAATTATTCAAGGTCATTGTTTTTATTTTTATTTTAAATTCCTTTTTTGCTTTTGGTCAAGAAACCATTAAACATAAAGTGGTGCAGGGCGAAACCATTTATGGAATTGCTAAAAAATATAATATTAAAGCAAATGAAATTTATGCATTAAATCCAGAGGTAAAAAATAAACCTTTGCAATTAAACGCAGTTTTAATTTTGCCAAATAAAGCATACGTTGCAAATTCAGGTGTTAACTTTCATAAAATAGAGAAAGGCGATACTTTTTACGGAATTGCTAAAAAATACAACTCTACAATTGAAAAATTAAAAAAGTATAATCCAAACATAAATCCTTCCGATTTAAAAATAGGAATGCAAGTAAACTTGGTTGCTCCCAAAGTTGAGGAAATTGTTGAGATTGTTCCTGTTGAATTAAATTCGGTTGATGAACCTGTTATTGCTCAAGATGAAGAAGAGTTTTCTAACGACTTAATGCACGTTGTAAAAGCTAAGGAGACTTTATATCGTATTGCAAAACAATACAAAACTACGGTTGTAAAATTAAAAGAATTAAACCCAGAAGTGGTTAATAGTTTGCCTTTGGGTTACCATTTGATTATAAAGAAAGGAGAAGTTTCTGATGAAATTGTGCAAGCAGTAAATGAAGATGAATTAGCTGAAGTTGCTCCTTTAGACGAAACAGCAGCTAGCAAGGCTCATTTTTTAATTGAAAAAGCATCGCAATATATTGGAACACGTTATAGAAGCGGCGGAACAACTGCTGCAGGTTTTGACTGTTCTGGTTTAATGTGTACAACATTTAAAGAAGTTGACATTGTTTTACCACGAACTTCTGGAGGTCAGGCTACATTCGGAATTAAAGTAAAACGAAAACAAGCGCAAAAAGGCGATTTGATTTTTTTTGCGACTAATAGAAAACGAACCATTAGTCACGTTGGAATGATTACCGAAGTTTCTGATAATGAAATTAAATTTATTCATTCTTCTACTTCTTCAGGTGTAATTACATCTTCTTTAAACGAGCCTTATTATTCCAAAAGATTCGTTCAAATTAATCGTGTTTTGAATTAATTTTTTATAATTATAGGCACCCAAATTTCTTCTTCTGATTCTGGATTTTCATGCCCTAAATAGTTGTCGCTCATCACAGCAAAATGAGGTTTGTCGTCTAATTTGTATTTAGATTTTGGAAGCCATTCTGCATAAATATATTGTGAGGTTTTATAAAAATCTGCACTTGTGCCTTTGTGAATGAAAACAGCATAATCGCCAGCAGGAATTTCAAATGTTTCAAAACTTTCAGGTACAAAATCGTAGTTTTTTACTTCTACTAATGCATATTGAGTGAATTCTGTAGTAGGTGTAAATTCATCAAAACTTTCACCATTATATACTTGAAGTGAAAATAAATCAGCACTTACTGCATTTTTTACTTCTTTTAATCGAGGCATTAATTGTTGCCAAATTTTTACAGTTTGGTCGTTAGCCATGGTTGTTTTTATTGAAAATCCAATCGTTTTCTTAGCGTGTATTGTTTTTATGGTTGGTTGCATTATTGTCGGTTTAATTTTTTCTTTTTAGCTTCATAATGGCTTTTTGTACTGATGTAGATAGTTTTGTCAACTATTGCAAATATTTGGTCATTTCTCCCTTGAATAGTTAGATTTTTAATTATATCTATTTCGTTATTTTTAGTAACATCTTCCTTTATTTTAATGATTTCTTGCTCAGTAAATTCAAAAATAGCATAACAATGTTGATTGGCAGGTTTTTTAAAACGAATGTTAGTTGCTTTATCCCAAACTACATAATCATCACCTAAAATTTGTAACAATTGAATCATGTAAATAGGATCAGTTGCAGAAAGCATGCTTCCTCCAAACATAGTTCCCATATAATTGCGATTCTTATAGTTTAATGAAATTTTTATTTTTACTCTATGAATATCTTTTGAAACCTCGATTAATTGAGCGTTTGTTCGACGATACATTGGGGAAATGTTGAATAAAATTTTGAATAAAATATTCTTTTTAAAATACTTAGATAGAAAAGCGAAAATTGCCTTGTACATTCTTTTTAACCAAAGATAAAAAATCCTTTCCAAACGAATGAAAAGGATTTAAAATTTAGTTTTAATTTGTTGGTTTAGTTTTGGTTTAAGTAGGCGTAAATCTCATCTTTTACGCGTACCCTTTCTACTCTAAGATTATTTAGAGTTTCATCAGAAGCTGGTTCTGAATCTGTTTCAATTCTATATATTTCATGATCTAGCTTGTCGTATTCTTCAAATAAGTTTTTAAAATGATTATCATTTACTTTTAAATCATGAATTTTTACTTCAAATTCTGGAAAATCTACTGTTAATTGATGCTTAGTAATCATATTTATCGCTTGTTTAATTAATATATTCAAATTTACAACATAGCTTTCCTATTTGAAATGATATTTGTCATGTGAAAATAAAAAAGTCCTCATTAAATTAACGAGGACTTTTTTATTTATCGTAAATTGAAAATTATACTATTGGTTCAGCATATAAATCAAACTCAGTAGCTTCGGTTACTTTTAACATAACAAAATCGCCAGTTTTTAAATAATGTTTAGAAGCATCTACTAAAACTTCATTGTCAACATCTGGACTATCAAATTCGGTTCTTCCAATAAAATGCTCGCCTTCTTTTCTATCAATTACACATTTGAAAACTTTACCGATTTTCTCTTGATTTAACTCCCAAGAAATTTGTGCTTGAATATCCATAATTTCCATAGCACGTTGTTGTTTTACTTCGTCTGGAACATCGTCTTCAAGATTATAAGCATGTGTGTTTTCTTCATGAGAATAAGCAAAACATCCTAAACGTTCGAAACGCATTTCTTCCACCCAATTCTTTAAAATTTGGAAATCTTCTTCTGTTTCTCCAGGATATCCAACGATTAAAGTAGTGCGAATTGCCATTTCAGGAACTGCTTTTCTAAAGTCTTTTAGAAGATTAGTTGTTTTTTCATTTGTAGTTCCTCTACGCATCGATTTCAAAATATTGTCTGAAATGTGTTGTAAAGGAATATCAATATAATTACAAATTTTAGGTTCTTTTTTCATAAGGTCTAAAACTTCCATAGGGAAACCAGTAGGGAAGGCATAATGCAAGCGTATCCATTCAATTCCTTCTACTTTTACTAAATTTTCTAAAAGTTCTGCTAAGTTTCTTTTTTTGTACAAGTCTAAACCATAATAAGTTAAATCTTGCGCAATTAAGATTAATTCTTTAACACCATTCTTAGCTAATTTTTCAGCTTCAATTACTAGGTTTTCAATAGGAGTAGAAACGTGTTTCCCTCTCATTAATGGAATAGCACAAAAACTACACGGTCTATCACAACCTTCTGCAATTTTTAAATAGGCATAATTTTTTGGAGTGGTAGTTAAACGTTCTCCAATTAATTCATGTTTATAATCTGCACCTAATGCTTTTAATAATAATGGTAATTCTGTAGTTCCAAAAAATTGATCAACATTTGGAATTTCTTTTTCTAAATCGGGTCTGTAACGTTCCGATAAACATCCGGTAACGAAAACTTTATCAACCAATCCTTGCTCTTTTTTTTCAGCATATTCTAAAATAGTATTTACCGATTCTTCCTTTGCATTGTCAATAAAACCACAAGTGTTAATTACAATAATGTTTCCTTCGTCTTTTGTAGCTTCATGAGTTACTTCTTTACCATTGGCTTTTAGTTGACCCATTAAAACTTCACTATCATAAACGTTTTTAGAACACCCTAATGTAATTACATTGATTTTATTTTTCTTTAACGACTTGGTTCTCATATACTTAAAAATTGAGGTGCAAAATTACAATAAATTATTCATTAGAAGTACTTACGTATAGATGTTTTTTAAAAGTAATTTTTGAACATAAAAAAACCCGACAAATTAAAGTATTTGTCGGGGATTATGCTTTTAATGATCTTAATTTAAAAATTTATTGAATAAGTTACGGTAATGTTGTTGTTTATTTGTTTAATTCTTGCTGAATCATTCATTCCAGATGAAATTAAACTTTGGTTGTAGTCTCTACGGTCATTTGAATAGGATAAGTCTAGTTTGCTTTCTCCAAAATTGTATCCAATTCCTCCTGAATAACCTGTTAAGTCACTCATTACATAGTTGTTTTTGTATGGGCTTTCTTCAAAACGATATCCTCCACGTAAGCTCCATTGTTTTATTTTGTACTCCCCACCAATTCTATATTCAAAAGTGTTTGTTAGGTTTTGACTCATTTGATTGTTTAAACTTCTAAAGAAAGAGTCTCTTGTAGGTCTAAATTTCGTTGAGCTGTAATCTTTAGTTATTAAGTCAATACTGATTAACCCTTTTTTGTTTATTATGTATGCTAAACTACCTGTCCATTTGCTTGGAGTTTGTATTTTATAGGTAGGGTAGATATTAATTACGTTTGGAGCTATAGTACTATTGAAATTTGTTGTTCCATCTGTAGTTCTAGTATATAATGCTTGTGTTAGTTCATCGTTTAATGTGTACCAAGTAGGTGATTCGTAAGCTAATCCTAATCTTAAATCTTCTGTTACTTTAGCAATTGCTCCTAAATTGAATGAAAATCCTGTCCCATAGGTGTACAATTCATTGTCAAACTGCATAGATTCAACAGTTAGCCCGCTAGAATAAAGAGGGTTGTTGTTGCTTTCATACAATGAAGATGTTCTTACATAGTCAGTAAAGTGGAAGTTTAAATTCATTCCTAAAAATATCTTGTCTTTATAGGCAGTAGCAACATTTGCAGCTACTTTGCCATTGTATCCTGTAGATTGAATATAATTATCTTGATAATAATTTCCTCCAGTAGGAATATTGGTATAGTAATCCGTATTGTTTGGATCGTTATCATCAATAGCTTCAAATAAAAGACCTTGGTAGCCTAATAAGGCTTGTTGAGCAGGGAAGCCTAATCCTCCAGTTTCACCTAGATATGCATATAAGCTAGATATGCTTTCTCCAGGTTGAAGTTGTAAATTACTTAAAGGAAGACCTTGAGCAAAATTAATAAAATAGTTTCCAATAGAATTGTTTGGATTTATACCTGCTGAAAATATATTGTTATCAAAATTATTAGTGTCTTCATAATTTAATGCAATTGCAATTTTATTCCAATCGTTATTTTCTTTTGAATTGGAATTAAAGACTAAAACAGCACCTAACTGATTAATATCTAAGGTCCCATATGATTCTTTTGTAGTAGTATTAAAATAATTTGATTTATTATATTTATTATAGTTTGTGCCAGAAATACTTGCATAATTATTTGTAAAAATAACCGATCCAGCTGGATTTATGTTTATGGCAGACAAGTCTCCACCAACGGCTCCAAATGCTCCACTCATACCTCTAAATCGTGCAGTACCATTTAAATTATCAACAGCATATCTTAATGCATCTGTTGTCGTTGTTTCTTGACTGTATCCCAACAAACCGCTTCCTATTAATATAGTGTATAGTATCTTTTTCATAAATAGTTTTTTTAATGGATTTTTAGTTCAATAAATTAGAACCCACCTCTTCCACCTCTAGATCCGCCTCCTGAGCGTCCACCTCCAAAGCCTCCACTAGAGTGTCCACCTCCAAAGCTTCCACTTGAAGAGCTACTTCTTGGAGAAGAATAACTGTTGTTGCTTCTTGGAGATGAAGAATTGTTGTTATTTCTTGGAGAACTAGAACTTCTTGGTTTTACATTTCCATTGTTTTGAGAGCTTCTCGGATTTTGGAAAGTAGAATTGTTGTTTCTTGGTTGATTATTCCTTGGTTGAGTTGTGTTGCGAGGGTTATTATTTCTAGGAGAACCAATGTTGTTTCTAGGAGAAGTTGCGCTTATGTTATTATTTCTTCTGCCCCCATTGTTATAATTAGATCTTCCGCTATTTCCATAATATCCGCTTCCGCCTCTTCTTCCTCCATTGTATGCATAATTTCTTCCGCGATAGAAACCATTGTTGTATCCATAATATGGATAGCCATATCCATACCATCCGTTTCCATACCATGAGTTCCAACCCCAACCCCAATTAGGACCATAAAATGAATTCCATCCCCAGTTGCCACCGTACCATGAGTTCCATCCCCAACCCCAGTTGTTTCCATACCAATTATTCCAACCTATTCCCCAATAAGGTGAATTCCAATTGTTCCATCCCCATCCAGAATTATTGTAATAATTAATTGTTACATCACTAGAATTGTTTCCCCAGCCAGCATAATTTCTTGAACTCTCATCGTTATCATAAACTACTACAACAGTATCTTCGATGTTTGAAGAGTAGTTCTCTACATCTGTGAAGTAATCATATTCATTTTGCATGCTTTTAAATTGGGTAGCATATTTATTAGATTGTTCTAAATTCTGTTCAGAATATCGATTGTTATAATTTTCTTGAGGTCTTTCGTTAGTTCCATAAATTCCATCATTATCATAATAAGATGAATTTTGGTATGAACCACATGAAACAACAAACAAACTCAATAGTCCGATTAAGGAAAATGAGTTAAAATTTCTTAAATTAAGTAGAATAGCTTTCATATCTTTTTTTTTTATTGTTGCACAACACAAAAATAGTTAGTTTTGCAGAACTATTTTATATAGTATAAATATAAACAAAATTTGTGCCAAAATATTAAAAATGAGCAAGAACCTAACAAAAAGAGAAGAAGATTATTCTAAATGGTATAATGAATTAGTTGTAAAAGCTGATTTAGCAGAAAATTCCGGAGTTAGAGGGTGTATGGTGATTAAGCCATATGGCTATGCAATTTGGGAAAAAATGCAAGCGGAATTAGATAGAATGTTTAAGGAAACTGGACATCAAAACGCATATTTTCCTCTTTTTGTTCCTAAAAGTATGTTTGAGGCAGAGGAAAAAAATGCAGAAGGCTTTGCTAAAGAATGTGCAATTGTAACTCATTATAGACTGACAAATGACCCAGACAATAAAGGAAAATTAATAGTTGATCCAAAGGCTAAATTAGAAGAAGAATTGATAGTTCGTCCTACGAGTGAAGCTATAATTTGGAGTACATATAAAGGTTGGGTACAGTCTTATAGAGATTTACCATTATTAATAAATCAGTGGGCTAATGTTGTAAGATGGGAGATGCGAACGCGTTTATTTTTAAGAACAGCTGAGTTTTTATGGCAAGAAGGGCACACTGCGCATGCAACAAAAGCTGAAGCAATTATTGAGTCTGAAAAAATGATGAATGTATATGCTGATTTTGTTCAGAATTTTATGGCAATCCCTGTTGTAAAAGGGCTAAAAACAGAATCTGAACGTTTTGCTGGAGCTGAAGAAACTTATTGTATTGAGGCGCTAATGCAAGATGGCAAGGCGTTGCAAGCTGGAACTTCTCACTTTTTAGGGCAAAATTTCGCAAAAGCATTCGATGTTAAATTCGCAAATCAAGAAGGTAAGCAGGAATATGTTTGGGGTACATCTTGGGGGGTTTCAACTCGTTTAATGGGTGCGTTGGTAATGACGCATTCAGATGATAATGGATTAGTATTGCCTCCAAATTTAGCTCCAATTCAAGTTGTTGTTGTGCCAATTCATAAAACAGACGAGCAATTAGAAGAAATTTCAATTCAAGTAAATGAATTGGTTGCTTCTTTAAGAAAAATTGGAGTATCTGTTAAGTTTGACGATAGAACAACTCATAAGCCAGGATTTAAATTCGCTGAATGGGAGTTAAAAGGAGTTCCTTTACGAATAGCTATTGGTCCTAAAGATTTAGAAAATGGAACTTATGAAGTAGCTAGAAGAGATACTTTGACTAAAGAGATTGTTTCTAAGCAAGGAATTGAAGTTTTTATTCAAAATAAATTAAATCAAATACAGGAAGAATTATTTACAAAAGCAGTTGATTATCGAACAGAACATACAACTGAAGTAAATGATTTTGAAGAGTTTAAAAAAGTTTTAGATACAAAAGGAGGTTTTATTTCTGCTCATTGGGACGGAACTGCAGCTACTGAAGAAAAGATAAAAGAACTTACTAAAGCAACAATCAGATGTATTGCTTTAGATAGAGTGGAAGAGGCTGGAAAGTGTGTGTTTACTGGTGCTCCCTCAGTAGGAAGAGTCTTGTTTGCTAAAGCGTATTAAAAAAAATAAAAAAAAATTAACTGGTACTTGCAGGAATAAAAAATAGTTGTATTTTTGCATCCGCATTAGAGAAATAAAAGGTCCGTTCGTCTAGGGTTTAGGACGCATGGTTTTCATCCATGTAACACGGGTTCGATTCCCGTACGGACTACAAAAATCTCAGGCCCGTTCGTCTATCGGTTAGGACGCATGGTTTTCATCCATGTAAGAGGGGTTCGATTCCCCTACGGGCTACAAATTAGTTGTAGATTAGTTTTATAAAATAAAAGTTAGTGTCTCTGATTTTTGTTTTATTAGTTAAAACCAAAGTGATTGTATAATTGTGGGAGGTTTTTCTTTTTAGGCTAGTAGTTTATAAATAATTATTACAATTAAAAAAGGTAGAAAATGGCAAATCATAAGTCAGCTTTAAAGAGAATTAGAAGCACAGAGAAAAAAAGAGTTTTAAATAAGTATCAACACAAAACTACACGTAATGCTATTAAAGCAATTCGTTTAGCAACTGAAAAAGCAGAAGCGTTAGCAAAATTACCATCTGTATTTTCTATGATTGATAGATTAGCTAAAAAGAACATTATTCATTCTAATAAAGCTTCTAATTTAAAATCTAAATTAACTAAACATGTTGCTAAACTTTAATTAGTTTAGTATTCAAAATATTTAAAAAGCCCTAATTAGAGGGCTTTTTTTTATATTCAAAATTCAACTTGTTAAATATTTTATTTTTATATTAAAATAAAGCGTACCTTTGCACCTCCAAAAAAAGACTTAGATGACATCTATTAGAAACATTGCAATTATTGCCCACGTTGACCACGGTAAAACTACTTTGGTTGATAAAATTATGTATCACTGTCAGTTATTTCGTGATAACGAGAATACAGGTGATTTAATCCTTGATAATAATGACTTAGAGCGTGAAAGAGGAATTACTATTACTTCTAAAAACGTTTCTGTTTCTTATAAAGGGACAAAAATTAATATAATCGATACTCCGGGCCACGCCGATTTCGGTGGTGAAGTTGAACGTGTATTAAACATGGCAGATGGTGTATGTTTATTAGTAGATGCTTTTGAAGGGCCAATGCCTCAAACTCGATTTGTATTACAAAAAGCTATTGATTTAGGTTTGAAACCTTGTGTAGTTATTAATAAAGTAGATAAAGAAAACTGTACTCCTGAAGAAGTTCATGAAAAAGTTTTTGACTTAATGTTTGAATTAGGTGCTACAGAAGAGCAATTGGATTTTCCAGCTGTTTATGGGTCAGCTAAAAATAACTGGATGTCTGATCATTGGGAAAACGTAACTGATAATGTTGAAGCATTATTAGATATGGTTATCGAAAATGTACCAGCTCCTAAAGTTTCTGAAGGAACGCCGCAAATGTTAATTACATCTTTAGACTTTTCAAGTTTTACTGGTCGTATTGCAATTGGACGTTTAGAAAGAGGTGTTTTAAAAGAAGGTATGCCAATATCTTTAGTAAAAAGAGATGGTAAAGTAATTAAATCTAGAATTAAAGAATTACATACTTTTGAAGGTTTAGGTCGTAAAAAAGTTGAAGAAGTAATAGCGGGAGATATTTGTGCAATTATTGGAGTTGAAGGTTTTGAAATTGGTGATACTATTGCAGATTTCGAAAATCCAGAAGCATTACAAACAATTGCAATTGATGAGCCAACAATGAGTATGTTGTTTACAATTAACGATTCGCCTTTCTTTGGAAAAGAAGGTAAATTTGTTACTTCTCGTCATATTAGAGATAGACTGACTAAAGAATTAGAGAAAAACTTAGCAATGAAATTGGGTGAAACTGATTCTGCTGATAAATTCATGGTTTTTGGTCGTGGTGTACTTCATTTATCTGTTCTTATTGAAACAATGAGAAGAGAGGGTTATGAATTACAAATTGGACAGCCACAAGTTATTATTAAAGAAATTGATGGTGTTAAATGTGAGCCAATTGAAGAGTTAACAATCGATTTACCAGAAAACCTTTCTGGTAGAGCTGTAGAATTTGTTACTATTCGTAAGGGCGAAATGCTTTCTATGGAAGGTAAAGGTGAGCGTATGATTATTAAATTTAATATTCCATCACGTGGTATCATTGGATTACGTAATCAATTGTTGACTGCTACTGCTGGAGAGGCAATTATGTCACACCGTTATATTGGATATGAGCCTTTTAAAGGAATTATTCCAGGACGTAACAATGGTTCGTTAATTTCTATGGAAAATGGAAAAGCAATTCCTTATTCTATTGATAAATTACAAGATCGTGGTAAGTTTTTCGTAGAACCAAATGCTGAAATCTATGAAGGTCAAGTTATTGGTGAGAACTCTCGTAGTGATGATATGTGTATTAATGTAACTAAAGCGAAGAAACAATCTAACGTTCGTTCATCTGGGAATGATGAAAAAGCGAGAATTATTCCTCCAATCATTTTCTCTTTGGAAGAAGCTTTAGAATACATTCAAAAAGATGAATATGTTGAGGTAACTCCTAAGTCTATTCGTTTAAGAAAAATATATTTAACAGAAAATGATAGAAAACGTTTCAAGATCTAATCATTTTATATGTTTTTATATAAAATATAGTATTTTTGAACCACGCTTTTAAGCGTGGTTTTTTAATTTAATTTATAAAAAAATGGAAGTAAAATTAAAATACGGAATTGATAAGTTGCTTTTTGGAATGAAACAAAAAGATGTTGAAGCAATTTATGGTAAACCAAACGGTCAATATAATGATGAGGAAGATAATATTGTATATGTTTATAATGCATATAAAATGCGTTTAACCTTTTATGATGAGGAAGAAATGAGATTAGGTTATATTACTTCTACTAATGAAAATTTAGAATTGTTTGGAGAGCAAATAATTAGTAAAAAGTGGTCTGATGTAAAAAAAGTACTGACTGAAAAAAAGCTAACCCAATTTGAGACAGAAATAGTAGACGGGACTGAAAACTATTTTTTTGAAAATAATTGGCTGTTTGTAAACGTAGATTATGGAATTGTTTTTAAAATTGAAATAGGGGCAATTTTTACAGATAATGATGATTTTGATTGGAAATTTAAAGCATAAAAAAAGCTCCACATTGTGGAGCTTTTTTTATGAAAATAATTTATTATTGTTGAGGCATTTTTTCTAACATCTCAACTTCAAATATAATTGTAGAGTTAGGTGGAATTACATTTCCAGCACCTTGAGCTCCATATCCTAATTTTGCAGGGATAATTAATAGTGCTTTATCTCCATAGTTCATATTTTCTAATCCTTCAATAAAACCAGGTATTAAACCTTTCTTTTCACCATATTTAAATGGAAATGGTAAATATTGTTTTGCAGCAGCTCTGTTTGGATCTAATTTTCCATTCATTTC
This sequence comes from Flavobacterium sp., assembly GCF_965284515.1. Classification (GTDB taxonomy): domain Bacteria; phylum Bacteroidota; class Bacteroidia; order Flavobacteriales; family Flavobacteriaceae; genus Flavobacterium. The sequence goes on from NZ_OZ260089.1 coordinate 1,507,402, forward strand.
GGCAACATCATGATAGCTAGTATCAAATAAATTTCCATTTTCTAGAAATCCAGCATAATGAATATATACTTCTGTTCCATTAACTGGTTTTTTACCTTCACCTTTTGATATGATTTGATAAATTAATCCTGATTCAGTTTTGGTGCCGGTAGCTTTTACTTTTGCAAATAAAGCTAATTTTTCTACCTCTAATTTTTTTCTTTTTTCAACAGCTTTCTTGTGATTTTCAGCTTCAATTGAATAATAGTCTTTAAAGATTTTTACCGCATCAAATTTCTTTGCAGCTTTACCTTTTCTAATAATTGTTATTTTTTCAATTACATCATCTTGAACAATTGTATTAACAACATCCATTCCTTCAATAACTTCACCAAAAACAGAATGCTTGTTGTCTAACCATGGAGTGTCTTTATGTGTAATAAAAAACTGGCTTCCATTTGTTCCAGCTCCTGCATTTGCCATAGACAAAATTCCTCCTTTTGTGTGCTTTAAATTTTCATGAAATTCATCTTTGAATTGGTAACCAGGTCCTCCAGAACCATCACCAAGAGGGTCACCACCTTGGATCATGAAATTAGGAATTACTCTATGAAATTTTAATCCATCATAATATGGTTTTCCTTTATATTTTTCTTCAACAAAAGGGTTTTTACCTTCTGCTAATGATACAAAATTTGCAACAGTAATAGGAGTTTTTTCAAACTCAAGTTTTAAAATAATTGTTCCTTTAGATGTTTTCACATCAGCGTACATTCCATCCTCTAACTTGTCTGTTGGGTTAGTGCAAGATGTAAATAAAGCAAATAAGCTTAAGAATAAACTTGTCATTGGTTTCATTTTTAAATTAATTAGTTTCTTCGTTTTTTTGTTTTTCTTTTTTAATATCATTGAGTGTAACTGTGCATATTAAAGGTTCGTTTGATCCTATTTTTTCATTGTCACCGTGATAACCATATGCCATATGAGAAGGAAAAAGGAAAGTAATGGTTTCACCTTTTTTCATTAGTTTAATACCATCTCTTAACCCCATCATAATGTTTTCTTTATCTACAAAATATTCTTGAGGTTTTAGCTCCTCTTTTGTGTAGATTAATTTATTTTGAAGGTCTTTTATTTCATAATTAAAATAGACAATATCCCCCCTTTTAGGGAATATAGTATCATTGTCGGTTTTTATATCATATTTATACCAATAACCTTTTGATGAAGCAATATAATCCAATGTGTCTTTGGAAATTATTGATTCAATTAATTGCTCTTCTTCAGCAATTAATTTTTTATTTCTTTCTATAGATTCTTTCATAAAAGTACCTGATGTTTGAGAAACAGGCTTTCTAGCTTGTTGTTTAGAACAGCTAGTAAATAAAATTCCCAAGAACATAATGGTTAATATGGAATGTATCTTCATCTTTATTTTTTTTCTTCTGCTAAAATAGCAATAAATTGTTTTACTGTTTCTTCTAGGCTTAAAAAAGATTTACCTCCAGCCGCATTTATATGTCCACCGCCATTAAAATATTTTCTTGCAAATTGATTTACATCGACATTACCTTGTGAACGGAAAGAAATTTTAATAATTCCTTCTTCTTTGTTTTCAATAAAAATAGCAGTCATGTTAATACCTTCTAGACTAAGTCCATAATTTACAATACCCTCTGTGTCTCCTTTCTTGTATTTATATGTATCTAATTCTTCTTGGCTTAAAGTAATGTAAGAAGCTTTGTATTCTTTTAATAAAGTAAGGTTTTGTAATGCTCTTCCTAAAAGTTGTAGCCTGCTGTAAGATGCATTATCAAATAATAAATTATGAATTTCACTATTATTAATTCCTTTACTAATTAAATCGGCAACACAAGTATGCGTTTTTGCTGTAGTTTTTGGAAAGCGAAAGCTTCCAGAGTCTGTTGTTATTCCAACATATAAACATGTTGCAATTTCTTTGTTTATAAGTTGGTTGAATCCTAAAGCATTTATAAAATCGTATATCATTTCACAAGTTGAACCATAGCTTGTTTCAGAAAAAGTATATAATGGATAACTGTCTGGTTCTTGATGATGATCAATCATTATCATTGGTATAGTTAAGCTTTGTAAAGCTTTTTCCATTTGTTCTCCTGTTCTATGCAATGCATTGAAGTCAAGAGTGAAAATATAATCGCTAGATTTTAAAAGTTCATTAGCCTTGTCTGTTTCCTTTTCAAAAATAATAGTATTACTAACATTTGGCATCCATGCTAAAAAATCTGGATATTCATTTGGAGAGATGAAACATACTTCGTGTTTTAATTCTTTCAAAAAATGAAGCAAACCTAGAGAAGAACCAATTGCATCGCCATCAGGATTGCGATGAGATACGATTACTATTTTTTTAGGTGTTTGTAATTCTGATTTTAAGGCTATTAATTCGTTTTCGTTTAGCATTTTATTTTGATAAGTATATTCCAACTCCTACAAAAGCTATTCCAATTATTATTGAAGAGGCAATGTATAATAGTGAAGTTATGTAATTCTGTGATTGTAATAAGTTAAAATTTTCTAATCCAAACGTTGAAAAAGTAGTAAAACCTCCACAAAATCCAGTTATTAACAATAACTTAAGTGATTCGTTTGATGATGTGTTTTTTTGAAAGTAACCAATTAAAAATCCAATTAAAAGGCATCCAATGATATTTACTAATAAAGTAGCGTAATACATTTTAAACGGCCATATTTTTCCTATATTTAGGTTAGCTAAATAACGTATTACACTCCCAAATCCTCCACCTAGGGCTATTAATATTAAGTTTTTAATCATTTTATCTTTTTAAAGCAAAGTGGCTCCTTATAGTTCTGCCATTAGTTAATTCTAAAACAAACCAATAGTCTGTTGATGGTAGAGCTGTTCCATTTAAATAACCGTCCCATCCTTGTTCTAAGGGTGATATTTGTTTTAGTAATTTTCCGTATCTATCAAAGATATAAATTTTACTTGCTTCAAAACCTCTTTTCTCTAAATTCTTTATTTGCCAAGTGTCGTTATAACCGTCATTATTTGGTGTGAAAAATTTGGGGTAATCTAATATGTAAAAAGTATTTGTAACAATCCCACAACCGTTTTTGTCTTGAACATATACTAAATATTCCCCAGCTTCTAAGTTTGAGAAAAAATTCGAATCTTGATAATTAATGCCGTCTAGTGAGAATTCATATGTTCCGTTTCCTGAGGTAATAATTGTTGCAGAATTACTGGAGTTAAAATCATTTATTTCAACATTTGTTATTGTAGCTATTTGTGAACCAACAATTGAAAAAGTTTTGTTTTTAAAACAACCTGTACTGTTTTCAAGAGTTACAACGTAGGTTCCTGGTGTGTTTACTGTAATCATTTGTGAACTTTGTGCAGGATTTGTATTCCAATTATATGAAATAAAACCAGCGCCAGCATCTAAGATTATCGAATTTCCATCACACAAGCCTATTGTTTCGTCTGTTATAATTTCATCAAAAACATTTACAATAAGATTAATTTGAAAATCATTGTAACATCCTTGAATATTTGTTATTCTAGCATAAATTGGTTGAGAATATGCAGTTGTGTTTGTGTATGATAGTGGTAAAGGAGTTGTACTTGTTGAAGTTTCAAAAAAATCAACTTGATAATTGCTCGGTAAATTAGAGAAAATTTCATTTTTCATTGCATTCAAATCAAATGCTGTTTTCCCATCTGATGTATTGTCGTCATCACATAGAATAAAGGTGTCTTTAATTACGTTTAATGAAGGGGCAAACTCTAGTGTTATATTGGAAGGAATTGTACATGTTCCAATTGTAACATCTACAGAATATATACCATTTTGAAGTGTTGGAACTAAGGAAGAGGGTATCTCAAGAGTTGCATTAGTTGCTCCACTAATATTTGTATTGTTATATTTCCATTGATAAGTTGCTCCTGTGTAAGTTGCGTCTAAAATAAATGGATTTGTTGTAGTTGCCTCATCATTACATATTGGATTTCCATTCGATAATAATCTGTCTTGTCCTATGTTTACTCCAAAATTAAAACTTCCTCCGCCTAAGAAAATTGCGGAATCATATCTATAATTTCCTTCATCTGCAATAACCAATTTAATGTGGTATTGTGTTCCTGGTGTAACATTGGCTTGAGCGGTTAATATTTTTGTTTGACCATTAAAATTTGTAGGATGATTGTCTCCATTAAAAGCATCAAAATATTGTTCATTTGCTGGAGGGCAAATTGTACCAGAACCTCTTACTGTATTTATTTTAACAGGAGTCGAAGTTCCTGGAATTACGGCAAGATTTTGATAACTTGTTGTGCCAACTTCTTTTAGTAAAAAAGCAAATCCGTCTGTAAAATTACATTGATTAGAAGATGGGTTTGTAAGGTATTGTTCAGAAGACAACATATAATCAAAACTGATTTGATCACCTAATGGTATGAAGTCAAATTCTAAAATAGTTGCATTGAATGAGTTTGATAAGCCTAGTGCATCTTGTAAATCAGTGTCTCCATCCCAACCCATATTTCCACCATCTTCAAGTATACTAGTATTTGGTCCTGGTGCATTATTTATTTTTCCTGTACTTAGAATAATACCATTCTGAAATGGAAAACTACTGCCGTTTGCATCAAAAAAACCATAAGATAATTCTCCAGTAGCAAAGTTTCCGCCAGAAACTGTTACATTACTTACAGAAGCGCATGAACTTTGTAATAGAACGTCTTCAATTAATTGTTGAGGAGTGTAGCTTTCATTTACTGATATTGCTTGAGCGTTAGCTGATTGAATATACGTAAATAAAACTAATAAATATATATAGTATTTTTTTAACATAGCATCTGCAAAGATACTATAAATCTCTTTTTTTAAGAATATAAAAAGATGTTAAAATAAATATAAAAGTCCATACAATCACAATGCTAATTTCGCTAAAATGAACTCCATAAAAGCGCCATACTTTTTCACCACCTATTGCTGTTTCTAAATTGCTAATTGCCGATAGTCTAGTGAAGGGCTCTTTTATCAAATTGCTCATTGACTCAAGAGGAAATAAATCATATAAATCGTTTGCCATTTTGTCTGATAAAAAATGCTTTTTTAAAATACCAAAAGTAATACGTTCTCCGATAAATTGAATCATTAAAAAACCAAGGGCAAAAGCACTTCTTTTAATTAAAATCCCTAAAAACAAACAAAAAGAAAAGAACCCAACAAGCTTAACGAAGTATGCAAACAAGTATTCCATTTCAGTAGTAACTATTGATATTTCATCATAAGAAGAAAATGAATAGCCTAGAATTAATGATAGAATAAAAATGAAAACAGTGGAGATTAAAGCAAATAATATAATTGTATAAAACTTAGATAAAATGAATTCTTTTTTACTCATTCCATCAATCAAGTTTTGTTTTAATGTACCATAACTATATTCGTTTGCCATCATGGAAACAATAACAATTGCTAAAAACAATTTTAGTATCGAAGCAATGTATGTGTTAAAATGCCATATGTATGGGAAATTAAAAATACCTTGTTCGGCAATATTTATTTCAAAACTACCAATGTTGAATTTTAGAGAGGCTATTAAAGCAATTAAAGAAAGCAAAACAAAATATGCTAAAATTAAAACCTTACTAGATCTGTTTTTAAATAATTTTTGAAGTTCTATAGAAAGTAATCTTTTCATCTTGTAGGAATTAGTTGTTGTTTGTAAGTTGTAAAAACTGTTCTTCTAAGCTGTTCTTTCTTTTTACTAAATGATTTAAAGCGATATTATTTTCAAATAAATATATATTTAAATCTTTAGCTTCTAAGGCACAGTTTAGATAAACCAACAATTTTCCTTCTTCAGTAATTATATTATCTATGGCAGGATGTTTCTTTAAAGTAGATTCTAATAAATTCATGTCGTCTGCCTGAAGTTCAAAAAAACCTTCACTAGAGAGCATTCCTTCAACCGTTCCTTGGTATAACATTTCTCCTTTTCGTAAAACTACAACGTGACTGCATACTTTTTCAACTTCATCTAATAAATGTGATGCTAATAATATGGTAGTCCCTTGCGAAGCAATAATTCTAATCAAATCTCTAATTTGTCTAATTCCTTGTGGATCTAAACCGTTTGTAGGTTCGTCTAAAATTAATATTTCAGGATCATTTAATAGGGCAGAAGCAATCGCTAAACGCTGTTTCATTCCTAATGAAAATGTGCTGAATTTATCATCTTTTCGGTCTAATAAACCAACTAAATCTAATTTTTCTTCTACTTTTTGAAAAGGAATGCTTTTAATTTTACACACTAGCTTCAAGTTTTCTTCAGCTGTCATGTATGGGTAAAAATTTGGACGTTCTATAATTGCACCTACCTTTTTCAAAGCTTCGTGAGTTTCCATTGTTCCATCAAACCAATTATAGTCACCAGATGTTTTATTTACAACATTTAGTGTAATGCCTAATGTAGTAGATTTTCCAGAACCATTTGGTCCTAAAATCCCATAAACATTACCTTTTTTTATTTCGAAAGAAAGGTTTTTTACAGCGTGCACTTTTCGACCGTAAATTTTATTTAGATTACTAATTGTAAGAATTGTTTCCAAAGTAGTTGATTTTATTACAAGACGATGATAAAGATGTTATGTTACATTTTATTTTTGAATTATATATTTTTAATCAAATTATTGAGGAAATAATACAGCTATAATTTCATCATAACTTTTCAATTCTTTTGGGTGTATTTTCATTTTTAAAGTTACTTTGCCATTGTTTTGAGTTATTTTTTTGAAATCATCTTTAGTAAAATAGGCTAATTTACCGTCTTCAGTTAAACCCCAAAGCAAATTCTCATTTTGAGGATTAAATTTAATATCATTTTTATACCTGTATAAAGAGTTTTTTCCGGTTTCAATAAGAACAACTTCTTTTAATTCTATTTTATTATTGTTTTCATCTGTATAAATAGGAGTAATTATTCCTCCTTGCGGGTAATCTATTGGTCTGTCTACATTAACAAATCCAAAATTATTCACTTCTAAGCTTCGAATAATTTTTTGGCTTCCTTTTGCTTTTTCTATTTCACTTTTAGCAAAAAATAGTTTGTATTCTTTTAGTTGTCGGTCATAAATTGCCCAGTCTCTTTCAATTTTCGCCCTTTCGTTTTTGTCCGCTCTAATTCTTTTGGCATATTTCTTTTGGTATCTTTTAAGAGCTTTAGAATAATCCAAGTTATTATCAAATGCTAAATAACAAATTACTTTAGTTTCTGAGTTTTTTTGTAAATTAAGCCAAGAATGGAAGGTTACTTCGTATGTTCCATCTTTCAAATCTTTTACTTTAATATCTTTAGAACTGTACCCAACTTGTTTTCCATCAACAGGTTCAAACCATACATTTCTATATTCAGCTAAAGTATTTGTTTCATTTCTTTCATCTATAATTTTAAACGCTGCTTTAGTTGTTAATTTTGGTGGAGCAGGCAATTTTGGTAATTTAGCTAATTCATCTTCTTTAGTTGCTTCAGTTTTAGAGTCTTTGCCTGTTTCAATCCAAACCTTAGTGTCTGGATTAAAATCATAAGTGTTAAAATTACTATCGTTACTAAAGCTATTTAATGAAACATTTATTTTGTTTTCTGGATTTACTTTCAAATTTTCTTCAGGTAAATTTGCATTTATCTCGAACATACCAGCTGATTCAAAAACCATATTCTCTTGTTCATTTCCCGATACATTCATAGGTATTCCAGCTAAATATATTTCTAATGGATTTGAAAAAGATCTAAATTCTATATCTACAGAATCTGTTACAATTTCTCCTTTACTATTTAAAAAAGCATTTTTTGGAATTTCAAGAACGGCTCCCGATTTATGATAAATTATGGTGTCTTTTTTTGGATTGAGCCTGTATTGATCATACTTAATATTTGCATTTGGAATAGGGGGATTAATAACAGGGATTAAATTTGCCTCTACAGGACTTGAGGATTCTTTTTTACAGGAAATAATTAAGCTAGTTAAAACTAATAGGCCAATAAAATTTTTGAATGAGTTCATAAGCAAATGCTTTAGGAGGTTAAAACTTATAAACGCATTTTGAATCTTTTATATTGTTTTAAATTTAAAAACCTTCAAAAACTCCTAAACCGAATAAAGCAAAATCGTATTTTGAAGGATCAATTGGGTCAAGTTTTCTTAAATTTGTATCTAATTCAAGTAATGCTTTTGCGTCGTTTTGTTTTCTGTTTAGTAAGCCTAGTTTTCTTGCTACATTTCCTGAATGAATATCTAACGGACATGAAACGGCACTTGGAGAAATAGTTTTCCAAATACCAAAGTCTACTCCGCAATTATCTTGTCTAACCATCCAACGTAAAAACATGTTAATTCGTTTTGCAGCAGAACCGTTCATTGGATCCGAAAAATGTTTTGTAGTTCTTTGTGGATGTTCCAATTCAAAAAAAACTTTTTTTGCTTCTGAAATACTATTTTGAAGACTTGTAGCTTCTTGATGTTTTGCAAAAACCGATTCTAAACCATTATGATTTTGGTAAATATTTTGAAGACTTTTTGTGAAATAAACGGCATCAATTGAATTAAAAGTTCGGTGGACAAAACTGGATAACTTTTCTAAATCATTTTCTTTATGGTTTACTATGAAATCGTAAGGAGAATTTCCCATAATTTCCATTAATCGCTTCGCGTTGTTAATAATCATTTTACGATTACCCCAAGCTATGGTTGCACTTAAGAATCCAGCAATTTCAATATCTTCTTTTAAAGTAAATGAATGTGGAATTTGAATAGGGTCGCTCTCAATAAATTTTGGATTATTGTATAAAATAACCTTTTCGTCTAAAAATTCTTTAAGCTCAGATTTCGTCATGCTTGTTTAAACAATATTTCCATCAACCATAACTAATTTTCTGTCGGCCATATTGGCTAATTCTTCATTATGTGTAACGATTACAAATGTTTGACCAAATTCATCACGAAGTTTAAAAAATAATTGATGTAAATTTTCAGCAGTATTTGTATCTAAATTTCCAGAAGGTTCATCGGCAAAAATTACAGCAGGTTTGTTTATTAAAGCTCTTGCCACTGCAACACGTTGTTGTTCGCCTCCAGAAAGTTCATTTGGTTTGTGATTTATTCTATGTGATAACCCTAAAAAATCTAATAGTTTTTTAGCTTCTTGCTCAACTTCATTTTTATTTCTTTTAGCAATAAAACCTGGAATACAAACATTTTCTAAAGCCGTAAATTCAGGTAATAATTGATGAAATTGAAAGATAAAGCCTAAATTTAAATTTCTAAATTGAGACATAGCTTTGTCTTTCATGTTTAAAATATCTTCTCCATTAATTATAAGTGAAGTTGAAATATCTTTTGAAGGTAAATCTAATGTTCCTAATATTTGCAAAAGTGTTGTTTTTCCAGCACCAGATGCCCCAACTATAGAAACGATTTCTCCTTTTTTAATATGTAAATTAACTCCTTTTAAAACATGAAGTTCATCGTATTTTTTATATAAGTTTTTTGCAGTAATCATAATCTTGCTTTGTACAAAGAAACTATTTTTTTTTCCTACTAAAAATCTATTTAATGTTTTATTTGAGTATTCAAAATATAATTTTACGTTAATTTATTAGTTTTGTTTAATTAAATGTATATATTTGTTAAACAAAATAATATGAGTATGAAAAATATATTGTTTATTTTATTATTCGTTTTTAAATCTTGCGAAGGAAAAGAAAAGAAATTTGAGATTAAAGAATTTAAAGAACCTATTAAAATGAATATTCAAGATAATTTGGAAATCGCCACTTTCGCTGGTGGATGTTTTTGGTGTACGGAAGCTATTTTTAATGAAATTAAAGGTGTTCAAAAAGTAGTTTCAGGTTATACTGGAGGAAGTATAAAAAATCCTTCATACAGAGAAATATGTACAGGAACTACTGGTCATGCCGAAGCAATTCAAATTACTTTTGATCCAAGTTTAATTGCATATGAAGATTTATTAGAAATATTCTTTGGTACTCATGACCCAACAACATTAAATAGGCAAGGAGCAGATGTAGGTACCCAATACAGAAGTGAAATCTTTTATCATACTCAAGAACAAAAAGAGAAAGCTGAGAATTACATTCTACTTATTGAAAAAGAAAAGTTATATAGTAATCCTATAGTTACAAAAGTTTCTTCTGCAGTCGTTTTTTATGAAGCGGAAGAATACCATCAAGATTATTATGCTGCAAATAGTGAGCAAGGTTATTGTCAAATGGTGATTGCTCCAAAACTTGAAAAATTAAGAAAATATTACAAATCGAATCTTAAATAGAAGGGAAAATTGCTATGAAAACTACTATTGAAAAAGAAATATTTGATATTATTGGAGACAATCACCAAATGACTTCAGCTGAAACTCCTATGCGTGTTGATGCATTTGATAAGTCCGATGAGGAAAAAATGAAAGTTATTTCAGAACACTTTGAAGTAATTATGAATGAATTAGGTCTAGATTTAACCGATGATAGTTTACGCGGAACTCCACACAGAGTTGCTAAAATGTTTGTTCAGGAAATATTTTCTGGATTAAATCCAGCTAATAAGCCTAAAATATCTGTTTTTGATAATTCGTATCATTATGATAAAATGTTGGTTGAGGCTAATATTAGTTTTAATTCAACTTGTGAGCATCATTTCTTACCTATAGTTGGTAAAGCTCACGTGGGTTACATATCATCGGGTAAAGTAATTGGATTGTCAAAGCTGAATAGAATTGTAGATTATTTTGCTAAGAGACCACAAGTTCAGGAAAGAATGATTATGCAAATTTTCAATGAATTAAAAACGGTTCTTGATACGGAAGATGTTATGGTTGTAATTGAAGCAAAACATTTATGTGTTTCGAGTAGAGGAATTAAAGATGAATCTAGTTTTACTTCAACCTTGCAGTATGGTGGCGCTTTTGCTGATAAAGCATTTAGAGAAGATTTCTATAAATTAATTGGTAAAGAGTAAGTATTGGCATTCATTTTGATTATTAAATAGTAATTTAAGTTACTAATTACTATGAAAAACAAATTGCAAGAAATTGAAGATAAAAAACAATCAAATAAGTTTACAAAATTATACGCAGGTATTCTCTTTGATTTGATAGGAATGATATCTTATTTAGTACCCGTTTATGCAGAGACTATAGATTTAATTTGGGCTCCAATTTCGGGAATATTATTGATGAAAATGTATAAAGGTACAACTGGTAAAGTTGCTGGTATCATTGGATTTATTGAAGAATTATTTCCTTTTTTAGATTTTATTCCTACTTTTACTCTGACTTGGATTTATACTTATGTTTATAAAAAATAAAAGCTCCAAATGGAGCTTTTATTTTAATTTTTTATCTACAAAATCAGCAATGAATCCTAGTTTAATTCTGTAAAGCATTTTTTTTTCAAATTCCCAAAAGAATTTAAATTCCCCAAAAACAAAACCAACAAAAACTAATAAAACCTGATAAATTGGAAAAATTAATAATAATCTCAAAACGCGATATAACCAATGGGGTTCAAATGTTTCTGGAATACCTATTAAGTTTAAAAATGGTTTGGCTAATTGTAATGAACTGAATCCTGTAATTGCAAATACTATTAATATTTTTATTAACTGCCAATTATTATCAATATTCCAACGTTCTTTTAATTTATTCATATTTTAAATTCGTGGAGTAAAGCCTCCTAATTTAGTTTTATTTTTTAACTGAAAATAAACCAAGTAATTGTATAGCATATAATTTACTTCATAACCGTAATTAACACTACTGTCATAATTTATAGGCCAATCATATATTGAATTTTGTTGTGGAGAGCGATTAACTCTATAATTCCACTCTTGTACCCAAAATTGATTTCTTATTTCTAAATAAGATTGACTATAAAATCCTCTTGGTCTTGCAAAGGTATTAAACCAAGATGTAAAACCACCATCAATAATTATAATTTCATATTCTAATTCTTCATTTGCGATTCGAACTGTATCAGATTTGAGCGGTTCATTATTCGCTTTAAATTCAATCTCGTTATGTTTGCTCTTGCATGAGAAAAGAATTCCAATTGTACTTAAGATGATAATTAAATAGGTTTTCATTATGTAAAATTTAGTCTTATCTTATAAAGATAAAAAAAAGCACCGACAAAGTCGGCGCTTTTAACATATAGCTATGTTTTATATTATTTTTTACCAAAAAGCCCACCTAATAATCCAGCAAGTCCTCCTTTTTTCTTTCCGCTTAATGCAGACATGGCATCGCTTACATCAAGCTTACCGTCTCCGTTTTGGTCTAATACAGAAGTCAATATTGAATTTCCACCAGAACCACCAAGAAGTCCGCCTAACATTCCACCTAAGTCAGAACTGTTTGAAACTCCTTTACTTTTAGTTTGTTTTCCTAAATAGCCCATAACAATAGGAGCTAGCATAGGTAATATTTTAGAAATAATACTCGAATCAACACCTGTTTTTGAGCTTAAACCTTGTACCATCGTGTCTTGATTTCCTCCTAAAACGTGACCTAATATTTTAGAACCGTCAGAGAAATCTCCTCCATTTAAAAAACCGCCAAGATTATCTAAAATACTTCCATCATGCTTACCACTTGTTAACGCGCTTAACAAGCCAGAAGCACCATCTGCCGAACTTAAGTTGTTTTGCATTGCTCCCATAAGAGCAGGTAAACCAGACGAAACTACATTAGTTGCTTGTGAAGCATCAATCCCGGTTTTTTGAGAAATTGAACTTACAAGTTCCTTACCCATATCACTGTTTAATAAATCTGTTATTCCTGACATATTCTTTTTTTATTTAAAAATTAATTTATAAAAATACTAAAAAAAATTAACTGTTTTTCAATAAACTTATAATTTGTTCTGCTAATTCAGTACCAATTCGGTCTTGAGCTTCATTTGTTGCAGCACCAATATGAGGAGTTAATGATATTTTTGGATTCATTAATATTTTAATTTCTGGGGTTGGTTCGTTTTCAAAAACATCTAAACCAGCAAATAAAACTTTTCCTTCATCAAGAGCTTCTACTAATGCAACTTCATCTATAACTCCACCTCGAGCGGCATTTACAATTCCTACATCATTTTTCATCATTTTTAACTCATCTCTACCAATTACATATCCGTCTTGTGCAGGTACATGAAGCGTTATGAAATCAGAATGCTTGAATAAGTCTTCTAAAGGTTCAGTAATTATATCTACATTAATGAATTGTCCGTTATAGAAATCTACTCTAATTACTGCTTGTCCAACATATTTGTCAGAAGCAATAACTTTCATCCCTAAACCAAGTGCAATTTTTGCTACAGCTTGTCCTATTCTTCCAAAACCAATAATTCCAAGTGTTTTTCCTCTTAATTCTAAGCCATTTGCGTAAGCTTTTTTTAAGCCGTTAAAATTTGTGTCTCCTTCTAATGGCATATTTCTGTTTGAATCATGTAAAAAACGAACTCCAGAAAATAAATGTGCAAATACTAATTCAGCTACAGATTCTGATGAAGCAGCTGGTGTATTGATTACATGAATTCCTTTACTCCGTGCATAATCAACATCAATATTGTCCATACCTACACCACCACGTCCAATTATTTTTAATCCAGGACAATTATCTATAATATCTTTTCTTACTTTTGTTGCGCTTCTAACTAATAATACATCAATTGAATGTGTATTTAAATAATTAGCCACTTGTTCTTGTGCTACTTTTGTAGTTAAAACTTCAAAACCTCCTTTTTCTAAAGCTTTAATTCCGCTTTTAGAAATTCCATCGTTTGCTAAAACTTTCATTTTGTTTGTCATTGCGAAGAACGAAACAATCTCGTTCCACTATTATTAAATATTTTTTTCTAATTCTTGCATTACGTTTACCAATACCTGAACACTTTCAATAGGTAAAGCATTGTACATAGATGCTCTGTAACCACCCACAGAACGATGTCCGTTTATACCCGAAATTCCTGCAGCTTTCCACATTTTATCAAACGTTTCTTTATGGTTTTCATCAACTAATAAAAAAGTAGCATTCATAATTGAACGATCTTCTTTATTGGCAGCTCCCTTAAATAAAGGATTTCTGTCAATTTCTGCATAAAGTAAATTTGCTTTTGCCTCGTTCTCTTTTTCAATTACTGTAATTCCACCTTTTGCCTTAAGCCATTGTAATGTTAGTAGCGATGTATATACAGCAAATACCGGTGGCGTGTTGTACATGCTTTCTTTTGCAATATGCTGTTGGTAGTTTAAAATATTGGGAATGTTTTTTCCCGTTTTTCCAAGAATTTCTTCTTTAATAACAACTAATGTTGTTCCAGCTGGCCCCATGTTTTTTTGCGCACCTGCATAAATGATGTCAAATTTTGTAAAATCTAAACTACGAGAAAAAATATCGGAGCTCATATCACAAACAACAGGAATCGAAGTTTGTGGGAACGATTTCATTTGTGTTCCGAAAATAGTATTGTTTGAGGTACAGTGAAAATAATTTGCATCAGATGGGATAGTGTATTCTTTTGGAATATAAGTATAATTTGCCTCTTTAGAAGATGCTACGACAACAGTTTCTCCAAAAGCTTTAGCTTCTTTAATTGCGCCATTTGCCCAAGTTCCTGTGTCTAAATATACCGCTTTACCATTTTCTTGCATTAAGTTTTGAGGCACTCTTAAGAACTCTAAACTTGCGCCTCCTTGTAAAAATAGTGCTTGGTATCCTTTTCCTTCAAGCCCTAAAAGTTCTAATGCTAAAGCTCTCGCTTCTTCCATAACTTTAACAAAATCAGCACTTCTGTGCGAAATTTCTAAAATTGATAAGCCAGAATTATTAAAGTTTAAAACTGCTTGTGCTGCTTTTTCAAATACTTGTTGAGGTAAAATGCAAGGCCCTGCACTGTAATTGTGTTTTTTCATTTTTTTTTTAAATAGTAGTAGTTAGTTGTATTGAGCTACAAATTTCGTAAATACTACATTAAAGAATCGCTTATTTTTAATTAAAATTTCACTTAATTGTTAACAATAAAAGTGAATAACCTTTTAATTAATTTAATGAATTTAAAAATTCTAAAGTATCCACATTATCAGCATAATCCCAAAGTTGTGGTTTTTGAGTTTGCCCAAAAGCAATACTGTTTTTAATTAAGTTATTGGAAACAATACACTGAATTTGTTCAGAATCATTTTCTAATCGATTATTAAGATCATTTATATCTTCATAATATTCATAAAAAACACTTGATATTGGTGAAGAATAACTGGTGTCTTCTTTTAGGGTTAGGAATTCATTATCAAGAAGTTTATAAAGACTCATTAAGAAAACAGCTTTGTTGTAATCGTAATTATTAGCGTATTTCTCATAAAAAATTACATCTTTATATTTGAAAATTGACTCAAAAAAATGTTTAAAATCATACCCTTTTGGAACAAATAATTTGGAAACATTTCTACAACCTAAACCAAAATATCTAAAAATATCTTCTCCTAAATTCTCTAAATCTTCAGTACTTTCATTACCGTTTAAAACAGCTACTGAATTTCTGTTTTTTCTTATAATACTTGGTTTACTTTTAAAGTAATATTCAAAATAGCGTGAAGTATTATTGCTTCCAGTGGCAATTACAGCGTCAAAACCTTCAAGTTTTCCTTCGACAAAGGATATTTTTTCACTCAATCTTTCATCAATCGAAATTAAATATTTAGCTAAAAACTTTATTAGATGTTGATCATTAGAAGAGGTTTTTACCAAAACATTGTTTCCGGAAATTAAAACCGATAAAAAATCATGAAAACCAACTAAAGGAATATTTCCAGCTAAAATTAATCCGATATTTTTATTTGAATTTTCTTTGAATGTGTAATTGCTTAACCATTTTTCTAATTTTTCTTCTTCTAGAGCTTTAGCCCAAGAATTAATAGAAAAGTACACTTGCTCTGGAGTAAACCAGCCATTATGTGATTGAGATAATTCAATTAAAGTTACAAATTCATCAAAATAGTCATCATTATTTTTTACTTCAGATTTTTTTTCATTTTTTTCTGATGAAAATTGACTTAAAAACTTACCTAATTCAATAAAACAATTTTTAATTTCAATTTGTAACATTTGATATTTGTATATATGTGGTTTACATTGTAATTTTGTGCAAAAATAAGGTTTTAGTTGTTTGTTAGAAAGTTTTTAACTCTTAACTTTAACTTCTAATAAAGAAATTGAAAAAATGGCAATAATTATAACTGACGAATGTATAAATTGTGGTGCTTGTGAACCAGAATGTCCAAATACAGCAATATATGAAGGCGCAGACGACTGGCGATATAAAGATGGAACAAAATTAAGCGGTAAAATTGTTTTACCTGATGGTACAGAAGTTGATTCAGATGCGGCTCAAACACCATTGTCGGATGATGTTTATTATATAGTTCCAGGAAAGTGTACTGAATGTAAAGGTTTTCACGAAGAACCTCAATGTGCTGCGGTTTGCCCTGTGGATTGTTGTATTCCTGATGATAATCATGTAGAAACTGAAGAGACACTCTTAAATCGACAAGCTTTTTTACATAACGAATAAATACAAACTCCTCACTTTGAGGAGTTTTTTATTTATAAAACATTGCATATTAACAGATTATTCCTATATTTATAGTAATAATTGCTAAATATGAAGAATATTTACTTGCTTATATTAGCTTTATTTTGTCTACATAGTTATTCTCAAGATAATGAAAAAACAGTTATTTTGATGGATAAGGAATTCGACACTCCTGTCGAAGATGCTATAGTTAAAATTCTACGAACAAATCAAACATTAATTAGTAATAAAGAAGGTGTTTTTGTAATCAACTTAAGTAAATCATCAATTATTGAAATATCTCATCCGTTTTACAAAAACGTAAAAATTTCTTCTAATTCCTTAAAAGAAAAAACAAACATCATTTATTTATTAAGTAGCGCAAGTAATTTAGATGAGATAGTTATAACACAAAAAGACCCACAAGATATTTTAAAATCATTAATTCAGAAATCAAGAAATAAGATAACGGTTCCTGCAAATTTAAAAGTTTATACTAGAGAATTTTTTAAAAAAAATGATGTATACACTTATTATAACGACGGACTTTTAAATTTCCAAATCTTAGAAAATAATAAAAAAGTTAAAACTGATATTTTGGTAGAACAAAATAGATCTATAGGTTTCATTGATGCTTTTGA
Organism: Flavobacterium sp.; assembly: GCF_965284515.1. Taxonomy (GTDB): domain Bacteria; phylum Bacteroidota; class Bacteroidia; order Flavobacteriales; family Flavobacteriaceae; genus Flavobacterium. The sequence goes on from NZ_OZ260089.1 coordinate 1,524,660, forward strand.
TAAAAGTATTTTAGGTTATGATTTAAATAATTTAATGGAAAACTATTACATGTTTGTTTATTTAGAAGATTTATTGCATTCTAAAGCAAAAAAAATATACAGTTTTCAAATCAGAACCTATGTACAGAATGATTCTTATAATTATTTAATTATAAAACCACTATCTTCAGTACAAGGAGAATTTTATGAATATTCGATTTTATATGATTCTAAAAATCAGTTAATCATGGAAGTAAGTTCTCTTTTACCAAAAGATAGGGTTTCAACTGACAAAAGTTTATTTGATTTTTCTAAAAGAAATATTTTTAAGTCTGAATTTAAAAACACCTATCGGTATGAAAACCGAAATTATTATTTAGCAACATCTAAAGAAGAAATAGGTTTTATTACTCATTCTAGTAAAAAAGAAGTTAAAGTTGAAATTAAAAATTATTTAATTACCACTCAATTCAAGTCTAAGATTTTTAAATATAACGAGGATGAAATTTTCAAAGGCAAATCTTTAATTAATAAAACCAACAGTGTTTTAACAGATTATTGGAATGATGATTCAGGTTTAATTCTCACAAAACCAGAAATAGATATCCTAAATAGTTTAGCACAATAAGGTATTGTTTAAATTCAATAAATAATCCAATTTTGAATCGTTGTGCTTTAATAACTTTTAAACTATATTTGCACTCTTTTTAGAAATAAATTAACCGTTGGCTTTTTTAAGTTAACTGTAAACTCAATATAATGAAAGCAGGAATTGTAGGATTGCCAAATGTTGGAAAATCAACTTTATTTAATTGTTTGTCAAATGCTAAAGCGCAAAGTGCAAACTTTCCTTTTTGTACAATTGAACCTAATATTGGCGTAGTAAATGTGCCAGATCCAAGAATTAATCGTTTGGAAGAATTGGTAAAACCAGAAAGAGTTCAAATGGCAACTGTTGATATCGTAGATATAGCAGGTTTGGTAAAAGGAGCAAGTAAAGGAGAAGGATTAGGGAATCAATTTCTAGGAAACATTAGAGAGTGTAATGCAATTATTCACGTTTTACGTTGTTTTGATAACGACAATATTGTGCACGTAGATGGAAATGTAAATCCTATTCGCGATAAAGAAACAATCGATATCGAATTGCAATTAAAAGACTTAGAAACAGTTGAAAAACGTTTAGAAAAAACAAAAAAAGCAGCTAAAACCGGAAATAAAGAAGCGCAAGTTGAAACTGCTTTATTAGAAAGAATTAGAACTGCACTTTTAGAAGCAAAATCAGCAAGAACGGTTACGCCACAAAACAACGACGAAGAAGAGTTAATGGCAGGTTTTCAATTAATTACAAATAAACCAGTTTTATATGTATGTAATGTTGATGAAAACTCTGCAGTTTCAGGAAATGCTTACGTAGAACAAGTTCGTGAATTAGTAAAAGACGAAAATGCTGAGGTAATTATTTTATCGGTAGGAGCAGAGGCTGATATTACTGAATTGGAAAGCTACGAAGAAAGACAAGTATTTTTAGAAGACATGGGATTAACAGAGCCAGGTTCGGCAGTGTTAATTCGTGCAGCTTATAAATTATTAAATTTACAAACGTATTTTACGGCAGGAGTTAAAGAAGTAAGAGCTTGGACTATTAATGTTGGAGATACAGCTCCACAAGCTGCTGGAGTTATTCATACCGACTTTGAAAAAGGATTCATTCGTGCAGAAGTAATTGCTTTTGAAGATTATTCAAACTACGGAACTGAAGCAAAAGTAAAAGAAGCAGGAAAACTTCGCGTTGAAGGTAAAGAATATATCGTTAAAGATGGAGATGTAATGCATTTCCGTTTTAACGTATAGATACTATAGCTGTCACACTGAGCTTGTCGAAGTGAAGTGAAATTTTTTAAAAAAAACCTGTAAAGCAATTTACAGGTTTTTTTGTATTTAAATATGAAAACGCTAAAAAGGAGATGGGTGATTGTATTCGTATTTACTCAAAGTCTTCTCAATCATTCCTTTTTCGATTGTGAATATTGAACTTTCAACAGTTCCTAAATATCCAGAGATGTATTTAAGTAAGTAAACTCCAGTTAAGATTTCATCAACAAAAATATTGGAACAATTAAAGGTTTCATTTTCATTGTATACAACATTTAGTTTGATGATTAAGTCTTTAACTAAGTCTTCTCCAAAATTTGGAAAGGCATAAAAATTAAATTCAAATTTATTTTTAAATATAAAAACATTATTTAATTCTCTTGCATAATATTTGATTTCATTCAGGGAATCTAATACTGTTTCTTTTTCTCTTTCACTTAGGAAAGGATAATATTTGTCATTCTTTGTAAAATACGAGATAAAATAAGTGGATTTGTCACTTTTTGTTTCTCGATATATTTTTTTATTTAGGGCGTTGATAACAAAGTATGAGTTGTCTTTTTTGTCAATGATTTTTTTGATTTTTTTTGAATCTATTGAATAAATGTAATTGTATTCGAACTTAAATCTATCATATTGAATTTTATGAGTGTCAATATTTTTAAATGACTTCAAGTTAGAAAGTGCAAAATCAATTAATTTGAGTGCTTCAACTTGACTTCTAATTTCGTCATATGCTGTTAGCATGACGAATTTCGCATCTTCATCTAAAAGTTTTATTTCTTCTGTTTTTTCAGAATCTTTGTGTTTGTATAAATATAGAGGTTTGGAATATGCAATAAAATAGTCTTTTTCATTTCTTTCATCCGAAAACAAATAGTTTAAAATAATTTTTTCAGTATAATCATATTGTTTTGATAGTAGTAAAACTCTTTTAGCTATGAACTCTAATTTTACATATTCTTCATTATTTGTATTTCCGTCATAAAACAAAATTACATTTTCAAATTCTTTTTTAACAGTAATTCGAGGGCTTGAAAAACAAAAAAATTGCGTTAATAACAATAAGCATGTTAAATAATATTTCATTTTTTATTAAATTATTTTCAACCAAATATACTCAAAATTGTTCTTCTTTCCTCATTGTTTTTTTTCTCTTCCTTCATCTTAAAAACTTGTCAATAACTTCTTTACAACTGGCTTTCATTTTTTATGTAATTCCTTTATATTAGCACAAAATCCGAAATCTGTTTATGTTAGAGCAAAATCAATATACCGAAGACAATATACGATCGCTCGATTGGAAAGAGCACATCCGTATGCGTCCCGGAATGTACATTGGAAAGTTAGGAGACGGTTCGTCACCAGATGATGGTATTTATATTCTTCTTAAGGAAGTTATGGATAACTGTATCGATGAATTCGTTATGGGAGCTGGTAAAACTATTGAAGTAACCATAAAAGAAAAAATGGTTACCGTTCGCGATTATGGTCGTGGAATTCCATTAGGTAAAGTGGTCGATGTAGTTTCTAAAATGAATACCGGTGGTAAGTACGACTCTAAAGCCTTCAAAAAATCAGTAGGTTTAAATGGAGTAGGTACAAAAGCCGTAAATGCTCTTTCTAATTTCTTTCGTGTAGAATCGGTTCGTGATAACCAACAAAAAGCAGCCGAATTCTCAGCCGGAAATTTAACGCTTGAAGAAGAAATTACAGAAACCACAAAACGTAAAGGAACAAAAGTTTCTTTCGTTGCCGATGAATTGATTTTTAAAAATTATAAGTTTCGTAACGAGTACATCATTAAAATGCTTAAAAATTATTGTTACCTAAACAGAGGGTTAACAATAATTTATAATGGTGAAAAATACGTTTCAGAAAACGGATTAAAAGATTTATTAGACGAGAATATTGCTCAAGAAGATATGGTGTACCCAATTATTCATCTTGAAGGGGATGATATTGAAGTAGCCATTACACACAGTAAAACACAATATTCAGAAGAGTACCATTCGTTTGTAAACGGACAAAATACGACACAAGGAGGTACGCATTTAAGTGCTTTTCGTGAAGCTATCGTAAAAGCAATTAAAGAATTTTACAATAAAAATTTTGAAGCTTCAGACATTCGTAAATCGATAGTTTCTGCAGTTTCGGTTAAGGTTGAAGAACCGGTTTTCGAATCTCAGACAAAAACCAAATTAGGTTCTACCGATATTGGTCCAGATGGACCAACGGTGCGTACCTTTGTCAATGATTTTATCAAAGTAAAATTAGATAACTTCTTACATAAAAATCCAGAAGTTGCCGATGCATTATTGCGTAAAATTCTTCAAGCTGAACGCGAACGTAAGGAGTTATCTGGCATTCGAAAGTTGGCAAAAGACAGAGCGAAGAAAGCCAATTTGCACAATAAAAAATTACGCGATTGTCGTGTGCATTTAACAGATGCTAAAAATCCAAGAAGTTTAGAGAGTACGCTTTTTATTACCGAGGGAGATTCGGCTTCGGGTTCAATTACTAAAAGTCGTGATGTAAATACACAAGCGGTTTTTAGTTTACGTGGAAAGCCTTTAAATTCGTACGGAATGTCTAAAAAAATTGTGTACGAAAACGAAGAATTCAATTTATTACAAGCGGCGCTTAACATTGAAGAAGACATGGGCGATTTGCGTTACAACAATATTGTAATTGCAACTGATGCCGATGTCGATGGTATGCACATTCGTTTGCTATTAATTACTTTCTTTTTGCAGTTTTTTCCAGAGTTAATCAAAGACGGACATTTGTATATTTTACAAACGCCATTGTTCCGTGTGCGAAATAAAAAGGAAACCATTTATTGTTATAGTGATGAAGAGCGAGTAAACGCTATAGAAAAACTAAAACCAAAACCAGAAATTACCCGATTCAAAGGATTGGGAGAAATTTCACCAGATGAGTTTAAGTTTTTTATTGGCGATGATATTCGATTGGATCCTGTGATGTTAGATAAAGCAACAACTATCGAAAAATTATTGGAATTCTATATGGGTAAAAATACACCAGACAGACAAGAATTTATTATCAATAACTTGAAGGTAGAATTAGATGTAATTGAAAAAGAGTAGTTCACAGCTTACAGTTTTGAGAGTACAATTTTCTGTCAACTTTTAACTGTTAACCGTAAACCAAAAAAAAATAATGAACGAAGACGAAGAAAATATAAACCCAGAAGAGCAAGACGATAATTTAAATGAATCTATTTCAAATGAAGGTTTTGAGGATATAAAAACATCCGGACATAACTTCTATGAAAATGATGAAAACCCAGAAGATACCATTACAAAAGTAACCGGTATGTATAAAGAATGGTTTTTGGATTATGCTTCTTATGTAATTCTAGAAAGAGCAGTTCCGGCAATTGAAGACGGTTTTAAACCGGTGCAACGTCGTATCATGCATTCCATGAAAGAGTTAGACGATGGTCGTTACAATAAAGTAGCTAACATCGTAGGTCACACTATGCAGTATCATCCACACGGAGATGCAAGTATTGGAGATGCTATGGTGCAAATAGGTCAAAAAGACTTAATCATAGACATGCAAGGAAACTGGGGAAATATCCTTACAGGAGATTCTGCAGCTGCTTCTCGTTATATTGAAGCACGTATTTCTAAGTTAGGTCACGATATTTTATATTCTCCAAAAATTACCGATTGGGGAACTTCTTACGATGGTCGTCGTCCAGAACCTATAAATTTACCGGTTAAGTTTCCATTGCTTTTAGCACAAGGAGCTGAAGGTATTGCTGTAGGTTTATCTACCAAAGTTTTGCCACACAATTTCGTAGAGTTAATAGATTCGTCAATTAAAATATTAAAAGGAAAACCGTTTACTTTATATCCCGATTTTCCAACAGCAGGTATTGCAGATGTTTCGAACTATAACGATGGTTTACGTGGCGGACGTGTGCGTGTGCGTGCAAAAATTGCGCAATTAGACAAATCAACTTTAGTCATTACTCAAATTCCTTTTTCTACCAATACGTCAACATTGATTGATAGTATTTTGAAAGCAAATGATAAAGGAAAAATTAAAGTCAAAAAAATTGAAGACAATACAGCTGCTGAGGTTGAAATTTTAATTCATTTGCCTTCTGGTGTTTCGCCAGATAAAACAATTGATGCATTATATGCTTTTACGGCTTGTGAAACTTCGGTTGCGCCTTTAGGTTGTGTTATTGAAAACAATAAACCTTTGTTTATTGGGGTTTCTGATATGTTGAAAATTTCGACCAATAGAACGGTTGATTTACTAAAACGCGAATTAGAAATTCAGTTAGACGAATTAGAAAATAAATGGCATTTCTCTACTTTAGAAAAGATTTTCATTAGAGAAGAAATGTACATCGACTTCAAATTATATTCAGACAGAGAAAGCCTTTATGAATATTTATACAAGAAATTTGAACCGTTTAGAAAGTCATTAGTTCGTGATATTCATGATGATGATTTACAAAAGCTTACTCAAATTCCGATGATCCGTATTACGCGTTTCGATTCTGATAAAGCAGACGATGCTATTGCGAAGTTGGAAGCTGAAATGGAACGGATTAAACACGATTTAGCACACATTATTGATTTTGCAATTGCCTTTTTTACCACTTTAAAAGAAAAGTACGGAAAAGGAAGAGAACGCCAAACCGAATTGAGAAGTTTTGATACGATTGAAGCTACAAAAGTAGCGTTGCGTAATACAAAACTATACATAAATAGAGAAGAAGGTTTCATAGGAACCGGATTGAAAAAAGATGAATACGTTGCCGATTGTTCTGATATTGATGATGTAATTGTTTTCCTTCGTGATGGACGAATGGTCATTACAAAAGTAGACGACAAGAAATTCATTGGTAAAGACATTATTCACGTTGCTATTTTTGATAAAAACGATAAACGTACCATTTATAATGTTATTTATCGCGATGGAAAATCAGGTGCGTCGTTCGTAAAACGTTTCAATGTTTCTGGCGTAACTCGAGATAAAGATTATCATCTAACACAAGAGAAACCAGGTTCACAAATTTTATATTTCTCTTCTAATCCAAATGGAGAAGCTGAGGTAGTTACCATTTTATTGCGACAAGTAGGAAGTGTTAAGAAGTTAAAATGGGATATGGATTTTGCAGAAATCTTAATTAAAGGAAGAGGTTCAAAAGGAAATACGGTTTCTAAATATCCAATCAAGAAAATTGAATTAAAAGAGAAAGGAATCTCTACACTTCGACCACGAAAAATTTGGTTTGATGACACAGTTCAGCGCTTAAATACTGACGGAAGAGGAGAACTTTTGGGAGAGTTTAAACCAAATGATAGATTGTTGATTGTTAATCAATCTGGAAAGTTAAAAACGATAATTCCTGAACTTACAACCCATTTTGATCAAGATATGATTGTGTTAGAAAAATGGAAGCCAAGTAAACCTATTTCTGCTATTTATTTCGATGGTGAAAAAGAGCGTTATTATGTTAAGCGATTCTTAGTTGAGAATGAGAATAAAGAAGAAATTTTTATTACTGAACACGATAAGTCCCAATTGGAAATTGTCTCTACAGATTGGTTGCCAATGGCTGAAGTTATATTTGCTAAAGTGAAAGGAGAGCAAAAAGACACCATTCAAGTGAATTTGGAAGACTTTATAGCTGTAAAAGGTATAAAAGCATTGGGTAACCAATTAACTACTGATAAAGTAAAACAAATTAATTTATTAGAACCTTTACCTTTTGAAGAGCCAAAAGAACCTGAACCAGAAAAGATGGAAGTAACTGATGAACAATCTCTTTCTGATGATATAAAAATTGATTTAGAAGAAGATGGTCAAATAGGTATGAGTTTTGAATAAATAAAAAATCCCGCAATTGCGGGATTTTTTATTTTAAATCTATTTCTTTTTTCTCATTTTCATGTTTAAAAATTCCACAGCAAGTGAAAATGCAATAGCAAAGTACAAATAGCCTTTTGGAACTGCTCCTACGTGTTGCCCAGCAAGTTGAGAATTAGATAAGTGCATACTTTCAGTAATTAACATAAATCCAATTAAGATTAAGAATGCCAATCCTAAAATTTGAATAGAAGGGTTTGCATTTACAAATTTTCCAACAGGAACAGCAAATAACATCATAACTCCAACTGATATAACAACAGCAGTAATCATAATAATTAATGCTCCTTCAACCCCATTTGTCATTCCAACCGCTGTTAAAATACTATCTACAGAAAAGATAATATCTATCATTAATATTTGAATCAAAACACTTCCAAATGATGCCGCAGCACTTTTTGATGCTAATTCTTTTTCTTCCTCATCTGGATGGTCTACTTTTTCGTGAATTTCTTTCGTACTTTTATAAATCAAAAATAAACCTCCTACTAGAAGAATGATTGCTTGTCCGGTAAAGTCGGCGCTAAAAAAGCCCCAATCAATTGAGAAAAAAGGTTCTTTCATGGCAATTAATAAGGTTATTCCAAAAAGTAATGCAATACGCATAAACATAGCTAGGAATAAACCTATTTGTGTTGCTTTTTTTCTTTTCTCTTCAGGAAGTTTTCCTGTTACGATTGATATGAATATAATATTATCAATACCTAAAACAATTTCTAGAAAAGTAAGTGTTAAAAGTGCAATCCATGCATTTGGGTCTAAGAAAATTTCCATTTTTTTAAATTATGAGTTGTTTTTCGTTTTTATTTTATAATAATCAAAGTTTTGTTACAGTTCCTTTTTGTTTATTTGAATCACCAATGTAGTTGTATTCAAAAATATAGGTATTGTTTTTTGTAGTTAAAATTTTCATTGAAACAGATTTTTTCTCTGCCATGTTTTTTGGGTTACTGTTTTTCATGATGTATTCACAATCGTTAATCCATCTTATGTTGAATGTATCAATTACTCCATTATAGGTTTCGATTTGGATAGAATCATTACGTTCAAATGTTGAAGTGTGTTTTACTCCATCAATTGTAATTTCCGATTCAAATTTACCATTTTTAAAATCTCCGCAATTGCGTTCTTGTTCGTAGCAAGAAGTCATTATTAATGGAATGAAAATCAAAAGGTATTTATGTGTAGACATTTTTTATTGTAATTTCTTCAGTTCATCATCAGTAAAATGCTTATTGGTTTTCTCTTTTGAAAACTTATCAGCATTATACTCATTCGATTTGTTTTTTGGAATTGAAAAGCTAGTCCATTCTGTTTTCTTAATCATTTTAGCATAAAAAACAATTTGGCCAATATGATAAGGGTAATGAGCTAACTGTCTATTTATAGCATCTAAAGCAGTTTGACCTTCGTTTCTAATATAAATTATTTGCGAAAGCTGCTCAGGTTTTAACCCGTTAATTGCATTGAAAAAACAATCCCAACCTTTGTTCCAGTTATTAAGAAGCTCTTCTTTGGTCACGATTGGGTTTTCAAATTCAGCATCGCGAGTGCGCCATTCTTTTTCACCGTCAGTAGTTAAAAAATCTGTCCAGCGTGACAACATATTTCCAACCATATGGTTCATAATAGTAGCGATAGAATTAGTATCATCATTTACAGAAATAAATAATTGCTCATCTTCAAGTTGATCTAGAGCTTTTTCTGCAATTGTTTTATAATACAACATTTGCTTTTTTACGCTTATCAAATAGATATTACTTGTTTCCATCAAATAAACTTTTCATTATTAAATTTATTCCTCTAAACATGCAAAAAATAGCTGCAGCACAGAATAAAATCCCTAATCCTAAAATAAATGGATATAAAGGATTTTCTTTGTTTTTAAACGAACTGTTTATTACAACAGGGCCAATGAATAAGAGCGGTAAAGCTCCTGATAAAAATTGGACTCCTTTAAGTAGTATTTTTTTATTGGTCGGCATTAAAATCTAATGTTTAAACCAATTCCGTTTTGATTAGTTATAAAGTTCATGTTGAAATTATAACCTAATGTTTTTGCTTTAGGCTCTAATCCGTTGTTGTACATTTCAATACTTTCTGTTCTCATTTTATTTTTACCAGACATAATTGGAATTGAAACAGCAACAAGCCCAATACCTGTGTAAGTTAAAACCGAAGGATAAGTCTCGTCAGAAACTGCACCTTTAACTGCATCGGCAACACATAAAGCAATACCACTGCCTATTAAAACGCCACCCCAAGTTTCTTTTCTTTTGGCTTTGTTAAATAAGTTTAAAGCAGCTGGATTTGCAGCTAAAACAGTTTTTATTTCATGTTTGTAAACGTGAATTCCATCTACATAATATTTTTTGTTTTCTGTAGTTATTTCTTGAGAAAAAAGTAAACTTGTAAATAATAATCCAAAAGTTAAAATTAATGTTTTCATAGGTTATAGATTTATTGTTTATAATTTAATATTGCATTTCTAACGCTTCCGTATTTTTTTAATAAAATTCCACCAATTTCATAGGTAACCGGAATTTCTTCCATAATCATTTTAATTCCTCGGTCTACCAATTTATCATTGCTTAATTGCATGTCGACCATTTTATTACCTTTTACTTTTCCTAATTGAATCATGGTTGCTGTTGAAAGCATATTTAAAACCAATTTTTGAGCTGTTCCAGCTTTCATTCGGCTACTACCAGTTACAAATTCTGGACCAACGACAACTTCAATTGGAAATTTAGCAACTTTGGATAACGGACTTCCTTCATTACAAGTAATACAACCTGTAGTAATGTTATTTTCGTTGCATTTTTTTAAGCCACCAATAACATAAGGAGTTGTTCCTGATGCTGCAATGCCTACAACAACATCTTTATTGGTAATCAAACACGATTCTAAATCAATCCAAGCTTGCTCAGTATTGTCTTCTGCATTTTCAACAGCTCTTCGAATAGCTTCGTCACCGCCAGCAATTAAACCAATTACCGTGTCAAAAGCAACACCAAATGTAGGTGGACATTCTGAAGCATCTACAACACCTAGCCTTCCTGATGTTCCAGCTCCAATATAAAATAGTCTTCCACCTTGTCTCATTTTGGTTACAATTTCTGTAACTAATTTTTCAATTTGAGGTAATGCTTTTTCAACCGCAAATGGGACCGTTTTATCTTCCTTATTAATGTTTTGTAACAACTCATTGACCGACATTTTTTCTAAATGTTGGTAATTGGAAGCTTGTTCGGTTGTTTTGGTAAAATCCATTTTAGTATTGAGTAACAAAGTAGCTAAGTTACAAAGTTTTTTGATTTAAGTAATGATGATTTATCAATTTTGATTTAATAATACTTTCTTTTGCGTTAGGGTTAGAGGCAAGCACCGTGTGCAGCCGAAAGCCCGACCGAAATGAAATGGAGGAAACGCCCAAGAAATCTATATAAAATAAGCCATTACAATACCTAAAACAATTACGCTAAGTTTTGCCATGTTGAATTTATGCCCTTCACTACTTTCGAAAATAATAGTTGAAGAAATATGGAATAAAATACCAATAACGATTCCAGAAATTTGTGCATAATATTCTTTTAAAAACGGTAAACTTTGAGAAAGAATAGTTCCTAACGGTGTCATGAAAGCAAAAACAATCATGAAAAAGAAAATAGCTTTTTTATTCAACAGAGCATTGCTGAAAAAAGTGGTTAAAATAATAGCAATAGGGAAGTGGTGTATTGCAATTCCGAATGCTAAATGATTATGATTGCTGATTGGCATACCTTCTAAAAGAGCATGTAAACACAAACTAAAAAACAATAACCAAGGAATAGTATCCATTTTGTCATGACCGTGTACGTGTCCGTGTTCAGCTCCTTTTGAGAAATATTCTAGAATAATTTGGAATACAATTCCTATCATAATATAAATGCCTATTGCACTTGAATGATGATGATGGTGCTCTTCTGAATGATGTAAGTCAGCCTCATAAACTTCAGGTAATAAATGCATTACTGTGAGAGACAATAAAAAAGCACCACTAAAAGCCAATAATAACTTTAAATTTTTTTGCTTTTTGGGCGAAAGAAAATTGCAATAACGTAACCTAAAATTACGGACAATAAAGGAAGTATATATATTGAGTTGATCATTATTTGAAAATCATTATTAAACGTTCTGATTGATTTTTGTAGAATGTTCTTAGCTTATAATCGCCAAAAACATCTAAAAGAAAAATACCTGCTTCTTCCATCATGGCTTCAAAATCATCTAATCGAAGCGCTTGTACTTTTTCGGTAAAATGAAACTTTTCGCCATTATCTTCAAAATCTATTTCTTTAAAAATATGATTGTCTTTTACATATCTTTTAATGTGAAAATCAATTCCTTCTACTGTTTTAATTTCTGAAGGAACCAAATTATCAATTACAAAATCAACATTCATAAAATCAATAACCGCAAAACCATATTCGGTAAGGCTTTCTTTAATTGAAATTAAGGTTTTAAGATTATCTGCATCGTTTTCAAAGTAACCAAAACTGGTAAAAAGGTTAAAAATTGCATCGTATTTTTCTTCGAAAGAATCGCGCATATCGTGCACTTTAAAATGTAAAGTGTCATTTGAATCTTTTGAAGCTTCTTTGATGCTATTTTCAGATAAATCAGAACCGGTTACATCAAAACCAAGTGAATTTAAATAAATAGAATGTCGACCCTTTCCACAAGCTAAATCTAATATTTTAGCTTCTTCAGGTAGGTTTAAATAATGCGTAAGATTGTCCATGAATTGCTGCGCTTCTTCATAGTCTCTATCTTTATATAAAATATGGTAGTAAGAAGTATCAAACCAAGAGGCAAACCAACTATTTGATTGTTGATTGTTAATTTCAGATTGTTGATTGTTGATTGTTGACATTAAGTTACTCTTCAAATTGATTTAAGTTGCAAATTTAGTGTATTTTTGCACTTTAATTCCAATTTTAAACTCTTAGATTTTGGTTTTAAGAACATTTTACACTTTTGCAATTGGTTTTTGCAATTGAAATTGAATTTTGAAGATGGAAAATTTTAAAATGGTTGCCAAAACCTTATTTGGATTTGAAGAATTATTAGCGAAAGAATTAACACAATTAGGCGCTCAAAAAGTAGAGCAAGGAGTTCGTGTGGTTACTTTTATGGGAGATAAGGGTTTTATGTACAAAGCAAATTTAGGTTTGCGAACTGCTTTAAAAATATTAAAACCTATTAAAACATTTAAAGCTGTTAATGATTTGGCTTTGTATAAAGGAATTCAATCGATTGACTGGTCTGATTATTTTTCGGCACACCAATCGTTTTTAATTGATACTACGTTACATTCAGATCATTTTAACCATAGTCAGTACGTCGCTTTAAAGTCGAAAGATGCTATTGTAGACCAATTTAGAGACAATCAAGGAAAAAGACCAAGTGTAGATAAAGATTTTCCAGATTTAAGAATTCATGTACATATTGATAGAGATCAAGTTACGGTTTCATTAGATACTTCTGGTGAATCGTTGCACAGAAGAGGTTATAAAACAGCTACGAACATTGCACCAATTAATGAAGTTTTAGCTGCAGGAATGTTGATGCTTTCTGGTTGGGATGGAACTTCTCATTTTATTGATCCAATGTGTGGTAGTGGAACTATTTTAGCAGAAGCCGCAATGATTGCATGTAATATTCCAGCGAATATAAACAGGAAAGAATTTGCATTTGAAAAATGGAACGATTGGGACAGCCAATTGTTTGACAATATTTTAGAATCGTTATTGAAGAAAACACGCGAGTTTCATTATACGATTACAGGTTATGATAAAGCACCAAGTGCTGTTTCTAAGGCAAAGGATAATATAGAAAATGCTAATTTGGCAGAATACATTACTATAAAACAAGCCAACTTTTTTGAAACAGAAAAAGAAACAGACGGACCTTTACATATGGTATTCAATCCACCTTATGGAGAACGTTTAGATATTGATATGGAACGTTTTTACAGAGAAATTGGCGATACATTAAAACAAGGTTATTCTGATACTAATGCTTGGTTTATTACAGCAAATTTAGATGCATTGAAGTTTGTTGGCTTGCGTCCTTCAAGAAAAATTAAACTTTTTAATGGTAAGCTAGAAGCGCGTATGGTTAAATACGAAATGTATGCTGGTAGTAAAAAAGGAAAGTATATGAACAATAATGAAGATCAGTAGATATGAGTAAGTCAACAAAAGCCTTATTATATAACTTTTTAGGTTTTACAGGAATATATGTGCCAACATATTTATTGGTAATGAATTTTACCAACTTAATAGGTTTATGGATTGCAGGAACAGCATTTATGATTTCTTTATTAATTGCTCCAAAATACCAAGCTGTTAAGACCAAAGAAGGCGAAAAGCTATTTGTAAAATGGTTGTTTGTAAAAGGAGTAAAGGAAGTGAAATAATTTAGCTCCTCTATTACTTTTTCTTTAAAGCTTCAATTCTCTCTTTAAAATAATTATCATTACTTATTTTATAAGCTTTAATAACAAAATTTAATGCTTTATCATTGTCTCCATTCCTTTCATAATAGTCAGCCATAGAGTCATAGGAATTCGCGCTATTTGGGTAAAATTCAATACAAAAATCAAAGTACATTTTTGCTTTTTCCATTTGTTCCATATCCATATTCATGTAGCCCGAAATGTTTAAAAGTTCCTCAGGATAAGGAGGTACAGCATATCCAAAATGAATTTTAAGTTTCTTTTCTCTATATTTTATAATTTCGTTTAATTCTTCTTTTGAGGTTTCAAAGTTATTTATTTTATATGTATTTTCCATTTGATACCATTCGAAAACAGAAATTAAACCATCCATAATAGAAGGAAAAATAATTGTTCCATGAATGTCTTTTGGGTAAAATTTCCAATCATAATGTAATCCGTTTTTACTGTTTTGTTTTACAACATCTGAAAAGGAAATATTTGATCTTGAAAATAAAGTAAAATCAGAAGAATCTTGCATAACATTGTCAATTGTTATGTTTGGATCTTGCATATTCAATTGTCCGTTTAAGGACATAAATAAAGATTTACTTTGGTAATTTTTACTAGACAGAATTTTTTGAGATTCCTTTAATAGTTTTTGATTATCCCAATCAAGACTTGGATCTATAGCTACATAATTAGAAAATAATTGTGGGTGATGGATTAAAGAATAAATGGTAAATAAACCGCCATAAGAATGACCAATTAGAGTTCTAAAATTTGTAACAGGATATTTATTTTCAACGTAGGGAATTAATTCAGTTTCTATGAAATTACTAAAAAGATCTGCCTCACCATTTTCTTGATTAAATGGCAATCCATTCATTTCTGTTACTTTAGAAGTTGTTAAATCACGCATTCTATTTTTATCGTTCGCAATACCAATAAGAACCATTTCTGGTGTAAAGCCACCGCTATAAAAATTTTGAAAATTGGTTACTGTTGGTAATAAAATTTCACCATCTAAAATAAAAATGACTGGATATTTTTCTTTTTTATTAGCGTTATAATTAGCTGGAAGTTGTACATATATTTTTCTGTATTCTTTTAGTTTTTTTGAATATAGACTATCTACAACTCCAACTTTTTGTAAAAACTGATTTTCTTGTTTGGTTTGCCCAATTGTATATTGTTGAAATAAAAAACTTAAGAAAGTGATTAAAATTATATATACTTTATTCATTATTTTTATTTAAGTTTATTCTTAAGTTTAGAATATTCATATAATTATAACTCATAAATAAAAAAAATAGTATTTATTTATAAATATTTCTTACTTCTTTTTATAAATAGGAATCATGTAACTCAATGTGTAATTGAAACCTGCTCCAAATTTTCCGTCATAGGTTCTATTGAAACCAGGAATGTATAAATTATCAAAATTATCAGGTTTTTTATTAGACACTAAATAATTTAATCGAACTGAAAAACCCAAATAGAAGTTGTTTAAAATTTTCGCTTTAACACCACCTACAACTTCAAGCCAACTTGCGGTTAATCCGTTAAATTTTTCACCAGAAACAACAGTGTTTTCACCATAATAATTTGTTGGTTCATAAATGGTATATGTATTTAATGTCTGGCTAAAGCTACTTACTCCGTAACGCATTCCAGCATAAATCATGTTTTCCATGTCAAGCCAATTTTCATAAGCATTATAATCAAAACCAACTTTAAAATACGTTCCTTTTGTAGTAAAGTTAAATCGGTCGTCATCAACAGTTTTATCTTCATTACCCAATTCTCCTGCGATATATAATTTTTTAGAAACTCTATAATCTCCTACAATTTCTAAACCTTGGTAGTCTTTATCGTAAAATGATTTTGATAATCGATGTAAATCTACTCCAACACGCAAACCATAACGTTGAGCAATTTTTGTAGTGTCTTTTAATTGAGCATTTCCAGTAATTGAAAACAAGACAAAAAGAAGACTAAAAGTATATTTTAATGTGTGTTTCATTTTCGTTTTCAATTGTCGTTTGTTCAATGGTTATGTTCTGTATCCAGTTATCAGTATCAGTTGTTAAAACTGCTCCTGTAGTTGTTTCAAGCGTAAAATTTGATTTGTATCCACAAGCTCTTGAAACATATATATCTTGACGTGTGTAGTTGAATGTTATTTCATCAATATTATCATTTCCAGTATCAGAATCACTACCGTTTTCTATGAATTGAAGTGTCGTTGTGTTATCTGTCGTTTTAAGTGGAGCAGTAGCAATACTTACACCATTAAAACCAAATCCTTCAGCAAAACCAGGAGCAATAATCCCTAAATTGGTAACTGTTTTTAAAACGGTGGGGTTTGAATTATCATAAAATTCAATAACCACTCTTGGAGTAGTTGGAGTACCTTCTGCACAAATATCATCTTTTTCGCAATTCCAAAAAGAAAAAGCAAATAAGGTTATAAGTATAAGAAATGCATATTTTTTCATATCCAGTTTATTTTCTTTTTTCTAACAAAACAACATTCTCTACATGATGCGTTTGCGGAAACATATCTACAGGACGTACACGAGTTACTTTGTATGTTTCATCCATTAAAGCTAAATCACGTGCTTGTGTGGCACTGTTACAACTTACATAAACTACTTTTTGAGGAGCAATTTTTAAAATTTGGGCAACAACATCTTTATGCATTCCATCTCTAGGAGGATCGGTAATAATAATATCTGGTTGACCGTGTTGTGCTATAAATTCGTCATTAAATACATTTTTCATGTCACCAACAAAGAACTCACAATTGGTAATATTATTGCGAACTGCATTTGCTTGTGCATCTTTAATAGCGTCAGGAACTGCTTCAACTCCAATTACTTTCTTAGCTTGTTTAGAAACAAATTGAGCAATTGTTCCTGTTCCTGTATATAAATCGTATACGAGTTCATTTCCGGTCAAACCAGCAAATTCTCTAGTTATTTTATATAATTCGTAGGCTTGATCAGAATTGGTTTGATAAAAAGATTTTGCATTTACACTAAAATGTAAACCTTCCATTTCTTCTAAAATATATTCGCGACCTTTGAATAAAACTACTTCTTGGTCGTAAATAGTATCATTTGGTTTACTGTTTACAACATATAATAACGATGTTATAGAAGGAAATTTTTCGCTTAAATGGTTTAAAATTAACTCAATATTTTTCTTATCATTTTCAAAAAACTGAATTAACACCATGATTTCACCAGTTGATGCAGTACGAATCATTAATGTTCGCAGTAATCCGCTGTGTTCTCTTGGGTTAAAAAATGTTAAGTTGTGCTCATTTGCAAAAGTTCGAACTTCATTTCTAATGTCATTTGAAGGATCTTGTTGTAAGTGACATTTTTCAATATCTAAAATTTTGTCCCACATTCTTGGAATATGAAATCCTAATGCATTTTTATTGTCAAATTCTTTTCCTGATTGAATTTCTTCATCTGTCATCCATCTTGAATTTGAAAAACCGAATTCCATTTTATTTCTGTAGAAAAATTGTTCTTTAGAACCTAAAATTTCTTCAAATTCAGGTAATTCTATTTTACCAATTCGTTTTAAGTTATTTTGAACTTCTTGGTTTTTATAAAATAATTGTTGCTCATACTTCATGTTCTGCCACTTGCAACCACCGCAAACACCAAAATGTTCACAAACAGGCTCTGTTCGATGTTCTGAAAAACTATGAATTTTTGTTGCTTTTCCTTCGTAATAGGCTTTACGTTTTTTTAAAGTTTGTATATCAACTACATCACCAGGTACCACATTTGGTAAAAATATTACCTTTCCGTCTGGTGCTTTTGCTACCGATACGCCTTTCGCTCCTGCGTCTAGGACTTCTACGTTTTCAAAAACGATTTTTTCTGTTCTTCTTTTTCCCATGACGCAAAAATAAGGATTGTTAGTTGTTTTTAATAAATTATTTTACTTTTATACAAAATTCAAAAATAGAGATGATTACACACTTGGTTTTACTTCGCGGAATAAATGTTTCTGGACACAATATGATGAAAATGGATGCGCTTAAAAAAGCTCTAGAAAATATTGGTTTTTTAAATGTGCAAACGTATATTCAATCAGGAAATGTGTTTGTTGATACCGATGAAGAAAATGCGCCAAGTGTAGGTTTTAAAATAAAACAAGAAATTTTTAAAACTTTTGGTCATGAAGTTCCAACTGTTGTAATTGGAAGAGCAGATTTAGAAGCTTGTTTTAAAAACAATCATTTTTTAAGAGAAAATAATGTTGATACTAAGAAGTTATATGTTGCTTTTATTTCTAAAGAATTGGCAGATGGGTCTATAAATGATTTGAAAATGAGTATGGTTAAGCCTGATGCTGCACAAATAGACGGACCACGGATTTTTATAAAATATGCAGTAGGTGCAGGGAAAACAAAGTTTGATCAAAAATATATTGAAAAGAAGTTGAATGTTACGGCAACAATTCGAAATTGGAATACAGTTACGAAGTTGTTAGAAATGTATAATGAAAGAGTATAAAAAAATCCGGAAGTAATTGCTTCCAGATTTTTTGTTTTAGTGAATAATTTTTACCGTTTTTTCTTTATTAGTATTGCTAATTACTTTTACCAAAAGAGTTTGGTTTTGAGTTGTAAGATTTCGAATTTCAATTGTATTTGAATTGATATTCTTTTTATTAAATAATGTTCTACCAATAATATCAAATACAATTACCTCTTTTATCTCTTCATTTTTAGAATCAATTGTGATAATTTCATTTGAAGAAAATACTTGAAGTTGATTCAATTCAAAATCTTCATTTCCTAAAAATGAATTTTTATATACAATTTCAAAGCGATTTGTTATGTTGCCTGAGTCAGAATAAAAAGAATACTGGTTTTCCTTAATGTTGTGAATTGTATTTGTTTGATTGTCTTTTAAATAGATTTCTTGATTAGAAAATAAACCATCTGCATTTTCAAAAGCAATTGAATAGTTTCCAGAAGATTTGATTTCGATTCCTAAAGGAACAATATCCTCATCTGAAAAAGGCAAACCTCTACCTTGAATTACATATTCTTCATTATCAATAAAATTAAATAAATAAGATTTGCCTTTATCTAATACTTCTCCGTCAATTTGTGCATCAATACCATGACTTGCATTTTCGGTATATCCAATAAGAATTTGGTTGTAATTGGTTGTTTCATTATTTAAATTTAACCAAAAGCGATGTGTTTCAGGCTCTTCATTAATTCTGAAAAATTGCGAACTTGTTGCAGCATTTACTCTTTGGTTATTTTTAAACAATGCATTTCCAGCAGTTGATTTATTTATATAGAAACCTTGTCCAACATTTATTGTTCCATTAGGAATTGAACCTCCAGCCGTAGCAGCTGTTCCTCCAAGAGTTGTATAGGAAGCATAATTATTTGAGGGGTAAGTTCCGCCAGAAGCAGTCGCTGTGTGTGTCCAAAAGTACAATGTGTTTATGGATGGGTTTTGCCCTAAAAAAGAATTTCCACTTATTGGTGAAGCATAAGGATTACCTAATAAATTATAGCCTATTCCAACCGGAATATTCATAGTTCCGTTTGCAGGAACACCATTAAATTGTCCGTTATAAATTGTTGGAGTAGAGGTAGACCAATTATTTGCCACTCTAATTAAATATCCTTTTCCTGATTCAAAATCTAAATTTGAATTAACTGTTTGATAAGCACTTGCAGTTGTTGTTCCGGTGTACAAATATTCGTAAAATCTATTCGATAATGTATTAGGAGAAAAAGCTTGTAATTGTTGGTTTTCAACCGGCGATGACCAAGCAGTATAATCCAAACGAACCATTGGTGATGAATTTCTTTTTACTATTATGTTTCCAGAATTGGTTACATCATTCACTTGACGCAAAGCTCCGTTATTTTCAATTGATAATAATGAACCTGAATTAACTGTTATAGCATCATTCAAAATTAAAGTGTGATTGGTGTTAATTGTAACTTGAGCATTTGAATTTAAAGTTGCCGAACAACCTAAAATACTTCCTGTAGAAGAATAATTTCCGCTAAATATAAGTACTTTTGTAAGCGCAGGATTTCCGTTGTTCCAGCTAGAACCGTTCCAAGTGGTTGTAATATCACCACAGTTTAAGTTGGCTAAAACAGTAAAGTTATAAGCACTTTCGTTACAATCGTTATTGTTTACAGTAATTATTGCAGTTCTAGATCCAATATCTGTTGGTGTAAACGTAACTGTAAAAGTGGTTGAATTACCAACAGATATAACTTTTGGCAATGTGATGTTTCCAACTGTGAAATTACTCGCATTTGTCCCTGAAACTGCTATTGAACTAATATTTAAGTCAGCATAACCATTTATATTATCAATAGTATATGTTTTGGTGATTGTTGTATTGTTAATTAGACCAAAATTAGTATCATCAATTAATGATGGTGTAGAATCTCCACTTAGAATTGAAGTTCCGTTTCCAGTAATATTAATTTCGGGAGCAGCAGTTACATTAAGTGTAATAGAAGCACAACTTCCTCCTGAAACACAGCCTCCATCACCTCGAACATAATAGGTTGTGGTAGTAGTTGGATTAACATTAAATGTTGAAGTTGAAGTAGAGCCAATTAAAGTTCCTCCACATGATCCAGAATAAATATTCCATTGCGTAGCATCATTTAAATTTCCTGTAATTGTAAGAGTACTCGATTCTCCTGAACAAATTGTTGTTGGACTTAAAGATAATGTTGGGATACTTGGTAAACTACAAGACGAAGTACAAGTCCAATTTGCTACCCAACCAGATCTCATAGTTGCATTGTCAGAAGTGAATTTTATGGTTAAGCTTCCTCCAGAAGAAGTAATGCTTGGAGGTGTGTTTGTATTGGTGTATGTTCCAAGTAGAGTAGAAGCTGTTGTTGGACCATCATAAATACGAATAAAGTCGTAATTATTTTCAATATTAAAAGCACTAAAGGATAAAGTAACCGATGAAGCTCCCGTTGGGGAAATTGTATACGTATAGTTTTCGTTATTTGTGTAACCTCCTAAAACTCCTCCTGTGTCAGTGAATATTCCCGAACAATTTGAATCGACAATATTGGTTATAGTGCTAGAATTTGTAAACTCATTTGAATTAGCAACCGATTTGACTCCAGCATTACAAACTGATTTTACAGTCCAAATATATTGAGCTCCAGCTGCTAAACCAGAAACGACAATGTTATTTGTTGTTGATGTGTAAATTGTTGGACTTGCTTCTAATGTTTGTTTGAAGGAAATTTCATAGCTTAATGCGCTTGGAACAGTATTCCAATTTAATTGTACACTGTTATGATTCATGTTACTTTCACTTAATCCAGTTGGCATTTCGCAAGCAATTGAAGAGGTATTGCAAGAATAATTAGCAACCCATCCAGTATCTACAGTCGCACAATCTGTTCTAAATTCCAATAACATTTTTCCGCTATTTGCAGTAATTGCTGGCGGTAATGTTGTTCCGTTTAAAACAGCAAGTAATGGATCATTATGCGAATCACCATCATAAATATATAAATAATCGTAATTTGTTTCTAAACTTAAGGAAGTGAAATTTAATGTAACACTTGTTGCACCTGTTGGTTGAATTTTATAAAAAACACGTTCGTCATTTCCATAATTTCCAGTTGAACCTCCAGAATCATAAATAGTTCCGCTGCAAGCTGTGTAAGTTATCGAAGTTGCACTTACAGCATCATTAATTAAATCATAATATCTATTCCAATCCCAATACGGACCTGGGTCAACATGTGTTTGTGATGGAAAATGCTGATGCCCTTTTATTTTAAAACAACCATCACTGATTGAATTTACACCAACATCGCCATTTTTATCATATGTTCTAATGATTGGAATTCCATTTCTAGCTGCAATATCTTTGGTCAAAACAGCTGACTTTTGATACATTACACTTG
Organism: Flavobacterium sp.; assembly: GCF_965284515.1. GTDB lineage: Bacteria > Bacteroidota > Bacteroidia > Flavobacteriales > Flavobacteriaceae > Flavobacterium. Next base: position 1,546,880 of record NZ_OZ260089.1, read on the forward strand.
TATACCAAGTTGGGTCATCTATATACCCTTCATGTTCAATACCAACGGCATATGGATTTGAATTACTAACGTGCCAAGCTTTATCAATTTCACAAACTGATTGAGTAATTTGACCATCTGAAGCTCTCATATTATAATGCGCAGAAACATTTGCAGCAGGATTTTGAAACCAAGAAATAGCTCCTGCATAGGAACCTTGCATAGTGTGAATAGTTACATGTGTAATTGCAGTTCCACTTCTTGAACTATAGTTTGATGGGTCTGCTGCTGCAGATAATATTGCATAGGGAAAACTTCCTGAAACATCATTACAAGGAGGTGCTAAACGATTGTATGTTGAATTGTAATTTCTACCATTAATTTGATTGTTTTCAATTGAAACACTTGAAGAATTAAGTATTTGAAAATTTTCTTTACCAAAAATATCTTCTAAACTGAAACTGTACTTTGGTAAATTATACGATTCCTGAAATTTAGAATCTAATAAATTTTTAAAGATCGAATATAATTGCGTGTCGAAAGCAAAGTTATTTGCAGTGTTTTGATTGTTCGGAATTTCCGATAAAGCGTCAATTACTATTTCATGATTTTGAACTGGTTTGTTTCTTAAATTATGCAATTCTAATAATGCATCATACGCTTTTGCAAATGCAAGAATGTTTGTTTTAGGATTTAATTTAATATCCTCAATAGTATATTTTGAAATAGAAGCAACTTCTAATAAGGAATTTCTAAAATAATTTTTACCATCTTCCACTAAACCCATAACACCAAAATGAAAAGGTAATCCTGTACAACTAGGAATTCCGTATTCAGGTTCAATATGTTGAATATGAGTTTTTGTGTAAGCTATAGATTCTAATATTCCTCTTGGTATAGATGGATAAGTATTATAGGCTTCTTCAAAATGTTTTTCAAATTGGTTATTAGGAGATACTTCCCATATTTGAGAATAACAATTGAAAGAAATTAAGAAGCAAAAAAAAGGAAAAAGTATTTTTTTAATCATAGCTGTTACATAAACAATTGAAATTCAAATATAAATGATTATTTTGAGATTTGAATATTATTAATGCAACAAAGATTTTTGTTTTAAAATATTGTTTCCTTTTTCTTTATAAAAATGCTTTCATTTTGTATTTTTGTTCAAATATGGATGATTTCTCTCCAAAAGAAGGAATTGAGATTACAAAATCAACAAAATAAATAGAGTATGTCAGTTAAAGAAAAAATGAGTTCAGCTGAAATAATTAAGTTAGAAGACAAACATGGAGCACACAATTACCATCCACTTCCAGTAGTTTTGAGTAAAGGAGATGGGGTTTATGTCTGGGATGTAGAAGGTAAAAAGTATTATGATTTCTTGTCTGCTTATTCTGCGGTTAATCAAGGGCATTGTCATCCAAAAATTGTTGGAGCAATGACTAATCAAGCTGAAACACTTACTTTAACGTCTAGAGCATTTTATAATGATAAGTTAGGTGTTTATGAGAAATATGTAACTGAATATTTTGGTTTTGATAAAGTTTTGCCAATGAATACAGGTGCTGAGGCGGTAGAAACTGCTTTGAAAATTTGTAGAAAATGGGCTTATGAAAAGAAAGGAATAGATGAAAATGAGGCGCAAATTATTGTTTGTGAAAATAACTTCCACGGAAGAACTACAACAATTATTTCATTTTCAAATGATGAAAATGCTCGTAAAAATTTCGGACCATATACAGCAGGATTTATTAAAATTGCATATGATGATTTAGATGCTTTGGAACAAGCAATAACATCTTCAAAAAATATAGCAGGATTCTTAGTTGAGCCTATTCAAGGTGAAGCAGGTGTTTACGTTCCAAGTGAAGATTATTTAGCTAAAGCTAAAGCTCTTTGTAAAGCTAATAATGTTTTATTTATTGCAGATGAAGTTCAAACAGGAATTGCAAGAACTGGTTCTTTACTTGCAGTATGTGGAAATTGTTCTTGCGAAGCGAAATGTGAAAAGCAATCAACATATGTTCAGCCTGATGTTCTAATATTAGGTAAAGCATTATCTGGCGGGGCATACCCAGTATCAGCTGTTTTAGCCAACGATGAGATTATGAATGTAATTAAGCCAGGACAACACGGTTCAACTTTTGGTGGAAACCCAGTTGCTGCAGCTGTAGCTATGGCGGCATTAGATGTTGTTAATGATGAAAGTTTGTCTCAAAACGCAAGAGTTTTAGGAAAATTATTTAGATCTGAATTGCAAAAATATATTGATACAAGTTCAATAGCTACACTTGTAAGAGGTAAAGGATTATTGAATGCAGTTGTAATTAACGATACTGAAGAAAGTGATACTGCTTGGAACATATGTATGGCATTAAGAGATAATGGTCTCTTAGCTAAACCAACACACGGTAACATTATCCGTTTTGCACCACCTTTGGTTATGAATGAAGAGCAATTATTAGATTGTGTTTCTATTATAATTAAAACATTAAAACAGTTTGAAAAATAATAATTGGATTAATTATAAACAATAAAAAAAGCTCTGAAAATTTCAGAGCTTTTTTTATTTATAAGGATTCGTATTTTTTACTGATTAAGTCCCAATTTAATAATTCAAATACCTTTTTAAGGTATTCTACTTTTCTGTTTTGAAATTGTAAATAATAAGCATGTTCCCATGTATCGATATTAAATAGAGGAGTTCCTTTTATTAAAGCATCTTTCATTAAAGGATTATCATTGTTTATTGTTGTAACGATTTCTAAATCACCTTTCTTGTTTAGAATCAACCAAGTCCATCCAGAGCCTTCAAGGTTTGAAGCTGTTGTAATAATTTTTTGTTTGAAAGCATCAAATGAGCCAAAATGTTTATCTATAGCCATAGTTAAAGTGTCACTAGGTTTTAGGTCTGATTTTGGAGCTAAGTTTTCAAAAAACAAATTATGATTATAATAACCACCAGCGCTTTTTCTTAACTCTATATTGTTTACATCTAAATTAAGTAGTATATCTTCAATTTTGGTTTTTTTAGACCATTTATTTTCTGCAACAATTTTATTTAACTTGTTGGCGTAACTTAAAAGGTGTTTAGAATAATGAGTTTCCATTGTTCTTCCATCTAAGTTAGGTGCATAATCTTCAAACTTATATTTTAGTTGAACCAATTCAAAAGGGCCAGTTTCGGATTTAATTTCATTTGAGTTTGTGAAATTTGAAGCTTTTTCTTCAATAATTTCTGGCTCTGGAATTTGAACCTCTACTAAATTATCGTTGTTTTTACAAGAAATGAATAGAATAAAAAATGATGTGACTAAGAGGTAAATTCTCATAAATTTCTTTCCTTCATTAGTTTATTAATGATAGTGATGTATTGCTCCATAGCTTCTTCTATGGATAAGTGTTTTACTTGCATCCATGCATTTAGTTTAAATGCGTTTCTAATGTCTTGTGGGTTTTGAAAATACATATTTCGGGTATTGCCACTGGTTGCTTGCTTGTAAAGTCCATATAAAACTAATTGTAAATCCTGTGGAACAGAATCTTGCGGGACCAGTTGGGCATTTTTAAAAGCCTCTTCAAATGATATTTCTAACTCTTCTCTAGTCATTAATTTTTCTTTGATATTACAGTTTTACCACCAACAGCAATTTCATTCAATTTTACATTAATTTCTGTGCCTAATGGAAAGTATAAGTCAACTCTAGAACCAAATTTAATAAACCCAGCATCTTTACCTTGAACAGCTCTCATACCTTCTTCGGCATAATTTACAATTCTTCTTGCTAGTGCACCTGCAATTTGACGGTACATAACTTCTCCATAAACTCTATTATTTATAACAACAGTAGTTCTTTCGTTTTCTTCACTTGCTTTTGGATGCCAAGCTACTAAATACTTTCCAGGATGATATTTACTATATTTTACAACCCCATTTAATGCATAACGCGTTACGTGAACATTTATTGGAGACATAAATATAGAAACCATCAATCTTTGATCTTTAAAATATTCAGGCTCATATACTTCTTCTATTACAACTACTTTTCCATCTACTGGTGCAAGTATGTGATTGTCGCTATTGTCAATTTCTCTTTTTGGGTTTCTGAAAAATTGCAAAACCATTACTAAAAGGAATATTGCCAATAATAAAATTAAGCTTTTTAACCATACAATAGAAATAAAAGCATCACTTAAAAAAATTACACCAACAACAATTATAAGTGTAACAAAAATTATTTTTGAACCTTCTTTATGAAACATAACGTAAAATTAAATAAAACAAATTAATAAATGGAATTACAAATATAATACTATCTAATCGATCTAAGATTCCTCCATGACCTGGCATTATTGTACCGCTATCTTTAACTCCTGCAACTCTTTTTAGTTTTGACTCAATTAAGTCTCCTAAAGTACTAAATATACTAACTATTATGGCTATTATTATCCAAAAATAAATGTGTTTCACTTCTATGAAATACTTGGCTAATAGAATTCCACAAATTACTGAAAAAATTAATCCCCCAATAAAACCTTCAATTGTTTTTTTAGGGGAAACCGAAGGAAATAATTTGTTTTTGCCAAAATTCTTTCCTACAAGATAAGCAAAAGTATCATTAGTCCAAATTAACACAATGATACTAATTAAGATGTCTGAATTATAGCCTTTTACACCAATAGGGACATAGTTTGTAAGTATAAAAGGGAAAATAATATATCCAATTAAAATTAAATATTGAGTAATAATATCAAATTCTTTATCATTCTTTTGAAATAAAAAATATAGTAATCTTATTGAGATTAAAATAGTGAATAGGGTAATACTATTGTTAATTAAAATATTGTAAGATTGATTATAGAAAGCATAATAAGCAAAGCCTGCAATTAAGATTCCAGCATAAAAATTTACCGAAGTCATTTTTGCATATTCGTAGACTCCAAAAACTAGTAAAATTGAAAAAAGTATAGCTAAACTTTCTTTAGAATATAAAATGCAGCTCAATAATAAAATTATATAGACTGCCCCAGAAAGAGCTCTTTTTAGTGTTTCATTCATACTATAAATCTTCTAACAGAAGTAAGTAAAGGTTTTTATGGCAACTTCCATAATGTAAAAAATCTTCTTCTTTTTCTTCTTCAAAGTATTTTATGGTAGTGATATTTGTAGGATATTCTTTGTCATACTTTTGTTTAATAAAACGCAATCCATCTCCTTTGCTCCCTACTAATTGACTTGTAGTGGCGAAAACAACCATATTAATAGGTAGTTCATTTGGTTTGAAATGTTTAAATTGATTAGAGGAGAATAATATAGAGCCTTCATCTCCAATTAAATTTTCACATGTAGAAAAGAAAAACTGTGCTTCTTCTGTATTGTTTATAATACCAAGTTTGTTTTCGTTTATTAAATAGTTAAGTGATGGTTCAAAGCACAAAACATTACATTCAAACCAATCATTTTCTTCTAAAATATTTAAAAAATTATCTGAAATCTCATTTAAGTTTTCACAATAAATAAACTTGCCCCCATTTTTTTGAAAATTGCGAGTAAACATTTCGTCTACAGGTATATTTACCTCAGGAGTATAAGGACTTTTTTCTTCTTTATCCTTTTTACTGTTTGAAGTATCACCAGAGTTTCCGAAAATTTTTCTAAAAAGACTCATTTATCTTTAGTAGGTAAATTATAGTAAGTATCAAAGATAAAAAAAATCTTAGTTCTTTTATCACAAGAACTAAGATTTTTTAAAATTTTGTTAAACAAGTTTAATTTAACTATTCCTCAAGTTTGTTTTCTGTTTCTTTATTGAATAGTCTCTCTCCAAAAATAGCTTCTAAGTCATCTTTAAAAATAACTTCTTTTTCTATTAAAATATCTGCTAACTGGTTCAATTTATCTTTATTTTCTTCCAATAATTTGATCGCTCTTTCATACTGACTTTCAATTAAAATAGAAATTTCTTTATCAATTGTTTGAGCTGTTTCTTCAGAATATGGTTTTGAAAAATTATATTCACTTTGACCTGATGAATCATAATAAGTTACATTTCCAATTTTATCATTTAATCCATAAATAGTAACCATAGCACGAGCTTGTTTTGTGACTTTTTCAAGATCGCTTAAAGCACCAGTTGAAATTTTGTTGAAAATAACTTTTTCTGCAGCTCTACCGCCCATAGTTGCACACATTTCATCTAGCATTTGCTCTGGGTGAACAATTAAGCGTTCTTCTGGTAAATACCATGCTGCACCAAGACTTTGTCCTCTAGGTACTATTGTTACTTTAACAAGTGGTGCTGCATGCTCAAGCATCCAACTAACTGTTGCGTGACCCGCTTCGTGTATAGCAATTGCTCTTTTTTCAGCAGGTGTAACAATTTTGTTTTTCTTTTCTAAACCACCTACGATTCTATCTACAGCATCTAGGAAATCTTGCTTGTTTACTGCTTTTTTGTCTTTTCTAGCAGCAATTAGAGCTGCTTCATTACAAACGTTTGCAATATCAGCTCCAGAAAAACCAGGAGTTTGTTTTGCTAGGAATTCTGTATCTAATTCTTCTTCTTTTTTAATAGGCTTTAAGTGAACCTCAAATATTTCTTTACGTTCTCTTACATCTGGTAGGTCTACATAAATTTGCCTGTCAAAACGACCTGCACGCATTAAAGCTTTATCTAAAACATCGGCTCTATTTGTAGCGGCAAGTACAATAACATTTGTGTTTGTACCAAATCCATCCATTTCAGTTAATAACTGATTTAGAGTGTTTTCTCTCTCATCGTTTCCGCCTGACATATTACTTTTTCCACGTGCTCTACCTACTGCATCTATTTCATCTATAAATATAATAGCAGGAGATTTTTCTTTTGCTTGCTTAAATAAGTCACGAACTCTTGAAGCTCCAACTCCTACAAACATTTCAACAAAATCTGAACCTGATAATGAAAAGAATGGAACTTTTGCTTCACCTGCAACTGCTTTTGCTAATAATGTTTTTCCTGTTCCAGGAGGTCCAACTAGTAATGCTCCTTTTGGAATTTTACCTCCAATAGAAGTGTATTTTTCAGGGTTTCTTAAAAACTCAACGATTTCTTCAATTTCTTCTTTTGCACCTTCAAGTCCTGCTACATTTTCAAAAGTGACTTTTACGTCGTTTTTTTCATCAAATAGTTTAGCTTTAGATTTACCGATGCTGAATATTTGACCACCACCGCCTCCAGCTCCGCCTGACATTCTTCTCATCATGAAAATCCAAAGTCCTACAATTAGAATGATAGGTAATAGTAGAGAAATAACTTCTCCCCAAGCACTTTCTGGTTCTTTTTCATAATCAGAAATTAAACCTTTTTGTCTAGCATCTTCAAGCGTTTTTTGAAAAATTTCCGTGTTTCCAATTTCAATGATATAATGTGGACCTTTTTCGTTAATTTTTCCAAAAGTACCATCTTTAACTTTAGAATGAGATGGGCTTTTTAAGGCTTCTTTCTTTAATATAATAGAAGCTTTAGTGTTAGAAAAAACAACTTTTTCAACTTGATTAGAGTCTAAATATTGGTAAAATTTAGATAAAGTTGTTTGTTTAGGGTTGTTAAAATCAAAGCCATTTCCGAATATATTGATAAGTAAAAATAAACCTATAATAAGTCCGTAAATAGCCCATGGACTAAGTTTAAACTTTGAATTTTTTTTATTATCTGACATGTTTTTTTAGTATTTACTTTCGATAGAAGTTATTTTAGCATCACCCCAAAGGCTTTCAATGTTGTAATACTCGCGAATGTGTTTTTGAAAAATGTGAACTACCACATTTACATAGTCCATAAGTACCCATTCGCCATTTTCACTACCTTCAACATGCCAAGGTTTATCCTTTAATTCTTTTGAAACTACTTTCTGAATTGAGTTAGTTATTGCATTAACTTGGGTATTCGAATTTCCATTGCATATTATGAAATAGTCACATACTGTATTGTCTAATTCTCTTAAATCTAAAATGTCAATATCAGCTCCTTTTACATCTTCAATTCCTTTTATGATATTTGCTAATAAATCGTCGTTACTTATATTTTTAGTACTCATTTAATTTTTTTATGTTTATGCAAAGTTATCATTTTTTGTCTTTAATTTTGAACCTTAACAAAAGATTAAATTTTTTCTTTGCTTTTTTATCTAAATGAATATAATCAAACTCAATGCCACAGAATCTACAAACTCTTTTTTAAAGGAGTTATTATTGACTCAAAATGTTGATAATTTTACTATTGTTATAACTGAAAATCAAACAAAAGGGAAAGGACAGGTTGGATCGATTTGGGATTCTACACCTGGTAAGAACCTCACTTTTAGTGTTTTGATAAAAGATTTTGTTGTTGGAGCTTCATCAATGTTTATTTTAAATACATTGGTTTCTGTTAGTATAATTAAAGCACTAGAAAAATTTAAAATAAATAATTTATCTATTAAATGGCCAAACGACATTTTGTCAGAACAAAAAAAAATTGGTGGTGTTTTAGTTGAGAATATTTTTAGAGGTAACAACGAAATTGTTTCTATTGTAGGTATTGGTTTAAATGTAAATCAACTTCATTTTGAAAATTTGCCTCAAGCATCTTCGTTAGCAATTTTAAATAATAGAGAATATGATAAAGATTTAATTTTATTAGAGATTCATAATCAGTTACAAAATCATTATAAAGAAATTCTAAATAATTTTAAGAAAGATTTTTGGGAAGAGTACCACTATTATTTATTTAAGAGGAATATTCCTTCAGTTTTTTTATCTGCTGATAATCATAAATTTATGGGAATTATTAAAGGGGTTTCAGAGATTGGAAAACTCCAAGTTATGTTAGAAGATGATTCAATTCAAGAATACAATATTAAAGAAATTAAAATGTTGTATTGATTTTACAATTCTTAAAATTGAGTAAAGCTTTGTTAAACTTATTTAAAAGTTTTTCTTTTTAAGTACATTTGTAACCGTTTTACAATTACTACACTAAAATGGATAAAAAAATATACGCTTTCCTATTTTCTACTCGTTTAATGGCAATCTTATTTATTGGATTTGCTATTGCTATGGCTTCAGGTACATTTATTGAAAGCAAGTACAATACAGAAACTGCAAGAATACTTATTTATAATGCATGGTGGTTTGAAACCATTATGGTATTTTTTGTAATTAATTTTTTCGGAAACATACAAAGATATCAATTGTATAAAAAAGAAAAATGGTCAACACTTTTAGTTCATTTATCTTTTATTTTTATTCTAGTTGGCGCATTTGTAACTCGATATATTAGTTATGAGGGTTTAATGCCAATTAGAGAAGGTGCAACAGAAAATGTTTTTTATTCAGATAAAACTTTTTTAACAGCTTTTGTTGATGGAGATTACAAAGGTGAAGTTAAGCGTAAAACATTTGAGCATAACCAATATTTTTCTCAAGCAACAAATAACAATTTTAGAATTAAAAATGAATTTAATTCGATTCCATTTGAGATTGAATATGTTGATTTTATAATGAATGCAAGTGAAACTGTAACTAAATCAGATAACGGAATTCAGTATTTAAAAATGGTTGAGTCTGGTGACGGAACCCGCCATGAGCATTATTTAAAAGAAGGAGAAGTTCAAAATATTCATAACGTCCTTTTTGCTTTTAATGAGTATACAGATGGTGCTATAAATATTTCGAATGTAGAAGGCGCATATTTAATCCAAGCTCCATTTGAAGGAACTTTTATGCGAATGGCTGATAAAATGCAAGGAAATGTTGTAAAAGATTCTATTCAACCATTAATGCTTCGTTCGCTTTATAATATTGGTGGTTCACAATTTGTTTTTCCTGAACCAGCAGAGAAAGGAACAATAACATATAAATCAAATAACGATTATAAAGACCAACAAACAGACGATGCTTTAGTAGTAAAAGTAAAAAGTCAAGGTTTGGAAGAAACTTTAACATTAGTAGGCTCTAAAGGCAAACAAGGGACTCCTCAATCTGTTAAATTAGGTGATTTAGAATTCACTTTGTTTTTTGGAAGTAAAGTGTATTCACTGCCATTTAGTATTAAAGTAGACGATTTTATTGCTGATAAATATCCAGGAACTGAGAAAAGCTATGCTTCATTTAAAAGTAAGCTAGAGATTATTGATTTAGAAAATAATAAAACTTTTAAAGACAGTGTTTTCATGAATAATATTTTAGACTATAGAGGTTTTAGATTTTTTCAAGCTTCATTTGATAAAGATGAAAAAGGAACTGTTTTATCAGTGAGTCATGATGCTTTAGGAACATGGATAACTTACTTAGGTTATTTCTTATTGTATTTTGCTTTAATGGTTATTTTATTTGATAAAAACACTCGATTTGGTGATTTAAAAAGGAAATTGGATAAAGTAAAAGCAAAAAAAGAAGCATTAATGATTTTGTTGGTTTTGTTTTCATTTTCTGGATTTTCACAAGATTATAATCATGTTGTAGATAATATTGCCAAATCAAAAGAAATAATAGAAAAGTATAAAGTTTCTAAAGAACATGCTTCAAAATTCGGATATACTATTATTCAAGATGCTGGAGGAAGAATGAAACCTATAAATACCTTTTCATCTGAATTGCTTCGTAAAGTTTCTAAAAGTGATACTTATGAAGGAATGAATGCTGACCAAGTTTTCATTTCGATGACGCAATTTCCAAGATATTGGTACAATATTCCTATTGTTTATTTAAAAAGAGGAAATGATAGTTTAAGAAAAATTGTTGGAGTTGAAAAAGAGGCAAAATATGCTGCTTTGGCTGATTTCTTTGACGAAAAAGGAAATTATAAATTATCATCTTATTTAGAGAAAGCTTTTAAAGCTATTGTTCCAAGTAATTTTGAAAAAGATTTTATTGAAACAGATAAAAAAGTTAATTTGCTATACGATGCTTTAAGCGGACAAATTCTTAGAGTTTATCCAGTTCCAAATGATCCAACTAATAAATGGGTTTCGTTTTTAGAATTGAATGAGCCAACAGGTACAGACTTAGATAATATTAAAAACTTAATTCCTTATTATTTGGATGCTGTTTCTAAATCTACTGAAACTAAAAATTATAATACTCCAGATTCTTTGTTGGTTGGTTTAGAACGATATCAAAAAATGTACGGTGGAAAAGTAATGCCTTCCGAGAATAAAGTAAATGCTGAAATTACATACAATAAGTACGATATTTTTAAAAAGTTGTACTATTTGTATATGCTAGCTGGAGTTTTGATGTTGATTTTGACAATAGTCCAGTTATTTACAAAATCAACTTTAATAAAATATTCAGTAAAATTTTTCCATGTATTAATAGGGCTTTTCTTTGGTTTACACACTTTAGGATTAATTGCTCGTTGGTATATCTCAGGTCATGCACCTTGGAGTGATGCTTATGAAAGTATGATTTACGTTGGTTGGGCAACAATGTTTTTTGGTTTAGCTTTCGGGAGAAAATCACAACTTACAGTTGCATCAACAGCATTTGTAGCCTCTATGATTTTAATGATTGCACACTGGAATTGGATGGATCCTGCAATTGCAAATTTGGTTCCTGTTTTGAATTCATATTGGTTAATGATTCACGTTGCAGTAATTGTTGCTAGTTATGGTCCATTTACTTTAGGAATGATATTAGGTTTAGTTGCTTTATTATTAATCATTTTTACAAATGAATCTAATAAGCAAAGAATGAAATTAGCTATTGATGAAATTAGTTATATCAATGAAATGGCAATTACTGTTGGTCTAGTAATGCTTACAATTGGAAACTTTCTTGGTGGACAATGGGCAAATGAGAGCTGGGGACGCTATTGGGGTTGGGATCCAAAAGAAACATGGGCTTTAATTAGTATTATGGTTTATGCTTTCGTAATTCATGCTCGTTTTGTTCCAGGATTAAGAAGTAAATGGGTATATAATGTAATGAGTATTTTTGCTTTTTACTCAATTTTAATGACCTATTTTGGAGTGAATTTTTACTTAACAGGTTTACATTCTTATGCAAGTGGAGACAAAGTTGTTACACCTAGTTTTATATACTATTCTGTTGCAACAGTAGTCTTACTAAGTATTGTCTCTTATTTTAAATACAAGAAATTTTATAAGAAATAAAAAAAAGGAGCTTAAAGCTCCTTTTTTTCTTTCATTACTTCTTCAATTATTTTATTTATTTTATTTTTCTTTTTTTCGTCGGTATTATTAAAAGCTCTATTTTTTAAAATCTCTCGTTTTTCTTTATGCTTCATATATGTATAATGATGTTGAATAGTATTTATAAAGCTCAATATCATTCCAATACCTATAACAATATATAAAACAGTAAATAGTTTCCCTTCATCAGTTTGAGGAGAGAAATCTCCATATCCTATTGTTGTTAATGTAACTACTGAAAAATAGAAAGAATCAATATAACTCCAGCCTTCTATGTAGTGATACACAAATGTTCCAGAGAAAATTATTAATATAGTGGTAATTAATAAATCTCTGTATTCATCATCTTTTAAAAATGAAATTAGGGTTCTAATAAAAAACATAGTTTGTTTAGTTTCTCGCTAAATTAAGTAATTTAATTTAGATTTAAGATTTGTTTATTAGAATTTAAAATTCAAATGAATTAACTTTGAAACAAATCACTTAAATATGAAAAATATCTTTAGATTATTTGCTTTTGCACTTACAGTTATTGGTTGTAAACAACAGGAAAGTTTAAACAAAAATTTAGTTACAAATAATAACAATACAACTATGGAAAGAGCTTCGATTCATCAATTCAAAGTACAAGATTTAGAAGGAAATAATTTTGATTTTAGTGCTTTAAAAGGAAAAAAAGTAATGGTGGTAAATACGGCTTCTAAATGTGGATTAACTCCTCAATATAAAGATTTACAAGCTATATATGATAAATATAAGAGCGATAATTTTGTAATAGTTGGTTTCCCTGCAAATGATTTCATGAGTCAAGAGCCAGGTACTAATGATGAAATTGCCACTTTTTGTGAACGCAATTACGGAGTGACTTTTCCAATGATGAATAAAATTTCGGTTAAAGGAAAAGACATGCATCCTGTGTATCAATTTTTAACTCAAAAGGCTAAAAACGGAGTTGCAGATAGTGATGTTGAATGGAATTTTCAAAAATACCTTTTAAATGAAAACGGTCAGTTAGATATGATTATTTCGCCTAGAACTTTGCCTACAGATCAAAAAATCATCAAATGGATTGAAGGAAAATGATTATTCTATAATCAATTGCATAAAGACCGAATCTAACCATCGGTCAAATTTATAACCTGATTCTTTAATAATTCCAACGGTTTTAAATCCGTATTTTTCATGAAACTTCACACTACCTTGATTTTCCGAATCTATAACAGCAATCATAGTGTGAAGTTTTTGTTTTTTTGCAATTTTGATAAGTTCTTCCATGATTAAATGTCCAATTTTCATTCCTTGGAAGTCCTTATTAACATATACTGAATGTTCAACAGTGTATTTGTATGCTTCTCTAAAACGGAATTCACTATAATAGCCAAAGCCAACTATTTTTTCGTTTAAAACAGCTACAATAACAGGGAAATTTTTGTCAATTTTCTCTTTTAATATTTCAGTTTGCTGTTCTAAAGTTCTTATATTATAATCATATAGAGCCGTAGAATTTAAAATATTGAAATTGATGACTTCTAAAATAGCCTTTGAGTCACTTTCTTTATAGGGTCTTATTGAAATTTTCATTAAAAACAATTTTGAGTTGTAAATGTATTAAAACCTTTGCAACTTTGTATCTTTACAACTTAGTAAATATAAAATGATTTATCCAGAAATTCCTTTAGCGCAAAGTGTCATAGAAATTTGTAAAGCTAAAGGCGTAGAACATATAATTATTTCTCCAGGTTCAAGAAACGCTCCATTAACAATAGGATTTGCTAATAATTCAAACTTTAAGTGTTATAGTATTGTTGATGAACGATGTGCGGCTTTTTTTGCATTAGGAATAGCTCAGCAAATCAATAAGCCGGTTGTGGTTGTTTGTACTTCGGGCTCTGCTCTATTGAATTATTATCCTGCTGTTGCTGAAGCATTTTACAGTCAAATACCACTTGTAGTTATTAGTGCAGATAGGCCTCATGATAAAATTGATATTGGAGACGGACAAACCATTCGTCAGGAAAATGTATTTTCAAATCATATTTTATACAATGCTAATTTACACGAAATAGCTTCAGTTGAAAATGACTTAAAAATAAATGAAGCACTAAATATTTCTATCATTAATAAAGGTCCGGTTCATATTAATGTTCCGTTTGAAGAGCCTCTATACGCGACTGTAAACTCATTAAATATTGTTCCTAAAATCATTCCAATTGTTGAAGAAATTAAAACCTTTGAAATACAGGAAGATTTTATCTCTAAATGGAATTCGTCAACTAAAAAACTAATATTGATTGGCGAATTAAAACCAAATTCAATTGAAAGTTTTGTTTTAGAACAATTAACAAAAGATGAGTCAGTTGTAGTTATGGCAGAAACTACTTCAAACCTCAATAATGATACATTTATTTCAAATATAGATGCAATAATTACTCCATTTACTACTGATGATTTCGAACATTTTAAACCTGAAATATTAGTCACTTTTGGAGGAATGGTGGTTTCTAAAAGGATAAAAGCTTTTTTGCGAAACTACCAGCCAAGTCAACATTGGCATATTGATGAATTAAGGGCTTATGACACATACTATTGTTTAACAAGTCACATAAAAACCAATGCAAATTCTTTTTTTAATCAATTGTATTCAAAAAAAAATGTGGCATCAAGCTCTTATGCAAGTGATTTTTCGGATATAGTTTCTTTAAGAAAACAGAAACATAATGAATATCTTGAAAAAGCACCTTTTTCTGATTTTAGTGTTTTTGCATTAATTGCAAATCAACTTCAAGACAATATTAATTTACAAATTAGTAACAGCTCTGCTATTCGATATTTACAGTTATTTAATATAAACGAAAAGATTGAAGTATTTTGCAATAGAGGAACAAGCGGAATTGATGGAAGTACTTCGACTGCAATTGGGGCTGCTATAACTTCAGAAAAGCCAACAGTTTTAATTACTGGAGATATTAGTTTCTTTTACGACAGTAATGCGCTTTGGAATAAATATGTTCCAAAGAATTTTAAAATCATTTTAATTAATAATTCTGGAGGTGGAATTTTTAGAATTTTACCAGGTCATCAAGAAAATCAAGTTTTTAATGAGTTTTTTGAAACATCACATAATTTAAAAGCCAATCATTTGGCAGAAATGTACGGTTTTAATTATCGTTGTATAGATGAAAATGTTGATTTAGAAAAGTTGTTGGATGAATTTATGAATTCAAATGAAAAACCATCAATATTAGAAATTTGTACTCCTGAAAAGCAAAACAATGAAGTATTATTAAAATATTTTAAAAACTTATAATTTTCTTAAAATAATTAGCTTTTAAATTTTATTAATTGCTAAAAAATATTAAATTTGAGAAAATCTTAACACTAAAAAATATAATTATGAGTAAAAGAGATGACTTAATTACAAAATACGCAGCCGATTTAAAAGACAAATGTGGAATGACTGCTAATATGGATTTACTAACTAAAGTAACTATTGGTTGTGGTCCATCTATTTATAATGCTGATGCATCTACAGTTTCTGGATCTGATGAGAAAGAATTAGCAACAGTTAAAAATAATTTTTTAATTAAAAAATTAGGATTAAAAGACGGTGCTGATTTAGATAAAGGTATTGATGCAGTTATTGAAAAATATGGTCGTTCTAATCGTAATAAATATAGAGCTGTAGTTTATTATTTGTTGACTTTACATTTCAAAAAAGAATCTGTTTATAAATAATAGATTAAAAGTTATATTAGCCCAAGCATTGCTTGGGCTTTTTTTATTTTCAAAAATGTAGTATTATTTTTAAATTCTATTACTTATTGTTAATTTAGCCAAACAATATCTTATTATGATTTCAGAAGAACAATTTCAAAAAGAAATAGATTTAATTATTGCTAATGCAATTAGAGAAGATGTAGGAGATGGAGACCATAGTTCTTTAGCATGTATTCCAGTTGATGCAGAAGGAAGCGCTAAATTATTAGTTAAAGATGAAGGAATAATTGCAGGTATAGATTTTGCAAAGCAAGTTTTTTATTTTGTTGAACCTTCAATGCGAGTAGAGACATTCTTTAATGATGGTGATTTTGTAAAATATGGAGATGTAGTATTTCATGTTTATGGAACTTCTCAAGCTATTTTAAAAGCAGAACGATTGGTTTTAAATGCTATGCAAAGAATGAGTGCTATTGCAACTAAAACCAAGAAATTTGTCGATTTATTGGAAGGAACAAAAACAAAAGTCTTAGATACAAGAAAAACTACCCCAGGAATTAGAGCAATAGAAAAATGGGCTGTAAAAATTGGTGGTGGAGAAAATCACCGTTTTGCCTTATATGATATGGTAATGTTGAAAGATAATCATATTGATTTTGCTGGTGGAATTTCTAAAGCCATTGCTAAAACAAATCATTATTTAAAAGAGAACAACAAAGATTTAAAAATTATTGTAGAAGCTAGAAATATTGAAGAGGTTAAAGAAATATTAGCTTCAGAAAATGTATATAGAATTTTATTGGATAATTTCGATTACGAAACGACACGAGAAGCTGTAAAATTAATTGGAAACCGTTGTTTAACTGAATCATCAGGTAATATTAATGAAGAAACAATTCGACAATATGCAAATTGTGGAGTAAATTTTATTTCATCTGGTGCATTAACACATTCTGTTTATAATTTAGACTTAAGTCTAAAAGCGATATAATTTATGTCTGAAGAAATTGAAAATAAATTAAAAAAAATCCCTGTTGTAAAACAATTGGTTTTTTTGACAAAAAAAGTAACGCTTTCTTCTTTGCAAGGACTTTCCTTATATGATATTTTAGAACTCTATGTTTTAGGAATTTTTAAAGGAGCATTTTCTTATAGAGCAAGTGCTATTGCTTTTAGTTTTTTTATGGCATTATTTCCTTTTGCATTATTTATTTTAAACTTAATTCCATATATTCCAATAGAAAATTTTCAAGAAGATTTTTTATACTTCGTGGAACAAGGTGTGCCGCCAACAACTTTTGAAGCAATTCAGGTTATCCTAACTGATATTATGAGCAATAGTTATCAGAGTTTACTTTCTTCAGGATTTATAATATCTATTTTTTTAATGACTAATGGTACTAATGCTATTCTTGGTGGATTTGAAATGTCTACACATATAACCTTATCTAGAGGTTTTATTAAGCAATATTTAATTGCATTAGCAATTTCTTTAGCTTTAACAGCATTACTATTAATTACCGTTGCGGCAATTGTTGTTTTTGAAGTTTTTATTCAGAAAATAAAATTGAGTGGATTAATCACTGATGATGTTTATTTGATTATTTGGGGAAGATATATTTTCGTTATTTTAATGATTTTAATTTCGACTTCAATATTGTATAAATTTGGGACAAGAGAAACAAAAGATGTTAATTTTATTAGTTATGGAGCGGTTTTTACAACGCTTTTAATTATACTTTCTTCTTATTTGTTTGGAGTATATGTAGAAAAATTTTCAAGATATAACGAGTTATATGGTTCAATTGGCACACTTCTTGTTTTAATGTTCTATATCTGGTTAAACTGTATGGTTCTCCTATTAGGATTTGAAATAAATGCAGCCATCACTAAATTAAAAAGAAAAAAATTATATATTTAACAAAAATTATTAAAAAAAGAAAACCATGAAAAAACAAATTTTAACTTTATTATTAGTTGCTTTTACAGGAATTTTTTCTGCTAATGCACAACAAACTGTTTCTGGAGTAAAAGTCGATTCTAAATTGTCTGTTGAAGGTCAAAGCCTTATTTTAAATGGAGCAGGATTAAGAGAAAAAATGTGGATTGATTTATATGTAGGTTCTTTGTATCTACCAACAAAAACATCTAACGCAAAAGACATCATGGATAGTAAAGATGCTGCTGCAATTAAATTAGATATTGTTTCTGGAATGATTACTTCTGAAAAAATGATTTCAGCCGTTAACGACGGATTTGAAAATGCTACTAACAAAAACACAGCTCCTTTAAGAGCTAAAATTGATAAATTCAAATCTTTTTTCAAAGAGGAAATAAAAAAGGGTGACACATTTATAATTGCAAATATTCCTGGTGATGGAGTAGTAGTATTTAAGAATGGTGTTAAAAAAGGAACTATTGATGGTCATGACTTTAAGAAGGCATTATTCGGAATTTGGTTAGGAGCTAAACCTGCTGATAGCGACTTAAAAGAAGGAATGTTAGGAAAATAGTTTTATCCTATGAATTATATAAAAAGCACTTTCAATTTGAAGGTGCTTTTTTTTTGTCTTTTTTCAAACTATCTTTGTTTTCATGCAGTACTTCATAGAGACGGTTTTGCCTATTGCAGTCTCAAAAAATTTTACCTACCAAGTTTCTGAAGCCGAATTTGAATATATTCAAGTTGGGATGCGTGTTGCTGTTCCATTTGGTAAAACTAAAATTTATACAGCTTTAGTATTGGGTAAAAATAACAATCCACCTCAATTATATGAGGCAAAAGAAATTCTTCAAATTTTAGATGAAAAACCTGTAGTTAATTTATTTCAAATTAATCATTGGCAATGGATTGCAAATTATTATATGTGTTCGTTAGGAGAAGTCTATAAATCTGCATTTCCTTCGGGTTTTATTATTGAAAGCGAAACACTGATTAGTTTGAATAATGAAGCTAATTTAATTGAAATTGACTTAAAAGATGATGAGTATTTAATTATTGAAGCTTTAAAAATTCAATCTTCTTTACGAATTAATGAAATAGTAAGTATTCTAAATAAAAAGAGTATTTTCAATACCATAAACGCTTTATTGGCTAAAGGTATAATTCTTTTACAAGAAGAAATAAAAGAACAATATAAGCCAAAGCAAACAAAATACATTCAATTACACTCAAACTACGATAATCAAGATAAATTGTCGGAGTTACTAAAATCATTAAGCAGAGCAAAAAAGCAAAGAGAATTGGTTTTGAGCTTCTTCCAATTGAAAGCAACTACCAAAAAACCTATCTCTTTAAAACTATTATTAGAAGCTTCAAAAAGTTCTTCCTCAATTGTAAATTCACTTATTCAAAAACAAATTTTTGAAGATTATTATATTAATGAAGATAGAGTTGTTTTTAATAAAAATGAGAATGCTGACTTTACTTTAAGTAATGCGCAGGTAAAAGCGTTTCAATCTATAAAGGAGAATTTTCAAAATTTCGATGTTAATCTGTTACACGGAGTTACCGCTTCAGGTAAAACCGAAATATATATTAAGTTAATTGAAGAGTATATAAAAGAGGATAAACAGGTTTTATTTCTTCTTCCAGAAATTGCTCTAACCACTCAATTGGTTCAGCGATTGACCGATTATTTTGGAAATCAAGTTTCGGTTTTCCATTCAAAGTATACCAATAACGAAAGAGTAGAGGTGTGGAATCATTTGGTTGAGAAATCCGAAAAAGCAAAAATTGTTATCGGTGTACGAAGTGCTTTGTTTTTGCCTTTTTCTAATTTAGGACTTATAATTGTTGATGAAGAACACGAACAAACTTTTAAACAGCAAGATCCTGCACCAAGATATCATGCAAGAGATGCAGCTATTGTTTTAGCAAATCAATTCAAAGCAAAAGTACTGTTAGGTAGTGCGACTCCAAGTCTTGAAACATATTTTAACTGTAAGTCTAATAAATATGGTTTAGTTGAACTGAAAGAAAGATATGGAAATGTTGTTTTGCCTGAGATTCAATTAATAGATTTAAAAGACAAGTATTTTAGAAAGAGAATGACAGGTCATTTTTCAGATGATTTAATCAAACAAATTTCTGAAACTCTTGCAAATGGCGAACAGGTAATTCTTTTTCAAAACCGCAGAGGTTTTTCGCCTTATGTTGAATGTAAAACATGTGGTCATGTTTCGCATTGTCCAAGTTGCGATGTAAGTTTAACTTATTATAAGTTTAAAAATCAGTTGAGATGTCATTATTGTGGTTATTCTATTGCGAATCCTACACATTGTCATAGCTGTCACTCAGTTGAGCTGTCAACTAAAGGTTTTGGTACAGAGCAAATTGAACTTGAATTAAAGCAACTTTTCCCTGATAAAAATATTGGTCGAATGGATCAAGATACAACAAGAGGAAAACACGGTTATGAAAAAATAATTAATGCTTTTAAAAGTGAAGAGATTGATGTTTTAGTTGGGACTCAAATGTTAGCTAAAGGACTTCATTTTGATAAAGTGACATTAGTTGGGATTTTAAATGCAGATAATTTACTTAATCAGCCAAATTTTAGAGCTTATGAAAGAGCTTTTCAAATGATAGTACAAGTTTCTGGTAGAGCAGGAAGGAAAGATTTGCCAGGTAAGGTAATGATTCAAACCTATAACCCTTTTCATAACACGCTACAGCAAGTTTTAAGTAATGATTACGACGCTATGTTTAAGGAGCAAGTTTATGAGCGAAAAAACTTTAATTATCCGCCTTATGTTAGGTTACTAAAACTTACTTTGAAGCACAGAGATTATGAAAAACTAAAAGAAGGTTCTATGTGGCTTTATAGTGTTTTGAATCAAAGTTTAAACATGACGGTTCTTGGTCCGGAAGAGCCTGCAATAAGTAAAATTAGGAATGAGTTTATTAGAACAATTTTAATTAAAATTCCTTCAAATGTACATTTAGGGAATAGTAAGATGAAAATCAATAAAATTTTAATAAGTTTTGATGCAATTGCTCAATATAGATCTATACGAGTTAATGTAAATGTTGATAATTATTAAAGATTTCCAATTGCTTCTGAAATAACTTCTTTTTTGTTTCTACTAATTGGTATTTTGGTCTTACCTATTTCAGCAAACTTACTATTAAATTTTTCTACTCTTTCTAAGTTTACAATATAGGACTTATGCACTCTTGCAAATTTTCCTTCAGGTAATTCTTTTTCGAAAGCTTTCATTGTAGACAAAACCAAATGGCTA
The DNA here is from genome assembly GCF_965284515.1 of Flavobacterium sp. Classification (GTDB taxonomy): domain Bacteria; phylum Bacteroidota; class Bacteroidia; order Flavobacteriales; family Flavobacteriaceae; genus Flavobacterium. Next base: position 1,568,000 of record NZ_OZ260089.1, read on the forward strand.
TCTTCATCAGTGATTACTTTGATATAATCGCCAAAAGCTTCAACCCATTTTATTTTAGAAGTGTATATTTTTAGTTTTTTAAGATTACTTTTAATAATAATTGCCTCTCCATGATCTTCAGGAACTTCATTTCTTAATTGATGTAGTTCTAAAGCTTTTTTTACAGCTTTTAAAAAGCGCTCTTTAGAAATAGGTAGGCTTTTGTAGAAAGTCTGTTGCTTCGTAATCGAAGGCTTTAACGGCATAGTCAGCTTTTGAGGTGATAAAAACAATTTGTGGTTTTGTTTTTAATCCGTCTAATAAATCAAAACCATTAATTAATGGCATTTCAATATCTAAGAATATTAAATCAACAGCATTGTTGTTTATTGCGTTTTTTGCTTCTAAGGCATTTGCAAAATCTCCAACTAGGTTCAAATTAGTTGATTCATTTACGAGCTTAGTTATTGTCATTCTTTGAATGGCGCTATCGTCAACAACTATACAATTCAACTTCATAAGATATTTTTTAGTACGTTAAATGTATAGTAAAAAACTTAATAAAACAAGTTAAATATTCTAAAAATGATAAATATTCATTATGTGCTTTGTTAGTATGAATAATTTATCTATTTTTGCACCCAATTTAACAATAAATACTCATTATTATGAATCATTATGAAGCTGTTTTCATCTTGAATCCCGTTTTATCTGAAGTACAGGTAAAGGAAACAGTAAGCAAGTTTGAAGATTTTCTTACTTCTAGAGGAGCCGAGATGGTATCGAAAGAAGATTGGGGCTTAAAAAAATTAGCCTATGCAATCCAACACAAAAAAAGTGGTTTTTATCACTTATTTGAATACAAAGCGCCTGCTGAAATTCTTATTGCATTTGAAACTGAATTAAGACGTGAAGAACGTATTATGCGTTTCTTAAATGTATCTTTAGATAAGCACGCTATTTCATGGGCTGAAAGAAGAAGAGAAAAATTAAAATCTAAATCAAACTAAGTTATGTCTACATTAGAGCAATCTGCAAAAGGAAAGAAAGACGGAGAGATTAGATATCTTACGCCATTAAACATAGAAACTAACAAACAAAAGAAATACTGTCGTTTTAAAAAATCAGGTATTAAATATATCGATTATAAAGATGCTGATTTCTTATTAAAGTTTGTAAACGAACAAGGTAAAATTTTACCAAGACGTTTAACAGGTACTTCATTAAAGTATCAAAGAAAAGTGTCTGTAGCTGTTAAAAGAGCTCGTCACTTAGCTTTAATGCCATACGTGGCCGATTTATTAAAATAATAATTAAATAATAGTTGTTGGTTTTCAAACTCATGAAACCTAACTTCTCATAACAAAGGACAACAACATGGAACTTATTTTAAAACAAGACGTACCAAATTTAGGATTTAAAGACGATATGGTAACTGTAAAAAACGGTTATGGTCGTAATTATTTAATTCCTCAAGGATTTGCTGCTTTAGCAACTCCTTCAGCTAAAAAAGTATTAGCTGAGAACTTAAAACAAAAAGCGCATAAAGAGCAAAAATTAGTTGATGATGCGAACAAAATTGCAGAATCATTAAGAGCTCTTGAAATTAAAATCGCTGTAAAAGCAGGTGCTGGAAAATTATTCGGATCTGTTACTAATGCAAACATTGCAGAAGTATTAGCAAGTAATGGTCATGATATCGACAAAAAATTCATTTCAAGTGGAATCGTTAAGCGTGTTGGAAAATACAATGCGAATGTAAGATTACATAGAGATGTAATTGTTGAATTACCTTATGAAATTGTTGCTGAACAAGCATAATTTAATTTCAAAAATAATAGTAAGCTCCGCTCTTTGCGGAGCTTTTTTTTTATATTTACATCGTAGAATTAGTTTGATCTTTTTTTAAAACATTCTATGTTCTAATACATAAAGACATTTTTAAATGAAATATGCAAGATTAACCAAAGAACAGTTAGAAGAATTACATCCAGAGTTTACCAATTTTTTAGCAACTCAGTCTATCGATAAAAAAGAGTGGGATGAATTAAAAGCAAATAAACCATCAATTGCAGAACAAGAAATTGATGTTTTTTCAGATATGATTTGGGACAAAGCATTAACTAATGTTAAGTATATAGATCACTTTTCAAAAAACTATATATTTCTTTTCAAATGTGTAGATGCAAATGTATATTCTTATGTAATTAATTCTACAGATCCTTCTACAGATTTCTTATCTGCTGAAGGTATCAATTGGTTGAGTGAAAATTTTTTTTCCGATCATGTTCAAATCCAGCAAGGAAAAAAAGATATTTCTGAAGGTAGAAATGAATCTCTTTTTGAAATCATTAAAAAAGGTGGAATAATAAGTAAAGGAGAATTGTTTAGTAAGTTCGAAGCATTACTAACAAAATAAATAATTGTATTATATGAGTATTTTTGAGTCAATTCAATTATTGCGTAAAGAGTTAGAAGAACATAATTATAACTATTATGTTTTAGATAAACCTACAATATCTGATTTTGAGTTTGATGCTAAGTTGAAAGAGCTACAAGATCTTGAAGCTAAAAATCCGCAATTTTTTGACGAAAATTCACCTACACAACGAGTTGGAGGAGGAATTACTAAAAACTTTGAAACTACAAAACATAAGTACAGAATGTATTCTTTAGATAATTCTTATTCTAAAGAAGATTTATTAGATTGGGAAAAAAGATGTCAAAAGGTTCTTGGAAATGTTCATTTAGAATATGTTTGTGAATTAAAATATGACGGAGCATCTATAAGCATCACTTATGAGAATGGAGTTTTAAAAAAGGCTGTAACAAGAGGAGATGGTTTTCAAGGTGATGATGTAACGAATAATATTAGAACCATTAAATCGGTTCCTTTAAAATTAAAAGGAAATTTTCCTGATTTTTTTGAAATTAGAGGTGAAATAGTCTTGCCTTTTGAAGGTTTTGAAAAAATGAATCAAGAATTAATTGAAATTGGAGAAACTCCCTATTCGAATCCTCGAAATACAGCTTCGGGCAGTTTAAAGTTACAAGACAGTACTGAGGTTGCCAAAAGACCACTAGAATGCTTGTTGTATACAATTATGACCGAGGGAAAAGTAGTTAATACTCAATTTGAAGGGTTAGAATTGGCTAGAAATTTAGGTTTTAAAGTTCCTGAACAGTCTAAACATGCTAAAAATATTGATGAAGTTTTTGAATTTATAAATTATTGGGATAATCATCGACATGACTTGCCATATGAAACTGATGGTGTTGTTGTAAAAGTAAATGAAGTATTTCAACAAGAAGAGCTAGGTTATACTGCAAAATCACCGCGTTGGGCAATGGCATATAAGTTTAAAGCAGAGCAGGTGAGTACGGTTTTAAATTCAATATCTTATCAAGTTGGAAGAACTGGATCCATAACGCCAGTTGCAAATTTAGAGCCCGTTCAATTAGCAGGAACAATAGTGAAACGAGCTTCTTTGCATAATGCAGATCAAATTGAAAAATTGGATATTAGAATAAACGATACTGTTTTTGTTGAAAAAGGAGGAGAAATTATTCCTAAAATTATTTCGGTAGATTTAAGTAAACGAAAAGAAAATTCAATACAGGTAAAATATATTTCGCATTGCCCTGAATGTGAAACAGAATTAGTTAGAACTGAAGGTGAAGCAAACCATTATTGTCCAAATTTTTATGGCTGTCCGCCACAAATTATTGGTAGAATTCAACATTTTATTTCAAGAAAAGCAATGGATATTGACGGTCTTGGAGGAGAAACGGTTGCTTTATTGTTTAATGCTGGACTTGTTAAAGATTATGCAGATTTATACGATTTGACGAAAGAACAAGTTTTGCCTTTGGAAAGGATGGCAGAAAAATCTGCGGATAATTTAATCAATGGTATTGCTGATTCAAAAAAGATTCCTTTCGAAAGTGTTTTGTATGCTTTAGGTATTAGGTATGTTGGTGAAACTGTTGCTAAAAAGCTGGCAAAACATTATAAAAATATAGATGCAATTGCCAATGCAACTTTGTTAGATTTAATATTGGTGGAAGAAATTGGAGAAAAAATTGCACAAAGTGTAGTGTTGTTTTTTGAAAACGAAAAGAATATAGAAATCATTAACCGACTAAAAACTAAAAATATACAGCTTGAAATTAATAAAAAAAATAGTACATTTATATCAAATGCTTTAGAAAATAAAATATTTGTTGTTTCTGGAGTATTTGAATTGTATTCTAGAGATGAGCTTAAAAAAGCTATTGAAGACCACGGAGGAAAAGTTGGAAGTTCAATTTCTTCAAAAACAAATTTTGTTGTAGCTGGAGATAATATGGGGCCAGCAAAATTGGAAAAAGCAAATAAATTAGGAGTATCAATTATTAATGAAATAGAATTTAATAAGTTAATTAATGGCTAAAAATAAACCTTCGATTATTCTTTTTAGTTTAGCAGGACTTTTGTATTTAGTTTCAGCTTTAACTGAGAATGAATATTTGGCGTTGTTGACTAAGCCTATAATTATTCCTGCAATTTTTGTTTATTATTTTATTGAATCAAGAGGTAAGATTAATAATTTGTTTGTATTCTCCTTGTTTTCTTTTTTTGTTGGTGATATGCTTTATTTGGTTAACATAAAGGATTATTATTTATTAGGTTTGGTGATATATTTATCACCATATTTAATTGTTCTTGGGTTTTTAATTCAAGATATTATTAATTTATTGAAGAGGAAAACAATTAATAAATCGGATTTGTCTTTTTTGATAATTTTGTTTTTTCTGGTTTATTTAATGATTAGTCTTTTAAATGTATTGGACACCGAATCTGATGAAGAGTTTGTTTATTTTTTATTGTTTGGTGTGGAGTTAGTGTTAATGGGAGTTTTTGCAACATTGTTATATGTGAATGAAAATTCAAGAGTCAATTTCTTTTTAATAATTTCAGTTTCGTTGTTTATTATTTCTGATATTTTTTTTATCTTAAATAAGAATTTGTTTCCGTTACTAATTTTTAAGATTGGAAATGTTTCTTCTCAAATAATTTCGTATTATTTTTACACTAGGTACTTTATTGAAAAACAAAAGCAACTAAAATGATTAAAATGAAAAATATAAGTCCTTCATTAGTATTACACTTTATTGCTTTTATTCTTTATTTGTTTTTTTTTAGAATAATTGAAGATAAAGAAACAATGTTGTTGTTCAAGCCAGTTATTTTAGCTTCAATTGCATTTTATTATATCAATTATTCACGGTTAAAAAAGAATAATTTACATTTCTTAATTATTGCTATATGCTTTTTGAGTGATAACATGAATTTGTTTGGTGAAGACTTATTTCATGAAATTTCAATTGGATTGTATCTTGTTATGCTTTTTATATTGCTTTATTTGATTGTAAAAGATTCTAAATTAATACAAAAAGGAAGTTCTCTTGATAAATATTTCGGAGTAATAATAGTGGTTTTGGTTTTATTGTTTGTGTTTTCTAAATTAACATCTACTTATCTCTTGAAAACCAAAATCCACCATTATTATTTCATTTTAAATTATATAGTTGTCTTTTTAAGTGTTTTAATTTTAAGCTTTTATAATTTGTTTAAAAGAAAGACAATGAGTAGTAAATACTTAGTAGCTACATTAATGTGTTTGTTTTTGGCAGATTTATTTTCTGTAATAAATGCGTATTATTTTCACAATAAGGTTCTTGTTTATGTTAGTTGTTTAAGTGAATTACCTGTTTATTATTTTTTAATAAAATACTTTATTAATAGGGATTTAGAAGCTGTTAAATAATAATGTTTTGAGTTGAAGAATCATATTTTTTATCATTTGATAAATAAAAATCAATTCGTCCTAAATTAATTCCATAACAACCAACTTGGTTCACTAAAACAGCTTTGTTTTCTGAATTGTTTTCTATAACTGGTTTGTCTAAAAAAGTATGAGTGTGTCCGCCAATGATTAAATCAATGTCTTTAGTTCTTTTTGCTAATGTTATATCACAAACTTTGTCGGGGTCATTTTTATATTTAAACCCTAAATGTGAAAGACAAATAACTAAATCACATTTTTCTTTTTCTTTAAGTGTTGTTGTAATATCTTTTGCAACTTCAATAGGATCGTTATAAACGGTTTCTTTATATAGTTTTTTGTCAACTAAACCATCAAGTTCAACTCCAACTCCAAATATTCCAACTTTAATTCCATCTTTGATAAACACTTTATATGGTTTTACAATTCCGTTTAAAACTGTGTTTTTGAAGTCATAATTTGCAGATACAAAATCAAATTTAGCATGCGGTAATTGCGAATAAAAACCGTCAATACCATTGTCAAAATCATGATTTCCCATTGTGGCTAAATCATAATTCATCATACTCATAAGTTTGAATTCTAATTCTCCACCATAATAATTAAAGTAGGGAGTTCCTTGGAAAATATCTCCAGCATCAAGTAATAAAACATTTGGTTCTTCACGTCTTATTTTCTCAATTAAAGTTGCTCTTCTAGAAACACCCCCTTGGTTTGGGCTTTTTGGATGATCTGCAGGAAATGAATCTATGTGACTATGAACATCATTCGTATGTAATATGGTTATTTTTGTTTCTTTAATAGTATTAAAACTACTTAATGATAAACCTCCTAATGATAACAAAGCTGAACCGGTAACTGTTTTTTGTATAAAATCTCTTCTTTTCATGTTGTTAGCTTTATTCGGTTATTATGTGTTTTGTGGTTATGTTAGGAATGGTATCTACTTTCTTAAAATAATCAATAAATACATTTCTTAACTTGTAATCCAAATCATATTTAATAGCGCTTTTTTTAAAAAATATCATATTGTCACCGCCATTTGCAAGATAATCTGAGGTTGCTACATAATAAATAGTGTTCTCATTAATTTTTAAGTTGTTTATCTCTACAGAAATGACTTTGGAATAATCTGTATTTGTTTTAATTACAATTCCTTCAAGTGGATGTGGTTTCTTTTCTGTTAAGACATAATTTGCTAATTCTAAGACTTCTTTTCCAGTTAGTCCAATAACCATTACACTGTTTTCAAAAGGCATAATTTCATAAGCAGTTCTAGAAGTCACGTTTCCAGCGGGGATTATGGCTCGAATTCCACCATGGTTTAATATACAAAAATCAATTGTTTTATCTTCTCTTTTTTTGAAAATAGGTCTGGTTAATTCTAATGTAACATTTGAAAAAAGATTACCAATATTTGTTTCCCATAAGCCTTTGCTTTTATCTTGAGTAATAGGGTTGTAAGCTAATACACTATCTAAGTCTTTATTGATGTGATTTTTGTATGGTTCAATAAAGCTCTGTATTTTAAGGTCTGTTGAAATACTATCGTTAATGTTTAAAAGCGAAATTGTAGTTTGATAATTTTTGTATTTTTTAGAAGAACATGCCAAGAGCATTGTTAATGTTAATAATATAACAAAATTATATAAACATACCTTTATCTTTTTTACTTTTACCATACCTTAAATAGGTTTAAATTTTTACTTTTGTCGAATACGTAAAATTACTATGTTTTCTAAAATAATTAAGGATTTTTTTCTTAAAAGAATTATTTCGTCTAAGTTAACAAGTGCTAACTTAGAGGTTTCTGTTAGTAAAATTAATACTATAGGGATTATCATTGATGAATCTTATTTTGCAAATGTTGATTCTTTAAAAAAAGAAATTGAGCAATATGGAGTCAAAGTAAATAATATTCAAATTCTTCTTTTTAAGAAAAAAGTTTCTAAAAAAGAGATCGTTAATGAACTTTTTTTTACGAGAAGTAATGTAAAAATAAACGGCGAAATAAATAAAGAAGATGTAAATGCTTTTTTAGAACAGCCATTTGATTTGCTAATTAACTATTATGAGGTTGAAAGACCATCGCTTTTGATTGTTTCAAAAGCTTCAAAAGCTAAATTTAAAGTTGGATTTTCAACTGTGGATAAAAGAATAAACCATTTTATAATTAGCACAAGCGTTAGTAAGTATAAAGAGTTTGTTTTCGAATTGTTTAAATATTTAAAAATACTAAATAAGCTATAATATGCAAAAATTTATAGGTACAGGAGTTGCATTAGTAACGCCATTTAAAAAAGATTTTTCTGTTGATACTGAAGCATTAACTAGAATAGTAAACCACGTTATTAATGGAGGAGTTGAATATTTAGTAGTTTTAGGTACTACTGCAGAGTCAGCAACACTTTCTAATGATGAAAAGGAATTAGTAATTGACACAATAGTAAGAGCAAATGATAAAAGATTGCCATTGGTTTTAGGTGTTGGTGGGAATAATACTTATAATGTTGTTGACGAATTAAATACTAGAGATTTTTCAAATTTCGATGCTATTTTGTCTGTTTCACCATATTACAATAAGCCCACTCAAGAAGGTATTTACCAACATTTTAAAGCTATTGCTGAAGCTTCACCATTGCCAATTATTCTTTACAATGTTCCAGGTAGAACTGCAAGTAATATGTTGCCTTCAACTGTAGTTCGATTAGCAAATGATTTCAATAATGTAATTGCAATTAAAGAAGCTGCGGGGGATATTGTTCAGGCAATGAAGTTGATTCAAACAGCTCCTAAAGGATTTTTAGTTATTTCTGGAGACGATATGATTACTTTGCCTATGGTTTTGGCTGGAGGTGCAGGTGTTATATCGGTTATTGGAGAAGGTTTTCCTAAAGAATTTTCAAATATGGTTCGTTTAGGTTTAAATAGAAAAGTTGATGAAGCGTATAAGTTACATTATTTATTGGCAGATTCAATAGATATGATATTTGAGCAAGGAAATCCTGCAGGGATAAAAGAAGTATTTAAAACACTTGGTTTGTCGGAAAATACAGTTAGATTACCACTCGTAAATGTAAATGAAGATTTGGCAATTAGAATTAATAAATATACAAATAACTTAAGTTAGAAAAAAGATTTTTTTAGAAGATAAATAATGTCTAAATTTGCAGTTGCTTTTTTAGGGGTTGTATCGACTGAATATAAAGCATAAAATAACAATCAATGAATAAATTTATAGGATTTCTTTTATTAGTATTAAGCATTGTATCATGTAATTCATATCAAAAAGCATTGAAGAGTGATGATGTTGCTGTAAAAAGCGACATGGCAAATACTATGTATGAGAAAGGGAAGTATTCAAAAGCCATTAGGTTATATGAGCAAGTTGCACCTGTTTACAGAGGTAAACCCCAAGCTGAGAAGATGTTTTTTATGTATTCTAAAGCCTTATATGATTCTAAACAATATTATTTAGCAGGCTATCAATTAGAGAACTTTGTAGCAACTTATCCTAAAAGTGAAAAAAGAGAAGAAGCGGCATTTTTAGGTGCTGAATGTTTTTATAAATTATCACCTGTTTACAGCTTAGATCAATCTGATTCACAAAAGGCGATTGATAAAATGCAGAAATTCATTGATGTTTATCCTAATTCTGAATATTTACCTCAAGCAAATGCGTATGTTAAAGAATTAAGAGAAAAAATGGAAAAGAAAGCATTTGAAATTGCTAAACAATACAATACAATATCTGATTTTAAAGGTGCTTTAAAGGCTTTAGAATTATTTATTGCAGATTATCCAGGAACACCATACAAAGAACAAGCTTTGTTTTACAGATTAGATTCTGCTTATAAGCTTGCTATTAATAGTGTTGAATATAAAAAAGAAGAAAGATTAAATTATGCGAAGAGTACTTTTAATAATTTAATTAAATTTAATAGCGCTACTGAATATAAAGCGCAAGCAGAAGAAATGGCTGCAAGTATCGAAAAAGAGTTACAACAATTTTCTAAATAAGAATTAAATCATGGATTTAAAAAAAACAAATGCTCCAGTAAACACAATTACATATGATAAAAACGTAATTGAAGCTCCAACAGGGAATATTTATGAAGCTATTACTATTATGGCTAAAAGAGCTGGACAAATTAACACTGAAATTAAAAAAGAGTTAATTGAAAAGTTAGAAGAATTTGCTACATATAACGATAGTTTAGAAGAAATTTTTGAAAATAAAGAACAAATTGAAGTTTCTAAATTTTACGAAAAATTACCAAAACCACATGCATTAGCGGTTCAAGAGTGGTTAGAGGAAAAAATTTATTATAGAGATACAAAATAATACAACAACTATGTCTGTACTAAGCGGTAAAAAAATCTTACTAGGAATCTCTGGTGGTATTGCTGCTTATAAGACAGCACATCTTGTTAGACTTTTTATAAAAGCAGGTGCACATGTCCAAGTGATAATGACACCTGCTTCTAAGGATTTTATAACTCCGTTAACTTTATCAACACTTTCTAAAAATCAGGTTTACTCCGATTTTTTTAATGAAGAGGATAAAGAAGCAATGTGGAATAATCATGTAGATTTAGCTCTTTGGGCTGATTTATTTATTATTGCACCTGCTACTGCAAATACTATGTCTAAAATGGCAAATGGTAATTGCGATAACCTATTAATTGCAACTTATTTATCTGCTAAATGTCCGGTTTACTTTGCTCCAGCAATGGATTTGGATATGTATAAACACCCTTCAACTTTATCGAGTTTTTCCAAATTAAAACAATTTGGTAATACTATTATTCCAGCAGAGAGTGGAGAATTAGCAAGTGGTTTATCTGGTGAAGGAAGAATGGCTGAGCCTGAAAACATCATTAGTTTTTTAGAAAGTGATTTGTTGTCTCAATTGCCACTTAAAGGCAAAAAAATACTAATTACAGCTGGTCCAACATACGAAGCAATAGATCCTGTGCGTTTTATTGGTAATCATTCTTCGGGTAAAATGGGGTATGATATTGCATCAGAAGCAGCTGATAAAGGAGCAGAAGTAATCCTGGTTTCTGGTCCGAGTCATCAAATATTAAAAAACAATGCCGTTCAGTTAATAAAAGTTTTTTCAGCTCAAGAAATGTATGATGTATGTCAAGATAACTTTGAAAATGTTGATGTAGCAATTGCAGCAGCAGCAGTTGCAGATTATCGTCCAAAAAATGTTGCTTCACAAAAAATCAAAAAACAGGATACTAATTTAACAATAGAGTTAGAGAAAACTCAAGATATTTTAGCTACTTTAGGAAAAAAGAAAAAAAATCAATTTTTAATAGGTTTTGCATTAGAAACAGAAAACGAACTTGAACATGCTAAGGGAAAAATTAAAAAGAAAAATTTAGATTTGATAGTTTTAAATTCATTAAATGATAAAGGAGCGGGTTTTGGTCATGCTACCAATAAAGTTACTTTTATTGATAAAAATTTCAATGAATTTCCAATGGATTTAAAATCTAAAGAAGCTGTTGCTCAAGATATTGTTAATATAATTATTAAGCATTATGAGAAATAAAATAGTATATGTAGTTTTAGCTTTTATTAGTTTCCAATCTTTATTTTCACAAGAATTAAAATGTTCTGTTTCTGTTAATTATGATAGAATGACGGATGTAAATCCACAGATTTTTAAAAATTTAGAAAAGCAACTTACAGAGTTTTTAAACACAACAAAGTGGACTACTAAAGAATATAAACAAAACGAAAAAATTAACTGTAATTTTTTTATAAATATATCTAAGTATAATTCAAACAATTTTGAATCTACCTTACAAATTCAATCTTCACGACCTATTTTTAATTCAACATACGAATCACCTATTTTAAACATTAACGATAAAGATTTTAGTTTCAGATATATTGAGTTTGAACAGTTAATCTATGATCAAAATAGTTTTACTTCTAATTTAATTTCTGTTTTGGCTTTTTATTCAAACTTAATTATTGGCTTAGATAAAGACTCATTTGAAGATTTGGGAGGAACAAAACAATTAGATGTTGCATCAAATATTATGAATGTTGCTCAAAGTAGTGGTTATAAAGGTTGGAGTCAGTCAGAAGGTGGTAATTCTAATCGTTATTTCTTAATTTCTGATTTGCTTTCAAATACATTTCAACCTTACAGAAAGGCCTTGTACCAATATCACTTTGAGGGCTTAGATTTAATGTCAGATAATTTATTGAAAGGAAAAGAAGGTGTTTCAATTGCCATTGAAACGGTTGCTAAAATTCAAAAAAGTAGACCAAACGCTTTATTAACGCGTACTTTTTTCGATGCAAAAACTGATGAAATTGTGAGTATATTTTCAGGTGGACCTGCTACAAATAACTCTCAATTGATAGAAACATTAAATAGAATTTCACCATTAAATTCTGTGAAATGGAACAAGATTAATTAATTTGTTTTAAACATTTTTTCAAATGCTTTTATCTTTAACCATAAAGAATTATGCTTTAATTGAATCACTAGAAATTGATTTTTCTGATGAATTTTCTATTATAACAGGTGAAACAGGAGCTGGTAAATCAATTCTTCTAGGCGCACTTGGTTTGGTTTTAGGAAATCGTGCAGATTTATCCGTTTTAAAAGATAAAGAACAAAAATGCGTTATTGAAGCTCATTTGTTATTAAAAAACTATAATCTACAAAGTTTTTTTATTGAAAATGATTTAGATTATGAAGACCAATCAATCATAAGAAGAGAAATTTTACCATCTGGTAAATCAAGAGCTTTTATTAATGATAGTCCTGCTAACTTAAATATTCTTCAAGAGTTGTCAGGTTTTTTAATTGACATTCATTCTCAACATCAAACAAGAGAAATTTTAAATGAAGAATATCAGTTGGAAATTGTAGACGCAATTGCAAATAATGCGGATATTCTTGTTAAATATTCTCAAGAACTAAAGCAATTTAATACTATTAAAAAGCAGTTAAGTCATTTTAAAACAGAAAAAGAAACACTTTCAAAACAGCAAGAATACAATAGTTTTTTATTAAATGAATTGTTGTTGGCTAATTTAAAAGAAGGCGAACAAGACGTGCTTGAAGATGAACTGGAACAACTTTCAAACGTTGAGTTTATAGTTGAAAGTTTAGATAAAGCTTTACAAATTTCAAACGATGACCAAGTTGGAATATTAATTAATTTGAATGAAGTGAAGCAATCTTTGCAAAAAATTGCAGGCTTGTCTAAAAATTATTTAGATGTTTCAGAAAGAATAAACAGCATTCAAATTGAATTTCAAGATATTATGAATGAATGTTCGTCACTTTCAGAAAAAGTAATTAATAACCCTGAACGATTAGAAGAAGTAAACACAAAATTACAATCTATTTATAGTTTACAGAAAAAACATCAGGTTAATTCTGTAGAAGATTTAATTGCAATTAGAGAAGATTTAGATACTAAAGTGATGAAGGTTGATGATTTAGATTTTCAAATTAATAAATTAGAAATTGAAGTTGCTGAAGCTCAAAGTAGAGTAGATGAATACGCTAATCAATTGTCTGAACGAAGAATTTCGAATACAAGTCATTTGTCAACTCAAATTGAAACTATATTGAGTAGTTTGGGTATGCCAGATGCTCAAATTCAATTCAATGTTACTCAAACTGATTCCTATTTTAAATCAGGGAAAGATACTATAGAAACGTTATTCACTTCAAATAAAGGAATGCAACTAGGAACGCTTAAGAAAGTAGCTTCTGGAGGAGAAATGTCTCGAATCATGTTGGCTATAAAAGCAGTTATGGCAAATTACACTAAACTTCCGTCTATTATTTTTGATGAGATCGATACTGGAGTTTCAGGAGAAATTGCAATTAAAATTGGCGAAATTATGAAGGAAATGAGTAAGAACATTCAAGTTTTCGCCATTACACATTTACCACAAATTGCCGCAAAAGGAACACAACACTACAAAGTATTCAAGTTTACAGAGAATGAAACCACAGTTTCTGAGTTAAAACTATTGACCCAAGAAGAAAGAATAAAAGAAATTGCCGAAATGTTATCTGGGAAATCAATTTCAGATTCGGCTTTAAATCACGCAAAAGCACTATTAAACTAATTTTTTTTAATAGTTTTGTAAATCAAACAAACTAATAATAAATTCAACTAATTAACAACTAAGTTATGATTATTGAACCAAGAATGAGAGGATTTATTTGTTTAACATCTCACCCAAAAGGATGTGAACAAAATGTAAAAAATCAAATCGAATATATTAAATCAAAAGGAAAAATAAACGGACCAAAACGTATATTGGTTATTGGCGCTTCAACTGGTTTTGGATTAGCTTCAAGAATAACAAGTGCTTTTGGAGCTGATGCTTCAACAATTGGAGTTTTCTTTGAAAAACCACCTAGCGAAGGGAAAACGGCTTCTCCAGGATGGTATAACTCTGCAGCTTTCGAACAAGAAGCTGAAAAAGCTGGTTTATATGCAAAAAGTATTAATGGTGATGCTTTTTCAAAAGAAGTTAAACAACAAACGATTGACATGATTAAAGCCGACTTAGGTCAGGTTGATCAAATTATTTATAGTTTAGCTTCACCTGTGCGTATGCATCCAGAAACTGGAGTTTTGCACCGTTCTACTTTAAAGCCAATAGGAGGAACATTTACGAATAAAACAGTTGACTTCCATACTGGAAATGTTTCTAATGTTTCAATTGAACCTGCAAATGAAGACGATATTGCAAATACAGTTACTGTTATGGGTGGAGAAGATTGGATGATGTGGATTGATGCTATGAAAGAAGCTGGAGTTTTAGCAGATGGATTAACAACAATTGCTTATTCATATATTGGACCAGAAGTTACAGAAGCTGTTTACAGAAAAGGAACAATAGGTCGTGCAAAAGATCATTTAGAAGCAACTGCTTTTGAAATTACAGATAAATTAAAAGATATTAACGGAAAAGGATATGTTTCTGTAAACAAAGCATTGGTAACACAAGCTAGTTCTGCAATACCAGTAATTCCATTATATATTTCATTATTGTATAAAATCATGAAAGCTGAAGGAATTCACGAAGGTTGTATTGAGCAAATACAACGTTTGTATGCTGATAGATTATATACTGGTAATGCTGTTCCTGTTGATGATAAAGGAAGAATTCGAATTGACGATTGGGAAATGCGTGATGATGTTCAAGAACGTATTGCAAAATTATGGAAAGAATCTACAACTGAATCATTAGTTGAATTAGGTGATTTAGCAGGATACAAACAAGACTTCTTAAATTTATTTGGCTTCGGTTTCGATGGAGTAGATTATGATGCGGATACCAATGAAATGGTTAAGATTAAGAGTATAAATTAGTTTTAAATATAACATTTAAAATATTTTTGTTACAAAGGTTTAAGTTTTACTTAAACCTTTGTTGTTTATCGTTGTTTTTTTACTTTTCATCGATATTAACATATATCAGCCCTTTAATAATAAGTAGTTATGAGTATTTTTGTATTAACAAATAATTTATACTTATGAAAAAAATTACTTTATTTTTTACTTTTTTAATAGCATTTGGGTATTCGACCTATGCGCAAGTTAGTGCATATTCGTTTTCTCAAAGTGCAGGAACTTTTACTGCAATATCGGGTGGTACAGTTTTATCTGCTCCGGCTGCAGATGATGCGCAGTATTCAGTAGTTTTACCTACTGCTTTTACTTTTAATGGAACTGCATACACTGATGTAAGGGTTAGTTCTAATGGCTTCATTACTTTTGGAACTACTAATCCAGGAACAACGAATTATACTCCATTAAGTTCAACTACTGCATATCAAGGGGCTGTTGCGCCTTTTGGAAGAGATTTGAATTCCGTAGGAGCAGGTTCAGAGGTTAGATGGGAACAAGTTGGTTCAGATTTTGTTTTTCAATGGTTAAACGTTAGAAGATTTAATGTGGCTGGAGAACAATTGAATTTTCAAATTCGATTAAATACAGTTACATCGCAAATTTCTGTAATTTATGGTGTTTGTATTTCTGGAGCTAATACAACTTACCCTCAAGTTGGTTTAAGAGGAGCTGCTAATACAGCATTTAATAATAGAATTATTATTAGTACTACTGGAGATTGGATTAATTCATTAGCTGGTACTGCAAATAACAACACATGTTATTTTAATTCTACGACTCCAACAACTATTCCTTCAGATGGTTTGACTTATTTATGGTCACCACCAACACCTTGTGCTGGAACTCCAGTAGCTGGTACAATTACACCAGCAACTCAAACACTTTTATCTGGACAAATACCTGCTGCTTTAGTAGCAACTGGTTATAGTTCAGGTGTTTCAGGAATTACTTTTCAATGGCAAGAATCTGATGATGATGGTGCTACGGATGCATGGGCAAATGCTGTTGGTGGAACAGGAGCTACAACTGCTTCATATATTCCCCCAGCATTTTCTGGAACTGCAATTTATTATAGATTAGTAGTCACATGTACAAATGGTGGTGGAACAGCTAATACAACTTCAGTTGTATTAAACCCTTGTGGAACTTTTAGTGTTCCAACTCTTGAAAATTTTACAACTTATCTTCCAGGATGTTGGCAAGAAGCTGATAATGGAGATTTAACAGCTGGTCCTGCCACTTTTGGGACTGGTTCTTGGGTTGTTGATGGTTTTGGAAATGTAGGCGCAACAGGTGCAATTAAAATTAACATTGATGCTACTGGTGATAATGATTGGATATTATCACCTTTATACGCTATTCCAGCTACAGGTTACGAATTGAAATTTGATGCAGCTGCAACTCAGTTTGCTTCAACAAATGCACCAACAAATGCATGGGAAACAGATGATTTCGTAGAAGTTTTAGTTTCAACGGGAACGACAAACTGGACGGTTTTATATACTTATAACGATACAAATGTACCTTCAAATACAGGTACAACTAATATTATTGATTTAGATGCATACTCTGGTCAAAATGTACGTTTTGCATTCAGAGGTGTAGAAGGAGCAACAAATGGTACTGCTGATATTGATTTTTCAGTGGATAATTTTGAAATAAGATTAACGCCGGCTTGTATAGAACCTACTACATTGTCAGCAAGTAATGTTTTATCAACTTCTGCTGATCTTTCATGGGTAGACGGCTCAGGAGGTTTACAATTTGATTACGAATATGTAGTTCAGGCACAAGGGACTGGAATGCCTTCTGGAGCTGGTACAGCTTTAGATATTAGCTCTTTTCCTTTACCTGTAAACGTAGGTTCTTTAGCACCAAGTACACCTTATGAATTTTGGGTAAGAGCAAATTGTGGTGGAAGTGGTTTTAGTACATGGGTTGGTCCTTTTAATTTTACAACAGCATGTGCTATTTATACAGTGCCTGCTACTGAAGATTTTACAACTTATGTTCCTGGATGTTGGCAAGAAGCTGACAACGGAGATTTAACAGCAGGTCCAGCTACATTTGGAACTTCTTCATGGGCGGAAGATGGTTTTGGAAATGTTGGAGCAACGGGTGCTGCAAAAATTAATATATGGACCACTGGTACAAACGATTGGATTTTATCTCCATTATATTCTATACCAGCTACAGGTTATGAATTAAAATTTGATGCAGCCGCAACTCAGTTTGGTTCAACTAATGCACCTACTTCTGCATGGGAGTCAGATGATTTTGTTGAGGTTTTAGTTTCAACTGGTACTACAAACTGGACCGTTTTATATACTTATAATGATACAAATGTTCCTTCAAATACAGGTACAACTAATATTATAGATCTAGATGCATACTCTGGTCAAGATGTACGTTTCGCATTTAGAGGTGTTGAGGGAGCCACAAATGGAGCTGCAGATATTGATTTCTCAATTGATAATTTTGAAATTAGATTAACACCAGCTTGTTCAGCTCCAATTGGATTAGCCGTTTCAAACTTAACAGATGTCTCTGCTGATATTTCATGGACAGCCACAACTGGAAACTATGAATATGTTTTAGATGGACTGGCTACTGACCCTGCTGGTTCTGGGACTCCATTTTCATCAGAAACATATAATGCTACTGGGTTAACCCAATCAACAGTTTATTATTTACATGTTAGAACAGTTTGTACAGGTCCATCGTATAGTACTTGGTCAACAATTATGTTTACTACATTAGCTACTCCTCCAGCAAATGATAATTTATGTAATCCTATTGCATTAACATTGGGAGCACCTACTACTGGAAATGATTATACAATGGTTGGAGCTACAGCAGAAACAAATGAGCCTGTTCCAGCTTGTTTTAATGGAGGTGTAATTAGTTCAGTTTGGTTTAGCTTTGTAGCACCTGCTTCAGGTTCTGTTGAAGTTACAACAGATTTTGCTGGTGGTACTCTAGAAGACGGTGATACAGAAATTGCAGTTTATGATGCTACAGGTGTTACTTGTTCTGATTTATCAACTTTAGGAGCAGAAATTGGTTGTGATCAAGATAGTGGAACAACTAATGTTCCTTGGGGATCTTTCTTAACTTTAGCGGCATTAACTCCAGGAAATACGTATTATATTCAAGTAGATAGATACGGAACTGTTGTAAATGGAACATTTGGTATTCAGGTTAATACAGTATTAAGCTCAAACTCATTTGATTCTAATGCTTTCTTAGCATATCCAAATCCTGTGAAAGATGTTCTTAATTTAGAATACAGTTCTGAAATCTCTTCTGTAAAAGTTATTAATTTACTTGGACAAGAAGTGATTTCAAGAAACATAAATGCTAATTCAACTCAAGTTGATATGTCACAGTTAAGTGCTGGCGCTTACATTGTAAATGTAACTGTTGGTGATGCTGTGAAAACAATTAAAGTTGTTAAGCAATAAGAAATTATTAAATATATTTTTAAAGTCCCACTTAGGTGGGACTTTTTTATTTTACATATCTTTGTGTAAAATGTAAAACATGTATTTTTCTTTTATAATTCCTGTATATAACCGTCCAGAAGAAATTGATGAGCTTCTTCAAAGTATAGTTTTATTAGACTTTGATACTGCTTTTGAAGTGGTAATTATCGAAGACGGTTCTTCAATTACTTGTGAAGCTATTATTGAGAAGTATAAAGAAGAATTAGATATTTCTTATTTCTTAAAGTCAAATTCTGGTCCAGGAGATTCAAGAAATTTTGGAATGCAAAATGCAAAAGGAGATTACTTTCTAATCTTAGATTCAGATTGTATTTTACCAACAAACTATTTAAAAGAAGTAGAGAAATCCTTAAATAGCCAATATGTTGATTGTTTCGGTGGTCCCGATAAAGCTTTAGATAGTTTTTCGAATATTCAAAAAGCTATTAACTTTAGCATGACTTCTTTTTTAACAACCGGAGGAATAAGAGGCGGTACTGAAAAGATTGATAAATTTCAACCTAGAAGTTTTAATATGGGCCTTTCTAGGGCTGCTTTTGAAGCTTCTAAAGGATTTGGTAATATTCATCCAGGTGAAGATCCCGATTTGTCTATTAGACTTTGGAATTTAGGATACAATACAAAACTTATAAAAGAAGCTTTTGTGTATCATAAAAGAAGAATAGATTGGAATAAGTTTTATACTCAGGTAAATAAATTTGGTAAAGCACGACCTATTTTAAATAAATGGTATCCAGAGTATGCTAAAATAACGTTTTGGTTTCCAACTTTATTTTGCTTTAGTTTTATTGTAAGTATAGTTTTGTTAGCATTTAATATTTCAATATTTTCAATTTTATACTTATTTTATTTTATTTTATTGTTTTTGATCGCATTGATTCAAACTAAATCTTTTCAAATTGCTGGTTTTGCTATTGTTGCATCAATAATTCAGTTTTATGGATACGGTAGAGGTTTTTTAACTTCATTTTTTAATTTAAATATTTTGAATAAATCTGCAGAAAGAGCACATCCTGAATTATTTTTTAAACTAAAATAATATGACAAAAATTATTGGTTTAACTGGTGGGATTGGGAGCGGTAAGTCTACTGTTGCAGCCTATATTGCTTCAAAAGGCATTCCTGTTTATATCGCCGATGAAGCTGCTAAAAAGATTATGAATCGTAAATCGGTCATTTCTGAAATATCAGTTATTTTTTCAGAAAATGTTTTAGATGAAAAGAATAAACTAGATCGAAAAAAAATAGCATCAATTGTTTTTAATAATCCCGAAAAATTAAAAGAATTAAATACAATTGTTCATCCAAAAGTAAAAAAACATTTTTTAAATTGGCTAAAACGGCATAGAAATCACTCATTTATCATTAAAGAAGTTGCTATTTTATTTGAAACTGGAGGAGATAAAGATTGTGATGCAATTATTTTAGTCACAGCGCCAGAAGAGTTAAGGATTCAGAGAACAATTAGTAGAGATAATTCAAATGAAGTTAGTGTTCGTGAAAGAATTAAGAACCAACTTTCTGATAAAATTAAGAAAAAAAGTAGTAATTTTATTATTAATAACGTAAAATTAGAGAATACTTTATTCGAAGTTGATAAAATTATAGAAACTTTAAAGAATTCGTAAAAAGTTCTATTAATGTTAATCTTTGGTTAATGTTATTTAACTTGAAATGTTAAAAAGTTAAATTTGTATCGATGAATAAGCAAAGATTCCGATTATTAGTTTTTTTAATGAGTTTGTCATTAATCGGCATAATTGTAGTTCAATTATATTGGATAAACACTTCTTTAACGGTAAACCAAGAACAATTTAAGAACCATGTTCAACAAGTAATTGGTAATGTTGCAGAGAATTTAAACAATCAAGAGTTTATTTCATTTATTACAGAATACAACAAATTAAAAGATAGTATTGGTGAGGAACCGGAAAGAAATGTTTTAAAAGAAATATTTTTTTATGAAAGGAATACAAATACTAATGAAACCATAATTTACACGAATACAATTGTAGCTGAAAATTATGGAATTAATGGATCGTTCTTTGATAAAAAAGCCGACAGTTTAAATGTTGGCAATATAGTATCTAACAGAAAAACTGAAATTTATAATGGTAATGGAATTGATAACTCATTAATTGAGTTGAACAAAATGCCAGATTTAACTATTAAAAAGACAGGTAATGTTACTGCTTATGATAAAGCACAGTTTGAGGTAATGTTTAAAGATATGGTAGCTCAAAGACCTATTCAAGACAGAATTTCAAATGATAAATTACAAAAAATATTAAAAGACGAATTAGATAAATATGGTGTTAAAACACCATTTGAATTTGGAATTTATAGTAATGGATTAGCAACAAAAATCCGTTCAGATAAGTTTAAGTACGATAAATCATCTACATACGGAATTCCAATTTTTCAAGATAACGAGAACAGAAGCATGTATCAATTACTTGTTTCATTTCCACAAAAAAATAAATTTGTCTTTTCGTCAATTCTAGGAATAACTTCTTTATCGTTGTTGTTTACTTTAATTATTGTTTTAACTTATTCTAGTGCTTTAAATCAGTTGATAAAACAAAAGCAGATATCGGAAATTAAAACAGACTTTATTAATAATATGACGCATGAGTTTAAAACACCTATTGCAACTATAAATTTAGCTTTAGATGCTATTAAAAATCCAAAAATAATCAATGATCAAGAAAAGGTAATGCGTTACCTTCAAATGATTAAAGATGAAAATAAAAGAATGCACGCTCAAGTAGAAAATGTTCTTCGAATTTCTAAATTAGAGAAAAATGAATTAGATATTTCAAAAGAACCTAGAGATGTAAATGAAATAATTGAAGTTGCAATCGATCACGTTGGGCTTATTGTAGAAGATAGAGAAGGACAAATAAACGTTCACTTTAATGCAAATAGAACAACAATATTATTAAATGAAGTGCATTACACTAATGTGTTAGTTAACATTTTAGATAATGCAATAAAATATTCCCCAGAAGCTCCTATAATTGATATTTATACTGAAAATGTAAAAGATTCAATTTTAATAAAAATCAAAGATCAAGGATCTGGAATGAATAAATTAGCTCAAAAGAGAGTTTTTGAAAAATTCTATAGAGAGCACACAGGAGATATACATAATGTAAAAGGTCATGGTCTTGGATTAGCTTATGTAAAGCAAATTGTTGAAGATCATAACGGAGAAATATTCGTAGAAAGCGAGAAAGGTAAAGGAAGTACTTTTACCATTAAAATGCCATTAATAAATTAAAAAAAAAATATATGGAAGCTAGAAAAATTTTATTAGTTGAAGATGATCCTAACTTCGGAGCAATTTTGAAAGACTATTTAATGCTGAACGACTTTGATGTTACTTTAGCTAAGAATGGTATGGAAGGATTTGAAAAATTTAAAAGAGAAGTCTTTGACTTGTGCATTTTAGATGTAATGATGCCTTATAAAGATGGGTATACTTTAGCAAGGGAAATACGTGAAAAAAATCAAGAAGTGCCTATTATCTTTTTAACTGCTAAAACATTAAAAGAAGATGTTCTAAAAGGTTATAAAGTAGGAGCTGATGATTATTTAAATAAACCTTTTGATTCTGAAGTTTTATTGATGAAGATTAAAGCAATAATGACCAGAAAAGCTTCAGAAGTAAAACCAGATAACACTAAATTCGAGTTTATTATTGGGAAGTTTCATTTGAATTCTAAATTAAGATTTTTAACTTACCTTAAAGAAGAACCAATTAAACTTTCTCCTAAAGAGTGTGAGTTGTTAAAAATGTTAGCTTTACATGAAAATGACTTAATGCCAAGAGAATTAGCTTTAACAAAAATATGGAGAGATGATAATTACTTTACTTCTCGTAGTATGGACGTTTATATAGCTAAACTTAGAAAGTATTTAAAATTAGATGAAAATGTTGAAATTTTAAATATTCACGGTGAAGGATTTAGATTAGTAGTAAGAAAGTAATCAAATATAAAATAAAAAAAGCTCTGAAAATCAGAGCTTTTTTTATTTTATATCTTTTTCTATTTCCTTTATTATTATTTCTGATTTAAAAGGAAATGTAAACCATTTTGTGTTTTCAGTTCGCTTAAACCAAGTCAATTGTCGTTTTGCAAAGCGTCGTGTATTCTTCTTTATTTCTTCAACTGCAAAATCTAAAGTTATTTTATCATCTAAATAATCAAACAATTCTCTATAACCTACAGTTTGTAAAGCATTCAAATTTTTATGAGAAAAAACGGATTCTACTTCTTTTAATAAGCCTTGGTTCATCATAATATCAACACGTTGTTCGATTCTACTATACATAATCTCTCTGTCAGCCTCTAAGCCAATAATTATAGGAGTAAAGTTACGTGTGTTGCTTTTCTTTTTCAAAAACGAAGAATAGGGTTTTCCAGTTCCTATACAAACTTCTACAAAGCGTTTCATTCGTTGTGGGTTTTTAAAAGTCTGCGGATTGTTCTCAGCGATGTAATTATAATAGTCTAAATCCAATTCTTTTAAAGTTTCAACCAAATAATCTAATCCTTTTTCTTCAAAATCAGTATTTAGTTGCTCACGAATAGATTCGTCAATAGCAGGAAAATCATCAAAACCATTTAAAACAGCGTTCACATATAACCCTGAACCACCAACAATTATTTGAATATTATTTTTCTGAAATAATTCGTCAAGCTTTTCAATAGCTTCACGTTCAAATTCACCTACATTATAATTCTCTAAAATAGATTTATTTTGAATGAAATGATGTTTTGCAGCGTCTAATTCTTCTTTTGATGGAACTGCTGTACCAATTGAAGTTTCTTTGTAAAATTGACGACTGTCACATGAAATTATATCACAATTAAAATATTGCGCCAATTCAATACTTAATGCTGTTTTTCCAATAGCAGTTGGACCAATGATAGTAATTAGATAATTAGTCATTTAGTAAATGATTTCCGCAATTATAACAATAGTTAGCGTTTTTAGTTTGATTTTTTGCGCCACAATCAGTACAAGATTCATCCGAATTATCTTTTTCTTTCTCATTACCTTGTTTTGCAATTTCAGCTGATACTATGCCTGTTGGAACAGCAATAATTCCATAACCTAAAATCATTACAAAAGAAGCTAAGAATTGCCCCAATGGTGTTACAGGTGATATATCTCCATAGCCTACAGTTGTAAGTGTAACAATGGTCCAATATATACTTGTAGGAATACTTGTGAAACCATTTTCTTTTCCTTCGACAACGTACATTACTGAACCAATAAGTATTGTGCTTATCAGTACAAAGTAAATAAAAACAATAATTTTCCCTCTACTAGCAATTAAAGCATCTTTAAGTTGATTGCTCTGTCCTGAAAACTTTGGGTGATTTAATATTTTAAATAATCGAAGTAAACGAAGTGCTCTTACTATTGATAAAATGCCAGATCCTGCAAAAATTTGCGCAATGTACATTGGTAAAGTTGCAATTAAATCTATTATTCCATAAAAACTAAAAATGTATTTAATAGGCTTATTTATGGTAATGATTCTTAAAATATATTCAATAGTGAAAAAGATTGTTATAACCCATTCTATAATAATTCGTTCATCATGAAATTTAGCTTCAAAACCAGCAACAGTTTCCATCATGGTTAAGAATACGCTCAATAAAATAAGGCCAAGTAATATTAAATCAAACAATTTACCAGATACTGTATTTGTACCATAAATGATAATATAAGCTTGTTTTCTAAATTTTTGATATTTTGATTTTACTTCACTCATGTTTCAAAAATACAAAATTTAAAATCGAACTATTTTTAAAGCTTTCTTTTTTCTGATGTAAGATTGAATAATTGTTCTGACATCTTTATTGTTTTGCATTGGAATGATGATTTTTTTCAATATTTCAATCTTTGAAATTTGATAATTTAAATCATAAAAAGCATAACCTTTATAAATACCATTTTCAATTAAAACAGCAGTTCTTTCGCCTTTGTTCCTTCCTACATCAACTACAACCATGTTTTGATTTTCAAATGAATTTTTAGCAATACATTCTTTTACACGAGTATTATAATTTTCAGTAGATTCTTTATCGATGCAAGCTCCATAACATTGTTCTATATCATATTGAAAGCAACTTTTTTTAGTATCGTATAAACCGTTTATTTTTTGACAAAGATTAAATTGCTCTGTCATACGAAACAAAGCATTTTTAGCATCTTGAGAAGTTGTAAAAGAGGTTAATTCTTTTTTTCTCCCGTCAGATTTTGCAATTTTAATTGCTAAATATCCTTTTTCGTTCTTTTCAACATACAAAGCCCACGGAAATAAAGATTTTCGTTGCGCTCTATTGTAAATAGGTTTGTTAATTTTTATTTCTTCACTTTCTTTTAGTAAAGCAACAAGCTCGCTTCCGGTTTCTTCAAAAGTTACGGCATAA
The DNA here is from genome assembly GCF_965284515.1 of Flavobacterium sp. Classification (GTDB taxonomy): domain Bacteria; phylum Bacteroidota; class Bacteroidia; order Flavobacteriales; family Flavobacteriaceae; genus Flavobacterium. The sequence goes on from NZ_OZ260089.1 coordinate 1,593,185, forward strand.
ACATCGCGTTGTAGTTTTTTGCTTTTTGCACTTGTGCCAGTAAAATGCTGATTAATTCTTTTCTTGATGTTTTTACTTTTACCAATGTAAATAATATCGCCTTTTTCATTATGAATGTAGTAAATGCCGGTTTTAGAAGGCATTGTTTCTACTAAATCTAATAATTTTGGACTTAATCCCGATTTTACTTCGGTTTTAATAAAACTCTTTACAATTTCTTTGGTTGAATCTTTTGAAAGTAAAAGTTTAAATAGTTTTACGGTTGCTAGCGCATCTCCGCTTGCTCTATGTCTGTCCGTTACCGGAATTCCTAATGAACGAACTAATTTTCCTAAACTATAAGATTCTTGCTCTGGAATTAATTTTTTTGATAATTCTACCGTACAAAGTGTTTGTTTTTTAAAATCGTATCCTAATCGTTTGAATTCGGTTTTTAAAATCCGATAATCAAAAACAGTATTGTGCGCTACAATTATACAACCTTCGGTAATTTCAATAATTCGTTTTGCAACTTCATGAAATTTTGGTGCAGAACGTAACATGGCATTGTTTATACCAGTAAGTTTTACAACAAAAGGTTGGATTGGTTTCTCTGGATTTACCAAACTAATAAATTGGTCTACTACTTCATGACCATTGTATTTGTAAATGGCTATTTCGGTAATTCCTTCTTCATTATATTGTCCACCAGTGGTTTCTATGTCAAGTATTGCGTAAATCTTCTTCTTCTTTTTAATTAATTTTCTCTAAGACTGTTATTATCTACCGCCAAAGATACTACTTCCTATTCTAACCATAGTGCTTCCACATGAAATTGCTAGTTTGTAATCGCCACTCATTCCCATTGATAGGGTTGTAGGTTGAAGGTTTTGGGTTGTAGGTTGATTTTGTAAATTATCAAAAATCGATTTTAAATTTTTGAATTCTTTTTCAATTTGTGTTTGATTATCTGTAAAAGTAGCCATTCCCATTAAGCCAACAATTTTTATATTTTTTAGTTCTTTAAACTCTTCTGAAATAAGAATTTCTTCTAATTCCTTTTCATCTAAACCAAATTTAGTTTCTTCTTCGGCTATAAAAACCTGAAGCAAGCAATCTATGACTCTATTGTTTTTTGCTGCTTGTTTATTGATTTCTTTCAAAAGCTTAAAACTATCCACACCATGCACCAAACTCACAAATGGTGCCATGTATTTTACCTTATTGGTTTGTACATGACCTATCATGTGCCATTGAATGTCTTTTGGCATTTGTTCCCATTTATCTGCCATTTCTTGGATTTTGTTTTCTCCAAAAATACGTTGACCAGCATTGTAGGCTTCCATTAAATCGGTAACAGGTTTGGTTTTAGAAACCGCTACGAGTGTTACGTTTGCAGGAAGTTGGGATTTTATGTTGTTGAGGTTTTGTTGGATTGACATCTTAATTCTTATTTAATGAGATTTATTTCATCTGTTCGCTATCGCTCGAGCCTCCTTCGTCGAAAAGACAAGTTTGTTTTTATTCTCTTTTCTCTTTAATTACAATTCATATACTACAAGTCCACTTCTAAATTTTGGTTCAATGTAAGTACTTTTTGGAGGCATAATTAAGTTGTTATCGGCGAAAGCTTTAATTTCATTAATGTTGGATGGATATAGCATAAATCCAACAGCAAATTCGCCATCATCGACCTTTTCTTTTATTGCCGTAACCGATTGCTTTCCAGAAATGTAATCAATACGTTCGTCGTTACGTAAATCGCCAATTCCTAATAAAGGCTGAAGTACAGTATCGTATAAAATTTGAGCGTCGAGTTTTTGTTTTATTCCTTCTCGTTGTTCTTTGTGTTTGAAGATTAAAGCGTAGAATTTTTCATCTAAATACATTCCAAATTCTTTCTTGTTTTGCGGTTTCCATAACTCTTGTTCTTTCGATTCAATTTCGAAATTTTCAGCTAATTTTTCCAAAAAAGCTTCTTTGATAAATCCGTTTAAATCGCGAATAATTCTATTGAACTCATAAATCTTCACATTGCTTTCGGCAATTAAAAAACTCATAAAGTAATTTAAATTAGGATTGCCTAAATGTTGGTCTTGTTCTAAAAGTAATTCCGCTGAAGCCGAACGATGATGACCATCGGCAATATATAAATTCGGAATTTCTTCAAAATGATTTTCAAGCCAGTCGATATCGCTTTGCGTATCTATTTTCCAAAGTGTATGTTTTTCTTTATTGGTTGTAGAAAATTCATAAATGGCTCTATTTTTCTTTTTCAATAAAATCCACGTGTTTATTTCTACACTATCGGGATAGGTAATTAAAACGGGCTCTGTATTAAAGCGGGTTTGATGCAAGTAATCTTTAAACATTTCTACACGATATTGTAGCGTGTCTTCGTGTTTTTTAATGACATCATTTTTATAATCTTCAACCGATGCACCAGCAATAATACCTGTAAAAATATCATTTTTTGTTTTTATTTCGTACAAATAAAATGCTGGAATTTCATCTTCAATAAAAACGCTATTGTTTTTAAAATCTTGAAATTTATTTGCAACTCCTTTAAAACGTTTTTCTAAACTAATGTTGTGTACATTTTGATACGCCGGATTTATAATGTGTAAAAAGGAATACGGATTAAAGTTTAACCAAGCAGCAAGCTCAGCAGCACTATAATCTTCGTAGTTTCTACACGTTACAAGTCCAACTTTATCGGTTGTAGGACGAACTGCTTTAAAAGGAATTATTTTGCTCATTAAGAGAAATGTCTATTTTTTTAATTTTGTTTTCTTTTAGAATTACGATACTTATTTGTAATTGCTATAATTGAAAAAATGTTGACTATAATCAATATATGGAATCCTGTTTTCTTTTTTTGAAAAAAACTTTCTGTAAAAAAATCAGTTTCTAATAGGATAATCGACATGGTAGAAAATATAAACAATCCCCAAAATATATAATATTTTCTTTTTGAGATTGCTTTACTTTTATTTAAACTCATTTTATTTACTAAATTGAGAAGAAACTTTCTCTGCTTTTCTGCTTTCTGCATAATCGTAGAAACCTTCACCAGATTTTGCTCCTAATTTTCCTGCCATTACCATGTTTACTAATAACGGACAAGGTGCATATTTAGGATTTTTAAAACCGTCGTACATAACGTTTAAAATTGCTAAACATACGTCAAGTCCAATAAAGTCAGCTAATTGTAAAGGTCCCATTGGGTGACCCATTCCTAATTTCATAACGGTATCAATTTCTTCTACACCAGCAACACCGTTGTATAAAGTTTCGATGGCTTCGTTAATCATAGGCATTAAGATTCTATTTGCCACGAAACCAGGATAATCGTTAACTTCTGTTGGTGTTTTTCCTAATTTAACAGATAAATCCATGATGATTTTAGTCACTTCATTTGAAGTAGAATAACCACGGATAATCTCAACCAATTTCATGATTGGCACCGGATTCATAAAGTGCATTCCAATAACTCTTTCTGGATGTAATACTTGTGCAGCAATTTGAGTAATAGAAATAGATGAAGTATTTGAAGCTAAAATTACGTTATGGTCGCATACTTCGCTTAATTGCTTAAAAATGTTCATTTTTAAACCTACATTTTCTGTAGCAGCTTCCACAACTAAATCACAACCTACAACGCCATCTTTAATGTCGGTATACGTAATGATGTTTGAAATAGTCTTGTGTTTATCGTCTTCAGAAATTACACCTTTAGTAACCATACGGTCTAAGTTATTGGCAATAGTTGCCATACCTTTTTCTAAAGATTTTTCAGAAATATCGATTAATTTTACAGTAAATCCTGATTGAGCAAATGTGTGAGCAATTCCGTTACCCATTGTTCCAGCTCCAATTACAGCTATTTGTTTCATTTTGTATTTTTTTAATTTTTAATTTTATGATTTAATATATCTTCTTTTATAACTTCAAATTCTTTTTCATTAATAATTTCAAGTTTTTTCAACCAAGAAAATTTATTTATTTCGCTACTAGATTCATTATTATAATTTATTTCTAAATATGTTTTTATTAAGTAATCATTTCTACGATTATAAATTTCATCAATTATTTTCTTTTGATTTTTATCCTCCAAAACCCAAATATCCATTTCAGTTTCTGTGTTTAGTACTATGAAATTTACAATTGATTTCTTGTAGAGAAAATAAAAAATTGGAGCGCCAACCAAAAACATCCATGACCATAATCTTGTTTTTAAAATGATATTCGAAACTAAAAATAACATTCCAACAATTAAAAAATATATTGCTCTGCTTTTATGCCCCTCATTCTTTTCGAAAAACTCATGTGATCTATTTGTAATATCTTCGAAAGAAATGAATTCAGTTTTAAGAATAGATTTATCTTTTAAAGTAAAATTTAAACCATCTTCTTCAAATTCAAATTTTAAGGAATTTCCGTTTTTATTTTGAGTAAACATGAAGTTAAAATATTATTGTTTTAAAGTTGAATTTATCTTTTCTCCATTGAATCAATAATCATGTACGCAACACGAAGTGCTTCAGTACCGTCTTCTAAAGTTACAATAGGAGTTGTATTATTGTTTATAGCATCTGCGAAAGCATTCAACTCATCTAAAATGGCATTGTTTGGTTCTACACTTGGATTGTCGAAATAGATTTGTTTTTTAATGCCTTCTGCATTTTGTAAAATCATGTCAAAATCGCCAGGAACTTCTGGTGCGTCTTTCATTTTTACGATTTCACACACTTTATCTAAATAATCTACTGAGATGTAAGCATCTTTTTGAAAGAAACGCGATTTACGCATATTTTTCATGGAAATTCTACTCGATGTAATATTGGCAACACAACCGTTTTCAAATTCGATACGTGCATTTGAAATATCAGGCGATTGGCTTAAAACAGAAACGCCACTTGCATGAACCGATTTCACTTTTGATTTTACAACGCTTAAAATGGCATCAATATCATGAATCATTAAATCTAAAACCACAGGAACATCTGTACCACGAGGATTGAATTCGGCTAAACGATGCGTTTCAATAAACATTGGGTTTATAATTTGATTTTTTACTGCTGTAAACGCAGGGTTGAATCGTTCTACGTGACCAACTTGTCCTTTTACATTATATTCTTTTGCTAAAGCAATTATTTCTTCTGCTTCTGCAACCGTATTAGAAATTGGTTTTTCAATGAAAACATGTTTTCCAGCTTTTATAACTTCCACTGCACAATCATGATGAGAAAGAGTAGGAGTCACTATGTCTACGACATCAACTGCGGCTATTAAATCTGCAATTGTATCAAATTTTTTATAACCAAATTCAGTAGCTACTTTTTTTGCATTATCATCAAATGGGTCATAAAACCCAACTAATTCATATTTTTCTGATTGATTTAATAATCGTAAATGTATTTTTCCTAAATGACCAGCACCTAGTACGCCAACTTTCAACATAATAGAGTATTTTCAACAAAAATAGCAATTAATTGATAAAATAAGATTGATAATTGGTATTTTGTTTTCTATTTTTACCAAAAACAAAACGACTTCAAATTGAACGATACATCAAAACATCAAGGCCTTAGAAATCAATTGGCTAAACTGCTTGAAGAAAAAGGAATTACATCCAAAAATGTATTAGATGCTATACGATTAATTCCCAGACACTTGTTTTTAGATTCAAGTTTTGAAAATTTTGCTTATCAAGATAAAGCTTTTCCAATTGGTGCAGATCAGACTATTTCTCAACCTTATACAGTTGCTTTTCAAAGCGAATTGTTGGATGTTAAGAAAGATGATAAAATTCTAGAAATAGGAACTGGAAGTGGATATCAAACAGCTGTTTTATGCGCAATGGGAGCAACGGTTTACAGTATTGAAAGACAAAATAAATTATTTAAAAAAACATCCTTACTATTACCAAAATTAGGGTTTAATCCAAAGAAACTAATTTTTGGTGATGGTTATAAAGGTTTGCCAGAAACAGCTCCTTTTGATAGTATTATTGTAACTGCAGGTGCTCCTTTTATTCCACAGCCATTAATGGCGCAATTAAAAGTAGGAGGTAAGTTGGTTATTCCGTTAGGTGAAGAAAACCAAATTATGACGATGTTGATTCGTAAAAATGAAACCCAATTTGAGAAACACGAATATGGTGAATTTCGATTTGTGCCGCTTTTAGAAGATAAAAATTAACTATTTTAAATGGGTAAGTTTTTGTTTTAGAATTTCAATTTCATCTAAAATTGAAGCTATTTCGGCTTTGTTTTCTTGTTTTACGATATCAAACCCTTTTTCGTTAAAAAGTTCAGTAATGGCTTGAATTACAAACGGATTTAATTCAAACTCATTTTGGAGTTTTACTTTGTACCAAGCTATTAAAGTGGTTTTTAAATTAAGATTTAAAATTTCAACTAATTTTTGAACTTGAATTTTTGTAGGTATTCTATTTCCATTTTCAAATTTACTTATCAGTGCTTGGTCAATTGAAGTAAGTTCAGCTAATTTTCTAGTTGATAGCTGCATTTTAATTCTAGCGTTTTTAAGTATTTCTTTCAAAAAAATAATATTAGAAGTTAAAAATTCTTTTTAATTCTATCAATTTCTCTCTTAGTATCGTTTTCTTTTAAAGTTTCACGCTTATCGTAATTCTTTTTACCTCTACATAAAGCAATTTCAATTTTAGCCAATCCCTTTTCGTTGGTGTATAAACGTAATGGAACAATGGTTAGACCTTTATTATCGCTATCTTTATTTAGCTTTTTTAACTCTTTCTTATTTAAAAGCAACTTTCGTTCACTTTTGGCTTTGTGATTATAATGAGTTCCATATAAATACTCTTCTATGGTAGCATTTATTAAAAAAAGTTCATGATTATGAAATTCACAAAAACTTTCGGCAATTGAAGCTTTACCTAAACGAATAGATTTTATTTCCGTTCCTGTTAAGACGATACCTGCGTTATACTTGTCAAGTATTTCATAATCGAAACGAGCCCTTTTGTTAAGTATGTTTGCGTTTTTTTGCATGATGTTGCAAATGTATAGTATTTGTCTATTAATTTAAATTTTTCTTGCTTAAATTTTAGTATATTTGGATTCCAAATTATAATTAACTACTAATGAAATTTAAATTTACAGCATTTCTTTTAATGCTAACAGTCACATTTTCAGCACAAACATTATGTTCTGGAGGATTTGCTGGGTCTTACCCATGCAATAAAATTGATCTATATTCACAATTGCCAGCAATACAGCTTGGCGGTGTTGTTTCTACAGAATGTAATGATATTTGGGGATGGACTGACCCAATGAATGGTAAGGAATATGCAATAATTGGACTTACAAGTCATACAGCTTTTGTGGATATTTCTGTTCCAACAGCGCCGGTATATTTAGGGAAATTACCAACTGCAAGTGTAAGTAGTATTTGGAGAGATATTAAAGTTTATAGTAATCATGCTTATATTGTTAGTGAAGCTTCCGCACACGGAATGCAAGTTTTTGATTTGACACGATTAAGAGGAGTAGTAACACCTCAAACATTTACTGCTGATTTTCACTACACGGGTTTTGGAAGATGTCATAATATAGCTATTGATGAGGTGAATGGGTATGCTTATGCTATTGGTACAAGGACTTATGTTCCTGGAAGTAGTGGTATAAGTAATGGAGGCGGTCCGCACATTATTAATATTCAAACACCTGCTAGTCCGGTTTTTGTGAATGAATATAATGCTCAAGGGTATTCTCATGATGCTCAAATTGTTGTTTATAATGGTCCTGACACAGATCATTTAGGTAAGCAAATTTACATAGGCTCAAATGAAAATAAGGTTGTAGTTGTTGATGTAACTAATAAATTAGCACCAGTGTTAATTTCAAATTTCACATACACGAATACAGCATATACACATCAAGGTTGGTTGACTGAAGACCATAAATATTTTATTTTAGGGGATGAGGTAGACGAACAAAGTTTTGGCTTTAATACCAAAACGGTTATTGTAGACATGACAGATTTAGATGCTCCTGTTTTAAAATGGAATTATAACGGACAAACTCCAGCAATTGATCATAATGGTTATACCAAAGGAAATGATTTTTATTTAGCAAATTACAGAGCAGGTTTAAGAATAATGGATATTTCAAACTTAGATTCAGCAAATATGAATGAGATTGGTTTTTTTGATACTTTTCCTACAAGTAATTCAAATCAATTTAATGGAGCTTGGAGTGTTTATCCTTATTTCGCAAGCGGTTCTATCATTATTAGTGATATTGAAAGAGGGTTATTTGTAGTTAAGAAAAATGCAATATTAAGTAATGATAGTTTTAGTAATTTAAACATATCAATATACCCTAATCCATCAAATGGTTTGGTAAATATTACTTTAGATGTTCCTATTGAAAAACTAGATGTTTTTAACGTTTTAGGAGTTAAAGTAAAATCAATTAATAATTTGAATTCAAATGAAATTCAGTTCAGTGTGAATGATTTATCTTCTGGAATTTATATTTTATTGGTTAATGATTCAGTTTCGCAGAAATTAATAGTTGAGTAATTATGAAAAGAATTCTAGTTGCATTAAGTTTAATATTATTGTTTTCGTGTTCTAACGATGACAATGGAAATCAAAATTATTTTAACGGAGAAATTCAATGGATTAAGACTTTTGGAGGTTCCGATGAAGAGCTTGTTAGAGGACTTTTTGCTACTTCTGATGGAGGAGTTGTAGTTGTAGGAAATACTAAAAGTTCAGGAGGTGATATTACTGATAAAAGATATTTAGAAGAAGATATTTGGTTGTCTAAATATGATGTAAACGGGAACTTGGTTTGGAGTAAGACTTATGGAGGTAATTTAGATGATTTAGGATACAGTATAATTGAGAATAGTGATTCATCTCTAACAGTTGCAGGTTATAGTAAAAGTAGTGATGGAGATGTTCCTAGTAATTTAGGAATGCACGATTTTTTTATTTTTAAGACGGATGCAAATGGTAATTTAATCTGGAAAAAAAGTTACGGGTATATGAGTCACGACCATGCTCATAAAATAATTTCGACTTCAGATGGTGGATATTTTATAACAGGTTTTGCAGATTATGCTGGATTAGGACGTTCTGGAAATGTTGTCATGCATGGGGTTGGAGAGTACTACGGAATAAAATTAAATGCCTCTGGTGAAAAAGAATGGGATGTATATTTTGGTGGAACTCAAAACGACAGAGTATATGATGTTTTAGAATCAAATGATAGAGGTTTAATTATGGTTGGTTATTCTGAAAGTTCTGATTTTGATGTAACTGATAACCATGGAAGTTATGATTATTGGGTACTTAAAATAAATTCAACAGGAAGTTTAGTTTGGAAAAAGTCTTTTGGAGGTTCTGGATTAGACCAAGCATATGGAATAGCTAAATCACTCAATAATACTTATTTAATTGCTGGAACATCGAATAGTACAGATGGAGATATTACATCAAATAAAGGTAATAATGACGTTTGGGTTGTTAATATAGATGATAATGGAAATAAAATTTGGGATAGATCTTTTGGAGGTACTGGTTTTGATTTTGCTAATTCAATAAGTACACTTTCAAATGGTAATTTTGTTATTTCGGGTCATACTAGAAGTTCGGATTTAGATATTAATGATAATAAAGGAGAGAATGATTTTTGGGCATTAATTATTAGTCCGTCTGGAGGATTGTTATGGCAAAAAACATTTGGTGGATCAAGTTATGACTTTGCATATGATGCTAAAGAAACTAAAGATAAAGGAATTGTTATTATTGGAGAAACAGAAAGTAACGATTTAGATATTGCTGAAAATAAAGGGATAAAAGACCTATTAATTATAAAAGTTAAATAAAAAAATGAGCTTAAAAGCTCATTTTTTTATTTAAAAACCATTTTATTTTAAAAAAAAGTATAACTTTATGTTAAACTAACCAACTAATTAATGACTATGACTGCTGAATATCAAATTATTGACAAAGAATTAATATCTTCTTTAAATTTTCCTAATACAGAAGTGCTTGAAGAGGCAGATGATATTAAACAAAGAAAACAAGATTTAGATAGAGCCTTAACCCTAGGCAATCTTGAACATGTTAAAATAAAAATATATTTTGAGGATGATAACTCCTATAAAATGGTTGAAACTACTATTTGGGGAGTAACCGATAATAGAGTAATTTTGAAACAAGGTGTTGTTATACCTGTTAATCGAATTCATAAATTAATCTAAAATATTAATCCTGTTGAGAGACAGGATTTTTTTATACTTCTATTTTGATTTTACATTCAAAAAAACATTTGGGATGTAAAATTTGAATACTTTCTTTATCAAATATTTTTCCATTAGAGTTTATGCTATCTGTATAGCCTGTCCAGGGTTCAATACATAAGAAAGGAGCTTTTGGTTTTTTCCATATGCCAACATGAGGAAAATTGTAAAAACTAATTATTAAATAGTCTTTCTCAAAATACTTTAGCCTTATTGAATTTGAATTTATATTTTTAAAAACTAAAGCATCATTTTCGAAAAGTTTTTCAGATAAAAAAACTATATTATCTTTACTTTTAATAAATTCAATTTCTTCAGCAAATAAACCATCTCTCAGTTTGTGGCTTTTAAAGCTTTCTAAGACATTAAATTCTAAACAATAGTCCAATATATTATAATCAATTTTAAATGCAGGATGTGCCCCAATATTAAAAGGCATTTTTATATCTGAATTATTAATTATTTTATAAGTAACATCAAGTTCATTTGCTTTAAGTTGATATTTTATTTGTAATTCAAAATGAAATGGATAATTTTTAAGCGTTTCATCATTTGATTTTAAACAGAAAAGGGCAAAATCTTCCTCGTGTTCTAAAAGTTCAAATTCTAAATCCCTTGCAAAACCATGTCTGTTTAGAGAATATTTATTGCCATCAATACTATACTCGTTATTTTTTAAACTCCCAACAATAGGAAATAAAACAGGTGAGGTTTTATTCCAAAACTCTTCATCAATTTCCCAAATGTAATTAAAGCTGTCTTTAGATAACGAAACTAATTCGGCACCTTTAGTGTTGATTTTAGCTTCAAGCGATTTATTCAAAATTGAAATTAGCACGTTTTAAAATTTCGTTTTAAAAGACTGTATATAACAGTGTCTGTGAATACGTTATTATAATAAAAGTTCTCTTTAAAGTGTGCTTCTTTTGTAAAACCATTTTTTATTAAAACACGTTCTGATGCTATGTGTCTAGAATCTATAACAGCTTCGATAGAATGAAAGTTTAGTTTATGAAAAGCAAAATTTAAGAGTGTATTTACGGCCTCTGTAACATATCCTTTTCCTGCATGTTCCGGTAGAATCATATAGCCTAACTCTGTTCTAAAATGCTCGGGTTGTGTTCTGTAAAAACCCATAATTCCAATACAATTGTCATTGTTTTTTTTAGTAACTGCCCAATTGATATCTAAATTTTCATCAATTTTATCATTAATTAATTTAATATGCGCTAAAGCACCGTCAATATCCACAAGTAAAGGTCTTGGAATAAATTCCATTGTTTGTGGATTACCTCGTAATTTTAAAATTTCAGGAGCATCATCATCTGTTAGTTTTCTAAATCTTAAACGATCAGAATCAAGTGTTGGGAAAGGTGTAAAGTTTAACGACTTCATTTTTTATTAAATTATTAACGAAATACTCTATGAATGGTATATAAATAAGTTAAAGTTTTAGTAGTGTAATTTTATCTGTTATATGTAATGTCAGTCTAAAAAGTATAACTTTAAATTAACTAATTACAACTATTGTATTAACAGATTATTTGAGTTGTAATGGCTAAATTTGTAACACTAAACGATTTATTTAAGATAAAGATATAATAATTTAAAATATAACCAACAACCAAAAAGGGGAAGTAAATAAAATGCCTTGAAAGTTTTAAATTATTTTGATATACTAATTTAAAAAACGTTTATTATGAAAACAATTGTTTTAACATTACTATGCATGACATCATTAGTATTTTCGCAAAATAGAAATAATCTTAGCGATCTTAATAATGATAATTTAGAACTGAGAGAATTACCTGAAATTGTATTGACTAAAATAGGAGATGATTTCTCAATTTATCTTCCAGAAAAACATCCTGATTTAAATGTTCAACAAATGCAGGATTTTTTTATGGCTTATGATTTAGGAAAAGATTATGAGGGTTTTGATACTTATTTAGTCATCATGAAAAATGAAAAAGGGACTTTAACTGCAAAATACGATCATAAGGGGAAATTAATCAATGTTATTGAAAAATACGAAAATATCATTTTACCAAATGAAGTTTTGTATTCTGTAACTAAAACATTCCCAGGTTGGGATATTGTAAATGATAAATATTTATATGCTCAAAGTGAAGGGCATATTGATAAAAAAGAGTACTCTATAAAAATCAAAAAAGAAAGAAAAACTAAAAAACTTTTACTTTCTTCTAATGGAGAGATTTTAAAAGGATTAGATTAAAATTATTATAGTATGAATAAAAAAGTCTAAAGGTTTTTAACTTTAGACTTTTTTTTAGGTTATTTCTTTTTTAAAGTTAATGCAGAAATTAAAGAAACAACAATTCCGATTGGTAGTATTTCCATAAACGTTAAAAGTATAATCATTAACGGGTTTTTATACCATTCTTTCATCATTTCCATTTCTTCAGTTTTCGCAGTCAAAGCTTCAACGTCTCCGGCATCTTTTAATTTATTAAGTACCAAATCACTGTATTGTTCCATAAAGTTTGGAAAGAAATTATAATAAATAATCAACCAAACGAATACATAGATTGTTGAAATGATTAAAGCAATGTATAATCCAGTTAGAAAACCTTTTCCAAAAGTAATTTTACCATCATTTGTTTCTCTAACTTTCTTCACACCTAGAAAAAGAAAGACAAAAGCGATTAGCATACTTGCAAAGCCTACAATTGCATTTGGTTCGTTTTCTGGATTAGATTTCATATACATTGTCATGCAAATCATTACGATTGAAACAATTAATCCACCTAAAAGGCCATTTTTTAAAATAATATTTCTCATATATAAATGTTTAATATCAAATATAAATAAAAAATCCCCAAAGCGAATATTTCTTTGGGGACTTAATCAAACTAATGTATGTTAATTACTCATTTCTAAACACTAAATTACCTTCAAAGCTGTCAAGAAGAATAATGCTGTCTGTAGTGATTTTTCCAGCTAATATATCTTTTGATAATGCGTTTAATACTTCTCGTTGAATAACTCTTTTAACTGGTCGCGCTCCATATTGAGGATCAAAGCCTTTTTGTGCTAAATAGTCAATCGCTTCCTCAGTAGCATCCATTGTAATTTGTTGTTGCGCCAGCATTTTAGTCACATTTTTCAACTGAATAGAAACAATTTTTCTTATATTTTCAGTAGTTAAAGGTGTAAATAATACGATTTCATCAATACGATTGATAAACTCAGGACGCACAGTTTGTTTCAATAAGCCTAAAACTTCTGTTTTTGCAACCTCAGTAGCTGCTTCAACACTACCTTTTAAATTATCAAATTTATCTTGAATAATATCACTTCCCATATTAGAAGTCATAATGATAATTGTGTTTTTAAAATCGGCAACACGTCCTTTATTATCCGTTAATCTTCCTTCATCTAAAACTTGTAATAATATATTAAAAGTATCAGGATGTGCTTTTTCAATTTCATCTAATAAAACAACTGAATAAGGTTTTCTTCGAACAGCTTCTGTTAATTGACCACCTTCATCATAACCTACATATCCAGGAGGTGCACCAACTAAACGACTTACACTATGACGTTCTTGGTATTCACTCATATCTATACGAGTCATTGCATTTTCATCGTCAAATAAATATTCGGCTAAAGCTTTTGCAAGTTCGGTTTTACCTACACCTGTTGTACCAAGAAATAAGAAAGAACCAATAGGTTTTTTCATGTCTTGTAATCCTGCACGACTTCTTCGAACAGCATCACTAACTGCCACAATAGCTTCTTCTTGTCCTACAACTCTTTGGTGAAGTTCATCCTCTAATTTTAAAAGTTTTTCTCTTTCACCTTGAAGCATTTTCATTACCGGAACACCTGTCCATTTTGCAACAACTTCTGCAATATCTTCACGAGTTACTTCTTCTTTAATTAAAGAAGTTCCGTCTTGATTTTCAGCTAATTGTTTTTGTAAGGCATCTAATCGTTCTTGCGCTTCTTTTGTTTTTCCATATCGAATTTCAGCTACTTTTCCATAATCACCATCGCGTTCTGCACGTTCTGCCTCAAGTTTAAAATCTTCAAGTTCTTGTTTTACGTTTTGAACAGCATCAACAACATCTTTTTCAGATTTCCATTTGCTGAAAATTTCATTACGTTCTTCTTTTAAGTTAGCTAAATCTAAACCTAAACCTTTCAGTTTCGTTTCATCATTTTCACGTTTTATGGCTTCAATTTCAATTTCTAACTGCATTATTTTTCTATCTAAAACGTCTAATTCTTCTGGTTTAGAATTGATTTCCATTCGCAATTTTGAAGCTGCTTCATCCATTAAATCAATTGCTTTGTCTGGAAGAAAACGATTGGTGATATATCGTTGCGATAATTCCACAGCACCAATAATAGCATCATCTTGTATTCGAACTTTATGATGTGTCTCGTATTTTTCTTTAATCCCACGAAGAATTGAAATGGCGCTTTCGGTATCTGGCTCGTCTACTATGATTTTTTGAAAACGTCTTTCTAGAGCTTTGTCCTTTTCGAAATATTTTTGATATTCATCTAAAGTTGTTGCTCCAATGGCACGAAGTTCACCACGAGCTAAAGCTGGTTTCAAAATATTTGCTGCATCCATAGCACCTTCGCCACCACCAGCACCAACAAGCGTGTGAATTTCATCTATAAATAATACAATATCTCCCTCGGCAGAAGTGACTTCTTTCACTACTGCTTTTAATCGTTCTTCAAATTCTCCCTTATATTTTGCTCCGGCAATCAATGCTCCCATATCTAATGAGTATACTATTTTATCTTTTAGATTTTCAGGTACATCTCCGTCTACAATTCTATGGGCTAATCCTTCTGCAATTGCGGTTTTACCCACACCAGGTTCACCTACAAGCATAGGGTTGTTTTTTGTTCTTCGAGTTAAAATCTGAAGAACTCTACGAATTTCTTCATCACGACCAATTACTGGATCTAATTTTCCGTTACGTGCTAATTCGTTTAGGTTTTTTGCATACTTATTTAATGCATTATATGTTTCTTCAGCAGATGCAGAAGTAACATTTTCTCCTTTTCTTAATTCAGCAATGGCACTTTCTAATCCTTTTTCAGTTACACCTTGATCTTTTAAGATTTGAGCTACTTTACTTTTTGACTTGAAAATAGCCAATACTAAATGCTCTATTGAAACATACTCATCTTTCATTTTTTGAGCAATAGCAATAGCTTCATTTAGCATTCTAGACGCATCACGAGACAATTGAATTTCACCTCCAGTTACTTTTGGAAAACTTTGTAAAGTACTCTCTAATATTTTTTTGAAAAGATCGATATTTAAATTTAGTTTTTTAAGTAGAAAAGGAGTTACATTTTCATCAACTTCTAATAATCCTTTAAAAATATGTTCGTTTTCAATTTGTTGATGCCCGAGAGCTTGTGCAATTTGCTGTGCTTGTTGTAAAGCCTCTTGCGATTTAATGGTTAAATTATTTAAGTTCATTTTTTTATGTGTTAGTTGTATTACTTTTTATTCGGAATAATTCATGTAAATTTGTAATTCAATAGTCAAATAACATACCCTTATAAAAACTAAGACAAAATGACTGATTCGCAAGTGTTTGTGCTAAATAAACAAGTCAAAATGTCAGAAAATAAGACAAAATGAGTTTTTTCAATAACATATTTGGATCAAATGAAGAAGATAATTCTTCTTCAAAAATAAAATGGAATCAGTTAGATGATTTAAAAGTAATAGATGAAGCAATTGCGCTTTCCTATGAAAAACCTGTTATTCTTTTTAAGCACAGTACACGATGTAGTATAAGTAGATTTGCTTTGAAACAGTTTGAAAATGATTATAATTTTAGTTCTGAACAACTAGAACCTTTTTTCTTAGATTTATTAAATCATAGAAACATTTCAAATGAAATTGCAGAACGTTTTCAGGTTGTGCATCAATCACCTCAATTAATTTTGGTAAAAGATGGAGTAGCTATTTTTAGTTCTACACATAGTGATATAGAAGCTGAAATACTTAATAAATTTGTATAAAAAAAGTCCTGCAATTTGCAGGACTTTTGACTATTATCGTCTAAACTTATTATTGGTAATAATGCTCTTAAGTTTGGCTTTTAAATCTTCACCAGTATCGTAGACCATTTGTTCGTTCGAAGGGAAAGGAACTGCTCTACGGTCAAAATATTGATAATAAGAATCTTCACAAGCACGCTTATCTCCGTTATAATTTGCATAGATATAATCGAAAACAAATTCACTTGCTACAGGAAATGCATCTATTAATTGATTATTTCTAAAATCAATATAATCTACTTTAGCGGTAACTTGACACGATTTAAATTGGGTGAATTCATATATGCTAACTGTTATTGATTTAAAATTATCAACTTTTATAGGATTCCCTAAACTGTCTTTTACAACATTTCCATTATTATCTAAAAGTGTTTTAACACCATCTTTAATTTGTTTTTCTTTTACAAATTGTCTTTCTTTAACTTGTTCAGGAGAGATGTTGATTTGTCTAAAATTTACAATCATTCCAAAATCATATTTAATGTTTTTTTGTTTGTTGTTATGATAAACAGTCCATTTGTCGTTAATTCCATATGTACTAAAATCTAGTAAATCATCTTGAAGACGAGCAGGAATTACCATATTAGTTTCGTTCTTAGTGTATACATGAACAAAATCAGTTCCTTTAAACTGTGCTTGATCCATTAAAGCTCTTACATCTTGATAATTTGGATTTAATTTGTCTAAATACATTAAATCATCAAAAGCTTGTCTGAAATCCATTTTATTAGAAGAGTTCATTAATTTTTTTGCATTGCTATACAAATATCCAGATAGTCTGTTTTTACTTTCTATAATTTGATCTGAATAATCATCCATAGGAAAAATAGCATTTCTCCCTTCTTTATGAAGAGCTAAAGGCAATAAAGGCTTAATTCTTTCTTGACGATTTCTTAATTGTGAATATAAATTAAAAATTCGCTCATAATTAGCAGGATTATTCTCCTTTTTTAGAAGATTTAAGCTGTTGATGTCCCTAGCTTTTGCTTTTGCAAATGCTTCTTCTAATAAATAAACATAATCTTGTTTTCCTTTAGAAGTCTTATTTGAACTCAAGCTGTTTATTGCATTGTCTATTGCTGCATCGTAATTTCCATTGCTTAATAATGTTTGCGTTTGTTTGACACCACAAGCAACAAATAAAGTAGCAATAAGTAATAGAGTAATTTTTCTCATAAGTTTTGGTATTTATTTTTCAAAGATAATTTTTTTGAAGCAATCTCCTGCTGTCCGTTTTATCTTTTTGCTTTTTTTATCAAAAACAAAAAGGATGCCACTTCCATCAGGGCTAAAAAAAAACTCCGATAATTTTCTATCGGAGTTTTTTTTAAAAATAAAGATTTTACTTAAAATTTTAATTCTAAAGCGGGTAATAATTTACTAGAACATTCTCCAAAACCAATTCTAACTTCACTGTTTTTACAAAATCCTTTAATAATAACAGTATCATTATCGTTAATGAACTTTCTTTCTGAGCCATCTTTCATTGGAATTGTGTTTTTTCCTCCCCAAGATAATTCTAACATTGAACCATAACTGTCTGGAGTTGGACCTGAAATCGTTCCACTTCCCATCATATCACCTGAATTTACTCTACATCCATTCACCGTATGATGAGCTAATTGTTGAGCCATTGACCAATACATGTATTTGAAGTTAGATTTAGAAACGATTGTTTCAACACCATTTTCTGGTTGGATTCCCACTTGTAGATTAATGTCAAATGAGTGATTTCCTGTTTGTTGTAAGTATGGAAATGGGGTAGGAGACTGCTCTGGGCCTTTTACTCTAAAAGGTTCTAAAGCATCCATAGTAACAATCCATGGAGAGATTGAAGAAGCAAAGTTTTTTGCTAAAAACGGTCCTAGTGGCACATATTCCCATTTTTGAATATCTCTTGCGCTCCAATCATTAAATAATACCATTCCGAATATGTAATCTTCTGCTTCATTTACTGGAATTGGTTCTCCCATCAAATTTGCATCTGTTGTTATGAAAGCTGTTTCTAATTCAAAATCAACTAATCGAGAAGGACCAAAAACAGGATTAGTTTCTCCAGCTGGTAAAGTTTGCCCATTTGGCCTTCTTACAGGAACACCACTTGGAACAATTGTAGAGCTTCTTCCGTGGTAACCAACAGGAATATGTAACCAGTTGGGTAATAAAGCATTCTCTGGGTCACGAAACATCATTCCTACATTAGTGGCATGTTCTTTACTACTGTAAAAATCAGTATAATCCCCAATCTGTACTGGAAGTAACATTTCAATTTCGCTCATTTCAAAAAGAATAATCTCTCTTTCTTTTTCATTGTCACGAAGAAGTGGGTTATTTTGGTCAAAGAGTTCAGCCAATCTATTTCTTACTAAACGCCAAGTTTTTTTTCCATCAGAAATAAAGTCATTTAAAGTATCTTGCATGAACATATCGTCAGTTAGTTCTATTCCTTTAAAATAACCAAGTCTTTGTAAAGCACCCATGTCAATAGCTGTATCACCTATTCGTGTGCCTATCGTAATATCGTCATTCTTTGTTATAAAAACGCCAAATGGAATGTTTTGAATTGGAAAATCGCTATTGTGCGGAACATGTATCCATGAAGTTCTTTTTGGATCATTTGCAATATTTGACATATTTTGTGTGTTGATTTGTTGTTGAAAAATTATAAACCAAATATAAAGTTTACTATCAATTTAACAAACCTTTTTCGTAATTTTGACCTAATTTTAACGAATATTTATTGAAATGCAACGCGACGAACAAATTTTTGACCTTATTCTTGATGAACAAGACAGACAAATTCACGGATTAGAACTTATCGCTTCAGAAAACTTTGTAAGTGATGAAGTTATGGAAGCAGCTGGTTCTGTTTTAACTAATAAATATGCTGAGGGTTATCCTGGTAAGCGTTATTATGGTGGTTGTGAAGTGGTGGATATTGTAGAACAAATTGCAATTGATAGAGCAAAAGAACTTTTTGGTGCTGCTTATGTAAACGTTCAACCTCATTCTGGTTCTCAAGCTAATACTGCTGTTTTTGCAGCTTGTTTGCAACCTGGAGATAAAATTTTAGGTTTTGATTTGTCTCATGGAGGGCATTTAACTCATGGTTCACCTGTAAATTTTTCAGGTAAATTATATACACCAAGTTTTTATGGTGTAGATAAAGAAACTGGAGTTTTAAATTACGATAAAATCCAAGAAATTGCATTAGCTGAAAAACCAAAGATGATTATTGCTGGAGCTTCGGCTTATTCTCGTGATATGAATTTTGCTCGTTTTAGGGAAATTGCAGATAGTGTTGGCGCATTATTATTAGCAGATATTTCTCATCCTGCTGGTATGATTGCTAAAGGATTATTGTCTGACCCAATTCCTCATTGTCATATTGTAACAACAACTACTCATAAAACTTTAAGAGGACCACGAGGAGGAATGATTATGATGGGTAAAGATTTTGAAAACCCTTGGGGTTTAAAAACGCCTAAAGGAGATGTGAGAATGATGTCACATGTGTTGGATATGTCTGTTTTTCCTGGTAATCAAGGAGGTCCTTTAATGCATATAATTGCTGCTAAAGCTGTTGCTTTTGGTGAGGCTTTAACTGATGAATTTTTCAGATATACTTTACAAACTCAAAAAAATGCAAAAGCTATGGCTGAAGCGTTTGTTAAGAGAGGGTACGACATCATTTCTGGAGGGACTGATAATCACATGATGTTGATTGATCTAAGAAATAAAAACATAACTGGTAAAGAAGCTGAAAACGCATTAGTTAAAGCAGAAATTACTGTGAATAAAAACATGGTTCCATTTGATGATAAATCACCATTTGTAACTTCAGGAATAAGAGTTGGAACTCCAGCTATTACTACAAGAGGTTTAGTGGAAAGTGATATGGAAACTATAGTAGCATTAATTGATAAAGTTATTATGAATTATACTGATGAAGATGTTTTGGAACAAGTTGCTGATGAGGTGAATGAATTAATGGGGGAAAGAGCAATGTTTGTATTCTAAATTTTTACGATAACATGGCTATAAATAAAAAACTCCTGAAAATTCAGGAGTTTTTTATTTATAATTTGAGAAAAAATTATTTACCGTCTCTGTCAACTTTAATTTTTTCAGGTCTATTTGCAATTTCCCAAGCCAAAGTAAACGCAAGTTGTGCTCTTTTTGCTAATGCATCATATTCAATTTTATCAGGTGTGTCTGACGCTTTGTGGTAATCGTCATGATTACCATTATAAAAGAAAATAGCTGGCACTCCTTTTTTTGCAAAATTGTAGTGATCAGAACGATAATAAATTCTTTCTGGATCGTTTCTGTCATTATATTTATAATCTAATTCAAGTTTTGTATACTTAGCATTCATTTCTTCATTAATTGTATGAAGTTCGCTACTCAATCTATCAGAACCAATAACATAAATATAATTGTTAGTATTTGGATGTAAGAAGTCTCTTCTTCCAACCATATCTATGTTTATATCAACAACAGTATTTTTTAGAGGAAATAAAGGGTTTTCAGAATAATACCTAGAACCATGTAATCCATGTTCTTCGCCCGTTACATGTAGAAATAAAATTGATCTTTTAGGGCCAAAACCTTCTTTTTGAGCCGTTTTAAAAGCTTCAGCAATTTCTAATAATGCAACTGTTCCTGATCCGTCATCATCGGCTCCATTATAAACTTCACCATTTTTCATTCCAACATGATCATAATGAGCTGAAATAACTACAATTTCTTCTGGCTTTTCACTACCTTTAATAAAAGCCCATATGTTTTCAGAATCTGGTAATTTAGGTGAAAATCCTTTTGCCATAAATTCTGAAGGTACTTTTTGGTACCAATTTTCAGCACCTGGAGGAAAAGAAATTCCATTTTTAGAATATTGTTCAATTAAGTATTTTCCAGCTTCTTTTTGACCTTTTGTACCGGTGTCTCTACCTTCCATAGCGTCAGAGGCTACAAGGTACAAATGATCGCTAAGTTCGTTTGCTGTTATTGAGTTCATGTACTTTGAAACATCGGCAGTTTTTGATTGCGTAGTTTTTGTTGTAGAGCAACTTGAAATTAAAATACAAATTGCAGAAATAGGGATAAATATTTTTTTCATTTTTTTTTGTAAAAAGTAAATATATGAATTAGTTGTATAGATAAAAAATTTGTTACATTTATTTAATGTTTTTTACATAAAATGATATTGTCAAGTCAACTATATATAGCATTTGTTTTTTTTTAGATTGTTTTATTTCTTTTTTAGTTTAAAAAAATTGTGATAAAAATTTGTCATTTTGTTAAAAAAAATCTAAATTTCAACCGAAAATCTAGACAACTTGTTAAATTATGAAAAAAACTACTCTATTAATTTTTATAGCATTTTTATGCTTAAATTTTGTTAAAGCCCAAGAATCAAAGACCTCAAATTATAATTTACCACCCGGATGTGTGCTTAAACAGAAAGTAAAATTTTATGATTTGTCATATAAATTAGACAGGAAAGTTTCTTCACATAATTTTTCTGATTCCGATTTATTGGTAGTAAAAGATATTCCATCTAATCAACTAGATGAATTCAAAAACACAGATCCAGAATATTATAATTATTACATTAAAGGTCTTTCCTTTTTTGAAAGTTTGTCTAATAAAGTAAAGCAAACATATAATAATACCGAATTATGGTATATATATGTTTTTGACCAAGATTTAAAGAACAGACTATTAACTATTAAATAATTTAAAATGAAGAAAATTTACTTATTAGTTTTAGGTATTGTTTTATTATGCGATTTTTCAATATACAGTCAAACTTATAATATGCCCAATGGGGCAAATGGTACAAATGTAACATGCTCAGGAACTTTTAGAGATGGAGCTGGTAACTATGGTGCTTCGCAAAACAGTACAATAACTTTTTGTCCTACTGTTCCAACAGATAAAATTAGAATTTCATTTACTGCTTTTGATACAGAATCAATTGGTGCTACTTGTTATGATTATCTAGATATGTGGCATGCAAATGCAGCTGGGCCAGTTGGCACACAAGCTGATAGATTTTGTGGGACTTTAGCTCCTTTTGTAGTAACTTCTATCAGTCCTGATGGATGTATTTCATTTAGGTTTACTTCAGATGCAAGTTTTCAATATGCAGGTTGGACAGCAACAATTTCATGTGTTACACCATGTGTGCCGCCAACTGCAGCTTTAGTAACAGCTTCAACTGTTGATATTTGTTCTTCAAATTCATTGAATCCAGGTTCAACTACTGTTGCTTTTGATGCGTCAAACTCAACTACACCAAGTGGTTCGTTAGTTAGATATGAGTGGGATTGGGGAGATGGTACTAATAATATCACTGCTACACCAACAACAACTCATACTTTCCCTACAACAGGAGGTCTTTATTTAGTCAGATTAAGAGTTCGAAATAATAATTTTGCAACTGATCCACTCGGTTGTTTAAGTTCAAATTCCGTCACAAGAACCATTAGGGTTATGCCTGAACCTCTCTTTACGGGGACTTCAGGTACGCCAATTCCTGTAACTTGTGGTAATTCTGTAACACTAAATGGTCAGGCACTTTCCCAGACAATTGTTCAAGCCACTCCTGCTGTAATTTCAGGACCGGTAAATTTGCCAGATGGTTCAGGGTCAAGTTATAACTCTACTTTAGACTTTTCAGGATTGTTTCCTCCGGGTGCTACTATGACAGCTGGTTGTTATCCAACAATTTCATTTGATATAGAGCATTCATATACAGGTGATTTAGATATATCATTAATTTCTCCAACAGGAGAAACTGTTTTACTTTTCGATCAGCATGCACCTACTATTCCTGGTCATTTTGGTTTATGTTCTAATGGAGCTACTGATGGCGTAGCTGGTTGTCCAGCTACTTATACTGTTGTAAATACAGGAGGTGCTTCATGGACGGCTGTTGGAAGTACTACTGCAGGTCCTCCAACTGTTAATGGAGCGTGTGCTTATACTGGAGTATGTGAAACAGGTGGGTCATATTATATACCTCAAACATATACATCAACAAATCCTTTTACAACTTTAAATGGTGCTGCTTTAAATGGAGTTTGGACATTAAGAGTTACTGATAATATTAGCTCTGATGACGGAGTTTTATCCAATTGGTCATTGACTTTTCCAGCTGCTTGTTATGCAAATTTATTATCGGAAACTCCAGATTTAGTTACTGCTACATGGAGCCACTCAGGAGCTGGTCCTGTTATTCCTGCTCAAACAACCACTAGTGTTGTAGTTAATAACCCTGGACCTTCTTGTCCGGCGCCAGGCCCATGTGTTGGTAATGAATTGTCTAATGATATTAATTTAGGACCTTTTCCTACTGTTGGAATGTATACTTATACATTTACTGTAACAGATGAATATGGTTGTCAATATGATAGAGATGTAGTTGTTGATGTAACTTGTCCTTGTAATTTGACTCTTACTTCGGCAGCAGCAACAACTAATCAGACTTTGTGTTTAGGAAATGCAATTAATAATATTGCATACAGCTTTGGTGGTAGTGCTTCAAGTGTAAATGTTACAGGATTACCTGCAGGAGTAACAGCCAGTATAGTAGGAACAAATGTTACTATTTCTGGAACTCCTTCAGCTACAGGAACATTTAATTATACTGTTACTACTGTTGGATGTACTCCAAATCTTTCGCTAAATGGAACCATTGTTGTTAACCCTGGTCCGGTTTTTACTAGTTTAACTAGTAATTCTCCAATTTGTGAAAATTCAAATGCTGAGTTTTACCTTCAAGGTACCCCAAATTCAACAGTAACTTATGATATTGATGGTGGAGCTTCTCAAAATGTTGTTTTAAATGGTGCAGGAACTGCAACAGTTGTTGTACCTTCTGTAACAGCTAATACAACTTTAACTACTAGTTTAATTACCTCTACTGCAACTCCAGTTGTTGGTAATGGTCTTAGTGCAACTGGGGGTAATATTCCAGCAAATTCAACAGGGGGTATATCTGCCCTAGGTGCTGCTGCTAATGCTGCAAATTGTGCTTCTGTAGACAATACGAATTCAACTCTTACAATCACATTGCAACATACTGTGCCTGCTGGTACAACGGTTACTCTTAGTATTGCTAGAGATAATAATCAAGGAAATGTTAATATTTCTGATGGAACTGCAGGTATTGGTACTTTTAATGCTGGACCAAATGATGTACTTCAAAGAATTAATGTAGTTACAACTGTAGCTACAAACACTATTGTTATTACTAGAGCAAATGGTATTGTATGGGTTGATGGTGTTCAATATACATTTACACCACCTGGATGTAGTGTTACTATTTCAAATGCTACTACAGTAACTGTAAATCCAACGAATACTATTTCATTAACTTCTGCAGTTGGAACTGACGCTCAATCAATATGTGTTAATTCATCACTAACAAACATTACATATGCTACTACTGGAGCAACGGGAGCAACTATTACAGGTTTACCTGCAGGAGTTACTGGAAGTTGGTCAGGTAATGTTGTTACTATATCAGGAACACCTACTACTACTGTTGGTTCTCCATTTAATTACACAGTTACCTTAACAGGAGGTTGTGGAACTGTTAGTACAGTTGGTACAATTACGGTTAATCCAATTCTAATGCCAACAATTAATTGTGGAGCATCTACAACTACATCAGTTCAGTTTACATGGGCAGCTGTTTCTGGAGCTACAAGTTATACAGTTTCTTATACCATTAATGGTGGTGCAGCTACTCCAACCACTAACATAGGAAATGTTACTTCATATACAATTAATTCTTTGACTGCTGGAGATTCAGTTCAAATCACTTTAACTCCTGTTGGTGGTGCTGGTACTTGTTTTACTTTCTCAGTACTAACATGTAATGCTAATGCTTGTATTCCACCAGCTTTACCTTTATCATCGGCGGTTAGTTCGGATTCTCAAACCATATGTATTAATACTCCGTTAACTAATATTGTTTATACTTTAGTACCTGGGTCTCCTGCGGCAACTAATGTAACATTATCAGCGGGTGCTTTTCCTGCAGGAGTTACTGGAAGTTTTTCAGGAGGAGTTTATACAATTAGTGGTTCTCCATCGGCTTCAGGTGTTTTTAATTATACTTTGACTACTTCTGGAGGCTGTACAGATACTTCTGTTATGGGTACAATCACAGTTACACCAGATAATACAATTGCATTAAGTTCAGCAATTGGAACAGATGGACAGACAATTTGTGTAAATACAGCGCTTACAAACATTACGTATGCTACTACCGGAGCAACAGGAGCTACTATTACAGGTTTACCTGCGGGAGTTACAGGAAGTTGGTCAGGTAATGTAGTTACTATATCAGGAACACCTACTACATCAGTTGGTTCACCTTTTAATTACACAGTTACTTTAACAGGAGGTTGTGGAACTGTAAGTGAAGTTGGAACAATCACAGTTACACCAGATAATACAATTGCATTAAGTTCAGCAGTTGGTACTGATGGACAGACAATCTGTGTAAATACAGCACTTACAAACATTACATATGCTACTACCGGAGCAACGGGAGCTACTATTACAGGTTTACCTGCGGGAGTTACAGGAAGTTGGTCAGGTAATGTAGTTACTATATCAGGAACACCTACTACATCAGTTGGTTCACCTTTTAATTACACAGTTACTTTAACAGGAGGTTGTGGAACTGTAAGTACAGTTGGAACAATCACAGTTACACCAGATAATACAATTGCATTAAGTTCAGCAATAGGAACAGATGGACAGACAATTTGTGTAAATACAGCACTAACAAACATTACATATGCTACTACCGGAGCAACAGGAGCTACTATTACAGGTTTACCTGCGGGAGTTACAGGAAGTTGGTCAGGTAATGTAGTTACTATATCAGGAACACCTACTACATCAGTTGGTTCACCTTTTAATTACACAATTACTTTAACAGGAGGTTGTGGAACTGTAAGTGAAGTAGGAACAATCACAGTTACACCAGATAATACAATTGCATTAAGTTCAGCAATTGGAACAGATGGACAGACAATTTGTGTAAATACAGCACTTACAAACATTACATATGCTACTACCGGAGCAACGGGAGCTACTATAACAGGTTTACCTGCGGGAGTTACAGGAAGTTGGTCAGGTAATGTAGTTACTATATCAGGAACACCTACTACATCAGTTGGTTCACCTTTTAATTACACAATTACTTTAACAGGAGGTTGTGGAACTGTAAGTACAGTTGGAACAATCACAGTTACACCAGACAATACAATTGCATTAAGTTCAGCAATTGGAACAGATGCACAGACAGTTTGTGAGAATACAGCACTAACAAACATTACATATGCTACTACCGGAGCAACGGGAGCTACTATCACAGGTTTACCTGCGGGAGTTACAGGAAGTTGGTCAGGTAATGTAGTTACTATATCAGGAACACCTACTACATCAGTTGGTTCACCTTTTAATTACACAGTTACTTTAACAGGAGGTTGTGGAACTGTAAGTATTATTGGTAGAATTGGAGTAATATCTAATAATACAATTAACTTAAGTTCAGCTGCAGGAACAGATGCACAGACAATCTGTGTTAATAATGTTCTTAATACTATTTTATATGATACTACCGGAGCAACGGGAGCTACTATCACAGGTTTACCTGCGGGAGTTACAGGAAGTTGGTCAGGTAATGTAGTTACTATATCAGGAACACCTACTACATCAGTTGGTTCACCTTTTAATTACACAATTACTTTAACAGGAGGTTGTGGAACTGTAAGTACAGTTGGAACAATCACAGTTACACCAGATAATACAATTGCATTAAGTTCAGCAATTGGAACAGATGGACAGACAATTTGTGTAAATACAACACTTACAAACATTACATATGCTACTACCGGAGCAACAGGAGCTACTATTACAGGTTTACCTGCGGGAGTTACAGGAAGTTGGTCAGGTAATGTAGTTACTATATCAGGAACACCTACTACATCAGTTGGTTCACCTTTTAATTACACAATTACTTTAACAGGAGGTTGTGGAACTGTAAGTACAGTTGGAACAATCACAGTTACACCAGATAATACTATTTCATTAACTTCTGCAGTTGGTACTGATTCACAATCAATCTGTGTAAATACAGCACTTACAAACATTACATATGCTACTACCGGAGCAACGGGAGCTACTATCACAGGTTTACCTGCGGGAGTTACAGGAAGTTGGTCAGGTAATGTAGTTACTATATCAGGAACACCTACTACATCAGTTGGTTCACCTTTTAATTACACAGTTACTTTAACAGGAGGTTGTGGAACTGTAAGTACAGTTGGAACAATTGGTGTGGTTTTAAATAATTCGATCACATTAAGTTCAACAATTGGAACAGATGGACAGACAATTTGTGTAAATACAGCACTTACAAATATTACATATGCTACTACCGGAGCAACAGGAGCTACTATTACAGGTTTACCTGCGGGAGTTACAGGAAGTTGGTCAGGTAATGTAGTTACTATATCAGGAACACCTACTACATCAGTTGGTTCACCTTTTAATTACACAATTACTTTAACAGGAGGTTGTGGAACTGTAAGTGAAGTAGGAACAATCACAGTTACACCAGATAATACAATTGCATTAAGTTCAGCAATCGGAACAGATGGACAGACAATCTGTGTAAATACAGCGCTTACAAACATTACGTATGCTACTACCGGAGCAACAGGAGCTACTATTACAGGTTTACCTGCGGGAGTTACAGGAAGTTGGTCAGGTAATGTAGTTACTATATCAGGAACACCTACTACATCAGTTGGTTCACCTTTTAATTACACAATTACTTTAACAGGAGGTTGTGGAACTGTAAGTGAAGTAGGAACAATCACAGTTACACCAGATAATACAATTGCATTAAGTTCAGCAATTGGAACAGATGGACAGACAATTTGTGTAAATACAGCACTTACAAACATTACATATGCTACTACCGGAGCAACGGGAGCTACTATTACAGGTTTACCTGCGGGAGTTACAGGAAGTTGGTCAGGTAATGTTGTTACTATATCAGGAACACCTACTACATCAGTTGGTTCACCTTTTAATTACACAGTTACTTTAACAGGAGGTTGTGGAACTGTAAGTACAGTTGGAACAATCACAGTTACACCAGATAATACTATTTCATTAAGTTCAGCAATCGGAACAGATGGACAGACAATCTGTGTAAATACAGCACTTACAAACATTACATATGCTACTACCGGAGCAACAGGAGCTACTATTACAGGTTTACCTGCGGGAGTTACAGGAAGTTGGTCAGGTAATGTAGTTACTATATCAGGAACACCTACTACATCAGTTGGTTCACCTTTTAATTACACAATTACTTTAACAGGAGGTTGTGGAACTGTAAGTACAGTTGGAACAATCACAGTTACACCAGATAATACTATTTCATTAACTTCTGCAGTTGGTACTGATTCACAATCAATCTGTGTAAATACAGCACTTACAAACATTACATATGCTACTACCGGAGCAACGGGAGCTACTATCACAGGTTTACCTGCGGGAGTTACAGGAAGTTGGTCAGGTAATGTAGTTACTATATCAGGAACACCTACTACATCAGTTGGTTCACCTTTTAATTACACAGTTACTTTAACAGGAGGTTGTGGAACTGTAAGTACAGTTGGAACAATTGGTGTGGTTTTAAATAATTCGATCACATTAAGTTCAGCAATTGGAACAGATGGACAGACAATTTGTGTAAATACAGCACTTACAAACATTACATATGCTACTACCGGAGCAACGGGAGCTACTATTACAGGTTTACCTGCGGGAGTTACAGGAAGTTGGTCAGGTAATGTTGTTACTATATCAGGAACACCTACTACATCAGTTGGTTCACCTTTTAATTACACAATTACTTTAACAGGAGGTTGTGGAACTGTAAGTGAAGTAGGAACAATCACAGTTACACCAGATAATACTATTTCATTAAGTTCAGCAATTGGAACAGATGGACAGACAATTTGTGTAAATACAGCGCTTACAAACATTACGTATGCTACTACCGGAGCAACAGGAGCTACTATTACAGGTTTACCTGCGGGAGTTACAGGAAGTTGGTCAGGTAATGTAGTTACTATATCAGGAACACCTACTACATCAGTTGGTTCACCTTTTAATTACACAGTTACTTTAACAGGAGGTTGTGGAACTGTAAGTACAGTAGGAACAATCACAGTTACACCAGATAATACTATTTCATTAAGTTCAGCAATTGGAACAGATGGACAGACAATTTGTGTAAATACAGCGCTTACAAACATTACGTATGCTACTACCGGAGCAACAGGAGCTACTATTACAGGTTTACCTGCGGGAGTTACAGGAAGTTGGTCAGGTAATGTAGTTACTATATCAGGAACACCTACTACATCAGTTGGTTCACCTTTTAATTACACAGTTACTTTAACAGGAGGTTGTGGAACTGTAAGTGAAGTAGGAACAATCACAGTTACACCAGATAATACAATTGCATTAAGTTCAGCAATTGGAACAGATGGACAGACAATTTGTGTAAATACAGCACTTACAAATATTACATATGCTACTACCGGAGCAACAGGAGCTACTATTACAGGTTTACCTGCGGGAGTTACAGGAAGTTGGTCAGGTAATGTAGTTACTATATCAGGAACACCTACTACATCAGTTGGTTCACCTTTTAATTACACAATTACTTTAACAGGAGGTTGTGGAACTG
Organism: Flavobacterium sp.; assembly: GCF_965284515.1. GTDB lineage: Bacteria > Bacteroidota > Bacteroidia > Flavobacteriales > Flavobacteriaceae > Flavobacterium. The sequence continues at coordinate 1,623,336 of NZ_OZ260089.1, forward strand.
TAAGTGAAGTAGGAACAATCACAGTTACACCAGATAATACAATTGCATTAAGTTCAGCAATTGGAACAGATGGACAGACAATTTGTGTAAATACAGCGCTTACAAACATTACGTATGCTACTACCGGAGCAACGGGAGCTACTATCACAGGTTTACCTGCGGGAGTTACAGGAAGTTGGTCAGGTAATGTAGTTACTATATCAGGAACACCTACTACATCAGTTGGTTCACCTTTTAATTACACAGTTACTTTAACAGGAGGTTGTGGAACTGTAAGTGAAGTAGGAACAATCACAGTTACACCAGATAATACAATTGCATTAAGTTCAGCAATTGGAACAGATGGACAGACAATTTGTGTAAATACAGCACTTACAAATATTACATATGCTACTACCGGAGCAACAGGAGCTACTATTACAGGTTTACCTGCGGGAGTTACAGGAAGTTGGTCAGGTAATGTAGTTACTATATCAGGAACACCTACTACATCAGTTGGTTCACCTTTTAATTACACAGTTACTTTAACAGGAGGTTGTGGAACTGTAAGTACAGTTGGAACAATCACAGTTACACCAGATAATACTATTTCATTAAGTTCAGCAATTGGAACAGATGGACAGACAATTTGTGTAAATACAGCACTAACAAACATTACATATGCTACTACCGGAGCAACAGGAGCTACTATTACAGGTTTACCTGCGGGAGTTACAGGAAGTTGGTCAGGTAATGTAGTTACTATATCAGGAACACCTACTACATCAGTTGGTTCACCTTTTAATTACACAATTACTTTAACAGGAGGTTGTGGAACTGTAAGTGAAGTAGGAACAATCACAGTTACACCAGATAATACAATTGCATTAAGTTCAGCAATTGGAACAGATGGACAGACAATCTGTGTAAATACAGCGCTTACAAACATTACGTATGCTACTACCGGAGCAACAGGAGCTACTATTACAGGTTTACCTGCGGGAGTTACAGGAAGTTGGTCAGGTAATGTAGTTACTATATCAGGAACACCTACTACATCAGTTGGTTCACCTTTTAATTACACAGTTACTTTAACAGGAGGTTGTGGAACTGTAAGTGAAGTAGGAACAATCACAGTTACACCAGATAATACAATTGCATTAAGTTCAGCAATTGGAACAGATGGACAGACAATTTGTGTAAATACAGCACTTACAAATATTACATATGCTACTACCGGAGCAACAGGAGCTACTATTACAGGTTTACCTGCGGGAGTTACAGGAAGTTGGTCAGGTAATGTAGTTACTATATCAGGAACACCTACTACATCAGTTGGTTCACCTTTTAATTACACAATTACTTTAACAGGAGGTTGTGGAACTGTAAGTGAAGTAGGAACAATCACAGTTACACCAGATAATACTATTTCATTAAGTTCAGCAATTGGAACAGATGGACAGACAATTTGTGTAAATACAGCGCTTACAAACATTACGTATGCTACTACCGGAGCAACAGGAGCTACTATTACAGGTTTACCTGCGGGAGTTACAGGAAGTTGGTCAGGTAATGTAGTTACTATATCAGGAACACCTACTACATCAGTTGGTTCACCTTTTAATTACACAGTTACTTTAACAGGAGGTTGTGGAACTGTAAGTACAGTTGGAACAATTAGTGTTTCTGAACCACCAACAGCAACAATTAGTTATGCACAACCTGAATACTGTGTTTCAAATACTTCTGTAAATGTTATTATTTCAGGAACTGGTAACTATACTGGAGGAGTTTATTCTTCAATACCAGCTGGATTATCTATTAATTCTGCTACAGGTGAAATAAACCCTTCATTGAGTACACCTAATTCGTATACTGTTAATTATGAAATTCCAGCTTCAGGACCGTGTGTGTCGAGTATTGTTTCTACAACTATCACAATCACACCACGTCCAACAGTTATAATTACAAATAATCTTCCGAGTATTTGTTCGGGTTCATCTACAGATATTGTTTTAACTAGTAATGTTCCAGGAGCAACCTTCAGTTGGAATGCAGTAGGAACAAATGTAAGTGGATCAACAAATGGTACAGGTACATCAATCAATCAAATATTGACTACTACATCTGATTTAGTTGGAGAAGTAGTTTATACAGTAATAGCTACTGCAAATGGATGTTCAGGAGACCCAATAGAGGTAAGGGTTAATATCAATCCTATACCTGATGTTGTTGTTACACCAACATCAGAAACAATATGTTCAGGTACGTCAACTAATATTTCTTTTAGTGGTTCAATATCTGGAACAGTATTCAATTGGACAGTTGTTCAGTCAGGAGTTACAGGAGCTACATCAGGAACAGGAACAAGTATTCAGCAAACATTGGTAACAACTAGTTTGATTAGCTCTGGTACAGCTACATATACAATTACTCCAGTTTTAAATGGATGTTCTGGTACACCAGTTGATGTTATAGTTACAGTTAATCCAACACCAGAGATATTAGGAACACCGACTCATTTACCAATTTGTAGTGGAGAGTTCACTAATATTAATGTTTCGGCAATGGATCCAGCTACAGTATTTGATTATACAGTCAGTGCAGTTGGAGTTATAGGCGCAACAGGAGGAACAATTACAGCAGGAGCACCAATAGCACAACAATTAGAGACTATTTCAAACTCTCAAGGTTATGTAGATTATACCATAACACCAACTTTAAATGGATGTTCAGGAACGCCTATTGTAATTAGAGTGTATGTAAATCCATTACCATTACCAGTATTAGAAGATGGAGTTATTTGTGTTGAATTATCAACAGGAAATGTTTTCCAAACGTATTATTTCCATACAGGATTGAGTAATTCAACTCATACGTTTGTTTGGTATTATGAGGGAGTTATTATTCCTGGAGCTACATCAACAAGTTATGAGGCAACAGCAGCTGGATCATATTCAGTGATTGCTACAAATATCGCAACAGGATGTAGTTCATTAGAAGTGTTTGGAACAGTGAATGCGACGAATCCAGCAACAAGTTTTACATATACAGTTACAAACGCATTTACAGATAATGCTACAATAGTTGTAAATGTACCAGATGGAAATGGAACAATAATGTATCAAATAGACGATGAGGCATTACAAAGCTCAAATATCTTTACAGGAGTAAGTCCTGGAATGCATGTAATTACAGTTGTAGATACACAGGGTTGTACTTACTTAACAGAAGAGGTAATGGTTATTGATTATCCAAAATACTTTACTCCAAATGGAGATGGTTATAACGACTACTGGAATATTATTGGATTACAAAATCAGCCGGGAGCTAAACTATACATCTTTGATAGATATGGTAAATTAATTAAGCAAATTAGTACGACTGGTCAAGGATGGGATGGAACGTTTAATAATCAACAATTACCATCAACAGATTACTGGTTTACAGTTGAGTTTGAAGAAGCAGGGCAACAAAAAGTATTTAGAGCTCACTTCTCATTAATTAGATAAAACAAAAAACACTATAAATAAAAAAGCAGTACCATTGGTACTGCTTTTTTATTTATAATTAGATAAATTAATTTTAAAATTGACGATAAGTTTTTAATGCTTCTTTTAATATTTCAACTGAGCGAATTAAATCTTCTTTCTTTAAAACATAAGCAATTCGTACTTCATCTAGTCCCACATTTGGAGAAGAATAGAAACCAGCTGCTGGAGCAACCATTACTGTTTCGCCATTTAAATCATAAGACTCAAGAAGCCACTGAGCAAAATCATTTGCACTTGCAATAGGAAGTTTTGCAATACAATAAAATGCCCCTTTTGGTGTAGCTACCTGAACACCTTCAATTTTTTCTAATTCAGAAATTAATATATCCCTTCTTTCTTTATATTCTGTAATTACCTCGTCAAAATAACTTTGTGGAGTTTCTAATGCAGCTTCACTAGCAATTTGAGCATAAGTTGGTGGACTTAACCTTGCTTGTGCAAATTTCATTGCTGCAGCCATTAAGTCCTTGTTTTTTGAAACAATACACCCAATTCTTGCTCCACACATACTGAATCTTTTAGATACAGAATCAATCATAATTGCATGGTTTTCTAATCCAGGCACATTCATAACTGAAAAATGTTTGTAACCGTCATAAGTGAATTCTCTATATACTTCATCAGCAATTAAAAATAAGTCATGTTTTTTGACAATTTCAGCCAATTGATTTATTTCTGCTTCAGAATATAAATACCCAGTTGGATTTCCTGGATTACATATTAAGATAGCTTTTGTTTTAGAAGTAATTAATTTTTCAAAATCTTCTATAGGAGGTAATGCAAAACCAGTTTCAATTGTTGAAATTACCGGAACTACTTTTACACCAGAAGCAACAGAAAAGCCATTGTAATTTGCATAAAAAGGCTCAGGAATAATAATTTCATCATCTGTATCCATAGTGCTTCCAAGAGCAAATAATAAAGCTTCAGACCCACCAGTTGTAATTATAATGTTTTGAGAATCGATTGGTAAATTTTGATTCTTATAATATTGAGAAAGCTTGTCTCTATAACTTTCAAATCCTGCTGAATGAGAATATTCTAGAACTTCTAATTTTGCATTTTTAACAGCATCCAAAGCAACTTGAGGCGTCTTAATATCAGGTTGACCAATGTTTAAATGGTATACTTTATTTCCTTTTTTCTTTGCGATTTCTGCATAAGGAACCAATTTTCTAATTGGTGATTCAGGCATTTGAGTACCTTTTTGAGATATTTTTGGCATTTTATTTGTTTTTTGGTTAGCAAAATTGCAATTAATTTTAGAATTCTAAAAGTTAAATCATATTAATTCACGTTTCGTTTTATTTATTCTCATTATTTTCTTACATTTATATAAAGTGCACTTATGAAATTTCAATATTTAAAAATGATTTTTTTTATGCTTTTTTCATTTCATTCATTGTTTTCTCAAGTTGAATGGAATTCGAAAAAGGATAGAATTGTTATTCCATTTGAGCTTTCAAATAACTTAATAATTATTGATGTAGAGATTAATAATGTTAAATTGTCAATGTTATTGGATACAGGGTCAGATAAGAATTTATTGTTTAGTTTCCCAGAAAACGATACCATCGAATTCTTTAACACGAAAAAAATTAAGATTAATGGTTTTGGTAAAGGTGATTTAATAGAAGGACTTGTTTCGAGTAATAATAAATTAAAAGTAAAAAACTATTTAGATTCTAATTTTGAATTATTGCTGATTACTGATGAAAACATAAGTATCATCAATAAACTTGGTATTCCGATTAATGGTATTATAGGTTATAGTTTTTTTAAAGATTATGTTGTTGAATTAAATTATCAAAGGAAACGTGTAATTTTACATAAGTCAATTTCAACTATTACTCAAAGAAGACTCAAAAAATTCAAAAATGAACAATTAAGGTTGATAGATAACAAACCTTATATAAAATTACAAACAAACATTGGTGAATTTAATCATGATGTTACATTGCTATTGGATTCTGGATTAGGTGATGGTTTATGGCTTTTTGAGAATGATTCTTTAAAATGTTCAGGAAAGTCAATTAACGATGTTTTAGGAAGAGGATTAGGAGGTGATGTTGTTGGAAAAAAATCTCGAGTAAAAAAATTATTAGTTTCTGAATTTATTTTAAAAGATGCATTAGTTTCTTTTCCAGATGAATCTTCTTATAGTCAATTGAATATTATCGAAGGTAGGAACGGTTCTCTTGGAGGTGAAGTTATAAAACGTTTTGATTGGTTTATTGATTACGTTAATGAGTCAATTTATTTTAAGCCTAATAAATATTTTAATGATCCTTTTAACTATAACATGTCTGGTATAGAGGTTCAGCATTATGGAATTCAATGGATTAAAGAAGAAATAAGGTCAAATAGTGCATCTAATACTATTAATGCTAATGAATTTATTTTTGATAATTCAAATGCAAAATTTAATTATAAGTATCAATTAAAACCAGTTTTTGAAATTTATTCTGTTAGAAATAATTCTCCAGCTATGAGAGTTGGTATTAAAGAAGGTGATAAAATTTTGAGTATAAACGGTAAAAAAGATTATGCTTATACTATTCAGAAAATTACTGATTTATTTCAATCTGAAGAGGGTAGAACCATCATAATTGAAGTTGATCGCGATGGACAAATTTTAAAGTTCAAATTTCAACTTGAAAAAATATTATAAATAAAAAATCCCGATCTAATCGGGATTTTTTATTATTATGATTGAGGAAAACTCTTTTTCTTTTCTAGTGGACTAAGAACTTCTTTTACAATTACTGTACCTTTAATTCTTAATGGCACAACACCATTAGGTTTATTAACAGCATTACTTTCTACAGTAATTGTTTTGCTTATAGGACCAGGATTCATATTGTATTGAACTGTAATTTTTTCTGACTTTCCAGGTAAAATAGGTTCTTTTGGTTTACTAGGAACTGTACATCCACAGCTTGACTTAACATTTGTAATAATTAAAGGAGCATCTCCAGTATTTGTAAATTCAAAAACACGAATTCCATCGTCTTCACCTTTTACCACTTCACCATAGTTAATGGTTTCTTCTTTAAATTCTATTTTGGCACCGCTTTGAGCATAAGAGCCAAAACTAACAACTAAAACGGTAATTAATCCAAGTAATTTTTTCATCATTTTTTAAATTAATAGGTTTGTGTAAATTTAATCACTTTATCACAAAGAACAAATATATAAACGCTTTTTTATTTTAGCTTATATCGTTACTTTTGCATTCTATAAAGTACAAAAACAATACCAAACTTTATTTTTTAATACTAATAATCGAATAAATAAATTCTATAATGTCAATTCCAGCTCAGTTTAATCCAAAAGAAGTAGAACAAAAATGGTACGATTACTGGATGAAAAACAAGTATTTTCATTCAAAGCCAGACAACAGAACTCCTTATACAATTGTAATTCCTCCACCAAACGTGACAGGAGTCTTGCACATGGGACATATGTTGAACAATACCATTCAAGATGTTTTAATTCGACGTGCGCGTTTAAAAGGATTTAATGCTTGTTGGGTTCCTGGAACCGACCATGCTTCAATTGCAACAGAAGCAAAAGTTGTAGCAAAACTTAAATCGGAAGGCATTAACAAAGCCGATTTAACGCGTGAAGAATTCTTAAAACATGCTTACGATTGGACTGACAAATACGGTGGAACTATTTTAGAGCAACTTAAGCAATTAGGATGTTCATGTGATTGGGACAGAACCAAGTTCACTATGGATGAAGACATGTCAGCTTCTGTAATTAAATCTTTTGTGGATTTGTATAATAAAGGAATGATTTATCGTGGTTACCGAATGGTGAATTGGGATCCAGAAGCAAAAACAACTTTGTCTGATGAGGAAGTAATTCATGAAGAACGTCAAGGAAAACTATATTATATCAATTATAAAGTTGAAGGTTCAAACGATGTTTTAACGATTGCTACAACACGTCCGGAAACTATTTTTGGAGATACTGCCATTTGTATTAATCCAAATGATGAGCGTTTCACCCATTTAAAAGGTAAAAAAGCAATTGTTCCAATTTGTAATAGAATAATTCCTATTATAGAAGATGAATATGTTGATATCGAATTTGGAACAGGTTGTTTAAAAGTAACTCCAGCTCACGATGTGAACGATAAAGAATTAGGGAACAAGCACAATCTTGAAATCATCGATATCTTTAATGAAGATGCTTCGTTAAATAGTTTTGGGTTACAATTTGAAGGTCAAGATCGTTTTGTAGCTCGTGAAAATGTTGCTGCAGAACTAGAAGCAAGTGGCGTTTTAGTGAAAACTGAAATTCACATGAATAAAGTAGGAACTTCTGAAAGAACTAAGGCAGTTATCGAGCCAAGGTTATCAGATCAATGGTTCTTAAAAATGGAAGAATTAGTAAAACCTGCTATAAAAGCGGTTTTAGAAGATGAAGAAATCAAATTATATCCAAGTAAATTTAATAATACATACCGTCATTGGTTAGAAAATATTAGAGATTGGAACATTTCGCGTCAACTATGGTGGGGACAACAAATTCCTGCTTATTTCTATGGCGATGGAAAAGAAGATTTCGTAGTTGCAGAAAACATTGATGATGCTTTAGTATTGGCTAAAGAAAGAACTGGAAATTCATCTTTAAGAAAAGCTGATTTAAATCAAGATGCGGATGCATTAGACACATGGTTTTCTTCTTGGCTATGGCCAATGGCTGTTTTTGGCGGAATTTTAGATCCAGAAAGTGAAGATTTTAAATACTATTACCCTACAAATGACTTAGTAACTGGTCCGGACATTTTATTTTTCTGGGTTGCTCGTATGATTATTGCAGGTTATGAATACACAGATAAAAAGCCATTTAATAATGTATATTTAACAGGATTAGTTCGTGATAAACAACGTCGTAAGATGTCAAAATCATTAGGTAATTCTCCTGATCCATTAGAATTGATTGAAAAATTTGGAGCTGATGGTGTTCGTGTTGGTTTACTTTTAAGTGCTTCAGCTGGAAACGACATCATGTTCGACGAAGAATTATGTAATAACGGAAAAGCTTTTGCCAATAAAATTTGGAATGCCTTTAGATTAATAAAAGGTTGGGAAGTTGCTGATATTGTTCAACCAGAAGCGTCTAAAATAGCAATTGATTGGTATGAAGCTAAATTACAACAAACGTTAGTTGAAATTGAAGATAATTTTGATAAATATAGATTGTCTGATGCTTTAATGAGTATTTACAAATTGGTTTGGGATGATTTTTGTTCTTGGTTATTAGAAATTATCAAGCCTGCATACCAACAACCAATTGATAGAGCAACTTTTGATAAAGCGATTGAATTATTAGAAGCAAACTTAAAATTATTGCATCCATTTATGCCTTTCTTAACAGAGGAAATTTGGCAATACATTGCAGAAAGAACTCCAGAAGAAGCTTTAATTGTTTCAGAATGGCCAACCATGAAAGATACAAATGCAAGTTTAATTCCTGAGTTTGATTTTGCAGCTGAAGTTATTTCTGGAATTAGAACCATTCGTAAAGAAAAGAATATTTCGTTTAAAGATGTTATCGATTTAAAAGTAATTAACAACGAAAAAGTAGCTACTACTTTTGATGCTGTTATTCTTAAGTTAGGAAATGTTGAAAGTTTAGAATATGTTACCGAAGCTGTTGATGGAACATTAACTTACAGAGTAAAGTCTAACGAATATTTTATTCCAATAGCTGGAAATATTGATGTAGCTGCTGAGATTGAAAAATTAGAAGCAGAATTGAAATACACACAAGGTTTCTTGCGTTCAGTACAAGGTAAATTAAATAATGAAAAATTTGTAGCTGGTGCACCAGAACAAGTTATTGCAAATGAGCGTAATAAAGAAGCTGATGCTTTAGCAAAAATTGCTACCATTGAGCAAAGTTTAGCGAGTTTGAAATAAATAACTATCATTTTAAACTTGTTTCAGAATTTAAATAAAAAAAGGACAATCTTTAGATTGTCCTTTTTTTTACTTTTTCAACTTTTTATATTGCCTTAATAAGGTTTTAAGTTGTCGGTTTGATGTTACATCAATGTCAATATCAGATAATATATGATTGAACTTAAAATGGCTTGGGAATTTATTTTTTGTCAACTCTTCTGCAAGTGTATTAAGTTCATTTCTTAAAGCACGTTTTTCTGTTTCCATAATTCCAAAACTCACAAACTTATCTCTAAAATCTCTTCGAAAAGTTGTCGTGTTAAAAGGAATAGAATGAAGCATTCGCATTTGCTGAACGGATTTCAAATCTAATGTTGCAATAATTTTATCAGCAATATTTTGAATTTCTTTTCGATGTAAGTTATTTGCATCACTTGAAATTGATGGTTCATCTTTAAGGGAAGGTTTTGTATTCGTTTTAGGTTTTACCTTAGGCTTAGTTTCTTTGGTATTCATATAACCACTGCCATGGCATTTTTCACATTTAGGATTTAAACCTTCGCAAGTACAAATTTGAACTGACATAATTTATTTATTTAGTTTTCTGAAGCGGCATTTAGTGGGTTCATTACAACCTGCAAAATAAAGTTCGAATATTTGGCGAAGATACAAAAACCAAATATAGTGTAACAGTGGTTCTAAAAAAAAACGGGAGCTATTATAGTTCCCGTTTTTTTATAAAATTTATAATATTATTTTAGATATTAGCCGCTTTTTCTACTCGAGCTACATTATCACCTTTTGAAAGAGATAATCTAACCACACTATCTTTTAATGCTTTTAAATCATGAGAAATGTTCTCTTCTAATGCTATAATGGCCCCTTTTTGTAGTCTATTGACTTCGCCTAAAACACCAAAATCTATTTCGCCTTTTAAAACATGTACAATAATAGGAAAAGGTGCTTTATGTTCCTTCATAATTTGTCCGCATTTTAATAAAATCCTTATCTCTTTTGAGAAGGGAGTTTCTAATATTACGTTTGTGGTAATTGTATCATTAAAAATGACATTTTTTTCAAATGTTTCTATTTTCATACCAAATAGAAATTAATGCCCGCGCATTTTTTCTAGTGTATTGTCTAAAGAGCGCTTAATCTTAACAACACCTTCATAAAAAGCTTTTTCAATAGTGTTAGAATGTGTTGTAACAGCTATTGGATTTTTACCTTCTACTCTTACTTCAATAAGACAACGTTTATCATTTGTGCCAAATTTATCACTATTTTCATCACCTAAGTGTACTTCAACTCGAGTAACTTTACTATCAAAACGATCTAACTCTTTTTTTATTTCTCCAGAGAAGAAATCGTTCATCCTGCTGTAACCTTCAATATTTTTATCTGTGTTAATTTGTACTAACATATAATTTTAAGTGTTTAATTAATAATACTTCAATTTACGAAATTTCATTCAAATAAGCAAAGTTTTATAAGCTATTAACTTTTATTTATAATTCAACTTATTCTTCAAATTCCAATATATCTCCAGGCTGACAATCTAACGCTTTACAAATAGCTTCTAGCGTACTGAATCGTATAGCTTTTGCTTTTCCGGTTTTTAAAATGGAAAGGTTTGATAATGTAAGTTCTACTTTTTCTGATAGTTCATTTAACGACATTTTTCGTTTTGCCATCATTACATCCAGGTTTACGATAATTGCCATACTTATATAGTTAGTTCGTTTTCGTTTTGAATTTCAATTCCTTTCTTAAAAATTTGAGCAATTATGTAGATTATTGCTGCCATTAAAATAAATGCTTCACTATCTGCCCAAAAGACATTTAAGTTATTAGTAACAAAACCATGATGCATTAAATTTTTAGCTGATTGTTTCGCAATATGACTTATGAATCCAATTGAAAGCGTGTAATAACTAATTTGTAAAATTTGTTTTGAGGCGAAATTGTTGAACGGTTTTGATAAATCAATTTTAGTTACAAGAAGAATTACTTTATAAAATAAAACCGCTTTTAAAATTGAAATTACTAATATAAAACTGTACATACTATAAAATGCCCATTTACTACTTTCATACATTTCACTTAAATCTAGTTTTTGATACAAATTATGGACAAATTGTGGATTGTAAATGCTGAAAATAAAGTTAACTATTAAGCCTCCTGCTTCAATACACAGACCAACAAAAATAACCCAAGCTACAATTGTTAAAGCTTTAAAAACGAAGTTGTTTGTTTTTGACATAATCGATTAGATTTAAATTATACGTCAAAAATAATAAAAATTTATTGATAAACAATAAATTTTTATTCTAAATCAACTTTTTCATTTTAATATTGGCTCTTTCGTATAAACCAGATTCTAGTTCAATTTCAGTAAAGCCGTATTTTCTATATAAATGAATAGCAGAAGCTAATTTGGTATTAGAATATAGAATAAGCTTTTCTATATTCTTTTCTTTTGCAATAGTTAAACAATGTTCTACTAATAGTTTACCAATACCCAAACCTTGTACTTTTTCTGTAACTGCCATTTTTCCTAATTCAAAAACCGTATCTGATTTTTTTAAAAGCGAAATCGTTCCTATAATTTCAGAATTTCTTTTGGCGAAATAAATAAAACCACCTTTGTCTATTATTTCTTTTTGTGGATTGGAAAGCGAAATAACATCGCCTTTTTCAACTTTAAAATACTTTTCTAACCATTCATAATTAAGCGCTTTAACATAGCTGCTTAATTCAATTGAAAACGGAATGATTTCAATAGGGTTTTTAGTTTTCATAGGTTTAAGAAAAAGTATTCTTATAACGTGTTGCCGCTTGTGGCAGTTGCGTAAATTTATAACAAAAGATTACAAGTACAAAACTCCTCATAGAATTTTCGGAGACTCGAGCACGAAGTGCGAATTGGCGAAGCAAAATTCCGAACACAAGCCAAGCCTAGCAATTGCTACAAACGGCTGTTGTGCGTAGTTTTTTACACATTTTAAAAGTAACTACAAAAAGATTTATATGTTAAATTTTTAATAAAAAATAGTATAATTTGATAAAAAAAAACAGCAACTCTCAATATTGAGAGTTGCTGTTTAAAATTTATTTATTTTCTAAAAACAAATCTCATTATTATATATATAATAATTGATAATATATAAATGATAGTTGATGAAATTAATAGAAATTGCTTAATTGGGTAATTTTCTTCCTGAGCAATATCATATCCTTTTAAAAATAAAAGAATACATGAAAAAAGAAAAAACAGTATACCAATGTATAAAAAATATTTAGATTTTTTCATAAATTAATAGTTAAATTATTTTTGTACAATCACCTGGATTAAAATCACTTGCCGTTGCAATATAGCCGTCAACATATGCTAGAGCGCAAACTGAATACGCCATAGTTGCACAAGGTAACCAATCGCACATTACTTCATCAATAGGGCTTTGAATTAAACCTGCTTTAGTTGTATTATAACAAGAATTGAACGATTTGTAACATACATGTCTAGGTCCACCACCTCCGCTACTTGCATCAACTTTACTTTGATAATTTAAATAATCATTTTCAGTGCAGTTATAAAGAAAGTATTCCATTACATCGCCAGTAGTAATATCTATAAATTGAACAATTTGTGAATTATTTTTAACAATATCTCTTTGAAGATATATGAACTTTTTATTGTTTGATAATTTATGAATTATCACATAATTTTTAACTTTATACCCTTCTATATTACTGCCTTCAATTGATAAATCAAGCCCTATATACGTTTTATTATCTATATTAGACATAACATTATATAATTCATTACAAGAAAATTTCTTCTTGAAGAAACTATAGTTATCTAGCCAAACTTTTGATTCTAAAAATTCATTGCTTTTAAAAGAAAGTTTTTCATAACTGCCATTTTCAAATTCAGTTCTGTCTGTAATATTATCTTTAGTGTTGTCAATATTTTGTTTAATTGTTGATTCTTCTGAACATGAGAGAATTGATATTATTGTAAATATAAGAGTTAAACCTAATAAATTTTTTTTTTCATTTGTATAAATTTTTACATAACTGCCTACTATTTTTTTGGGTTTCTGTTCGGCTAATTTTTCCCGCTAAAAGTAAATTCGATTTGTTAGAATTCTAACCGTTTCTTTTAATGCTTACTTTAAATCAAAGTTTAGTAAATAATCAGCCGATAACGTTTTGAAGTTTCCTTTATTCATTTATTTGCAAAAATAGATAGCTTGTTAGTTAACTTCGATACAGATTTTCTGTATTTTTTGTTAAAGTTTTTGCTAAAATTTCCGTTTCAATTTTCATAAAGTTACTTGTAACGGTCGGGTATTGCCGAAGGCGGGGTTTTTTAGCACCCAACTTCAATAGAAATACCAATGTTCAAATATAGCAAAAAGTTCAATAGAAAAACTTCAGCCCCGCTTTTGGCAATACCTTGTTAGCAGAAGGTATATTAAAAAACACCTTCAATTATTGTATTTTTTATATTAATTAATTTTGGATTAAAGTTGAATTTTTCTTTTAGTAAAGTTGCATAAACACTTCTAAAATCATTTTCAAAAATTAAATCGCCGTTGTCTAATTTACTTAAATCAGGATTTTTCCCAATTATTTTTCCTTTGTTATTTCCTCCGATTATTATCATTGGACCCGCAGTACCGTGGTCTGTTCCTGTGCCATTTTCTTTTACTCTTCTCCCAAATTCTGAAAACACTACCATTGTTACTCTATTTAGTAAGTTGTTTATTTTCATATCATTGTAAAACGAAAAAACAGCATCATTTAATATCGTCAGTTGTTTTTGATGGGTTTGTATTTGGTTGTTATGTGTATCAAATCCATTAAGTGAAGTGTAATAAATCTTTGAGCTTAATTCGCCTTTAATTAATTTGGCTATCCATTCTAAATTTTTGGACAAAGGATTAGTAGCGTAATTCTCATTAAATTTTTGTGATTTTTGTAAGGCTTTGTTTATCAAATCCATACCATCGTTCGATGCGTATTGCAATTTTCTTACAAAATCTAATTGAGGGTTGTCTGATAATTTGAGTTCGCTCTCCTCTGTATTATATCGTACAATTTTATTAAAATCTTTAATCGTTATATTATTGGCAGATTGTGTTTTTAAAGCTAAATTGTCTATTGAATCAATGTTTAAGGAAGGTAAATCTTCATCTTTACATTGAATATCCAAAAACCTACCCAACCAACCATAATCTAAAAATTGATTGCTGTCTGAAGCGGTTTGCCAAATTTCTTGACTTCTAAAATGCGAACGATTGGGATTTGGATAACCCACATTTTGAATAATTGACAGATTACCCTCTTGCGAAATACTTGCAAAATCCTTTAATGCAGGATGAAAACCCATTCCTTTTATTGCATTGATAATTTTATCTTTTGATACAGCTATTTTTGGTCTATTTTCATAATACAAAGGATTACCAAATGGGATAAAAGTATTTAAACCATCATTTCCACCATTTAGTTGAATAAATACCAATATGTTATCCGAGTTTATTTCATCACCAAACATTAAATTTTGTGCAGTTAAAAAGTTTGGTAAAAGCAATAAGCCACTAGTTCCTGTTGCAGTTAGTTGCAAAAAATTTCTTCTGTTCATAACTTTAAATAATTTGAAATTCTGGACTTTTCGCTAAGTATTGATAGACTCTTAATATATTTTTGTCCGCATTTTCTTGTTTTGGATCAAAATCATATTTTAGAAGTTGATTGAGTTCTAATTGCATTTCTCCATTTACCTCAAAAATCATTTTTTGTGTTAATTCATCTAAAATTGATTTAGCATTCGTTTTATTTTTTATATTTAAAACAGGATTGAAGTCAATTACACCAATATCAAATTTTTCTAATCTTTTGTTGAGAATTTTCTCATATTTTTTATTTCCAGAAATAATAAAATCAATAAATTGGTTTCTATCTGCGTAAATTTGCGAAGTCAACCAATCTTTACCCCCTTTCCAACCTTTTACATTGGGTTGGTCGTAAATATCCATTGCTTGATTTTTTAGAATGAAAACCAATAATTTATAATTTGGATTTAAATTGAGGTCATTATGAATTTGAAAAAGATAAATTAATGGATTTTTTATTTGATTTCCTGATTGATTTATTAAACACTCATCAGTAAACATTTTATTAAAAAATGGTTTTAATTCAAATTGATTATTTTTAAGAATATCGCCATATTTTACAATTAAATCTTTGCTTGGATTGTCATAAAAAAACCATTTCAACGCTTTCTCTGCTAAAAAATAGGGCGTATTTTTTTGTTCAAAAATTATATCTATCACATCGTCTATGATAAAATTTCCCGATTTCCCGAAAACAGTTTTGGTTGAATTATCTTTTAAAAATGGACGATATTGTCCTTTCTCTTCTCCAAAAGTGAGTCCTGCCAATGCAAGTGCTGTATTTTTAATATCGTTTTCGGTATAATTTCCTTCTCCCAAAGCAAAAAGTTCGAGTAATTCTCTACCTAAATTTTCATTGATATTTCCTTTTCTATTTTGTTGATTGTCAAGGTATTTTATCATCGCATTAGAATACACCATTTCTTTTACTAATGTTTTGTAATTTCCTAAAGAATAATTATTTAAGATTTCATAATGTTTAAAAATCCAATATGGAACTTTTACCGATTGTAGGGTAACTACAAAATGATTTTGAAAAAATAAATTGATTTTTTCTCGTAATGGAAAATCTGACTGGTAACACCGTTTTAAAATAAATGCTTTCCAGTCAAAACTTAGTTTTATTAAATCTTTTGCTATATTTTCTACAGTTTTCCCTCCCTTGTCTGCTTCCTTTTTTAGTGCTTGTAATTCTTTTAAATTTTTAGGACTATTGATAATAAAATCGGGTGGATTCAAACTGACCTTTGCATTAAGTTGTTCATTGATATAATTAGATATCCCTTTTTTTTGGATGTCCATTGCTTGTTTTGAAGAAAAACCTAATTGTAATGAATTTAAACAGTTATTATCCATAAATAATTATTTATTGTTTTTAGACATAAAAAAAGTGAAATGGTTTAATTTTGGAGTGTTCTGCTGCAATACTTTCTGCTAACGGTTTGCGTGTATGAGAAGTAGCGGATTAAAAAGCACTTCACTTTCAGTTTGGCACTGACCTTTAAAAAAAGTACTAACCTTTGATTTAGCACTGAACCCGCTATTTCTTATACACGCTGTTAGCTAACGTTTTTCTTCATTAATTCTTTGATTTCTTCTTTGTTGGTAAAGGTAGATTCCAATACACATTAATGAAATAAACATCAATGTCAGAGGTATCAAAGTAATATCAGCCCATAACCAACGAACTTCTTCTCCATTTCCCCTGAATGGTAAACAAAGAATTAACAGAAACATAGCGAAGTACAATAACTTGTTTTTCATAAACATTTAATTTTAAGTGAAAATTATTTCGCACAAATGTCTCTATTAGTATCAATTAGAACAAAAAATTTCGGGTTGAAAACAGGTTGATATTTGGGGTTGAAAAAGGGTTGATATTCTCTTAAAGGACAAACTATCATTGTTTTAACTTGGACTTCAATTCGCTTCGACTTTTGATATTCAGTTTTCCGTAAATTTGATTAATGTGTGTCTTCAGCGTGCTTTGTTCGATAAAGAGCTCGGCCATAATTTCTTTATTTGTCTTTCCCGCAATAATCAAGTCAAACACTTCCCTTTGTCTTTCCGTCAATTCATTAAGCAGAGCATCAAATCCTTCACTTCTAATTTTTGATTGCTCCTTAATTTCATCTGAAAGGCTTGAAATTTTCCTTTTATTGATTTGAAAGTAGGCTGCAACTAAGAAAGAGCTAATTACAATCATTAAAAAGATAAGAGCTGGGTATCTGTGTAAGACAAAGTTAATTTTTCCATCATTTGACCTTATTGAAATAGCTATGGATGATAATAAAAGAGCAATTCCGAGAAGATACTTTTGGTGTTTTGTTAGCATTTCTCTTAGTTTCATTGGATTATATTTCTTATGTCTTTTTGTTTCTTAAAATGTTAGCTAACTAGTTTATATGCGCTATAAATAAACGTTTATAAGTGTTTGTTTTCGTTTGTACTTGTTTACAAATTCAAATATAAGAAAAACGCCATGTTAAATGGCGCTATTTTTTATGTATTAAATGTTAAGTTTTCAACAACTAATGTATTACTAAATCGTATTTCTCTAATAAACCTTTTAAGCCATCAGCAGCGAACTGTGCTTTTTTAAGTTTGTTTTGTTCGGGGTCTATGGTGTAGTTATAACTTGTAGAAAAGTCGGTTTTGTTGGCAATAGTTTTTATAAAAACAGTGCGGCGTAAATCGCAATTGTCAAAAACGGCTTCGGTGAGGTCGGTTTCCATGAAGTCGGCAGCTACTAAACTGCAACCTGTAAAACGCATTTTCTTCATTTTTAGTTTGTAAAACTTAGCGTAGTCCAGTAAGCAATTGGTGAAGTTAAAGTCATAAATCACTTGGTCGGTCATTGCAAAGTTAACATTGGTAAAATCGCATTTTATAAACTCTACACCACGTAAGGAAACGTAATTAATTTTGGTATCATTAAAATTACATTCAGTAAAGGTACAATCAAAAAAATACACACTTTGAAACGTACAAGCTCTAAAATCGCAGTTGGTAAACGTGCAGTTTTCAAATTCTTTATACTTAATGTCTTCTTCTGTAAAAAGATTTCCGTTGTATTGTTTGTCTTGTATGTAATCTGATGCCATTACTGTTTTATTTTGAATCTTTGGTTTGAATGTGAAGCATATCGAGAATATTGGTTAAAAAGCTTCTAGATACATTTTGTTCCATTTTATTACACAAAACACTCGAAGTGACGCGTTGTTTTTTAAACACATAGAAATATAGATTTCAGGTTTTTTTTATAAGTCGCTTCACTCTTTTTTAGAGAATTTAGTTTAAAATTATATTTTACAAACGTGCTACTAATTATATAAGTTCTTAATTTTTACCTAAAACCTAAAACCTAAAACCTAAAATCTAATTCTATTTTTTCTTTTTCTTAAACTTCGCAGCACGTTTTGCTTCAACAGCTCTGTTACGAGGCGCAGTTTTCTTGGTTTTTGTTTTTGATGGTCCGCCAAGGTTTACTTTTTTGTTTTTTTCTTTCTTTTCATGGAAAGCAGCACCACGTTCATCAACAGCTGGTTTTTTTGAAGTTCCTTTTAACTTGCGTTTGTCTTTTTCAAATTCTAGTTTCTTTTCTTCGATAATAATATCTTCAGGAAATTCAAAAACATCAATTTCTTGATTCATTAATTCTTCTACAGCCAATAATTTATCTTCTTCGTAAGGTGCTACAAAACTTATGGCAATACCATCTTTATCGGCACGACCGGTTCGACCAATTCGGTGAATATACTGTTCTGGAACTTCCGAAAATTGTAAGTTAAAAACGTGTGTAATATCGGAAATATCCAAACCACGCGCCATAACATCGGTAGTTATTAAACCACGCAATTCGCCGCTTTGAAAACTTGCCATCGATTGTAAACGATAATTTTGCGTTTTATTGGAATGAATTACACCAAACTGGTCTGGGAAATCTTCATTTATTAATTCATGAGCAACATCTACTAATTTTTTGTTGTTTACGAATATTAAAACACGTTCGGTAGTTTCGTCTGTTGCCAATAAATGCTTAATAACATTTACTTTCGTAAGGAAATTAGGAACATGATATAGTTTTTGAGTAATTTGTTCTAATGGCGTTCCACTTGGTGCCAAAGAAACTTCTTCAGGAAAATCAAAAAATTCGTCCAAAATAGCATCAACATCTTCGGTCATTGTTGCCGAAAATAATATATTTTGCCTTTTTGCACTCATCATTGATAGGATAGAAGTTAACTGAACTCTAAATCCTAAGTTTAAAATTTCGTCAAATTCATCAATGATTAATTTTTGTAACACATCAAAACGCAAAACGCCGTCTAAGGCTAAATCCATCATTCTACCAGGAGTTCCAACTAAAATATCTACTCCTTCGGCAAGGTTTTTACGTTGTGTATTTATGTTTACACCACCGTAAATCCCTAAGGCTCTAACCGACATAAATTCGGTTAATTTTTCTACTTCTTCAACTACTTGAACTACTAATTCACGAGTAGGAACAAGAATAACGACTCTTGGGGAATCGGTTTTTTGAAACTTCCATTGCTTTAAAATGGGTAACAAATAAGCAAAAGTTTTCCCTGTTCCTGTTTGAGCAATTCCCATCATATCTCTTCCAGATAATATTACTGAGAATGATTTTGCTTGAATAGGAGTAGGAGCAACAAAGCCTAATTGATCTAAAGCTTTTTGTAATGATTTTGGTAAATCAAAATCCTGAAATGTTTTCATTTATAATGCGTTTGCCGCAAAGGTAGTACTTTAAATTTAGAAGTTAGAATTTTGATTTCAGAAAGCAGATTTCAGATCCGTAAATGTGAAAATGGTTGAACCAATTAACTAATACCCAAAACCAATTACCTAGTTTCTAAATTGTCATTGAAAACAATTCCGTTTGTGGTGCTTTTCGTTTTAAACGCAAGTCAAAAGCCATGCAAATATTTCGAACAAAAGGTTTTCCTTCTTCGGTTACAACCAATTGATTTTCGTTAAACCTTAACAAACCGTCTTTTTCCATTTCTTTTAATGATTCTAAAATAGCTCTTAATTCTGGAAATTGTTCGTTTTTATTGTGCCATGAAGTTTGAAATTGGCACATAATGTTTAAAATGTGTCTGCGAATGGTTAAATCTTCTTCATTTAAAACGTGTCCGCGATATACCGGAATTTCATCTTTATCTAAGCGAGCATAATAATCTTCTAAAACTTTTTCATTTTGAGCAAATGCTGTCCAACTATCACTAATTGATGAAACGCCAAGTCCAATCATTAATTTGGTATTGGTTGTGGTGTAGCCCATAAAATTACGATGTAGTTTTCCTTCGTTAAAAGAAGTAAACATAGAATCATTTTCAAGCGCAAAATGATCCATTCCTATTTCGTGAAAACCATGTTTTGCCAGTTGAATTTTACCTTGCTCATACAATTGGCGCTTTGCATCATCTTTTGGAACGTCTTCATCGTTAAATCCACGTTGACCATTTCCTTTTATCCATGGTACATGTGCGTAACTGTAAAATGCAAGTCTATCTGGATGAAGAGAATTAGTTTTATCAATTGTATCTAAAACGTCTTCAAGAGTTTGAAAAGGTAATCCAAAAACCAAATCGTGACTAATTGATGTATAGCCAATTTCTTTTGCCCAAAGTGTTACTTTTGCCACATTATGAAACGGTTGAATTCTATGAATGGCTTTTTGCACTTTTTCAGAATAATCTTGCACGCCATAACTTACACGGCGAAAACCTAAATCGTATAAAGTTTGTAAATGTTCACGAGAAGTATTATTTGGATGACCTTCGAAGCTGAATTCATGGTCTTCAGTAATGATGCTTTCTTTTGTAATGCCTTCTATTAAAGTTTTTAGATTTTCAGGAGAGAAGAATGTTGGTGTTCCTCCGCCTAAATGAATTTCTTTAATAATTGGTTTTTCATCAAATAGATTACAATACAGTTCCCATTCTTTTAAAACTGCTTTAATATATGGGTTTTCTACTTCGTGCCTTTTAGTAATTCGTTTGTGACATCCGCAAAAAGTACATAAACTTTCGCAAAAGGGTAAATGAATATAAAGGCTAATTCCATCAGAAGAATTAGATTGATTAAATGTATCAATTAGAGATTTTTTCCAATTAGAATACGAAAATGTATTTTCCTCCCAATATGGAACTGTTGGATAGCTCGTGTATCTTGGTCCTGGAACATTATATTTTTGTACTAATGAAGATCGCATGCCTTATGAATTTAGTTCAAAAGTAGGGTAGTGCGTATTGATAAAAAATGATAATTGTCATATATGTAACCTATATTACATATTTACCATTATTCTTGTTGTAATTTTGTTATATAAATCTATAATTATGAATCCAAAATTTAATGAAATAATTAATAAAGAGCAGCTTACTTTAGTTGATTTCTATGCAGATTGGTGTGGGCCATGTAAAAGTCTAGCTCCTATATTGCAAGAAGTAAAGTTGGTTTTAAAAGATGATGTAAAAATTATTAAAATTAATGTAGACCAACATCAAGATTTAGCTTCTGAATTTATGGTAAGAGGAGTTCCTACAATGCTTTTATTTAAAAAAGGTCAATTACTATGGCGACAGTCCGGAGTAATGAGTAGAAATGATTTAGTTAAAATAATTCGTGAGCATTTAAACTAATTTTTTGTATATTAGTTTTTAAATTATTTACAAATGAAATTTAGAATAGCAATTTTAGCTCTGTTAGTGTTTTCAATAACTTCTTGTTTAAAAACAAAAACAGAAGGTGTATTGGTTTTAAATCCCGAAAATTTTGAACATAAAATGAAATCTTCAGATTTTCAGTTAGTTGATGTTAGAACGCCTGAAGAATTTTCAGAAGGTCATATTCCAAATGCAATAAATATTAATATTAATGGAAGTGATTTTGTCTCTGAAACTTCAAAATTGGATAAAGATAAACCTGTAATGGTATATTGTAAAATGGGAGGAAGAAGCGCTAAAGCTGCTTCAATCCTTAAAGAACAAGGGTTTAAAGATATTTCAGATTTAGATGGAGGAATTACAAGTTGGAGAGAAGCTGGTAAAATAATCGAGAACTAATTTAAAATAAATATTATGAAAAAAAATGTTGGTAACGGAGATCGTTTTTTGCGAATAATTTTAGGAATTATAGGAATAATTTTAGCGCTTTCAGGATCTTTTGAAGGAAACTTTAAATGGGGTTTACTTTTAGTAGGCTTGATATTAGTAGTTACATCTTCTTTGCAATTTTGCCCATTATATGCAGTTTTTGGCATGAATACTTGTAAAGTAAAAGGAAAGAAAAAATAAAAAAATCTAATAAATTAAAAAACCCTTTAAACTATGTTTAAAGGGTTTTTTTGTAAGCCGTGCTCAGCGGAGAAAGAGGGATTCGAACCCCCGGACCTGTTACAGTCAACAGTTTTCAAGACTGCCGCATTCGACCACTCTGCCATTTCTCCAGTAAATCGCATTACTTCCGTATTGCGAGTGCAAATATAGTATCATTTTTTAAGTTACAAAACAAAATAGATAAAAAAAGTATAGTTTTTTTTAATAATTTGTATAACAATTTGAATTTCAGGCACAATGATATTTATTCGTTTTATAATAATTTTTCTTTTATAGAATTAAATACCTTTGCAGCAATATAATTTTTTATTAATGGACTTTCCTTTAGAATATCTTTTACTTATTCCAGTTGGATTTATTGCTGGTTTTTTGAATACAGTTGCTGGTGGAGGTACTTTATTGACATTACCAACCTTAATATTTTTAGGTTTACCAGCATCAGTTGCAAATGGAACAAATAGAATAGCAATTTTAGTTCAAACATTTACTGCAGTTAAGGGGTTTAAGAGTAAAGGAGAAACTATGTACCCATTTAGCTTATATCTTGGTATAACAGCTTTTATAGGTTCATTCATAGGGGCAAAGTTGGCTATTAATATTAATGGGGAGTTATTCAATAAAATATTAGCTTTAATAATGCTGATGGTTTTATCTATAATTGTTTTGAAACCGAAAGTAAATTTGGCTACTTTAACTGAAAAGACTACTGGTAGAACATTATATATTTCAATTATAATATTCTTTTTTTTAGGGATTTATGGAGGGTTTATAAACGCAGGGATTGGGTTTTTAATGTTATTGATTTTACCATATGTTAACGGTTTAACTCTTTTAAAATCTAATGTAACTAAGGTGTTTGTGGTTTGTATGTATACCGTGGGTGCGGTTATTGTTTTTGCGTATGAAAATAAAATTAACTATCCACTAGCTTTAATTTTAACGATAGGAAATGCTTCAGGAGCATGGGTGGCGAGTAGATGGTCTGTAAAAAAAGACGATAAAGTAATTAAAATGTTTTTAATAATTACTGTATCGTCTTTAGCAATAAAATTATGGTTTTTTAATTGATTTAGTAGTTTACATAATCAACTATTTCTAGTCCGTAACCAATCATTCCTACACGTTTTGTATGTTCTGTTTGATTTGATAGAAGCCTTATTTTTGAAATGTCAATATCATGTAATATTTGTGCTCCAATTCCAAAATCTTTGTTATCCATTTTAATACTTGGTGCTTTAACAATTCCTTTTTCTTGAAGTTCTTTTAATTCCGATAATCTTGATAGTAATTCTAATGATTTAACTTCTTGGTTGATAAAGATTACCGCACCTTGTCCTTCCTCATTAATTTTTTTGAACATTCCATCTAATTTTTTGTCTGCATCATTAGTCAATGTTCCTAAAATATCATTATTCACTTGAGTAGAATTGATTCTTGTTAAAACAGAATCTCCATTACTCCAAGTACCTTTTGTAAGGGCTAAGTGTACTTGTTTATTGGTGGTTTGTAAATATGCTCTTAAACGAAAAGTTCCAAAGCGTGTTTCTATTTCAAAATCTTCCTTTTTTTGAATTAAACTATCGTGTTGCATTCTATAAGCAACCAAATCTTCTATAGACACTAATTTTAGGTCGAATTTCTTAGCAACTTCAACAAGTTCAGGTAAACGAGCCATAGTTCCATCTTCATTCATGATTTCAACAATTACACCAGCTGATTTAAAGCCTGCTAATCGTGCAAAATCAATTGCAGCTTCTGTATGACCTGTTCTTCTTAAAACGCCGCCTTGTTTAGCAATAAGAGGAAATATATGTCCAGGGCGAGCTAAATCAAACGGTTTAGTGTCTTGGTCAACCAATGATAAAACTGTTTTTGCTCTATCGGCAGCTGAAATTCCAGTTGTTACTCCATTTCCTCTTAAATCTACAGAAACAGTAAATGCTGTTTCCATATGGTCAGTGTTATTTCTCACCATTGCATGTAAATCAAGTTCTTTACAACGTGATTCGGTTAGTGGTGTGCAAATAAGACCTCTTCCATGTGTTGCCATGAAATTAATCATTTCAGGTGTTACTTTTTCAGCTGCGGCTAAAAAATCACCTTCATTCTCTCTATCTTCATCATCAACAACTATAATTACTTTACCTTGACGAATATCTTCAATGGCTTCTTCAATAGTGTTGAGTTGTATTTTGTTAGACATTATTGTGTGTTGTTTTGTTTATTAAATTTTGAAAATATTTTTTTGAATGGTTCTGTAATCCAATCAAAATTTATCATGATTCCTATATCATTGGTTGCTCTATAAGTAAATAAAATAGCAAGTGGTGTTAAAACAATTGAAGATAACCAAACACCTAAAAAAACCGGAATCACCCCTTCTTCAGCAATTTTTCTCCCAAAAAGATTTAAGAAATGATATAAAATAAAAATAACAATTGCTAAAACCATTGGTAATCCAAGTCCTCCCTTTCTAATAATAGCTCCGAGAGGTGCACCAATAAAAAACATCAATAAGCATGAATAAGCCATAATAAACTTCTCATGTATTACAATCCAGTGTGAGTTTATACTTTTCTTTTTAAATTCTAAATCGGTTTTTCCATTCGTAATACTAAACTCTGTACTTATACTATTGTTTTTAGCTAATTCTAATATTTTTTTTGCTTCTTGGTCTGACATTACTTTAAGAATATCTAAAATCTCTTTATTCTGAATATTAATGTTTTGATTATTTTTGGAATTAAAAACATTATCATTTCTATTTATGACATTTTCAGAAAACGAAATTACATCTTTATTGTAATTATTTTGTAAAGAATCAACGGTGTATTTTAATTCGCTAATATTTAGCATTTTTTCAGTCGTATAGTCTTCAACATTATCAACTTTATTTACTTTAGATAAATCAATGTTAATTATGTATTTCTTAAAACTACTTTTCGCAAAAGGTTGTTTTTTTCTTTCTTCAAAATCACTTGGTTGAATATTTTCATAATAATTTCCATCAAGCAATGTTAGTTGTAATAAATTACTATTTTCAGTACTTCCTAAAACTCCTTTTTTTGACTTAATTACAGTATTTGCACCAAATCCATAATTGGTGTTTTTAACATGCATAATAACATCTTCAAGGAGTTCTCCGTTTTCTCCGGACTTATTTCCAACCTTAATGCTAATATTTCCAATTGTATTAAATTGGCCTTCAGCAATAGCCATTGCTGGTTTTTGTTGTATTATGTCTTTTCTAAGATTTAAAAAACGGTATTGTGCATTTGGAATTACATTATTTGCAAAAACAAATGTAACTAAACTTAAAAAAACTATTGATAATGATAACATTCTCATTGCTCTGTTAAGTGAAATCCCTGCAGATTTCATAGCCGCAAATTCATAGTTTTCTGAAAAACTACCAAAAGTCATTATTCCCGCTAATAATACTGATAGAGGTAAAACGAGTGGAACAATTGTAGGAGCGTAAAATGATAAGAATTTTATAATCGTAAATACATCTAGATCTTTTCCTGCTAAGTCAGCAATAAATAACCAAATTCCTTGTAATATGAATATAAAAAAAAGGATTACAAATACCGTAGTAAATGTAATCATGTAAGATTTTAAAATATACTTATCTAAAATTTTCACCTTTTAATCTAATCTGTTGATGTAGTAGTTAGGATACTTTGATTGTGTAAAGTTAAAATGATTTTTTGACAAAGGTTGGTTTGTTTTAAAAGAATTAACAGTTAATGTTGTTCTTGTACCGTTTTTGCCTGTTTCAATTAGATTGTAAATATTCTTTGTTTGTACATCTATTCCAAGTAAAATTTCTTTTCTTTGATCTTTTGAACTTATTGGTATAAGTTTAATATATTGTATTTTTCTTCCTTTTACATTTTGTAAAATATCCCACGAATATTTGTATCCAGATTGAAAAAAAGTAAGCATTTTTGATGGTGTAACAGCGTTATCATCGTTATCATCAAATTTAGAAATTGTTATTTCTTCATCTTCAGGAACAATTGTATACACTTTTTTTCCATCAAATATTTTTGTAACTCCCATGAAATTTAAATTGTATAAATTTCCTTTTAATGCTACATTTCCCTTGCTTTCTTGATTAATGTTTTCTTTTGGATTATTTAAAGAGTATTTAAAGTCAATCACAATATTGTCATAAGATTTTATTTGAGCAGAAACTTCATCTAAAAGGTTCTTGGCTTTAGTTGCGTTTTGTGCTTGCATTGAAAAACCAATTACAAGTAGGAAAAATACTTTGAAAAAATTATTCATTTCGTTTAATTGTTATTTTGTTCGTTATTTAAAAATTGTTCAAGAGCTACTAAATCAGGAATTAATACAGAACGAGCTTTACTGCCTTCAAACCCACCTACAATACCGGCAGCTTCTAGTTGGTCTATTATTCTTCCGGCTCTGTTATAACCTAATTTTAATTTTCTTTGTATAAGCGAAGCACTTCCTTGTTGAGCTGTAACAATAACTTCTGCAGCTTCTCTAAAGAGTGCATCTCTTTCCGAAATATTAATATCAAGAGTCGTGCCACTTTCCTCACCAACATACTCTGGTAAAAGGTATGCGTCAGGATACGCTTTTTGTTCACCAATAAAATCACAAACCTTTTCTACCTCTGGAGTATCAATGAATGCACATTGTACACGAACCATATCATTTCCGTTAGTGTAAAGCATATCTCCTCGACCAATTAATTGATCGGCACCGCCAGCATCCAAAATGGTTCTTGAGTCAATTTTTGACATAACTCTAAATGCAATTCTAGCTGGGAAATTTGCTTTTATCATACCTGTAATTACATTCACAGATGGTCTTTGTGTAGCTATAATTAAATGTATACCTATTGCTCGTGCCAATTGAGCTAAACGCGCTATAGGAGTTTCTACCTCTTTACCGGCCGTCATGATTAAATCGGCAAATTCATCAACTACTAAAACGATATAAGGTAAAAAACGATGTCCGTTTTCTGGATTTAATTTTCGTGTTTTAAACTTTTCATTGTATTCTTTAATATTACGAACCATTGCATCTTTTAATAAAGAATAACGGTTGTCCATTTCAATACATAATGAGTTTAAAGTATTAATTACTTTAGTGTTGTCTGTAATAATTGCTTCTTCATTATCGGGTAATTTAGCCAAATAATGACGTTCAATTTTATTAAAAAGAGTTAATTCTACTTTTTTAGGATCGACCAATACAAATTTAACTTCAGCTGGATGCTTTTTGTAAAGTAGTGAAGCTAAAATAGCATTTAAACCAACCGATTTTCCTTGCCCTGTTGCTCCCGCCATTAAAAGGTGAGGCATTTTTGCTAAATCCACTACAAATGTTTCATTTGAAATAGTTTTACCAATAGCAATTGGAAGTTCCATTTCTGCTTGTTGGAATTTTGGAGAAGAGATAACACTCTTCATAGAAACCATCGTTGGGTTGTTATTAGGAACTTCAATACCAATTGTTCCTTTTCCAGGGATGGGAGCAATAATACGAATACCTAAGGCTGCAAGTGATAATGCAATATCATCTTCTAGGTTTTTTATTTTTGAAATTCGAATTCCTGCATCAGGAACAATTTCATATAAAGTAACCGTTGGTCCAACAGTAGCTTTAATTTGAGAAATTCCAATATTGTAGTTTTTTAAAGTGTCTACAATTCTATTTTTGTTTTCTTCAAGTTCAGCTTGATTAATAGTTATTCCTCCACCTGTATAATCTTTTAATAACTCAATAGGGGGTAATTGGTAATTAGACAATTCAAGTGTTGGATCAAATTCTCCAAAATCTTGAACCAATCGAGCCGAAAGATTTTCAGTTAAAGATTCTTCTTCTTCAACTTTTTCGATAACAAAATCATCACTAGACTTAATTTCGGGATCAGATATGTCTTCTTCTTTTACTTTTGGTTCTAAACTTAATTCAGAAGCATTTGAAATTGTTGGTTTTAAATCTTCTTTATTAATTTCAAACGAAGAAGGTTGTTTCATTTCGATTTTTGAAATAGCTTCTTCATCTTCTCTGATAATAAAATCATCATCACCAGTAGTAATATCTGTAGAAGCAACAATATCATGAGAAGGAGTAGAATTATCTTCAAAACTTACATCTTGAAGTAAATCTTTTTGATCAATTTCTTCATTTAATTCTTTACTTGGTCGTTCAAAGGCTTCTTTTATCTTATCTGGAGAGATTCTAATTTTAAAAACTAAAAAGAGAACTAATCCAAAAATAAGCAATAACGCTGTTCCTGCTTTTCCAATATAATCTTGGATAAATAAATTCATTTCAAAACCTATTGTACCTCCTAATTCTGGTAAAGAACCCCAGAAAAAACCAAAACCTATTGAAATTATAATGATTAAGTATAAATCCCAAAAAAATGTTTTCTTTAATTTAGATAAAGAAAGGTCTAAGATTAAATATGTTCCTGCTAAAAATAATATTCTAATAAATATAAATGAAGCTACACCAAATCCTTTGTAAATAAATAAATCGGATAAATAAGCCCCAATTTTACCTAACCAATTATCTACTTTTCTTTCTCTGTCAAAAACTTCAAGTACTTGACTCTGATCATTATGTCCAGTTAAAAAGTACGATATAAATGACAAAAGTAAAGCCAAAGCAATTAAAGCCAATAAAATTCCAATACTGAATTTTTGTTGTCTTGATAATTTCTTGGGAACACGATTTACTTTACTAGATGTATCGTTATTTTGAGATTCTTTTTTACTTTTTTTGGTCATGGACTAAACACTAATTAACAAAAATAAGGTTTTTAAGATAAATAAGGAATATAAATTATAACTGCAATTATTAAAGCCGTCATTGCTGCAAAGAAAACAGCTCCAGCTGCAATATCTTTAATAAATCCAATTCTTTCATGATAATCAGGATGAATAAAATCTGCAATTTTTTCTACAGCTGTATTTAATCCTTCAATACTTAAAACTAATCCAATAGCTAAGGTTTGAAACAGCCATTCAGTTTTGGTTATTTCAAAGTAAAAACCTGCAATAGTTATAAGTATACCGATTGATACTTGAGAAATAACACTATGCTCAGTATTTACTAGTTTATAAGCACCAAGAATAGCAAATTTAAAGCTTTTCATCCTTCCAGATAAAAAGCGTTCATCTTTTTCAAACTTCATAAATTATAATGCTTTTAAAGCTGCTTCATAATTTGGTTCGTCTGCAATTTCACCAACTTGCTCTGCATGTTTTACAATTCCATTTTCATCTAAAACAATTACAACTCTAGAATGTAATCCGGCTAAAGGTCCATCAATAATTTCTAATCCAAAATCTTTACCAAATTGTCCCGTGTTAAAATCAGAAAGATTTACAACATTTTCTAATCCTTCAGCTCCACAAAAACGTTTTTGGGCAAAAGGTAAATCACGAGAAATGCATAATACTTTAGTGTTTTCAAGTGTACTAGCTTTTTGATTAAAAGTTCTTACAGATGTAGCACAAGTTCCTGTATCGATACTTGGAAAGATATTTAAAACTAATTTACTACCAGCAAAATCTGATAAAGAAGTTGTTGATAAATCGTTTTGAATTAAAGAAAAATCAGGTGATTTTGAACCAACTGCTGGTAATTCTCCTGAAGTATGTATTGGATTTCCTCCTAATGTAATATTTGCCATAATTTTATTGATTTTAAAACTCAAAAATACAAATTATAATTTAGTTTAAACTTATCTTTTTAGTTTGTTATTTTGTAGAATCAAGCCAATTCTTAAAATCATAAAAGTTTTGAGGAGCAACACCGTGACCAATTGGATATTCTTTATACATAACATCTAAACCTAAATTTTCCATAAACGGTTTGGCTTTCCTTGCCCAATCCACTGGTATTACTTGATCTACAGTTCCGTGAGAAACGAAGAATTTTAAATTACTAAATTCTTTAGATTTGAAATCTTCAGTAATTATTTTTTCATTTAAATAGCCGCTTAAGGCAACGACTCTGGAAATTTTTTCTGGATAAGATAGGGCAGTAGCGTAACTTAAGATAGCACCTTGACTGAAGCCAATCAAACTGACTTGAGAAGCATCAATAGGGTATTTAGCAATTAATTCATCAATAAATTGAACAATTAAATCTCTAGATTCGATAGCCTGTGCATCATCAGAAAATTTATTTTCATCTGCATCAAAATGTATCGCATACCAAGCATGTCCGTAAGGTGTTAAATCATAAGGTGCTCTTACTGAAACCACATAATATTCATCGGGTAATTCACTTGCGAAAGAAAATAAATCTTCTTCGTTACTACCATAGCCGTGAAGTAATAGTAATAACGGATTTTTCTCTTGTTTTATTTTTGGTTCTCTAAGTAAGTATGTTAAGTTCATTTTTTTATTTTACAAATTCTTAAAAGCTTTTTGGTATAATTCACCAACTATTGGAACGATTCTTCTTTCACCTGTTAAAGCTCCTAAAAAACCATAAATCCAAAGTAAAAAAATCATTACATATAAAGCAGTCGACATAATCCAACTATCAAAATTTCCAACAAAATAGCCAAATAAGGCCCAAGTCAAGAAAATACCTAAAGTTTGACGAATATGGAAACTTGCAAATTCACTTCGCTTTTCCTCTTGATTCATAAAAATGGCCACTATACTTCCAATAATTGTAAAATAACTAACAATCGCTGTCGTTTTTCCTTTTTCAATATCGTTTTGCATGCTTATAAAATTAAAGTATTGTTATTGTAAATTCCTAATGCTTTTCCTTTCATAGTTTGACCTAAAAAAGCTGAGTTTTTAGATTTTGACAATATGTTTTCTTTAGTGAAAGTCCAATTGCTATTTGCATTGAACAAACTTAAATTAGCTGTTGAACCGACTTCTATTGTGTTTTCCTCTATTCCAAAAATAGATTTTACTGAAGTCAATTTTTCAATTACAACTTCTAGCGGAAGAACCGTTTGCAAAGCTCCAAAAGCACTTTCAAGCCCAATTGTTCCATCTTTTGCTAAATCAAATTCTAATTTTTTATGTTCAATGTCTAACGGATTATGGTCAGATGTTATGCAATCTATTGTTCCATCGATTACAGCATTGATCAAGGCTTTTCTTGTTACTTCATCTCGTAAAGGCGGATTCACTTTATAACGAGAGTCAAAACCTTCTAATTGATCATCTGTTAAGACCAATTGATGTACGGCAACACTACAGGTAACCTGTAATCCTTTAGCTTTAGCTTCCTTGATTAATTCAATCGATTTTATAGTTGAAATGGTAGGAATGTGCATTTTTCCTCCTGTATATTCTAAAAGAAACAAGTTTCTAGCAATGTGTAACTCTTCGGCTAATGTTGGAATTCCTTTTAAACCTAGTCTTGTAGAAATCGGACCTTCATGTACAATTCCTTTTCCTTTAATATTGTTATCTTGACAAAAACTGATAACCAATCCGTTAAAATCTTGTACATATTGCAAGGCTATTTTTTGGATGTTGGCATTTTGAATCGCTTTGTTATAATCTCCAAAAGCAATGGCACCTGCGTTTTTCATGTCAAATAATTCCGCTAAATCATTTCCTTCGCTACCGTTTGTTAAAGCTCCAATTGGATACAAAGTAGTCGCTTGATTTTTTGCTTTATCTAATACAAATCGTATTTGCGATTGGTTGTCAATTACAGGAAAACTATTTGGTTGTAACGCAACAGCTGTAAATCCACTTTTTGCCGCTACTTTTAATCCGTTTGCAATTGTTTCTCTGTCTTCAAAACCTGGTTCTCCAAAAGAAACCGAGCTGTCCATCCAACCTTGAGAAACATGTAAATTGTCTTCCACAATTTCAATGAAATTTGCATCAGAAGCTAGGTTATTTCCTATTTCAATGATTTTTCCATCTTGAATTTTAATATCAAGGATTTGCTTATGAAAAGCGCTTTTTGGATCAATAATTGTGGCGTTTTTTAAAACAATATTTGTCATTTTACAAATTTTTGGATGAGTAGTTCAATCAATAAAAGTAGTAGTGTTGTTATAATAAACCATTTCCATAAAACCGTATCTGTTCGTTTTGTGTGTAAATCATTCAAAACTTCATCCACCGAATTTATTTTGGCAAAATTATCATTATTTAGTGTGCTTTGCAAAGTTACATCGCTTTCATTTCTTGGAAAATTAAAACTCAACGAAGTAATTAATTTATCCTTTTGTTTTACATTATAATTTCCTGCTTGTTCAGGATAATCTCCAAAAGTCAACTTTACTTTATTACTTAAAATTTGTTGCATTGGAATAAAACTGTTGCTTTCATTGGAAACAGAAACCACTTCATCTTTTTTCAAATCAGCATCAATAATTTTAGTTTCATTTTCACTTATGGTAAAAGCCAACTTATCTTTGGTATCGTTACCCATTGCCATATTAAAAAACGTTGGAACAATTAAAGGCGAATTTTGGAAATTACTATTGGTTTTATTTATAGCTGAAGCAAAAAAGTACACGGTTCCTAATTTATTAGTTACCGAACTTATGAAAATTTCAGCATCTTCAAATTGTAATATAGGTGAACTATTTTTAGAAACTATGAAGTTTGAATTTACCTTTGGATATTGAAAATTAGTAACATTCTTTTCAAACACATTTTTATATACTGGATGATTGAAACTAATCTTCGTAATTTGCTTTTCTGTTTTTGAAGGATTTGAAAAAGTTACGTTTCCAATTTTCTTCGATAAACCATTCAAGCTTTCTAAATTACTTTCAGTAGAAGGAATCACAATTACGTTTCCGCCTTTTTCATAAAACGAAACCAAGTTGGTTTGTAAAGCTTGTGAAATTTCTTTTACTTCATTTAGAACGATGGTTTGTTGATTTTCTAAACGATTAAAATCCAACTGTTCTAAAGTAGTTTCATACGTTACAAAATCTTCATTTGTGTAAATGCGATGTAGGAATTTATTTTTAGAAACCTCGCCAATAATAGCAACATTTGTTTTTTCGTGCGATTGAATGGTAAAGAAAAATACGTTGTCAAATTGCAAACTGTTGTCTTGAATTACAATTCTTCCGGCCATTTCCTTTTTAGGAATAGACAATTTTATTTTTTGTTCGCTTTTCTCAAACGTGACTTGTGTTTTGGCAATTGCTTTATCGTTATTATATAAAGTAAGTGGAATTTCATTTTCAACAGTTCCAAAAGCTTTCAATACAACTTCTAAAGTATAAAAAGCATCGGAAACTTCAGTAATTGTTGCATTTTCAATACTTATATTGACTGACTTTTCTGCCTTTGGTTGCAACCAATAAATTTCATTATTTTCGGAAATGGTGTTGATTTTTTCAGAAGTAACTGAAATTCCATCTGAAATAATCATGTAATCTTTAGAGCTGTTGGGTTTCTTTAATTCTATTTGATTGATTAAAGCATCTAATTCAAATGAAGTAGGAGCGTAGTCTAAATTTTGTAATTCTTTTTGTATCGATTTTATATCGGTATCCCAAAATACTTCCGAATTTGTAAGTAACGAAAAGGTCTGATTTTCTGGAAAGCTTTCTAAAAGTTCTTGAATACTTCGTTTTAAAAGTTCGCCTTTTGCTCCTTTAGCTTGCATAGAAAATGAATTGTCTAATAAAATGACCAATTCATTTTCTTTATTTACAGCATCTTTTGCATTGAAAAAAGGTTGTGCAAATGCAATTATTAAAGCGGCTAACAACAATAAACGTGTAGCTAATAAAAGCCATTTTTTAATGCTTTTACTTTTTCGGGTTTGGATTTGAATTTCTTTAAGCAGCTTTACATTGGTAAAGAACTCTTTTTTAAAACGACGGAATTGAAATAAATGCACTAAAATTGGAATCACCAACAGAAAAAGGAAGTATAAAATTTCTGGATGTTTAAATTGCATTTATTTAAATTTTATCAAAAATAGGGAATTTAGTTTTATTATCCGTTTCGTTTGTTTTTTAACCACATAGACACATAGGATTTTACTTTTTAATAAAGACGTTTCACTTTTTTAGTAAAACAGAGCTATGTTACTATGAGTTTTAATTTTTAGCTAATCTTTTTGATTTGGTTTACCATTTTTAAACTTCACTTTTTCAACTACCTGAATTTTCTTAGGTGCATTTTTAAAGTTTTTCTTCTTTTCAAACGGTTTTTTATCTCCAGAAGTTGGTGCTTTTTTATCCGACTTGAATTCAGGTTTTTTGGCCTTAAATTCAGGTTTAGCGTCTTTAGGTTTATGACTTTTAATGACGTCTTTTGGATTTTTAGGATTTTCCTTTGTTCCTCTTAAGTGAATAACCAAACCGTTTAAGAAATTACGTAACAATTGGTCGCCACATTCCATATAGTCTTTATGGTCTTCTTTTCTGAAAATATTACCCAATTCTCCTTTAGAAACTCTAAAATCTACCAGTTCTAAAATTTCTACAATTTGGTCGTCACGAAGTTGTAATGCAACTCTTAATTTCTTAAAAATATCGTTATTTGTCATTTGTCTAATAAATATGGTTCAAAGATATTCAATTAAATTCAGATTTATTATTTTTACAAAAAAGAATAACATTTATATGGACACTTATCAGGAAAAAATTGGCTTATTACAAGAAATGATTGGTTTTGCATTAGTAGATGGAGAATTGCACGACCGTGAATATGATTTTATTGAAATGGTGGCTCATGAACTTGAAGTAGATAAAGAAACACTTCAAAAGTTATTTGATAAAAGAGTTGAAAAAGTAGTGATTAAAGACGAATTTCATAGAATTTGTCAGTTTTACCGTTTGGCTTTATTAATGCATTCCGATGGTGTTTTGCACGACCG
Source organism: Flavobacterium sp. (assembly GCF_965284515.1). GTDB lineage: Bacteria > Bacteroidota > Bacteroidia > Flavobacteriales > Flavobacteriaceae > Flavobacterium. The sequence continues at coordinate 1,658,675 of NZ_OZ260089.1, forward strand.
TGAGCAAATTAAAATCAATGAAATAGGTATTAATATGGGGTTGAATCCTTTTGCCATGAAACGTGTTTTAAAATTGATGGAAGATTCTCCAAACAGAATGGTTGATGGTGATACTTTGCTTTCTTTTTTTAGTGAACAGCATAATTAGTCGAATGAAATTAAAACTTTTCATATTCTTTTTAGTTGCAATTACTTTCAGTAGTTGCAACGCTCAATTGCCTACAAAGCACATTTTTTATCTTCACGGAAGAATCATAGAACAACAAGGTAAAAATGCTGTTAGTGAACAATTTGGTAAATACGAATTAGATAGTATTATTACTGCTTTAAAAGTTGATAATGGAATTGTTCACGCTGAAATTAGAAACAGTAATGTAGATTATAAGCTTTATGCTGAAAAAGTTTCCAAACAAATTGATGAACTCTTAGAAAGCGGTATTGAAGCAAAAAATATAATAGTAATTGGAGCTTCAAAAGGTGCTATTATTGCTTGTAACATTTCTAGTTTAAATCCAAATGAAATTAATTATGTTTTCCTTGCCGGAAATAACGATTACCAAGAAATGAACAACGATTGGAAATTTCACGGACAAGTTTTATGTATTTATGATTCATCTGATGAAATTGCTGGAAAAAATTATGATTATTGGAAAGCCAAAGATAATTTTACTACTAAATTTGAACAAATTGAATTAAAGACAAATTTAGGTCACGGTTTCATATACAAACCTTTAAACGTTTGGATAGAACCAACGAAGAAATGGATTTTAAATCAGAGTTTGAAGTAAATAATATAATTGAAAGAAAATTGATTAACAAGATACTTTTTAAGCTTTCGTTTTATATTGGACTATTTATTTTATTAATAGGTATTTTTTTTAAAATAAACTCAAGTTCAAGTTTTGGAACGTTATTCACTAAATCAAGTGGAATTGTTTCCAATAGAATTAACGGAACAGGTTATATAGCATTGAGCTTTTTAATTTTAATTTTTTCCTTTTTTATGTATAAAAACTATAAATCAGAAGAAAAAGAAAGGGAAATTAGAATAGAGAAAGAACGTCAAGAAGAAAAAAAGCTAAAAAAATAATTATAAACTTTACCACAGTTTTTTTATTACTTGCAATCTGTGGTAAAATTTATGTTATGAAAACTGCTCTTTATTATTCCTAATATATTCCACAATTAGCGTTACCACATCTTCTTCTTGTTCGTCGTTAAAGAAAATTTCTTCTAAATCTTCCCAACCCGAAAGTGCATTTTCGTCTAGTTTTGCAATGGCATTTTTTCTCTTTTCTAATTCATCATGGAAATTATTAATTCCGAATAAACCAATTGCTTTTGCAATAATGTTTGCGGTTTTTGGAGCGCCAATTTTCTTATATGCTTCTAATACTTCTCTGGCATAATCGCCTACTTCATTATTAAAAAAATGAAGAAATCCGCCTTCGTTTATTGCGCCTTCAAAAATATCAATCAGTATAAAATTAGTTTCTCCTTCAGATAGTTCTTCCGTTTCTTGTTTTTTGTCCCAAATAATAGTTCCAACAGCTTCAATAATTTCAATTTCGTCAGTAAGGGTAAGTATTTCGTTTATATTTTTCATAGTTTATATTTTTTCTTGTAATGCTTTTATTTCATCTCTAAATTTTGCGGCTTGCATAAAATCCAATTCTTTGGCCGCTTTTTCCATTGCTTTTCTTTTCTCGCGAATTTTCTTTTCAATTTCGGGTTTGGTCAAATATTCGCTTTCAGGTTCAGCAGCTTTGTATTCTAAATTATCGTAATATTGAGTAGAAACCGAATTTCCGCTTAAAGCGTTTCCTAAACTTTTATTCAAAGCTTTTGGTTCTAATCCGTGTTTGGTATTGTAAGCCATTTGTTTTTCCCTACGATATGTAGTTTCATCGATTGTTTTTTGCATGCTTTTGGTAATCTTATCCGCATACATAATGGCTTTTCCGTTTACGTTTCGTGCCGCACGACCAACCGTTTGTGTCAACGAACGATGACTTCGAAGGAAACCTTCTTTATCCGCATCTAAAATAGCAACTAGTGATACTTCGGGTAAATCTAAACCTTCACGAAGTAAATTGACACCAATTAAAACATCAAAAATACCTTTTCGCAAATCTTGCATGATTTCCACGCGCTCCAGAGTATCCACATCAGAATGAATGTAACGACAACGAATAGCCACTTTGGTCAAGTATTTAGTCAATTCTTCCGCCATACGCTTGGTTAAGGTTGTAACCAAAGTACGTTCGTCTTTTTCACATCGTTGTTGAATTTCTTCAATTAAATCGTCTATTTGATTTTCACTTGGACGAATTTCAATAATTGGATCTAATAATCCTGTTGGACGAATGACTTGTTCTACATAAATTCCTTCGCTTTTTTCCAATTCATAATCTGCTGGAGTTGCTGAAACATAAATAACTTGGTTTTGTAAACTCTCAAATTCTTCAAATTTCAAAGGACGATTATCCATTGCAGCGGGTAATCTAAAACCGTATTCAACTAAATTTTCTTTACGACTTCTGTCACCACCGTACATAGCATGCACTTGCGAAATCGTAACGTGACTTTCATCGACCACCATTAAAAAATCATCTGGAAAATAATCCAATAAACAGAAAGGTCTAGTTCCAGGTTCTCTTCCGTCAAGGTAACGCGAGTAATTTTCAATTCCAGAACAATAACCTAATTCGCGAATCATTTCTAGGTCGAAATTGGTTCGTTCTTCTAATCGTTTTGCTTCTAAATGTTTTCCAATTTCTCTGAAATATTCAACTTGTTTCACCATGTCTTGTTGAATTTGCCAAATAGCATTTTGTAAGACATCGGGCGAAGTAACAAACATGTTTGCAGGATAAATATTCAGTTTTTCGTATTTCTCAATCACTTTTGCATCTCGTGCATCAAAAGATTCAATTTCTTCAATTTCATCTCCAAAAAAATGTACTCTAAAAGGATCATCAGCATAGCTTGGGAAAATTTCCACGGTGTCGCCTTTAATTCTAAAGGTTCCCGGAGTAAATTCGGCTTCGGTTCTTGCGTATAAACTTTGAACCAAACGATGTAATAATTGAGTACGCGAAATTTGTTGGTCTTTTTCAACAGTAACTACGTTTTTTTGAAATTCAACCGGATTTCCAATTCCGTATAAACAAGAAACAGAAGCCACCACCAAAATATCTCTACGACCAGAAAGAAGTGAAGAAGTAGTGCTTAAACGCATTTTTTCCAATTCTTCATTGATGGATAAATCTTTTTCAATATACGTTCCGGTAACCGGAATAAAAGCTTCTGGCTGGTAATAATCGTAGTAAGAAACGAAATATTCAACCGCGTTATTTGGAAAAAATTGTTTAAATTCTGAATATAATTGAGCAGCAAGTGTTTTATTATGTGCTAAAACTAATGTTGGTTTTTGCACTTCCTGAATCACGTTAGCTACTGTAAATGTCTTACCCGAACCCGTAACCCCTAATAAGGTTTGAAATTGGTCACCATCGACAATTCCTTTTGCTAACTTTTCAATTGCTTGAGGTTGGTCTCCGGTTGGTTGGTATTCAGATACGACTTGGAATTTCATTTAGTTGTGTTGCAGAGTTTAAAGTTGCAAAGTTACGAAGTTAATCCCAACATTCCATTAATAATAAGTCACCTTTAGCATGTTGAATTATAACTATACCGTCTTCTGCTACATGATTACTGCTACTTGTTTTGTAACCAATTGTTAAGTTGTCACCTTTTAATGGATAATATAAATTTTCAGAAGTAACTTCTTTTACTTCTCCTATTGGAATTAAAGAAATGACACTGTTTTTAGGATACCATTTTTCAAATTTATTGGGGAGCAAAAATATTTTTGAATGGTCGTCGAATAATACAATTTTTAAGTTTTCTCTATAACGTACAATATTTGTAATGTTTGTTATAGTATGGTCGGCACGTTTACCAGTTGCCCAAATAACGTTTGCAGCTTTATGTCCTTTTTCAATAAGGAAATCAAATGCTTTTTCTAAATCGGTTTTATCTTGATTTGGGGTGTGTATAATTTCAATTGGATATTGACTTTCTTTGTAATAATCAGCATCAAAACCTCTGTCGAAATCACCTAAAAGTACATCTACTTTTATGCCTAATTCTAAAACACGTTCAATAGCTGAATCTAAAACAATTACAAGTGGCGACCATTCTAACAGTTGTCCTAATAACTCTTCGTTACAAGCAGCTCCATTAGCTATAATTAATGCAGGCTCTTGGTCATCTCGAACAATATGGTGTGAAGACATTTTTGTTTTTTGTAAATTTTCTCTACGAATTTAAAAATAATTATTGAACTGTATAAGTCATCGTATCAATTTCTGACAACCTAAAATAACCAAGTGCATAATTATTAAAATTAGTTTGATTGATAATGTTGCCTCTTACGGTTGCAGGTGGTGTTTGAAAAGGACTTCCTCCATTGTTGCCTGCAACACCAAGTAATACATTCATATAATTATAATAGCGTTCTGAAATGCCATGAAGTGTAAAAGTTAATTCGTCTGCTTCTTTTAAATCTTCATTAGAATAAAGACCAAACATTTGATTTCCTTGAAAAAATTCATCATCTACAACATCATATTCGGGTAAACTCAAAAATGAGGTATTGAATTGAATAAGATAAAAATTATCTAGAAGTCCGTTATCTTGAAAAAAGAACTTTACTTCTATATCTTCACCTGTAAAGCCGCCTTCGTCATTTTGATTTACTGAATCTATTGTTGGAGAAGGAATTAAATTTTCGGTAGCCAAATACGTTTGTCCATCATGAATCACTGTCAAAACATACGTTTCATTTAAAACCGGATTAAAATTAGTGCAAATATAATTTCCTGTTCCAATATCTTCGTTAAAATCGTATTGAATTGAATTACTATCTGTAATAAACACAATAGCTCCAGAAACTACAGGAATTATATTTTCAAAATACCCTGTTGTAGTGCTTAATTTAATAGTTTGTTCATTTCCGATTGTTCCTTTTTGCCATTTTATAGATGCATCAATTACCAGTTTAGGTGCAGTAGTATTTAGGTCAACATCAATAACGTCTTCACAAGAGATTAAGCTAAATGATGAAATTATTATTGTAAATATAACTAACGTAGTTTTTATTATAATCTTAGTCATGATTTTAAAATTTAAAATTATAAGTAACACTAGGAACTATTCCAAAAATAGATAATCTTACTGCTTCATTATTGCCTGAATCTTGGTTTTGTCTAAAACTAATAGAAGCCGCATTTTTTCTGCTGTACACATTATAAACACTAAAAACCCATTCGCCATACCATTTTCTGTTTTTGTTTTTTTCTGGAACAAGTGTTGCAGAAACATCTAATCTGTGGTAGGTTGGTAATCTGTTTTCATTTCGTAATCCATAATTAGGAACTGAAATGTCTTGGTATACATATTGACCGTTTGGATAGGTAACAGGTTGTCCACTTTGCAAAGAAAAAATTGAACCAAAACTCCATTTTTCATTCAATTGATACATTCCTGTTACAGAAAGGTTGTGTAATTTATCCCAACCTGTTTTGTACCACTCACCATTATTGATTCCAGTTTCATTTGCGTTTCTCCCAGGAGTTTGCTGCTCAGATCTAGAAAGCGTATATGAAACCCAACCGTTTAATCTTCCTTCATTCTTTTTGGCTAAAATTTCTAAACCATAAGCTCTTGCATTTCCACTTAAAACGACTTGCTCAATTGCATTGTTAGCTATTAAATCTGCACCATCAATATAATCTAAACGGTTTTTTATTTTCTTGTAAAAAGATTCTACTTCAAGCGTATATTTTCCGTTTTCAAAATTTCTAAAATAACCAACAGCAAACTGATCTAAAAGTTGAGGTTTTAAAAAATCATCACTTGGAGTCCAAACATCTAATGGAGTAGGAGATTGCGTATTCGAAATAAGATGAAGATATTGCGACATTCTGTTATAACTTGCTTTAATGGCTTCAGATTCGTTGATAGCATATGAAACTGCAATACGAGGTTCAAAATTGCCAAAACTGGCTATGGTTTCATTTTTTCCAAATGATTCAGTTCCAATTGGAGTTGCCTTTTCATAAATTTGTAATTCTGGATTGAAAACTACAGCTTCATTGTTTAAATAGCTATTGATTTCTTGTTGTCCTAAACGATAAAATGAACTGTATCTTAATCCGTAATTAACCGAAATTTTTTCACTCAAAGTTTGTTCAACATCAATATAAACAGCTGGTTCAAATGCATATTTTTTATCCAATTGGTCTGGGTTAATTCCTGATGAAGAATTAGTAGGTTCAATTTTTCCTGGATTAAAATCATAATAAACTGAATTTAGTCCAAAATTTAATTTCGTTTTATCATTTAAATAATATTTAAAATCATATTTGAAGTTATAGTTTTTTATTCCGCTATCCCAGTTAAAACCTATGAAGTCTAATTTTAATCCGTAGTAGTAATCACTATAAATTAATGAAGCATTTGAAAACAATTTGTTTGAAAAAAGATGATTCCAACGTACATTTAAAACACTATTTCCATACGTATTAACAAAACTGTTATTTAAACTAAAAACATCTCTACCAAAATATCCTGAAACATATAAACTATTGTTATCGTTTATGATATAACTTAGTTTCGTGTTTAAATCATAAAAGTAGGCTGAGTTTTGGTTGTCAGTGAGCTTTAGAAATAAGTGTGCATATGAACTTCTTCCTGCTACTAAAAAAGAGGCTTTGTTTTTTACAATTGGTCCTTCAGCTAATAATCTTGAAGAAATTAAACCAATTCCACCATTCATATGAAAATCGTTACTATTCCCTTCTTTTTGATAGATGTCTAAAACAGAAGCAACTCTTCCTCCATATTTAGCAGGAATTCCACCTTTATAAAGTTTCAAATCTTTAATTGCATCTGCATTAAAAACAGAAAAGAAACCAAATAAATGCGATGAATTATAGATGGTTGCTTCATCTAATAAAATTAGATTTTGATCTGCTGCACCACCTCTAACATTAAATCCTGACTGACCTTCTCCAGCGTTAGTAACACCTGGCAACGTTAGTATGGATTTAATAATGTCAATTTCGCCTAAAATAGCAGGCATTTTTTTAATGGTTGAAATGGCTAGTTTATTGGTGCTAAGTTCCGCTTTTTGTATGTTGATTTTGTTTGGTTTGTCGGTAACTATTACTTCATTTAGTAGTAGGCTTTCTTCAGTTAGTTTGTAATTCTTTTTTATATCTGAATTAAGATTTATTTCTTCCGTTAATTCTGTAAATCCTAGATAACTTATTGTAATGGTATAAGTTCCTTTTGGTAATGTTAAAGAGTAAAAACCGTATTCATTTGTATTTGTTCCAGTCTTTAAATCTCTTATGTATACACTAACTCCTAAAAGTGTTTCGTTATTTTTTGCATCAGAAACAGAACCACTAATTGTAAATTTTTCTTGAGAATATGAAAAATTTATAAAAAAAATCGCGGCAATTATAGAAACTAATTTAATAGTTTTGTTCATGGTATAGTATTTGATATACAAAGTTGGTATTTTTTTTTAATTTTAACTCATTACATTTGTTAATGTATGGTTAATATAATTAAAGGGTTATACCTTTTGTGTAGGTTTGTAAAAATGATATAATGAAAAAATCAATTTTAATTTCTTTCTTTTTAATTTATTCAATGAGTATATATGCTCAATTTGATAAAAAAAGTACGCCTTTAAGGTTGGAATTAAAATCAAAAACTACTACAGATATACCTGATAATTTTTCGAATGATTTACCTTCTATAGATTTTAAAAGTTCTATTGATAATAAAAATGATAATTATTTAAAAAAGTATTTCATTTTAAATAAAAAACAACCTACAAAAAGTATTCTTGAACCGAAAAATGATTTTAAAAATCCGGGAGACGAAATAAAAGACAAGTTAAATAAAAAAATTGCAGACAAGCCCATAGATGATAGCTTTAGAAGCGATCAATTTTTAGGACAATTTGATGTAAAAAGTAAATACTTAAAAATTGTTTGTAGAGATCATGAGTATCCTGATGGTGACAGGGTTAGAATATTAGTAAATGACAAAGTTGTGATTCCAGAAATTTTATTGGAATCCGCTTCAAAAGAGTATTATATTGATCTTTCTAAAGGGTTTAATAAAGTAGAGTTTGAAGCGTTAAATCAAGGGACTTCAGGGCCAAATACCGCTGCTTTTAGAGTCTATGATGATAAAGGAAATATTGTAACTTCTAATGAATGGAATTTAACAACAGGAGTAAAGGCAAAAATTATTGTTCTTAAAAAGGATGAAGATACAGAGACAAAAGAATCTGAATAAAAAAAGCTCTGAATTTCAGAGCTTTTTTGTTTATATAGTAGTATTGATTTATTTCAATTTTGCTAAAATTGAGTTTAAAGTAGTACTTGGTCTCATTGCTTTATCGGTTAATTCAAAGTTTGGATGGTAATAACCACCAATTTTTTGAGGCTTACCTTGAGCGGCAATTAATTCTTCATTAATTTTAGATTCGTTAGCATTTAAATCATTAGCAATAGGAGTGAAGATTGCTTTTAATTCAGCATCTCTATTTTGGTTTGCTAAAGCATTTGCCCAATATAAAGCTAAATAAAAATGAGAACCTCTATTGTCAATACTTCCTAATCTTCTTGCTGGCGATTTGTCATTTTGTAAAAACAATTCAGTTGCTTCATCTAACGTTTCTGATAATACCAATGCTTTTGGATTATTAAATGTGTTGCCTAAATGTTCATAAGAAACACCTAAAGCTAAAAATTCACCTAATGAATCCCAACGCAAATATCCTTCCTCAATAAATTGCTCAATGTGTTTTGGAGCCGATCCACCAGCACCTGTTTCAAATAATCCACCACCGTTCATTAAAGGAACAATAGATAGCATTTTTGCAGATGTTCCAACTTCTAAAATCGGAAATAAATCGGTTAAATAATCACGCAATACGTTTCCTGTTACAGAAACAGTATCTAAACCTTTAACGATTCTTTCTAAAGAGAATTTAGTTGCGTCAACAGGGTTCATAATACGAATGTCTAAACCATTTGTAACGTGATCTTTTAAATAGGTATTTACTTTTTCAATAATTTGTCTATCATGAGCTCTGTTTTCATCTAACCAAAAAATGGTTGGAACACCAGTTGCTCTAGCTCTATTAACCGCAAGTTTCACCCAGTCTTGAATAGGTGCGTCTTTTACTTGACACATTCTAAAAATATCTCCAGTTTCAACAACTTGTTCCATAAGAACAGTTCCATTATTATCTTTAACTGTAACTGTTCCATTAGCATCCATTTGGAATGTTTTGTCATGCGATCCGTATTCTTCTGCTTTTTGAGCCATTAAACCTACATTAGGAACACTACCCATTGTTGTTGGATCTAAAGCACCATTTTCTTTACAGAAATCAATTGTAGCTTGATAAATACCAGCATAACATCTGTCTGGAATAATAGCTTTTGTATCTTGAGAGTTTCCTGCAGCATTCCACATTTGCCCTGAGTTACGAATCATTGCAGGCATTGAAGCATCAATGATAACATCTGAAGGGACATGAAGATTAGTAATTCCTTTATCAGAATTTACCATAGCTAGTGACGGTCCGTTTTCCATTGCAGCATTTAAAGCAGCTTCAACTTCAGCTTGTTTAGCATGATCTGCAATTTTTGCATACACATCACCTAAACCGTTTTTAGTGTTAACTCCTAATTCTTCAAATAAATCAGCATATTTTGCAAAAACGTCTTTGAAATACACTTCTACAAAAGCACTAAATAAAATCGGATCTGAGATCTTCATCATTGTTGCTTTTAAATGCACTGAGAATAAAACACCTTTTGCTTTAGCGTCTTCAATTTGAGTTGCTATAAAAGCCCTCAATTTATCCATGTTCATTACTGAACTATCAATTATTTCTCCTGCTTTTAAAGGAGAATTGTCTTTTAAGACGCTAGTTGTTCCATTTGCATCAGTAAATTCAATAGTAAAACTTCCAGCGTCTTTTATACAAACTGACTTCTCAGTACCATAAAAGTCACCATCAGTCATATGTGATACATGTGATTTAGAATCTGAAGACCAAGCGCCCATAGAATGAGGATGCGCTTTCGCATAGTTTTTTACGGCTTTTGGTGCTCTTCTGTCTGAGTTTCCTTCACGTAAAACAGGATTTACTGCAGAACCTAATACTTTAGCATATTTTGCTTTAATTGTTTTTTGTTCTTCAGTATTTGATTCTTCAGGAAAATTAGGAATGTTAAAACCTTGAGATTGTAATTCAGCAATTGCTTCTTTTAATTGAGGAACTGATGCTGAAATATTAGGTAATTTTATAATGTTTGCTTCGGGAGTAGTTGCAAGTGCTCCTAATTCTGTTAATGCGTCACCAATTTTTTGGTCTTCACTCAAGAATTCTGGAAAATTTGCTAAGATTCTTCCTGCTAACGAAATGTCTCTAGTTTCTAAATCAATATTTGCGGGCTTTGAAAAAGCTTGAACTATAGGTAAAAATGAATGTGTTGCCAACATAGGCGCTTCATCAGTAATTGTGTATATAATTTTAGATTTGTTAGACATTGAATATATGTTTAATTAATTTAATTTTTTTTAAGTCACGCAAATATAAGAATTATTGGTCACAATTTAAAGGTAGTTAATTGCTTAAAGCGTGGAATTTAGAATTTGATAATTGAAACGTATATAATTATCATATTCTTATTTAGGATACATTTTTTTTGATAATAAAAAAGCCCCAACAGATGTTAGGGCTTTAGGTTTTTTCAAGAAAGAATTAGTTTTTATATCTTCTTTCTTTAATTTTTGCTTTTTTACCAGTAAGTTCTCTGAAGTAGAAAATACGTGCTCTACGAACTTTACCTCTTTGGTTAACTTCAATTTTTTGAATAGCTGGCATGTTGATAGGGAAGATACGCTCTACACCTATAGCGCCAGACATTTTACGAATTGTAAAAGTTTCAGTAGCACCAGAACCTCTTCTTTGGATTACTACTCCTTTAAAGAACTGAGTTCTTGTTTTTTCACCCTCCTTAATTTCGTAGTATACAGTGATTGTATCACCAGCTGCGAAAGTAGGTAAATCTTTTTTTGTAACGAATTCGCTATTTACGAAATCAACTAAATTTGCCATAATATTAATATAACTATTTGATTTAGAGTAACATTCACGGATATCGTCAGAGGTTAGTCCAAAACTGGATGCAAATTTACAATTTTATATTTAATTTGCAATCTTTTGAAAAAAAATATTAAGTATAAAGAACTTGGTTTCTAAAGGAGTTTAAAAATGTTTCAATGAATGTTTTTACAATCAAATCAATTGAAGTATTGTTTTTAAAGCGAAATGGATTGATTTCAGGATGATTATTTAAAAACGTTGGGTCAACTAAGCTGTATCCCATCTTCCAATCTGAAAAAGTTCTTTTTTTTATAGGCTCATTTATTACAGTAATAATGTTTTTATGGCGATTATCGAGTTTTATTTTCTCAAATGTATTTTGAATTTCATCTTTATTGCCCTCTAATATTTGAATAAAATTTCCTTCGGAGTACAAAAGGAGTCCTGTAATGTTTTTTTGCGCATTATTGAACCTAGATTTCTGAAGAAGTAAATTAATTTCTTCATCTGTAAATAGTTCAATTGCTGAACTTAAATATATAATTCTATGCATAGGATAAAATTTATACTTAAAGTTAAAAAAAAAATTAAAAAATCAAAAACTATTCTTTTAGTAAATCAGGTCTTCTGATTTGTGTGTGTTCCAATGCTTTTTGTTCTCTCCATTCTTCAATTTTTGAGAAATTCCCACTTAAAAGAATATCTGGCACTTTCATTCCTTTGTATTCTGCTGGTCTAGTATAAATAGGTGGTGAAAGTAAATTGTCTTGAAAACTATCTGTTAATGCTGAAGTTTCATCAGATAAAACACCAGGAATTAAACGAATAATTGCATCGCAAAACACAATTGCACCAATTTCTCCTCCTGAAAGTACATAATCACCAATTGATATTTCTTTGGTAATGTGTAAGTCTCTAACTCTTTGATCTACTCCTTTATAATGCCCACATAAGATGATTATATTTTCATACATAGACATAGAATTAGCCATTTTTTGGTTCAAGGTTGAGCCATCTGGCGTCATGTATATAATTTCATCGTAAGTTCTTTCAGATTTTAGTTTTGAAATACAATCATCAATAGGTTGTATATTCATAACCATACCAGCACCGCCACCATATTGATAATCATCAACACTTCTCTGTTTGTTTTTAGTATAGTCTCTAAGATTGTGAAAGTGAACCTCTACCAATTTTTTTTCGATAGCTCTTTTCATAATTGAGCCTTCAAAAGGGCTTCTTAATAAATCGGGTAAAACGGTGATGATATCAATGCGCATTGTATAGAGATTGCAATGTTAAAAGGCCAAAGTTACAAAGTTTCTTGCTGAGTAGCTAATCTTAAAAAATGAAGTTATTTTTTATTGCTGTTAAACTGTACATCATCGGAATTTTGTTTTCCAAATGTTTTATTCTAAATTTTCCAGGTTCAAACTCTACTGTTTCATTAAAACAATTGTAATTAGAATAGTCATATTCTTCAAATGATTCAATTTGTAAACCATTGTTCAATAATGCTTGAAAAACTTCAGCTAACGAATGATTCCATCCTATATAATCTGTTTTAATATCTGTATCTTTCTCAGCGTAAGTCCCAGATTGTTCTTCAGCAATAGCTTTTTCGTTATGATAATGATATTGAATTTTAGTAAAATTATCATCAAACATCCAAATTACAGGGTGAAATTCAACAAAAACTAATTTGCCATTTGGTTTTAAAAAATGTGAAATCACTTTTGCCCATTTGTCTAAATCGGGTAACCAGCCAATTGCACCATAACTTGTGTAAACAATATCAAATTGTTCTTTTAAATGATTTGGAGTATCATACACATCAGCGCAAATGAATTTTGCATCTAGCTTAAGTTGTTTATTTAATTCTTTTGCTTTTTCAATAGCTTTATCTGACAAATCAATTCCTGTGCATTTGCCTCCAAGTCTGGCTAATGATAATGTATCTTGCCCAAAATGACATTGTAAGTGCAAAATACTTTTTCCTACTATATTGCCTAAAAGTTCTAAATCAATTTTAGGAACCGAATTTTTGCCCTTTAAAAAGCCGTCCATATTATAAAAATCAGAATCTAAATGAACTGGAACTTGATTGTTCCAAGCTTGTTTGTTGATTTCTAGGTAGTTTTCTGCTTTCATGTTGAAAATGGATTATGAATTTTAGCCCTGATGGAAGTGACATCCTTTATAATTTGTTAGTTTGAGCGTAGTCGAGAAACAAAAATTATATAGATATAACGGACAGCAGGACAAAAAGTGATTGAATAGATGCTTTTCTGCTTCTAATTAACCAAAAATACTCAAAAATTATTAGTAATTTTGCACTTTAATTTAAAAAAGTAAAAACATGCAAGACGGAATTTACGCAAAATTTAACACGCCAAAAGGAAGTATTTTAGTAAAATTAACTCACGATAAAACTCCAGGAACTGTTGGAAACTTTGTTGGTTTAGCTGAAGGTCAGTTAGAGAATACTGCAAAACCAATGGGAACTCCATACTATAACGGATTAAAATTTCATAGAGTAATTCCTGATTTTATGATTCAAGGTGGTTGTCCACAAGGAACAGGAACAGGTGATGCAGGTTATAAGTTTGATGATGAATTTCATCCTGAATTAAAACATGATAGACCAGGAGTATTGTCTATGGCAAATGCTGGACCAGGAACAAATGGATCTCAGTTTTTCATTACGCACATTCCAACTGATTGGTTAGATGGTAAACATACTGTTTTTGGTCATGTAGTTGAAGGGCAGGAAGTTGTTGATGTTGTTGCTCAAGGAGATGCTATTGAATCAATTGAAATTGTAAGAATAGGAGAAGAAGCAGAAAAATGGAATGCCATTGAAGCTTTTAGAACTTTTGAAGGTTCTCGTGAGAAAAGGTTAGCAGAACAAAAAAAAGCAGCAGAAGAAGCTTTAGAAAAATTAGCAGCTGGATTCGAAACTACAGAAAGTGGTTTACGTTATAAAATGATTCAAAAAGGAACTGGAAAACAAGCAGAAAAGGGTAAAACAGTTTCTGTACATTACCAAGGTGCTTTAGAAAACGGTCAAGTGTTTGATTCTTCATACAAAAGAAAACAACCTATTGATTTTAAATTAGGTGCAGGACAAGTTATTGAAGGTTGGGACGAAGGTATTGCTTTGTTACAAGTAGGAGATAAAGCGCGTTTTGTGATTCCTTCTTATTTAGGATATGGTTCTAGAGGTGCTGGAGGAGTTATTCCACCAGATGCAACTTTAGTTTTTGACGTTGAGTTAATTGACGTTAAATAAGTTTTTTTAATCAGTTTACAATACATAAAAATCCCGAAGGTTTCTTTCGGGATTTTACTTTTTTACTATATTTACTAAAATTAGAATCTATGAAGAAAAAGGTTGTTTTAGCACTTTTAATTGTTGGACTTGTTTCATGTAATGCGAAGAAGGCTGTTGTTGAAGAAACAAAAATAAATGAATCAACTCCTGAGTTACTAGCGCCTATGATTCCTTTAACAGCTGAACTATCACAAGGTAAAACCGTTTTTGAGGCTAAATGTAATAAATGCCACGATTTACCAGTTCCCAGTCATTATACTAAAGAACGTTGGAAGCCAATTTTGAAAGGTATGCAAGAAGCGGCTAAAATATCAGATGAGGAAAGAGAGTTGGTTTATAACTATGTAACAATGAATTTGTAATTTTTTTTACATGGGATATATTGGTTTTGGATTGCAAAAATGGATTTATAAGCAAAAAGCGAGAAGACCATTCTCTAATTCTAGAAATGGAATTTCAGAAGATAGTTCTTTTTCAAAAAATTTCAATGTTCCTGTAGGTGCTTATAATAAAGAGCAAGCTATTGACAATATCGACAAAAGAAAAAAAAGAGATTTTTTTATTGTTGGTTCGTTTATTGTAATAATTGTTGGATTTGGATTTTATTTTAGTAATAGTTTTTCTATTTATGAAAATGAAAATCTTCAAAATAAATTAGATAAAGAACTTGGTTTTAAGCTAGAATCATATACTATTTTATTAGATTCAGGAGATAAATATTTTAAAAATGGTGATTATTTAATTGCTTCAACAGAATATGAATTAGCTTATAAAGTTAAACCAAGTGTAGAATTAAAAAAGAAATTGCTATCATGCTATTTTGAACTTTGTAAAGATAATTCGGATTTTTGCTTAAAATACAACAACCTAAAAAATGAAAAATAAACTTACTTTACTCTTCCTTTTTTTCTCAATTTTCAGTTTCAGTCAAGTGCCGCATTGTGGATTTGATTTTACTTCTTATTTGGTTGTTTTGCCACATGAAAACGGTAATTCTGCAGTTATAAACGATTTGCAAATTACTGTTGTAGATGAAAATGGAAACGAAGTAATTAATACAGAAAATACTTTAAGTTGGATTAATAAAGACAAAGCACTTTCATTTGATAGAAACTATTTGATAAGCAAACCCACTGAAAAAGAGCGCTGGTTTTTTCCTTATGCCAATGAGAGCTATTTTTTATCGGTAACCAATACATTTCCTGCGGATAATTACAGTATAAAAATTTCAGATCCTAAAGGAGTTTATAAAACACAAACTATACAATTACAGCCTTTTAACATGTATATTTTGTGCTCAAGTGAAAATGAAAAGCAATCGCGTCAATTCGGGCCAAGAACGAACCGACCTATTGAGGTTGTGATGGAGAAGTAATAGCTATGGGAAATACTATTCAAGTTAAATATAATGAACATTATAAATTGTATGTTTTATTAAAAGATTATATCCTTTTTGAATATCTATTAATTGAAAACAAAATTGATTATTATTATGATATAGTTGAGAATTCTAACGTTAGTTCTGGAATTCGTTTTTTTATTCAAGATAAAGACAGAAGTTTAGTTAATGAATTATTAATTAAAAATGAAATAATAGCAAGTACAGAAACTATTTTACTTACAGATTATGAAGATGGAAAAAAAGTGTATAAGTTTCAATTATATACATATTTAATAGTAATTGCGCTAGTAATATTAATAATTTTAATAGGTTCTTATTTATGAATATAAAATTATGAATATTACTTTTTATTTTAAGCTCAATTTCATTATTCTCACAAAATAAAATAATTGAAGGTAAAATATTTGATTAAAATTAATAAAAGTAAGATAGTTATTGTCTTTCAGTTAATTAAAAATCACATAAACCAAATTTCCAACTAACATAATTTTAAAAATCAAAGACAATGCACTGATTTTTAAATAAAATTTTGTTTGTGCTGTAATAATTAGAATCACTAATAAAGGCAAGATTAAACCTGAGAATAATCTAAGTGAATAGGTTTCAGAAAAACCATTAAAACGATAAGAATTCACTTCATTAAAAAGTATTGATTCTTTTCTAGTAATAAAATCGCCTTGTTTTATCTTTTTTGAAAACTCTTTAGAAATTATAAATTGCGCATCTTCAGTTTTTAGTGTGTAGCTTAAATGCGAATTTCCTCCTGCATTATAGTAGTTCTGCCTTACTGTCTTAATTGAACTCACTTTGCTTGTGATTTCTTTTCCAGGCAAAGAAAAATCAAGAATAAATATAAGTGCTAAAATATAAAATAGGATTACAGATGCTTTTTTAATCATAATCTACCTCCACTTAATATTACAACCAATACTTGGTTTTTGTGGTTCTACTATTTTACGGTTGTAAAGCACAGCATCAATAGCATTTCGTAAATCGCTTCCGCTAATTGAGATGTTGTTTCCAGGTCTTGAATCGTCCATTTGTCCGCGATAAACCAATTTATCCTGACTGTCAAATAAATAAAAATCGGGTGTACAAGCAGCATCATATGCTTTTGCTACTTCTTGAGTTTCATCGTATAAATAAGGAAATTCTATTTTGTTTTCTAAAGCAAAATCAGCCATTTTATCTGGAGCATCTTGCGGATAATTTATGATATCATTACTTGAAATAGCAACTATTCCTATTCCTTGCACTCTATAATCGTTAGCAATCATTACAATTTCTTCAATTACATGAACCACAAACGGACAATGATTGCAAATAAACATAACCAAAGTTCCTTTATTTCCTTTACATTCTTCAAAATTAAAATTGGTATTAAAATTACTTGCTGATAATAAGAAATCAGGTGCTTTTGTACCAAGTGGTAACATGTTTGAAGGAGTTTGAGCCATTTTGAATAAGAGTTTAGAAATTAAATTTCAGAAGTTATTAACCTCTTGTTATTATACGTTAGTAAATGAATAATGTTACAAAATGATTGAAAATTCTTAAATTTGAAAAAAGAAAACAAATGAAAGTTGAAATTAATTGGCAAGATTTTGAAAAAGTTGAAATGCGTGTTGGAACCATTATAGAAGTCAATGATTTTCCAGAAGCGAGAAATCCTGCCTATCAATTAAAAATTGATTTTGGAAAAGAAATAGGTCTTTTAAAATCATCTGCACAAATAACAAAGCGTTATTTAAAAGAAGATTTGCTCAACAAGCAAATTGTAGCGGTTGTAAATTTTCCTAAAAAACAAATAGGCAAATTCATGAGTGAATGCCTGGTTCTTGGCGCTATGGGAGATGAAAATGACATTGTGTTGCTTTCGCCTCATTTTAAAGTTGAAAACGGATTAAAAATTGGATAAAAAAAAGCCCAGAAATTTTCAGGGCTTTTTTTATAATATTGATTAGATATATTAAATATCGTCAAAACTAATGTCCGTAAAACTGCTTGTAGAAACGTTTTCAGTAGTTTCGTTGTCGTATACTTCTTTTTTGAAGTCTTTTTGGTGTCTTTCAGAAATTACTTCTTCACCTTTATGGTCTACAACAAATGAAGTCATTTCGTCTAGAATTTCTTGAAAAGCTGCAAAATCTTCTTTGTATAAGTAAATTTTATGCTTTTTAAAATGATAAGAACCGTCTTCTTCAGTAAACTTTTTACTTTCAGTAATAGTTATGTAATAATCATCTGCTTTTGTAGCTCTAACATCAAAAAAATAAGTTCTTCTTCCTGCTCTTAATACTTTAGAAAAGATATCCTCTTTATCTAACATTTCTTTTTCATTCATAATCCTTCGATCTATTATTGGTTTTTATTGAAATCAAAAATCTAAAAAAAAAATGTATAAAACAATTAATTCACAA
Organism: Flavobacterium sp.; assembly: GCF_965284515.1. GTDB lineage: Bacteria > Bacteroidota > Bacteroidia > Flavobacteriales > Flavobacteriaceae > Flavobacterium. Next base: position 1,677,046 of record NZ_OZ260089.1, read on the forward strand.
TTTCTTTTTCTGAAAGTTGTTTATGGTATAAATCTTTATAATAACCTTCTTGTTCGAGCAATTGATTATGAGTACCTTGTTGAATAATTTGTCCTTCGTCTAATATGATAATTTTCGTGGCATTTTTAGCCGAAGACACTCTATGACTGACAAGAATTGTAGTTTTGTTTTTGCAATATTGAGTCAAACTATTTAAGATAGCTTCTTCTGTTTCTGTGTCAACTGCGCTAAGGCAATCGTCTAGTAATAAAATAGGTGCATTTTTAATTAACGCTCTAGCAATTGAAACTCTTTGTTTTTGTCCGCCAGAAAGTGTTATTCCTCTTTCTCCTAAAATAGTATCGTATTGATTAGTGAAATTAATAATGTTATTGTGAACTACTGCTTTTTTTGCAGCTTCAATAACTTCAGTGTCAGAAGCATTTTCATTCCCAAATTTAATATTGTTTTTAATTGTGTCTGAAAATAAAAAAGCATCTTGAGGAACAACGCTAATGTTGTTTCTCAAATCATCTAGATTTACATCTTTAATTGTTTTATTGTCAATTAATATATTTCCTTCAGTTGTATCGTACATTCTACTCACTAAAGAAAGAATAGACGATTTTCCGGAACCTGTTTTCCCTAATATAGCAAGGGTTTCTCCTGGATTAATTTCAAAAGAAATATTTTTTAATGCAGTTATATTTGTGTCGTCATAAGTAAAGGTCACGTTTTTAAATTCAATTCTTCCTTTAATATCATCATGTTGAGATGAAGTATTTTGAATAGAAGGAGTGATTTTTAAAAACTCATTCAACCTTTTTTGAGAAGCTTCCGCTTCTTGTACTAATGAAGAAACCCAACCTAAAGAAGCAACAGGCCAAGTTAACATGTTAATGTAAAGAATGAACTGTGCGATAACACCAATACTTTCAATTTTACCATCAATATACATAGTTCCTCCTACATAAATCACCACTAGATTACTCAAACCTATAAGTAATATCATTAATGGTCCAAACAATGAGTTTACTTTTACTAAAGACATGGATTTGTTTTTACTTTCTTGCGTAAGTATTTCAAATTCTTTTTCTTTTTCTTTCTCAATTGCATAAGCTTTGATTACTCTAATTCCAGAGAAAATTTCTTGTGCGAATGAAGATAAAGTGGAAAGGTTTTTTTGAAATTCACTACTTCTTTTGTGTATTTCAGAGCTAATTTTGAAAACACCATACGATAAAAGTGGTAAAGGTAATAAAGAGTAGAGAGTTAATTCTGGAGAAATATTATACATGTATATGATAACAACAGAAAAACGAATGAATGTATTTAATGAGTACATAACAGCTGGACCAACGTACATTCTTACTTTTCCAACGTCTTCACTTATTCTACTCATTAAATCTCCTGTTCTATTTTTTTTATAAAAATCTTGGGATAATTTTTGATAGTGATTGTATACTTCGTTTTTTAAATCAAACTCAATATAGCGTGACATAACAATTAAAGTTTGACGCATTAAAAAGGTTAAAAATCCTGCAATTATTGTTGTTGCTAAGATGAGTAGAACGTTGTTCAGTAATTCTTTTTTCACCAAAACGGAAGAAACATTTTCTTGCTTGGTAAACTCTTCAATTGTCTTTATAGAATTACCTATTAATTCAGGAGTGAATAAAGAAAATATTTGAGCGGCAATTGTAATGATAATACCAAGAATAAATCGGTATTTATATTTGACAAAGTATTTGTTTAAATATTGTAATTCTTTCATTTAAAAAATTAAAAAAGTAATTATTTGTTATTAAAAAATTGAAAAAGATGGTTTTTTATTAATTTTAATATTTTCTAAAAATCAACTATTTCATTGTCAAATTATTAAAAAAAAGCTAATTTTTTGAATCATTTTGATTTTATACGTAATATTGCGGATAATTTTTTAAAAATAATTCAACACAATCAAACTCAATATGACATCAGAATTAGTAAAAACAAACGAATTGCATAAAGTTGACCCTGTTTTTGGTCAAGTTTCATTTGACGGACACGAACAAGTTGTTTTTTGTAATGACAAAGATACAGGATTAAAAGCAATTATTGGTATTCATAATACAGTTTTAGGTCCGGCTCTTGGTGGAACTAGAATGTGGAATTATACAAATGAATGGGAAGCCTTAAACGACGTATTACGTTTATCTAGAGGAATGTCTTATAAAAACTCTATTTCGGGTTTAAATTTAGGTGGTGGTAAAGCTGTTATCATTGGTGATGCTAAAACACAAAAAACACCTGAATTAATGACTCGTTTTGGACAATTCGTAGATTCATTATCTGGAAAATACATTACTGCAGAAGATGTTGGAATGGAAACAAGAGATATGGATATTGTTAGTGAAGTTACAAAACACGTAGCTGGAATTTCAGTTGAAAGAGGTGGTTCTGGCAACCCTTCTCCTGTAACAGCATATGGAGTTTTTGTAGGAATGAAAGCTGCTGCTAAATATCAATTTGGTTCTGATAACTTAGAAGGTAAAAAAGTATTAGTTCAAGGAATTGGTCACGTTGGTGAAGTTTTAGTTCAGCATTTAACAGAAAGTGGTGCAATTGTAACTATAGCTGATCTTAATGAAGATAGATTAAATGAAGTTGGGTCTAAATATGGCGCTAAAATTTATACCGGTTCAGATTTATATGCTGCTGATGTAGATATTTACGCTCCTTGTGCATTAGGTGCAACTATTAATGATGATACTATTAATAAAATACAAGCTAAAATTATTGCAGGTGCTGCTAATAACCAATTAGCAAATGAAGTTACTCATGGTAAATTATTAAAAGAAAGAGGAATTTTATATGCTCCTGATTTTTTAATTAATGCTGGTGGAGTAATTAATGTTTACTCTGAATTAGTTAAATGGACAAATGCTCAAGTAATGGAAAAAACGGAAAATATCTATAACACAGCTTTAGAAATTTTCAAATTTGCTGATGATAATAATATTACAACTCATCAAGCTGCATTTTCAATTGCTCAAAAAAGAATTGACGATAGAAAAAACGAAATTCAGAATAAATAATAGATAATATTATTGTAGTTTTGCAAAGCGAAAGGATTATTCTTTCGCTTTGTTAATTTTAAAAGTTCTTTAAGTAGTATGTTAAATAGAAGACATATAAGGATAAAGGTGATGCAGACGATTTATGCAATGCACCAACATCAATCTGATAATCTAGAAAAAGAGGAGAAATTCTTATTTGCAAGCATTGAAAGTATGCAAGATTTGTATTTGTTAATGTTATCTGCATTAATTGAAATTCAAAGTAAAGAAGAAGAGTATTTAGATTTAGTTTCCAAAAAACATTTAGCTACTAAAGAAGAGAAAAATCCTTCTTCTAAGTTTATTCAAAACAAATTTTTACATATTTTAAAAAACAGCGAGTCGTTGTTGGATAAAATTGATGCTCGAAAAATAAATAATTGGAAACAAAATGATGATATTATTTTGTTTTTAATTGATGCGGTTAAAGAAAGTCAGTTATATATAGACTATATGAGTAAATCTGAATCAACTTTTGATGAAGATAAATATTTCATTGCCGATTTGTTTTCTGAAGTTATTGCTCCAAATGAGAAACTTTACGATTATTTAGAAGACTATAAACTAACTTGGTTAGATGATGTTCCTTTGGTAAATACAATGATTTTAAAACAAATCAAACAAGTAAAAGAAACTCAAGAAGAATTTAAAGTAACAAAACTTTATAAAGATGAAGACGATAAAGATTATGCAAAGAATCTTTTCCGTAAAACCGTTTTAAATGAAGTTGAGTTATCAAAACAATATATTGATAAAACACCAAATTGGGATACTGATAGGATTGCTGAAATAGATACTATAATTCTTAAAATGGCAATTTGTGAGTTTTTAAAGTTTCCTTCAATTCCAGTAAAAGTAACAATTAACGAATATTTAGAAATTGCAAAAGAATATTCTACACCAAAAAGTAGTATTTTTATCAACGGAATTTTAGATAATTTAATTAAAGATTTAAAAAACGAAAATATACTTGTGAAAACAGGTAGAGGATTATTATAAATATTAAATTTTAAGTTATGTTAAGAAAAACATTAAGTTTAGCATTATTAGTTATAACATTAGCATCATGTAACGATAAAGGTTCTTCTAAAATTACTGAGCAAGACATGAAAGCCGTTGAAGCTGAAAAAGCTTTGATGGGTAAGTTTCCTAAAATTGAATTAGATAAAGCAGAACATGATTTTGGAACAATTAAAGAAGGGGAGGTTGTTGAAACAGTATTTAAAATAAAAAACATTGGAGATTCTGATTTAATTATTGCAGATGCAAAAGGAAGTTGCGGCTGTACAGTTCCTGAACCACCAAAAGAACCTATTGCTCCAGGTCAATCAGCTCCTATTAAAGTTTCTTTTGATTCAAACGGAAAAACAGGTCAACAAAACAAAACAGTTACATTAACGACAAACACTGAAACCGGAAACGAAACGTTTAATATTAAAGCAAACGTTACTCCTAAAGATGGAAAAGCAGTATATGTAACACAATAAATAACAAATAAATAATTAAATATGACACCAACGTTAGCTATACAATTATTGTTAATGATAGCAATATTTTACTTTTTAATGATTCGTCCACAACAACAAAGAGTTAAAAAAGAAAAAGCTTTTGAAGCAGGTTTAAAAACTGGAGATAAAGTAATTACTAAATCAGGAATTCATGGAAAAATTGCTGAATTGTCTGAAGGAACTGTAGTTGTAGAAACAATGGCAGGAAAAATTAAAATGGAACGTTCTGCAATTTCTTTAGAATTAACAGCAAAACAAACAGAAAAGAAATAATCTATTTTCTATACTTATCATTTAAACCGGTGTTCGAAAGAATCATCGGTTTTATTTTTTCTAATCGTATCAATTTTGTTTTTTCTTGTTTTGCGCTTTCTATGTATTCAATAAATTCACTTTGTTTGTATGGTTTAAACTCATTAAAAGCGTTCTTTAAATTATCATTAAGGTTACATGCTTCATTTAATAAGTCTGATTGAATTGATTTTTTCTTAGTTGATTTTACGGTTAACACTTTTTCTTTAATTGAAATGGCTTCTTTAATATATTGTAAAATTACTTTCTCATCAATTTCGTTAATAGAATTAAAACGCATTTGACGCATAGATTTTGTTGTTCCTTCTTGAGCATTAATTAGTAATTTTTGCTCATCTTTTAGAAAAACACCGTTAAAAAACCAAATTCCAAAATACGATTTAAAGCCACCAATTCCTAGAATATTTTTACCATTATAGCTATAAACCGGACCTCCCCATTTAATATCTTCAAATAGATTTGCTTTAGCAACAATTGACTTTAAAAATTCTAGTTCTTCATTCCATTGATCAGTTTTGTTCCAAGGGTTTTTCTCCATTTTTTACATCTAATTTTAGTAAAAATAAAAAATCTTAGATATAATTATTAAAGTATTACAAATAAATAGTATTTGTTTCTTTTTTAATTCTATTTTTGCTACCTTTTTAAAATTCATAAGAATATAATAATTAATACTTTAAAGAACGAATGAAGATTGCGATTTTATCGAGAAACTCAAATTTATACTCTACCAAAAGACTTGTTGAAGCAGGTGAAAAATTAGGACATGAAATGCATGTTATTGATCACTTAAAATGTGATTTAGTGATTGAGAAAAAAAATCCTTCTATTGTCTATAAAAATCAACGTTTAGAAGATTTTGATGCAGTAATTCCTCGTATAGGTGCTTCAGTTACATTTTATGGCACTGCTGTTGTTCGTCAGTTTGAGATGATGAAAACTTTTACTGCGGTAGAATCTCAAGCATTAGTTCGTTCTAGAGATAAATTAAGAAGTTTACAAGTTCTTTCAAGAGCTGGTTTAGGCTTGCCAAAAACAGTTTTTACCAATGATACTAAAAACGTAGAAGCAGTAATTAGTGAAGTAGGTGGAGCGCCTTTAATTATTAAACTATTAGAAGGAACTCAAGGACTTGGTGTTGTTTTGGCAGAAAATGACAAAGCAGCTGAATCAGTTTTAGAGGCATTTCATGGATTGCAAGCAAGAGTAATCGTTCAGGAATTTATTAAAGAAGCTGGTGGAGCAGATATTCGTGTATTTATTGTTGACGGACAAGTAGTAGGAGCAATGAAACGTCAAGGTAAAGAAGGTGAGTTCCGTTCAAATTTACATAGAGGTGGAACAGCTGAATTAATTGAATTAACTGACGAAGAAGAAACAGCGGCTTTAAAAGCAGCCAAAGCAATGGGATTAGGTGTTGCAGGTGTAGATTTATTACAATCGGCTAGAGGTCCACTTATACTTGAAGTAAATTCTTCTCCAGGTTTAGAAGGAATTGAAAGAGCTACAGGTCAAGATATCGCTAAAAAAATTATAAAATACATAAGTAGAAACGTTTAATGTATTAAATGTTTTAAATAAAAAAGGTCTGCAAATGCAGACCTTTTTTTTGTTTTTTTATTATCTTATTTTTTAGCAGTAAGTTCAGCAATTTTTACAATTACTTCTGTTGCTTTTACCATACTTTCAACAGGAACATACTCATATTTTCCGTGAAAATTGTGTCCACCTGCAAAAATATTTGGGCAAGGTAAACCTTTGTAAGATAATTGAGAACCATCTGTTCCACCACGAATTGGTTTAATTAATGGAGTAATTCCCAATTCTTTCATCGCTTCTTCTGCAATGTCAACAATATGAAATACAGGTTCCACTTTTTCACGCATGTTATAATATTGGTCATTTACTTCAGCAATACAAATGTCTTCACCAAATTGTGTTGCATATTGTTGATTTATTTTTGCTGCAATAGTATGAATCAATTTTTTTCTTGCTTCAAAAATAGCTTTATCATGATCACGTATAATTAATTGTAAAACGGTTTCTTCTAAACTTCCATCTAAATGATGAACATGAAAAAAACCTTCATATCCAGATGTTTTTTCTGGAACTTCATTGGCAGGCAAGGCAGAAATAAATTCATTGGCTAAAAGCATTGAATTAATCATTTTTCCTTTTGCATAACCTGGGTGTACACTTTTACCTTTGAAAGTTATTTTTGCACCAGCAGCATTAAAATTTTCATATTCTAATTCGCCAATTTGACTTCCATCCATTGTGTAGGCATATTCACAACCAAATTTTTCAACATCAAATTTATGCGCTCCACGACCAATTTCTTCATCGGGAGTAAATCCAACTCTAATTTTTCCGTGTTTAATTTCTGGATGTTGGATTAAATATTCCATTGCCGACATAATTTCGGTAATTCCAGCTTTGTCATCAGCGCCTAAAAGAGTTGTCCCGTCAGTAGTAATTAACGTTTGTCCTTTATATAAAAGTAAGTCTTCAAAATAACTTGGTGATAAAATGATATTTTGTTTTGCATTTAAAACAATATCTTTTCCATCGTAATTTTTAATAATTTGTGGGTTTACATTAGCACCCGTAAAATCAGGAGTTGTATCAAAATGCGCAACAAAACCAATAGTTGGAACTTCATGGTCAACATTACTAGGTAAAGTTGCCATAATATAAGCGTTTTCATCAATAGTAACATCTTGCATTCCCATTGATTTTAGCTCTTCAACTAGTTTATTAGCTAAGTCCCATTGCTTAGCTGTACTTGGTGTTGTATTTGAATTTGGATCAGATTCGGTATCTATAGTAACATAGCTTATAAAGCGATCAATAATGTGTTGCATGATAAAGGTTTAAAATTGAATGCAAATATACTATTTCTCAAGAAAATCATTCTAAGTAAAATCTTAAAACTTATAGGTAATTATAAAGTTGAATTCTTATTTTTGCAGAACACAACAACTCAACTATGTACAAATTACTTATTCGTCCGTTTCTTTTTCTATTTGACCCTGAAAAAGTGCATTATTTTACCTTTTCGATAATTCGTTTTTTAAATAAAATTGGTTTTTCGGTAATTTTTAAATCTCTTTATGAGGTAAAAGATTCAAGATTAGAGCGTGAAGTTTTTGGTTTGAAATTTAAAAATCCAGTTGGACTTGCTGCAGGATTTGATAAAGATGCTAAATTATACCAAGAACTCTCAAATTTAGGTTTTGGATTTATTGAAATAGGAACCTTAACTCCAAAAGGTCAAGAAGGTAATCCGAAAAAGCGTTTATTTCGCTTAAAGGAAGATTCGGCAATTATTAATCGCATGGGTTTTAATAATGGTGGCGTTCTAGAGGCTGTTGAACGTTTAAAAAGAAATAAAGGAGTTTTAATTGGTGGAAACATTGGCAAAAATAAATTGACTCCAAATGAAGAAGCTGTTAAAGATTATGAAATTTGTTTTGAAGCACTTTTTCCTCATGTAGATTACTTTGTGGTAAATGTAAGTTCGCCAAACACACCTAATCTTAGAGAACTTCAAGATAAAAAACCACTGACAGACTTGTTGCAAACGTTGCAAAATATAAATTTGGCTAAACCTGTCACTTCGAGCGGAGTCGAGAAGCCAAAACCTATTCTTCTTAAAATTGCACCCGATTTAACAGACGAACAATTGTTAGACATTATTGATATTATAAAAGAAACAAAAATTGCAGGGGTAATTGCTACAAATACTACTATTTCTCGTGAAGGTTTAAATTCAGAAAATAGATCTGAGGTGGGCGGATTATCAGGTAAACCATTAACAAATCGTTCTACTGAAGTGATTCGATTTTTATCTGAAAAAAGCAATAAAGCATTTCCAATTATTGGAGTTGGCGGAATTCATACCGCTGAAGATGCTTTAGAGAAACTAGAAGCGGGTGCGAGTTTAATTCAGTTGTATACCGGTTTCATTTATGAAGGTCCATCTTTAATAAAATCAATCAATAAAAAGATTTTAGAAAATAGCTAAAAATGCTATCTTTGAAAACTATGAGCCAAGTCAAAATTATAGAATGTCCAAGAGATGCTATGCAAGGCATTAAGGATTTTATTCCTACAGAGAAGAAAGTACAATATATTCAATCACTTTTGCGTGTAGGTTTCGATACAATTGATTTTGGAAGTTTTGTTTCGCCAAAAGCAATACCTCAAATGGCTGATACTGCAGAAGTGTTGGCACAATTAGACCTGTCTCAAACACAAAGTAAGTTATTAGCAATTATTGCGAATACAAGAGGAGCTGAATTAGCTTCTGTACATAAAGAAATACAATATTTAGGTTTTCCTTTCTCTATATCAGAGAACTTTCAAATGCGAAATACGCATAAAACTATTGCAGAATCTATCCTTACTTTAAACGAAATATTAGAGATTGGTGATAAATCTAATAAGGAAGTAGTTACTTATATTTCTATGGGTTTTGGTAATCCATATGGAGATCCATGGAATGTAGAAATAGTAGGAGAGTGGACGGAAAAATTAGCTAATATGGGAGTTAAAATACTTTCATTGTCAGATACTGTAGGTAGTTCTACTCCAGAGGTTATAGATTATCTTTTCTCAAATTTAATACCCAAATACCCAAATATAGAATTTGGAGCTCATTTGCACACTACTCCAGATAAATGGTTTGAAAAAGTTGATGCAGCTTATAAAGCTGGCTGTCTTCGTTTTGATGGAGCTATAAAAGGTTACGGTGGTTGTCCAATGGCTAAAGATGATTTAACTGGGAATATGCCAACAGAAAAAATGCTGTCTTATTTTACTTCAAATAAAATAGATACCAATTGTCATGCAATTAGTTTTGAAAGTGCATATAACGAATCTTTAAAGATATTTGATTCATTTCATTGATTACTTTTTAGATATTTTTTTTTACTCAATCTTTTATTTTAATACCTCTCTTGTTCTTTAACTATTTAATTTTCAAACCCCTATTTTTTTTACATTTATTATTTTAATTTATTCTAAATAAACTTGCGTATTTAATTTTGCCTTGGTATTTTTGCCTCGTAATTTTTATACAATCTAAATAATAATAATAATTAAAAATGAAGAAATTAGTATTTTCATTAGCTATAATGGCAACAGCATTAGTAAATGCTCAAACAGTAAGTGACTCAATTCAATTGGATCCGCAAAAACAACAAAATGCTGCACAACGTATTTTATCTGGAAATTATGGAAAAGCTGTAACTGTTGGTGGATATGGAGAGATGCTTTATAATCAACCTGAAGGAGATAACGGTACTTTAGATGTTCAACGATTAGTAATGCTTTTCGGATATAAATTTGATGATAAAATACAATTCGTTACTGAAATAGAATTTGAGCATGTTCAAGAAGTTTATGTAGAACAAGCTTTCATAAATTATAATTTAGCAAATAATGTGAATTTAAGAGGAGGTTTGATGTTGGTGCCTATGGGAATTATTAATGAGTTTCACGAACCAACTACTTTTAACGGTACAAATCGTCCATCGATGGACAAGTCTATTGTTCCAACAACTTGGAGAGAACTTGGAGTTGGAGTTTCGGGTAAGTTTAATGACCTTTCATTAGGTTATCAAGCATATATTTTTAATGGTTTTAAGTCGGTTACTTCAGATGAAAACGGTATTGTAACAGGAGGTTTATTAGGAGGCTCAAATGGATTAAGAGGTGGAAGACAAAAAGGCATTGAATCTACAATAAATTCACCAAATTTATCATTGAAATTTGACTATTACGGTTTGCCAGGTTTACGTCTTGGTTTATCAGGTTATTTTGGAAAAACACAAGCTCCAGATGATGTTGATATGATTGATGGAGCAGATGTAGGATTGTCAATGATAGGTTTGGATGCTCGTTATGCATATAGAAAATTTATGGCTAGAGGTCAATATATAATAGCTGATATTTCTGGTTCTAAAGAATATAATGCTCTTACAGGTCAGAATTTAGGGAGTCAATTGTCAGGATATTACATAGAAGGAGCTTATAATTTATTACCTTCTCAAAATGCTCAAAAATTATTTGCTTTTGCGCGATATGAAAAGTATGATACTCATGCAAAAGTTGATGCAATTACTGAAAATTTAGGTTATGATAGAACTGATATTACTTTAGGACTTACATATCACTTAACTTCTGGAGTAGTTGCAAAAGCTGATTATCAATTTAATGATAACGCTGCTTTGCCAAGTGATTTAGTTAAAAATCAATTGAATTTTGGTTTAGGAGTTTGGTTCTAATAATTGTTTAGTTTAATTATAGTTATCATACAGCTAAAGAATAACTTTAATGTTGTTCTTTAGTTGTTTGGTTTTAATAAATCAAGTATTTTTGCAATATGAAAATAAATAGTCTTTTTACAATTTTGTTATCAGTTTTAATTTTTTTCTTATGTTCTTTTGAGATTCCTAAAAGCCTTAAAAAGAAAGTAGCTAAAGAAATTAAAGCAACATTTTCAATTGAAAATTATACGCTAACAAATGTTTCAATAAATACATCATTAAATACCTCATTACCTATTAAAGTAGATGATAATAATTTTTATAAAATTATATCTTCAAATAAGGTTTTGGGTTATGTTTTTTTAGATAGAGCACCAAGTAAAACAGCAGAGTTTGATTATTTAATTTTATTAGACGCAACTGGAACAATTAAAAAATCAAACGTACTTATTTATAGAGAAGAATACGGCGGTGAAATTGGTAGTACACGTTGGTTACGTCAATTTATAGGTAAAAATACAAATGATAATTTAGAATATAAAAATAATATTGACGCTATTTCTGGTGCAACTATTTCGGTGCGTTCAATGATAAATGCTACAAATGACGTTTTAAAAACGGTAAAAATGTTAAAAGATAACAAAGCTATATAATGCAATTAAACGGACTACTGTATTCACTACCTAAACAGGCAAAATATTTCTGTGCTGCTTTTATAATCGTATTAAGTATTGGTTATTACACAGGTCTTACATTTGTTTCTCAAACAACTAATAATTCTACGATAGGAATTGAAGAAAATTATTTAGGTAACGAAGATGATTTAGAAGCAGACACTATGAAATTTAAAAAAGGTGAGCGAGAAATGCTTACTATTATACATACTCATATTTTGTCTCTTTCATTTATTTTTTTTCTTCAAGGGATTTTTGTCTTAATGACGAGTTTGCCAAAAAAACTAAAGGGATTTTTATTAATTGAACCATTTCTTTCAATTATAATAACATTTGGAGGTATTTACTTTTTATGGTTAGGATATACTTGGGTAAAATATTTAATTATTATTTCTGGGCTAACAATGACGCTATGTTTTACAATAGGTTCAATAATAGTTTTAAAACAATTACTATTACCAAGAACTAATGAATAATTTATTTTAAAAATTCTAATTAGGAATTTCTATATTCTACCTTATTTTAATTATCTTTGCATGCAATTTAACTACAAATTGCAACATGAAAGCACACACAGCGAAAATCATCGGAGAAGGACTTACTTATGACGATGTTCTTTTAGTTCCAAATTACTCTCAAATACTTCCACGCGAAGTAAGTATCAAATCAAAATTTTCTAGAAACATTACTTTAAACGTTCCTATTATTTCGGCTGCTATGGATACAGTTACCGAAAGTGATATGGCTATTGCTATGGCTCAAGAGGGAGGAATAGGTGTTTTACATAAAAACATGTCTATTGAAAGACAAGCAGCTGAAGTTCGTAAAGTAAAACGTGCAGAATCAGGAATGATTATTGACCCTGTAACTTTAACATTAAATGCAACTGTTGGTGATGCTAAAAGAGCAATGAAAGAGCACGGAATTGGGGGTATTCCAGTAGTTGATGATGAAATGACTCTTAAAGGCATTGTCACCAATCGTGATTTGCGTTTCGAAAAAAATAGCGATCGTTCTATCGTTGAAGTTATGACCTCTGAAAACTTAGTTACGGCTAAAGTAGGTACAACTTTAGAACAAGCAGAAGAAATTTTACAAGATCATAAAATTGAAAAATTATTAGTAGTTTCTGAAGGTAACAAATTAGCCGGATTAATTACTTTTAGAGATATTACTAAACTTACTCAAAAGCCAAACGCTAATAAAGATCAATACGGTCGTTTACGTGTTGCTGCTGCTTTAGGAGTTACTGCCGATGCTGTTGAAAGAGCTACTGCTTTGGTAAATGCTGGAGTTGATGCTGTTATTATTGATACGGCTCACGGGCATACAAAAGGAGTTGTAGATGTACTGAAAGCAGTTAAAGAAGCTTTTCCAAATTTAGATGTTGTAGTAGGAAATATTGCAACACCAGAAGCAGCTCAGTATTTAGTTGAAAGTGGTGCTGATGGAGTAAAAGTTGGAATTGGACCGGGGTCAATTTGTACAACACGTGTTGTTGCAGGAGTTGGTTTTCCCCAATTTTCGGCAGTTTTAGAGGTAGCCGCTGCAATTAAAGGCAGTGGAGTTCCTGTTATAGCAGATGGAGGAATTCGTTACACAGGAGATATCCCTAAAGCTATGGCAGCAGGAGCAGATTGTGTAATGCTAGGGTCACTATTAGCAGGAACGAAAGAGTCTCCGGGAGAAACAATTATTTTTGAAGGGAGAAAATTCAAATCATATAGAGGAATGGGTTCTGTAGAAGCTATGAAAGAAGGTTCTAAAGACCGTTATTTTCAAGATGTTGAAGATGATGTTAAGAAATTAGTTCCAGAAGGAATTGTAGGTCGTGTTCCTTACAAAGGTGAATTAAATGAAAGTATGCTTCAATTTATTGGAGGTTTAAGAGCCGGAATGGGTTATTGTGGTTCTAAAGATATTGCAACATTACAAGAAACAGGAAGATTTGTAAGAATCACAACTAGTGGAATAGGGGAAAGCCATCCGCATAATGTAACAATCACAAAAGAGGCTCCTAATTATTCGCGATAATTATATGTATTATAACAATAAAAAAATCCATTAGTATTTACTAATGGATTTTTTTTAAATAGTTTCTACAAATTCTAAAAAGACCTTTTTGTGTAATTCAAGATCTAGATTTGGAGAAAGTGATGCGCGAACAATATAATCTTTATCACCTTCTTTAGTTGTGCCTTGTGTAGATGTAGCAGGTATTGTCCAATAACATCCTTTAAGTTGTCCATAACTTACACAAAACTTACTTTCATTTGGAATTTTAGTAATCATTAAGTTTATTAACTTCAGATTCAATGCTCTTTTATAGTTTTCTCTCTCTTCTTCATTATTTCCTTTTGTTGGAAGATCTAATGAAAATACAGATGGTGTAAAGCCTTGAATTGCTAACTCTTCTGAAACAAAATTAATTTTAGCATTAGGTAGCACTTTTTGAATAAAATTCACAAATTCACGTGTATTTTTATATGCTTCAGTTATTCTTTGATTCATAGAAGGCAATTGTTCTGCTAAAATTTCATATTGAAGTGCAGTTGCTTCATTATCACAAAGCATTAAATGTTTTTCTATTTTTTGCATGAGAGAAACTGTTTTATTATTCCCTACACAATAACCAGCAGTACATTTTCCTCCACTTGGAAATTTAGAACCGCTTGCAAAAGAAATAGTCCTTACCGAAGAGAGTATTTCATTTTCTCCTAGAAAGTGTACATTAGGACAAAATGTTTGATCTAAAATAAAAACAGGTTCAATAGCGATTGTTCCGTTTGGAGTAGTTCTTTTTTTAGTTAAAACCTCTCTTAACTGAACTAGATTTGGAACTTCTACTCTTGGATTTGTTGGAATTTCAGCTATGATGAATGGTATTGCATCTTCGTCAGCAATTTTAGCTAAGACAACATCAATACTTTTGTTCATATCGTTGCCACCATCAACAGGTAAATCAACAATTTCTACATTATCAAGGCATGCAGCAACTCTTCTTGCTTGATCATTTGTACCGCCATAACAATTAGGAGGTACTACTAATTTTATAGTTTTTCCTTTGTGGTTTTCTAAGGCATCATGTATAAGTCCCATTAAAATAGCATATTGAATAGACAACCCACTTGATGCGACTAGTGGTTTTGTACTCGTACCTGTAATTTCTTTAATAGAGTTCAGAACTTTTATTTTATCAGATTCTCTATTTTTTTCAGTTTCACATATAGGTTGATTTGTTAATCCTTTTAAAGCATTTAAAGCATTTGCAGGAGTCATTGCTATGGTTTCTCTTCTTCTTACATGCTGAATTTCTGGAATATAATCTTCATTTTTAGTTCCATTTACTAATAAAACACTTCCAAATTCTTCGTTAATGTTGATGTAAAAATCAATATTTGAATTTTGATGAATAGTTGAAACTTCATTTTGTATTGAAATGAAAATAGTTGTTCCATCAAAATTTGAAACTTCTTCTGCTTTTTCAACATTTATTAAACTAAATTCATAGCCATAAACATTTCTTATTATTTCTGCTTCAAAACATTTTGGTAATTCGTTAGTGTAATAGATTTGAGTTCTTTTATTTGCAAATAAATTTTTTCTAAGTATTGCTAATATAGGTGCCGTCTTAGAATCAAAGCTAATTGCATTTTCAGACTTTAAGTTATTTAAATTTGCTATTGTCCATTCCAAAACACAAGATAAAGGATGGCCTAATCTAATATAATCGTATGCAGTAGGTAAATTATTTAGAACTGAAGCAGATGCGTTATTTTCATTAAATAAATTTTCAAAAACTTCTAAAAATTGAGTTTTCGCCAATTTTTCATCATATATATCAAGTCTATGTGTTGTTATGTTTAACCAACCAATAGGCATGTTTTCTATAACATTTTTAATATAATTTAATCTTTTATTACCTTCCATTTTACATATTTTATAGGTTCAGCAAGGTACATCAATTAGATATATTTTAAAAATGTAATTGTTTGTTTTCTTAACGTTTTGATATTTTATTATTGGTAATTTGTCTTTGTAGTTTACATTTAAAGCGCCCTTCTGAAAAAGTTCTTAATTTTTCGTGCTTAGTTTTTCTATTGGTTACTCGTTTGCGCCATAATTCATAGCTTGAACGCTTTAATTGATTTCGCATTAAAGCTTTAACATCCATTTCTTTTAACCCAAATTGAAACTCTATAGCTTCGAATGGAGTTCTATCTTCCCAAGCCATTTCAATTATTCTATCTATTTCTATTTCAGTTAATTTTTCAATTATTGACATCTGAGATTTGTTTTGATTTTAGATCGATTATTTTAGATATAAATGAATTGTTTTTTGTAGAAATTTGAGTTTTTTTAATTTTAATAAACATTCCATCTGCATGAATACTTAATGTTGTTGATTTAAAAATCACTAATTTGTAATATGGAATAACCCATACAAAACGTTGTAACCCTTTTGAAATATGAAAAATAATTCCATTGGGACGAATTTCCAATGAACCATAATTAATATCTGAAGGATGTATCATATTTTTAAAATGGTTACTTACTTCATCAATCATCATTCTTTGAGAGCCAGTTCCTTTCATTTGAATTGATTTAAAAAAGGAATAAGGTTTTCCAATTAAATCATTGATTTGTTGAGTAATTTTATCATTTCTATATGTATTCTCGCAAAGCATTAATAATTTTTAAAATTATCAATTATAACATTGTTAGCCTTTATATCATGCATTAAGTTATATAATCCAAAGAATGTTCTATTAATGTAAATGAAGTGTTTTGAACCTCTGTTTCCGTTCATGTTTCTAATTTCAGTACTCTTTGAATAACGTTCACCCAATTCTGCAATTTGACCAAAGAATTTTTCATCTGAAAAATCAAATGTTTTCTCATGAAAAGGTTGGGTAAATAAACTAAGCATTTCATGAAATAATTTTGAAAAAAACACTTTTTCTTCAGTAGTATCTTCAGGTTTTAAAATCTCTAATTCGTATAATTTCTCTTCGAAAATCCTTGGATTATTGATATTCTCTTTTTTAGCTAATTCAAAATACGGTACATAGAAATCCTCAGGAACTTCTTTCATGCAACCAAAATCGAGTACTATTAATTTTCCGTCTTCCGAAACTAAAAAGTTTCCAGGATGAGGATCCGCATGTACTTTTTTAATAACGTGCATTTGATACATGTAAAAGTCCCATAACGCTTGACCAATAATATTTGAAGTATCTTGGTTTGTATTTACAGCAGTAAATTCTGACAGATGTTTACCTGTCATCCAATCCATTGTTATGATGCGGTCAGAAGACCATTGCTCATAATATTCTGGAAACCTTAAATTAGGTAAATGACTACAAGCTAAAGCAATTTCTTTACTTTGTTTTACTTCATTAATATAGTCAGTTTCTTCAACCAATTTGTTTTCAACTTCCTGAAAATATTTATCTGAATCTTTGCCTTTTATGTTAAACATCTTAATAGCGATTGGTTTAACCAAAGCTAAATCTGACGAAATGCTTTGTGCAACTCCAGGATATTGAATTTTAACCGCTAATTTTTTGCCTTCTAATTCGGCCTGATGCACTTGTCCAATACTTGCTGCATTAATGGATTCTGGGTTAAAGACATCAAAAATTTCACTTGGTGCTTTCCCAAAATAGCTTTTAAATGTTTTTATTACTAAAGGAGCAGATAAGGGTGGAACTGAGAATTGCGAAAGTGAAAACTTTTCAACATAAGCTCTTGGCAAAATACTCTTTTCCATACTTAGCATTTGCGCTACTTTTAAAGCACTTCCTTTCATTTGTTTTAATCCGTCGTAAATGTCTTCTGCATTACTTTGATTTAAACTTTCCTTGGCTTCTTCTTCGGTTTTAACTAATTTATCTCCGTAGTATTTTATGTAATTCACACCTACTTTTGCACCTGTTTGTATCAGTTTAGAAGCACGTTGAATTTTTGACGTAGGAATACTGTCTAGTGTTTTCATAGTTAGTTATTCATTTTTTCTTTCCAAAGAAATTTTCCAAAATCTATAATGTTTTTTAAAGGTGTAATGTCAAGCATATCAAAACTTGCATGAACTGATTTTTCTATGAAAATATCTGTCTTTTCGAAGGAAGGAGATTTGTCATCCATCCAAAATTTTAATGTCATTAGCATTTGCAACCAAGCCATTTCTGAAATACTTTTTTGCTGTATTTTTTGTATTTTTTCTTGTGGAATATTTACCGTTTCTATACCTAAGCCATCAATGTATTTTTTGAAATGGTTTCTTAAACCTGAAAGTTTTTTTAAATTCTCAAGTTTATTTTTCTCGTTTGAAAGTAAATAGATTACTAAACTTCTATTTGCAGTTAATTGTTCAAAAAAAGTAAAATAAAAACTTAATAATTTTGTTTTAGCATCATAATCATTGTACTCTTTACTTTTTGAAAGTAGGTTTAAAGTATTTTCAAAAAAACTTTCAAACACGCTTTCTTCTAGATGTTCAAAGCTTGAAAAAAACTGATAAAACTGTGTTTCTTCTATTTTTAAAGATTGGCAAAAATGATAAATTGAGTTAGGCTTTTTACTTTCCTCTAAAATCATTTTAGCATAGTTTCCTATAATACTTTCTTTAGTCAGTTTAGATTCTTTTTTCATTTCTTTTAAATTTTACTCAAAGATACAAAATAAATGTTTAATATAAATCAAAATTAGTTAAACAAAATAAATGTTTTTTCCCTAAATATTTATTTTATTATTCATGTTTATAATATTTTCAAAAATATTAGATGAAAGTTCAACTATTATTTCTAAATTGCGTCCGAAATTAGGATACAATATTTGAAAGTTTTTTAATAAATTATTTTCAATTGAAGTAAATAAAATTTTAAATCTAACAATTTTAACAATGCATTTAACATGAAAAAATTACTTTCTTCATTAACATTTCTTTTATTTTCATTATCTGCTTTAAATGCACAAGTAGGTATTGGAACTACATCTCCAAATGCATCTTCGATGCTAGATATTACATCAACAAATTCGGGTGTATTAATTCCTAGAATGACTTTGACTCAAAAAAACGCAATAGCATCTCCAGCAACAGGACTTTTAATTTATCAAACTGATGGAGTTTCTGGATTTTGGTATTTTAATGGGACAATTTGGACTACTTTTGGAGGGGCAGATAACGATTGGACTGTTTCTGGGACTGAAATGTATAATGCAAATACAGGTAATGTTGGCGTTGGAAATACAGCACCAAGTGCAAAATTTCATATCACAGGAACCACTGTTCCTGCAGGAGGGGGACCTTCAACGTTATATTCAAATGATTTTTCTTCAGGAACATTAAGCAACACTTTAAATGCGGGAAATGTTTGTGCATCTTCACCAAATATTTGGCATGTAAACCCTGTAGATACTTGGCAAGGTGCTTGTAATACTTGTACTGGTAATAGAGCCTATATAGTTTATGGCTCATGTGCACAAAACCAGACGGTTACAGAAGGAACATTTAGTCCTACTTCTACATCAATTGATGTGTCTTTTAATTATGGTTATAACGATTTTAGTGCAGGTGATAGTTTTGTAGTAACTCTTTATAATGAAACTACAGCAACAACTGCAGCTACTCTTTTAAATTTAACTGTAGATGCAACAAATACATCTTATTCAGGAACACATACAGTTGTAGCAGGTAATACGTATTCATTAAAATTTAGATATATTGGAAATAATGACATTGGTGCTGCATTTGATGATGTTCTTGTAACAGAGGTCTCTGCTGGTGGTTCAGGAACATATGTGTTTAGATTAGAAGACGGTCAACAACAAGACGGATATGTATTAACATCTGACGCTAATGGAAACGCTACATGGAAAGTAGCTGCCGGAGGTGGTGGTGGAGGTGGTTCTTACACTTTTACAAATGGTTTAACAGACGCTAGTAGTACTGTGAAGTTGGGAGGTACTCTAATAGAAGACACAACAATTGCTCAAGGAACTTACGATTTAACTTTTAATGAAAGTTCTACAGGTTATTTTGAAGTACAAGGTAATACGAGAAGAATATTTAGAACAAATGCTCCAAGTGACTATATTAGTTTTGGAGGTGGGTCTACGGTTGTATTAGGAGATGACGGTGTTACATTTCGTGATACTGGTAATAACTTATTCACTAAAGATTTTGTAGCAGGTTTTTATACAGGTGGCTCTGGAGGAACCGCTGTTGAAATTGGATCAATTGAATATATTGTAGATGGACATTCTGAGTTCTTTTTTAGCAATAGTGTAAGTCCTATGACAAACAATCTTCTAAACTTAGGAGCTAATGCAACTATTAATACTAACGATAGATTTTGGAAAGATATTCATGGATATAGATTCGTAGCAGTTGGTGGACCAAATATTTACACTAGAACAAGTGGAAAATCTGAAACCAAAATGAAAGGTTTGGCTGAAATTATGCGTTTAAAACCATTTGTATATAAAGAAGAATCAATAAACATTGGAAGTAGGATGACTACTGACGAGGAAAACGAATTGGCTATTGGTTTTAATGCGAAAGAATTATTAGAAGTAATACCAGAAGCTGTTAAAACTTCAGATTGGTATACTGTAAAAGAAGGAGAAGATTTAGTTAAAATGCAAATTGAAAATCCTAACGGAATAATGTACAATCAATTAATTCCTGTAGCAGTAAAAGCTATTCAAGAGCAGCAAGAGCAAATTGAACTTCTAAAAACTGCTGTAGAAGAATTAAAAGAACAAAACAAAATCTTAATGCAGTTAGTAAATAAAAAATAGAATTTTATAATATTGATATTAAAACACCCATTCTTTTTTGGGTGTTTTTTTATTTAAGTATATTTATGCCTGTATTAGTAAAAGATGTAATAACATCTTTTGATAGCTTTTAAGTAAAATTAAGAAATGGATAAAGAAATTTTAAGAGAAATTGGTCAAATTTACAGATCGGTAAACTCGTTTAGTGATTATGTAATGAAATCTATTAATTTAGAGAAAGGGCAATACCAATTTTTAGTTCGAATTAAAGAAAATCCAGGAATCAACCAAAAAACACTTTCCTCTTTGCTTTTAGTTGATAAAACAACTACTGCTAAAGCGGTAAATAAATTAGTGGTTAAAGGCTATATAAATAAAGAAGTCGATGAAGTTGATAAACGTAATTTTAACTTATATCTTACTGAAAAAGGTAAAAAAACATGTGTTTTTTTAGATAAGGAAGAAAAGTTTGGTATTGGTGTCTTTCTTAAAAAACTAACCGAAGAACAAAAAGCAATTCTTATGGAACAACTTTTAGCAATAAGTGATTCTTCAATGGAAATGTATGCTGAATTGAATCAAAATAATAAAGAATATTATATTGATTTAATAAACAAAGTAGAATTATAATATTGTTTTTACGAAACCAATTGCTCAAAAAAACCACCAATTTCTAACTCTTTGTTTACAAAGTGAATTTCATAAATCCAAAATCGTTCTTCTCCGTTTATATCTTTTTCAGACATTAAAATATTGTTATTTGGATGAATGTAATTGATTTCATCTTCGCCAAGAAGTTTTTCATGCGGAAAATTACCTACTAAATGTCCACAATGATGGTTTCCATATTCCCAACCGTATTTTTTAGCCAACTCTTTAGTGTAATTGAAAAAATCAGCACCCGTAAGCTTGTCTTTATTTAGATCGAAATATGCTTTTCCTTCTTTCCAAGCAAGCTCTACATCTTGTTTCAGTTTTAGTTTTTGAGCATTATTTCCAAGAACATAGGTTTTGCCAACATCAGCTTCCCAATCTTCAAACACAGGTCCAAAATCAAAAAACATAATATCGTCTTCTTGAATGGTTAAGTTAGGCGGATTCTCTTTATAAGGCAATAAAGTATTCTTACCCGAACGAACAATACGTTTGTGCCAAAACTTACGAATGCCAAATAATTCAAAAGCCAAGTTAAAAACTTCTTTGTTTAATTGACTTTCTGTTTTCCCGGGAATTACAAGGTTTCTATTTTCAATTTCTTGAAATAAGATTTCTGCTTTTTTCTCGGCTTCTATTAAGTTGGTTAGGGCTAGATTCATTCTTTTTGTTATATGGTTTTGATTTAACGAAGTAGCTATAAAACCAAAATTATTTAAATATAAAAAATCCTATTAAATTAATAGGATTTTAGAATCATTTCTTTGAAACTATATTGTTTTTAAAGTTTCTATTTTTGAAAGAATATTTTTAAGAGCAGTTTTAATTGTCTCAGATTTGGTTTTTGAATCCATTAAAAGAATCTTTTCTTTTAAACTGTCATAATTTGCAGTTGGATTTTCGTCAATCAGTTTTGAAAAATATGTATTCATAACTTCTGAATACATTTTCTTACCATTTTCTGTAAAAGCATCTTCTTTATTTATATCGTCTAAATAAAATGAATAATTATCTATCATTGTATTTATATTTGAATCAATAATATTTTTAATATAATCGGAGTTTGGATCATCCGAACTTGCTAAAATTTCTTCATTACCAAGTCTAAAATAGAATAATTGTAGTTCTAGTCCAAATTTATAAGTTTCAATATATTCTATTTCATAAATATATTTGTCTTTTTTATCTAAATCGCTGTATATATTAATCATGTCTTTCCACTTGTCAAAAAATGCTACAGCAACTTTACTCTTATGTTTAGTACCTAATTCTTTATCATTTAAAACTACTTTAAAGTTTTCTGTATCTATAAATTTTTGAACAATTTGTTGAGTTTCTGAATCGTCTAAGGTTGGAAGTTTTTCACCATCTTTATATCCATATCGTAGCTCTAAAATTACTTCTGTATAGTCATCTACTGTCCAAAATCTTTTATCCAATGGAAATTTATCATTCTTGTTATCGCAGCCAAGAATTAAGATAAAAAAGGACATTAAGAAGATGAATTTATTTTTTTTCATTGTATTTTATTTTTGAATTTTCGAAATTTTTTAAATTTATAAGTAAGCTGTCAATTTCTTTTTGATAACGAATTTGTTTTTCATAAACATAACTATGAAACGTGTCATAATCATATTTTTTTTGATATTCTCTTTCTTCGGTTTTAATAATATCTATAATATTTTTTATTTTATTTTTATTTAAATGTGTATTTTTAGAAATCTCTTCTTTAGCTTTTCTTGCAAAAACTTCTGTAATTCTAAAATGATACAATTCATGTATTAATAAATCTTTACTATTTGAATTTTTACTATACACAAATGAACTTGAAGGATGAAAATATGATTCTACCTTAATATATCCATCTTCTATTTCATATTCAATACTTGTGTCTACATATGCAAAATATTCACTTCCATATAACTTTTTTTTAATTAATTCAAGCCCTCTAAAGTTTTTAAAATCAATTCTTTCAAACTCTTTAAATGGGATTGGTTTTTCATAATCTAAAAAGTTTTTATAACTCAATATTAGAAAACATATACCAAAACAAAACGCAAATATTAAATTTATTTTTAAATATTTCTTGAAATTTAAATTTGGCCTTTTTATTATTCTGAGATAAAATATTAATTCAATTAATAAAATAGGCAAATAAATAGCTGCCATAATAATTAAAAGTATTTTCTCAGTTTTAGTCATAAAAACTATATCCCCAAATAATTACTTGGAGTAATTTGTTTCAATTCGTTTTTAATATCATCAGAAACATTCAACGTTTCAATAAACGTATGAATCGATTCTTTATTAATAACGGTATTGGTTCTTGTCAATTCCTTTAAAGCTTCATACGGATTTGGATAACCTTCACGTCTTAAAATCGTTTGAATAGCTTCGGCAACAACCGCCCAGTTTTTCTCTAAATCTTCCGCAAACTTAGCTTCGTTTAATAATAATTTATTCAAACCTTTCAATGTAGCTTCAAAAGCAATAATAGTATGTCCAAAAGGAACTCCTACGTTACGAAGAACTGTACTATCCGTTAAATCACGTTGTAAACGAGAAATTGGCAATTTAGCCGAAAGGTGTTCAAAAATAGCATTTGCAATTCCTAAATTTCCTTCACTGTTTTCAAAATCAATTGGGTTTACTTTATGTGGCATTGCACTCGAACCAATTTCTCCTGCTTTAATTTTTTGTTTGAAATATTCCATTGAAACATACGTCCAAATATCTCTATCTAAGTCAATTAAAATGGTATTGATACGTTTTAAAGCATCGAAAAAGGCAGCAAAATGATCATAATGCTCAATTTGTGTAGTTGGGAAAGAATGGTGTAAACCTAAAATATCTTCTACAAATTGAGAACCAAATGCTTTCCAATCGTTATTTGGGTACGCTACTTTGTGTGCGTTATAATTTCCGGTTGCACCACCAAATTTAGCTGCAAACGGAACATTGAATAACAAACGCATTTGCTCTTCTAAACGTTCTACAAAAACTAAAATTTCTTTTCCTAAACGAGTAGGAGAGGCCGGTTGACCGTGTGTTCTTGCTAATAATGGAATATCTTTCCATTCTACGCTTAATTCTTTTAATTTCTGAATAACTGAAACTAAAGAAGGCATGTATACATTTTCAAACGCTTCTTTTGTAGAAAGTGGAATGGCTGTATTGTTTATATCTTGAGAAGTTAATCCGAAATGGATAAACTCTTTATAAGGTGATAATCCTAAAGCTTCAAATTTTTCTTTAATGAAATATTCAACCGCTTTTACATCGTGATTAGTTGTTTTTTCTGTTTCTTTAATCCAAAGTGCATCTTCAGTAGAAAAGTTCTCATACATTGCTCTTAAAGCAGGAAAAACTGCTTTGTCTACACCAGAAAGTTGTGGTAATGGGACTTCGCAAAGTGCAATAAAGTATTCTACTTCAATTAAAACTCTATATTTTATAAGTGCTTCTTCTGAAAAATAAGGCGCTAAATTTTGAGTTTTGTTTCTGTATCGACCGTCAATTGGCGAAATGGCATTTAATTCTGATAAGTGTTGCATTTTGTTGTGTTGTTGTTTTTTAACGAAGTGCAAATTTAGTAATTAGTGATTAGTAATTAGTAATTAGTGATTAGTTTTTTTTAGCATTTACTTTTTTGAAGTTGAAACTTGATATTGTAATTGCTTTTTAAAAGAAATACAGTTAAATAAATTACCAAATCAACGTATCAACAAATCTTTCAATATTTTCATTCCTTCGGTTGCAGCAAAAGGCATAACTTCAAGTGGATTTGGTAAATCGTAAATTGTAGCTGGTTTTGGATCAATATAATAAACCGGAATATTTTGGTTTACATAATTGATTAATCCTGCAGCTGGATAAACTTGTAATGAAGTTCCAATGACCAATAAAATATCGGCTTGTTCCACAATTTCTAATGCTTTTTCCATTGCAGGAACTTCTTCGCCAAACCATACAATATGTGGACGTAATTGGTTTCCAAATTGATCTAAATCGCCTAGAAACAAATCGGTTTTCCAATCTAAAATAATTTGTTCATTATAAACACTGCGGACTTTTAATAATTCACCATGTAAGTGAATTACGTTTTTACTTCCGGCTCTTTCGTGTAAATCATCTACATTTTGGGTAATAATATGAACTTCAAAATTTTGTTCTAATTCCGCTAAAATTTCATGTGCTAAATTTGGTTGTACTTCTAAAAGTTGAGCTCTCCGTTTGTTATAAAAATCTAAAACCAGTTCAGGATTTTTAGCAAAACCAATTGGCGAAGCTACTTCCATGATGTCATGACCTTCCCAAAGTCCGTCTGCATCTCGAAAAGTTTTAATTCCACTTTCAGCACTAATACCTGCTCCACTTAGTACTACTAATTTTTTCACTATTTTTTTGTTTCTTTGCTATAAAGATAGGAATAAATGGAAATTGATAAAATAGCTTTATTAGAATATTTAGAAGGGTTTATTTCGGAAAATCGCAAACAACGCTTTTTAGACGTTTTAAAGAACAGAACAAAACATTTTACCATTGCTATGGAAGATGTATATCAAATGCACAATACAAGTGCTGTAATGCGAAGTTGTGAGGTTTTTGGAATTCAGGAGCTAAATGTTATTGAGCAAAAGTACGGTAAGTCTATAGATAAGCAAATTGCCATGGGGGCTCAAAAATGGGTAGATATAAAAGAACATGAAGATGCTGCTTCTTGTTTAAAGAGTTTAAGAGCTCAAGGTTATCAAATTATTGCAACCACACCACATAACGAATCGTGTTTAATTCACGAATTTGATATTACAAAGCCATCGGCTTTATTTTTTGGAACGGAGAAAGAAGGACTTTCAGAAGAAATAATGAATAACGCCGATGGATATTTAAAAATTCCAATGGTTGGTTTTACTGAAAGTTTAAACATTTCGGTTTCAGCTGCAATTATTATTCAAGATATTACAAACCGACTTAGAAATTCTACGATTGATTGGCAATTATCTGAAGAGGAAATTTTTGAAAAACGTTTAGATTGGACGCGTAAAACAATAAAAGACGCTGCTTTTGTTGAAAGTAAGTTTTATGAAGAAAGTAAAAAGCAATAAGCTATAGCTCAATATCTATGGCCTAAAAACTAAAACCAATTATAAACTTACTTATTCTTATTCAAAATTTTATATTCTTCATAACAAGCACTTATGGCATCCATAATTTGAAGGTCATTTGCAGTTTTTATAAAATATTCAGAATAATTACAGTTTTGAAGAATTAAAGGAATATCATCTTTATCAATTTCCAACAATGCAGCTAGTGTTTCTCTGTCATACTTTGAAGCTAGCAGATTACGAACAGTATCATCTTTCTTCATTTCTTTCAGTTTTTTCATTTCTCTTGGACGTTTTCCAAAAGCGCTGTATAAGAAATCAGCCGGATTGAAAATAGCACCTAATACTTTGGATACTGCTCCAGGAGATTTGTCTCCTACTTCGTAACCTTCGTTTAATCCAGAAATACTATACCTATAATTGTTTTCATCAACATGAATTAACTCCGTATCTACTTGTACATAACCGGTTAAATTATACTGCGTAACAACAATTTCTTCAAGCGCATAGGCTTTTTCAGTAAGATATATTTTTGATGATTTGTTTTTTACCCAATCATTTGAAACTTTAACTTTTATGGTTTCAAAACCCAAATAAGAAACGAGTAATGTATCGTTTACTTTAGCATTTATTTCAAAAGCACCATAACCATCAGTTGTGGTTCCTTTTACTCTCGTAGTATTGATTACGTGAACATTAGACATGGGAAGTCTCGTTTCGCTATGGTAAACAGTACCAGAAAGTTTAGTTACAATAGTATCGTTTTGGCCAAAACCATTTATCGTAAATAATGAAAATAAAAAAACTATAAAATATCTCATTTTTTAATTATTGATTCAAAAATACAAATCAATTAGAGATATTTTATAGTTTCTTAAATATTTATCAGAAAATTAACGAAAATCGTTTAACTTCTTCTAGATCTTTTAGCTTTTTCGAAAAAACCACCGTTAGATTCATTTGAAGAACTTCTTCTTGCTGGTCTTTCACTGCTAGAACTTCCTTCTCTTCTAGGTCTTTCACTCCTTGATGATGAACCTCCTCTGTCGTCTCTAGAGCTTGAACTTCTGTCTCTTGGAGCAAAATTTCTGTCACTACCACTTCTTGATGAAGAATTTCTATCGCTTCTTTCTCCTCTTGGGCTAGAACTACGCTCTCTAAAACCACCAGAACTTCTTCCACCGCTTCTTCCACCACCAGAACCTCTTCTGTTATGATCTCTTCTTCCGCTGTTTCCACCACCGTCATTATTAGAAATTTCTACATTAATTTTTCTACCGTCAATATTAACAGCATTTAATGTTTCCATTACTTTAGTTGCGTGCTCAGCATCAGTGTTAAAGAAAGAGAACCCTTCTTTAACGTCTACTTTAAATAAATCGTCTTTACCTAATTCAAGAGTGTCTCTTAAATAATCTTTTAAAGTCATCCAATCAAAATTATCTCTTGATCCAATGTTTATAAAGAAACGTACTGCTCCGTCAGATGGAATTTTACCTGGTTCACGACGTTCGTTAGAACCTTGAGAAGTTAAATCTCTTGATTTTTTATAGTAAGAGATGAATCTGTTAAACTCAACAGAAACCATTCTTTTAATTAACTCGTCTTTTGGTAAATCTTTTAAAACTTCTTCAATAGCAGGTAAATAAGCGTCAATTTCGTGATCGATTTCAACATCTTTAATTCTGTTAGCTAAGTGAAATAATTGAATTTGACAAATTTCCATTCCAGAAGGAATTGGTTTTTCTTCAAATTTCATTTTAATGATTCTTTCAATAGAAGAAATTTTACGCAATTCACTTTTTGTAATAATTACTAGTGAAGTTCCCGATTTACCAGCACGACCAGTTCTACCAGAACGGTGTGTATAAGTTTCTATTTCATCAGGTAGTTGATAGTTGATTACGTGAGTAATATCGTCAACGTCAATTCCACGAGCTGCAACATCAGTGGCAACAAGCATTTGAATTTGTCTACCTCTAAATGATTTCATAACTCCATCACGTTGCGATTGAGATAAATCTCCATGCAATGCAGCTGCGTTATAACCATCTTCAATTAATTTTTCAGCAACAGCTTGAGTATCACGTTTTGTTCTACAAAAGATTACTGAGAAAATATCTGGATTAGCATCTGCTAATCTTTTTAGAGCAGGATATCTATCACGAGCACTAACTAAATAGAATTCATGTGATACATTTTCATTTCCTGAGTTTTTATGTCCAACTGTAATTTCTTGAGGGCTGTTCATAAATTCTTTAGCAATTCTCGCTACCTCTTGAGGCATTGTTGCTGAAAATAACCAAGTGTTTTTGTCTCTAGGTGTATCTGATAAAATTGCTGTAATGTCTTCATAGAAACCCATGTTTAACATTTCGTCTGCCTCATCTAAGATACAATAGTTAATGTTCTTAATGTTAACCATCCCACGGTTAATCATATCTTGCATTCTACCAGGTGTAGCAACAATAATTTGTGCTCCTCTACGTATGTCTTTTGCTTGTTCAGTTATACTTGCCCCACCGTAAACCGCTACTGTATTCAGTCCTTTTACGTATTTTGAGTATAACTTGATTTCGTTAGTTATTTGAAGACATAACTCTCTTGTAGGCGATAAAATTAATGCTTGTGTGTCTCTGTTTTCGGCATCAATTTTTTGGATAACTGGAAAACCAAACGCTGCAGTCTTACCCGTTCCGGTCTGCGCTAACGCTACAATGTCTGTGTCTTTTTCCAATAATAGGGGAATCGCTTTTTCCTGTACTTCTGACGGACTTTCAAATCCTAGATCCTTAATCGCCAGCAGTAGCGATTCGTTTAATCCTAATTGTTCAAATTTATTCATGTGTAATTTTAAATTGGGTGCAAAAGTACTGATTATTAGTGAGATATGCTAATTATTTGTAAAATGTTCACTTTCAGAGGTTTTAATGCTTAAAACTACCACAATAATTGATTTTTTTGTTCTGCAATTATGGTTAATTTTGCTTATAAGATAAAAAAACAATAAAAAATGTTTCAATTTTTAGACATTATTGGTACGTTAGCTTTTGCAATTTCTGGAGCCTTAACAGGTTGGCATAAAAAACTTGATCCGTTTGGGGTTTTTATCATTGCTTTTGTGACAGCGCTTGGCGGTGGAACTTTACGCGATGTACTGATAGGAAAAGCTCCAGTGGGTTGGATGCTAGACTTAACTTATGTTTATATAATAATTTTCGGTTTTATTACTACTTTTGTTTTTAAAGCCAGATTAGAAAAATTACGAATTTCATTGTTTTTATTTGATACAATTGGATTAGGTATTTTTACAATTATTGGAATTGAAAAAGGAATTGATGTTGGTTTGCATCCTATTATTTGTATTGCTTTAGGGACTATGACTGCAAGTTTTGGAGGTGTTATTCGTGATATATTATGCAATGAAATACCAGTAATATTTAGAAAAGAAATTTATGCAACTATAAGTATAAGCGGTGGATTTTTATTTTTCACTCTTAATGAATTCTCTTTAAATACAGATGTTTTATATCTTGTAACATCATTGTTTATGATTGCTTTTAGATTATTAGCAGTTAAAAATAAATGGTATTTGCCTTCACCTTATAAAGATTAATTACTTGGATAAATAATTAATTAATTTTCTAGTGGCAATACCTCTATGGCTAATAGTCGCTTTTTCTTCCATTGAGATTTCCGCAAATGTTGAAGTATAGCCTAGGGGTTGAAATATAGGATCGTAACCAAAACCATCAGCACCTTTTTTTTCTAAAGTAATTACTCCTTTTGCTATTCCTTCAAATAACTGTTGCTCTCCATTTATGTTTAAAGCAATTACCGTTTTAAACTGAGCGTTTCTGTTTGTTTTGTCTTTAAGTTCAAACAAAAGCTTGTTCATATTGTCATTTGATTTCTTTTGTTCACCTGCATAACGAGCAGAATAAACTCCAGGTTCTCCATTTAGTTCATCAACTTCTAGACCTGTGTCATCTGCAAAACAATTATAACCGTATTTTTCGGTTACGTAATTTGCTTTTAAAATGGCATTTCCTTCAATAGTATTTGAAGTTTCTGGGATATCTTCATGACAACCAATTTCCTCAAGACTTAATATTTCGATTGAATTAGGAAGTAATTGCTGAATTTCTTGAATTTTATTCTTGTTGTTTGAAGCGAAAACGAGTTGCATTTTTTAGGTAAATATAATATTATTAATTTGAAGTTAATTTAAGTATTCTATTGTTTACTATCTTTCAAAAATTACTAATTGTATTCTTTTGATTATGTAATTATAGAAAACCACTAATATTTTTATTTTTTTTGTAATACTTTTAATATTATTATTTGCATAAAATTATTAATTAAAGGGTATTGTTTTATTGTAAAATAAATTAAACAAAATTTTTTATCATTTAAGAAAGTTTTGACACAATAAGTGTTTTTTATCGGATATTTGTGCGTCTAAACGAATTTTGAGTTACGACACATTAAAAATTAATAATTAATATTAGATTACATCCTAATTTTTTAAAATATTAAGTTTTGTTTAACAAAATTTTAAAATTAACGATTATGAATAAAACAGTTGCATTAGATTTTTTTAATATAAAGAAAATAGTTACTTTTTTAATATTAATTTCAGCATTTTTTACAAAAAGTAATTTGTTTTCACAAATTTCTTGTGGACCTGTTAATACTCTATATCAGACAGTAGGAAATGCAGGTTTAGGTGTTACTGAAGTTTACAGATACAATAATTTTCAGCAAAGTTATATTAAAGTAGGTGAATTACAATTTGCTCCAAGTAATAGTGCTACAAACTCTGCTTATAACGCGGCTACTCAATATGTTTATTCAAGTACAGGTGGTTCAACTGTTCAGGTCTATGATCCTGCAAATAATTATAGTTTTGTTGGTGATATTAATATTACTGGAAATTCTCAAAATTTTACAAATGTTCTTTTTTCCCAAGGTGATTTTATTGGATACATTAGAAATAATAGAGTTATTCAATTTGATGTTACTGGTATTGTTAGTTATCCAGCTTCTGTTCCTGTTACGGAAGTTGCTATTCCCGGTTCTTCAGGGCCAAATGATTATGCTTTAATTAATGATGAAGTTTTTGGTGTTACAGGAACTACTTTAAGAATAGTTAATTTAACCACTAATTTAGTTACAAATAGAGCAATAACGTTTGATAATACTCTAGATGGTTTAAATAATCAAGGAGGAGGTTTTGGTGCGTGTTGGCAGGATAGAAATGGAAATTTTTATTTTTTTAGTAATTCAGGTGGAGGAATATACAAAATTACTGATGTAACTAATCCAGCATCAAATGTGGCTGTCAAAATATTGTTAGCCAACCCTTCTGGTACTAATGACGGATTTGGATGTGAAATTGGACCAGATCCACTTGATTATGATGATGATGGAATTTCCGATTCAGTTGACTTAGACGATGATAATGATGGAATTTTAGATGTTAATGAATCTGGTGGAACTGGTCTTGATCCTGGAGGAGACATAGATGGTGACGCTGTTTATAATTTTAGAGATCCAGATATAGCGGGTTATGTAGATGTTAATGGAGATTCTATTAATGATAATTTTGACTCAGATTTAGATGGTATTCCTGACGCATATGATACAGATTCTGATAATGATGGTTGTAGTGATGCTAATGAAGCATATAATAATTCAAATGCAGATGGAGGTGATGGAGAACAGTATGGTGTTGGAGATCCTCTAACATTTGTTGGAGGTGGAGTTTTTGCAGACGGTACAGTAGTAACCGCTACTTATCCTGGTTCAAATGTAAATGTTATTAATATTGGGCCTGATGGGGATGGTGATGGGATTACTGATATATGCGATTCTAATGTTATAGATCCATGTATTCCAGATCCTTTTAATGTTCCAGGGGGTGACTGTGATGGAGACGGAGTTACCAATGGAGATGAACAAACTGACGGAACTGATCCATTAGATGATTGTTCATATATAACAGCAAGTATAAGTGTAGTAGTTACTTCAACAGCAGATTGTGATGGCGATGGAGTTACCAATGCAGACGAGGCAACAGATGGAACAGATGGTCAAGACCCATGTAGTTTTGTATTATCAAGTCAAACATTGCCAACAAGTCCAGCGTGGAATGCAGCAGATTGTGATGGCGATGGAGTTACAAACGGTGATGAAGTTACAGATGGAACTGATCCATTAGATGATTGTTCATATTTAACAGCAAGTATAAGCGTAGTAGTTACTTCAACAGCTGATTGTGATGGCGATGGAGTTACCAATGCAGACGAGGCAACAGATGGAACAGATGGTCAAGACCCATGTAGTTTTGTATTATCAAGTCAAACATTGCCAACAAGTCCAGCGTGGAATGCAGCAGATTGTGATGGCGATGGAGTTACTAATGGCGATGAAGTTACAGACGGAACAAATCCATTAGATGATTGTTCATATATAACAGCAAGTATAAGTGTAGTAGTTACTTCAACAGCAGATTGTGATGGCGATGGAGTTACCAATGCAGACGAGGCAACAGATGGAACAGATGGTCAAGACCCATGTAGTTTTGTATTATCAAGTCAAACATTGCCAACAAGTCCAGCGTGGAATGCAGCAGATTGTGATGGTGATGGAGTTACTAATGGTGATGAAGTTACAGACGGAACAAATCCATTAGATGATTGTTCATATTTAACAGCAAGTATAAGCGTAGTAGTTACTTCAACAGCTGATTGTGATGGCGATGGAGTTACCAATGCAGACGAGGCAACAGATGGAACAGATGGTCAAGACCCATGTAGTTTTGTATTATCAAGTCAAACATTGCCAACAAGTCCAGCGTGGAATGCAGCAGATTGTGATGGCGATGGAGTTACTAATGGTGATGAAGTTACAGACGGAACAAATCCATTAGATGATTGTTCATATTTAACAGCAAGTATAAGCGTAGTAGTTACTTCAACAGCTGATTGTGATGGCGATGGAGTTACCAATGCAGACGAGGCAACAGATGGAACAGATGGTCAAGACCCATGTAGTTTTGTATTATCAAGTCAAACATTGCCAACAAGTCCAGCGTGGAATGCAGCAGATTGTGATGGTGATGGAGTTACAAACGGTGATGAAGTTACAGACGGAACAAATCCATTAGATGATTGTTCATATATAACAGCAAGTATAAGTGTAGTAGTTACTTCAACAGCAGATTGTGATGGCGATGGAGTTACCAATGCAGACGAGGCAACAGATGGAACAGATGGTCAAGACCCATGTAGTTTTGTATTATCAAGTCAAACATTGCCAACAAGTCCAGCGTGGAATGCAGCAGATTGTGATGGTGATGGAGTTACTAATGGTGATGAAGTTACAGACGGAACAAATCCATTAGATGATTGTTCATATTTAACAGCAAGTATAAGCGTAGTAGTTACTTCAACAGCTGATTGTGATGGCGATGGAGTTACCAATGCAGACGAGGCAACAGATGGAACAGATGGTCAAGACCCATGTAGTTTTGTATTATCAAGTCAAACATTGCCAACAAGTCCAGCGTGGAATGCAGCAGATTGTGATGGCGATGGAGTTACTAATGGTGATGAAGTTACAGACGGAACAAATCCATTAGATGATTGTTCATATTTAACAGCAAGTATAAGCGTAGTAGTTACTTCAACAGCTGATTGTGATGGCGATGGAGTTACCAATGCAGACGAGGCAACAGATGGAACAGATGGTCAAGACCCATGTAGTTTTGTATTATCAAGTCAAACATTGCCAACAAGTCCAGCGTGGAATGCAGCAGATTGTGATGGTGATGGAGTTACAAACGGTGATGAAGTTACAGACGGAACAAATCCATTAGATGATTGTTCATATTTAACAGCAAGTATAAGTGTAGTAGTTACTTCAACAGCAGATTGTGATGGCGATGGAGTTACCAATGCAGACGAGGCAACAGATGGAACAGATGGTCAAGACCCATGTAGTTTTGTATTATCAAGTCAAACATTGCCAACAAGTCCAGCGTGGAATGCAGCAGATTGTGATGGTGATGGAGTTACAAACGGTGATGAAGTTACAGACGGAACAAATCCATTAGATGATTGTTCATATATAACAGCAAGTATAAGTGTAGTAGTTACTTCAACAGCAGATTGTGATGGCGATGGAGTTACCAATGCAGACGAGGCAACAGATGGAACAGATGGTCAAGACCCATGTAGTTTTGTATTATCAAGTCAAACATTGCCAACAAGTCCAGCGTGGAATGCAGCAGATTGTGATGGTGATGGAGTTACAAACGGTGATGAAGTTACAGACGGAACAAATCCATTAGATGATTGTTCATATATAACAGCAAGTATAAGTGTAGTAGTTACTTCAACAGCTGATTGTGATGGCGATGGAGTTACCAATGCAGACGAGGCAACAGATGGAACAGATGGTCAAGACCCATGTAGTTTTGTATTATCAAGTCAAACATTGCCAACAAGTCCAGCGTGGAATGCAGCAGATTGTGATGGTGATGGAGTTACTAATGGCGATGAAGTTACAGATGGAACTGATCCATTAGATGATTGTTCATATATAACAGCAAGTATAAGTGTAGTAGTTACTTCAACAGCAGATTGTGATGGCGATGGAGTTACCAATGCAGACGAGGCAACAGATGGAACAGATGGTCAAGACCCATGTAGTTTTGTATTATCAAGTCAAACATTGCCAACAAGTCCAGCGTGGAATGCAGCAGATTGTGATGGCGATGGAGTTACTAATGGCGATGAAGTTACAGACGGAACAAATCCATTAGATGATTGTTCATATTTAACAGCAAGTATAAGTGTAGTAGTTACTTCAACAGCTGATTGTGATGGCGATGGAGTTACCAATGCAGACGAGGCAACAGATGGAACAGATGGTCAAGACCCATGTAGTTTTGTATTATCAAGTCAAACATTGCCAACAAGTCCAGCGTGGAATGCAGCAGATTGTGATGGTGATGGAGTTACTAATGGTGATGAAGTTACAGACGGAACAAATCCATTAGATCTATGTGATTTTGTATTATCAAGTCAAACATTGCCAACAAGTCCAGCGTGGAATGCAGCAGATTGTGATGGCGATGGAGTTACAAACGGTGATGAAGTTACAGATGGAACAGGTGTAAATGATTTTTGTGATTTTGATCCTATAAACGTGACACAAACTCAATCTCAAGAATTTTACGAAGCAGATTGTGATGGAGATGGTTTAACAAACGAAGAAGAATACGGAAATGATGTTAACGACCCATTTGATAGTGATGGAGATGGAGTTCCTGACTTCTTAGAATTCAATAATTATGATGATACTTCAGAAGATGAATTAGAAATTTTTAATCTAGTTACACCAAATGGTGATGGAGATAATGATGTATTTGTTATTAGAAATATAGAATTGTATCCAGATAATACAGTAGAAATATATAATAGATGGGGAGTATTAGTGTATGAAGTTAATGGATATGGTCAAAATAACCGTTATTTTATAGGACGTTCTGAAGGAAGAGTTACTATTAGTCAAAGTTCAGAATTACCAGTAGGAACTTATTTTTACATTGTAAGATATAGAAACAGTATAGGTAACAATAAAGAACGTTCTGGTTACTTATATATTAATAAATAATTAAAAAATAACCAAAGGGAATTTTTCCCTTTGGTTTATTAAATAGACTTAAATAATGAAAAAAATATTTTTTAGTTTAGTTATCTTTCTTGTTGCAATTTCTAGTTTTTCTCAACAAGACTCTCAGTTTACTAACTACATGTATAATACAATTAACATAAATCCAGCTTATGCTGGGTCTAGAGGTGTAATGAGTATTTTTGGTTTACATAGAAATCAATGGGTAGGTTTAGACGGAGCTCCAGTTACTAATACATTTGCATTAAATACTCCAATTAGAAATTCTAGGGTAGGACTAGGATTGTCAATTATTAATGATAAAATAGGGCCTTCTGATGAAAACACATTTTCTGTAGATGTTTCTTATACGATTCCTACTTCTGAAAAATTTAAATTATCATTTGGAATAAAAGGAACAGCTAACTTATTAAATGTTGATTTTAGTAGGTTGAATATTTATAATGAAGGTGATTTATATTCACAACAAAATGTGGACAATAAATTTTCACCAAATATTGGTGCTGGTGTTTATTTACATTCAAATAAGACCTATTTTGGTTTCTCAGTTCCAAATTTTCTAGAAACTAAGCACTTTGATAAAAATTCTTCAAGTTTAGCTTCATCATCAGTTGCAAATGAACGAATGCATTATTATTTTATTGCTGGTCATGTATTTGACTTATCTGGTAGTGTAAAATTAAAGCCTGCAATATTAACAAAAGTTGTTAATGGTGCTCCTTTACAGTTAGACTTATCAGCAAATTTTTTAATCCATGATAAGTTTACTTTTGGAGCTGCTTATAGATGGGATGCTGCGGCAAGTTTGTTAGCAGGATTTCAAGTTTCTGAATCATGGCTTATAGGATATTCATATGATATGGAAACAACAAAACTTGCTAATTATAATTCGGGTTCACATGAATTTTTTCTTAGATTTGAATTGTTTAAAAACTACGATAAAGTTATTTCACCTAGGTTCTTTTAAAAATTTATAATATGAAAATTAAAATAACAATACTTCTACTTATCTCTATTATTTCAAGTGTTTTCAGTCAAAAGGTTAAGTTGGATAATGCAAATAAAGAATATGATAACTATGCATATATTGATGCAATAGAGATATATGAAGAAGTTGCTGAGAAAGGTTATAAATCTGTTGATTTATTTCAAAAATTGGGTAATTCATATTATTTTAATGCTAACTTTAAAGAGGCTGCAAAATGGTATGAACAACTTTTTAGTTTAAATGAAGAGGTAAGTTCAGAATATTATTATAGATATTCACAATCATTAAAGTCTATTGGTGATTATAAAAAAGCAGATGAATTTGCAAGTTTATTTTCTTTAAAAAATAGTTCAGATAGTAGATCTAAATTATTTATTGAAAATAAAAATTACCTAAATCAAATAAAAGAAATTTCTAATAGATATAAAATTGAAGACTCAGGAATAAATACTGAATATTCTGATTTTGGTGCTGCATTTGTAGGAGATAATTTTGTTTTTACTTCTACAAGAGACACAGGAAGTGTTGCTAAGATTAGGCATAAATGGACTAATCAATCCTTTTCAAATTTATATAGTGCAACTGTTACTTCAGATGGATTATTGATAGATCCAAAAAAAATGAATAAAAGTATAAGTTCAAAGTTTAATGAATCAACTGCAGTTTTTACTAGAGATGGTCAAACAATGTACTTTACAAGAAATAATTTTATTAATGGAAAAAAAGGGACTAATCAAGACGAAATAATTTTACTTAAAATATACAAAGCAAAAAAAGTTGGAGTTTCATGGGGAGAGGTTGAAGAACTGCCATTTAATAGTAATAGTTACAGCTGTGCACATCCTGCTTTGAGTCCAGAAAATGATATTTTATATTTTTCATCTAATATGCCTGGAACTTTAGGGCAGTCTGATATATTTAAAGTGGTTATAAATGAGGATGGTTCATTTGGTCAACCTGAAAATTTGGGCCCTGTTATAAATACTGAAGCTCGTGAAACTTTCCCGTTTGTTTCAGATGAAAATGAATTGTTTTTTTCTTCTGATGGTCAATTAGGTTTGGGAGGTTTAGATATTTTTGCGGTTAAAATGTATGAAAACGGCGATTTATCTAAGGTTTATAATTTAGGAGAACCGGTAAATGGAACTCAAGATGATTTTAGTTACATAATTGATTCAAAAACTAAGTTTGGATTTTTCTCTTCAAATAGAGAAGGAGGAAAAGGAAATGATGACATATATAAATTTAAAGAAGAAATACCATTACCATATAATTATAAACAATCAATTGCTGGTGAGGTTTTAAATGAAGAAACTGAAGAAGTTATTCCAAATGCCCTTGTAGAGATTTTTGATGCTGAAATGAATTTATTAGATTCGCAAAGAGCAGACGAATATGGAAATTATAAGTTTAAAGATTTAAAGCCAAATACAAAATATGTAATAAAAACTCAATCAAAAACATTTGAGACCATAGAAAAAGGAATTGTCACTAATTCAACTAACGGTGAAACACTTGTCTCTTCAGTATTACCAAAGAAACAAAAGAAGATTACTAAAGGATCTAATTTAGCTACAACATTTGGAATAAAACTTATTTATTTTGATATAGATAAATCAAATATAAGAGATGACGCTTCAGTAGAGTTAGCTAAAATTCTAGAGGTTATGAAAAAGTACCCTACTATGAAAGTTGATGTTCGATCACATACTGATAGTAGACAATCTTCTAGGTATAATGAAATTTTATCTGAAAGGAGAGCTCAATCTACTATTAAATGGTTAATAGATAAAGGAATAGAACCATCTCGTTTAACTGGTAAAGGATATGGAGAGTCTATTTTATTAAATAGATGTAAGGACGGTGTAAATTGTTCGGAAGAAGAGCATCAAGTAAATAGAAGAAGTGATTTTATTATTGTTGAAATGTAGTAAATTAATTTTACTTAATAATTCAAAAAAAGATGGTTAATATTTTAATCATCTTTTTTATTAAAAAAAACTACTTAAAAGTACAAAAGCCGATCTGGAGCGATCGACTTTCATGATGAACGTGTAACCACATTTCTGTGTCGTTCGTTGCAAATATAAGTCAAAGTTTTATACTTACAACATTTTTTTATTTTACTTTTTATTTTGTCATTTGCTATGCGTTTTATACTAATTAAATGAGTGTTAAAATAAATTATTAAAAATGCATTTTTATTCTTATTTTTGCACTGTTTTTTAAAACACATTTAATATTATGGTAAAAGATTTATTTGAAAGAATACAGCAAAATAAAGGTCCATTGGGTAAATGGGCATCTCAAGCAGAAGGATATTTTGTTTTCCCTAAATTAGAAGGTGAGCTTGGTCCAAGAATGACTTTTAAAGGTAAAGAAATATTAAACTGGTCAATTAACGATTATTTAGGTTTAGCA
Source organism: Flavobacterium sp. (assembly GCF_965284515.1). Taxonomy (GTDB): domain Bacteria; phylum Bacteroidota; class Bacteroidia; order Flavobacteriales; family Flavobacteriaceae; genus Flavobacterium. Next base: position 1,716,543 of record NZ_OZ260089.1, read on the forward strand.
AACCATCCGGAAGTTCGTAAAGTAGATGCTGAGGCAGCTGCACAATACGGTGCTGCGTATCCAATGGGAGCTAGAATGATGAGTGGGCATACTTCAATTCATGAGCAATTAGAGAATGAATTAGCTGCATTTGTTAATAAAGAAGCCGCATATTTATTGAATTTTGGATATCAAGGTATTATGTCTTGTATAGATGCTTTGGTAACTAAAAATGATATAATAGTATATGATGTAGATGCTCATGCATGTATAATAGATGGTGTACGTTTGCACATGGGGAAAAGATTTACTTACAAGCATAATGACTTGGAAAGTATGGAGAAAAACCTGCAGCGCGCAACAAAGATGGCTGCTGAAACTGGAGGAGGAATACTTTTTATTACTGAAGGTGTATTTGGTATGCGTGGTCAACAAGGTAAGTTGAAAGAGATTGTAGAAATGAAGAAAAAATACAATTTCCGTTTATTAGTTGATGATGCTCATGGTTTTGGTACTTTAGGTAAAACAGGTGCTGGAGCAGGTGAAGAGCAAGGATGTCAAGACGGGATAGATGTATATTTTTCTACTTTTGCTAAGTCTATGGCTAGTATAGGAGCTTTTTTAGCTGCAGATAAAGATATTATTGATTATTTGAAATATAATTTACGTTCACAAATGTTTGCAAAATCGTTGCCAATGATACAAACCATTGGAGCATTAAAGCGTTTGCAATTATTACGTGATAACCCAAGTTTAAAAGATAAACTATGGGAAAATGTAAATGCATTACAAAACGGATTAAAATCTCATGGATTTAATATTGGTGATACAAATACTTGTGTAACACCTGTTTATTTAGAAGGTTCAATTCCTGAAGCAATGATTATGGTAAATGATTTGAGAGAGAATTATGGTATTTTCTTATCAATAGTTGTTTATCCTGTAATTCCAAAAGGAATGATTTTATTAAGAATGATTCCAACAGCTTCACATTCTTTACAAGATATTGAAGAAACATTAACTGCTTTTGATGCGATTTACGAAAAGTTAACCAATGGAACTTACAAAAGAATTGCAGAAGAAACAGTTGAGAGTATGTAATTTAAATTATTTTTATAAAAAAAGCCTTCTTTAAAGAAGGCTTTTTTTATAAAAATATCATTATAATTTTTTACTGTAAGTACATCTTCTTTTATTTATTTTTGGATTAAAATTTTTCCAAAGCTTTTGTACGGCTATATTTTCTTTAAGTTCAGGTGTTCTAATACACATTTCTATTCCTTTTGATTTACAAGTTAAGTAGCATTCTTCAAAAATAAGTGCTGTTACTCCTTTACTTTGATATTCTGGAGTTACTCCAATTAAATAGAATACAACTTCTTTAGAATTATTTTTAGCTTTTAATAAATGATAAAACCCAAATGGAAACAGTTTTCCTTTTGCTTTTTGTAGCGCTTGGGCATAACCCGGCATCATAATAGCAAAAGCTACCATGTTATCATCTTTGTCTAGAACAAACTTTATGTATTCTGGATTTATAAAGCTAATGTACTTTTTTTTAAAATACTCTTTTTGAATATCGTTAATAGGTACAAAAGACTGTAAAATGGAATATGTATCGTTAAATAAATCGAACATTTTATCTACATAAGGCATTACGTCTTTAGTTTTTGTAAAACTTAAAGACTTTAAGCCATAACGTTGTTTGATTAGTCCACTCGCTTTTTGAAATGTATCTGGGTTTATGTTAGAAAAGGGAAATAGACTTTCGATATATTCTTTTTCTACAGTAAGTCCTAACTTTTCAAAATGTTCAATGTAATAGGGCATACTGTACCAAGTAATCATATTTCCTAATTGATCAAATCCTTCAGTAAGTATTCCAACTTTATCTAAATTTGAAAATCCAATTGGACCTTCAATCATTTCGAGTTGATGTTTTTTGCCTAATTCATAGACTTTTTCTAATAATTCTTTGGTAACTTCAATATCATCAATTGCGTCAAACCATCCAAAACGAACTTTACTCTTTTTTAGAATGTTTATTTCATCCCAATTCACAATTGCAGCTAATTTACCAACTATTCTATTTTCTTTATAAGCTAAGTAAAAATGAACTTCAGCACTATTAAAAGCTGGGTTTTTATCTTTATCAAAAGTTTCTAACTCTTCTGAAATTATGGGGGGAACCCAAAAAGGGTTGTCTTTATATAAATCAAAAGAAAACATTACGAATTCTTTTAACTCTTTTTTTGATTTTGCTTCTTTAATTGTGATCATCTTATTCTAAGTCTACTGCGTCTTTCCTTTTCTTAGATTCTTTTTCTCCTTTTTTCTTCATTTTTTTATCCATTTTACTGCCGTTATCTTTTTCTAATTTCACTTCTTCATAGTTTTCAGCAAACCTCCAAGAAAAACCAACTCCAAAATTCATTAATCCAGGTGTATTTTTAAAATTTTTACCAAAAGAAGCATCAATTTGCATGTTTTTATGAAATAAGTACGCAGCACCAATTCTAAACAAACCATCTGAATAATAATTACCGTTATATCCCTGATTTTCAATAAAACCAGACCATTCTGCATTAAATCCTCTAGTAAGAGTTAAAACATAATTAATACTAGCAAATTCGCTTCCTATTTTATCATACATTAAGTTTGTAACTAATACCCATCGACTGCCAAAATGATTTTGTGCAATTAACATGGCTTTTGGACTAATTTTTGAATCTAAAACATCATTTGGTGCATAATTGAAAGGGTTGTCTGAAAAATTTAAATTTACTCCTGCATAAACTGCTACCGCAGGATATAATTGTCTCCATTTAAAACTATGATTTGCTTTCCAGCTGTATAGATTTGGTTTTTCTTCGTAATTTTTAAATGGATCATACACTAAATATTTTGCTCCTAAAATTGTTTTTTTTAACGCGCTTCTATTCTGATCTCCAAATGAAGAAGTTAGTTTGTCATTTTGATATTGAAATTCAGCAATTAATTCTAATTCTTCAAAAAATAACCCCCATCTTAAATCTAACTCTGCAATAAAACCATTTGCTTTATAGTTTAAGCTATTATGATCTTCATTATTGTAATATAATCCTGTTTCTGCTTGAATTACAGATTTACCAACAGCAAATGCCATCATAGACCTTCCAGGTCGGTTTGAATTAATTTCATCTGTAAATTGAGCAAATTGAACCTGATATGTCATCAAGAATAAGAAGGCTATTAATTTAGAATATTTCATAAGTGTTTAATTTATCTTCCAAAAATACATTTTTATAATAATTTTAAGAAACAATACTATGTAAATCTCGACATATATCTATAAATTTGAATTTTAAAATTATGAATATGGAAATGGCATCATTTGCTGGTTTTGTTAAAACCTTAGTTTACATAGTATTGTTTTATTATCTGTTTAAATTCTTGGCTCGAATTTTCGCACCTATTATAATGCAAAAAGCAATGAATAAAGTACAACAGAAAATGCATGAACAAGCTCAGCAACAACAAAATTATACAAATCATCACTCTCAAAATCAAAATTCGAAAACAGAAATACCTCGAGAAAAGAAAAAAGTTGGAGATTATGTAGATTATGAAGAAGTTGATTAAAAACTTTAATTATCATAAAAAAAGGATATTGTTTCAATATCCTTTTTTTATTTACCTTAGCATTTTAATAAAAACACTATTTTTAAATGAAAAAATTCCAAGCGTTATTGCCGCATATTGCTGCAATTATAGGATTTGTTTTAGTTTCAGTTATTTATTTTCATCCTATTTTAAAAGGTGATAAAATTTATCAATCTGATATTGCTCAATATACAGGAATGGCTAAAGAGCAAAATGATTTTAGAAAAGAAACTGAATCTGAACCATATTGGACTAATAGTGCATTTGGTGGAATGCCCACCTATCAACTAGGTGCAAATTATCCTCACAATTATATTAAAAAATTAGATTCAGTTCTACGTTTTTTACCAAGACCTGCAGATTATTTATTTTTATATTTTTTAGGGTTTTATATTTTATTAATGGTATTGAAAATCGATCCATTGAAAGCCTTTTTTGGTGCTTTGGCTTTTGGTTTTTCAACTTACTTAATTATAATTCTAGGTGTAGGACATAATGCAAAAGCACATGCTATCGCTTATATGCCAATGGTTTTAGCGGGTGTTTTTTTAGTGTTTCAAAGTAGATATCTTTTGGGTGGAATTTTAACCATGATTGCAGCTGCTTTAGAAATTCAAGCGAATCACTTTCAAATGACTTATTATTTATTACTGTTATTATTAATTGTAGGAGGTTTTTATACCTTCCAATTTATTAAAGAAAAATCGTACAAAGAGTTAGGGAAATCTGTTTTAGTATTTATAATCGCTGGTGTTCTTGCTATAGGCGCAAATGCTACAAATTTATTAGCAACATCCGAATATGCTAAATTTTCAACAAGAAGCAATAGTGAGCTTAGCTATGAGTCAGATGGTAAAAAGAAAGATTCTGATAATGCTATGAGTTATGAATACATAACAGAATACAGTTATGGTAAAGCAGAAAGTTTAAATCTATTAGCGCCTAGAATTTTTGGGGGTTCTAATCATGAAGATTTAGGTGTAGATTCTGAAATGTATAAATATATTACTGCTCAAGGTGTTCCACCTTATGAAGCTGTTAATTTAGTAAAACAAATGCCTACTTATTGGGGTGATCAGCCTATTGTTGCAGCTCCAGCATATATTGGTATAATTGTTTTCTTTTTTGCAGTGCTTTCATTCTTTGATGAAAAAAAGAAAATCAATTATATATTATTATCGGGCGTTCTTTTTTCTCTGTTTTTATCTTGGGGTAAAAACTTCAGTATTATGACTAACTTTTTTATTGATTTTATACCAATGTATAATAAGTTTAGAGCTGTTTCTTCAATTCAAGTATTACTAGAATTATGTATACCGGTTTTAGCCGTTCTAGGTTTTTATAACTATTTTAAAATGGAAGATGAGAAAAAATGGGATGCATTGTGGAAAACAGGAGCAATTGTAATCGGAGTTTTAGTTTTATTATTATTTGGCAAATCATTATTTGATTTTTCAGGAGTTAACGATGACTACTATCTTCAATCTTATGGGCCAGAATTCATGCAAGCTTTAAAAGAAGATAGGTCTTCTTTATACACATCAGATGTTTTTCGATCTATAATGCTTGTAATAGCTGTTTTTGGAATCTTGTATTTATACATAAAAAAGACTTTTAAGCCTCTAGTAGCTGTTGTTTTAGTAGGAGTATTAATGTGTGGAGATTTATTCTTCATTGCAAAAAATTACGTAAATAAAGAAAGTTTTGTCAACGCAAACGAAATGGAAGTTCCTTTTCAACCTTCAACAGCTGACATGCAAATTCTGCAAGACACAACGCATTATAGGGTTTTTGAAGTTGCAGGAAATATGAGTAATGCAAGAACATCATATTTTCATAAATCAATTGGTGGTTATCATGCAGCAAAGCCAAGAAGAATGCAGCAATTATTTGATTATCAAATTGCTAATAATAACGTTGGTGTTTTAAATATGTTGAATGTGAAATATATTATTCAAAGCAACGAACAAGGACAACAATTTGCAATGAATAATGCTTTTGCTAATGGAAACGCTTGGTTTATTGAGAAAATTAAATTTGTCAATTCTGCTGATGAAGAAATGAAAGCTTTAGATAGTTTAGATACTAAAAATGAAGGGGTGATTTCTAAAGAGAATAGTGAAATATACTTACATAGTTTAACAACCAATCCTATAAGTAAACTTACTAATACTGAATTCAAAAAAGACTCATTAGCTTCAATAAAACTTGATTTATACAAGCCGAATCATTTAAAATACACTTCAAAAAATTCAAATGAAGGATTTGCTGTTTTTTCTGAAATGTATTATAATAATGGATGGACAGCTACAATAGACGGAAAAGAATCTCCTATTTACAATGTAAATTACGTTTTAAGAGGGTTACAAGTTCCTGCCGGAAAACATACAATTGAATTTAAGTTTGAGCCTGAAGTGGTAAAAACGGGAAGTACTATTGCTTTAATGAGTTCAATAGGAATGGTTTTATTGGTAATTGGTGGCTTGTATTTTGAGAATAAGAAAAATAAATAGTTATTAGTTCTCCCAAAAAAATACTCATAGTTTCTTATTATTGGCCACCAGCAGGTGGACCAGGAGTGCAGCGTTGGTTGAAATTTGTAAAATATTTACCAGATTTTGGTTACGAACCACATGTTTACATTCCTGAGAACCCAACATACCCTTTATTAGATGAGAAGTTATTGAGTGAAGTATCAGAGAAAGCAATTATTGTAAAAAACAAAATCTTTGAACCGTATGGTTTTGCTTCTGTTTTTTCGAAAAAGAAAACAAAAGACATTAGTTCAGGGATAATTCCCAATAAAAAGAAACAATCATTTGTTGAAAAAGCAATGCTTTGGATTCGTGGAAATATTTTTATTCCGGATGCACGCATATTTTGGGTAAAACCTTCTATTCTTTTTTTGAGAAAATATTTAGTAGAAAATAATATTGATACTGTAATTACAACAGGACCACCTCATAGTCTGCATTTAATTGGTCTGCAATTAAAAAAGGAAATGCATATCAATTGGATAACAGATTTTAGAGACCCTTGGACAACTATTGGTTATCATAAAGAATTAAAATTGAGTAATTGGGCAGCAAAGACGCATAAAAAATTAGAAAAAGAAGTATTAAATAGTTGTGATTCAATCATTGTTACTTCTCCAACTACAAAAAAAGAGTTTGAAGCTATTACGTTAAAGCCTATTTCTGTAATTACAAACGGTTACGATGAAGAAAAAACAATTAAAAGAGATAGAGACGAAAAATTCACTTTAGCTCATATAGGCTCGTTGCTATCAGAAAGAAATCCCTTGATCTTATGGAGGGTTTTAAATGAGTTAGTTGCTGAAAACGCTTTATTTGCTTCTCATTTTGAGATTAAATTAATTGGCGCAGTTAGTAACGAAGTTGTTTCTTCTATAAAAGAGCATGGTTTAGAAAAGTATATGAATTTAATGGGATATGTATCTCATGAAACAGCATTACAAGAACAAAAATCTTCACAAATTTTATTACTTATTGAAATTAATTCTCCTGAAACAAAATGTATTATTCCTGGGAAGTTGTTCGAATATATAGTTTCTGAGCGACCAATTTTAGCTTTAGGTCCGGTAGGAGCTGATTTTGAAGAAATTATCAAATCGACAAATACTGGTGTTTTCTTTACTTACAATGAAAAAGAAGCTTTAAAAAGTCAAATTTCTATTTATTTTGAATCTTTTTTAATGAAAAACTTAAGTGTTCATGCAGTAGGTTTGCAAAAATATAGCAGAAAATCGCTCACTGGAGATTTGGCTCGTTTGTTGAATTCTGATTCATAAAAAATCCTGCTTCACTTCTTAGTTCCACAGGACTTTTAAACAAACCAACCAACTTTACTAACATTACGTAGTAATTTTTTACTTCTTTTTTATTTCTTCTATATCTTCTTTAGACATTTTAGCTTTTGTACCGTCTTTTTTATAGTAATAATAATCTTCATCATTATCATCGTTCCCATAGTCATCATTATAGTTGTTACCATATCCATGGCTATTATTGCCTCTTGGGTTGTAGTTGTAATGAGTACTGTAGTGGTTTACAAATCCTACAATATCAATAATGTGACCTCTTCTGTTATAGATGATTTTTAAACCACCTACTTGTGTTAAAGTAAAGCTATTGTATCTCATGTATACATTACCAATTCTTTTTACTCTTCCATAAGCGTCATAATTGACAAATGCATTTCCCACTCTTCTAACGCGCCCCATATAATCGTGTTCAATTCTAATTCCTCTATCTCTAGGCCCATAATTAGAATATGTTCCTGGAGCTCCATATGTATTGTTTATTGAACCTCTTCTCGGTCTAGGATTTGCGCTATAATGATTAGAAGCTGTATTGAAATCAAACTCTCCGTTTGGAAAAACATAAAATTCAACTCCTCTTTCTAAAAATACAATTGGTTCTGCATCTCTGTAGTCTACATAGTATCTACCTCTTCCTTCATCATCAGTTAAAACCTTTTTATCTGATGCTTTTGCCATATTCATTCCGAAGAATAATATTCCTGCAACTAAAAATGTAATTTTTTTCATGATACAATAATTTAAAGGTTAAACTTAAAACTCTTTTTTTGAGTTCCTTGATTTGATATATCCAATATGCGTGCCAAAAATAAATGAGTTTCAAATAAATCATTTTTATTTTGCCATAAAATGATTTAAGAAGAGGTAGAGTAGAAGTGTAAAAAAGTTTACTATTTTAAAAATAGAGAGACAAAAATTATGTTCTTGTTTTAACTTTTTTATCTTTGAATAAGTAACGATAAAGAATTTTTTTAATAGTTTGATGTATGCATAATTTTGAAATAGGAGATAAAGTTTCGGTATTAGATGAAGATATAGATGGAGTAGTTTTAAAAATTAAAGATACATCTATTACTATAGAAACAATTGATGGATTTGTGATGACTTATTTTGTCAATGAATTAATTAAAATAAACAATATCAATCATTTAAACAATGTATTCTCGTCTAAAAGTTTAACTTCTGTTTTAAATGATAAAGCGGAGAAAAAAAAACGTTATTTTGTAAAAGAGAAGAAAAACAAGAAGGATGAGTTTGTTTTAGAGGTTGATTTACATATTGAAAAATTAGTCAAAAACTTCCGAGGATTATCTAATTTTGAGATATTAAATATTCAAATGGATAATGCAAAAGGTCAATTAGAATTTGCAATTCGAAAGCGTATGCCAAAACTTGTTTTTATTCATGGAGTTGGTGAAGGAGTTTTGAAATCAGAGTTAGAATTTTTATTTTCTAAGTATGATGGAATTACATTTAAAGAAGCTAGTTATCAAAAATATGGTGTCGGTGCAACTGAAGTTTATATTAAACAAAGTTTAAATAGATAATAAAAAAAGCTCCAAGATTTCTTGGAGCTTTTTTTAAAAATTTAAAAGTTATTAAAGATCAGTTTCGTAATCTCCAAAAATATATGATGTAAAACTAAAAGTGTTATCAGGATTTGAAAAGCTAACATTTTCAAATGTTATATTATGTGTATATCCTATAATAGTAATTCCGTCAGTATCAAAAACTTCATCAGTCTCTATTAATATTTTACCACCGGTTGCGTTCCATTCTTTATTTACAACTGGACTCGCAGGCGGAATTATAGAACAAATAGTTGTTGAAGTTAGATTTGCAGAATATTTTCTATAAATAACTCTATTTGTAGAATTGATTGAAACTTCTCTTGGAGTACCGTCTGGAGTTACTGTGTTTACAAAATTACTTTCTGAAATGTCTATTAATAATAACTCGTCATTTTTAATTTTAAAAATCAAATTATTGTCAGAACATTTTTGAACACTTTGGGTCTCAAAAGCAAAAGATTGTAATGTAATGTCTCCATCATCACATGAAAATAAAAAAATAGTAAGTACTAGAGCAAAAAACTTCTTCATATTTAGATTCTAAATTTATAGCAAATTTAAACGAATAATTTTATTTAAACTAAAATGTTTGTTAAATGCTAAAAATACTATCTTTAGGCTTTAAAAAAATAATTGTATGAATTCAAACAACTCTAACTTAAATCAAACAAATTACCCAGCATTATATACATTAATTACGGTATTTTTCTTTTGGGGATTTATCGCAGCTGGAAATAGTATTTTTATTCCATTTTGTAAGCATTACTTTAGTTTGGATCAATTTCAATCACAATTAATTGACTTTGCTTTTTATACAGCTTACTACTTAGGCGCTTTGATTTTATTTGTTTTAGGTACTGCAAAAAATAGTGATATTGTTAGTTCTTGGGGGTATAAAAAAAGTATTGTTTACGGTTTGTTGTTTTCGGCTCTTGGTGCAGGAGCTATGATTTTGGCAGTTCAAGCTAATTTATATGTTGGAATGTTAGCAGGATTGTTTATTGTTGCTTTAGGTTTTTCATTGCAACAAACAGCTGCAAATCCATTTGCTATTTTATTAGGAAACCCTAAAACAGGAGCGAGTAGAGTAAATTTAGGAGGCGGAATTAATTCTTTCGGAACCATGATAGGTCCTATATTAGTTGGTTTTGCTCTTTTTGGTTCAGCTGTTTCTATTACTGATGAACAAATAGCAAGTTTAGAATTGAATAAAGTTATTTATTTATATGTTGGAGTTGGGTTATTGTTTTTGGCTTCGGCAGCGTTGTTTTATTTCTCAAAGAAAGTACCTGCGGGAATTTCTAAAGAACCAATGGAAAAAGCAGATAAAGCTTTAAAAACTCTAGTTGTAATGACTATTTTATTAGGGGTTATGTTTGTCCCAGTTTTTCAAAGTTATAAAAGTGATGACGCAAAAGTAATACAAACTATTGAATATGAATTAAAAGCGGCTAAAACACCTGTAAATCATTCAAAATTAAAAGATTTTAGCGGTGATCAACTTTCGGCCTATTTAAGCGATTTAAAATCGAAAGAAGGTAAACTATCTGTTTTAAAAACAAAAATTGAAAATAAGAGGATGTATTGGTTATTTGGAGCGCTTTTAGTGGTTCTTGGGGGTATATTCTTTTCTTATTTTTCTTCGCAAAAAAAATCAGAAGGTTGGGGGGCTATGCAATACCCTCAATTGGTTCTAGGTATGCTAGCAATATTTACATATGTTGGAGTTGAGGTTGCTATAGGAAGTAATTTAGGTGAATTATTAAAGTTAGAAAGTTTTGGAGGTTTGCAATCTTCTGAAATAGCTCCTTATATATCAATGTATTGGGGAAGTTTGATGATAGGTCGCTGGGCAGGAGCCATTAATGCTTTCAATCTATCAGGAATGAGAAAGACTTTAGCATTAATTATAGTTCCACTTATAGCTTTTGTAGTTATTTTATTTGTGAATATTGTTTCGGGTAAAGACATGAAACCACTATACTATTACGTTGTTTGTGTGTTTTTACAAATATTGGCTTTCTTCTTAACCAAAGATAAACCCGCTCGTACTTTAATCATTTTTGGATTATTTGGTATTGTAGCAATGATATTAGGTTTGTTTTCAACTGGAACAACTGCTATTTATGCATTCTTATCTGGTGGTTTAGCTTGTAGTATTATGTGGCCATCTATTTTTAGTTTGTCAATTCTAGGATTAGGAAAATATACATCTCAAGGGTCTGCTTTTTTAATCATGATGATTTTAGGTGGAGGTATCATCCCGCCAATTCAAGGAAAATTAGCAGATATTATTGGAATCCATCAATCGTATATTATTGCTGTAGTTTGTTTTGGATATCTAACTCTATTTGCATTTTTAGTAAAGGGTATACTTAAAAAGCAAGGTATCGATGTAGATACTATTGAGACGGAAGGTTCACATTAATAAATATATCAAATTGAAAAGCGAGAAGTTGACTTCTCACTTTTTTAGTTTAACAGATTTAATATAACTTACTTTCTTATCTTTGTTTTTTGAAAATAAAAACATGAAAAAAATATATTTAGACAATGCAGCAACTACTCCTCTTTATCCAGAGGTTATTGATGCTATGGTGTCTGTTTTGCAAAATGATTTTGGTAATCCTTCATCTACACATAGTTATGGAAGAAGTGCTAAAAATTTGCTTGAAACAGCACGTAAAAGCATTGCTAAAAGATTGCATGTACTGGCTTCAGAGCTTATTTTTACTGCTCACGCTACCGAAGCGACTAATCTAATTTTACAAAGTGCAGTACAAGATTTAGGGATTAAAAGAATCATTACTTCAAAAATTGAACACCACGCTACTTTACATACCATTCTGCATTTAGAAAAAACAAACAATATTGAAGTTGTATATATTAACATTCTTCCTACCGGATTAATAGATTATCTGCATTTGGCAAAATTACTTCATGAAGTAAAACCAACTTTAGTTTCTTTAATGCATGTAAATAATGAAATTGGAACTATTTTAGATGTTGATAGAGTAGGGAAGTTATGTGTTGCTGCCAAAGCTTTATTTCATTGCGACACTGTTCAGTCTATTGGGAAAATTGATTTAAATTTACATGAATTACCAATTGATTTTGCAGTTGCAACAGCGCATAAATTTCACGGCCCAAAAGGAATTGGTTTTGCCTATATTAAAAAGGGTTTAGCTATTCAACCAATGATTTATGGTGGAGAGCAAGAAAAAGGTCTTCGTGCTGGAACAGAAGCTGTGCATCAAGTAGTAGGAATGGCAAAGGCTTTAGAGGTTTCTTTGGATAATTTAGATGAAAATAAAAAGACAATAATGGATTTACAATCGTATTGTTTGTCAACATTATTGTCTGTTTTTCCAAACTTAAAAGTGAATGGGACCAATACATTATATAATATTTTAAATGTAATGTTACCAATTGATGCTTCTAAAGCGTCTATGTTACTTTTTGCCTTAGATATGAAAGGAATTGCTGTTTCAAGAGGAAGCGCTTGCCAGAGTGGAAGTATCAAGCCTTCACATGTTTTAGCTGAATTTTTAAATGAAGAAGAACAAAAGTTTCCTAATTTAAGAATTTCATTCAGTCAGTTTAACACTAGAGAAGAAATCGATTATTTTATTGAAGTTTTAAAAGAGATTAAATAAGAAAAGGCCTTTAATTAAAGGCCTTTTCTTATTTAATAAAGTTCATATTAATATAAACTAGGATATTTTGAAGGATTTGTTTCATTCATTATAGCATAAACTTTTTCAAAAATATCTTCTGCACTTGGTTTAGAAAAATAATCACCATCAGTTCCATAGGCAGGTCTATGCGCTTGTGAAGCTAATGTTTGTGGTTCACTATCTAAATGTTTGTATGCTTTTTGGTTTTCAATAATTTCTTGTAAAATAAATGCACTTGCTCCACCAGGAACATCTTCGTCAATTACTAATAAACGGTTTGTTTTAGCTACTGATTTAACAATATCATGGTTAATGTCGAAAGGTAATAATGATTGAATGTCAATAATTTCAGCGCTTATTCCAACAGATTCTAATTCATTTGCAGCTTGTTCAACTAATCGAAGTGTTGATCCGTATGATACTAAAGTAATATCAGTACCTTGTTTTATAGTTTCAACAACTCCAATAGGGGTTTTAAATTCGCCTAAGTTAGTTGGCATTTTTTCTTTTAATCGATAGCCGTTTAAACATTCAATTACTAAGGCAGGTTCGTCAGTTTCTAACAAAGTATTGTAGAACCCTGCTGCTTTAGTCATATTTCTTGGGACTAAAACGTGAATTCCTCGAATTGCATTAATAATCATTCCCATAGGAGAACCAGAATGCCAAACACCTTCTAATCGATGTCCACGAGTTCTTATAATCAAAGGCGCTTTTTGTCTTCCGTTTGTTCTGTATTGTAAAGTAGCTAAATCATCACTCATGATTTGGATAGCATACAATAAATAATCTAAATACTGAATTTCAGCAATTGGACGTAAACCTCTCATGGCCATTCCAATCCCTTGTCCAAGAATTGTAGCCTCACGAATTCCTGCATCGGAAACACGAAATTCTCCGTATTTTTCTTGCATTCCTTCTAAACCTTGGTTAACATCACCAATATTACCTGAATCCTCTCCAAAAATCAATGTTTCTGGATATTTTGAAAAAATGGCATCGAAATTATCACGTAATACTAAACGAGCATCAACGTCTTCTGCAGTTTCATCATATGATGGTTTAACCTCTTTTACTGATGCTACATTTTTATCTGATTGAGAAAATAAATGCGAACTGAATTTTGGTTGTATCTTATTGGTATAAGTAGTAATCCAAGCTGCTAATTGAGTTTTTCCGCTTTCTTTTACAATTAAGCGCAATACTTTTCGAGCGGTTGTTAAGATTTCTTTACGAATGGGCTCTTTGATTGAAGCTAAATCGTTTGAGTATTTTTCGATAAATATTTTATTTGGACTTGAAGCTGCAATTGAATTTAGAATACTAACCAACTCTTGCTGTTCTGCTTTAAATTGTGCAGTGAAAGCTGACCATGCCGCTTTCTTACCGTCTAAAACTTCTTTCTTAGAAGCATTGTCTATTTCGCTTAATTCTTCTTCATTTGCAATATTATTTGCTATCATCCAAAGGCGCATTTGAGCTAAACAATCGTATTCCGCTTCCCAAGCTAAACGATCTGCATTTTTATATCTTTCATGACTCCCTGAAGTAGAATGTCCTTGTGGTTGTGTTAGCTCATTAACATGAATTAATACAGGAACATGCTCTGTACGTGCAATTTTTGATGCTTTTTGGTATGTTTCTACCAATGCTGGGTAATCCCAACCTTTAACACGTAAAATTTCGTAACCATTTGTATCTTCTTCTCTATGGAAACCTTTTAAAATTTCCGAAATATTCTCTTTAGTAGTTTGATGACGAGCATGAACAGAAATTCCGTATTCGTCGTCCCAAACACTCATTACCATTGGTACTTGTAATACTCCAGCAGCATTGATTGTTTCAAAAAACAATCCTTCTGAAGTAGAAGCGTTACCTATTGTTCCCCAAGCGACTTCATTTCCTTCATTTGAAAAGTTAGTGTGATTTTCTAGGCCTTTTACGTTTCTAAATATTTTAGAAGCTTGAGCTAAACCTAATAAACGTGGCATTTGACCTGCTGTAGGTGATATATCTGCACTTGAATTTTTTTGAGCGGTTAAATTGTTCCAATTTCCATTTTCATCTAAACTATGGGTCGCAAAATGTCCTCCCATTTGTCTTCCTGCGCTCATTGGATCAAAGCTAATATCAGTATGACCATACAATCCTGCGAAAAATTGTTCAATATTCAAGGCTCCAATAGCCATCATAAATGTTTGGTCACGATAATAACCAGAACGAAAATCTCCATTTTGAAAGGCTTTTGCTAGAGCAAGTTGAGGAACTTCTTTCCCGTCTCCAAATATTCCAAATTTTGCTTTACCAGTTAAAACTTCCCTACGTCCTAAAAGGCTACATTCTCTACTTACTGTAGCAATTTTGTAATCACTCAAGACTTCTTTCTTGAAATCTTCAAAAGATAAAGTTTCTTTAGTCGCAGTTTTGTTCATAGTATGAATTATTTGATATTTTACAAATGTAATTAATTAGAAGATATAAAGCAATATGAAACAAAACTCTAGATTAAGAATTGTTAATTGTTCATTAAAAACGTTAGGAATATGGCAACTAAATCATTAAAATTAATTATTTTGTTGATAATAATGTAATTATTTAAGGATTTACTTGTTTAAAACCAGCGTCTTGTGAATAAGGAAACTAATGTTTTTGGTGTTAAGGTAACAACAAAACGTACTTTTTCACTATAATTATTTTTATTTAATTCGTACCCATTTGATGAATAAACAGGTAAGAATAATTCGAAATAATCAGGAACTAAATTAAGGTGAAGACCAGAATCATATACGAATTTTGTTGGGGCAAAATTGTTTTTTAATAAACCTGCATCTCCATATACTTGTATCCAATTCCAAATATTAAAAGAAGCATTGAAAGTAGTTAGCCATTGATTAGCATAACGAGTATCCAATTTTGATTTAAAACCACCTTCAGCATAGACATACTGTTGACTAAAAATACCTGTGGTTTCACTTCTTCCTAAATACTGTTGCTCAAACATGTAATCTGTTGGTCTATCTAATGCAAAACTAAAAAAATCTGATGTTGTACTTCTGTATAAAAATGTCCCAGCATAAAATCGTAGACTTAATCTCCTATTGTTATTAAATAATTTTCGATAATGTATTTCGGTAGCTATTTTTCCAAAAGAATTTGCAACTTGAAGATCGGTCGTTAAACTGTAATGTTTTGTTGCTTCTGATTGAAAGTTACCATATTTAAAATTAAATACATTATAGTTTTCAGTATTATTATCTAATAAAAAATCCGTTTTTTCTCTATTAATGTACAATTGTTTTAGTTGTACAAATTCTGTTTTATTTGTTCTAAAATCTTTGTCTCTGAAAAGCAACAATACTGTTGGACTTAAATTTGTATATGCTGAATTTTCAGCATAATGAAATTGACTACCTGATAAAATATAACGTATTCTATACAGTTTGCCTAGGTCTCTAATATTTTGCTCAACCATAAAGTTGAATTTTCCGACCAAAGAACCTGTTTTAGGTGAATAAAAAGGTGTAATGCTAAACGTAAAAGGTTTGTTTAACATTGATTTATTATTTAACCTCATTCCAAATGCTAGACCATCATATATGTTGAATTCAAATTCAGGAACATAAAATATTTGATTGTAATAAGGTTCTTCTAAATCTTTGTAAAAATTAAATTTTATGGGTCTATTATTATAAAAGAAACCTTTTAAAGATTTCCAATTATTTCTTAGATTATATTCGGGAACTTCATTAAAATAGTTTAAAGTTAATTTGTCGGCACCTTTTCTTTCAAACGTAAAGGTAGAGTCAGTTTTAATATTCTCCAACCAAACTTTACCTACGATACTATCGTTTTTTAATTGATAAAATGATATTGGTACATTTGTTTTTGCTTTATTGATAATTTTTACTGTAATCGTTTTGTTGGTTTTGGAAACTTTTCCGAATTTAAAGTCTATTAATTCTCTTGAATTAATGAGTTCGTCAAAAAACCAATCTATTTCTTTAAATGAATTATTTTTTAAAATGTATTCTAAATCATATTTACTTGTTTTTAAATCTTTATTTAAAGCAACAAATTCTTTTAAGGATTTAATAACTATATCATTTTCTAAATAACTATCTAAATATTTAAATGTTAAACCAGCTTTATATTTACTTGATATTTGTTCGTTAAATTTTATAAGTCTATCCTTTTTTTCGATTAAGGGTTGATCTAAATTTTTTCGGGCCATTAACATGTACATATAATTGTACTGTTGGTTAAAGTCTAGATTAATAAGGTTGTAAGATTTTAAAAGTTTAAATCTTGACAAGCTTCCCATCATTTTTAGTTCTGGATTATTTTCTTCTATGTATTGGATCATTAAAAACATTTGAATGCCATCATAAATCCAATTTTCTTTTCTATGATTTAAATTTAAGTTTTCATTTAAATATGCATTTATGTATGTTTTAAGAAACATTAGTTCGAATAACGTTTCATCGGGAAAAGGACTTATAAAATCAGGTAATTGACTTAATCCATAAAATGGTTGTTTGTTATAATCTTCTTGAGAAACAAGAATTTTAGAAGAATTAGTAGGTCCTATTTTATCATGAACAAATCTTGTTATTTTATCAATTATTAGTGTTTTTTTTATTTCATCAATCCTAGTTTTATTTATACTTGATGATACTTCTATATGTTCGTTTTTGTATGTAGTAAATTCTTGAGTGGGACTAATTATTAAAATAAATTCTTTTTTATTGTTTCCACTCAATTCAAATTTTAAAAATGATTCATTCTCTTCATTTTGAATCGTTGAGAGATTAGATGCTAATGAATAATTTAGGGGGATTTCAACTAATGCTTTAATAATACAAGGGGCATTAAATATGTCGTCTAAGTTTACGTTACTGTTTTTAATAAATTTACCATTTTCATAAGTTGCAGGAAATAAAAACGTATTTTTTAGATATAATTTTCCATCATCATAAAACCCATACCTTGAAAATTTTTCGTTTGGTAATTTTAAAGTGTAAAGTAAATTAATTTTTTGAGTAGTGTTTGGTAGTATTGGATTTTCTAGTTCAATTTCTAGTATATCAACTTGACTCTCATCTCTTTTCCAATTCAAAGATTGAAAATTGTTATCTAGTATGTTCTTTATTTTTGTAAACCCTCTGTCGTCTTCAGATGCTAGATGAAATGATCGAATAAACTCATCTGAGAATCTCTTAGCTAATGCAGATTTTTTTGATGAGAAGGAATTGTTCCAATCGTTTAAAATTATTGAATAAAGTGTGTCTCTTGAGGTATTAGTAAAATAAATATTTTGTTGAACATCTATCGTCTTTTCTGTAGTATTCACTCTTATTTTGAGGTCGCTAGAATGTTGTGCCATAAATATTGATGGCAATAGCAAAAACAAGTATTTATAGAGCTTATTTAATTTCAAAAGAGGCTTTTTATTTTAGAGTACAATTTTATGAAAAAGTTGCGTGAATCTATTCATAATTGTAAGTTAAATTTTAAATAACACTAAATATTTTGTAACATTTTGTGTAAAATATACTATTTAATAAAATTTTCAGTAAGTTTTAATTATATTTGATTAAAATAAAAAAATATGCTCCAAAAATTACTTACAATATTATCTTTACTTTTATTCAATATTTCATTTTCTCAAGTTTTTATAAATGAAATTGATTCAGATAATTCAGGTTTTGATACAATGGAATTTGTTGAATTAAAATCTACTGCAGCAAACTTTTCATTAGATGGTTATGTTTTAGTTTTCTTTAATGAAACCAATAATTTAAGTTATTTTGCTATTGATTTAGATGGATTTACAACTGATGTTAATGGAATAATTCATTTTGGGAATTCGCTAGTTTCTCCACCTCCTTCATCGGCAGCTATATTCACCAATAGTACAATACAAAATGGTCCTGATGTTATTGCGATTTATTTGGGAAATGATTCTGATTTTCCAACAAATACACTGGCAACTACCTCAAATTTAATAGATGCCGTTGCATATTCTAATAGCTCAACACAGCCAACAACTTTAATGGCGGCTTTAGGCATTCCAGGGACAAAGTTTACAAATGAAACAACGACTCATCCACGATCTTCTCAACGTAAAAATGATGGTACTTGGGAATCGAAAATTCCAACTCCGGGAGCAAATAATGATGGTTCAGGAATTGTTTTAAATTATATATCTGTTACAGTTCCTCAAGCTTCTTATACAGAAGGAGAGAGTTTTTATGTGTCATTCTCTACAAGTCAACCTGTAACAGGTTCAAATTTAGTAATTAACTTTTCAATTGTTAACGGTAATTTTATGGTTAGTGATTATACTTCAGCTACCGATTTAACTGCAGTTATACCTGTTGGGCAATCAACAGCTCAAGCTTTAATTGTTATTGCTGATGACAGTAGTGATGAAGGTGATGAAGAAATGTTAATTGATTTACAAACAGTTCCTTCAGAATATGTTATTAACAACGATAATATAATTGTAAGAATTTATGATAATGATTTTGGTTTTCAAAACTTTGGAAAACCTACAACACCCAGTTACGGTTTAGTTTCGAGTACTGCTCCTGCAGGATATTATGATTCGCTAGATGGATTGTCTGGTAGTACATTAAAACAAGCGTTACAAGATATTATAGCTGAACTTGGTGTAGTTAGATTGCAAAGTTATGCTGATATTTGGGAAATTTTAAGTACTGCAGATCGTAATCCTGAGAACAATAATCAAGTTTGGGCTTTATATAGAGAAGAGCCTATGGCTAAATTAGACCAACAAGTCTCAAGTAGTATTGTAGGAAAATGGAATCGTGAGCATATTTTTGCGCAATCTAGAGGTGGTTTCGAAACTGCACTAGGAGATACTGCTGACGGTATTACTGTTTATACAACAAATACTAGTGCTGCAACTGTTGTAGATGGAGTGTCAGATGCACATCATATACGTGTTGCAAATGGTCAAGAGAACTCATCTCGTAATAATAAGAACTTTAATGACATAGCATCTGCAACTGATTATAATGGACCTACTGGTACATTGGGTTCTTGGAAAGGCGATGTAGCAAGAGCTTTGTTTTATATGGCTGTTCGATTTAATGGTTTAAATGTTGTTAATGGTAGCCCAAGTGAGTATTTAACAGATGGGACCACTTCTTCTGGAAATATTGGAGATTTAGCGACGTTGTTATTATGGCACCAACAAGACCCACCAGATGATTTTGAAATGAATAGAAATAATTATATTTATACATGGCAGAATAATAGGAATCCTTTTATAGATAACCCTTGTCTTGTTGATATAATTTTTGGAGCAGGGATTGGTCAAACTTATCCATGTAATACTTTATCAAATCAAAATGTCTTTGAAGAATCTGTTTTGGTTTATCCAAACCCAACATCTGATTATGTAATTTTATCTGGAATACAAGGTAATGCTAAAGCCGAATTTTATACAATTACGGGTCAAAAAGTAAAAGAAGTTTCTTTTGAAAATGAAATTAAAATTCCAATAGAACTTCAATCTGGGATGTATTTAATTGAAATTTCAAATGATGTTAGTAAAACTACTAGAAAAATTATTGTTAAATAATTTTACAAATAAAATCAGAAAAGCCGAGCTATGCTCGGCTTTTTCCTTCAAATAACAAATTACTTTCAAATATATGTTAATAAAAACGAAAGTCAAAAATCAAAACTAATTAGTTATGAATGCGTCAAAGTAAAATTGACCTGTCCAACAGTTGGCTCCAGATTGTTCTGCAAATCTTTCAACTCTAGCAATATTAATTGTTACGGAAGATTGAGATTTGTTAGCATAATTTAAAGCAAATACGTCAGAAAACCCGCTACTATTATTTGCGCTAAAAATAAACCCATTTGGGTTAAAAGGCAGTTGTGGAGTAAAATCATAACGAACTTGAAGTCTTTCTGCTAAGACTTCAGCGTTAGCTACTTGTTGTCCAGAAACATTTGTGGAACCACTTTTTTGTTGTTTAGCTAAAACTTCCCAGTTTACTGTAGTTGGAACTCCTTTTACAGTAATTGAAAAACTTCCAGTTGTACCAACACTAACAGAGTTACATATAGGAATTCTTAATCCATTTAATGATGCCATAAGTGGTATGTCTGATATGCTACTATTTGTAATAGACTGCCATGATGCATTTCCATTTGCGTCTGAGGTTAAAACTTTACCTAGTGATTGATTACCATCTACGATACGCATTGCAGCTGGAGCAGTAGTTGTAATTGTTATATTGTCAATATATGCTGAATCAGAACCAGAACTTGCTGAAGAATCTTTACTATATTCCCATCGTAATGTTCTTGAACCTGCTGCTAAAAGATAAGTTTGCTGTGTCCATCCAATAGTTCCTGACCATTGGTTTTGTTGGACACCATCAATATAAAATCGTAAATAATCAAATCCACTTTCACTACTCACATTGTAAAAAAAACTTAATGTTGCTCCACCTGCAGGAACTACAACAGTATGTGACATCTGAGTACTTTGACTATCTCCAATTGTTCCTGATTTTGCGGCATATGTTCCTGCTTGTTTTACAGATGTTTGAGTTGCCCAATTTGCACTTCCTCCTGTAGTTAATGGCGAAATAGTATTTGTTTCAAATGTTTGATTCAATAGTGAACCAGGTGCACCAATATTTTCAACATGAAATTTTGTAGTTGGAGTAGTAGTGCCTACTCCAACATTTGCAGAATTATTATTGTATATGTTGTTTCCAACTTTAGTCCAATGACTTGTTCCTCCAGTAAAAGGTGTCCATTTTGTCCCATCCCAATAATAGAAACCAATTCCTGTAGTCGTGTTAGTGTTATAAACCAATAAACTTGTTGCTGGAGTTGTAACAGGAGCAGCTGCATTTAAATTAGGAATTGAAACTCTTGGGATTAACAAGCCTTTATTTGTTGCTGAAATATCCAGCATTGAACTGGCATCTGGAGTCGTAGTATTTATTCCAACTTGAGCCTGCATAAAAAGCGGAAAAAGAAAAGCAAGTAGTATTTTTTTCATAATTTTTGTAGTTAGATTTCTAAAACAAAAATCCTTCAAAAAAAATACCTATTAAAATTATAGGGAAATAAGCTATTGTTTTTGGGAAGAAATAATTTCTTAAGATTGAATTTTTTCTAAGACCTGGTTTTTAAAGGTTTTAGAAATAGGTATAATATAATCTTCAATAAATATTTGAGTAGTTGTAAAACCTTTTATTTTTTTAATATTTACAATAAAACCTTTGTGGGTTTTAATAAAATTTGAGGGTAATTCTTTTTCAAAATCACTTATCGTTGAACGGTAGCGATACGTATCATTAAGATGATTTATGATTAGATAATTTTTATCACTTTCAATGAATAGAATATCTTGGATATCAATCTTTTGATAGACTTCATTGTGTTTTATAAGCAAAGTATCTTTTTTATTTGTATTATTTTTAGAATAATTTAATATTGCAATTTCAATTGCTGTGAATAAATCATGTTTTTGAAAAGGCTTTACAAGATATCCTAAAGGTTCTGTTTTTAATGCTTTATTTATAGTTTCAGAGTCTGAATAGGCAGTTAAAAACAAATGTGGAATTGTATAATTATTTATAATATAATTTGCCAACCAAATGCCATTTTTATCTCCTTTAATGTTGATGTCTAAAATTGCAAAATCTACATTTTTAGTTTCTAATAATTTTAATGCATCTTCAGCATTCATTACTTTTCCAACAACTTCATAACCAATTTCAGTTAAATAATTACATATTGTTTTTTGAGTAATAAACTCGTCTTCAACAACTATTATTTTTAATGGGGTATTCATTATTGAGTGTCTTTAAATTCTATGATGATTTCTGTTCCTTTGTTAATATGAATTGTTAATTTTCCACCAATTTGTTCGCTTAGGCCTTTTATTAAATCAAATCCTATGCTGTTTGTGTGGATTTCATTGTAATTTTTAGGTAAACCAATTCCATTGTCTTTAATGCTTAAAATGTACTTTTCTGAAATGTGTTTTTGAATTGAAATAAGAATTTCACCACTATCTAAATTAATGAAAGCATGTTTATAACAATTAGTAACTATTTCATTTATCAACATACTTAATGGAATAGCTGTTTCTATTGAAAAATTTAGACCTTCAATATGTTGCTTTACAACAATATTCTTATTAAGGTTTTTATTAGTTTGTTTAATATAAGTAATTAGTTCGTTAATGTAAGTTTGAAAATCTACAACATTAAAGTTGCCATTTTGGTACATTGTTTTATGTAGTAAAGCTATAGCCTGAATTCTATCTTGACTTTCAGCTAATAATAATTTTGATTTCTCGTCAGTTATATTGCTGTTTTGTAAACTAAGTATCCCAGAAATTATTTGAAGATTGTTTTTAACTCTGTGATGAATCTCCTGTAAAAGCATTTCTTTTTCTTTTAAAGAAGCTTCAATTGTAGCGTTTTTTTTAGAAATTGATTGATTCATTAATTCAATTTCAATTCTTTTTTTTCGATTATATTTAATAATGTAGGCACCTATAATTAGTATAATTAACAAACTAACAATTACAATTATTAATATAGTTTTTTCATTCTGTTTAATAACTTGATCTTTTTTAAGAACTTCTTTTTCTTTTTCTTCTATAAAATAGTTTAGCTCGTTGCTTTGTAAAAGTTTCTTTTTATCCAGAGAGGCTAATGAATCGTTAATTCGTTTTATTTGATTGATGTATTTATAAGAGTTTTTAAAATCACCTATATCGTCATAATATTGAGTAAGTAAATGAAGATATCTTGTCTTTAAAATAAACGCGTTTGAAAAATCAAATGATTTTAGTTCATTAAGAATTTTAAAAGATTTTAAAAAATCCTTTTTACCTAAATAAGCTTCAGCTAAAAACAGTTTAGTTTCTAATGTATTGTTTTTATTGGTTACATAATATGAGATTACTTCATCAAACTTATTTTGTTTTAACTTTATGTTTGTAATATTATTATTTATATTAAAAACCAGGTTATTGTAATTTAAAGTATCAATTTTTTTTAGGCTTACTGTTGCAATTTGAAGTGATTGATCATAATAATACAATGCATTTTTATAGTCTTTTTTTAAATAATAATAATAGCCTAAATCGTTGTAAGCAGAAGGAATAATTAATGAATCTCTTTTTGTGTTAGAATAAAGTAATTTAATCTCACTTTTTAATTGTGAAATAGCTTTATCATATTGTTCAAGTTGTAAGTAGAGCCTACTTTGAATATTATAACTCCATAATGGATAATCTATTCCTTTTGCAATTAGAGAGTTTATTTTTTTATTGACATCAAAAACTTTAGAATATAGATTAAGTTTTAAGTAAGATTCTTGCATTCCTACATAAATATCCATTCTTTCTCTAGCGAGAAGTTTATAATTACTATTTTTAATTAATTCATTGAACTTTGATATGGCTTCTAAATGCTGATTTTGAACTTGATTAATTAAGCCAAGAGTAAATAAAAATTGCTTTTTTAATTCATTATTAGCTTCATGTTTATTTAGTAATTTTTGAAATTCTGTATAAAAAAAAAGAATTTCTTCTTCTTTTTGCTCGTTATTTAAGTCTCTAAAAAAAGAAACCTTATTACCATCCTTTAAAGATTTAAATTCTTTTTTAATTAATTCGTTAGAATAACTATTAAGAAAAAAAAGAAAGGATAGTAATAAGGCTGCTCTATTCATTATTTAAAGTATGAAAAAGTTTCGTTATTTTCAATTTTCAACAAAGATTCATAAATAAGTTTAATTACATTTTCCACATCTTCTCTATGAACCATTTCAACAGTCGTGTGCATATAACGAAGTGGTAATGAAATTAATGCAGAGGCAACACCTCCATTACTGTAGGCAAAAGCATCAGTATCGGTACCAGTTGCTCTTGAAGAAGCATTGCGTTGAAACGGAATTTTATTTGCTTCTGCAGTGTCTACAATCATTTCACGTAATTTATTTTGAGTAGCAGGTGCATAAGCAATAACTGGCCCGCGCCCCATTTTTAAATCACCTTCAATCTTCTTTTCAATCATTGGAGTAGAAGTGTCATGACAAACATCAGTTACTATTGCAACGTTTGGTTTTATTGTTTGAGTAATCATTTCTGCTCCTCTTAAACCAATTTCTTCTTGTACAGAGTTTACTATGTATAAACCAAAAGGTAACTTCTTTTTGTTCTCTTTTAATAAACGAGCGACTTCTGCAATCATAAATCCCCCCATTCTGTTGTCAATTGCGCGACAAATGAATTTATTTTCGTTTAAAACTTCAAAAGTATCAGGATAAGTGATAACACAACCTACATGAATTCCCATTTTTTCAACTTCTTCTTTAGTATCACAACCGCAATCAATAAAGATGTTGTCAATTCTTGCAGGTTCTTCTTTTGATTTATTCCTTGTATGAATGGCTGGCCAACCAAAAACTCCTTTTACAACCCCTTTTTTTGTATGTATATGAACTCTTTTTGAAGGGGCAATCATATGGTCACTTCCTCCATTTCTAATAACATAAATAAAGCCATCATCAGAAATATAATTTACATACCAAGCAATTTCATCTGCATGCCCTTCAATAACTACTTTGAACGGTGCGTCAGGATTAATTATTCCTACAGCAGTTCCATATGTGTCTGTAATAAAAGTATCAACATATGGTTTTAAATAATCCATCCATAATTTTTGACCTTCAGATTCATAGCCGGTCGGTGAAGCATTGTTTAAATATTTCTCTAAAAAAGTTAAAGAATCTTTTTTCAGTATAGTTTTTGAACTCATAATAGTTTAAATTTTTGCTAAATTATGAAAATGCATTTATACTTATATAATAATTAAGTAATTTTGAGTTATAATTAATCTAATTAACAAATTCAATGAAAAACTTCCCCTTATATATAGTATTGCTTTTTTCATTAACAATAAAAGGACAAGTTAAAGACACTTTAAATGTAACTGCTCAAGATTCAGCAGTTTTGTATTCAATTGAACTTAAAGAAATTATTGTTACAAAAAATGGAGCTTCTGTTATGAGTGAGGAGCAGAAAAAAATACTAATTTTAAAAAGACGTATATATAAGGTATATCCATATGCAAAATTAACAGCTGAAAAATTAATGCAGATTAATGAAACAATGGCTATGCTTAAAACCAATAAAGAAAAAAAGAAATACTTTAAGCTAGTTGAAAACTATTTACAAGAAGAATTTGAACCAAAACTTAAAAAGTTGTCTCGAAAGGACGGACAGATTTTAGTCAAATTAATTAATAGGCAAACAGGTTCAACTACTTTTGATTTAATTAAAGATTACAAAAGTGGTTGGAAAGCATTTTGGTCAAGTAATACAGCAAAACTTTTTAATATTAATTTAAAAACAGAATACAGTCCTTTTGATGTTCCAGAAGACTTTTATATAGAGTCTATATTAGTAACAGCTTTTAAAGAAAGGCATCTTGCACCACAATCTTCAGCAAAAAATATCGATTTAAAGAAATTAGCAGCTACTTGGAGGACAAAAAACGAAAAAGCAAAACTTAAAAAAGAAGAATTAGAAGAATTAAAAATAGAAAATTAATAGCTTTATCTTTCTTTTGTCTTTATTTTTTCATTGAATAATCAAAAAGGATTTTTTTATAATGGTTGCTATGATTACTTTTTCATATAGGTAGATAGTTTTAATCCATGCTACTCTTTTGATTTGTGGTAAAAAGGGTCATCAAATATCCAAATCTACAAATTATAAAAAAAAACTTTCATGTGTAAGTTCTTCAGAATCAACTGACTTAAAAAAAGATTAAAAAATAGATTAAAAAAGGTTTGTGGGAATAGAAAAAGGTGCTACTTTTGCACCCGCAATCAAGGCAAGTTCATTAACAAATTGAAAAGATAACGTAAAGTTATTGACTGGTAAAAAAGGAAAAATTTTTTTTCAAAAAAGTTTGCCAGAATCAAAAAACGAATTACCTTTGCAGCCCGCAATTAGCGCAACGTTCTAAAAATTATTGAGTGAGTAAAA
The DNA here is from genome assembly GCF_965284515.1 of Flavobacterium sp. Classification (GTDB taxonomy): domain Bacteria; phylum Bacteroidota; class Bacteroidia; order Flavobacteriales; family Flavobacteriaceae; genus Flavobacterium. The sequence continues at coordinate 1,743,324 of NZ_OZ260089.1, forward strand.
AAGGAGTAAAAAATTTTTAATTTTTTTTCAAAAACACTTGCGAGATTAAAAAGAAGTTGTACTTTTGCACCCGCTTTGAGAAACAAGCGACATTAAAAAGAATGACACGTTCATAGACATATTGGATTGACAGCACGATTTAGATCTTCGGATTTAGATTGTAAAAATTAAGAGAGTAAGACTTAAGAGATTAAGAAATAAACCTAGCCTTTATCGTACAATATTAAAAACACTACGATGAAGAGTTTGATCCTGGCTCAGGATGAACGCTAGCGGCAGGCCTAACACATGCAAGTCGAGGGGTAGTAAGTGCTTGCACTTATGAGACCGGCGCACGGGTGCGTAACGCGTATGCAATCTACCTTGTACAGAGGGATAGCCCAGAGAAATTTGGATTAATACCTCATAGTATTATTGAGTGGCATCATTTGATAATTAAAGTTCCAACGGTACAAGATGAGCATGCGTCCCATTAGTTAGTTGGTAAGGTAACGGCTTACCAAGACTATGATGGGTAGGGGTCCTGAGAGGGAGATCCCCCACACTGGTACTGAGACACGGACCAGACTCCTACGGGAGGCAGCAGTGAGGAATATTGGACAATGGGCGCAAGCCTGATCCAGCCATGCCGCGTGCAGGAAGACGGTCCTATGGATTGTAAACTGCTTTTATACAGGAAGAAACACCTCTACGTGTAGAGGCTTGACGGTACTGTAAGAATAAGGATCGGCTAACTCCGTGCCAGCAGCCGCGGTAATACGGAGGATCCAAGCGTTATCCGGAATCATTGGGTTTAAAGGGTCCGTAGGCGGCCTTATAAGTCAGTGGTGAAATCTCCTAGCTCAACTAGGAAACTGCCATTGATACTGTAGGGCTTGAATTATTAGGAAGTAACTAGAATATGTAGTGTAGCGGTGAAATGCTTAGATATTACATGGAATACCAATTGCGAAGGCAGGTTACTACTAATACATTGACGCTGATGGACGAAAGCGTGGGTAGCGAACAGGATTAGATACCCTGGTAGTCCACGCCGTAAACGATGGATACTAGCTGTTCGGAGCAATCTGAGTGGCTAAGCGAAAGTGATAAGTATCCCACCTGGGGAGTACGAACGCAAGTTTGAAACTCAAAGGAATTGACGGGGGCCCGCACAAGCGGTGGAGCATGTGGTTTAATTCGATGATACGCGAGGAACCTTACCAAGGCTTAAATGGGAAACGACAGATTTGGAAACAGATTTTTCTTCGGACGTTTTTCAAGGTGCTGCATGGTTGTCGTCAGCTCGTGCCGTGAGGTGTCAGGTTAAGTCCTATAACGAGCGCAACCCCTGTCGTTAGTTGCCAGCGAGTCATGTCGGGAACTCTAACGAGACTGCCAGTGTAAACTGTGAGGAAGGTGGGGATGACGTCAAATCATCACGGCCCTTACGCCTTGGGCCACACACGTGCTACAATGGACGGTACAGAGAGCAGCTACTGGGTGACCAGATGCGAATCTTCAAAACCGTTCTCAGTTCGGATCGAAGTCTGCAACTCGACTTCGTGAAGCTGGAATCGCTAGTAATCGGATATCAGCCATGATCCGGTGAATACGTTCCCGGGCCTTGTACACACCGCCCGTCAAGCCATGGAAGCTGGGGGTACCTGAAGTCGGTGACCGTAAGGAGCTGCCTAGGGTAAAACTGGTAACTAGGGCTAAGTCGTAACAAGGTAGCCGTACCGGAAGGTGCGGCTGGAACACCTCCTTTCTAGAGAAAGATAAAGTATAGGTTCTTGATTAGATTAAGAATTACTCTCGCTGTTAGTTCAAATAATACAATATAAGTAAAAACAGAGTCTCGTAGCTCAGCTGGTTAGAGTACTACACTGATAATGTAGGGGTCGGCAGTTCGAGTCTGCCCGGGACTACTTTTTTAACTTATAAGGAAATTCTAGAAGTTGGGATTCACAATTCATAATTCTGAATTCATAATTCTGGATTTAAAATTGGGGGATTAGCTCAGCTGGCTAGAGCGCTTGCCTTGCACGCAAGAGGTCATCGGTTCGACTCCGATATTCTCCACAACGGCTATACGTTAAAACTGGCATTATTGTCAGTGGCGACGCGCCACAAGTTCATTGACATATTGAGAAAAGAAAATATATTAAATATATAGAAAGCACAAATTTTTGGGTATTCTACGTAAGTAGGATATTTAATAAAACAAGTACAATAAGCAAAATAAGGGCGTATGGGGAATGCCTAGGCTCTCAGAGGCGATGAAGGACGTGATAAGCTGCGAAAAGCTACGGGGATCGGCACACACGAATTGATCCGTAGATATCCGAATGGGGCAACCCGGCATGTTGAAGACATGTCACTCCGATAGGAGAGTAAACCCGCTGAACTGAAACATCTAAGTAGGCGGAGGAGAAGAAAACAAAAGTGATTCCGTAAGTAGTGGCGAGCGAACGCGGATTAGCCCAAACCAATGTTGTTACGGCAATATTGGGGTTGTAGGACCACGACATTTCATGCGGATTGAATTAGAATAACCTGGAAAGGTTAACCATAGAGGGTGATAGTCCCGTATAGGTAAGAGAAGATATGAATAGTGGTATCCTGAGTAGTGCGGGGCACGTGAAACCCTGTATGAATCTGGCGGGACCATCCGCTAAGGCTAAATACTCCTGAGAGACCGATAGTGAACCAGTACCGTGAGGGAAAGGTGAAAAGAACCGTGAATAACGGAGTGAAATAGATCCTGAAACCATACGCTTACAAGCGGTCGGAGCCCTTTAGTGGGGTGACGGCGTGCCTTTTGCATAATGAGCCTACGAGTTAACGTTGCTGGCAAGGATAAGTGGTTAAGCCATGGATCCGTAGCGAAAGCGAGTCTGAATAGGGCGCTTTAGTCAGTAGTGTTAGACGCGAAACCGTGTGATCTACCCATGGGCAGGTTGAAGCTTTGTTAACCCAAAGTGGAGGACCGAACCCGTTGACGTTGAAAAGTCTTGGGATGACCTGTGGGTAGGGGTGAAAGGCCAATCAAACTCGGAAATAGCTCGTACTCCCCGAAATGCATTTAGGTGCAGCGATGAAATATAGTTATATAGAGGTAGAGCTACTGATTGGATGCGGGGGTTTCACCACCTACCAATTCCTGACAAACTCCGAATGCTATATAATGGTCCTCATCAGTGAGGGCATGGGTGCTAAGGTCCATGTCCGAGAGGGAAAGAACCCAGACCATCAGCTAAGGTCCCCAAATATATGTTAAGTTGAAATAACGAGGTTTGTCTGCTTAGACAGCTAGGATGTTGGCTTGGAAGCAGCCATTCATTTAAAGAGTGCGTAACAGCTCACTAGTCGAGCGGACGAGCATGGATAATAATCGGGCATAAACATATTACCGAAGCTATGGATTTGTAATTTATTACAAGTGGTAGGGGAGCATTCTAAACTGGGTCGAAGGTGTGATGCGAGTCATGCTGGACTGTTTAGAAAAGAAAATGTAGGCATAAGTAACGATAATGCGGGCGAGAAACCCGCACACCGAAAAACTAAGGTTTCCACAGCTATGCTAATCAGCTGTGGGTTAGTCTGGTCCTAACGCGAACCCGAAAGGGGTAGTGGATGGCCAACGGGTTAATATTCCCGTACTACTTATAATTGTGATGGAATGACGGAGTGATGAAAGCACCGCGAACTGACGGAATAGTTCGTTGAAGATTGTAGCTATAGAGACTGTAGGCAAATCCGCAGATTCTGGCAAAGATCGATAGTACTCGGAGTCTTCGGACAAAGGGATAGTGTGCCTAAGGGCTTCCAAGAAAAGTTTCTAAACTTAGATTATAAGTACCAGTACCGTAAACCGACACAGGTAGTTGGGGAGAGAATCCTAAGGTGCTCGAGAGATTCATGGCTAAGGAATTAGGCAAAATAGACCCGTAACTTCGGGAGAAGGGTCGCCACGCTTTGCGTGGCCGCAGTGAAAAGATCCAGGCGACTGTTTATCAAAAACACAGGGCTCTGCAAAATCGTAAGATGAAGTATAGGGCCTGACACCTGCCCGGTGCTTGAAGGTTAAGTGGAGATGTTATCTTCGGAGAAGCATTGAAATGAAGCCCAAGTAAACGGCGGCCGTAACTATAACGGTCCTAAGGTAGCGAAATTCCTTGTCGGGTAAGTTCCGACCTGCACGAATGGTGTAACGATCTGGATACTGTCTCAGCCATGAGCTCGGTGAAATTGTAGTAGCGGTGAAGATGCCGCTTACCCGCAGTGGGACGAAAAGACCCTGTGCACCTTTACTATAGCTTAGTATTGACCTTGGATAAGTGATGTGTAGGATAGGTTGGAGACTGTGAAGTGGCGTCGCTAGGCGTTGTGGAGTCATTGTTGAAATACAACCCTTTGCTTATCTAGGGCCTAACTCTCTTCAGAGAGGACATTGCTTGGTGGGTAGTTTGACTGGGGTGGTCGCCTCCAAAAGAGTAACGGAGGCTTCTAAAGGTTCCCTCAGCACGCTTGGTAACCGTGCGTAGAGTGCAATGGTATAAGGGAGCTTGACTGAGAGACATACAGGTCGATCAGGTACGAAAGTAGAGCATAGTGATCCGGTGGTTCCGCATGGAAGGGCCATCGCTCAAAGGATAAAAGGTACGCCGGGGATAACAGGCTGATCTCCCCCAAGAGCTCATATCGACGGGGGGGTTTGGCACCTCGATGTCGGCTCGTCACATCCTGGGGCTGGAGAAGGTCCCAAGGGTTGGGCTGTTCGCCCATTAAAGTGGCACGCGAGCTGGGTTCAGAACGTCGTGAGACAGTTCGGTCTCTATCTACTGTGGGCGCAAGAAATTTGAGTGGATCTGATTCTAGTACGAGAGGACCGAATTGGACAAACCGCTGGTGTATCTGTTGTTCCGCCAGGAGCACTGCAGAGTAGCTACGTTTGGAAGGGATAAGCGCTGAAAGCATATAAGCGCGAAACCCACCACAAGATGAGATTTCTTTTAAGGGTCCTAGAAGATGACTAGGTTGATAGGCTATAGATGTAAAGGCAGTAATGTCATAGTCAAGTAGTACTAATAACCCGTAAGCTTATGTACATTTTCCCCCGCTTCGGCGGGGGGAGAAACTTTCTATAAAAAAATGATTTTCTTGTCTCAGTATGTTAAGATATTGTTCAATTGATACTTATTTATGATAAGTAACGTTGAAAAGTTGTCCAAAGCAACTAACCTTTTAAGGTGGTTATTGCAGCGGGGCTCACCTCTTCCCATTCCGAACAGAGAAGTTAAGCCCGCTTGCGCAGATGGTACTGCAATCCTGTGGGAGAGTATGACACCGCCTTTCTTTTAAAAACCCTATCCTAACCGGATGGGGTTTTTTGTTTTAAATCAGTTTTGACCAAAAAACAAACAAAAAAGACGAACTAAACAGTTCGTCTTTTTGTTAATAGTTAATGATTTGAAATTTCATGCTCTAATTTCATTTTTCTATCTTTTAATAACTTTAATTTCTTTTTATCTTGATATTCCCAAACGAAATGAAGTAAAAGACAACCAATAATGTATATTGAAGCAAAAATAATATTAAGTTCAATATAACTATATTCATTCATTTCAATTGCTGATTTACGATTATGAACATAATTATTTTTACCACTATAAAATGGTCCTAAAATTGTAAATAAGATACCGAAAAAAAATATTTTATAAATATTCTTAATGAAATATTTTGAATTACTTTCTAAAGTTTTAATCTTTCCGTCTATTGCTTTAATTTCTTTTTCTTTATACTTTTTCAAAACTTTTAGTATTATTTATTTAGTATAAATTTATAATAAATTTTTGTGTCTTGCACGATTTTCTGTGAGGGATAGCACCGGGATCCTTTTATTTGTCATTGCGAGGAGGAACGACGCGGCAATCTAAATAAAAGATATAGCGCATAGCCCGACCGTAATGAAATGGAGGGCACAGTCTAAAAAAAATTGATTTGTAAAGATGGGCTTAATTCTTTTATTTAGAATCAGTTTTTTTTAAAGAAAGTATTCAATAATATTGTTGATGTTGATATTTCCTATTATCTTTGACTTGTATTCAATAAATTCCGGAAAACATGTTTGAATTTCAACAGTATTTAGGTTTTTTACTTTTCTTAACCATTTTAACAATAGGTTTTTGGTTGATGATATTTTTAGTAGGGTTTGTTCAATATTGGTTGGGCGGTTCTATTGTTGAGTTAATCAAAGAGAAAAGAGAAAAAAACAAAAAAGATAAAGAAGAGTAATTTCTTCTTTAAATAAAAAAGTCCCGATTTAATCGGGACTTTTTTTATTTTACATGAATTCACCTTCACCACCACCATCTTCTCTTCGTTGATTTTCTCTTTCGTTTTTCTTTTTATTAAAGCGATAAGTAAACGCAAGTGTTATTTGTCTTTGTCTCCACTGAAATTCAGAATACGAACTTACTACATTTTCAATTTCGTTCGTAAATCTTCTTTTTCTTGTATTGAATAAGTCACTTACATTTAGTGTAATTGATCCTTTGTCTTTTAAAACATCTTTACTGAATGCAAGATTTACCGATGTCATATCTAATCGTTTACCTTGCGCACTGTTTTGTGGGGCATTATAGGTAAGATTTGTTTGCCAATCTACTTTATAAGGCAATGTTACTTTTGACGATATTCTTGTAAACCATGAAGTTGCGATATTGTCAAAATTTTGAACCACATCATTCCCTAAATAATCTACATATTTATAATCACCTTGATTTTCATTTCTAAAGACATTTAAGTTTCCGTTTAATCTCCACCATTTATAAGGTGTATAGTTTACATTGAATTCGAATCCAGCTCTGTATTCTTTTGAAAGATTGATAGGAGTGCTTAAAATTACAGGAATTCCATCTACAAATAGACCTGATTCTTTTCGTATGAATTGAAATGATTCGTCTGTTATATTTACATAAACTGATGAATTTAATGTCAATTTACTCCATCTTTTTAGGTAACCTAAATCGATTGCATTTGTATATGCAGGATTTAAATCTGGGTTTCCTTGAAATATATTAATGTTACTAGAATAGGTAGAGAATGGGTTTAAAAAACGACCTCTAGGTCTATTGATCCTTTTACTATAACTTAAACTCATGCTGTTTGAATCTGAAAATTCATAATTCACTGTAGCAGTAGGAAAAAAGTTGTTGTATTTTTTGTTGTTAAAATTATTTGTGGTTAAAGAATTAACCTCGATATCACTATCTTCAAATCGAACACCTAGAAAGTAGGAAAATTTATTAATTTTATTTCCATATTGCGTGTAAAAAGCATTTACATATTCTTTATATTCAAGCGTATTTGAATACAGTGTATTAGGTTCTATTGCAAACTCTGTTAAGTTGTTTTGAAAATTACCTCTATATCCTGCTTCAAAACGACCATTTTCTCCAATTGGTAAAACGTAATCTGTTTGAAATAAGTTTCTTTGTTGTTTTTGGTTGTTTAAGGTTGATTCTGTAAAAAGAGAACTGCTGTCGCCAATAATTTGATCGTAGATTATAGAACTGTCATTGTCTCTATTTTGAGAAATAGCAACGTCAATTGTTAGTTTATGATCTTCTTTTTCGAAGTTTTTTGTAAAATTTGTAGAATATTCAAAGTTGAAATCATTATTTTTTTGATCGTTAAACCTGTTTCTAACAAATGTTGGTGTAAAAGTATCGTCAAAATTATAGAAGAAAACATTATCTGGGTTTTTACCTCTGCTTTTACTGAAAGTAAGTGCATTTGACCAAGTGGTTTTCTTGTCTAAAAATAAATCGATTCCAAAATTAGAGTTAAACCCTTCATTTAATCTATTGTTTTTTCTTCTTTCATTAACAAAACTACTTGTAGTCCCGTCAGAATTAAAATATTCAGCATCGTTTAAAGAGTTTCCTGGAGAATTTCTATAATTGTACCCAAAATTTGAGAATAAATTAAAATTATCGGATCTAAAGTTTAAGTTTGAACTCGCCCCATATGCTTCTGGATCTCCAGCAGAAAGCACAACAGACCCATTAATTCCTTGAGCTTTTCCTTTTCTTAAGACAATATTTATAATTCCTCCACTACCTTCAGCGTCATAACGTGCTGATGGGTTTGTTATTACTTCGACTTTTTCAACCGCATCTGCTGGTAAAAGCTTTAAGGCATCAGCAATATTAATTCCTGCTAGTCCTGAGGGTTTACCATCTATTAAGATACGAACATTTTCATTCCCTCTTAATGCAATTGTTCCATCTGGATCTACGGTAACAGAAGGAACGTTGTCTAAAACATCACTTACAGTTCCGCCCTTTACCATCATATCTTTACCTACGTTGTAAACTCTTTTATCTAGTTTGATTTCAACTGTAGATTTTTCTGCAATTACAACAACGTCCTTTAATTGAGCAATATCTTCTTCTAAGAAAATCGTTCCTAAATTTGTGTCGGAATTAAATTTTTTATTTTTTTCAGAAATGGTTTTAAAAGAAATGAATTCATATCTTACGTTATAAATACCTGAATTTATTTCAAAACTAAATTTACCGTCAATATCAGTAACGCCACCTGTTACAACTTCAGGCTTATTAACATCTTGAAGCACAACAGTTGCATATTCTAATGGAATATTTGTCCCTTTTTCTAAAATTAATCCAGAAATTCTTATTTTTTTCATTTCTGGTTTCATTTGAGCAAAACCTATTGTTGAAATTAAAAGTAAACTAAATGTGATAAAGTTTTTAATGCTAGACATGATTGATTTTTATGATTTCAATTTAGATTGCAAAAATACCCTTTGGTTTAACGATGAAATCACAATTGTTTGTTAAAAGAATTATAAAATATCCCTTATTTTTTCACTTGGTCTAGCTACGATTGCTTTATCTCCATTAATAACTATAGGTCTTTCAATTAATTTTGGGTTTTGAATCATAGCATTAATGACTTTATCATCAGACAGTTGCTTGTTTTTAAAATTATCAATCCAAATTTTTTCTTTGGTTCTAACTAATTCAATAGGTTTATAGTTTAATTTCTTAAGTATTGATAGCAACTCTTCTTTAGTTATTTTTTCATCAATATATTTGATAGTTTCAAACTCTAGATTTAAGTTTTCTAAAAAGCTAATACCTTCTCTAGATTTTGAGCATCTTGGATTGTGATAGATTGTTATCATGATTTTATTTTTTACAAAGAAAGAAAAATAATAGATTGTATAAAAGAATTAACTTTGTAAGAATTAAATTCAACGAACATGTTTATAGAGCAATTAAAAAGTTTAAAACCTAATTTAAAATTGTACTTACCAATTCCTTTAACTTTTATGGGTTTAATGTATTGGAATTATATTGAATCAGAAGGAATTGATACAGCACAAATGATTCAACAAACCATAAAAATGATTGGAGTAAATGGAACTTTTTTATTTATTATTCTGCCCTTATCAATTGCTTGTTTGTTTTTGTTTTTTTGGGTAAAATTTGTTCAAAATCAAACTATAACGATTTTAACTACCTCGAGAAAAAAAATTGATTGGAAAAGAATTTTTTTTTCATTTTTATTATGGAGTTTAATAAGTATAGCAATGGTTTTAGGATCATATTATTTAAATCCTGAAAGCTTTGTATTTAATTTTAAATTGGATAAGTTTTTAGTATTCTTAGTAATTGCGATTTTACTAATTCCATTGCAAACTAGTTTTGAGGAGTACTTATTTCGAGGTCATATGATGCAAGGAATAGGTTTGTTTACCAATAGCAGGTTAATTCCTTTAGTTATTACATCAGTCTTATTTGGATTAATGCATATAGCAAACCCTGAAGTTGGTAAAATAGGATACATTATTATGGTATATTATATTGGTACAGGGCTCTTTTTAGGTGTAATCACACTAATGGATGAGGGTTTAGAACTGGCATTAGGATTTCATGCAGCCAATAATTTAATTGGAGCGTTATTAGTGACTTCAGATTGGACTGCATTTCAAACCCATTCTATTTTTAAAGATGTTTCTGAGCCTGCTGCTGGTTTTGATATTATTTTTCCTGTTTGTGTTATTTTTCCAATATTGATTTTAATATTCGCAAAAAAGTACAAATGGAATAATTGGAATTATAGATTGACCGGAAATTTAAATACAGAAGATGTTAGAGATTAAATTAACACACAAAAATGTACATAATCGTTTTAAATTCAATGGAATACATTTGAATTATAAACAGATTAAAAGAGTAGCGGTTAGTTATATAAAAGAAGGTGAGCCATTTGAAAAAGTAATTTTTAAGTTTCTTTTAAGTTGGTTAGACGATTTGTCATATATTGAAGTTCAAACATCTGGAACTACAGGAAAGCCTAAAATTATTAGAATTGAGAAAAGGTTTGTAATAGCATCTGCGTTATCTACAGGAAATTTTTTAAAACTTCAACCAGGAGATTCTGCATTATTATGTTTGTCTGCTGATTATATTGCTGGAAAATTAATGTTGGTAAGAGCTTTGGTTTTAGGTCTAGAACTTGATGCTGTAGCACCTTCCAACAATCCATTTAAAATGATAACTAAGAAATATGATTTTGTTGCAATGGTTCCCATGCAAGTGGAGCATTCAATTTCATATCTCATTCAAATTAAAACTTTAATCATTGGTGGTTCACAAATCAATCAAGCTTTAAAAGTAAAACTTCAAAATTCCAGGACCAATATATTAGAAACATATGGTATGACCGAAACCGTTTCTCATGTCGCCATGAAACGAATTGAGAATAATTTTTTTGAGGCTTTACCAAATGTTACTTTTAATATTGATGATAGAAGTTGTTTAGTTATTAATGCACTAGAAGTTGCAAGTTCAATAATTATTACAAATGACATAGTTGAATTGATTTCTGATAAAGAATTCATTTGGAAAGGTAGATACGATAATATTATAAATAGTGGAGGAGTTAAGCTTTTTCCAGAAATAATTGAATCGAAATTACACGATAAAATACAAGAGCGTTTTTTTATTGGTTCTGAAGAAGATTCTTTGTTAGGACAAAAAGTAATATTGGTAATTGAGTCGGCTATTGATTTAAATTTAAGTGTAAATACATTTGAAAATTTAAGTAAATACGAAATTCCAAAAAAAATTTATTATGTAGATGAGTTTTTAGAAACAGCTACTAATAAAATTAATAGAATAGCTACGTTACAAAAAATAAAGGTTGTCTAAAAAGGGTAGAAAACATTAAACTAAACGATCGATAAATCTATAATACTACTATTTTTGATTCCAATTCTTTATAGATTCATCATTATTGTTTTCTATTTTTTTACTTTCTAGACAACCTAAATTTATTTTTCCATTTGAAAATAGTAATCAGCTGAATGTTTTCCACTTCCGTATAAAAGAAAAGAAAAACATAAGATCAGTGCTATTGAAGACTGAATTAAATTTTGAGTATTAAAGTCTCCAATAAAATTAATTATAAAAGCACAAATAATAATGGGTAATTGAACCCATATTGACCATCTTGTTAAAAACCCAATGACTATCATTACACCTCCAACTATGTGCGCTAATGCTATGTAGTGTATTAATAGCATTTCGCTTCCAAATCCGACAAAATTACTTAAGATTTCATTTAAATACTGTTTTTCAGTAATAAACGATACACCTTTTAAAAACAAAAAAACACCAAAAATTACTCTTAAAGTATCAACTGCAAAATTTGTATGTGCATTAGCCCATTTATTTAACTCTCTAATTGTTGTCATAATATAAATGGTTTTAGTTTACTTATCCTAAGTTACTAAAAATTAAATATTTATAAAAATATTTAACATTATTTTGTATAAAAAAAGAAGACTAAATATCTTCTTTTATATTTATAAAAAACTTATTATCAAAAATTTGATAACTTTTAGATTTTTTGAGTTTTTTTAATTTTATTTCTTGTGGACTAGTTGTAGGAAATAAACGAATGATTTTCTTATCGTATTCAAAGTCAATCGGCATATTAAAATCTTCATTTACATTTGTCCATGAATAAGTTAATGTATCTCCATTTATTTTATAAGTCAATTCAGGAATTGAAGTTGTCTTTAAGTATTGATTAAAAATTGGCGTTAGATTCATTCCTATTTCTTTATTGAAGAAAGCAATTACCATATCAGTATCTATAATTTGCTTTTTAAAGGTTTCAGAATACTTTAAAATAATTTTCCACCATTTGTCATCATCATTAACTACATGTCGTAAAGTATTTAATAAAAGTGAGCCTTTGTAATACATATCGCCACTTCCTTCATTATTTACCCCAAATTGACCAATAATGGTTTTGTCATTTCTTACATTTTTAGCTTGACCGTTTATGTATTTCATTGCAGGTTCGTAACCTTTTATACATTCAATAAAAACAGTTTCGCTATAAGTTGTAAAACCTTCATGAATCCACATATCAGCAATATCTTTACTTGTAACACTATTTCCAAACCATTCGTGACCTGTTTCATGAATAGTAATATAATCGAAGAACATTCCAACACCAGTTCCCGATAAATCAAAGCCCATATAGCCTTTTTTATACTTGTTTCCGTAAGCAACGGCACTTTGATGTTCCATTCCTAAATAGGGTGTTTCTACAAGTTTATATCCATCTTCCCAAAAAGGATATTTTCCAAATTTAGTTTGAAAGCAATTCATCATAGGTTTAACGTCTTCATCAAAATGTTTACGTGCTTTTTCTTCATTTTCACGAAGTACATAATAATCTAAATCTAAATCGTCTAGTTTATCATGAATATGGACATAATCTGCAATATTAACAGTAATGGTATAGTTGTTTATTGGATTGATAACTTCCCAATCCCAACGTGTATAACCATTTCCTAAATCTTCTGAACCTTTTAATCTTCCGTTAGAAACATTCATTAATCCATTTGGTACGGCTACTTTTACTGAAGCACCATTGTCAGGTTCATCCGTTTGAGAATCTTTAACAGGAAACCACAAACTAGCACCAGTTCCTTGAATAGCTACTGCTATAAAATGTTTATTATTACTGTCTTTTTTGAAAACAAAACCGCCATCCCAAGGAGCATTTTTAGCAACTTTTGGTTTACCTGAATAGTAGAAACGTACTTTTTCAGTATTATTTTGCTTCAATTCATTTGGGAAAATGATAAAAACTGCATCAAAATCTCTTTTATAAGTTAGCTTTTGTTTGTTCCAAATAATAGAATCTACTTTCATATTGTCGAATAAATCCAACTGAATTTTTGAAGTGTTTTCTATAACTTTGAATCTAATCTGGTTATATCCAACTATGGTTCTTTCCTCTGGATTTATTTTGATATTTAAATCATAATGTAATACATCAAAACAAACGCGTTCAAAACGTAAACCTCCTTGAAGTGAATCTCTACGAGAAAATTTTTGTGCTGTAATTTCGTGGATTCCAGTTAAAAGTAACCCGATGATAAGTAGTTTTTTCATTGTTGTATATTTTCTAAAGTAAATATTGGTAGTTGAATTTTATGTTTTGTTACTGATAAATTAGTTTTTTAAAATTCAGCTTCTTTTAAAAGAGTAATTTTCTCTTTTGAAATAGGATGTTCAAACGTAATTTTTTCTGCATGAAGATGTAATCTATTTGCTTTCGTTCCATACAAATCATCCCCAATTATTGGGCAATTTAGACCTAAATTATGCGAAGCATGCACGCGCAATTGATGCGTTCTGCCTGTAATAGGGTAGAAGTGAATGCGTGTTTGATTGTTCTCTCTACTAATTACTTTAAACTTTGTTCTTGCCGATTTTCCATGTTCATAACAAACCAATTGATTAGGCCGATTGTCAATATCTAATCGTAAAGGTAAGTCAATATAGCCTTCATTTTGAGAAACAATCCCGTCTAATAAAGCAACATATCTTTTTTGAACCGTTCTTTTAATAAATTGGCTTTGTAAATTTTTATACACTTCTTCTGATTTTGCAATGAGCATTAATCCAGAAGTAGACATGTCTAATCGATGCACAATTAGTGGCCCTGTTGCGTTTGGATATAAATCTTTAACTCTTTGGTAAACCGAATCGGTTACATTTTTCCCAGGAACCGATAAGAATTCGTGTGGCTTGTGAATAACTGCTAAATATTCGTCTTCAAATACAATTTCTATATTTTGGTTTTCAGCAGTATTATTTAAAAACGGATTTTCATCCATTTCAATATCCAAGAGCATATGTTTTAAAATAGGTTCGCACTTTCCGGTACAAGCTGGATAGAATTGCTTGTGTTTTCGAATTTCTGATTTTGGCGATTGTCCCCACCAAAATTCAGCCATTGCAATTGGTTTTAGATTGTTTTGAAAGGCATAATGCAATAATTTTGGAGCAGCGCATTCTCCTGCACCAGCTGGCGGATTGTTTTCGAAAATGGCACCTAAACTTTTAGAATCTTGATATTGATTTAAAAATGCATAATTATTAAATAATTGTTGTTGTAATTGTGCTGACTTGATTCTTCTTATTTCCTTTTTAAAATTAATTTTATTCTTAAAAATATTGACTTCTTTTTGAGCGTCTGAAATTTTATAATTCCAATAGGCATTCATTTTTTTTAATAAAATTTTTTCTAATTGGCTTTCTTTGTTTAGTTCATCTATATCACATTCAAGGTTTTTACGCTTTTCATTACGAAGTTTTTTTTGTGTTTTCATGACCGTTTTATAACGATTTAAGTCAAATTCGGCCTCTTTTTGAATGTTTTTTAGAACTTCTTGTGCTTTTAGATAATCCAAATCTTGCTCTAGAGTTTCAATTTCTTTAGTAATTTGATTCAATTCATTTTCACCAATTTTATAAAATTCGTTCTCATCTAACATGTCATAAACTGTTGGTACAAAGTATTTATGGTGATTAGAGTCAGCCAACTTTCCAGAAAATGCAGCTAAATAACCTAATTGTCCCTTTTTATTTTGGCAAACTAAAACCCCAAACATTTTTCCAATAACTAATCCACTTTGGCTTTCTTCTAATCCAAAATTATGTTCAAAATCAGTTTGATCATTTAAGTAATCTTGTAATTCTTGAGCGGCAATTATACTCAATTGATTTGGCTCGTAATAAAAAGGGAACGTGAATTTTTCTGGTAAGCTAATACCTGAAATATTGGATTTAAATAAATGGAAAAAAGTACTCATTCTCTTTTAAAATAAAAGAGCTATTCTAAAAGAACAGCTCTTTTATAAATATGTTTTTAAAAATCTATTCTGCTTTTTTTGAGCAACATTCTTTTTTACAACCTGGCTCACAAGTTTTAGCTTCAGTAGTTTTATCTGCGCAACATGCTTTTTCACAACCTAGTTCACAAGTTTTAGCAACTTTATCTGCACAACATGCTTTTTCACATCCTGGCTCACAAGTATTTCCTGATTTTTCTACACAGCATTCTTTTTTACAATCTACCTCACACTCTTTTTTTGTATCGTTACAAGAAACAACACTTAAGCCAATAAGTGCAATTGCTATAATTTTTTTAAATAATTTCATAATTTATGTATTTTGTTCAAAGTTAATATTTAATTGGTGATTTATTTTTTCACTTAATTGTGCTAATATTTATTCATATGGTATTGCGTAAATTATAATATTGTCATCTATATTATCATTATCAATGTCATAGACATAAGAATATATAAAACTATTTTCATTTACTAAAATTACTTTAAAATCAATTACTTTTTGTGTGCCAAAAAATAAAGAAATAATATCATTTTTAACTTTCCAATCCCTATTTATTCCATTTGTAGAACAAATATCATTAATAAAAATTAACTCACTATATTGTCTAATTTGAGTTTCATTATTTGCAAAAGTAAATTCATCTTTTTGACAGCTTGGTTGATGTTGGTAAATATATTGCTGTCCATTAATGTTAACTTGATTATAAGCCCATCGTTTAATTAATAAATCGACATTAAATTCTGGGTTTTGAATCGGGTTATCTGTATTTGAATCATCACTACTACAAGATAATAGGATAACTATGAAAAATATTAAATATTTTTTCATAATTAAACTTGAATTACACCTAAATTGAAGGGTTTTTCAATAGGAGCGTGGTTAGCAGCTTCAATACCCATTGATATCCATGTACGCGTATCCATTGGGTCAACAATTGCATCTGTCCATAAACGTGAAGCTGCGTAATATGGTGAAACCTGTTCGTCGTAACGGGCTTTTATTTTATCAAATAGTTCTTTTTCAACTTGTTCATCAACTACTTTACCTTGTTTTTTTAAGGTTGCAGCTTCAATTTGAACCAGTACTTTAGCTGCTGAATTTCCACTCATAACTGCTAATTCTGCACTTGGCCAAGCAAATATTAATCTTGGATCGTATGCTTTTCCGCACATAGCATAGTTTCCTGCTCCGTATGAATTTCCAATAATTACTGTAAATTTTGGAACTACAGAATTAGAAACCGCATTAACCATTTTGGCACCATCTTTAATAATTCCTCCGTGTTCTGATTTACTTCCTACCATAAAACCAGTTACATCTTGTAAAAAGACCAATGGAATTTTCTTTTGGTTACAATTGGCAATAAAACGAGTCGCTTTATCAGCAGAATCAGAATATATAACACCACCAAATTGCATTTCACTAGGTTTTGTTTTTGCAGCAGTTGTTTTTACGATTTTACGTTGGTTAGCCACAATTCCTACTGCCCAACCATCTATTCGTGCATAACCTGTAATAATTGTTTGTCCGTAACCTGCTTTGTATTCTTCAAATTCGGAATTATCAACCATTCTGTTGATAATTTCCATCATATCGTATTGCTCGTTACGCGCTTTAGGAAGAATTCCATAAATCTCTTTTGGGTTTAAAGCTGGTTTTTGAGCTTTTATACGATTGTATCCCGCTTTATCAAACTCACCAATTTTTCCCACAACACTTTTTATTCTATCTAACGCGGCTGCATCGTCTTTCGCTTTAAAGTCGGTAACTCCAGAAATTTCACAATGTGTAGTAGCTCCGCCTAGCGATTCATTATCTATGCTTTCTCCAATTGCTGCTTTTACTAAATAGCTTCCAGCAAGGAAGATACTTCCAGTTTTATCTACAATCATTGCTTCATCGCTCATAATTGGTAAATAAGCACCACCAGCAACGCAACTTCCCATTACAGCAGCAATTTGGGTAATTCCCATACTACTCATTACAGCATTATTTCTGAATATTCTTCCAAAGTGTTCTTTATCAGGGAAAATTTCATCTTGTAATGGTAAATATACACCGGCTGAATCCACTAAATAAATAATTGGCAATCTGTTTTCAATTGCAATTTCTTGGGCTCTTAAATTCTTTTTTGCGGTTATAGGAAACCAAGCACCAGCCTTTACAGTTGCATCATTAGCTACAACTATACATTGCTTACCAGAAACATATCCCATTTTTACTACAACACCACCTGAAGGACATCCTCCATGCTCTTTATACATGCCTTCACCAACAAAAGCGCCAATTTCTATTGAATTTGCTTTGTCATCTAATAAATAATCAATACGCTCACGTGCAGTCATTTTACCCTCTGCATGTAATTTATCAATCCTTTTTTGTCCGCCTCCAAGCTTTACTTGAGCAAATCTTCTCTTTAAATCGGATACTAATAATTTATTATGATCTTCGTTTTTGTTGAATTCTAAGTCCATTGTAGTAGTTTAATTTTTTTGTAAAAATAGAATGCTAAAATACAAAATTCATTGAAACTTTTGCCTGCTATTTTTATCAATAAATAAAGGAAAAAATCTTTATTTTACTTTCTTCATATATTATTTTTTTGAATCATTAACAAGTCTTTTCAATATAGCCCATTGTTTTAGAGCGTCTCTAGCTTCTACCGCAGGATAACCAAGCATTGTCTTTCCGGCTTCGACATCCCCTGTTACACCAGAACCTGCACCAACTATAGCTCCATCTCCAATTTTCGTATGGTCTTTAATTGAAGCACTTCCGCCAATTATAACACCATTTCCAAGCGTAACGGAACCAGCCAAACCACTGTTTCCTGCCATAATACAAAATCTGCCGAGTTTACTGTTATGTCCAATTTGTACTAGATTGTCTATTTTACATCCATCGCCAATAACTGTTGAGCTAAATTTCCCTCTGTCAACGCAAGAATTAGCACCTATTTCAACATCATTTCCAATAATTACATTACCTATTTGTGGTACCTTAACCAATCCTTTTTCTGGATCAGGTCGAAAACCAAAACCGTCTGCACCTATTGTAGCATTTGGGTGAATAATACATTTGTTTCCTAAATGACAACGTTCTCTAATAACAGTTCCTGACCAAATGACTGTATTTTTACCTATAGTACAATCATCAAGAATGGTAACATTAGGATAAATTACTGAGTTTTCTCCTATTCTAGTATTTGGACCAATGTAACAACCAGCACCAATTTTTACTCCATTTTCAATAGAAGCAGTTTTGTCTATAATTGCAGTTGGATGTATATCGTTTTTAAAAATAGGCGGCGGTGGAGCAAAAAGTTTTAAAACCTGCGACATAGCCAAATCTGCATTCTTTACTTTTATAAAAGCTTTATTTTCACCAGGTTCTATTGAAATGTCTTCATTAACAACAGCAACACAAGCTTTAGAATCTGCCCAAAACTTTTCATATTTTTTGTTACCAATAAATGAAATTTCAGAATTTGAAGCAACTTCGAGTTGTTCAGGAGCCGTTATTAATTGATTTGTATCTCCTAATATAGTTCCTTTTAAAACTTCATTAATTTCTTGTAGGCTAAATTTTTTCATAAGTTTTTTTTAAACAAATTTATTCTTCTTCTCTTTGTCCCATTAGCATTAAGTATGCCTTTAAGAATTGGTCAATATTTCCATTCATAACACCGTCAATATCACTTGTTTCTTGGCCAGAACGAACGTCTTTAATTAGTTTGTAAGGATGCATTACGTAGTTACGAATTTGTGAGCCCCATTCAATTTTCATTTTACCAGCTTCAATATCTGCTCGTTGTTCCATTTGCTTTTTCAACTCAATTTCATACAATTGCGATTTTAGCATTTGCATCGCTCTGTTTCTGTTATCGTGTTGAGAACGAGTTTCAGAGCATTGAATTTGAATTCCAGTTGGTTTATGAACTAATTGTACTTTGGTTTCTACCTTATTGACATTTTGTCCTCCAGCACCACTAGATCGGGCTGTTGTTATTTCTATATCTGCAGGGTTAATTTCAATCTCAATTGTATCATCTACTAACGGGTAAACATAAACTGAAGCAAAAGAGGTATGTCTTTTAGCATTGCTGTCAAATGGAGAAATCCTTACCAATCGATGTACACCATTTTCACCTTTTAGATATCCAAAAGCAAAATCACCTTCAATTTCTAATGTAACCGTTTTAATTCCGGCAACATCGCCTTCTTGGTAATTCAATTCTTTAATTTTATACCCTTGTTTTTCAGCCCACATCAAGTACATGCGCATAAGCATAGAAGCCCAATCGCAACTTTCAGTTCCACCAGCACCAGCCGTAATTTGAAGAACTGCACTTAAGCTATCTCCTTCATCAGAAAGCATATTGCGAAACTCTATGTCTTCAATATGAAGTATCGTCTTGTTTAACAATTCTTCAACTTCTTCTTCATTAATTTCACCTTCCTTTAGAAAGTCCATCATTATTTGAAGCTCTTCAACATATTCAGTAGCTTTATTGAAATCTTCGACCCATTTCTTCTTTGAGCGTAAATTTCTAACAATAACTTCAGCTTCTTTTGCATTGTTCCAAAAATTTGGAGCAAAAGTTTTTTCTTCTTCGTTTGATATTTCTATAAGTTTCTTATCGATGTCAAAGATACCTCCTTAACGCACCAAGGCGCTCTATAATATCCTTTACTTGTTCTGTAGTAATCATATTATTTTTGTAGTTTTACAGCACAAAAATAGACATTCCTTTTAATATTATGGAAATTAATTTAATAAGTGATACCGTAACAAAACCATCTCCAGAAATGCTTGCAGCAATGTTTAATGCAAAAGTGGGAGATGATGTTTTTAAACAAGATCCAACAGTTAACGAACTAGAAGCTAAGGTAGCTGAAATGTTTGGAATGGAAGCTGCTCTTTTTTTTCCTTCAGGGACAATGGCAAACCAAACCGCAATAAGAGTTCATACAAGACCTGGAGATGAAGTAATTTGTGATAAATGGTCGCATATATTTTTATATGAAGGCGGAGGAGTAGCTGCTAATAGCGGTGTTTCTTGTCATTTAGTTGATGGAGATAGAGGAATGATTACGCCAGAATTAGTAAAAAGTGTAATTAGTGATCCTAGTTTTTATCATGCTCCTTTAACAAAGATGGTAAGTCTTGAAAATACTACTAATAAAGGTGGTGGAGCTTGTTATGATATGGCTAATTTAAAAGCAATTAAAGAAGTTTGTATAGCAAATAATTTAATTTATCATTTAGATGGTGCTCGATTATGGAATGCTTTGGTAGCTAAAAATCAAAATCCAAAAGAATACGGACAATTATTCGACACTATTTCGGTTTGTTTGTCAAAAGGATTAGGAGCGCCTGTTGGTTCTGTTTTATTGGGTACAAAAGAACATATTAATAGAGCAATTCGTGTTAGAAAGCTTTTTGGAGGAAATATGCGTCAAGCCGGTTATTTGGCTGCAGCCGGAATTTATGCCCTCGACAATAATATTCAACGATTAGAACAAGATCATAGAAAAGCAAAAGAACTCGGAAACTTATTAAAAACAATGACTTGGGTTGAAAAAGTTGAAGATGTTGAGACAAATATTTTAATTTTTCAGTTGAAAAAAAATATAGATGAATCTAAATTCACAGATTTATTGAAACAAAAAAATATTTTAATAAGCTCAATGGGTCAAGGAAAACTAAGAATGGTAACTCATTTAGATTATAAGGAAGTTATGCATACTTATGTTCTAGAGGCTCTAGCTAAAATTGAATTATAGGAAATAAAAAAAGCAACTCATAGAGTTGCTTTTTTTATTTAAACATATCCATTCCTGGAATATTTGGCATTCCTTCTTTGGCAACAGCAGCTAATTCTGTTTCATTAACATTAGTAGCTTTTTCTATTGCTTTATTTAAAGTAAAGATTAAATAATCTTCAAGCATTTCTTTATCAGAAAGCAAGTTGTCATCAATAGTTATACTTTTTATTTTTCGATTAGCAGTAAGTGTGATATTGATTAAATTATCACTACTTTTTTCATCGATAAGTAGCGAATCTAAACGTTTTTTAGTTTCTTCTACTTTTTGTTGGGTTTCTTTAATCTTACCCATCATTCCCATAATATCTCCAAACATATTTTTTTAATTTTTTAATTCATACAAAAATATTAAATTAGCAATTAAATACAAATGATAACTTCATGAAAAAATATACTTATTTCGCATTAATTTCTCTTATTTTTGCAACCTCTTGTAAAGAAAAAAAAGTAAAAATGAACGAAGAAATTAAAGCACCTGTAGCACAAATAAAACCGCATAATTTAGAAAAACATGGTGAAGTTAGAGTAGATGACTATTACTGGTTGAATGATAGAGAAAACAAAGATGTAATTGATTATTTGAATAAAGAGAATGAGTATTATCAAGAAATGACGGCTCATACTAAACAATTACAAGATGATTTGTTTAAAGAAATGAAAGCTCGTATTAAGGAAGACGATTCTTCAGTACCTTATTTTTATAATGGGTACTATTATATTACTAGATTTGAAACGGGTAAAGATTATCCAATATATTCTAGAAAAAAAGGTTCTCTTGATGCAAAAGAAGAAATCATGTTTGATTGCAATGAAATGGCTAAGAACTTTTCTTATTTTAACTTAACTGGTATAAGTGTAAGTGAAGATAATAAATGGGCTACTTTTGGATTAGATGTTGTTTCTAGACGTCAATATTTAATTCAAATAAAAAACCTTGAGACTGGTGAAATTCTTTCTGAAAAGATTGAAAATACAACTGGTTCGGCTGCTTGGGCAAGTGATAATAAAACTATTTTTTACACCAAGAAAGACCCTAAAACGTTAAGATCTGATATGATCTATAAACATAAATTGAATACCGATTCAAAAAAAGATGAATTAGTTTTTCATGAGAAAGACGATACTTTTTACACTACAGTTTATAAAGACAAATCAAAAAAATACATAGTTATAGCTTCATCAAGTACTTTAACTACTGAATTTCAAATTCTATACGCTTCAACTCCGGATGGTTCTTTTAAGACTTTTCAAAAAAGAGTTAGAGGTTTAGAATACAGTATTTCGCATTTTGCAAATCATTTTTATGTTTTGACCAATAGCGATAAAGCAACTAACTTTAAATTAATGAAAACTCCAGAGAGTTCAACAGGTATTGAAAATTGGACTGAAGTAATTCCACATAGAGATGATGTGTTGTTAGAAGGAATTGATATTTTTAAAAACTTCTTAGTTGTTGAAGAGCGTGCTAATGGGCTGAATAAGATTCAAATTCGCCCTTGGAGCGGTGAAACACCATATTATTTGCCTTTTTCTAGTGAAACTTATACCGCATATTCAACTACTAACCCAGATTTTGACACAGATATTCTAAGATACGCTTACCAATCTTTAGCAACTCCGTCTTCGGTAATTGACTTTAATATGGTTACTAAAGAAAAAATGGTTCTAAAAGAGCAAGAAGTTTTAGGGGGTAATTTTGATAAAAATAATTATATAGAAGAAAGAATATGGGCAACTGCAGAAGATGGAACTAAGATTCCTATTTCAATGGTGTATAGAAAAGGTATGAAGAAAAATGGTTCAAATCCTTTTCTACTTTATGCTTACGGTTCTTATGGTTCTACTATCGATCCTTATTTTTCAACAACTAGATTAAGTCTTTTAGATAGAGGTTTTATTTTTGCCATTGCACATGTTAGAGGAGGAGAGTATTTGGGTAGAGAATGGTATGAAAATGGAAAGTTACTTAAAAAGAAAAATACTTTTACTGATTTTATTGATTGTTCAAAATATGTAATTAGAAAAGAATATACTTCAAAAAGTCATTTGTATGCTGAAGGTGGTTCAGCCGGTGGTTTATTAATGGGAGCAATAGTTAATATGGCTCCAGAATTATATAATGGTGTTATTGCACAAGTTCCTTTTGTGGATGTTGTTACAACAATGCTAGATGATTCTATACCTTTAACTACAGGTGAATATGATGAATGGGGAAATCCTAATGATAAAGAATATTATGATTACATGTTGTCTTATTCACCATATGATAATGTAAAAGAGCAAGCTTATCCAAACATGTATGTTTCTACAGGTTTGCATGATTCTCAAGTGCAATATTGGGAGCCTGCAAAATGGGTAGCTAAACTTCGAGCAAAAAAAACGAATAATAATTTATTGTTTTTAGACACTAATATGGAAGCCGGACATGGAGGAGCTTCAGGAAGATTTGAAGCACTTAAAGAAGTTGCTAAAGAATTTGCTTTTTTATTAGATTTAGAAAAAATTAAGAAGTAATTAAACTTTTTTTGTTAAATTTGCAGGGTTTTGGGGTTAAAAATTAACCAATACTATGCCTCATATAATATTTTTTTTATGAAAGAAGAAATAAAAGCCTACAATAATATATTAGAATTAATAGGAAATACACCACTTATTAAACTAAATAATATTACTAAGGGCTTATCTGGAAATTTCTACGCCAAAGTAGAAGCTTTTAATCCAGGTCATTCAACAAAAGATAGAATTGCATTATATATTATTGAAGAAGCTGAAAAAAGAGGAATTCTTAAACCAGGCGACACTATTATAGAAACTACTTCTGGTAATACAGGTTTTAGTTTAGCTATGGTAAGTATTATTAAAGGGTATGAATGTATTTTAGCTGTAAGTTCAAAGTCGTCTAAAGATAAAATAGATATGCTTAGAACTATGGGAGCAAAAGTATATGTTTGTCCGGCGAATGTTTCAGCAGATGATGAACGTTCTTATTATAATGTAGCTAAAAGATTGCATGAAGAAACTAAAGGTTCTGTTTATATAAATCAATACTTTAATGATTTAAACATAGATGCTCATTACAATACAACTGGACCAGAAATTTGGGAACAAACGAATGGTCAAATAACTCATTTAGTTGCATGTAGCGGGACTGGTGGAACAATTTCAGGAACAGCTCGTTTCTTAAAAGAGCAAAATCCTAATATTAAAATTTTAGGAGTTGATGCTTTTGGTTCTGTTTTGAAAAAATACCATGAAACTAAAGAATTTGATAATGATGAAATTTATCCTTATCGTATTGAAGGTTTAGGAAAAAATTTAATTCCAACTGCTACAGACTTTGATATTATCGATTATTTCATGAAAGTATCTGATGAAGAAAGTGCTCATACAGCTAGAGAATTAGCAAAAAAAGAAGGTTTATTTGTTGGTTATACTTCAGGAGCAGCTTTTCAGGCTATTAAACAATATAGTGAATTAGGTGCATTTGATGAGAACAGTAATATAGTTGTTATATTTCCAGATCATGGTTCAAGATATATGAGTAAAGTATTCAGTGATGATTGGATGAATGAACAAGGATTTTTTGATACTAAAAATCAAGAAGAAGCTCAAAAAATAGAAATTATAAAATAAATTAAAAAGGATATTGCTAAATATCCTTTTTTTTATCTCAATTATTTTTTATATGCACGCATACTATTAACAATTCTTACTATATTTGAAAAACAAATTTTATAATTATGCAAAAGCCAACTTTAACTACTTTACTTAACACTACTTATCCAATTATTATTGCGCCAATGTTTTTAGTATCCAATACTAAAATGGTTATTGAAGGAATGAAGAGTGGAGTTGCAGGTTGTATTCCAGCTTTAAACTATAGAACTCTTGAGGAATTGAAAAATGCAATTAACGAGTTAAAAGCAGCTAAAGTTCCAGGAGGAAGTTTTGGTTTTAACTTAATTGTAAATAAGTCAAACATTAAGTATAAAGATCAATTAAGAGTACTTTGTGAAGAAGGAGTCGATTTTATTATAACATCATTAGGAAGTCCAGAAGAAACAATTAACGAAGCACATAAAGTTGGAATTAAAGTTTTTTGTGATGTTACCGATTTAAAATTTGCAAAAAAAGTTGAAGAATTAGGTGGCGATGCAATTATCGCAGTCAATAATCAAGCTGGAGGACACAGAGGAAATATCGCTCCAGATGTACTAATTAAACAACTTAATGAAGGAACCTCTTTACCGGTTATTTCTGCTGGTGGAGTAGGAAACAAGGAAGAATTAGAAAAAATGTTGTCTTATGGCGCAATTGGAGTTTCTATAGGAAGTCCGTTTATAGCATCAGTAGAAGCAGGAGTTTCAGACGAATATAAACAAGCTTGTGTTGATTATGGTGCAAAGGATATCGTAATGACCGAACGTATTTCAGGAACACCGTGTACTGTAATTAATACACCATATGTTCAAAAAATAGGCACAAAACAAACTTGGTTAGAGAATCTTTTGAATAAGAATAAAAGTTTAAAAAAATGGGTTAAAATGATTCGTTTTATGATTGGAACTAGTGCTGTTACTAAAGCAGCTACTCAAGCTACTTATAAAACGGTTTGGGTTGCTGGTCCAAGTATTGAACATTCTACAGAAATAGGTACTGTAAAAAGTATAGTAGAGAAGTTTGTGAAATAAAAGATATAAAAAAGCCTCAATAATTTTTGAGGCTTTTTTTAAAGTTTACCTAAACCAGTTTCTTACTTTTTGAATTTGTCTTCCAAAGAAAGTACGTTTTTTTATATATCCCCCAACAACAAAAACTTCCCCACCGACAAGAATATCCTCAGTCATTTTTATTTCATAATTATTTTTTATTCCTATAGTAACTTTTTCAATTTTCATTCCAGTATAGGTAATGACTAAAAGGTCACCTAAACGAGCTTCAATTTCAAAATTCCCATCAAAATCTGTGTTTGTAACGTTGGTTGTACCTTCAACTGCAACCATTGCTCCACCAAGAGGACCAAGTGCATCTGAAACAACACCTTTAATTATATGTGGAAGGTTAGGGTTTATAATTGTATCCTTAACAGAAAGACTTTTAGTATCAGTTTGAATAGTATCTTGTTTGATTTGAGCAAAAGCATTTTGAGTTCCTATTCCAATAAAACTAATTGCAGTTGTGAAAATAACAGACCAATAAGATGATTTTTTATTTTGAAGAATTAAATTTCGGTTCAATTGAGTGTTTAAAAAACGTCCGCACGTGTTTTTCTCTTTATTTAAATGTTCAATTATTTCTTTATCGGTTGCTTTTGTGAAGTCAAAAACAGTTTTTTTACAAGAACCACAAAATCTTCCTTTTTCTTCAGGAGTCATTGCTTCCCAATTTTCGTGGCAAGGTTTTGGTATATTAATATTGTATTTATTAGACATTAATCTATAGTTATTTCAAAAACTTTATCCCAATTTTTACCCGTTACAAAAACCGTTTTTGTTTTAGGGTTATAAGCTATTCCGTTTAAAACGTCTAAATCTGGATGTTTAGTCACTTTGTTTTTTAAATCACTTAGGTTGATGATGTTTTCAACAGCTCCATTTTTTGGATTGATTATTGCAATTGCATCACGACCGTAAACATTTGCCCATATTTTACCATCTATCCATTCAAGTTCGTTTACGGCTTCAATTTTATTTGCATTGGTATAAATATTTATATAATCAATTTCTTCTAAAGTTTCAGGATCTAAAATGTATATTTTTTCTGTTCCATTACTCATATAAAGGTTTTTACCATCATTGGTAAAACCCCAACCTTCCATATTTTTAAAATATTTAAATGTTTTTATTTTTTCAAAAGTATCAGCATTATACACGTATCCTTCATTATTTTGATACGTCAACTGGTATACTTTATTATTCAAAATAGTAATTCCTTCACCAAAATATTGCATTCCAAGTTCTACTTTTTTATAGACTTCACCTGTTTTATAATTGGTTTTACGTAAACTAGAAATTCCTCTTTTACCAGTACCGCTTCCAGCTCCGTTTCCTGTACCTTCAATTAAAGTATCTCTGTAAAATTCAAAACCTTGTGTGTAGGCTTTAATATCGTGAGGATATGTGTTTATTATTTTATAAGTCAATAATTTAGGAGCATCTTGAGCCACAACCGTAAAATTTGTTTGAATTTCAGTAGTTTCGTTTTCAAAATACACTTTGGCTTTTATAAGATGCCAACCTAATTTTTCATTTTCAAAACTATAATGCAATTTGTTATTTCCAAGACTTGTTCCAATAGATTTATTATTTAAAATATAGTTTACAGAATCTATTTTCTTTGCTTTTTCATTTTTAATTACAAAATCTGCCGACTCATTTGGTTGATAAACTTGTTTTAAAACAGAAGTGTCAATAGAAAATAAATTATTTTTTTCGTTTTTATCGCCTTCACAAGAACCAATTAGTATGCTTAAACTTATGATTGTTAATGATTTAATATATAACATGCTTTTTATTATTTGATAACACAATATACAACGAATTTTAAAAGAAACAATTGCCTTGCAAAAATATAAAATGTTTGTATATTTGCACCGGCAAGTCCTACACGACCAGCTCCTGCAGAATCCCCCAGGGTGGGAACGCAGCAAGGGTAAGCGGTTGTAGCGGTGCGATGTAGGTCGCTTGCCATTTTTTTAAAATATTTGATCTCCCTTTTCGGAGATTTTTTATTTTTATACCTTTCCTATCTTATATGAAATTACACTTTCAAATAGTTCGTCTTAAGCTTAAAGAAACATTTTCAATCAGTTACGGGAGTTATTCTCATCGTGATGCACTTGTCGTTTCATTGACTAAGCATAATAAAACAGGTTATGGAGAATGTACAGCAATTGATTATTATGGAATAGATTTAAATGCTTTTATTCTAAAATTAGAATCCATTCAATCGCTATTGGAAAAAAGGGAGATTATTTATCCAACTGAATTTTATCTTTTCTTAGAATCTTTAAATTTACATTTTTTCTTGTGTTCGGCTTTAGATTGTGCGTATTGGGATTTATTTGGAAAACTAGAAAAGAAAAATTTTTTAGAACTCAACTCAATTTCATACAATAAATTACCAGAATCTTCGATAACGATTAGTATCGATCCGATTGAAAATCAAATAGATAAAATAAAGAAATCGAATTGGAATAACTTTAAAGTAAAATGCAATCATTTTAATGAATTAGAACTGAATTCATTACTTTGTTTAGACAAAAACATTGCATTAGATGCAAATTGTAGTTTTTCAATAGATGATTGTAAATTAATAGAGAATAATAAACTTTCAAGTCAATTTACTTATATAGAACAACCTTTGGAAGTCAATAGTTTTACTAATCTTAATGCCAATAAATATCCAAATTGGATGGCAGATGAAGATTGTCAAAATGAAACTTCAATTCTAGGTCTAAAACACCATTATAGCACTTTAAATTTGAAATTAGTAAAACTTGGTGGATTAACTCCTGCATTGCAATTTGTTAAAGAAGCCAAAGCGAATAATTTCAAAATCATGATCGGTTGTATGACGGAATCAACTATAGGAATTTCAGCTGGAGCTGTATTAACTCCGTACGCTGATTTTGTAGATTTAGATGGAGCTAATTTGATTTCTAATGATATTGCTAACGGAAATTTTATCGATAATGGAAAAGTATTTCTTTCAGAAAAACCAGGCTTAGGAATTTCATTAAAATAATTTCATTAACTCTTTAAAAGACGTATTTTCGCATAATAATTTTATTGAATGAGTAAAGTAATATTTATAACAGGTGCTTCTTCTGGAATAGGAAAAGCAATAGGAGATTTTTTGCATCATAAGAACTATAAAGTATATGGAACGAGTAGAAACCCTGAACGAATTGAAAATTCGTTTTTTCCATTAGTTAAGCTTGATGTTCGAAATGTTGATTCGATTCAATTGGCTGTTACTGAAATTTTATCAAAAGAAGAAAGTATAGATGTTGTTATCAATAATGCTGGTGTTGGGATAACCGGACCTTTAGAAGAAATTCCTACAGCAGAAATTAAAAATAACTTCGAAACCAATCTTTTTGGACCTATTGAAGTAATGAAAGCCGTTTTACCTCAAATGCGTAAGCAAAAAAGCGGACTAATCATTAATATTACTTCGATTGCAGGTTATATGGGATTGCCATACAGAAGTGTTTATTCTGCTTCAAAAGGTGCTTTAGAGTTAATAACTGAAGCTTTAAGTATGGAAGTTAAAGAATTTGGTATACACATTACAAATGTTGCTCCAGGAGACTTTGCAACTAATATTGCTTCAGGTAGATATCATGCGCCACTTACAAGTGGTTCAGATTATGAGAAATCATATGGAACTACTTTAGAAATGATGGATGTACATGTAGATAGTGGGAGTAATCCAAACGATATGGCTGAAGCTATTTTTAAAATAATAAATACAAAAAAACCTAAAATACATTATAAAGTTGGAGCATTTATGCAGAAATTTTCAATTTTTTTGAAAAGAATTTTACCTGATACGGTATACGAGAAATTATTAATGAACCATTATAAACTATAAATTCAATGAAAAGAAGTCTCATTTTTTTTATTATTATTCTGTCACAATCTATCTTTGCTCAATCAGTACCTATTGATACTATAGCCAAATCAAAAGTTGTATTTGATTTTTCTGGTGGACTTTCTAGTAGAATTGGAAAAGTTGAAAAAACTAATGATTTCATTTTAGACAATAAAATTAAAGCATCAAGAAACGGTTATTTTATTGAAGCTTCATTGTTGACTCAATTTTCGCCAAATTCAAATCATTATATTGGAGTGAAGTACAATAACTTTTTTGATTACATTAATGAAAACAAATTGTCTATATCTTTTTACGGGCTTTCATATATGTATTCTAAAGAATCTAAGACAAAAGATAATTTTAACTTTGATTTATCAGTAGGTTATATTTCATATCGTGATAAAGAATATTTCTTTGATGGATACAATGTAAAAGGAGGTAACATAGGAATGAGAACAAGTGTTTCTTACCTTTTAAGAATTACAAATGGAGTTTATTCAGGACCAAAATTAGGACTACAATTTGGAAGTATTAAAGATTTTACTTTAGAAAAAAACGGAAGTACATCGCAAACTATTAATCTTAACAATACTTCAGAAAGTGTTTCAAATTTTGATTTTGGTCTGGTTTTAAGGGTGAGTATTTAATTTAATAATTAATATTACTTTTGAAATTGTACTTTTGTAAAATAAACAACACACATAAACTTAAATAGAACAAAATGAAATTTTTTATTGACACAGCTAATTTAGAGCAAATTAAAGAAGCTCAAGCTTTAGGAGTATTAGACGGGGTTACTACAAACCCTTCATTAATGGCTAAAGAAGGTATTACGGGAAAAAATAATATTTTAAAGCATTATGTAGACATTTGTAACATTGTAGATGGAGACGTAAGTGCTGAAGTAAATGCAATGGATCTTGAAGGAATGATTAGAGAGGGTGAGGAGTTGGCTGATTTACATGAACAAATTGTTGTTAAGTTGCCAATGACTGCCGAAGGAATTAAAGCTTGTAAGTATTTTTCTGATAAAGGTATTAAAACAAATGTTACTTTGATTTTTTCTGCTGGTCAAGCCTTATTAGCTGCAAAAGCAGGAGCAACTTATTGTTCTCCTTTTTTAGGAAGATTAGATGATATTTCAACAGATGGTTTAAATTTAATTGATGAAATTCGTCAAATTTATGATAACTATGCTTTTGATACCCAAATTTTAGCAGCATCAGTTCGTCATACAATGCATGTAGTAAATTGTGCTAAAATTGGTGCAGATGTAATGACTGGACCTTTGTCATCTATTCTTGGACTGTTAAAACACCCATTAACAGATAGTGGTATTGCTCAGTTTATTGCTGATTACGAAAAAGGAAACAAGTAATTATTTACATAAAAAAAGAGCCATTTCAATGAAATGGCTCTTTTTTTATAAGTTTGTTTTATTTTAAATCACTCTCAAAATTTACATCAAATAAATTAGCAAAGCCTTTTTTGATGTTACCATTTTTATCAAGAATTATCGTTCTATGTATTTTAGTAATAACCCAAAGTTTTTTAATTTCTTGAAAATTAGATGATTTTAATTCTAAAATGCCATCATTCAAATTGTTGTTTTTTAGTGCTTTAGTCCAGTTTTCATTTGTGTCATCTACATTAATTGCAATAAAATTAACTTCCGGGTATTTCATTTTAAATTCTTTAACACGTTTGTGAACTGATTTTAAATGAGAATCTGCATGAGAAGTCCAAAAGAAAATTACAGTCTCTTTATTTGCAGTGATTGTTTCAATTGAAATAGGATTAAAATCTACATCTGTTAATTGTACTGAAGGAAGTTTGTTACCTATATTTAAGTTCTTAACTGAATTGTATATTTCAGTAACTTCTCTTTGTTGCTCTTTATCAGTAGATAGTTGTAAGTATTTATCAATGAATGTTTTGTTATTATACATGTTTTGATCTTCTAATAAATACATGTATGCAATATTGTTTAAAATACTATTTTTTGTTTTATTATTCTTAATAAGAGTATCTGCTATATTTAACTTTAGAATATTATTTTCTAATGACATTTCATTATATAAACCATTGCTTTTGTCATAAGATACATTGCTCAACATAATGTTTACATACTTTATAAATGGTGAAAAGTTTGTAAATTCTTCGTTATTGTATTCAATTTTTTTACGATAGTCATAAAAATCTTTTGGCAATAAACCTGAAACATCATTTCCTGTCTTGTATTTATGAGCATAAGGGTAAAGCTCTTTTTTGTAATAATGATGAAAATCTAGACCTGCTTGTGCTACTGCATCAAAACCTAAACTCCAACCAATTTCAGTTTTTTTCTTTAAATAATGTGCTTTCCTAATTTTATAAACAGAATCTATGTTTTTAATAAATCCATTAGAATCTCTATCCAGTACATCGTATAAAGTAGCTCTGTCAAGCTCATTTTTTAAATATAAATCAATTAAAAAATTATTTTTTTCATCACCTCTTCCACAAAATGCAATAGAATTATCGAAATCAAGTGAGTTAAGACGAACCATTATACTGTCGTTTTTATCGAAATAAATGTATTGATATTCAGGTAAATGTTTAAAAGTATATAAACCTGGAGTTAATGAATCAAATTTATGTAAAAAACGATTGTTTTTGTCTAAGAATATAGTGTCAATAATTTCATCATTCTTTAAAAAAAGAACAAAATTATTTTGAGGATTAATTATTTCACCACCAAAATAAGCTTCAAAATTATCATTGTCAAAACTTTTTTCACAAGAAGCTAATGATAACAGCAAAAGCGGTAATGAATACAAAAAGTATTTTTTAATCATGTAAGTGCGTTTTTTCTATAACAAAAATATTAGTTTATAATGAGAGAGCTTGTTAATGGAGCGTTAAATTAATTGTAAATAATAAATTCAAAACTGCACTATTTTTTCTACTTTTGCAACAATTTAAAAATAAATTCTAAATTAATGTTAACAGTTTCAAATTTATCTGTTCAGTTTGGTAAGCGTATTTTGTTTGATGAAGTAAATGTAACTTTTACTCAAGGAAATTGCTACGGAATAATTGGCGCAAATGGTGCAGGAAAATCAACTTTTTTAAAAATCCTTTCTGGAGATATCGACCCAACTTCTGGAAGAGTAATCTTAGAACCAGGAAAACGTATGTCGGTTTTAAATCAAAACCATAATATGTTTGATGAGCATACTGTTTTAGATACAGTTTTAATGGGAAACAAAGTATTACATGCTATTAAAACAGAAATGGATGCTTTATATTTAGATTATACTGATGAAAATGCAGATAGAATAGGAGAGTTGCAATTGCAGTTTGATGAAATGAACGGATGGAATGCCGAAAGTGATGCGGGATCAATGTTATCTAATTTAGGTATTTCAGCAGACATGCATTATACATTAATGGGCGATTTGGAAGGAAAAATGAAAGTACGTGTTTTATTAGCACAAGCTTTGTTTGGTAATCCTGATGTTCTTATTATGGATGAGCCAACCAACGATTTAGATTTTGAAACTATTTCTTGGTTAGAAAACTTCTTAGCAAATTATGAGAATACGGTTTTGGTAGTATCTCATGACCGTCACTTCTTAGATTCTGTGTGTACTCATGTTTCAGATATTGATTTTGGGAAGATTAATCATTTTTCAGGAAACTATACCTTCTGGTATGAGTCAAGTCAGTTAGCTGCTAAACAAAAAGCACAACAAAATAAAAAAGCAGAAGAAAAGAAAGCTGAACTTGAAGAGTTTATTCGTCGTTTTAGTGCCAATGTTGCAAAGTCAAAACAAGCAACTTCTCGTAAGAAAATGATTGAAAAATTAAACCTCGATGAAATTAAGCCATCAAGTAGAAGATATCCTGCTATTATTTTTGAAACAGAGCGTGAAGCCGGTGATCAAATTTTAAACGTTGAAAATTTAAGTGCTAGTATTGAAGGTGAAACATTATTTAAAAATGTTGATCTTAACATGGCAAAAGGAGATAAAATTGTTATTTTTTCAAGAGATTCTAGAGCTACAACTGCATTTTATGAAATATTGAATAGTAACTTAAAACCAGATTCAGGTACTTTTGATTGGGGAATTACTACAACACAATCGTATTTACCAAGTGAAAATCATGATTTCTTTAAATCAGACTTAAACTTAGTAGATTGGTTACGTCAGTTTGTGAAAACAGAAGAAGAGCGTGATGAGGTATATGTTCGTGGTTTCTTAGGTAAAATGATATTTTCTGGTGAGGAAGCATTAAAAAAGTGTAATGTCCTTTCAGGAGGAGAAAAAGTGCGTTGTATGTTATCTAGAATGATGATGCAAAGAGCAAATGTATTAATGTTAGACGAGCCTACAAACCATTTAGACCTAGAGTCAATTACTGCTTTTAATAATTCATTAAAAAACTTTAAAGGGTCGATATTGTTTACAACTCACGATCATGAGTTTGCGCAAACACTTGCAAATAGAGTAGTTGAAATTACTCCAAACGGGGTAATTGATAGATATACAACTTTTGATGAATATCTTGAGGATGATAAAATTAAGGAATTAAGAAAGAAAATGTATACCGTTTAATATAAAATAAAAAAAATCCCTGCAATTGCAGGGATTTTTTTTATTTACTTGTTTTGAGTAATGTTATTTACTCATTGTTTTCATTTCCTTTTCAATCATATCATAGAATTGATCGATTTTAGGCATAATGATAATTTTTGTTCTTCTGTTTTTTGCTCTATTAGCTGGAGAATCATTATCCACTAAAGGAATATAAGAACTTCTACCTGCAGGTATTAATTGTTTTGGACTAACTCCTAAATCTGATTGTAAAACTCTAACAATTGATGTAGCTCTTTTTACAGATAAGTCCCAGTTGTCTAATAAAACACCTCCTTTGTAAGGTACGTTGTCAGTATGACTTTCCACCATACATTCAAAATCAGGCTTACTGTTAATTACTTTAGCAACTTTAGCTAAAACACCTTTAGCTTTATCACTAACATCATAACTTCCTGATTTAAATAATAAGTTATCAGCAATTGAAATCATAATAACTCCTTTTTCAACATTGATGTTAATGTCTGGATCATCCATACCAACATCTTTTTTCAAACTTGTAACTAAAGCTAAAGTTACACTGTCTTTTTTAGTTAACGCATCTTGTAATCTTGAAATTTTTAGATCTTTTTCTTTAAGACTCTCTAATGATTTTTCAAGGTTTTCTGCACCTTTTGTAGTAAGGGTAGTTAAATTACCCATGTTGTTGATTAAATCAGAATTGTTCTTTTTTAAGAAATCAACTTGACTAGCAAGAGCTTCTCTTTCTGTTAAACACGTGTTTAATTTTACAGTAGCTGTGTTTAATAAATCTTGAGTTGCTTTTTGTTTCGCTTCTAAATCGGTAAACTTTTTCTTAGATACACACGATGTCATTGAAAGCGACAGAACTAAAAGGGAAAGGATGATTTTTTTCATAAAATCTAATATTATTATTTTAAACAAAATTAGTAACAAGAATCGTTCCTATAAAATTTAAAAACACAAACTATTGTTAAATTATTTCATTGAAATAATTCCTTTTTTTTATAAAATATTGATAAATAATTGATTTCGTTCTAAAATAATTTTCTTTATGGCTATTTTTTCTTTTACTTAGAAAGTAAAATAAATGTTTGTAAAAATAAAAATGTGCTTTTAATATTGAAAAGATGTGCTTAAAATTTCCTTGAAAAAGAAAACGTATAGTAGCAATTCCGTCAAAGCTAAGTCTTAAAAATAGCACAGGAAATAATTTGTTTTTCGGAAGGTTTTTTGTCAACATCCATAAAGAATTTCTGAAATTCAAAAAAGTCTTTTGTGGACTTCCAACATTTAAAGTTGCACCCCCCACATGATGAACTAATGATTCATGATTATAAATAGTTTTGTAGCCTTCATTGAAAGCCCTCCAACATAAGTCAATTTCTTCTTGATGTGCAAAAAAGTCTTCATCGAAACCATTTAATTTATGAAATACTTCTTTTCTGATGAAAAAACATGCGCCACTTGCCCAAAAAATTTCGGTAATATCGTTATATTGACTATGGTCTTTTTCAATTGTTTCAAAAATCCTACCTCTACAAAAAGGAAATCCATATTTATCTATAAACCCACCAGCTGCACCGGCATATTCAAAATATCCTTTATTGTTGTAAGCTAAAATTTTTGGTTGAATTATTGCAATTTCATTACTATTCTCAAAAGTAAAAAGTATTGGTTTTAGCCAATTTTCAGTTACTTCAATATCTGAATTTACTAATGCATAATAAGGTTCTTCAACAAATTTTAAAGCTTTATTGTACCCTTTGGCGAAACCAAAATTAGCATTGTTTTGAATAATTTTTACTGATGGAAAATCATTTTGAAGCACTTCAATAGAAGTGTCTGAAGAAGCATTGTCAGCTACATAAATAGTTGCTTCTTGAGAAAATTGAATTACAGATGGTAAAAACGTTTTTAAAAGTTTTTCTCCATTCCAATTTAAAATGACTACAGCTATTTTTTTCATTATGAGTTGTTAAATTCAGGAAGTTCTTTTAAAAACGTGTATTTTTCATTTTCAAAATCCATTTCGCAAAAGTAATGATTTAGTCCGTTGGTAACCATTAAATATTGGGCATTTAGTATTAAATTATAACGCGCAATTTGGTCAAAAGTTTTTTGGTCAATTTTAACTTCTGGAGCTTTACATTCAATTAAAAGAAAAATAGATCCGTCTGAGTTGAAAACAATAACATCATAACGTTTGTTCATTCCGTTTACTTTTACAACTTTTTCAACGTTTATTAACGATTTAGGATATTTTTTTTCATTAAGTAAAAATTCAACCACATGTTGTCTTACCCATTCTTCTGGAGTAAGAAGAATAAATTTTTTTCTAATGCTATCAAAAATAGACACTTTATTTTCACTATTTTTGAACCGAAACGAATATGTAGGGAAATTCAAGAGTTGCATCTGACAAATCTATAATCAATTCAACAAATAAGCAAATAAACAATTTATCATATTTTGGACGAAGTCATTCAAATTACAAAAGATATAAAGTCGGGAAACATAAAACCTATCTATTTTTTTATGGGTGAAGAGCCTTATTATATAGATAAACTAACAGAATTTATTGAAGATAATGTATTGCAAGAACATGAACGCGACTTTAATCAAACCATTATTTATGGAAGAGATGCAAGTATCGAAGATATAGTTTCTAACGCAAAAAGGTTTCCAATGATGGCAGATCGTCAAGTTGTTATTGTTAAAGAGGCACAAGAGCTTTCTAGAACCATTGATAAATTAGAATCTTATATTGAGAATCCTCAGCCAACAACTGTTTTGGTTTTTGCTTATAAATACAAAACAATAGATAAAAGAAAAAAGGTAACAAAATTACTTGTAAAGCATGGGGTTTTATTTGAAAGTAAAAAACTTTATGAAAATCAAGTTGGTGATTGGATTAAGAGAACATTGTCGGGAAAGGGTTACAGTATTGAACCAAAAGCTGCAGCAATGCTTGTTGAATTTTTAGGTACTGATTTGTCTAAAATAAATAACGAATTAGATAAATTGAAAATAATTCTCCCTAAAGGACATACTTTTTCACCCAACGATATTGAAGAAAATATTGGTATAAGTAAAGATTATAATAATTTTGAAATGCGAAAAGCTATTGGAGAAAAAGACCAATTAAAAGCGTTCAAAATAGCGGAATATTTTGCTCAAAATCCAAAAGACAATCCTATTGTTGTTACTACAGGCTTGGTTTTTGGGTTTTTCTCACAATTGTTACAATATCATGGACTTAAAGATAAGTCAAAACAAAATGTTGCTTCAGTTTTAAGAGTTAATCCTTTTTTTGTAAAAGATTATGAAGTAGCCGTTCGTAATTATCCAATGAGAAAAGTTAGTTCAATTATTACTTCATTAAGAGATATAGATGTTAAAAGCAAGGGAGTGGGGTCTAATTCTATTTCACAAAGAGATTTACTAAATGAAATGTTAGTTAAAATATTTCATTAACTTTAAGAATTAAAGCAACAAGCTCATAGAGATGAAGTTAATATTCGTATATAGATTGTTTTTTATTATTGCTATTTGTTTAAATGGTTATGGACAAAATAATGTTATTTTGCCAGTTACTGAAAGTTCTATTGAACAACAATTTATTACCGCCAAAGACTTTATAAAGAAAAGTGATTTTAAGTCTTATAAAAAAGGGGCAGAATTAATTGATCAACTTGAAGAAGCAGTTGAAAAATCAAAAAATATTAAACTCATATTAAGTTTTTACCGACAAAAATCATTATTCCTTTTTGAAAATTACGATTATGAAACCGCACTAAGCTACATACATAAATCTATAGAATTACTAAAAAATAATGCAGATGATAGAACTCTTGGGTTTAATTATGAGTTATTGGGAGTAATTAAAAACACACAAGAAAAATTTAAAGAAAGAGATAAAGCATTTATAAAAGCAGAAGAGTTATTAAGTAAAAGCGCTTCAAAAGAAGAAAATATTGACATAAATTTTAATTTATCCTTTGTATATAAAGAATATAAAGATTGGCAAAAAGTAATTGATTATTCAAAAACTGCACTTTATTTAATTGAAGAAACAAATCAAAATGAATCAAGAAGAAGGTATTTAAATTTATTTGTAGCGGAAAGTTATCTTGAATTAGAAGATTATAAAATGTGTTCTGAATATTTAAAAAGAGTTGAACAAGATTCTTATTTTTTACCCGATCAATATTTATTAATGGCCTCCTATTTTAAAATAAAAGGTGATCTGTTTAATAGAATTGGGGATTTTAAACAAGCTTCTTCTTCATATAATTTATCGAGTGATTTTTATCAAAAGATGTCTTTACTACGAACTAATGAGATAAAAAAAACTTTAAAACTTACACATAGTCTTCAATTAAAAGAAGTTGAAAACAATAGAATTAAAAGTGAAATACAATTAAACAAAGTTAATAGCAATTATAAAAATTTCATTTTAATATTAAGTGCTATTATAACTTCTATTTTAATATTTTTAGTTTTTTATCTATACAATACTTCTCGTTTTAGATCAAAAGTCAATAAAATATTAGAAAAAAATAATGCCGAATTAATTGAAAAAAATGCAGAAATTAAAAAAGCGTTAAGTGTTAAAAATAAATTTTTAGATACTATCACTCATGAACTCAGAACACCTTTAAATACAATAAAAGGCATTACGTATTTATTAAAAGAAAGTAATTTAAAACAAAATGAAAAAGAATATGTTTATAATTTAGAGTTTTCTTCTAATTATTTATTAGGGTTAATTAATAATATTATTGATTATGATTTGATTGAAGGAGTAAGTCCAAATCAATTAGTAATTAAAGACTATAACCTTAAAAGATTAATTTTAAATATAATAAGCACTTTTAAGCTTAGTAATACGAATAATAATACATTTGACTGTGAAATTGACAGTTATATACCTAAAAGATTAAGTTTTGATGCATTAAAACTTGCTCAGATTCTTATAAATTTAATTGAGAATTCAAATAAATATACTTTTAACGGAACCATTAAATTATATGTTAGTCTTTTAAGAGTTGAAGTAAATACATGTATTATTGAATTTAAATTAGAAGATTCAGGAATTAAAATTCCACAAGAAATTCAAAATTATTTTTATTCAGATTCAGTTTTTCAAACAGATACTATCGATAAAGAAAAGCATGAATTAGGAATAGTAATCATTAAGAGAAATATGAATCTTTACGAAAGTAAACTTGTTTTTGATAATAGTAAACCAATTGGAAATGAATTAAGTTTTGTTTTAAATTTTAAACTATTTGAAGAAACGAATAATACATTTTCACTTTCTGAAATTAATCAAGATAGTAGAATGCATATTCTTTTAGTTGAAGATAATAAGGTAAATCAAATTATCACAAAAAAAATTCTTTCTAAGTTAGGTTTTAGTTGTGATGTTGCCGATGATGGATTAATTGCTTTAAATAAAGTGAAAGCTAATGATTATTCATTGATATTAATGGATATAATGATGCCTGTGATGGACGGTTTTGAATCATCTAAAGAAATTACTAAAATTAAGCCTAATATACCCATAATTGCTTTGACTGCAATTTCTAAAGATGTAAATAAGAGTAAATTTGATGAGACAAATATTAAAGAAGTAATTACCAAGCCTGTTGATGTAGATTTAATGAAGAAAACCATTTATAAATACATTTAATCCGCTTTTTTTTTAAATCATAAATTCCAAAAGTCATATATTTGTAGTCCTTAAAATTTAAATAACAATAATATGGGAATGAATAAAAACACAGTTTTAGCATGGGCAACGTTTATTATGATATTGATGGGAATAATTATCATAGGTCTAGGCATTTATAGATATGACGATGTTGCAGGTTGGGGTTTTGGAGCTGTCGGTATTGGTTTTTTTGCTAATGCATGGGTTTTTAATGCCTTAAAAGGAAGAATGTAGATCAATATTTTTAACTATTATATCTCATAATAAAAAACACAATTTAAAACAACAATATGTCAGACGATAAAAAAGTAATATTTTCAATGTCTAGGGTTAATAAGATATACTCTAGTACTAATAAGCAAGTTTTAAAAGATATCTATTTAAGTTTCTTCTATGGAGCTAAAATCGGAATTTTAGGTTTAAACGGTTCTGGAAAGTCATCATTATTAAAAATAATTGCTGGTTTAGATAAAAACTATCAAGGAGATGTTGTTTTTGCACCAAATTACACAGTTGGTTATTTAGAACAAGAACCTCAATTAGATGAAACAAAAACAGTAATTGATATTGTAAAAGAAGGTGCTGCCGAAATATATGCATTATTAGACGAATTCAATAAAATTAACGACAGTTTTGGATTGCCAGAAGTTTACGAAGATGCTGATAAAATGCAAAAACTTATGGACCGTCAGGCTGAGCTTCAAGACAAGATTGATGCAGCAGGCGCTTGGGAGATTGACAATAAATTAGAAGTTGCTATGGATGCTTTAAGAACTCCAGAAGCAGATACTCCAATAAATGTACTTTCTGGTGGTGAAAAGCGCAGAGTTGCTTTATGTCGTTTATTATTACAACAGCCAGATGTTTTATTATTAGATGAGCCTACCAATCACTTAGACGCAGAATCTGTTCTTTGGTTAGAACAACATTTACAACAATATTCAGGAACAGTTATTGCTGTAACTCATGATAGATATTTCTTAGATAATGTAGCAGGTTGGATTTTAGAATTAGATAGAGGTCAAGGAATTCCTTGGAAAGGAAATTATTCTTCTTGGTTAGACCAAAAATCCAAACGTATGGAGCAAGAAGAGAAATCTGCTTCTAAACATAGAAAAACGCTAGAGCGTGAGTTAGACTGGGTTCGTCAAGGAGCTAAAGGACGTCAAACTAAACAAAAAGCTCGTTTACAGAATTATGACAAACTTTTAAATGAAGATCAAAAGGCGTTAGATGAAAAATTAGAAATCTATATTCCGAATGGACCTCGTTTAGGTACAAATGTTATTGAAGCTAAGAACGTAGCAAAGGCATTTGGGGATAAATTATTATATGACGATTTAAATTTTACATTACCACAAGCAGGTATAGTTGGAATTATTGGACCTAATGGTGCTGGTAAATCAACAATATTTAAAATGATAATGGGTGAACAACAACCAGACGGTGGAACATTCTCAATAGGAGAGACGGTTAAAATTGCTTATGTAGATCAATCACATTCTGACATTAATCCAGAAAAATCAATTTATGAAAATTTCTGTGACGGTCAAGAATTAATGTTAATGGGTGGAAGACAAGTTAACTCTAGAGCTTATTTATCTCGATTTAACTTTGGTGGAAGTGATCAAAATAAAAAAGTGTCTACTTTATCTGGAGGTGAACGTAACAGGCTTCATTTGGCAATGACTTTAAAAGAAGAAGGAAATGTACTTTTATTAGATGAGCCAACAAATGACTTAGATATTAATACGTTAAGAGCTCTAGAAGAAGGTCTTGAAAATTTTGCAGGTTGTGCGGTAATTATTTCACATGATAGATGGTTTTTAGATAGAGTTTGTACTCATATTTTAGCCTTCGAAGGAGATTCTCAAGTATACTGTTTTGAGGGAAGTTTCTCTGATTACGAGGAAAATAAGAAAAAACGTTTAGGTAAAGAGGTGACTCCAACAAGAATTAAATATAAAAAATTGATTAGAAATTAATTTCACAAAAAAACCTGATAAAATCAGGTTTTTTTTTATTTTTAAACACCAAATAAATATCTGATTAGATATATAATAATGACAAAGTCTAGAGCATTAGTAATACTTATTTTAACCTTATTTATTTCAGGAAATGTATTTTCTCAAGAAAAGGAATTTACAAAAAAGGACATAAAAGAATGGGTGTCAAAGTCAGGTAAATACTTTCTAAATCTAGAAAGTGATATGTCGTTACAATATGCCAATAAAGCTTTAGAGTATTCTATTAAACTTCAAGAATATGAATTGGCTGCAAAATCATATAATCTTATTGGTTTAAACTTTGCAGATTTTGCAGATGAAAAAAAAGCAATCGATTATTATAAAAAAGGATTAGAATATGCTAATAAAACTTCAAATGACACTATAAAGTGTTGGTTAACAAATAATATAGCCAATTTATACAGCTATAGTAAAATTGATTTCAAAGAAAGTATTAAATATTATAAATTAGGACTTAATTACTCTGTTAAATTTAATGACGAGTATGAAATTACTTTTAATAAATTAAACATGGTAACAGCTTATTTTTCTATGGGCGATTATCAAAATGGAATTGTTTACTTAAATGAAGTCAAAAAATATGTTGATACAAAAGGAGATGTTGAGGCTAAAATAACTTTAAATTCTTTATATGCAGATTATTATAAACAGTTAAATCAGGATGATAAAGCAGAGTCTTATTATCTAAAATCGTTAGAGTATTGCTCTCAAAATGATGTAGAATTTATAAACACACATGTTTCAAATACATTTAAAGATATTTCCGACTTTTACTTTAAGAAGAAAGATTTTGTAAAAGCTTATGATTATTTAAAAAAGCATGATTCTCTCCAAGATATTATATATAATGAACAGAGAACTAAGGAAGTAACTGTTGAAGGACATAAAATTGAAAAGGATGAAGTTAAAAGAAAAATAG
The DNA here is from genome assembly GCF_965284515.1 of Flavobacterium sp. Classification (GTDB taxonomy): domain Bacteria; phylum Bacteroidota; class Bacteroidia; order Flavobacteriales; family Flavobacteriaceae; genus Flavobacterium. The sequence continues at coordinate 1,786,264 of NZ_OZ260089.1, forward strand.
AACAAATTGAAGCTGAAAAAGTTATTCAAGATGAAAAGCTATTCACAACTAAAATTATTATTATTCTATTTTTTATAATCTTTACAATTCTATTTTTATTACTTTTTTCTTTAATTCGAAATAATAAAGATAAAGTAAGATCAAATTTAAAATTAAAAATTGCAAATGAAGAACTTTTAATTGCTAAAGAAAAAGCAGAAGAAGCTTCAAATATTAAAACTCAATTTATTTCAAATATAAGTCATGAACTTAGAACGCCATTATATGGAGTAATTGGAATGACGGACATTATAGAAGAAGAACATAAAGAATTAAGAGGAAGCCAACATTTAAAATCACTTAAATTTTCCGCTAAATATTTATTAGCTCTAGTAAATGATATTTTGAAAGTTTACAAAATAGAAGAGCAAAAAATTGTTTTAGAAAATGTCTTGTTTAATTTGGAAGATGAAATAGAAACAATTATCGATTCATTAAAAATAATTGCTACTACAAATAAAAATGAAATGAGTTATGAGATTGATAAAAATATCCCTGAGTTTTTATATGGCGATAAAATAAGACTTTCTCAAATACTTATCAATTTAATTAGTAATTCATTAAAATTTACAAATAACGGAACAATCAAGGTTTTAGCTTGTGCTGAAAATATTAACGGCAATCATATTAACTTAGTTATAAAAGTTATTGATAACGGAATTGGTATTCCAGTAAAATATCAAGATGTAGTATTTGATAAATTTGTTCAAATAGAAAGAAAAGAGGATGATTACCAAGGAACCGGATTAGGTTTAACTATAGTTAAAAAACTTGTTGAATTATTTAAAGGTTCTATACGACTCGAAAGTGAAGAAGGAGTTGGAACGACTTTTTTTGTCAATTTACCTTTTCAAACAGGAACTGATAAATCTAAAGAGATTATAAATTCTACTGAGGTGGATCTGTCTGAATATTCAAATTATAAAATTCTAATTGTTGAAGACAATAAAATAAATCAAGTTGTAACTAAGCGTTTACTAGAAAATCATAAATTTATTTGTGAAATAGTTGAAAATGGTTTTAAAGCCATAGAGATTTTAAAACACGAGGAGTTTGATGCAGTTTTAATGGATATTAATATGCCACTTATTAACGGTTTTGAAACATCTAAAATCATTAGGAGTAATGGAATTAAAATTCCTATTATAGCTGTAACGGCATTTGATCGCCAAGAAATTGAAGAGAAAATGATGGATGCAGAAATAAATGACGTAATTGTAAAGCCATTTGAACCGGCTAAATTGTTTCAAATGATTTATAAACAAATAAATGATAAATCTCTTTAGATTATTCCAAGAATAAAAAAAATAGAAAATATAATTAATAAAAAAGCTACTAGTTTTTGTAAATACTCAATAGTAACTTTTTTTACTAGTTTATTTCCAAAAAAAGCTCCAAAAAAAGCAGCAATTGTAGCAGCTATAACAAGTGAGTAATTTAATAAGTCTTTTTGTTCAATTATAGATTCTGCATAAACACTTATCCTTGATATGTCAATCATACATGCAATTACAACTCCAGTTGCTATAAAAGCTTCTTTTGAAAGATTAGTTCTAATTAAGAATGCACTTCTCAAAGCACCTTGATGCCCAGAAAGACCACCAAAATAACCGCTTAAAACACCTCCAAATGGTAAATATTTACTATTGAATTCTAAATTTTTTAATTTTGGGATAATATCTAATAAGGCGAAGAAAATTAGTAATAAACCAATAACTACTTTTAAAGGTTCAATATAAAATTGTTTATTATATAAAGTGTAATCGTAAAGAGGAGCAAGGCCCGTTAAATGTTTTAAAGTATAAGCTCCAAAAAAAGCAAAAAGAATAGCAGGAATTCCAAAAGCAAGTACAACTTTTTTATTAGCATGTTTTCCTAATATGACCAACTTGAATAAATTATTGAAAAAATGTACAATTGCAGTTAATGTAATTGCAATTTCTACAGGAAAAAATAAAGCAAATACAGGAAGTAAAATAGTTCCAAGCCCAAAACCTGAAAATAAGGTTAATCCTGATGCTAATAATGAAACAATGCAGATAATGAAATAATCCATTTAATGAAGTCTTATAAAAGTTTAAATAATTAACCAAGCACCTTTAATAAATGTCAATTCTGACCCTTTTATAAAATCATCAATTTTCATTTTTCGTGTTGCTTTTTTGTTTATTAATTCAATAAAATAGACTTGAGGATTATTAAATCCTGGTACATAATACCAAAACCTAAATCTTTTTATTTTATGTGATTTCGATAAAAATTTTAACTCTTCTAAGTCTGATATTTTAACAGAGTTGTTTTGGTTCATTCTGTAATTAATCCTTTCTATATCGGACATACTAAGTATTTCTTCTTTAGTTTTCTTTGGAATAGTTTTTTCCGTCCCAACAAAAAGTTGAGGATATAAAATCCCTTCACTAAAAATCCCATATAAATTTAAATTTGTATTCCAAATAGTTAAAACTTTGTCATTAAATTTAAAATTGTTGTTATTCAATACTTCAATTGAGTTTTTGTATCGCGGAATTGTATTTTTCACATAAGCTGAGTCAAAAAACTTTATAGATTGATGATTTTCAACCTCACCCTGATTTCGAAAATTAAGTTCTTTTTGTGCAATTATTGGATTACTAATAATTAAAAAATAAATTAGTATATTTTTCATTGAGTTTTTGATTTTTTAAAATCTAACTAATACCAACGCTTTTTATTCTTTTTTGAAGCGGCAGATTTTCTAGAATTATCCTTTTTCTTTTTGTTTCTTAAATCAGGTTTAGCGTCTTCTTTAGATGGTTCATTATTCCAAGGATAGGGATGATCTTTAACTTCCTTAACCTTCATTCTAATTAGTCGTTCTATTTCTGTTAAATATACTCTTTCGTCTTTTCCGCAAAAAGAAAGTGCAATTCCAAAATTTCCTGCTCTACCAGTTCTTCCAATTCTATGTACATAGGTTTCAGAAATATTCGGTAAATCAAAATTGATTACATAAGGCAAATTGTCAATATCAATTCCTCTTGCTGCAATATCAGTAGCTACTAATATAGAAATTTCTTGATTTTTAAATTCCTCTAAAACACCTTGTCTCGAAGTTTGAGATTTATCCCCATGAATAGCAGCACAAGTAACTCCTTGTTTTGTTAACGCTTTTACAACATTATCAGCTCCATGTTTTGTTCTAGTAAATACAAGGGCATTTTTAATTCCATCATTTCTTATGATGTGGTATAATAATTTTCGTTTATCTCCTTTTTCAACAAAATAAACTTTTTGAGTTACATTATCAGCTGTACTAGAAACAGGATTTGCTATAATATATTTTGGTCTTGTTAAAAATGCGTCTGCAAGTTCTCTTACTGCAATTGGCATTGTTGCAGAAAACATAAGTGTTTGTCTGTTTTCGGGAGTTAATTTAATTATTTTCTTCACATCGTTTATAAAACCCATATCAAGCATTTGATCGGCTTCATCAAGAACTAAATGATGTAAATGGTTTAAGTCTACAAAGCCTTGCTTGTGTAAATCTAATAATCTTCCAGGAGTAGCAATTAGTACATCAATACCCTTTTTTAATTGGTCCACTTGTGGGTTTTGATTAACACCACCATAAATAACCATTGATTTAATGTTGGTATATTTCCCATAATCATTAAAACTATCTGAAATTTGATGAGCCAACTCTCTTGTTGGTGTTACTACTAACGTTCTAATTTTTTTAGCTTTTTTAGCAGAACCAACGACTTTATGAATGTAATTAATAATAGGAATAGCAAAAGCTCCCGTTTTTCCGGTACCTGTTTGCGCACAAGCAACTAAGTCTTGACCTTTAAGTACTTCTGGTATGGCTTGTTCCTGAATTGATGTAGGAGCGGCATAACCTAAATCGTTTAAAGCTTCTTGTATTGGGTTTATTAAATGTAATTCTTTAAAAGTCATTTTTGTATTTTTTGTAATGTAATGAAAGTTAGTGATTTATATTAACTTTTCATAAAATCAGTTATCATATAAGCAATCAGTTTCCCTGTTAAATGATTGTTATTACTTTCGTCTAATGTAGGTGCACCTTCACAAATATGAATGTATGATGCATTTTTATTATTTGCAAAATGATGTATAAACTGTCGTGCTTGTTGCACGCTAAATCCGCTTAAAGTCATTGCGCTGGTATGAATTCCAGGAATTGCATCTAAGTCTATTTCAATTCCAAATGGATCATTTTTAACAAACTGTAAAGCTTCATCTAATTGGTTTTCATATGTTTTTTCTTTACGAATTTCAATTTCTTCATAGGTTGCAAATTTTACCCTTGAAGTAATTTCTTTAATTGTATGCTGAACTCCTTTAGAAATATAACTTTCATGCAAACCAAAAACGAAATATTTTTTTAAAAAACCTTCTTCATAAGCATAACTAAATCCGTTTCCAGAATGTCTTCCTTCCAAAATTCTAAAATCGGTATGAGGGTCAAAATTTACTGCATTTACAGGTTTGCCTTTTGCAAGAGCTAATCCCTTGATGTTTCCATATGCATTATTGTGTCCGCCACCTATTATTATGGGCTTTTTACCCGCTTTGATAATTTGATGAATTACATGAGATACTTCTTTGTCAATTGTTTCAACTAAACTAAATAATTGTTTGCGCTCTTCTTTAATTTTTGCATCTAAATTTTGAGCAAGTATCATTTCCTTTTCAACATCAATCTTACCAAGAATTATTAAGTTACTTCCTTTACAAAATTTGTTATGTTGTATATTTACTAAACTTTTTAATGTTGATTCAAATGCGGAAGAAGTACCTGCTCTTCCTTTATTAGCCCTTACACCAATATCTTCTGGAATACCAACTAAAACAAAACGTGCCGTAGATTCTTTAATAAAATTAAAAGCATCAACATCTGGTGGTATTAGTTGAACTTTTTCACCAAATTTTATTTCTCCACTTCTATGTTGCGTAATTTTCGCAAGCTCTTTTGAAGACAGTAATTTTATATTTTCCATTTTTAAAAAATTGCAATCAAAAATACTATTTTAAAATAACTTTACTTGAAAATGGGAAAAATAGTTTTTTATTGTATTTTTGTTATCAATTTAACCAAATATCTATATTTTTAAATGGAAAACAAGCAAAACAATTCAGGATTAAAAGCAGCAGTAGTGGTTTTAGGATTATTATTATTAGGAAGTGGAGCATACATCTATAAAATGTCATCTGATAATAAAGAAACAGTAACTAATTTAACTTCTGAGAAAGAAACTTTAGCATCTGATTTAAAAGCAAAAATTGCTGAATACGATGTTTTGATCGCTGATGATAATGCTTTGAAAGCTGATTTTGAAGCACAAAAAGAGGAAATGGAAAAGCTTTTAGTTGCCTTAGAAAAATCTAAAGGTGATGCAGCAGCTATGGCTAAATACAAGAATGAATATTTCCGTTTAAAAAGAGAAATGGATAATTTAGTAGCTGAAAACAAATTGCTTAAAGAGCAAAATGTTGCTTTAACTTCAAGTTTAGATAGTACTAATGTTGTTTTATCTGATGCTAAAAAGTTTAACGATACTTTAGTTTATCAAAATGATAACTTATCTAAAACAGTTGAAAAAGGTTCTAAACTTTCTGTTTTAAACTTAAATGTTTTAGCTGTTAAAGAAAGAAGTTCTGGAAAACAAATTGAAACAGATAAAGCGAGTAGAGCAGATAAATTAAAAATTAGTTTTTTAATTGCAGAAAATCAAATTGCAAAATCTGGAGATAGAACGTACTATGTTCAAGTTATTGATGCTAAAAACAATATTTTAGGTGATAAGGAAACAATTGCAATGAGCGATGATTTGACTTTAACTTATACTTTTATAACTAAAGTTAAGTACGAAAATAAAACAGTTCAAGTAAAACAAGAAGTTACTGGAAAAGATTTTCAACCAGGTTCTTATTTTGTAAATGTTTTTAATGCTAAAGGAGAAATGGTTTCTAAAACAAGTTTTTCTTTAAGATAATATATCAATAAATGAATAAAAAAAGAGCGACATTTGTCGCTCTTTTTTTATGAAATAAATTCTCCGTTTATCATTACTTTATCGATTAAATTACTACCAAATTCATAAGGTAGTTGATAATAGGTTGTAATAGGTTTAGTTAAAATAATATTTGCTTTTTTTCCTTTAGTAATACTTCCATGAGTGTTTGAAATTCCCATTGCGTATGCACCATTAATTGTTGCTGCGTTTATGGCTTCTTCAGGAGTCATTTTCATTTTAATACAAGCAGTAGCTACTACAAAATTCATATTTCCTGATGGAGTAGTGCCAGGATTATAATCGGTAGCTAAAGCAATTGGTAAACCTGCATTCATCATTTTTCTTGCTGGAGTATAAGGAATGCTAATAAAATAAGAACAACTTGGTAAAGCAACTGGCATGGTATTGCTGTTTTTTAAAACTTCAATATCTTCATCGGTAACAATTTCTAAATGGTCTACACTTAAAGCTCCATTTTCAACACAAGCTTTTATTCCTTCAATAGCTGTAAATTGGTTTACGTGAATTTTTGGTATTAATCCATATTTCTTTCCAGCTTCCATTATTTTTACAGTTTCATCAACAGAAAAATATCCTGTTTCTAAAAAGGCATCTATATAATCTGCAAGGTTCTCATCTGCTATTTTTGGTAGCATTTCATTAATTATTAAATCAATATATGCAGCATGATTATCTTTATATTCTGTTGGAAATGCATGAGCTCCAAGAAAAGTAGCTTTTATAGGAAATGCAAAGCTTTCTCTTAAACGTTTTATAACGCGTAACATTTTTAATTCACCTTCAATAGTTAATCCATAACCCGATTTTATTTCAACAGCACCTGTACCTTGTTGCATAACTTCTTCTAAACGAATTTTAGATTGCTCGTAAATTTCATCTTCAGAAGTTCCATTTAACTTCTTAGCCGAATTTAATATTCCGCCACCTCTATTGAATATTTCTTCATAAGTTAGTCCGTTAATTCGATCAACAAATTCTTGAATTCTATTTCCTGCGTAAACAATATGCGTATGACTGTCTACCCAAGTTGGTAAAATAACTTTTCCAGTAGCGTCTATAATTGAAGCGTTTTCAATTTTTGGACAAGTAATCATTGGTCCAAAATCAATTATAATATCATTCTCAACCAATAAAAAAGCGTCTTTAATGATTGGTAATGTTGCCATTTCCTTTCCTGAAACTTTTTCAATATATTCTTCCCTTACCTGAAGTAATTCTTTTATGTTGATAAATAATGTTTTCATTTTCTTAAATAATTTTGGTAAAAATAAGTTCCATTTTTAAAAACTCCTATCTTTATAGTAAATTTTACAGATTTGAGACGATTAAAATATAAAAAAGGTAGAAGGGTTCAGCCCACTCCATTAGAATATACGGGTATATATACGGACAAAGATACAGAAATGCAATTGTTTGTGTATACTGAAAATGAAGTTGAAGAATTTCAGGAGATTACTATTGATGAAATTTTGGAGAATATATCTAAAACAAGTAATAATTGGATTAATATTCATGGACTTAAAAATGTTGAATTAATTAAAACTCTATCAGAAAGACTAAATATAAATAATATTATTGTTTCTGATGTTTTAAATATTTCAAGGGGAACAAGGTTAGAGGAGCTTGATGATACTCTTTTTTTTAGTATTAAATCAATACTTCCTACTGAAGACAAAGCGAATATTTCTATAGAGCAAATTAGTTTTGTTTTACAAGAAGGATTAATTGTTTCTTTTCAGGAAAAAAGAGGTGATTTTTTCACACATATACGAGAACGTTTAAGAACAAATTCTGGCTTGGTTCGTAAGAAGAAATCAGATTATCTTTTGTATTTAATGCTTGATGCAATTATTGAAAATTTCTACATAACTATTGATAATAAAGAAATTGAAATAGAAAAGTTAGTTGCAATATCAAAAACAACTTCTAATCCCTCTATAATGGAAGAAATTGAAAAAAATAGAGAAGTATTTCATTTTCTTAAAAGAGCGATTGTTCCATTGCGTGATGCATTATTTACAATTAAAACAATTAATGAAGATGATGAGTTTAACAGCATAGAGCCAGCTAATTTTGTCTTTTTTGGACGCTTACATCAAAAAACAATAGAATTACTAGATCAAGTTGATTATGATTTACACACTTTAGATAGTGCAAGTAATTTTTTCTACACTACCCAAAGTCATAAAATGAATGAAGTAATGAAAACACTGACTATTGTTTCTGCTGTATTTATGCCTATCACATTTATTGCTGGAATTTATGGAATGAACTTTGAAAGAATGCCAGAGCTTCATGCTAAAAACGGTTATTTCATTGTTTTAGGCTTAATGTTATTTATAGTTTTAACAATGCTTCTATACTTTAAAAAGAAAAAGTGGTTTTAATTGACGATGAAGTTTTTAATTTTCAGAATTACATCTTCATTCCCTAATATTTTTCTATGACCAAGAGATTTTGTAAGAAGTAGTTCACTGTTTTTAAGGGTTTTGTGAATATTTACTGAAGCTGTGTAAGGTACATCTTCATCATTTTCATCGTGAATTACCAGAATTGGTATATTTACTTCTTTTGCTGCATTACTTCCAGAATAATTTTCCATTGATTCTTGATAAGTTTTTTCAAATGAGCTTCTCATTAAATCAGCAATATTAGGTTTTAAATTCATTTTCTTTACGAAATCCTGTAGAATATCATTGATGCTATCTCCACTACCTACAATTACAGCTTTGTCTAATTTTAATCCCTTTTTAATTGAATTTAGAACAGACATTCCGCCAAGAGAATGACCAACAGCTATATCAAATTTTCCATACTTTTTTTCTAATTCTAATATACTTGCAATAAATTCTACCATTAGAGTTGTAGAACCAGGAGATTTACCATGAGCTGGAGCATCGAAACTAATAGTCGTGTAACCCATAGCAGTTAATTGGTCTGCAATTTTTACTAATTGAGTTCCTCTACCAGACCATCCGTGAACTAGTAATGCTTTTTTACTACCAATTCCATATTCATAAACCATTATTCTTTTTGAAATCTCAGGAATAAAAACAAATTCTTGTTTAGAATTTGCATCCATTTCCAACTCTCTTTTTGGAATTTTATATTTTATCGGCGTTGAAAATAGTTTTTTTGCAAATTTTACGGTCAATGAAGTAGACATCTTTTGCAAAATTTCAGCAATAAATAAAACTATTTTAGGTATTGAATCGCTTGAGATATTTTTTTGTCTTTTTGACATTCTTTTTTTTTTGCAAATTTATTAAATGTATAACTTTACATTATTAAACTTATCTTAAATTTATATTGGCCCCATTTTTGAAAGAGATTGAAATTATAATTAACTTTGTTTAAAATATTGAAATTATGAATTTGAAATTAAAATTTTTAATGGGAATTATTTTAGCTCTTGTTTTTTCATGTGCTAAAAACCCGTTTACAGGAAAGAGTACTATGGCTCTTGTGCCAAATAGTCAAATTTTCCCATCTGCTTTTCAACAATATGGACAGTTTTTATCTGAAAATAAGGTTTTAAAAGGAACTGCTGAAGCTAAAAAAATAGAACTTATTGGTATGAAAATTAAGACAGCTTCTGAAAGATGGTTAAATGCAAACGGACATTCTGATTATTTAGAAGGTTATGCATGGGAATATAATTTAGTAGACAGCAAAGAATTAAATGCATGGTGTATGCCAGGTGGAAAAATTGTTTTCTACACAGGAATTTTACCAGTTTGTAAAGACGATGGAGGTATTGCTGCTGTAATGGGGCATGAGGTTGCTCATGCATTGGCCAATCATGGTCAACAAAGAATGAGTGCTGGTTTATTACAACAATTAGGAGCAGTTGGAACTCAAGTTGCTGTCGGCAATAAAGACCCTCAAACACAAGCTTTAATTATGCAAGCCTATGGTGTTGGCTCTCAAGTAGGAGGAATGTTACCTTTTAGTAGAAGCCATGAAAGTGAAGCTGATAAAATTGGACTAACATTAATGGCAATTGCGGGTTATGATCCAATTAATGCTGTAAAAGTATGGGAAAGAATGTCAGCGCTTTCTAGTGGACAAGCTCCACCAGAAATTTTAAGTACACATCCAAGTAATCAAACAAGAATTAATGAATTAACTGCTTTGATTCCTCAAGCGAAAGCTGAAGCAGCAAAATTTGGAGTTACATTCAAATAGTTTTTAGATTAATATAGTATATTTGAGTCCCGCTTTTGCGGGACTTTTAATTTAACCACTAATTATGAATTTAGAAAAAGGAAGTAAAAAATTAGGAAATGCATGGGCATTTTACGACTGGGCAAATTCAGTATATTCTTTAGTAATTTCTTCATCAATTTTCCCTATTTATTATGGCACTTTATTCAAAGTAAAAGGTATCTCTACAGTTCAGTTTTTAGGGATAGAATTTAAAAACACTGCATTAATTAGTTTTGTTACAGCTGTTGCGTTTTTAATAGTTGCATTTTTATCTCCAATATTATCAGGAATTGCTGATTATGTAGGAAACAAGAAGAGGTTCATGCAGTTTTTTTGTGTTTTAGGATCTTTTTCATGTATTGGACTTGCTTTTTTTACGCTTGAGAATTTAACATTCGGAATTTTTTGTTTTTTCTTTGGTTTGATTGGATTTTGGGGTTCTTTAGTGTTTTATAATTCCTATTTACCCGATATAGCTTATGTTGAACAACAAGACCGATTAAGTGCAAAGGGATTTTCTATGGGTTATGTAGGGAGTGTTTTATTATTAGGTATTTGTTTGTTTCTTATTTTAGGAAAGGAAGGAGAAGAGGCAATTTTTGCAATGCGTATTTCTTTTGTTCTAACAGGTATTTGGTGGCTTCTATTTAGTCAATATACTTTTTACTATTTACCTTCAATTAAATCTAATAACAAGTTATCTAAAAATATTTTGTTCAGTGGTTTTAAAGAACTTAAAAAAGTAGGGATACAATTATCTGAAAATATAGTCTTAAAAAAATACTTAAAAAGTTTTTTTGTGTATTCAATGGCTGTTCAAACTGTAATGTTAGTTGCAACTTATTTTGGAGAACAAGAAATATTATGGCAATCTGATAGTCAGAGAACATCAGGATTGATAATTAGTATTTTAGTTATACAAATTGTTGCAGTTTTCGGAGCATTGCTAACTTCATTACTTTCTGAGAAAATAGGAAATATTAAAACCTTAATCATAATTAATTCTATATGGGTTGTAATATGTGTTTGTGCTTATTTCGTAACACTTCCCATTCATTTTTATATAACAGCTAGTTTTGTTGGTTTAGTAATGGGTGGTATTCAATCTTTATCGAGGTCAACGTATTCAAAATTATTACCTGAAACAAACGATTCTACTTCATTTTTCAGTTTTTACGATGTTGCTGAAAAAATAGGAATTGTTATTGGAATGGGAATTTTTGCAAGTATCGATCAAATATCAGGATCAATGAGAAATGCCATTGTATTTTTAGCATTGTTTTTTATAGTTGGGGTTATTTTATTAATCAATGTTCAAAAAACAATTAATAAAATATAAATAATTTATATATTTGAAATCTAATAACTTTTTTATGAAAACTTTAAAGGCATTTTTTTCAGTACTTATCGTAATATTTTCATTCACTTCTTGTGATGTAGAACCTTTAGATAGTGCTATCGATATTTCTACAGGTGGAGGATCTGGTACTTCGGTTGGTATTTTTACTGCAAAAGTTAATGGTGTAAATTTTGTTGCTGAACCAGAAGCTATAAATGCTAGTTATTCAACTTCTTCAATCGGAAACGAATTAAATATAGTTGGTCTTAACACACTAGGAGAATCTGTTTCTATACAATTACTTAATCCTTCTTTAGGAACATTTGAAGCTAGTTATAATCTTAGCGATTTAAATTTGCTTCAATATTTTGATGCAACTATGGGTTTAAATGGCACTTTTTTATCATACAATCAAATCACAGAAACTTCAATAGGTACGGTAACAATTACTAATTTTGATACTGTAGGAAACAAGGTTTCGGGTACTTTTAGTTTTACTGGATATAATCCATCAGATTCAAGTACAAGACAAATTACAAACGGTGTTTTTACTAATTTATCATTTGAAAATACAGTTGATTAATTTTTAATCATAATTTTTATAATATATCCCAAGTTTACTTGGGATTTTTTTATGGCATAAAACTTGACCTTATATTGTATAGAAATAGTTTTTATAATGTGTTTTTTTACTGATAAACAGATGTTTATAAAAATAAAATATTTTAAAGCTTTCTCTTTTTAAAAATGTTTAATGACAAAATGACTTAAAATAGATATGTCCAATCAAAAAATAATTACGTTTGACAATTTGTCACTGCAAGAAATAAACACAGATGCCGAATTAATTCCTCTTTTAACTCCTGAAGATGAAGAGGAAATGAATAAAGAAGAATTACCATCGGATTTACCTATACTTTCATTACGAAATATGGTTTTATTTCCTGGTGTTGTAATTCCTATTACTGCTGGAAGAGATAAATCAATTAAGTTGATTAATGATGCTAATGCAAGTGGAAAGGTAATTGGTGTAGTTGCACAAATTGATGAAAATATTGAAGAGCCTACTCCAAATGACGTTTATAAAATTGGTACGGTAGCTCGTATTATCCGTGTTCTTAAAATGCCAGATGGAAACACAACCGTTATACTTCAAGGTAAAAAAAGGTTTGAAATTGATACTTTTACTCAAGAAGAACCTTATATGAAGGCAACTATTAAAGAAGTTGCTGAAGACAGACCTGAAAATAATGATATTGAATTTAATTCTATTGTTGATTCTATCAAAGAATTGGCCATTGAAATAATTAAAGAAAGTCCAAATATTCCATCGGAGGCTACATTTGCAATTAAAAATATAGAATCTAATCCATTTTTAATAAATTTTGTTTCTTCAAACATGAACCTTTCTGTTATTGAAAAGCAAAACCTTCTGTCAATTCATAATTTAAAAGAAAGAGCAATGGAAACTTTGCGTTTCATGAATTTGGAATTACAGAAACTAGAGCTTAAAAACGATATCCAGTCTAAAGTTCGTTTTGATTTAGACCAACAGCAACGTGAATATTTCTTGCAGCAACAAATGAAAACTATTCAAGAAGAATTAGGTGGTGTTTCTCATGATGCTGAAATTGAGGAAATGCGTGAGAAAGCAAAATTTAAAAAATGGGATGAAAAGACGGGAACTCATTTTGATAAAGAGCTCTCTAAACTACAACGAACAAACCCTAACTCTCCTGATTTTGGAATACAACGTAATTATTTAGAATTATTTTTAGAATTGCCATGGAATGAATTTACTAAAGATAATTTTGATTTAAAACGGGCACAAAAGATATTAGACAGAGATCATCATGGTTTAGATGATGTTAAAAAACGAATTATTGAGCATTTAGCGGTGCTTAAACTCCGTAACGATATGAAATCGCCTATTATTTGTTTATATGGTCCTCCAGGGGTTGGGAAGACTTCAATTGGTAGATCAGTAGCAGAGGCATTAGGTAGAGAATATGTTAGAATTTCATTAGGAGGTTTAAGAGATGAAGCCGAAATAAGAGGGCATAGAAAAACATACATTGGCGCTATGCCGGGAAGAATAATTCAATCTATTAAGAAAGCAAAAACTTCCAATCCTGTTTTTGTTTTAGACGAAATAGACAAATTATCTTCTAGTCATAATGGTGATCCTTCTTCTGCTTTGTTAGAAGTTTTAGATCCAGAGCAAAATTCAGAGTTTCATGACAATTTTCTTGAAATGGGTTATGATTTATCTAAAGTAATGTTTATTGCAACATCAAATAGCTTGTCAACAATTCAACCTGCTTTACGCGATAGAATGGAGATTATTAACATGTCTGGGTATACAATTGAAGAGAAAGTAGAAATTGCTAAAAAACACTTATTGCCAAAGCAATTAAAAGAACACGGATTAAAACCAACTAATTTACAAATTGATAAAAAGCATTTAGAAAAAATAGTTGTTGGTTATACGAGAGAATCAGGTGTGAGAGGTTTAGAAAAGAAAATTGCTCAAATGGTTCGTAATGCTGCTAAGTCTATTGCAATGGAGGAGGAGTATAATGTTAAAGTAAGAACAGAAGATATTATTAATGTTCTTAAATCTCCTCGTTTAGAAAGAGATAAGTATGAAAACAACGATGTCGCAGGAGTAGTAACAGGTTTAGCTTGGACTTCTGTGGGTGGAGATATATTATTTATTGAGTCATCTACTTCAAAAGGAAAGGGAACAATGAGCATGACAGGTAATTTAGGCACCGTAATGAAGGAATCGGTAACAATTGCTTTAGAGTATATTCGCTCTAATGCAGAATCACTTTCTATTGCTCCTGAAGTATTAACCACTAATAATATTCATATACACGTGCCATCTGGTGCAACTCCAAAAGATGGCCCAAGTGCGGGTATTGCTATGTTGACATCTATGGTTTCTACTTTTACTCAGAAAAAAGTAAAAAAAGGTTTAGCTATGACGGGTGAAATTACTCTAAGAGGAAAAGTACTACCTGTTGGTGGAATTAAAGAAAAAATTCTAGCTGCTAAGAGAGCCAATATAAAGGAGATTATTCTTTGTAAGGAAAACAAAAGTGATATTGATGAAATTAATCCAAATTATTTAAAAGGGCTAACTTTTCATTATGTAGACAAGATGAGTGAAGTAATAGATATTGCTATTATCAATCAGAAAGTGAAAAACGCAAAGAAATTAAGTTAATTATTATATTTCATTAATTAAATTCCAACTAATTGATTTAGTTGGAATTTGTTTTTTATATATTGCTTTATAATTTTATCTTCGCAAAAGCGTTATAGCTATTAGATTTAGATTAAATGTACAAAAAATTGATTGTTTTTACTTTATTCCTTTTTTCTTCCACTATTATGGGGCAAATTGGCGGTAAATATGTATATCAGTTTTTAAATTTAGTTCAATCTCCAAGGCAAGCAGCATTAGGTGGAAAAACAGTTACAGTTGTAGACTATGATGTAAATCAAGTATTTTATAATCCTGCTACAATTAATGAAAAAATGCATAAACGATTAGCTGTTAATTACAGCAACTATTATGGAGAAGTTTCATACGGAACAGCTGCATATGCATATACTTGGGATAGACATCTTCAAACCTTTCATGCTGGGGTTAGTTATATAAATTATGGTACTTTTGAAGGAAGAGATGAATTAGGCAATCTAACTTCCGATTTTACGGGTAGTGAAGCAGCACTTTCTTTAGGGTATGCATATAATGTTCCTTGGACAGATTTATTTATTGGAACAAACGTTAAGTTGATTTCGTCTACTTTAGACACTTATAATTCATGGGGAGCCGCTGTTGATTTGGGTTTTTTGTATATTGATTATAAAAACGACATCAATTACGGATTAACAGTAAGAAATTTAGGTTTTCAAATTAAACCTTATGCCGATACTAATGAAAAATTACCTTTATCTGTTGATGCGGGTGTTTCTCAATTAATGGAAAATGTGCCCATACGTTGGCATTTAACATTAGAGAATCTTCAACAATGGAATATTGCGTTCTCAAATCCAAACAGAGGAGAGTCTACTTTAGATGGTGAAACCACTGAAGAAAAAGTTTCTTTTTTTAATAATGCATTACGACATGTGATTTTAGGTGCCGAACTTTTTCCAGAAAAAGGGTTTAATATTCGTCTTGGGTATAATTTTAGAAGAGGTGAAGAACTAAGAATAGTAGACCAAAGAAATTTTTCCGGAATTTCAGCTGGTTTTGGATTACGTTTTAATAAAATACGAATTGATTATTCGTATTCAAAATATACAGTTGCCGCTAACACAAGTTTATTTGGTATAATGATTAATCTAGATTAAAATTGAAAAAAATTACTATTGCAATAGACGGGTTTTCGTCAACAGGAAAAAGTACTTTGGCTAAACAATTAGCAAATCAGCTTGGTTATGCGTATGTTGATACAGGCGCTATGTATAGAGCGGTAACCTATTTTGCAATGAAAAGCGGATGGGTTTCTGAATATAATTTAAATACTTCAGCTATAATAGAAAATCTTCAAGGAATAAATTTAGAATTTCGTTTCAGTGAACAATTAGGTTTTGCTGAAATGTATTTAAATAATGTAAATATTGAAAATGAAATTCGTACAATTGAAGTTTCAAGATGTGTGAGTAAAATTGCTGAAATTTCAGAAGTTAGAACAATGCTTGTTAAACAGCAACAGCAAATGGGTAATAATAAAGCTGTAGTCATGGACGGAAGAGATATCGGTACAGTTGTTTTTCCAGATGCCGAACTTAAGTTATTTATGACTGCTTCAGCGGAAACTAGAGCGCAACGTCGTTTTGATGAATTGATTGAAAAAGGTCAAATGGTTACTTTTGATGAGGTTTTGCAAAATGTTCAAGAAAGAGATTATATTGATACACATAGAGATGATTCACCCTTAGTTAAAGCTAATGATGCTGTAGAAATTGATAATTCATCTATGTCTAAAGAAGAGCAATTTAATTTAGTCATGATTATGGTTACTGAGAAATTAAACTCCATTTAATTCTCTTAAAATATTATTCGTTTTTTAGTTATCTAAGTTTTTGTAAATCAAAAATATAGTATTACCTTTGCGCACCTTTTGGCGGTATTGGGTTTCCAATAAGGTATAAACTATATAATTTAACACTTCTGTTGTTGTCAAAACTGTTCAAAACCCATTGAATAACACAGAATACAAATTTTTTATCAGCATGTCTGAAATTAATAACGAACAACAAGAGTTTTTAGCAAATTTTAACTGGCACAATTACCAAGAAGGTATTGATGTAGTAGATGAAAAAAACTTACAAGAATTTGAAGATTTAGTTACTAAAACTTTTATCTCTACAAGTGATGAAGAAGTAGTAGAAGGTGTAGTAGTGAGAATCACAGATAGAGATGCTATCGTTGATATCAACGCTAAATCTGAAGGTGTAATTTCTTTAAATGAATTCCGTTACAACCCAAACTTAAAAGTTGGTGATAAAGTAGAAGTACTTATCGATGTACGTGAAGACAAAACAGGTCAATTGGTATTATCTCACAGAAAAGCGAGAACTATTAAGGCTTGGGATAGAGTTATTGCTGCTCATGATACAGGAGAAATCGTTAACGGTTTCGTTAAATGTAGAACTAAAGGTGGAATGATCGTTGATGTATTTGGTATTGAAGCTTTCTTACCAGGTTCTCAAATTGATGTTAAACCAATTAGAGATTACGATCAATATGTAAACAAAACTATGGAATTTAAAGTTGTGAAAATCAACCACGAATTCAAAAACGTAGTAGTTTCTCATAAAGCGCTTATTGAAGCGGATATTGAAATCCAGAAAAAAGAAATCATTGGTCAATTAGAAAAAGGACAAGTATTAGAAGGTGTTGTTAAAAACATTACTTCTTACGGTGTATTTATTGACTTAGGTGGTGTAGATGGATTGATCCATATTACAGACTTATCTTGGTCAAGAATCAATCACCCAAGTGAAGTTCTTGAATTAGATCAAAAATTAAATGTTGTAATCCTTGATTTCGATGATGAGAAAACAAGAATTCAATTAGGTTTAAAACAATTAAATGCTCATCCTTGGGATGCTTTAGATGCTAATTTAGCTATTGGTGATAAAGTAAAAGGTAAAGTAGTTGTTTTAGCTGATTATGGTGCGTTTATCGAAGTTGCGGAAGGTGTTGAAGGTTTAATTCACGTTTCTGAAATGTCATGGTCTACTCATTTACGTTCAGCTCAAGATTTTATGAAAATTGGAGATGAGGTTGAAGCAGTTGTTTTAACTTTAGATAGAGATGACCGTAAAATGTCATTAGGTATCAAACAATTAACTCAAGATCCTTGGACTGATATTACAGCTAAGTACCCAGTTGGTTCTAACCATAATGGTATTGTAAGAAACTTTACTAACTTTGGTGTATTTGTTGAATTAGAAGAAGGAATTGACGGATTAGTTTATATTTCTGATTTATCTTGGACTAAGAAAATCAAGCACCCATCTGAATTTGTAAACGTTGGAGACAAAATGGATGTTGTGGTATTAGAATTAGATGTTGAAGGACGTAAATTATCTTTAGGTCACAAACAAACTACTGCTAATCCATGGGATAAGTATGAAGATGCATTTGCAGAAGGTACAATCCACAACGGAGAAATCTCTGAAATTGTAGACAAAGGTGCTACAGTTGAATTTGGAGAAGATATCGTTGCTTTCATTCCTACTCGTCACTTAGAAAAAGAAGATGGTAAGAAATTGAAAAAAGGCGAATCTGCTGACTTTAAAGTTATTGAGTTCAATAAAGAATTCAAAAGAGTTGTAGCTTCTCATACTGCTATCTTCCGTGAAGAAGAAGAAAAGCATGTAAAAGCTGCAGTTGAATCATCTTCATCTAATAATAATTCAGAGAAATCTACTTTAGGAGATATCGATGCTTTAGCTGAATTAAAAGCAAAAATGGAAAAAGGTGAAAAATAATCACCAGTCACACTGAGCGTAGTCGAAGTGCAAATTTAATATTTAAAAGTCCTGATGAAAATCAGGACTTTTTTTATTCGTAAAATTTTGTAATTATATTTACATATCGTAATATTACAATATAATAATTTAACTATGGGAGCTTCAAAATCAGATTTCTTTACAGAAGAGCAAAATACTATAGCAAATGTTTTTAAAGCATTGTCTCATCCTGCGCGTATTGCTATAATTCAATATCTTTTAAAAGTGAATTCTTGTATTTGTGGTGATATTGTTAATGAATTGCCATTGGCTCAACCTACGATTTCCCAACATTTAAAAGAATTAAAAAACGCAAACATTATAAAAGGTACTATTGAAGGAACTGCCATTTGTTATTGCTTAAATCCTGAAACCATTTCTATGTTTGAAATGTACTTTAATGAAATTTCAAATCAATTAAGAAATAAATGCTGCTAATTACTTTTTACTAATCACTAATTACTAAAAAAATGAAACTATCAGAAATAAAAAAAGCTCTACAAAAGCTAGAAACTATTGCTTTTCATTTGCCAGACGGAACTTTAGTTCCAAATCATTTTCATGTTACCGAAGTTGGTAAGATTACTAAAAACTTCATCGATTGTGGTGGAACGGTTAGAAATGAAGAAGTTGTTAATTTTCAATTATGGGAGGCAAATGATTATGATCACAGGCTTCATCCAGAAAAATTATTTCATATAATTGAATTGTCTGAAGAGAAGCTTCAAATTCCAGATGTAGAAATTGAGGTTGAATACCAAATGAAAGATACCATTGGTAAATTTGATTTAGATTTTGATGGAACAAATTTTTTATTAATTTCAAAATTAACAGATTGTTTGGCAAAAGATAAATGTGGAATTCCTACAGAAAAGCCAAAAGTAAAAATAGGTGAGTGGAAACAAAAAGAAACTTCATGTAATCCTAATTCAGGATGTTGTTAATATGGAAAATATAAAAAAAGAACACTGGGAAAAAGTCTTTACTACAAAAGCAGAAAACAAGGTGAGTTGGTATCAAACAAAACCAGAAACTTCAATACAATTAATTCAGGCTTGTAAATTGCCTAAAGATGCTAGAATTATTGACATTGGTGGTGGCGATAGTTACTTGATAGATAGTTTAATAGAATTAGGATATACCAATTTGTATTTATTAGATATTTCAGAAAGTGCAATTGAAAGAAGTAAGAAGAGGTTAGGAGCTAAAGCAGATAAAGTAACTTTTATAGTTTCAGATGTTTTAGATTTTAATTCGGTTGAAAAATTTGATGTTTGGCACGATAGAGCATCATTCCATTTTTTAACAAATGAAAATGATATTTTGAGCTATAAATCAATTGTTTCAAATGCATTAAATGCAAATGGTAATTTTATATTAGGAACATTTTCAACAGATGGACCTTTAAAATGTAGTGGTTTAGAAATCACTCAATATTCGGTTGAAAAAATGCTGGAGTTATTTGAAGAGGAGTTTGAAATGGAAAATTGTTTTACGGAAGATCATGAAACACCATTTGATACAATTCAAAATTTTATTTTTAGTCACTTTAAAAAGAAGTAATAATGTTTGTTGAATTACAAGAAACCTTAAAAAAGATTGATAAAATTTCTATTTCTGAAGAAAGAAAGGAAGTTTTACAGCCATTAGTTGATTATATAGTGGAAAAAGCAAATGAGAACGCTTCTGTTCAATTAAATTTCATTTGCACACATAATTCACGTAGAAGTCATTTGACTCAAATTTGGGCACAAGTAATGGCTTTTTATTATGCAATTGATAATGTTTTTTGTTATTCTGGTGGAACTGAAACAACTGCTATGTTTCCAAAAGTGTCAGAAACATTAAGTAATCAAGGTTTTCAAATTCAAAAATTGAACGAGACAGAAAACCCAGTTTATGCTGTAAAATATAACGAAAACGCTCATCCTATCATTTGTTTTTCAAAAAAGTATGATGATGCATTTAATCCAGAATCAAAATTTGCTGCAATTATGACTTGTTCACAAGCAGATGGTGGTTGTCCATTTATTGCTGGTGCTGAAAAGAGAATTCCTATAACCTATGAAGACCCAAAAGTATTTGATGGAACCGATTTAATGAATGAAAAATACACTGAAAGAAGTTTAGAAATTGCAGCTGAAATGAATTATGTGTTTTCAAAGATAAAAAAATAGTGGAATGAAAAAAAGATTAGGATTTTTAGACAAATATTTAACGCTTTGGATTTTTTTAGCGATGTTACTTGGTGTTGGAATTGGATATTTAATTCCGAATTCGGCAGATTTTATTAACTCCTTTTCTTCTGGAACAACAAATATTCCTTTAGCAATTGGATTAATTTTAATGATGTATCCACCTTTAACAAAAATTGATTTTTCAAAAGTTCCATTAATGTTTGAAAAACCAAAGTTATTATCAGCTTCGTTTTTCATCACTTGGATTGTCGGGCCATTTTTGATGTTCTTATTAGCTACATTCTTTTTAAAAGATTATCCAGAATACATGATGGGATTAATTATCATCGGAATTGCGCCTTGTATTGCTATGGTAATCGTTTGGAATGAACTTGCCGAAGGAAACCGCGAATTAACCGCGGGTTTAATAGGAATAAATAGTTTGTTGCAAGTTTTCTTTTTTAGTTTGTATGCGTATTTCTATTTGGAAGTAATGTTGCCTTTATTCGGAATTAAAGGTTTAGAATTAGATATTACAGTAGCAGAAATTGCAAAAACAGTTGGGATTTATTTAGGAATTCCATTTGGATTGGCTGTTATAAGTCGATTTATAATTAAAAAATATTTAGGTGATAAATTCTTTCACCAAAAATTTATTCCGTTTGTTTCACCAATTACGTTGATTGCTTTACTTTTTACTATTGTCATCATGTTTAGTTTGAAAGGAGAACTGATTGTTGAGTTACCAATGGATGTGGTTAGAATTGCTATTCCATTAGTCATTTTCTTTTTGATTATGTTTTTCTTCATGTTTTTTGTTGCTAAAAATATTGGAGCAAATTATCGTGATGCTGTAGCTTTATCCTTTACAGCTTCTGGAAATAATTTCGAGTTGGCTATTGCTGTTTCTATTGGCGTTTTCGGAATCAATAGTGGGCAAGCTTTTGCTGGGGTTGTTGGACCGTTGGTAGAAGTTCCTGCTTTGATTATACTAGTAAATGTAGCTTTTTGGTTGAAGAAAAAGTTTTATAAATAAAAGAGGCTCTTTTAAAAGAGCCTCTTTTATTTCATATTTAGTAAATAATTACTCTTTTATTACTTTAATTGTATTTGCACCAGTTTCATTTTCTAAAACTAAAATATACATTCCATTAGCGTAATTTGACATATTAATCTGAGATATATCTGAATTGTTTTCATTTAACTTTACGTCTAATAATTGTCCTAAAACTGAATAAATACTTGCTTTTGTATAGTTGTAATTTTCAATTGTTAAGATGTTTTTTACAGGATTAGGGTAGTAACTAATTGATTTTAAGTCATTATCATTTGTTCCTAAACTCGTTGTTATATTAAAAACATAAGGAGTTTGATAATTAGTATTTGATGGTGAAGTACTAGAAATTTTTAAAAAATAATCACCAGGAGTAAGTACTCTTGTTAAATTTAACGTAGAGCCTGTATTGTTTTGAGACGCACCTATAGGAGCTCCAGAACTATTTAAAATTGTCGCATTCATTGAGCTGGTAACAATGCTACTAATAGAGACTGCAGCATTCATGTTGTCAGCTATTGTAAACTTATAAAAATCATCATCAATTGTTCCGCTAGCTTGTACAGTTGTAAAACCTCTATAGTCAGTATTTGTTGAAATGCTGTAAGCTAATTCTTTTACATTAGGTTCGTCTAATCCTTGCATTACATAATAATATTGACTAGGAAGTGCAGTGTGATTTTCAACTCCAATTGAAGTGTAATAGAAATATTTTATTGGGTAAGTTAAACCTGTACCTGTAAAATAATTATCCATTTTTGCTGCAGCTTCAGTTACAACTCCATCTGAAGATGAACCGTTAATTCTTCCTATAACACTTGAAAAGTCTATTAAGTTATCTATTGGTTTTTGGTTTATTCCAACAATAGTATTACCAATTGAGCCATTGCAATTCACATCAATATTCCAATAATCTGAACCAAATAAATGCTCGTTCATATTACTAGAATTGTTAACTTCAATTCCTCCAAAAAGATACCTACTAGGCTCTCCACTATAATAATATGTTATTTTTAAATCTCTTAAAGCTTCAGAGCGTGTTTCCATACCAATAATCCACCCTAATCCAATGTCACTAGCATTACTTCCTCCATGAGGAGTTCCAAGAGTTAAAAATTTTGCCACATGGTGTTGACCGTCAGGTTGCCAATTGTATGAGTTTTGAATGTATTCTCTTGAAGCTAAACCTCCCATACTGTGTCCTACAAGAATAACTTTGTCTTTACCTGTTAAAGCTAAAACTCTTTCAACAGCTTTTCTTACTGCAACTCCTTGTTTGGTTACTGCTGATTGATTACTGTAAACTGATGTTCCAATTGATCCATTGATGTTTACATCAAAATTTACATAGTAATAATCTCCATTTTGAATAGTGGTTGTTTCGAATGCTGCTATATCAGCACCAGATGTTGGAAAGAAGTTTGTATTTGCTAAACTATGATTACCGTCTGAACTAAGACAAAAATCAAATCTACCTCCAAATGTTAATCCATATTGCGAATCAAAATAGTTAGTAGAAGTATTCCAAGTTTCTGAACTTGAATTTAATCCATGAATAAAGATTATAGGATAGGGAAGTTTACTTGTTGTAACTCTTCCATCGTTATTAACAAATGGAGTTTTTAAAGGAACAACTATAGTATCATTTGAATAATCAAAAAACTCAAATTCAGGGTTTCTTGGTTTAAACTGTTCTTCTTGGGCATTAATTATTGAAAATGAAAAAAGAAATAGAATTACATAATAAGTAGTTTTTTTCATATATAAATTATTTGTATTTGCTACGCAATATATAAATAATTTGTTAATTTTTTAAATATTTAAAAAACTTATTATGCTTACATAGTATTTTTCTATTTATCAATAGATCCAAGTACTCTTTTCATAAAATCATTTAATGCAGTCTTTTTATCTGTACCTTCTTTTATCATTTTATGCACTTCAAGTGCGCCATACATATTTGAAATAAGTTCACCAATTACATCTAGTTCTTCGTCTTTCAAAGAAGAAATTTCAGTTAAATTTTCTAAAACTTCAATTGTTTCAATTAAATAATCTTGATCATTATCTTCTATAAACTGAGTAAGTTGTTTAATTACTGGTATTTTCATGTGTGTGTATAAATTTGTAAGTTTATAAGGTTAAAAGATGTTTTTTTAAGTTATAGTCTTATTAAATCCCTAACCTTTTAAACCTTAATTCATTTTAGATTACTTCATTTACTAGTTCCGTTAAGACTTCAACTTTATTTGTTTGAGTCTGATTAACTAATACTCCATTTTTAAATGTTGCAAATGTTGGCAAATTATCAACTGTAGCTAATTTTCTTGATTCTGGAAATTTTTCAGCATCAACTATTAAAAATGGAATTGATTCATTTTCAGATGCTAATTTTTTAAATTTTGGTTTCATTATTCTGCAATTTCCACACCAAGTAGCTGAAAATTGAACTACTACTTTTTCATTTTGAGCAATAATATCTGCTAAGTTATCTTGAGCTATTTCTGTAAACATAGTTTTAAATTTAAAAACCAATAGCAATGTCAAATATTATAACATTGCTATTGATAGTATTAATTATAATTTATTAATTTGAAGCTAAATACGCAGCAGTACTTAATCTATCAGCGCTCATTGCCTCTTTTCCTTCTTCCCAGTTTGCTGGACAAACTTCTCCTTTAGTTTGAACGTGTGTATAAGCATCGATTAATCTTAAATACTCGTTAACGTTTCTACCTAATGGCATGTCATTAACACTTTCGTGGAAAATTTTACCTGTTTCGTCAATTAAGTAAGTAGCTCTAAAAGTAACATTAGATCCCTCTAATAGAACTGTATCTGTATCTTCATTATATTCTCCTGCTTCGATGTCTAATATCCCTAGAGTAGAAGATAAGTTGCGAGTTGTATCTGCCAATAAAGGGTAAGTAACCCCTTCAATTCCACCATTGTCTTTTGCTGTATTTAACCAGGCAAAGTGAACTTCATTTGTGTCACAAGAAGCACCAATTACCATAGTATTTCTTTTTTCAAATTCTCCTAATGCAGCTTGAAAAGCATGCAATTCTGTTGGACACACAAAAGTAAAATCTTTAGGATACCAAAATAATATAACTTTTTTCTTATTGTTTACAGCTTCTTCTAAAACGTTGATTCTTAGGTTATCGCCCATTTCAGAAATTGCGTCAACCGTAATGTTTGGAAATTGTTTTCCTACTAATGCCATAGTATTTAATTTAAATTATTTAATTTTTTTTAACACTGCAAAAATACGTTTAATAAGATAATTCAGAAATGATATTAATCATATTTAATCATACAACAATAGTTTTTATCTATGCAAAATTTATGATATTAAAAACGCCCCATAGATGGGGCGTTTTTAATAATAAAAAAGATTTTATTTAATTTAAATCATATCTATCAGCATTCATAACTTTAACCCATGCTTTAACAAAATCTGTAACAAATTTCTCTTTAGAATCATCTTGTGCATATAATTCAGCATAAGCTCTTAAAATAGAATTTGAACCAAAAACTAAATCAACGCGAGTTGCAGTCCATTTTATAACACCTGTTTTTCTGTCCCTTATATTGTATAAGTTTTGTCCTATTGGTTCCCAACTATTATTCATATCAGTCAGATTTACAAAAAAATCATTTGTAAGGTTTCCAATGCTATTGGTAAAAACACCATGCTTTGTTTTACCATAATTTGTTCCTAAAACTCTCATTCCTCCTAACAAAACTGTCATTTCGGGAGCTGTTAACCCTAAAAGTTGTGCTTTATCAAGCATTAATTCTTCTGGTTTTACAGCATATTCTTTTTTCATGAAGTTTCTAAAAGCATCATTTGTAGGTTCTAAATCAGAGAATGATTCAATATCAGTCATTTCTTGAATTGCATCACCACGTCCAGCATGGAATGGAACTTTTATATTTATACCAGCATTATGAGCAGCTTTTTCAACAGCTGCTGTTCCTCCAAGTACTATTAAATCGGCAATACTTACTTTTTTATCTAAATCAGCTTGAATTTCAGTAAGTTTATTTAGAACTTTTTTGAGTCTCTCAGGTTCATTACCTATCCATTCTTTCTGTGGAGCTAATCTAATCCTTGCGCCATTTGCCCCACCTCTAAAATCGGAACCTCTAAAAGTTCTAGCACTATCCCAGGCTGTACTTATTAATTCAGTACTTGTTAGGCTACTGTTTAATATTTTTGATTTTAAATCTTCAATTTCAGACTCTGACAATGTATAATTAACAGTAGGAATAGGATCTTGCCAAATTAAATCTTCTTTTGGAGCATCAACACCTAAATAACGATTTTTAGGACCTAAATCTCTATGTGTTAATTTAAACCATGCTCTTGCAAAAACATCCTCAAAATACGCAGGGTCTTTGTGGAATTTTTCTGAAATTTTTCTATAAATTGGATCCATTTTCATTGCCATATCAGCATCAGTCATGATTGGATTATTTTTTTTAGATGGGTCAAATGCATCTATTGGTTTATCTTTTTCTTCAATATTTATAGGCTCCCATTGCCAAGCCCCAGCAGGACTTTTCTTTAATTCCCAATCATATTTCATTAGAAGATGAAAATAACCTTGATCCCATTGGATTGGATTAGTTGTCCAAGCACCTTCTAAACCACTTGTAACAGCATCTTTTCCAACACCTGATCTAGTGGGGTTCTTCCAACCAAAGCCTTGATCTTCAATTTCACCAGCTTCAGGTTCTCTTCCTAATTTTGAAGCATCTCCATTACCATGTGCTTTCCCTACTGTATGACCTCCAGCTGTTAAAGCTACAGTCTCTTCATCATTCATTGCCATACGTTTAAAAGTAGTTCTTACATCTATAGCAGTCTTTAAAGGGTCTGGTTTGCCGTCAACTCCTTCAGGATTTACATAGATTAAACCCATTTGAACAGCGGCTAATGGATTGTCCAATGACTCTCTGTTTTCAACATTGTTATACCTGTTTTTTGTTTCATCTAGCCATTCTTTCTCAGCTCCCCAAAAAATATCTTTTTCTGGATGCCAGATATCTTCTCTTCCTCCGGCAAAACCAAAAGTTTTGAATCCCATTGATTCATACGCCATATTTCCAGCTAAAATCATCAAATCGGCCCAAGATATTTTGTTTCCATATTTTTTTTTAATTGGCCAAAGTAATCTTCTACCTTTATCTAAGTTTCCGTTATCAGGCCAGCTATTTAAGGGTGCAAATCTTTGGTTTCCAGTATTACTTCCACCACGTCCATCTGATACTCTATATGTTCCAGCTGCATGCCAAGCTAAACGGATCATTAATCCTCCATAATGCCCCCAGTCAGCTGGCCACCATTCTTGACTGTCTGTCATTAAATTTTTTAAATCGGTTTTAATCGCTTCTAAATTCAACTTTTTAAATTCTTCAGCATAATTAAAGTTTTCTCCTAAAGGATTTGTTTTTGAATCATGTTGATGTAAAATATCTAGATTTAAAGACTCTGGCCACCATTCCTTATTAGTTGTTGGTGGTTTAGTGTTATCTTCTTTTTGGTGAAAAGGACATTTTCCAAGGTTGTTTGAATGTTCCATGATTTTTACTTTTTTGTATTGTTTGTATGTAGTTGATTTATAGATTATTCATTTTATAAATTTACATAAAAAAAACCATGAAACTCTTGAAGCTCATGGTTAATTCTTATTTATAAATAGATTTTACTTATTAAAACCTATGCTTTTATATCTGAAACCAATTGTTTTATTTTAATATTAAAAGCAGCAAAAATCAATGTCATCACTGGACTAAGTAAGTTAAAGAAGGCATAAGGAAGATAGTCAAAAGTATCTACTCCTAACGTTCCTGATTGATATGCTCCACATGTATTCCAAGGAATTAACACTGAAGTAACTGTTCCTGAATCTTCAAGAGTTCTACTTAAATTTTCTGGAGCTAGGCCTTTATCTTTATATGCTTTAGCAAACATTTTACCTGGAACAACAATTGCTAAATATTGATCAGAAGCTGTTATGTTTAAAGCCATACAACTTCCGACTGTTGCCGCAAATAAGCCAAATGTTGATTTTGCTAAGCTTAATAGTGCTTGACTTATTCTTGATAATGCACCAATAGCATCCATAATTCCACCAAAAACCATTGCACAGATAATTAACCAAATCGTTCCTAACATTTTTTCCATTCCTCCAGAAGTAAATAAGTCAGCAAGTGTTTTGTTGTCAGTTGGAATTACTGATTTTGTAGTTATAGCATTTAAAACACCTTTATATGCATTTGCGAAGTTTAAAGACTTTCCTCCAGAAAGCATTAAAACAATTTCAGGCTGAAAAATGATGGCAAAGACAGCAGCTAAAAGTGTACCTATTAATAAAGCTATTAATGGTTCTGTTTTTTTAATAATTAATCCAATTACAGTTATTGGAACTAAAAATAACCAAGGCGTAATGTTAAAAGTTTTTTCAATATCTGCTAATAAGACAGAAGAGTCAGCAATTCCAGTAATTTCAACATTAAGACCTAGAATTACAAATAGTATTAGTGAGATTACAAAAGTTGGAGTTGTTGTTAATGACATGTATTTTATGTGTGTAAACAAATCCGTTCCGGCCATTGCAGGAGCTAAATTTGTTGTGTCTGACATTGGAGAAAGTTTATCTCCAAAATAAGCTCCAGAAATTACTGCTCCAGCAACCATTCCAACAGGGAATCCTAATGCTCCGCCAATTCCTATTAAAGCGATACCAACAGTTGCAGATGTAGTCCATGAACTTCCAGTTGCAATTGAAATTACAGCACAAATGATTAAAGTAGCAGGTAAAAAGATAGCAGGACTTAAAATTTGTAATCCATAATAAATCATTGATGGAATAATTCCACTTACTAACCATGTTCCTGCAAGTGCTCCAACCATTAATAGAATTAAGATCGCTCCATTTGTAGACCTTACGTTTTCTGCCACTTCATCCATCATTTTTTGGAATGAAACCTTATTGAAAAAACCAACTATTGCAGCTACAGCAGCACCTAATAATAATATAAATTGGTTACTTCCTCCTAATGCGCTATCACCAAAGATATATACATTATAACCTAACATAATTATTAATGCAAAAACAGGAATTAATGCTTCCCAAATATTTAACTCTTTATTCGAATTTATTTTAGTATCCATTTATTTTTTTTTGAAGACGCAATATAAAAAAAAAAATCCGCTTAAGAATTTCTTAAACGGACTTTATTGGTAACTTTTATGTTTAAAGAACATTCAATTCTTTCATACATTGTTTCATCATTTGATAAGTTCTTTCAATGTCATTATCTAATCCAATTGAGAAGCGGATTAATCCATCTGTTAGGCCCATTTCAGCCTGCTCTTCCATAGGGATTTCAGATGAAGTAGAAGTTCCAGGTGCACTAAACAATGTTTTATAGAAACCTAAACTTACTGCTAAATATCCTAAATTACGTTCTTGCATTAATTCCATTAAAGCATTTGCTTTTTCTAATGAACCAGCGTCAATTGTCATCATTCCTCCAAAACCGTATTCTGGATTAATCATTTTAGAATATATTTCATGACTTGGGTGACTTTTTAATCCTGGGTAAACAGTTTTTAAACCATCTTTCTCAAATTTTTCTGCTAAATAAGCCGCGTTATAACTGTGTTGCTTAACACGTAGGTGTAATGTTCTTAAGTTTTTCATTACTGAAGCCGAACGCATACTGTCCATTGTTGGTCCTAATAGCATGCTTGCACCTGAATTTACATTTTTTAAATCGTTAATAAATTCTTGAGAAGCACAAACTACACCTCCAACAGTATCGCTACTTCCATTGATGTATTTTGTTAAAGAGTGAATTACAATATCTGCTCCTAATTTGATTGGCGAAACAGATAATGGTGAAAAAGTATTGTCAACAACTAATTTAAGGTTATGCTTTTTAGCGATTTTAGAAAGGTTAGCTAAATCAGCTACTTCTAATAATGGGTTACTTACAGTTTCACAGTATAAAACTTTTGTGTTAGGTGTTATTGCGGCTTCAACAACATCTAATTTAGTGATGTCTACAAAAGTAGTTTGAATCCCCATTCGAGGTGCAAAGTTCTTTAAAAAGGCATATGTTCCACCATAGATTGTTCTACTTGAAACAATATGATCTCCGTTTCCACACAATTGTAATAAAGTAGGGGTAATAGCACCCATTCCAGATGCTGCAACATTTGCAGTTTCTGTTCCTTCCATTGCAGCAAGAGCTCTATCTAAATATAAATTACTAGGTGAAGAGTGACGAGAATATAAATAACAACCTTCTGCATTTCCTTCGAAAGTATCGAACATTGTTTTTGCAGAAAGGAATGTGTAAGTAGATGAATCAGAAATAGAAGGATTTACTCCTCCAAATTCACCAAAATATTGTAAGTCTTGAATATTGTCAGCTGGATTGAATTTACTCATAATAAGTTGCTTGTTTGAAATTTATAATACATCAAATATCTACAATGTTAATATAAAAATCAAGCATTTGATTAAAATGTAGTTTTTAAAACTAAAATGGTTTAAATATGTAGATTTATTATCTATTAAATTTTGTATTTTTGTACTCCAATAAAAAAAATATCAATATGAAATTAGATGCAATTGACAGGAAACTTTTGGAAATGCTTCAAAAAGATACAAAAAAAACAACAAAAGAACTTTCGGATAAGTTAAACCTTTCTGTTACAGCTATCTATGAAAGAATTAAGAAATTAGAACGTGAAGGTGTAATTAAGAATTACATTGCCTTGTTAGATAAATCAAAGGTAAGTAAAAATTTTGTTGTTTTTTGTCACGTTAAACTTACTCAGCACAATATTGATTTAATTAAGCATTTTGAGAAACAAATTTTGAAATTAGATGAAGTTTTAGAATGTTTTCATGTTAGTGGGGATTATGATTATATTTTAAAAATCTTTGTTGAAGATATGGAAGCCTATCGCGAATTTATGGTTACTAAATTGACAACGATTAAAGATATTGGGAGTACGCATAGTACTTTTATGATTGGAGAGGTAAAAAACACGACTGCATTTAAGTTAAGTTAATTTGAAATACTTTTTTACTAAAAATTACTAATTCGTTTAAACAAAAAACCTTATTTTTGCATCTGGAAAATAAACACACAAAATATATATTATGAGTCAATTTGATGTTACTATTATAGGTTCTGGTCCTGGTGGATATGTTTCGGCAATTCGTTGCGCCCAATTAGGATTCAAAACTGCTATTATTGAAAAATATTCAACTCTTGGTGGAACTTGTCTTAATGTAGGTTGTATACCCTCAAAAGCTTTATTATCTTCTTCTCATCATTATGAAGAATTGCAACATTTTGCTGATCATGGTATTGAAGTTTCTGGGAAAGTAAAAGTAAATCTTGAAAAAATGATTGCTCGTAAACAAGCAGTAGTTGACCAAACTTCAGGTGGAGTTAAATACTTAATGGATAAAAACAAAATTACTGTTTTTGAAGGAGTTGGTTCGTTTGAAAGTGCAACTTCGGTAAAAGTAACTAAAAATGACGGTTCTTCAGAAATTATTGAATCTAAAAACATCATTATTGCAACAGGTTCAAAACCATCTAATTTGCCATTTATAAAATTAGATAAAGAAAGAATCATTACCTCTACTGAAGCATTAAAATTACCAGAAGTTCCTAAACATTTAGTAATTATTGGAGGTGGAGTTATTGGTATTGAGTTAGGTCAAGTTTATTTACGTCTAGGAGCGCAAGTTTCGGTAGTAGAATATATGGATAGAATTGTTCCAGGAATGGACAGTTCTTTATCTAAAGAATTAACGAAAGTATTAAAGAAGCAAGGAATGAAGTTCTATGTTTCACATAAAGTACAGTCTGTTGAAAGAAAAGGAAAAGTTGTAACTGTTCAAGCTGAAGATAAGAAAGGACAAATTGTTTCTTTAGAAGGAGATTATGCTCTAGTATCTGTAGGTCGTCGTCCTTATACGGATGGATTAAACGCAGAAAAAGCTGGTGTAAAAATTACTGATAGAGGAATGGTTGAAGTAAATGATCATTTACAAACTAATATTCCAAATATTTATGCAATAGGAGATGTTGTTCGAGGAGCAATGTTAGCACATAAGGCAGAAGAAGAAGGAACAATGGTCGCTGAAATTTTAGCGGGACAAAAACCTCATATTGATTATAATTTAATTCCTGGTGTTGTATATACATGGCCAGAAGTTGCTGCAGTTGGTCAAACAGAAGAACAATTAAAAGAAGCTGGTGTTGCTTATAAAGCTGGAAGTTTTCCTTTCAAAGCCTTAGGTAGAGCAAGAGCTGGTGGAGATATTGATGGTTTTGTAAAAATATTAGCAGATGCTAAAACAGATGAAGTTTTAGGAGTACATATGATTGGTGCTCGTTGTGCCGATTTAATTGCAGAAGCTGTTGTAGCTATGGAATTTAGAGCTAGTGCTGAAGATATTTCAAGAATGAGTCACGCACATCCAACATTTGCAGAAGCTATTAAAGAAGCAGCTTTAGCAGCTACTGATAATAGAGCATTACACGTATAAAATTTAGTTTATATATTTTTAATAAGCCCGTTTTAATAACGGGCTTTTTGTTGTATTTTTGAGAATCAAATAAGTATACTTGAGAACATCTATTTTTAAACATATAAGTAACCCAAAAGATTTCAAATCTAAATTACTTCATTGGTCAAACCAATTTAGAGAAGTTATTTTTTTAGATTCAAATAATTATCAACAAGAATATTCAAGTTATGATGTTATTGTAGCTTTAGATGCTTTTACATCTATAAAAACTGATTATACTAATTCTTTTCAAGATTTATTTGAATATCAATCAAGAACAAAAGATTGGTTGTTTGGTTATTTATCCTACGATTTAAAAAACGATACTGAAGATTTAAAATCAAATAATAGCGATGGACTTGATTTTCCTGATCTTTATTTTTTTCAACCTAAAAGACTTTTTTTGTTGAAAGGAAATCAATTAGAAATTCAATATCTAAATATGGTTGCTAATGAAGTAGAATTTGATTTTGAAGAAATTATTAATGTTCAATTTTCAATTTTAAATTCTCCAGAATCTCTAAATATTCAGCAGCGTATTTCTAAAGATAATTATTTAAAGAAAGTTTCTAAAATGTTAGACTATATTAATCGTGGAGATATATATGAAGCCAATTTTTGTATGGAATTTTTCGCTTACGATTCTTTAATTGATCCTTTAGAAACATATAAAAAATTAAACGAAATTTCAGAGCCTCCATTTGCAGTTTATTTTAAAAATGATAAACAATATTTGCTTTCGGCTTCGCCAGAACGTTATTTGCGTAAAGAAGAAACAAAAGTCATTACACAACCTATAAAAGGAACTGCAAAACGAAGTTTAGACATAGTTAGAGATATTCAGCTTAAAAATGAATTGAGTTTAAATGAAAAAGAACGCTCAGAGAATATAATGATTGTTGATTTAGTTCGAAATGATTTATCTCATACTGCTACAAAAGGAAGTGTAAATGTTGAAGAACTTTGTGGTTTGTATACTTTTAAACAAGTACATCAAATGATTTCTACAGTCGTTTCTGAAGTAGATTTTACAATTTCACCTATTGAAATTATTAAAACGACTTTTCCAATGGGAAGCATGACAGGTGCACCAAAAATTTCTGCAATGAAAATTATTGAAGAATTAGAAGAAACAAAAAGAGGATTGTACAGTGGTGCAGTTGGTTATTTTACACCAAATGGTGATTTCGACTTTAATGTTGTGATTCGCAGTATTTTATATAATGAAAGTAATCAA
Organism: Flavobacterium sp.; assembly: GCF_965284515.1. Classification (GTDB taxonomy): domain Bacteria; phylum Bacteroidota; class Bacteroidia; order Flavobacteriales; family Flavobacteriaceae; genus Flavobacterium. The sequence goes on from NZ_OZ260089.1 coordinate 1,820,014, forward strand.
TATTTATCTTTTTCAGTAGGTAGTGCTATAACTTCTTTATCCAATCCAGAAATGGAATACGAAGAATGTTTGTTGAAAGCAAAAGCGATGTTTGAAGTTTTGAAATAATTTATAGATGTTAGAAATATTACAAAATCATATCAATTCAAACTTTCCTCAATTAAGAGGAAAGCGATTACTTTTGGCGATAAGTGGAGGAATTGATAGTATGGTTTTAGTACATTTATTACATCGATTAAACTTTCAAATTGCAATTGCACATTGTAACTTTCAATTACGTGGAAATGAGAGCGAAGAAGATGAAAATTTTGTAAAAGAATTTGCTCTAGACAACAAGATTCCATTTTACAGTATTTCATTTCAAACAGAGAGATATGCTATAGATAATAAACTTTCAATTCAGTTGGCAGCTCGAAAGTTGCGTTATGAATGGTTTAATGAAGTTTTAGTAAAAGAAAATTACGATTATATACTTACAGCTCATCATTTAGACGATCAAGTAGAAACTTTTTTAATTAATTTTACTCGTGGAACTGGTTTAGAAGGTTTAATCGGAATTCCTTCTCAAAATGACAATATTATTCGTCCGTTATTACCTTTTTCAAGAGAAGAAATAGAAAGTTTTGCTCAAGACAAAAATATTCTTTGGCGTGAAGATTCTAGTAATTCATCCAATAAGTATTTACGCAATAAAATGCGTCACGATGTTATTCCTATTCTTAAAGCGTTAAATCCAAGTTTTTTAAATTCTTTTCAAAATACTTTACGTCATTTATCTCAATCAAATGACTTACTCAATGAAGTTTCAAATGAGGTTTATAAAAAAGTAATTGTCACAAATAAAGGTGTTATTGAAATTGATTTGCCGAAGTTATTAGAATATAGAAATTATAAAGGTTATTTGTACCAATGGTTAAAAAAGTATGATTTCACTTCTTGGGTAGATATTTATGATTTAGTACATGCACAATCTGGCAAACAAGTATTTTCAGAAACTCACGTTGTTTTAAAAGATAGAGAAAGGTTGCTTGTTTTTCCTAAAGTAGAAGAAGTAATTCAAGAATATTTTCTTAATAAAAATGAAAAAACTCTTAAAGTTCCCTTAAATATTTCACTTTGTAAGGTAGATTACATATCTAATACAACTAACAATATTATATTTGTAGACGAAGATAAGATTCAGTTTCCTTTAGTTATTAGAAAAAAACAAGAAGGAGATTCTTTTCAACCATCAGGAATGGAAGGGAAAAAGAAGTTAAGTAAGTATTTTAAAGACGAAAAATATTCGTTGATAGATAAAGAAAAACAATGGATTTTAGCTTCAAATAATTCGATTGTTTGGGTAATTGGCAAACGTGCCGACCAACGATTTTTAGCAAATAAAACAACACACAATATTTTAAAGATAGAAATTACAGAATGAAAAAAATAATCGTCCTTTTTGCCCTTTTTTGTTCCTTTTTAGGAAGTGCCCAAATTTTAGATCCAATAAAATGGTCAACTAAAGTTGTACAAAAATCTGATACTGAATTTGAATTAGTAATGGATGCTGTTATCGATAAAGATTGGCATTTATATTCACAGTTTACTCCAGATGGAGGACCACAACAATTAGAATTTGAATTTAAAAATGCTAAAAATAATTTTACATTAGTTGGAAAAACCAAAGAAGGAGCTTATAAAAAAGTATATAATGACATATTTGAAATTGATGAATATTTCTTTTCAGATAAAGCGCATTTCGTGCAATTAATAAAAGTTATAAATCCCAAATTAAAAGAAATAAAGGTAACATTAGCCGGACAAGTTTGTATTGAAGGAAAATGTATTCAAGAAGATGATAATTTAACATTCAAATTACCAGCAATTAAAGTTGTTGAAAAAGTTGAAGAAGTAATAAAAGACGGACAAAAAGAAGAAATTATCTCAACAGAAGTAGCTTCGACAGATGTTGATTCAGCTTTAATGACTACAGATATTGAAGTTGAAAAGGTTGACAATAAAACAGCAAAAGTAATTATAGATAACGAACCAAAAGAAGAAGAGAAAAAGGGATTATGGACTATTTTCTTTTTAGCTTTCCTTGGAGGATTTGCTGCATTGCTAACACCTTGTGTATTTCCTATGATTCCGATGACAGTAAGTTTCTTTACAAAACAAAGTAAAACTAAAGCTGAAGGAAAGAGAAACGCTATTTTATATGGCATTTCAATCATATTAATTTATGTTTTATTGGGAACTATAGTAACATGGGCATTTGGTGCTGATGCTTTAAATGCATTGTCAACAAACGTTTGGTTTAATGTAATTTTCTTTGGGCTATTAGTGTTTTTTGCAACATCATTCTTAGGTGCTTTTGAAATTGTTTTACCTAATTCATGGGCAAATAAAGTTGATAAACAAGCTGATAGGGGTGGATTTGTTGGAATCTTATTCATGGCTTTAGCTTTAGCAATTGTTTCTTTCTCATGTACTGGGCCAATTGTTGGAACATTATTAGTAGAAGCAGCTTCAAAAGGTGGTTTAGCTCCAATTGTAGGTATGGTTGGATTTTCATTAGCATTGGCTTTACCATTTATGCTATTTGCAATGTTTCCAGGATGGATGAATTCATTACCAAAATCGGGTGGTTGGTTAAACACAGTAAAAGTATCTTTAGGTTTCTTAGAATTAGCTTTAGCATTTAAATTTTTGTCAAACGCTGATTTAGTAGTTCAAGGACATTATTTAGAAAGAGAGTTATTCTTAATCATCTGGATTGTAATTTTTGGTGCTTGGGCTTTATATTTATTCGGAAAATTAATGTTGCCGCACGATAGTCCAATTTCACATCTATCAGTTGGAAGATTGTACATGGCCATTTTAGTTTCTATGTTTACATTATATCTAATTCCTGGACTTTGGGGAGCACCTTTAAAATTAATTTCAGGATTTCCACCACCAATGACGTATAGCGAAAGTCCAAATGGAGTAGGTTATAAGTTTGAAGGAAATGTTGGGGCAGTTTCAACTTTACCAGAACATGCTCACAAAGGACCACATGGAATTATAGCTTTTCATGATTATGAAAAAGGGTTGGCTTACGCGAAAGAAGTTGGAAAACCAATTTTATTAGACTTCACTGGATATGCTTGTGTAAACTGTAGAAAAATGGAAGATTTCGTTTGGTCTACTACAGAAATTTTGCCAATATTGAAAGGTGAATTTGTTTTGATTTCATTATATGTTGATTCTAAAGAAGAATTACCAAAAGCTGAACAATATGTATCTCCAGAAACAGGTAAAGAGATAGAAACTATTGGAAATAAATGGAGTGATTATCAAATAACACGTTATAAAAATAACGCACAGCCTTATTATATCATTTTAGATGATGAAGGAAAAGATATAAGTAAGCCTATTGGTTACACTCCAGATGTTGAAGAGTATAAAACTTGGTTAAAAGAAGGTATTTCAAAATTCAAAAAATAAATTAAATCCCGAGCAATCGGGGTTTTTTATTTCAAAAACTTTTCTATATTTGTATCTATATAAGCCATTTTAAAAAGTACATGCCATGTTAATAAAAGTATTTGGAAGCGCCGTTTTCGGTGTTGAAGCCACAACTATTACTGTAGAAGTAAATATCGATAAAGGAATAGGCTACCACTTGGTAGGATTACCAGATTCCGCAATTAAAGAAAGCAGTTATCGTATCGCTGCAGCTCTTAAAAACAACAATTATAATCTTCCCGGAAAAAAAATTACCATAAATATGGCTCCTGCCGATTTACGTAAGGAAGGTTCTGCTTATGATTTAACTTTAGCAATTGGAATTCTTGTGGCTTCTGGACAAATAAAAGCGGAAGATGTCGCTAATTATGTTATAATGGGCGAATTGTCCTTAGACGGAAGTTTACAACCCATCAAAGGCGCTTTATCTATTGCTATTAAAGCAAAAGAGGAAGGATTTAAAGGAATAATGTTACCTATTCAAAATGTAAAAGAGGCTGCAATTGTTGAAGGTATTGATGTATACGGAATTGAAAACGTTTTACAAGTAATTGATTTTTTTGAAGGTAGAGGAAACCTAGAGCCAACCATAATTGATTCTTCAGAAGAGTTCAACAAAACATTAGAATTTCCTGAGTTTGATTTCAGTGACGTTAAGGGTCAGGAATCTATTAAGCGTTGTATGGAAATTGCTGCGGCTGGAGGGCATAATATTATTTTAATAGGTCCACCTGGTTCTGGAAAAACGATGTTAGCAAAAAGACTACCAAGTATTTTGCCACCAATGACGATGAAAGAAGCATTGGAAACAACCAAAATTCATTCGGTTGCTGGGAAAACTAAAGAAGTTGGTTTAATGGCACAACGACCGTTTAGAAGTCCACATCACACGGCTTCAAGTGTCTCATTAGTTGGAGGAGGAAGCTATCCGCAACCAGGCGAAATTTCTCTAGCTCATAATGGTGTTTTGTTTTTAGATGAATTACCAGAGTTTAAACGAGAAGTCTTAGAAGTAATGCGTCAACCTTTAGAAGATAGAGAAGTTACTATTGCTAGGGCAAAATTTACGATTACATATCCATCTTCATTTATGTTAGTAGCTAGTATGAATCCGAGTCCAGGTGGATATTTTAACGACCCAAACGCTCCGGTTTCAAGCTCTCCTATGGAAATGCAACGCTATTTAAGTAAAATTTCTGGTCCGTTATTAGATAGAATTGATATTCACATTGAAGTAACTCCGGTTCCTTTTGAAAAATTGACAGAAACACGTAAAGCTGAAAGTAGTTTAGAAATTAGAGAGCGTGTTTCAAAAGCGAGACAACTACAATCAATTCGTTTTGAGTCGTTTGAAAATATTCACTATAATGCTCAAATGGGTTCAAAGCAAATTCGTGAGTTTTGTGAACTTGATGAAGGTTCACTACAATTATTAAAAACTGCTATGGAGCGATTAAATTTATCAGCAAGAGCGTATGATAGAATTTTAAAAGTAGCTCGTACTATTGCAGATTTAGAAGCATGTGAAAAAGTTGTTTCACATCACATTGCAGAGGCTATACAATATAGAAGTTTAGATAGAGAAGGTTGGTTGGGATAGTATAAAAATTATGCCTCTATTAAAGAATAGAGGCATAATAATGAATAAGAGTAGAGGATTCTTAGTTCATTTTTACAACAATAAACTCACTTCTTCTGTTTTGTTGATGTTCAGCTTCTGAACATTCAACTCCATCTGAACAATTATTAACTAATTCTGTTTCACCAAATCCTTTAGCGGTCAATAGTTTTCTGTCAATCCCATTCTTTACCATATATTCTAAAGTAGATTTCGCTCTTCTGTCAGATAATAGTTCGTTATATTTATGAGTTTGTCTACTGTCTGTATGAGAACGTATAGCAACTTCCATATTTGGATATTCTTTCATTACTTCAACTATTTTTTGTAAATCTTTTGCAGCATCAGAGCGAATATTCCATTTGTCTAAATCAAAATAAATGATGCTAATTTTAAATATTTTAGCTAAATCAGTACCTTCTTCTATAGGAAATATATTTCGCTCTAATTCAATGTCTAGTTTTGTAATTCCTGTTTGTTTTTGAGGAGGAAATGATTTTTCTCTTGTTTCATATTCTTCTTTTGAAGCTCTTATATAATATTTTTTATTACAATCAATATTAAATGAATATACTGCATTAGCATCTGAATTAGTTTCTTGTAATTGATTCATGTCTTCATCAAATAAGATTACTTTAGAGTTAGGTAATATTTCTTTAGTATCTAAATCTGTGATTATACCAGTAACTTTTTGATTACACACATTGAATGCGTAAATATCATCATAGCCTGCACCTCCATCTCTATTTGAAGATAAAAAACCTGTGTTTTTATCATTAACAATAAAACTAAAATCATCTTTAGAACTATTAATTGGCTTTGCTAAATTTTTAGGTTTAGTAAATTGATTATTTACTAACTTAGATTCAAAGACATCTAACCCACCTAATCCTAAATGTCCATTTGAAGCAAAATATAAAATATTATCATGTGAAATAAAAGGAAAAGTTTCTCTTCCTTCAGTATTAATTATAGGGCCTAAATTTTCGGGAATGCCATAAGTATCATTCCCATTAATGCTTACTTTATAAATATCAGCACTTCCATATCCACCAGGCATATCTGATGAAAAGTATAAAGTTTTTTCATCAGCGCTTATACTAGGGTGGCCTACACTATAATTATCGTTATTAAATGGTAGTTCTTTTATATTTCCCCATTCGTTATTTGAAAAAGTTGCCTTATATATTTTAATCCATGTTGTTTTATCATCTGATTTTCCTTTTTTATTTAAATAATTATTTCTTGTAAAATACATGGTTTTTCCATCTTTAGTAAAAACGGGTGATGATTCGTTTAATTTTGTATTAATTGTTTTTGAAAAATTTACAGGAGTACCTATTTTATTATCTTCGTCTAAAGGAGCAATATATAAATCAGTGAAATTTTGATTTGTCCAATCATGAACTTTGCTATAAATAGCACCATCTGTTCTTGAAGAAGTAAATACTATTTGGTTTCCAAAATAGGAAGCTCCATAGTCCATATATTCCGAATTTATATCTGTTTTTTCAATTGTATATTTACCAGAGTTCAACTCAATATCAGATAGATAATCTTTATTGTTTGCAAATTCCTTTCCTCTTGAATCCGTTGTGTTTTTGTTGAATAGCGCTAAATATTTATTAGCATTTTCATAATCTTCTATAGACTTTAAAGATTGCGCATATCTAAAATAATATTCAGGATCAACAGTTTCATTTAATGCAAATAATTCTTTGTACCATTTGGCTGCTTTGTCTAATTCTCCATTAAAATAATAGGAATTACCTAGTTTCATAAATAAATCAGCTGATTTATGTCCTTTTTCTGCTACTTTTTCATAGATTTCTATCGCATCTATATATGAATATTTTGCATATTTTTTATCTGCTGAATTAAGTTTTGATGTTTGTGCAAATGTTGCAGAAACTAAACCAATCAATATTATAGAGTAAATTGCTTTCATAATTTTTTGATTTAAAAGAATCTAGGTGAAGAAATTCTACTATTATTAAATAACTCATATCTTAAAAATATTTCATGGGAACCAGAGTTATAATTAGACAACTTTGTAGTTTCCATGTCGTATCCATATCCTATAAACCATGATTCAGATATTTGAAATCCTATTAATCCACTTATTGCTGCACTCCATCTATAAGCAGCCCCAAGTGTTAGCTTATCATTGATTAAAAAGTTTGCAGTAATATCAGCTTGTAAAGGAGCTCCTTCTACAATTTTAGTTAAAAATGCAGGTTTAAATTTTAAACTAGGGCTTATATCAAATACATGTCCACCAATAATATAATAATGCATTTTTTCTCTTGTAATTGCTACTTCATTATCATCAAAATGTTTTGTTTCAAAAAGGTTAGGTACAGATACTCCAAAATAAGTGTTTTCAGAAAATAAGTAAACACCGGCACCAACATTTGGTGTAAAATCACCATTTAAATTTTGAAATTGAGGATCGTTTTGATCATAAATATTTAATTTATTTACATCTAGATTAAACAAATTAGCAGTTCCTTTCATTCCTAACGATAATTTATAATTCTCAGAAATTTGTATAAAATAAGCTAAATCTGCTGAAATTTGATTCTCTGTAGTTGGACCAATTTTGTCGTTAATTATCGAAAACCCAAGTCCGAAATTAGAATCACCTATTGGTGTGTTTAATGATACATTATTTGTTACCGGTGCACCATCTAATCCAACCCATTGATTTCTGTGTAATAAGAAAACACTTAATGTTTCTCTTGATCCTGCATAAGCTGGATTTACATTTACCGTGTTATACATATATTGTGTGTATTGTGAATCTTGTTGAGAGAAGCACAATGCTTGCGATAAAAGTATAGCTATTAATATGATTTTTGTTTTCATGTGCTAATGTTTTTTAATTAATAAGTTTAATTGAATAGCATTTATTTACTAACATATAAATATCCAGCCTTATCATGAGTTTTGTTTTCTTCATCAACATATTTTAATATATAATAGTAAGTTCCATCTGGCACACCTTCATTTTTATTTAATGTTGACCTACCTTCTGATTGTCCTCTAAATGCATTTATGTTATTATCATAACCTTTAGTTTCATATATTAAAATACCCCACTTGTTATATATTTCAACCGTATTATTAGGATAACAATCTATTCCATCTATAAAGAAGAAATCATTTAATCCGTCGTTATTAGGTGAAACTGCATTATATATAGTTATATCACAAGCTGGTAAAACTATACAATCTTCATTAATATTCAAATACACTTCAAATATCATTGGGCAGTCATTATTTTCAGTGGAAACAATATACTGTAGTGTATAATATCCAACAGGAATATTTAACGGGTTAAAAATATTTTCATTTAAACCTCCAGTTTCACTTAAATCTATCCATTCTCCATTTGTAGGAATTGAGCTACCCAATATAGTAAATAAATTAATAGGTTCTTCTTTAGTACAAATTCCAAACGGAATTGCATCAAAAGGATCATCAACTGTTACATTTATTGTTTGTGTAAATGTATCAAAATTACCGCAATTGTCACTTACATACCATTCTCTAACTATTATATACTCATAAATAGATATTGTTGTCGTAACTTCTGAATAAACTACATCAGAAACACCTGAACAATTATCTGTGAATTCTAAATTAGGAATATCAGGAAGATTTGAACAATTTACATTTAATTCTTCATCAATTGGAGTTAATAATGTAGGAGGAGTAGAGTCATATACTGTAATTGTTTGAGTATAACTATTACTGTTTCCGCAATCATCAGTTATTATCCATGTTCTAGAAATTGAATAATTTCCTGTACAATTTCCTTCACTAAAAGTTATTAGATCATTAACTGCTATATCAACATCTGAATCACAATTATCACTGGCTTCAATTTCTGCAGGGCTTGGAATATCATCACAGGATACTGAAATATCGTTTGGTAATTCTGATGTAAAAATTGGGTCTGTAGTATCTTGAATCGTAAATGTTGCTGAAGTAGTTGTATCGTTACCACAATCATCGGTAGCTGTGAAAGTAACAGTAACCGAACCAGAAGCCCCACAACCATCAGACACCGCTGAGAAGTCATTAGACCAAGTCACAGAAGAACAAACATCTGAAGCTGAAGCACCACCGTTTGCAGCCAACCAGTTGTTTAAATCAGAAATGTTTCCATTACCATCACATTGTACTGTCAAATCTTGCGCTTGCACAGAAATGATTGGGTCTGTAGTATCTTGAATCGTAAAAGTAGCTGAAGTAGTTATATCGTTACCACAATCATCGGTAGCTGTGAAAGTAACAGTAACCGAACCAGAAGCCCCACAACCATCAGACACCGCTGAGAAGTCATTAGACCAAGTCACAGAAGAACAAACATCTGAAGCTGAAGCACCACCGTTTGCAGCCAACCAGTTGTTTAAATCAGAAATGTTTCCATTACCATCACATTGTACTGTTAAGTCTTGCGCTTGCACAGAAATGATTGGGTCTGTAGTATCTTGAATAGTAAAAGTAGCTGAAGTAGTTGTATCGTTACCACAATCATCGGTAGCTGTGAAAGTAACAGTAACAGTTCCAGTTGCCCCACAACCATCAGACACCGCTGAGAAGTCATTAGACCAAGTCACAGAAGAACAAACATCTGAAGCTGAAGCACCACCGTTTGCAGCCAACCAGTTGTTTAAATCAGAAATGTTTCCATTACCATCACATTGTACTGTCAAGTCTTGCGCTTGCACAGAAATGATTGGGTCTGTAGTATCTTGAATCGTAAAAGTAGCAGAAGTAGTTGTATCGTTACCACAATCATCGGTAGCTGTGAAAGTAATAGTAACCGAACCAGAAGCCCCACAGCCATCAGACACCGCTGAGAAGTCATTGCTCCAAGTCACAGAAGAACAAACATCTGAAGCCGAAGCACCACCGTTTGCAGCCAACCAGTTGTTTAAATCAGAAATGTTTCCATTACCATCACATTGCACTGTCAAGTCTTGCGCTTGCACAGAAATGATTGGGTCTGTAGTATCTTGAATCGTAAAAGTAGCAGAAGTAGTTGTATCGTTACCACAATCATCGGTAGCTGTGAAAGTAACAGTAACCGAACCAGAAGCCCCACAACCATCAGACACCGCTGAGAAGTCATTAGACCAAGTAACAGAAGAACAAACATCCGAAGCTGAAGCACCACCGTTTGAGTTTAACCAGTTGTTTAAATCAGAAATGTTTCCATTACCATCACATTGTACTGTTAAATCTTGCGCTTGCACAGAAATGATTGGGTCTGTAGTATCTTGAATCGTAAAAGTAGCTGAAGTAGTTATATCGTTACCACAATCATCGGTAGCTGTGAAAGTAACAGTAACCGAACCAGAAGCCCCACAACCATCAGACACCGCTGAGAAGTCATTAGACCAAGTCACAGAAGAACAAACATCTGAAGCTGAAGCACCACCGTTTGCAGCCAACCAGTTGTTTAAATCAGAAATGTTTCCATTACCATCACATTGTACTGTCAAGTCTTGCGCTTGCACAGAAATGATTGGGTCTGTAGTATCTTGAATAGTAAAAGTAGCTGAAGTAGTTATATCGTTACCACAATCATCGGTAGCTGTGAAAGTAACAGTAACAGTTCCAGTTGCCCCACAACCATCAGACACCGCTGAGAAGTCATTAGACCAAGTCACAGAAGAACAAACATCTGAAGCTGAAGCACCACCGTTTGCAGCCAACCAGTTGTTTAAATCAGAAATGTTTCCATTACCATCACATTGTACTGTTAAGTCTTGCGCTTGCACAGAAATGATTGGGTCTGTAGTATCTTGAATCGTAAAAGTAGCTGAAGTAGTTGTATCGTTACCACAATCATCGGTAGCTGTGAAAGTAACAGTAACCGAACCAGAAGCCCCACAACCATCAGACACCGCTGAGAAGTCATTAGACCAAGTCACAGAAGAACAAACATCTGAAGCTGAAGCACCACCGTTTGCAGCCAACCAGTTGTTTAAAACTGAAATGTTTCCATTACCATCACATTGTACTGTCAAATCTTGCGCTTGCACAGAAATGATTGGGTCTGTAGTATCTTGAATCGTAAAAGTAGCTGAAGTAGTTATATCGTTACCACAATCATCGGTAGCTGTGAAAGTAACAGTAACCGAACCAGAAGCCCCACAACCATCAGACACCGCTGAGAAGTCATTAGACCAAGTCACAGAAGAACAAACATCTGAAGCTGAAGCACCACCGTTTGCAGCCAACCAGTTGTTTAAATCAGAAATGTTTCCATTACCATCACATTGTACTGTTAAGTCTTGCGCTTGCACAGAAATGATTGGGTCTGTAGTATCTTGAATAGTAAAAGTAGCTGAAGTAGTTGTATCGTTACCACAATCATCGGTAGCTGTGAAAGTAACAGTAACAGTTCCAGTTGCCCCACAACCATCAGACACCGCTGAGAAGTCATTAGACCAAGTCACAGAAGAACAAACATCTGAAGCTGAAGCACCACCGTTTGCAGCCAACCAGTTGTTTAAATCAGAAATGTTTCCATTACCATCACATTGTACTGTCAAGTCTTGCGCTTGCACAGAAATGATTGGGTCTGTAGTATCTTGAATCGTAAAAGTAGCAGAAGTAGTTGTATCGTTACCACAATCATCGGTAGCTGTGAAAGTAACAGTAACCGAACCAGAAGCCCCACAACCATCAGACACCGCTGAGAAGTCATTAGACCAAGTAACAGAAGAACAAACATCCGAAGCTGAAGCACCACCGTTTGCAGCCAACCAGTTATTTAAATCAGAAATGTTTCCATTTCCATCACATTGCACCGTTAAGTCAGCCGCTTGCACAGAAATGATTGGGTCTGTAGTATCTTGAATCGTAAAAGTAGCTGAAGTAGTTGTATCGTTACCACAATCATCGGTAGCTGTGAAAGTAACAGTAACCGAACCAGAAGCCCCACAACCATCAGACACCGCTGAGAAGTCATTAGACCAAGTAACAGAAGAACAAACATCCGAAGCTGAAGCACCACCGTTTGCAGCCAACCAGTTATTTAAATCAGAAATGTTTCCATTACCATCACATTGTACTGTTAAGTCTTGAGCTTGCACAGAAATGATTGGATCTGTAGTATCTTGAATCGTAAAAGTAGCTGAAGTAGTTGTATCGTTACCACAATCATCGGTAGCTGTGAAAGTAACAGTAACCGAACCAGAAGCTCCACAACCATCAGAAACACTAGAGAAGTCATTTGACCAAGTTACAGACGAACAAACATCTGAAGCCGAAGCACCACCGTTTGCAGCCAACCAGTTATTTAAATCAGAAATGTTTCCATTACCATCACATTGTACTGTTAAGTCTTGCGCTTGCACAGAAATGATTGGATCTGTAGTATCTTGAATCGTAAAAGTAGCTGAAGTAGTTGTATCGTTACCACAATCATCGGTAGCTGTGAAAGTAACAGTAACCGAACCAGAAGCCCCACAACCATCAGACACCGCTGAGAAGTCATTTGACCAAGTCACAGACGAACAAACATCTGAAGCTGAAGCACCACCGTTTGCAGCTAACCAGTTATTTAAATCAGAAATGTTTCCATTACCATCACATTGTACTGTTAAGTCTTGAGCTTGCACAGAAATGATTGGATCTGTAGTATCTTGAATCGTAAAAGTAGCTGAAGTAGTTGTATCGTTACCACAATCATCGGTAGCTGTGAAAGTAACAGTAACCGAACCAGAAGCTCCACAACCATCAGACACCGCTGAGAAGTCATTAGACCAAGTCACAGAAGAACAAACATCTGAAGCTGAAGCACCACCGTTTGCAGCCAACCAGTTGTTTAAATCAGAAATGTTTCCATTACCATCACATTGTACTGTTAAGTCTTGCGCTTGCACAGAAATGATTGGGTCTGTAGTATCTTGAATCGTAAAAGTAGCTGAAGTAGTTGTATCGTTACCACAATCATCGGTAGCTGTGAAAGTAACAGTAACCGAACCAGAAGCTCCACAACCATCAGACACCGCTGAGAAGTCATTAGACCAAGTCACAGAAGAACAAACATCTGAAGCTGAAGCACCACCGTTTGCAGCCAACCAGTTGTTTAAAACTGAAATGTTTCCATTACCATCACATTGTACTGTTAAGTCTTGCGCTTGCACAGAAATGATTGGGTCTGTAGTATCTTGAATCGTAAATGTTGCTGAAGTAGTTGTATCGTTACCACAATCATCGGTAGCTGTGAAAGTAACAGTAACCGAACCAGAAGCCCCACAACCATCAGACACCGCTGAGAAGTCATTGCTCCAAGTCACAGAAGAACAAACATCTGAAGCTGAAGCACCACCGTTTGCAGCCAACCAGTTGTTTAAATCTGAAATGTTTCCATTACCATCACATTGTACTGTTAAGTCTTGCGCTTGCACAGAAATGATTGGGTCTGTAGTATCTTGAATCGTAAAAGTTTGAATTAATTCGACATCAGAACAACTCGTTACAATATTATATTTTCTATTAACAGTTATTGGACAGCTTCCAGACTGACTATCTTGGTATGTAATTGTATAGGTTAGGTTTGAATTTGAAACTGTTCCGCCAGCATTTAAAAAATCTTGTAATGTAATTGAAACTGGTGTTTCAGAATACACTAATGGTGAAATAGCACTAGTATTACACCCATTTATATTTGCTATAGATGGAATTGATACAGTTGGGCTTACAATAATTGTGATTGTAAAAGTATGAAAACAATTATTTGTATTAGGAGGTACTGCATAATATGTAGTTGTTCCTAATGTTGAAGGAAAAGGATTTGATGAATTATATTCAATTGAATTATTTGTAATTGGAAATTCATTATAAAACTTAGTTCCATTTGGGTAGTTAGTAGAAATATCTGTTACAGGAATTGGAGAATTTGTATTACAAAAAGTAAAAGCTAAAGTTGTATTTGTGTTTTGACAATTTTGATTAATATAACTTCCAGAATTAATACTGACAATTATCGGATCAGTAATAGGATCTCCTAAACAAGTTCCTGTTGTTTGGTAACCCTGTATAAATGGTTTTTCATTAAAAATGATACCAGTAATTGCCCCCATACCACTTATATATCCATATAGAGGAATGTTCGGGGTACAATTTGGATTACTTAAAATAAAACAATCTTCAGTTACTTTTATTTTAAATTTTAATTCACCAAGTATATCAGTAGGGCTATTTGGAACTGGTAAAGTACCAATATCCCATACTAATGTTCCGTTACTTCCCATTGAAGGATTAAAAATCAAATTATTAGGAGTTGGAAGAGGTATAAAATTAATTGTTCCGCTCTCTGAACCACTAACAAAACTTGTTGGATATGGAATTTCTATTTTAATCTTAGTGTTTGCTACTGGCTCAGTACCTTCATTTAAAATTTTAATAGAATATTCTAATTCTTCTCCAGGTAAAGCAGTTAAACCACCATTTGCGGGTTGTCCATTAATAGTGATTAGAGACATAACTCCTTCAGCATCTGGTATATATGCGTCAACAGCTAAAGCTGCTAAAAAAATCACGTACGTATCTTGAGTTGATCCGTATCTAAGAGTTGTAGAAGTTTGATTGTTTGCAATTATAGTATTTCCAGTATTTGGAATATCGAACATTGAAATATCTAATCCTGTGTTATTTTGTAAGTTTGGATTTCTAAAATTACCTCCTGTTTGAATGGATGAATTAAAAAAGTTTGTAGTTGTATTTCCATTATGTGTTAAAGGCTCCCATGTATTAGTGCTAGATTTTAATATGTTAAAATAATCTCCACTAATACCTACATCACCTTCACCTGCCATTAACCCTAATTTAACATTTACTTGTCCGGTTTGAACAGCATTAAAACCAGAAATAGGAATTTGATGATTAATAGTTGTATTTCCTTGAACATATGCATGACCGTCAAAAACAGTTATGTCTCTCCATTTCATTTTAGAATTCTCATAAATAACAATAATTCCCCAACCTCCATAATACCCAGTTCCTCCACCATTTCCCTCAATCAATGCTATATCGGCAACGGTGTATTCTCCTAGTCCATTTGCTTTTACGTATGTTGTTATATCTGCGTATGCTGAATACATAAAACCATCTGAATTTGTTGGGTAGTATATATCATTTTGTCCAGCAGTTATAGTTGTATAACTTGATGAATTTGGACCTTTTAAAGAAACCTTTCTCTTGTTAAAAGTTTTAGTGATAGAGTTTTTAGTTACATCAAAAATATCTGGACTACTTGAACCATTAGATGACCTTCCTGTCCAATACAATCCTGCAAATACAACATTAGTACAATTTGGATTTGCACCATTTTCATTTGAATAAGTTAATGTAGCTGAAGATGAATTGAAAGTTGTATTATCAGTATCAACATCAACATATTGCATTGTGTTGTTACTATTATTAGTGCTGTTTCCGTAAGAGCTTAGGGTTAAGTTAGTATTTCCAATCAATGAAAAATCCCCTTTAACATGATGAATAGTGGTACCGGGACTAGTAACAGGAGTTCTTGGGTTAAAATTAACCCTAACTTGTCCATTACTATTTAAAGCACATAATAATGTTATTATTAATAAAAAATTAAAATGTATAGCTTTTATTCTGTGGTCAAAAGTATTTTTTTTCATAATAAAGCAGATTTTTTATTGAGGAATTTCAATTTGATATGTTATTACCCAATTATTATTGGAATTATTAAATATATCTTCTAAAGTATTTTCATCTATTTGTTTTTCAACGATGAAATGAATTATCTCTAATGAATTGAATTGATTTAGTGGAGCTAGATTTAACGACACTATATCTTCATTGATTTTGATAATTAAAAATCTTATGTTGTTTGTATTACTATTGCTAATTCTATTTAAAATACTTATATTGGATAATTCAATTTCAGCAATGAAATTAAAATTATGCGAAGAATTCATTGAATTGTTTAGCATTGTAATATCTTGACTATTAATAGCATCAAGAACAGCAATTCTATTTGAGTCTTTAGAATCGCATTTGTTTATATTAATCACATTCTGTGTATATGATACCTGTGTTCCTATAACTATAAACAATAGTATGCTTACTATTGAAAATTTAAAATGTATTACTTTTTTCATATCAATGCTTTTTTTGGTTAACACATCAAAATGAGTAAATAGTTAACGGTAAACTGGGGATTCAGATTTTAGAAGGTTTTTTTGATTTTTGGGGTAAAAAACGGTACTGTTAAATTAATTAAGAGTTACTGAGTTTAGAATTCAATTAAAGTAAATTAGGTTTTTACTTTTGGGATTATTTACATTTTATTTAGCTAAATTACTAAAACTGTATAAGTTATGTACAAGTATTTATACCTATATCGATGAATGGTACTTGAAAATCTATGAAACAACAATAAAAGTGTTAAAATTTAACATTATATGTAAAAAAAAATAACTTTCTTTATAGTAATTAATATATTTTTTATGAAAAACTTAATTATTGTTCGCCATTCTAAATCAAGTTGGGAGTTGCCTTTAAATGATATTGATAGACCATTATCAAAAAGAGGAATTCATAATGCTCATTTTATTGCCACAAAAATTCAAGATTTGTTACCAAAATCATTTGTTATTTGGAGTAGTAATGCAAAAAGAGCTAGAGAAACCGCAATGATTTTTTCTCAAAATTTATTAATTAACTACGAAAACATCATAATTAAAGAGGAACTTTACACTTTTGATGAGATAAATTTGGAGGAAATCATAAAAAAATGTGAAAATATGTACGATAATCTAATTCTTTTTGGACATAATGAAGCTATTACAAAATTTGTTAATAAATTTGGAGACCTTTTTATAAATAATGTTCCAACATCTGGAGTGGTTTCTATGCAATTTGATATAGATGATTGGACTAAATTAAAAAAAGGAAAAATTATTAAATCTGTTTTTCCAAGTCATTACAAACATGAACAATACAAATCCGAATAAGTACATTGATAGAGAGAAAAGTTGGCTTACTTTTAATGCAAGAGTTTTGCAAGAAGCTGGAGATTCTTCAGTTCCACTTCTAGATAGACTTCGTTTTTTAGGGATTTTTTCAAATAATCTCGATGAATTTTTTAGAGTAAGATATGCTGCAATTCGTAGGATGAATTTTGAAAATGTAGATACAGAAAAAGTATTAGGCGGTATTACAGCTGAAAAACTTTTAAAAGAAATTACCGAAATAGTAATTGAGCATCAGTCAGAAAGTTTAAGAATTCTTGGAGAAATTGAGCAAAAGTTAGAAAAAGAAAACATTTATATCATAAATGAAAAAGAGATAACTAAAGAGCAAGAAATTTTTATAAAAGATTATTTTACTCAAACAGTTAGTCCAGCTTTAGTTACCATTATGTTAAATGATCTAGACACATTTCCATTATTAAAAGACACTTCAGGTTATTTAGCAATTAAATTAAAAGTAAATTCATTTGGAAAAATGAATGAAGTAAGATATGCAGTAGTTGAAATTCCTAATTCTATAAATAGATTTGTTGTTCTACCTTCTAATAACGAACAACAACATATCATTTTATTAGACGATGTAATTCGATTAAATTTACATTCTATTTTTAATGTTTTTAATTATACGAGTATTTCTGCACATATGATTAAAATTACTAGAGATGCTCAATTAGAGTTTGATAGTGATTTAAGTAAAAGTTTTATTGAAAAAATATCAGATAGTGTTAAAGAGCGTAGAGTAGGAGAACCAGTTCGTTTTGTTTACGATCAGGCAATTGATAAAGACACTCTTGGATTTTTCTTACACAGAATGCATATTAACAGTTCAGACAGTATTATTCCAGGCGGACGTTATCATAACAGAAGGGATTATATGAATTTTCCAAATCTTGGAAGATATGATTTATTGTATAAAAAGAATTTACCGTTACCTGTACCAGGTTTTGATTTAGACGGAAGTTTATTAGAAAAAATAAAAAAGAAAGATTATTTACTTTCAACACCTTATCAATCTTTTTCTTATTTAATTAAATTTTTAAGAGAAGCAGCTATTGATCCAAATGTTGTAACTATAAAAATTACTTTGTATCGTTTAGCAAAAAATTCACAAATTGTAAGTTCACTTATTAATGCAGCTAAAAACGGAAAAAAAGTAACTGTACAAATTGAATTACAAGCACGTTTTGATGAAGCTAGTAATATTTCTTATTCAGAGCAAATGCAAACTGAAGGAATTGAATTGATTTTCGGTGTAAAAGGATTAAAAGTTCACAGTAAAATATGTGTAATTGAACGTGTTGAAGAAAGCAAAGTAAAACGATACGGATTTATTTCTACAGGTAATTTTAATGAAAATTCTGCCAAAATTTATACTGATGTAACTCTTTTTACTGCTAATCAAGAGATATTAAAAGATACCGCTAAGGTTTTTGAATTTTTCGAAATTAATTATAAAATTTTTAGATATAAACATCTCTTTGTTTCTCCACATTATACAAGAGTGAAATTTAATAAATTAATTGAAAGAGAGATTCAAAATGCTAAATCGGGTAAAGTAGCTTTCATTAAATTAAAGATGAACAGTTTGTCTGATTTTAAATTAATTGATAGATTATACGAAGCTAGTAATGCAGGGGTTAAAATTCAATTAGTAATTAGAGGTATTTGTTGTATTATTCCTGGGGTAAAAGGAATGAGTGAAAACATTGAAGCAATAAGTATTGTAGATAATTATTTAGAACATTCTCGTGTATATATTTTTGGCAATGATGGAAATCCTGATGTTTTTATTTCATCTGCTGATTTTATGACTCGTAACTTAGACGGACGTGTAGAAGTGACCTGTCCAATTTATGATGAAGATATAAAAAAGGAGTTAATTGAAATATTCAATATAAGTTGGAATGCAAATGTTAAAGCCAGAATACATTCAGAAAACTTAAAAAATGATTATCGAAGAAATGGTGATGAAAAGCCATTTAGAGCTCAATTAGAAATGTATAATTATTATAGAAATAAACTTGAAGTTATTACTGAAAAGGTGTAATTATAGTCTCATAGTAATTAAATAATTTATGTATTTTAAATGATTACATTAAAAAAATATGCAGCAATTGATATAGGTTCCAATGCTATGCGTTTATTGGTAACCAATATTGTTGAGCAAAAAGGACAACCTACACAATTTAATAAAAGTTCATTAGTTCGTGTGCCTATTCGTTTGGGACAAGATGCATTTACGGTTGGTGAAATTTCAGATGAGAATATCCAGCGAATGGTTGATGCAATGAAGGCTTTTAGTTTATTAATGAAAGTACATAAAGTAGAAAAATACAAAGCATGTGCTACTTCTGCAATGAGAGAAGCTTATAACGGAACAGATATTGTTGCTTTAATTAAAAAGAAAACAGATATTAAAATTGATATTATTGATGGACGAAAAGAAGCAGCAATTATTTCAAGTTCCGACTTAAAACAATTTATCAATTCAGATAAAACATATTTATATGTAGATGTTGGTGGTGGAAGTACTGAATTTTCAATCTTTAGTGAAGGTAAAATTGTTACTTCAAAATCATTTAAAAATGGAACTGTACGATTATTAAATAATATGGTTTCTGAAATTGTTTGGGTTGAAATAGAAAAGTGGATTAAAAATGCAGTAGCACCTTATGATGAAATTACAATTATAGGTTCAGGCGGAAATATTAATAAATTATTTAAGTTATCAGAAAAACACCAATCAAAACCTTTATCATATGTTTATTTAAATGCTCAGTTTCAAAAATTGAGTACAATGACTTATGAACAAAGAATTACAGAATTGGGTTTAAACCCAGATAGGGCTGATGTAATTATACCTGCAACTCGTATTTATTTAAATGCAATGAAATGGAGTGGAGCAAGACAAATGTATGTTCCTAAGATTGGACTTTCAGACGGAATTGTAAAAGCAATGTATTTTGGAAAACTCTAAAATAAATAAAAAAATCCGACTCGTTTAAAAGTCGGATTTTTTTATTTTAATTCTTATAAGTGAATAACTTCACCATAAGCATCAGCAACCGCTTCCATTACAGCCTCACTCATCGTAGGGTGTGGATGAACTGCTTTTAATATTTCATGACCTGTTGTTTCTAGTTTACGTGCTACAACTGCTTCTGCAATCATATCTGTAACTCCAGCACCAATCATGTGGCATCCTAACCATTCTCCGTATTTTGCATCAAAAATAACTTTTACAAATCCGTCTGGTGTTCCAGCTGCTTTTGCTTTTCCTGATGCTGAAAAAGGAAATTTACCAACTTTCAATTCGTATCCTTTTTCTTTTGCTTGTTTTTCAGTCATACCAACAGAAGCAATTTCTGGAGTTGCATAAGTACAACCAGGAATATTACCATAATCTAATGGCTCAACATGTAAACCAGCTAATTTTTCAACTAATAAGATTCCTTCTGCAGAAGCAACGTGGGCTAAAGCTTGACCTGGAGTAACATCTCCAATTGCAAAATATCCAGGAATATTAGTTTGATAAAAATCGTTAACTAAAATTTTATCTCTATCAGTAGCGATTCCTACTTCTTCTAAACCAATGTTTTCAATATTAGTTTTGATACCTACAGCAGAAAGTAAAATATCAGCTTCTAAAACTTCTTCTCCTTTTGAAGTTTTTACGAAAGCTTTTACTCCATTTCCAGAAGTATCAATTCTTTCTACAGAAGAGTTTGTCATTATTTTAATTCCAGCTTTCTTTAACGAACGCTCAAATTGTTTAGAAATATCTTCATCTTCAACGGGTACAACATTTGGCATAAATTCAACAATGGTCACATCAGTTCCCATTGAATTATAAAAATGCGCAAATTCAACACCAATTGCTCCAGAACCCACTACAATCATCGATTTTGGTTGTTCTGGTAAAGTCATTGCTTGTCTATATCCAATTACTTTTTTACCATCTTGTGGTAAATTAGGTAATTCACGAGAACGTGCACCAGTTGCAATAATAATATTGTCAGCAGAATATTCAGTTACTTTTCCATCAGCAGCTGTTACAGCAACTTTTTTTCCAGGTAATACTTTTCCAAAACCGTCAATAACATCAATTTTATTCTTTTTCATTAAGAATTGAACACCTTTGCTCATTCCGTCAGCAACATCTCTTGAACGTTTTACTACTGCAGAAAAATCTTTATCTACGTTATCTACTTTTAGTCCGTAGTCTGAAGCATGTTTTAAATAATCAAATACTTGAGCAGATTTTAATAATGCTTTTGTTGGGATACAACCCCAGTTCAAGCAAATTCCACCTAAGTTTTCTTTTTCAATAACGGCTACTTTAAAACCTAATTGAGAGGCTCTAATTGCAGTAACATAACCACCAGGACCACTACCTAAAACTATAATATTGTATTGCATAATCTATGATTTTCTGTAATTTATAATGCTTGCGAAATTAAACAATTAATTTAAAAGTTTCAATAACAATTTCAACTTTATGCAGAAACTGAAAATTGCGAATCGTATAACTTTCTATAATATCCATTTTCAATTTGCAAAAGTTCATTGTGTGAACCTTTTTCAACAATTTCACCTTTGTCCATAACAATAATAGTATCTGCATTTACAATTGTTGCCAATCGATGAGCAATTACTATAGATGTTCTCCCTTTTGTTAATATGTCAGTTGCGTTTTGAATTAAATCTTCTGAATACGAATCAATAGAAGAAGTAGCTTCATCTAAAATTAAAATACTTGGTTGGCTAACATAAGCTCGTAAAAATGCTATTAACTGTCTTTGACCTGATGATAACATTACGCCACGTTCTTTTACATTATAATCGTATCCGTTTGGCAAACTCATAATGAAATTATGTACACCAATTGTTTTAGCGGCGTTTATAACATCGTCTTTAGTAATTGATTCATTATAAAGTGTAATGTTGTTGTAAATGGTGTCGGCAAATAAAAACACATCTTGTAAAACAACTGCAATTTGCTTGCGTAGACTTTCTAATTTGTACTCTTTAATATTATGGTTTTCAATAGTAATGGTTCCAGAGTCTATTTCGTAAAAACGATTCAATAAGTTTATAATTGTTGATTTTCCTGCTCCAGTGCTCCCAACAATTGCTACTGTTTCCCCTTCAGTTACTGAAAATGAAATTCCTTTTAAAACTTCTTCATCTTTAATATAACTAAAACGAACATTGTCAAATTCTATATTTCCTTTGAACGAATGGGCTGTTATTGTCCCTGTGTTTTGAATTTGACTATCCGTATCTAAAACTTCAAAAACACGCTCTGCAGCAATTATTCCCATTTGCATTACATTAAATTTATCTGCAATTTGACGTAATGGATTGAATAACATAGTGATAAGCATTGTATACGCAAATAAATCACCAAAAGAAGTTATAGTGTCACCATTTAAGATATTAATTCCACCATACCACACAATAGCTCCAAGTGTTAACGAAGAAACAATATCAGCAATAGGGAAGAAGATAGAGTTGTATAAGATGTTTTTAAGCCAAGCTTTATTGTGCTTTTGATTTATTTCTTTAAATTTTTCAAGTTCAATAGCTTCTCTGTTAAAGAGTTGAACAATTTTCATTCCTGTTAATCGTTCTTGGATAAATGTATTTAAATTAGAAACCTCATTTCGAACTTCATTAAATGCAACTTTCATTTTCTTCTGAAAAATATTAGTTGCATATATTAAAACCGGCATTGCAAGTAGAACAATAAATGTTAGTTTCCAGTTCATATAAATCATGATTCCTAGAATCACAATCATTTTTAGCAAATCACTTACAATCATAAACAATCCTTGACTGAAAATACTTGCAATTGACTCTATATCTGAAACTGTTCGAGTTACAAGTTTTCCAACAGGCTCATTGTCAAAATATTTCATTTTAAATGAAGCAATATGTTGATATAATTTTAATCGGATATCTTTAATAATATCTTGTCCAAGCCAATTTGCCCAATAGGTAAAGAAAAATTGAGACATTACTTCAAAAAGTAAAACAAGAGCCATGATAATTATGTAAAAAAGCAACCCTTCTTTATCATTATTTTGTAAATATTTATCAACTGTTTGTTTTAATAAATAGGGTCTTGCAGCAGCAAATATTGAAAGTGAAACTGCCCATACAATTACCCAATTGAATCTACTTTGATAAGGTTTGGCATAAAAAAGCACTTTTTTTAAAGCTTTAGATTGTATGGCTTTCATTTATATCTTTATTGTTT
Organism: Flavobacterium sp.; assembly: GCF_965284515.1. Taxonomy (GTDB): domain Bacteria; phylum Bacteroidota; class Bacteroidia; order Flavobacteriales; family Flavobacteriaceae; genus Flavobacterium. Next base: position 1,843,415 of record NZ_OZ260089.1, read on the forward strand.
TTATAAATTTAATCTATATATGTATACTTAACTTTTACAAGGTATAAACCATGTGCTGGAACTGAAAAACCTGCTTTTTGGCGATTTTTACTTTCAATAATAGCTCTAAAATCGTCTAAAGTAATTTTACCAATTCCTACATTAACTAAAGTTCCAACTATAGCGCGAACCATATTGCGTAAAAAACGATTAGCGGTGACTGTAAATATTAATTGATTTCCTTTTACTTTCCAATGTGCTTCTGTAATATCGCATAAAAAAGTATTTACATCGGTATTGGTCTTTGAAAAACATTCAAAATCTTCAAATTCGAATAAGATTTTACAAGCTTCATTCATTAAATCAACATTCAATTTGTTGAAATAATACCAACTTCCTTCGTTTTGAAAAACATCTTTAAAAGTATGTATGTAATACTCATAAGTTCTACTGGTAGCGTCAAAACGAGAATGAGCATCTTCATGAACAGGAATAAAACGATAAATAACTATATTTTTTCCTAAAAAAGAATTGAATTTACTCACCCAATAATCAGAATCAATTTCAATGTCGCAATCAAAATGAGCATACATTTGTTTAGCATGAACACCGCTATCTGTTCTTCCGGCACCAACAATTTGAATAGGTTGCTTGAATAATAAGCTTAATGCTTTATCTAGAGTTTCTTGTACCGAAATTACATCAGGCTGAACCTGAAATCCATGAAATTCTTTTCCGTTGTATGCAAATTCTATGAAGTATCTCAATCTGAAATTTCTGTTTTTAATAATGTGAAAGCAAATTTACGAAATTAGAGAGCAATGACAATTTCAATTTCAATAATTAATCTATTTTTGTGATATGATTAAGATATTATTGCTTTCTGATACACATAGTCACATCGATGATGTTATTTTAAAATACGTTAATTTAGCTGATGAAGTTTGGCACGCTGGTGATATTGGAAATTTAGAGGTAACAGATAAAATAAAAACATTAAAACCATTACGAGCAGTTTTTGGTAATATTGATGATGCGGAAGCTAGAAAAGAATTTCCGTTGAATAATAGATTTATGTGTGAAGGTGTTGATGTTTGGATTACTCATATTGGCGGATATCCTGATAAATACAATGTAAATGTAAGAGACGAAATTCGTCAGAATCCTCCCAAATTATTTATTTGTGGGCATTCACATATTCTAAAAGTACAATTTGACAAGAAATTAAATTTACTTCATATGAATCCTGGTGCAGCTGGTAAGCATGGATTTCATCAAGTTAGAACAATGTTACGCTTTGAAATTGATAACAATAAAATTCAAAACCTTGAAGTAATTGAAATAGGGAAGAAGTAGTTATTATATTTTTTAAAACAAAAAACCCGAATCTTTTGATTCGGGTTTTTCTACGCACTAATAAAACTAAGATGATAGGTTTAACGTAGTCGATCTACAGATTTTACGAGATCTTCGTCCTTTTTAATTGCTCTGTTAGCCAAAACAAGTAAAACGATAGAAATAGTAGGAAGAAACATCCCAATACCCTTCTCTGAAATTTGCATTTCTCCGGATAAGTTTAGTGTACGAACAACAAAAAATCCTAGTAAAATAAAGTTAAATATGATTGCCAATCTGTTTAAAACAAATTGCGTTTGTCTCTTTTTAAATAAAAATAAGCTGATTAAAGCTATTGCTGAAATAACAGCAAAAAATGCTATATATATTATTGATTCATTAAAATAAACTACTTTACTTTCCTCTTCAGTCCAAAGTGAAAAGAAAAAAGGAAGAATAGCAGTTATAATAATGCTACAAATTAAGTATAAGCTTTGAATGCGTTGAATCATTTTTTATAAAATTGCAAAGCAAAAATATGTTTTCTTTTGTAAAAAAACTATTGTTTAATTCAATTTTATTCGTATTATTGCATAGTACTATCGTAAGTACTTCATACTGCGATAGGTTACAACCCCCAAATAAATCTTATCACAAAAATTTATTATTCCTATTAAATAAATAATTCAAAATTTATCCATGTTTGATATTGAAGTCTTAAAAGAGATGAAACTCTCTGATTTGCAAGAAATTGCTAAAGTTGCTAAAGTAAAAAAGTACAGAACTCTTAAAAAAGACGAACTAGTTTACCAAATTTTAGACGTTCAAGCTGCAAATCCAGAAACTGTAAAAGCAGAAGTAATTAAAGGTACTACAACAACTAAGCCTATTGAGAAAGAAAAAGTAGCTAAACCAAAAAGGACTCGATTAGTTTCTCAAAAAGAGGTTAAACCTAGGCCTCAAGTATCTGCTGAAGAAAGTAAAATTGAAGCTCCAATTGAAAACAAGGTTAAAACTAAACCAGTAAGAGTTCAAAAAGAAAGTGTTGTTGTTTCAACTACTGAAATATCAGAAGAAGTAAAAAAGGAAGTTTCTGAAAATAAAGAATCTGAGGTTAAAAAAACACAACCTAGTGTTAATCATAAAGCAAATCAAAATAACCCAAATCATCCTAGTTTTAAGAAAAACAACCCTGCAAATCAACCTAATCCTTCAAAAAAGCAAAGTTCTAAACCAAATTTTAGAGAGCCTGAATTTGAGTTTGATGGAATTATTGAAAGTGAAGGTGTTTTAGAGATGATGCCAGATGGATACGGATTTCTTCGTTCTTCTGATTATAATTATTTATCATCTCCTGATGATATATATTTATCTCAATCTCAAATTAGATTATTTGGATTAAAAACAGGAGATACAGTCAAAGGAGTTGTTCGTCCACCAAAAGAAGGTGAAAAATATTTTCCTTTGGTTAGAGTATTAAAAATTAACGGTCATGACCCGCAAGAAGTAAGAGATAGAATTTCTTTTGAACATTTAACTCCAATTTTTCCAAAAGAAAAATTCAATATAGCTGAAAAGCAAAGTACTGTTTCTACACGAATTATAGATTTATTTTCTCCTATAGGAAAAGGTCAACGAGGTATGATTGTTGCTCAACCTAAAACGGGTAAAACAATGTTATTGAAAGAAATTGCAAACGCGATTGCTGCAAATCATCCAGAAGTATATTTAATAGTTCTTCTTATTGATGAACGCCCTGAAGAGGTTACAGATATGCAAAGAAATGTAAGAGGAGAAGTTATTGCTTCTACTTTTGATCGTGAACCTCAAGAACATGTGAAAATTGCAAATATTGTTTTAGAAAAGGCAAAACGTTTAACTGAATGTGGACATGATGTTGTTGTGTTATTAGATTCAATAACTCGTTTAGCTAGAGCTTATAATACAGTTCAGCCAGCTTCTGGAAAAGTTTTAAGTGGTGGTGTTGATGCGAATGCATTACAAAAGCCAAAACGTTTCTTTGGTGCTGCTCGTAATGTTGAAAACGGAGGGTCATTAAGTATTATAGCTACCGCCTTAACTGATACGGGTTCTAAAATGGATGAAGTTATCTTTGAAGAATTCAAAGGAACGGGTAATATGGAGCTTCAATTAGACAGAAGAATTGCTAACAAACGTATATTCCCAGCAATTGATTTAGTTTCTTCTAGTACTCGTAGAGATGACTTACTGTTAGACGACAACACAGTTCAAAGAATGTGGATAATGAGAAAGTATCTAGCCGATATGAATCCTATTGAAGCTATGGACTTTATTCATGATCGATTTAGAAAGACAGCAAATAATGAGGAATTTTTAATTTCCATGAATCAATAGAATTAGATATAAAAAAATCCCAATCAAAACTGATTGGGATTTTTTTTATTTAGTATCAATTTTTGAAATGATAAGTTCACTTGTATCTGAGAAACTTATTTCCAAATTCATTTTTTCTTTTAAAACAAATACATCTCCTTCTTTTAATCTAAATAAAATATTTTCATTCTTGATTAAAACTTCTCCTTTGTAATTATATAGTATTAAAAAGTCTGATGAATTCTTTAGTTTCTTTTTTTGATTTTCACTTGAAGTTACAACCTCTATTTTACAGTTATAATTTACATTTGACATTAAATTAAAATCAGTACATGTTCCTTTAGATGAAGTTTTCCAATCTCCTTTAAATGAATCAACATTAAACTTATTTAATCTTTTAGAATACTGGTTTTCATGGGTAATTTCTATAGAACCATCTAAAACCATTAACTCTCTATCTATATTAGGTAAAGATGTGAATTGAGACTCTTCAAGATTAACTTGTGCTGAACTTAATCTAAATTCAAAATTTCTTTCTTGGTAATTTGAGTCTTCTGGATAAATATATAATTCAGTTGTTGTTCCACCTTGCCAAGTTGTTGTAATAAGGTCTTTTTTAGAAATTATTTTATAATTCATTTTATTTAAAACTATAAAGAAGGTTTCCCAAGTAAATATCTAAATTCACAATCTATTAAAACTTTGTTACTCATAGCTTGTCTGCCTAATAACATGTGAAAACCCATTAGTTTTCTATTGGTTAGTGTAATTTCAATAGGGTAAGATGAATTTCCTAAAATAAGTTTAGTCTCAATTACAAAACGTTCTTCTTTATTGCCATTTGAACTTTTAATTATTCTTTTTTCAACTAATTTAGCTTCACATTGCACAATTAAATCGGGTCTAGATTTTAATGGATGTAATGAAAATTGCACCCAGTTTTCATCATTTTTAATAAACTTAGTCAAATTATCAGCGTGTAAGGCTGTTGTTTTCGCACCAGAATCTACTTTAGCTTTGATTAACTCAATACCTAAATCAGGTAAAGAACACCATTCTCTTGATCCAATAATTATTTTATTCATAATAATAACATCAATAAAAAACCTACTATTCAGTAGGTTTTTTAGCTTTTTTAATTGAAATTTTTAATTCATTCGTTTTCTCATCTAAGTCCATAAAGATTTCATCTCCTTCATGAATTTTAGAAGTAATTATTTCTTCAGCAAGTGCATCTTCGACATATTTTTGAATTGCTCTTTTCAAAGGTCTAGCCCCAAATTGTTTATCAAAGCCTTTATCTGCAATATAGTCTTTTGCTTTTTCAGATAATGATAAATTATAGCCTAAGTCTTTAACACGTAAGTAAAGTTTTGCCATTTCTATATCAATAATTTTGTCGATATCTTCTTTTTCTAAAGCGTTAAAAACTACAACATCATCAATTCTATTTAAGAACTCTGGGGCAAATGCTTTTTTAAGTGCATTTTCAATAATTCCTTTAGAATGATCATCAGCTTGAGCTACTTTTGAAGCCGTTCCAAAGCCTACACCTTGCCCGAAGTCTTTTAATTGACGAGCTCCAACATTTGAAGTCATAATGATAATAGTATTTCTAAAATCAATTTTACGGCCTAAACTATCAGTTAAATGTCCATCATCAAGAACTTGTAACATCATGTTAAAAACATCCGGATGTGCTTTTTCAATTTCATCTAAAAGAACAACACAATAAGGTTTTCTTCTTACTTTTTCAGTTAATTGTCCTCCTTCTTCATAGCCTACATATCCTGGAGGTGCACCGACTAATCTAGAAATTGCAAATTTCTCCATGTATTCACTCATGTCAATTCGAACTAAAGTGTCTTCAGAGTCGAATAATTCTTTTGCAATTACTTTAGCTAATTGTGTTTTACCAACACCTGTTTGGCCTAAAAATATGAAAGAGCCAATTGGTTTGTTTGGGTCTTTTAATCCAGCACGATTTCTTTGAATTGCTTTTGCAACTTTTTCAACAGCTTCATCTTGACCAATTACTTTTCCTTTAATTAATTCAGGTAAGTGCGCTAATTTGTTGCTTTCAGTTTGTGCAATTCTATTAACAGGAATTCCAGTCATCATTGAAACTACATCAGCTACATTATCTTCGGTAACAGTTATTCTATTATTTTTTGCATCTTCTTCCCATTTCTCTTGAGCAATAGCCAATTCCTTTTCTATTTTTTTCTCGTCATCTCTAAGTTTTGCTGCTTCTTCATACTTCTGTTTTTTAACGACAGTAGTTTTTAATTCTCTTACATCTTCAAGTTGTCTCTCTAACTCAATGATTTGTTTAGGGACATCAATGTTTGTAATATGAACTCTCGAACCAGCTTCATCCAATGCATCAATCGCCTTATCTGGAAGAAAACGATCAGTCATATATCTACTAGTTAATTTCACACAAGCTTCAATAGCTTCAGGAGTATATGTTACAGTATGGTGTTCTTCGTATTTACCTTTAATATTATTAAGAATTGTAATCGTTTCTTCAATTGAAGTTGGTTCAATAATTACTTTTTGAAAACGTCTTTCTAGCGCTCCATCTTTTTCAATATATTGACGATATTCATCTAAAGTTGTAGCTCCAACACATTGTATTTCACCTCTTGCTAATGCTGGTTTAAACATATTTGAAGCATCAAGCGATCCAGTAGCTCCACCGGCACCTACTATTGTGTGAATTTCATCAATGAATAAAATGATATCGTCATTTTTTTCCAATTCATTCATTACAGCTTTCATGCGTTCTTCAAACTGACCACGGTATTTAGTTCCGGCAACTAAACTTGCTAAATCTAAAGTAACAACTCGTTTATTGAATAAAACACGAGAAACTTTCCTTTGAATAATTCGTAGTGCTAATCCTTCCGCAATTGCAGATTTACCAACCCCTGGCTCACCTATAAGTAATGGATTGTTTTTCTTTCTTCTACTTAAAATTTGAGAAACTCTTTCAATTTCTTTTTCACGACCAACTACAGGGTCAAGTTTTCCTTGTTCAGCCATCTCAGTTAAATCTCTTCCGAAATTATCTAAAACTGGAGTTTTTGATTTTTTCGTACTCTTATTTCCTCCAGTTGGGTTATTAAATCCTCCATCTTTGGGAGTTTCTTCTTGGCTAGAGTCATCATTAAATGACTCAGCTTTTGGAAGATTTTCTATATAGTCGTTCTCGTTTGTCATCATTGTTGAATATTGGTCTTTAACACTTTCATAATCAATTTTAAGCTTGTTTAATAACTTAGTTGTGGGATCATTTTCATTTCTTAAAATACATAATAGTAAATGAGCCGTACTTATAAGTGTACTGTTGTAAAGTTTTGCCTCTAAAAAAGTTGTTTTTAGAGCTCTTTCAGCTTGCCTTGTTAAATGAAGGTTTTTTTTATCGTTATTTTGAATATCAGTTGTATTTGCAGGACTTAAAATTTCAACTTTATTTCTAAGATGCATAAAGTCAACAGCCATATTGTTTAAAATGGCCATAGCTTTTCCTTGTCCTTCGCGAAGTAAACCTAGCATAAGGTGTTCTGTTCCTATAAAATCGTGTCCTAATCTTAAAGCCTCTTCCTTACTATAAGAAATCACCTCTTTGACTCTTGGTGAAAAATTATCGTCCATCTTCTATTGTGTTTATTGTAAAAGTAAAAAGATTTGCTTTATATATAGCAAAAAACATACCTAAACTATATTTATATGCTAATTGACAAAAAAAAAGTGATAAAAAAAAATCAAAAGTTTACTAATTGATATATTTTTTTTAAAGATAAAATTGTTAATAAATCGTTTAAATTTATAGTTTAAATTGGCTTTGAAAATTAGAAAAAGCCGTATATTGTCGCGTTTAAGAATGAATTATAATTTTAATATAAATAAATATATATGTCTGACGGAGAAAAGTTAATTTCGATTAACATTGAAGACGAAATGAAGTCAGCTTACATTGATTATTCAATGTCAGTTATTGTATCGAGAGCACTTCCAGATGTAAGAGATGGTTTAAAACCAGTACATCGTAGAGTTTTATTTGGAATGTATGAATTAGGTGTTTTATCAAATAGAGCACATAAAAAGTCTGCAAGAATTGTTGGAGAAGTATTAGGAAAGTACCACCCACATGGTGATACCTCTGTTTATGATGCAATGGTGCGTATGGCTCAAGATTGGAGTTTACGTTATTTACTTGTTGATGGACAAGGGAACTTTGGTTCAGTTGATGGAGATAGTCCTGCAGCAATGCGTTATACTGAAGCTAGAATGCAAAAACTTTCAGAAGAAATTTTGGCAGATATTGACAAAGAGACAGTTGATTTTCAATTGAATTTTGACGATACTTTGGAAGAGCCTAAGGTAATGCCAACCAGGGTTCCTAACTTACTTATTAATGGAGCTTCAGGAATTGCAGTAGGTATGGCTACAAATATGCCTCCACATAACTTAACTGAAGTTATTGACGGTACGTTAGCCTATATCGACAATAACGATATTGAAATTGATGAATTGATGACTCATATTAAGGCTCCTGATTTTCCAACAGGTGGAGTTATTTATGGGTACGAAGGTGTAAGAGAAGCATTTAAAACAGGTCGTGGACGTATTGTAATGCGTGCTAAAGCTCGTTTTGAAGAAAGTAATAACAGAGAAGCTATTATTGTTACTGAGATTCCTTATCAAGTGAATAAAGCCGATATGATTAAGAAAACGGCTGACTTAATTAATGATAAGAAAATAGAAGGTATTTCTACAATTCGTGATGAATCGGATAGAAACGGAATGCGTATTGTTTATGAATTAAAAAGAGATGCGGTTCCTAATATTGTATTAAATACACTTTATAAGTACACACAACTTCAATCTTCTTTCAGTGTAAACAACATTGCATTAGTTAACGGTAGACCACAAATGTTGAATCTAAAAGAGCTGATTCATTATTTTGTTGAACACCGTCATGAAGTTGTTATTCGAAGAGCACAATATGAATTGAGAAAAGCTGAAGAACGTGCTCATATTTTAGAAGGTTTAATTATTGCTTCTGATAATATTGATGAAGTAATTGCTTTAATTCGTTCTTCTAAAGATGGTGAGGAAGCTAGGGCAAAGTTAATTGAGCGATTTAAATTATCTGAAATTCAAGCTCGTGCTATTGTAGAAATGCGATTAAGACAACTAACTGGTCTTGAGCAAGATAAATTACGTGGAGAATACGAAGAAATAATGAAATTAATTGCAGGGTTAAAAGAATTATTGGCAAGTAAAGAATTGCGAATGGAACTTATTAAAACTGAATTAGTTGAAATTAGAGATAAATATGGAGATGAGCGTCGTTCTATCATAGAATATGCTGGTGGAGATGTAAGTATTGAAGATTTAATTGCTGATGAACAAGTTGTTGTTACTATTTCTCATGCAGGTTATATTAAAAGAACTTCATTAACCGAGTACAAAACACAAAATAGAGGAGGAGTAGGACAAAAAAGTGCTGCTACAAGAGATCAAGATTTCTTAGAACATTTATTTGTCGCGACAAATCACCAGTATTTAATGTTCTTTACTCAAAAAGGTAAATGTTTCTGGATGCGTGTTTTCGAAATTCCAGAAGGTACAAAAGCAAGTAAAGGTAGAGCTATTCAAAACCTTATAAATATTGAAAACGATGATAAAGTGAAAGCTTACATCTGTACTCAAGATCTAAAGGATGAAGAATACATCAATAATCATTTTGTAATTATGGCTACTAAGAATGGTCAAGTTAAGAAAACTCCACTTGAGCAATATTCTCGTCCACGTCAAAATGGTATTAATGCTATTACAATTAAGGATAATGATGAGTTATTAGAAGCTAAATTAACAACAGGAAATAGTCATGTTTTACTAGCAGTTAAATCGGGTAAACTGGTTCGATTTGAAGAAAGCAAAACAAGACCAATGGGTAGAACTGCATCTGGAGTTAGAGGTATTACTCTAGCTAATGATCAAGATGAACTTATTGGAATGGTTGCTATTGATGAAAATGACATCAATGATTCGCAAATTTTAGTTGTTACTGAAAATGGTTACGGTAAACGTACAAAATTAGTAGACGATGATGGTGAAGACGTATATAGAGTTACTAATAGAGGAGGTAAAGGTGTTAAAACACTTAATTTAACTGAGAAAACAGGTTCGTTAATCTCGATTAATGGTGTAACAGATGAAGATGATTTAATGATTATCAATAAATCGGGTTTAACTATTAGAATGGAAATTTCTGATTTACGTGTTATGGGTAGAGCAACTCAAGGTGTTCGTTTAATAAATATTAAAGGAAACGACTCAATTGCTGCTGTTACAAAAGTATTACGTGAAGAAGAAGACGAAAACATTATGGATATTGATGGTGAAGTTATTGACGAAAATCAAATTGAAGGAGAAGATTCATCTGAAGCTGATTCTCAAGAATAATTTATAAAAAGAAAGCCCAAATTTATTTGGGCTTTATGTTATATACTAAATTAATAAAAATATGAAAAAATTAATTTTAGGTGTAGCTCTAATGTTATCAGTTGCTACATTTGCTCAAAAGGATGAGCTAAAAACTCTAAAGAAATTATATTCTAGAGAAAATTTAAATGAAAAAGATATAGTTCTTTACAAATCAACAATTGCATCACTTGAAAGTATTGCTTCTGAGAAATCAGATAAAGTTTATTTAAATTTCTATAAAGGAATGTTGCCTTTAATTGAAATCATGTCTTTAGGTGATACAGTTACACCAGCAGACCAAATGAGAGTTTTTAATCCAAAAGCTTTAGATGATTTGTCTAATTCATTGGTTGCTACTATAGATTTTGAAAAAGAGTCAGGAAAGGAGATTTATACTAAAGATATAGAAGAAACACTATCATGGTTTAAACCAATGTTAAGCCAATTTGCTTTTCAATTAAATTCTAATTCTAAATTTAAAGAAGGTTCTGAATTATTTTATAATATTTATAAGCTAGATAAAAATGATGGTTCAAATCTTGAAAACGCCGCTATATTAGCTGTTCAGGCACAAGACTATGTTCAAGCTGAAAAGTATTACAGAGAGTTTTTTAATAGTGATTATATCAACAAACACATTAATTACTTTGCAATAAATAAAGCAAGTGGACAAGAAGAGTCTTTTCCGTCTAGAGAATCGAGAATGAAATCTATTGGATTAGGAATTCACGAAAAGCCAAGAGAAGAGAAACTTTCAGTTAAAAAACCTGAAATATCTAAAACAATTGCAGTATTGTCTTTTCAGAATGGAAATATAGAACAAGCTAAAAAAGATTATAAATTAGCTAAAGAACTAAATCCTGATGATATCGAGGTGTTGTCTAATGAAGCTAATGTATATTATCAATCAAATGACTTAGTTAGTTATGAAAAATTAGTAAAAGAATTGATTTTAAAAGATCCTACTAATGCAAGTTTGCACTTTAATATAGGTTACTTATCTTTATCAGAAGATCAAAAGATAGTTGATGAGTTGAATAAAAACACATCAAATAATAAATTGTATAATGAATTAATGGAGAAAAGAAAGGCGATTTTTAGAAATGCATTACCACATTTTGAAAAATCATATTCTTTAGACTCTAGTAATGATAACACAAAGCAATTACTTAGATTGACTTACGAAGTTTTAGGAATGAAAGATAAAGCTGCTACAATTAAATAATTATTATAGTTATAAAAAAAAATCCCGCTTAATGCGGGATTTTTTTTATATAATTTTTTTTATAACTCTTAATTTGTGTGTATGTCTTCCAGTGTCTACATTATAAATACCAAGGTGATCTAATCTGTCAATTCGTACTTTTCCAGAAGCATGAATAATGTAGTTATCGTTCATCATTATTCCTACATGTGTAATATTTCCTTCTTCATTATCAAAAAAAGCTAAATCTCCTGGTTCACTTTCTTCAATAAAACTTAATGCTTCTCCTTGAGTAGCTTGGTCTGATGCATCTCGTAAAAGTCTATAACCATTAATTTTATAAACCATTTGAGTGAAACCTGAACAATCAATGCCAAAAGGAGTTTTTCCTCCCCATAAATAAGGTGAGTTTAAATACATGAAAGCAGTTTTAATTAAATTATCTTTCTCTTTTTTGCCACAAATTTTTATACCATCAAATGTATAGTTTAAAGTATTAATATGCTCGTTTTCTAAAAAAGATAATGAAGCTCCTAGTGGAACTGGAGTCAGAATATTGTTTGGTGTAGAAATATATTCAATTAAATCACTATTTAAAACAATAGGAGAATTATTTAAATAATTAAAATGTTCTTCGCTAATTATTAAATACTGTTTGTTATCTATCCATCCAATATAATTATCAAATGCAATTTCTATTTTAGTCCATTTTTTATCTTGTTCTAAAATAGTAAAATGCTCTCCAAATAAGATTTGAGAAACTTGCTCGCTTCTATCTGAAGGTTCAAATCGAATAGGAACTATGGAAAGATTGCAAATTCCGAACATTAAAAATAATTATGAGTTAATAATTATGAGTTGTAGAATATAAATTTTACAACTCATAATTCATAAGGTTAGGCTTTTTCAATTACAATTGCAGATGCACCACCACCACCATTACAAATAGCAGCAGCACCAATTTTAGCATTGTTTTGTTCTAAAACATTAATTAAAGTTACAATAATTCTTGCTCCAGAACATCCAAGTGGGTGACCTAAAGATACAGCTCCACCATTTACGTTTACTTTATCATTTTCTAAACCAAGAATTTTAGCATTTGCTAAACCAACTACAGAAAAAGCTTCGTTAAACTCAAAAAAGTCAACATCTGAAATACTTAAATTTGCTTTCTTTAAAGCAATTGGTAATGCTTTTGAAGGTGCAGTAGTAAACCAAACTGGTTCGTGTGCAGCATCAGCATAAGATTTAATATAGGCCAATGGTTTTAAGCCTAATTCATTTGCTTTATCTTCACTCATTAGAATTAACGCAGCTGCACCGTCATTAATTGTTGAAGCATTTGCGGCTGTAACAGTTCCTTCTTTTGTAAAAACAGCAGAAAGAGCTGGTATCTTGTCTAATTTAACGTTTGTATATTCTTCATCTTTAGAAACAATGATTGCATCTCCACGTCTCTGAGGTACTTCTACAGGAACGATTTCTGAATCAAACTTACCTGCATCCCATGCGTTAGCAGATCTTTTATACGATTGAATAGCAAAGTTATCTTGCTCTTCTCTTGATATTTTATGTTCTGTTGCACATAAATCTGCAGCAACCCCCATCGCATTATTATCATATGCATCAACTAATCCGTCTTTTTGCATTCCATCTACTAAAGAAGTTGGTCCAAATTTCACACCATTTCTCATATGAACATAGTGAGGAATAAGACTCATGTTTTCCATTCCACCTGCAACTACAATTTCTGCGTCTCCACACATAATTGCTTGTGCTCCTTGCATAACAGCTTTCATTCCGCTTGCACATACTTTATTAACAGTAGTACAAGGTACGGTATTAGATAACCCTGCGTAAATAGCTGCTTGTCTTGCTGGTGCTTGTCCGTTTCCTGCTTGAACAACATTACCCATTATAACTTCATCAACTTTATTTGGGTCTAAATTAATTTTATTTAATGCACCTTTAATAGCTGCTGCTCCAAGTTTTGTAGCTGGCACAGTAGATAAAGCTCCCATGAAACTTCCAATTGGAGTTCTAACAGCAGATACAATTACAACTTTTTTACTCATGTTTTCTTATAATTTTAAATGTTATGCGAATTTACTAATTTAATTTTTAATCCTATAATTTTTTCAAGGATTAAAGGCTTTTTACGGAAATCCATTATTTACTTTTAAAGTTAATTATTTTTTTTAAAATGTATGTGATTGAATTATAGGTATTTCAATAAAAATATAAAATAAATATAAAAAAAAGCATAAAAAATGTTGTGATATATGAAGTGAAAGTGTACATTTGCAATCGCAAAAAAGATAAGTTCTTTGCTTTAAGAGTTTAAGATTGGAGAGGTGCCGGAGTGGTAACGGAGCAGATTGCTAATCTGTCGACGGGTAACCGTCGCCAGGGTTCGAGTCCCTGTCTCTCCGCTTTTATATTTTCGGGGTGTAGCGTAGCCCGGTCATCGCGCCTGCTTTGGGAGCAGGAGGTCGCAGGTTCGAATCCTGCCACCCCGACGAAAATAATTAATGGTTGCGTAGCTCAGCTGGATAGAGCAACTCACTTCTAATGAGTAGGTCCCAGGTTCGAATCCTGGCGCGATCACAAAAAAAGCCTTGCATTTGCAAGGCTTTTTTGTTTTATAATCTTTTTGTTTTTATTCAATACATTTTAAGAAATCAATAAATATGTTTTCTGGATAAAATGTTGTGTTTAATAATTCAGATTGAATTTCTTTTTTTATTACAAAATCTTTAGCTCCATTAGTAAACTGGATTCTCATTAAGTTTATGGGAGAATTTTTTAATTCTTCATAATTGTTTTTTGTAAATAAAAAATATCCATCAAGTATTCTAATGTTCCTATTATCTTTTTCATTATAGACTAGTGTATTACATACTTCTTCAGTATTGCTCACTAAAGTAACGATTTTACCATTTGCTAATTGAAAAACAATCCTAGATGTTTTATCTAAACAATTTGCTGAAATAAAATCTTTGCTAGTTTGAATAAATTGTAAGTTTAATGTAGGTATGCCATTATTGTTTATTAAAACAAAATGTATCATTTCTTTACTTTCACCAAATATTCTCTCATAAATTAATTTCTCGGGCAAAACTTTTACAAATGTAGAATCTGTTTTATCATCATAGTCGTATTTACAATTTTTAGTTTGTGCTGAAGAAATAGTTATAGAAAATAGAATGAATAATAGGTATTTCATAATTAAATTTTTGTGCAAATTAAGGCTATTTTTTTGTTATCAATATTAGTAGTGAAGAATACAAAAGTTGTGCCGCCGTCTTTTATCTTATATTTTTTTTTTAAATCTTCAACTTTAATTGGAAAGTTTCTTGTTGAAATATTCAATTTTTTTCCAAATAAATGTTCTTTTACTTCGTTTTTTTGTAGTGAAATAATATTTTCAATTTTAAAACTCCTTCCTGGAAAATTAATTATTGAGTTTGAGGTATATAAATGAGAATGTTTATGAAGTTTTTTACATTTATATTTTTCAGAAATAGCATTAAAATTCCCTGATTTCAATAACGATGCATTAGGTTCATAAATATAGTTTAAGGGCAAAGAAAACACTACTTCATAGTCTTCTTGATATATAGTTTCTACAACGTCTTGTTTATCTTTATCAATATTTACAGAAATTATACTTACATCACCATCATAATCTTTTTTAATTTCCCAAAGTAATTCTTTAACTTCATTTTTTACTGCTACAATATGTATTTTTTTAACATGTTTAAGTTCTTCAATTCCAGCCTGTAAATCCAGTAGTGGTGCAGTTTTTATTAAGATGTTATTTGATTTAGAAAAGTATAATGGAAGTAAATTTGGAACATAAGGCTCGCAATCTTTAAACATGAAAACTTTTCCTTTTGTTTCATTTCTTCTTGAAGGATCTATATATATCCAATCAAAAACTTCATTAATTTCGTTTAGATAATCAGTACTATTTTTATTAATACATGTAATATTGACAGTATTAAGTACATTAAAATTATAAGCAACTATTTCAGATAATTCTGAATTAATTTCACAATGTGTAACCGATTTTATTTTCTTAGAAAAATAATAGTCATCAATTCCAAAACCTCCACTTAAATCAATTAAAGATGTTCCAGAAATAATTTTTGATTTATATTCAGCCGTTTTTTCTGAAGAGGTTTGTTCAACTGAAATTTTTGAAGGAAAAATAATATTTGGTGTATTGAACCAAAGCGGTAATTTTTCTTTTGATTTTTGCTTAGCTTTAATTTGATTTATTATTGCTGTATATTCAATTTCAGGAAATGGGTTTTTAGTTAACGCAAGTTGAATAATATTTGTATTCAAATTTGCATTAATAAATTCTTGAACATCAGAATTGAGCAACTGATTAAAATCCAACTTAAATATTTTTAGTTAATGCTTTTATGATTTTATTTTCAGGAAAGAAATTTTTTCCTACCACTTTTAAAACAGTATAGGAAGGTACTGCTATAATCATTCCAACTATTCCAAATAAAATTCCAGAAATTACGATTACTAAAAAAATTTCTAGAGGATGTGATTTTGTGCTTTTTGAAAAAATAATTGGTTGACTTATATTATTGTCTATTAGTTGAACAATAAACATCCCTATTAGTACATATAATGTTTTTGGAATGGCATCGTTGATAAAATCTCCACTTATACCACTAATAAGAATTAAAGTAGCCGCTGCAAACATACCTATTAAAGGACCTACATATGGAATGATATTTAAAATAGCACATAAAAGTGCAATTGTAAAAGCATTTGAAACGCCAAAAATGATAAAAACAAGTCCGTTTAGAATAAAAATTATCAATAATTGAAGCAATAAACCAATAAAATATCTTGATAATAAATGTGTGATTTTATCTATCGAAGTTAGAACTTGATTTTTTTGATTTTTTGGGAGAATTGATTTAAAGGCTACAAAAAAACTAGCTCTATCTTTCAATAAGAAAAAAGAAATGAAAAATACAGATCCAACTCCCATTCCAACATTTCCAAGTGTATTAATTAAGCTGTTAAAAAACTCGGGAATTAATTTAAAATTTAAAGATGATGTAATGTTTGTAGATTCTATAACTTTTAGAACATCTATATTGTAATGAGCTAAATATACTGTTAAGTTGTTAATTACATCTTCATAGTTTTTTTCTAATGAATTAATATTCAATAAAGATAAGTTTTCTCCTTGATCAATAATTAACGGAACAAACATTAAGAAAAAACCAGTAATTAAAGCTAAAAATAAAAACAAAGTAGTAATAACGGCTAGTGTGTTTTTAAACTTTAATTTGTTTTTTAGAAATAGGACTATTGGATTTGCAATTAGGGTAAAAACAACAGAAATAATAACATAAACTAAAACGGTTGAAATTTTATAAATTAAAAAACATGCTAATACTATTCCAAATAGTATTGCAACGGTTTTTAAAAGCCCTTTAGTAAGTTCGTTTGAATTCATTTTCAAAAATAAGTAAAATATTATAATGAAAGTTGTTTTGTAATCTCGTAAAGTGAAATTGCTAATGAATTTGCAACATTCATACTACTATTTTCACCAAACATAGGAATATGAGTAGTAACATTTGTAATAGATAATAGCTCTTTCGAAATACCATATATTTCACTTCCAATAATCAAAATTATAGGCTGATTTGTTATTTCAATTATGTTAATAGGTGTACTTGAATCTGTAATTTCTAATGCAATAATTTGATGTTTTTTTTCTTGTAGTTTACGAATTACTTCGTTTTTATCTCTTATAATTTCAAATGGAACTGTTTTGTGAGTATTACGAGAAGTTTTATTTACTTTTCTTTCTGAAAGTATAAAATGTTCTCCAGTAAAAATGATACTTTCAACCCCAAAAGCATCACAAATTCTAAAAACACTTCCAATATTTTGTTGAAAATAAACTTCATCGCAAACAACAGTTATAGGAAATTTTTCTTTTTTAAAATCGGTGTTATAATGATTTAATTGTTCCAAACTTATATTTGTTAAATTCTAATAATTAAACACATAATTAATAATATTCGCACCCATTTTCAAGGCTTTTTCCCTAATTTCAATTGGATCATTATGAACATCAGTATCTTCCCAACCATCGCCTAAATCAGATTGGAAAGTGTATAGTAAAACCAAACGATTTTTTATAAAAATTCCAAATGCTTGTGGTCGCTGATTATCATGTTCGTGAATTTTTGGTAATCCTTTGGGAAAATTATAGGGTTTTTGAAAAATTTCGTGTGATATTGGAATCTCCCTTAACTCTTCATTTGGAAATACTTTTTTTATCTCTTTTCGAATGTATTCATCCATTCCATAATTATCATCAATATGTAAGAAACCTCCAGAATTTAAGTAGTTTTTTAAATTATTAACATCATTTGGGCTAAAAACAACATTTCCATGTCCAGTCATATGAATAAATGGATAAGAGAAAATATCAGTACTTCCAGCTTCCACCGTTGCTACTTTTGGGTTAATTTTAGTATTAATATTTTGGTTGCAAAATTCAACCAAATTAGGTAATGAAGTAGGATTGGCATACCAATCCCCACCACCAGAATATTTTACCACAGCAATATCTTGTGCAAATAAAAAAGTATTTGCAAAAAGAAAAGCGATTAAAAGATGTACTTTATTCTTCATTTATAAGAGCAGTTGTATGACATGCCACTAAAGCAGCGGTTTCTGTTCGTAATCTTGTGGTTCCTAGGGTTACTGGTTTATATTTATTTTGAATAGCTAAGTTAATTTCTTTTGTTGAAAAATCGCCTTCAGGTCCGATTAAAATAAGAATATCTTGTTTTGGTTGAATTTCATTTTTAAACGATTTTCTTTCAGTTTCTTCGCAATGTGCTATGAATTTATGAGCAGAAAACTCTTTTTTAATAAATTCTGAATACGAAATAGGTTCGTTAAGTATTGGAATATAAAAATGTAAAGATTGTTTCATTGCGGCTTGAATAATTTTCTCACCACGATCTTTTTTATAAACTTTTCGTTCAGAATGATCGCAAATAATAGGCGTAATTTCGTTGATTCCAATTTCGGTAGCTTTTTCTAAAAACCATTCAATTCTATCGTTGTTTTTTGTAGGAGCAACAGCAATATGTAAATTGTAATTATTGGTTTCAAAAAACTGAGTTTCTTTAATTTGAACTTCACATTTTCTTTCAGAAGCAATAGTAACTTCAGATATAAATAGAAATCCTAAGCCATTTGTAATGTGTATAGTATCACCTTCTTTTTTTCGTAAAACCTTAATGATATGTCTACTTTCTTCTTTATCGAATGTAAAAATTATATCATTTTGTTTTATTTCAGAATTATAGAATAGTTGCATAATAAATTAGAATTCAATTCGTGCTTTAGAAACTACATCTGCTTCGCTAAAATTTTGTTCAAGATAGTTATAATAACCAACTATTCCTATCATAGCTGCGTTATCAGTAGTATATTCAAATTTTGGTATATACGTTTTCCACCCGTATTTATTTTCTGATTCTTTCAATGTTTTTCTAATTCCCGAATTTGCTGAAACTCCACCACCAATTGCAATTCTATTAATTCCTGTTTCTAATACAGCTTTTTTCAGTTTATCCATTAAAATTTGTATGATTGTATGTTGAATGGATGCACAAATATCAGCCTTCTTCTCTTCGATAAAATTTGGATTTTCTTTTACTTGTTTTTGAACAAAATATAAAATTTGTGTTTTTAATCCGCTAAAACTAAAATTTAATCCGTCTACTTTAGGCTTGGTAAAAGGAAATGCTTTTGGGTTTCCTTCATTGGCATATTTATCTACAAGTGGACCTCCAGGATAAGGTAATCCTAGTATTTTAGCACTTTTATCAAAAGCTTCACCCACTGCATCATCTGTTGTTTCGCCAATAATTTTCATATCAAAAAAGCTGTTTACTTGAACAATTTGTGTATGTCCGCCACTGATGGTTAGGGCTAAAAATGGAAATTCTGGTTTTTCATAACCTTCTTCATCTATAAAATGTGCTAAAATATGAGCTTTCATATGATTTATTGCAATTAACGGAATATTTAAAGCCATACTCATTGATTTAGCAAAGGATCCTCCTACAAGTAATGAACCCATTAATCCTGGTCCTTGAGTGAAAGCAATACACGATAATTCATCTTTTGTTATTCCTGCTTTTTTTAAGGCAACGTCTACAACCGGAACAATATTCTGTTGATGTGCTCTAGAAGCTAGTTCTGGAACAACTCCTCCATATTCTTCATGAATTGTTTGTCTCGCTACAACATTTGATAAGACTTTGTCGTTTAATAAAACAGCCGCAGATGTGTCATCACATGAACTTTCAATAGCTAAAGTGTAAATTTTATTGTTTTTCATATAAAAGGCACGAAATTTGACTTAATTGTTATGAAGTTATCTTACAAAAAATCTTATTTTTGTTCAATAACCATAATGCAAATTTAAAATAAAATAGAGTATCAAAAAATTTAAAAAAATATTCACCCGAATTATTGTCGGAATTTTAATTTTACTACTTCTTTTAAGTATTATTTGTTCATTGCCATTTGTACAAACTTTTTTTGGCAAATATGCTACAACAGAGCTAAATAAAGAGTTTGGAACAGATATTACTATTGAAAAATTAACAATAACGCCCTTTTTATCCCTTAAGTTAGGAAGCGTTCTGGTTAGAGACCATCACAAAGACACACTTTTTTTTATAAAAAGATTAAATACTTCAATTTTAGATTTAAAAAAATTATATGAAAGTGGTCATCCTTATTTAGGAGATGTTGTTTTAGATGGATTTGATTGTAAATTAACTCAGTATAAAGGCGAGAATGATACAAATTTAGACCGATTTATTGATGCTTTTGATGATGGTTCTCCATCATCTGGAAAGTTTAGAATGAAAGCTTCTTCAATGACAATTTTTAGGAGTAGGTTTAGATACACTGACTTTAATTTAGAAACCTCAAAAATTATTGATTTTAAACAACTTAATGGTTTAATTGAAAACTTTCTCATAAAAGGGCCTAATGTTTATACAAATATCAACAAACTTTCATTTAAAGACTTTAGAGGGCTTTTTGTAGCTAATTTAAAAGCAAAGTTTACATATACTAAGAAAAATATTTTATTAGAGAACTTAAAAGCAACTACTTTTGAATCTGAAATGGTTGGTAAAGTTGAATTAAAGTACAATAGAGAAGATTTTTCAGATTTTAACAACAAAGTTATTTTTGATGCTCAATTTGATAAAGCTGTTATTGCTTCGAATGATTTGAACTATTTTTATAATGAATTCGGAAAAGACAATAAATTCTACATTGATACACATCTTATAGGAACATTAAATAATTTTACAACTCACAACCTAAAGTTAGTAGATAAATTTCATTCTGAAATTACGGGTAACGTCAACTTTAAATACCTTTTTGATAAATCAAAGTCTTTTTATATTAAAGGAAAATTTGACAAATTATCATCGAGTTATGAAAAATTGAATAAAATTTTACCTAAAATTTTGGGAGAGATTTTGCCCACAAACTTAATAAAGTTAGGTAATATTAATTTGAATGGTGATGTTGAATTTACAAATACTTATATCAATTCAAAAGTATATTTAACATCTTTTCTAGGAGCTATAGATAGTGATTTATCTTTACAAAATATTGACAATATTGATAATGCCTCGTATAAAGGTTACATTTCATTAGAAAATTTTAATGTTGGCAATTTTTTAAATCAAAAAGATTTAGGAAATGCTACTTTACAAGTTCAAGTTGATGGGAAAGGGTTTAATAAAAAATATTTGAACACGAAAATTAAAGGAAAAATAGACAAGTTGTATTATAATAAGTATAACTATTCTAACATTGAAGTTGATGGTACTATGAAAATGCCATATTTTGAGGGATATTTAAATAGTAATGATCCTAATTTAAGATTAGATTTTAATGGGTTAGTGGATTTGAGTTCTAAAGTAAAAAACTATAATTTTTCAACACAAATAGATTATATTGATTTAGCAGCTCTTAATTTTTCAACAGTCGATTCCATTTCTATTTTTAAAGGAAATGTAACACTAAATGCAAAAGGTAATGATTTTGATGATTTAGAAGGTGTTCTTAATGTTAATAGTGCATCATATTTAAATACAAAAGAACATTATATTTTTGATGAATTTCAATTAACTTCTACTTTCGATATTGATAAAGTAAGGACTATTACTGTTAACTCTCCAGATATAATTACAGGTAAAGTTGTTGGTAAATATAGAATTGATGAACTTAAAAAAGTATTAGAGAATGCTGTAGGTAGTTTATACGCTAATTATTCTCCTAATGTACTAAAACCTGGTCAATATTTAGATTTTGAATTTTCTGTTTATAATAAAATTATAGATATTTTCATACCAGATGTTACAATTTCTGAAGATACTAAGTTTAAAGGAAAAATTAATGCAGATGAAGGAAAATTTGAATTTGATTTTACAGCTCCAGAAGTATTAGCATTTGATAACTATTTTAACAATATAAAAATAGACATTGACAATAAGAATCCTTTATACAATGCTTATATTGAAATGGATTCCATAAAAAATAAAAACTATAAAATTGCCGATTTTAGTTTGATTAACGTTACAATGAATGATACATTGTTTATTCGTACAGAGTTTAAAGGAGGTAAAAAGAGTGATGACAAGTTTGATTTAAATATTTACCATACAATTGATGAAAACAAGAATTCTGTAGTAGGTTTTAAAAAATCAGAGTTAAATTTTAAAGATTATATATGGTTTATTAATGAGAATGAAGAAAAAGACAATAAAATAGTCTTTGATAAAAAGTTATCAAATTTTGATTTTCAAGATTTTACTTTATCTCACAATAATCAGAGGATGAATTTTTACGGTACTTTAAAAGACTCAACATATAAAAATTTAAATTTTACATTTAAAGATATTGATGTTAATAAAATTACTCCTTCTATTGATAGTTTAAAGTTTGACGGAAATTTGAATGGTAGTATTAATTACGTTCAGAATAATAATTCTTATAAACCTGAATCGCAATTATCAATAGATAATTTAAAAATTAATAACATTGCTCTTGGTGATTTAGATTTTAACATAAAGGGAAATAAAGATTTTAATAAATTTTTTATCGATTCAAAGTTAAAACAAGATGAAGATGAGACGTTTACTTTACAAGGAGATTTAATCTACCAAGATAATACTACAGAATTAAATTTAGAAGCAGCATTAGATAAATTTGACATAAGTTCATTCGGACCATTATTAAGTTCAATACTTTCAGATATTAGAGGAAATGCAACCGGAAGGGCAAATATCGGAGGCTCATTAACAGACCCAGAAATTGATGGACGTTTGTATCTTAATGATTCGGGGGTTAAAGTTCCTTATTTAAACGTAAATTATGACTTTGAGAAAAATGCAATTGTAGATGTTACCGAACATCAGTTCATTTTTAGAAATATTGAAGTAACGGATAAAAAATATAAAACAAAAGGAGTTTTACATGGAAATGTAAGACATGATGTTTTTGCAGATTGGGAAATCGATTTAGAAGTTAAATCAAATAATTTATTAGCTCTAGATACTAAGGATAGTGAAGATGCTTATTATTACGGTACCGCTTTTATGAATGGTATGGCTTCAGTTAAAGGTCCAACTAATGCACTTGTTATAAAAGTTGCCGGAGCATCTGAAAAAGGAACTCAAATAAAAATACCAGTAAGTGATTCAGAAACAATGGGAGACAATTCATTCTTGAATTTTGTTTCTGAAAAGGATAAATACAGTGTCAAAGGTGATAAAGTAGTTGAAAAAAACAAATATCAAGGTATAGAATTGGAATTAGACTTTGATGTTGATACAAATGCAAATATTGAGATTATTCTCGATAGAGATTCTGGTCACTCAATGAATGGTAGTGGATATGGATCAATGCATATAGAAATTAATACATTAGGTAAATTCTTGATGTATGGTGACTTTATAATTGAAGAAGGCGAATATAATTTTAAGTATGGAGGATTAATTGATAAAAAATTTAATGTAAAAAAAGGAGGTACTATCCGTTGGGAAGGTGAGCCTTTAGGAGCAAACTTAAACTTAGAGGCAATTTATAGTACAGAAGCAAATCCGGCTTTATTATTAGAAAGCGCAACATTTAATAAAAAAGTTGCCACAAATGTTTCTATTGTTTTAAATGGAACTATAAGTAATCCGCAGCCTGATTTTAACATTGATTTTCCAAATGTAAGCTCTGTTTTAAAAAGTGAAATTGATTACAGATTACAAAATAAAGATACGAGACAAACACAAGCAATGGCTTTATTGTCTACGGGATCATTTATGACAGCTGAAAACGCAGGGAATGTTGCTTATGGCCCTTTATTTGAGCGTGTTAGTGCAATTTTAAGTGACATTTTTGCTGATGAAGATAGTATGCTTAAATTTGGTTTAGATTACAGTCAAGGAGATAGAATTAATCAAATTTCAGATAGACTTGGTGTTACTTTAAAGACTCAACTGAATGATAAAATTTCAATAAATGGAAAGGTAGGAGTACCAGTTGGAGGAGTTTCACAATCAGTTTTGGTAGGTAACTTAGAAATACAGATGGAATTAAATGAAGATGGTAGTTTACAAGCACATGTATTCAATAGAGAAAATGATTTAAACTATAACATTGGAGGTAATATTGGTTACACCCAAGGAATTGGATTGACTTATAGTATAGATTTTGATACATTTAAAGAAATGCTTCAAAAAATATTTAAGAAAAAGAAAAAGCAACAAAACAATTCAGATACACCAAATCAATTTCCAGATTCTGAACTTTCTCCAGAGTATATGAATTGGACACAAGAACCAAGAAAGAAAACTGTCCCAGAAAATGAAAAAGAACCATTAAAAGTTCCAGAAATTGACTAGCTTTCTTAAAACCTTTATTAAATTTACATTTATTACTAAACATGGAAACAAATATTAAAAAAATAGCGGTACTAACTTCTGGTGGAGATTCACCAGGAATGAATGCAGCAATTCGTGCAGTTGTAAGAACTTGTGCTTATCATAACATTAATTGTTTAGGAATTTATAGAGGTTATCAAGGAATGATAGAAGGTGATTTTAAAGAAATGGGACCTCGTTCTGTAAACAACATTATCAATAAAGGAGGAACAATTTTAAAATCTGCTCGCTCAAAAGAATTTATGACTCCTGAAGGCAGAAAAAATGCATACAATCATTTAAAAGCTGCAAATGTTGATGCATTAGTAGTTATTGGTGGCGATGGCTCTTTTACAGGAGCAGAAATTTTTAATAAAGAATTTAACTTTCCAGTAATGGGAATTCCTGGTACTATTGATAATGATATTTTTGGAACAAGTCATACATTAGGTTACGATACTGCTTTAAACACAGTAGTTGAAGTAATTGATAAAATTAGAGATACTGCCAGTTCTCATAACCGACTTTTCTTTGTGGAAGTAATGGGTAGAGATGCCGGACATATTGCATTAAATACAGGAATTGGAGCAGGAGCAGAAGAAATTTTAATTCCTGAAGAAGATTTAGGTTTAGAACGATTATTAGAATCTTTAAAAAGAAGTAAAGAGTCTGGTAAGTCTTCAAGTATAGTCGTTGTTTCTGAAGGGGACAAAACAGGGAAAAATGTTTTTGAACTTAAGGACTATGTTGATCAAAATTTACCTGAATATGACGTAAGAGTTTCTGTATTAGGACACATGCAGCGTGGTGGTGCACCTTCATGTTTTGACAGAGTTTTAGCATCAAGACTAGGTGTTAAAGCGGTTGAAGCATTATTAGAAGGAAAATCAAACTATATGGCAGGAATATTAAATGACAAAATTGTTTTAACTCCATTAGAGCAAGCCATTAAAGGTCATTTTGAAATAGATCAAGAATTAATAAGAGTGTCAGACATAATGTCAACATAATTTCATTGTAAAATTGCTACGATAAACACACAACTAGTCAAGCAAATTAACAATTAAAAAAAAATAAATGTCAAAAATTAAATTAGGAATCAACGGTTTCGGTAGAATAGGAAGATTAGTTTTAAGAGAAACTATAAATAGGGATAATATTGAAGTGGTAGCTATCAACGATTTATTAGATGTAGATCATTTAGCTTATTTATTAAAATATGATTCTGTACATGGAAAGTTCGCAGGTGATGTGGAAGTAAAAGAAGGAAGGTTATATGTAAATAACAAACACATAAGAGTAACTGCTGAAAAAGACCCAAATAATTTAAAATGGGACGAAGTGGCTACAGATATCGTTGCCGAATGTACTGGAATTTTTACCACTTTAGAAAAAGCACAATACCATATTAACGGCGGTGCAAAAAAAGTAGTTATTTCAGCTCCATCTGCCGATGCACCAATGTTTGTAATGGGTGTAAATCACGAAAATGTAAAAGCTTCTGATACAATTGTTTCAAATGCTTCATGTACTACAAACTGTTTAGCACCGATAGCAAAAGTAATCAATGATAATTTTGGGATAGTTGAAGCTTTAATGACAACTATTCATGCAACTACAGCAACTCAATTAACTGTTGATGGTCCTTCTAAGAAAGATTTCCGTGGAGGTCGTTCAGCGTTATTAAATATTATTCCAGCTTCAACTGGTGCTGCAAAAGCAGTTGGTAAAGTTATTCCAGAATTAAATGGTAAGTTAACAGGAATGGCAATGCGTGT
The DNA here is from genome assembly GCF_965284515.1 of Flavobacterium sp. Lineage (GTDB taxonomy): Bacteria > Bacteroidota > Bacteroidia > Flavobacteriales > Flavobacteriaceae > Flavobacterium. The sequence continues at coordinate 1,869,589 of NZ_OZ260089.1, forward strand.
TCCTACGGCAGATGTTTCGGTAGTAGATTTAACCGTTAAAGTTGCTAAAGAAACGACTTACGAAGAAATTATGGCGGTTTTAAAGAAAACGTCTGAAACTTCAATGAAGGGAATTCTTGGTTATACTGAAGAAGATGTTGTTTCAACTGACTTTAATTCCGACCCAAGAACTTCAATTGTAGATGCAAAAGCAGGAATTGGTTTAAACAGTACTTTTTTTAAAATTGTTTCTTGGTACGATAACGAATATGGATATTCAAGTAAGTTAGTTGATTTATCTATTCATATTTCTAATTTAAAATAAATGAAATTATTAGTTGATAGTGGCTCTACAAAAGCCGATTGGATTGCAGTAGATAATGATGGTTCAGTGCTTTTTACAACGGCTACTTTGGGTTTGAACCCTGAAGTTTTATCGGAAAATGAAATTATTGAGCGTTTAAATGCAGCTGATTCAATTTCAACTAATAAAAATATAGTTTCAAGTGTATTCTTTTATGGTGCTGGTTGCGGAACCGATAGAATGAAGTTATTCTTAAAAGAATTGTTGCAAAATTATTTTCAAAATGCTGAAATACAAGTATATGAAGACACTTATGCGGCTGTTTATGGAACAACTCCAAAAGGTGAAAAAGCTATAGTTTGCATACTTGGAACAGGCTCTAATTGCAGTTATTTTGATGGAGAAGTTTTGCATCAAAAAGTACAGTCGTTAGGATATATAGCAATGGATGATTGCAGTGGAAACCGTTTAGGAAGACATATTATTAGAGGTTATTACTTTAATGAAATGCCTCTTGAATTAAGAGTAAAACTTGAATCTGAATACAACTTAGATGCCGATTTTATAAAAAACAAATTGTACAAAGAAGCCAATCCGAATGCGTATTTGGCTTCTTTTGCAAAGTTTTTAATAGAAAACAAAGAGACAGAATTTTGCAAGAAATACATTAATGAAGAAATAGAATTGTTTATCAAACACTACATTTTACAATTTAAAAATGCTAAAGAAGTTCCAATACATTTTATTGGTTCTATTGCTTTTTATTTGAAAGAAGAATTAACGAAAGCATTGAGATTACACGGATTGCAAATAGGTAATGTATATAAAAAACCTATGGAAGGCTTAATTAACTATCATGTTTTAAATGCATAATTGATGATAAAAAAAATGGAAATTGCGGTAATTGCTCATGACGGTAAAAAGGCCGACATGGTGCAGTTTTTAAATAAAAACAAACACATTCTTATTGAAGAGAACATTAAGCTAATTGCAACAGGAACAACTGGAAGTAAAGTAGAGTCAGTTGGAATTAAAGTAAAAAAAATGCTCTCTGGTCCATTAGGTGGCGATGCACAAATTGCAGCTAGAGTAGCAGAGGGCAAAACGAAAATGGTTTTATTTTTTAAAGATCCAAACTCAAGTCACGCACACGAACCCGATATTTCGATGCTAATTCGTATTTGCGATGTGCATAATGTTCCTTTAGCAACAAATGAAGCAAGTGCTCAAATGCTTTTAAACGCTTTGCAGTTGGATTGATTTTATGTTCTTGTTTCGTCATTCTGACGAAAGGAAGAATCATACTATTGTACAAAATATTGGTTTTTTAGGAAGTGTTGAATTTCCAAAATAAATCAAGTAATTGTTATATACTATTTATTAAAGTTTAATTAGTGTTCCATTTGATTTTCCTAGACATCTTTTATCAAATGCTTCATAACTATAAGAGTTTTTATTCCATGAAACTATTTTTACGTTAATAGTATCTTTAATTTTAAGACATCCCTTAGTACCACCAAGGAATATCATATCATATTCATTATCTGATTTCCAAACTAAATCAAATTCTATTTTATATTTTTTTTCAATATTAAATTCAATCTGTTTCTTCATAGTTTTTTGAACTATAAAACCTTCTCCATTTTCACTATACCTAAATTCACCAATCTTAAATTTTTTAGGCACAGTAATTTCTTGTTTAGTATTGTAGTTATTACAAGAAATTAAAATTAAGTTTATTATGATTAAGATAGTGATTTTTTTCATTCTAACTTCAAAATTAACATTACTTACAAGCAATCATAGAAATTTCAACGTTTACATTTTTAGGTAAACAAGCCACTTCAACTGTTTCTCTTGCAGGAGCCGTTTTTTCATTAAAATAAGCGCCGTAAACTGCGTTTATTCGTGCAAAATTATTCATGTCGCTAATGAATATTGTTGCTTTAAAAACATCGCTAAAATTCATGTCAGCCGCTTCTAAAACTGCTTTCATGTTTTCCATAACTTGTTTGGTTTCATTTTCAATAGTATCTAAAACCAACTCATTTGTTTTAGGGTCAATAGCAATTTGCCCAGAAGTATATAATGTATTGTTTACTAAAACTGCTTGGTTGTATGGTCCAATAGGAGCAGGAGCATTTTCTGTAAAAATTATTTTTTTCATAAGTGTTGTATTTGTAGTTAGTTAAATTTTATTGAAAAACTCTATCGGGTAACTGGCGTTTTTCCCATTTAATATCACTTAAAACAGAAGAGCTAATTCCTATAAAGAATCCCCAAAAGGTATTTGTACCATAAGGCACCCAATTGAAGCTCATTCTCCAGCTTTCTAGATCTCTTTCAAATCGTAATTGAGTAAAAGTAACTCCTTGTTGTTTTAAATCATAACCTGATGAAAATCCAACTTTCCACCTTGGAGCTAATTCAAGATTTCCAGACATCATTAAGGAATTAGAGGTTATTTCATTTTGACGATTACTATTATTATAGGTGACTGAGTATGCAATACGTAAATCCCAAGGAAGTTTTGTGTTGTACCAATTATTACCTTTATTTTCTAATTCTTCGTCTTCTTCATTCTTATTAAAAAGACTCTGATTACTATTACTTAAATCAACACCAGTTCCAAATAAGTCATCTCCTCCGTTTTGCTCAGTCTGTTCAGAAGCTTTGGTTTTTTTGGTATCGTTACTAGAAAAAGAATAATTTAAAGTCATATTAGCACTTGTCATTCTAAATAAACTTCCCCCATTATCAATATTCCATGTTTCAATTCTTTTTCCAGAGTTATCAATAGCATAAGGGTCTAAAGTCGTAGCAAAGTTTACATTCATTTTATTCTTAAAGAATTGTGTACCACCACTAACTCGCATGGGTGACCAAGGTAGAGAATCCGCAGCAATGTTATAGCTAGAAGAAAAATTTAAGTTGTTCAATAACATTACTTTTTTAGGAGCTCCATCTTTACTCTCTTTATCTGCAACTTTTGCTTCAAATGTATTACTTAAAGAAAAACCTAAATTATTAGAATTACTTATTCCGGGTGATCCGAAAAGTCCGCCTTCAAAGCGAGTAAAATCTTGATACGTATTTCCTGTAGCATCTATAGCATAAGTATCATAATAACGTTCAAAACTTGGGGTATAACCATAAGAAACACCTGGTCTCATTACGTGGCGTATAGCCTGTATTTGTCTATCTTCTCCAAAATTAAATGTACCATAAATGGTAGTTCCAATACTTGCATTAAAGTTATACGTTCTAAAACTATCAAAGCCTTTTAAATCTTCGGTTATAACCTTGTTTTCTGTTGTGCTAAAATATCTATCAATAGTATTAAAAGTCCATACTTCATTATAACTTGCACTAGTAGTTACACTAAAATAATTAAATATTTTAAAGTTCGTGCTAAGTGGAATACTATGTTGAAATCCAGATTTAGCATCTCTAAACATTTGAGGTTTAAAAAATAGAGAATCAACTGTTGAAATTCTATTTTCTCCTCTTAAGTTATATTGAAAGTTAATATTTTTTATAAAACCTTTTTTAATACCGTCTTTTGGTGCAAATGGAAAAATACGATCAACACTTGCCTGAAGTGTAGGTAAAGTCATATTAATAATTTCGGTATTTGTATTCTGATTGTGTGTAGTTGATATAGATAAGTTTACTTGAGGAACAGTTTGAAAGGTTTTTTGATAGGATACAGATGAACTTAAATTGTTGTTTAAACCAGAACCAACGTTAGCCAAATTTACAGACTGTCTAAAATATTGACTACTACCTAAGTTGACAGATGCAGAAAATCTTGAATTTGCCGATGCTTTAGTATCTTGACTGTGAGACCATTGAATGTTATATTGTTTAGATTTTATATAGTCTGGAAAACCTTTCTCTCCTTGTATATTGTTTTCAAATCTAAAATTAACTCTACCATTAAAATTATAACGTTTGGCATAACTACTCTCAAAACGCAATCCATAACTTCCATTGGTATAATAATCACCTAAAACGGCCAAATCATAATAATCACTTAAAGCAAAATAATAACCACCATTTTGTAAAAAATAGCCTTGTCTATTAGATTGTCCGGGAGTTGGAAGTATAAAACCTGAAGTGCTTTCTTCAGTCATAGGAAAGTAAGCAAATGGAAGACCTATAGGTGTTGGAACATCAGCAATTACTAAATTGGTCAGACCTGCGACAACTTTTTTCTTAGGAACAAATTTTACTTTACGAACTAAAAAATAATATTCTGGATCTTCAATATTCTTAGATGTTGTAATTCGAGCATTTTTCATATAATACACAGAATCATTTTCTCTTTTAGAAATTTCTGCTTTTATATTCATTTCACCTTGTTTTGTTCTAGAGTTCCAAACTAATGCTTTTTTAGTTTTAAAGTTAAAACGAATAGAATCGGGTTCAATTATATTACTTCCTTGTTTAAAAACTGGATATTGAGTATAATTACCAGCACTGTCTTTAATTCTACCCGCATATACTTCACTTTTTTCATAATCTAAAACTATAATTCCAGATTTTAATTCAATATCAGTATAATAAAGTTCTGCTTGGTTGTATAAAGTGAGCTGTTTTTTCTTTTGATCCATTTTTTCATAATCAACAGCTTTTCTTTTAACAATATCTTCAAGAATATTCTTTTTCTTCTTAAGTGAATCTCCATCAATTTCAAGTTTAGTTTCTTTAATCCCTAATTCAGTAATACTAACTGTTTCATTTTTAGGTGTTTCTTGAGAATAAATAGATGTAATTCCAATTGTTAGAAAAAATGCTAATAAAACGATATGAAATAACTTTGTATGCAATGCTAATAATAGTATTTTTGTAAAAATTTGGCTCACTTTTTGAAGTGTCAAACTTACATATATTTTTTTGCAAAAATAAGATTTTAATAAAATTATAACGAAGCTACTAAAAACTAATAATATGGATTTATTCAAAAACTCTTTTTTTAAAGTTTTTCTATTAAGTATTTCATTCTTTTTTACACTACAAATTAATGCACAAACTAAATCAAAGTTTAAAATTGTATTAGATGCAGGGCATGGTGGAAAAGATTACGGAACTGTTTATCATGGTAATATAGAAAAGAAAATTGCTTTAGCGACTACTTTAAAAGTTGGCGAGCTTTTAGATAAAGATTCCGAAATTGAAATTGTTTATTCTAGAAAAACTGATGTTTTTGTTGAATTAAAGGATAGAGCGAATAATGCTAATAAAGCAGATGCAGATTTGTTTGTATCTATACATTGTAATGGTGTAAAGAATTTTGGACCTTATGGAACTGAAACTTTTGTAATGGGTTTAACGCGTAGCACGACCAATTTAGATGTAGCAAAAAGCGAAAACTCGGTAATTTTATTAGAAAAGGATTATAAAGAAAAATACAACGGTTTTGATCCAAATAAACCTGAGACGTTAATTGGTTTGAAAATATTACAAGAAGAATACTTAAATCAAAGTATTGATTTAGCTGCGAAAGTTCAAGAAAACTTTACCAATACATTAAATAGAAAAGATAGGGGAGTTAAACAAGCGCCTTTATGGGTTTTAGATGCTTCATATATGCCAAGTGTACTTATTGAAATTGGATTTATTTCTAATGTAGAGGAGGGGAATTTTTTAAATTCAGATGACGGACAAGACAAGGTTGCAAAAGCCATTGCAGATGCTATTTTCGCCTATAAAAAAGAATATTATAATCCTAGTTCAGCTTCAAATGTAGTAATTGAATCAAAAAAAGAAGATGTTAAAATAATTAATGATGATAAACCGATTGTAAAATCAATTTCTAATAAAGGTATTGTATTTAAAGTTCAAATTTCTGCAAGTGGAACTAAATTACAAACGTCTTCATCTAATTTTAAAGGATTAAATGATATATCTGTAGAGCAATCAGGTAAATTGTATAAATATTTTTATGGTAATGAAAATAGTTATAATGAAGCAAAATTAAGATTATCTGAAGCAAAAGAAAAAGGGTATAGTTCGGCTTTTTTAGTTGCTTATAAAGACGGAGTAAAAATTAGCATTTCAGAGGCAATTAAATAAAATAATGTTTATTTTTGTTTAAAATAGAAAATTTTGAAATTAACAAGAGAAATTAAAACCGCGATATTAGTTATATCATCAATATTATTATTCTTCTGGGGATATAATTTTTTAAAAGGGAAAAATTTATTTGATACAAGTAAAAAAATTTACGTTATATATGATTCTGTAGAAGGTCTTGAGCCTTCTTCATCAGTTAAACTTAAAGGAGTTACTGTTGGAAGGGTTAATTCATATGATTTCCTTGAAAATAAAAAGGTATTAGTAGAGTTATCTATTACTTCAAATTATCCAATTTCTAAATCAAGTATTGCCGAATTGGTAGGTTCATCACCTTTAGGTGGAAAAGAGATTATTATTTTACCAAATGATGCGGATAGTGAAATTGCAGAATCTGGAGATTATTTAAAATCTTCTACTAAATTAGGTTTAACAGATGCTCTAGCTGAGCAAATGGAACCTTTAAAAGACAAAATTGAAAAATTATTAAATAATGCAAATGTTTTATTTGCAGGAATTAATGAAGTTCTTGATGAAAAAGGTAAAGCTAACTTAAAAAATTCTTTATCAGAATTGAATAAAACAATGACTGAATTTAGTGGAGCTTCTAAAAACATAAATGAATTACTTTCTAATAATAAATCAAAATTAGACAATACGTTTACCAATTTAGATCAAACTACAGCAAATTTTGCCAAAATTTCAGATTCATTATCATCTGCTAGCTTTGGTCAAACAGTTAAAAATTTAGAAAAAACATTGGCAAATGTTGATAAGCTTTTAGCTGAAATGGAGCAAGGAAAAGGAACAATGGGTAAATTAATGAAAGATGAAGCTATGTATACTAATTTTACAAAAGCTTCTAAAGAATTAGAATTGCTTTTACAAGATTTAAGACTAAATCCAACACGTTATATTAATGTATCTGTATTTGGTAAAAAAAATAAACCTTATATAGAACCAACAGAAACTAAAAAAGACTAATTTATTATATATTATGAGTTATTTAGATAATATTTTATTTGCTGTAATTTTAATAATTGGAGCTGGTTATTTTACAAATAATGTAAAAAAACTAATTAGAAACATAAAACTTGGTCAAGATGTAAACAGAAATGACAATTCTTCAGAAAGATGGAAGAATATGGCCATGATTGCATTAGGACAATCTAAAATGATTAAAAGACCTATTGCGGGTATTTTACACATTATAGTTTATGTTGGTTTTATTATTATAAATATTGAAGTTTTAGAAATTGTTATTGATGGTTTATTTGGAACTCACAGAGTATTTTCTTTTTTAGGAACTGCTTATAATGTATTAATTGGTTCATTCGAAATTTTAGCATTCTTAGTTTTAGTTGCAGTTATTGTTTTTTGGATGAGAAGGAATGTAATAAAACTAAAACGTTTTATGAATTCAGAGATGAATGGTTTTCCAAAAAATGATGGTAATATTATTTTATATTTTGAAGTTATATTAATGTCTTTATTTTTAATAATGAACGCTGCCGATTTACATTTACAATTTGTAGATGGTGGATATGGACATTATCATCAAGCAGGAAGTTTTCCTATTTCGCAATTTATTGCGCCAATTTTTAATGGAATGAGTAATAATCTTGTTTTCTTAATCGAAAGAGGAGCATGGTGGTTGCATATTTCAGGTATTTTAGTTTTCTTAAATTATTTATATTTCTCAAAACATTTACACATATTATTAGCATTCCCAAATACATATTTTGCAGATTTAAATGCAAAAGGAAAATTGGATAATTTAGAAAGTGTTACAAATGAAGTAAAAATGATGATGGATCCAACTGCAGATCCTTTTGCAGCACCTTCAAACCCAGATGCAGTTCCTGCAAAATTTGGTGCTTCAGATGTTCAAGATTTAAATTGGGTACAGTTGCTTAATGCATATACATGTACAGAATGTGGACGTTGTACATCATCATGTCCAGCAAATCAAACGGGTAAAAAGCTTTCTCCAAGAAAAATCATGATGGATACTCGTGACAGATTAGAGGAAGTTGGTAAAAATATTGATGCTAATAAAGGAGTTTTTATAGATGATGGAAAATCATTATTAAATGATTTCATTACTCCTGAAGAACTTTGGGCTTGTACATCTTGTAACGCATGTGTAGAAGAATGTCCTGTAAATATTAGCCCTTTATCAATTATCATGGACATGCGTCGCTATTTGGTAATGGAACAGAGTGCTGCACCGATGGAATTAAATGCAATGATGACAAATATTGAAAATAATGGTGCTCCATGGCAATACAACCAAATGGATCGTTTAAATTGGAAATCAGAAGATTAATCTATTAAAATAACTACCAACTACAACACAATTACAATGAGAAAAGATGAAATTGAAAGCAAATTGCAGCCTGTTTCAGAAAATGGAGAATTTTTAAGCCCTGTTTTACAAGAAGGAATTAAAAATTATTTAATTGATATAGACGGAACAATTTGTGATGATATTCCTAATGAAGAACCAGAAAGAATGGCGACTGCAGAAGTATACCCTGATGCATTAAAAACTCTTAATAAATGGTATGATGAAGGCCATGTAATTTGTTTTTTTACATCTAGAACTGAAGATCATAGAGTTGTAACTGAAAATTGGTTAAAAAAACATGGATTTAAATTTCATGGAATGGTAATGGGTAAGCCAAGAGGAGGAAATTATCATTGGATTGATAATCATTTAGTTAAAGCCACTAGATATAGAGGTAAATTTACAGATTTAGTTGATAAAGAAGTTACAATTCAGGTGTTTGATGATGAACATCATGAATAATAGATAATTAAAAATCAGGTTTTTATGAACCAAAAAGTTTAAAATATAATGGCTGAAAATTTAATTGTGCCAACAATGGCAGAAATGATGGCTGAAGGCAAGCAACCAGAAGTTCTATTTTGGGTAGGTTGTTCTGGTAGTTTTGACGATAGAGCTAAAAGAATTACAAAAGCATTCGTTAGAATTCTTAACCGTGCAAATGTTCCTTTTGCAGTTTTAGGTACTGAAGAATCTTGTACGGGTGACCCTGCAAAGAGAGCTGGAAATGAATTTTTATTTCAAATGCAGGCAATGACCAACATTGAAGTCATGAATGCTTATGAAGTTAAAAAGATTGTTACTGCATGTCCACACTGTTTCAATACTATAAAAAATGAATATCCAGAATTAGGAGGGATGTATGAAGTTGTTCATCATACTCAGTTTTTAAAATCTCTTTTAGATGATGGAAGGTTAACTATTGAAGGAGGTCAGTTTAAAGGAAAAAAAATTACTTTTCACGACCCTTGTTATTTAGGTAGAGCAAATAACGTTTATGAAGCACCAAGAGATTTAATTAAAAAACTTGATGCTGAATTAGTTGAAATGAAACGATCTCGTGCAAATGGATTGTGTTGTGGTGCTGGTGGTGCTCAAATGTTTAAAGATGCTGAACCCGGAGACAAAGAAGTTAATATAGAACGTACTGAAGATGCTTTAGAACTAAAACCAGAAATTATTGCTGCTGGTTGTCCGTTTTGTAATACCATGATGACAGATGGAGTTAAATTTAAAGAAAAAGAAGCAGATGTTAAAGTTTTAGACATTGCAGAATTAATAGCTAACGCACAAGATTTATAACTATGAAAAAAATTATTGTATTATTATTTATTACTCAATCACTATTTGCTCAAAAACTTACTAAAGAGCAATTAATTTCAAAAATTTCTGAAGGAACATGTGATTGTATTACAAAAAAAGAGATTACAAAAGAAAATCTTGAAATGACGTTAGGCTTATGCATGTTGGAAGATTTTAATAAATATGAAAAAGACATTGAAAAATACTACGGTAAAAATGTTATTTCTGATGAGTCAAAAATGGAAGCTCTTGGTAGAGATGTAGGTATGCAAATGGCTACAAAATGCCCTTCCTTTTTGAAACTAGTAATGGATAACATGGACGACGAAGAAGATGTAGAGGAAGAAATGATTGAAGAGGAACCATCAGTTACAGGTAAGTTTTTTCAAGCAAAGTCAGAACAATTTATTACGTTTTCAATTAAAGAAACTTCTGGTAAAACAGTAGATTTTATCTTACTAAATAATTTTGACAATTCATTTTTATTGACGGAAAATATATTAAAAGCTAATGATGTAATAGAAGTATATTACTATGAATTAGAGATGTTTGATGCAAAAATTAAAAAGTTTGTTACTTATAAAATAGTTTCAGATATTATAAAAAAATAATAATGTTTGTAGAATTTTCAACATTACCCTCGCATTCACGTATTTGGATTTATCAATCTGACAGAAAATTTTCTGAAGATGAAATTTCTGAAATTGAAGAGAAATTAAAGTCATTCATTGAATCTTGGTCTGCGCACGGACAAAGTTTAGAAGCTTCTTATTTGTTAAAATATGAGAGGTTCATAATTATCGCAGTTAATCAAGATGTACAAGCGGCATCGGGTTGTTCTATAGACGCTTCAGTTCAGTTTATACAATCGTTGGAACAAAAATTTAATATTGATTTAATGGATCGTATGAATGTTACTTTTAAAACAGGCGAATACATTGCTTATAAATCATTAATCGATTTTAAGAAAATGGCTAAAGCAAAATCAGTATCATCTTCAACTATTGTTTTTAACAATTTAGTAAATACAATTGAAGAATGGCAGGATTTTTGGGAAGTTCCTGCAAGTGAAAGTTGGCATAATAGATTTTTTTAAATTTGTAATAAAAATTTTAAAATCATCATTATAATCTAATGATGATTTTTTTTAATATAATATTAGTATGAGATATATCATAATAGCACTACTTTTTACTTCATTTATTTTTTCTCAGGATAACTCTACTATTACCCAAGAAAAATGGGTTGATAGTGTATATAATCAATTTTCTTTTGAAGAGAAAGTTGGGCAATTATTCATGGTTGCGGCTTATTCTAATAAAAATGAAGCACATAACAAATCTATTGATGATTTAATTTCTAAGTATAAAATTGGAGGATTAATCTTTTTTCAAGGCGGACCTGTTCGTCAAGCTAATTTAACAAATAGATATCAAGCACAATCTAAAGTTCCTTTGTTTATAGGTATTGATGCAGAATGGGGTTTAAGCATGCGATTAGATTCTACTTATCGTTATCCTTGGAACATGACACTTGGTGCTGTTCAAGATATGAGTCTTATTGAAAAAATGGGTCAACAAATGGGTCAACAATCAAAACGCATGGGAATTCATTTTAATTTTGCACCTGTTGTTGATATTAATACCAATCCAAAAAATCCTATCATTGGTAATCGCTCATTTGGTGAAGATAAGTTTAATGTTGCAGAACGCGCAGTTGCTTTAATGAAAGGCTTTCAAAGCGAAGGTTTATTTGCTACAGCCAAACATTTTCCGGGTCATGGAGATACTTCATCTGATTCCCATCATACTTTACCAATTGTAAAATTTGACAAGAAAAGAATAGATGATGTTGAACTATATCCCTACAAAGAGCTTATTAAGAATGGATTATCGAGCATAATGGTTGCTCATTTGGATATTCCAAGTTTAGAACCTCGAAAAGGATATCCAACTTCAATCTCTTATAATGTTGTAACTGATATTTTACAAAATGATTTAGGTTTTAAAGGTTTGATCTTTACAGATGCTCTAAATATGAAAGGTGCTAGTAATTTTAAACAACCTGGAGATATTGATTTAGAAGCTTTCATAGCAGGAAACGATATTTTACTTTTTGCAGAAAATGTCCCTCTGGCTGTTGAAAAATTTAAATTGGCTTTTAAAAATGGTAAGTTGAGTGAAGAACGAATTGCTTTTTCGGTTAAAAAGATTTTAAATTATAAATATAAAGTAGGATTAAATAATTATAAACCTGTTGAAATTAATAATCTTGTTGAAGATTTAAATAAACCTGAGTTTGATGCTTTAAATTTCGATTTATATGAAAACGCTATAACGGTTCTTACCAATAAAGATAAAATAGTGCCTATTAAGAAAATCGAAAAAGAAAAAATTGCCTACGTAAGTATAGGAAATGATGTTTCTAATACTTTTTTAAATTCTTTAAATAAATATACTAATGTAACGGAAATAAAATCAGAAGATTTAGATGAATCATTAGCTATATTAGATGATTATACTAAAGTTATTATTGGATATCATAAAACAGATGGAGCATGGAAAAATCATGATTTAAGTTTTAAAGAGCTTCTTTGGATTGATAGAATTGCTAAACAGAATAAAACAATAGTTACATTTTTTACAAAACCATATTCTTTATTAAATATTAAAAATTTCTCAGGAATTGAGAGCGTAATTTTGGCTTATCAAAATAACGATTTTGCTCAAATTACTGCTGCTGATATAATATTTGGATCTAAAAGTGCAAAGGGTAAATTACCAGTTTCTATAAATGATGATTTTGAAGTTAATGAAGGAATTTTAACTCAAAACTTAAATCGTTTAGCATTTGGAGTCCCTGAAAATGTAGGTATGAGTTCAAAAATTCTTTCAAAAATTGATATAATTGCTAATAATGCAATAAGTGAGAAAATGACACCAGGAGCACAAATTATTGTTGCAAGAAAAGGAGTTGTCGTTTATCAAAAGTCATTTGGATACATGACTTATGAAAATAAAGATAAAGTTGAAAATACAAATTTGTATGATGTGGCTTCACTTACTAAAATTTTATCAACTTTGCCAAATTTAATGGTTCAATATGAAAAGGGTAAAATTAAGTTAGATACTAAGTTAAGTACAATGTTACCAATATTTAAAAAAACTAATAAAGAAAACATCACTTTTTTAGATTTGTTAACGCATCAAGCTAGGCTTCAACCTTGGGAACCTTTTTATAAAGCAACTTTAAACAGTGCAGGGTTTCCAGCTGAAAAATACTATAAAAAAACATTTTCAGATGAATTTCCTATTCAAGTTTCTGAAAATTTATTTTTAAGAAGAGATTATAATGATACAATTATGAAGGTTATTGCAAACAGTGATTTGTTACCCAAAAAAGAATACAAATACAGTGATTTTTCATTTATATTAATGAAAGAGTACTTAGAAAGAATTACTTCAAAAAAATTAGACGTATTAGCTGAAGATAATTTTTACTCTTATTTAGGAGCAAATTCAATGACCTATAATCCATTACGTAAGTTTGACATGCGTTATATTGCTCCTACAGAAATTGATGATTATTATAGGTATACTACTATACAAGGATATGTTCATGACATGGGGGCAGCAATGCAAGGTGGGGTTTCTGGACATGCTGGATTGTTTTCAAATGCATTAGATGTTGCAAAAATGATGCAAATGTATTTGCAAAAAGGTTCTTATGGTGGACACCAATTCTTTACTGAGGAAACTTTAAATGCATTTAATAAATGTTATTTTTGTAAAGAAGGTAATAGAAGAGGACTTGGGTTTGATAAACCACAACTTGGAGAAGCTGGTCCAACGTGTGGTTGTGTTTCATTAACAAGTTTTGGGCACACTGGTTTTACAGGAACTATAGCTTGGGCTGATCCAGAAAAAGAAATAGTATATATCTTTTTGTCTAACAGAACATATCCAGAAGCTAAAACCAATAGATTGTCTCGAAATAATATTAGAGAGAAAATACAAGAAGTTATTTACGAAGCAATAACAGAATAACTTTTTTAACTTTAATTTTAAATTATGATTTCAAAAGCTCAATCTCCTTCAGAATATTTAGATGAAATTCCTGCCGAAAGATTACCCGCATTAATAAAATTAAGAAATACTATCCTTGAAAATTTACCTCATGGGTTTGAAGAAGGAATGAGCTATGGAATGATTGGTTATTATGTTCCTCATAGTATTTATCCAAAAGGATATCATTGCGATTCTAAACTTCCATTACCATTTATGAGTTTTGCTTCTCAAAAAAACAGTATAAACTTTTATCATATGGGAATTTACGCGAATAAAGACCTTTATGAATGGTTTGTTTTAGAATATTCAATTTTTTCAAAGAAAAAGCTCGATATTGGAAAAAGTTGTATGCGTTTTAAAAGAGAAGAAGATATTCCGTATCAATTAATAGGTCAATTAGTTCAAAAAATTAGCGTAAAGAATTGGATAGAAACATATGAATCTGCATTTAAAAAATAATTTAACGATTATTTAAAAGTATAGCTTATTTTAAAATCTTAATTTTAAAGAAAATTAGTATAAAAATGAAAATTGCAATTGTTTGTTATCCTACATTTGGAGGAAGTGGAGTAGTCGCTACAGAGTTAGGTTCTGAATTAGCTAAAAGAGGACACGAAATCCACTTTATAACTTACAGTCAACCAGTTCGATTAGCTTTATTAAATAAAAATATATTTTATCATGAAGTAAATGTACCAGAATACCCACTTTTTCATTATCAACCCTATGAATTAGCGCTTTCTAGTAAATTAGTAGACATGGTGAAATTACATTCTATCGATGTATTACATGTTCATTATGCAATACCACATGCATATGCAGGATATATGGCTAAACAAATGCTTGCAGAAGAAGGAATTAATATTCCTATGATTACAACTTTACATGGTACAGATATTACTTTAGTAGGAAACCATCCATTTTATAAACCAGCTGTTACTTTTAGTATTAATAATTCAGATTATGTTACAAGTGTTTCTGAAAGCTTAAGGGAGGATACTTACAGGTTATTTGATGTTAAAAAAGAGATACAGGTCATTCCAAATTTTATTGAGATTACAAAAGATATAATCGATGAAACATCACCTTGCCATAGGTCTTTAATGGCAACTGAAGATGAAAAAATTATAACACATATATCTAACTTTAGAAAAGTAAAACGAATTGATGATGTTGTTAAGATATTCTTTGAAGTTCAAAAAACAATTCCTTCAAAGTTAATGATGGTTGGTGAAGGTCCTGAAAAAGAGGCAGCTGAGCGTCTATGTGAAGAACTAGGAATAATTAATAAAGTTATTTTTTTCGGAAATAGTAATGAAATAGACAAAATTTTATGCTATTCTGATTTATTCTTATTACCGTCAGAAACAGAAAGCTTTGGGTTAGCGGCATTAGAAGCAATGTCTTGTGGAGTTCCGGTTATTTCGAGTAACTCTGGTGGTTTACCCGAAGTAAATAGAGAAGGAGTTACAGGGTATCTTAGTAATGTTGGAGATATAGCGAGTATGAGTAAAAATGCAATTTCAATTTTATCAGATAATGCTAAATTATTAAAATTCAAACAAAATGCTTTAGAGGAA
This sequence comes from Flavobacterium sp., assembly GCF_965284515.1. GTDB lineage: Bacteria > Bacteroidota > Bacteroidia > Flavobacteriales > Flavobacteriaceae > Flavobacterium. The sequence goes on from NZ_OZ260089.1 coordinate 1,885,249, forward strand.
GCTTCAAAATTTGATATAAAAAACATATTGCCTATTTATGAGAATTTGTATTTTAAGGCAATTAAAGAGAACAAATAATGAAAGGTTTACTTGGAATTTTATCAATACTGCTTTTAGGATGTTCATCAGGTGTTAACAGATCTAATGTGTCTTTTAAAACTTTGAGTTCAGGTCAAAATTCTTCAATCGAAAATAAAGAGTATCTTTTAATTGAAGACAATGAAGCTTATATCGAAGTAATCGAAAAACTTAATATCGACGAGTCTGATTTTAATAATTTATTAAATGTTGATTTTAAATCTAATAATGTTTGTATTCTTTTTTTAGGCCAACGAAATACAGGTGGTTATGCTATAGAAGTTGATTATTTAATTAAAAAGCAAAAAACACTATACATTAAGACAAAAGAGATTAGCCCAGAAAAGCATTCAAATGTTATAACTGTAATTACAAATCCTTATTGTATAATAACTATTCCCAAGATTCAGTCAATTGTATTAAAATAAAAAAGTCCCAATTTGGGACTTTTTTATTAATTAATAATAATATTTTAGAATCTGTATCTTATTCCCAAAGCAATATCTGGACCAAAACCATCTCTAGAATCAGCATAATCTCCACCAAAATACATTTCAGGTCTGAAGTCTAAAGATAATTGAAGTGGAAAATCAAATAAATATTCAATACCAATATCTCCAGCAGCTAAAACAAATGAACCACTATCTTTAAAATCATTTTTATTATAACTCCAACTTCCAACACCTGCACCTACACCTGCATACCAATTAAAACCTCCTTCAATATTCCAAACCCATTGGTATAAACCAACAATTTTGAAAGCATCTACATCTTTGCTGTTTCTCCAGCCTAAATCAAATTCTAAACGGTTGTTACTAGATAAACCTCTTTGGTATGATATTTCCCCACCAAAACCATCATTGTCACCTATTCTTAATCCCAAGGCATTTTTTGAAATTTCTTGAGCATTTGCGCTAAATACTAATCCAATTAGTAAAAAAGCAGATAAAATTTTTGTTTTCATAATAGCTCTATTTTATACAAATTTAGACTTTTAAAACAACAAAAGCACTAAATTATTGTACAAAATAGTTTGTTAAAAATTCATTTTGAATTTGTGTTGAAGTCGCTGGAACACCTAATTGATCTGCAATAAGTTGTGATATGGTATAAGTTATAGTTGTGTTGGTATGAACCACACCTAAACCATTTGCAATATACTGTAAAGAAGTTAAAACATCCTGATTGGTTATAATAGGGACATTAATTCCACTTATTGAAGTTGAAATCGTTGCATTAAGTATAACTTTTGTGACTTTAACATCGGTATAAATATCTGTATTAGGCGAGGTGAATTCTGCTAAACTTTCACCACATTTTGATCTTAAAGTATAATTAATAGTTATAGGATATCCATTAATAGTTTCATTTATTACACCTGTTTTTGTAGAAAGAGTTTCATTATTTGATGCATTTGCATTAAAAATCACAAAATCTATAAGACTTAAATCTAAACCAACAGGAAGTTGACCGTTATTAATTGATAAATCGCCTGTTAAAAGTAATTTATTATGGAATTCTCTAACACCATTGTTTTTTAATGAAGAAGAATAAAATCCGGTTGCTAAATTATTTTCAGTTTCAAATTTTTTGTAAGTTTCTGAACCAATTATAGTATCTCTTGAAATAAATAATGAATCTTTTGATGTTGGGTTTCCAGCTGCTTCAATGTCATATACCCAGTAATTACCAATAGTTGCTGGTAGAACAAAGCTTGTTTGATCTGCTACACTTTCGTTATCACTAGAACATGAAATAAATGCTAAACTAGTAAGCGTTAATAAAAATATTTTTTTCATAATTATAATTTTAGCTAATATAAACAAAATTTTAAATTGTAATGTTGGTTTATAAAATCAATAATATTGTAACTTAATTTTAAGTACTTTTGTTTTTCAATTAATATATATAATAATGTCTGGTAATACTTTTGGAAAACTATTTAAGTTAACAACTTTTGGAGAATCACATGGAAATACTATAGGAGGTATTATTGATGGCTGTCCTTCTGGATTAAAAGTTGACTTTGAAGCAATTCAAACTGAAATGCAAAGAAGAAAACCAGGTCAGTCTACTATAGTTACCCAAAGAAAAGAAGAGGATAAAGTTATTTTTCATTCAGGAATTTTTGAGGGTTATACTACAGGAACACCTATTGGTTTTTCAATTTTAAATACTAATCAGAAATCACAAGATTATTCAGATATTAAAGATACATACAGACCAAGTCATGCAGACTATGTTTATGAAAAGAAATATGGAATAAGGGATTATAGAGGAGGAGGGAGAAGTTCAGCCAGAGAGACTGCATGTAGAGTGGTAGGAGGAGCAATTGCTAAGCAAATTATTTCAGAGATAAAAATTAATGCTTTTGTTTCTTCTGTAGGGGAAATATTTATTGACAAACCTTACCAAGATTTAGATTTTTCTAAAATTGAAAGCAATGCTGTTCGTTGCCCAGATGAAACTACTGCTTTAAAAATGGAAAATTTCATCAAAGAAATAAAGAAAAAAGGAGATTCTGTAGGTGGAACTATAACATGTGTTATTCAAAATGTACCAATTGGACTTGGAGAACCTGTTTTTGATAAGTTACACGCTGAGTTAGGTAAAGCAATGCTTTCTATTAATGCTGTTAAAGGATTTGAATTTGGTAGTGGATTTTGTGGCTCAAGAATGTTGGGCAGTGAACATAATGATTTATATAACTCAGACGGTACAACCAAAACTAACTTATCTGGTGGAATTCAGGGTGGTATTAGTAATGGTATGGATATTTATTTTAGAGTTGCTTTTAAGCCTGTTGCAACTTTAATACAGAAACAAGAAGTTCTAGATAATAAAGGCAAACTTATTGAACAACAAGGAAAAGGAAGACATGATCCATGTGTTGTTCCTAGAGCAGTACCCATAGTTGAAGCTATGGCAGCACTTGTGTTAACCGATGCTTTTTTACAAAATAAAATAAAATTATAAAAAGAAGAAAACGACTAATAATTATTGGTCGTTTTCTTTTTTCTTTTTATCGGTATTCATTAAAAGCATTACTGCCCCTACAAGCCCAAGAATTACTAATGAAAATATTACAATCATAATAAAAGCTCCATTTCCCCAGTTTACTAAGGGTATAAATAAATTTCTCATAATTTTCTACTTTAATTTTAACAAATGTATAATCTTCAATTAAAATTTAAAATGATATTTATCATAAAAATTTAGCTTTTAATTCGGGAGTTGGAATCATACATGCTTCTTTTTTTCCATACCATTTATAACGATTTTTTGCAACATAATCGTAAATAATATTTTTAATACTATTTGGAATAAAGTTTAAATAACCCAATAAAGAGTATATTCCTGATAAGTTTTTAGCAATTGTAAGAGCTGCTTCAGCTTTATACGAATAGGATAATCCAGGTTCGTAAAGAATTATAGAATCAATTTTTGAAGTATCAACTCCAATGTGTTTAATTATTTTTTGTCCTAATTCAGACTGAATAGCAACAAATCTAAAAACGTCTTTTTTATCGTGTTTGTAAATAAATTGTACTGATGCATCACATAAATTACAAACACCATCAAATAGAATTATTTTTTTATCAACTGGTAAATTTTCAATTTCCATAATGTATTATTTGTTATTTAGGTTGAACGTATTCTAATTCGTCTAAACTTACTTTTGAAGTAAAAATGCCATAATTTACAGTAGCTTTTTTCTTTTCAATTTTATCAATAGTACCAACGGCTTTACCGTCATTCATTCGAACTCTATCACCAACTTTTAAAACAACTTTCGGCTTATTTTCTTCTTCAATTTTTGCTTTTATCTTTTTTTCTTTCTTTTCAACCCTAATTTCTTCAACTTTGACTTTAATTTCTTCAATAATTACCTTTTCTACTTTCTCTTTAACTTTTTTCTCCTTAGCGGTAAGTTTCTTTCGTTTTGAATTTTCTATTTCAACAATCTTTAAAACTTCAGCCATTAAAGTTTTTTTATTTTTAGAATTAAAATACTTTTCAGAAAGATCATCAATCTTTTGTCCTAAATAAACCAATCGTTGATTAGCATCATAAACTTCTTGATAACGCTCTAATTTTTCTTGAATTTTAGCATTAATTGTTTCCATTTTTATGTTTTCTTCTCTCGCTTTAGTTTCTTCTTCCTTAAGATTTTGAGAAGTCTTCTCCAGTTTTGATCTTTCTTTTTGAAGCGTAGCAATTGTTTTATCAAAACGAACTTTTCCTTTTTCTATTTTTTTCTTCGCTCTATTGATTAATCCAAATGGAATTCCGTTTTTCTGAGCTACTTCAAATGTGAATGAACTACCAGCTTGCCCTAAATGTAATTTATATAATGGCTCTAAAGACCTTTCATCAAATAGCATATTTGCATTAATAGCAAATGGTAATTCGTTGGCTAATATCTTTAAATTACTGTAATGTGTCGTTATAATCCCGAAGGCTTCACGAGCATAAAATTCTTCTAAAAATGTTTCTGCTAAAGCACCACCCAACTCAGGATCTGAACCTGTACCGAACTCGTCAATTAAAAACAACGTTTTTGAATTACATTTTTTTAAGAAATAATTCATATTCTTTAACCTATAACTATAGGTACTTAGGTGATTTTCAATAGATTGATTGTCTCCAATATCGGTTAAAATTCTGTCGAATAAAAAAGTTTCACTTCGTTCATGTACCGGAATTAAAATTCCACATTGTAACATTAATTGTAATAACCCGATGGTTTTCAGGGTAATACTTTTTCCGCCAGCATTTGGACCAGAAATAACAATTATTCGACCTTCATTGTTTAATTCAATAGTTTGAGGATACGTTACGGTGTTTTTTGCTTTATTGTTTATATATAAAATAGGGTGAAAAGCCTCTCTAAAAAATAATCGCTTTTCTTGAGTAATTGTTGGTAGAATTCCATTAATAGTGTTTGCATACTTAGCTTTTGCAGCAATAACATCAATATCGCTTAAAAACTCTTGATAATCCTTTAAAGTTTCTCTAAATGGTCTTATTTCGTTTGTTAATCGTTTTAAAATACGTATAATCTCTTCACGCTCTTCATATTCTAATACGTTTAACTCTCTAGAATATCTTAGTGTTGCTTCAGGCTGAATATAGGCTATACTTCCTGTTTTTGAATTTCCTAAAATGCTTCCTTTAACTTTTTTACGATACATAGCTAAAACCGCTAAAACTCTTCGGTTTTCAACTACACTTTCTTTTATATCATCTAAATATCCAGCTGAATTATATTGACTCAAAGCTAAACCAAAACTTTGATTTATTTTTCCACGAACCAATTGGATACTTTTTCTAATGTTTAATAAATCGGGTGAAGCATTGTTTTTTAATTCACCATATTTATCAAAAACGATATCAATTTTTTCTAAAATATATTTACATTGTTCAACTTCAGCAGATTTTAAATATAAAGTAGGGTAATATTCTTCAAATTTCTTTAAGAATTTAAGCAATTGTATAGCCGTATCCGTTATAGCTGCTATTTTTTTAAAACTTATCTGTTCAAGAAAACTATCTTCAATTTTAAGAAACTTTAATTCATGAGAAATTTCCTCAAAACCATGATTTGGTATTGCATTGTTATTGGTAAAAGAGGCTAAATATTCAGATGTATGATGTAGTTCCCTAATTAAAGTCTCTTGGTCTTTAAAAGGTTTAATTAGAAGTGTTTTTTGGTTGCCAATATCAGTATTACATTTACTTGAAATGGTTTCTAAAATGGTATTGAATTCTAAATCTTGTAGCGTTTTTTCGGTAACTGAAATCATTGGTCTGATAATATGATTCAAAGTTACGAACCTTATAAGTTTTATTCCTAAAGATTTTTATATTTTTGAGGAAATTTTAACCTATGTTTGAAACTATTCCTTCAGAATGGAAAAATCTACTCAATTTAGAATTTGAAAAACCCTATTTTATTCAATTAGAAGAGAATGTTTATGCTGAATATGAGAACTTTACTTGTTTTCCGCCAAAAGAACTGATTTTTAATGCTTTTAATTTATGTTCTTTTGATGATTTAAAAGTTGTGATTATAGGTCAAGATCCTTATCATGGAGTTGGTGAAGCAAATGGTTTGTGTTTTTCGGTGAATGATAATGTAAAAATTCCTCCTTCGTTGAGAAATATTTATACTGAAATTAATGCTGATTTAAATCGAATTATGTTGCCAACATCTGGCAATTTAGAACATTGGGCAAAACAAGGTGTTTTATTGCTTAATGCAACTTTATCCGTAAGAAAAGACGAAGCAAACAGTCATAAATATTTAGATTGGCAAAAATTTACCGATGCTGTTATACAAAAAATTTCAGATGAAAAGGAACATGTAGTTTTTTTACTTTGGGGAAGTTTTGCCCAAAAGAAAATAAAGTTCGTTGATGAAAGTAAACACTTTGTTTTACAATCTGGTCATCCTTCTTTCGCACATTCTCATAAAAAATGGTTTAACAACAATCATTTTAGTAAAACAAATAATTATTTGATAAATAATAGTTTAGATGCGATTGATTGGTAGTTTACTTTAATTAAAAGTTAACTCACCAAGAATCTCTTCTTTCATAAATGGTCCTCCAGGAAAAGTTGCAGTGTAATCAAGATTTAACCAAATTTTGCCTCTCTCGTCAATATGATAATGAATTTCTCTGTTTTTACTTTCTTCAATAAATAAAACTTCTTTAATTAGGTAAACTGCAGTCTCTAAATCGTTTTTATCGCCAATAAGCATTTCAGGATACATGTGTCCACCTGTATGAATTATTCTTGGAGTTCCACCAATAGCTTTTATACAAGCTGACATTAGTATAGCATGATCATCACAATCACCTGAAAAATGTTGAATACTTTCAGATGCAGCGGCTATGTATTCTTGACCTTTTGGATCATTTACATAATTCCAGCGTTGTTTTATTTCTTTAAAAACTGCAAAACACTGAATTAGTTTTCTGTCTTTTGCATGGCCTTTGATGTCTTTAAAGTGTTTTGTGGTTGCATATAATGCAAAATTTCGAACTTTTGGATTGGTAAAATTTACGGCATCAATAATTTTTGATTTATTAGGGAATGGCAATAATTTAGAAATAATTAAATCTTGTGGATGTGGATCTTCTTGCATTGAATATATCATGGAACGATAATCTTCAAAAACGCGTTGAAAGCCATATTCTCCAAATAATGTTCCGTAAATAAGTGTAATTATATAGAAAAATATACAAATTACAATTATTGTTTTTAATGTTCTTAAAATGAGTTGAATAAGAATTAATATTCCTATAAAAATAAAAATTCGATCTAAGTTTATTGGCCAATTAAATTCAATAATATTATGATGAACAATTAAAAAGGTTGGAATGGCTATAAGGATATTCAATATGAATATAACAACATTATCCCAAGGCTTTGGTAATGAAAGCTTTTCTTTAAGTTTGGCAAAAGAAATGGGATTGATTTTATTCATTGTGTTTAAAACGATAAAAATAAGTATTTATTTAGCTATAGTTTCAAACGGAACTGTTTTTTCAATAATATTTAACGAATGTAATTGTTCTTGTACTTTGTTAAGTGTTTTTTTATCAATTTGTTTTTGTGACCAATGGGTTAAAGACAACCATTCTTGTATGTCTTCAATTTTCTGATTGTATTTTGAAGCCAACATTCTATCGATACTAGGAATCATTTTAAATTCTGAAGTTGTAGCGTTTATTATTTCTAATATTTGGTCTATAACATGAGGATACTTTTCTAAAACTTCATTTCGAACAGCAATAACAAAACAAGGCCAAGGAGTAGGGCAGTCGGCTATTCTCCTAAATATTCCGTTATCTACTAATGGTTTAGTCATAAAACGTTCCCACATAAAATAATCCGCTTTTTTATTCGTCAAAGCTTCAACTGCTCCGTCAATAGTGTTTACAATTTCGAATTCTAATTTAGAAGTGTCCCAGTTTTGATTTTGCGCATTTACAAAACTCATTAAATGTGAGCCTGAACCAAAACGAGAAATCGCTGCTTTTTTATCTTTTAAATCTTCAAGAGTTTTAAAATTAGAATTTGCTGCCACGTGAATTCCCCAAATAAGTGGACTTTTTACATAAATTTGAACAATCTTAGAATCATTTCCAGCAATAATATCTTTTACAATTCCTTCAGTTAAAATTACAGCTATGTCAGTTTCTTTATCTCGAAGCATTTGACACATTTTACCAGTACCTTCTGGAACATCTGTCCATTGTAAATCAATTCCAACTTCTTCAAATTCACCATTTTCTATGCACATGTGCCATGGTAAATTAAAATGTTCAGGAACTCCAGCTATTTTTATTGTTTTCATTACTTATTTTCTTGTGTTTTTCATTTGCCACCATTTCCATGGAGCTCCGTGTTCATCTATATAATCTTCCATGAATTTCATACCACATTTACTCAAAACATGATTAGAAGCACCGTTTTCTGCATGCGTATAAGCATTCATTACGTCAATATGCATCTTATTAAAACCATGTTCTATCCAAGCTTTTGATGCTTCAGATGCATAACCTTTATTCCAAAATTTTTCATTTAATCGATAACCGTAATCATAGAAATTAGTGTTTCCGTTTTCTATGTGATCATCGATATATTTAATTCCTGTCCAGCCAATTAACTCTCCAGTTTCTTTAAGAATAGTTGAGAAACGTCCAATATTATTTCTTTCATACTGACTACGAACCATTTCAATATAATTATGAATTTCTTCAATAGTTGTAAATGGTTTGTTCCAAAGGTATTTATGAACATTTGGATTAGAATCCATTTCAAATAAAGCTTCTGCATCTTCATGACGCATTTCTCGCATTATAAGTCTATCTGTTTCAAGGATTAAATTCATTTATCTGCATTTTAAATTTGATATTATAACTCGATAACCATCTGGATCTAAAATCATTTTTCCGTTTTCATTCCAATAAGGATTTTTTGCTTTAATGATTGAAATATTTTGTTTCTGAATATTTTCAAGTAATTGATTGTATTCGTTTATTTTTTCAGGATAAAATACAATAATATCATCTTCATTATAATTAAACTCAACAACTTCATTTGATGTTGTAAACTCTAAATGCCAATCTGTATTAGGTTTTCCTATGAAAAATCCATCATATAAATTGTGGTTTTCAAAACTACCTAAGACTTCAAAACCTAAAACTTTATTGTAAAAGGTTTTTATTTTTTCTAAATCATTTGTATGTCTGGCAATTCTAAATTTCATTTATTTTGAATCTAATTTTTTTTGCAATTTTTTCAACATTTCAAGTTGTTCAGCTTGACTTTTTATTAGCATTTGAATTTGTTCTTCTAGTAATAAATCAACTTTTTGATGTAAACTTCTTAATTCTAATTCAGCTTTTAAATTAATTAAATAATCATTTTCGCTTCGTTTCCTGTCTTTTTCTTCCTGACGGTTTTGGCTCATCATAATAATTGGCGCTTGAAGAGCGGCAATACACGATAAAATCAAATTCATTAAAATGAAAGGATAAGGGTCAAATCGTAAAGATAGTATGGCAACAGTATTGAATAGAATCCATATAAATAAAATAATTGCAAATAATATTATAAATTTCCAACTTCCTCCAAAACTAGCTACTTTATCAGATATTTTTTGACCTTTTGTTATTACTTCTTCTGGTTGATGTAATAAATTATCAACCATTAGTTTCTCTTCTTCAAACGTTTGTTTTACAATGTTTTGAAGTTTTAACAATTGCTCTTTTTCAGAGTTTAGTAAATTTTTTGAGGATTTATCCATTGTTATTTTATTTAGAAAACAGATTAATGAAATTGGAGATTTTAAAATTATATCAGTTTCTTAGATCTAAATTTTTACTTTTATTCAGCTAATTTATCTAAAGCATAAGCAATTAATTCATCAACAGCTTTGTATGGATCAGCGCTAAAATTTCCTGTTGCTCTGTTAGCAATAATGGCATTTAAAGATAAACATTCGTGACCTAGTAATTTTCCTAAACCATAAATGGCTCCAGTTTCCATTTCTAAATTGGTCATTTTTGTTCCTTTATAGTTAAAACTGTCCATTTTTCTATTCAAATCATTGTCTTGAATTTCTAAACGCAATACTCTTCCTTGTGGTCCATAAAAACCTCCAGCGGTTCCTGTAAAACCTTTGTAAATTTTATCGCTTTCAAATATTTTTTCTAACTTTTCACTTCCTTTAATTACATAAGGACGTCCTTTTCTTAAATCCCAATTGGTTTGATTAATGAATGCATCTTCAATTTCAATTTCAGAAATATCATCAATTAAATAGGAGCGAAGCATGTTATCTAAACCTAATCCGTATTGACTCATTACAAAGCTATCGCAAGGAATATCTGCTTGCAAAGAACCTGAAGTACCAATACGAATAATGTTTAACGATGTTAAGTTTTGCTTTGGTTTACGCGTCTCTAAGTCGATATTAACTAAAGCATCTAATTCGTTCATTACTATATCGATATTGTCTGGACCAATTCCGGTTGACATGACTGACATTCTTTTGCCTTTGTACATACCTGTTTGAGTTTTGAATTCTCTTTTTTGAGTAGAAAATTCAATAGAATCAAAATGTTTAGTTATTTTTTCTACACGATTTTGATCTCCTACAAAGATAATATCATGTGCAATGTTTTCTGGTTTTAAATTCAAATGGTAAACACTTCCATCTGGATTTAATATTAATTCTGATGATTTAATCATTTTTATTTATTTTAATTATTCTTATCCTCCAACACGCTTGGTTTTAAAACCTTTATCTTGAAGAATTTTCATTATTTTATCTCTATAATCTCCTTGAATGATGATTTCACCTTCTTTAAAACTTCCGCCAACAGCTAATTTGCTTTTGATTTCTTTGGCTAAAAGTTTAAAATCTTCATCTTCGCCTTCGTAGCCAGAAATAATAGTGGTTGGTTTTCCTTTTCTCTTTTCATATTTACAAATCATAGGTTCTTTTTGAACGAATAATTCGTGTTCAGCATCATTAACTATTTCAGGTTCAGTTGAAGGTTCATGATCTGGAAAGAGTTTTTTTAATTGTTCGCTTAAGTCCATATTTTTATTGAACGCTGATTTAACAGATTCGCTTACGCGAAACGCTTATTAATACTGATTTTTTTATTGTTTTCAAATATTTTCTTTAATGTAAAATGTTATTTGAACGCTGATTTAACAGATTTGCTTACGCGAAACGCTAATTAATATTGATTTTTTCTTAGTTTTCTTTTATTTTCAAATACTTTTCTTCTAAATTCTGGCTTTTTTCCAAAATTCAATAATAATCCTACTTCACAGTCTGTACCTCTCAAATAGTTGAGAAGTTGATTTTCGAATGCTTCTACTATACATTCGGCTGCTTTTAATTCTAGTATTACGGTATTGTTTACAATAATATCTGCATAATAATCTCCTACGTTTTCCCCTTTATAATAAACTTTAATCTTTTCATTAGAAGTTACTTCTAATCCTTTATTCTTTAATTCAATGAGTAGAGCGTTTTGGTAAACTTTTTCAAGAAAGCCATAGCCTAGTTCATTATAAACGTCGTAGAATGTTTTTAAAATTAACGATGTTAATTCATTATGTAATAAGTGCATATAATAATTATTAAAATCTGCGTTTTACGAAGTAAATCCGTTTTATCCGCGTCCTATTTGGCGTATATTATTTATTTAATCTGTGTTCAACACTAAAAAGCAAAAAGACATCAAGATAAACTCAATGTCTTTTCTTTATATTATAAAATTAAATTTATTTTTTAATCAATCCTAATTCTACTAATCTTTCATGTAAAAATTCACCTGCTGTAATGTCTTCAAATCCTTTTGGATTATTTTTATCAATACATTCTGGTAGACAGTTTAACGACATGTCGCTAACTGGATGCATGAAAAATGGAATCGAAAAACGTGATGTTCCCCATAATTCTCTTGGTGGGTTAACCACTTGGTGAATCGTAGATTTTAATTTGTTGTTCGTATGTCTAGATAACATATCACCAACATTAATCATCATTTCATCCGGTTCTGCAATAGCATCAATCCAATCACCGTTATGGTTTTGCACCTGTAATCCTTTTCCTTGAGCACCCATTAATAAAGTAATCAGGTTAATGTCACCATGAGCAGCAGCTCTTACGGCACCTTCTTTTGGTTCATCAGTGATAGGTGGGTAGTGAATAGGACGTAAAATACTATTTCCGTCTTTAATAAATTTATCAAAGTAGAATTCATCTAAACCAATATGAATGGCCAATGCTCTTAAAACATAAACACCGGTTTTTTCAATCAATTGATAGGCTTCTTTACCTACCGAATTAAATTTAGGCAATTCTTTTACTTCAACATTATCTGGGTATTCTCCAGCGTATTTTGAACCTTCTGAAACATATTGTCCAAAGTGCCAAAACTCTTTTAAATCTCCAGCAGAACGACCTTTGGCATGTTCTTTACCAAAAGAAACGTAACCTCTTTGTCCGCCAATACCAGGAATTTCATACTTTTCTTTAGTCTCTAATGGTAAATTGAAGAAATTTCTAACTTCACTATACAAATCTTCAACTAACTTGTCATCTAAAAAATGACCTTTTAATGCTACGAAACCAATTTCTTCGTAGGCTTTTCCGATTTCATTTACAAATTTTTGTTTACGTGCCGGATCATCCGACAGGAAATCACGTAAGTCAACACTAGGAATTTTTTGCATTATATTACATTTTGTTAATAACTTACAATAGGTTTAATACCTACTTAGAACAAAAGTAATTAAATATTTTTAATTGAAAATATGAAAGTTGTTAACATTATAAAAATCTAGTTTAAAGCTGTTTATATTTATTGATATTTTTTTTATAACAATACGCTTTGAAAATGTTATTTTTCATACATTTGGTACCAAATTAAAAGCACTCATTTTTATGAATTTTGACAGACAAGATTTAACAAACGAACAGTTATTAGATTTATACAAGAAATTATTAAAGCCAAGGCTTATTGAAGAAAAAATGTTGATTCTTTTACGTCAAGGTAAAGTTTCAAAATGGTTTTCTGGAATAGGGCAAGAAGCTATATCAGTTGGTATTACTTCGGTTTTAGATAAAGATGAGTACATTTTACCAATGCACCGTAACTTAGGTGTATTTACAACAAGAGAGATTCCTTTACACCGTTTATTTTCGCAATGGCAAGGAAAAAAGACTGGATTTACAAAAGGTAGAGACAGAAGTTTTCACTTTGGAACACAAGAGTTTAAATTGGTTGGAATGATATCGCATTTAGGTCCGCAATTAGGTGCTGCAGACGGAATTGCTTTAGCCAATAAATTAAAGAAAAACGGAAAAGTAACCGCAGTGTTTACTGGTGAAGGAGCAACTTCAGAAGGAGATTTTCATGAAGCCTTAAATATTGCTGCAGTATGGGATTTACCTGTGTTATTTGTAATTGAAAACAATGGTTATGGACTTTCAACTCCTACAAACGAACAATATCGTTGTGAAAACCTTGCCGATAAAGGTGTAGGTTTTGGTATGGAAAGCCATATAGTTGATGGAAACAATATATTAGAAGTAGTAAACTTAATTTCTAAATTAAAAGCTTCTATGGTTGATAATCCTCGTCCGGTTTTACTAGAGTTTAAAACGTTTAGAATGCGAGGACACGAAGAGGCGAGTGGTACAAAATATGTTCCGCAAGAGTTAATGGACATGTGGGCTGAAAAAGATCCTATTGAAAACTTTAAAGAATTCTTACTTAGAACTAACGTTTTAAACGACGAAACAGATACGCAATACAGAGCAGCAATTAAAGCAGAAATAGACGAACATTGGGCAATTACACAAGGTGAACCAGATGTTGTTGCTGATTTAACTGAAGAGTTAAATGACATGTATGAACCTTATGATTTTGAAGAGTTTACACATTCTAAAGAAGTTGAAAACATACGTGTAGTTGATGCTATTTCTAATGCATTAAGACAATCGATGGAACGCCATGATAACTTAGTTATTATGGGACAAGATATTGCCGAATATGGTGGTGCATTTAAAATTACAGATGGTTTTGTAGATGCTTTTGGAAAAGAAAGAGTTCGTAATACGCCAATTTGTGAAAGTGCTGTAGTTTCTGCTGCAAACGGACTTTCTATTAACGGTCATAAAGCCATTATGGAAATGCAATTTGGAGATTTCGTTTCTACAGGATTTAACCCAATTGTCAACTTATTAGCAAAACAACACTACCGTTGGAATGAAAAAGCCGATGTAGTTGTGCGTATGCCATGTGGTGGAGGAACTCAAGCAGGACCTTTCCATTCGCAAACAAACGAAGCTTGGTTTACCAAAACACCAGGTTTAAAAGTAGTTTATCCTGCCTTTCCATATGATGCAAAAGGTTTGTTGAATACAGCAATTAACGATCCAAACCCTGTTATGTTCTTTGAACACAAACAATTATACAGAAGCATTTACCAAGATGTTCCTGTAGATTACTATACGATTCCTTTTGGAAAAGCCTCTTTAATTAAAGAAGGAAATAAAGTAACGATTATTTCGTTTGGAGCAGGAATACACTGGGCTTTAGATACATTGAATAAAAACCCTGAAATTTCAGCAGATTTAATCGATTTAAGAACCTTACAGCCTTTAGATGTTGAAACTATTTACGCTTCTGTAAAGAAAACCAATAAAGTAATTATTTTAACAGAAGATACCTTATTTGGTGGTGTGGCAAGTGATATCTCTGCAATGATTATGGAAAACTGTTTTGAACATTTAGATGCACCAGTAAGAAGAGTAGGAAGTTTAGAAACGGCTATTCCATTTGTAAAAGCATTAGAAGACCAATATTTACCTAAAGTTCGTTTTGAAGAGCAATTAAAAGAACTATTGGCGTATTAATAACGTCCATTCGAGTGCTTTTTGTGAAGTAAAACGGAACAAAAAGTGTATCGAGAATAGTTTTTAATGAATAATAAAAAGAGTTTCCCATTAGGAAGCTCTTTTTTTATTGCTTAATATTTAGTATTTGTTGAAAACATAGCTTAAAATAGGTGTTTTGTAAGTATTTGGAATACTTTTTTATTAAATTTGAAAAAATATATGTTTACCTTCTTAATAGCGGGTATACAGAAGTTAGCAGCAAATGTAAAAGACGACAGGAGAATTCGAGAAATAGTTGAATAAAAAAAATGACAATGAAAAAAGAATATAAAACAGAAACCTTAGAAATGATATTAAAGAACTTAAGTTTATTTATTTTAATACTAATTAGTCTCTCTTTGCTGGCTTGTAACAAAGACGAGAACAGCATAGCCGACCCATCTTTAGAACTTAATGCTGGTTATAAATATGTCAAAATTCCAAAAAATGCGCAAGACAGTATTATGGTTGCAATATGGTATCCTACTCTTGATGAAGAAAATAATTATAACTATAATACGGCATCATCAGGTTTAATCGTAAAGGGAAAGGTTTCAAATAATGGTTCAGAAATAAATGAAAATCATCCTGCAATTATTTTTTCACACGGATTTTCTGGTGGTGGCATAGGCTCTGTTGAAATTTGCGAAGCACTTGCTCGTGCAGGATTTTATGTTTTTGCACCAGACCATAGCGATGCAGTTATGTCGGTGAGAATTCAAGGTCAATCAAACGGTACATTAGATGAAGCACTCGATTACCTAGACAACAATCCCTTCGGAAATGGAGAAAACTTTGGATATCGAGTTTCCGAATTGCAATCGGTTATTGATTTCGTTAATACTTCAAGTTTCAAAGTTGACAAATCTAAAATAATATTGGGCGGACACTCTATGGGTGGATGGACAGTAATGAAAGTTAGGAATGAAGGATTTTATCCAAAAGCAATGTTCTTTTTTTCAATGGGAGAATTAAACTGGCTTTACAATCAAAACAGATATTTTGAAGCAAGCACTTTTCAAAGTATTGACTTCCCGACTGCATATTTTTATGGTGGTGCAGAATATGGTCAGGTACTATCAGCAGGTTTAGGAAATGTTTATGCAGCCTATTGCTTTACTCATTCGCCAAGTCCAAGTTATGGTTTGCTAGTAAAACAAGGAAATCATTTTACATACAATTCACAAGCAGTTGCTCCTGGCTCATTTGGTAACAATGAACAAAATACTGCAATTAATTTCAGACTTATCAACTTTTTAAATAAGCACGTTAAAGGTCAAAACATAGTTATAACGAATGAACCAGAAGATGTAACAAAATGATATGTTGAAGTAAAATTATGCAAAATGACAAACAAAAGAAAAACATCAGCTGCTAACAGGCGTTTGGCAAAAAAGCGGGTTCAGTGGTTAATTGAGCATTCTACCTCGTATCAAGTTTTGTGCTGGGTTGACAGTTAAGTGCTTCGATATCCGCTTCTTCGCCAAGCGCCAAAACGTTAAATATTGTCGCTTCTACTATATATTTGAAAAAACCATACAATCAATGCCAAAATACTATATTTTACTTTTTATAGTTGTATGTTTTTCTTGCCAAAAGAAAATATCAAAAGATACTACAGTTGCTATACAACCTTATGCAGGTTTTTCACAAGTTAAAACAGATTCTTTAGCACAATTAGTTGAAGACTTTTATAAGGTTTCTGTAGAAGTTTTAGAACCAAAAGAAATGTACAAATCGGCATTTATTACTACAAAATCACCACGTTATAGAGCCGACAGTATCATTAAATTTCAGCGAAGCGATTTAGAAAAATATGATTTCATTCTTGGCTTAACCAATAAGGATATTTCTACCACAAAAAGAGACAAGAATGGAGCTGTAAAAGAACCTAAATACAAATACCAAGATTGGGGAATAATGGGTCTTGCGTATTGTCCGGGCAACAGTTGTATCATTTCTTCCTTTCGTTTAAAACATAAAAACGAAGCAAAATATTTTACTAGATTGAAGAAAGTTACCATTCACGAATTTGGACATAATTTAGGCTTACCGCATTGTCCTGATAAAAAATGTGTAATGACTGATGCTGTTGAAAGTATTAAAACTATTGATAATGCAGAATTAAGCTTGTGTAAAAGGTGTGATTCAAAATGGAATTAAAATAATTTATTCATACAAACCTAATCGATTCTTTAAGTAATTGATTTCACTAAGAAGTTGATTTTCTTTTTCTTGTAAGTTTAAAATAATTTCAATTCCTTCTTTATTGATGTTTAAATCGTTATGTAAACGTATTATTTTTTCAATATAAGCTAATTGATTTTTATCTAGATATTTATGTTCTTGATGTACTATGGTTTCAATAAGTCCAAATTCTTCCAAATCATGTATTAAATTGATTTCAATTTGACATTCTTTACAAAATACATCTACAATAATTAATTCTTGTGTTTCCATATTTTTATTTTTTGGCAGCTTTAGCTAATTCATTGAATAATTCTGTTTCTTTATCTGATAGATTGGTTGGAATGGTAATGTTATAGGTTACATATAAATCGCCAAATTGATTTTCTTTTTTGTAAACAGGAAAACCTTTACCTTTTAAACGAACTTTAGTTCCGTTTTGAGTTCCAGGTGCGACTTTTAGTTTTAATTTTGATTGGTTAAAATCAGAAATTGTTACGTCTCCACCTAAAACAGCAGAATACAAATCTAAATCGTGTGTAAGAAATAAATCATTTCCAACGCGTTTAAATTGAGTTGTATTTAAAATTGAAAAAGTAATATATAAATCACCATTCGGACCTTTATTAACTCCTGGTCCGCCATAACCATTTATTTTAATAGTTTGTTGATCTTCAATTCCGGCAGGAACAGTTATTCTAATACTTTTTCCGTTAACCGAAAATTCTTTTTTATGAGTAGTATAAGCTTCTTTTATGTCAATTTGTAATTGCGCCTGAATATCATGTCCGCGATATTTGCCTTGAGTTCTTCCTCCAGCACCTTGATTCCCAAACATTGAAGAAAAATAATCTGAAAAATCTTCGCCACTAAAACTTCCACCTCCATACGATTGTTGCCCTGTATTTTGCTGTTGCCTTTGTTGTTGGTATTTTTCGTGTTCTTCTCCATGTTCCCAATCCTTACCATACTTATCGTATTTCTTTCTTTTTTCGGGATTGCTCAGCACTTCATTAGCTTCGTTAAGCTGTTGAAACTTTGCTGATGCATCTTTATCATTGGGATTAATATCGGGATGTAATTTTCGAGCTAATTTTCTGTAGGCTTTTTTTATTTCATCACTTGTTGCATTTTTAGTAATGCCAAGAACTTTGTAGTAATCAATAAATTCCATAAAATTTCATTTAACTTATAGCGTTAAATTGCTCTTATAAATTTACAAAAAAAAAGCTATAACTTTCCTTAAGATAGTTATAACTTTTTGATTTTATTTAATGAAAAAATATTTAGTTAAAAATAATTAAATATGTTTGATTTAATATTTTCCGCTTAGTAATTCTCCACCAATTGCTGATTTAGCTTCAATTCCAATTTTCTTCATCATTTCATAGGTTGTACAAACCGCAGCAGAAGTTACTGGTATACCTATTTCTTTCTGAATTTGATCAATTGCTTCCAAAGAAGGCATTTGTACGCAAGCTGAAACCACTAAAACATCTATTCCAGTCAAATCCAATTGCTTGTAAATTTCTAATAAATTCAAAGGATTTTGTGCTGCAACTTCTAAATTATCTGGTATTTCAAGTGCAATACTTTCTTTTACTTCAATTCCTTGGTTTTCGATATAATCTACCACCATATCCGTTAACGGACGCATATATGGTGTAATTATGGATATTTTTTTAGCACCTAATACTTTTAAACCATTAATCAAAGCTCCAGCAGAAGTTACAATAGGAGTAGGGAAGTCATTTGCAACCGTTTCATGATGTAAATTTACTTCCGAAACACAATGATAACCGCGTCCCATACTCATAATAGCTACTAAACATGCATAACCCATTACGTCTACATGTGCATCAGATAATTCTTGTGCACATTTTAGACTCATGGCATCCATGGCTTCTAATTCTTCTTTCGTTACTTTTTTCATTCGCATTCTACTGCTATGAAAAGTAAAGCGTTCTGGAAGTATTGTTTCCCTTGAACGGAATATTGCTGGAATTTCGGTTTCCATTGTCACATTCGAAGATGGAACTATTTGACCTATTCTGTATTTTTTCATTTTTTATGTATTTTTATGTCACCCTGAGCGCAGTCGAAGGGCTTTTTATTTAAATGCTTATTTTTATTGTCTCTCGACTGCGCTCGGGAAGACATCCTAACGACCTAGTTATAAATAACTACGACTACGCTCGGGATGACATAGTATTAATCTACTTTATTTGGGTTATAATCTGAATGTGTTGCATTTCTGCATTCCGCTAATGTTTGTAATAAATCAAAATCATCTTTAATTAAGGCTTCCTTTTTAACTTTTGACCATTTTTTTAATTTCTTCTCAAAATAAATAGCTTGATTAGGCTCTGTAAATTCTTGATAAAATTCTAAAACAACTGGTCTTCTTTTATAAGTATAAGCATTTGGCAACATACCATCATTGTGCTCATTTACTCTTCTTTCTAAGTCGTTTGTAATTCCAGTGTATAATGAATCATCACTACATCTTAGGATATATACATAATAGAATTTCATAATAACCTAAATTAAAAGTCCCTCGACTGCGCTCGGGATGACAGAAAAATTAAATCTCTTTAACCGTATTTACAATTGTTCCAATATTTTGAACCGTGCATTCAACCTCATCACCGTCTTTTAACCATTCTTGCGGATTTCTTCCGGCACCAACACCAGCAGGTGTTCCAGTTGCAATTATATCTCCAGCTTCTAATGTAAAAACGGTACTTAAATCTTCAATTAAATCATTGATATTGAACAACATAAATTGTGTGTTAGAATTTTGTTTTTCAACACCATTCACTTTTAAAGATAAATTCAAATTATGTGGATTTTCGATTTCGTCTTTAGTCACTAAAATTGGCCCCATTGGCGCAAAAGTATCTTGTCCTTTAGAAACAATCCATTGTCCAGAACGACGACAATCACGTGCAGAAATATCATTGATTACGGTATAACCAAAAATATAGTCCATTGCATCTGCTTTAGGAACATATTTACCTCTTTTTCCCATTACAACAGCTAATTCCACTTCCCAATCTAATTGGTTAGTCAATTTTCTATTCAATAAGATTTCAGTATTAGTTGCTGTAACCGTTGTAGGTGGTTTTGAAAAAATTACCGGTTGCTGTGGTAATTCGTTAGAAGTATCTAATGTTCTTGCGCTCTCCGCAACGTGTTCTGTGTAATTTAAACCAATTCCAATGATGTTTTTTCTTGGGTAAGGAATAGGCGCTAAAATGGTAATTTCGTCCATTGCATAGCTAATTTGATTCAATTGTTTTTCAGTAGTATCTTCAATTAAATCATTTATTTCAGCAATTACTTCAAATCCCATATCAATTAATTCTAACATGTCATTTGGTAAAGGAAAATTGGATACATCTCCAAAGTCTTCCATATCAATAACTTGTTTGTTGTGAATAAATCCTAATCTTGGTTCTGAGGTTTCTGTTTTATACGTAAGTAGTTTCATTATTTTTTAAGTTTTTCCCTCGACTGCGCTCGGGATGACAAATTTATTTATTTGAATTGATTTTTGCTCTTGAAATTGTTATTGTATTTTTTGAAATCCGTTGTTTTCAGTATAAGCCTGTTCTTGGTATAAACCTAGTTTTTCTATAACAGGTAAATCGTTGAATGAGAATAATACTGCATCTTCAGTGTCTGATAGATTTACATGCTCATGATTCATCCATGAAGGAACACAGAATATATCTCTTTCTTTCCAGTCAAAACGTTTTCCGTTAATGATTGAGTATCCTTTTCCTTTTGCACATTGGTACACAAATGATCCAGTGTGTTTATGTGCTTTCGTGTGTTCGCTTGGTCGCAATAATTGAATGGAAGCACCCATAGTTTGCATTACATGTCCGCCAGAAAGTGGATTTGAATATTGCATGATTATTCCATCATAAGGAGAACCCTCGTTTACTTTTGCAGCTTCTAATAAAGCTGGATACACTTTTGACCAAGAATATTTAAAAAGAGGCGAGTAGGGTTTATCCCAAACTACATCTGCAGGAACAACACCAGCTCCTCCATAAGATAATGGAGAATAATTGATTGGTTTAACCAACGGTTGTGTACCATCAAAAACAGCATAATCATTTGCTTCTAATGCATTTACTAATGGAATATCTAATCCATCTTGCCATATACATGTTTTTCCGCTTTCTTCTACACCATGTTCGTGCCAAGTAGAATTGGGAGTAATCACGAAATCATTGACTTCAAGCATTATTTTATTTCCATCAACAACTGTATATCCACCAGAACCTTCCATAATGAAACGTAGGGCAGAAGCTTTGTGTCTGTGTGCCGAAGTAAATTCGCCTGGACGTGTAACTTGAATTCCGGTATACAACCAACCCACAGCAGCTGAAACATCTTTACGTTTATCGTTTACCAAATAAACAACGCGCCTTCCTGCTTGTTCTGGAGTAACTAATTCAGAAGATTTTAAAACTAAAGGTCGTAAATCTTCGTATTTCCATAACATTGGAATAGAAGAAGGTTTTGGTTCCCAAGGCTCTATATCATTGGCAACTGTCCAAAGTGCTCCAGCTCCTAACTTTTCTAAATCCTTATAATAAGCTTCTAGTTCAGGTGTGGTTTGAACTCGAGCTCTTCCGTATTGATCGTCAGATTGATTTTCGTTCATGATTATCTTTTATTGAATTCTTCGTGACTATTAACAAAGGTAATATTTTTTGTAGGAGCAATGTTTACGCGTAAATCGAAAATATCAAAACGATTGTAATGTCCTAATATATCGTGCATCTGCTTTGGCTGAATACATTTAGCCAAATCAATATCTGCATAAATCATACCTTCTTCATCAATTAACGGTTCGCCAATTACAGCACCATTTGGACCAATAAACCCAGAAAAAGCAGAATTTTTACGTGTTAGCAATTCCTCTACATTGGGAACATCGGGTTTCAATGCATCCATAATTTCTTTTGAAATGGTAGAACACGAAACTATTGTAAACAATTTTCCTTCAAATGAATGCGCTGCAGCACGAATTTTAATAGCTTCCGCCATATTATAATCAGCCGGAGCAACAGGAAGTGAAATATAATTGGCAATATGAATCAATTCGCCTTGCGTTAATAAAGTATAGCGTGCTAAAGTATTTGTGTTTTCTCCACATGCTAATGTTCCAATTGGACCAACTTCTGTATCGTACACTTTTAAAGAAGAACCATCTCCAGAAGACCACGTCAATTTTTCAGCCCATGTTGGCACCAGCTTTCTGTGTTTTCCAATGATAACTCCTTTATTGTCAATAATTAAATTGGTATTGTAAATTTCGCCGTAGCTTTTACCACGTTCATTAATTCCAATAACAATTTGAATATCGTTGTCTTTTGCAGTTAAGCAAAGTCTTTTAATATCTGGACCATTTACATCTACTGAAGCTTTGTATAATTCTTCATACCATTTACTTCCTTGAACAGGTGTTATAATCCAGTTCCAATAAGGATAACCGGCTACAAAAACTTCTGGAAAGGCAATGATTTTGGCTCCGTTATTTGCAGCTTCTTTTACAAAAGTAATGGCTTTATCAATAGTCTTTTCAACATTTAAGAAAACCGGTGAAGTTTGTACGGTTGCTGCTTTAAATTTTTTGAATTCCATATTTATTTAATTATGAATTTTTCTATTTTTTGTTTCATTTCGTCATTAAAAGGTTCCGCTTTAATATTGTTTCTATCTTCAGCGAAAGCAACATTGACCAAAGTAACTTCACCTTCTAAACAAGTTTTTCCATTTTCATCTTCAAATTGAAATCCGCAAAGAATAGAAGCACCACCAAGGTTTTTAATCCAAAGTTTTTTAGTTAGAATTTCTCCTAAACGAGCTGCTTTTTTAAATTGCACTTTTAAATCAACGGTTGGAATACCGTTTGTCTCGTGCATTTTAGAAAAAGGTCGGTCTAAAGCTTCTTCAAACCAATCTTCAACTAAACAGTTAAGCATTTCTAAAAATCGTGGATAGAAGACAATTCCAGCATAATCTACATGTTGGAAACGTATTTTTTCTTGTTTTATAAAGTAATTACTCATTTATTTTAATTTAAATCGTTGAATTTTTCCTGTTTCTGTTTTTGGTAAATATTCCATAAAATTAATTATTCTTGGGTATTTATATGGAGCTGCAG
Organism: Flavobacterium sp.; assembly: GCF_965284515.1. Taxonomy (GTDB): domain Bacteria; phylum Bacteroidota; class Bacteroidia; order Flavobacteriales; family Flavobacteriaceae; genus Flavobacterium. The sequence continues at coordinate 1,908,684 of NZ_OZ260089.1, forward strand.
TTTCTTTAAACCAATTTTGAATTTCATGTTTTAATTCGTCAGAAGCTTTAGATTTGTCTTTTAGAACAATATTTGCACAAACTAACATTCCTCTATTTTCATCGGGAAGTCCAACTACAGCACACTCTAAAATAGATTCATGCGTTAAAAGTACAGATTCCACTTCAATAGCCGCAATATTATATCCAGAAGAAATAATCATATCATCTCCACGTGCAACAAACCAAAAATAACCATTTTCATCTTGTTTAAAAATGTCTCCAGTTATATTCCATCCGTTTTGAACGTATTCTTTTTGTTTTTCTTCTCTGTTTAAGTATTTACAACCTGTAATTCCTTTCACGGCCAATTTCCCAGGAGTATTTCTCAATACTTCATTACCATTATCATCTACTATTTTTGCTTCGTAACCGTTTATTGGTAAACCAGTTGCACCAGGTTTCATGTTTTCTTCATTTGAAGAAATAAAAATATGCAATAATTCCGTTGCTCCAATTCCATCGATAATTTTTAAACCTGTTGCATTGTACCAATCTTCCCACACTGCAATTGGCAAAGTTTCGCCTGCAGAAACACATTTTCTTAGACTTGAAACATCATATTCATTTATTTTAGTCGTCAATACACGCCAAGCAGTAGGAGCAGTGAAACAAATTGTGACTTTGAAATCTTGAATTGCTTTTAAAAGTAAATCTGGACTTGGTTTTTCTAATAAAAAGGAAGAAGCACCAAAGTACATTGGGAATAAAACCAAGCCTCCTAATCCAAAAGTAAATCCTAACGGCGGACTTCCAATGAATATGTCTTTAGGTGTTGGTTGTAAAGAATAATTTGGAAATGCTTCGCAAATGTTTAAAATATCGCTATGAAAATGTGCTGTCATCTTCGGAATTCCGGTTGTGCCAGAAGTAAATCCAATTAATGCAACATCATCCGATTTTGAGTTATAATTAGTAAAAGAAGTTGGTTTTGAGGCCATTTTATCTTCTAAATCACTATTTCTGTAGAAACTTTTGTGTTTTAAATAATCTGATTCTACTAGATTCATTTCTTCTGCTAAGTCACTATCGCATAAAGCAATTGAAATTTTAGCACAATCTATAATAGTAGTCAATTCTTTCGCGCGAAGTAAGGGCATAGTTGCCACGACAATTCCTCCAGCTTTAATTATGGCAAACCAACATGCAACCATCATTGGGTTATTTGCTGAACGTAGTAAAACACGATTTCCAGAAACCAAACCTAAATCATCAACTAAAACATGTGCAATTTGATTGGCTTTTTCATACAAATCATTATAAGTCCATGTTTCTTCGAATGTACGAATACAGATTTTATCACCATTTCCGTTTTCAATATGAAAATCCAACAATCGATTTACACAATTAAGCATTTCAGGTTGCTGAAATTGAGATGATTCTAATAAATAGTCAGGTTGTAATTCCTTACTTGGTAAATGTTTATATGTAAAATTATCTTTATACATAATTACTTAATTTCATGACTTTCAGGTTTCAGTGCTTTTTTCATTCCTTCTATCATTTTACGTTCACTTCCTTTTAAAGGATATAAATGGGAAGTTCCTGTTATGTATTGTTTTGGAATATCAGAAGTTCTGAAATCTTCATAAGCTTGAGCATTTCTTACAAAATTAGGATCTAATAATAAAGGTCTTCCTAAAGCTACTAAATCTGCTCTTCCGTTCAAAATTATTGTATTAACTTGGTCAATATCTTGAATATAACCAGTTGTAATTGTTGGAATATGAACTGTATTACGAACTGCGTCAGAGAATGGAGTTTGCCACATTCTACCTATTTGAGGTTTTTGATGCGCAACTGTATTTCCTGTAGAAACATTAATAATATCTGCTCCAGCTTCTTTAAAAGCAGTTGCAATTATAAATACATCCTCTTCTGAAATTCCGTTTTCAGCCCAATCTGTTGCGGATATTCTAACCGACATTGGTTTTTCTTTTGGAAAAGCATTTCGCATTGCTTTAAACACACGTATTGGGAATTTTAAACGATTTTCAATACTTCCACCAAAATCATCTGTACGAATATTAGTTAGTGGTGAAAGGAAAGAAGCTAATAAAAATCCATGATGCGCTTGTAGTTCAATCAAATCAAATCCAGCTTCATTTGCGTTTATGGTTGCTTGAACGAATTGTTCAGTAATGATATTCATGTCTTCCAAAGTCATTTCCTTTGGAGTTGGAGAATTTTCATTGAAAGCAATTGGAGAAGCAGAAATCAAATTCCATTTATCTTGTAAATCTTCGGTTTCCCAAGGCTTTTTTGTTGCGCCTTTCCTTCCAGAATGACCTAATTGAATTCCTATTTTAGAAGACGAATTTTTATGAATAAAATCAGTTGTTTTTTTCCATTCAACCATTTGATTTTTAGAATACATTCCTGCACAGCCTAAAGTAATTCTTCCAGTTTCTGAAATAGCTGTCATTTCAGCAATTATTAAACCTAATCCACCAATTGCTCTGTTTCCATAATGCATTAAATGCCAATCATTCACTAGTCCGTTTTCTGCAGAATATTGTCCCATGGCACTCATGACAATTCTGTTTGGTAATTCTAAATTTCGTAGTTTAAATTTTGAAAAAGCTGCTGGTGCCTCGACTGCGCTCGGTGTGACATCTTGATTAATATCATTAAATTCTTTTAATACTTTATTCGTATAAGATTTATCTCGAATGCTTAAGTTTTCGAAAGTAACCTTTTTAGAACGCGTCATACAGCCAAATGAAAATTGGTAAAATGGATGCTGCATGTGTCTGTCCATGTTTTCGAACCAATCTAACGATACATTTGCAGCATATTGAATCATTTCAACACGATTTCTTCTCGATTTTTCATAGTTTTCAAAAGCAGCAGGAATATTATTTGGATTTTCTACAATGGCATCTGATAGTGCAATGGCACATTCCATTGCTAATTTAGTTCCAGAACCAATAGAGTAGTGGGCAGTTGCTTTAGAATCGCCAAGCAATACAATATTGTCTTTGTGCCATTTACCATTAGTAACGTGCGGAAATTGACGCCAATGAGATTTATTTGTAATCAAACCATGTCCTTCTAGCTCTTCTTTAAATATTTCTTGTATTTTTTGTGTTGTATCTTCTTCATTATACGTATCAAATCCGAAATTTTCCCAAGTTTGTGGACTACATTCAAAAATCCAAGTACTCATTCCTTCTTCGTATTGATATGTATGCGCAACAAATGCACCTTTAGGAGTAGATCTAAAGAAATAAGTAAATGCATCAAGTGGTTTTGTTGAGCCCATCCAAACGAATTTATTTTTCTTCAATTCAACTTTTGTTTCAAATTCTGACTCGAATTGTGTACGAATTACACTTCCAATTCCATCACATGCTACAATTACATCACTATCGCTAAATTGGCTTAAATCCTCTACGTTGGCTTCAAAATGCAAGTTTACACCTTCTTCCTTACAGCGTTGATGTAACAATTGTAAAAGTGTTTTACGTGAACAGCCACAAAAGCCGTTTCCTGCAACACTTACTGATTCACTATCACGAGCTACAACAATATCATCCCAATAAGCAAATTTACTTCGAATAAGTTCGTAAGATTCTGTATCCCGTGTTAAAAACTCTCCTAAAGTTTCATCTGAAAAAACCACTCCAAATCCAAAACTGTCGTTTGGTTTATTTCGTTCGTATACATTTATTTCGCAATGTGGCATTGCTTTTTTAGTCAATATAGAAAAGTATAAACCTCCTGGACCACCGCCAATTACTGTTATTTTCATGCTTTTAATTTCTTTTAATAGAAAATATTTCTCCTATTTTACTATAATTAGAACCTGCTAAACGTGCTACAGGCTTATATTTATCAAGATTAATTCGGTTTCCTTCCATTAATATGTCATCATTGATATGCATCGTTAAAATTTTACCAATAACAATACATGCACCACCATTTTTATGATCTTCCAAAAAATAATGATGTACCATTTCACATTCAAAATGGACATAACTTTCTTTTACACGTTTAGGTTTAATAAAGATAGAATCAATGGGAGTTAAGTTAGCTAATTCAAATTCATCAACCTCTGAATCAACACTTTGAGAAGTCATATTCATTTGCTCAACTGTTTCTTCTGTTACTAAATTAACAACAAACTGTTTGTTTTGCAAAACATTATTCAAAGTATCTTTGTTCTTATTTCCTGAGCGAACTGTCGAAAACATTAGATGAGGAGGATCTTCACCTACAGCATTAAAAAAAGAAAAAGGGGCTAAATTATTTATTCCATTTTCATCAATTGTTGATATCCAACCAATTGGTCTAGGTATAATTGTTCCTGTAAGTAGTTTATATAAAACTGAACCATCAGTTTTTAAGCTATCAAATCTCATTTTTAAATTTTAATCCTATAAATTAACAAAAAAAATGTCGTTTAATTTTTAAAAAAAATAAAAAATTTAGAAGATTAACAATACAAATACTAAATTTACAATTCATAATAAAAACAGCATTTACATGAGTTATTATAAAATTCCAAGTTTAGAACAATATTTTAAACATTATAAAAAATCAGTTCGTGAACCAAGAAAGTTTTGGGACAAAATAGCATTTGAAAATTTCTCATGGTATCAAAAATGGGATAAAGTTTTTGATTTTGATATTGAAGAGGCAAAATTTAAATGGTTTGTAAATGCTAAAGTAAATATCACAAAAAATTGTATTGATAGACATTTATCAAAAAGAGGAGAGAAAACAGCTATAATTTTTGAACCAAATGACCCCTCTGAGGAAGCTTTACATATTACATACAATGAACTATATGTCAGAGTTGCTAAAATGGCAAATGTTTTACAAGAACAAGGTGTTAAAAAAGGGGACAGAGTTTGTATTTATCTACCAATGATTCCTGAACTATCAATTGCAGTATTAGCATGTGCAAGAATAGGAGCTATTCACTCTGTTGTTTTTGCTGGTTTTTCATCATCTGCATTAGCTTCAAGAATTAATGATAGCGATTGTAAAATGGTTATCACATCTGATGGTGGTTTTAGAGGAAATAAAGTTATTAATCTTAAAGAAATTGTAGACGAAGCATTATTAAACTGCTCATGTGTAGAAAAAGTTTTAGTAGTTAAGCGTACAAATGATTCAATAAATATGAATGAAGAAAGAGATATTTTTCTTCAACCTTTGTTGGATAATGCTTTAAATTCACATATTGCGGAAATAATGGATGCTGAGGATCCTTTATTTATATTATATACATCCGGTTCTACTGGAAAACCAAAAGGAATGGTTCATACAATTGCTGGTTATATGGTTTATACTGCATATACTTTTAAAAATGTTTTTAATTATGAAGAGAATGATGTGTATTGGTGTACAGCAGATATTGGTTGGATTACTGGACATTCATATATTTTATACGGACCTCTTCTAAATGGTGCAACAACGGTAATGTTTGAAGGTATACCGTCATATCCTGATTTTAGTAGGTTTTGGCAAGTGATTGAAAAACATAAAGTTAATCAGTTTTATACTGCTCCAACAGCAATTAGAGCTTTGGCAAAAGAAAAATTAGATTTTGTTCAAAAATATCAATTGAATTCACTTAAAGTTATAGGCTCTGTTGGGGAACCAATAAATGAAGAGGCTTGGCATTGGTATAATGATCATGTTGGAGGTAAACGTTGCCCAATTGTTGATACTTGGTGGCAAACAGAAACAGGAGGAATTATGATTTCACCAATTCCATTTATTACACCTACAAAACCTACATATGCTTCATTACCATTACCAGGAATTCAACCGGTTTTGATGGATGAATTAAGAAATGAAATTGAAGGAAATCAAAAAACTGGTAGTTTGTGTATTAAATTTCCTTGGCCGAGTATGGCAAGGACTATTTGGGGGGATCATCAACGTTATAAAGAAACTTATTTTACTGCTTTTCCAGGAAAATATTTTACAGGAGACGGGGCATTAAGGGACGAAGTAGGATATTATAGAATTACAGGAAGGGTAGATGATGTTGTTATTGTTTCAGGCCATAACTTAGGTACAGCCCCTATAGAAGATGCAATTAACGAGCACCCAGCAGTAGCTGAAAGTGCAATAGTAGGATTTCCTCATGAAATAAAAGGTAATGCACTATATGGCTATGTTATTTTAAAAGAACATGGAATTAGTAGAGATAAAGATAATTTGACAAAAGAAATAAATCAAATGATTTCAGATCAAATTGGTCCTATAGCAAAATTAGATAAAATTCAGTTTGTTGAAGGTTTACCCAAAACCCGCTCTGGCAAAATTATGCGTAGAATTTTAAGAAAAATAGCAGAAGGAGATATTAATAATTTTGGAGATATTTCTACATTATTAAACCCAGAAATTGTTGAAGAAATTAAAAATGGGAAACTTTAAAATATCAATATGAAGAAAATATATACTATAACCATTTTTATGCTTTTTATTAGTATTCCTAATCATGGTCAAATTTTTAAGAAGAAAAAAAATAATAAAGCACAAACACAAGTTGCAGTAACTCCCGAAAAAAAGAGGGAAGGTAAAATAAAAGAATATTCAAAAGTTATAACTAAAGAGACTATATCTGATGAAGGCTTGTTTACCTCACATAAAGTTGATGATAAACATTACTTTGAAATTCCTAAAAAGTTATTAGGAAAAGATATGTTACTTGTAACACGTTTAGCAAAATTACCTTCAGGATTAGGAGGTGGTTATGTAAACGCAGGTTCTTCGGTTAACGAACAATTAATCACTTGGGAAAAGTTTCAAGATAAAATACTTATTAAAGTAAAATCTTATTCTTCTATTGCTAATGATAGTTTACCTATTAGCATTTCTGTAAAGGCTAATAATTATGAACCTACTTTATATGCTTTTGATATAGTAGCTTTTTCTAAGGATTCAATGAATATTGTTATTGATGTCTCAAAATTTTATGGAACAGATGTTAAGGCAATAAGTGGTTTGTCATCAGGTTTAAGGGATTTATATAAAGTAAGAAATTTAGATGATTCTAGAAGTTTTATTAATACTGTAAAATCATTCCCTACAAATATTGAAGTAATTCAAGATTTTACTTTTAACGCATCAAAACCACCAACTTTGCAGGATACGGAAAGTATTAGTATACAAGTAAATCAATCAATGATTTTATTGCCTGAAAAACCTATGACACCAAGGTATTTTGATAGAAGAGTGGGGTGGTTTACGGTTAATCATATTGATTATGGTAGCGAAGAATTAAAATCTGATGAAAAAACATATTTAAGAAGATGGAGATTAGAACCTAAAGATTTAGTGGCATATAAAAGAGGTGAATTAGTAGAACCTTTAAAACAAATTGTATATTATTTGGATCCTGCAACACCTGAAAAATTAAAAAAATATATTAAAGCAGGAGTCGAAGAGTGGCAAAAACCTTTTGAAGCTGCAGGTTTTAAAAATGCAATAGTATGTAAAGAAGCACCAACCAAAGAAGAAGATCCAGAATTTAGTCCAGAAGACATTCGATATTCTGTAATAAGATATGTGGCAAGTACAACTAGAAATGCTGTTGGACCAAGTGTTTCAGATCCTCGAACTGGAGAAATTATTGAGAGCGATATAATTTGGTATCACAATCATTTACGTTCATATCGCAATAGATATTTATTAGAAACAGGAGCTTCAAATCCTTCTGCACGAACACTTAACACAAGTGATGAAGAAATGGGTGAAATGATGCAAATGGTTATTGCCCATGAAGTTGGTCATGCTCTAGGATTTCCACATAATATGGGTGCTAGTTGTGCATATGATGTTGAAAATTATAGAAAAGCGCCTTTTACTAAACAATTTGGAATATCTGCTAGTATAATGGATTATGCAAGATATAATTATATCGCTCAACCAGAAGATAAAGAGGTGAGATATATTCGTCAAATGGGACCTTATGATTTTTACGCTGTAAACTGGGGGTATAGAGTAATACCAGATAAGACTATTGAGACTGAAAAAGATATATTAAATAAATGGATTATTGATAAAGCAAATGATCCTATTTATAGATTTGGGAATCAGGGCAGTAGGTTTGATCCTAGATCACAAACTGAAGATATTGGAAATAATTCTGTAAAAGCGAGTACTTATGCCTTAAAAAACTTAAAAATTGTAGCTGAAAACCTTCCAAATTGGACAAGTTCTCAGACAAATAATTATGATGATTTAGAAGAGCTTTATAGCGAATTGTTAAGTACTTGGAGTAGGTACGTAGGTCATGTTGTTACTCAAGTTGGTGGCGTTTATGAAGATTATAAAAACCCAAATCAAGCTGGTAGTGTTTATTCTGCAGTTCCAAAATCTACTCAGATAGAAGCATTAAATTGGCTTCATCGTAATGCTTTTTCCACACCAACTTGGATGGTTAATAAAAAATATTTACAAAATATTAATTATTCTGGATATATTGAAAAGTTTAGTAATCAACAAGTTCGTCATTTAAATTCACTTTTAAGTCTTGATAGAATAGGGAGATTATTAGATTCGGAATACTTAGACTCAAATAATTATAGCGCATTAGAATTTTTAAAAAACTTAAGAAGCGGAATTTGGAAAGAAACAGTTTCTAATGAAATTCCATCTGTTTTTAGACGAAATCTTCAAAGAGCATATATTGAACGTATGGAATACTTGATGAAGGAGGAAATTAAGAATACAAAATCAAGTAATTATTATAATGTTTCTCAATCTGATTTAAGAGCATTAGTGAGAAGTGAATTAATTAATTTAAAAAAATCATTAAATAGCTCTAAAAACACTAGTAAAAATGAGGTTAGTAAAATACATTATATTGATTGTATTGAAAGAATCAATAAAATATTAGAACCTAAATAAATTATATACTCAATTTTTTCTTTAATTTTAAAAACAATATGGCTGTTATATATGCATCACCCGATGCTGTATGACGGCCATTTTTTTTAACTTTATAAATATTACAAAGTTCATCTAAACTAATAGATTCTAAAGTAGTGTCATCAATTAGTTTTTGATGCATAAGACCAATATCCATATATTGATTTTTAAGTGTTCCAAGGCTTAGCCTACTTAATGCTTCATTAATCATTTCAATATCAAAATTGATTTGATGACCTACAAGAGTTGCGTTTTTAGCAAATTTTAAAAACTGTATAACAGCTTCCGCTTCAACAAATTTTTCTTCTTTACCATCTTTTAAAATTCCATGATATTCAACAGAATTAGAGTTAAAAACTTCTTGTTGAAGGAAAATTTCCATAAAATCACTTACAATTATTTGATTATTTTTAATTGAAACTGCAGCTATCGACAATATTCTGTCAGTTTCTGAATTTAATCCAGTTGTTTCGCAATCAAAAACAATATATTTTTCATCATTTAGAGGAGTTTCAAATGATGATAGGTAATTTTCCCAAAATTTTGGATTTTCTTTCGAAAATTTTTTGAACCAATCCCAATTCATATTTAGGTAAAGTAAGTTAATTGAAATTTATTCTTTATAATATCTTGTACTTCATTAATAGGACCGAAGGTGTTTTTTAATTTCACTTTATCCAATTTTGAAAGCTCATTTAAATTTAAATACCTTCCATCACTAGTGTTTTTAAGACCTTCCTCAGTTCTAAACTTTAATAATACCAAAAATGCTTCAGCACATGCTTCATATATTACAGCATTTTTAGGGTCTAATTCTGAGAGTTTTAAAAAGCGATTATATGTGTTATTAATATTTCTAACTCCGTAACTAAGTATAAGTAAACGAGATGCATCTACAAGAGACAAAATAGCTCTACTTTTAATATCAAAAGTATCTTTATGTTCACCATCACTTTCAACTAAAAATTGTCTAAAAAAGCCTAATGGAGGTGGATTTTTCAAAGCATCAGCGCCTAAGAAAGCATAAAACACTTGGTTGTCTTTAGATTCTTTAAAAATAGTTTCGGTTAAAATATCAATTAATTTTTCATCGCCATAAACAAAGTCATAATCAAAAAAGATAGTATTAATAAGTATTCCTTTATCACCAGGAGTATTGATCCAACCTTTAAACTGACTTTTCCAATCCGTTAAAGATTTACACCACATCGGATTATTCGCCATCATTTCCGCTTCACAATAACTATAGCCAATTTTATTCAGTTTTTTGGTAACAGAGTTACCGACTTCAAGGAAATATTTTTTTACATCATCATACTTATCATCAGCAACATCTTCAAAAACTACTGCATTATCTTGATCTGTCAATAATAATTGTTCTTTACGCCCTTGACTACCTATATTTATCCAAGCAAAACGGGCTGGAGGAGGAGTTTCCATTTTTTCAATTGAAAGTTCAATAGCTTTTCTGGTAATTGCAATATTAATTTCGGCAACAATAGAACTTATATGATTGATAGGAATGTTTTTATCAATTGAATTCTGTATTAAATCAATTATTTTTTCTCTAATAAGTTTTAATTCAGATACTTTATTTGCTCTTTTGACTTCTTTTAATAATACACCAGGGTTGTTAGCTTGAGCAACAACAATATCATGTTCAGATATAATACCCGAAATTTCAGAATAAATCGTACCATCTTTTGTAACACATAAATGCCCAACATTATATTTTAGCATCATTATTTGAGCTTCGGCGATGGATAAATTTTCATTCACTGTGATAACGGGAGAAGACATTATTTTATCAATTGTTACATCAATAGAATATAGTCCTGTAGCAATTTTAGATCGCAAATCTTTGTCAGTAACGATACCTATTGGTAATCGGTTTTCGTGAATAATTATACTTCCAATTTTTCTACTCGACATAGTTTGAGCTACAAACTTAACAATATCATTTGGTGAAGCTGTAATTGGATTTAAAGTATATTTTATGGGTTGAAAATGTTGTATTTCAGTAGTACTATCATCATGAATTATATTTTCTGAAAGTAATTTTCCTTTATGGCTTTTATCATATGGGTTTCTAGTATTTGATGCAAAACTTTGTAATACAAAATTCAAAACAGAAACATTATTTGCTACAATTGGTTTAAAACTTTCAATAGGTATAGCATATAAAATCGATTCTTCTCTTGCTTTTGCAGTCATTAAGTAATTATCTTTAGCAAAAAAAGGTCTTAAACCTAAAATATCGCCTTCATCACATTTATCAATTAATACTTCGTCAGAATCTGAAGTAAGTGATAATCCAACTGCGCCATTTGCAACAACATAAAAACAATCATGTGTATTATCATTTATTTTAAAAAGAATTTCATTTTTTTCTAAATAGACAACTCTTGTATTTTTAGCAATATTTAATAAATCGACATATTCAATACTTGAGAAAGGGTGGAATTGTTTCAAAAAGTCTGTTATTCTTTCAGCAATTGGGTTTTTCATATATACGCCAGTTATCTTACGAAATTACAATTTCTTTTTTATATATTTAAAAATATTCTATTTTACATAATGTATATTATAATTCATAATTAATACGTGAAAAAATAGGTTAAAAAAAGGTTGTGTAAAAAAGTAATAAACTCTAATTTTGTAAACCTTATAAATAAAGCCTTATGGAAAATAGATATGCACTGAAATTGATAGAAAAGATTCAAAAAGATTTAATCAAAAATAAATTTGAAGTAGAATCAATTGTTACAGATTTAAAAAAAATTAGAGAATATTCTCTAGAAGAACAAAATCCTGTTGTTACTAAAGCTCTTCGTTTAGCATATGAACACTTAGAAAATAATAATGCATTTTTTATTGGAATTCCAGATGACGAACCTTTAGATGATGAAACTGAAGCTACTACTGTAATATCTAAAGAAAATGATTTAGAGAGTTTTGAATACTTTTTATCGTTATTAACAGATTTATCTAAGAAGAATAATTTACTAGATTTAAAGGAATACAATAATGCATTTATTGCATTTTAATACTATTCTATTTTACATAATATAAATCGGTACCAAGTGCCGATTTTTTTATATATACTTTAACGTATTTATAAAAAATACAGATTAATTTTGTACTGCAAATTAACCCAAATGGAAAAACCTAAAAAATCAAGATTCAAACTTTTACATCAGTATTATAAATATACTGGATTTTATCGTTTTATTTGGACTAATACTAAAAAAGCAATAATTCCATTAGTTATTGTAATTTCTATTTTACTTTATATAAACTATAAAGTAATGAGTATTAATGAAATGATGGTATATATTACTCAGAATTTTAGTGATCTATCTATTTTTTCTGTGTTTTTTGTTTCTGAAAGTTTCCTCGGATTGTTACCACCAGATATTTTTATTGCATGGACAAAAAGTACTGAAACACCTCTACTCTATTTATCCATTTTAGCTGTTTTATCGTATTTAGGCGGTGTTATTGCTTATTTAATGGGAAGAAGTTTATTATTGATTCCTTTGATAAATGAGTATTTTGAAGGTAAAATGTCTAAACATATTAAAAACATGCAAAAATGGGGAGGATTTTTAATTGCTGTAGGAGCTCTACTTCCACTTCCATTTGCAATGGCTTGTTTAGCAGCAGGAATGATTAATTTTTCAAAAAAACACTTTTTCTTATTTGCATCGCTTCGTGTATTTCGTTTTGTAATATATGGTTTCGCAATTTATTCAGCATTATCATGATAAAATTCTTTAAAATTATTGCCTTATTAGAAGGTATTTCACTTTTAGCTTTATTTTCTAATATGTTATTTATAAAACCATCAAATTTTGATCTTTACAAATCATTTTTGTTTCCAATAGGAATGTCTCATGGAATATTATTTATAGCTTATATTGCTTTAGCTGTTTTATTTAAATATGAAAACAAGTATAGTTTTAAAACCTTTTTTATAATCAGTTTGGCTTCTTTTATCCCTTTTGGGACTTTTTATATCGAAAAAAAATATTTAAATAAGTTACAATAAATGAAAATATTTAATTGGGCATATTCTCTCTTAAAAGATTTAAATTTTAGTGAAGACACTGCTTCCTATTCAAATCTATTTGTTAATATTGTTCTATTAATTGCATTAGCTTACATTTTAGATATTGTTTGTAAAAAAATATTAATTCTTATTCTTTCAGTTTTCGCAGCAAGAACTAAATCATCATTTGATGATTTTTTAGTAACAAATAAGACTGCTAAATACGTTGCCCATTTAATTCCTCTTTTATTTGTTTATAAAACAGTTCCTGTAATTTTAAAACAATTCACCTATTGGGAAGATATTTTTGAGAAAGGCATTAAAACTTATATCATATTATTATCTCTTTGGGTTATAAGAAGTGTTTTTAATGCTTTAAGAGATTATTTAAAGCATAAACCAAGATTTAGTGATAAGCCTATAGATAGTTACATTCAAGTAATTATGATTATGCTTTGGATTCTGGGTGTTGTTTCATTTATAACAATATTATTTGATATAAGTAAAACCGCTTTTTTAGCAACATTTGGTTCCATTTCTGCAATCATTATATTGATTTTTAGAGATACAATACTTGGTTTTGTGGCAAGTATTTCTGTTTCTGTTAATGACATGGTTCGAATCGGAGATTGGATAACCATGGATAAGTTTGGGGCAGATGGAGACGTTATTGAAATTAATTTGGCAACGGTTAAAGTTCGAAATTTTGACAATACAACAACAACAATTCCTACCTATAGTTTGATTTCAGATTCTTTCAAAAACTGGCAAGGAATGCAAGTTTCTGATGGGCGAAGAATTAAGAGGTATATTTTAATTAAACCTGGTTCAGTTAGGTTTATTCAAGACAACGAATTAGATACATTTAAGGATATTCAGTTTTTAACTTCCTATGTAGAACATAGAAAAAATGAAATTGATAAATTTAATGAAGTAAACGATTTCAATAAATCAAAAAGTATTCTAAACGGTAGAAATTTAACCAACTTAGGTCTCTTTAGAAAATACATTACTCAATATCTGCAATTCCACACTGGAATAAACAATGATATGCTTTTGATGGTTCGTCACTTACAACCTACTGAAAAAGGTATTCCATTAGAAATCTATTGTTTTTCTAAAGACAAAGAATGGGAAAATTATGAACATATAATGGCAGATATTTTTGATCATATTATTTCATCTGTAAAGTATTTTGATTTAGAAGTTTTTGAATTTTCATACGATTATCTCAAAGAAAATAAATAATTATATAAATAAACATTGAAAAGATTTTTTTTAGTGTCATTATTTATATATTTTTGCGCAGTTATTAAATTAAACAAAAAAATGAAAAAAATTACTACAGCCTTAGTCTTAATTAGTTCTCTTTTTGCTTTTGCTCAAGAAGAATCTAAAACTAATGATAAAAAAACATTTGATTTCAACAGATGGTCAATTGATATTAATGGTGGAATAAGTAGACCAACAGCTCCTTTTACTGTAAATAATTATGTTCCAGATTTCAGTCCTTATCATGTTGATTTAGGGTTACGTTATATGTTTACTACTAAAGTAGGTTTAAAATTAGATTTAGGTTATGATAATTTTAAAGAAGCTAAGAATAGTCAAAAATTTGAAGGTAAATATTCAAGAATAGGTCTTCAAGGAGTTTTAAACTTAGGACGTGCTTTAAATTTTGAAGATTTTTCTGAAAAACTAAACTTACAGTTACACGCTGGTTTTGGTTATGCTTATTTAGAATCAAATGGTTTTTCAGGTAAAGATGAAATGACTTATGTGCCAATTGGTTTAACTGCACAATACAAAATATCTAACAGAATAGCATTTAATGCTGATTTTACGATGATTAATAATATCAGTCAACATTATACTTTTGATGGTAAATCAGGAGGTGTTGGAGGTTATGTTATTGAAGACAGAGGTTTTAACTCTACTTTATATAATGCTACAGTGGGTATTTCAATTTATCTAGGTAAAAATGAAAATCATGCTGATTGGTCTGTATATTCTAAAAAAGATATGGAGTTACTTGCAACTATTGATAGTCTTCAGCAAAGAGTTGATGATATTGAAACAATGATGAATGATACAGACCGTGATGGTGTTGTTGATTATTTAGATGTTGAGCCAAATACAATTAATGGTGTTGCAGTTGATACAAAGGGAAGATCAATAGATAATAATAATAATGGTGTGCCAGATGAGCTTGAAACTTATATTCAAAATAACAACAAGCAAATACTAGCAGCTAATTCATCTAATGGTTATATTAAAGAATTAATCAATGGTGGTTATGTAAATGTTTATTTTGATACAAATTCTACTAAACTAGGTAAAGAATCTATGGGTTCTATAAACTTTGTAGTAAAATATTTAAATGAAAATCCTTCAGAATCAATTGATATTTTTGGTTATGCTGATGATTTAGGAAATACAGAATACAATAAATCATTATCTGAAAGAAGAGCTACAGCAGTTAAAAATCTTATTGAAAAAGCAGGTATTAATGCTTCTAGATTAAATATTAATGCTTTAGGTGAAGACTCTTTATCAGGTTCTAAATCTAAAGATGCAAGAAGTTTTGTTAGAAAAGTTACTTTCAAATTGAAATAATTAACAACTTATTCTTAATAACTTATAAATAACCTTCAGGAAACTGGAGGTTATTTTTTTTACCTTTAAGTAATTCAAAAAACTGTAAATATGAAAACTAAAGACGAATCTATTTTAGAAATCAGAGGAGAATCTATTGGTACAATTACAGAAAGCTCCAGTTCAGAAGAAAAATTTCAAAACCAAACCTTACGCCCTATTTTAAAATTTCAAAATGATTTATTTATTGAAGTTTTTAGAAATTATGCAACTAAGCAAAAAGGTGTGTTTTTCACTCTTTCTCCTGAAAAAAAAATGAATTATATTGAGAATGCTATTCAGCGTGATATTAAATTTAGAAACTCTTTAAAAGGAATTGTAATGGGAATGTTTACAATTACTGAATATAAAGAATACATTCAAAACTCTTCAAATATTAATAAACGGATGATGAATTTATTAATAGAACGTCTGAAAAGCCAAATTCAAATATTTGAGGCTTAATAAATACTTTCACCATTTAAATTAGTCGTTAAAACATCGCTCATATAATCAAAAAATGGACGCATTGCTTTAAATGTCTCAACTACTTCATTTTTAAAATCTGGTGATAAAACTTCTTTGTCTGAAAAAGATCTTGTTACCAAAAATTGTTTTTTACGAATTATATCAATGTCTGGATGCATTTTATCAAAATCTCTTGGAGCTGTTTTCAATTCTTCACCTTCTAAAGTTCCAAAATACTCTTTAAATGTTGATTGATTAATTATCTGGCGTAATTCTGAAGCATCAAGTTCAATTTCTTTTCTAATACGAAATAAATCTTCTTTATTGGGTTCCCAAAAACCACCGCCTACAAAACTTGCACCTGGTTCAATATGTAAATAATAGCCACCACGTAGCATTGGTTTTGTACGATTAAACCCAACACTAAAGTGATTCTTATAAGGTAATTTATTTTTAGAAAAGCGAACATCTCTATAAATTCTAAAAATTTGAATTCGCTCTATACTATCTACTTTACCTAATAAAGTTCCTATTTCATTAAAAAAAGTTTTTACTTTTTTTTGTTCAGCATCAAATTTTTTCTTGTTTTCAGCAAACCATTCTCTGTTGTTGTTTTCTTGTAATTTTTCAAGAAAATCTAATGTAGTTTTAGGCAGCATATTATTTACTTAATCTGTTTGATATGTACTCTATTTGAGTTTTTCCATGAGGTTTAGGCTTTCCATCTAACCCTAAATTTACCATAATAATATTCTCAATTGTAATTATTGCTTCTCTTGTCATCATGTTTCTAACCTCACAATTAAGAACAAGTGAAGAAGTTCCAAATTTAATAACTTCTAATCCTATTTCAACAATATCTCCTTGTTTTGCAGCACTCATAAAGTTTATTTCGCTCATAAATTTGGTAACTACTTTTGGGTTTTCTAATTGCACAATCGAATATAAAGCAGCTTCTTCATCTACCCAAGCCAATAACCTGCCACCAAATAAAGTTCCGTTTGCATTTAAATCTTCGGGCTTAACCCATTTTCGTGTGTGAAATTTCATTTTTATTTTAAAGGTACAAAAGTTTAAGAAATTCCCGAATACTTCAGATGATTATTAACCTTTATTTCTTATCTCTTCCTTTTAAAACATTTACAACATCATTTAATTGAAACCCTTTTGCTTGTAATAAAATTAAGTAGTGAAAAAATAAATCAGCACTTTCTGATAAGAATAAATCGTCGTTATTGTCTTTTGCTTCTATAACTACTTCAACCGCTTCTTCTCCAACTTTTTGAGCAATTTTATTCATTCCTTTAGCAAATAGACTGGCTACATAACTCTTTTCAGAATCGGCATTTTCTTTGCGTTCTTGAATAGTATTTTCTAATTTAGAAATGAATCCAAAGTTCTGATTATTAGTTTCTTGCCAACAAGTATCTAAACCTGTATGACAAGTTGGTCCTACTGGATTTACTTGAATTAAAAGTGTATCGTTATCACAATCATTTTTAATAGAAACTAAGTTTAGAAAGTTGCCACTCTCCTCGCCTTTTGTCCATAATCTGTTTTTTGAACGACTAAAAAAAGTAACTTTATTTATTTCCAAAGTTTTATCTAAAGCTTCTTGATTCATGTAACCCAACATTAAAACATTTTTAGTTTCATTGTCTTGAATAATTGCTGGAATTAACCCGTTTGTGTTTTTTGTAAAATCTATTTTCATAATTATTTTTATATTTATATTCGTCTTTTCGAGTAATTTTTGAAACTTTTCTCGATACTTTCAGATGAAATCTGAAAACTCTAATCGACATTTCAAAAATTGTATCGAGAACTATAATCTAACTTCAATATTTTGTTCTTTTAAATATTGCTTTAATTCAGGAATTTCAATTTCTTGAAAGTGAAAAACACTCGCAGCCAAAGCAGCATCAGCTTTTCCATTGATAAAAGCATCAACAAAATGTTCTTTAGTTCCTGCTCCGCCTGATGCAATAATTGGAATATTAACTAAAGTTGAAAGTTTAGCTAAAGCTTCATTGGCAAATCCGTTTTTGGTTCCATCATTGTTCATGGAAGTGAATAAAATTTCACCTGCTCCTCTTTTCTCAACTTCAATTGCCCAATCAAATAAGTTTAATTCGGTTGCAACCTTTCCTCCTACTAAATGTACTATCCATTCTTCATTGATTTTCTTAGCATCAATAGCAACTACTACACATTGACTTCCAAATTCTTGTGCTAATTCGTTAATCAAATTCGGATTTTTGACAGCAGAAGAATTTATTGAAACCTTATCCGCTCCATTTTTTAGTAATATAGAAACATCTTCCACAGAGCTAATTCCACCACCAACAGTAAAGGGAATATTGATAGTTTTTGCAACATTTCTAACCAAATCGACTAAAGTTTTTCTTCTTTCTTCAGTTGCTGAAATGTCTAGAAAAACCAATTCGTCAGCGCCAGTTTCTGCATATTTTTTAGCTAATTCAACTGGATCTCCTGCATCTTTTAAATCCACAAAATTGACACCTTTTACGGTTCTTCCGTTTTTGATGTCTAGACATGGAATTATTCTTTTTGTCAGCATGTTTATTGGTTTAAAATGAAATTTTCTAATTGTTTTAAGGAAATTCTTCCTTCATAAATGGCTTTACCAATGATTGTTCCTTCACAACCTAATTCGGATAATTTGGGTAACTCATCAAAAGTTGAAATTCCTCCAGAAGCGATTAGTTTTATCTTCTCGACTCCGCTCGAAGTGACACATTGTGATATAATATCTTGATATAGTTCAAAACTTGGTCCTTCTAGCATTCCGTCTTTAGCTATATCCGTACAAATTACATATGAAATTCCGTCTTTTTGATAGTTTTGAATAAACGGAATAACTTCTTCGTTACTTTCTTCTAACCAACCTGAAACAGCTATTTTTCTATTGTTGGCATCTGCACCAAGAATTATCTTGTCTGTTCCATATTGGTTAATCCATTCTTTGAATAAAGTCGGATTTTTAACAGCAACACTTCCTCCTGTTATTTGATTTGCACCACTTTCAAAAGCAATTTTTAAATCCTCATTAGTTTTTAAACCGCCACCAAAATCAATTTTTAGTTTGGTTTTAGTCGCAATTTGTTCTAATACTTTATGATTGATTATTCTACTCGATTTTGCACCATCTAAATCTACTAAATGTAAATATTGAATTCCTGCGTCTTCAAAAGATTTGGCAACTTCTAAAGGGTTTTCGTTGTATATTTTTTTTGTATTGTAATCGCCTTTAGATAAGCGAACACATTTTCCTTCTATAATATCTATGGCTGGTATAATTCTCATTTTCAATGTCAATTTCAATAGCAAGAACAAATTCAAAGTCCTAGCTTAATGTTAGTTTATAGTTTTAAAAAGTTCTTTAAAATTTGTTCTCCAATAACTCCACTTTTTTCTGGATGAAATTGTACACCATAAAAATTATCTTTTTGTAAAGCTGAAGCATATTCTATTTCATAATTAGTTGTGGCAATCATTTCTTCAGATTTAGAAGCATAGAAACTGTGAACTAAATACATATAATCATTTTCATTAATTCCATTAAATAATGGGGATTTTAAATCATAAATTGTATTCCAACCCATTTGTGGTACTTTAACCGCATTTGAAAATTTGATAATATCTACATCAAAAATTCCTAAACCATTTGTATTTCCTTCTTCCGAACTTTTACACATTAATTGCATACCTAAACAAATTCCTAAAACAGGTTGCTTCAACTTTGGAATTAATTGATCTAAACCAGATTCAGTTAGCTTTTTCATGGCACTACTCGCCTCTCCAACGCCAGGAAAAATAACTTTATCTGCAGATTCAATAAAAGTAACATCATCAGTCAAAACTCCTTCAAAACCTAATCGTTCTAAAGCAAATTGAATGCTTTGGATATTTCCTGCGCCGTAATCTATAATTGCAATTTTCATTATAACATTCCTTTTGTTGATGGTAAAATCATTTTATCTGTATCTCGTTTTACGGCAACTTTTATAGCTTTTGCAAAAGCCTTAAAGATAGCTTCAATTTTGTGGTGTTCGTTAGTTCCCTCCGCTTTGATATTTAAATTAGCTTTAGCTCCATCTGTAAAGGATTTGAAAAAATGAAAAAACATTTCTGTTGGCATTTGACCAATCATTTCACGTTTAAAATTGGCTTCCCAAACCAACCAATTTCTTCCTCCAAAATCAATAGCTACTTGCGCTAAACAGTCGTCCATTGGTAAACAAAATCCGTATCGTTCAATTCCTAATTTATTTCCCAAAGCTTTTGCAAAAACTTCTCCTAATGCAATTGCTGTATCTTCAATGGTGTGGTGTTCATCGACTTCTAAATCGCCTTTGACTTGAATATCTAAATCCATTTGACCGTGACGCGCAATTTGATCTAACATGTGGTCGAAAAAGGCAATTCCTGTATCTATTTTACTTTTTCCGGTTCCATCTAAATTAACTGTGATTGCAATATCTGTTTCATTTGTTTTACGAATAATAGAAGCTGTTCTTTCTTCCAATTTTAAAAACTCATAAATTGTCTTCCAAGAAGTTGTAGTTAATGCAATTGTAGACGCTAATTCTTCTAAAGAAGATGCAATTTCGCTTTCACCAAGGTTATCTTCGTTTTTAATAAAAATAGCTTTAGAACCTAAGTTTTTAGCCAATTCAACATCAGTAATCCTATCGCCTAATACAAATGAATTAGATAAATCATAGGCTGGATTATTCAAATATTTGGTCAACATTCCAGTTCTAGGTTTACGAGTTGGCGCATTGTCTTCGGGGAAACTTTTATCGATAAAAATTTCATTAAATGTAACTCCTTCATTTTCAAACGCTTTTACAATAAAATTTTGCGCTGGCCAAAAAGTATCTTCTGGAAAACTAGTTGTTCCTAAACCATCTTGATTGGTAACCATTGCCAATTCATAATCTAATTCTTTAGCGATTTTGGCCAAATATTGAAATGCATTCGGATAGAATTCTAATTTAGATAAACAATCTAATTGGTAATTTTCTGGTTCTAAAACAATTGTTCCATCTCTATCTATAAATAATACTTTTTTAGCCATTTTAAAATGATTTTAAAGTTTCGATTAAATTTAAGTTTTCTTCTTTAGTTCCAATAGTAATTCGTAAACAATTTTCACATAAAGGCTGGGTTGATCTGTTTCTAACTACAATTCCCTTATCTATAAATTGTTGATATCGTTTATCAGCATCATCTACTTTTATTAGAAAAAAATTAGCATCTGTAGGATATATTTTTTTAATAAATGAAAAATTTAACAAAGCTGTTTTAAGTTTTTTTCTTTCAAGTAAAATCTTTTTAAGTTGTGGTTTGAAAGTCCCTTGTAATAATTTTCTAATTGCATTTTCTTGTGAAGATACATTCATATTATATGGAGGTTTTATCTTATTTAAAACGGTTAAAACATCTTTAGAAGCATATAAAATTCCAACACGCAAACCCGCCATTGCGTAAGCTTTAGATAATGTTTGGGTTACAATTAGATTAGGAAAATCACTCAATTCCACTAACCAACTTTTATTTTTTGAGAAATCGATATACGCTTCATCAATAACAACTAATCCATTAAAATTATTTAAAATTTTAAGAACAGCTTCATCTGAAAAAGAATTTCCCGTTGGATTATTTGGTGAACATAAAAAAATAATTTTAGTGTTTTTATCCACCGCATTAAAAATTGTATCTACATTAGGCTGAAAATCATTAGTTAAAAGAACCTCTCTGTTTTCAACAGCATTAATGTTTGCTAAAACACCATACATACCATATGTTGGTGGTAATGTAATAACATTGTCTTTATTTGCTTCGCAGAATGCTCTAAAAACCAAATCTAACACTTCATCACTTCCATTTCCAAGTAAAATATTTTCAGCATAGACGTCTTTTATAGCTGCAATTTCTGCCTTTAAATCTTTTTGTTGCGGATCAGGGTAACGATTAAATCCGTTTGAATATGGGTTTTCATTTGCATCTAAATAGACCATTTCTTGTGTGAAATTTTGAAACTCATCTCTTGCTGAAGAGTACGGTTTCATCTTTTTTACGTTTTCACGAACTATATTGTTTATATCGAAACTCATTTTTAAATCTTTAATTTTTTTAAATATTTCAATCTCAACGTTACCGCATTTTTGTGAGCTTGTAAACCTTCAGCTTCAGCCATTAATTCAATAGCATTTCCAATATTCTGGATTCCTTTTTGGGAAATTTTTTGGAATGTCATTGCTTTTTGAAAACTATCTAAATTTACTCCGCTGTAGCTTTTTGAAT
This sequence comes from Flavobacterium sp., assembly GCF_965284515.1. Taxonomy (GTDB): domain Bacteria; phylum Bacteroidota; class Bacteroidia; order Flavobacteriales; family Flavobacteriaceae; genus Flavobacterium. Next base: position 1,931,103 of record NZ_OZ260089.1, read on the forward strand.
ATCCGTTAGTTGGTAAAGTATGATTGGTTCCAGAAGCATAATCTCCAGCACTTTCAGGAGTGTAGTTACCAATAAAAACCGAACCAGCATTTTCGATTCCATTAATGAAGAAATCTTCATTTTTAGAACAAACAATAAAGTGTTCAGGTGCATATTCATTAATTAAACTTAATGCAATTGATTTATTTTCAACAAATATTAATTTAGAATTATTAATAGCAACTTGCGCAATTTCTTTTCTTGGTAATATTTCTAATTGCTTATACACTTCTTCTTCCACATTTTTTAAAACATCTTTTGAAGTAGTAACTAATATAACTTGACTGTCTTTTCCGTGCTCCGCTTGACTTAATAAATCGGAAGCTACGAATGAAGGAACAGCCGTTTCATCAGCATAAACTAATAATTCGCTTGGTCCGGCAGGCATATCAATTGCTACACCATTTTGTGAAGCGTATTGTTTTGCAATGGTTACAAATTGATTTCCTGGTCCGAAAATTTTATATACTTGCGGAATGGTTTCCGTTCCATAAGTCATTCCTGCTATGGCTTGTATACCACCTACTTTGTAAATTTTAGTAATTCCACATAAATTTGCAGTATACAAAATTACTGGATTGATATTTCCATTTTTATCTGGTGGTGTACATAATATAATTTCTTTACATCCTGCAATTTGAGCAGGAACAGCTAACATCAAAACAGTTGAAAATAAAGGAGCAGTTCCGCCAGGAATATATAAGCCCACTTTTTGAATAGGACGTTTCTCTTGCCAACATGATACACCTTCCATAGTTTCAACTTCAATTTTACCTGTTTTTTGAGCAAAGTGAAACTTATAAATGTTATTCTTGGCTAGTTCAATTGCTTCTTTCAATTCAGTAGAAATATCCTTTTTAGCTTTTTCAATTTCTTTTTGGGTAACTAAAATATTATCTACTGTAGCTCCATCAAATAATGATGAATATTTTGAAATAGCTTTATCTCCCTTTTGTTGCACTTCTTTAAAAATTTGTTTTACAGTTTCTTCTACATCTGTAAAAGATTGTGTTGGTCTTTTTAAAATTTCAGACCAGTTTTGTGGTTGTGGGTTGTATATTTTGTTCATTTTTTCAGTCTTTTCTCTTTGTTCTTTTTCTAATCTCTTTACAAAACCATTTTTTCTATTGGACAAACTAAAATGCCTTCTGCTCCTGCTTCTTTGAGTTGATCAATTACATCCCAAAAGGTATCTTCATCTATTACAGAGTGCACACTACTCCAACCTTCTTCTGCCAATGGCATAACCGTTGGGCTTTTTAAAACAGGAAGAATGTTACTGATTTTATTTATTTTATCATTAGGAACATTCATTAAAATATATTTTGATTTTTTTGAACGTAAAACGGATTGAATTCTGAATTGTAATTTTGATAAAAGCGCTTTAGATTCAGAAGATATTTGTGGTGAAACAGCTAAAACTGCTTCGCTTTTTAGAATGACCTCTACTTCTTTTAATCCGTTTTTGAATAAAGTACTTCCGCTTGAAACAATGTCAACAATTGCATCTGATAAGCCAATGTTAGGAGCAATTTCAACCGAACCTGAAATTTGGTGAATATCTACTGTTATTCCTTTAGATGAAAAGAAATCTATAACTGTTTTTGGGTAAGAAGTCGCTATACGTAATCCATTTAAGTCTCTTAACGATATATAATCAAAGGCTTTAGGGACAGCGACAGAGACTTTACATTTTGAAAACCCTAATTTTTCAGCAACTTGAATCCCTTGACCTTTTTCAACTAATAGATTGTCGCCCACAATAGCAATATCTACAACTCCATCGATTAGATATTGAGGAATGTCAGAATTTCTAAGGAAATAGACTTCTAAAGGAAAGTTTGAAGCCGTTACTTTTAATTGGTCGTTTCCGTTATAAACAGAAATACCTGAATCTTTTAAGAGTTGAATACTTTCTTCGTAAAGTCTTCCTGATTTTTGAATTGCAATTTTTAAGATACTCATTTTGTTTTGAAAATTATTGAGTATACCTAATAGCTGTTTTCATGGAAAGAAAAAAACCCGTTTGATATACTCAAACGGGTTTATAATTATTTTGGGTTATTACACAAAAATATCATTACCTGGCTTGAGCTTGGTTTAAATGATGATGATGATGTAATTGATTTGTAAACATTTCTTATTTGATTTTTTTAACACTGCAAATATAAAGACATAAAAATTTAATAAACAAATTTTTTTTAAAATTTATGTTTTGTTTAAGCTAATTGTACACCGAAAAAGTGACCAACTAATGCGGTTAATACCATAGCAATTGTACCCCAAAATGTTACACGCAAAACAGCCTTTATAACACTAGAACCTCCTGTATTTGCAGCTAATGCACCTAATAAGGCTAAAAACAAAATAGCCAAACCATAAAGCGAGTATTCCATATTATGTACTGGCAAAAATAGAGTAACTAAAAAAGGTAAAGCTCCACCAACAGAAAAAGCAGCACCCGAAGCTAATGCTGCTTGTAAAGGATTTGCTTGGCTTATTTCATTAATGCCAAGTTCGTCTCTTACATGTGCTCCTAAAGCGTCGTGAGCAGTTAATTCTTTGGCAACTAGTAACGCAGTTTCTTTTTTTAAACCTCTTTCTTCATAGATTTCAGCTAAGCGCTGCAATTCGATTTCAGGCATTTCTATTAATTCTTGCTTTTCTCTTTCAATATCTGCTTTTTCTACATCTGTTTGAGAGCTTACCGAAACATATTCTCCTGCAGCCATAGATAATGCTCCTGCAACTAATCCGGCTAAAGTTGCTAATATAACGGGTTCTCTAAATTCGCTTGCAGCTGCAACTCCAATTGCAATACTTGAAGTTGAAAGGATACCATCATTTGCACCTAAAACAGCAGCTCTTAACCAATTGCTTTTGTGAATATAATGATTGTCTAAATAATTTTCTTTTGTATCTTCCATTAGTTTAATAAATATCGAAAACTCCTTTTGTAACTAATTTTGAATCTTTGTTAACTCTTTTGTTTTCAATTAATTCTACTTCATTTGTTGATTTTTCACCAATTTCTATGGCTATTTTTTCAAATGTATATTTTCCGTTCTCATTTGATTTTAATAAAAGTACATAATTTTTATCATTTTCGGTAATCAGAGCATCAATAGGAATTGCAAACCCTTTTTTAGAATCTGTTAAAATAGTTGCTTCTACAAACATTCCAGTTAATAAACGTTGTTTAATGGCGTCATCTAAATGTCCGTGAATCATTATGGTTCTATCATTTCCTTCAATCGACTTACCTACCAAAACTACTTCTGCTTTAAATATTTCTTTTGAAGCTTGAGGAACAATGAATTCAATATTTTGACCTTCTTTTACATGTAAAATATCTTTTTCAAAAACAGCTAATTCAACATGTAAATGATTTGTATCTACTATTTCTAAAATAATATCTGAGGCATCCATATACATTCCCACATTTGCATTCATAACAGTTACGTCTCCAGAAATTGGAGCATAAATAGTAATTGTCGATGTTAAATTTCCTTTATGTACTTGAGCAGGAGAAATATTAAGCAATTGTAATTTTTTCTTTAAACTTTGATACATACCGTTTGCTCTTTTATAATCACTTTCTGCTTTTAGATAGTTCTTTTGGGAAGTGATTTTTTCATCATACAATGTTTTTTGTCTTTCGTATTCAGATTTTAAATAATTGATTTGTTCAGCCACTTCTAAATAATCTTTCTGAATATCAATAAAATCAGTATTTTCAAGAGTTACTAAAGCTTGTCCTTTTTTAATTTTATCACCAATTAACAAATGAGTTGATTTTATGTAACCACCTAAAAAAGAAGTGATTTTAACTCTATTTTGTGGAGGAACATCAATTTTACCAGTAGTTTTTATACCTATATTAAAAACCTGTTCTGTTGGAGAACCTATTTCTATTTTAGAGTTTTGAAATTGTTCTTTCGTTATGGAAATAATTCCATCATCAACAGATTCTATTTCTTCTGAAATTGATTCTTTGCAAGAAGTTATAACTAAAGCTAAAATTATTATATATGCTACTTTTCTCATCTTATTCTAATATTATATATTGTAAGTTCAATTGTGTTAAGTTGTATTGTAAAAGAGTTTCTAGATAATCCATTTGAATAGAAGTTGCATTCTCTAAACTCATTATGTATTGGAAAAAATCAATTTCTCCATGTTTATAACTCATATTAGCTACTTTTATAATTTCTTCTGATAATTTCTTTCCATATTGATTATAGTAGTTAATTCCTTCTTGAAACTTTTCTAAAGTTTGTTTTTGCTGACTTAAATGTGTTTCTATTTTTAATATTTCATTTTCTTTTTGAGCTTCCCAACTTTGTAATTCAATTTTAGCAACTTTGTTTTTAGCAACATTTCCGTTAAAGAATAAAGGAATAGAAACTCCCACCTGAAATCCATATAAAGAAGAAGATAAACCTGTATTTTTTCCTTGAAAATATTCTATATTTAAATCAGGTAAAGATTGTTGTTTTTGAAAAGAAATTTGTTTTTTATAAATATTCGTAATGTTTTCATAATAAGAACTATATAGATCCTTATTGTTAGTGTTACTTAAATTATTTTCAGCCTTTAATTCGTTAGAAGTAATTACTAATTTATCATCAGATTGGACTAAAGATTTAAGCTTATCATAAAACCCGATTTTATCTTTTTCAATTTGATTTAATTTGGTTTTAATTTGACGAAACTTAGCTTCAGCTGTGATTTTTTCTAAGTAATTTGTTTCCCCTAATTCAAAACGTCTATCGCTTGCTTTTGAGAAATTTTGATACAAACTATCTAAATATATATATAATTTTTCTTGATGTTGTAGAAATACAATTTGGTTATAAACTATAGAAATGTTAAGAGTTAATTGACTTTTTTGTAAATCTAAATTTGAAATTTCTTTTTCATATTCAGCTTGTAATACTTTTTTATGTGCTCCATAAACTGTTGGAAATGCAAAGCTTTGTTGCACTCCAAATACTTTTAAAGGTTCATTATTAATTGCTAAATTATTTTGGTCATAACTGTAATAAATATTTGTTTTATCTATAGAATATGCTGTTTTAATAGTTGCCTTAGCTTTATCTACTTGTAATTGCATTGCTTTTATATTCTTGTTATTCGCAATTCCTTTTGAAATTAAACTATCAAGTTCTGGATCATTGTTTTGAGCAAATGTAAAACTTGAAAATATGAAAAATACAATTACAAAAGTTCCTGATTCATTTTTTTTAAATTTAGGTTTTTTAAATTCTTTAGTATCCAAAATCTTGTAAAGTATTGGTAATACTAACATAGTTAATAATGTTGCTGTGAACAATCCACCAATAACAACAGTTGCTAAAGGTCTTTGAACTTCTGCTCCAGCTGATGAAGATATTGCCATTGGTAGAAAACCTAAAGCTGCTGCACTTGCAGTTAATAAAACAGGTCGAAGTCTATCAGTAGTTCCTTTTAAGATTAATTCGTTTATGTTTTTCATACCTTGGTGTTTTAATTCTTTGAAATGTTCAATGAGTACAATTCCGTTTAAAACGGCTATTCCAAATAATGCAATAAACCCAACACCAGCAGAAATACTAAAAGGTAGATCACGAATCCATAAGAATAAAATTCCACCAACTGCAGATAAAGGAATGGCTGAATAAACCATTAATGCTTCTTTAACTGACCCAAAAGCAAAATATAATAATATGAATATTAATGCTAAAGCAATTGGTACAGCAATTAATAATCTATCTTTTGCACTTTGTAAGTTTTCAAATTGCCCACCATAAGTTACTCTATAGCCTGTTGGCAATTTAATTTTTGTATTTACTATTTCCTGAATATCATCAACAACACTTTGTAAATCTCTATTTCTTACGTTAATTCCAACTACAATTCTTCTATTGGTGTTATCCCTTGAAATTTTTGCTGGACCAGAAGTATATTCAATTTCGGCTAATTCTTGTAAAGGAATTTGATTTCCACTTGGAGTAGAAACATATAAGTTTTCAATGTCCTGAATATCAGTACGATTATTTTTATCTAAACGAATAACCATATCAAAACGTTTTTCTCCTTCAAATACAGTTCCAACAGTTTTTCCTGCGAAAGCTAACGATAAAACATCATTTAATTCAGCAATATTCATTCCGAATTGTGCTATTTTAGAACGGTTATACTTAACTACCATTTGTGGTAAACCTTCTGTTTTCTCAATAATAATATCTGATGCTCCTTCTACATTTTTAATAGCTTTAGCAATTTCGTCAGCTTTACGAGCTAAAACTTCCAAATCATCCCCAAAAACTTTTACAGCAACATCAGAACGTGTTCCTGAAATAAGTTCATTAAAACGCATTTCTATAGGTTGCGTGAATTCTATTTCCATGTTAGGAATCTTCTTTTCAATAGCTTCTTTTATTTTATCAGCTAATTCGTCTTTAGAATCAGCTGAAACCCATTCAGATTTTGGTTTTAATTTTACAATTACATCACTTTCTTCCATACTCATAGGATCAGTTGGAACTTCTGCAGCTCCTATCCTACTAACTACTTGAGAAACTTCAGGAAAGTTTTTTAAAATTATTTGTTCAATTTTTGTAGTAGTTTCAATGGTTTTACTTAATGAAGTTCCTGTTTTTAAAACGGGTTGAATAACAAAATCGCCTTCATCTAAAGTTGGAATAAATTCTCCACCCATTGTTGTGAATAATACTAAAGCTGAAACCAATAAGGCAAGTGCTCCATACAATACTTTTTTAGTATTATTTAAAGACCAAGTAATTACAGGTAAATACCAAGAATTTAATTTATTGATTAATCGATTTGAAAGAGAATTAGGATTTTCCTCTTTAGGCTTTAAAAATAATGATGAAACTACTGGAACATAAGTAAAACAAAATAACATAGCACCTACTAAAGCAAAACTAAATGTCATTGCCATTGGTTTAAACATTTTCCCTTCAACACCCGAAAGGGATAAAATAGGAATGAATACAATTAGAATGATTAATTGACCGAAAACAGCCGAATTCATCATTTTTGAAGCACTTTTATAGGTTATTTCATCAATTTGAACTTGTCTGTCTTCTTTTGATAATCCAACTAAATGCTTCGATTTATGAGCAATTTGAAAAGCAATAAATTCGACTATAATTACAGCTCCATCTATTATAATTCCAAAATCTATCGCACCTAAACTCATTAAGTTGGCATCAATTCCGAAAATATTCATAAAAGAAATTGCAAAAAGCAAACATAATGGAATTACCGAAGCTACAACTAATCCTGAACGCCAATTTCCTAATAATAAAACCACTACGAAAATTACAATCAAACAACCTAAAATAAGATTTTCAGCAACTGTGAACGTTGTTTTTCCAACTAATTCACTACGCTCTAAAAATCCGTTAATAAAAACACCTTTTGGTAATGTTTTCTCGATTTCTATAACTCTTGCTTTTACATCATCAATTACTTGTTTAGAATTTCCTCCTTTTAGCATCATTACTTGTCCTAAAACCTTTTCACCTTCACCATTTCCTGTGATGGCTCCAAAACGATTGGCTGAACCATAACGAACATTGGCTACATTTTTAATATATATAGGATTTCCATTTATATTTTTAATAACAATATTATTGATGTCTTCGATAGATTTTACTTTTCCTTCGCCACGAATGAAATAACTCTGATTTGTTTTTTCAATATATGCTCCACCTGCAATGCTGTTATTGCTTTCTAAAGCGGTAAAAACATCATTTACAGATATATTCATCGCTTTTAAAGAAGAAGGCGTAATTGCTATTTCGTATTGTTTAAGAAATCCACCCCAAGTATTAATTTCTACAACTCCTTTTATTCCAGATAATTGACGTTTTACAACCCAATCTTGTAGGGTTCTTAAATCGGTTACAGAATATTCGTCTTTATATTCAGGTTTAACTTCTAAAGTATATTGGTATATTTCTCCTAAACCAGTAGTAATGGGACCCATTTCTGGAGTTCCAAAACCTTCCGGAATTTTTTCTGAAGCTGATTTTATTTTTTCAGCAATTAATTGCCTTGGTAAATAGGTCCCCATTTCGTCATTAAAGACAATAGTTACAACTGATAATCCGAATTTTGAAATAGATCGAATTTCTTCTACTCCAGGTAAATTTGCCATTTCTAATTCAACAGGATAAGTAATATATTGTTCAATATCTTGTGTAGAAAGGTTTTGTGATGTTGTGATTACTTGAATTTGATTATTGGTAACATCTGGAACAGCACCAATTGAAATTTGGGTTAAAGAATATAATCCAAATCCAAATATTCCAAGTGTTAATAAAATAATTATGAATTTATTTTTTAAGCTAAAAGCTATAATTTTTTCTAACATTATAAGTAAATTGAAAAATTACTGAATAGTATTTATCAAATTTTCAGATAAATACAAATAAAAAAACAGAAATCGGGAAGAATTTCTAAAGAGTAAATGTTAGTTTATTTTAGGCGGTAGCCAAATTGAAGTAAATAAGTTAGATTTGAAGTAGTTCTTGTAAACAAATTCTTTTGTTACAGAAATTAAAGTTTTAATAATTTCTATTTGAAAGTTTAAGACAGGAAAGGTAAATAATACATTTGCAGTATTATCAAATGTTTTAAAAGGTAAATTTTGATGCTCAGCATTATTATTTTCTGAGTCTTTTGAATAATGAAGCTTTATAAAACCTATAAATGAACTTGAATTTGTAGCAACTTCATTTTTATGCTCATTGTAATGCTCAATTAAGTTAGGAATCTTCAATAATTGCCCTATTGATGTGTTGGCACACAAAAATAATGTTAATAATAAAATGGCAATTATTTTATTCATGATGTAAAATTACTAAAAATTGGACAACTATACTTAACTTAGAAATTAATTAAGATAAAATTAATTTTACGGTTGTACCTTGGTTTTCAATACTTGAGATTTCAATTGAAATGTTTAATAAATCACATATACGCTTAACTATTGACAAACCTATACCATTTCCTTTTATTTCTGGGTGGTTTTCCGCGTTTGAACGGTAAAATGAGTTATAAATATTTTTTAAATCCGTTGGATTAATCCCTACTCCATTATCTTCTATTATACAATTTACTTTTCCGTCAACTTCAGTAACTTCAATATTAATCTGTGCTTCATTTTTAGAATACTTAATTGCATTTGAGATAATATTGCTAAAAATTATTGAAAGTAAATAATTATCTGAATTGATGTAAAAGTCTTTTAAAAAAATTGATTTTATTTGGATGTTTTTTTCTTTTATTTGTTTAGAAAACCTTGATATTGAATCTAAAACTAAAGCATTTATTGAAACTGATTCGTATTTAATGTTGTGCTTTTGATTTTCAAATCGGGCTAGTAATAATAACTGATCTACTAAATTATTTAAACGGTCTACCTCTGTAATACAATAATTTATTTTAGATTCATATTCTTCCTTTTCCCTTGGCTTTCTAATTAAGACTTCGAGTGTTCCTTTTATAATAGCCAAAGGTGTTCTTAATTCATGAGAAGCATCTGAAGTAAACTTTTTTTCACGTTCAACAGCACTTTCTATTCTATCTAACAGTTCATTAATTTTTGTTGATAGTTGATGTAATTCGTCTTTATTTATAGGTAATGGAATACGTTGAGATAAATTGTCTTTTGTTATAGAATTTGCTGTTTCGGTTATTAAATTAATGGGTTTTATACTTCTCCCAGCAAAGAAACGAGCAATTAGAAAAAGTACAATTAAAATTAATGGAAAAGTTATGAGTAGAACTCTTTCTAAAATTACAACAATTTCAAAATCATCTATTGACATTGCTACGATAACATATCCTATTATTTTATTGTTTTGAATAATTGGCCTTTGAATTTGTCTTATAGGTTCATTATTAAGTGATGTATTAAAAAAAGCATTGTTTTGATCTTCTGATTGAAGTTTTAAATTTAAACTGTTAAGATTAGGAGATTTATCTATTAATTCACGATTATTATCAAAAAACTGTACAAAAACAGGATTAATATCAACAGAATTATGTTCAACAGCAGCCCATTGATCAACTTGAATTAAATATGTATCATGTACGTCAATTTTAACATCATCAATATGTTTTTGTAATTCAATATAAATTTCATCATTTATGTGTTTATTGACACTAAGTCTAACAATATAAAAAATAAATAAAAACACAAAAGCAATTAGGATTGAACCACTTACAATATAATTGAAAGCGATTCTGTTTTTAAATGAAAAAGAAAATTTATTTGTCATTTGCAATATACCCAACACCACGAATGGTTTTAATTAAATCTTGGTCTTTTGTTAAATTTAGTTTTTTTCTAATAGCATTCATAAAAACATCTATGACACCGGTATCATATTCAAAATGAATATCCCAAACATCTTCGATTATAGCATTTCTTGTACAAACCTTTCCTTTATTTTTAATCAAATACGCTAATAATTCAAACTCTCTTTGAGTTAAACTAACTTCAACATCATTTACAAATACTTGAAAAAGATCTTTATTTAACTTGATATTACCTAAGGTTAAAATTGAAATTTCTTTATTTTCTCTAAAGTGAATTTTTATTCTTTCTAATAACTCTTCAAAACTGAATGGTTTTTTAATATAATCGTTAGCTCCTGCTTTTAAACCTTCAATCGTTTCTAGTACCGTATCTTTTGCAGTTAAAAAGAGAATTGGAACTGAATTGTTTTGAGCTCTAATAGCTTTACAAACTTCTAAACCATTCATTCTAGGCATCATCCAATCGAGTAGGATTAAATCAATTTTATTATTAAATGTTTTCTCTAAACCTTCAAGACCATTATTTGAAGTTGAAACAGTAAAGTTTTCTTCTTCTAATCCTTGTTTTAGAAAATTTGAAATTCCTATTTCATCTTCTATAATTAAAATATGCATATTATTGTTCTACAAATTTAACTCCGAAAGTAATAATATTAGCTTTTAAGCCATCGTTTCTGTTATAATGACTAAATCTCAAATCTAAATTTTTTAAGCCAAATTTTAATATTTTAAGAGATGTAAAAATATCAGTATAACTTACTCCAAAACCGTATTGATTTGCATTAAATGTAGACAAATCATAATCTGAAGTATAGTATTTTTCAGTAGATAAATGTGTTTCAAATGGAGCAAAATATTTTGCTTTATCTTGTGTATAATAACGATAAGAAGGATATATAGTAAATTTATCTGTAACTTTTACAGGAAGCTCAATACTCACTGTATTTGCAGTAACCCCCCAATTATCCCAGTAATAACGATAATATGTTCTAACTGTTACTCTTTCATTTAAATAATAGTTTAAACGAGCTCCAAAAGGTACTTTAAAGCGTGTATTAGGTAACCTTTCAATGTCATCAGCTAATTGATACACACCTTGATTTTGAGGAGTTGTATACACTGAAATGTATTGTGGGTCACCTATATAGTAATTTGCTTTGTCTGCAAAATAAACTCTTTGATATGGAGTTGACAACATACCTTGTTGTGATAAAAGATCAAAAAATAATGAAAACTGCATTTTTTTTGTTGCTATTTGTGAAAAACCAAAAGATGCAGAATAAGAGTTTCTATTTGTACCATTCCATTTTGTGAAATCGGATGGTAAATAACTTGTAGATGCTAATCCATTTTGATCTAAAACTGTAATTCCATTAAAATAACCATTATTCTGAAAATCAATACCGTATTTGGAAAACTCACTTAGCTCAGTTGGGTATATTGGTCTCCATTGGTCCAAATATACGTTACCTTTTATTGAAATTTCTGAATTCTTATCGTTAAAAAGCCTAGAAATTCCGCCTCCAAATCCAATAGAAGTGTAATCATATTCATTTGAAAAAGCAACATCAGCACTCCATATGAAATTTCTATCGTCGCTACTATGACTATAATTTGCAACAACTGACGCATATACATCTGAAGCCGATGCTCCTGATGATGCTTGCCATGGTGTTCCAGTTGGTCCAGCAAACGGGGGTCTATCATCATCGTCTCCACTAGAAGCTCCTGAAGCATTAAATGGGTTAATATTACTTGAAGAAGCTGAAGTGTAAGCAGAAATCCCAACATCAATTGTTAATACGTCATCTTCATTCATTGGCATAGCAACAACAATATTTGATGCTAAATCCGTTAAATTTTCAGAACCTATTCCACCAGAAACTGCAGAATGAATACCATCTTGTTTATAGTAACTTACTAAAAAATCAATTTCGGTACTTTCTAAAACCCTTTTTTTATAAACAACTGCAGATGAATCTGATTCCTGTGCAAATGAAAAGAGTATGGTAAAAAAGAATACTAATGTTATTTTGTTTTTCATTTAAATCTTAAGTTATTAGTTACAACCGCAACCACCGCCTGTTTTTCCTCCGTTTGCTCCTGCAGCTGCTTCTCTATATACTTGAAAAGTAGTTTCGTATCTTTCCGAAGTTCTTGCAGATAACTTCATGTCAGGATCGTTAATGTATTGCTTATCGTATTCTTTTACAGAATTACATGAAAAAAATGCACTAAACAGTATTAAAAACAGAATTGATTTTTTCATATTATATTGTATTAATTATTTTTTAAATCGATATTTTTTGAAACATGAATTGCACCTTTATCGTCTACAATAATGCAATCTATTCCATTCAATTGGTTAACTAAATCCAAACCTACTTCTACTCCCATAACAAATATTGAGGTAGCTAATGCATCGGCTAATTCTGTTTTTTTTGCAAAAACAGATACGCTTACAATTCCGCTAGATGGATATCCTGTTCTAGGATCTATTATATGTGAATACCTAATTCCATTAAAGGTTACATACTTTTCATAACTTCCAGAAGTTTCTACTGCACTATCTATTAATGGGAATGTAGCAAAAACTTTATTTTTATTCATAGGGTTTATAATTCCTACAGTCCAAGGCGATCCGTCTAATTGACTTCCCCAAGTATTAATATCTCCTGAAACATTGACTACACCTGCTTTACATCCTTTTTCTTGTAATAAATCTTTAATTTTATCTGCAATATAACCTTGGCCTATTCCTCCTAGCCCCAACTTCATTCCTTTGTTTTTAAGGAATACAGTGGTGTCTTTACTGTTAAAAATGATGTTTTGATAACCCACTTTTGCTACCGAATTTTTAATTTCTTCTTCCGTAGGCATATGCTTCATGCTTCCGTCGAATTTCCATATCCTATCCATAGAAGCATAACTAATATCAAAAGCCCCATTGGTAAGTTTAGAAAATTTTACAGCTCTTTCCAATAAATCAAAAACTTCAAAATCAACTTTTACAGGTTGAATTCCTGCATTTTGATTAATTTTTGAAACTTGGGTTGTAGGAATCCAATCTGAAATTAAATGCTCAATTCTTTTAACTTCTCCAAAAGCTTCTTTACAAAAGAAATTCCCCTCAACAGTATCTTTACTTATCACAGTTATTTCAAAAGGACTTCCTAATACGCTATATTTCTTTTTATGAACTACTTGTCCAAAAGAAATGAAACTACTAAGTAAAAAAAGATAAAGGAGGTTTTTCATATTGCTTATTTCTCAATTTCTTGAATCATTTTAACATATTCCTCTGAAGAAACATTTTTAAATCCCATTTTGCCTAAAATTTTCCCCGATTTATCAAGAACAACTACTAAAGGAAAACTACCTTCAATATTATATTTTTCAGCCATTTTTCTATTCTTGTTCATCTGTGCATCTTCCAATTGGTTTGCTTTTTTTCTTGGAAAATCAGCTTTAACTATAATCCAATTTTCATCTGATTCTTTTTTAAAAGCTTCTGATTGCCAAATATTTCTATCTAATTTTATACACGGAGCACACCAATCAGAACCTGAAAAAACAAGTATAATATTTTTGTTTTCTTCGTTTGCCAATTGTTTTGCCTCATCAAAATCTAACTTCCAGTTTTGAGAAAAAACTATTGAACTAAATAAGATTGAAACAATTAAAAAAATATTTTTCATGACTATTATATTTATTACTACAAATTAACTCTTTTTTTTCAATAATGGAAGTATTGTAACTTCTATTTTAAGCAAAACTTAAGTTAGTCTTAAGCAAAGATGAATTTCCTAATTCTAATTTTGGATTAAATATTAATGTTATTCAATTTTAATAAAATGAATTTAAAGAAATACTTTTTACCATACATAAACCTTACTTTATTATATGTTTTAGCAAGTTTCATTTTGCGATTGGTTTTACTGTTTCACCCTATAACACAATCAAAATTTAGTTTTGTATCTATTTTAAAAATTTTCAGTTTCGGACTTCTATCTGATATATTGATATTTACAATTGCTAGTATTTTTTTATGGTTGTATTTAATTTTTCTTTCAGAGACAAAGTACAATAAACCTTGGGGTTATCTTATATTTGGAACTTATATAACAATACTATTGTATATTCTTTCTGGCAAAACAATACTTCATGAATATGGTGGTGTTTTACCAATGCTAGGAATAATATTTGTAGGTACTAAAACCCTTTTGTTTGGTACACAGTTATTTATCCCAAAATTTAGAAAACAAATACGATTTGCTTCTTTCATTTTTACCATTTTTTTATTTAGTTTAATTGTCATTCAAAATGCGTTAAGTGAGTTTTTCTTTTGGAACGAATTTGGTGTGAAATACAATTTCATAGCAGTTGACTATTTGGTTTATACAAATACAGTTATTGGTAATATAATGGAATCCTATCCTGTTATACCATTATTTATAGGAGTTGGATTGCTTACAACGATAGCAACTTATATCATTGTGAAAAAATCTAAATTTTATCTAGAAAATTTACCTTCATTTATAGATAAACTTAAAATTGCAGGAATTTATTTTATCTTATTCATAGTTTCTTTAAATTTAATTCCAATACTTGCTAAACAAGAGAATTCAACAAATATTTTTACAAATGAATTACAAGCCAATGGAATTTATAAATTCTATGGTGCATTTATGAATAGTGAGTTAGATTTCTTTACATTTTACAATACTATACCTGAAAGTGAAGCTTATAAATTGGTTAGAAATCAAATACCAGAAATGGCTGAAAATTCTACTTTGAGAACTATTAAAACAGATACTACCGAAAAGAAAATGAATGTCGTGTTGATTACAATTGAAAGTCTTAGCTCAGAATACATGAAAATGTATGGCTCAGAAAAAAACATAACTCCATTTTTAGATTCTTTGGCTCTACAAAGTCTTAATTTTTCAAATTTATTTGCTACAGGTAATAGAACAGTGAGGGGTTTAGAAGCCATGACATTGAGCATTCCTCCTACTCCTGGTGAAAGTGTTGTAAAACGAAAAGACAACAAAAATAAATTTAGCACAGCGAGTATTTTTGCTTCCAAAGGATATCAAGTGAAGTACTTATATGGTGGTGACGCTTATTTTGATAATATGCGTGATTTTTTTAGTGGAAACGGTTACGATATTATTGATAAAACTACTTTTAGTGAAGATGAAATTACGTTTGCCAACATTTGGGGTGTTTGTGATGGAGACATGGCGAATAAAGCGATTAAAACAATGAATGAAGAAGCAAAAACAGGAAAACCTTTTTTTAATCATTGGATGACAGTTAGTAACCACCGACCATTTACATATCCTGATAAGATTGATATTTCTCCAAATAGAAAATCACGTGATGGAGGTGTTAAATATACAGATTATGCTTTACGTAATTTCTTTAAAATGGCTGAAAAACAAACTTGGTTTAAAAATACAGTTTTTGTAATCGTTGCTGATCATTGTGCTTCTAGTTCAGGAAAAACAGAATTACCAATGGATAAATACCGCATTCCGGCTATGATATATGCTCCAGGATTCGTAAAATCTACAAATAATAACAAGTTGATGTCGCAAATAGATTTAATGCCAACACTTTTTGGTTTATTAAATTTTGAATACCAAAGTAAATTTTACGGACAAGACGTTTTAAAAGAAACATACAAACCAAGAGCTTTTATTGCAACTTATGAAGATTTAGGTTATATAAAAGATAATATACTTACCATTCATTCTCCAGTAAAAAAAGCAAAACAATTTGAGTTAAAGCGTATTGAAAACGAAAAAATAGATGCTGATAATCAAATTTATTATGAGGAAGTTTTAATGAAAAATAAACGCGAAGACTTAATTAAAGAAGCAACTGCTTATTATCAAACAGCTGCGGATATGCTCCAAAAGAAAAAATACGAGAAGTAGTTTTCTTTTTTTCTTCGTTTTGGTATTCCGAAGCATGAAGAATCTCAACAGTTATTATATTATGAGATTTCTCCTTCGTCGAAATAACAATCGTTTATATGAATAGTAAACAATTGTGGAAAGCCGTAATTATTACGGCTTTCTTTTTTTTATTTTTGTAAGAAATTTAACAATCATAAATAGGATTTTTATTATATTTGATATAGTTTCTTTATTAATAATAAATTATATTATTTATGAATTTTTTTAACTTTTTTTAAAAGACTATCCAGAAGTCGGAACATTAGTAATTGCAATAATATCAGGTGCATTTGTTTGGTTTATTCGTAATTTAATTCAATTTTATTTAGATAAAGAAAAATATAATAAAGAACTCAAAACATTTTTTTGGAAAGAAAAAATTAATGCTGCTAAAAAAGCTTCTGAATATTATCTTGAGCATATGAATTATTTAAATTTATTAACATATCAGTTTGAAACTTATGAGAAAAGTCAAATTGATAGTCAAGAACATTTTGAAAATATTAAAAAAGAAGTTGAATTTTACTCAAATAAATTAAAATCATTTCCTCATTTTGAACATCATCACATAAATATTTTTTATGAATTTAATGAAGAACGGTCAATAGAAATTAATAAAAATACTACTGAAATAACGAGAGATTTGTTTGAATTAATTCCAGAAAAAGGAGATACTTTAGAAATTATTAATCATAAAATTAATGAAGCAAAAGTTTTAGCAAATAGATTAAAATTAAATTATGAAGAACATTTTTTACTATATAAAAATCATATAAATAATGTTAGAAATGATTTAAAAGTATATTTGTAAAAAATTTAATTAATATACTTAAACCAACCCATTATACTTTCTCACAAACCATTCCGTTGCCAATGTAATGGTTAATAAGATTAAAAGCCATTTTAAGTCAATTAGCGGAGATTTTTGTACTGTTTGCTTAGCAATTGGTTTGTATTGTTCGTCTTTGGTTAAAACGTCTATTAAACTAGCAATTTGATTAGTGTAATACACATTTCCGTTGGTATTCTTAGCCAATTGTGTCAGTTGGTCTTTGTTTGGGTTTACAAATTGCTTTTCGCTGTTGTAGTTCAAAACTTCAAAACTTCCGTTATAAATATCCTTTTGTTTTGTTTCTCTAACCGTAAACGAATAGTTTCCTGCTTCTAAATCATTAAATACAACTTCAAAATCGGTGTTGGTTTTAATAAAATTGTATTTCAGCGCTTTTTTAGTAGATTGGTTTACCAATATTATTTCCAGAAGTGCATCTGCATCAAATTCATAGTTTTTATTGAAATATTGTGCTTTAATGCTAATGTTTTCGCCAGCATTATAAAAGTTTTCATGTTGTACAACCAAATTCTTTTTAACATCGTTTGAAATCAAATACTGAATGGTTTTATCCATAAACAAATCGAAATCTTTAAAATCATTCTTTGCTAAATAGGTTTCACTACGCCATTTCCAAAGGTTTTCTCCAAATAAATATGAAGTTCGTTGTTTGTTTACTTCGGTAAAAGCCAATAAAGGCGTTTCTAAAGTAACATTTCGAACACGAGCAAAAAGCAATGTTTCTATTTTAGTTTTTGGAACAATGGAAACAAATTTATTTTCTAATGGAGAAAAGTTTTCAAAACCAATATTTTCTTGAGAAAAGTTGGTAAATGATGAATTAAAATTAGCTGAATAATTCTCTGTTTGATGGGTGCTTTGAAAAGCAAAATACTTTTGATTTTTGTTTAAAAAAGTAAAATCGGTATGCTTTCCTGTAATGATAAAACAATTTGAATTGCTATTTTTTATGTGATCAAAAACCGATTGAAATTTAGAATTGGGTTGATAAATTATAAATAAATTATAATTATCTAATGATTTGATTTCATTTATATTAAGAACAGTTACTTTACGTTGTTCATTAATCTCAATACTTCTTTTTAACGCACTAATATCTGGATGATTAATATCGGTAATTAAAGCAATTTCACTGCGCTGATCTAAAATTTCAACCGCAAAATATTTAGAGTTATTGGTTTTGTTTTTTTCTGCAGATAAAGGTGAAATTACTGCTGTATATTTTTGGATTCCAACTTTAGTTGCAGGCAATAAAGCATTTACTGTAATTGTTCTTTTCTCTTTGGTAAATCGTACTTTTTCTTTAAATACAACCTGATTTCCCTGCATAATTGAAAACGTACTTTCAACCGATTGGTTTCCGTTGTATTGCAAAAAGATTTCGACAGGAAATTTATTCTTTAAAAAAGCGTATTTATTTACGTTGATTTGCGCTACTTTTAAGTCGACAACAGTTGTTGTATCGCCTAATATTACAGGGTTAACCGCAATATTTTCAGGAAAAGCATATACATAATCATTTCCTTGTGTTTGATTTCCATCGGTTAATAAAACAACAGGATATTTCTTGTTACGATACAATTGCTTTAGTTCTTTGGCAACATTGTCAATACGAGTTTGCTTTCCTTTAAAATCAGGACTTTCAGACGATTTTAAACCTTCATCAAAAGTATACGCTTGAACGGCATATTTATCGACAAGACCTTTGTCTTTAAGAATTACGTTGAATAATTCGGTTAATTTAGAAGTGTTCTCTAATTCAGAAATAGAGCTAGAATTATCTACAATTATAGGTAAAGGAATTTTCTCTATTTCGTTAATTTTTCTACTGATTATAGGGTTAATAAGTAATATCAGAATTGTAAAAATGGAAATAAAACGTAAAAAAGCCAAAAACAACGTCACTTTTGACCTGTTTTTGGCTTTGTATATATATTGATAAAACGACAATAATCCAGCAATTACTACTGAAAGTACTAGAAGCAAGATTGTTGTCTTTGTCATACTATTAAGTTAACATTCCTCCATCAACATTAATCACTTGTCCGGTTACATAAGCACTCATATCTGAAGCTAAGAAAACACACACATTTGCAATATCTTCAGGAGTTCCACCTCTTTTTAACGGAATAGATTCTCTCCAACCTTTAACCGTATCTTCGTTTAATTTTGCTGTCATTTCTGTTTCAATAAAACCTGGAGCAATTGCATTTGAACGAATATTTCTTGAACCTAATTCTAATGCAATAGATTTAGTAAAACCAATCATACCTGCTTTTGACGCAGCATAATTAGCTTGACCAGCATTACCTTTTACTCCTACTACACTACTCATGTTAATGATAGAACCTTTACGGTTTTTCAACATAATTTTTTGTACGGCTTTAGTCATGTTAAACACCGACTTTAAGTTAATTTCGATAACTGCATCAAAATCTTCTTCGCTCATACGCATTAACAAATTATCTTTAGTAACACCTGCATTATTGATTAAAATGTCGATAGTTCCAAATTCAGCAATAACATCATCAATTAGTTTTTGTGATTCATTAAAATCAGCTGCATTTGATTTATATCCTTTTGCTTTAACACCTAAAGCGTTTAATTCATTTTCTAAAGCTGTTGCTGACTCTACAGACGAACTGTATGTAAATGCAACATTAGCTCCTTGCTGAGCAAATACTTCAGCAATACCTTTACCAATACCTCTACTGGCACCAGTTATAATGGCAACTTTACCTTCTAATAGTTTCATAATAATTTATATACGTTTGGTTTGTTTCAATTAAACTTCAAATATAAGAATATTTTAATCTTTAAAAAATAGTATATTTTGGATTAAACCTTTTCTTTTAACCATAGTCTAAATGACAATGAAATAATTAATGACGCAAATTAAACGTAATTTTAACTCGGTTTACAACGAACATCAATCTTTGGTGTATAACGTTGCACTTAATTATGTTCAAAGCGTTGAAGATGCTGAAGAAATTACTCAAGATGTTTTTTTAAAAGTACACGAATCTTTATCAGATTTTAAAGAAAATTCATCACTTAAAACATGGTTATATCGTATCACAATTAATCAATCCTTAGATTTTATAAAAAAGAAAAACAGTAAAAAAAGATTTTTTATCTTTGGAAAAAAGAGTCAGAATGAATTTGAATTGACCAATATTTCAAATTTTGAACATCCTGGAATACTTTTAGAGCAGCAAGAAGACGCTAAATTATTATTTTTAGTAATTAATACTTTACCAGAAAATCAAAAAACAGCTTTTATACTTTCAAAAGTAGATGGATTAAGTAATCCCGAAGTTTCTGAAATTATGGAAATAAGTATTTCAGCTGTAGAATCTTTAGTTTTTAGAGCAAAAAAGGAGCTAAAAGAAAAATTATCAAATAAATTTGAAGAATATCGCAAGAATAAATAATTTTTTTCGTCTAAAATAGTAGAAGAATAAATTCAATTACAATGGAAAAAGATAAATGGATTGAAAATATATTAAATAGTACAAATGGAATTACTCAAGTAACTCCAAATGACCAACTATTTTCTAAAATACAATCCAAAATAAACGACCAAAAACCTGTTGAAACCTACGTTAAGTGGTTAGTTGCAGCATCAGTTGTAGTGCTTATTTCTTTAAATACTACCTATTTAATACAAAAAAGCAGTACTGAAAATCAGAATAATGACAATGTTACTTCATTAGTAAATAGAGTCAATAATCAATTATATTAACAAGATGACAAAAAATAAATTATTAACTTTTGCAGTAATAGTTTTGTTTATTATAAACATTATTACGCTATCATTCTTATTCTTTAAAGGTCCAAGACCAAATGAGAGACCAAAACAAAGACCTAGTGAAATTGTAATTGATATACTAGATTTTGATGAACAACAAATTATAGAATATAAAAAGTTAATTGATAAACATAGTAGTCAAATTAATGACTTAGATCAAAAAATTAATGAAACTAAAAACAAATTGTATTTAGAGTTAGCTTCACAAGAAAATAAATCTAAAAAAGACTCTATTTTAAGCATATTAAACACATACAAATCTGAAGTTGAGCAAGCGCATTATAATCATTTTTTAGACATCAAAAAAATATGTAAACCTGAACAACTTGAAAATTACAACAGATTAATTTTAGAATTATCTAGCATTTTTGCTCCTCCTCCTATAAATCACAAAAATGATAAATAAGTTTATTAGTTTCTCATATAATACAATTTTAAATTAGATTTTATTATTTTAAAAGAGGTTTGTTTTTATACTGAAACGAACCTCTTTTTTATTCTAGTACAATTTTTTTCAAGCTATTTAATTGACTTTACGAACTTATTATCAATGTTTTATTGTGAATGAAAAACTAAAGTTACTTAAAATATTAATTTTCTGTACAAGAAATAAAAATTATCGTCGTCTAATATTATATAACTCAAAAACAATATAGTATGAAACAAATTGCTTTATTATTCGGTTTGTTTATTATCTCATTTAGTTCTTGTGCGCAAGAAAAAAGAGAAGAACGAAAAGTGCCAACAGTAGATGAATTGTTTACGCAAATGGATAGTAATAAGGATGCTAAATTATCCAAAAAAGAAGTAAAAGGTCCACTAAAAGACGACTTCTCTAAAATTGATACTAATAAAGACGGTTTCATAACTAAAGAAGAACTAAAAAAAGCGCCAAAACCAGAAAGAAAAGGGCCGCCTAAAAGGTAAATACTTTACTCTTTTGATATTTGAATAAAAAAAATGCTTTTGAGCAAGAGTTAAATTAAAATATCGTCTAGCTAATTGAATTGGCTGACATCAAAACACTTAATAATAAATGAAAACGAAATCAATTTTTTTTAACCTACTTTTTATAGGAACAGTTTTTGTTGGATGTAAATCTCAAAAAGAACTAAATACTAATCAAGACATAAATGCTATAGATTTTACTAAAGCTTACACTATTAATAATTCAGATTTTGGAACAAAGACTTCTATGACTATTTCAAATGAAAAAAGAATTTTAATAACCAATAGTTTACCTAATCATAAAACAGGTTCGTTTCCAAATGAAGGAAATCCAAATACAATCTCAGAACAAAAACTTACTTATACTTTTCCATTAAACCCTGTTCTAACTGGGCATGCTAAATGGGCAAGAGAATTTGGTGTTGCTGTAAATGGAATTAAATTTGAACCAGAAACCGCAGAACGTTTTGAATGTGAAACAGGAGAAACTTATAGGATAGAAGCAAAACAAGACGAATTCAATTTAGGTTTAGACTTTAATAATGCTCATGTGCAGCCAACTGGTGCTTATCATTATCATGGAATTCCTTTAGAGTTAATTGTTCAGCTAGATAATGGAGAAGATTTAATTTTAATAGGATATGCAAATGATGGGTTTCCAATTTATTATTCAAAATCAGAAAACTATAAACCAAGTTTTAGATTGTCTAAAAATCCAAGAACAGGTGAATTTTGCACCTATTCTAATCCTAAACAATCAACTACCAAAAATATAGAAAACACTGATCCAAATGGAATATTTGTTTCTGATTGGGAATATATAGAAGGTTCAGGAGATTTAGATGAATGTAACGGAACAATGTTAAATGGTAATTATGTTTATTTTGCAACAATGAGTTACCCTTATATTGGTAGATGTTTAAAAGGTGCGTTTTCAGAAAAAAGGCCAAATGGACCACCACCTGGAATGCGAAATAACAAAAATGATAAACCAAGAAAATAAAAAATATTTATTTACTCCAGAATTAAATTAAAATATCTCCGGAAAAGATGTAAAAACACATAAAGTAATTATTAGCAAGTAGGTTTTAGTAGATTTTATTGCTATAGAGGTTTGTTTCAATTGAAACAAACCTCTTTTCTATTCTAATACAATTTATTTAAAACTACTTAATTCACTTTAACAACTGAATATCAGCTATTTAATTAAAATGTAAAGATAAAATTACTATAATATTAATTATCTGTGCAAGAATTAAATTAAAATTTCGTCTAAATGGTATAAGACTTAAAAATATCATGATGAAAAAAAATACTTTACTTCTATTACTTTGTTCATATTTATCATTTGGCCAATCTTTTTATGATGAAAATACTATTCAAGACATTAGAATTGTATTTGCCCAAAGTAATTGGGATGCAATTTTAGATGCCGCAGAAGCATCAGATGCCTATACACAAGCTACATCTATAACAATTAATGGTACTATATTAACAAATGTTGGTGTAAAATTTAAAGGTAATAGTTCTTATAATGCAAGTTATAACAAAAACCCTTTTCATATTGAACTCGATACTTATCAAGATCAGGATTATCAAGGTTATACAGATATTAAATTAAACAATGTAATTTTTGATCCAACTTTTGTAAGAGAAACTGTTGCTTATAATATTACTCGTAAATATATGCATGCTCCATTATCTAATTATGCTAATTTATATGTAAATGGAACATTAATAGGTCTTTATACCAATGTAGAGTCTATTTCTAAAAAATTTGTAGATAATCATTTTGGCTCAAAAACAAATGCCTTTTTTAATTGTAGTCCACCAGCGGGTGCTGGACCAACAACAACAAACTTACCTAACCTTGCTTATTTAGGAACAAGCAGTACTAGTTATGAATCAGCATATGAAATGAAATCAGATTTAGGTTGGGACGATTTGATAACGTTAACTAATACACTAAGTAACGACATTACAAATATTGAAACCATTTTAGATGTTGATAGAGCTATATGGATGTTAGCTCTAGATAATGTTATGGTAAACTTAGATAGCTACATTGGCCAGTTTAAACAAAATTACTATATATATAAAGATGATAATGGCCGTTTTAGCCCAATAAAATGGGATTTTAACATGTGTTTTGGAACATTCGGAATGACTGGTAGTGGTGCTCCATTAAATAATACTACTTCAAAAAGACAATTATCTCACACTTTACATTCAACAGAATCTAGTTGGCCCTTAGTACAAAAAATACTTGCTATTCCTTCATATAAGAAAAAATATTTAGCACATTATAAAACAATATTAACAGAAAATTTCTCTAATAATAGTTACTATGCAACTGCTCAAGCATTTCAAACATTAATTAGTGCATCAGTAACTGCAGATCCTAATAAATTTTATACAAATGCTCAGTTTACTAGTAATATGACTACTGATGTTAATTTAGGAATGAATACTGCTCCAGGATTGAGTAATTTAATGCCAGGACGTGTTACGTACCTTAGCGCTTTAAGTGACTTTACAGCAACACAACCAACTATTGCAAATATTACTCCTTCTAACACATTACCAACCATAGGTGATGTTATAAATATTAATGCAACAGTTACAAATGTAACAGGAAGTTCGGTTTATTTAGGGTATAGAACAGATGCTTTATTACCATTCAATAAGATTACATTATATGACGATGGTGCTCATAATGATGGCGCTGCTGGAGATAATGTATATGGAAATGCTATTACAATTACTAGTATAACTACTCAATATTATATTTATGGTGAAAATACAACTATTGGTAAGTTTTCACCTGAACGTGCTGAACATGAATATTATTCTTTAACCGCAACTTATCCTAAAATTTTACCTGGAGAAATTGTTGTGAATGAATTAATGGCACAAAACACTTCTACGGTAACAGATCCACATGGAGATTATAGTGATTGGTTTGAGTTATATAACAATACTTCAAGTACTATAAGTTTAGATTATTTATATGCCACTGACGATCCAACAAATCTATTAAAATGGCAATTCCCATCAGGACTTACTATTGCACCAAATAGTTATTTAATCGTTTGGGCAGACCAAGATTTAAATCAAGAAGGAATACATGCTGACTTTAAATTCTCTGCCGCTGGAGAAAGTTGCGTACTTTCTTATTCAGATGGTACAATTGTAGACACTGTAACATTTGGTGCTCAGACTGCAAATATGGGTTATGCAAGAATTCCAAACGGAACAGGAAGTTTTGTTATTCAAGCTCCAACATTCAATGCTAACAATGAATCTTTATCTATATCAAGTGAAGTTTTTAATCAATCATTAACAACATACCCTAACCCTACTTCTGGAAATTTAACTATTGAAAACAGTCAATTTAATATTGAAAAAGTGGAAGTATATAATTTACAAGGTCAGCTTTTGTATACTAATAAATATGAAAACACAAATTTATTGAACTTAGATTTCTCAAGTTATTCAAACGGAATGTATTTAGTGGTTATCAACTCAAATACTAACATAAAAATCATTAAAAACTAATTAAAATGAAACATAAATTATTAATTATTATTGCAATTACATCTTTATTCTTTTCGTGTTCAAAAGATGAAGGTTACGGAGGTTTAGCTACAATTACTGGAAAAGTATACGGTAAAGATTATAACTCAAACGGAGTATTAGTTAGTGAAAATTACCTTGGTGGAGCAAAAGTTTATATTGGTGTACATGGTAGTTCAACTCCATTTGATGATATAGATACTTCATATGATGGGACTTTTAGGTTCGAATATTTACAAAAAGGAACCTATGACATTTGGGTTTTTGGTGATTGTGATTCTTGTAGTTGGGACCAGGTCTATGTTTTGCAAACAGTAGAAATTTCTTCAAAAAAATCTTCTGTTACAATGGATGATTTAATAATTACATTTTAAAAATATGTTTAAAAATTTCAAAAAAAACTTAATTTCAATAAAATCAGTTTCTTTAAGTGAATTAGATTCTGTTTCATTGCTTAATAGAGTTGATAGTAAGTATACTTTAACAGAAGAAGGTTTAAATAATATTCTTCCTTGCTTAGTAGATAACTATAACGTGCTTGAAATAGACGGAATGAGAGTTTTTACCTATGAAAACAATTATTTTGACACCCCAAATCTATTGTTTTTTAGAGATCATCATAACGGATATGCTAAAAGAATTAAAGTAAGAAGCAGAAGATATGTAGAGTCTAATCTTTGTTTTTTTGAAATTAAGAAAAAAGAAAAAGTAAGTAGAACCAATAAATTTAGAGAGCGTTTACCTAATATTATTTCTGAAATTAATGCAGATAGAAAGCAAGTAATTCAAAGTTACATTCGTAAAGAAATATCTGATATTAAGTTAATTCTAAAAAACAATTTTAGTAGAATTACATTAGTAAATAAAAATTTTACGGAACGTGTTACGATTGATTTGAATTTACATTTTCAAGACGGTGATCAAGAAATTAAATTAGATAATGTAGCTATTGTAGAAGTTAAACAATCTAAAACATCAATTGCCTCTCCAATAACTACTTACTTTAAAGAAAATACAATTAGGCAACAAAGTATAAGTAAGTATATATATGGTGTAGCATCCTTAATGCCCGAAATCAAAAAAAATAATTTTTTACCTATAATCAAAAGAATAAATAATTTAACCTAATGGAAAACGAAGAAGTAGTTACATCAGCATTTAATATTGCTGCATTTTCAAATAGAGCAATTATTGATTTTATATCAATCATTATATTGGTTGGGTTAATCTATTATCCAAAACATAAAAACAAAGATTTTATTTTTAATTTTGTTTTATTCAACGTTGTAAATTTCATGATTTGTAGTTTACTTGGAGCTGTAAAAATAAAAATTGGATTTGCATTTGGGTTATTTGCAATGTTTTCAATTATTAGATATAGAACAATTGCTATTTCTATTAAAGATATGGGGTATTTCTTTGGTTGTGTGGCACTTGGAATGATTAATTCATTAGCTTCTGTAGATGATGGATACTATTTGTTAATTGCTTGTAATGCAGTAATTCTTATATTAACTTTTTGTTTAGAACGATTAGATTTCTTGAAAAATGAAAATTCTAAAGATATCGTTTACGATAATGTAGAATTAATTAAGCCCGACAATAAATTATTATTACTTGAAGATTTAAAAATTAGAACAGGTTTAAATATTCATAATGTTGAAGTTATCTCAATTGATTATTTAAAAGACGTAGCACTTATTAAAGCCTATTATTTTTCTAAAGAAAGTTTAAATTTAATTCCAACTTCAAAAGATAGTGATGATTAATAAAAAATTATTGAGCTATTTTCTAGTTTTCTTTGCAATTGAATCTTATAGTCAAAGTTATACTGACACGCAAGGAAGGTTTATGACTTCTGTAGATTATAAAATAACTAAGAAATTAAAAATTTCTGGTGAATATAGGTATTCATTACAAAATGATTTTCATAAATTTAGATCAAGTGCTGGAGAAATAAGTTTAAAATATAATTTTACTAAAAAATTAAATGTTTTAGGCGGATATAGATTCACTACTTCTTTTGAAGAAGATAATCATAGATTCTTTATTGGAATTAAATACAATAAAAAGTGGGACGAATTTAAAGCCGCAGTAACTTCAAAGTATCAATATTCAACAAATAGCTTTGACCCAGACTTTATGAATTATTACAAAGAACCTGTACAAATGCTGAGAGAAGAAATTAGTTTAGATTATGATATTCCTAATACAAAAACTTCTGTTTTTATTGCTTCTGAAATATTTTTAAAAATGAATAGTCAGCCTTATTTAAAATGGAATAGAATGCGTTATTCTATTGGTGGCCAATATAAATTGAAATATGGAACAACATTAAGCCTTTCTACTTTTTATGATGATAAAGTTTCTGCTCAAAAAAATGATAGGATAGTAATTGTTACAAAGTTGAATGTTTCAATTGATGATTTTCTTAAAAAACTTAAAAAGAATAAGAAGAAAGCATTAAAAAAGCAGGGATTATTAAATGAAGAGTAGTTAGTTTATACAAAAAAGGCGAAACAAATGTTTCGCCTTTTTTTATATTTAATAGTTTTTAGATTATCCTAAAACTTCTTTTACTTTTAAACCTATTTCAGCTGGAGAATCTACAACGTGAATTCCGTTCTCTCTCATGATTCTCTTTTTAGCTTCAGCTGTATCATCAGAACCACCAACAATAGCACCTGCGTGACCCATTGTACGACCTGCTGGAGCAGTTTCACCTGCAATAAATCCAACAACAGGTTTTCTGTTTCCATCAGCCTTTACCCATTTAGCAGCATCAGCTTCTAATTGACCACCAATTTCACCAATCATTACTATGATTTCAGTTTCTGGATCGTTCATTAATAATTCAACAGCTTCTTTAGTTGTAGTTCCAATAATTGGGTCACCACCAATTCCGATAGCTGTAGTAACTCCTAAACCTTGTTTTGCAACTTGGTCAGCAGCTTCATAAGTTAATGTACCTGATTTAGAAACAATACCTACTGTACCTTTTTTGAAAACGAAACCTGGCATAATACCAACTTTAGCTTCACCTGGAGTAATTACACCTGGACAGTTAGGACCTACTAAACGACAATCTCTATCTTGTACATAAGCGTAAGCTTTAATCATATCAGCAACTGGGATTCCCTCTGTGATACAAATAATAACTTTAATTCCTGCATCAGCAGCTTCCATAATTGCATCAGCAGCAAAAGCTGGCGGTACAAACAAGATTGAAGTGTCAGCACCTGCTTGGTCAACTGCATCTTTTACAGTATTAAAAACAGGTAAGTCTAAATGAGTTTGACCACCTTTACCTGGAGTAACTCCACCTACTACATTTGTTCCGTATTCAATCATTTGAGTAGCGTGGAAAGTTCCTTCACTACCTGTAAATCCTTGAACAATTATTTTTGAATCTTTATTTACTAAAACACTCATGATATGATTATTATAATTATATTTTTAATTGTGATGCAAAAGTAAGTTTTTTGAGAAAAAAACGATACCTTTTTTCTTTTTATTTTATGCTGGTTGACTAATTTGATGTCCTTTTATTAATTTATTTCCTAAAAATTCCCAAATAACAATAATTGTAGCAATATCCATTAATTCAGATGGATTTTCAATAGCAGCAACTTTATGATTATATCTCAAAGCAACTAAGTTGCCTTCGCCAAGAATATGAGTAATTTCAATTATTGATTTTGTATAATTTTGACATAACTCTTTGGCTAAGTTTAAAATTCCTTCTTTTTCTAAAATTAACTTGCCTTCTGAACTATCCCAGTGAAGGATAACATCATCATGTAAAATTTCATCTAATACATTAACGTTTCTAATGCCATCTGAAAGATAAAAATTCCTTAGCAATTCTTTATTTGTCATATTACTTTAGTTTATCTAGAATTTCAGGAATTCTTTTAATATTAACTAACTGTTTTAACTTTTCTCTAGATTCTTCAATAGGTGTTCCAAAATAAGTCTTTCCACCTTCTATCGATTTTGTAACTCCAGTTTGCCCTAATATAACTGCTTTTTCTCCAATTGTAATTCCACTTGTGGTTCCTACTTGTCCCCAAATGGTAACTTCATCTTCAATAATAACACATCCAGCTATTCCTGTTTGCGCAGCAATTAAACATTTTTTTCCAATTATTGTATCGTGGCCAACATGCACTTGATTGTCAATTTTTGTACCTTCACCAATTGTAGTATCTCCTGTTACTCCTCTATCAACAGTACATAAAGCTCCTATTCCTACATTATCTTCAATTACAACTCTTCCGTTCGATAAAAGTTGGTCAAAACCTTCTGGGCGCTTTTTATAATAAAATGCATCAGCACCTAGAATTGTACCCGATTGAATTACTACATTATTACCAATTATTGTATTATCATAAATAGTAACATTTGGATGAATTATACAATTATTACCTATAATTACACTGTTTCCAATAAAACAATTAGGCTGAATTATTGTTCCCTCTCCTACTTTAGATGTTGAAGAAATCGCAACATTTGAAGGTTGAAAAGGTCTAAAATACTTAGTAAGTGTATTGAAATCTCTAAATGGATCATCAGAAATAAGTAAAGCTTTACCTTTTGGGCAATCTACTTCTTTATTAATTAAAATAATGGTAGCTGCAGATTGTAGAGCTTTATCATAATATTTTGGATGATCAACAAAAACAATATCTCCAGGAGTAACAACATGAATTTCATTCATGCCTTCAACTGGGAAGTCATCATCACCAATATAATTAGCATTAATTAAATTGGCGATTTCTTTAAGTGTTTGTTTTGAAGAGAATTTCATATATAATAATTAAAAATAGTTATTAAAAAACTATTCTTTAACACGCTCCATGTAATTACCGGAAGCAGTATCAATTTTTATTTTATCCCCTTCATTTATAAATAAAGGAACATTTACACTTGCTCCAGTTTCAACAGTGGCTGGTTTTGTTGCATTTGTTGCAGTATTTCCTTTAATACCCGGTTCAGTATAAGTAACTTCAAGAATTACAGATGCAGGCATATCTACAGATAAAGGTAAGTCTGTTTCTGTATTAATTTGTAACATTACATTTGTGCCTTCTTTTAATAAATCTGGAGCATCTAATGCACTTCTTTGTAAAGTAATTTGTTCATAATTATCAACATTCATAAAATGAAATGTTTCACCTTCAGCATATAAAAACTGATATGTTTGTGTTTCTACACGAACAACATCTATTTTATGTCCAGCTGAAAAAGTATTGTCTAAAACTTTTCCATTACTTACTGATTTTAATTTTGTTCGAACAAAAGCAGGACCTTTTCCTGGTTTTACGTGTAAAAATTCAATAATTTTATATATGTCATGATTGTATTTGATGCACAATCCGTTTCTAATATCTGAAGTACTTGCCATTATATTTGTTTTTATTTATTATATTATTTATTAGATTAACCTATTCCAGAATAACCTTTCATAATTCCTCTTGATGAGTTTTTAATGAAATCTAAGATTTCATCTCTCTCATTAGTTGCTTCCATTTCAGCTTCTATTATACTAACCGCTTGTGAGGTATTGTAATTTTTTTGATATAAAATTCTATATATATCTTGAACTTCCCTAATTTTTTCAGTTGTAAAACCTCTTCTTCTTAATCCGACAGAATTAATACCTACATATGAAAGTGGTTCTTTTGCAGCTTTTGTAAAAGGTGGAACGTCTTTACGAACTAAAGAGCCTCCGGAAATCATAGCATGGTCGCCAATACTAATAAATTGATGCACCGCCGCTAACCCCCCTATAATTGCAAAATTCCCTACAGTTACATGTCCAGCTAAAGCAACTCCATTAACAATAATAGCATTATCTCCGATATGACAATCGTGAGCGATATGAGCAGTTGCCATAATTAAGCAATTTTGTCCAATTACTGTTTTCCCAGATGCAGAAGTTCCTCTATTAATCGTAACACATTCTCTAACGGTTGTGTTATCTCCAATAATAGCCAATGAATCTTCTCCTCCAAATTTCAAATCTTGAGGGACTGCAGCAATTACAGCTCCTGGAAAAATATTACAATTTTTACCAATTCTTGCCCCTTCCATGATAGTTACATTAGAGCCTATCCATGTTCCCTCTCCTATTTCAACGTTATTGTGTATCGTAGTAAATGGATCAATAACTACATTACGAGCAATTTTTGCTCCAGGATGTACGTATGCTAATGGTTGATTCATATATTTTTATTTTACTTTAACAATTTGAGCCATTAATTCGGCTTCAGAAACTAATTTTCCATTAGCATAGGCATATGCTTGCATATGACATATTCCTCTTCTAATTGGTGAAATTAAATCACATTTAAAGAATAGCGTATCACCTGGTAAAACTTTGTTTTTAAATTTAACATTATCAATCTTCATGAAATAAGTTAAATAATTTTCAGGATCTGGAACAGTACTTAAAATTAATATTCCTCCAGTTTGAGCCATAGCTTCAACTTGAAGAACACCTGGCATAACCGGAGCTCCAGGAAAATGACCAACAAAGAAATCTTCATTCATGGTAACATTTTTTAGCCCAACTACATGTGTGTCTGAAAGCTCAAGAATTTTATCTACTAATAAAAATGGAGGTCTATGCGGTAATAAATCCATAATTCCATGAATATCTAATACTGCTTCTTTGTTTATATCATAAGAAGGAACATTATTTCGTTCTTCTAGTTTAATAATTTTAGACATCTTCTTTGCAAACTGAGTGTTTACAAAATGACCTGGTTTATTAGCAATAATTTTACCTTGAATTCTACATCCAATTAAAGATAAATCTCCAACAATGTCTAATAACTTATGACGAGCAGCTTCATTTGGGTAATGTAGTGTAAGGTTGTCTAAAATACCGTTTTCTTTTACAGAAATTGATTCTTTATTAAATGCTTTTTTAAGGTTTTCCATAGTCTCTGTAGATATTTCCTTATCTACATAAACTATAGCGTTGTTTAAATCTCCACCTTTAATTAATCCATTATTTAGTAAACTTTCTAGCTCGTGTAAAAAGCTAAATGTTCTACAATTTGCAATTTCATTTTTAAACTCACCTATACCTTTCATAGTAGCATTTTGAGTTGCTAAAACTTTAGTTCCAAAATCTACCATTGCTGTAACACAATAATGATCACTAGGTATAACAGTAATTTCACTACCAGTTGATTCATCAGTATAAGTAATTACATCTTTAACTACATATACTTTTCTTTCGGCTTCTTGTTCCTTTAATCCTACTTTCTCGATAGCTTCAACAAAATATTTTGAAGAGCCATCCATAATAGGAAGTTCTGAAGCATTTAATTCAATTATTACATTGTCTAAATCACAACCAACTAAAGCTGCTAATACATGTTCAGGTGTTTGAATCATTACACCTTTCTTTTCAAGATTAGTCCCACGTTGAGTGTTAACTACATAGTTAGCATCGGCTTCAATTATTGGCTGACCTTCTAAATCAATTCTAATAAATGTAAATCCATTATTAACTGGTGCGGGCTTAAATGTCATTGTAACATTTTGTCCTGTGTGTAATCCTACTCCTGTAAGAGTTATTTCGTTTGCGATGGTTGTTTGCTTAACCATAAGAATTTATTTGTTTTTTTTTATTTCGTTAATTTCTGAAACTATATTAGGTAAATTTTTAAAATGTACATATGATTTTGCAAAATCTCCATATCCAAATGCTGGAGAACCTTGAACTACTTCATTGTCTGTTAAGTTTTTACCAATACCTGATTGGGCTTGTATTTTAACTCCGTTACCTATAATTAAATGACCTGCAATTCCAACTTGCCCACCAATCATACAATTTTTTCCTATTTTAGTTGAGCCTGCTATTCCTGTTTGAGCAGCAATTACAGTATTTTCATCTATATCAACATTATGCGCTACTTGAATATGATTGTCTAGCTTAACTCCATTTCTAATAAAGGTTGAGCCTAAAGTTGCTCTATCAACTGTAGTATTTGCTCCAATTTCAACATCATTACCTATAATTACATTACCTATCTGTGGTATTTTTTTAAAAGTTCCATCTTCTAATGGTGCAAATCCAAAACCGTCAGACCCTATTATGGTTCCTGAATGAATTGTACAATTGTTTCCTATTTCAGTTTCTGAATAAATTCGTACACCCGCAAAAAAGATACAATCATTACCTATAGTTACATTGTCTCCAATAAAACTATTTGGGTAAATTTTTACATTGTTTCCAATTTTTACATTTTTACCAATATAACAAAAACTACCTAGATATAAGTCTTCACCATAAGTAACATTGTCTGAAATCATTGAAGGCTGTTCAATTCCTGATTTCATTAACTTTACCTGATTATAGTATTCTAGCAACTTTGAAAAAGCTTTATATGCATCATCAACTTTAATTAAAGTTGTATTGATTTCTTGTTCTGGAACAAAAGTATTATTAACAATAGTTATAGTTGCTTTTGTCGAATATATGTAATTGATATATTTTTGATTTGCCAAAAAAGTAAGAGAGCCTTCTAAGCCTTCTTCTATTTTAGCTAATTTAAAGACTTCAGCATTAGGATTACCTACTACTTCACCTTCTAATATACCTGCTATCTGTTCTGCTGTAAATTTCATCCTGACAAAAATATAAAATTTAATTAAATACTTAGGCTTCCATAACTACTTTTGGAAAACATATAAAATATTTAGTAACAGGTTTAGACAATGCTTTTAAATTTAATTGGTCTGATGCCTCAACTACATCTTCAACAGTTTTGTCTTTTTTTAGTATTCTAATTGGCTCATCAACTTTGCTGTAAGCTTGGTTTTTAATCTTTCCCTTAAACACAAAATATTCTACCTCTTTTTCAGATAGATTGTGTAACTTCATGTATTTATTTTTATAACCTAACAAGCTCTCTTTATTAGGTTTATCATTAACCATTTGAATCTTTAGTAGATCTCTATTCAATATCATTTTACACAAAGATCCTAATACAAAATCATCATGAAATTGCCATTCTTTTATTGCTCCCATTATATCGTAATCATCTAATAATGCAAATTTTTCAAGTATTGATTTGTTGAAATCATCTAAAGAAATTTTATTATTTAAAAAGAAATTTAAAGACTTACTGCAATTTAAAATATTCCCTTTTTGTGATAATTCTTTTGCTCTTTTTAAAATTTTAGTTAAAATTAATTCAGCTACGACTCCAGTTTTATGCAAGTATGCTTGCCAATACATTAATCTTCTTGCCACTAAAAACTTTTCGACCGAATAAATTCCTTTTTCTTCTATGACTAAACAATCATCTTGCACATTCATCATTTGAATCAATCGCTCACTATTTATATTCCCCTCTGCTACTCCGCTATAAAAACTATCCCTTCTTAAATAATCCATCCTATCCATATCCAATTGACTTGATATCAATTGTAACATAAATTTTCTATGATACTCCCCTTTAAACACTTGAATTGCTAGATCAAGTTGTCCATTAAATTCAACATTCAACTCTTTCATGAATAATAACGATAATTCTTCATGATGCACTTCTTCGACAATACTTTTCTCCATTGCATGACTATAAGGACCGTGACCAATGTCATGCAATAAAATAGCAACATAAAGCGCATTTTCTTCATTTTCGCTAATTACTATACCTTTAAATCTTAATGTTTGAACAGCTTTTTGCATAATATGCATACAACCAATAGCATGATGAAAACGGGTATGATGAGCTCCTGGATAAACCAAATAGGTCATTCCCATTTGAGAAATCCTTCGCAAACGCTGAAAATAAGGATGCTGTATTAAATCGTAAATTAAAGTATTAGGAATGGTTATAAAACCATATATAGGATCGTTAAAAATTTTGAGTTTATTGGTTTGGCTCACAAGTTTAATTTTTGAATAACAAATGTAATTAAATTTAACAGATTTCTTGTGAAGTATCAAATATTCATTTTTTTAAATTTATCTAAAATTTTATACTAATTTTAATACATTCATCGTTGAAGATGTATTAACTTGCAGACAAATTAGTACAAAATGAATAAAATAAAAATACTATGGGTTGATGATGAAATTGACTTATTAAAACCACATATATTATTTCTTGAAAAGAAAAATTACGACGTTACAACCTGTAATAACGGACAAGACGCTATTGAATTGTTTGAAGAAAACAATTACGATGTTGTTTTTTTAGATGAAAATATGCCCGGATTAAGCGGTTTAGAAACATTGTCCGAATTAAAAGAAAAAAAATCTTCAGTTCCTGTAATTATGATTACAAAAAGTGAAGAAGAATATATTATGGAAGAGGCTATTGGTTCTAAAATAGCTGATTACTTAATTAAGCCTGTTAATCCTAACCAGATACTTTTAAGTTTAAAGAAAAATTTAGATCATTCTCGTTTGGTATCTGAAAAAACAACGTTAGATTATCAAAAAGAGTTTCGTAAAATAGCTATGGATATGGCTATGGTAAATTCTTTTGAAGATTGGGCTGATTTATACAAAAGATTAATTTATTGGGAAATGGAACTTGAAAATATTGAAGACCAGAGTATGGTTGAAATATTAGAAAGTCAGAAAATTGAAGCTAACAATCAATTTGGAAAATTTATTGAAAAAAACTATGAAGATTGGTTTGATGAAAATGAGCATAAACCTGTACTCTCTCATAAATTATTTGGAGATCTAGTTGCGCCTGAAATACGTAAAAAAGATAGGCCTATTTTATTTATTGTCATAGATAATCTTCGATACGATCAATGGAAAGCTTTTGAAAGTATTGTTAACAATCATTACAAACTAGAGAAAGAAACTAGTTATTATGCTATGCTTCCTACAGCTACTCAATATGCTCGAAATGCAATTTTCTCTGGCTTAACACCATTAGAAATGGAGAAAAAATTCCCTCAATATTGGAAAAATGATACAGATGATGGAGGTAAAAATTTATATGAAGGTGAATTTCTTACGGAACAATTAAAACGTTTAGGATTAGATATTAAACAAGAGTATTATAAAATTACGAACTTTAGAGACGGTAAAAAGCTAGCAGATAATTTCAAAGGGTTAAAAGATAACGATTTAACAACAATTGTATATAATTTTGTTGACATGCTTTCTCATGCAAAAACAGAAATGGAAGTTGTAAAAGAGTTAGCCTCAGATGATAAAGCATATCGTTCTTTAACCGTAAGTTGGTTTAAAAATTCACCATTGTTAGACATGATCCAACAAGCTCAAAAAATGGGTTTCAAGTTGATTTTAACTACCGATCATGGAACGATTAATTGTAAAAATCCATCCAAAGTAATCGGAGATAAAAACACAAGTTTAAATTTACGTTATAAAACTGGTAGAAGTCTTACTTATGAAAACAAAGATGTTTATGCAGTAAAAGACCCAAAAAAAATTGGCTTACCTGCTTTAAATATGAGTAGTTCTTTTATTTTTGCAAAAAACGATTATTTCTTAGCCTACGTAAATAATTACAATCATTACGTTAGTTATTATAGAAATACCTATCAACACGGAGGAATTTCTTTAGAAGAAATGATTGTTCCTTTTTTAGTTTTAGAACCAAAATAAAAACAAATGGAAGTAACATTCTCTTTAAATGAAATACAAAGCGTTGTAAAACAATTGCTAAATACCCCTGGTTTAAAAAAAGTAATTACATTTCACGCAGAAATGGGTGTTGGAAAAACAACTTTTATTAAAGAAATTGTGAAACAATTGGGAGTGGAAGACAATTCAAGTAGTCCAACATTTTCATTAGTAAATGAATATGAAACTTCAAATGGAGAAACTGTTTATCATTTTGATTTATATCGATTAAATAGCGAAGAAGAAGCATATGATATGGGAATAGATGAATATTTTTATTCTGGAAATTGGTGCTTTATTGAATGGCCTGAAAAAACACCTAATTTAATTCCGATTGATCACGCCTCAATTCATATGAAAATTACAGATAAAGGAGAAAGAGAACTCAGATTAGTAAACTAAAGTTTTGATTATTAAACACTTAATATTTATCCGCTTGGAAATTGTAAGAATATTTCCTAATTTGGCTAAACATAACTAAAAAAACTATGTCAACATACAGTCCTTTTTCAAAAATGCAACTGCTTCCACAGGAAGAAAAATTAGAAATTGCAAGACATAAAAGTGAATTATTTATTGGAATTCCTAAGGAAACTTCTTATCAAGAAAGACGTATATGTTTAACCCCAGATGCAGTAAGCTCGTTGGTTTTTCATGGACATCGAGTTATGATTGAAGCTGGTGCTGGAGAAAGTTCTAGTTATTCAGACAAAGATTACAGTGAAGCAGGTGCTGAAGTTACAAACGACACAAATAAAGTTTTTGGTTGCCCAATGATTTTAAAAGTAGAACCTCCTACTTTAGTTGAAATTGACATGATGAATCCGCAAACAATTGTTATATCAGCAATTCAATTAAAAACACAAAAAAAAGCTTATTTTGAAGCATTAGCACTAAAAAGAATTACAGCTTTAGCATTCGAATTTATAAAAGATGAAGATGGTTCTTATCCAGCAGTAAAATCATTATCTGAAATTGCAGGAATTGCTTCAATTCATATAGCAGCTGAATTAATGATTAATCAAAATATAGGTAAAGGATTGTTATTTGGAAATATTACAGGAGTACCACCTACAGAAGTAGTTATTTTAGGAGCTGGCACAGTGGCTGAATATGCCGCTAGAACAGCAATAGGGCTAGGTGCTAATGTAAAAGTCTTTGACAATTCCATTACTAAATTAAGAAGACTCCAAAACACTTTAAATCAAAGAATTTTCACTTCAACTATTCAAGAAAAAAGTCTTTTAAAAGCATTACGTCGTTGCGATGTTGCAATTGGTGCAATGCGTGGAAAAAACAGAACACCAATCGTTGTTTCTGAAACCATGGTAGAAAACATGAAGAAAGGTGCCGTAATAGTCGATGTAAGTATCGACACTGGAGGGTGTTTTGAATCTTCAGAAATTACAACCCATGAAAAACCAACTTTTATAAAAAATGGTGTAATTCACTATTGTGTTCCTAATATTCCTTCTAGATACTCTAAAACAGCATCAATGTCGATTAGTAATATTATTTCACCTTTTTTATTACATATTGCAGAAGATGGAGGTATTGAAAGTGCAATTCGTTGCAACCGAGGTTTAAAAAACGGAATTTATTTCTATCACGGTCTTTTAACAAATAAGGCTATTGGAGATTGGTTTAATATTGAGCATAGAGATATAAATTTATTAGTTTTTTAAAAAAAAAATTAGCCTTAGATTAATAAAAAGCTAAATTTGCATAAAATTTTAAAAAATGAAATTCAAGTTTAGATTTGCCTATTACCTTTTCGGATTAATGTTAGGCGTTTTTTTTGTTATCTATTTTCTTGGAGCTAAGGCCGATGCAAAAGGTGTTGAGTTTTGTTACTTACCAAATTGCAGAACTCTTAAGGACATGAGAAGTAAATCATTCCATTATTCTGAAACTGCAAAACAAACTTTAAATGAAGGTTGGGTAACTCTAGAAGATATAAAAGCCAGTATGAAATACGGTGAAATCGATTTTTCCAAAAGTAAAATCCCTTCAAAGAATGGTAAAATTTACATAATTGAAGGCAAAACTTCTCATAATGAAGCAATTATCTTAACAGTCGCAAATAGTACAACTAAGGCTACCTTAGAAACAATTGAAAAAAAGTAATTTTTTATTTAAAAACACTTGTAAATATAAATAATGAGTGTATATTTGCATTCGCAATACGCTAATAGTAAAGCAATTTATTGGGGCGATTAGCTCAGCTGGTTCAGAGCACCTCGTTTACACCGAGGGGGTCGGGGGTTCGAACCCCTCATCGCCCACTCCCAATTCAAAAAATCCTATATTTATATAGGATTTTTTTATTTTAAAAATGATCATAATACATAAAAAAATCCCTCTGGAGAGGGATTTTTTTTATAACTTTCGCCTACTTCGTTCTTTTTTAATCAAATCAAGCTCACGACTTGTTTGTCCCGCTACAGATGTGTTTTCCTCTGCCCTACGAATTAAATACGGCATAACATCTCTTACTGGTCCAAATGGAAGGTATTTTGCCACATTATAACCTTGTTCCGCTAGATTATAACTTATATTATCACTCATTCCATATAGTTGTCCAAAGAAGATTCTGTTGTCATTTTTATTTATTCCTTTCTCATTACATAGCTGCATTAATCTGTATGAACTATTTTCATTATGCGTTCCTGCAAAAATGTACATTTTATCAATATTATCAATCATATAATCAATTGCAGCATCATAATTTTTATCTGTAGCTTCTTTATTAATACAAATTGGCGATTTATAACCTTTATCTTCTGCTCTAGCATTTTCTTTTTCCATATAGGCCCCACGAACAATTTTCATACCAATGAAAAATCCATCTTCATTAGCTCTGTCATGAAGGTTTTTCAAGTAGTCTAATCTATCCCAACGATACATTTGCAGTGTATTAAACACTATAGCTCTTTGCTTGTTATATTTACGCATCATTTCTTCAACTAAATCATCTGCAGCATCTTGCATCCAGCTTTCTTCAGCATCAATTAACAATGCAACATCTTTATTATGCGCAATTTTACATACTTTATCAAAACGAGCAACTACTCTATTCCATTCTTCTTTTTCTTTTTCATTCAACTCTGCTCCAGATCCTACTTTTTCATATAAAGCAATTCTTCCAAATCCTGTAGGTTTAAAAACTGCAAATGGAATTGCCATTCGCTCTTTTGCAAAATCAACAGTTTTTAAAATCATTTCTAAAGCAGCATCGAATTGAGCTTCTTCTTCTTTTCCTTCAACAGAATAATCTAACACAGAAGAAACTCCTTTGGTATACATTTTATCTACTACAGAAAGACAGTCATGTTCATTTACACCACCGCAAAAGTGATCAAAAACTGTAGAACGAATTAATCCTTCTACTGGTAAATGTGCTTTTAATGCAAAGTTAGTAACTGCAGTACCAATTTTTACAAGAGGCTGACTTTCAATTAATTTAAATAAAAAATAAGCTCTTTCTAGTTCTGTATCACTTTTAAGAGAAAAGGCTACTTCAGTATTGTTAAAAATTTTATCCATGAGATTTAGGCTAAATTGTTATGCAAATATACTGCAGTCTACTCTATTTTTAAATAAAAAATACCTTATTTTGCAAGAAATTGAAAACAAAAAGCAATGCAAACTATTCAAGCAAACAATTACAAAATAGTATTTGAAAATACTGGTTATGAATTTCTAGCAGAAACTCTTAAACCACAATTCTATTCAAAAATATTTATAATTGTTGATGAGAATACTTCAAATCAATGTTTACCTCATTTTTTAGCAAATTTATCTACAGAAATAACCATCGAAATTATTGAATTAGAAGCAGGTGAATTACATAAAAATATTGAGACTTGTTTGGGTATTTGGAATAGCTTAACAGAGTTAGAAGGAGATAGAAAAAGTATTCTAATTAATCTTGGAGGTGGAGTAATTACTGATATAGGGGGATTTGCTGCTTGTACTTTTAAAAGAGGAATTGATTTTATTAATGTTCCAACCACACTTTTAGCAATGGTTGACGCTTCCATTGGAGGTAAAAATGGTGTTGATTTAGGTAATTTGAAAAACCAAATCGGAATAATAAGAGAACCAAAAGCAGTTTTAGTAGACCCTCATTTTCTAACTACTTTATCATCAAGAGAAATGCGCTCAGGTTTGGCTGAAATGCTAAAACATGGGTTAATATTCGATAAAGAGTATTGGAATAAATTTAAGAATCTAACTAACTTAAATACAGATGATTTGAATGAATTAATTTATAAATCAATTCAAATTAAAAATACTATTGTTTCACAAGATTTAACTGAAAACGGAATTCGAAAATCTTTGAATTTTGGTCATACTTTAGGCCACGCTATTGAAAGTTATTTTTTAGAAAATGAAAACAAAGAATCATTACTTCATGGTGAAGCAATTGCAATTGGAATGATTTTAGAAAGTTACATTTCAAAAGAAAAAAATCTTATTTCAGAAAGTGAATATTTAGAAATAAAAGAACTAATAAATTCACTTTATGAAAAAATAGAATTTAATAATTCAGATATTCAAAAAATAATTGATTTATTGATATTTGATAAAAAAAATGAATTTGGAACTATTCAATTTGCTCTACTGGAAGGAATTGGAAAAATAAAAATCAACCAAACATCTGATAATGATATCATTATTAAATCTTTTAAAGATTATAAAAACTAAAAAAAAATAATCAAATTCATACATATCGATAATAATATTTTTTAAATTTGCGGTAATGAAAAAACTACACATAATTCAATATTTATCGACAAGCTTTTCATATCAGAAAAAAAACTACATTATTTTAAATAATAGTTATTCTTTTAATGAAAGTATTTTTGTATTTGATTTATTTGAACTTTCAAAAGCATTTTACGAAAAACTTTTAATAGTATTTTCAAACATAAGGCTTTGAAAATTAATTGTTTAATTTAAATAAAAACAATTAATAATTATCAAAACATAAAACCACAAATGAATACTAAATACTACGACTTAATTAATCAAACTTTCTATTTCCCTCAAGAAGAATTTACTTTAAACAAAGATAACCTTGAGTTTCATAAAATTGATTTAATGAAGCTGGTGGAGCAATACGGTACACCTTTAAAGTTTACTTATTTACCACAAATTTCAAACAACATTAATAAAGCAAAAGGTTGGTTTAGAAAAGCAATGGAGAAGCATAAGTACGATGCAAAATATCATTACTGTTATTGTACTAAAAGTTCTCATTTTCAATTTGTAATGAATGAAGCATTTAAAAACAACATTCACATTGAAACATCATCTGCCGTAGATATAAATATTGTTGAAAGTTTACTTGAAGAAGGAAAAATAAACAAAAACACATTTGTTATTTGTAACGGATTTAAAAGAGATGCTTACGTAGAAAATATTGCACGAATAATCAATAACGGACATAGAAACACTATTCCTATAATTGATAATTATGAAGAATTAGATTTACTACAAGAACAAATTGATGGTAAATTCAAAATAGGAATTAGAATTGCTGCAGAAGAAGAACCTAAATTTGAATTTTATACTTCACGTTTAGGGATTGGATATAAAAACATTGTTCCATTTTATAGAAAACAAATACAAGAAAACAAGCAAGTTGAGCTTAAAATGCTTCACTTCTTTATAAATACAGGTATTCGTGATACTGCCTATTACTGGAATGAACTATTAAAATGTTTAAAAGTATACATTGCATTAAAAAAGGAATGCCCTACTCTAGACGGTTTAAATATTGGAGGTGGTTTTCCTATCAAAAACTCATTAGCTTTTGAATATGACTACCAATACATGATTGATGAAATAATTAATCAAATAAAAATAGCTTGTGATGAAGCTGAAGTTCCTGTTCCAAATATTTTTACAGAATTTGGTTCGTTTACAGTAGGTGAAAGTGGTGGTGCTATTTACCAGGTTTTATATCAAAAACAACAAAATGACAGAGAGAAATGGAATATGATTGATTCGTCTTTCATTACTACTCTACCAGATACATGGGCAATAAACAAACGTTTTGTAATGTTAGCTATAAATAGATGGAATGACACGTATGAAAGAGTTTTATTAGGTGGAATGACATGTGATAGTGATGACTATTACAATTCAGAACAAAACATGAATGCTGTCTATTTACCAAAATACAATAAAGAAAAACCTTTATACATTGGTTTTTTCAACACAGGAGCCTATCAAGAAACAATTGGAGGTTTCGGTGGATTACACCACTGTTTAATTCCACAGCCAAAACACATATTAATTGATAGAGATGAAAATGGTATTTTAGGAACAGAAGTTTTCTCTGAACAACAAAATGCTGATGATATTTTAAATATCTTAGGTTATAAAAAGAAATAATAAAAAATACTGGATATACATTTCCAACTAAATAAAATAAAAAATGAGCAAAGGTCCAATTAGTCAATTTATAGAAAATCATTATTTACATTTTAATGCAGCTGCTTTAGTTGATGCTGCAAAAGGATATGAAGAGCATTTATTAGATAATGGAAAAATGTTGATTTCTCTTGCAGGAGCTATGAGTACAGCAGAATTAGGTAAATCATTAGCAGAAATGATTCGTCAAGACAAAGTACACGTAATTTCATGCAC
The DNA here is from genome assembly GCF_965284515.1 of Flavobacterium sp. GTDB lineage: Bacteria > Bacteroidota > Bacteroidia > Flavobacteriales > Flavobacteriaceae > Flavobacterium. The sequence goes on from NZ_OZ260089.1 coordinate 1,974,932, forward strand.
AGGAGCAAATTTAGAAGAAGACATTATGAACTTAGTTGCTCATAATTCGTATAAAAGGATACCAAACTACAGAGATTTAACTCCACAAGAAGAATGGGATTTATTAGAAAACCATTACAACCGTGTAACCGACACTTGTATTCCTGAAGAAGAAGCATTTAGAAGATTACAATCTCATTTATTTGAAATTTGGAACAAAGCTGACAAAGCTGGAGAAAGATATTTTCCACATGAATTTATGTACCAAATGATTAATTCAGGTGTTTTGGAGCAATATTATGAAATTGATCCTAAAGATTCTTGGATGGTAGCTGCCGCTGAAAAGAACTTACCTATTGTTGTTCCAGGTTGGGAAGACAGTACAATGGGAAATATTTTTGCATCATATTGTATTAAAGGAGAATTAAAAGCTTCAACTACCAAAAGTGGTATCGAATACATGATGTGGCTTGCTGACTGGTATCCAAAAAACTCTAAGGGAAAAGGATTAGGTTTCTTCCAAGTTGGAGGCGGAATTGCTGGAGACTTCCCAATTTGTGTTGTACCAATGCTTTACCAAGATATGGAAATGCACGATATACCTTTTTGGAGTTATTTCTGTCAAGTTTCCGACTCAACAACAAGTTACGGTTCTTATTCTGGAGCAGTTCCAAACGAGAAGATAACTTGGGGGAAATTAGATATCACAACTCCTAAATTCATAGTAGAATCTGATGCTACAATCGTTGTACCATTGATTTTTGCTCATGTTTTGGGATGGTAAAAAAATTGAAAAAAAATTAAATTTTAATTTGATTATTTCAATAAGGATGTTACTTTTGATAAAAATTAAAGATTAAATTTTACCCAATGAAAAGAGTTATTGTTGATTACGCGAAATTAACAAATGAAATCTTAACCTTACTAGTTGAGAAGTTTCCTGATGGTTATGAAGATTCAGACATCATACGATTCAAGAACATTAAAAATGAGACTGTTGAGGCTGTTGAAGTGCGTACCGAAGACACTATATTTTTAGTAAAAGTAAGTACTAAATTAGCTGACAGAATAGAAAACTTTGAAGATGATGAAGATATTGACGATACTAGCGAAGATACATTAGACTCTTTGAATGATTTAGAAATAGCCGATGAATCGGATTCAGATGAAGATTAAAAAAAAGCTCCAATAATTTGGAGCTTTTTTTATAAGTATCTTTCTTTAATAATTTCTAAATGGTGTTTTTCATGTCCTTGAATAATAACTCCTATTGCTCTTACTGAAACAGAAGATCCAGAAGCAACTCCTAGCCTTCCCAATTGATCAATTGTAAAGCTTTTAAAAAGACATACAGTTGAATTCCTAACCATTTTATATTCTTCTAGCAAGCTTGATAAACTTCTTTCTGATGCATTCGCTTCAATTACATAATCGTTTTCTTCAAATCCCGGTAATTCTGATTTATCATTTCTCGCAATTCTTAAAGCTCTGTATGCAAAAATTCTCTCCGCATCAATTAAATGCAAAATGATATCTTTAACAGTCCATTTTCCTTCAGAATATCTGTAATTTAATTTATCAGAAGGGATTAATTTAAAGAATTCAGTTACAACTTGATACTGTTGTAACAATCCATCAATTATTGACAAATTAGTATTTCCTTTTTCAACATAATTTGCATAATAAGGCGCAAATTCATTTTTATTAAATTCTATCATAATAATAAATATAAAAAAAATCCCGATAAAATCGGGATTTAAATATTACATTTCTTTAAAAATGGTATGCATTAACCTTTTCTTGTCGTTGATACTTTCTTCAAGTGAAATCATCGTTTCAGTTCTATAAACTCCCTCAATATCATCAATCATAAAGATAACTTCTTTTGCATGTTTAGTATCTCTAGCTCTAATTTTACAAAAGATGTTAAACTTACCCGTAGTTATATGTGCAACTGTAACATATGGAATTTGATCAATTCTTTCTAAAACAAATTTTGTTTGAGATGTATTGTGTAAGAAAACCCCAACATAAGCTATAAAAGAATATCCTAATTTTTCATAATCTAAAGTTAATGAAGAACCTTGAATAATACCCGCTTCTTCCATTTTCTTTACCCTAACATGCACTGTTCCAGCTGAAATAAGCAATTTTTTTGCTATATCAGTAAAAGGAACTCTTGTGTTGTCAATCAACATGTCTAAAATTTGATGATCCACTTCATCTAATCGAAACTTACTCATAAAGTATATAATAATAAATATTTAAAATTCTTTTTGAAAGCGCAAATTTATTAAAGATTTAATAATCCGTTACTATATTTTAACAAATTATTTAGATAAAAATCAGCTTTTTCTTGAATTTTTGGTAAATTCCCATAAGAAGAACTAAAAAGCATATTATTACAATTGTATTCTATATGTCCAAAAGAATGCTCCAAATTATCTATTTGTATTATTTCAGCTATAAAATTAATTTTATCACCAACTAATAACTCTTTATATTGCGCTGCAAAGTTAATTATTTTTTCTTCAGAATTCTCTATAATTTTGACGTTTCTGTAAATAAAATCGAAAAAACATTTAGAGTTTTGTGGAATCTTTAAATATTCATTAATTTCATTATCAAATTCACTACTCTTCCCTGTATTTAAAAAAGAAGAAATTAAAGCTACAAATACAAATTTACGTACTTCATCTCTTTGATAATCATTTAGATAATGTCCAGCTTCAAACAAAACAGTAGGAGTTCCTTGTGAAGTAAAATAATCTCCAATACAATTAATATTAAAAGCATCATCAAATCTTCCTACCTGTAATGGAATAACAGTTTGTAAAGACGCATTGATGTTATTAATGATTTTAACCGCCTTAAAGCGAGTTTCATTAAATTCGCATTGGTCATTATAAGAAGGAGCTAAAAAAGACATTGTAGCAGGTAATTTACTGCCCTCTGTCCCAAATATTGTTCTTTGATCGTGCAAATTATAACAATAATCAGGTTTAAATTGATTATACAAGCCTCTAAGAAGCTTACTTTCTGGTTGAGTAATATGAAAAGCATCTCTGTTTAAATCAATTTCGTTAGCATTTACTCTTATATTTACAAATGCTCCATCAGGATTTAAAATAGGAATACATAATAAAGTGTATTTTTCTTTAATTTTTAAAGCTAAATCATCTTTAGAATTCAAAAAATTAAAAAAATCAAACAAGCCTTTAGTTGTTGTTGTTTCGTTTCCATGCATTTGAGACCAAATTAAAACTTTTGTTTTTCCAGTCCCAACTTGAACACTATAAATATTTCTTTCCTGAACCGACTTCCCTTCAACTAAAATTTTAAAATCTTTATTTAATAATTTAAATTCAGGTTCAATATGAGAATTGGTGATATATCGTCCTGATAAGTTTTGATTTAAATACTGATTAGCTAATTCTAAAAACATATTCTTTTTATTAAGTTACAAATGTAAACAACAATATATTTACAATTGTAAACATAGTTTTGTGTCAATTTATTTACTTTTGTAAACACATTAAAGTATTAAATAACAATATCTCTACTACAACTGTATAACAAAGTAAACATACTTTATTATTATTATGCAAAACTCTATTTATCAGTTATTTAACTAATTCTATGTAAAGTATAAATTTACATATAATTGTTATTTATATTATTATTATTGTTATTTACAAAAGTTATTTTTACATTTGTAAACGAAATACAACACATAAGTAATTTACAATGGTAAACACGGAAGATTTTATAAAACGATTAGAAGAACTACTAGAATACTATAGTTTATCTGCTTCTGGATTTGCAGATAAGATCAATGTACAACGTTCTAGTTTATCTCACCTACTCTCTGGAAGAAACAAACCAAGTTTAGATTTTATACTTAAAATTACAGATGAATTTCCAGAAGTAGATTTATATTGGATTTTAAATGGGAAGGGAACTTTTCCAAAATCTGAAAATAAAATTATTGAAAACACTTCTTCTACTCCAATTTCAAAAATTGAAAATGTGGATAAAAAAAAGTTAGAATCAAATTCAGATTTATTTTCTCAAAATATAGAAACTGATAATACTGTCGTAAAAAATAATTTAGAAGAAAAATTTTCAAATACGCAAAATTTCCCACAAACAAAAAATTCGTCCAATATTGAACGAATTGTTGTTTTTTATAAAAATGGAAGCTTTAAAGAATACTTGCCTGAATAATTATTTTTTTGGAACAAAACTAAACTCAGGTACTTTTCCTATTACTCCTTTAAAATTGGCTTGTAGTATTGGAAAATCTTTCTCAATATCTCCAGTAGGATAAAAAGGTTTATGATATACTACTTCTTTATTAGCATAATCAAAAGCTACAGGAACTATTGGCACATTTGCTTTTAAAGCTATGTAATAGAAACCTGTTTTCCACTCCTCTACTTTTTTACGTGTTCCTTCAGGAGCAATAGCCAATCTAAATACTTCGTTTTCTTCAAAAATTTTAGCAATAGCATCTACTTTATTTTCCTTTTTTTGTCGGTTTAAGGCTTTTCCACCTGTCCATTTAAAAAAGTATCCAAATGGAAAAACAAATAATTCTTTTTTGGCAACATAATTAATATCTAATTCTAAAATAGCCCTAGAAAAAATACCTAAGAAAAAATCCCACCAACTTGTGTGAGGTACTGCAATAACAATACATTTAGGAATCTCTTTTTCAATAGTCCCTACAACCTTCCAACCAAGCAGTTTGCAAAAGATTAAATTATATATGTATTTTTTCATTTTGTTCTTTTAATTGGTGTAAAAATAGAATTATATTTACAAATAGAAAAAATACAATGCTTAAAAAGTGGTTAAGTTACATCCTACCTATTACTATATATGAGAAAAAATCTCAAATAAGCAAGAGTTTAGAAGTTACTTGGAACAATGGCAAATTGGTCATTGATTCTGAAAACACGAATTATTCATACGGAAGTCTGCAAAAAGTATTACGAAAAGGATTATTTACAATTGGTAAAGAAAGAATTCAAAACATGAATTCTATTTTAGTTCTTGGTGTTGCAGGTGGAAGCGTAATTAAAACCCTTGTGGATGAATTTCAATTCAAAGGTAAAATAACTGGAGTTGAAATTGATGAAGAAATAACTGCTATTGCTAATCAATATTTCAAATTGAATGAAATAACAAACTACACTCCTATTATTGCCGATGCCAATGAATTTGTTAAAAGCACAATTGAAAAATTCGATTTAATTATTATTGATATTTTTCAGGATGCAACAATGCCCGATTTTTTATTTGAAAAAGAGTTTATCCAGAATATTAAAGAATTACTTCAAATTAATGGATTTATTTTGTTTAATACGATGAATTTAGATGAAAAAGGAATTGATAAAAACAAACAGTTCATTGCTGCTTTTGAACCCTTAAATTACACGATTAAAGAATTTAAAAATATTGAGGTTTATAATGAGTTGATTTTGGTGGAGAAGAATTAATTAGGTACTTTTTCATAATAATTCTTTTCCAACCATTTTGCTAATTTTACTCTTTTACTAAACAATCTATTTTTCTTAATTTTCCATTTTTCGTTTACAAAATAATAGTAATATCCTTGCTTTTCTAACATTTCAAATTCAAAGAAATTAAGGTTTGATGATTTAAAATAATATACTATTTCATTATTTCCAACAAATGAAATTTGAAGTTTATCAAATTTATGCTTTGGAAATTTCACTACTCCTAAAGTATTTGTAATTTTTGCTTCTATAAGATTATTTCCAATAAATGTTATACAATTTGCTCCTTGAATTGAACCAAATTTATCAACTACTTTAATTTCAATAGAATCATTAGGTTTTTCAAGTTCTTCTAATAAAATATATTCTGGTTTTTCATTTGGTTGAATATCACTTTTCAGTATTAAATATTTATCTTCTTTTATCCATCTACCTTTTGTTTGACCATTTCCTGCTAATCCAGCATACCAATCAAATATAAAAGTGCTATCTGGATTAATAGTAATTGATTCAAAAACATCATAACCACCATCCCAAGAATACTTTCCGTAAATATTATTTCTTTTTGAAGAACAATTCAGAAATAATAGAGAAATTAAAAACAGTATAATTGCTTTCATTTTGAATTAATTTGATTCATCTGTTACTTAAACCATTTTCCTAGCCTTTTCTAGATCTTCTGGTGTATCAATTCCTATACTTCCGTGTGCTGTTTCAACCATTTTTATGCGCTTTCCATATTCTAAATAACGAAGTTGCTCTAGTTTTTCGGAAGCTTCTAAAGAAAGCATAGGTAAACTGTAAAAATCCAATAGGGCTTGTTTTCTAAACGCATAAATTCCAATATGTTTCATGTAACGAACACCCACATTTTCTTCTCTTGGAAAAGGAATTACCGAGCGCGAAAAATACAAAGCAAAATTTTGTTGGTCTACAATAACTTTTACATTATTCGGACTGTTAATTTCTTCTTTATCAGAAATTTGAAACATTAATGAAGCTAAGTCCACTTTTTTATCAATATCATTTTTGAAAACCACAATTAATTCTTCCAATGGTTTTTTATCAATAAAAGGTTCGTCGCCTTGTACATTTACCACAATATCAACCTCAATATTTTCAACTGCTTCCGCTATTCTATCGCTTCCGCTTTCATGTTCTTTTATACTCATTATTGCTTTTCCGTTATGGGCAATAATTTCGTTATAAATAATTACCGAATCGGTAACCACAAAAACATCGTCAAATAGCTTCGTATTTATAGCGGCTTCATAGGTTCTTACAATGACTGATTTTCCACCTAAGTCTTGCATTAGTTTGGCAGGAAAACGTGTTGAAGCATAACGAGCAGGAATAACGGCGATGATTTTCATGTGACTTTGTCTGTTTTAAAATGCTAAGATAAAATGTTTTTGTTTTTTATTGTTCAAAATATTCATCTTTAAATCCTATTAAATATAATTTTTCTTTTGCACGAGTAATTGCAGTGTATAACCAACGAATATAATCTTTATCAATACCATTTGGTAAATAAGGTTGTTCTACAAAAACAGTGTGCCACTGCCCTCCTTGCGATTTATGGCAAGTCATGGCGTAAGAAAATTTAACTTGTAAAGCATTAAATTGAGGGTTATTCTTAACGTTTAAGAACTTTTTGTACTGACTTTCACCTTCGTAATCTTTCATTACTTCATTATACAAAGTATTGGATTCATCATAGGTTAACGATGGAGATTCGCTTGTAATAGTGTCTAATAAAAGTTCTACTTCAAACGGAATTTGATTGGGATAATCAATCATTCTAATTTTTACCGAAGCAAATCGAAAACCATACAATTCTCTAATTTTGAAGATTTCTAAAACCTCAATAATATCTCCATTTGCAATGAAATCGGTATCTTTTGAATCTTTTAACCAAAAATAATTGTTCTTCACCACCATTAATAAATCGCCTGCAGACAATTCTGATTCTCTTGATAAAATGGTTGTTCTAATTTGATGATTGTACTGATTGGCTCTTTTATTCGAACGAACAATAAAAGCAGTTTCTTCTGGTCCGTTTTTATCAAACGAATCGTAAATAGCATCTTGAATATCGTATCCATCTTGCAAGCGAACTATATCTTTGAAATCTTGTAAAGAAAATTTAAATGAGTCGTAAAAATGAGATTTTAAAAGTTCTCTTAATTCGGTAGCATTATGCAAAATACCGGAAAATTCTTCTTGACGCATTACTTCATCTAGTTCAATTCCATAAACTTCTTTATTAAAATGAAGTGATAACGTTTCGTTATTCAACGCTGGACTCACATCCATATTTATTGGTGGTAATTGAGCCGTATCTCCAATAAAAATGATTTTACAATTTTGACCCGCATCTACATAAAACATTAAATCATCTAAAAGCGAACCGTTTTCATATAATTTGGTTTCTTGATAGGAATCTGAAATCATTGAAGATTCATCAACAATAAAAATAGTGTTCTTAAATTTATTAGGTTGCAACGTAAAAGAAACACCTCCAGTTTTACTTTTCTTTGGAAAATAAATACGCTTATGAATTGTAAATGCAGGTTTTTGCGAATAGTTACTAATTACTTTTGCGGCTCTACCTGTAGGCGCAAGAAGTACATATTTTTTATCTGCTTTTTGAAGATAATTAACAAGAGTAGAAATAATTGTTGTTTTACCAGTTCCGGCATAACCTTTGAGAACAAATATTTCATCTTTATTATTACTAATGACGAATTCTGCAATTTTTTGTAAAAATATATCCTGTTTTAATGTAGGATTAAACGGAAAATTTTCGCGTAACGTTTTGTAAAACAATGCAGAAGTCATTTTCAAGTAATTTGGCTTATAGATTTTTTCAAATATACAGATGATTTTTAGAAGAATTTCTTTTAAGAAGAAAAAAAAATTGTAGATTTGCGTACCTATTAAACTAAAAAATATATAATATTTATGTTAGAACTTGCTATTTATTTAGTCGTTTTGATTGTATTAGTCTTCGGATTAGTAAAATTGATTGATAAATTTGTCTCTCCAAAAGGAAGAACTATTGTTTCTGTTGTATTATGGATTGTTTCATTATTTTTAGGATATTTAATTTATTCTTCTGTTATGAAACCTATTGAATTCGATAAAGCTAAAGCCGATCGTTATGAAATGGCGGTAAGAAAAATGCTTGATATTAAAAAAGCACAATCGGGTTATAAAACTGTTTATGGTAAATATGCAGATTCTTTTGAAGAATTAATTCGTTTTATTGATAATGAAAAATTCTCAATTGTTTCACGTAAAGATACTATCGTAATTGATGCAGTTAAAAATGCAGCTTTTGGTATTACAACAGATGGTACTGGTGAAGGTGGTTTCTTTAAAGATATTGTTAAAATTGATACTTTAGGAACAGTTACAGTAAAAGATTCATTATTTAAAAATACAGATCGTTATAAAAATTTAAAGCAAATTAAAATAGGAGACTTAATTGTTCCTATTACTCTAAAGACATCTAGTATTGTTAGAAACGAAACAAAAGTTTCTACTTTTCAATGTACAATTGACAAAAACTTGTTATTATCTGACTTAGATCAAGATTTAGTTGCTAGTGAAAACAAAGTAGAAGGAATAGATAAAATTAATGGTGACCAAATTATTTTAGGTTCTCTTGATGAAGCTTCAGTAACAGGTAACTGGCCTAAAAAATATGGTAGTAACGAATAACGATATTACACAAAAGAATTATAAAAAGTTGTCCATTCAAGTTTCTTTGAGTGGACTTTCTTTTTGTGTCTTTGACCTTCTTTCAAATACAGTACAGTCTGTTCAATCTGTTGTATTTCCAAAAAACAGCATTATTGAAGAATCATTATGGAAGGTGTTTATTGACTACCCTATTCTAACCCAACCTTTTGATGAAGTTATTGTTTTACATGATAATAACTTAAACTCATTTGTTCCCAATTCATTATTCGACGAGAAATTTATTGGAAGCTATTTACAATATAATGTAAAGGTATTTGAAACAGATTTTTTTACCTTTGATTCTTTACAAACACATGATATGTCTAATGTTTATGTGCCTTATGTTAACATTAATAATTTCTTATTAGACCATTATAATACATTTAATTATAAGCATAAAAATTCTATTTTAGTAGAACGTTTATTAAAAATCAACCGTAATTCTCAAGAAAAAGAAGTTTACATTCATTTTCAGTCTAATTGTTTTGAGATTATTGTAGTAAAAGGTAATAAATTAATATTTTTTAATTCTTTTGAATACAATACTCCAGAAGATTTTATTTATTATATTCTTTTTACATTTGAACAACTTCAATTAAATCCTGAAACTATTTCAGTGAAAATATTGGGAACAATTTCTAAAGATTCTGATTATTTTACGATTGCATATAAATACATTAGAAATTGTGATTTATTTGATTCATTAATTTTACTAAATTCTTTTGGTAGAACAGACGAAGAAATTAGAAGTCACTTTACACTATTCCACTCATGAGAATAATTTCGGGAAAATATAAAGGCAGACGTTTAACTGCTCCAAAAAAACTACCTGTTCGTCCTACAACTGACATGGCAAAAGAAGCATTGTTTAATATTTTAAACAATGATTTTAATTTCACCGAATTAAAAATTCTTGAACTTTTCGCTGGAACAGGAAATATTAGTTATGAGTTTGCATCTAGAGGAAGTGCTCCTATTACTTGTGTAGATGGTGATTTTGGATGTGTTTCATATATTAAAAAAACAGCAACTGAATTTGACTTTGATATTACAGCAATCAAAAGTGACGCATTTAAATTTTTAGAACGATGCAAAAGTTCATTTGATATCATTTTTGCTGATCCACCTTATGGATTAACACAACAACAATTTGAAAACATATCAACTTTAGTCTTTGAAAATAATCTATTAGATGAAGAAGGAATGTTAATCATAGAGCATTCTAAAGACACTAAGCTTGAAAAAATGCCTAATTTTTCGTTTGCAAAAACTTATGGAGGTACAACTTTTTCTTTTTTTGAGTTTGAAATTGAAGACGAAGAAGAATAGTTATTAACTTTCAAAAACTAAACTGTCAGAACTAGCACCTAGATCTTTAAGTATTCTTAAAATATCTTCAACAAAATCAGAAGGTCCACAAACATAAAAATGTTGACTAAAATCGGCTATGTTTTCAATAAGAAAATTTCTGTCAATTCGTTTTCCTTTAAAACCCACTACGCCTTCTCTAGTTAAAACATGCAGGATGTCTTGTTTAAACATTCTGTTAAGTTCATTGAAAGCGATGATATCCAATGATGTTTTATTTAAAAATATTAACTTATTACCTCTTAATTTGTTTTTTTTATATAAATCCCTAAAAATAGCTAAAAAAGGAGTAATTCCTGTTCCAGCTGCAATAAAAATTCCTGGTTTTTCATAGTGAATAGCTCCAAAAACATTATGAAGTATCAATTCATCACCTTTATTTATTCCTGCTAATTTATTTGTAACTCCTTTATGCTTATTGTATATTTTTACAATAAATTCAAGATTATTTGTTTCTTTCTGATTGGTAAATGTAAAAGGACGCAATTCGTTAATCCATTCAGGATCATTTATTGACAAATTTACTGCTTGTCCAGGAGTAAAATCAAAACCTTCAGGTTTTTCTACTAGAAAGCGTTTAACATCATGATTAATGAAATTTGATTCTATAACTTTAACAATATGATTAGCCATTCTAAAGGTTTAAAATTAAAAAAAAGCAGACCTGTAAGCCGGATTCTGTATTACGCGAACGTAACCCTTATCATTTATCTAGATTTTACATTACTGTAAAACTCAAGCTGCCTACCCTTCAGCATCGAACGAGTCGCCCTTATTTTAGCGAACTAAAAACTGCTGATATACTTGACATTTCACCGCATAGAGTTTACCTGGTTTCACTACAGCATTACCTGTACATACTTTCTGTTGCACTTGTCCTCACCTTTCGGCGGATGGGCATTACCCATTATGCTACTCTTTGGTGTCCGGACTTTCCTCCCTTTCGATAAATCGAAACGACGATAAGGCGGTCTGCTGGACAAAATTACAATATTTAAAAGATTTATAAGATTTTGTTTAACATTTTATATAGATATTTTATGGTTATAAAACATTAACTTGTTTAATAAATAACAATTCAATTAACTTATTATGTCTACTATATATAAATACGGATCAACTTCTGAAGCTTTAAAAAAATTAAATGAGTCGGGATATACTTATGACTTTAACATTAATCCTAAAGAAATTATTTTACATCCAGAAAACTACATCATTAGCAAAATATATCAATATGAAGGAAACTCTGATGCTGGTGATAAATCTAAAGTATACGGTATCGAGAGTAAATTTGGATTAAAAGGTGTTTTTGTAACAGGAACTTCAGCGAATTCAGAAGATGAAAATGCAGATGTTATTGCTAAATTGCAAATAAAAATACATAAATATTCTCTTTAGTTATGTAAAATGTAGTTCACAGATTTTGTGAATAACTTTTAGCAATCTTTAGACACATGTATTTTTAGAATCTTTAAATAAAATCTATATTTGTAAAAGAATAAAGATAATGGAACAATTTATAGTATCAGCAAGAAAATATCGTCCGCAAACATTTAAAGATGTTGTGGGACAACGTGCTATAACCAATACTTTATTAAATGCTATTGAAACCAATCATTTAGCCCAAGCACTATTGTTTACTGGACCAAGAGGTGTTGGAAAAACTACTTGTGCAAGAATCCTAGCTCGTAAAATTAACCAAGAAGGTTATGATGATCCTTTAGAAGATTTTTCATTCAATGTTTTCGAATTGGATGCTGCTTCAAATAATGGTGTAGATGACATCCGTAGCATTATTGATCAAGTAAGAATACCTCCGCAAACAGGTAAATATAAAGTTTATATTATAGATGAGGTACACATGCTTTCTCAAGCAGCTTTTAATGCTTTTCTAAAAACATTAGAAGAGCCTCCAAAACATGCTATTTTTATTCTTGCAACTACTGAAAAACATAAAATTATACCAACCATTCTTTCTCGATGTCAAATTTTTGATTTTAAGAGAATTACAGTTAATGATGCTAAAGAACACTTAGCAGAAATTGCCAAAGAACAAGGGGTAACATTTGAAGATGATGCTTTGCATATTATTGCTCAAAAAGCAGATGGTGCAATGCGTGATGCTTTATCTATATTTGACAGAGTGGTTTCTTATTGTGGAAATAACCTTAGTAGACAAGCTGTTACTGAAAATTTAAATGTTTTAGATTTTGAATATTATATCAAAATAACTGATTTGTTATTAGAAAATAAGATTCCGGAATTGCTTATTTCTTATAACGATATTTTAGCAAAAGGATTTGATGGTCATCATTTTATTGCTGGATTAGCATCTCATTTCAGAGATTTATTGGTTTGCCAAAACCCTGCAACTTTAGTGCTTTTAGAGTCTGGTGAACAAGCTAAATTATTATATCAAAAACAATCTTCTCACGCTTCTCAGTCTTTTTTATTACAAGGAATTGAATTAGCTAACGATTGTGATTTAAAATATAAAAACAGTCAGAATCAACGTCTTTTAGTAGAACTTTGTTTAATGCAAATTGCCTCTATCAATTTTGATGGAGAAAAAAAAAAGTTAAATCCTATATAATACCTGCTACTCATTTTAGAAATACTTCCTATTCTATAGTTGAGCTACCTCCAAAAGTTATTAAGACTGAAGAACTTCCTGTAAAAAAAGGTGTTGTGGAAGTTATACAACCTAAAGTTGAAGAAATTTTACCTGTAACTGAAAAGAGAGGCCAAACTGAAACTAAAATTTCAGCATTATCATTATCAAGTATTAAAGCTAAAAAAGAGTTAGAAGCAAAACAACTAATTCATGCTAAAAATGATGGAGTTTTACCCACTGAATCATTTTCAGAAACAGATATGTTACTATTATGGAATAAGTTTGCTGCTCGATTAGCTGACCAAAATAAAAGGTTAATGTCTACTTATATGTTAATGAGTACTCCAACTATTAACGGTTCTAAAATAAGTATTGAACTTCCAAATGAAAGTACAAGAGAAGAGTTTGAAACTGGAAATAACGAACTTTTAGGTTATTTAAGAGGTAAACTTCATAATCATGACATTACAATTGAAGTAATCGTAAATGAGGTTGTAGAAACTAAATATGCATTTACTCCTGATGATAAATATGAAAAACTTAAAAGTATTAATCCAGCAATGGAATTATTAAGAAGGACTTTTGATTTAGATGTATAAAAAAAGAGTACTACTGGAAGTACTCTTTTTTTTATAACTAACTTAAAAAACAATAGACTATTATTTTTTAATAAACATATTTGTATAATATTTTCTTCCGTCATTATCAATTCGAATTGAAACTCCATAATGACTGTAATCTCCTTCTAGATTTGCTTTATGACCTGCACTTGCAATCCATGCGTTTAAAGCAGCTTGAGGTGTTGAATATCCAAAAGCAACATTTTCACCTACTCTGTAAGCGCCTAAAACTTGTTGTAAATTAGTTTTTCTTTCTGTAAACCCATTATGATTCACAGTATTTGTAGAAATCATATAATCATTATGTTCACTAGACTTGAATGAAATATGTTCAATAATTTCTAAAGGATTTAGATTATTATCAACTCTGTAAGTGTTAACTAAATCTAATAATTCTAGTTCTGTTAAATCATGAGAATAAGATCTTGGAGTTTCTGTAGCAGTAGTAGGTACTGAAACAGATTCTGAATCTGATGAACAAGAGGTTAAGGTTAAAGTCGAAAAAATTAGGGCAAAAAGGATTAATTTTGTGTTTTTCATAATCGTCAGCATTAAATGTTCTTTTTGTTGTTTCAGTAATCAATAAATCGATTAACTGTTTGATTTTCAAGTCAAATGTACAACATCCACGACAACATGCAAATAAATTCGATGAAATGCATGAAATTTTAACATTTAAATAACTTTTTGATTATCAAGGAGATAACCTAGATATATTCCAATCGTAATTTTCTGACAATTTATATTTAATTCTATCATGAAGCCTATTCGGACGTCCTTGCCAAAATTCAACTTCAATTGGTTTTATAATAAATCCACCCCAATTTTTTGGTCTTGGTATTGGTTTACCTTCAAATTTTTGTTCTAATTTTTTTAATTCATTTTCTAAAAATGATCTGTTAGGAATTACTTCACTTTGTGCTGAAGCTAGTGCGCCTAGTTTACTTCCGTCTGGACGAGAATCAAAATAATTATCAGAAATGGTTTCAGAAGTTTTTTCAGCTATGCCTTTAATAATAACTTGACGTTCAAGTGAAGTCCAAAAAAAAGAGATACAAACATTAGGATTATTTAGAATAGCCTTTCCTTTTTCTGAATTATAGTTTGTGAAAAAGATAAAGCCTTCTTCGTTGTATTTTTTAAGTAACACTACCCTACTTTTTGGAAATCCGTCTAAACCTATTGTAGAAACGGTCATTGCGTTTACTTCATCAACACCACCAAAGTCTTCAACTTCATGAAACCATTTATGGAATAAATTTATTGGATCTTCTGGAATTGAAGATTCTATTAATTCATTCTTTTCATATGATTTTCTATAGTTACTTAAATCAGACATATTATAATTTTTATTAATTCTTAAAATATTAGTTATTTTTCTTAAAAAATAAGTTTACAATAAATTTAAATAACTTCGCTAAATAAGTTTCAGAGTTCGATTGTTTTTCCATCGTTTGCTAGTATTACATTATTAAATATAGTTTTTGCTTCTTCTTTAAACAATTCAATATTTCCATATCGTGTTGAATAATGTCCCATTATTAATTTTTTTACATTAGCTTTTAAAGCAATAGTTGCCGCTTCCCTTGCGGTGGAATGCATCGTTTTTATAGCCAAATGTGATTCTGTTTCTAAAAACGTTGACTCATGATAAAGTGCGTCTACACTTTTAATTAAAGGTATTATGTCCTCATTATAAACTGTATCACTACAAAAAGCATAACTTTTTTCATAGTCTGGCTCAAAAGTCAACTCTAAATTAGAAATATTTTTTCCATTATCCAATGTAATATCTCCACCAAACTTTATTTTTTGGTAATAACATTTATCAATATTATAATCTTCAATGGCTTCTATATTCAGTTTTCTTTGAGTATTTTTTTCTTTAAATAAGTAACCGTTTGTATACACTCTATGTTGTAGTGGAATTGTATGAACAATTACATTATCATCTTCAAATACTACAATACTTTCTTTACTTTCTAATTCATGAAAATACAAATTATAACCTGT
This sequence comes from Flavobacterium sp., assembly GCF_965284515.1. Lineage (GTDB taxonomy): Bacteria > Bacteroidota > Bacteroidia > Flavobacteriales > Flavobacteriaceae > Flavobacterium. The sequence continues at coordinate 1,990,798 of NZ_OZ260089.1, forward strand.
ATATGAATTTGATAGCTTTAATTGTAACAGTATAATTTCTTTAATTCCTTTTGGACCATATACATGTAAATCATTTTCTCTATTGAGTAACGAAAATGTTGAAATTAAACCAATTAATCCATAAAAATGATCACCGTGCAAATGAGAAATGAAAATTCTATTTATACGAGAGAATTTGATTTTATGTTTCCTGAGTTGTACTTGAGTTCCTTCTCCACAATCTATTAAAAACATTTGATTTTTAATTTCAAGTACTTGAGAGGTAGGATTTGTAATCGTTCTTGGAGTAGCTGCATAACAGCCCAATATAGTAAGTTTCATCCTTTTAATTGATAGTTGATAATGTATAATTAACAATTATCAGAATTATCAATTTTTAATTATCAATATTTTAATTATTAAAACCCTAAATCGCGTTCTATCTCATCCATTTCAATCATGTCATGAGCTTCAAGAACAGAAGGAACAACAGTTATAGAATTGGGAACTTTATCGAAATCAATATTATCTGCTACTATGACTAGAGATTTTTTGGATTTAAGGTGTTTTTTTGAAAACTCTTTGAATAAATTTAAATCTTCTAAAGAAATAGAGTTATCATGAGTAATATCTAAAATTAAATTTTGGGAAGCATATGACGAATGTTGATTAGAAATATTTTCTACAAAAGCTTTTACATCACCTTTAGTTTCTCTAATAATCGTTGTATGTCCTTTTTGCTCTACTTTCATTTTATTATTGATTTAAAGCTAATTTAGCAATAATTATTTAATTTTTGAAGCCAATAAGTAAATAACTGCCATTCTAACAGCAACACCATTTTCAACTTGGTTTAAAATGACCGATTGCGAGGAATCTGCAACATCTGATGTAATTTCTACTCCTCTATTTATTGGTCCTGGATGCATAATTACAACTTCTTTATTTAAAGAATCTAATAATTCTTTTGTAACACCATATTGCTGAGCATATTCTCGTGTAGATGGAAAATAATTAACGTCTAATCGCTCATTTTGTACACGAAGCATGTTTGCCACATCAGCCCATTCAAGAGCTTTTCTTAGATTTGGTTCAACTTTTACTCCTAGAGACTCAATATGTTTAGGAATTAATGTTTTAGGCCCACAAACTTTAACCTCTGCCCCTTGCATTTGAAGAGCAAAAATATTTGATAAGGCTACTCTTGAGTGTAAAATATCACCTACAATAACTACTTTCTTCCCTGCTACACCTCCTAAACTTTCTCTAATAGTATAACTATCTAATAGCGCTTGTGTAGGATGTTCATGTGCACCATCTCCTGCATTAATAATACTTGCTTTTACATTCTGAGATAAAAAATGAGCAGCTCCAGGATTACTGTGACGCATAACAACCATATCTACTTTCATAGACAGAATATTATTTACAGTATCTATTAATGTTTCCCCTTTTTTTACTGATGATTGTGCTGCCGAAAAACTAATTACATCTGCAGAAAGTCTTTTTTGAGCTAATTCGAAAGATAACTTTGTTCTTGTACTGTTTTCGAAAAAAATATTAGCAATTGTAATGTCTCTTAACGAAGGAACTTTTTTAATAGGCCTATTGATTACTTCTTTAAAATGATCAGCAGTTTCAAAAATTAAATCAATATCATCTTTTGTGATGTATTTTATTCCTATTAAATGATTTACAGATAAAGTTTTCATTTATGTTGTGTGTTGTTGTGTCTTATTTTATTACTTCGATTAAAACCAAATCTTCACCTTCATTTTCTTTCCATTTTACAATCACTTTTTCATTGTTAATTGCATCCACTTGTCTTCCTCTATAATCGGGTTGAATGGGTAAATGACGACTAAATCGTCTATCAATCAAAGTTAACAATTCAATTTCAGAAGGTCTTCCAAAAGATTGAATTGCTGTTAATGCAGCTCTAATACTTCTTCCTGTATAAAGTACATCATCGATAAACACTACTTTTTTATCTTCCACTACAAAATCAATTTCAGTTTTATTAGCTTCTAAAGTTTTGTCTCCTCTCCTAAAATCATCTCTAAAAAAGGTAATGTCTAAATACCCTACTTGAATAGACTGTATATTATAATCTTCTTTTAATAATGTAGATAATCGTTGAGCTAAAAATTTTCCTCTTGGTTGAATTCCTATTAAAATGGTATTTGAAAAATCTAAATGCTTTTCAATTAATTGGCAAGCCAAACGATGTAGTATGATATTGACTTCTTTTGCAGTTAGCAATACTTTTTGACTCATTTGTAGATGTGTTGGTTCAGCAAATTTAAAAATTTATTTGGCTATATTGGATATTTACTAAAAAATAAAAGCTGATTCTTTCGAAAGAATCAGCTTTTATTTACTTTTAAGGACAATGATCAATTATTTAGACCATTCTTTAATACTGTCATTATTCATTTTTTCATAATCTTTATTTCCTGCTTTTACAGCACCTTCTAAAGAATATTTAGCTGTTTCGATTGCACCTTTTTTATCGCCTAGTTTAGCTTGTATTAGAGATTTTAATCTCAAATACCAAAAAGGGACATCTTTATCAGATGGTGTTAATGAAATAGCATTATTAATCCATAAAAGAGCTTTATTTAATTCTTTGTCAGATTCATAATAATATTTTGCAGCTGAAAAATAATCACTTACTGTAGGACCAGCTAGAGCTTTTTCAATGCTATTCATAGCTATTTCTTGAGTTGGAACAGTAAATAGCACAGATACTAATGTACGTTCCCAAGAGATTTCTAGAGCTCCTGAATCATTAGTTAAATTATTTAACGAAATAGTAAACGATTCAACCGATTTGTTTAATGTTTCTGGTTTAACATTTACTCGTAAAGCCACTTTTTTGTCGTCCCATTCCTGTGGTAATCCCCAATTGTTCGTGTCAGTATAAAAAATAACATCCCAACTATCTGCTTTTGGAAGAGTAAACAATGCATATTTACCTTTTTTAAGTTCATTTTTACCAAACATAACATTTTCACTAAATGTTACAGTAGTATTTTCATTTGCACCAGTTCTCCAATATTTTCCATAAGGTACTAAATCACCATAAACGGTTCTTCCTTTAGCACTTGGACGTGAATAGTTAATTTCTACTGAAGTTAAACCAACTACTTGTTCAATTTTTGATAAAGGACTAGCTTGTGGTGTTTTTACTTGTGCTGTAATTGTAAATCCGACTGCTAACAATGATGCTAAAAATATCTTTTTCATATTTATTATTATTTATTTTCTACGAAATTAATATTTTAAAAATACTTAAATGTTAATAAAAACCAAAAAAAGAAAAAATTTGTTTAATTTTTATTGATAAAAGTTAAACAATAATTATCTTTACAAAAAAAACATGAAAATATATTCTCTACATTCAAAGCAAAATTTACCCATTTCATTAGATGAAGCATGGGAATTTCTATCAAATCCAAAAAATTTAAAAACTATAACACCCAATTATATGGGATTTGAAATCCTTTCAGGTGCAGATAGACCAATGTATCCAGGACAACTTATTCAATATATTGTAACCCCTGTACTAGGAATTAAAACGAAATGGGTTACAGAAATTACTCATGTTGTAGATAAAAAGTTCTTTGTTGATGAACAACGTTTTGGACCATATGCATTATGGCATCATAAACACTTTTTAAAAGAAATTGATGGTGGTGTAGAAATGGAAGACATTGTAGATTACAAAGTTCCCATGGGAATTTTAGGCCAGATGGTTCAACCAATAATTGTGCAACCAAAATTGAATGAAATTTTCGAATACAGAAGAAAAAAACTAATTGAGTTATTTGGAGAATTTAAATAAAATATATTATGAAAAACATACTATTAATTGGAGGTTCATACGGAATTGGTTTTGAGATAGCCAAAGAACTTCAAGAAAGAAATAACGTATTTATTGCTTGTAGAACAAATGAAGAATTAGTTAATTTAAAAGTTACACATATTCCTTTTGATGCTTCAATAGATTCTCTAGATACTTCAAAACTACCAGAAGTTATTGATGGTTTGGTCTATTTACCAGGGAGTATAAATTTAAGACCTTTTAAAGGTTTAAAAATTGAAGCTTTTGAAAACGATTTACAAATTAATTTTATTGGTTTGGTTAAGGTTATACAAGCAGTTTTACCTAATTTACTGGCTTCAGAACAGTCAAGTATAGTATTATTTAGTAGTGTTGCTGCAAGTATGGGAATGCCTTTTCATACAAGTGTTGCCGCATCTAAAGGTGCTATAGAAGGTTTTGCTAAAGCTTTAGCTGCTGAATATGCTCCAAAAATTAGAGTTAACGTAATTGCACCATCTTTAACTGACACACCATTGGCAGATAAATTTCTTAATAATGATATTAAAAAAGAAAAATCTTCTGAACGTCATCCACTAAAAAGATTTGGACAACCAGAAGATATTGCTCAAATGGCTAACTTTTTATTAAGTAAAAAAAGCAGTTGGATGAGTGGCCAAGTATTACACGTTGACGGTGGAATGTCGACTTTGCTGGTCAATGGATAAATTTAATAGAATTATTAATTTGTAATTTTTGATTAGTATGAATATATTTTGGTTTAGAAGGGATTTGCGTTTAGAAGATAATGTAGGATTATTTCATGCTTTAAGTGAAGGTAGTGAAACGCTTCCAATTTTCATTTTTGATGAAAAAATTCTTTCTGAATTACCAAAAGATGATGCTCGTGTGTCTTTTATACATGAATTATTATTTAAAATTCAAAATAAACTTCAAGAAACTGGAAAATCGTTAGCTGTATTTTATGGAGAACCAAAATCTGTTTTCGAAAAATTAATTCAAGAAAATAAAATTAAAACAGTTTATACTAATCACGATTACGAGCCTTATGCTAGAAAACGAGATAAGGAAATGAATCTATTGTTTAAAGAACATCAAATTGAATTCAAAACCTGCAAAGACCAAGTTGTTTTTGAAAAAAGTGAAATTGTAAAAGATGATGGAAGTCCCTATGTAGTTTACACTCCTTATTCTAAAAAATGGAAAGAGGCCTTTTCTAAAATTAAATTAAGTTATTATAATTCTGAGGAAAAGTTAGATAAAATTATTAATCACTCCTACCCTTTTTTAAGTTTAAAAGATATAGGTTTTGAAGTTTCTTCCATAAAGGTTACTCCTTTTAACATAAGTGATAAAGTAATATCAAACTATGAAGAAACTCGAAATTTCCCTGCACTAAAAGGAACTTCAATGTTAGGAACTCATTTGCGTTTTGGTGCTGTTTCTATTAGAAAAATAGTAAATCATGCTGCAACTTTTCAAAATGAAACGTTTTTAAAAGAGCTAATTTGGAGAGAGTTTTTCATGCAAATTTTATGGCATTTTCCACATACAGTAAATTCAAGTTTCAGACCAAAATACGATGCCATACAATGGAGAAATAATGAAGATTTATTCAAAAAGTGGTGTGATGGAAAAACAGGTTACCCTATTGTGGATGCTGGAATGAGAGAACTAAACAAAACAGGTCATATGCACAATCGTGTCCGAATGGTTGTAGCTAGCTTTCTATGCAAACATTTATTAATTGACTGGAAATGGGGAGAAACTTATTTTGCTCAAAAACTATTAGACTATGAACAAGCTAGTAATGTTGGAAATTGGCAATGGGCAGCAGGGTCAGGTGTTGATGCAGCTCCTTATTTCAGAATTTTCAATCCAACGGAACAAATAAAAAAGTTTGATAAAGAGTTGAAATACATCAAAAAGTGGGTTCCTGAATTGGAATCGTTTCAATATCCAAAGCCAATAGTTGATCATAAAGAAGCAAGAGAACTTTGCTTAAAAGTATATAAAGAAGCTGTTGGTTAAAGTTATATAAATAATATAAAAGTGAAAAAATGAATATTGTTTGGTTTAAAAGAGATTTACGATTAACAGATAATGAGGCTCTTTATAACGCCATTTCATCTGGACGAAAAGTGCTTTTACTATACATTTTCGAACCTTCTCTTTTAAAAGATATTCATTATAGCCAACGTCATTTTGATTTTATAAAACAATCATTAGAAAGTTTACAAAAAGATCTTATTCAATATCATACTCAAATTTTAATTGTTAAAGGTGAGGCTCTGTCTATTTTTAAAAAATTAAACCAACTTATTTCTATAAATGCTGTTTATTCACATCAAGAAACTGGAATAAAAATAACGTATGATAGAGATAAAGATATAGCTCTATATTTTAATAAACATTCTATTCCTTGGTACGAATCTATTAATAATGGAGTTATAAGAGGTATTGAAAATAGAAAAAAATGGAAAGAAGACTGGAATGATTATATGAATAAAAAATGTTTACCATTTGAAGCCAATGGCAGAACTTTTATGAAGTATAAAGATATTGAAGAAATAGAAAATCAGTTCGAGAAACCTTCCTTAATATCAAATAAAAACACACCATTTCAAAAAGGAGGAACTCCTACTGCATTGAGGTATTTGAAATCCTTTTTTGATGAACGTGTTGCTAACTACTCTAAAAATATTTCAAAGCCTGAAAAGGCAAGAATGAGTTGCAGTAGATTGTCGCCATATATTGCATGGGGAAATATTTCAATAAGGCAAGTTTATGAAGAAGCATGGAAGACATCCCAAAAAGGTTTATATAAGAGACAAATTTCAAATTTTGCTTCGCGTTTACGTTGGCAAGCCCATTTCATTCAAAAATTTGAAATGGAAAGTGATATGGAATTTATTTCTGTAAATAAAGGATATCGTAATCTAGACCAACCAGTTAATCCTTTTTATCATAATTCTTGGAAAGAAGGAAAAACAGGAATACCTATTGTAGATGCATGTATGAGATGTTTAAATACTACCGGATATTTAAATTTTAGAATGAGAGCTTTAATAGTTTCTTTTTATACACATAATTTATGGCAACCTTGGCAAAACTGTTCTCCACATTTAGCGCAACAATTTTTAGATTTTGAACCAGGTATACATTACCCACAAATACAAATGCAAGCTGGCGTAACAGGAATTAATACATTACGCGTTTACAATCCCGTAAAGAATTCAATTGAACACGATGAAGAAGGTGTTTTCATTAAAAAATGGGTACCTGAATTAGCAGTTATACCACAAGAGTTTATACATGAACCATGGAAACTAACTACTATTGAACAAGAAATGTATAACTTTAAACTAGGAATAAATTACCCATACCCAATCGTAGATATTGAAAAGACTAGAAAACATTCCAGCGATATATTATGGAATTTGCGTAAAAATATTGAGGTAAAAAAAGACAGTAAACGTATTGTTGAAAAGCATACCAATCCAAATTAGAAATAATTAATTCAAATTCTTTACCATTTCTGCATTCATTTCATTAAAATGACGAACAATTATATTTGCTTTAGATAAATCTTGATATTTAGAATGTAAACTATCGTAACCTATACAATAAATGCTAGCTCCTACTGCAGCTTCAATTCCGTTTGTGCTATCTTCAATTACTATACAGTTCTCTTTAGGGGCAATAGATAAGCTTGCAGCATGTTCAAAAATTGCAGGGTGTGGTTTAGATTTTGGGAAATCTTCTCCAGAAATTTTATGAGTAAAATATTGATTTAGATTAAATCGGTTAAAAACTCGATCAATAGTTAGTTTAGAAGCTGATGAAGCCAAAATTAATTGAATGCCATTAGCATATAAATCTTTAATTAAATCTTCAACACCTTCTATTAAAAACAAATCTTCTTTGGTATCAAAAGCATCATTAAAAATAGCCCTTTTTCTTAGAATTAAATCTTCGACATCTTCGCTTAAATTAAACTGATTTTTTAATTTCTGAAAAACATTACGTGTAGAATTACCAGTTAACGTGTGATATAATTCATCGGTAACAAGAATATTTAATTCTTCAAAATGTTTAAAATAAGCATATTTATGAACAGGTTCTGTATCTACTATTACACCATCCATATCGAAAATTACTGTTCTAATCATGTTCTTAATACGTTTTTTCAAAGGTAGAATTTGAAATTGTATTAATCAATTAAAAAAAGACAAAATCGAATTAAACCTTTTTGTATATCTTTAGTCTTAAATAAAAAACAAGTTGCAAGACGATCAAGATTTAATTGAATTACTACTTAATACTAAAACCCAAAACGATGGGTTTAAGAAACTTGTACAATTATATCAGAAACCTTTATATTATCATATTAGAAATATAGTCTTAAACCATGATGATACTGACGATGTTTTACAAAACACCTTTATAAAAGTATTTACTAATATTTCTAAATTTAAAGGAGAGAGTAAACTATATTCTTGGATTTATAGAATCGCAACAAATGAATCGCTGACTTTTCTTCAGCAAAAGGCTAAGAAAAGCGGTATATCAAATGAAGAAGTACAGCAAAGAGAATTAATGAAACTTGAAAGTGATGTTTATTTTGAAGGAAATGAAATTGAACTTAAACTTCAAAAAGCAATAGCTACTTTGCCAGAGAAACAACAACTTGTCTTTAAAATGAAATATTTTGAAGAAATAAAATACGAAGAAATGTCAGGAATTTTAGAAACATCAGTTGGAGCTTTAAAAGCTAGTTATCATATTGCTGTAAAAAAAATCGAAGAAATTTTAAAATCAAATTAAACCTTTTTACAAAAAATCTGTCTTATTAATATGAAAAACATTGATTTAAATACAACTAAAATAAAATCGGGATTTAAAGCTCCTAATGATTATTTTGAAAAATTTGAAGCAAGAATTTTAGATAAAATTCCAGCTCCAGAAACAAAAGTTGTCTCTTTGTTTCATAGAAAACAAATTTGGATCAGTAGTATTGCTGCTGTTTTATTGTTAGCTATTGCTATTCCTTCTTATTTTAATTCAATACAAACAAATACCCCATTAGACAATTCAAATATTGAAAACTATTTATCTTATCAAACCAATTTTACAAACTTTGATATTATTGAGAACTTGAACGAAGATGATATAGTTGAACTAGAAAATGCACTTTCAATTAGTTCTAAAGAAGATGTAGAAGCTTACTTATTAGATACTCAAAATTTAGATTACTATTTAAACGAATAAAAAATGAAAAAAAAATTAACACTATCGGTACTGCTTTTATTTACTGTTTTAAGTTTCAGTCAGGATTTTAAAGAGAAAAGAGAAAAAATAAAAGCACTAAAAGTTGCTTATATTACTGAACAGTTAGAATTAACAACAGATGAAGCTCAAAAATTTTGGCCAATTTATAATGCAAATGAAGAAAAGCAGTTTGAATTGCGTCATAAAAAAATGCGTTCTATTATAAATAAATTTGAAAATGGAGGTTTAGAAAAATTATCCGATAAAGAAGCTACTTCTTTAATTGATCAAGTCGAAAGTATTGAAGATGAACTTCACGATTATAAGAAGAAGTATATAAAAGACCTAAAAACGGTTATTTCTGCTAAGAAAATAATTAAACTTAAAAAAGCAGAAGATGAATTTAATCGTAAATTGATGAAACAATTTAGAGGTAAAAAATAAAAAAAGAGCGACAATTTTCGCTCTTTTTTTATTGAAAATTCAATTTTATTATTCTGTTTTTACCTGTTGCTATAGCAGAGTTATCGTTAATAAATCTTAAAGTTAATAAGTCATTATCTTCTAACATTTTAACCCATGATTCTCCTCTATCGTAAGAATAATGTACTCCTGTTCCACCAACACAAACCAATTCATTTCCTTTTTTATTAGGCACAAACTGAATGCATGATGCATAGCCAAAACCTTCATTTTGAGCTATTAGCTTCCATGTTTTCCCACCATCAATTGTAATGGCTTTGTTTGAGGAATTGTCATTTTGATCTTCATAATTTCCACCTGCAATAGCACCAATATTTTCATCATAAAAATCAGCTGTAAAAATACCTGTCATTGCTTTCCCTTGGATAATTGGTGTATTGAAAACATTCCATGAATTACCTTTATTCTTACTTACAAAGACTCTTGACTTAATTCCACCTGAGACAATAAATATTGAATTGCCTCTAAGAATTAAATTTGTATTACTAGCAGCAAAAGCAGCTTCCCCATCAATTACATTTGGGAGATTATTACAAGGAATTTTATGCCAATTTTCTCCCCCATCATTTGTCGTTATAATATTTAAACAATTATTAATTGGATCTCCCATTGCTATTCCAAATTTTTCATCTAAAAACTGCATACTATCATAAAAAACTTTTTCATGATTCTCTTTATAAACTAACTTTAAATCTTTAGTTTCTTTATTTATTCTTATAAGTAAAGCCGGATTTGAAACACTCAAAAAAAATATATTTTCTTGTGTTTGAGCAATACTTCTAAACTCAGGTTTTAAAGAATCAATTTCAATATAGCCTCCACATCTTACTCTGTCATTTAAATTAATTGAACCATATTTACCATTATTACCAGCATACCAAAGCAAATCTTTATCAATTAAAATTGCTCTACTACTAATAGATTCTTCGTGTAAAATTTCAACATTAATTTTTTGAAAAGTAGCTTTAAAATCAACTTTTTTAGAACAAGAAAACAATACTAAAAAAGAAATTACTAAAATATATTTAACCTTCATAAACATTTGTATTTACAGCTAAAATACAATATAAATATGATTATTAAATAAGATCGAAAATAAAGTTGGCACAGTAATTGGTTATTTATAAACAAATAAATGTTTAACTAAAAACATACGATTATGAAAACGAAAATACTACTTAGCTTTTTATTTGTATTTATGTTACCAATGGGTAATTATGCACAAGACAAAACAACCGTAAGAGCAAATAGTTCTGATATTAGTGATAATTTAGATTTAAGAGCCATTGCATCTGTTTTTGGTGAGGCAAAAGATTTAGAAGATTTTGAAAATAGAATAAATGATCCAAAAGCTCAATTGTCTAATTTAGATTTGAACAATGATAATTACGTAGATTATTTACGTGTAATTGAATCTGTTGAAGGAGATGCACATTTAATTATTATTCAATCTGTTTTAGAAAAAGACACCTACCAAGATGTGGCAACTATAGAAGTTGAAAGAGACAATAAGAATAACGTTCAAGTTCAAGTTGTAGGTAATGTTTACATGTATGGGGAAAATTATATTTATGAACCTGTTTATGTTAATCGACCAATTATTTATAATGTATTTTGGGTAAACAATTACCGTCCCTATTGTTCAACTTGGTATTGGAATTATTATCCAAGTTATTATTACTATTGGAATCCTTTTCCAGTATTTAGATACAGAAATCATATAGGATTACATATAAATTTTGGTCATACATATCATTATGTAAACAATAGAAGATGTCATAGAGCTTATGGAATGTATTATGGAAGAAGAAGTTATGCTTATGAAACGAGATATCCTAATAGATCATTTTCACATAGAAATAGAGGTTATTCAAACAGACATGAATTAGATAACAATAGACCTACAAGAAATGTTAGGCCAAGAAATGAAATAGCTTCAAATAATCCAAGAAATAGCACACCTAGAACAAGCACTTCAACTCCAAGAGGAAACTCACCTAGAGAAGCAATTTCGCCAAGAAATAATTCAGAGCCTAGAACAAGCTCTCCTAGATCTGTGAGTCCAAGAAATATTGAGCCAAGAAGCACTGCTCCTAGAGCTACTTCTTCACCAAGAACTTATAATTCAACTGGTTATAATACTCCAAGGAATTCATCTCAACCAAAAAGTGTTAATAGTCCTAGAAGTACTTCACAGCCAAGAACATCTGCACCAAGATCAAGTAATACTAGAAATAGTACTCGTTCTTCAAGTTCATCAAACAATAGAAATTCTAACGGCTCTAGAGGAAGTAGTTCAAGAGGAAATGCTAGAAACAACTAATTTAAAGTCCTGCTAAATGCAGGACTTTTTATTTTAATTTGTATCTTTGCAGGCTGATTAAAAAGAAAAAATGAGATTACACAGAAATTTAGTTTTTACAGTTATTGATTCTTTATTAGCCATTTTTAATGATGGTGAATATGCAGACAAAGTAGTATCAAGAGCTTTAAAAAAAGATAAACGTTGGGGAAGTAACGACAGAAAATTTGTTGCTGAAACAATATATGAAATTGTTAGATGGCGAAGATTATATGCAGAAATTGCTGAAGTTAAAGAGCCTTACGATAGAGATAATATTTGGAGAGTATTTGCTGTTTGGGCTGTATTAAGAGGAATTAAGCTTCCTGATTGGAAGTATTTTGAAAATACACCTGAACGAAAAATTAAAGGTAGATTTGATGAATTATCAAAAACTAGAAAATTTAAAGAGTCTATTCCTGACTGGATGGATGAATTAGGTATTAAAGAACTTGGTGAGGAAATATGGTCAAAAGAATTAAGTGCTCAAAATCAACAAGCTGAAGTAATTTTAAGGGTAAACACTCTTAAGACAACTAAAGATGTAGTACATTCCATTTTAATGGATTTAGATATTGAGACACATGCTATTGAAGGATATAATGATGCATTAGTCCTTAATGAAAGAGCAAATGTTTTCATGACTCAAGCCTTTAAAGATGGCCTTTTTGAAGTACAAGATGCTTCATCGCAATTAGTAGCTTACTTTTTAGATGTTCAGCCAGGAATGCGAGTTGTAGATACTTGTGCAGGTGCTGGAGGAAAAACTTTACATTTAGCTTCTTTAATGGAAAATAAAGGGCAATTAATTGCAATGGATTTATATGAAAGTAAATTAAAGCAACTAAAATTAAGAGCAAAAAGAAATGGTGCTTTTAACATTGAGCCAAGAGTTATAGATGGTACAAAATCTATTAAAAAATTACACGAAAAAGCTGATAGAGTTTTAATTGATGCCCCATGTAGTGGCTTGGGTGTAATGAAAAGAAACCCTGATAGTAAATGGAAATTACAACCAGAATTTATTGATAATATAAAGAAGGTTCAAGCTGAAGTGTTAGAAAATTATTCAAAGATTGTTAAACCAGGTGGTAAAATGGTTTATGCTACTTGTTCTATTTTACCCTCAGAAAATGAAGAACAAATTAAGCGATTCTTAAGTACAGATTCTGGGAAAAATTTCAACTTTGTAAAAGATAAAAAAGTATTGGCCTATGAAAGCGGTTTTGATGGTTTCTATATGGCATTACTAGAACGTAAACAATAAGATTATGAATAAGAAAATTACATTATTATTTTTATTAAGTATAACATTTGGGTTTGCTCAAATTCCTCCCGGATATTATGCTACAGCAACAGGAGGTGGTTATACTTTAAAGACGCAGTTATTTAATATTATTTCATCTGGTACAAGTGATCCTGGTTATTCAGGATTATATACTACTTATTTGACTTCTGACGTTGATTCATACTATGAAAATGACGGATCATTATTAGACATGTATACGGAAAACCCAACCGGTACAGAATGCTTTTTTACCTACGGAGTTAACCAAGATGACGGTTCTGGTGGAACAGCAGAATGTCAAAAATACAACAGAGAGCATATAATTCCTCAATCAGTATTCTCTTCTGCAACTCCAATGTATTCAGATGCACATTTTGTAGTTCCGTCTGATAAATATGTAAATGCACAAAGAGGTAATTTTCCTTTTGGAAGAGTAAATTCTGCTACAAATACCTATTCAAATGGATCAAAAAGAGGTAATAACTTAAATTCAGGATATTCAGCTGGGTACTCAAATACTGTTTTTGAACCAATAGATGAATTTAAAGGAGATATTGCAAGAATGTATTTTTATTTTATTACCAGATATGAAGATCAAGTTTCAGGATGGTCATATGACATGTTTAACGGAACTTCAAATCAGGTATTATCAAATACATTTTTAAATATCCTTTTGACTTGGCATTTAAATGACCCTGTAAGTCAAAGAGAAATTGACAGAAATAATGCAATTTACACAAGACAAAACAATCGTAATCCATTCATAGATCATCCTGAATATGTTTGTCAGATTTACACAACACAATGTGCTACTTTAAGTTCTGAAACTTTTGTTACTTTAAGTGATGTAACTATTTACCCTAACCCTACTACAAATGGAACGTTTTCGATTTCTAGTTCGGTTGAATTAAATTCAATTACAATTTACAATGTAAATGGTCAAATTATCCAAGAAATTAAAAACCCTACAGTAATTAATTCAGAGACTTACAATGTAACTGATCTTTCAACAGGTTTTTATTTGGTACAATTAAAAACAGATGCAAATTCAATAACTAAAAAAGTTATTGTTAACTAATTAGTAGATAATATTTTTAAAATAAAAAAGCATCAAAATTTTCGGTTTTTGATGCTTTTTTTTATCAATAAACTAATTAAAAACTCTTAATGACAATTTGCTTCACTTTGTACAAATAAACTCATAGTACTTGGAGAAACATAAGGAATGTTTAAGCCTAAACCTCTCATAATAAATAAAACTCCAATACATACCGCTAATACAGGGATTGCTTTTTGAATTGTATTACGAAGAGGAATAGAAACTAAATTTGAAATTAAAACTACCATACTCATCATAGGAACAGTTCCTATTCCAAATAAAAGCATATATAAAATACTGAATTCTAGACTTGGCATTGCTAGAGCTCCAAATAAAGCAACATATACCATTCCACAAGGTAAATATCCATTTAATAAACCAATAGTAAAAAACGATTTATAACTACGGTTCTTAAACTGACTCCCTAAACTTGTTTTAACTTTAGAAATAATTTTATAAATAGGCTTTGAAAAATTATATTTAGCAAATATTCTTTCTGGAACAACGGCAATAATTATCATTAAAATTCCAACTGTTATAGATAATTGTTGTTGCATTCCTGCCAAGAAAAATCCTTTTCCTAAAATTCCAAACATCAAACCTAATGAACCATATGCAATTAATCTTCCAATATGATAAATTATTAATTGACTTACTTTTTTTGTATGATTATTTCTATCTACAGGCAACATCATTGCAATAGGTCCACACATCCCAATACAGTGGAAACTACTTAATAAACCAAATATAATAGCTGTAAATAACATTTAAAAATTAATAATAAATAGATTCTTTATTTAAATAATTTACATTTTCATATTCCCAATCTATAGAAATGTCCCATAGACCGCTTACCAAGTTACTTTTAGGTATGAGCAAATGTGAAGAAGATAATGAAATTTGCATTTCAAAATCTAACTTTTGGCTAGACGGTCTATATAAGGACACTTTTCCTTTTATGTTTTTAAAATTAAATTCTGGAGGAAAACTAACTCTTAATCCTTCCTGAGTTTTTGATACAACAACTTTATGTTCTAATTTATTTGCGGTTTCTTGCTTCTCAATATCACCTTGAACTAAAGACTCTTTTTTATAATAATCTTCAGTAACTAACTCATTATCATAACTACTGTTAGTTTGCACTTTAAATACAAAATACAATATAAAAGTGATAAATAATCCAAATGCAATTACAATACCTGTACCCCAATTTATTTTCATCTTTTTTTTTATTAATTAAAACTTCTAGGCCCTAAAAAGTTAGACTTAGTAGTTTCAATAAGTTCATTTCTATTATATACCTCAATTTTAACTGAAGTTTTATCCCCATCCATAAAAGCTGGGTTAATTTCTATAAATAATGTTCCTTTTGACATTCCTCCTTTTGGAACTTTTATAATCGAATTTCCTACAGCTTTAATAGTTCCTTTTGGTTTAACTAATTTAAAATATACACTATCAAAATCTTTAACAGTTTTATTTACAATTTTGTATGTATAAATATTACTTATATTTTCTCCTTTATGCTCAAATAGTTGACCCGGTAAACGAAGAACAGTTGCTTCTACATCACTTCTTAAAAACAATAGACTTATTAGAATTCCTATTAATACTGTTAAAACTCCAATATAACCTTTCATTCTTGTTGTTAACCTAAATTTCTCTTTGTTAACAATTTCATCTTCACTAGCATAACGAATAAGTCCTTTTGGTAATCCTACCTTTTCCATAATTGTATCGCACTCATCAATACAAGCCGTACAATTTATACACTCTAATTGAGTACCGTTTCTAATATCTATTCCTGTAGGACAAACAACAACACACTGATTACAATCTATACAATCTCCTTTTCCTGTTTCAGCTCTATTTTCTCTTTTATCCCATTTAGCTCTCCCATTTTCTCCTTCTCCTCTTACATGATCATAAGTAACATTAATAGATTTGTTATCTAAAAGTACACCTTGCATTCTACCATATGGACAAGCAATAATACATACTTGTTCCCTAAACCAACTAAATACAAAATAGAAAACACTTGTAAAAACTAATAAAGCAACTAATGTACTTAAGTTTTCTAGAGGACCTTCAAAAATATATTCTAGTAATTGATCACTTCCTATTAAATAGGCTAAAAAAACATTTGCTATTATAAATGAAATAATAAAGAAAATTAACCATTTTGAAACTCTTTTTCTTATTTTTTCAGCATTCCATTCTTGTTTGGCTAATCTTATTTGAGCTCCTCTATCTCCGTCGATCCAAAATTCAATTCGTCTAAAAACCATTTCAAGAAAAATAGTTTGAGGACAAAACCATCCACAAAAAATTCTACCAAATGCAACTGTAAAGAGCGTTAATCCAACAACTCCAACAATCATAGACATTACAAACAAATAGAAATCTTGTGGCCAAAAAGGAAAACTAAAAATATTAAACCTTCTTTCTAATACATTGAACATTAAAAATTGATTTCCATTTATTTTAATAAATGGAGCAGATATTAAAAATGCTAATAAAACGTAACTTAATAATTTTCTTTTATCATAAAATTTTCCAGAAGGTTTCTTAGGAAAAATATAATTTCTTTTTCCTTCTTCATTTATCGTTGCAATTGAGTCTCTAAAACTCTCGTCTACTATATTTGACATAACTTTAGTATATATTGTTTAAAAAAAGGTTTTAAGCAACAACTTAAAACCTTTTTTTTTAATTAGTTGCTAAAGAATCTGCAACAGTTTCATTTTTTACAACATCTGTTGATGCTTCTTCTTTATATAAAACTGCTTCAGGTTCTGTTGGTTTAGGTTCTTTAGGATTGCTACCTCTTAGAGAAAGAACATAACTAGCAACCTTTTGCATTTCTTTTGGTTTTAATTGGTCTTTCCAAGAAATCATACCCTTACCTGAACGTCCACCTTCCATAAGTGTGTTAAATACATTTTTTATACCACCACCTAAAATCCAATAGTCATCTGTTAAGTTAGGACCAATAGCTCCACCTCCATCAACTCTGTGACAAGCTACACAATTAGCGGTGTAAATTGCTTTACCTTCTGCTAAAGAAGACTCATCTATTAACAAAGTAACACTTTCTTTGTCCATTAAGTCTGGTGCTGTTTTAAGATATTCTTGTATTTCTTTTTCTGCTTGAACCATTTCTGTTTCAAATTCTTCTGCTTGCGTATAATCTCCATATATTTCGAAACGTACTAAATATACTATTGCAAAAATTATACATGAATAAAATAAATAGACCCACCAAGGAGGTAATACATTATCTAACTCTTTAATACCATCATAATCATGATCAAGCATAACATCTGCTTCTTGTTCTATTGCTCTTGAACGAGTTAATTTCTTAACTATTTTTTGATAAAATTCACTTTCTGTAAATGGTAAAGACTGAGCTTCTTTAAGTTGCTTTTTTTGCTCTTCAGTTAATAACTGATAAGTAACTTTATCAACTGCACTTATTACAATTTCAATAGCTACTAATAGGAATAAAAAAACACCTAAAAACAATGAAACCATTGGATATTCAATAAATGCAGGTTTATCTCCTGAATCTATAAAGTACTCCATTCCTGTAAAAACTGCAGCAAATATTAATGGAACTCTAACGTATGAAGGAATTATATTTTTCATTTTAATTAATTTTAATGTTGTATATATCTTTATCTTATTAAAATAACCTCTTCTCTTTAAAAAAAGAGGCTATTTTACTATTATTCTTCCTTAAAAGGTAATTCACTTAATTCTTTAATTTTATCCTTGCTATAGGTCATAGCCCATATAAAGAAGGAAACGAAAACAATAAAGAACAATACTAATGATATTATAGGATATATATCAACACCCATAATTGTTTCTAAATTGTGTTTTACAAATTTTAACATATTTCAGGGTTTTAATTATTCCGTTTTTTTAACTTTAATATCTGTACCTAAACGCTGTAAATAAGCAATTAAAGCAACAATTTCTCTATCTTTCATTGGTACAAACTCTTCACCTCTAATTTTTGCATTTTTCTTACTTTCTTCATATGATTTTACAAAATCTGGATCATTCGCTAAGTTTTTCTCAATTTGGGCAGATTGTAATTCCATACTTTTTCTTGCATTTGCAATATCTTCCTTATTATATGGAACCCCTAAAGTTACCATTACTTCCATTTTTTTCTCAATATGCTGATGATCCATAGGTTTGTTATCATACATCCATTTATACCCTGGCATAATTGAATTTGTTGAAGTACTTTGTGGATCCCACATATGATTAAAGTGCCAATTATCATTATACTTTCCGCCTATTCTCATTAAATCTGGTCCGGTTCTTTTTGAACCCCATAAGAATGGATGGTCATAAACATATTCTCCAGATTTAGAGTATTCTCCATAACGTTTTACTTCTGAACGGAAAGGACGAATCATTTGAGAGTGACAGTTATTACAACCTTCTCTAATATATAAGTCTCTTCCTTCTAATTCTAAAGGAGTATATGGTTTTACACTTGTAATTGTAGGAATATTTGATTTTACAACTAACATTGGTACAATTTGAACAATACCTCCAATAGCAACTGCAATTGTTGTTAAAATTGTAAATTGAACAGGTTTTCTTTCTAACCAAGAATGCCAAGATTCACCTTTTAATTGTTTACCAGAAATTTGTGATAATGCTGGAGCCTCAGCTAATTCATCTTCTACTGGAGATCCTGCCATAACTGTTCTAACAATGTTGTAAACTAAAACAAGTATACCTATAAAATATAATGTTCCTCCAATTGCTCTCATAGCATACATTGGCATAATTTCAGTTACCGTTTCAAGGAAATTTCCATAAACTAACGAACCATCTGGATTAAACTGTTTCCACATAGATGCTTGAGTAAACCCAGCAACATACATTGGTAATACATATAAAATAATACCTAAAGTTCCAATCCAAAAATGAAAATTAGCTAATCCTGTTGAAAACAATTTAGTTTTAGTCATTCTTGGTATTAACCAATATATCATACCAAATGCCATAAATCCATTCCAAGCTAGTGTACCAACATGAACGTGTGCTACGATCCAGTCCGTAAAGTGAGCAATAGCATTTACATTTTTAAGTGATAACATTGGTCCTTCAAAAGTTGACATACCATAACCTGTAATAGCAACTACATAAAACTTCAAAACAGGATCTGTTCTTACTTTATCCCAAGCACCTCTCAATGTTAATAATCCATTAATCATACCTCCCCAAGATGGAGCAATTAACATAATTGAGAATACAACTCCTAAATTTTGAGCCCAATCAGGTAATGCAGAATATAATAAATGGTGAGGTCCAGCCCAAATATAAATAAAGATTAAAGACCAAAAGTGAATGATTGATAATCTATAAGAATATACTGGACGATTTGCTGCCTTAGGAACAAAATAATACATCAAACCAAGTATTGGTGTTGTAAGGAAAAATGCTACCGCATTATGTCCGTACCACCATTGCACCAAAGCATCTTGAACACCTGCATATACAGAATATGATTTGAACGCAGAAACAGGAATTTCAATGTTATTAAATATATGAAGTAAAGCAACTGCAATAAATGTAGCTAGGTAAAACCAAATAGCAACATAAATATGTCTTTCTCTTCTTTTTATAATTGTACCAATCATATTTACTCCAAAAGCAACCCAAATAAGGGCTATTGCAATATCAAAAGGCCATTCTAATTCAGCATATTCTTTTGAAGATGTAAATCCTAAAGGTAAAGTAATTGCAGCTCCTAAAATAATCAACTGCCAACCCCAAAAGTTTAATTGACTTAGAAAATTACTATACATTCTAGTTTTCAAAAGTCTTTGCAAAGAATAATAAGCTCCTGCAAAAACAGAATTACCTACAAAGGCAAATATAACAGCATTTGTATGCAATGGCCGTAATCTTCCATAACTTAACCAAGGAATACCATCGGTCATATTAGGAAACAAATACAAAAAGGCCACTATAAGACCTACCAACATTCCTATTACACCAAAAGCAATTGATGCATACAGAAAGTTTCTGACAATTTTGTTATCGTAATAAAATTGTTCTTTCTCCATAATTAATTAGTTTTATTTTTATCGGATTTTTTTAAATTGTTCTTAATTAACTCATCATCAAAAAGCATTCTGACTGATGGCGTATAATCATCGTCATATTGTCCTGATCTGACCGCTTTGATAAAAGCAAACAAGAAGACAACTGCAACAACTATACTTACTGTGATTAATATGTAAATAACACTCATACCTAAAATTTCTGTTAACAAATTTACTATTTGATGATATTATAAAATATGACAATTGTCATATATGTTAAAAAATGTTAATTATTTCTTCTAGAATAATAATTAGACATTATTGTTACAAAGCTGACGACAGTAATAGAACTGAGAGGCATTATTATAGCAGCAACTAAAGGGGATAATTGTCCTGTTATTGCAAATGTTAATCCAACTAAATTATAGAATAATGACAAAGTAAAACTCATATAAATAGTCCTCATTGCATTTTTAGAATAGCTTAGATAATAACCTAATCTAGAAAATTGAGAGGCATCCATAATTCCATCACAGGCTGGAGAAAATACATTTACATTTTCTGAAAGAGAAATTCCTACATCACTTTGTGCCAATGCTCCGGCATCATTTAAACCATCACCAATCATCATAACATTTTTTCCTGATTGTTGAAGACGTTCTATAAATTCTAATTTTTGTTCTGGTTTTTGATTAAAAACAAGTTCAGTACCTATAGGAAGTAACGCCTCAAGAGTTTTCTTTTCACCTTCATTATCTCCAGATAGAATTTTTAACTCATAATTTTTATTCAACTTTTCAAACAACTCAACAATTCCTAATCTATATTGGTTATCAAAAACAAAATAACCTTTATAATTACTTCCTATCTTAACATGAACTTTGGTTTGATACAAATCATTTTCATCAATAATTTCTAATAGTGAAGAAGAGCCTACACTAATTTGAATTTCATTAATTATTGATACAATCCCTTTCCCGGTAATTTCTTCATATGAATCTAAATCTATTTTCTTTACATCTGGAAGGAAATCATATATTTTTCTACTCAAAGGATGATTAGAACCTCTAATTGTATTTTTAACCCAAGTTATTTCTAATTCAGACAATTCAAAACCTTTATATTCTATGGCAGATTTTGAGTTTGAAGTGATAGTACCTGTTTTATCAAAAACAATAGTATCAACCTTTGCTAATTGCTCTATAACCATAGAATTTTTAAGATACATTTTTTGTTTACCCATTATTCTTAAAACATTTCCTAATGTAAAAGGTGCTGTTAACGCCAAAGCACAAGGACAAGCAACAATTAAAACAGCAGTTAGAACATTAAAAGCCATTGATACATCAATAAACAACCAAAAAACGAAAACAATTGATGCTAATGATAATAATATAGGAGTAAAATAGCGACTTATTTTATCGGTAATACTTTTATGTTTTTGTTCAATTTTTTTCTGAAAAACATCATTACTCCATAGTTGAGTTAAATAACTTTGAGAAACTGAAAATAAAACTTCAAGCTCTACTGCTTTTCCAATGATTTTACCTCCAGCATAAACTTTATCACCAGATTTTTTTTCAATTGGAATAGCTTCTCCTGTAACAAAACTATAATCAATTGAAGCATTTTCAGAAATTAAAATTCCATCTACAGGAATTAATTCTTGATTACGAATCAACAACCTATCACCTTTTTCAATATCATAAACTTGAACAGGAATTTCCTTTCCTTCGTTTGTTAATTTTGTAATCGCAATAGGAAAATACGATTTATAATCACGTTCAAAAGAAAGAAAGCTGTACGTTTTTTGTTGAAATAATTTTCCAAGTAACATGAAAAAAACTAAACCTGTTAAACTATCAAAAAATCCTTGACCGTAGTCAAATACAATGTCAATAGTACTTCTAACAAACATTACAATAATTCCTAAAGCAATAGGAATATCGATATTTAATATTTTTGATTTTATACTTTTATAAGCTGATATATAATAATCACTTGCAGCATATAAAAATGAGGGCAAGGATAAAGCAAAAATTAACCAACGAAAGAAGCTTCTATATTGATTAATCCAAAACTCTTCTACTTCAAAATATTCTGGAAACGATAATAACATTATATTTCCAAAACAAAAAAAAGCTACACCAAGTTTGTATATTAAACTTCTATCAACATTATTATTACCAGCTTCGAAATTTTCTAAACTTATATAAGGCTCATAACCAATTGAACTTAATAAATATACAATATCTTTTAACGAAGTTTTTTTAGGATTATAGGTTATTCTTACTTTCTTTTCAGGAAAATTAACCTGAGATGTAGTTATGCCTTCTTGAAGTTTTTGTAGATTTTCCAAAATCCAAATACACGAACTACAGTGTATATGAGGTATGAAAAGTGAAACAATATTTGTTGTCTCCTCTTGAAAGTCGAGAAGTTTTGTAATAATTTTTTCATCATCTAAGAAATCATATTTTCCATTAATCTCTTGTGGTGTTGCACCAGGTGCAATTTCAAAATCATAATAACAAGTCAAATCATTTTGACTAAAGATTTCGTATACCGTTTTACAACCGTTACAACAAAAGCTTTTATCATCAAAAATTATTTCTTCCTTTTTACTAAACTCTAAACCACAATGGAAACAATTTTTTGTGTCCATAATTTGCTCATTTTACCTGTAACAAAGATTACAATTGTTAATAATTAATAATATGATATTTGTCATACTTTAATTATATTTGAAAAATAGTAAATAATCATATCTTTCTATGAGTAATTGTGAACAATGTATCGTTCGAAAAGTTAGTGCATTAAAAGCCCTTAATAAAGAACAATTAGTTCAAATGGCTAATTGTAAAACTTCTTACACAATTAAAAAAGGGGAACCTGTTTTTGAAGAAGGTGAAACTCTAAATGGAGTTTTTTGTATTAAAGATGGAGTTTGTAAATTGTCTAAATTGAGTTCTAATGGTAAAGAACAAATTTTAAAATTAGTAAAATCAGGGGAATTACTAGGTCAACGGTCAATGATTAGTGATGAATCAGCAAACCTTAGTGCAATTGCAATTGAAGACATGGAGGTTTGTTTTATTCCTAAAAATGAGATAATTGGTTTTTTTAATAATAATAACCAATTTTCAATGAATATTATGCAATCTATTTGTGGAGATTTAAAAGACGCAGACGATCATATGGTAAATATAGCTCAAAAAACTGTAAAACAAAGATTAGCTGAAACATTACTATATTTGGAAGAGAATTTTGGAAAAAATGATGATGGTACACTTAAAATTCAGTTATCACGAGAAGAATTAGCTAACATGATTGGAACAGCTACTGAAAGTTGTATTAGACTATTATCCGACTTAAATAAAAATGATTATATAGAAATTGTTGGAAAAAAGATAGCAATTAAAGATAAAAACAAATTAAAACGACTTTCAGAATAAAAAAGAGGATTAAAATCCTCTTTTTTATTCAATAGGACCATTCCATTGTGAAAATCCACCTACCAAGTTATAAGTATTTTCAAAACCTAATTGTTCCATAATGCCACATGCATTTGCGCTCCTTGCTCCTGCTGCACAATACACATAATAATTTTTTGATTTATCTAATTCTTCTAATTTATATATAAACCCTTGGCCTTTATAAATATCAATATTTATAGAACCTGGAATTTTCAGTCTATTTACTTCGTCTTCTGTTCTTACATCTAAAATAACTCCATTAACATCAGTAAGAAACTGACTCCACCATGCATTTTGTTCTAAATTCATACACTATATTTTTTTTCAAAAGTATAACCAAAATTATTATTTAAAAAATTTAATGAAATTTTAACACACACTTGTATATACAAATAAAAAATATTATTACATTTGTACCAACAAATATTGTAGTGATGAATATTGAACAAATAATTAAAAGTACAATTAAATTAAGTATACCTAAAAAAGTGATGCTAAATTTAGCGTATACAAAAAATTATATGGGAGATAAATTCACGGAATTATTAAAACCTTATGGAATATCTAGTGAACAATATAATGTTTTAAGAATATTAAGAGGACAGAAGGGAAATCCTTTAAACATGCAAGATATTCAAGAACGTATGGTTACAAAAAATAGTAATACCACACGTCTAATTGACAAATTGCTTATTAAAAATATGGTCATAAGAAACACTTGCCCTAATAACAGAAGAAAAATTGAAATTCAAATTACAGATGATGGATTAAAATTACTTTCAGAACTTGACCCAATAATTGAAAATCATGAGTTAATTTTAACTGATAAACTTTCAAGTAATGAACTTGAAACACTGAATGAATTGTTAGAAAAAATTAGAAATTAGTCATATGAATACATTTATAAACAATCAGAACTGGCGTTATGCCACAAAAAAATTTGATACAACTAAAAAAATATCAAATGAAAATTTAGAAACTTTAAAAGAGGCAATTAGATTAAGTACATCTTCTTATGGTCTTCAACCTTACAAAGTGCTAATTATTGAAAACCCAGAGATAAGAGCAAAATTACAACCGGTTTCATGGGGACAAGCACAAATTACAGAAGCCTCGCATTTGTTTGTTTTTGCTAATATTATAGATATTCAAGAAAATCATATTGATGAATATATTTCAAATATTGCAAATACCAGAGCATTAAAATTAGAAGATTTAAAAGGGTATGCTGATTTTATGAAGTCTAAAATTATATCTTTGGACACTGACATTAAATCCGTTTGGACTTCTAAACAAACATATTTAGCATTAGCAAATTTAATGAATGCTGCTGCTGAACTAAAAATTGATGTAACTCCAATGGAAGGTTTTGAACCAGAAAAATACAACGAAATACTTGGGTTAAATGAATTAGGCTTAAATGCATCTCTTGTAGCAACTGTTGGATACAGACATGATGAAGATCAAACTCAATTCTTTACAAAAGTTAGAAAATCAAACTCAGAATTATTTACAACTATCAAATAAACAATTAAAACTAAAAAAAATGAACAATTTTAAAACAATCGCATTATCGTTAATCGCATTAATTTCATTTACTGCAAATGCACAAACAAAAGTTATTGATGCTCAAAAAAGTAATATTCACTGGGTAGGAAAGAAAGTTACTGGACAACATGAAGGTACAATTTCTTTAAAAGAAGGTGCTTTAATATTTAAAGGAGATAAATTAGCAGGTGGAAAATTCACAGTTGATATGTCTTCAATTAACACTACAGATTTAACTGGTGGAATGAAAAGCAAATTAGACGGTCACTTAAAATCAGATGATTTTTTTGGAACTGAAAAATTCCCAACTGCAGATTTAGTATTTAAAACTATTGCTACAAAAGATAAAAACAATTACACAGTTACTGCTGATTTAACAATTAAAGGAATTACAAATCCTGTTACTTTTGACATAAATGTAAATGGAAAAATTGCATCTACTAAACTTATAGTGAACAGAGCGAAATATGATATCAAATACGGATCAGGTTCTTTCTTTGACAATTTAGGAGATAAAACAATTTATGACGATTTTGAATTAGAGGTTACTTTAAACTTCTAATACTTTTCATTTGCTATGAAAAAGATAAAGTCCAAATTTATTTGGACTTTTTTTATAGAAAATTTGTTTTTAAAAATAAACTTTACATATATTTGCATATCAATTTATCTAAATGAACACATTTTTAAATAATACTTGGTGGTGGAACAACTTACGTCAAACGTCGTGAGCAAATCCTGCTATAGTATAATTTAATATAAATACATAGAAAAGGCTTGTCATTCACGACAAGCCTTTTTTTATTGACTAATTTTTAAATAATAATAAATGAAAACATATAATTTACATACAACATTCAAGCAAATACTAGCCGATACTATTACTCCAGTAAGTGTTTATTTGAAAATACGTGATAAGTTTCCAAATAGTATTTTATTAGAGAGTTCGGATTATCATGGAAATGAAAATAGTTTTTCTTACATATGTTTCAAACCAATAGCTTCTATAAAAGTAGAAAATCAAAAAATTGAAACAAATTTTCCTGACGGATATTCTGAAATCATTCCTATTGACAGAAATGTAAACGTAGCCAATGAAATTGAACATTTTTCAAAACAATTCAATACTGATGAAAACAAATTCAAATTCATCACACAAGGATTATTTGGTTACATTTCATATGATGCAATACAACATTTTGAAAGGATAAAAATTGATGATAAATCTTCAGAAAACAAAATTCCAGAAATTTATTATGCTGTTTACCAAAACATTATTGCCATAAATCATTTTAAAAACGAAGCGTACATTTTTTGTCATTCTTATAAAGACCAAAGCAATATTGATGAAATTCAGCACTTATTGCAAGCCAAAAACTTTGCTTCATTTACATTTAGAAAAGCAGGTGAAGTTGTTTCAAATTTAACTGATTTAAATTTTAAAAACTATGTTACTTTAGCCAAAAAACATTGTCAACGTGGAGATGTTTTTCAATTGGTTTTATCTAGACGTTTTTCGCAAAGTTTTAAAGGAGATGAATTTAATGTGTATCGTGCTTTAAGAAGCATCAATCCTTCTCCTTACCTATTCTATTTCGATTATGGAAATTTTAAAATATTTGGTTCTTCGCCCGAAGCACAATTGGTTATTAAAGATAATCACGCAGAAATTCACCCAATTGCTGGAACTTTTAAACGTACTGGGAATGATGAAGAGGATGCAGAATTAGCTAAAAAGTTAGGCCAAGATAAAAAAGAAAATAGCGAACACGTAATGTTGGTCGATTTAGCAAGAAACGATTTAAGCAGAAGTTGTAACGAAGTTAAAGTGGAGAAATATAAAGAAGTCCAGTTTTTCTCTCATGTTATTCATTTGGTTTCTAAAGTAACTGGAAAATTAAAACCCAATCATCCTTTTATGGAATTGGTTGCCAAAACATTTCCAGCAGGTACTTTAACAGGTGCGCCAAAACACAAAGCTATGCAATTAATTGAATCTATTGAAAAAACAAATCGAAGTTTTTATGGTGGAGCGATTGGATTTATGGATTTTGAAGGCAATTTTAATCATGCCATTATGATTCGTAGTTTTTTAAGCAAAAATCATACCTTACACTTTCAAGCTGGAGCTGGAATAGTTGCGGATTCATCAGAAGAAAACGAAACGCAAGAAGTTTATAATAAATTAGGAGCATTGCAAAAAGCTTTAGATTTAGCAGAAACAATATAATTATTACAAAATATACAAGATATGAAAATAGTAGTCATAGATAATTACGATAGTTTTACTTATAATTTAGTCCATTACTTAGAAGATTTAAATGCAGAAGTTACTGTTTTTCGTAACGATGAATTTGACTTGGATGAACTAGAAAAATTTGATAAAATTTTACTTTCACCTGGGCCAGGAATTCCAGATGAAGCGGGTTTATTAAAAGATGTTATTAAGAAATTTGGACCTATAAAAAGCATTTTTGGTGTTTGTTTAGGCTTACAGGCTATTGGTGAAGTCTTTGGTGGAACTTTAACTAACTTAGAAAAAGTCTATCACGGTGTAGCTACAAAAGTTACACAAACAGAAGATGATTTTATTTTTAATGATTTACCAAAAGAAACAGAAGTCGGTCGTTACCATTCTTGGGTAGTTTCAACCGAAAATCTTCCTGAAGATTTAATAATAACTAGCATAGATGAAAACGGACAAATTATGTCTATGAAACACGCTAAATATGATGTTAGAGGTGTACAATATCATCCTGAAAGTGTCTTGACTCCAAATGGTAAAAAGATATTAGAAAATTGGCTTAACAACTAGGATTCAGTGTTTAGTAATTAGTGTTCAGTCAATAAAAGTAATAAAAAATGAAAACAATATTAAATAGATTAATCAATCACGAAATACTTTCTAAAGCAGAAGCAAAAGAGGTTTTGGTCAACATATCTGCCGGAAATTACAATCCAAGTCAAATATCTGCGTTTTTAACCGTTTACATGATGCGAAGCATTACCATCGAAGAACTTTCGGGTTTTAGAGAAGCTTTATTAGAATTGTGTATTCCAGTAGATTTTTCAGCCTACAACACCATCGATTTATGTGGAACTGGTGGCGATGGAAAAGATACGTTTAACATCTCAACCTTAGCTTCATTCATAGTTGCTGGTGCAGGGATTAAAGTCGCAAAGCATGGAAACTACGGAGTATCATCTATTTCGGGTTCCAGTAATGTAATGGAAAAAATGGGTGTTAAATTCACAAATGATATTGATTTTCTAACCAAATCTATCGAGGAAACAAACATAGCAATTCTACATGCACCATTATTTCATCCGGCAATGAAAAATGTCGGTCCAATTCGAAAAGAACTAGGAGTAAAAACTTTTTTTAATATGTTAGGACCAATGGTAAATCCATCCTTTCCAAAGAATCAAATGGTTGGCGTTTTCAGTTTAGAATTGGCTCGAATGTATGCATATTTATACCAAAATACTTCAACCAATTACAGTATTTTACATGGATTAAGTGGTTTTGATGAAGTTTCGTTGACTGATGATGTAAAGATTATTTCCAATCATACCGAACAAATTTTAAAACCAAAAGATTTTAGTTTTCCAGTAATAAAATTAGAAACCATAAAAGGTGGCGCAACTATAGAAGATGCAGCTCAAATTTTCCATAATGTGATTTCAGGTAAAGGTTCGGCTGAGCAAAACAATGTAGTTTGTGCCAATGCGGCTGTAGCCATTCAAACTATTGAAAAAACAAGCTATGAAGATGCATTAGCAAAATCTCAGGAAAGTCTAATTTCTGGAAAAGCTTTTGAAAAATTGAATCAATTAATCGCTTTAAGTAAATAACATGAATATTTTAGATAAAATCATAATCGACAAAAAACGAGAAGTTGATTTAAAGAAAAGCATTGTTCCTGTTTCTCAATTAGAAGCTTCTGTATTATTTAATGGAAGGACTAACTCAATGTCTAAATTGCTAAAAAACAGTTTATCTGGAATTATAACCGAACATAAACGTCGTTCACCTTCAAAATCAGTCATCAATAA
Source organism: Flavobacterium sp. (assembly GCF_965284515.1). Taxonomy (GTDB): domain Bacteria; phylum Bacteroidota; class Bacteroidia; order Flavobacteriales; family Flavobacteriaceae; genus Flavobacterium. The sequence continues at coordinate 2,020,263 of NZ_OZ260089.1, forward strand.
CAATCATTCGTTAGAAGATGTTGTTTTAGGCTATCAAAATGCAGGTGCTTGTGGAATTTCTGTCTTAACAGATGGTAAATATTTTGGTGGAAGTTTAGACGATTTATTATTAGCTAAAGCTTCTGTAAACATTCCTTTATTGCGTAAAGAATTTATTGTTGACGAATACCAATTATTAGAAGCAAAAGCTAATGGTGCAGATGCGATACTATTAATTGCAGCAGTATTGGGTAGAGAAGAAATCAAACAATTATCTGAATTTGCACAAAGTTTAGCTTTAGAAGTTTTACTAGAAGTACATAATCAAGAAGAGTTAGAAAAATCTATCATGCCTAGTTTAGATATGATTGGAGTAAACAATAGAAACTTAAAAACATTTGAGGTTAATTTAGAATATAGCAAAGAATTAGCTAATCAAATTCCAGATGACTTTGTAAAAGTTTCAGAAAGCGGAATAAGTTCTATTGAAGCAGTAAAAGAATTACAACAGTATGGTTATCAAGGATTTTTAATGGGAGAACATTTTATGAAAACCGATAATCCTGGAAAAGAAGCGAAAGAATTCATCCGTAAAATTTCATTAAAATGAAAAACGTTAAACTAAAAATATGCGGTATGAAACATCCTGAAAATATTCAGGAAATTGCTAGTTTAGAACCAGATTATTTAGGATTTATTTTTTGGGATCAATCTGTTCGTAAAATGGATTATGAAACTATACCAAAAATCCCTTTAAATATAAAAAAAGTAGGTGTTTTTGTTGATGAATCAATTCATGAGATTTTTGCAAAAGTAAACCAGTTTAAACTTGACGTTGTTCAGCTTCATGGTAATGAAAATGTTGTTTTTTGCAAAAATGTAAAAAAAATTGGTGTTGAAGTTATAAAAGCATTTTCAATTGATAACGATTTCGATTTTAGTACTGTAAAAGATTATGAACCATTTGTAAACTATTTCCTTTTTGATACTAAAGGAAAATTACCCGGAGGAAACGGAATTTCTTTCGACTGGAAAATTTTAGAAAAATATCCCTATGAAAAACCTTTTTTTTTAAGTGGAGGTATTGGAAATACTGAGGTCGATGCTATAAAAGATTTCTTAAAAACTGAAGCATCAAAACATTGTGTTGCAATTGATATAAACAGCCGATTTGAATTAAAACCAGGTTATAAAAGTAAAATTAAACTTAAAAAATTTAAAGTGTTACTATATGAAAACGAAATATAAAGTAGACGAAAACGGATTTTACGGAAAATTTGGAGGTGCTTTCATTCCAGAAATGTTATATCCAAACGTTGAAGAATTAAAAGAAAATTACCTAAAAATAATGGCTGAACCTTCTTTTCAAGAAGAGTTTAATTCATTATTACAACAATATGTAGGTCGACCTACTCCACTCTATTTTGCAAAACGATTATCTGAAAAATACAATACAAGAGTTTACTTAAAACGTGAAGATTTATGTCACACTGGTGCTCATAAAGTAAACAATACTATCGGACAAATTTTAATGGCAAAACGATTGGGTAAAACTAGAATTATTGCCGAAACCGGTGCAGGTCAACATGGTGTGGCAACCGCAACTGTTTGTGCATTAATGGGCTTAGAATGTATTGTTTACATGGGTGAAGTCGATATCAAACGTCAAGCTCCCAATGTGGCTCGAATGAAAATGTTGGGAGCAGAAGTCCGGCCTGCTACTTCCGGTTCAAAAACACTTAAAGACGCTACAAACGAAGCCATTCGCGACTGGATTAACAATCCAATAGATACTTTTTACATTATTGGTTCAGTAGTAGGTCCGCATCCTTATCCAGATATGGTGGCACAATTTCAAAGTGTAATTTCTAAAGAAATTAAAGTGCAATTACAAGAACAAGAAGGAAAAGAAAACCCTGATTATGTAATTGCTTGTGTTGGCGGTGGAAGTAACGCTGCTGGTGCTTTTTACGAATTTTTAGAAGATGAAAATGTGAAATTAATAGCAGTGGAAGCTGCTGGTCATGGAGTAAATTCAGGTGAAAGTGCAGCGACTTCTGTTTTGGGAAAAATCGGAATTATTCACGGAAGTAAAACACTGTTAATGCAAACAGAAGACGGTCAAATCACCGAACCTTATTCTATTTCTGCAGGTTTAGATTATCCAGGTGTTGGACCATTGCATGCTCATTTACACGATTCTAATCGTGCTGAATTTATTGCTATTACCGATAAAGAAGCGATGCAATCAGGTTTAGAAATTTCTAAAATGGAAGGCATTATTCCAGCTATTGAAACAGCTCATGCTTTTTCTGTTTTGGATAAAAAACAATTCAAACCAACAGATATTGTAGTTATCAATTTATCTGGAAGAGGCGATAAAGATTTAAATACTTATATCGATTATTTTGGATTTTAATTTGCTTATTACGTCAGTTCGAGTGTTTTTTGTTTCGCTTCTCGATACTTCAACCAAAAGCTTCAACTCGAACTAACGAAACAAAAAATATACCGAGAACAAATAAATTATAGTAAGAACTCAAAAATGAACAGAATAAACTCAACATTACAAAAAGATAAAAAACTACTTTCTATCTATTTTACAGCAGGATATCCTAAAATAAACGATACCGTTTCTATCATTCAAGAATTGGAAAAAACCGGTGTAGATATGATTGAAATTGGACTACCCTTTTCTGATCCTTTAGCCGATGGACCAACTATCCAAGAAAGTTCGACAATTGCTATCGAAAACGGAATGACCACTTCGCTCCTATTTGAACAATTAGCAAACATTCGCGAAAGCGTAAATATTCCATTGATTATTATGGGCTATTTCAATCCAATGATGCAATTTGGAATGGAAAAATTTTGTCAAAAATGTGCAGAAGTTGGAATTGATGGTTTAATTATTCCCGATTTACCTTTGCAGGTTTACCAAACAGAATATAAAGCTATTTTTGAAAAATATGGTTTAAAAAATATTTTTCTCATCACACCACAAACTTCAAACGAACGTATAGCTCAAATTGATACCATTTCTGATAGTTTCATTTATATGGTAAGTTCAGCTGCCGTTACAGGAAGTCAATCTGATTTTGGAAACGAACAAGTAAGCTATTTCAAACGAATTGCTGATTTAAATCTAAAAAATCCTCAAATTGTTGGTTTCGGAATTAAAGATAAAGAAACCTTTACGCAAGCCACAAAACATCAAAAAGGTGCTATCATTGGAAGTGCTTTTATTAAGTTCATAAAGAATAATTCAATTAGTAAGATTAATGAATTTGTAAAAGCATTGCGTTAATTAAATGCTTAAAAAAAATAAACACATAGACACATAGTTTTCTTTAACTATTTTTTAGACTCTAAAGAATTTACATTTTAACATAGTTCTTAAAATCTATACGAAGCGAAGCGTGTCAACTTCACATAAATTAGCAGAAAAATTTACTATGTTTTTATGTGTTTAAAAAAATATTTATTTCCCCGTTGTAACTTTTTATAAAATTAGTCGTATAATTACTACAACTAACTTATGACTATGAACTTTTTAGAAAATTATGAGCCATTACTAAAGGCTTTTTGGTACATCGCTTTACCTGTGAGTATTTTCTTTGGACTACAAACGATTATGACTTTTATTGGACTAAGTGGAGGCGAAACTGACGTTGACATGGATGCTGATGGAAATGATACGGGCGATATGCCATTTGAAATTTTTACACTTCGTAATTTGATCAACTTTTTGTTAGGATTCAGTTGGACAGGAATTTCTTTGTACAACAAATTCGAAAACAAAACCGTTTTAATTATCATTGCAGTACTAGTAGGAGTTGCATTTGTTGCAGTGTTCTTCTTTTTAATTAAGCAAATTCTTAAATTGTCTGAAGATAATAGCTTTAAAATTGAAAACACCATTAACAAAACAGCCGATGTGTATTTAACCATTCCAGAAAGTAAATCAGGAAAAGGTAAAGTTCAAATTAGTGTAAACGGAAGTTTTCACGAGCTTGACGCTATGACTTTAAGTGCCGAAAAAATTTCGTCGGGAGCAGTAATTAAAGTAATTGCTGTAGAAAACAACATCCTTATTGTAGAAAAACTTTAATCCTTTTATATAACAACTATGTCTGAATTAATTATTATTGTCGTAGCCGCATTTGTGCTATTTGTTACTTTTTTGACTTTAATTTCGCGTTACAAAAGATGTCCTTCGGATAAAATCTTAGTAATTTATGGTCGTACTGGTGGTACTTCTGCGAAATGTGTTCACGGTGGTGGTGCCTTTATTTGGCCAGTTATTCAAGATTATCAATACTTGGATTTAAAGCCAATTTCAATTGAAGCAAACTTAACCAATGCACTTTCTCGTCAAAACATTCGTGTAGATGTACCGTGTCGTTTTACCATTGCTATTTCAACTGAAAGCGATAGTATGAATACAGCTGCAGAACGTTTATTAGGACTTTCTCCAGATCAAATTCAGGAATTAGCTAAAGATATTCTTTTCGGACAATTGCGTTTGGTTATTGCAACGATGACTATTGAAGAAATCAACTCTGATAGAGATAAATTCTTAGACAATATTTCGAAAAACGTAGATTCTGAATTAAAGAAAATTGGTTTAAAGTTAATAAACGTTAACGTTACTGATATTAAAGACGAATCGGGTTATATTGAAGCATTAGGAAAAGAGGCTGCTGCTAAAGCAATCAACGAAGCTAAAATTTCGGTTGCTGAGCAAGAAAAAATTGGAGAAACAGGTAAAGCAATGGCCGATCGTGAAAAAGACGTTCAAATTGCTGAAACACATAGAGATCGCGACGTTAAAATTGCAATTACCAATAAAGACAGAGAAGTAAGTATTGCCGCAGCTTTTAAAGATGAAAGTATTGGTAAGGCTGAAGCTCAAAGAGATACGCGTGTTAAAACTTCAGAAGCAAATGCAATTGCTATTCAAGGAGAAAATGAGGCGAAAATTGCTATTGCAAAATCGGAAGCAACAAGAAGAGAACGTGAAGCAGAAGCATTGCGTATTGCCTTAGCATCTGAAAAAGTACAAAGCGCAAAAGCATTAGAAGAATCATATGTTGCAGAACAAAAAGCAGAACAAGCACGTGCCGAAAGAGAACGTTCTACTCAAAATGCAAACGTGGTAATTCCTGCTGAAATTGCAAAACAAAAAGCAATTATCGATGCACAAGCCGAAGCTGAAAAAACTAGAGTTCAAGCAAAAGGAGAAGCAGATGCTATCTTTGCAAAAATGGAAGCTGAAGCAAAAGGTTTATATGAAATTTTAACCAAACAAGCTGAGGGTTACCGTGAAGTAGTTAGCGCTGCTGGTGGCGATCCAACAAAAGCTTTCCAATTATTGTTAATTGAAAAATTACCAGAATTGGTTAAAACACAAGTGGAAGCGGTTAAAAACATTAAAATTGATAAAATTACCGTTTGGGATTCTGGAAACAACCAAGACGGAAATGGTTCAACTGCTAACTTTGTTAGCGGAATGATGAAAACCGTTCCTCCATTAAACGACTTGTTTAATATGGCTGGTTTAAACTTACCAACCTATTTAAAAGGCGATGACAAAACAGAAGAAGTAAAACCAACTAAAATTGTTGATGCTTCTGATGATATTACACCAACTGAAGAAGTGAAGTAATTTTTATCACAATAATTTTTCTAAAAATCCCGAGTGAAAGCTTGGGATTTTTTTATACTTAAACGCCCTATAAAAGCTTGTTAAATTCTTTAAAAAACAAGTATTTAAGTTTATATTTAGACTATAAATAAAATAATATGAAAATGGCCTTACTCCTACTCTTTGCATTTATGAACTCTACAATTATTTACGATTTTAACAAAAAATCTTCAACTAGAGATTGGAGAGTAATTGATGATGGCGTAATGGGCGGTATGTCTCAAGGAAGGTTTTCAATTAACAGTGAAGGTAATGGTCTTTTTGAAGGAACAATTTCATTAGAAAACAATGGTGGATTTTCTTCTATACGTTATGGATTTGACAAAATTAAAGTAAACCCACAAAGTACAGTAAGCATTCTTTTAAAAGGAGATGGAAAAAGCTACCAATTTAGAATAAAAGACAAATACAATAATTATTACTCATATATTACCACTTTTGAAACAACAGGTGAATGGCAAACAGTAGAACTTAAACTTAGCGATTTATACCCTTCGTTTAGAGGAAGAAAGCTCGATTTACCAAATTTCAGAAGTGATTCTTTTGATGAAATTGTTTTTTTAATTGCCAATAAAAGGAACGAAACCTTTAAACTGACTCTAGATAAAATATCACTGAACTAGTTATTAAAACATTTTACAAATAAACTATCCTAAGCATTAAACATGGATTTTTTTATTCATAATTTGTTTTTTGAGTATATTTGGAAAACAAAATTTTTATTAAAACAACCATGTTGCGCATATACAATAGTTGCCCACAATTGGAAAAAAAACACGAGCAAAAAATAAACTGAATGAGAAACTTTAAGTACATCGCAATAATAATCCTTACAATATTAATTTGGACTGCGTTCATCGGTTACGGATTTATGAACGGGTTTCTTTTAAAACCTATTACTTCAAAACAAACATCGGAGGCTTTTATTGAGGCAACCAAAAAGAAAATAGACGATGAATTTGTTGGAAATTTCGCAATGACACTAATTGAAAATGGAAAAATTTCAAAGCACTTCTTTTATTCTGTTGACAAACCCGTAAATGAAAATACTGTTTTCCCAGTTGCATCAATCAGCAAATGGATTACATCTTTTGGAGTCTTAAAATTAGTAGAACAAGGCAAATTGGATTTAGACAAACCAGTTGACTATTACCTAACAAGATGGCATCTGCCAGAAAGTGAATTTGACAATAAAAAAGTGACCGTTAGGAAATTACTCTCACATTCCTCTGGTTTAATTGACGACCTTGGCTATGATGGTTTCTCACCAAATGAAACTTTGCAAACAATTGAAGAATCATTAACTAAAGCTTCAGATACGGAATACTCTGATGGTGTTGCAATAGTTGGCTATGAACCTGGTAGTAAGTATATGTATTCGGGAGCTGGATATACAATATTGCAATTATTAATTGAAGAAATTAGCGGTAAATCATTTCAAGAGTATATGACACAAGAGGTTTTAGAACCTTTGAAAATGGAAAACTCGACATTCGTACTAACAGAAAAACCAAATATTCAGTTAGCTCAAATTTTTAGAAATGACGGAACAACTAGGGGAATGAACAAATTTACTGCACTTGCTGCGGCATCATTATTTACTACTTCAGCAGATTTATCAAAATTTTTAGAAGCAAATATTTCAAGTAACCCAGTTCTTTCTAAAGAAACAATTGCGAAAATGACCACACCTGAAACGTTTATAAATACCATTGGTGTTTATGGATTAGGTCCTCATTTATATAGTCAAAACGACACAAAATCAAATATTATTGGACACGATGGTAGCGGAAATAATGCTATCAATACTGCTGCGAGAATCGACCTCAAATCTAAATCTGGAATAATAATTTTAGAAACTGGAAACTGGAATATAGCATCATCAATTGCAGATGAGTGGATTTTTTGGAAAGCAGGAATTGCTGACTATGTTGTAATGCAACGTAATAAATCATACGTATTAACTTTATTGATAATTGGTTATATAATTATTATTGCTTTATCGATATTCATAATCCGAAAAAAGAACAGACAGCGGAAAACAACTGTGGGCAACAATGTATAAAAACAATAGCGGTTTTAGTGCTAAATCTAAAGTAAGTAAATATAAATAAGGTCTGTGTTTAACCGAAAAGTTAGTGTGTAGAATCCGCTACTATTCTTATACTAGACCGTTAACAAAACAAAATCCAAACCCAAGAAACCCATATCGTTCCTGCGCTAATTGCTCCTATTCGTTTGCAAGAATACGGAGTTGGAATTTTTAAGTCGGCTTTTACCAAGTCGGCCTTAAAAAAAGTTCTCAAAAAAAACAGCATCACCGTTAATGGGTTCGTGGCTACAACCGCAACTTTAATTCATGGCGGCGAAACTATTATATTAACCTTACAAGAAGATACAAGTACCAATAAAAGATTGGATTTCCCTTTAAAAGTTTTATATGAAGATGACTATTTAGCCATAATTCATAAACCGGGAGGTATTTTAGTAAGTGGTAACGGTTTTAAAACCATTACCCATGCTTTGCCACAAAATCTCAAACAAAGTCCGCTTGAAGATGCTGCCAAACCACAACCGGCACATCGTTTAGATTATGCCACAACAGGCGTTTTATTAATTGGTAAAACAAGCAACAGTATTAGGGTTTTAAACGAACTGTTTGAAAACAAAACCATAAGTAAAACCTATTTTGCGGTTACAATTGGCAAAATGCAAACACAAGGCATAATTACTAATGAAGTAGACAGTAAAGAATCAAAATCAAGTTATAACGTATTGGCTAAGCTTAATTCAGATCGCTTTGGCAAACTTAATTTGGTACAATTGAATCCTCATACCGGTAGAAGACATCAATTGCGTATTCATTTAGCCAGTATTGGAAATCCTATTTTAGGCGATAAAACCTATGGAAAAGAACCTTTTATTTTAAATGGAAAAGGTTTGTATTTGCATGCCTATTCTTTACAGTTTACACATCCGTTTACCAACGAAAATATTCATATAAAAGACGCTTTCCCTGAGCGTTTTCAAAAACTATTTGCTGATCAATTAGCTACACTTTAATTCTTAGAACATGATTGAAAAACTGCAGAATAACGACCTAAAAGTAGCTGAAAAAATACGCGCAGTATACCAAGTATCATATAAAGTAGAAGCTGAATTATTAAAAGCAGTCGATTTTCCACCGTTGAGACGAGTAATTGAAGATTATATCAATTGCAGCAATCAGTTTTTCGGATTCATAAAAGAAAATAAATTGGCTGCTGTAGTAGAAATCATCCACAATAAAGAGTTTACACACATAAGAAGTCTAGTAGTTGATCCCGTATTTTTCAAACAAGGAATTGCCTCAAAGCTAATGGAATTTGTTTTGGACACCTTTGATTCTTCTCTTTTTGTAGTAGAAACAGGAGTAGATAACGGGCCAGCGTCTGCATTGTACAAGAAATTTCATTTCAAAGAAGTAAAACAATGGAACACCGATCATGGTATTAGAAAAGTAAAATTTGAACGCATAATAAATGATAAAACTTAAAAAAATAAGATTTTATCTTGTAAAAACTATTTTATTCCCTTTAGATAAACTAGCATCAAAAGCATAACCATCGTAGTTAAATTGCTTTAAATCGTCAATGGTTTCAGCATTGGTGTCAATAATATAGCGCACCATCAATCCTCTAGCCTTTTTGGCAAAGAAACTTATCATTTTAAGCTTACCATCTTTATAATCTTTAAATTCAGGAATAATAACAGCGGATTTTAACGCTTTGGTATCTATGGCGCTAAAATATTCATTACTAGCTAAATTGATAAACAATTCATCTTTTGAAAGTTCTTTGTTCAATGCATCGGTAATGGTTTTTTTCCAAAAGTCATACAAATTCTTCTTTGTGCCTATCGGCATAGAAGTCCCCATTTCTAAACGATAGGGTTGCATCAAATCGAGTGGTTTTAACAAACCGTACAATCCTGATAAAATTCTCAATTTATCTTGTAAAGCGGGTAGTTTATCTTCTGGAATCGTATATGCATCTAAACCTGTATACACATCGCCGTTAAAAGCATAAACTGCTGGTCGTGCGTTTTCGGGTGTAAAAGGTGTTACCCAATTTTGGTTACGTTGCCAATTTAAATCGGCCAACTTATCTGAAATAGACATGAGTTCCATTAATTGCTTTGGATTTTTCTTTTTCAAAACCTTTTGAACCGTTTCTGATTTCTTTAAAAATTCAGATTCAGTATATAATTTAGTAGGCAATTTGGTTTCAAAATCCAATGACTTTGCAGGTGATATAACGATTTTCATAGTCTAACTTTTTTCAAAAATACAAATTAAAGATATAAATACATATACGTTAAAATTGCAATTTTCGATTTAGGTATAATTAATTTTTATAAAAAAGGCTCCAGATGGAGCCTTTTAAATTATTTCATGGTTTGCTTTTCATACATAATAGTTTCAACCGTTTCAAAATCGGTTGGTTTGTCCTCATTATAAAAATACTTAATTAAAACTTGTCCCCATAAATTAGAATTCGAATATTCTGCAATAATCCATCTATGGTTTAACATTTTTGCTTTATTGATGAAAAATGGTTTTCCTTCAATTGGTTCATAAGGAACTAATTTATTACCATCCTTATTTGTATTTAGTGTTACTAAGTCTTCATTAACTTTAGCCATTACTTTAGGGTAGTCTAAATTTTTATTGTAAAAATAATCTTGTGCATCTTGATCTGTTTCTATAGAAAAATAATCACTTGCTTTTAAAGAGTCAATTGAAGCGGTAGCAACTTTCATATTATCTTTTAACATCACAACTTCAGCATCTTTTGCTTTTAAGATTTTGTTTGAGTTTACGTATAAAAAAACATTTATCAATAATGAAAAGATAAATAAATACATGAATGTGTTTTTCATAAAAAATTAAGATTAAATTGAAATTTCTAAATTATCATATGCTACATAAACGTTATTTGGAAGTTTTTGTTGTATTTCATCATGAAATCCAAATAAGTGACTTATGTGTGTTAAATATGCTTTTTCTGGTCGAACCAAAGATATAAAATCTAAAGCTTCTTGTAAATTAAAATGTGTGTTGTGCCTTTCCTCTCTTAAACAATTAATTACCAGAATCTTACAGTTAAATATTTTATTAATTTCTTGTTGTTCAATGGTTTTAACATCTGTCAAATAAACAAAATCATTAATCATATATCCAAAAACTTGTAGACTTCCGTGATAAGCGTTTATAGGAATTACTTGTGTTTTATTTATACTAAAAGGTTCATTTTCTTTTACTTCATATGTTTCAACAGATGGAGCACCTGGATATCGGTTTTCTTTTTCAAAAATATAATCAAAACGTCTTTCTAAATTTTGAATCACCCTTTTATGTGCATAAACAGAAAGAGCGCCTTGTTTAAAATTAAACGGACGAATATCATCTAATCCTGCAGTATGATCGGCATGTTCATGAGTAAATAAAAGAGCATCTATCTTAGAACACTTAGAAGTTAGCATTTGTTGTCTAAAGTCTGGACCGCAATCAATTACAAAAGAAAAGTCATCTGAATGAACCCAAACAGAAACCCTTAATCTTTTGTCTTTTAGATCATCACTTAAACAAACAGGATGATTGCTTCCAATTACCGGAATACCTTGAGATGTACCTGTCCCTAAGAAATAAATCTTCACTGTTATATTTTTACACAAAAATAATAATAAATACCTTAATTTTTAACAAAATCATTAACTTTGCAATTAGATGATTAGTAAAATTGACCCTAAACTACTTCGATAAATGAAAAGTATTGTAACTGATATTAAATTAAGTGGAGATAAAATGATAGAGCAAATTCCTTCTCTAAAGGATAAAGCTTTAAGAATTAATCTAAATGAATACATATACGGTACATTCTCTGAAATTGGTGCAGGACAAGAAACAGTTCGTCATTTCTTTAGAGCAGGTGCGTCTTCAGGAACTATTGCAAAAGCAATGTCCGCTTATGATAAAGACTTTAGTGATGCAATTTATGGAGTTGAAGATGATGGTCGTTATGTAACAGAAAGCAGGTTGCGTAAAATGCTTTCTCATGAATCTAATTTAATGGAAGAACGTTTATTAAGAGATAAACATCCTAATAAATTATTCTTTACTTACGCAAACACGGTTGCAACAATTGACTTTGCAAAACAATATAAAGGCCACGGTTGGGTTGGTATTCGTTATCAAGTAGAACCAAATGAAGCATATAACGAAATTTTACTACATATCCGTTTTAAAGAAACAGATGCAAAATTACAACAAGAAACATTAGGAACATTAGGTGTAAACTTAATTTACGGTGCTTTTTATAAATATGATGACCCAAAAAAATTATTACGTTATTTATACGACCATTTAGATAAAGACCAATTAGAAATTGACACTATTAATTTCTCCGGTCCTCGTTTTGCGAATGTAGATAATCGTTTAATGAGTTTACAGTTGGTAAAAAATGGAATGACTGATGCAGTAATGTTTGGACCAGATGGAAATAATATTCTACCAGCTGCTGTTTTATACAAAAAAAATATTTTGGCTTTAAGAGGAAGCTTCAGGCCTGTTACTAAAGTAAACATGAACATGTATAAGAAATCTTATAACATGTTTCTTGAAGAAAAAAAAGTTGACAAAGAAAATACATTAGTAATTTTTGAAATTACTTTATCGAACTTAAAAGCCGAAGGAGAAATTGATGAAAGAGATTTCTTAGATAGAGCAGAATTACTTTGTTCTCTTGGACAAACGGTAATGATTTCTAATTTCCAAGAGTACTTTAAAGTTGTTGAATATTTTTCAGACTATACAAAAGCTAGAATGGGACTTGCAATGGGAGTTAATAACCTTGTAGATATTTTTGATGAGAAATATTATCGTCATTTATCTGGAGGAATATTAGAAGCTTTTGGTAAACTATTTTATAGAGATTTAAAAGTGTACTTATACCCAATGAAAGATGAAGATGGAGTTATCATTAATTCTGACAATCTAAAAGTACACCCAAGAATGAAAGAGTTATACAAATTCTTTAAATTCAATGGAAAAGTTGTAGATATTAAAGATTTTGAAGAAAAAAACCTCGAAATATTTTCTAGAAAAGTATTAAAAATGATTTCTAACAATAGTGAAGGTTGGGAAAAAATGCTTCCTGAAGGAATTGCTGAATTAATTAAAACACATAATCTGTTTGGATTTGATTCAAAGAAACAAATAGCAGAAAAAACAAACTAAAAAAATCCCGCAATTGCGGGATTTTTTTTTAATCTAATATTTGGGAAGCGTGTTCTTTTGTTTTTACTTTATCTATAACATCAGTTAAAATACCGTTTTCGTCAATTACAAAAGTAGTTCTGTGAATACCGTCATATTCTTTTCCCATGAACTTTTTTGGTCCCCAAACTCCAAAAGCTTCGATAACTGATTTATCTTCATCAGCTAAAAGTGCAAATGGCAGATTGTTTTTCTCAATAAAATTTGCTTGACGTTTAGCATTATCGGCACTAACACCTAATAATTCATAGTTATTTGCTTTAAAACGTTCAAAATTATCTCTTAAATCGCATGCTTCTGCTGTACATCCAGGAGTACTCGCTTTTGGGTAAAAGAAAACAACTAGTTTTTTACCTTTATAATCTATTAATGAATGTTGTTTCCCGTTTTGATCTAATGCTGAAAAATTTGGAGCCTTATCTCCTATTTTTAAAGTTGTCATTTATTTTTAGTTTAAAGTTTAAAGTTTATTTTTGTTTAAAAGTACAAAAATGACAAAGAACGAAAAAGTAACATTTGTTATAAATACGTTAAACGAACTATATCCAGAAATTCCAATTCCTCTAGATCATAAAGATCCTTATACACTATTGATTGCTGTTTTACTTTCTGCACAATGTACAGACGTTAGAGTAAATCAAATTACACCGTTATTATTTGCGAAAGCTGATAATCCGTATGACATGATTAAAATGACTGTGGAAGAAATTAAGGAAATTATTAGGCCTTGCGGACTTTCGCCAATGAAATCAAAAGGAATTCACGGATTATCACATATATTAATTGACAAACACAACGGTGAAGTTCCACAAAGTTTTGAAGCATTAGAAGAATTACCAGCCGTTGGGCACAAAACTGCTAGTGTTGTAATGAGTCAAGCGTTTGGTGTTCCTGCATTTCCCGTTGATACTCATATTCATCGTTTAATGTACCGTTGGAATTTAACCAATGGTAAAAATGTGGTTCAAACTGAAAAAGATGCAAAACGTATTTTTCCAAAAGAACTTTGGAACGATTTACATTTACAAATTATTTGGTACGGAAGAGAATATTCTCCAGCACGTGGTTGGGATTTAGAAAAAGATATAATTACTAAAACTATAGGTAGAAAATCGGTTTTAGATGAGTATAACAAAAAAGCCTCGTAATCTGTTTACGAGGCTTTTCTTAATTAGCAATAATTTCAAAGGTTAGTTTACCTACTTTTTCAACTCTTAATGCTTTTGAATAATTAAGAATAAACGAAATCGTTTCTTTTTTAGGTAACATTTTATTGGTTGCTAATTTCTTTTTAGAGTAAAGTTTTGCCATAGAGGTTGTTTTGTTTTCATCTATAACGCAAACTATATTATATTATTGTTTAATTTGTTAAAACAATTTGGTTTTTTTCTATCAACTTTCTTAAATTCATTACGGCATAACGCATTCTTCCTAATGCTGTATTAATGCTAACCCCTGTAGAATCTGCAATTTCTTTAAAACTCAGGTCTTGATAAATACGCATTTTTAAAACTTCTTTTTGATCTTCAGGAAGCTCTTCAATTAGTTTGGTTAAGTCTAATTCAACTTGTTCTAATATAATTTGATTTTCAACATTCAAACTCGTATCTGATATAAGAGAAAAAATAGAGTATTCATCTGTATCTCTTTGAAAACGCATTCTTTTAGATTTTCTAAAGTAATCAATAACTAAATTATGCGCTATTCGCATTACCCAAGGCAAAAATTTTCCTTCTTCATTATACGATTTAGCTTTAAGGGTTTTAATGACTTTTATAAATGTGTCTTGAAAAATATCTTCACACAAATCTTTATCATTGATTTTTGAATAAATAAATCCGTAGATTTTAGACTGATGTCTCTCAATTAAAATTGATAATGAATGTTCATCACCATCAATATAATTTTTCACAAGAACACCATCTGAAAGTTTGTGATTAGCCATAATATTACCTTTTAATTTATTGGGGTTTTAAATTTTCTAAAAAGTAATTTTATGAATAGGCTATTTTGTTTTGATTAATAATAAGTTCAAATTTAATATAAAAAAAATGTAATAACCAAATATTCCTCAATATTTTTACTTAAAAAATTCATATTTAATACATTTTACACTAAATATCGCCATTATTTTTATATATATTCGGTAAAAGTTGAAATTTTAAAAATTGAAAAAAGTATTAATAGCTAAAGTTCAAAGTTTTTACAAAGACTCTATTAAATTGGCTTATGATTTTAATTTATGTAAATTTGCAAATCTTTACTTTTTGCCATGATAAAAACTGACTTTTCAAAGCTAGAACCTAAAAAAAATATCTTAATAAAAGGTGCTCAACTGCACAATTTAAAAAATATAGATGTTGCAATTCCTAGAAACAAACTAGTAGTAGTGACTGGATTATCGGGCTCTGGAAAATCGAGTTTAGCATTTGACACTCTTTATGCTGAAGGACAAAGACGTTATGTGGAAAGTTTATCTTCATATGCACGACAATTCTTAGGTCGTTTAGACAAACCAAAAGTAGAATATATTAAAGGTATAGCTCCTGCTATTGCTATTGAACAAAAAGTAAATACAACAAATGCTCGATCTACTGTAGGAACTTCAACTGAAATTTACGATTATTTAAAATTATTATTTGCACGAATTGGAAAAACTTACTCTCCTATCTCGGGTCAAGAAGTAAAAAAAGATACCGTTTCTGATGTAATTACAAAAATTGAAACGTTTGAAGAAAATAGTAAATGGTTATTACTTTCGCCTATTTACTTAGAAGAAGGAAGACCTTTAGAAGACAAATTGAAAGTACTATTACAACAAGGTTTTGCTCGAGTTTTAGTCAATAATGAAATGGTTCGTTTAGACGAAATTGAAGCTGATAAATTGGATGTTAACGACATTTTATTAATTATTGATAGAATCGTTGTAAAAAAAGAAGAAGAGTTTTTCAATAGATTAGCCGATTCTGTTCAAGTTGCTTTTTATGAAGGTAAAGGCGAATGTTATTTACAAGAATTAAATACTAAAAATAAGTTTTCTTTCAGTTCAAATTTTGATCTTGATGGGATGACATTCTTAGAACCTAATATTCATTTATTTAGTTTCAACAACCCTTATGGTGCCTGTCCAAAATGTGAAGGTTATGGAAGTGTTATTGGCATCGATGAAGAATTGGTTTTTCCAAATACAGCACTTTCTGTATACGAAAACGGAATTTATCCATGGCGAGGAGAAAGCATGAGTTGGTTTAGAGATGAATTGGTGAACAACGCTTATAAATTTGATTTTCCTATTCATAAACCCATTTTTGAACTGACTGACGAACAAAAACAATTGATTTGGACAGGAAATAAATATTTTACTGGTTTAGATGCATTCTTCGCTGAACTTGAAGAAAAGAATTATAAAATTCAAAATCGTGTAATGTTATCTCGTTATAGAGGAAAAACAAAATGTACTTCTTGTAAAGGAAAAAGATTAAGACCTGAGGCGAATTATATTAAAATTGCAAATAAAACCATTTCAGAACTAGTTGATTTACCAATAGTTAAGCTAATTGAATTCTTTAAAACCCTAGAATTAAACGATTACGATACTAAAGTAGCCAAACGCCTTTTAATTGAAATCAATAATCGTTTAGGCTTTTTATATAATGTTGGATTGAGTTATTTAACCTTAAATCGAAATTCAGCTACTTTGTCTGGTGGAGAATCGCAACGAATTAACTTAGCAACTTCACTTGGAAGTAGTTTGGTAGGTTCAATGTATATTTTAGACGAACCAAGTATTGGTTTACACCCAAAAGATACCGAACGATTAATTGAAGTCTTAAAAGAACTTCGCGATTTAGGGAATACGGTCATCGTTGTTGAACACGATGAGGATATCATGAAAGCAGCCGATATGATAATTGACATTGGTCCGGAGGCAGGAACAAATGGTGGATATTTAGTGGCACAAGGAACCTATGACGAAATTTTAAAAGCAGATTCTTTAACTGCCAAATATTTAAACGGACAAGAAGAAATTGCTGTTCCTAAAATTCGTAGAAAATTCAAAAATCACGTTGATATTATTGGCGCAAGAGAAAATAATTTACAAAATCAAGATTTCACTTTCCCATTAGATTGCTTGACAGTTATAACAGGAGTTTCAGGAAGTGGAAAAAGTACTTTAGTAAAAAAAATATTATTCCCTGCCATTCAAAAAAAATTAGAAGGTGTGGGAGAAAAACCGGGTCAGTTTACAGAACTAGCCGGAAGTTTCTCAAACATTAAGCATATAGAATACGTAGACCAAAACCCTATTGGTAGAAGTTCACGTTCCAATCCGGTTACCTACATAAAAGCATATGATGATATTAGGGATTTATTTTCTAAACAAAGTGTTTCTAAACTAAGAGGTTATTTACCAAAACATTTTTCTTTTAATGTCGATGGCGGAAGATGTGAAACTTGTAAAGGTGATGGTGAAGTTACGATTGAAATGCAATTCATGGCTGATGTGCATTTAGAATGTGAAACGTGCAACGGAAAACGATTTAAAAAAGAAGTTTTAGAAGCCTCTTTTGAAGGTAAAAACATTGATGATGTTTTAAAGCTTACCATTGACGATGCTTTAGCTTTTTTTACCGAACACAAGCAAACTAAAATAACCCAAAAACTGCAATGTTTACAAGATGTAGGTTTAGGTTATGTGCAACTAGGTCAGTCTTCTTCTACACTTTCTGGTGGAGAAGCACAACGTATTAAATTGGCTTCGTTTTTAGTAAAGGGTACAATTAAAGATAAAGCGTTATTTGTTTTTGACGAACCAACAACAGGTTTGCATTTCCATGATATTAAAAAGCTTTTAAAATCATTTGATGCTTTAATTGACAAAGGACATTCTATTATTGTAATTGAGCATAATTTAGATTTAATTAAGTGTGCCGATTATATTATTGACATTGGTCCAGAAGGCGGAGAATATGGCGGAAAACTAATGGCTTTTGGAACACCTGAAGAAGTAGCGAAAAACAAAAATTCGGTTACTGGGAAGTATTTAGCTGAGAAATTATAATTTACTTTCAAATGAACATCAAACTAATCACCATAGGAAAAACAGACAATAAAAACTTACAATCGCTGATTGATGAGTACAAAAAGCGTTTGTCTTTTTATGTAAAGTTTGAGTTAGAAATTATTCCGGATATTAAAAATGTTAAAAATTTAAGTGAAGCCCAACAAAAAGAAAAAGAAGGCGAATTAATTTTATCTAAAATTGTACCAACCGATCATTTAATCTTATTAGATGAGAATGGAAAAACATTTTCGAGTGTTGGTTTTTCTGAATTTCTTCAAAAGAAAATGAATGCAGGAATTAAAACTTTAGTCTTTGTAATTGGCGGTCCATATGGCTTTAGTGAAACCGTTTATAAACAAGCTGTTGGTAAAGTTTCTTTATCAGAAATGACTTTTTCACATCAAATGGTTCGATTGTTTATAATTGAACAAATTTATCGAGGTTTTACTATTTTAAGGAACGAACCATATCATCATCAATAATTGTTGATAAAAAAGTGATTTAATAAATTGATAATTTTTGTTTTATATATTTTTTAATATATATTTAACAAAAAATAAACTTAACCGATTAATTAATAACTACACATGAAAAAAATTATTCTTGCCTGTGCACTTTTTATAACATTCTTTTCAAATGCGCAAATTAAAGTAATTGAAACTACACCTATTATTAGACTAGGATCAATAGGTCAAAATGATATGTTCATTTTAACAGAAGGAAATAAATACACCTTCTTTTATAAGAACATTGAAAACGAAGAATCTATCAATTCTAAATCATTTTACTTTAAAGATTTAAATAACGATTACGATGCTTTAAACAAGATTATTGTAGATGGTTTTAATTCAGATCCTTTAGTAGATATTAAATTAGAATTACCTGAAGATTTCGTTTGGTTGCATTACTCTAAGAACTTAGGACAAACTTATGTTCAGTTTATGGCAAAAAACAAAAAGAATGAAACTACAGGAGTTACTAAAGCATTTAATTTAGATCAAATCAATAAATTATTTGAAAAGAAACTTGAAAAGAAAGATAAAAAAGACGAAATGTCTGAATTCTAAAATAAAAAAAGCCTTGCAATGCAAGGCTTTTTTTATTCCTATAATTTACAATTGCATTTAGGCAATTCCTTTTCATCATAAATAAATTCATAAGAAGAAATTTGAATCTTATCTGAATTTAATTTCCAAACTAGTACTTTATTTTGAATATATTGATCGTAAGTTAATCGTTTGTCAAAATTCAAATGTAATATAGTAGTTTTTCCATCGCTTGTAAAATCTGCAAAATCTTTTATAAAATCTATTAATTCTTCTTTTGCTACATCATTACCGTCTACTGTAATTTTATTTTCATTATTAAAATTGACAGTAAAGTTGTGATAAGGCATATAGGCTTCAGTATTCTTCTTAATAAAAAACTTAGAAAACTCATTATTCATTTTATATTGAACATCAGTAAAAGGTAAAAAAGCTAAATTCTTTCCAATACTATCAGCATAAGAAAAGACATTAATTGCTCCTTCTTTTTTATGTGAAGAATTTTTCTTTTTGTATTGAAGCAACATTACTTCAGGAATAACAATTTCTAACGGAAGTCTTTTATCAATATTAAAAACCCAATTTGTAGTACTTATAGCATTATTTTTATTGACATCAACAACACTATCGTTTTTATAAAACATATAAATTGGCGAATGATCTGTAAGTTCTTTCATTACAGAAACATCTGCTTTTGGTAACTGTACATCTTCTTTCTTACATGAAACAATTGATAAAAAAAGGGCTACGATTATACTTATTTTTTTCATTTTAATTGGGTAAAAATTTTGATACATTCTTGTGCTTCTTTAACATCGTGAACTCTTAAAATTTGAGCACCTTTTTGCAAAGCTATTGTATTTAAAACAGAGGTTCCATTTAAAGCTTCTTTTGGAGTAGTTTCTAATAATTTATAAATCATTGATTTTCTGGATATTCCAACTAAAATTGGTAATTCTAAAATAGAGAAAAAGTCTAACTTTTGCATGATTTCGTAATTATGTTCTAATGTTTTAGCAAAGCCAAATCCAGGATCAACGATTACGTCGTTAATTCCAAGTTTTCTTGCGGCATTAATTCTTTCCGAAAAATAAAACATAACTTCTTTTACCACATCTTCATAAGTGGCTATGGACTGCATGGTTTGTGGAGTCCCTTTCATGTGCATCATAACATAAGGAACTTGCAATTCAGCCACAGTTTGCAACATATTATCATCTAACATCCCTGCAGAAATATCATTTATCAATGTTGCACCTTTATTTATAGCTTGTTTCGCAACCTTACTTCTAAAGGTATCTATAGAAAGTAAAACATTGGGAAACTTACTTAAAAGTAAATCTATGACAGGCAAAACTCGATTCAATTCTTCTTCTTCAGAAACAAATTCGGACCCTGGTTTACTCGAATAAGCACCAACATCAATAAAAGTAGCACCATCATTCAACATTTTTTCAACCTGAGATATAATTTCTGCCTCATTCTTATAAGAACCTCCATCATAAAATGAATCAGGAGTAACATTTAAAATCCCCATTATTTTTGGGGAAGATAAATCAATAAGGTTTCCTTTACAGTTAATAGTCATACTTTAAAATCAAAATTCGTTAATCTTCATTATTCATTCCAAAAAAATAATGTTACTTTTGAAAAAACTTACTACAAAGATACCGAAATAATGAAGAATACGTCACAAGAATATGATGCAGTGATAGGAATTTGTCGCGATTTGTTTACTAAGAAAACAAAAGACTACGGAACTGCATGGAGAATACTACGTTTACCATCGTTAACTGACCAAATATATATTAAAGCGCAACGTATAAGAAGTCTGCAAGAAAATGAAGTACGTAAAGTTGATGAAGATGAAGCTTCTGAATTCATAGGAATCATAAACTACTGCATAATGGCTTTAGTGCAAATAGATAAAGGAATTGCGGAACAACCCGATTTAAAATATGACGAAGCGGTTCAATTATATGATGAAAAAATTGCCATAACAAAGCAATTGATGGAAGATAAAAATCATGACTATGGTGAAGCTTGGCGTGAAATGCGTGTAAGTAGTCTAACCGATTTAATTTTACAAAAGTTACTTCGAGTAAAACAAATTGAAGACAATAAAGGACAAACATTAGTTTCTGAAGGAATTGATGCTAATTACCAAGATATGATTAACTATTCTGTATTTGCATTGATACATATGAATATTGCAAAATAAAAATTTGAATTAAAAAAATAGAACATGAATTTTAGAAATATCATTACACAATTTTCAAGAATATTTGTTGGCGTTTTATTTATAATATCTGGCTTAATTAAGCTGAATGACCCAATAGGTTTCTCTTATAAACTAGAAGAATATTTTAATGCAAATGTTTTAGACGTTGAGTTTTTAATTCCTTTTGCATTAATCATTGCATGTTTTGTAGTTATTTTTGAAGTGGTTTTAGGTGTAATGTTACTGATTGGTTTTAAAACAAAATTCACCATTTGGAGTTTGCTTGCAATGATTGTGTTTTTCACTTTTCTTACCTTCTACTCTGCTTACTTTAACAAAGTTACAGATTGTGGTTGTTTTGGTGATGCCTTAAAACTAACACCTTGGGAATCATTCACAAAAGATATTGTGTTATTGTTTTTCATTTTAATTCTTTTCTTCAATCAAAAATTCATAAATCCAATATTAGATAAAACTCCTATTAACTTAACTGTTTTTGCAACGTATTCATTGTGTTTATTTATGGCTTTTTATGTTTTACAACATTTACCATTAAAAGATTTTAGAGCCTATAAAGTGGGAACTAACATTCAACAAGGAATGGAAATTCCGGTTGGCGCAGAAAAAAGCGAATATGAAATGGTATTTACTTACAAAGTAAATGGTGTGGATACAGAAATTAGCTATGCTGATGTAATGGCTGGTAAAATCCCTGAAGACGCAGAGTTTGTAGACAGAAAAGACAAATTAATCAAACAAGGTTATGTTCCGCCAATTCATGATTTCTCTATTGAAAAAGATGGAAGTGATTATACTGATAGTGTTTTAGAAGAACCAAAAGTAATGATGTTCATTTCTTATGATTTAGAAAAATCTAAAGACAAAGGTATGGAAGCATTAGAAGATTTACACCAAAAAGCAATTGCAAAAGGATACTTAGTAATTGGTATGACTTCTTCAAATCAAGAAACAATTGCAGCTTATAAATCAAAATTCAAACATACATTTGACTACTATTTTTGTGATGCAACTACTTTAAAAACTGTTGAAAGAGCTAATCCAAGTATTGTGCTTTTAGAAAAAGGAACAATCGTTCAAAAAGTACATTTCAACGACATTGACAAATTAAACTTAAAATAAAAGTTTGATAACGAAGAATAAGTAAACAATTGGGGTTTTATTAAGAAAGTTCAAGCATACAAATTGTACTTTTATGGAAAACATAATATAATAAACATGAAAAAGATTATCTCATTATTATCAATAGCATTATTTACACTTTCGTGTTCGCAAGCTCAACAAACAGAGTTTAAACAAGAAGCTCTAGAAAATGTAATGGTAGATACAGCTAACGAATCTATTGCATTTAAAGATATTTTAAAAAAATACGAAGGAAAAACCATTGTTATTGATGTTTGGGCTTCTTGGTGTTCAGATTGTATTAAAGGAATGCCAAAATTAAAAGCATTACAAGAACAATTTCCAGAGGCTATTTACTTATTCATTTCTATGGATAAAAATTACGAAGCTTGGACAAAAGGAATTGCTAAATATAATGTACAAGGTGAGCACTATTTAACATCTGACGGAATGAAAGGTGTTTTTGGAAAATCAGTGAAACTAAATTGGATTCCACGTTATATGGTAGTTGATAAAACAGGTAAAATTGCATTATTTAAAGCTATCGAAGCTGATGATGAAAAAATAACAGAAACATTAAATTCATTGAAATAATGAGAAAAAATATAGTTGCAGGAAACTGGAAAATGCACAAAACACATTCAGAAACAATTACTTTAATTGAAGAAATTACTTTAAAAAAACAAAATACTTCAACTGAAATTATTGTAGCTCCCACGTTTGTTAACTTACAAACAGCAGTAACCATTTCCGAAGGAAACAATATTACTGTTGCAGCTCAAAACATGCATCAGGCTGAAGGTGGCGCTTTTACAGGAGAAATTTCTGCATCAATGTTAACCGATATTGGTGTGAACACAGTAATTCTTGGTCATAGCGAAAGAAGAGCTTATTTTCATGAAACAGATGCATTGTTAGCAAATAAAGTAGACACTGCTTTAAAACATAATATGCGTGTTATTTTTTGTTTTGGCGAAGAATTAAAAGACCGTCAAATTGATAATCACTTTAATGTGGTGGAATACCAGTTAAGAGATGCTTTATTTCATTTAGGCAAAAACGATTGGGCAAATATTATTTTAGCTTACGAACCTGTTTGGGCTATTGGAACAGGTGAAACTGCTTCTCCAGAACAAGCTCAAGAAATGCATGCATTTATTAGAAGTTTAGTTGATAAAGTATTTGGTAATGATGTTGCCGAAAATGTTTCTATTCTTTATGGTGGAAGTGTAAAACCAGACAATGCTAAAGAAATATTCTCTAAAAAAGATGTCGATGGTGGTTTAATAGGTGGAGCGGCTTTAAAAGCAGATGACTTTTTAGCAATTGTTAATGGGTTTTAGTTTTTTTCAAAATACATAGTAACTATCTTTAAAAAGATTCTTTTTCCTAAAAAATGCAAAAAAAATATTTATTACCATTAATAGTTTTTCTAATTGGTATGATTCTCACGATTATTGGTTCACTATTTAAAATAATGCATTGGCCTGGTGCAAGCATTATGTTAATTATTGGAATGCTTTCGGAAGCAGCTGCACTAATTATATTAATCATTACAATTTTAAAATAATAATAATAATAATATATTATGAAATACTTCTCTAGATTACTTCTAATCTTAGCATTAATACTAACTTCAATTTCTTTCGGTCAAAACGATTGTAAAAAGTATAGAAATGGTACTTTTAAATACGTAGATAAGGATTCAGGAAATGTATTTCTAATTAAAAGAAAAGGAAACATTCAATATGAAGAAATTGAAGGCGAAGCAGAAGTTTATGCTTTTCATGTCAATTGGATTTCAGATTGTATGTATACATTATATCCTACAAAGGAAACACTTGAAAGAAACAAAGAATTTGGTGGGTATTTATATGTTGAAATAACAGATATTAGAGAAAAATCTATTGTATTGAGAAGTACAATGAAAGAACATCCAGAAATGATAATATATTCGGAAGTAACAATTTTAGAATAAATCATTATAAAATGAACATAATTTCACAACTATTAATCATCCTTGTAGCACTACTCCACTTGTATTTCTTATGGTTAGAAATGTTTGTTTGGACCACAAAAGCTTATAAAGTGTTTCGAAATTTCCCAAAAGATTTGTTTGAAAAAACAAAAACAATGGCTGCGAATCAAGGGTTGTATAACGGATTTTTAGCCGCAGGATTAATTTGGTCTTTATTTATAACAGATGTTGTTTGGAGCAATAACATTGCATTGTTCTTTTTAACATGCATTGCCATTGCAGGAATTTACGGTGCTTATTCTGTTTCTAAAAAGATATTTTTTGTACAAGGAATTCCTGCTATATTAGGAATTTTGAGTTTGATTTTTTTTAAGTGAATTAATTAAACACATTTTTATACATATAAAAATTATCAGGAATTTCATCTTTTATTTCAACTATATTTGAAATAATTGTGGGCTTTACACTTATTATTTTTGTTGTATTATCAACTTCTACTATATGTATGCTCTCAAATTTCTTTATATCATTATGGATGAGTTTGAACTCATGTTTACCAGGTAATAAATAAATAATAACGTATTCATTCGCTTTAATTTGACCAAGAGCTCTATTGTTAATCCAAACATTTAAAGTAGAAGAATTATCAATTTTATGGTTAAACTCAGCGCCATTATATATTAAAATTTTACCACTATCAAACTCACCAATAAGCACAGGATCGGAAATAGAACGCTGTAATATATATTCAGATTTTAAAGGTTTTAATCCACAAGATAAAAACATTCTAATACTTAAAAAATAACAAATTATTTTAAATACCTTAAAACTATTATTCATAAATATGGTTTCATTTATAAAAAAATTAATCCTCCAAATCAATTTGAAAACTATTCAAAAACTGAATCGATTTTTCAATATCGTAATGTAAAATTCTATCTTCACTTACAAAAGGAACTTCTTCTCTGTACGATTTAATAAACATTTCAATAAAATCACTCGATTTTAAAGGTCTTCTAAATTCTAAAGCTTGTGAAGCATTCATCAATTCAATAGCCAAAATACGTTCTAAATTTTCAACAATTTTAAGTGTTTTAGTTGCTGCGTTTGCACCCATACTTACATGATCTTCTTGTCCGTTACTTGAAACAATACTATCTATACTTGCTGGCGTTGCAAATTGTTTGTTTTGACTTACAATACTTGCCGCAGTGTATTGCGGAATCATAAATCCTGAATTTAAACCTGGATCATTCACTAAAAAGGCAGGTAAACCTCTTAATCCTGAAATTAATTGATACGTTCTTCTTTCTGAAATACTCCCTAATTCAGCCAATCCTAACCCTAAAAAGTCTAAAGCTAAAGCCAAAGGCTGTCCATGGAAATTTCCGCCAGAAATAATTTGATCTTCGCCTACAAAAATATTTGGATTATCAGTAACAGAATTAATCTCTGTACGGAATACTTTCTTTACGTAATCAATAGTATCTTTACTCGCTCCATGTACTTGTGGAATACATCTAAACGAATACGGATCCTGTACATGTACTTTCTCTTGTTCTATAATTTCACTTCCGTCAAGGAATTCAAGCATTTTTTCAGCAGTTACAACCTGACCTTTATGCGGACGAATTAAGTGAATCAAATCAGTATAAGGTTCTTTTCTTCCATCAAAACCTTCTAATGAAACAGCTCCAATTAAATCGGCTAAATACGATAATTTACAAGATTTTATTAAACTGTAAACTCCATATGCACCCATAAATTGAGTTCCGTTCAATAAAGCCAAACCTTCTTTTGATTTTAATACTAAAGGCTTCCAACCAAAACTTTCTAAAACTTTATTAGATGGTTGTCTAAATCCATTATAATAAACTTCACCTTCACCTAAAAGAGGTAACGATAAATGGGCCAATGGAGATAAATCTCCTGATGCTCCTAATGAACCTTGAGTATATATAACTGGCAAAACATCATTATTGTAAAATGCAATTAAACGCTCAACAGTTTCTAACTGAACGCCTGAATGTCCGTAACTTAACGATTGAACCTTAAGCAACAACATTAACTTCACAATCTCATGAGGCACTTCATCACCTGTTCCACATGCATGAGATTTTACTAAGTTTTCTTGAAGCTTAGATAAATTTTCTCCTGCAATCTTTACATTACAAAGCGAACCAAAACCAGTATTAATTCCGTAAATTGGTTTATCATGAGATTTCATTTTCTCATCTAAATAATTACGACATTTTTCAATATTAACACGAGCTTCTTCTGATAATTCTAGCTTTAAATCATGAGAAATTATTTCATTAATTTTCTCAATAGATAATAAATCAGCACTTATATAATGTATTGTTTCCATCTTAAAATTTTAAGTCCCAAAATTCAGCAAACAATTGTTAAAATGCAAGGTTTCGTTAAGATAATCATCATTTTATTTTTTATTAGAATAAAACTCTGCTTTTATACGTCCAAAAATTAAGATTTTTAATAAATTAGCGACTTGAAATTTTATACTTTAAAATAATGAAAAATACAGCTTTAACTCACGTTCATGAAAGTTTAGGAGCAAAAATGGTTCCTTTTGCAGGTTATAATATGCCTGTTCAATATGAAGGTGTAAATGCAGAACACGAAATTGTTAGAACAGGAGTGGGAGTTTTTGATGTTTCGCACATGGGAGAATTTTTCCTAAAAGGAGAAAATGCATTGGCATTGATTCAAAAAGTGACTTCAAATGATGCTTCTAAGTTGGTTGATGGTAAAGCACAATATTCTTGTTTACCAAATAACGAAGGTGGAATTGTAGATGATTTAATTATTTATAAAATAGCTGATAATCATTATATGCTTGTTGTAAATGCATCAAATATTGAAAAAGATTGGAATTGGATATCTAAACATAACGACCTTGGTGTTGAGATGCAAGATTTATCAGATTCTTATTCTTTATTAGCAATACAAGGTCCAAAAGCTGCTGAAGCGATGCAATCGTTGACTTCAATTGATTTAGTTAATATGCCTTATTATACGTTTCAAATTGGAGAATTTGCAGGTGTGAATAATGTAACGGTTTCTGCAACTGGTTATACTGGTTCTGGAGGTTTTGAAATTTATTTTAAAAATGAAGATGCTGAAACGATTTGGAACAAAGTTTTTGAAGCTGGAGCATCATTTGGAATAAAACCAATTGGTTTAGCGGCAAGAGATACTTTACGTTTAGAAATGGGATTCTGTCTATATGGAAACGATATTAACGATACCACTTCACCGCTAGAAGCTGGTTTAGGTTGGATTACCAAATTTGACAAAGAATTTACCAATTCTGAAAATTTAAAGAAACAAAAAGAAGCAGGTGTTACTCGTAAATTAGTTGCATTTGAATTAACAGAAAGAGGAATTCCTCGTCACGATTATGAAATTGCTGATGCAAACGGAAATGTTGTTGGAATTGTTACATCGGGAACAATGTCACCATCACTGGGTAAAGCAATTGGTTTAGGATATGTACCTACTGCTCTATCTGCGGTTGATTCTGAAATATTTATTAGAATTAGAAATAAAGATATTGCTGCAAAAGTGGTAAAATTACCTTTTTATAAGAAGTAAACAAGATCAAGTTCAACTTCAAAAATAAAATTTGAAATTGATTTTTGAAGTTGATTTTTGTTCTTGAACTTGAAATAATTAAATTTGCACAGATTAAAAAAATAAGAAATGGGAAGAGCATTCGAATTTAGAAAAGCACGTAAAATGAAACGTTGGTCAGCAATGGCTAAAACGTTTACTCGTATAGGAAAAGATATTGCAATGGCTGTTAGTGAGGGTGGACCAAATCCTGATACTAACTCTAGATTGAGAGCAGTAATGCAGAATGCAAAGTCTGCCAACATGCCAAAAGATACTGTTGAACGTGCAATTAAAAAAGCTTCTGACAAAGATACTGCTCATTACAAAGAAGTATTGTTTGAAGGATATGCACCGCACGGAATTGCAATATTAATTGAAACAGCTACCGATAATAACAATAGAACGGTTGCTAATATTAGAAGTTATTTTAATAAATGTAACGGAACATTTGGAACACAAGGTTCGGTTGAGTTTATGTTTGACCATACTTGTAATTTTAGAATTCCGGCTGAAGGACAAGATGTAGAAGAATTAGAATTGGAAATGATTGATTTTGGTGTTGAAGAAATTTTTGAAGATGAAGACGGCATTTTAATGTATGCTCCTTTTGAAAGTTTTGGTGCCATTCAAAAAGAATTGGAAAACAGAGGTTTAGAAATACTTTCATCTGGTTTTGAGAGAATTCCACAAGTTACAAAAGAACTTACAGCAGAAGAAGCTGCAGACGTTGAAAAACTTTTAGAAAAAATTGAAGAAGATGATGATGTAATGAACGTTTATCATTCGATGCAAGAAAATACAGAAGAATAATCAAAAAAAAACCGCTGCAATTGCAGCGGTTTTTTTTGATTAAATTTATTCTATTCCATAATTAGATGGCAACATATCACCTACTTTCTTTTCTGAAAGCGCTCCCGAAAAGTAAATTTTTTCATAGTTAGAAAACAAACCGTATTTATCAATTATGAAGTTATCCGTATGAAAAATAATTTTAGATTGCTCTCTTCTATCGTATAAAAGACTAAATTCTGCCACAAAGTCTTTTGATTTTAAACCTCTTTCTTGAGGTACTATTTTAATTTGCGTGACATCTAAAGTATCTTTTGCTGTAAAATGATTGTTTGGATCATCCTGAAAAGCTTTATAGAAAAGTAAAAAATTATCCCTTTTGAAATCCATTTTGGCAAAGTTTCTAAAAAATTCTAAGAAAGAACCTTTAAAAGTTTTCTCTCTATTTTTAATTATTTTATCTGAATTTGAAACCTCTTCAAATCTTGAGGTTCCAACATAAATACTCGAATAAATAGCAGAATTATTCATTGTATATTTATGAAATTTAGCATCAAAAGAGGTTAAGTTGAAAAATACTTTATATCCTAAATAAGGATTATTAATTACCAAAGGTGTATCTGCAAAGGCTTTAAGAGTAAAGTTTTCTTTATCATATATGAAATATAACTCCTCTTCATTTTCGATAGTGCATTTTTTACCTGCTTTTGTAGTTCCTAAGAATTGTTTTTTAAAAACATCCATCATTTGCTTTCTAGAAAACTCATTACTTAATACTACAACCTCTTTTAGCGTTTCAGTTGATTCTTGTAATATGAACTTGTATCTTCTGTTGTAATTAATATTGTTTAGATAAATATTTTCATAACCTATAAAACTAACTATTAAAGTGGCATTTATATTTGATTTTATAGTAAAAGAAAACTTACCATCAATGTCTGTTGTTGCTCCATATAAAGTTCCGTCAAAGTAAACAGATGCTCCCATTATTGGTTGATTATTAGAATCAATAACGGTACCTTGAACAGTTTGAGCATTTATATAAGCAGATACAAATAAAAGAAGAATTAATAACGATTTATTCATATTACAAAATATCTAAACTTCCTTTTCCTTCACGAATAACTTCTGGTTCATAGCCTGTTAAATCGATTATGGTTGAAGCAATATTATCTCCATAACCTCCATCAATTACTAAATCGACCATAGATTCCCATTTTTCGAAAATCAATTCAGGATCAGTAGAATATTCAATTACTTCATCTTCATCACGAATCGAAGTTGAAACGATAGGGTTTCCTAATAATTTTACAATTTCTAAGGCAATGTTATTTGCAGGAACACGAATACCAACTGTTTTCTTTTTACGAAATTCTTTAGGTAAATCGTTATTTCCTGGTAAAATGAAAGTGTAAGGGCCTGGTAATGCTCTTTTTAAAATTTTAAAAGTTGAATTGTCAATTTGCTTTACATAATTAGAAATATTACTTAAATCATTACAAATAAATGAAAAGTTCGCTTTTTCTAACTTAATTCCTTTAATTTTTGCAATACGTTCCAATGCTTTTGTATTGGTAATATCACATCCTAAACCGTAAACTGTGTCGGTAGGATAAATGATTAAACCGCCGTTTCGTAAAACATCAACTACTTTTTTAATTGCAGCTTCACTGGGCTTGTCTTCGTATATTTTAATAAATTCTGCCATATATTCTTGGTTATTAGGTTATGGGTTGTAGGTTATGGGTTATTTTTTTATTACTAAAAAACTATCCAATAACTTCCAACTTAGCAAAACGCAATAATAATTTTTTAATACCACCAACATCAAATTTAATTTCAGCTTTTTTATCGCCAGCCATACCTTCAATATTAATGATTTGTCCTTTACCAAAACGCTCATGCATAACAATATTTCCTATTGCTAAGTTAGAATCGAATAAATTCGTATTTCCTTGTGTTCTAACTCCAGAAACTGGTTTTAATTTACGAATGTTTGGCTTATCATTTGCTAGCGTATTTAAATAAGAAGGTGGTTTACTCGCAACAGGTTTTGCTGTCCGTAATTTAGATTTATCAATGTCTCCAAAAATATCAACATCCATCATTGGTTTATAACGGTATCCTGAATTATTTTCTGGATTTAAATATTCTAAATACTGACTGTCAATTTCTTCAATAAAACGTGAAGGTTCACTGTCTACCAGTTTTCCCCATCGATAACGCGATTGCGCATATGTTAAATACGCTTGATGTTCTGCTCTTGTTAGAGCAACATAAAATAAACGTCGTTCTTCTTCTAAATCGCTTCGAGAACTTAAACTCATTGCACTTGGAAATAAATCTTCTTCTAAACCTACGATAAATACATGTGGAAATTCCAATCCTTTTGCAAGGTGAATGGTCATCAATGCTACTCTATCGTCATCACCAGTATCTTTATCTAAATCAGTAGCAAGTGCAACATCTTCTAAAAATTCAGACAAAGCTCCACGAGCACCATCAATTTCTTTTTGTCCTTCAATAAAGTCTTTTATACCGTTTAAAAGTTCTTCTATATTTTCAATACGAGTAATCCCTTCTGGAGTTCCGTCTTTTTTAAGTTCTTGAACTAAACCTGTCTTTTTAGTTACTAAATCAGCTAAATAAAAAGCATCTTGCGTTTCATTAATAACTTGAAAGCTTTTAATCATTGTTACAAAATCTTGCAACTTATTTTTGGTTCCCGAATTTAGTTTTAAATCAATTTTATCAATATGTTCTAATACTTCGAAAATAGACCTTTTGTAATGGTTTGCCGCAACCGTTAATTTTTCGATAGTTGTATTTCCAATTCCTCTTGCCGGATAATTAATAACACGAATTAAAGCTTCTTCATCATTTGGATTGATAATCAATCGTAAATAACATAAAACATCTTTAATTTCTTTACGTTGATAGAAAGACAGACCTCCATAAATACGATACGGAATATCACGCTTTCTCAAAGCATCTTCCATAGCTCGCGATTGTGCATTAGTTCGATATAAAATAGCAAACTGACCATTGTGCAATTGTTGTTGCATTTTTTGTTCGAAAATTGTTGCTGCTACAAAACGACCTTCTTCCCCATCTGTTAAACTACGGTGCACTTTTATTTTTGGTCCGTTGTCATTATTCGTCCAAACAATTTTATCAAGTTTAGTTTTATTCTTATCAATGATATTATTTGCGGCTTCAACTATGTTTTTTGATGAACGATAGTTTTGTTCCAATCGGTACAATTGAACATTATCATAATCTTTTTGGAAATTCAGAATATTATTGATGTTTGCTCCTCTAAAACCATATATACTTTGAGCATCATCACCAACCACACATATGTTTTGAAAACGATCTGACAAAGCTCTAACAATTAAGTATTGAGAATGGTTTGTATCCTGATACTCATCGACTAGAATGTAACGAAACCTATCTTGGTATTTGGCTAAAACTTCTGGAAAACGATTGATTAACTCATTGGTTTTTAATAATAAATCATCAAAATCCATTGCGCCCGATTTAAAACATCGCTCTACATAATTTTTATAAATATCTCCCAAACGAGGCTTTTTACTCATTGCATCAGCTTCTTGTAAATCTTGGTTATTAAAATAAGCCTTAACTGTTATAAGGGAATTTTTATAACTCGATATTCTGCCTAAAACTTGCTTTGGTTTATAAATATCTCTATCGAGTTGCATTTCTTTAATAATTGCCCCAATAAGACGAACAGAATCTTGCGTGTCGTAAATGGTAAAGTTAGAAGGATAACCTAATTTTTCAGCCTCAATTCGTAAAATCTTAGCAAAAACTGAGTGAAAAGTTCCCATCCAAAGATTTTTAGCTTCATTATTACCAACAATATCGGCGATACGTTTTTTCATTTCACGTGCAGCCTTATTCGTAAATGTTAATGCCAATATATTAAATGCGTCTACACCTTGATGCATAAGATTTGCAATACGAACTGTTAAAACCCTTGTTTTCCCCGAACCTGCTCCAGCAATTACAATCATTGGTCCGTCTTTTTGAAGAACAGGAGCTTGTTGGGCTTCATTTAATTGGGTAATTATGTGCTGCATTATGATTTTCTATAAGATTTAGTAATATACAAAAATACGTGATTTCAAGTTCAATTACAAAGAACAAAAGCCAATTTAAAAATCGAATTTAAAACTCAAATACAAAGACAATTTCAATTAGAAATTCTTAAAAACTTAGCATCACAGATTATACACATTAAAAGGATTTAACAGATATTACTATCGTTAAAATTGAAATTGATTTTTGAAATTAAAATTGTATTTTGAAATTGTAAATATTAATGTTTTCTTTGTACAACTAACATAGCCCTGATAGAGCTGATATCCTTTTTTGGAGCGATAGCGAAGAAAAAGATAAAAGCGAAAGCAGGAAATAGCTTCAAATAAAAATGGATATTACCACTAAAATAATTGAATTAGCTTCTTACACTTTACCTGCAATAATAACGGGTGGAGTTGCTTATTTATCATTTCAAACTTTTTTTAAAAATGAAGAAAGTAGAAGACGTTTTGAATTATTAAAAGAAAATCAAAGTCAAGCTTTACCTATAAGATTACAAGCTTATGAAAGAATGGTTTTGTTTCTTGAAAGAATTAATCCTACTCAATTATTATTAAGAGTTTCTCCTCCTAATACAAGTAAGGAAGATTATGCAACTTTTTTAATTCATACTATTCAAACTGAATTTGAGCATAACTTAACACAACAAGTTTATTTGACGACAAATACTTGGGATATTATTAATAAAGCTAAAAATTCAACGATTCAATTGATTAGAAGAAAATCTATTGAAGAAGAAATTGTTTCTGCTGAAAAATTACGAGAAGCCATTTTAATTGAGATGACAGAAACTGAATCGCCAAGTGTAATTGCAATTAGTTATTTGAAAGAAGATTTAAAAACGATATTTTAATTATTCTTCAGTAATTATTTCTTGAACATCAATATCTTTAGACTTAGCATATTCATAGCCTACTTGCCACCAATTTTTCATTTGTTCTTTATTAAAGACCAATGAGTTTGTAGTTAACATAGTTGGTGTATAGTAAAAATTAATTGTAGCTCCATGAAGTATTGCTTCGTATTTACCTATTTTGATATTTTGAAACTCAATTCTATCCATCATAAAAGCAAATAAATTACTTAAAGCAGAAAAGGGACTTCTTGCGGGCATTCTGTTAAATAGTGTGCTTTCGGTATGAAGAATAATTGCATCTACATGAGTTGCTCCATTTTTTATTGCTTCTTCTATGGGAATCATAGCTGCGAAACCACCATCAGCATAATCACAGCCATTTTTTCGGACCAATGACATGAATGGAATATAGTTACACGAAATCCATATCCATTCGCAAAAATCATGATATGTACAATCGTTAATAGACTTATACTCTACAGTATTCAATGATAAATTTGATACAGTAATAATAATTTCTTTATTCGATGATTTCAAGATTTCAAATTCTTCTTCAGAAAAAACATTCAAAATCATTTTTTTTAAATTTTTACTTTCTCCGAAGGTTTTAGAACCATTCATGAAATTTCTTATCACGTTTAAATGATGAATCTCAATTGTATCTTCTCCAAATCGTTTTTTTATTCTGAATGGACAATTACTAAAAATACTATTTTGATTAACAGAAGTGTAAATTTCTTTGATTTTCTCTACTTTACCCAATGCCAAATGAGAAACCAACAAACTTCCTGTTGAAGTACCTAAATACATATCATAATCATGTTTTAAGTCTTCAATAAGATATTGAGCAACACCTCCAGCAAATGCGCCTTTACTTCCTCCTCCAGATATAACTAATGCTTTCATTTTACAAATATAAAAAAGCCATCTAATATTAGATGGCTTTATTTTTTTTTATAGAAATAAACTTAAATTAGTTTCTAACGTAAGTATTAGTGTATTGTCTGTTACCAGCACCAAAAGTAATTTCATAAGTAGCATTAAAGTTGTTGATATCATCAACTTCTCCATCTGTACCATCTGCAGTTAAACCATAAACTTGGTTTGAATAATAACCTTGACATAACCCTTGAACTGGAACAGTAATATCTCCACAAATATCTATGAAGTTATATGCTTGGTCTGGAGCAATAGTTCCTGGAGCCCAAGTTCCCGTTGTAGTAGTTTTCAATGTATTAATATCTACTAAAGAAACAGTTTCAGTTGGTCTTACAACTGTTGCGCCGTCATTTCTAACAATAGTACAAGTAAAACTTCCTGGAGAACCTGCAGTTGCAATTTGAGTTTGACATCCAACAAAAACAATTCTTAATCTATTGTATTGAGCTCCTACAACAGTACCTTCTGATGAAGTAGTCAAATTTAAGATTAATTCAGTTTTCTCAGTTGGATTTAAATCTCCTGTGTTAACCATTAATGGAAACATTCCAAAAGTCGAACCTGCTGGAATAGTAACCATTCCTGAAGTATCAGCGAAATCAAATTCTACACCTTCAGTAGCAGTACTTGCAGCATCTACTTCATAAGTAACAGTAATATCAGTATCTGATAATTGACCGTTACCATTACCTAAAATGTTAACTGGAAAATTACGCTCAACAGCTCCTAAATCTTCGAAATAAGCAACTGATTCAAAATTTGAAGAAAACCCTAAAACCTTAGGTCCATTAGAGAAATCTTGCTCTACTTTAATGTCGTCATCTGTACACGCTAAAAAAGCAGAAGAAATAATTAATAAGGATAAAATCTTTTTCATAAGTTTTATTTTTAGTTATATATTAATTAGATACAAAAAAAATAAAAAGGTTGCGTTGAAAATTATTTTTTTAAAAAATAATTTAATCGTTCTTTTTGTTTTGCACTCATTTCCAATAATAAAGATTCTTTTTTATATAGAAATTGTTCATCATGAATAATTTTCATTATTTCTGATTTCGCAAAATTCACAAATCGCCATTTATGATGCATAGAAGCATCTATCAATGAAATTAGTACCGAATTAGATATCATTTTAAAATTAATTAATGTCTCTAAAGCATTTTGACGAACTCCTGATTCATAAGGTGCATTTGCAAGCTTTTCTAACTCTTGAATAGCATTTTGTTTTTCATCTAATCCAACTTGCTGTGAAACTAATTGCAATGTTAAGTAAGCAATTTTTAAATTATAGTTTAAACCGTTTTCATTTTGAAATAAATTAACATAACTATTTCTCTCTTCTGGAAAATTAGACCAAAGTCTGAACAATGCTATTTCTTTAGTAATATATGATTTATCATTTAATAAAGTTTGAAATTTGATTCTATAATCTGAAGGAATCTTAATAAACGATTGTGCTAAAGCCTGACGAATTTTTAAATTATTACTTTCAAATGCTAAATCAACTAATTCTTTTTTATCTTCAAAATCTACAACTGAGGTTTGTAAAAGAATTTCTTGTTGTAAAGGAAAGTAACTTTTCTTTTTCATTAAAGTTAGTAATTGATCTTTTTTATCATCAAAAGATAAAATCTCTAATTCTTTTACTATTTGTAAATCAACAATAAATGCATTTTTATTTAAAATTGAAATAGCGTCGTTCCATCTAAAATCAGCATTTTCTAACCATTCTTTTTTAAACTTATCCGTATCAAAATTCGAAACTTTTTTAATTTTAGCTAAAAACTCGTCAGTATCAACATTTTTAAAAGCGTATTCTTTTAAATAACATTTAACTGCTTTTTTAAACTTTTTTTCACCTATTTGAATTCGTAAATAATGTAAAGCCCAAGCTCCTTTTTTATAAAATGTAAGTGAACTCGCTTTTTCATTCAAAATTGGAATTGTATCAGTTTTAGACGCTTGTTTTAATTGTTCGGCCATTTGATACAATTCGTAATTAAAATAATCATCGCCAAAAATTTCTTTTTCAGCTAACAAAGCGTAATAAGTTGCAAAACCTTCTTGTAGCCAATGATGCTTACTCTCTTTAGCCGTGATAAAATCGCCAAACCATTGATGTGCTAATTCATGTGCGTTGACATTTACATAGTTTTTGTCATTAAAACCTATTTCGTCTACTACAAAATCTTGTGCAAAAATGGTAGACGTAGTATTTTCCATTCCGGCATATAAAAAATCACGAACCGGAACTTGACGGTATATTCCCCAAGGATACTTTACTCCTATTTCTTTTTCCAAAAAATCAAACATTCGTTTAGAATAACGATACGTTGGTTCAAATTTATCAGCGTCATTTCGATCTAAATAATGTTCTAATTGAGTTCCTGATTTTGTTACATCTGTTTGGTTTATGAATTTACCAATGGCCAACATGACCAAATAAGATGGCATTGGTTTTTGCATTTGATAATTCCATGTTACCAAATTTCCATTAGAATTAAACTTTTTATCAACTAAATCTCCGTTAGAGAGAACAGTAAAATCTTGAGAAAAACCAACAGATAAATTAAAAATAACTTTCTCATTTACGTCATCAAAACTAGGTAACCAGTGACTGGTGTATTTACCTTGACCTTGTGTCCAAATTTGTAAATCATCTCCTTCTCCAATAAAATAAAGCGTTTGTTTGGGTTTAGCCGAATAAGAAAATGAAACTTTATTTTTTCCAGTTTGAAAACCTTCAAACAAATCTAGAGTTAAAGCCGAATTATTAAAATTAATCGTTTTTCCATTAATCATTACATTAGAGATATTCATGTTTATTGCATCAATTTTAATAGTATCAATACTACTTAAAACATTAAACTCATATTGAATTGTACCTGAAATACTTTTTTCAAACTGATTTGGTTTTAAAAAAGCATTGCAAGAAATAAAATCAACCTTTTTAAATTGCTGTGCAAAAGTAGAAATTGTAAAAAAATAGATAAAAAGAAATCGAAACATCATGTAAACTTAATTTATGTCACGAATATAAGGCATTTTAAGAAAAAGTCATTTCCAAATTAATAATTTATCAACTATCTTCGCTTAATGTGATTAAAAAATTAAAAGATTGAAGAATTAAAAAATTCTAATAGTCTAATAATCTTACAATTTAAATGTCTAACAATCTCTTAGAAACTCCCATTGAATACTTAAAAGGCGTAGGTCCTCAGCGAGGCGACTTATTACGTAAAGAATTAGGTATTCATAAATA
The DNA here is from genome assembly GCF_965284515.1 of Flavobacterium sp. Lineage (GTDB taxonomy): Bacteria > Bacteroidota > Bacteroidia > Flavobacteriales > Flavobacteriaceae > Flavobacterium. The sequence continues at coordinate 2,058,321 of NZ_OZ260089.1, forward strand.
TGGAGATTTAATTCATTTATTTCCCAATCGTTATATAGATAGGACACATTACTTTAAAATAAATCAGTTACAAAATACCAGTTCTGAAGTTCAAATTATTGGTAAAATAATCAATATTAAAACAGTTGAACAAAAAAGAGGAAAACGATTAGTCGCTACTTTTGTAGATGATACAGGGCAAATGGAATTGGTTTGGTTTCAAGGACATAAATGGATTCGAGAAGGCTTAAAAATTAATGAAGTTTATGTAATTTTTGGAAAAGTAGCTCAATTTGGCAGTGCTTTTAACATGGCGCATCCAGAAATGGAACTATTAACGGAACATAAAGCAAGTCTACGTTCTGCAATGCAGCCGGTTTATCCAAGTACCGAAAAGCTAAATAATAAAGGGATTACCAGCAGAACCATAAATAAGTTAATGCAACAATTATTTATTGAAACTCAAAATTTGTTCAGTGAGACTTTGCCTTTATATTTGATTGAGAATTTAAAACTCATTCCTAAAAAGCAAGCTTTATTCAATATACATTTTCCAAAAAATCAAGATTTACTCAACAAAGCACAATTTCGATTAAAGTTTGAAGAATTATTCTTTATTCAATTGCAATTAATTACCAAAAATCTTATTCGAAAACACAAAATAAAAGGACATCAGTTTGAAATTGTTGGTGATAATTTTAATGATTTTTATAAAAATCACTTGCCGTTTGAATTGACAAACGCTCAAAAAAGAGTGATTAAAGAAATTCGAAACGATATGGGAAGTAATGCCCAAATGAATCGTTTACTACAAGGCGATGTTGGTTCTGGTAAAACAATTGTTGCCTTAATGAGCATGCTAATTGCTAAAGATAATGGTTACCAAAGTTGCTTAATGGCTCCAACTGAAATTTTAGCCAATCAGCATTTCATTGGTTTAACCGAATTAGCTAAAGACCTAAATATCAACATACAAATACTTACAGGATCAAGTAAAACTTCACAAAGAAAGTTAATTCATGAAGCCTTAGAAGATGGAACTTTAGATATACTTATTGGAACACATGCATTACTTGAAGATAAAGTAAAATTCAAAAATTTAGGTCTAGCCATTATTGATGAACAACATCGTTTTGGGGTGGAACAAAGAAGTAAATTGTGGAAGAAAAACATTGTTCCTCCACACATTTTAGTAATGACTGCAACACCCATTCCAAGAACTTTGGCTATGAGTTTATATGGTGATTTAGATATTTCTGTAATTGACGAACTTCCTCCAGGAAGAAAGCCAATTGAAACGGTTCATCGTTATGACAACAACCGATTAAAAGTTTGGAAATTTATAAAAGACGAAATTAAAAAAGGGCGCCAAATCTATATTGTTTATCCATTGATTCAGGAATCTGAAAAAATGGATTATAAAGATTTAATGGACGGTTACGAAAGTATTTCACGTGATTTTCCGTTACCCGAATATTCTATTTCTATCTTACACGGACAAATGAAACCGGCTGATAAAGATGAAGAAATGAGACGTTTTGCAACAGGAAAAACCAATATAATGGTTGCTACAACTGTAATTGAAGTTGGTGTTAACGTTCCCAATGCATCGGTAATGATTATTGAAAGCGCTGAACGTTTTGGATTATCACAATTGCACCAATTACGTGGTCGTGTAGGTCGTGGTGCCGAACAGAGTTATTGTATTTTAATGACAAGCCATAAATTAAGCGAAGACAGTAAAGTTAGAATGGAAACCATGGTTCGAACCAATGATGGTTTTGAAATTGCTGAAGTCGATTTAAAACTTCGTGGTCCTGGAGATTTAATGGGCAAACAACAAAGTGGTGTTTTAAATCTTCAAATTGCTGACTTAGTGAAAGATAGAGACATTCTTCAACTTGCAAGACATGAAGCTGTAAAACTACTAAAAGCTGACGCTCCAATGGAAAAACCAGAACATGTACCTTTAAGAAAAGCTTTTATAGAATTGAGCAAGAAGAAAAATATTTGGAATTATATAAGTTAGGTAACTACAAAAATTATCAATTATCAATTATCAATTATCAATTATCAATTATCAATTATCAATTAAACAAAAAAATGGTTCAATACAACCCAAAAGACTGGATTACTTTTATTTTTAGATTTCATAAAGCCGACACATTTAGGCAACTTATTCCAATGATGTTAACAATTGGTTTATATTCTTTCGGTGTTGCCTATTTAGAAATCGAGTATTGGAAACTTTCAGAAGATAGTCATGTAAAAAACATAACCATAATGCACGGTATGCTTGGTTTTGTAATATCTCTATTGTTAGTTTTCAGAACCAACACTGCCTACGATCGTTGGTGGGAAGGTAGAAAACATTGGGGAGCATTAGTCAATAATAGTCGAAATTTAGCCATTAAATTATCGGTTATATTAAAAGATGAACATGATAAAAACTATTTCAGAAAAGTAATTCCGGGCTATGCATCTATTTTACAAAAGCATTTATCAAACGAAGAAACAGCAAAAATGCTTTTTGAAGATTTAAATTTAGATATTGACCATCAAAAACATAGACCCAATCAAATTGCCAAAATGCTATTTCAAAAAATACATGATTTGCATATCAGCGGAAAAATATCAGGTGATCAATTAATTATTTTAAATAGTGAAGTACAATCATTTACTGATATTTGTGGTGCTTGCGAAAGAATTAAAAACACTCCTATTCCTTACTCTTACAGTTCATTCATTAAAAAATTCATTTTCTTCTATGTAATGACACTACCTTTTGGATACGTATTTAGTTTAGGCTATTATGTAATTCCTGTTGTTGTTTTTATATTTTATGTTTTAGCGAGTTTAGAATTAATTGCTGAAGAAATAGAAGACCCATTTGGTAATGATGCTAATGATCTACCAACTGAAAAACTAGCAAGTAATATTAAAAAGCATGTAGAAGAAATTCTATAGTTAAAAGCTAATAAACTTTGGTGCTTTTAAACTTTTAAACTTTTAAACTTTAGACTATATTTGCAACCTTAAAATTCGAATAAAAATGCGTATTTCATATAATTGGCTTAAACAATTTATCAAAACAGATTGGAAATCAGAAGAAACGGAAGTTTTATTAACCGACTTAGGATTGGAAGTAGAAGGAATTGACAAATATGAAAGCTTAAAAGGTGGTCTTGAAGGTGTAGTTGTAGGACATGTTTTAACTTGTGTACAACATCCAAATGCAGACAGACTAAGAATTACTACAGTTGACCTCGGTAATGGAAATGAACGAGTTCAAATTGTTTGTGGTGCTCCAAACGTGGCTGCTGGACAAAAAGTTCCTGTAGCAACAATAGGAACAAAATTATATGACAAAGAAGGTAATTCTTTCGAAATCAAAAAAGGTAAAATTAGAGGTGAAGAATCTCATGGAATGATTTGTGCCGAAGATGAACTTGGAATTGGTCAAGGTCACGATGGAATAATGATTCTTGATGAAAAACTTAAACCAGGTACTTTAGCTAAAGATGTTTTCAAAATTGAAACTGATGAAGTTTTTGAAATCGGCCTAACTCCTAATAGAGCTGACGCTATGAGTCATTATGGTGTAGCAAGAGATTTAAGAGCAGGAATGACTTTAAAAGGGAAAAACATCGAATTAATTACACCATCAGTTAGTAGTTTCAAAGTAGACAAAAGAACTGTAAAAATTGATGTTAAAGTTGAGAATGATAAAATTACACCAAGATATTGTGGTGTAACCATTTCAGATATTAAAGTAAAACCATCTCCAACATGGTTACAAAACAGATTAAAAGCAATTGGACTTACTCCAAAAAATAATATTGTTGATGTGACCAATTATGTTTTACATGAATTAGGCCAGCCATTACATGCCTTTGATGCTAATAAAATTAAAGGAAATAAAATTATTGTAAAAACATTACCTGCAGGAACAAAATTTACAACGCTTGATGATGTTGAAAGAACACTTCATGAAGAGGACTTAATGATTTGTAATGCTGAAGAACCAATGTGTATTGCAGGTGTATTTGGAGGTAAAGAATCTGGAGTTACAGAAAATACTCAATCTATCTTTTTAGAAAGTGCTTATTTTAATCCGGTTTCTGTTCGAAAAACAGCCAAAAGACATACCTTAAGCACTGATGCTTCTTTCCGTTTTGAAAGAGGTGTTGACCCAAGTATTACGGAATATGCTTTAAAAAGAGCGGCGTTATTGATTCAAGAAGTCGCTGGAGGAGAAATTACTTCAGACATTATTGATTTTTATCCTAAGAAAATTGAAGATTTTCAAGTATTCTTAAACTTTGACAAAGCAACTAAAATTATTGGAGAGGAAATTCCAAAAGACACCATAAAAAAAATATTGGTTTCATTAGATATTAAAATAAATAATATTTCTGAAACTGGAATTGGATTATCTATTCCTCCTTATAGAGTTGACGTTCAAAGAGAAATTGATGTTATTGAAGAAATACTTCGTGTCTATGGATACAACAATATTAAATTTTCTCAAAAATTAAATGCAACCATTTCTAATTCTTCAAGAACTGAAGAATACAAAGTTCAAAACATAATTGCAAATCAACTTTGCTCTTTAGGTTTTAACGAAATGATGGCCAATTCATTAACTTCTCCTGAATACACAAAACTTTCAGAAGTAATTAAATGTGAATTTAATGTAATGATGCTTAATCCTTTAAGTAATGATTTATCAGCAATGAGACAATCAATGTTATTTTCTGGTTTAGAAGCCATTTCATATAACATTAACAGAAGAAATAGTGATTTGAAATTCTTTGAATTTGGTAAAACGTATCACAAACTTCCATCTGGTTATGAAGAAGATAAACATTTAACTATGTTTGTAACAGGTAACACTTCAAATGAAACTTGGAATCAAGCTACCGCAAAATCTGACTTTTTCTTATTTAAAGGTTACATCAACACGGTACTTTCTAGACTTGGTTTAGATGCTAAAACAAACACTTCACCTTTAGAAATGGATTTATTTTCTGAAGGAATTTCATTAAACATTGGAAAAGAAACCATAGTTGAGTTTGGAACAGTTAAGAAAAACATCTTAAAGCATTTTGACATTAAACAAGAAGTTTTTTATGCTGATTTTGATTGGGATAGAATTCAAAAATATGTTTCGAATAAAATTAAATTTACTGATATTCCAAAATATCCAGAAGTAAGAAGGGATTTATCGCTTTTATTAGATGAATCGGTTACTTTTGAAGACATATATGCAATTGCAAAACAAACTGAAAAAGCACTTTTAAAAGAAGTAAGCTTGTTTGATGTTTATCAAGGTAAAAACTTACCAGAAGGTAAAAAATCATACGCAGTTAGCTTTACTATTCAAGATAATTCTAAAACCTTAACGGATACTCAAATTGAAAAAATTATGAGTAAACTTCAAGGTAACTTTGAAAAACAACTTGGAGCAAGTTTAAGATAATTTAAATAAAAATTATTTAAAAATCTCAAACATTAGTTTGGGATTTTTTTATTTATTATCATTAGTATTTAGTATTTTAGCCACATGATTAAAGTAGTCATTATTGGTAGTGGAAATGTAGCACAACACTTAATTAAAGTGATGCAAACTGCTGTAAATGTAAATTTGGTTCAGGTTTTTGCTCGTAATAAAGAAAGTGTACTTCATTTAATTGCTGAAGACAAAATAACGTCTGATTACAATGCGATAAAAGAAGCTGATGTTTACATCATTTCAGTTTCAGACAATGCCATTGCAGAAGTTTCTAAAAATTTACCTTTCAAAAATTGTTTAGTAGTTCACACTTCTGGAACTTCTGAGCTTTCTGTTTTAGATGCTAAAAATAGAAAAGGTGTTTTTTATCCACTACAAACGTTTAGTAAATCTAAAGAAATTGATTTCTCTTCTATTCCACTTTGCCTAGAAGCTGAAAGTGAAACAGACTTACTTTTATTGGAACAATTAGCAAATACAATTACACAAAAAAGCTACAGAATTTCTTCAGGACAACGAAAAAGTCTTCATATAGCAGCCGTATTTGTCTGTAATTTTGCAAATCATATGTACACTATTGGAAACCAAATTTGTGAAGAACACAACGTTCCATTTGAAGTACTTCAACCTTTAATCATTGAAACCGCACATAAAATAACTTCTTTAAAACCAGAAGAAGCACAAACAGGTCCGGCTTTACGAAACGATACCAAAACAATTAATAAGCATCTTGAATTTTTAGAATATTCAAATTATCAAGAGCTTTATAAACTATTAACACAATCGATACAAAATGTCAAAAAGCTATAAAGAATTAATGAATAACATTACTACATTTATTTTAGATGTAGATGGAGTTTTAACCGATGGAACAATTCACGTAACCGGAACTGGAGAAATGCTTCGTCATATGAATATTCGTGATGGTTATGCAATGAAAGCCGCTGTAGAAAATGGTTATACGGTTTGTATTATTTCTGGTGGAAGCAACGAAGGTGTTCGTGTTCGATTACGCAATTTAGGAATTACCGATATTCATCTCGGCGTTCCAAATAAAGTAGAAACATTTAAGGAGTTTATTGATATTTACAATATTAAACCAGAACAAGTTTTATACATGGGCGATGATATTCCTGATTTTCATGTAATGAAATTAGTTGGTTTACCAACTTGTCCACAAAATGCAGCTCCTGAAATTAAAGAAATTAGTAATTATATTTCTCATATCGATGGTGGAAAAGGTTGTGTAAGAGATGTTATAGAACAAGTTATGAAAGTACAAGGAAAGTGGATGTCGCATTTTGATGCTAAATATGATTGATTCAATTTTTAATTTATTTAAATAAACAAATCCACAAATAAACAGATTAACAATTTCAACTAATGAATTTATTAAAACTTATACGTATACAAAACTTACTTATGATTGCTTTCATGCAAATCATTTTCAGGTATGGTTTTTTAAAAAAAATTACGGAAAACTATTTATCGTTAAGTAATTTTCAGTTTGCTCTTTTAGTACTATCAACTGTTAGTATTGCAGCTGCCGGTTATATTATCAACAATATTATAGATCAAGAAAATGATGCAATTGCAAAACCACAATCGAGAATTGTTGGCGTTTCTATTTCAGAAGCTATGGCGTATAACTTATATGTTGTTTTTAACTTAATTGGAGTTGGAATTGGTTTTTACCTTTCAAACATCATTGGAAAACCAAGTTTTGCAACGATTTTTATCTTAATTGCTGCGTTATTATATATTTATTCAACAAGCTTAAAACATATTGTTATTGTTGGTAATATTGTGGTTTCAGTTATCTTATCGTTAAGCTTATTAATTCTTGGAATGTTCGACTTATTTCCTGCCATACACGATGGAAACCAAGAGCAAATGAGTGGTGTTTTCCGTATATTGTTAGATTATGCCATTTTTGCATTTATAATTAACTTTATTCGAGAAATTGTAAAAGATTTAGAAGATATGGATGGTGATAAAGCATCTGGCGTAAATTCATTAGCCATTGTTTTAGGAGTTAATAAAACAACTAAAATACTTTTTGTGTTTTCTATCGCTTCAATAGTATTGTTTCTTTATTATTTAAACGAAAATTTATTACAATTTGATTATATTTTATATTATGCATTACTTTTTATTGTTGGACCACTACTCTATTTTACAATTAAAATTTTATCAGCAAAAACGAAAGTAGAGTTTCATCATTTAAGTAAGATTTTAAAAGTAATTTTATTCTTCGGAATCATTTCTATTCTGGTAGTAAATTATTGTTTGACAAATGCTTAGAAAAAAACTACAACATAAAAATATCATTTTAGCTTCAGGTTCACCTAGAAGACAACAGTATTTTAAAGAATTAGATCTTGATTTTACTATTCAATTAAAAGAAGTTGAGGAAGTCTATCCTAATCATTTAAAGGCTGAAGAAATTACCAACTTTCTATCCGAATTAAAAGCCGCAGCTTTTGAACATTTAAATGAAAATGATATTCTAATTACGAGCGACACCATTGTTTGGCATGAAGGAAAAGCATTAGGTAAACCAAAAGATTATGAAGATGCTTTTCAGATGCTAAAATCTATGTCGGGTAAAACTCATGAAGTAATTACTTCTGTTAGCTTTAAAACAAATGTAAAGACCGAAACAATATTTGAAATTACTAAAGTCACTTTCAAAGAAATTTCTGATGAAGCTATTACTTATTATTTAGAAAATTACAAACCATTTGATAAAGCTGGTTCATATGGAATTCAAGAGTGGATTGGCTTAATTGCCATCTCAAAAATTGAAGGTTCTTATGCAAACGTTGTAGGAATGCCTGTGGATAAAGTATATGATAAATTAGTAGAATTATAAATGACACATTCATTAAATCCATCTCATAGTGTAATTATTAATTATACTATGAATGAAAAATCAAATTTTCATGCAAAATTTATAAAAACTATTCTAGATTTAGGATGGACAATTACAAAAGTTGAAACTAATATCATTTTAGCACAATTGCCAACTTCGTTATCTTCATGGGGAGAATCATTTGAAGTTACATTATTTGAAGATCATGCTGAAATTAAAAGTTTATGCGTAGGTAATCAATTAATTGACTGGGGGAAAAACAAAAAAAATGTATCGCTTTTTATAGATAAATTTGAGAAAAACAATAACCTGAATGCAGACAATATAGATTCTAACTTACTTGAAAATTCGACTAACTCAGATAATTTTTCCATATCAGAAAATAAAAAAAGTATTAAGGATTATTTGTCTGTATTTATACCTACTAAAGATTATCTAATTACTCCAATTTTAATATTTATAAATATTATTGTATTTGTAATTATGGCTATTGATGGTACAGGAGTTATTGATTCAGATCCTGAAAAACTTATTCAATGGGGAGCAAACTATAGAGAACTAACTTTAAATGGGGAACTTTGGCGATTAATTAGTTGTATGTTCATTCATATAGGTATTGTACATTTAATAATGAATTTATATGCTCTTATTTTCATAGGAAGTCTATTAGAGCCTATTATAGGGAAAAGTAAATTTCTAACAGTCTATTTAATTACAGGTATAGTAGCAAGTACAGCAAGTTTGTGGTGGAATACATTTGCATTAAGTGCAGGTGCTTCTGGAGCTATATTTGGATTATTTGGAATATTTTTAGCTTTATTAACCACTAATTACATCGACAAAGGTATTAGACAAAACCTTTTAAAATACATATCAATTTACATTATTCTAAATATAACATATGGTTTTAAAGAGGGAATTGATGCTGCAGCACATTTAGGTGGCTTGTTTTCTGGAATATTAATAGGTTATTCTATCTGTTATTCTCTGTTTAATAAAGAAAATAAAGAAATTGCTTATTGGACAATTGGAGTAATTAGCTTTTTAGGAGTTGCATGCTCGTATTTAGTAATTGAAACAATTCCAAATCCAATAAAAAAATATTATGTTGATGAATCTGGAGGTGAATTAAATTATTTTACACTCTATGAAAACAAAATGAAAGATTTTGAAATAAATGAGAGTTTAGCATTAGAAGTAATCAACAATCAGTATAGTTCTAAAGAAAGATTTCTAGCAGACATTAATGATGTAGGCATATATTATTGGAACCTTAATTTAAAGACATTATATGAAATTCAACATTATAGTTTACCAAAAGAAGTTTTAGAAAGAAATGATGTCTTAATAAAATACTGTAAATTAAGAATAAAAAGTTATCAATTACTTTTTAGTAAAATCAAAGAAGAAAACACCATTTATGATAAAGAACTAATTGAAATTACTCAAGAAATTGAACATTTAATTAGTACATTAATATAAACAAATGTTAAAAAGGAGACTGAAAAAGTTTCCTTTTTTTTATTTCCTTATTTTTGAATACAATAAAATAATTATGATTAAAAAAATTACGCTAATTGTACTTTTAGTTGTTGGTTTCAAAAGCTTTTCTCAAGCTCCAAAAAAGCCAAGTTCAAATGAAATATACGAACAAATTGAAAAATTAAATTTTCTTGGTAAAGTATTGTATGTTGCGGCACACCCTGATGATGAAAATACACGTTTGATATCTTATTTTTCTAATCATTATCATGCGGAAACAGCATATTTATCATTAACAAGAGGTGATGGAGGTCAAAACTTAATTGGAAATGAACTTAGAGAAAAACTTGGAGCAATACGAACACAAGAATTATTAGCTGCCAGAAGAATTGATGGCGGGAAACAATTCTTTACAAGAGCTAATGATTTTGGTTATTCTAAAGAGCCGAATGAAACATTTGCTATTTGGAACAAACAAGAAGTTTTAGAAGATGTAATTCAAACTATTACAACTTTCCAACCCGATATTATTATCAATCGATTTAATCATAAAACTCCAGGAACAACACATGGACATCATACTGCATCTGCGATTTTAAGTCTAGAAGCTTATGAAGTTTTAAAAACAAAACCTAAAAGAGTTTTCTTCAATACATCTTGGTGGTTTTACGGAAGTCAAGAAAACTTTAACAAAGCTGATAAATCTAATTTAGTCGCTATTGATGCTAATGTCTATTTTGCATCAAAAGGATTAAGTAATTATGAAATTGCAGCTTTAAGCAGAAGTCAGCATAAATGTCAAGGGTTTGGAACTACTGGTTCTAGAGGAAGTGAGGCAGAATATTTAGAACTTTTAAAAGGAGAAATGCCAACATCTGGAAATATTTTTGAAGGAATTGACACTTCTTGGAACCGTATTGAAGGTGGAAAGGAAATTGGAATTATTTTGCATAAAGTTCAAGAAAACTTCAATTTCAATAATCCATCTGTCCATATTCCAGAACTTATTAAAGCGTATAATTTGATTTCAAATTTAAAGAATGATCATTGGAAAATAACAAAACAAAAACAGCTTTCATCAATTATTGAAGCGTGTAGTGGATTATATTTAGAGGCGGTAAGCAGCCATGAATCAGTAACTAAATTAGAAGATTTTTCAATAAATATTGAAGCTACAAATAGAAGTAATACTCAAGTAAAATTAATTTCGGTTAACGTTTTAAATACGAATGACGTTGTTAAAAATGAAAATATTAAAAACAATACAAACTTTAGCTTTTCTATTGATAAAGTAAGATTACCTGGTTCATTTGATTATTCAAATTTATTTTGGTTGAAAGAAAAAGCAACTGTTGGAATGTATACTGTAAGTAATAAATCTATTCGTATCTTACCACAAGAAGAATTACAATATCCTGTTGTTTTTAAACTGAACATTGAAGGAGAGAATATAGAATTTGTTAAGAATTTAGTTTACAAAAAGAACATGCCTGAATCAGGAGAAACCTATATGCCATTTACTATTCTTCCAGAAGTAACTACTGAAGCCTTGAATAAAGTAACCATTTTTAATTCGAATCAACCTAAAGAATTTAAAGTAAAAATTAAAGCTCACAAAGACAATGTTTCTGGTTTTGTAAAACTTCAAGCGGATGACAATTGGACTATTTCACCAAAACAAATTCCGTTTTCAATCAATACTAAAAACGAAGAGCAAACGGTTGTTTTTACGATTACACCTTCTGAAAAAGAAATAACTTCAAATTTAAACATAATTGCAAATATTAATGGAAATGAAATCAATAAGGAGTTAGTGCAAATTGATTATGCTCATATACCAAAACAAACTATTTTGCAAAATTCAGAAGCTAAAATAGTTCGATTAAATGTTCAAACCAAAGGTAAAAACATAGGATATTTAATGGGTGCTGGTGATGAAGTAGCTAAAAATTTAGAAAATTTAGATTTTAATATTACCTATTTAGATCCGAATGAATTAACCCTTGAAAATTTAGAGAAATTTGATGCAGTTATTTTAGGAATTAGAGCTTTCAATGTCATAGAGGAATTGAAATATAAAAACAAAATCTTGTTTGACTATGTTCAAAATGGAGGGAATTTAATAGTTCAATACAACACTACAAATAATCTACTAACTAATGAAATAGCTCCTTATAATATAAAATTATCAAGAGATAGGGTTACCAATGAAAATGCAACAGTTACATTTTTAAGTACAAATCACCAAGTACTTAATAAACCTAATAAAATAACTACTGAAGATTTTAAAAATTGGGTTCAAGAACAAGGTTTATATTATCCTTCTGAATGGAGTGATGAATTTATTCCTATTTTAGCTTCAAATGATGAAGGAGAATCTGCTAAAAAAGGAGCTTTACTTATTGCAAAATATGGTAAAGGAAATTACATTTATACAGGTTTAAGCTTTTTTAGAGAACTTCCCGAAGGAGTTAGTGGAGCTTATCGCCTTTTGGCAAATATAATCGCATTAGAATAAGAAAATATGGAAAAGCAAAAACACCAATGGAAAAAAAGCTATAGTTTAGTTTTACTCTTAAATGCATTATACATTTTAGTTTTTTATTTATTAATGGAAATTTTCTCGTAAATGGAATATTTAGATTGGATTGTTTTATCCTCTACCCTACTTTTTATTGTAATTTATGGTGCTTATAAAACCAAAGGAAGTGCTAATGTAAAAGATTATATCTTAGACAATAACGAAACACCTTGGCATACGGTAGGAATCTCTGTAATGGCAACTCAAGCCAGTGCTATTACCTTTTTATCTACTCCAGGTCAAGCGTACCATGATGGAATGGGCTTTGTACAGTTTTATTTTGGGCTTCCACTTGCAATGGTCGTTATTGCTTACACTTTTATCCCTATTTATCATAAGTTAAAAGTTTATACAGCTTATGAATACTTAGAACAACGGTTTGATGTTAGAACACGTTCATTAGCAGCGATTTTATTTCTTATTCAGAGAGGTTTAGGAACTGGTTTAACTATTTATGCACCATCAATTATTCTATCAGCATTATTAGGTTGGAATTTAACACTACTAAACGTAGTTATTGGAATATTAGTTATTGTTTATACGGTAACAGGCGGAACAAAAGCTGTAAACATGACACAAAAACAGCAAATGTTTGTTATTATTAGTGGAATGTTCATTACTTTTTTTCTGATTCTAAATTATCTTCCTCCTGAATTAGATTTTACAACTGCACTTCATATCGCTGGTGCAAATGGAAAAATGAACATCTTAGACTTTTCATATAATCCTGAAACACGTTATACCTTTTGGAGCGGAATAACAGGTGGATTCTTCTTAATGCTATCTTATTTTGGTACCGATCAATCTCAAGTTGGAAGATATTTATCTGGAAAATCAATTAAGGAAAGTCAAATGGGGTTGATTATGAATGGTTTCCTTAAGGTACCTATGCAGTTCTTTATTTTACTGACTGGAGTTTTAGTCTTTGTTTTTTTTCAATTCAACAATACTCCATTACATTTTAACCCAAATAACGTCACTAAAGTAACTAATTCTGAATATAAAGAGTCTTATCAAGCTTTAGAAAAGAAACTAGCAGTTATTAATGAAGAGAAAAAAGTAGTCAATCAAATTTATATTGAACAATTCAAATACAATGAGTTTGATAATCCAACTTTAAAAAAACAAATAGTTGTTTTAAATCAGAAAGAAAAAGAATTAAGAGAAGATGCTAAAGAGTTAATTAGTAAAGTTGATAGTAGTTCAGAAACTAACGATAAAGATTATGTTTTTCTGTACTTTATTATTAACTATTTACCAAAAGGATTACTCGGACTTTTATTAGCTGTAATTTTTAGTGCAGCAATGTCGTCAAGTGCATCTGGATTAAATTCATTAGCAGCGACAACCACAATTGATATTTACAAACGAAATAACGATACAAAATCCGACAAGCATTATGTGTATGCAACACAATTTTTCACACTCTTTTGGGGGTTAGTTGCTATTGGTTTTGCTTGTATAAGTTCGCTATTTGAAAACCTAATTCAACTAGTAAATATTATTGGATCAGTATTCTACGGAACCGTTTTAGGAATATTTTTGGTTGGATTTTATTTGAAATATGTAAAAGGAAAAGCAATATTTATAGCCGCTTGTGTTAGTCAACTTACTATATTTTATATATTCTACTTAGATATTGTAAGTTTCTTATGGTTGAACTTTATTGGGGCTTTATTGACGATTATTTTATCATTAAGTATTCAAATATTACTGAATAAGAGGGATGAATAGATAAAATAAGTATATATATAATATAAAAGCCGTTTCATTTAAAATGAAACGGCTTTTATTAAAATATTTTAATAATTAATCTTTTTGCGATTTCACAGCAAGAGAATAAATTACTAAACCAAAACCTATTTTATTTATAGCATCAGCAATGTTATAAGCTACATCTATATTTCCTGCAGGAATCATACTATTATACCATCCAGTTGTTCCCATCATATACCCTAAAGGGTAGATAGCCCAACCAACTAAAACGAACCAACATAAAATTTTGTGTGCTTTAAAGATTTCTCCACCAGCTGCTTTGGCTAATTTTGAAGCTTCTCCTAACCAAATTTCATAAACAATTGCGAAATATGCTGCTCCTGAAACTGCTCCCCAAAATGCTGCACTTCCTGTGTAAACAACTTCACCAAAATACCCAGTAATCAACATGATTACAGAATAGATAATCATTTTCCATAATAATGATTGTTTTGCACCTGCTACTTTTAAAATTAAATAAAATTCTAAACACATTAAAGGCACCGTTAAAATCCAATCTACATATCTAAAAAATGTAGGTGATTCTCCAAAACTAGCCCAATAATCTCTCATGTAAAAATAATGAACTGCTGCAATAAAAGTAATTAACCCCGAAACTAATACTGATGTACGCCATTTTTTATCAAATTGATTTAATGATAAAAAGAAAAATGCTGACGCAGCCATCATAGCCATACATCCTACAAAAAAAGTAAAACCAACATAATCCGTAGGATTAAGTTTTGATACAAGACCTGAAATAAGCATAAAATTTGTCATAATGTATATAATTAAATTAATATTGTTTAACCAAATTTACAAAAGACTAAACAATAAAAAAAGTTTTTGTTTATTTTTTTTTATATATCTTTAAACAAAATTATGTATCATGACTAAATATCTCATTTTATTTAGCTTTTTTGGAATTTGGATTTCCCATTTTATTGATAAGCAAAATCAAATTATACTCGGTTTTATATTAATTATAACTTTCGGAATTCTACATGGCTGTAATGATCTCATTTTGATTGCAAAAGAAAATAATTATTTATATAATATATATAATTTATTAGCTAAATATATATTAGTACTTTTTGCATTTAGTGTATTATTTTATAATTTTAAAGTTTTAGGCTTTCTAATATTTATTTTAATAAGCGCTTATCATTTTGGAGAACAACATTTACCTTTATTAAAAAATAACAATTTTAAATATTCCTACTATTTGTTTAGATTTTCTTATGGCTTTTCAATTCTAAGCATCTTAATGTCATTTCATGCTACTGAGGTTTCTGAAATAATTTTTGAAATGATCACATATAAAATATCTGAAATTGTTTTTAAATTTATTGTTGCAATTACTATATTGAGTGATATAGTTTTATATTTTATTAATAAGAAATTATTAAAAAATAATTTTAATGAATTATTTGAAATATTCTTATTGTTATTATTTACTATGATTTTCAAACTTACTCCATTAATATGGGGATTTTCATTATACTTTATTATATGGCATAGCATACCAAGTATAAAAAGTCAATGTGAATATCTCTATAATGATTTTACTCTAAAAACTTTGTTATATTATATAAAAGCGGGGATTGCAACTTGGGTTGTTTCAGTTATAGTTTTACTATTTTATTTTATATTTTTAAATAGTAATATAATGATTGAGACGATACTATTTTGCTTTATTGCTGCAATAACTTTCCCTCACGTTCTCACAATTTTTTATTTATTCAATAAAAAAACCGAGTAATTACTTACTCGGTTTTAAATATTTATTTACGTTTTGTAAATTATTTCACTTCTTCAAACTCAACATCCTGTGTTTGATCACCCGTTGCATCACCTTGTGGTTGTGCGTCCTGAGCTTGTCCTTGCTCACCTTGAGCATACATAGCTTCAGTTGCAGTTTTCCAAGCAGCGTTGATGTTTGCTAAAGCAGTGTCAATAGCTGGTAAATCTTGAGATTCGTGAGCCATTTTTAATTCTGTTAAAGCATATTCAATTGCAGTCTTGTGTTCATCAGATAATTTCTCACCTAATTCTTTCAATTGGCTTTCAGTTTGAAAAACCATAGCATCAGCTTCGTTTAATTTCTCAACTCTTTCTTTTGCAGCTTTATCAGCATCAGCATTAGCTTCTGCATCTTTTTTCATTCTTTCAATTTCTTCAGCTGTTAAACCAGAAGAAGCTTCGATACGAATATCGTGAGATTTTCCAGTTCCTTTATCAGTAGCAGAAACTTTAATGATTCCGTTTGCATCAATATCGAAAGTTACTTCAATTTGAGGAACTCCTCTTGGTGCTGGTGGAATACCATCTAAGTTAAAACGACCAATTGTTTTATTATCTGCAGCCATTGCTCTTGCTCCTTGTAAAACGTGTAATTCAACTGTTGGTTGATTATCCGCAGCAGTAGAGAATATTTGCGATTTTTTTGTTGGAATAGTTGTGTTAGACTCAATTAATGTAGTCATAACTCCACCCATAGTTTCGATACCTAAAGATAAAGGTGTAACGTCTAATAACAATACATCTTTTACATCTCCAGATAAAACTCCACCTTGAATAGCTGCACCAATTGCAACAACTTCATCAGGATTTACTCCTTTTGATGCTTTTTTACCAAAGAATTTTTCAACTTGTTCTTGAATAACTGGGATACGTGTAGAACCACCAACTAAGATAACTTCATCAATATCAGATGTAGATAAACCTGCATCTTTTAATGCTTTAGCAACTGGTTCCATAGAACGTTTTACTAAAGTAGCAGCTAATTGTTCAAATTTAGCTCTAGTTAATGTTTGTACTAAGTGCTTTGGTCCTGTAGCAGTAGCAGTTACATATGGTAAGTTAATTTCTGTTTGAGCAGAAGAAGATAATTCAATCTTCGCTTTTTCAGCAGCTTCTTTTAAACGTTGTAATGCCATTGGATCTTGACGTAAATCAATTCCTTCAGCAGTATTAAATTCAGTTGCTAACCAGTCAATAATTACTTGGTCAAAATCATCTCCACCTAAGTGAGTATCTCCATTAGTAGATAATACTTCAAAAACTCCATCTCCTAATTCAAGGATAGAAATATCAAATGTACCACCACCTAAATCATAAACTGCAATTTTTTGATCAGTTCCTTGTTTGTCTAATCCATAAGCTAATGCCGCAGCAGTTGGCTCATTGATAATACGCATAACTTCTAAACCTGCAATTTGACCTGCTTCTTTAGTAGCCTGACGTTGTGCATCGTTAAAATATGCAGGAACAGTAATAACCGCTTGAGTTACTGTAGTTCCTAAATAATCTTCAGCTGTTTTCTTCATTTTTTGAAGTGTCATAGCTGACAATTCTTGTGGAGTGTATAATCTTCCGTCAATATCAACACGTGGTGTGTCGTTATCTCCTTTAACTACTTTGTAAGCAACAGTTGAAGCTTCTTTAGCAGATTCTGAATATTTGTTTCCCATAAAACGTTTTACAGAAGCAATCGTTTTTGTAGGATTGGTAACCGCTTGTCTTTTTGCAGGATCACCAACTTTGATTTCTCCTCCTTCAACAAATGCAATTACTGACGGTGTAGTTCTTTTACCTTCCGCATTTGCAATTACAACAGGTTCTCCACCTTCCATAACTGAAACACAAGAATTGGTTGTACCTAAATCGATTCCAATAATTTTACTCATAACTTTAATCTTAATTTATTTGTGTGTTTTAATTTCGTTTTAAAAACTTGATATACATAAGTCAAGTATTATGCCAAGCACATTTGGCCTTAAAAATTGTCAGTTTTAAGTAAAATAATATGACAAGTTGGCATTTTTTGTTAGAGATTATACTAAAAATAATGAAAAAGTGATTAAATAACGAAACGATTAAACATCAAAAATTTCTTCTATCTTTGTAAGTATAAACAATAGTTATGGAATGTATTTCGGTTTTTGATATGCTTAAAATTGGGGTTGGCCCATCAAGTTCTCACACATTAGGTCCTTGGCGTGGTGCTGAACGCTTTTTAGGCGAATTACGTAATGAAAATTTAATTGATTCTATTAATAGAGTTAAAGTAGATTTATACGGCTCATTATCATTAACTGGAAAAGGACATGCAACCGACTTAGCTGTAATGCTTGGTTTAAGTGGTGCTGATCCTGAATATATTCCGGTAGAAAGTATTGATATTATCATAACTGCCATAAAAAATAAAAAAGAACTTTTTTTAGGTAACGAGATTATTATTCCTTTTGACTTTGAAAAAGATATTGTTTTCAACAGAGAATTTTTACCTTTTCATTCTAATGGATTAAAGTTTACAGCTTATACAGATACTAGAGCAATTGAAGTAATCTATTATTCAATTGGAGGAGGATTTGTAGTAAAAGAAGAACTTATTAATTCTGCTAAAAATGAAGAAATTAAATGTTCATTCCCATTTCCAACAGAAAACGGTGCCGACTTACTAAAGTATTGTAATGCGGAGAATAAAAAAGTTTGGGAAATTGTTTATGAAAATGAAAAGTCAATGCGTAGTGAAGAAGAAATTCATAACGAATTGATGCGCATTTGGGACACTATGTTAGAATGTATGTATATAGGTTGTCATACTGAGGGAACTTTACCTGGTGGATTAAATGTAAGAAGACGTGCTTATGACATGCATAAAAACTTAATTGGTGTTTTACCTTATGAAGATCCTTATTCTTGGATGCAGATCATTCGCCAAACCGAAGTTAAGTTCAGACAAATATTAAAATGGGTAAGTTGCTTTGCTTTATCTGTAAATGAAGTTAATGCATCATTAGGTAGAGTTGTAACTGCACCTACAAATGGAAGTGCCGGAGTAATACCTGCCGTTTTAATGTATTACTTAGTGATTGAAAACCACGAAGCTGGAGAAGAAGAAATTAAACGCTTTTTAATGACAGCTGGTGAAATAGGAAGCATCTTTAAAAAAGGTGCAACTATAAGTGCCGCTATGGGCGGATGCCAAGCTGAAATTGGGGTTTCAAGTGCTATGGCCGCAGCAGCCTTATGTGAAGCTATGGGTGGAACGCCAGAACAAGTAACTGTTGCCGCAGAAATTGCTATGGAACATCATTTAGGAATGACTTGTGATCCTATTGGCGGCTTAGTACAAGTTCCTTGTATTGAACGTAATACTATGGGAGCCATTAAAGCTATTAATGCGGCCGAACTCGCTTTAGAAACCGATGCTAAAAATGTAAAAGTTCCTTTAGACAAAGTAGTAAACACAATGTGGGAAACGGCAAAAGACATGAACACAAAGTATAAAGAAACTTCTGAAGGTGGCTTAGCTATTGGTGTGAATTTGGCGGATTGTTAATTTATTAAATTTTTAATATTTATTTCTTCTAAAAGAATCGAACTTGAATTATAATTTTCATCATATTCAGAGGCAAATAATAATTGTTTATTTTCAAAATAATATTTAATATTTTTAGACTTTTCTTTCAATTTTCGTTTTTGAAAAATAATTTGAAAATCTACAAAAATTAGCTCTTTGTTATCATAATAATAAACGTATTTTCTATATACATGATTAATATTTTCTGAAAAGGTAATTCTTATTGGAATATTTAAATCATTGTAGAGTACATAAACTTCCCAACCTCCATTTTTCTTAAACAATTTTTTAGAAATTATTTCACCTTCCGTTATACTTTCTTTTAAAATATGTTGTTTATTTTTAATAAAATTAACAATAGAATCTATATTATTCTTTTTAGAATCAAAACCTTGTTGACCATAAAAAGAATAAGATAAAAGAAATAAAAATAGAATATATTTTTTCATATTTAAAATATTTCTTCGACTTACTTCCTCCTTGTATCAATAATATGAATAATTTGCCATACATCTTTATCCTTAAATAATGTAAAAGAGTTTACACCGCTATGGCTTAATTTTCCGTTTACATAAAACTCATAAGGCGTCCAAACATGAGCAAGTGGTCCGTCTATTTGAATTTTATAATCCAATAATTTTTCAAACAACACTACATTTTCTGGAATAGAGACAATAGACTTCATAAAGTCTTGAAAGTTTTCAAGAATAAGTTTATTGTTTTGCTCTTTGTCTTTACCTATCGTTTGCATGTTTATATATGGATGGCATGATTTTTTAAACATTAAAGTATCTCTTTTATGTAAACCCACAAAAAAATCATCAACTGCTTGCTTCACTTCTACTTCTTGTGAAAAAACAGAAGTGAAGCACAATATCAAAACTAAAATAAAAATCTTCCTCATATCGTATATTTTTTAACTTATAAGTAGCTTTTAGATTATAATTGTTACAAATCAATTAATTTACTGAATGCAATCATTTCAAAATAAAAAATAGGAAAGAAAGTATCATTTTATACCTTTGTGTTTCAAATTCAAAAAAAAATGTCTGTAGCAAAGAAAGATTACAAAAGAATTACTACTAAAACATTAGTAGAAATGAAGGAAAATGGAGAAAAAATCTCTATGTTAACAGCTTATGATTATACAATGGCTAAAATTGTAGATTCTGCTGGAATCGATGTTATTTTAGTTGGTGATTCTGCAAGTAATGTAATGGCTGGTCATGAAACTACTTTACCGATAACGTTAGATCAAATGATATATCATGCTTCTTCTGTTGTTAGAGCTGCTGAAAGAGCATTAATTGTAGTTGATTTGCCTTTTGGAAGTTATCAATCAGATCCTAAAGAAGCTTTACGTTCTTCTATTCGAATTATGAAAGAAAGTGGTGGACATGCTGTAAAACTAGAAGGTGGAAGCGAAATCAAAGATTCTATTAAAAGAATATTAAATGCTGGAATTCCTGTAATGGGTCATTTAGGTCTTACACCACAATCTATATATAAATTTGGAACGTATACGGTAAGAGCTAAAGAAGAAGAGGAAGCAAATAAACTAATTGAGGATGCTAAAATGCTTGAAAGAATTGGTTGTTTTGCATTAGTATTGGAGAAAATTCCTGCTCATTTAGCTAAAAAAGTAGCTGAAAGTATTTCTATTCCAGTAATAGGAATTGGTGCTGGTAATGGAGTTGACGGACAAGTTCTTGTTTTGCATGATATGATTGGAATGACTCATGAGTTTAGTCCAAGATTCTTAAGAAGATATATGAATTTATACGACGATATGTCTGCCGCTATTGGTCAATATGTTTCTGATGTTAAGTCGGTAGATTTTCCAAATGAAAATGAACAATATTAATTTGGACATTTTAGACTCTAAAAATCTATAATGAAGATTCTTTCTACAAAAGACAACTTACAGGTTTTACATGAAGATAATCACATTATTGTGGTTAATAAGCGTGTAGGAGATATTGTGCAAGGCGATAAAACGGGTGATAAACCTTTATCAGATGTTGTAAAAGAATTCATTAAAGATAAATACAATAAACCTGGTGAAGTCTTTTTAGGCGTTATTCATCGTTTAGACAGACCAACAACTGGTATTGTTGTTTTTGCCAAAACGAGTAAAGCATTAACTCGTTTAAATGAATCTTTTAAAAATAGAGAGACAAAAAAAACATATTGGACAATTGTAAAAAATCAACCGCCAAAAGACAAAGACATTTTAATACATTTCTTAAAACGAAATCCTAAAAACAATACGTCAAAAGCGCATACTAAAGAAGTTCCCGAAAGTAAAAAAGCAAGTTTAGATTATTCTGTTTTTAAGAAACTTGATAATTATTACGCGTTAGAAATAAATCTTCATACAGGAAGACATCATCAAATTAGAGCGCAACTTAACGCTATTGGCTGCCCAATAAAAGGCGATTTAAAATATGGGTTTGATAGAAGTAATAAAGATGGAGGAATTCATTTACATGCAAGAACTTTAGAATTTACTCACCCAGTTTCAAAAGAAATTATTAAATTAACAGCATCAACTCCAAATGATCCAATTTGGAAAAATTTATAATATATGAATTCAACTAAAGAAAATAAAACAAATCAAATTATTGATGATAAAATCAATAATGGATACGAATTAGATTTAGGAAATATCATTGACAACAGTATAGAAATATATAAAAAAATTGTTTGGAAAGCCGGACTTGGATATTTCATGATATTTGGAATAATTATTTTAATAGCAATGACTATTTCACTTTCATTAATAGAAGGCAGCAACCTTGAAGAATTTAAAGAAATTTCTCAAGACCCTAATTATTTTTATAAAAACCCAACTATTTTAGCTTGGTTTATTATTGGAGGATTAATAATTAATATCCTTTTTATCCCATTGAATGCAGGATTTTTAAATTTGTGCCGTTTAGCAAGAACAAATCAGGAATTCTCAACAGCAAATATATTTGACTATTATAAAAGTAAATATTTAAAAGATTTAATTATTGGTTCGTTACTAATTGCAATAGTAACAACAGTGCTAACTACAGTTTTAGATATGTCAAATTTAAAAATTGTAAGTTTTGTAATTCAAATTTCATTTGCTCTTTTTACATTTTTATTCTTACCGCTAGTAATTTATGGAAATCAAAGCTTTGGAAATGCTATAAAGAAAAGTATACAATTAGTAATGAAATCTCCTTTTACAATTTTAGGAGCTATGATTATTGGAATTTTATTTATATTAGTAGGACTAATTGGTTTATGTATAGGTATATTATTTACAATTCCTTTTTATTCTTGTGTAATTTATACATTATATGAAAGCATAATTGGTTTTGAAAATGAAACAATTAACTAAATTTAATTAACTAAAATCATTTATTATGAAATGGAAAGGTAGAAGACAAAGTGATAATGTAGAGGACAGAAGAGGAATGTCTACTAAAGGTAAAGCAATTGCTGGCGGTGGATTAATTGGAATTGTTATATTATTACTAAATGCTTTTGGTGGCGAAAACGCGCAAATGCTTACTCCTATACTGGAACAAATGAATCAAGGTCAACAAACAGAACAAGTTCAAGATAGAGAACTTACTGCTGAAGAAATGGAACTTGGTGATTTTGCAAAAACAGTTTTTGCTGACACTGAAGATATTTGGAATAAAATTTATGCCGAAAATAATTTAGGCGATTATGAAGAGCCAGGAATGATTCTATTTTCAGGATCAGTACAAACTGCTTGTGGCGGAGCTTCATCAGCATCAGGACCATTTTATTGTCCTGCTGATAAAAAAGTATATATGGACTTAACCTTTTTCGAAGAATTACGAACTCGCTTTGGTGCTAAAGGTGGAGATTTTGCTATAGCTTATGTAATTGCACACGAAGTAGGACATCATGTTCAAACTTTAATGGGAACTTCTGGAAAAGTAAGACAACTTCAACAGCAAAAAAGCAAAGTAGAAGGAAATAGGCTTTCAGTATGTTTAGAGCTTCAAGCTGATTTTTATGCAGGCCTTTGGGCGCATCATAATAAAAAATATTTAGATAGTGGTGATATTGAAGAAGCCTTAAGTGCTGCGCATGCTGTAGGTGATGACGCTATCCAAAGTAAAATGCAAGGTCAAGTTGTACCAGATTCTTTTACACATGGAACTTCTGAACAAAGAATGAAATGGTTTATGAAGGGTTACAATAGTGGAGATATTAGACAACACGATACATTTTCTGAAGAATTATAAAAATTAATAGTGTACCAAATAAACAATCCTCAATCTATAATTAGACTGAGGATTGTTTATATTTGAAAACATGAAAAATCACAATTACACAATTGAAAAACTCTGATAATTATATTTCTGCCCCTGAAGTTGATTATTTATATGTAACAACTTCTAAGTTATCTAATGCTGGAAAAGGGTTATACAGCGCAATACAAATTTATAAAGATGAAATTATTTCAGTCTTTAAAGGAGAAATCATAACAGATGAAGTTGCTAAAATAAGAGTGGAATTAAATCAAGACCAATACTTCATTAATATGCTAGATGGAAGTATAATGGATTCTATGAATGTTGAATGTTTTGCCAAATATGCTAATGATGCTGAAGGGTTTGCTTCTTCAAAATATAAAAACAATTCAAAAATAGCATTAGACGAAGAAAATAATGTTTGCATTATAGCAACCAAAACCATAAAATCAGAAGATGAAATTTTTTGCAGTTATGGAAAAAAATACTGGAAAAAACACAGTTGGCTTTAAAATAAAAAAGTCCTGAATTATTCAGGACTTTTTTGTTATTTGTATATTTGCATTATCTTCTTTTATTACTAAAAACTCTTTTCTTCTCAGGTGAATTCTCTCTTGAAGATGAATTAGTGTTTGCTTTTGCTTTAGAAGCTTCTCTTTGTTTTTGTTTTCTAAACTCACGCGCTTCTTGTTGTCTGTTAATTGGTTTTGTTGATGCATTTGGATCGGGTTCAAATCCTTCTACAATTTCAACTGGTAATTTTAAACCAACTAATTTTTCAATAGCAAGTAAAAAAGAAGTTTCATCTGCACTTACTAATGAAATTGCTTCTCCACTAGCTCCTGCTCTACCTGTTCTACCAATTCTATGCACGTAATCTTCTGAGATATTTGGTAAATCAAAATTAATAACATGCGGTAATAAAGGAATATCTAAACCACGAGCCGCAATATCAGTTGCAACCATAACACTTACTGTTCCTTTCTTGAAACCTTCTAATGCTTTTGTACGTGCGCCTTGGCTTTTGTTTCCGTGAATGGCAGCCGCAGTAATTCCTGCTTTTTCAAAACTTTCACAAAGTCTGTTTGCTCCATGTTTTGTTCCGGTGAAAACCAACACTTGTTTCCAATTTCCTTCTGAAATTAATTTAATAGCCAAACCTGTTTTCTTTTCTCTGGCAACACGATATACCTTTTGACTTATTGCATCAACTGTTGAATTTTCAGGAGTTGCATCAACTTGAATTGGATTATTTAAAATTCCATGTGCAAGTTTTTTAATATCTTTTGAAAAAGTTGCCGAGAACATCAAATTCTGACGTTTTGCTGGAATCAATTTCATTACTTTTTGGATATCACGAAGGAAACCCATATCTAACATTCTATCTGCTTCGTCTAAAACAAAAATTTCTACTTTGTTTAAAGATAAATGACCTTGTGCTTGTAAGTCTAATAAACGTCCTGGAGTAGCTATTAAAACATCAACTCCATTTCTAAGTGTTGCTATTTGTGGGTTTTGATTTACTCCTCCAAAAATAACGGCACTACGTAAATCTAAATATTCCCCATATTCACGAACATTATCATAGATTTGAGCGGCTAGCTCTCTTGTTGGTGTTAAAATTAAAGATCGAACCGGTCTATTTCTTAAAGGTGCTTCTTGAGATAAAATTTGTAGTATTGGAAGTGTAAATCCAGCAGTTTTACCAGTTCCTGTTTGTGCTGATGCTAAAACATCGTGACCTTCTAATACTGGTGGAATTGCTTTTTGTTGAATTGGAGATGGTGTTTCATATCCTTTTTTGCTAATAGCTTTTAGCAAGGCTTCAGATAAGCCTAATGATTTAAATGACATATAAATTAATTATGAATTCCCATTATTGGGTAATTAATAATGAAGTAGTAATTCTTTTTCATTATTAATGAGATGGGGTTCATATTTAATTCCATCTCTAATTATTATGCAAATGTACACTATTTTTATTTAGTGCATTTTTATTGTAAAAAAGCAAATGAATTTTAGTTTCTTAAAATTCATTTACTTGATAGTTTTATTTAATCTTCTTCTAATGTTTGTGCTTTTGAATATACTCGCCATTTTTCAATACATTCTTGTATATCAGCTGGAATTTCGGTATCAAAACGCATAAACTCTTTAGTAACTGGATGTTCAAAACCCAATGTTTTAGCATGTAACGCTTGTCTTGGTAATACTTTAAAACAGTTATCTACAAATTGTTTATACTTCGTAAAAGTAGTTCCTTTCAATATTAGATTTCCACCATAACGCTCATCATTAAATAAAGTATGACCTATGTATTTCATGTGAACACGTATTTGATGAGTTCTTCCTGTTTCTAGTTTACAAGAAACTAAAGTAACATAACCTAAGCGTTCTAATACTTTAAAATGTGTTACAGCAGGTTTTCCTTTGTCTCCTTCAGGATAAACAGCCATTTGCATTCTATTACTTATATGGCGATCGATATTTCCTTCAATTGTCCCCTCATCTTCTTCAATATTTCCCCAAACAATACCAATATATTCTCTTTCAGAAGTCTTATCGGCAAATTGTTTTGCTAAATAGGTCATAGCACTTTCTGTTTTAGCTACTACCAAAAGTCCAGAAGTGTCTTTATCAATTCTATGTACTAGTCCAGGTCTTTCTGAACTATTCATAGGTAAATTATCGAAATGGAAAGCCAAAGCGTTTACAAGTGTTCCAGAATAATTTCCGTGTCCTGGATGAACCACCATTCCGGCAGGTTTATTAACAACCAATAACTGATCGTCTTCATAAACAATATCTAACGGAATATCTTCTGGAACTAAAAGGTTTTCATAAGGTGGATGTGACAAAAGAACTCTTACCACATCATTTGCTTTTACTTTATAGTTTGACTTAACAGGGACATCATTAACATAAATATTTCCAGAAGTAGCTGCTTGTTGAATTTTATTACGCGTTGCGTTTTCAATAAGATTCATTAAATATTTATCTACACGTAAAGGAGATTGTCCTTTTCCTGCTTCAAAACGATGATGTTCATACAAATCATCATCATAATCATTTTCTACATTATAATTATTCTCCATCTTCTACAAACTCTTCAATTTTTATATTTTCTGCATCATCGTTACTCGACGAACCATTTAAGTTGGTTCCATCATATAATTCTTTTCCGTCACCTAAAACAAAATCAATTACGGTATTCTTTTTTACTTTATCACCTTTTTTCAAGTTCTTTCCTTTACTTGTAACTTGTAAAACAATATCTTTTGCAATATGTGGTTTATATGTTTTTTTCCCTTCTTTTAATCCTAAGGAGTTTAAATTTGCAATAATTTGGCGATAAGTTTTATCTTTAAATTCGGGAAGTATAACTTCATTATATTCTCCTGCATTTAATTTTACATAAATTTTTCTTCCATCTTTAACCATGTTTCCTGCTTTAGGATCTTGTTCAACGATAGAATATGGAGGCAAATTATCTTTAAAATCTACTGTATCTAAAAGAACAATATCAAGTCCCATTTCTGCTAATTTTTCTTCAGCAATAGAAAATTGCATTTTAGATAAATCTGGAACAGCCATTTCTTCACCATGATTTGTTTTAAAACTTAAAAAGTTCATCAATAAAAAAGCTGAAATAACAATAATTACAAAAGCAATTGCTAATTGAATAAAAAATGTTTTACTCGTTAAAAAATTTTTAATACTCATAATTGTAGATATTTCAGCAAATATAAGAAATCGAAAAGATTTTTAGTTTGAATAAATAATGTAATTTTGTAGTTGTACGATTAAAAATAATTATATGAAAAACGTTGCAGTAATAATGGGAGGCTATTCTAGTGAATATAAAATCTCGTTAACCAGTGGTGGTGTTGTTTGTGCAAATTTAAATTCTGATAAATACAATATATTTCCCGTTCATATTTTAAAAGAAAAATGGGCTTGTGTTATAGAAGATAAAGAATACCCTATTGATAAAAATGATTTTTCTATTATCATAAATAATGCTAAAATAACTTTTGATGTTGTTTTTAATGCTATTCATGGAACGCCAGGAGAAGACGGACTAATGCAAGCTTATTTTGAATTACTTGAAATTCCGCACACATCATGTGATTATTATCAAGCTGCATTAACGTTTAATAAAAGAGATTTACTTTCTGTATTAAAACCTTATGGAATTAAAACTGCTACTTCTTGCTACTTAAATTTAGGAGATGAAATTAATGTTGATGAAATTTTAGACATTGTAGGATTGCCTTGTTTTGTTAAACCTAATAAATCGGGTTCTAGTTTTGGAATTTCGAAAGTAAAAACGATAGAAGAATTTTTACCTGCAATAGAAACTGCTTATAATGAAGATAATGAAATTATTATTGAAAGCTTTTTAGATGGTATTGAAGTTTCTGTTGGTGTTATCAGTTATAAAGGAAAAACTCGCGTATTACCTATGACAGAAATAGTTTCTGAAAATGATTTTTTTGATTACGAAGCAAAATATTTGGGAAAATCAAGTGAAATTACACCAGCACGAATTTCAGAAGAATTAAGATTAAAAATTGAACTGGTTTCAAAAAAAGCATATGAAGTTTTAAAAATGAAAGGTTTTTCGAGAAGCGAATTCATTATCGTAAATAACGAACCTTATATGCTTGAAATGAATACTGTTCCTGGATTAACTAATGAAAGTATTTTGCCACAACAAGCAAGTGAAGCCGGAATCTCATTACCTGAGCTTTTTGGAAATGCTATTGAAGAAGCGTTAAAATAAACCCATGAAAAATATAGTTTTACTTTTATTGTTGGTGATTTTTTCTGAAAATATTTTTTCTCAAGATAAAGCATTGCCTAAAAATCAAATGGTTTCTATTCAATATGAATACGAATGGAAAAATGAAGACTTCCTTATCGTAAATTACAGAATGCCTAATGATTATTGTCCGTATGAAAATTATTCAGGTTTAGACAAATCGTATCTATGGATTAAAAAAAGTATTTATGATAGAGTTACGGTTAAAAACTATAGAAACATTTTTGTTTATGCAGATAAGTTAGCCGCAAAAAAGATATTAGATTTTAAAACCCATTATAACGATATAGGTCGTTATTTTCTAAAAACTTTTTTTGATAAAAAAGGAAGTTGTTATGGCGTTTTAGTCATTAATAAAGAAGGTAAATACAATTATATTATTGGAGAATATTCTCATATAGATATTCAAAATTTAATAGACTCATTAAAATAATTAAATTATGAAAAGAGCAATATTTCCGGGTTCATTTGACCCAATTACAAACGGACATTTTGATATTATTAAAAGAGGAATTTCTTTATTTGATGAAGTTATTGTAGCTATTGGCGTAAACGCTGAAAAAAAATACATGTTCTCATTAGAAGATCGCAAAAAGTTTATCGAAGAATCTTTTAAAGATGAGCCTAAAGTTAGAGTAATTACTTACACGGGGTTAACAATAGATTTATGTGCTAAAGAAAAATCCGATTTTATTCTTCGTGGTTTACGTAACCCTGCTGATTTTGAGTTTGAAAAAGCAATTGCACATACGAACAGAGAATTATCTAAAATTGAAACTGTTTTCTTATTAACTGCAGCCAGTACTTCCTATATTTCTTCTAGCATAGTAAGAGATGTATTAAGAAACGGTGGAGATGTTACCAAATTGGTTCCTGAATCGGTAATTGCTTCTAAATAAGATTTAGCCTTAAAATTGAAATGCTTACTTTTGCAGCTTTAAAATTTTAAAGTCATAGTTGTAATGCAAAAAATGTTCAATTTATTCGATTTCTCTCAAAAAGTTAATTATAAAACCGAAATCCTATCTGGTTTAACAGTTGCTCTAGCACTTGTTCCTGAAGCAATTGCATTTGCCATGATTCCTGGATTTTCACCATTAACAGGTTTGTATGCAGCATTTGTAATGGCATTAATAACTTCAATATTTGGAGGAAGACCCGGAATGATTTCTGGTGCAACAGGTGCCGTAGCAGTTATCTTCGTGGGTTTAATCTTAGAATTAAAAAATCATTTTGTAGACATTACACCAACTCAAATACTAAATTACGTATTTGCAACCGTAATTATAGCAGGTATATTACAAATATTAGCCGGAGTTTTAAGATTAGGTAAATTTATTCGTTTAGTTCCCCATCCAGTTATGTTTGGATTCGTAAACGGATTAGCCATAATTATATTCATGGCCCAGTTTCCTAACTTTTATCAAAAAGGAACAAATAATTTATTAGAAAGTTCAGCATTTATAATGATGCTTGGCTTAACTCTTCTAACAATGCTTATAATTTGGGGACTTCCTAAGTTAACAAAAGCCGTTCCATCATCACTGGTTGCCATTTTAGTAGTTTCTGCAATAGTTTTAGGATTTGGAATTGATACAATGACTGTAGCCGATACAATGAACGCTGGTGAAACTATAAAAGGAGGCTTCCCTCCTCTTTCTATTCCACAACTTCCATTAACTTTTGAAACATTTAAAATTATATTTCCATATGCAGCAATTGTAGCAGGTGTAGGATTAATAGAAAGTTTATTGACACTTAATATCATTGATGAAATTACAGATACTAGAGGAAATGGTAACAAAGAATGTATAGCTCAAGGTTCTGCAAATATTTTGTCTGGATTTTTATCAGGAATGGGTGGATGTGCCATGATAGGACAAAGTTTAATTAATACTTCTGCTGGCGCAAGAGCACGTTTATCTGGAATTACTGCAGCTGTTATGTTGTTGGTTTTTATCATGTTTGGCTCTAGCCTAATTGAAAAACTACCAATGGCCGCTTTAGTTGGGTTAATGTTCATGGTTGCTATAGGAACGTTTGAATGGGCTAGTTTTAAAACATTTAAAAAAATGCCTAATTCAGATGTTGTAGTAATGGTTTTGGTAACTTTAATTACAGCTATTACACATAATTTAGCTATTGCGGTATTATTTGGAGTTATTTTATCAGCTTTAGCATATGCATGGGAAAATGCTAAACGTATTAGAGCACGCAAATATATTGACGATAATGGAGTAAAACATTATGAAATTTTTGGGCCATTATTTTTTGGTTCTACAACTGCGTTTACCGAAAAGTTTGATATTCAAAATGATCCAACCGAAGTTATCATTGACTTTGCAGAAAGCAGAATTGCAGATATGTCTGGTATTGAAGCAGTTAATAAACTAACGGAACGCTATGCCAAATTAAACAAAAAAGTACATTTAAAACATTTGAGTAGTGATTGTATTGATTTACTTAAAAATGCCGAAGCCATAATTGACGTAAACATTATGGAAGACCCAACCTATAAAGTTGCAGTGGATATGAAATAATGTTTCTTAAAAAAAATTGAAAAGTTAAAAATTAACTTTAATTTTTAACTTTAATTTTGCTCAATGAGAAAAACCCTAAATTTTATGTTTATTATTTTTTTATATTTACAGAAGACAACAAATGCTTCTAAACACTTGTAAGCATTTGTTTCTAGCGGGTATAAATGAGTTGGCTACAATATAAAAACTGAACGCAAATTGACTTTTGGAATAGCACAATATACAAACTTGACTCAGGAACAGAATAATTGGGTTAATGACTTATCCGTCGAATTAAAATCGTTTTTTGAAAATCGCAATTACGGAAAAGACCTAAATGAACTTTATTTCGGACTGATAACTGTAAAACCTGAATTTGACCAGTTTTTTAAAAAGAAAAGACCAAGATATCGACCAGGAGAAAGAGTTTCAGAAGTAGACGGAATTGAAATTAAGTCAAATAATTATGCTGAAATTGATTGCAAAATTGAATTTAGCCAAGTGTCTGAATTAAAAAAAGAGGAGTTAATTGAAAAAGTGTGTGAAGAAATTTTGACTGAATCGGATTGTCTTACTCGATTGTCGAAATTGAAAAAATTTGACTTCCAATCTTACAAATCAGATTTGGAAAAATATTTTATCGACAAAAATTATATAAAAGAAAAAATACAGTAGCCATCAATGTATAACCGCAATTACGGCGGATTCGACTACGTCCGAATCCACTCGGAATTGCTAACGTTAGCGCTAAACCGAAAATTAACGCATATTAACCAGTAACTTACGGTTATACGAGACCGTTGGCGGTAATTTTAATAAGCATTTGTATTAATTGATGAAATGGATCTAACTGAAACAAACTTATACATGAAAGTAAATCCAGTGATTAAATATATTTATTCAATTGTAATTATAATATCTCTCATTTCTTGCAAGTCAAGGAGTAAAATAATTCTTTATAAGGATA
Organism: Flavobacterium sp.; assembly: GCF_965284515.1. GTDB lineage: Bacteria > Bacteroidota > Bacteroidia > Flavobacteriales > Flavobacteriaceae > Flavobacterium. The sequence goes on from NZ_OZ260089.1 coordinate 2,090,452, forward strand.
AAGATATTTTGACTCATCCAGTTGAACCCAGCAGCATTCAACAATTTCTTTGGAAGCATAAATCTATAGCTCTAGATTCAATATCAATTCACGGAAAAAGAGAAAAAGAATTGAATTCAATTATTAGCAATTTGCAAATAACATCAAATGGCAATGAGATGGGATATCCCAGATATGCTTTTGTTATAAAATATAAAAACACAAGGGATACTCTGTACTTTTATGACTTTAATGCAGAAAATTACCTTAATGTATGTTATATGGTACAAAACGATATTACATTAAAAGATAGGGATGACGTTTTAAGAGAATACTTATTTAAGCATTATAAAAAATTCATTGCAAGGGAAGTTTATTATAGGCCTAATAACAATAAAGAATATTACTGGTATCCTAAAGAGTAAGACTCTACTAAATAAATAATTGGTAGCAAAACTACCGCCAACACACGCTACAATCAACTATAATGAAACAATACTACATAACAATCATACTTACCTTTTTGATTTTGACTTCCACTTACGGACAAACAAACAAAAATTCGTGTGACTGCCCTAAAACTGAGTACGCTGAAACAAAAGCCGATACTACTTTTCACCTTTCAAATGGAAAGTCAATTGTTTTATGTGGCTATAAAAATCCTAAAAGTAATCCAATAACTTATTCTGAATTTATACTTTCAGTTTGCGGACAAGACACAATCATTGACTTCTGGGGAGCATTGCTGACTTGTCAACTGAAAGTTAACAAAGACACATTGTTTGTTTATGAACTTCAAAACTTACCAATAGGAAAGAATTTTAAATATCAAGAAACAGTTTGGACAACTGAAAAAATATATTTCTGTGGACAAAAAAATTTTAGAAAACATCTAGTTAATCGACAAATCAGAAAATATACTGAAAAAGAAATTCAAACGGTTTTAAAAACATATGAGACCGAAAAGTATGGACTTAACGAAAGTAAAATGGTAATTGCAAACAAATTATTAATTGCAACAATATCTGGCAACAAAAAAGCGAGACAATATTTTAAAGAATTTAAGACTAAGTTTGGGATACTTGACGGAGCATTTGCAGAAGAATATAGCCAATTGAAAGCAATGTTAGAATTATGGGACAAAAAAGAATAAATTCTATTAACATCCTTTTATAGCAATTCTTAGGCTTTCTTTTATATACGGAATTTTACTTGTAATATTTTGTTATTAATTTACGTACCTGCCAAAGGGCAACACGTTAAAAAAACTATTATTAAAAAGGCTCTTTAGATACAAGAGCCTTTTTAAGTAAACTATCTTCTATTTGATTCTTTACGAGAAGTAAATTTTGGATGTGTTTCCGCTTCTTCCTCTTCTTCTTTCTTCATTACTTTTCGCGCTACTTCAATCTTATACTTCTTCCCTTTCATTTTTTGGTCTTTAATATTTTTAAGTAAGTCTTTTACTTTAGAATATTTTACAGCCACAAACGAAATAAAATCTTTAACTTCAATTAAACCAATATCGCCTTTTTCTAATTGTCCCTTTTGAGAAAAGAAACCAACAATATCAATCTTGTTCAATTTATTCTTTTTTCCACCACTAATGTAAAGTGTTTGAAATTCAGGTGCTTTTGGTAATGATTTGGCATCAGAAACATCTAAACGCCTAGTTCCATAATCAAAATAATCGGCTTTCTTTTCTGTTTCATGAATAATTACATAAGCAGTTCCGGTTGCCAACATACGCGCAGTACGACCATTACGATGTGTAAATTCATCTTCTTTTGCTGGTAAATGGTAATGAATAACGTGATTCATTTCTGGAATATCTAAACCACGTGCACCTAAATCGGTTGTAATTAAATAGTTCACACTTCCGTTTCTAAACTGAATCAAAGCACGCTCACGTTCATCTTGGTCTAAACCACCATGATAAAACGTAGAAATAATTCCTTTAGCTGTTAGCATATCGTGAATGCGCTCTACAGCTTCTCTATGATTACAAAAAACAATTGCAGATTCAGATTTTAACGAACAAATTAACTGAAAAAGCGAATCAATTTTATCTTTCGATTTCGAAAAGACAATTCGCATATTTAAATTTTCGTTGGTTTTATCTTCTTGTATAAAATCTAAAACCGCTGGATTAACCACTCTTGTATATTTTGGAATTTCAACACCAGAAGTAGCTGAAACTAAAACACGTTTATTGGCTTTTGAAAGTTTTCCAATGATGTAATTCATTTCTTCATGGAAACCCAATTGTAACGATTTATCAAATTCGTCTAAAACATATGTTTTTACATTATCTGTTTCAAAACTTCCACGGTCTAAATGATCTGCAATACGACCTGGTGTTCCTATTAATAAAGCTGGTGGATTACTCAAATTATTAATTTCAACATCAATATTATGTCCACCATAACACATATTTACTTTGTAATGCGTTCCCATTTTTTTCCAAACTTGTTCAATTTGCAAACCTAATTCACGTGATGGAACTAAAATTACACATTGAACTCCTTTTATATCTTCTTCTAACATTTGAAGAATTGGCAATAAAAAAGCTAAGGTTTTACCAGAACCAGTTGGTGATAATAATAATACATTATTTTCATTCAAAATAGCGCTTTGTGCTACTTCTTGCATTTCGTTTAAACTTTGAATACCTAAATTCAAAAGAACATTATTGGAATGTGGATTTCTACTCATGCTGCAAAGATAAACCCAATTATGAATTAAAAATTATGAATTATGAAATAAGTTTATTTACTTTTGAAATTATAACTAAAAAACTATGAAAAGCATTCCGTTTTTACTTCTATTACTTTCTGCAATAAGTTTTGCTCAAAATAAAGGTTTAAAACCAATTTATTCAAATGAAAAATGTCAAGAACCTATTGGATATACTACTAGAGTAAATCATCGAATTATTGCTTCTAATATTGAAAATGATTCTTTATATATTGAAATTCAATATATTGAAAATTGTGCAAATGGAAAAATCATAGATTATTCTATAATAAAAGATACCATTTTATTCAATTTCAATTTTGATTTCACGGATAGAGATGTTGCTAGTTGTGATTGTGTTTTTATTAATAAATTAAAAATTAAGAATCCAAAAATTAAAAAACCAGTTTTTAAAATTATTAATACTAAAGGAGTAAGAGAACTAAAACACTCTACTAATTATTATTTACCCGCAGAATATATAATTAAAAACAATGATTCTTTAATAATTTATGATGATAATGGTTATAGCTATACAAGAACGTATTATGATTCTGAAAACATAAAGTCCTTACATATAAAAAAGTACAATTATTCAGAAATAATTTTATATCACGAAAATGGAATGGTCAAATCAAACAGACAATTATTTCCTGATTGGGACCATTATATTTTAAAAGAATGGGATATCAATGGGAAATTAATAAACTTTATTAAGTCTTCTGATATGGATATTCTATTTCCCAAAAAAAGCGAATAAATTAGAAAAAAATATTATAATTGAATTTAGCTACAATGAAAAAATTATTATTCCTTCTGTTGATCTCATCGTTAACTTTTTCACAAGATTTAAAAACACCATACGAAAAAGGAAACAGCAATCAATCTACTACTTATGACGAATGTATTGCGTATTACAAAAATTTAGATGCACAATTTGAAACCATTTCGATGAAAGAAATGGGCTTGACCGATAGCGGTGAACCTTTGCATATTATAACTTTTTCAGAAAATAAAAATTTCGATTATACGCAAAATAAAGCTGTAATTCTTGTTAATAACGGAATTCATCCCGGTGAACCAGACGGAATTGATGCAAGTATGATGCTTTTGCGCGATTTAGCCACTTCAAAAATAAAAGTGCCAAAAAATACTATAATTGTAGTGATTCCGGTTTATAATATTGGAGGGAGTTTGAATAGAAATTCATTTTCAAGAGCCAATCAAAACGGACCTGAAGCGTACGGATTTAGAGGAAATGCTCGTAATTTTGATTTGAATAGAGACTTTATAAAGTCCGATTCGAAAAATTCAAGAAGTTTTCAAGAAATATACCATTTGGTCAATCCAGATATGTTTATTGACAATCACGTTTCTAACGGAGCCGATTATCAATATACATTTACATGCATTGCAACACAACATCAACGTTTGGGTGGGGATTTAGGAACCTTTTATAAAGAAGAAATGCATCCTGCAATAATGCAAGATTTAAAAAAGAAAAAAATTGAAAGTGTTCCTTATGTTAACATTCACGGAGATAAACCAGATGATGGTTTTGCGCAATTTATGGATTCGCCTCGTTATGCAACGGGTTACACTACTCTATTTAATTCTTTGGGTTCTGTTCCCGAAACGCACATGCTAAAACCCTATAAAGATAGAGTTCATGTTACCTATGAATATATGGTAAGTACTCTAAATTATGTGAATGCTAATTATTTAAAAATTAAAGCATTAAAAACTAAAAATTTAGAGAATTATAAAGTCGGAATGAATTATCCATTACAATGGGAAATTGATTCTTCTAAAGTATCATACATTGATTTTAAAGGATTTAAAGGAAATTATAAACCAAGTGATGTTTCAGGAAAAGATCGTTTGTATTACGACAGAAAACAGCCTTTTACAAAACAAATTCCGTTTTACAATGATTATAAAGCTACTAAAGAAGTTGTGATTCCTAATTTTTATGTGGTTCCAAAATCGCAATGGCCAATTATTGATTTATTAAAATTGAATGGAATTGAAATGCAACCGTTAGCAAAAGATACAGAAATTGAAGTAGAAAGTTATAAAATAGCTTCTTATGAAACTTCAAAATCGTCATACGAAGGACATTACGGACATTATAATACAGTTGTTACAAAATCTACAGAAAAAGTACAGTTTAGAAAAGGCGATTTAATGATAAATACGCAACAAGCTGGTGTAAAATATTTAATGGAAACATTAGAGCCAGAAGCTGTTGATAGTTATTTTAATTGGAATTTCTTTGACCCTATTTTGCAACAAAAAGAATATTTTTCAGCTTATGTTTTTGAAGATTTGGCTAAAGAAATTTTAGATAAAAATCCAAAATTAAAAGCTGAATTTGAAGCTAAAAAGAAATCAGATAATAGCTTTGCAGAAAACGGTGCTTGGCAATTGGATTGGGTTTATAAGCATTCACCTTATTACGAAAAAGCACATTTGCAATATCCTGTTTATAGAATTAAATAAAAAAAGCCCTGCATTGCAGGGCTTTTTTTTAATTAAAATCTTCAAACAACAACTTTATATTTTCATAAGAGTTTTCTAAAACTTTAGATATGTCTTTTGGATGAATCCATTCTACTCTCTCTATTCCTTCTTCAACTTGTCCTTCAGGAGTTCCTTCAAAAGTAGATTGCATTTCATACCAATAGGTTTGCTTTAATTTATAACGACCGTTACGTTTAAAAATGTGATATGTTTTCTGTAACTTTTTAGAAATTGATAATCCTGAAACTCCCGTTTCTTCTTCTACTTCACGCATGGCGGTTTCTTCCATAGTTTCATTTTTTTCGGTTCCACCTTTAGGTAAATCCCATTTTCCGTTTCTGTATATAAATAGTATTTCGCCTTTTGTATTATATACTAATCCTCCACCAGCTTTAACCACCGGAATTTTAGCTTTCAAAGTCTTCATAATCAGCTTTTCATCAGGATGATATAAAAAAGCACTCTGAATTTTATTCTGATACATTTTCACAATCAACTTCTTAATATCGATACTTTCAAGCAAGAAAATTTGAAAATCAGTTTCCTTCTGAACTTCATTTGTCAAAAAAAGTGACCTATCGTTTACAAAAACTTTATACATTTGCAATATGGTTTTTAACAACAACACAGCAGAACAAACAGCCGAATTGCTTTTACAAATAAACGCAATTAAATTAAATCCAAAAAATCCTTTTACTTGGGCTTCGGGCTGGAAATCACCAATTTATTGTGATAATCGTATAATTCTCTCATTTCCAGAGGTTAGAAATTATATTAGAGAAGAATTTTCTAAAAATATTGAAGAAAAATTTGGAACTCCAGATGTAATTGCTGGTGTTGCAACAGGTGCAATTGGAATTGGTATACTTGTTGCAGAAGCAATGGGGCTACCATTTGTATATGTTAGACCTGAAGCAAAAAAGCACGGAAGACAAAATCAGGTGGAAGGTTTTTTACAAAAAGGCCAATCAGTAGTTGTGGTTGAAGACTTAATTAGTACTGGAGGAAGTAGTCTTCAAGCAGTTGAAGCATTAAGAAATGAAGGAGCTGTTGTAAAAGGAATGGCAGCAATTTTTACATATGGGTTTGATGTTTCAGTTGAAAAAATTAAAGAAGCAAACTTAGATGTTTATACTTTAAGTAATTATGACAATTTATTAAAACAAGCTGTACATAAACAATATATAAATGATACTGAATTTGATGCTTTAAAAGAATGGCGTTTAAGTCCGTCAACTTGGAATGTAGAAATAAAATAAAAAATAAGAATATGAATTTAGAAAGCCCAAAAGTAACTATAGAAAAGTCAGCAGAATATTTATTTAATGCTTTAACTGATGTAAAAAGCTTTGAAAAATTAATGCCTGATAATATTGCAAAGTTTGAAGTAATTGATGATAATTGCTTTGAATTTGGTTTAAAAGGAATGCCTGAAATCAAATTGGTAAAAAAAGAAGCTACTCCGCATTCAAAAATTGTTTTAGGTGCTGCATCGAGTAAATTACCATTTACATTAACGGCTAATTTAACAACTTTAGATACTGAAAAAACTGAAGTTCAACTTGATTTTGAAGGTGAGTTTAATCCAATGATGGCCATGATGATTAAAGGACCAATTGGAAAGTTTATTGAAACATTAGTAAACAATATGAATAAATTATAAAATCAGGATTATTGATTTATAGAATGAACTCCTATTATTTATATAGGAGTTTTTTTATGTATATATTTGAAAAAACTAAAACATGTTTCAAAAAATTAGTTTATTCTTTTTGTTATTGGCAATGATAGCTGAAATTGCAGGAACCATAGGTGGTTTTGGTTCTTCTGTATTTTTTGTTCCTATAGCTAGTTTTTTCTTTGATTTTCAATCTGTTTTAGGTTTAACTGCAATTTTTCACATATCAAGTAATATTAGTAAAATAGCACTTTTTAGAAAAGGTTTAGATAAAAAATTACTTTTAAACATTGGCGTTCCTTCTGTATTGTTTGTAATTATTGGCGGCTTTTTATCAAACTATTTAAAAACGTACATTCTTGAAGCCTTGTTAGGAATTTTCCTTACAGCATTTAGTTTACTTTTTTTAATCAAGAAAAAATTAATTGTTAAGCCGGAACTCAAAGAATCAATTATAGGAGGATCTCTTTCTGGTTTTACTGCAGGATTATTAGGAACTGGTGGAGCAATAAGAGGAATTACAATGGCTGCTTTTAATCTAGAAAAAAGTGTCTTTATTGCTACATCTGCAGCAATAGATTTTTCAATTGACTTTACAAGAACAATCGTTTATTTTAAAAACGGATATATTCATGAACATGATTTAATTTATGTGCCTTTCCTGTTTGTTATTGGTTTAGTAGGAACATATATTGGAAAATATATTTTAAAATTTATACCTCAAGAAAAATTTAAGCAAATCTCATTATTACTAATTTTATTCATTGGAATTGTAATGCTAATCCAAACTATAATAAAATAAAAAAAGCGCTGAATAAATTCAGCGCTTTTGCGTTATTTAGGGTGAATGACCGGGTTCGAACCGGCGACCCTCGGTACCACAAACCGATGCTCTAACCAGCTGAGCTACAATCACCATTTGTTTAACGGGTGCAAATATATGGCAAAACTTTTGTTGATGCAAACAAAAAATAAAAAAAATTACTTCAAATTATCTAAACTGTTGACTGCCAAATATCTTTCTACAGTAAAGCCTTCTGCAAAATCTACTCCGACTATTCTACCTAGATCTTGTGCGCGATAAGTAATAGAATCTAAGAAGTTTTTTGAAGTTATTGGCGTTATTGGTTCTTTAGAATTTGAATCGTAAAACTGTGAACCATATGCTAAAACAGAATTCATCTTTTTATCCATAAAGCCTGTTATATCAACAACAAAATCAGGTTCAATGTTTTTCCATTGAATATAATGATAAACATGTTTTGGCCTCCAAGCTTCTTGTTTTAAACCATCAACTTCTGTTTCAATTTTAGTTAAACCTGACAAAAAACAGGCATCACTAACCAACTTACTCCCTTTTCCATGATCAATATGTCGGTCATCGATAGCATTACATAAAACTATTTCAGGCTTATATTTACGAATTATTTTAATAATTTCAAGTTGATGCTTTTCATCATTTATAAAAAAACCATCTCTAAACTGTAAGTTTTCACGAATAGAAACCCCTAAAATTTCGGCTGCTTTTCTTGCTTCAACATCTCTAATCTCTTTAGTTCCTCTAGTTCCAAGTTCTCCTCTCGTTAAATCAATGATACCAACTTTTTTTCCTAAAGAAATTTCTTTTGCAATTGTTCCTGATGCTCCTAATTCAACATCGTCTGGATGTGCGCCAAAAGCTAAAATATCTAATTTCATACGAATTACTTGTTTAAAATACTTTTCATCGTTACCGATTTATTTTTTGTTTCTATGAACTCTTGTTCTGGATTACTATCTTTTGTAATTCCGCAACCTACATAAATATCAGCGGTTTTATCTTCTATTTCCATACATCTCAAATTTACAAATAAATCAGAAAACAATGGTTGATTTGATTCAAAACAAAAATTTAATTCGCCAAGAAACCCTGCATAATACTTACGACTATAATTCTCATTCTTAATGATAAAGTCTTTGGAAGTTTCTTTTGGGAGTCCACAAACTGCTGGTGTTGGATGCATTTTTTTTACAATTAACTCTAAATCATCTAATGATTTTAAAGTAGCTGCAATATCCGTTTTAATATGTTGAATATTTCCAGCTGTAACCGTGTAAGGCTTTGAAACGTTTATTGAATTTGTATATTCTTTGATATTTGATACTATAAAATCGGTTACATATTGCTGTTCATTTACCTCTTTTCCTCCCCAAATTTCGTTTTGGTTAACTAATCTTGTTCCGGCAAGTGCAACTGTTTTTAACGTATTATTTTCTGTTTTAAGAAATTGTTCTGGTGTTGCTCCTATCCATAATCCTATTTTTGGATGAAAGAAACAATACTTAAATGCAGATTTGTAAACTGAAAGCATTTTTTTGAATGTTAATTCAATATCAAATGAATTAATTGAAATAGATTCTTTTCTAGAAACCACAATTTTTTCAGTTAAACCTGAATTTATGTTTTGAATTGCTTTTTCTACTAATTCTTCAAATTGCCGTTTTTGATTAAAATTATCGTCGTTAAATATATTTGAAATAAAATCTAAATTTATAACTTCAAAGTTATTTTCCTCGATAATTACTTCAGAAAAATCTTTAGGAATATAACATGTAAAACCCTCATCAAATGGGACAAAAGCAAACCCTTTTGATTGAAAATCATTTAAAGAGTAAAGTTGATCATTCATTTGAAAAAGTCCAACAGTCTTATCCGAATTTGGCTTTGAATAAATTACAAAAGGTAAATTTTGCGATTTTTGTTGATTTATTTTCTCAAATAAATTAGTCATTCACTTTTCTTTTTGGCAATACCATATTGGTTAACTTACATAAAGATATTAATTGGTCATTTTCATCAACAATTCTAATTTCCCATAAATGCAAACTTCTACCTTTATGTAATATTTTAGCAGTCGCAAAAACGGTTCCTGCTCTTTTACTTTTTAAATGATTAGCGCTTATTTCAATTCCTCTCACTTCAAATTTTTCTGGATCCAAAAAAAGCATCGTTGCAGAACTTCCAACACTTTCAGCTAAGGCTACAGATGCCCCACCATGTAACAAGCCCATTGGTTGATGTACTCTTGAATCAACTGGCATTTTAGCAGTTAAAAAATCTTCTCCTACATCTATAAATTCAATCGATAAAGTCTCCATTAGTGTGTTTTTACACCAATCGTTAAAAAATTTTAAAGTTTTAATCTTATCCATTTCTCCAATTTTAAGCAAAAATACAAATTTCAAAACGTTTTTTAGCTATACTAAAAACTCTTATCTTAGCGTTATTATTTCAAAAAATAGTACATTTACGAAAAGATTTAATACATGAGAAGATACCTTTTATTATGTTCAATAGTTATATTAACCATATGTTCTTGCCGTTCAGATTTTGATTTTGAACCAAGTACAGGTAATTTACGCTTCTCTAAAGACACTGTTTATTTAGATACAGTATTTACAAATATTGGTTCTTCAACTTATACTTTAAAAGTTTATAACCGAAGTAATAGAAATATTTCGATTCCAAATATTCAACTAGGAGAAGGAAATAATTCTAAATACCGTTTAATGGTTGACGGAATGCCAGGTAGGGTTTTTAATAATGTTGAATTACTTGCGAGAGACAGTATGTTTATTTTTATTGAAACCACTATCAATTATGATGATTATGCAAATTCAGAAACTACATTCTTATATACAGACCATATTGAATTTGGAACAAATAGTGATTTTCAAAAAGTAGAATTGGTTACATTAGTTCAAGATGCAGTCTTTTTATACCCGAAAAAATTCAGTGATGGAACAACTGAAACATTACCAATTGGTTCTGATGAAATTTATGGTTTTTATTTAGATCCAGCCGATCCAATGAATGGTGATGAACTGCATTGGACAAACACAAAACCTTATGTTATTTATGGTTATGCTGCTGTTCCCCCTACAAACACACTAGTTGTTGATGCAGGAGTTAGAGCTCATTTTCATGCTGAATCTGGGATAATAGTTGCTAATACAGCTTCTTTACAAGTAAATGGTACAACTTCACTAACTGAAGATTTAGAAAATGAAGTTATTTTTGAAAGTGATCGATTAGAACCTTTATATAGTGACGTTCCTGGTCAATGGGGAACTGTTTGGTTTACTCAAGGAAGTACAAATAATTCAATTACTAATTTGACACTAAAGAATGCAACAGTTGGAATGTTAGTTTCAGGAAATGATGGTAATAGTACTCCAACTTTAGATCTAACTAATGTTCAAATTTATAATTGTAGTAATGTGGGATTACTTGCTAGAACTGGAAACATCGTTGGAAGAAATGTTGTCATAAATAATTGTGGTGAAACAAGTTTATCTTGTTCATTTGGAGGCTCTTATGAATTTACACATTGTACATTTGCAAACTATTGGCCAAAACCTAATCAAACATCCGTTTTGATTGATGATTTTGATGGAAGTGCAACTTATGCTTTAACAAAAGCCGATTTTAGAAATTGTATCATTTTTGGTTCACCAAATTTAGCTATTTCATTAAATAAAGAAGGAACAACTTTTAATTACCAATTCGATCATTGTTTAATTAAATTTGCTGATTTTAGCAACCAGTTTACAACACACCCTGAGTATCAATTTACTGGAACAAAATATGCAAATTGTATAATCTCAAGAAGCTCTACAAACAATATTCCTAACTTTAAAAACACTGATGTAAATGAGTTAATTATTGGTTCCGCTTCTGCAGCAAAAGGAACTGCTAATTTTACTTATTCAACATTCAATGATATTTTAGGAAACAGTAGAACAAATCCATCTGATATAGGAGCGTATAATTTTATTACTTTTTAACTAACCTTAAATCAAAATCTTATGAAAAAATTAATTCTATCAGTACTTGTAGTTTCAATGAGTATAATTTCTTGTAAAAAAGTAGAAATAAAAACGGAAATTGAAGAAACCCCAGAAGCTAAAACAGAAGCAGCAGAAATTGTTCTTGATTCAGCTGCTATGGCAAAAGCTTGGGCAGATTATGCAACTCCATCAAAAGCACATGAAATGCTTGCAAAAGACACAGGTGTTTGGGATGCCGACATGACTTTTTGGATGCCAGATAATCCTGAAGCACAAAAAGCGAAATCAAAAGCAGAATACAAAATGATATTAGGCGGATTATACCAAGAAGGTAAATATTCTGGAGATATCTTTGGAATGCAATTTGAAGGAAAAGGTTTGATGGCTTTTGATAATGAAACGGAAGAATATATTTCAACATGGGTTGATAATATGGGAACTGGAATTATGGTTACAAGAGGTAAATATGATGAAGCTTCTAAATCTATTATTTTATTTGGTGATCAAGTAGTACCAGGAACAGGAAAATCAAAAAAAGTAAAAGAAGTTATTACTTACATGGATGAGAATAACCAAAAAATGGAAATGTTTGATATTTTAGAAGACGAGAAAGAGATAAAAACAATGGAAATAGTTTCTAAACGAGTAAAGTAATTAACTAAAAAACTGTCATTTGTTAATGACAGTTTTTTTTTTGTTATTAAGTTTCGTTACTTTTTTTTGAACTACCGTTTTTTTAGAATAAATTTGCATTTTAAAAACAACACACAAACAAAACTATACAATGATTCATTTCTTCGGGAACAAAACCAACAAGGTTTTTGCAGTTCAGTCGCAAAACGAATTTTCAACAGAAGACATTAACAAATTAAATTGGTTATTTAATAGTACTTCTGACAGCAAATACACTATCACCAATAATAAACAGGCATCAATCGATGCTTTTTTTGTTGGACCACGTGCTGCAATGGTTACTCCTTGGAGTACAAATGCTGTTGAAATTACTCAAAATATGGGTATAATTGGAATCATCAGAATCGAAGAATTTGAAACTTGTGTTTCTGATTTTAAAGATTTCGATCCAATGATTTCTGAAAAATTTACTGCATTAAATCAAACCATGTTTACGATTAATGTGCAACCAGAAGCAATTTTGGAAATTGATGATATTGCTGCTTATAACAAATCAGAAGGTTTAGCATTAAACGAAGAAGAAGAAGAATATTTAAATAATTTGGCTACCAAATTAGGAAGAAAATTAACCGATTCTGAAATATTTGCTTTCTCACAGGCTAATTCAGAACATTGCCGTCATAAAATCTTCAACGGAACATTTATAATTGATGGAGAAGAAATGCCAACTTCTTTATTCAAGTTAATCAGAAAAACATCTGAATCAAATCCGAATGATATTGTTTCAGCTTATAAAGATAATGTTGCTTTTGTAAAAGGACCAAGAGTAGAACAATTTGCTCCTAAAAGCGCTGACAAACCCGATTTTTATGAAAAGAAAGAATTTGATTCTGTAATTTCATTAAAAGCTGAAACACATAATTTCCCTACAACTGTTGAACCCTTTAATGGAGCTGCAACAGGTTCAGGAGGTGAAATTAGAGATCGTTTAGCTGGAGGACAAGGTTCTTTACCTTTAGCAGGAACTGCTGTTTACATGACTTCATATTCGCGTTTAGAAGAAAATAAGCCATGGGAAAACGGAATGGAGGAACGTAAATGGTTATACCAAACTCCAATGGATATCTTAATTAAAGCTTCTAATGGAGCTTCCGATTTTGGTAATAAATTTGGTCAACCTTTAATTACGGGTTCTATTCTTACGTTTGAACATGAAGAAGATGCTCGTAAACTTGGTTTCGATAAAGTTATCATGCAAGCAGGTGGAATAGGTTACGGAAAATTAGATCAAGCAATTAAGAAAAAACCACAAGAAGGAGACAAAATTGTAATTCTTGGTGGAGAAAATTATAGAATTGGAATGGGCGGTGCTGCAGTTTCTTCTGCAGATACTGGTGAATTTAGTTCAGGAATTGAATTAAATGCTATTCAACGTTCTAATCCAGAAATGCAAAAACGTGCTGCTAATGCTATTCGTGGTTTAGTAGAAAGCGATAATAATCCTATTGTTTCTATTCACGATCATGGTGCTGGTGGACATTTAAATTGTTTAACAGAACTTGTTGAAGAAACAGGTGGATTAATAGATTTAGACAAATTACCGGTTGGAGACCCTACGCTATCAGCAAAAGAAATAATTGGTAACGAATCGCAAGAAAGAATGGGATTGGTTATTGGTAAAAAAGATATTGACACATTACAACGAATTGCTGACAGGGAACGTTCACCTATGTATGAAGTTGGTGATGTTACTAACGATCATCGTTTTGCTTTTGAATCAAAAACTACTGGTGCAAAACCAATGGATTATGCTTTAGAAGACTTTTTCGGCAGTTCTCCAAAAACAATAATGACAGATTCTTCAATTCAAAGAAAATATTCTGACTTTGAATACGATAAAAAAAATATTTCAACTTATTTAGAACAAGTACTACAATTAGAAGCAGTAGCTTGTAAAGATTGGTTGACTAATAAAGTAGACAGATGCGTTGGTGGTAAAGTTGCCAAACAACAATGCGCAGGTCCATTACAATTGCCTTTAAATAATGTTGGTGTTATGGCACTAGATTTTAATGGTAAAGAAGGTATAGCAACTTCAATTGGCCACTCGCCTATCGCAGCTTTAGTTGATCCCGTTGCAGGAAGTAAAACTGCAATAGCAGAAGCTTTATCTAATATTATTTGGGCACCAATTAAAGATAATTTAAAAGGTATTTCACTTTCAGCGAACTGGATGTGGGCTTGTAAAAACGAAGGTGAAGATGCTCGTTTATATCAAGCAGTTAAAGGTTGTTCTGATTTTGCTTTAGAATTAGGCATCAATATTCCAACAGGAAAAGATTCGCTTTCAATGAAGCAAAAATATCCAAATGATGAAGTTATTGCGCCAGGAACGGTTATTATTTCTGCTGCTGGAAACTGTACTAATATCACTAAGGTTGTTGAACCTGTTTTACAAAAAGATGGTGGTTCAATTTATTATATTAATTTATCTCAAGATGAGTTTAAATTAGGTGGTTCTTCATTTGCTCAAACATTAAATAAAATTGGAAACGAAGTTCCAACTATAAAAGATGCTGCATTCTTTAAAAATGCATTCAACACGATTCAGGAATTGATTAAAGACCGTCAAATTATTGCTGGTCACGATATAGGAAGTGGTGGATTAATTACTACTTTATTAGAAATGTGTTTTGCAGATGTTAATTTAGGTGCTAAAATTGATTTTTCTGTATTTGAAGAAAAAGATATTATTAAATATCTATTTGCAGAAAATATTGGAATTGTTTTCCAAGCTAAAGAAGATGCTGTTCTAGAAAACAAATTAAAAGAGAATAATGTTTCGTTTTATAAATTAGGAACCGTTACAACCGATGAAAGACTAGAATTTGGTCCTTGCGGATTAGATATTCCAAAATACAGAGACATTTGGTTTAAAACTTCATACTTGTTAGATACTAAACAATCTAAAAACGGAACAGCAAAAGAACGTTATGATAATTATAAAAACCAAGCATTAAGTTATACTTTTCCAACACATTTTACAGGAAAAGCACCAGTTATTGATGCTACAAAACCAAGACCAAAAGCAGCGATAATTCGTGAAAAAGGAAGTAATTCTGAACGTGAAATGGCAAACGCAATGTATTTAGCAGGTTTTGATGTGAAAGACGTACACATGACTGACTTGATTTCGGGTCGTGAAACATTAGAGGACATTCAATTTATTGGAGCTGTTGGTGGATTCTCAAATTCAGATGTACTAGGTTCTGCTAAAGGTTGGGCTGGGGCATTTTTATATAACGAAAAAGCAAATACAGCTTTAAAGAATTTCTTTAAAAGAGAAGATACACTTTCTGTTGGAATTTGTAACGGTTGTCAGCTTTGGATGGAATTAGAATTAATTAATCCAGAGCATGAAGTACATGGAAAAATGTTGCATAACAATTCAAACAAGCACGAAAGCATTTTTACATCAGTAACGGTTCAAAAAAACAATTCAGTGATGCTTTCTACTTTAGAAGGAGCAACGTTAGGAGTTTGGGTTTCTCATGGTGAAGGAAAGTTTAATTTACCTTACAGTGAAGATAAGTATAACATTGTAGGTAAATATGCTTATGAAGATTATCCAGCTAATCCAAATGGTTCAGATTATAACACTGCAATGATGTGTGACACTACTGGAAGACATTTGGTTATGATGCCGCATATTGAACGTTCTACTTTCCCTTGGAACTGGGCACATTATCCAGATAGAGGACAAAAAGACGAAGTTTCTCCATGGCATGAAGCGTTTGTTAATGCTAAAAATTGGATTGATAAAAAATAAATCTAAAAAAGGCTTCCAAAATTGGAAGCCTTTTTTTATTTTAAAGTATCTTTTCTTTTAGTATAGGTATGTAAGTAATTTCCTTTTGGCTTACCAATATCAAACGAACTAAATTTAGTTAAAAAACGAGTGCTTGTTCGAGCTTTGTCGTTTTCCCAACCTTCGTATTCAATTCTATAAATTGCAGAATACATTTCCGCTCTTCCAACTCCGTGGTAGCAATGAATTAAAACTGGATAGTTATCAGGATTGTCCATAATTTTAAAAAACATATCTAAATTATGTTGTTGAGGAACTTGATCTGAACCATTATTAAAGTAATTTACTCCCTCAATTTTTTCTACTGCTACTTTTTCAGCAATAAGTTCTTCAGGAATTTCAGGATTATTTATATCATCTCCTGTTCCTGGAAATCTTAAATCAATAATACTTTTAATTTTGTATTGACTTACATAATCAGCAATTTGATCTGGTGGAATCACACCACTTTTATAAACTTTTCCTTCAGTAATTGTCTCAAAATTATGATTAATATGCATATCATACACATACTTTAATCCAAACAAAGACAATAAAACAAATACTAAAAATAAAATTTTCTTTTTCATTTACTACTTTATTAAATACGGTTTATCTATTTTTTTATCTATAATTGAGTTAAAATAACTTTGTAAATACGCTTTACAACTTAATTCAAAATCATATTTTATTTTAGGAAAAACAGATTTTAAATCTTTATGCATTTTTTTATCTTCTTTAGAATATAAACCTGTAATATTCATTCCATCAAATGTACAAAAGAAATCGTCTTTGGCGAAAAAGTAAGTTCCTGCTATGTAGTTTAATAGATATGGTTTTTCATCAACTTTATTTGCTAAAAGACTTCTACCCCAACTTCTGAATTTTTTATTATAACCAACAGCATCTAATATAGTAGGATACAAATCTATATGCTGAGCCAAATCTTCTCTAACTCCTTTATAGTTTTCTTTTGGAGAAAAAATTAATATTGGTACAGCAACTCTATTTAAAACTTTGTGATAATATTCGTCTTTAAAATAAACATTATTACAATGGTCTGCAGTAATAATAAAAATTGTATTGTTATACCATTTTGATTTTTTTGCTTCTTTAAAAAACTCTCTGAAAGCGTTATCTGTATAACCAATACACTGATGAATCGGAACATGTCCTTTTGGGAACTTTCCTTCATACTCAAGAGGAACTTTATAAGGTTCATGAGAAGATAAAGTAAATACAGTACTAAAAAACGGTTTTTCTTTTTTATCTAATTCTCTCTTCATATATTTTAAAAATGGTTCATCCCAAATTCCCCAAGAACCATCAAAATCTGAATCATTATTATATTCTGTCATTCCATAATAATGGTCAAACCCTAAAATATTTCCGAAGCCCAAGAAGCCCATAGACCCATTAGGAGCACCATGAAAAAAAGAAGTATCATAATCCATTTCTTTTAAACATGAAACTAATGATTGTATCTTTTGTTTTGCATAAGGTGATGATGTGAAAGCATCTTTATAGGATGGAATTCCTGCTAAAACAGAAGACATTCCGTGTATAGACTTATACCCGTTAGCATAAGCGTTGGTAAAAATTAAACTTTCTTGCGATAATGAATCTATAAAAGGAGAAAAACCTTGAAAATCCTTAACATTCTTATCTTTGTTAAAAGCTCCTAAATATTCTCTTCCAAAACTTTCTGTTATTATTAATACTACATTTGGTTTATTAACACTATCATTAAAGTATTGTTTTACAGGGTTTGTTATGTTGTAAATTTTTTTGTCTGATAAATTAAAATCTTGTTTTTTAAAAGTCTTAACCCCTAAGGTCCTTAAAAATGCGAAAGGAGTATTTAAAACTAAATCTGCATCTTGACTTTTTTCAACGTATCTGTTTGCATCAACTAAATTAATTGGTCTAGAACTTTTTGCATATCCACCTCGTATTCCAATTATGGTAAAACCAGAAGTAAATATTAATAAGCAAAACGAATATATAAAGTAAGTTAATTTATTTGTTGGTGTAGAATTTTTAACTTCATACTTTTTATATAAAAAATACCATAAATAAGATAAAGAAATAAAAAGTAAAAAAACATACCAATAAGAAATGAAAAACCTAAAGAACATGCTCAACTTATTGTTTTCATTACTAATAAGATCAAATACAGCTATTGTAGTTCTAGAATAATTATAAGGATAGTAAATTAAATCAATAAAGTTTAACGAATAAAAAGGTATATTAGTAAGAAAATAGATATATAAAAGTATTTTCTGGTAAGTTTTAGATGTATTAACTAAGATAGGAAATATTGACATTACAATGAATAGCACATTTACATAAAGCATTGCTGATGTGTCAAACTGTAAACCAAAAAAACAAATTTTAAAAAAAGAATAAATAGAGTCAATTTCAAATAAATCGGCGTTAAAAAAATAAAAAATTACTCTAGCTATGAAATAAAAGAAATAAACTAGTAAAAGTCTATAAATCAATACAGAAATTTCATTTTTCCTTAAAGAAGTATACATAAATTAAAAATATATTTTTACAAAAGTAGTATTATTTAATAATCATAGTACGCTTTTTAAAAAACTTTTAATAAATTGCAATAAAAATAAAATCATCTAAATATGAATAATATTACTCGCTTATTTGACTTTCCATACTATCAATTGGAAAAGTATGATTTATCAGATTCATTGGTTACAAAATATGGTAATGATTGGATTAAAACTTCAACAAAGGAATATTTAGATAAAGCAAACGCTATCTCAAGAGGTTTATTAAACTTAGGGGTAAATAAGAATGATAAAATCGCTATTATCTCTTCAAATAATAGAACAGAATGGAATATTTGTGATATTGGAATATTACAAACAGGAGCACAAAATGTTCCAATTTATCCAACAATTTCTAGTGAAGATTATGAATATATTTTAAATCACTCAGAATCTTCTTATTGTTTTATTTCTGATATTGAAGTTTACAATAAAATTAGTGCTATTAAAGCTAATGTTCCAACATTAAAAGAAATATATTCATTTGATGATATTAATGGTTGTAAAAGCTGGAAAGAGATTTTAGAACTTGGAAAAGACAATACAAATCAAAATAAAGTTGAAGAACGTAAAAACAATGTTCTAGAAACTGATTTAGCTACGATAATATATACTTCAGGAACTACAGGAAGGCCTAAAGGTGTAATGTTAACACATCAAAATATCGTAAGCGATGTATTAATGAGTGCTAAAAGAGTGCCTCTAAGAGCTGGGGATACTAGAGCTTTAAGTTTCTTACCTATTTGTCACATCTTTGAAAGAATGCTATTGTATTTATACCAATATTATGGTATTTCAATTTATTTTGCGGAAAGTATTGAAAAAATTAGTGACAATTTAAAAGAGGTTCATCCACATGTTATGTCAGTTGTACCTCGTTTACTTGAAAAAGTATACGATAAAATCTATGCTAAAGGGGCTGATTTAACAGGAATTAAAAAAAGATTATTCTTTTGGGCTTTAGATTTAGGTATGGATTACAAACCTTATGGAGAAAATGGAGCTTGGTATGAGTTTAAACTTAAAATAGCTCGTAAAATCATTTTCTCTAAATGGCAAGAAGGTTTAGGAGGAGAATTAGAGCTTTTAGTTTGTGGAAGTGCTGCTTTACAAACAAGACTATCTAAAGTATTCTGCGCAGCAAATATTCCAGTAATGGAAGGTTATGGATTAACAGAAACTTCACCTGTAATTTCTGTAAATGATATGAGAAATGGCGGATTCAGGGTAGGAACTGTTGGAAGAGTTATTGATGGTGTTGAAGTTAAGATTGCTGAAGACGGAGAAATACTTTGTAAAGGACCAAATGTAATGATTGGTTATTATAAAGATGAAGAAAAAACAAATGAAGTTTTAGCGAACGGTTACTTTCACACTGGAGATATTGGAGAAATCGATAGTGATGGTTTCCTTAAAATTACCGATCGTAAAAAAGAAATGTTTAAAACTTCTGGAGGTAAATACATTGCTCCTCAAGTTTTAGAAAATACATTTAAACAATCAAGATTCATTGAACAAATAATGGTTATTGGAGATGGTGAAAAAATGCCAGCAGCATTTATACAACCAAGTTTTGAATTTCTGAATGATTGGGCTTCTAGAAAGAAAATTTCAATAGGAACAACAAATCAAGAAATCATAGCCAACAAGGAGGTTATTGACAGAATTCAAGAAGAAGTTAATGAATTGAATGAAAAATTTGGAAATTGGGAAAAAATTAAACGTTTTGAACTAACGCCCGAAGTTTGGTCAATTGATGGAGGTCACCTTACTCCAACTATGAAATTAAAAAGAAAAATTATTAAAGAAATGTATACTGATTTATACAATAAAATATACAACTAATTATATTTTAACACCTTAACTACTAATTGTTAAGGTGTTTTTTTATTTATTTCATTTTTTTTATAAAAAAATCAAAAAATACTATGCATGCATAGTATTTTTTTTTATCTTTGAATTTCAGTTTTAATTTTATGAAAGATAAAACAATAGATTATATATTAAGAGCAACTTGGCAAGCAGTTGCCAGGATGTATAATGAAGAAGCTTCAAAGTATGGTGCAACAATGGCAACTGGTTTTGCACTATTAAGTATCGATAGAGAAAAAGGCACTCCTTCAACTTCTTTAGGTCCAAAAATGGGTATGGAAGCAACTAGTTTAACAAGGACGTTAAAGTCAATGGAAGAAAGAGGCTTAATTATTAGAAAGAAAAACCCAACAGATGGAAGAGGTGTTTTAATTCACCTTACCGAAGAAGGGCTAGATAAAAGAGAGCTCTCTAAAACAACTGTTTTAAATTTCAACGAAACAATTAAAAGACACGTTACAGACGAACAACTTCAAAATTTTATGGAAGTTTCAGAAATCATTAACGAGTTAATTGCTGATAAGAAAATTTTTACAGACGAAGAATTAAAAAAACAAACAAAATAACCTTGATATAATCGAGATAATTTAATTAACAGATGAAACGTAATATTAAAAAAGTTGCTGTTATTGGTTCAGGAATTATGGGAAGTGGTATTGCTTGCCATTTCGCAAATATTGGTGTAGAAGTACTTTTACTTGATATTGTTCCTAGAGAATTAACAGAAGTTGAACAGAAGAAAGGATTAACTTTAGAAAGTAAAGCGGTTAGAAATCGTTTAGTTAATGATCATTTAACTCATGCTTTAAAATCTAAACCATCTCCTATTTATCATCAAAGTTTTGCTAATAGAATTACTACGGGTAACACGACAGATGATATGGCAAAAATTGCCGATGTCGATTGGATTATTGAAGTAGTTGTAGAAAGACTTGACATCAAAAAACTAGTTTTCGAACAAATTGAAAAATACAGAAAGTCTGGTACATTAATAACTTCAAACACTTCTGGAATTCCTATTCAGTTTATGAGTGAAGGAAGAAGTGAAGATTTCCAAAAGCATTTCTGTGGAACACACTTTTTTAATCCAGCACGTTACTTAAAATTATTTGAAATCATTCCTGGCCCACAAACTTCAACAGAAGTATTAGATTTCTTGAACGGTTATGGCGAAAAATTCTTAGGAAAAACTTCTGTAGTTGCTAAAGATACTCCTGCTTTTATTGGAAATAGAATTGGAATCTTCGGAATCCAAAGTTTATTCCACCAAGTAAAAGAAATGGGATTAACAGTTGAAGAAGTTGATAAATTAACCGGACCAGTTATTGGTCGTCCAAAATCAGCTACTTTTAGAACGGTTGATGTTGTAGGTTTAGATACTTTAGTACATGTTGCTAATGGAATTTATGAGAACTGTCCAAAAGACGAATCTCATGAATTATTTAAACTTCCTGAGTTTGTAAACAAAATGATGGAAAATCAATGGCTTGGAAGTAAATCAGGTCAAGGTTTCTATAAAAAAGAAGGAAAAGAAATATTAGCTTTAGATTTAGACACTTTAGAATATAGAACAAGTAAAAAAGCTTCTTTTGCGACTTTAGAATTAACAAAAACAATTGACAAACCAATTGATAGATTCAAAGTATTAGTAAAAGGGAAAGATAAAGCAGGTGATTTCTATAGAAAAAATTTCGCTTCAATGTTCCAATATTGTTCAAACCGCATTCCGGAAATCACAGAAGACTTTTATAAAATTGACGATGCTATGAAAGCTGGTTTCGGTTGGGAAAATGGTCCTTTCGAAATTTGGGATGCTATTGGTGTTGAAAAAGGAATCGAATTAATGAAAGCGGAAGGTTATTCTCCTGCTGCTTGGGTTAATGAAATGGTAACTTCAGGAAATACTAGTTTCTATTCAGTAAAAGATGGAGCAACCCACTTCTACTCTATTAACAATAAAAAAGTAGAAAAAATTCCTGGTCAAGATGCATTTATTATCTTGAATAACATTCGCGACAATAAGAAAGTATGGAATAACAGCGATTCTATTATTACTGATTTAGGTGATGGAATTATCAATTTAGAATTTACTTCAAAAATGAATTCTATTGGTGCTGGTGTTTTACAAGGAATTAATAAAGCCATTGATATGGCTGAAAAAGATTATAACGGTTTAGTAATAGGAAATCAAGGTACTAATTTCTCAGTAGGAGCAAATTTAGGAATGATTTTCATGATGGCAGTTGAACAAGAATATGACGAATTAAACATGGCTATCAAAATGTTCCAAGACACTATGATGCGTTGTCGTTATTCTGCAATTCCAGTTATTGCTGCACCTCACGGAATGACTCTTGGTGGTGGTTGTGAATTAACAATGCACGCTGATAGAGCTGTTGCTGCTGCTGAAACGTATATTGGTTTAGTAGAATTTGGAGTTGGTGTAATTCCTGGTGGTGGCGGTTCCAAAGAAATGGCTTTAAGAGCTTCTGATCTTTTCCGTAAAAATGATGTAGAACTAAACGTTCTTCAAGAATACTTCTTAACTGTTGGTATGGCAAAAGTTGCTACGTCTGCTTACGAAGGTTTTGACACTGGAGTTTTACAAAAAGGTAGAGATATTGTTGTAGTAAATAAAGACCGCCAAATTGCGACTGCAAAACAAGTTGCTTTACAAATGGCTGATCAAGGATACACGCAAGCTCCTAGAAGAAATGATATTAAAGTTTTAGGTAAACAAGCTTTAGGTATGTTCTTAGTAGGAACAGACCAAATGGAAGCTGGAAAATACATTTCTGAACACGATAAGAAAATTGCAAATAAATTAGCTTATGTAATGGCTGGTGGTAATTTATCTGAAGCCACTTTAGTATCTGAACAATACTTATTAGACTTAGAAAGAGAAGCGTTTTTATCACTAACGGGAGAAAGAAAATCTTTAGAAAGAATCCAACACATGCTAACTAAAGGGAAACCATTAAGAAACTAAAAAAATATGAAAACAGCATATATAGTAAAAGCATATAGAACTGCAGTTGGTAAAGCACCAAAAGGAGTTTTTCGTTTCAAAAGACCTGATGAATTGGCTGCTGAAACAATTGAACACATGATGAATGAATTACCAAATTTCGACAAAACTCGTATAGATGATGTTATGGTTGGTAATGCCATGCCAGAAGCAGAACAAGGTTTAAACGTTGCGCGTTTAATTTCATTAATGGGATTAAAAGTAGAGGATGTTCCTGGAGTTACAGTAAATAGATATTGTGCATCAGGTATTGAAACTATTGGTATGGCAACTGCAAAAATTCAATCAGGAATGGCTGATTGTATCATTGCAGGTGGTGCAGAAAGCATGAGTTATATTCCAATGGGAGGTTACAAACCAACTCCAGATTATAAAGTTGCAAATGCGGGTCATGAAGATTATTATTGGGGAATGGGATTGACAGCTGAAGCAGTTGCTAATCAGTTCAAAGTTTCTCGTGAAGATCAAGATGAATTTGCATTTCAATCACACATGAAAGCTTTGAAAGCGCAAGCAGAAGGTAAATTTGATGCTCAAATTGTTCCCATTACTGTGGAAGAAACTTTCATTAACGAAAATGGCAAAAAAGAAACACGTTCATATGTTGTAAATAAAGATGAAGGTCCAAGAGCTGGAACATCGGTTGAAGCATTATCTAAATTACGTCCAGTATTTGCTGCAGATGGAAGTGTAACAGCTGGTAACTCATCTCAAATGAGTGATGGTGCTGCATTTGTACTAGTAATGAGCGAAGAAATGGTAAAAGAGTTAAACCTTGAACCAATTGCACGTTTAGTGAACTTTGCTTCAGCAGGAGTTGAACCAAGAATTATGGGAATTGGACCTGTTAAAGCGATTCCAAAAGCCTTAAAACAAGCAGGTTTAAAACAATCAGATATTGATTTATTTGAATTAAATGAAGCATTTGCATCTCAATCATTAGCAGTTATTCGTGAATTAGGTTTAAATCCTGATATCGTAAATGTAAATGGTGGAGCAATTTCATTAGGTCACCCACTTGGTTGTACAGGAGCCAAATTATCGGTGCAATTATTTGATGAAATGCGTAAGCGTGGAAATGCAAAATACGGAATGGTAACAATGTGTGTTGGAACTGGACAAGGTACAGCAGGTATTTATGAATTTTTAAAATAAAGACCAAGAGATAATAGATTGATAGATAATAGACTTTGAGAATGAGTGAATTTAAAAGACATAATTTCAAGAAACTTAAAATCTGGCAAATGAGTATGGAATTATCTAAAATGATTTTGGACTTAACAGATACATTTCCAATTTCTGAAAAATATGGATTGAAAAGTCAAATGGATAGATGTTGTATTTCTATACCTTCAAATATAGCAGAAGGTTCAAGTAGAACAGATAAATCGTTTAGTCATTTTCTTGATATTTCTTTAGGATCTTCTTTTGAATTACAAACACAAATTATATTAGCAAATCATAAAAAATACATAACAAATGAAATATCTAATAGCATTGAAACTAAAATTGAAGAATTTCAACGAGCAACAATGTCATTTCAAAACATTTTAAATAAATAATTTAATGATAATTAATAGCTTCGTCTATCATCTATTCGTCTATTATCTATCATCTTAAAAACTAAAAACATGAGCGATATTATCAGAGGAGGTCAATTCCTAGTTAAAGAAACAAAATGCGAGGACATCTTCACACCAGAAGATTTCAATGAGGAACAAATTATGATGCGTGATTCGGTTATCGAATTCGTGGATAAAGAACTTTGGCCAAACAAAGAGCGTTTTGAAAAGAAAGATTACGCACTTACAGAAGAAGTAATGAAAAAAGCGGGTGACTTAGGTTACTTAAGTATAGCAGTTCCTGAAGCTTATGGCGGAATGGGAATGGGCTTTACAAATACCGTTTTAGTTTGTGATTATATTTCTGGAGCAACGGGTTCTTTTTCAACTGCTTTTGGTGCACATACTGGAATTGGAACTATGCCAATTACATTATATGGAACTGAAGAACAAAAACAAAAGTATGTACCAAAATTAGCTTCTGGTGAATGGTTTGGTGCTTACTGTTTAACTGAACCAGGCGCTGGTTCTGATGCTAATTCAGGAAAAACGAAAGCTGTTTTATCTGAAGATGGTAAATATTACAGTATTACGGGTGGAAAAATGTGGATTTCAAACGCAGGTTTCTGTCAAGTTTTTATTGTTTTCGCAAGAATTGGTGACGACAAAAACATTACTGGTTTCATCGTTGAAAATGATCCTTCAAACGGAATTTCATTGGGAGATGAAGAACACAAATTAGGTATTCGTTCATCATCTACTCGTCAGGTTTTCTTTAACGAAACAAAAGTTCCTGTTGAAAATATGTTAGCAGGACAAGGAGAAGGGTTCAAAATTGCAATGAATGCATTAAACGTAGGTCGTATTAAATTAGCTGCTGCTTGTTTAGAAGCACAAAGAAGAACTATTACTACAGCTGTTAATTATGCAAACGAAAGAATGCAATTTAATGTTCCTATTTCTAGCTTTGGAGCAATCCAGGCAAAATTAGCAGAAATGGCGACAAATTCTTATGCAGGTGAAAGTGCTACCTATAGAGCTGCACATGACATTGAAACTAGAATTCATATTAGAACAGAAGAAGGAAATACACACCAAGAAGCTGAATTAAAAGGGGTTGAAGAATTTGCAATTGAATGCTCTATCTTAAAAGTTGCGGTTTCTGAAGACGTACAATCTTGTACAGATGAAGGAATACAAATTTTTGGTGGAATGGGATTCTCTGAAGATGCACCAATGGAAAGCGCATGGAGAGATGCGCGTATTGCAAGAATTTATGAAGGGACTAACGAAATTAATAGAATGTTATCTGTAGGAATGTTAGTGAAGAAAGCTATGAAAGGTCACGTTGATTTATTAGGTCCAGCAATGGCTGTGGGTGAAGAATTAATGGGTATTCCATCGTTTGATGTTCCTGATTATTCTGAGCTATTTGCTGAAGAAAAAGAGATGATTGCTAAATTGAAAAAAGTGTTTTTAATGGTTGCTGGTTCGGCTGTTCAAAAATATGGAGCTGAATTAGAATCTCATCAACAATTATTAATGGCTGCTTCTGACATCTTAATTGAAATTTATATGGCCGAAAGCACTATTCTTAGAACTGAAAAATTAACTAAGAAGGAAGGTGCAGATAAAGTACAAGAACAAATTGCAATGGCACAATTATATTTATATCATGCAGTTGATATTATTAACCAAAAAGGAAAAGAAGGAATCGTATCTTTTGCTGAAGGTGATGAACAACGTATGATGTTGATGGGACTTAAACGTTTTACAAAATATACGAATATGCCAAATGTAATTGGGTTACGTGAAAAAATTGCTGCAAAATTAATTAGCGAGAATAAATACGCTTTTTAAGGACCAGTAATATTTTGGTTTAGTTTGTTTGAATAAAAAAGGCTCAATTTAAATTGAGCCTTTTTTTTATTTATTTAAATAAGCTAAAACGTTTTTTTCAATCCGTTCATTAATGTTTGAAATATCTGCTTTTATAAATTTTTCACCAATAATATTTTCATACAATTCAATATATCTTTCCGAGACTGTAGCAATATATTCATCAGACATATCTGGAATTTGCTGACCTTCTTTACCTTGAAAACCGTTAGCAATTAACCATTGGCGCACAAACTCTTTCGATAATTGTTTTTGAGCTTCTCCTCTATCTTGTCTTTCTTGATAACCTTCTGCATAAAAATAACGTGAAGAATCTGGTGTATGAATTTCGTCAATTAGAACAATTTTTCCATCTTTAGTTTTCCCAAATTCATATTTAGTATCAACCAAAATTAATCCCCTTGAAGCTGCAATTTCGGTTCCTCTTTGATATAATGCTCTTGTGTATTTCTCTAAAACTAAATAGTCATCTTGACTCACAATTCCTTTAGCTAAAATATCTTCTCGAGAAATATCTTCATCATGTTCTCCATTATCTGCTTTTGTAGAAGGAGTAATTATTGGAGATGGAAATTTATCATTTTCCTTTAATCCTTCAGGTAAAGTAACTCCACAAAGAGTTCTTTTTCCTAAAGCATATTCTCTTGCGGCATGACCTGCTAAATATCCGCGAATTACCATTTCAACTTTAAATGGTTCGCATAAATGTCCAACTGCAACACTTGGATCAGGTGTATCGATTAACCAATTTGGAACAATATCTTGAGTTAATTCCATGAATTTTGTTGCAATTTGATTTAAAATTTGACCTTTATAAGGAATTCCTTTTGGCATTACTACATCAAAAGCTGAAAGCCTATCTGTAGCAACCATAACTAATAAATCGTCATTAATATTGTAAACTTCTCTTACTTTTCCATGATAAACCGATTTTTGACCAGGAAAATTGAAATTGGTAGTAGTAATTGTATTCATTAAGTGTTTGTGTTGTTGTGTAGTGCAAATGTAGATTGTTTCTTTCTATCTTCAAAAATAATTATAAATAAAAAGCCCGTCTATTTTATATTTAATAAACGGGCTTTTAGGTAGTAAATTTTTTCATCTTTAATTCATTGATAATCCATTACTTATTTTAAAATCTTTTTTAACCATTTGAGTTTCTTTAATTGGAATTGGTCCATATGGTAAACGTAATCCCACATGCTCTGATGTAACATTTCCTAAACTATCTTTATCATCTGCTCTATTTGCAACAATATGCCATGAAAACTTAACATTTGATGAACCTTTAGCTAATTCTTTAACCTTAAATCCGTCTACTGATTTATCTGTAACAAATACTCCTGCACAATCACCTTCAAGTTGAATAAAAACTTTCAAAGGGTGTTTTTCATCAATATATAAAGCTTTTTTAAGAACAGGATCAATTTCAACATAAGCTTCACCATTTACTAATTGAGAAGTTCCATAATCTTCAAATAAAATTTCTGGAGCTTCAGGTGAAAATAAAATTCTAGGCTTATTTTCCTCATCCATTATCATTGTTGAGTTTGAACCATTCCCAATAACCTTAAAATTAGTTCCTCCACCTCCTGCAGCATTTGCATTATATTTTATACCTACATATGCATATGATTGACCAGAAACTCCGCCATTAAAGTATCCGCCATATAAACTTCTTCTTGAAGCTAATAATCCGTCTGGAGAAATATTATCAATTCCGGCAATTTTTGCAAAAGCACTATTATTTAAAGTAGCAGTATTATTATCTGAATCTAAAGAGAATCCACCACCAGAATTAGAATAATGAGCAGGATTTGATGGAGTTCCATAAGCATTTGAACCATAGACACCAACATATGGACCTGATCCTGCAACACCAGCTCCAGTGCTTGGAAAAATACTAAAACCGGCTCCAGAGCCTCCTAAAACAGAAGTTCCACCATCATTAATATTCGTAGCCCAAAGTGCATTTCCTACAGTATCATCATTTCTTCCTCTTAAAGCATCATTAAAGGCTCCAGAAGTATTAACATACAACCTTGTCCAAGCATCTCCAGGAGCGTTTATAGCAACATTTCCATCAGACCTAACAACTGCACGTTGTAAATTATTTGTTCTAAAAATTAAATTAGTATTGTCTCTAGTTCCAAGAAAATTGAAAGCAGGATTCGTACCTGAATTGCCTAAAAGCGACCAATCTCTTCCTCCTGTGCCATCTAAGGCAACCCAAAAAGAACCATCCCAGAAGTAGAAACCTGGGGAAACATTAAATGGAGCAACTCCATTTGTTGAAGTATTGTAAACTAAAGTTCCTTCTACCACTGCCCCACCTTGAGGATTAACAACTGGTAGTTGAACACTTCTTGAAGTTAGAGCCACTTTTGATATTATTACTCCTTGAGTACTTGAATTAATATCTAAAAAAGCTTGTGGGCTTGTTGTGCCAATACCCACTTGTGCGTTAGTCATACAAAAGCATGCTGTAGCTACTAAGGTTAAGTAAAATTTTTTCATAATGGTAGTTTTTTGAGTTCATAGTTAGTTTTATTATTATTTTTTATAAAGTTAAAAAAATATTTTACTATGCAAGCATATTTATTGTGGTTTTTTTATTTTAATTGTTAAATTTTTAAACATATACGTGTTAATAATTTATTTTAAATAGAAAATTCTTAATAAAATCAATTATTTGTTATATTAAGAACAAAAAAAGACGTTTAAGTGATAAACGTCTTTTTAAACAATACTAAAAAAGGACTACAAAACTTTCTTTTTAATTATAAAATTAAAAAGTCTATAACCTGCAAATTTTCTAAAGAAATTCATAAAATTTGCATCAAAACCAATAGTGTATTTTCTAAAACTTTTAGAAGGGTTATTCGCAATTGAAAACAATTTATTCACAATTGTAGTTGTAAGGTTTTTATTTTTACTCGTTTTTTTGTTCAGAATATTATTAATAGCATCCATCATTTTATTATATGATGGAATTGTAGAATCTTCGCACTTAGTAACATTACTTTGGAAATCTGTTGGAGCGTTGCCAAATTGAACCGTACAAACACTTACATTAAAATCTAAAAGTTCGTATGACATACATTCTGAAAAACTCTCAACCGCTTGTTTTGTTGAATGATAAAAATTCCCTAAAGGCAGATTAACTAAACCTGCAATTGAAGTAATATTGATGAACTGTCCATAATTTTGTTCTCTAAAAATCGGAATAAAAGCTCTGCAAACTTTTACTACTCCCAACCAATTTACATTTACAATGTTATTTATTTTAGAATCTTCAGAAAGCTCCACAAAACTTCTATAACCTAATCCCGCATTATTAATAATAACATCAATAGTGGTAAAATCCTTTAGAATTTGACTTTTGGCTTTTTCAATATTTTCAGTAGAAGTCACATCCAGTTGATAACACTTTACATTAGGATATCCTTCTAAATCTTTTGCCAAATCTAAACTTATCATCGTAGCAATTACACTCCATCCGTTTTCCGCAAAATGTTTAGTAGTTAAATTTCCAAGTCCACCAGAAGCACCTGTTATGAGTACATTTTTCAATAGAATAAATTTTAATAGTACAAATAAAGATTAATAAAAAAGAAATAACAAAAAAGTTTATAAAATAAATGAGGAGCTTATCTAAACTCCTCATTTATAATTAATCGTGATTTTCTATTTTTTTATAAGCATCAATTACTTTTTTAACCAATTTATGTCTTACAATGTCTTTATCATCTAAATAAATAATTCCAATTCCTTCAATATCTTTTAAAACTAATATAGCTTCTTTTAATCCGGAAATAGTTCTTCGAGGTAAATCAACTTGGCCAGGATCACCTGTAACCATGAATTTTGCATTTTTTCCCATTCGAGTTAAAAACATTTTCATTTGATTATGAGTTGTGTTTTGAGCCTCATCCAATATAACAAATGCATTGTCTAAAGTTCTTCCACGCATAAATGCTAAAGGAGCAATTTGAATAATACCTTTCATAATATAATCATCTAATGTATTTGGAGGCAACATGTCGCGCAAAGCATCATATAAAGGCTGCATGTAAGGATCTAGTTTTTCCTTCATGTCTCCAGGAAGAAAACCTAAATTTTCTCCTGCCTCTACTGCTGGTCTAGTTAATATAATACGTTTAACTTGTTTTTCTTTTAAAGCTTTTACAGCCATAGCAACACCTGTATAGGTTTTACCTGTTCCTGCTGGACCTATGGCAAAAACCATATCGTTTTTCATGACTAAATCAACTAATTTCTGTTGATTTGGCGTCATTGCTTTTATTAATTTCCCACCAATACCATGAACAAGAATTTTATCACTGTTGTTCATATGTTGAACTTCTTGAGCATCACTTTCTAATACTCTTAAAATTACATTATCATCAATTCTATTGTATCGTGAAAAATGTTGCATTAATCTTCTAAAACGAGTTTCAAATTCGTTAAGGATTTCTTCTTCGCCATAAGCCTTAAGAAGTGTTCCTCTAGCGACAATTTTCAACTTTGGATAATACTTTTTAATTGCTTCAAGATGAATGTCCTGAGCACCCCAAAACTCTTTTGGAGTAATGTCCGTTAATTCAATAATTCTTTCGTTCAAAGGCTTTTTATTTTAATTATTTTTCTTGTGCTGAAAATACATTAGCTTTGTATTCAAATTTAAGAAAAACTATTTTTTAATTTAGAATAAGTTATAAACAAAAGAATGTCAATAATTACTTTAACTACTGATTTTGGATTGAAAGACCACTTTGTAGGTGCTTTGAAAGGAAAACTAATTTCGGGTTATAATGAAGCCACAATTATTGATATTTCTCATGATATTGATTTATTCAACACTTTAGAAGCTGGTTACTGTATTGCTGCAGCTTATGATAGTTTTCCAAAAGGATCCATACATATAATTGGAGTTGATAGCGAACGTACAAATGAAACTCAGCACATTGCTCTACAATGGGATGATCATTATTTTATTTGTGCAGATAATGGAATTTTAAGCACGCTTACTCAAAAAAAAATAGCACAAAAAATCGTTGCAATCAATATTCACGATCGATTAAATAAAGACGCAACAGATATGGATGTTTTTGTAGCTGTTGCATGTCATATTGCTCGAGGAGGTTTACTAAATGTTATTGGAAAAGAGATTACTGAACTTAAGAAAGTAAATGAATTGGTAGCAGTAGTTTCAGATGATTTAAAAATAATTAAAGGAAACATTGTTTATATTGACCATTTTGGAAATTGTGTTACCAATATTTCTAAAAAAATGTTTCAAGAAGCACATAGAAATAGGGCTTTTGATATTAAATTTAACAATAAGAAGATTAGCACTATTAAAAATAGTTTCTCTGATTTTAAAACGACTGATAAATATTCACTTAAAGATTTTGAAGGCGAACGCTTAGCTTTATTTAATGAAAATAATTTATTAGAAATTGCCATTTATAAAAGCAATCCAAAAACAGTTGGCTCTGCTTCTACTCTTTTTGGTCTAAATTTTAGAGATGTAGTAACAATAGAATTTAAATAAATGTTTGTACGAATTGTAAAATTGCGTTTTCACGAAGAAAACATTATTCCTTTTTTAGAAAACTTTGAAGAAGTTAAAGAGCAAATTAGAGGTTTTAATGGAAACCAATTTCTAGAATTATATCAAGATAAAAACGATAAAAGAACATTTTTTACTTACAGCTATTGGGAAAGTGAATCGCATTTAGAAGCTTATAGGAACTCTGATTTATTTAAAGGAATTTGGGGTTATACCAAAACTCTATTTAGCGATAAACCTGAAGCTTGGAGTGTAGATAAATTAGCTACTTTAGATTAAGAGTTCAATTTATTTAAGAGATTAAAAGTTGTCTAGCTTTTTAAACTAAAATAGTACATTTGCAGTTATATGTATTTCAAGAATAACTCATAAAAATAACTAAACATAAATGAAAGCATTATTATTAAGAGAAATTAAATCCTTTTTTGGTTCGCCAATTGGTTATCTTGTAATTGCTATTTTCTTATTGCTTAACGGATTATTCCTGTGGGTTTTTGAAGGTGATTTCAACATATTAAATTCTGGCTTTGCAGATATGAGTCCGTTTTTTAAACTTTCTCCATGGATACTCACCTTTTTAATTCCTGCGGTAACTATGCGCTCATTTTCTGATGAGAAGAAACAAGGCACACTTGAATTACTTTTTACTAAACCATTATCTATGTGGGAAATTGTAAACGGAAAATTTTTAGGTGCATTTATTTTAATTGTTTTAGCAATTTTACCATCAATAGTATATGTTATTGTAATTTCTTATTTTGGTTCACCACAAGGAAATATTGACATGGGAAGCACACTAGGTTCTTATTTTGGGCTTTTATTTTTAATTGCAGCATACACATCAATAGGTATTTTTACTTCTACATTATCTGAAAATCAAATTGTTGCTTTTATTTTAGCAGTATTTTTATGCTTTGTATTTTATTTTGGTTTTGACGGAATAGCTACTTTATTCGAGACTAACAGTAAATTAATTGCTTCTTTTGGAATGGATTCTCATTTTAAAAGCATGAGTCGTGGTGTAATTGATACTAGAGATATTCTTTATTTTTTGAGTGTTACCGCTTTATTTTTGTTGGCAACGGTTTATAAATTAAAATCTTTAAAAGCATAATGAAATTAGCTAAAAAACAAAACATCAAACAACTTGTTATTATAGCATTATCATTAATTGCTGTAAATATAATTGGGAATTACTTTTTCAAACGTTTTGATTTAACAGAGGATAAGCGTTATACTTTATCAGAAACCTCATTAAAAATAATTAAAAGTATTGATAGTCCACTTATAATTGATGTATTTCTAGAAGGAAATTTCCCTCCTGAGTTCAAACGTTTACAAGACGAAACCAAACAATTATTAGAAGAGTTCAGTGCTTATAATTCTAACATCGTTTTTGTATTTGCAAACCCTATCGAAAATGAAGAAGAACGAGTTGCTGTAATGAAACAGTTTTATGAAAGAGGACTACAACCGCTTAATATTACTGTTGAAAATAAAGGAAAGCAATCTCAAGAAGTAGTATTTCCTTGGGCAATTGCTACATATGGAGACAAAAGCACAAAAGTGAGTTTGCTTAAAAATTTAATGGGCGCCACTACCGAGCAAAAAGTAATTAGCTCAGTACAGCATTTAGAGTTTGCTTTTGCAGAAGCAATAAATAAAGTTTCAAAAAACAAACAAAAGAAAATAGCTGTTTTAAAAGGAAATGGCGAACTAGAAGATAAATATATAGCCGATTTTTTAAAAACAGTAAAAGAAAGTTATTACATAGGTCCGTTTACCTTAGATTCTGTTGCAAAACAACCTACACAATCTTTAGAAGCTTTAAAAAAATACGATTTAGTGGTTATTGCTAAACCTACCGAAGTTTTTACCGAAGAAGAAAAGCAAGTACTTGATCAATACATAGTTTCTGGAGGAAAAACTCTTTGGCTAGTTGATGCTGTAAAAGCAGACATGGAAGAAATGTTTAATGAAACAGGAACCATTTTAGCACATCAAAGAGATTTAGGCTTAAACGACATGTTTTTCAAATACGGATTTAGAATTAATCCTTTATTGATTAAAGACGAACAAGCAACGCCTATTAAATTAGCTACCGGAGAACAAGGAAGTGATACAGAATACCAACAGTATTTTTGGAAATTTGCGCCTTTTATATATCCGGCAACTCCAAACCCTATTGTAAAAAATCTAGAAGGAATTAAATTTGAATTTACTTCTCCAATAGAATTACTAAACAATAAAATAAATAAAACTGTTTTATTAAGTAGTTCTGAATATTCTAAACCAGTTGGAACTCCTTATGAAGTAAGTTTAGGAACAGTTACAGAAAATACAACTCCAGAAGAATACCTTGGAAAAGGTTTACTTCCGGTTGCAGTATTATTTGAAGGTAAGTTCAATTCAATGTACACCAATAGAATTTTACCTTTTAAAGACAATAGTTACACAGCTGAAGGTATTGACTCAAAAATGATTGTGGTGAGTGATGGAGATATTATTAAAAATCAATTGGATCAAAACGGACCATTAGAACTTGGTTTTGATAAATGGACAAACAATCTATATGGTAACAAAGAGTTCTTAATGAACTGTGTCAACTACTTACTTGACGACACCGGACTTATTAACATTAGAAGTAAAGATGTAAACTTACCTCTTTTAGACAAAGAACGAGTTTACCAAAATTACACTATGGCACAAGTGCTAACTATCGGGTTACCAATGCTTATTTTAATAGTTTTCGGATTCCTTTTTACCTATTTAAGAAAAAGAATCTACACTAAATAGTTGTTGATAAATAGTTTTTGCTATTTGGGGAGATTTAGAATATATTTGTGAAAATAAAATCATAAAAAGATTTTTAATATAAAGATGATGAAGTTTATAGTATCAAGTTCGTATTTATTAAAACAGCTACAAGTATTAGGAAGCGTTATTAATAGTAGTAATACGTTACCTATCTTAGATAATTTTCTATTTGAATTAGATAATAATGCTCTTACAGTATCAGCATCTGATTTAGAGACTACTATGTCTGCTACTTTAGAAATTGATTCTACAAGTCAAGGTAGTGTAGCCATTCCTGCAAAACTATTATTAGATATTTTAAAAACATTTCCTGAGCAACCTTTAACTTTTACAGTCGAAGAAAACAGTACTGTTGAAATTAGCTCAAACTCTGGTAAATATGCCATTGCTTATGCTCCAGGTGATGAATTTCCAAAAGCTGTAAGTTTAGACGAACCTTCTACTACACTTGTTCCTGCTGAAGTTTTAGCAACTGCAATTGGAAAAACAATATTTGCTGCAGGTAATGATGATTTAAGACCTGTAATGAGTGGTGTTTTCTTTCAATTTTCACCAGAAGGTTTGATTTTTGTTGCTACTGATGCACATAAATTAGTAAAATATGCACGTGCAGATGTTAAAGCGTCACAAGTAGCTGATTTTATTATGCCTAAAAAACCTTTAAATATTTTGAAAGGAATTTTAGGAGCTTCTGATGCAGAAGTAAAAATCGATTATAACGATGCTAATGCTACTTTTTCTTTTGAAAACTATGTATTGACTTGCCGTTTAATTGATGGAAAATATCCAAATTATGAAGCGGTTATTCCTAAAGAAAATCCAAATAAATTATTAATCAATAGAACACAATTTTTAAGTTCGGTACGTCGTGTGGCAATCTTTGCTAACAAAACAACGCACCAAATTCGTTTAAAAATTGCTGGTACAGAATTAAATATTTCTGCTGAAGATATTGATTACTCTAACAAAGCTGATGAGCGCTTAACTTGTGATTATCAAGGTGATGATATGCAAATTGGTTTCAACTCTCGTTTTTTAATAGAAATGTTAAACAACTTAACGAGCGATGAAATTCAATTGGAAATGTCAATGCCTAACAGAGCCGGAATCTTAACTCCTGTTGATGGATTAGATGATGGAGAAACTGTTACAATGCTTGTAATGCCTGTTATGTTAAATAGCTAGAAATGAATTATAAATTATTAGTTAAGAGTTATACAATTTAAACTCTTAACTTAAAACTTACAATTCATAACTTATATACAATTATAACCAACCTTAACTACAAAAAACCGCAAGACTGAAAAGTTTATCGCGGTTTTTTTTTCACTCAATCCTGTCAAATCGAACGCAGTCGAGAGGTTATGAACACGCAAACACTTCGTTTTTTTTTGAATTTACTTTATGAAATTGGAGTTGAACTTGTCTTTCGTATATTTGCATACTTAAAATGTAAACCAAATGATTAACCAAGAAACCATTGTTGCTTTAGCTACTCCTTCTGGAGCTGGTGCGATTGCTGTTATTAGATTATCTGGACAAAATGCAATAACTATTGCTGCAGATGTTTTTCAATCGGTTTCTGGGAAAGATATTACTCAACAGAGAACACATACTATTCATTTAGGACATGTGGTTGATGGTGCTAAAACGTATGATCAGGTTTTGCTTTCTTTATTTAAAGGTCCGAATTCTTACACGGGTGAGAATGTAG
This sequence comes from Flavobacterium sp., assembly GCF_965284515.1. Taxonomy (GTDB): domain Bacteria; phylum Bacteroidota; class Bacteroidia; order Flavobacteriales; family Flavobacteriaceae; genus Flavobacterium. The sequence goes on from NZ_OZ260089.1 coordinate 2,127,715, forward strand.
TAGAAATATCATGTCACGGTTCAACATTTATTCAGCAACAAATTATTCAGTTACTGCTTCGTAAAGGCGCTAAAATGGCTCAGGCAGGTGAATTTACCTTGCGTGCTTTTTTAAATGGTAAACTGGACTTGTCTCAAGCGGAAGCTGTGGCGGATTTAATAGCAAGTGATAATGAGGCGAGTCACCAAATTGCGATGCAACAAATGCGTGGTGGTTTTAGTAATGAGATTGCTAAACTGCGTCAGGAATTGTTGAATTTTGCTTCGTTGATTGAATTGGAACTTGACTTTGCGGAAGAGGATGTTGAGTTTGCCGATAGAACTGCTTTTAAGGAATTATTAGAGCGTATTGAATTTGTATTGAAACGCTTAATTGACTCGTTTGCGGTGGGTAATGTTATTAAAAATGGTATTCCGGTGGCAATTGTGGGTGAACCTAATGTGGGTAAATCTACTTTATTGAATGCGCTTTTAAATGAGGAACGTGCCATAGTTTCTGATATTGCAGGAACTACTCGTGATACTATTGAAGACGAATTGGTAATTGATGGAATTGGCTTCCGTTTTATCGATACTGCTGGAATTAGAGAAACAAAAGACCATGTAGAGAGCATTGGTATTCAAAAAACATTTGAAAAAATAGAACAAGCACAAGTAGTTTTGTTTTTAGTTGATAGTACTGAACTGACTATGGATAGTTTGGAACGTTTGAAAGTGGAAGTAGAAAAAATAAAAAATAAATATCCTCAAAAAGCCCTACTTACAATTTTTAATAAGAAAGATAAATTGGAAGACAGCTTACTTTCTACCCTACAATATCAGATTGAAAATTCTATATTTATTTCTGCTAAACAAAAAGAAGGTATTGATGCATTGAAAAACGAATTACTTTCGTTTGTAAATACGGGTGCTTTGCGTAATAATGAAACGATCGTTACCAATACACGTCATTATGATTCGTTATTAAAAGCTTTAGAAGAAGTGCAAAAGGTTAAATATGGCATTGAAAGTAATACCTCATCTGACTTTATTGCCATTGATATTCGCCAGGCTTTGTACTATTTTGGTGAAATTACTGGAGAGGTTACCAACGACGAACTTTTGGGTAATATTTTTGCTAATTTCTGTATTGGCAAATAGTATGTTTTATTAAACACATAGACACATAAGGTTCTTTCTTGAATTAAGGCGCATTGCTTCATGTAAGTTTACATAGTTTGTGGTGTACCCCTCGACTGCGCTCAGCGTGACAAGATTATCGGAAATGGTTTGTCTTAAAAAAGATTCTTACCTTTGCTGTCCAAATAATAAATACATGTTAGAAAACGATACTTTTAACCCAAACAATACGTCTCTTTTAAAAAAAATAAAAGCCTTTCAAGCCAATCAAAATCAGGAAACGTTTATGGATGTTTTTAATGAATTACAAGGCGATAATGCTTTTTTAGTAGTTCCTACTGCAGAGCCTGTAAAAGGAGAAAATAGAGATAAAAACGGTTGGTCTACCATTGAAAAGGGAACTCCTATGACGTTTACATCGGTATTTGAAGTAGAAAATCAAAAAGTAATGGGCGTATTTACTTCTCAAGCAGCATTAACGATTTGGTCGCAAGAAACGAAGCCTTTTGTTTCTATTCCTGCTAGAGATGTTTTAGAAATTGCCATGCAAAATGATATTGAAAAAATTATTATTGACAGCAACCAAGAAACCATGTTTGTTTTAGGTAGAACGATTTCGAAGTAAATATCTAGTTTTTTGGCACAATGATTGCAAATAATTTTATATTTTGTTCCATTTAAGCCCAAAATCTACCATTTATGCATACTTTTTTAAAGTTTTTTGTTTTACTATTTTCTTTATTTCTATTTATAAGTTGTAAAGACGGTACATCTAAAGCACTTGAAAATAAAGCTTTATTGGCCGAAACCAATATTGTAAGCAGTTCTAAAAAATTCAATCTTAATGATTTCTTAGGTTTATGGCAATCTGAAAACGGTGAAGATGCAATTCGAATAGAAAAAAACGATGCTGATTTTCTATTGATTTGGAAATCAAAAGCAGACAATTACGAACCGCATTATATAAATTGCTCTGTAAAAGAAAATCAATTAGTTGGAGATTACTACGGACATAAAGGCAATTTAAAAGTTGAATTTCAAAATAATAACTTACTATTTACCATCAGTCCATTTGCCGAATTTGCTCCTATTGTCAATCAAAAATTTACTTTGATAAATACAACCAATAATTATATAAAACCAAATGAAGTAGAATTGTATTCGTTTAGAACATTTGAAGGCAAAAAATTAAGCGTTTGTAAAGACACTTTAGATAAATATTTGATTTACAGATACGGTACCGAAGAAAAAGTGGAATTAGAATTTCCTAAAGACAAATCCAAAAGTTGGGATCTTTTTAGGTACAATTATTATTTAAGAGGTGGAGGAATTCAAAATGAAGGGATGGACGAAAACATTTTGTCTTTTACAATTGGAAAATACGAATATAAAATTTACGACAACTATTACTCCAGAGGGGAATTATATGAAACAGGAATTGTTGTTTTTGATGTAGAAAATTATGTAGAAAAAACGTTTAAGGGCGAAATAGACTCTAAAAAGGGTTCCTTGGTAAGTCTAAGAAAATACGACATACTTCAAGAAAATGAAGGTAAGAAAAGAACACATTTAACAGCAGATAATTTAGGTACCTATTTATTATTAACGGAAAACATTGGAGATTTATCTATAGGAATGACCAAAAGCAATGTGCTGAAGTTTTTAGGGGAACCCGATAAAAAAATAGACGATGGTAGAAATGAACATTTAGGGGAACATTTTTATTATTTTCAATACACTAAACTGAATTTATCAATTACTTTTAACGATCATGATTTTCAAAATGAAGGTAAGAACTTCAAGGTTTGTAATATTGACATCTATGGAAATTCTAAATTAAAGACTAAAAACAGTATTACTATTGGTTCAAAAGTTGAAGAAGTTAAAAAAGCATATAAGTGGGAAATGGGAATTGGAAATACGACTTATGAAAAACACGATTGGGATGATCAAAACTTAAAATTCATTCACTTAGGCGATATCGACGGACTGAAATTTATTTTTAAAAAGGATAAAGTCTTTAAAATACAACTTGGAACTTTTCAATGGAATTAAAAAATTAAATTATGAAATACCTACTTTGCTTATTAACATTTGCCTTTTGCCAAATTACTTTTGGTCAAACTCAAACTGAAATGAACCAGGAAGCGTTTGCACATTATAAAGAAAAAGATGCGGAACTAAATTTGGTCTACAACAAGATATTGAAAGAATACAGTAATGAAAAAGACTTCATTATCAATTTAAAAAAAGCACAAAACTTATGGATTCAATTTCGTGATGCTGAATTGGCTATGCGATTTCCAAAAGAAGATAAGTTACTTCATTATGGAAGTGTGTATCCAATGTGTAAAAGTTATATCTTGGCAGAAATGACCGAACAACGCACCAACAAATTAAAAGTTTGGCTGGATGGCATTGAAGAAGGAGAAGTATGTTTAGGTACTATTAAAATGAAGGATTAATTAAAAAAATCTCCATCAACATAATACCAAATTTCATTTTCTAATTGAAATGTAGAATGTTCATGATGAATTTGCGCCTGTAGCTTTTCATCTAAAAAATACGCCTTGAACTCTACTCTATTTTCATGAGCAGTAATTACTTCTAATTTTACCCAAGTATTACTTTTTGCCCATTGCAAAATTTCTGAAACGAAATAATATTTTCGTTGAGAAACGTGTGTTGTTGCCATTAAGTAATTGGCATTTTGAAGTACGTAAGCCGAATATCTTGAACGCATTAATTGTTCTGGAGTTTTAGGAAATTGAATTCCTTCAATAAAAGCGTTACAGCAATTTTCAAAGGATTTTTCTGAACCACAATAACATTTTTCCATTATTCTGATTCGTTTAATTTATTTTGAAGATGTTGTGCTAAAACTTGGTATTTGCTCAATTCAACCAAGATTTCATCATCTGAAGTAGTATCTAAATAATTATCAATTTCAGTCTTTGTTATTTCTAATTTTAAACTGGCTGATTTCAACTCTTTTCTTGCAATGGCATCAATAACTTCTTGAATAGCTGAATGAAAATTAGTAAGTACTTTTTTATTTGGCATAATTTTGTTTTATTTTTATAAAAGTATCATCAGTATTTATCAATTGGTCAACTATCATTTTTCTTAAAGTTGAAATATCTTCGAAAGATAAATACTTTGCCCAACTTTCTGTTTGTAAAACTTCTTTAATAGTTTGAATTCTTTTTGCAGTTTGATTGGCTGTTCTCAAAATGGCATTTCCGTTAAATTGTGGATTGTTTTTATGTTGGAAATTTATTTGAAAAGTTGTCCAATTTACTTCAATATAAAATAATTTTTCGGTTTCGTTATTTGGATAGAAATCAGTCCATTTTGCAAAACCGCATTTTTGGGTTTGTGATTTTATTTTTTCATTAGAAATCAATCGCCATCTGCAATTTGCCGCTCTACCCCAATGATTTGAAAATCGATATACGCCATCAGCTGTAAATGCATAGCTACTCCCCGACTTACTTTTGTAATTGATAGGAATATTTGCAACTTCATCCATTGCAATTTCTTGAAAGTCGCAATAGGTATGTTTGTAAAAATTGTTTTTAGTATATATCATTAAAATTCTCCTAATTTTAATTGCCATACATTTTTTTTAGTAGCTCCAAATTGCTTTTCACTTGGAAAAAAATAGACCTTTTGTATAACTGAATGACTTGTAGTATTCGAATTTAAAGTAACTTGAATGGTATATTGAAACGTAAAAAACGAATCTGAAGTGGTTTTACTTTGGTTAAAATTACTAACTGAAACCACTACTGATTGCTTTTTACATTTACTCAAAAAATCATTTAATGAAATTGGCTTTTCTGTGCTATCAAATACGTTTTTTAATTGAATAGAATTAGTAAGAAATAAATTTTGAATGCTCTTGTCTACCTCAACTTTCAATTCGTTTGTAATTTCTGAAGAATGGTATAAATTAATGTAATTGTAAAAATCTTTAATGGTATTTATTGCTTGGTTTTGGTATTCTACAATAGAAGCGTTTGAAAACTGACTTTGAATGCTGTTCATCTTAACTGCAGCATTTGTATTCAATTGCTTAGCAGAAACGCTTTCTTGATTTGAAGTCGTAGTTGAATTACTTTGACTAAAAATCAAAAAAGGAAATAACAGAAACAGGTACATTGCTTTTTTCATTATTCTTGTATTATTCTAATAAAAGTAATTTGATTGTTACTATCGTTCACTACTTCTACTATTTTCATTTTCTTTAAAGAAGGAGTTGGAATGATTAATTTTTGGGAAAACTCATTCTTATTAAAATATTCTGCTCCTAAATTGTTTTTTAGCATTACAATTACTTCTACATTATCATGCAAAATCTTTTGCAATTGCTCTTTTCTTGTTTGCCAATCTTTTATATCGCTCTTTATAAATCCTTGTAATATGTTGGAATAATCATTGGGTTGTAAACTTACTTTATCCACATTTGGAGTTTGAGTTAAGTCAATTTTCTTTTCTTTATAAAACGGACTTTTAATGACTACTTGAGCATTTTTATCGACTTCAATTTTTGAATCTTTTAGTTCTACTTCTTTCTCCACTTTATCTTCAACAACATATACTTTTGTTGAGCTAGACGAAATACTATCGTTACTGAATTTTTCTTCTAATTGTATGGTTTGAAGTTGATTATTTTTATTGTATATCTTCCAAAAAACAGATCCAAAAAGCACAAAAGTTATACATCCAAAAATAAAATACTTCTTTTTATTAGAAGACTTGGTTACATCGTTTACTGCATCATTATTATCAATGGGTTGAAATTTAAATTCATCCCAACCTGAAGTTCCTACGTACTGAGAAAAAATATCCAACATATCTTTTCTTGGTAATTTCTCATTGGTTTCAGGTTTTAAATGTGTGTAAATCCACTTTTCACTTACACTATTCTTGGTTTGAACTTGTACATCATCAATCAAATTTAAAATGTCTTGCGATGTAAAGTTTTTCCAGCTTCCCTCAAAATAAGGGTAACGTTTTTTATAGTGTTCTAAAACACATTTTTTCAATTCATAAAAAACATTAATATCTGTCATAAACCTTTGGTAAAATTAGTTCTACCCTTTAATTAATTGCTGTAAAACGACTGTAAAAGTACTGAAAAACAATTACAGAACCTATACAGTGCTTTTGCTAAACTCATTTTGAAAAGCAAAAGTATGTTTGCCCTATCAACATTAAAAATTAAAAATATGAAAACTAAATTAACTATTGGTTGCTTTCTATTATTATCTGTATTGAGTGCACAAATAAGTGGAAATCATGTCACCGCAAATGAAGTTTACAATTCTTATAATAAGAATAGTTCTTCTCCTAGAAATACCATTACCATTAACGACAATCATCTTGTAGTAAATGTAAAAATATTACTCAATAACAAGGCTGATTCTTTCACCATAATGTTAGGAACTAATGAAGAAGCTGAAACTGTTTTAGAATGTAATACCAATCTCAATAAACGAATTAATGCTTTTACAAATGACTTGGCTTCCCTTAAAATTAAAAAAGAAAATATTTATGTTGATTTTATAAGTCAAATGAAAGTATATGATTACAGTTTAGAAAACAATAAAGCCGAACAATTTCAAAAAGGTTTCGAAATTAAAAAGAATATTATCATCTCAAGTACGAATATTAATGATATTGAAAGAATAATTTCACTTGCCTCTAAACATGAAATTTATGATATAATTAAAGTCGATTATACTAATGATGATGTATTAAAAATAAGAAGCGATTTGTTTTCTGAAGCCTTGGCTATAGCCGAATTAAAAAAAGAAACCTACACAAAAGCTTTTAGAAAAAGAATTATAGGAACTCCAAATGCTACTGAGAATTTTGAAATTCACTTTCCTAAAACCCAATACAAGAAATACCAAGCGTATGAGAATTCGGAAATTGAAACCTTGTACCGAAATCATAACCAAAACTTCATAAAAAAACTAGCACGTAAAAACACAACGTATTACTACGAAGGTCAAGATACTTCTGATTTTGATAAAGTCATAAATATTGCAAAATCGGAAATCGGAATTCAATATGAGTTATCCATTACTATTACTTATAAAATAGACTCTTCTTTATAATCAATTATTAAACTAAATTTTATTTATCATGAAAAACGCAAAAAAATTACTATCGCTATTCGTTGTATTTACAACAACTTCATTGGTTGCACAGCATTCTGGAAATGCTAATTCAGAATCAGCTAAAACACTATCAAGCGGCAATTACAATTACCAAAATCAGTACCACAACAATCAGGTAAACACCATTCAAACCACTACAGGAAACGAAAATGAAATGTACATTAGTATTAAAGGAATTTATAATGAAAAGGCTACTTCTCAACGCGCTGTTTTTAGTGTTTTACAAATAGGTAAAACCGCAGAAGAAACAACCAAACTTATGGATGAACGATTAGAAAGTGTTGTAAAGTCAATAACAGCTTTCAATCCTGAAATTGAAGTTATTATTGATATGATTTCTTTTGTTCCACTTTATGATTATGAAATTCAGAAAAAAATATTCAATCCAAAAACTTATAATGAAAAACCATCTGGATTTGAATTGAAAAAAAACTTAATTATTAAATTTAAAAAAACCAATGATTTAAATACCATTATGAATATTTGTGCCAAACAAGAAATTTATGATTTAGCCAAAGTAGATTATGTAACAAGTAATTTAGATCATATAAGAGATGTTTTACAAGTAAAAGCCGCAGAAGAATACAAACAAATGCTAACCAATTATTCTGCGATTATGAACACCGATTTATTTAAAAAAGAAAAATCCTTAACAGAAGGCTATAATACAGTTTATCCAATGGAAAGCTACAGAAGTTATTCTGCTTTTAGTCAAGCGAGTATTAATTTCGAGCCAGAAAGCACTGTCAATAATATTAGAAAAAATAATACACAATTTTATGATGCTGCCCTTGCAAAAACACACACTTTTGTAGTAAACGCAGACATAACAGAACCTACTATTCAAATCTTTTACGATTTAATTATTAAAATAAAACTGAAAGAAGACCAATTACCTAAAAACACCATCATTAGAAACAATCGATATTATATCATAACAGCAAACGGAGATGTTAAACCATTAAATCTATAAAGATAAATTTAAAGAAGAGTGTTCAAAATGAGTACTCTTCTTTTTTGTAACAATTGTTACAGTTTTTATTAAATTGATTATTAAATTTATAGAACTAATCAAATTCTAAAATTATGTCAAACAAATTCCAAATTGTAATTGTTGGTGCTGGAACCGGTGGTATTATGACTGCTGCACAATTATTACGTAAAGATAAAAGTTTAAATATAGCTATTATTGATCCTTCGGAAGTACATGTATATCAACCTGCTTGGACACTTGTAGGAGGCGGAGCTTTTAATTTTGAAAAAACAAAACGCCCAACTTCATCAGTAATTCCTAAAGGTGTTACTTGGATTAAGGATAAAGTTACCTCACTAGAACCTGAAAGTAATAGTTTAACTACTGAAAAAGGAGGTTCTATTGCTTATGACTATTTAGTTTTATCACCAGGTTTAGTTTATGATTTAGATGGTATTGAAGGATTAAGAGAAAACTTAGGTAAAAATGGAGTGTGTAGTAATTATACTGATCCTAACTATACTTGGGAACTAATTAAAAACTTTAAAGGCGGTAATGCGGTTTTCACTCAACCTACTACACCAATTAAATGTGGTGGTGCGCCTCAAAAAATCGCTTATTTAGCAGCAGATTATTTTAGAAAAAATAAAATAGAGGCAGAAGTAGTATTTGCTACACCAGGGTCAGTAATATTTGGAGTTAAAGAATTTGCAAAAACATTAATGCAAGTTATTTTTAAATATGGAATTCATTTCAAACCGCATTATGCTCCTGTAAAAATTGATGGAAAAAATAAATTAGTATACTTTAAAAGTATAGCTCCAGAAGAAAATCAGTGTGTAATAAATGAAGGGAATGTCTTAAATGAAGAATTTCATGGTGAAAGTGAAATTGTAATGCCATATGATATTTTACATTTAGCACCACCACAAATGGCTCCTGATTTTATCAGAAATTCTTCGTTAGCAAATGCACAAAAATGGTTAGATGTTGATATTACTTCACTACAACATTTAAAATACAGAAACGTATTTGGACTTGGTGATGTTGCTGCTTTACCAACTGCTAAAACTGGTGCTGCAATTCGTAAACAGGCTCCAGTAGTTGTTGAAAATATATTAACTATGATTAAAGAGAATAAACTTGGACACAATGTCTATGAAGGTTACTCTTCTTGTCCTTTAGTAACAGGTTATGGAAAAATGGTATTAGCCGAATTTAAATATGATAATGTTAGAGATTCTGACCCGTTTTTATCAAAACTTGTAGATACTACTCAAGAAAAATGGAGCATGTGGATACTTAAAAAATATGGATTACCTTACTTATATTGGAACAAAATGTTAAAGGGGAAAATGTAATTTTTAGAAAAATTATATTTAGAGTATCTTTACTAAAAAAGTACAATGAAAGAAATATTAAAACAAGCTTACGGGTATATTTTTGAAGAACCACTTATCGATGAGATTGCAGCAGTTGCTAATTACAGGGAATTTCAAGCTGATGATTACTTAATTGAAATAGGAGATTACATTAAATCAATGCCATTACTTTTAGAAGGTGCTATAAAAATTCTTAGAGAAGATGAGAATGGAGATGAACTACTTTTATATTTTCTTGAAAGAGGAGATACTTGTGCAATGACTCTAACTTGTTGCATGGGGCAATCAAAAAGTAAAATAAGAGCTATTGCAGAAACAAATGGTGCTTTATTAATGATTCCTGTAGAAAAAATGGAAGAATGGTTAACTAAATATAAAACATGGAGAAACTTTGTTTTTGACAGTTATAACATTCGTTTAAAAGAAATGCTAGAAGCAATTGATACTTTAGCATTTATGAATTTAGATGAACGCCTTTATAAATATTTAACTGATAAAGCTAAAGTTTTAGGAAGTACAGAAATCAATAATACACATCAACAAATTGCATATGAAATGCACACTTCGAGAGTTGTAATCTCAAGACTACTGAAAGCTTTAGAAATACAAGGAAAAATTAAATTACATCGTAATAAAATAGAAATACTCGAATTTTAATGGAAATATTTGGATATATAGGAGCACTTTTAATCGGTTTAGTACTTGGTCTTACCGGTGGCGGTGGTTCTATGCTAACTGTACCAATATTAGTATATATATTAGCCATAAACCCCGTAATCGCTACTGCGTATTCACTATTTATAGTTGGAACCACATCTGTTTTTGGAGCTTTCGATAATTACAGAAAAGGATTAGTAGATTTTCAAAAAGGATTTTTATTTGCAATTCCTTCTTTCATAGGTGTGTATTTAACTAGGCGTTTTTTAGTTCCCATTATACCAAATGAAATAATTACTATTAATTATTTTACTTTAACCAAAGGTACTTTCTTGATGTTGTTTTTTGCATTAATAATGTTTTTAGCAGCTTTTTCTATGTTGAAAAAGAAAAAAGAAATAAACAATTCAATTGAAACGTCTAAATTAAACTTAATTATTCAAACCTTTTTCATTGGAATCGTAATTGGACTTGTAGGAGCTGGAGGCGGATTTCTAATAATCCCTTCATTAGTATTATTCGCAAAATTACCTATGAAAAAAGCAGTTGGAACTTCTTTATTTATCATTGCAATGAACTCTTTAATTGGTTTCTTGGGAGATGTTGAAAACTTAACCATCAATTGGTTCTTTTTATTAAGTTTTACTGCAATATCTGTATTAGGAATTTTCATAGGAAGTTATCTTAATAAATTTATTAATGAAACTCAATTAAAAAAAGGATTTGCTTATTTTGTATTAGTAATGGCTTGTTTTATATTGTTTAAAGAAATGTTATAATGTAACTTTAGTTACAACAAACCAAACCAAATTTTGTAATTTTACATCAAATAAATTTAAATACTTTTAAAATGAAAATAGAACAAATATATACTGGGTGTATTGCTCACGCAGCTTATTATATAGAAAATAATGGAGAAGTTGCCATTTTTGACCCACTAAGAGAGGTTCAACCCTATATAGACAGGGCAAATAAAGATAATGCAAAAATCAAATACATTTTTGAGACTCATTTTCATGCTGATTTCGTTTCTGGACATTTAGATTTAGCAAAAAAAACAGGAGCTCAAATTGTTTTTGGACCAACAGCAAATCCAGATTTTGAATGTATCGTAGCTGAAGATAATCAAGAATTTATACTTGGAAACTATACAATTAAAGCAATACATACTCCAGGTCATACCTTAGAAAGTACTTGTTATTTATTAACTGACGAACACGGCAAGCAACACGGTATAATTACTGGTGACACATTGTTTATTGGTGATGTTGGAAGACCTGATTTAGCTCAAAAACTAGTTGAAGACTTAACCCAAGATAAATTAGCAGGATATTTATTTGATTCGTTACGTAACAAAATCATGCCTCTTTCAGATGAACTAATTGTATACCCAAATCATGGTGCAGGAAGTGCTTGTGGTAAAAACATGAGTAAAGAAACAACAGATACTCTCGGTAATCAAAAGAAAACAAATTATGCTTTAAGAGCTGACATGACAAAAGAAGAGTTTAAAGCTGAACTTTTAGACGGCTTAACTCCTCCTCCAGCCTATTTTCCTCAAAATGTAATGATGAATATTAAGGGGTATGACAGTTTAGATAATATTATGGAAAAAGGAAACAAACCTTTAACTCCAAAAGAATTTGAAACTGTTGCAAATCAGACTGAAGCATTAGTTCTAGATGTACGAAATGAAAATGACTTTGTTAAAGAGCATATACCTGGATCTATATTTATTGGTTTACACGGTGGATTTGCACCATGGGTTGGAGCATTAATTAAAGATGTTAAACAACCTATTCTATTAATAATTCCAAATGGAAAAGAAGAAGAAACAATTACACGCTTATCTCGAGTAGGATTTGACAATACATTAGGATTTTTACAAGGAGGTATTGATGCATGGAAAAATGCGGGCTTTGAAACAGACTATATACAATCAGTAACACCAAATGATTTTGCTAATCATTATAATGATGCTATTGTAATTGACGCTAGAAAACCTAGTGAATTTGAAGCTGAGCGTGTTGAAAAAGGAATAAATATTCCACTTGATTACTTAAATGAACATTTAGCAGAAGTTCCTAAAAATGATACATTTTATGTACATTGTGCTGGAGGATATAGATCAGTAATTTGGGCTTCAATTATGAAATCAAGAGGTTACCATAATATGATTAATGTAGAAAAAGGTATGGCAGGTATTCGAGAAACAGAAGTTCCATTAACTAAATTTGTTTGTCCATCTACATTAAAATAAATATAATTAAATATAAAAATCAGGTTTCTTAACCTGATTTTTTTTATGAAAAGATTAATATCAATTCATAAAGTTAAAATGGAAAAAATAAATACATTTGCCAAAAATTAATTAATACTAAAATGAAAAAAATATTTTACATTATTACACTTGCAACTTTAGTTCTTGCATGTAACAAAGTTGGTAAAAACGAATACTTAGTCAGTGGAACAGCCGATGGTATTGAAAACGGTAAAAAAATATTTATTGAATTACAAGACGAAAAAGGACCAATGACTAAAGACACAGCTGTCATTGAAAATGGAAAGTTCGAATTTAAAGGTAAAACAGAAGCAATTGAATTAGCATTTATTAAAATTGAAAATGAAAATTCGCAATTACCTTTCATTTTAGAGGAAGGAGAAATTAAAATTACCTATGCTACTGATAGTTTATTCAAATCTAAAATCAGTGGTACTATGAATAATGATAAACTTCAGGAATTTAACAACGAATCGAATAAAATTTCAAAGAAATTAGCAAAATTTCAAGAGCAAAATTCTGAAAGAATGAGAGCTGCAAAAACAGCTCAAGATACTTCAACTATCAACATGATTATGAAGGAATATTCTAGCTACCAAACTAGTTTAAACGATGTTTCTAAAAATTTCATTAATAATAACCCAAAAGCATTCTTATCTGTTTTACTTGTTGAAAACTTTTTAATGAGACAATACCTAACAATTGACGAAACAAAAGAATATTTCAACAAATTAGACCCAAGTTTATTAAAAACTAAATCAGGTGAAAATATTAAGAAAACTTTGGATTCATTTGATCAGTTAAAAATAGGAAATAAAGCTCCTGACTTCTCAGCTAAAAATCCTGAAGGAAAAGAAATATCGTTGAAAGAATCATTAGGCAAAGTGACTATTATTGATTTTTGGGCTTCTTGGTGTGGTCCATGTAGAGCAGAAAACCCAAATGTAGTTGCTTTATACAATCAGTATCATGAAAAAGGGTTAAATATTATTGGTGTATCTCTTGATAAAGATGCTGCTAAATGGAAAGAAGCAATTGATAAAGATGGTTTGATTTGGAATCATATTTCAAATTTGAAATTTTGGAAAGAACCTATAGCTGAACTATATAATGTAAAAGCTATCCCTGCTACTTTTATTCTTGATGCAAATGGAAACATTGTTGCAAAAGACTTAAGAGGTGCAGAATTAAAAGCCAAAGTAGAAGAATTGTTAGCTAAATAATTCTCTTTATTTTTAATAAATTTAAAAAAATCTCCTTAAGGAGATTTTTTTATACTTTTCATTATCAATCAATTAAAAAAAAGTACGAAAAATGTGTAAATATTGTTTGTTACTAATGAAAAACAATTCTATATTTGCCCCGTTGTAAGCAGTTTAATACTGCTGACGTTGGGGAGATACTCAAGCGGCCAACGAGGGCGGACTGTAAATCCGCTGATTACATCTTCGCAGGTTCGAATCCTGCTCTCCCCACAAAACCACTCAAATGAGTGGTTTTCTTGTTTTTCTAATTAAGTCTGTTGGTTTTATGTAAATAGAATAAGATAATAATTGGAATAGTTAACAAAATAACCATTTCTGTATTCGTTTGTATTAAACTTGGAACTTTAATTAAGGTAAACAAATATCCTCCAATAGCCCCTCCAAAATGAGCAGTATGTCCTATATTATCATTTTTTGCTTTCATTCCATAAATAGAGTACAACAAATAACCAATCCCAAAAACATAACCCTTAATTGGAATGGCAAAAAATAAATATAAATTCATTTCAGGATATAATAAAATTGAGCTATAAATTATTCCAGTGACAGCTCCAGATGCTCCAACAGCTCGATAATGAAAATCATTTTTATGAAAATACATCGTAAGCAAACTCCCAGCAATTAAACTAACGAAATACACATATAAAAAATTTACATTCCCGAAAGTATCCAAAACTATTGGCGCAAAGAAATATAAGGTAAGCATATTAAAAGCAAGGTGAGTTATGTCGCCATGTAAAAAACCTGAAGTTAACATACGAAGTTGCTCGCCGGAACGAATACTACCTACATGAAATTCATATTTCCTAAAAAAATCAAAATCATTAAATCCTTTAAAGCTTACTACTGCATTTATTCCTATTAAAACTAATAAAAAAGTATTCATATAAATTTTTGTTTGGGTAAATTTAAAAATAGTTTGCTTATTAACGTTTATAAATCTTAAACTATATTTGTAAAAAAATAATTCATGCAATTACTATTTTATATTTTAATTTACCCAATTCTTTGGTTAATATCTATTTTACCCTTTCCTTTATTATATCTATTTTCAGATGTAGTTTGCTTTATAGTTTATAATCTTATAGGATATAGAAAAAAAGTAGTTCGAGAAAATTTAAGTCTTGCATTACCTCATCTTTCTGATAAAGAAAGGAGAACTGTTGAAAAAAAATTTTACAGACACATGTGTGATATGTTTTTAGAAATGATAAAAACAATGTCTATTTCTAAAAATGAAATTCAAAAAAGATATAAGTTCACAAATATAGATTTGTATCTAGAAATGGAAAAAAAAGAAAAAAGTATAGCTTTGCTTTGTGCACATTATGCAAGTTATGAATGGACTGTTTCTATGAATTACTATATTAATTTTACTGGCTATGGAATTTACAAAAAAATAGCAAATAAATATTTTGACAAATTGGTTCACAGGATTCGCTCACGATTTAAAGCGGTATTAATTACCACAAAAGAAACTGTTGCAACTATTGAAAATTGTTCAAGAACTGGCGAACTTGGAGTTTATGGTTTTGCAAGTGATCAATCTCCAAAATCTCATAAAGGAACTCATTGGGCCACATTTATGGGAATTGAAACACCTATTCATGTGGGTGCTGAGTTATTAGCAAAAAGATTGGATATGAATGTTATATTTCTTAAAACAAAAAAAGTTAAAAGAGGTTATTATGAAGCCACTTTTGAACATTTAGTTGATAATCCAAAAGAAGTACCCAATTTTGAAATTTCTGAAATGTTCATGAAAAAAGTAGAACTACAAATTATTGAAGCTCCTGAATATTATTTATGGACGCACAAACGCTGGAAACATAAAAAACAAGCATAAAAAAAAAGGTTCTGAAATTCAGAACCTTTTTTGCTTTAAATTGAAAACCAATTAGCTACCATATCTTTTTCTTTAAATTGTGCCTTTTGGTGGTTAAATTCATTCGATTTTGGATTGTAAACATATTCTTTAGCTAACTCTAAATGATTAGCCGCTAATTCCTTAATACTATTACAAACATAAGTTATCTCTTCAGTAGTTGTTGTAGGGTGAATAGACATTCTAATCCAACCTGGTTTTTTAATTAAATCGCCAGAAGTTATTTGACAAACCAAATCATTAGACATTTCTTGATCTACATGTAATAGGTAATGTCCGTATGTTCCTGCACAACTGCAACCACCACGCGTTTGTATTCCAAATTTATCATTTAGAATTTTAACCCCTAAATTAAAGTGTAAATCGGTTATATAAAAAGAAATAACTCCTAACCTATTTTGATGCTGTGGTGCTAAAATATTAATATTCTCTACATTTCCTAATTCAGAAAAGATATAGTCCGTCAATTCATGTTCTCTATCCAAAATATTTTGAATTCCCATTTTTTCTTTCAACTGAATAGCGAGTGCAACTTTAATTACTTGTAAAAAACCAGGTGTTCCACCATCTTCTCTATCTTCAATATTATCAATGTATTTATGTTCACCCCAAGGATTAGTCCAACTCACAGTTCCTCCACCCGGACAATCTGGAACATTATTTTTATATAGATTTTGATTAAACACTAAAACCCCTGAAGTTCCTGGACCTCCTAAAAATTTATGTGGAGAAAAGAAAATAGCATCTAAATAAGCATCTGGATCTTCTGGATGCATATCAATTTCTACATAAGGCCCAGAACAAGCAAAATCTACAAAACAAACTCCGCTATTTTGGTGCATAATTTTTGCTACTTCATGATAAGGTGTTTTAATACCTGTAACATTTGAACAAGAAGTAATAGAAGCAATTTTAAAACTTCTATCTTTATATTGATCCAATAATTTTTTGAAATTTTCTAAACAAAAAAGCCCTTCTTCATTTGCAGGAACTACAACTACATCAGCAATGGTTTCCAACCAAGAAGTTTGATTAGAATGATGTTCCATGTGCGAAATAAATACAATTGGCTTAATTACATTAGGAATAGTCGTATATTCTTTTAATGTTTCTGAAATTCTCAACCCTAATATACGTTGAAACTTATTTACAACCCCAGTCATTCCCGTTCCATCGGTAATTAAAACATCGTTATCATTAGCATTAATATGGTGCTTAATAATATGTCTTGCCTCATGATAAGCCATTGTCATCGCTGTACCAGAAACAGTAGTTTCTGTATGAGTATTGGCAACAAAAGGACCAAATTGATTCATCATTTTTTCCTCAATAGGACGATACAATCTTCCGCTAGCTGTCCAATCTGTATAAACCATTTTTTGAGTACCAAAAGGAGTATCAAATTCTTGATCCACACCAATTATATGCTTTCTGAATTCATCAAAATAAAGTTCTAACTTAGTTTTTTGTGTTGTTGCAATCATTTGGGAATAATATTTGACTTCAAAGATAAGAAAAATTGATAATCTGAAATTTTAGATGCCTATTTAAATTTGTAACTTTGAAAAATACAAGTACATCATGAAATTAAACATCCAAAATACATTTATAAATGAATTACCCGCCGATGAGAATCTAGAGAATTCAATTCGTCAAATTGATAATACCTGTTTTTCATTTGTAGAACCAATTAAAACAAAAGCTCCGCAACTTCTTCATGTTGCCAAAGAAGTGGCTGATGAAATTGGGTTAACCGAAAAAGATATTCAATCAGAAGCTTTTTTGAATATTTTTACTGGAAATGAAATTTATCCCAATACAAAACCGTTTGCTATGGCTTATGCGGGACATCAATTTGGGAATTGGGCGGGACAATTAGGCGACGGAAGAGCAATTGCACTTTTTGAAGTAATGTACAATTCAAAATCGTGGATGTTGCAATTAAAAGGTGCTGGTAAAACACCTTATTCACGTCGTGGCGATGGATTAGCAGTTTTGCGTTCATCTATACGAGAACATTTATGTAGTGAAGCCATGTTTCATTTGGAAGTTCCTACTACTCGATCGCTTTCTTTAGCTTTAACTGGCGACGAAGTATTGCGCGATGTTTTATATAACGGAAATACCGCTTACGAAAAAGGCGCAGTTGTTTGTAGAATGGCTCCAAGTTTTATTCGTTTTGGGAATTTTGAATTGTTTGCAGCTAAAAATGATGTGAAAAACCTTCAAATTTTAGCCGATTACACTATTAAGCACCACTTTCCAGAAATTAAAGCAGAAGGAAAAGAAAAATACATTGCGTTTTTCAAAACTATTACCAATTCTACCAAAGAAATGATTCTGCATTGGCAACGTGTTGGTTTTGTGCATGGCGTTATGAACACCGATAACATGTCGGTTCATGGAATTACGATTGATTATGGTCCTTACGGTTGGTTGGAAGATTATAATCCCAATTGGACTCCAAATACTACCGATGCTGAAAATCGTCGTTATCGTTTTGGGAACCAACCTAATATTGCTTTATGGAATTTATTACAATTGGCCAATGCATTATATCCGTTAATTGAAGATGTAAAACCTTTAGAAACCATTTTAGAAGCGTATTCTAATGAATTTCAAGAAGATTTTTATAAAATGATGAGTACTAAATTAGGCTTTGAAAACCTGAAAGAAAACGACGCATCTATAATTGATCAATTACTGGCTGTTTTACAAGAAACAGAAACCGATATGACTATTTTCTACCGAAATTTAAGTACGATTTCAAAAACAGATTCACCTGAGCAAGCTTTAGAAAAAATAAATACTGCTTTTTATAAAATTGAAGAAGTAAAAGAACGTGTAGAAGAAACCTGGTTGTATTGGTTTACCCAATATTTAAATCGTTTGCAAGAAGAAGAAATTTCAGATGAACAACGAAAAGTAAAAATGAATTTGGTGAACCCAAAGTATGTTTTACGCAATTATATGGCACAATTGGCTATTGAGGCAGCCGAAAAAGAAGATTATAGTTTAATTGACGAATTATATACTTTATTGCAAAAACCTTATGACGAACAACCCAAAATGGAAAAATGGTTTGCCAAAAGACCCGATTGGGCGAGAGTAAAAATTGGTTGCTCGATGTTGAGTTGTAGTTCTTAAAAAAGCAGATTCTTAAGAATCTGCTTTTTTAAGAACTACTTATTATTATTTTTTAGAATCGTTAAACTTTTCAATTTCTTGTTTTGCTTTTTTTTGATACTTATTTTTATAAAAAACAAATACTGCAATAGCTACTAAGAAAAGAATCGGGTTTGACATCTACTTATTTTTTTGGATTAAATTTTGTGTATTTATCCAACCAAACTTCTTTAATAATATATGCCGAAAACTTATGATCTAAAGTAGTATAAACTCTTATTTCGGAATATTCGTTCAATTTAGAATACTTTGCCTTAAACCTATAAATATAACTTTCTTTGTAATATTGAGTTTTAGCTATTTTAAGTTCCGTTAAATTACCAAATCTCTCATTGATTTCCTTACACGTTTTTCGTTCTTCTTCCTCATTCCATTCCCTCACTAACCAAGGAGTTGCAATATCTTTAGTTATTGGCACATATTTGCCTGTCATACAACTTTCAAACTGAGTCTTAGCAAAATCTGTTGCTCTTTGTATGTAAATTGGATCTAAAGTAGATGGTATTGTTTCTCTTTTTTTTGAAGCACAACCAGAAAAAAAAATTGTTATACCTAAAATTAAAAAATACTTATTCATTATATCCCAGCAATTGCCTTGATTTCACTTACAAAACGTTCTGCTAAAACATCCGCTTCTTGTTGGGTTGGCGCTTCTGTATAAATACGAATAATTGGTTCAGTGTTTGACTTACGTAAATGTACCCATTCTGTTGGGAAATCAATTTTCACACCGTCAATCGTAGTTATATCTTCGTTACCGTATTTCTCAGTCATGGCTTTTAAAATGGCATCCACATCAATTTGAGGCGTTAATTCAATTTTATTTTTACTCATGAAATATTGCGGATAACTTGCACGTAATTCGGCAACGGTCATATCTAAACTCGCTAAATGCGTTAAAAACAAAGCAACTCCAACTAAACTATCTCTTCCGTAATGACTTTCTGGATAAATAATTCCACCGTTTCCTTCACCACCAATAATTGCATTGGTTTCTTTCATTAAGGTAACCACATTTACTTCACCTACAGCGCTGGCTTGGTATTTGCCACCGTGTTTTTCAGTAATATCGCGTAAAGCACGAGAAGATGACATGTTCGAAACTGTATTCCCTGGCGTTTTGCTCAATACATAATCCGCACAAGCTACTAAAGTATACTCTTCACCAAACATTTCGCCATCGTTCGAAATAAAAGCCAATCTATCCACATCTGGATCAACAACGATTCCAAAGTCGGCTTTTTCTTCTAAAACCAACTTACAAATATCTCCTAAATGTTCTTTTAAAGGCTCAGGATTGTGCGGAAAATGTCCGTTTGGTTCACAATACAATTCTACAACCTCAACGCCCATTTGTTCTAATAACTTTGGAATAATAATTCCACCAGATGAATTTACACCATCCACAACTACTTTAAACTTACGTTTTGCAACCGCATCAGCATCAACCAAAGGCAAATTTAAAACCTCATCGATATGAATATCCATGTACGCATTGTTTTCGGTAACTTCACCTAAAGAATCAACATCTGAAAAGTCAAACGCTTCTGCTTCTGCAATTTCTAAAATCTTAGCGCCATCTTCTCCATTTAAAAATTCACCTTTTGCATTCAATAACTTTAGAGCATTCCATTGTTTTGGATTGTGCGAAGCTGTAAGAATAATTCCACCATCAGCTTTTTCTAATGGAACCGCAATTTCAACCGTTGGTGTAGTTGACAAACCTAAATCGATAACGTTAATTCCAAGTCCAACTAATGTATTTTGAACTAAATTATGAATCATTGGTCCTGAAATACGCGCATCTCTACCAATTACAACAGTTAGTTTTTCTTTATTTGAATTTTGTTTCAAGAACGTTCCATAAGCCGAAGCAAATTTAACTGCATCCACTGGCGTAAGGTTATCCCCTACTTTTCCTCCTATTGTTCCTCTTATTCCTGATATTGATTTTATTAAAGTCATTTTTTGGGTATTTGGTTTTGGGTTTTAGGCAATTGGCTTCCTACTTGTATAAAAAACAAAGATAGCAAGTTGAAACTAAAAAAAAAACTTGTTTTAATTTACTATATTTACTTTAATATTTTCAACCAATTATCCATTACCAAAAACCTACAACCTTATAATGAACTTTCTAGCCCATATTTTTCTTTCTGGTAATAACGATTTGATTAAGATTGGAAACTTCATGGCCGATGGTATTCGTGGAAATGATTATTTAGAGTATCCTGAAGAAATTCAAAAAGGTGTTGTTTTACATAGAGCTATTGATACTTTTACAGATGCTCATCCTATTTGGCGACAAAGCAAGCATCGACTTCATGAACGATACGGACATTATTCAGGAGTGATTATTGATATTTTATACGATCATTTTTTAGCTAAAAATTGGAATACTTATACTAATGAAAATCTAGAAGATTATGTAAATCGTTTTTATCAATCACTAAAAGATAACTATAAAATTTTAAGTCCGAAAACAAAAAAACTAATGCCATACATGATTGAAAGTAATTGGTTAGTTAGTTATGCTTCCATTGCAGGAATTGAAAGCATTCTTTTTCAAATGGACTATAGAACAAAGCATAGAGTTCATATGCAAAATGCTATACAAGAGCTAAGAGAGTTTTACCCAGAATTTGAAAAAGAATTTACTTTATTTTTTAAAGATTTAATGAAAATGGTTGAAGATTTTCATCTAAATGATTAGCATAGATTTTAATTAAAAAGTAACTTCGCAAAAAATCAAATGGTATTCTAATGACAGAAAAAAAAGTTAATCCTTTTTTTCAAAGTATTGCAAAAAAATTTAAACGTTTAGAGCGGTTTCTTTTTGTTTTAAAAGCAATGCTAACTCCAAGACAATTTATATACTTATCTTGTGTATTAGTAGGAATTTCTTCTGCATTAGCTGTAATTGTATTAAAAACATTTGCACATTGGGTATATAAATTTGCCCAATATTTAGATAGTTTTTTACACCTTCCTTATTCCAATAGTGCTTTTCCAATAATTGGTATTTTACTTACTGTTTTTATTGTAAAAAAAATATTAAATGGTGAATTGCGTAAAGGGACTGCTCAAATTATGAATGCAGTTGCTCGTAAAAATGGGATTCTTCCACGCAAGCAAATGTATTCACAAATTATAACAAGTTCATTTACTGTTGGTATGGGTGGGAGTGCCGGACTTGAATCGCCGATTACTATAACAGGAGCTGCTTTTGGAAGTAATTTTGCTCAAAACTATCGTTTAAGTTACAAAGACAGGACTTTGCTTTTAGCTTGTGGCGTAGCTGCTGGAATTGCTGCTGCCTTTAACGCTCCAATTGCTGGTGTTTTGTTTGCAATAGAAGTTGTTCTAGTGGAAATAAGCATTACGGCTTTTATACCTATTATGATTAGCGCAGCAACTGGAGCATTAATTTCTGCTATTGTTTTAAACGAAGACATTTTAATTAATTTCAAACAAGGAGAATTTTTCGATTATCATAATATTCCATATTACATTTTATTAGGCTTACTTTCAGGTTTAGTTTCTATTAATTATGCTAGAACGTTCAGAAATATCGAAAAATGGTTTCATAAAAAACAGAATGTATACCAAAAAGCATTATTTGGGGCTTTCATGCTAGCTATTTTAATATTCTTTTTCCCTTCACTTTTTGGAGAAGGTTACGAAAGCATAAAGATTTTAGCAAATAATAATCCAGAACGTATTTTAGACAATACTCTTTTAAGCGGATATAAAGATAATAGTTGGGCATTGTTGGCTTTTGTTGGTTTAACCATGTTGGTTAAAGTATACGCAACCGGACTAACATTAGGTTCAGGTGGAAATGGAGGTAACTTTGCTCCTTCTCTTTTTGTGGGATCTTATCTTGGTTTTGTAATTGCTAAATTTTTAAATATTTCAGGAATTGATAAAGATGTTTCTGTTAGTAATTTCACGCTCGTTGGAATGGCTGGAATTTTAAGTGGTTTATTTCATGCACCATTGACAGCAATATTTTTAATTGCAGAAATTACAGGAGGCTATAACTTAATGGTTCCTCTAATGATTGTTTCATCTATCAGTTTTGCCATTTCGAAGCGTTTTGAAAAACATTCTTTTGATATAAAAGATTTAGCCGATAAAGGTGAAGTTTTTACAGATAATCGTGATAAAAATATGCTGAACAGTATTGAGGTTTCAAAACTGATTACTACAGATGTAAAAAGTATAAGAGAATCCAACAGTTTAGAGGAATTAGTTGAAGTTATTAAGACTACAAGTCAAATCCTTATTCCTGTTTTAGACAATGAAAAAAAACAATTAATTGGTTTAATTCGATTAAATGAAATCCGTCCCATCATTTTATCACCATTTCAAGTAAAACATACTTCAGTAAAAGAAATAATTGAACCTCCAAAAGAAATTATTTTTTATGATGAAACAGCCGATACAATGATAGAAAAGTTTGAAAATAGTCAAACTACGTTATTACCAGTATTAAAAAACGGTAAATTCATTGGCTTTATTTCAAAATACCACATTTTAGAAGAATACCGAAAAAAAATAATTTCAATGACAATTGAATAAGTTATTTGATTAGTATTAGAAAATCAAAAACTGTACCTTTGTGTTTTTGCAAAAAACTATGTTAAACACAGACGATACAATTGAGATTATAGGCGCTCGCGTTCATAATTTAAAAAATATAGATGTAACTATTCCAAGAGAAAAACTAGTGGTTATTACTGGTTTATCAGGTTCTGGAAAATCATCTCTTGCTTTTGATACCATATATGCCGAAGGACAACGCCGTTATATAGAAACTTTTTCTGCTTATGCTCGACAATTTCTTGGAGGTTTAGAACGTCCTGATGTTGATAAAATTGATGGGCTCTCTCCCGTTATAGCTATTGAGCAAAAAACAACCAACAAAAGTCCCCGTTCAACTGTAGGAACAATTACCGAGATATACGATTTCTTACGTTTATTATATGCGAGAGCTGGAGAAGCTTTCAGTTATAATTCGGGCGAAAAAATGGTTTCCTATTCTGATGAACAAATCAAAGAGTTAATTCTTGAAAACTTCAATGGAAAACGCATTAACATTTTAGCTCCAGCTGTTCGTTCTAGAAAAGGACATTACCGTGAATTATTTGAGCAAATTGCAAAACAAGGTTTTCTAAAAGTTAGAATAGACGGAGTCATAACTGATTTGACTTACGGAATGAAAGTAGATCGTTACAAAACCCACGATATTGAAATTGTTATTGATAGAATGGCAATTGATAGAAATGAAGATACTGATAAACGTTTAAACGAAAGTATTAAAACGGCAATGTACCATGGCGATGATGTAATGATGATCATTGAACAAGAATCGCAAGAAGTTCGTTTTTTTAGTCGAAACTTAATGTGCCCTTCTTCAGGAATTTCCTATCCAAATCCAGAACCTAATAATTTTTCATTCAATTCGCCAAAAGGAGCTTGTAGCAATTGTAACGGTCTTGGAACGGTTAATGAAATTAACCTGCAAAAAATTATTCCAAACGGAAAATTATCAATTAAAAATGGCGGTTTAGCTCCATTAGGTGAATCAAAAAATACATGGATTTTTAAACAATTGGAACTCATTGCGCATAAGTATGAGTTTAAATTAACTGATCCGGTGGAAACCATTCCGCAAGAAGCAATGAGCATCATCTTGTATGGTGGAAATGAAAAATTTTCTGTGGTTTCAAAAGTAATGGGAATCACTAAAGACTATAAAATTGATTTTGAAGGAATTTCTAACTTTATTAAGAATCAGTATGACGAAAGTGGTTCAGCTTCCATAAAAAGATGGGCAAAAGAATTCATGGACGAATATACGTGTAACGAATGTAACGGCTCACGATTACGAAAAGAAGCATTATATTTTAAACTTGATGATAAAAACATTGGCGATTTAGCACATATGGATATTTCTGAATTATCGATGTGGATTAAAAGTCTACCAAAAACACTTTCAGAAAAACAAAATGCAATTGCAGTTGAAGTTATAAAAGAGATTGAAACTCGCTTACAGTTTTTATTAGATGTTGGTTTAAATTATTTATCCTTAAACAGAAGCTCAAAATCACTATCTGGTGGTGAAGCACAACGAATTCGATTAGCAACACAAATTGGTTCTCAACTCGTTGGTGTTTTATATATTTTAGACGAACCTAGTATTGGTTTACACCAAAGAGATAATGAACGTTTAATAAAATCATTAGAAAATTTACGTGATATTGGAAATTCGGTTATTGTGGTAGAACATGATAAAGAAATGATTGAACGTGCCGATTATGTAATTGACATTGGACCAAAAGCAGGGCGTTTTGGCGGGAAAATCATTAGCGAAGGAACACCAAAAGAAATGTTATTGGGTAATACCATTACTGCACAATACATGAACGGTACAATGAAAATTGAAGTTCCTAAAGAACGTAGAATTGGTAATGGTAAAACATTAAAGCTTTCTGGATCAAGCGGTAATAACCTTAAAAATGTTACAGTTGAATTTCCTCTTGGACAACTTATTTGTGTAACTGGAGTTTCAGGAAGTGGTAAATCTACTTTAATTAATGAGACACTATACCCTATTTTAAATGCACATTTTTTTAATGCAGTTAAAAAACCTCAACCCTATAAAAAAATTGAAGGTTTAGAACATATTGATAAAGTTATAGCAATAGACCAAAGTCCTATTGGTAGAACTCCACGAAGCAATCCTGCAACATATACTGATGTGTTTTCTGAAATTAGAAAATTATATACAATGACACCCGAAGCAATGATTCGTGGGTATAAACCAGGTCGTTTTAGTTTTAATGTAAAAGGTGGTCGTTGTGAAACTTGCGAAGGTTCTGGAGTAAGAACCATTGAAATGAGTTTCTTACCAGATGTATATGTAGAATGTAAAACATGTCAAGGAAAAAGATTCAACAGGGAAACTTTAGAAATACGTTACAAAGGAAAATCCATTTCTGATGTACTAAATATGACTATGGATGAAGGTGTTGATTTTTTTGAGAACATTCCTAAAATCCATCGCAAGTTAAAAACCATACAAGATGTTGGTTTAGGTTACATAACGCTTGGTCAACAAAGCACAACTCTTTCTGGTGGTGAAGCACAACGAATTAAATTAGCTTCAGAATTGTCTAAAAAAGACACAGGAAATACATTCTATATTTTAGATGAACCTACAACAGGTCTTCATTTTGAAGATATTCGTGTACTAATGGATGTAATAAATGTTCTTGTTGATAGAGGAAATACAGTATTAATAATAGAACATAATTTAGACGTAGTAAAACTAGCAGATTATATTATTGATATTGGTTATGAAGGAGGAAAAGGCGGAGGACAATTAGTAGCTAAGGGAACACCAGAAGAAATTATAAAAAATAAAAAAAGCTATACTGCTCAATTTTTGAAAAAAGAATTATCTTAGCAGGCTTGTTTAATTTTAAAAAAAGGAAAGAATATGGCTTTAGAGCAATACGAAAACGACGATCACAGAATACAAGAGAAGTTTAAACAAAAAACTTGGAACGAAATACGTACAAACGATTCATGGGCAATTTTTAAAATCATGTCAGAGTTTGTAAACGGGTATGAAGCAATGGGAAGAATTGGTCCATGTGTTTCTATATTTGGTTCCGCAAGAACAAATCCAGAAGACAAATACTATTTATTAGCTGAAAAAATAGCATATAAAATTAGTAAAGGTGGTTATGGAGTAATTACTGGTGGTGGACCTGGGATAAT
This sequence comes from Flavobacterium sp., assembly GCF_965284515.1. GTDB lineage: Bacteria > Bacteroidota > Bacteroidia > Flavobacteriales > Flavobacteriaceae > Flavobacterium. Next base: position 2,154,441 of record NZ_OZ260089.1, read on the forward strand.
GGAAGCAGGTAATAAAGGAGCTCATTTTGGTGGGGGAACTTCTGTAGGTTTAAATATTGATTTACCATTTGAACAACATTTCAACCCATATATAGATAGAGATAAAAACTTAAATTTCGATTACTTCTTTGTTAGAAAAGTAATGTTTGTAAAATATTCTCAAGGATTTGTTGTAATGCCAGGTGGTTTTGGAACATTAGATGAGTTGTTTGAAGCGATTACATTAATTCAAACTAAGAAAATTGCTAAATTCCCTATTATCCTTGTTGGAACTGAATTTTGGTCAGGTTTAATGGAATGGGTAAAAGCAACATTGCTTGATAAATTTAGTACCGTAAGTCCTGGAGATATGGATTTATTTACAATTGTAGATAACGAAGATCAAGTACTTGAAGCACTGGATAATTTCTATAAGAAATTTAATTTATCACCAAACTTCTAATAAAAAAGGCTCAATTAAATTGAGCCTTTTTTATTATATTATATTATATTATATTGGAACATCTATATCTACAGAAAGAGTGTCTTCCTTTTGTTTTTCTACAGCTACTTTTTCTTGTTTATTAAACATTAAACCAACCATCATAAATAAGGCTGACAACACAATTACTTGAATAATTAACGCTTTACTTACAAACGGAATTCTATTGGCTTCAGGTATACTTAAAAACAGTAAAATGGTAATTAAACCTCTAGGTGCAATAAATAATAGAGGCATTAATTTTACTTTAAAATAAGCAAGCTGTAACGCTCTAATTAAATAAATTAAAATAATTATTCCTAGTGCAATTTCTAATGTCTCAGGATTTAAAATATCTTCAGTTTTCATTAAAAAACCAAACAGTAAGAAAAATAAAGATCTAATTAAAAAAGCAGCTTCAGTTATAAGTTCTTTAAATTTTTGAACTTCTTTATCTAATTGTTTTGGTTTTAACTTATTTATCCATTGAAACCTATCGAGCTCATCAAAATTTTCCATTATTAAACCAAAAAACATAATAAAAATTAACGCTGGTAAATGGTAAACTTCTGAAACCGCAAATATTAATATTATCAATAAGGCAATTGGTGCAAACTTTACATGATGATTTATTCTACTTAATAAAAAGGCTAGAAATGCAGTAGCTATAAATGAAATACCAATCATTATTAATATCTGTAAACCAAAATTCATTACCGAATTAAAGTCAATTACAGCATTTAAAACTATAAAATTGAAAAACAAAACTCCAATAATATCAGATAAACTACTCTCATATATTGCAAATTCTTTATTAAAAACATTTAAATGGCCAACACTTGATATTGCAATTGCGCTACTTATAATACACAAAGGAATTGCATTTATTAAACCATCTTTAAAACTAATTTCTAAAATATAACTAAAAGCAAAGGCAATTATAGCCGCAGTAATAATTAAAGGAACAATTGCTGTAATTAAGGTCTTTCTAACAAATGGAAATTTTTTCTTATTTAGTTTTAATTCTAACGAACCCTCAAGTACTATAAGTACTAATCCTACAGAACCTAAAATTGGAAGTAATGGATTTAAATCTGGAATTACGATATGAAAAACATCTGTTGCTTGTTTAGCAACCCAACCTAAAATAAGCAGTAAAATTACCGAAGGTATTTTTGTTTTAGAAGATGAAATAGTAAATATATATGCCAAAAGCAATAAAGTACAAATAGTAATTATAATAGCAAAATTCATATATTTTTTTTAGCAAGATAAAAATTGTTTTGGAAATTAAACAATTTAAAAAAAAGTTTTTTCTAAATTTGACCTAACATTTAACACCCATGATAAACCCTTCAATTACCGGTTGGATAGACAAGTTTTTTGTCGAAAACGAATCAAATTTTATTGATTATTCAAACGGTTATGATACTTTCTATTCAGAAATTAGAGAATCAGGATTTATTTATGGTCATGTTATTTCATTAAACTTAAAATCTAGTATAGATCTTAAAGGTTTATCTCATGATGAAATTACAAAAATAGCTTTACTTAACTCTATGTTTTCTATATATAGAATAGTAAAACATGATGCAGAAAAAGATGTTTTTGTAGAACAAGTTAATCTTTTCTATAAAAAAATTCAGCACGAAAATTATAATTTTCTTAATAAGTTATTTCCATCTGGAAGTCAGTCTTCAATTCTTGAAAACAATATAAATGATAGAATTCAAACTAATAATAATATTATAAGCAAAAATTTTTCTCATATAATAACCAATGCTTTATTATTTTTAGATGTATTAGCCTTTCACCATTATTTAATAATAGGAGAACTTACAACAAAGCATTTAAAAGATTTTGAACTTAGTTGTATAAAAATAGTTTCTTTAGCCTTTTCAATCAAGAAAGAAAAGTCAAATTATGATGAATTACTTATAAAACTTTTTGAAAACTCACTACGATATACCAAGTTTAAAAGTGTTGAAAATTTACAATTAGAAACAATTCCATTGGACAAATATATTTTTGAAATTGAAAAACTATACCTGTTAGACTTAGCACAAATGGCACTTTGGAGTGATGAATTATTAGAAGTTGATGAAGTAATATTCTTGAGTAATTTAACTCGTAAACTTGAAATTTCAGAAAAAAATCTTTTCGAAAGCACAACTACTATTAATGTTTTCATAAAAGAACATAAAAAAGAAATTCCGTTTTTTAATTATTCAAATCCGGTAAAGCATTTTTATGATCAAACTAATAATACGGTTACAAAACTAATAACAAGAAATAAAAAAAGGCTTACTAAAGAAATTATTCAGAGTAAAGAATTAATGATTTTATTAGCTCAATCTACAACAAGAGAACTTGATTCTGATGAAAAAAAGAAAGTAAAAAAACAGTTATTAGACATTTGTAAATCTGTGCCATCGTTAACTATTTTTTTACTTCCTGGAGGCGGAATATTATTACCTATATTAATAAAATATATTCCTCAATTATTACCATCTGCTTTTAATGAAAATTTAGAGGACTAAAATTTCAATTGATAAACATTAGCTAAATCCTTATCACAGCTAAAATTTACTCCTAAATCTGTCACATAACCAGAATTTAAGCCATATACCCAACCATGAATACTTAGCTCTTGTCCGTTTTTCCATGCAGATTGGACAATCGATGTCTTAGCTAAATCGAACACTTGTTCTTTAACATTTAACTCAACAAATTTATTGAAACGATCACTTTCATTTTCAATTGCATCTAATTCTTTTTGATGAAAACGATAAACATCTTTAATATGACGAACCCAGTTATCTATAATTCCAATTGAGCTATTTCCCATAGCAGCTTTTACTCCTCCACATCCATAATGACCGCAAACAATTACATGTTTAACTTTTAACGCATTTACAGCATAATCGAGTACGCTTAACATATTCATATCACTATGAATTACCATGTTTGCAATATTTCTGTGTACAAAAACTTCACCTGGTTCAGCTCCTATAATTTCATTTGCAGGAACACGACTATCAGAACAACCAATCCATAACAATGGAGGTTGTTGCCCTTCTGCTAAATTATTGAAAAAATCAGGGCTAATTTGAAGTTTCTCTTCTACCCATTTTTTATTATTTTCTATTATTTTTTTATAAAAATCACTCATAACTATATTTGATTAAATTGATTGTTTCTTTAATTTGAAAAATTCTATAAAACTTTTAGGATTATCAACAATTCCTCTTTCTGATTTTAAATGTATACTAATATTTTTATTCTTCGCTTGAATAATAAAGTCTTCTAAAATTTCTACAATATCATAATCTAAATAAGTAGTCTTTCTTATATCTAATTCTAACTTAGTGTTCTCTGGCAAACTGAATAATTCTTTTTGGATTGCTGCTTTATTTAAAAATGATATTTCTTCCGCAAAAGTCATTTGAACAAGATTAGTTTTTTCATCCTCTATTTTGTGTAAAAAAATAGAGTTTTGATAATTTTTAATTAATACAACAACAAAACCAATTGCCAAACCTGTAAAAATGCCATACAATAAATTAGTGAAAACGATTACAACAACTGTAACAATAAATGGTAAAAATTGTGTCCAACCAAGTGAAAACATTTTTTTAAACAGCGATGGTTTTGCTAATTTAAATCCTACAACTATTAAAATTGAAGCTAAAACTGATTTTGGAATATGATTTAAAACAGTAGGAATTGCTAAAACAGAAATCAACAAAAACAAACCATGTAAAATAGCTGACATTTTTGTTTTAGCATTAGATTGTACATTAGCTGAACTTCTTACAATAACTTGAGTTATTGGTAAACCACCTATTAAGCCAGAGGCAATATTCCCAAAGCCTTGTGCAAATAACTCTCTATTTGTAGGTGTAATATTTTTTTCTGGATCTAGTTTGTCTGTAGCCTCAACACTCAACAAAGTTTCTAAACTAGCCACAAGCGCTAGAGTAAATGCAATTGTAAATAGTTCAATTGTAAAAATTTGACTAAAATCTGGAAAGCTCAAAAAATTTCCAAACTCACTTATACTATCAGGAACCGGAACTTGAACCAAGTGCATTCCATCTATTGAAAAATCGCTTGTTGAACTGAAAATTATTTGCAAGATTGTTCCAACTACAACAGCAATTAATGAACCTTGAATTGTTTTAAAAAAAAAATGTTTTTTAGATAAAATATTATCCCAAAATAAAATAATAATTAATCCTAAAGCTGCAATTATTAATGAACCTAAAGTAATATTATCTATAACATGAGCAATTGCAGAAAAAGTATTTTCACCCGATTTTTCAATAAAACTATCTGCCCCCTCTGCCTCTGTATCATAACCAAAAAAATGTGGTATTTGCTTAAGAATAATAATGATTCCTATACCAGTTAACATTCCTTTAATAACACTGTTTGGAAAATAATAACCTATAACCCCCATTCTTAAAACTCCAAATAGAATTTGAATTACACCTGCCAAAACAACAGCAGATAAAAACAACTCAAAACTACCCAAGGTCGCTATAGCACTAGCAACAATAGCTGCCAAACCAGCAGCAGGACCACTAACTCCAATTTTAGATTTACTGATAGACCCTACAACTACTCCGCCTATAATACCAGAAATTAATCCCGATAAAGGGGGAGCATCACTGGCTAATGCAATTCCAAGACATAAAGGAAGTGCAACGAAAAAAACAACAATACTCGCAGGAATATCGTTTTTTAAATATTTGAACATAAATGATTTTTTAATTAAATAATAATTTAAAACTCCTTTTAAAAAGAAGCATTTTAAAAAAAACTATATTAATTCTGGTGGTGGAAGAAAAATATTTGGAGAAATAGAATTTACTTTTCTATCATTTAAAACTGAATATTTTACTTTTTGAGAACCTTCAAAATCTATCGTTAATGGAATTGAATAATTTGAAGGAATTGTTTTTATTTCATTAAAATCATTTGGACTCTCTTCCTCACTCATATTAAAAAAACATGAGGTATCTGTATCATTGTTAATGACTGATACAATTGTAGGTGTAGAAAGGAATAGTATAAAAATACCCAATACAATTTTACATAAAAACTTCATATGACAAATATAAATTATATTTATGTAAAAAATAAAAATATAGCGCTTAAATATAAAACACACACAATAAATCATAATTTTTTAAAGCATAATAAATCCATATTTATTTTATTTTCAAACACTTAAACATATATCTGAAAATAAACACTTGTTTATAATAAATTTAACTGATACTTTTTTTATTTTTATCAAAAAAAATTATAACATGACAATTACACAATTGCATTACGTTTTAGCTGTTGCTGAATACAAAAATTTCACGCTCGCAGCAGAAAAGTGTTTTGTTACCCAACCTACATTAAGCATGCAAATTCAAAAATTAGAAGATGAATTAGATATTTTAATTTTTGATAGAAGTAAAAAACCTATTCAACTAACAGAAATAGGAGCTAAAATTGTAAATCAAGCACAAAACATTGTAAACGAAGCTGGGAGAATTAAAGATATTGTTGAGCAACAAAAAGGTTACATTGGAGGAGAATTTAAGGTTGGAATTATCCCAACTATAATGCCAACTCTTCTCCCTATGTTTTTAAATACTTTTATTACTAAGTACCCAAAAGTAAATTTAATAATTGAGGAAAACACAACTGAAGAAATTATTGCTAAACTTAAGAATGGTCATTTAGATTGTGCTATTGCAGCTACTCCATTAGAAGAAGATACTATAAAAGAAATTGTCTTGTATTATGAACCTTTTGTTGCTTATATTCCAAATGCGAAAGAATTAAATAAAAAAGAGATAGAAATTTCAGATTTAGATTTAGACACAATATTGTTACTTCAAGACGGACATTGTTTTAGAAACAGCATTTTAAATTTATGTAAAAACAATTCTCTTCTTAGTCAGAACCATTTTCAAATAGAAAGTGGAAGTTTTGAAACACTAATAAAATTAGCTGACGAAGGTCTAGGGATTACATTGTTACCTTATTTACATACTTTAGATTTAAATGATATAAATAAAAGTAAATTACTCAATTTTAAAAATCCGAAACCTGCCAGAGAAGTAAGCCTTCTTTATCCAAAAAATGAATTAAAAATTCACATTATTGATGCTTTACGAAATACAATTTCTGGAGTTGTAAGAGGCGCTATTGCATTTAACGATGTTGAAATAATAAGTCCAAAATAAAAAAAGGTCCGCATTTGCGGACCTTTTTTTATTTTAGTTTATGTAAATTAAACATTGTCTTAATTCAGGTTTTTCTTCCGTAAATTGCAACAGCCAGTTTCGTAGTTGGTCAATTTCGTATGGTAGCAATACTTTTAATGCTTTTTCTAATTCTTTGCAAAAAAGTTTGGGATCAAAACTTACTCTTTCAAGTATAGATTTAGTATAAGAATACATAGTTCTGGACATACTTTAAATAAAATTTTGGTTAGACTAGGGATAAGAACATGTTGTAAATATAATTATTTTTTTTGAAAAAATATTATACAATCTTTATAAAAAATACTAAAGTTTTATTAAATTTTTAATTTAACAAGTAAAACATTAATACATAATGATTTACATCTTAAAAACATTAATTAAAATATTCTTAAATCTTAGTCGCTCTAAGCATTTCTCGTTTTCCCGGAGCTCCAGGTAATTTTTCAACTTTAAACCCAGCTTTTAGCATTGCTCTTTTAATAGAACCTCTACACGCATATGTAACTAAAACACCGTTTATTAATAACGAATTATACATTGCTTGAAAAATCTCTTCACTCCATAATTCAGGTTGAACTGAAAATCCAAAAGCATCAAAATAAATCAAATCATAACACTCAATATCATTAATATCTTGAAACAGTTGTTTTCTTTTTGTGATTTTGAATTGAGGCGAAATTTCGTTTTCTACTCCCCAATCTAAATGATGCATGCTATCATAAACACCTTGTTCCGATTTAGCATTTAACTCTTGAACATAGTTAAGAACTTTTATTTCTTCATGTGAAACAGGATAAGCTTCAACTCCAATATAATTAATTTGAGTATTCGTTTTTTTAGCTTCTAAATATGTTATAAAAGCATTTAATCCTGTTCCAAAACCAATTTCAAGAATGTTTATTGAGTTTTTGTTTATTTGAGAAAAACCAGCATTTATAAAAACATGATAGGCTTCTTGAATAGCTCCATTTTTAGAATGATATGTTTCGTTCAATTCTGGAATATAAATAGAACTAGAACCATCGTTAGTTATAATGATCTCTCTTTTCAACGTGTTTTAATTTATATATAGCTTTTTGATTCTTGGAATAGGTCCGCCACATTTTACTTGATGACATTCTATACAAGCATTAATTCCGTTATTAAAGTGTTCCTTTGCATTTTCAGGATCTTTATAAATTAATTCTTGTGCAAGAATAAATTTAGTAGATTGTTCTTTAAAAAAAGCGTCTTTATCTGTATCATCAGTTAAAACTGCTTCATGAATTTTAGTAAAATGTTGAGGAAATTGACCAATAGTGTCTCCTTTAAGAATTCTCTCTTTTAATCGCTCATTATCAACATACATTTGTTCCATTAAAGCTGCCATTTCTGACATTTGATACATTTCAAATTCTTCAGTACTTTCAGTTGTTTTTTCTACAGATTCTTCTTTCTTAGTATTACAACCAAGAAAGAAACATACAGATAGAATTAGTATAAAAATATTTTTCATTATTTAGATATTAAAACCCCATTTGCCATAAATGAATAGGTTGTTTTAGGAGCAACAATACTATCAATAGCAGCTTGAGATTTACCTGCATCTTTAGCATAATGTTTTAATTCATCAACACTTTCAATGCTAACATATGCTTTACCTTCAACAATAACATCTTTATTTTCAGCATTCATAGGTACAAAAAAAGCATAATCTTTAAATTTCACAAAAGCAGAATTATCATTCTCTAACGCAACATTCATCCAACAACCTTTCTTTTGACAAATATCATTAATTTTTGAAGTAAATTTTACATCAACAGTATCACCTTCTTTCAAAGATTCAAATTTAGACATCATTTCTGCACTTGAAAGAGCCCCATCGTTTGAAATTGAATCACCAAAAACAGCGTAACTCTCAGTTACTTTTATTTCTTCTTTAACTTCTTCTTTTTTACCGCAAGAAACCGCAAAGACAGCAAATGCAAGTAAACATGTAATTTTTTTCATTTTTCTTAGTTTTAGATTTATCACAAAAATAAATTAAATACTCTAAACATTAATATTTAATATGTTAATAATATCCTTAAAATTAATCATAGGTTAACTTAAAAACAAACATAATTTTATTAGTTTTGCAATTGTAAAGAATTATAAGGATTTTCAATCTGATAATTTCAAATAACATTTAATCATTTCATAATGAATTTACCAACAATCAAGGATATTGATATTACTAAAGCCCCAAGCTCTAAAATTGACCAAGTTGATTTCGAAAATTTAACTTTTGGAAACGTTTTTACTGATCATATGCTTGTTTGTGACTATATGGATGGAGTATGGCAAAAACCAAGTATTGAACCTTATGCTCCATTCACAATTGACCCTTCTGCAAAAGTATTTCACTATGGTCAAGCTATATTCGAAGGAATGAAAGCTTATAAAGATGAATCTGACGATGTTTGGTTATTTAGACCTGATGAGAACTATATGCGTTTTAACAAAAGTGCAACTCGTATGGCAATGCCTGAAGTTCCTGAAGATGTGTTTTTAGGAGGTCTAAAACAATTGTTGAAAATTGAGAAAGAATGGGTTAAAAAAGGGAAAGGAAACACTTTATATATTAGACCGTTTATGATTGCTACCGGAAGTGGTGTTATCGCTGCTCCTGCAAAATTTTATAGATTTATGATTATACTTTCTCCTGCGAAAGCATATTATTCAGGTGAAGTGAAAGTACTAATTGCGGAACATTTTAGTCGTGCTGCAAATGGAGGAATTGGAGCTGCTAAAGCTGCAGGAAATTATTCTGCTCAATTTTATCCAACAAAATTAGCGAACGATAAAGGTTTTCAGCAAATTATATGGACAGATGATGCTACTCATACAAAATTAGAGGAAGCTGGAACAATGAACGTATTTTTTAGAATTAATGATACTTTGTTTACTGCTCCTGCAAGTGAACGAATTTTAGACGGAGTTACTAGGAAAAGTATTATTGACTTAGCAAAAAGAGAAAACATAAACGTTGAAGTTCGTTCGGTTTTAGTTTCAGAATTAATTGAAGCTGCGAAAAATGGAAGTTTAAAAGAAATATTTGGAGCAGGAACAGCAGCAGTTGTCAATCCTATTGTAGGATTTTCTTATAAAGAAGAATATTTTGAATTACCAAAAATGGAAAATTCATTCGCAATTGAAATAAAAGAAAAATTAACTAATATTCAATATAAATTAGCTGAAGACACATTTGGCTGGACCGTTAAGATATAATTGACGTTTTACTCTATAATTTAAAAAAAAGTGCTTTTCAGATTTGAAAAGCACTTTTTTTATTTTAAAATTTCCTCAAAATTTGGTTTAAAGTAATCTGGACCTTTCATTACTTTTCCGTCTTCTCTGTAAATTGGTTTCCCATTCGCCCCAAGTTTACTCATGTTACTATTTTGAATTTCATCAAAAACCTCTTCAATTTTATGTTGCAAACCATGTTCTAAAATCGTTCCACATAAAATATACAACATATCTCCAAGCGCATCAGCAGTTTCTACAATGTCATTATTCCTTACTGCCTCAAGATATTCTTCATTTTCTTCTCGCATTAATTCAAAACGCAAATCATTTTTTTGTGGCCCTAAATCGGCTTTCATTTCATAACTAACTCCTAATCCAAAGGTTTCATGAAACTTTTGAACTGCTTTTAATTGTTTTTGCATAAAAATATAAATTTTAAAACATAAATATATCTAAATGATTTTTTGAATTCTTATTTTTACAAAAAAATTATAATTATGTTTTCAACAGGTCAAACTTACTTTGCAATTTTCTTTATAATTATTTTTTCAATCATTATGACTTATGTATATAGAAAGGATTTAAAACAATTAAAATTACAATACAAAGGTGTTTATTGGATTTTCTTTTCATTTTTAACTTTTATCTTGTTATTATTTGTAATTAAATTCTTTTTGAAAGATTAATTTTATATTTTTGAGGTAATCCACATTACAGATAAATGAAAATTACTAAATATATTCTTCTTTTATTATTATTACTTTCTATTGCTTTTATTGTATTTATTGCTACCCAGCCAAATGAATATGAAATAAAAAGAGAAAAAATGATAGCTACTTCAAAAGATAATGTATTTAATTATGTAAATGATATCACAACTTGGGAAGATTGGTTTAATCTGAAGGATTTAGATCCAAGTACTTCAATTTCTTACACCGAAACTACTTCAGGAATAAATTCAGGTTTTACATGGAATAGTTCAACTTCAAACGGTAAAATTAAAACCACTGAGTTTACATTAAATAAATCTATTAACCAAGATTTTTATTTAAACGAAGAATTGCACAAAATTTCTTGGCTTTTTACAGAAACAAACAAAGGAACAAAAGTCAATTGGTCAATGAAAGGGAAATTATCTTTCAAATGGAAGTTCAATGCACTTTTAAAAAATGGAATGGATGATGTATTTGGAGATATTTTCCAGAAAGGAATTGATCAAATAGAAAAATACCTAGTAAATGAGTTAGAATCTATGAAAATAACTCATCAAGGCATTGTAACTAAACATGCTACTAATTTTATTCAGCAAAAAGATTCTTGTTCTATTGATGATTTTCAATTGAAATCTAAAAAAATGTTACAAAACATGATTGAATTTGTTGAAAACAATGAAATTAAATTATCAGGTTTACCATTTGTTATGATTGATAAAAGAGATGAAAATTTAAACTCTATAAAGTTTGCAATGTGCGTTCCTGTAGAAGAAGAAATATTAACTACAGAAGGAAGTGAAATATCTGGCAATCGTTTTGATGAATTTTTAGCTTATAAAAGTACACTTACTGGAGACTATAAACATCTTAAAAAAGCAAGAAAAAAAGCAATTGATGAGTTATTAAAGCTAAACTATTTACAAGATAATAGCAATAAATACATTGAAATTTATAAAGTCAGTTTACCAAAAGTAAAAAATCCATCACAATGGGAAACAGAAATTTATTTTCCTGTTAAGAAAAAAGTAATTAAACCTACAATTGTAAATCCTATAGAGATTCAAACAAATACAGAATTAAATAGCCTAGAAAATATTGAATAAAAAAAGCGAAGTTTAAAACTTCGCTTTTTTTATTTTTTTATTATATGTTTCACAACAGTTTCTGCTGCATGTAAACCAAATAATGCTGGCATCCAACTGTTAGTGCCGTAAAAAGATTTTTTGAAATTTGTACCATCAGTTAGTTTGAGACTTTTACTATCTGGTATTTCAGCTGAATAAACCGCTTTTACACCTTTATCAATTCCAACTTTTTTTAATCTTTTACGAATGTTTTTAGCTAACGGACAATATTCCGTTTTACTAATATCGCGAACGGTAACTTTTGCAGCATCATACTTGCCACCAGCTCCCATATTACTTATTAACTTCACTTTTTTTCGCTTTGCAGCAATAATTAAGTTCATTTTTGGAGTTAAACTGTCAATACAATCTAAAACATAATCAAACTCTGGCGAAACTAAATCATATGCTCTTTCAGGAGAAAGAAACTCTTCTATTCTTGTAAGTTGTAATTCTGGGTTAATATCTAAAAGTCTGTCGCCTACAATCTTAACTTTTGGTTGACCAACTGTTGAGTGTAAAGCAGGTAACTGTCTGTTAATATTTGTAATATCAACTGTATCTCCATCTACAATACTCATTTTCCCTACTCCTGCTCTGACTAAGAATTCGGCAGCAAAACTACCAACTCCTCCTAGTCCAACAACTAAAACATTAGCTTTATTTAGTTTATTAATTCCTTCTTCTTTAAAAAGCAATTCTGCTCTTTCCTTCCAATTTCCCATTTATATATGTTAAACTTTATTTTTAAATACTTGATTGAAATTCATCATTACATTTTTTTTCAAGTCTTCAATATTTACATTCTTTACATTTGAAGCTTTTTCATAAACTTCAACAATTGTCTCCTCAATGGTATCCGTTTCTAAAAAAATTCTATCAATAGGTGCAAAATTAAAAACATTTTCCAAATCTGGATTTCTTAATAAATATTTTCCAAAAGAAAGATAAAATCCGTTATCCAATAATGATTTTGCAACTTGGTAATTTTTAGAAAAACCATGAATAATCATTGGGTTTTGAATGTTCAGTTCCTTTTTAATTTCAATAACTTCTTGAAAAGCCGCAACACAATGCAAAATAATAGGTTTATGTGTACTTTGCACTAATTCTAATTGCTGCTTAAAAACTTCGATTTGAATATTTAAAGGTATTGCAATTCGTTTATCTAATCCACATTCACCTAAAGCCAAACATTCCTTTAATAAGAGTTTATCATGTAAAATATATAAATCTTCAGTTAATCGGTTTTCATTTATATGCCAGGGATGAATTCCTATAGAATATTGAGGAACTTCTTCATTAAACTCCCAAGGATATTGATTTACAACCTCTAATATTGTGTCGTCATTTGAAAACGAATGTGTATGTAGGTTTATAAATTGCATTAATCATGAAATTTTTTAACACCAGCTTTGATTTCGATATTTAAGTCGTTTTCCAAAGGTACAATTGGACAAGAATATTCATAATTATAAGCACAATAAGGATTATACGCTTTATTAAAATCGATTGTTACTTTATGCCCTTGGGGAATTCGCATATCAATATATCGTCCACCAATATAACTTTCTTTACCATTTGTTAAATCAGAAAACGGCAAAAACAAATAATCTTTATAATCTTGTAGCTTTATTAAATCGATGTTCTGATATACATTCAATTTCATTTCTTTACCTTCTAAAGTAAAATGTAATTCTCCGTATTTTTTATACAAAGGAGTTCTATCTGTAGAAGTTTTCATTTGGAACGTTTTCTCTTTTTTTGTTCTTATTAAAACAGCCTCTACAATATATTTTTTGTCAATTGAAAAAAACTCTAAAGCTTTAAAATGACTTCTATCTTCTTCCGTTAAAGGACTTTTAAGAGAATCTGCAAATTCTATGTTAAGTTGTTGTTGGTATTCCAAACTTGATTGCTTGTTTTTATCTTGAGCGTAAACAGAAGATGTCACTAAGAGAAGAATTAGAAAGAGATTTTTCATAGTTGAAATTTTTACAAAAATATATATTTTATATAACATTCATTTCTTTTTCAGTTTTGTATTTTTGTGTTTTACACCTCACATGATTCAAAGAGCATTTCAAAAATACATTAACAACTTTAAAGGATTCTCTAGGGAAATCTGGATTCTAACGATGATAACATTTATCAATCGTGCCGGAACAATGGTTTTACCTTTTTTATCAAAATACTTAAAGGAAGACCTAGGATTTAGTTATGATGAAGTAAAATGGATTTTAGTAAGTTTTGGAGTCGGTTCCATGCTTGGTTCTTGGCTTGGCGGAAAATTAGCAGACAAAATAGGGTTTTATAAAGTCATGATTTTTAGTTTACTTACTAGTGGACTTATGTTTTTTGGATTACAAAAAATTACTTCGTTTGAAGGTTTAGTAGTTGCTATATTTCTTATTATGGTGGTTGCCGATATGTTTAGGCCGGCCATGTTTGTTTCGCTAGCAGCTTACTCAAAACCAGAAAACAGAACTCGATCATTAACACTGGTTAGACTTGCAATTAATTTAGGTTTTGCTGCAGGACCAGCTTTAGGCGGATTGATTATAATGACAGGTGGTTACAGTGGATTGTTTTGGGTGGACGGATTAACTTGTATAGCGGCTATTTTAATTTTCTGGTCATTGGTTAAAGAAAAAGAAAAATCATCTTATTTAGATAAAGAAAATCCTGGCGATATATTAACGCATTCTGTATTTAAAGATACACCCTTCTGGTTGTTTTTAACCACTTGTTTAATTACCGGAATTATGTTTTTTCAATTATTTACAACCATTCCTTTGTATCACAAAGAACAATTTGATTTAACAGAATTTCAAACTGGCTTATTATTAACTTTTAACGGAATACTGGTATTCTTTCTTGAAATGCCCTTAGTAAGTTATATTGAACGCAAAAAAATAAATGCTGCTAAAATTGTAACTCTAGGCTGTTTAGCAATGTCATTAAGTATGTTTTTGATGTTAATGAATTTTTGGGCAGGTATATTAGTAATAATGATGGTATTTATGACATTTGGAGAAATGTTTGCCTTTCCTTTTTCTAATTCATTTGCGATGAGTCGTGCACCAAAAGGTCATGAAGGTCGCTACATGGCTATTTTTACAATGAGTTACAGTTTAGCCCACATTTTATCTGCAAGTACAGGAATGGAAATAATTGAGCGTTTTGGTTATCAAAGTAATTGGTTTTTCATGGGAGCATTAGGTCTAATTGGAGTTTTCATTGGGTTCATTGTGCTTAAATTAGCTAATAAAGAGAATAGTTTAAAATAATTTAATTAGATTTGAGTTATTAGATAAAACAACTAATACTTATGAATCTAAAAAAAATCTATCTAGCACTATTCTTATTAATTGGTTTGCAGTCATTTAGTCAAGAAAAAACAAAAGAATTAAAGTTTTATAAAATTGAACTCAATAATGGAGATGTTGTCATAGTTGATAGTAATACACATATTAAATTTCCTGGATATCCAAGATTAGCATTAAATACAATGAAAATTGTATATGATGGAACTCAAATTGAAGATAATACAACCTTTTTCAAAAACACCAACACACAACTTTTTAAGGAAATTGAAATTATTCCTGGGCCACGAGGAACAATTCAAAGAATAAAAATCAAAACTAAGTAAAAAAAAATCCTGCATTTAGCAGGATTTTTTTTGGATGTAATTTATTTTGAAAACTTAAAATTTAGTTAAATAACTACAAAAATAGTTGTATAACTATAAAAATAGTTTTAAGTTTGTTCTTCGACAAGCTCAGAATGACAAATTTAAGATTATGCAAAAACTAACCAACAAAGAAGAAGAAATTATGCACATTTTATGGAAGCTCAAAAAAGCTTTCGTAAAAGATATAATGGAAGAAATAACCGAAGAAAAACCTCATTACAACACATTATCTACTATTGTAAGAAATCTTGAAGAGAAGGGATATGTAAGTTACACGGCTTATGGAAAAACACATCAATATTTTCCAATAATAACAATTGAGAA
This sequence comes from Flavobacterium sp., assembly GCF_965284515.1. Classification (GTDB taxonomy): domain Bacteria; phylum Bacteroidota; class Bacteroidia; order Flavobacteriales; family Flavobacteriaceae; genus Flavobacterium. The sequence continues at coordinate 2,170,295 of NZ_OZ260089.1, forward strand.
GTACAGAAAGAAATTTATGAATACAGCTATTGATACCTATTTTAATAGTTCGTATAAAAACTTGGTTTCGTTTTTTGCTGAAGAAGAAAAAATTTCAGCTGATGAACTTCGCGAGATTTTAGCACTAATTGAAAAAAAGAAATAATTATGGAAACGCTTCTACTCTATTTCTTAAAAGTTAATGGATTACTAATCGTATTCTATTTAACTTATTATTTATTACTTCGAAAAGAAACTTTTTTTCAAAGTAACCGTTGGTTTTTACTTTTAGGAATTATAAGCTCATTTGTATTACCATTAATAACATTTACAGAAATTGTTTGGATTGATCCAGAACCTATTGAATACGCAACAAACACCTATATTCCCAATACAAATATAGAAGCTTCAGAAATATCTAATCTATTTAATTGGCAATTCTTTTTAACATCAGTTTACATTATAGTTTCTATTATTTTCTTCATTAGAATAGTATTCGAAGTTATTTCTTTTATTAGAATTCTAAAAAAAAGCAATAAAAATAAAGAAGGTAAAATTGTATTAGTTGAAACCAATAAAAGTCAAAATCCATTTTCATTTTTTAATTATTTAGTCTTTAATAAATCAAATTTCACTGAAGAAGAATTAGAAATGATTATTATCCATGAGAAAGTTCATATTGCTCAAAGACACTCTTATGACGTACTAATTACAAAACTGCTATGCATCATACTTTGGATAAATCCTATTGTTTGGTTATATCGCAAAGCTATTTTAGAAAATCTAGAGTTTATTGCAGATTATAAAACTTCAGAAATAACTAATAACATTTATCAATATCAAAAAACGTTGCTTAAAGTAGTAGCATGTAATAATCAATTATCAATCACAAATCAATTTTATCAATCATTAATCAAAAAACGAATCGTTATGTTAAACACAAATCCCTCACAAAAGAAGAATATTTGGAAATATTCACTTGTTGTACCTTTCTTAATTGGTTTTGTCTTTCTATTTCAAATAGAAACAAAAGCACAAGTTAGAGAAATAGAAATCGTAGAAAACGATACAAGAGCAGTTGAAGTCATTCAATTCATAATTGATAAAAACACAACAGATGCAGAAATTAAAAAAGAAACCGAAATACTTAAAAACGAACAAGGAATTACATTAAAAGTGTCAGGAATTAAACGAAACACTAAAAAAGAAATAACAGCTATTAAAATAAGTTTTAAAGATAATGAAGGAAACTCTGGAAATATTTCTAAAAAAGCAGACAATCCTATTGAACCTATTCGCTTCTTTAAAGAATTAGATTCAACTGGAAAAGGAAATGTTGGCTTTGGAGGGACATCATTTCATAAAAACTTTGAATGGACTTCAGATGAATCAATAAATAAAAATGAAAATGTTTTTATTGTAAAAAAAGATAATTTAAACAAGAGTACTGAAATTTACCTTGACGGCAAAAAAATTGACGAATCGGAATTAGAAAATATTGACTCGGAAATCATAAAGACCGTTAACGTTAGTGATAATGGAAATAAAAATGTAATCATTATTAAATCGAAAAAAGATTTAGACGAAAATGATGAGCATGTATTTTTCATAAATGACAATGAAGTTGACAAAATGGATGTAGATAATTTAGATCCTAATAAAATTAAAACAGTTAATGTTATAAAAGGAGACAAGAAAATTGTCAAAGTAATTACTAAAAATTCAGCAGGAATTCCAGATGATACTGAAATTTTTATCAACGGTAAAAAAGTAACTCAAGAAGAGTTTGACAATTTAGAACAAAATGAAATTGCTTTAATGAATATTAGTAATATTAATTCTAAAAAAAGGATTGAAATTCAGAAAAAAGCAAAAGAAGAAGTTGAAAAAGAAATGAAAAGAATAAAAATTGAATGGCAAGAAGATTCAAAAAAAGAAGATATTAAAGTGCAAAAGGCTGAATTGGAAAAAATGAAAGCTGAGCTAAAAAAGAAAAACTAAATAAAAAAGTCCCGCAATTGCGGGACTTTTTTTTGACTATATTTGCCAAAAATTATAAGCAATGTATAAACTTTTAGCAAAGCTAAATAAACTTATTTTACCAAGTTTCACTAAGCAACGTTTAGATGTAACCAAAGCTAAAAAATGGCAACAAGCTATTTTAGCTTATAGATATTACATTACCATAAAGTCTTTAGATTAGTAGGTTAATACTGCAAATATTTCTTTGTTCGGAAGATTATCTCTTCCATTAAGAAAACTTAGTTCCATTAAGAAATTACACTGTACAATTTCACCACCAAGTTTTTCTACCAATTCGCAAACTGCTTTTGCAGTTCCACCAGTTGCCAAAACATCATCGTGAATTAAAACTCTATCTCCTTTTTGAATTGCATCTACATGAATTTCTAAGGTATCAGATCCATATTCTAATTCATAAGAAGCCGAAATGGTATCAAAAGGTAATTTATTTGGTTTACGAACAGGTATAAATCCGGCATTTAATTTTTGAGCAATTAAAGTTCCAAAGAAGAAACCTCTACTTTCAACACCAATAACTTTATCTATTTTTTTATCCGCTAAATTACTGATTAACAAATCTAAACAAGAAGCCATTGCCTCTGGATTATTCAATAATGGTGTAATGTCTTTAAACCCAATTCCTGGTTTTGGAAAATCTTGAATGTTACGAATGAATTTTTCTATGTCCATTTTTTTATTTTTTTTACGAATAGATTTGCAATTTAGTCATTTATATCTATATTTGCACCCTCAATAAGGCCTCGTGGCGCAACTGAATAGCGCATCTCATTACGGCTGAGAAGGTTACTGGTTTGAATCCAGTCGAGGTCACAAAAAAGCTCTGTTTTTACAGAGCTTTTTGTATTTTTACACTTATTTTGCAGCTATGAGCATAGAAGAAAAGGTTCAATTGGTAAACGAATTGTATCAAAACCTAGAGTCTGAGATTAAAACCTTTCAAACTGAAACAAAACTTAGTTGTGTAATTGGTTGTGGAAAATGCTGTTCTACTCCAGATATTGATGCTTCTCCACTAGAATTTCTTCCATGGGCATTTCATGTTTTTATGGAAGGTGAGGCCGAAGAAAAATTAACTGCTTTAAATAACACAGTAACTCCTAATTGTTATTTATACCAAGCCAAATCAATTGAAGAATATACCAAAGGACAATGCCGCGATTATAAACATCGTGGTTTAATTTGTCGTTTATTTGGTTACGGAGCAACAACAGACAAGTATGGACAATTACGTATTGCTAGTTGTAATATTATTAAAGAAGGACAAAAGGAAAACTTTGACAAATCTACCGAGGCTATAAACAACGGTCTTTCTATTCCAATATTCACAGAATACTACATGCAACTTTCGCAAATAGATTTTAAATTAGGAAATGTTTTTGTTCCAGTTAACAAAGCCATGAAACTTGCTATTGAAGAAGTCTTACAGTATTATGCATACCGACCTTTTCCTGATAATTACAAAGGCGAAAAACTTTAATTTTATAATTAGTTATAATTCTAACAAACAGCCATTTAATAGACTACCTTCGAAAGAAATTAATGTCAATAGAAAACCGCGTTAGATTAGTTGAAGAATTATACAAAAATCTTGATCTAGAAATTGCAGAATTTCAAACACAAACAAAACTTGGTTGTATTGCTGGATGTGGAAAATGCTGCACAAAACAAGATATTGACGCCTCCCCTTTAGAATTTTTACCTTGGGCTTTTCATCTTTTTTTAAATGGAGATGCAGAAACTGTTTTGGCTAAACTTAAAGTAAAACAAAGCTCTATTTGTCATATTTACCAACCTTTATCTTTATTAGACAGTAATTCGGGAAGTTGTGGAGACTACCAATATCGCGGCTTAATATGTCGCCTTTTTGGTTATGGGGCAACTAAAGATAAATATGGTGCTTTACGATTAGCTACATGCAAAATAATCAAAGAAAGTCAAACCGAAAATTTTGACAAATCTACAGATGCTATTAACAAAGGATTACCTGTTCCTGTTTTTACAGATTATTACATGAATCTTTCCCAAATAGACTTTAGAATGGGAAATGTTATTGTTCCTGTAAATACCGCTTTAAAACTAGCAATTGAAGAAGTTTTGCAATATTATGCATACAGAGATTTACCTGAAGGTTTTCCTAATTGTGCTTAGTTTTTAAACTTCTCACCTATCACTTTTCTTATAGAAACAAAACCAATTTTTTCTAAATCAATTTCATTTCGGTTTACCCAAATTAACTCTTGTATTTCGTCTTCTGCTGTAATAGAAATTAGATCTGTTTGAAGTGGACATTCATAAAAGATATCCATTGTTCTATACGGTACGTTTTTGTATAAATAATTGTTTGGAGAAGTAGTAATGTACTTTAAATCATTTGGAGCAATATCTAAACCCAATTCTTCTTTAATTTCTCTACAAGCAGCCGCTTCAGCATTTTCGACGGGATCAATAAATCCGCCTGGTAAATCCCATTTTCCTTTATCAGGATCAACATTTCTAACAGTAAATAATATTTTGTCTTCAATAGTAAATACAATGGCTACAGCCGCTGCAATATTATGATAATAAGTAAAATCACAAGCATTGCAATGAAAACGAACATTATTTGGAAAAGTAAAATGTTCAGATTTACAATTAGGACAAAAATTAAAGAAAGTCATATATGAGTTATAGGTTTTAGGTAATAAGTTAATAGTGCAAATTAACAATTAAAAATAGTAATTACCATTTACCTAATACCTTTTACCAATAAAAAATTATATTTGTGCTATGCAAAATCACTTAGTAATTATAGGAACCGTTTGGCCAGAACCAACCTCAACAGCAGCAGGAACTCGAATGCTGCAAATTATTGAAGTGTTTCAAAAAGAAAAATACAAAATCACTTTTCTATCTTCTGCAAGTAAAGGTGAAAATTCTTTAGATTTAGAAAGTATTAGTGTTCAAACAAAAAGTATTCAGTTAAATAATTCAAGTTTTGATGTTTTAATTACAGAATTAAACCCGACAATCGTTCTCTTCGATCGTTTTATGATGGAAGAACAATACGGGTGGCGCATTGCCGAAAATTGTCCAAATACTTTGAAAATATTAGATACAGAAGATTTGCATTTTTTACGTAAAACAAGAGAAACAGCATATAAACAAAATAAAACTGTAGTTTTTGAAGATTACATTTCTGATGTTTTTAAACGTGAGTTAGCTTCTATTTATCGCTGTGATTTGAGTTTAATTATTTCGGAATTTGAAATGCAATTACTTACCGAAACATTTAAAGTTGATAATTCTATTTTACATTATTTACCTTTCATGGTGGAAGCTTTAAATGAAAAAGCATTTGATAGCTTTCCAAAGTTTAAAGAAAGAAAGCATTTTGTAAGCATAGGGAATTTTTTACACGAACCGAATTGGCAAACAGTTCTCCAACTGAAAAAGCTTTGGAAATCGATTAAAAAAGTACTCCCTGAAGCCGAAATGCATATTTATGGTGCTTATGTTTCGGAAAAAGCAAAACAATTGCACAACGATAAAGAAGGTTTTATCATTAAAGGAAGAGCTGAAAGTGTTGAAAAGGTTTTCAATTCAGCTAAAGTCTTGCTTGCTCCTATTCCTTATGGTGCTGGTTTAAAAGGAAAATTATTAGAAAGTATGCAATTTGGTTTACCCAATGTTACCACTAAAGTTGGTGCCGAAGCTATGCATGGAAATTTAGACTGGAATGGTTGTATTACTGATTCTGATGAAGAATTTATTGAAAAGGCAATTGAACTGTATTTGAATGAAGAACTTTGGAATACTGCTCAAAAAAACGGAAGTGAATTAGTAAATCAACGTTTTGAAAAAGCTCTTTTTGAAGCAGATTTTGTTACAAAAATTAATGAGTTACTTTTAAGTTTAAATTCACATCGAAACCAAAACTTTCTGGGACAACTATTTCAACATCAAACCATGCAAAGCACAAAGTTTATGAGCCGTTGGATTGAATTGAAGAATAGAAAATAGTGATTAGCAATTACTTTTTAAACCAAGAACTAACCATGTATCGTTTCTGATTTTCCATAACTGGCAATAACTTTAGCTTCAAACTCTAGCCATTCTTCCCAACGTTTTTTAACATCATAACCTTCCTCAGCTAATTCATGTGCAAAATTTAAAAATGAGGTGTAATGATTGGCTTCCGAAATCATTAGTTCTCTATAAAATACAGCCAACTTTTGATCTTTAATGTTATCTGAAAGTACTTTGAAACGTTCGCAACTTCTCGCTTCAATCATAGCTGCAAAGAGCATTCGTTCAACAATTAAATGCTTTCGATTACCAGGCTTCATAAACTTAAATAAATCGTTTACATAACTGTCTTTTCTTTCACGACCTAAAACCCAACCACGCTCTTTTATAATTTCGTGCACTTGCTCAAAATGTTCCATTTCTTCTCTAGCAATAGAAGTTAGCTCGGTGGTAATTTCAGTAAACTCTGGCAACATATTAATTAACATTATGGCATTTGAAGCGGCTTTTAACTCGCACCAAGCATGGTCAGTTAGAATTTCTTCTAAATTGCCTTCTGCAATATTTGCCCATCGAGGATCTGTAGGAAGTTTTAATCGAAACATTTGAATAAGTTTACTGCAAAAGTAAATTAAATAAGTTAATTTTTAAAATGAACTACTGCCCATAATTCATTTGTTAAAGCATTATAAACCACAAAATGTGTATTGTTTTTTCGTTTTCCTGTTTTTATATAAATAGAGTTCGGATTTTCGTTTATGCTTTTCATATCACCTAAGAAATACTGCATACTTTCTAACTCTAAATCAGCTAAATCATCCAGTTTAGTCAATTCATTTTTAGCTATATATTCTTGATTATTTAACTCCTGAAGTTTAAAATAAACCGATTTAACTTTTTGCACAGAATCATAATAACATTCTGAACGCTCAATTTTTGGAATGTCTATACCAACGTTAATTTCAATATTATCAATATTTGCAAATTCACATCCTCTGTTATCTTTTATTGAGGTTACAAATGATTTAAAACCAAAAAAAAGTAGGGCGATGAATGATACTAAAGTAGTAACGATAATAATTGCATTTCTCATAATATATTTTTTTCAAGAACGAAAAAAGAACTTATTTAGTATTTAAGTTGATTAAGTTAGACACGTCCCAGTTTAAATGAGTATCATACAAAATATGACCTTTATTAATAACTAAAGGAGATGAAAAATTATTGGTATACAAACCTCCTGTTCCCAAACCTTGAGGTAATGGATTTTGTAAAGTGTAGGTAAATTGTGTAATTGCATTTAGACCAATATTACTCTCTAAAGCAGAAGTAATCCACCATTTAATATTGAGTTTTTCGGCAATAGAAATCCACTCCAAAGTCCCGCGAAAACCACCTACTAAACTAGGTTTTAAAATTATATATTGCGGTTTAATTTTTACGAGTAATTGCTCTTTCTTTTCAACTCCAAACACTCCAATTAGCTCTTCATCTAATGCAATTGGCAAAGGAGTTGTTTTACACAATTCTGCCATGCTGTCAGTATTGCTTTTTGCAATAGGTTGTTCTATGCTATGAATTTCAAAACCAGCTAATTGATTTAATTTACTTAAAGCTTCATTTAATTTAAAAGCGCCGTTGGCATCCACTCTTATTTCAATAGTTTTTGCATCAAAATTTTGACGAATAAAATGCAATAATTCCATTTCTTTATCAAAATTTATTGCTCCAATTTTAAGCTTAATACAACGAAAACCCTGCGCTAATTTTTCTTCAATTTGTTCTTTCATATAAGCCTCATCTCCCATCCAGACTAAACCGTTAATTTCCATAGAGTCTTTACCCAAAGTAAAATCAGAAGGAAACAACTCAAAAGGTTTTTTTGAAGCTAAAGAAAGAAACGCCATTTCTACTCCAAACTGTATAGATGGAAATTCTATTAAAGATTCCCAAAGAGCATCTTTACCTAAATGAATATGAGCACAAACCCATTGCAATTTTTCTTCATAATCTGGTCGGTCATCAATAGAAAGTGTGCGAAGAATTCCGCACTCACCTATTCCAACTTTTCCATTTTCTTCTAAAATTAAAAACCAAGTTTCTTTTGTAGTTAAAACTCCACGTGAAGTTCCACTAGGCCTTTTAAAATTAAGTATATATTTTTTATAATTTGCTTTCAATTTACAGTTCTATACTTTCTCCAATTTCTAATAACATTAAATCTTTGTCTTTATCAAAGAATTTACGTTTTGCTTCTTCATGATTGATTTCAATGTAACCAAATGTATCGTAATGATAGCCCAAAACTTTATCGCATTGAACAAAGTCAGAAGCAATAATAGCATCATCAACATCCATCGTAAAATTACTTCCTATTGGTAAAATGGCTAAATCTAACTTAGTTCGCATTGGAATCAACTTCATATCCATTGATAAAGCCGTATCGCCAGCAATGTAAATATTTTTACGTTCACCTTCAATAATAAAACCACCTGGTTGTCCGCCATAAGTTCCATCAGGAAATGACGAAGTATGAATAGCATTTACATATTTTACCATCCCAAATTCGAAATCCCAACTTCCTCCATGATTCATAGGATGATAATTAAAGCCTTTATTACCATAGTAAGATGCAATTTCATAATTAGATACAATAACTGCATCTGTGCGCTTTGCAATTGCTTCTACATCTAAAATATGATCTTGATGTGCATGGGTCAATAAAATAAAATCGGCTTTTAATGAATTAATATCAATGTGAGCTGCTTTTGGGTTACCCGTTATAAATGGATCAACTAAAATGTTAACCTCATCTACTTCAATTCCTATACAAGCGTGACCGTAAAATGTAATTTTCATAATTTAGTAATTAGTTGTTAGTGAAAAGTAATTAGCATAGAAAAACTAAAGTTAACCAAAATAATATACTTAATGCAAAAGTAGTTAGTGCTACTTTTTTTAATTCGGGATCAAAATCTTCATAATTTTTAGCGTTTCGAACATTTCGAACGTGTAAAATTAATGGAAAATAAATAATTAATATTGGTTTTATTGATGTTGCTGTAATAATTGAAAAAAGCAAAAATAAAGTTGAACCAAAAATCAATAATAATTCATGATAATTTTTTGCAATTTCCAATCCCATTTTGACAACTAATGTATTCTTACCTGCAATTCTATCATTCTCAATATCGCGCATGTTGTTCAAATTTAAAACGGCTACACTTAAAAATCCAATACCCGCAGCTGGTAAAAGTAGCTTCCAATCCACAAAATGCGTGAACAAAAAGTTAGAACCCATTACGGAAACCAATCCGAAGAAAATAAACACAAATACATCTCCAAAACCGCTATAACCATAAGCATTTGTTCCAACAGTATATTTTATGGCTGCTCCAATAGAACCAACACCTAATAAGATAAAAATTAAGCTTAATGCGAAATTCTCTTTTCCAAAAGCAACATAAATTAAAGCCAATGCAAGTACAAAAGTGACAATTGCAGTAATAATAACTGCTTTTTTCATTTGTTGGGCAGAGATAATTCCGGCAGCAACTAAACGCTTCTCTCCTATTCTATTGTCATCTGTTCCTTTTATTCCATCGCCATAATCGTTTGCGAAGTTAGAAAGTACTTGCAATCCTAAAGTTGTAAATAAAGCCAAAATGACAATTTTCCAATTAGAATATCCTTGATGATAAGCATAAGCACTTCCTACAATTATTCCTGAAAGCGATAAAGGTAATGTTCGTAATCGTGCGGCTTGAATCCAGTTTTTCATTATCATTTATTTAAAATAAATTTGAGTTGTTAAAGTCAATATTTGAATTCCTAAACAAAGAAACCATGGTTTTCTTAGAGTTTCTTTAGATATAATTATCATAATAATTGATAAAATTGGTAATCCAAATAATAATAAAAACATCGGTAACCATAAAATTTCATAAATCACACCAATTATTGGAAATTGATATACATTTATGAAAATTGTTGATCCCCAAAACAAAAACACAATAAGACTTATAAGTAATATTATTTTATTTTTTGAATGTAGTTTATCCATCTTCTATATTTTAATTAAAGTACGCTATAAATTACCAAGCTTCCAAAAAGCATGGAAATTGGCGCAATTAATTGTACATAAATTGGCTTTAATATTTCAGCAGCTTTTAAAGCATAAGTATGATGTAATTTTCTTGGCACAAAATATAGCACCAAAGATGTGCCTATCATAAAGCTTCCAAATAATTTATAAACTTCTGGAAATCTGGAAAAATCTGCATAAATAACTAAAGCAGCAGCAGGAATCATTCTAATTGTTATCTCTGCATAATTGATAAAATTTGTACTTCCTGCTTTTCGTAATATAGAAAGTGCTCTTAAAGGTTTAAATAGCATTAAGAAGCCAACTCCTATAAGGAATAACCCAAACAGAAAAATTATGCATTTTGCTATGATTTGAACTACATCCATTTTTTTGTGCTTGTTTCTACTTGATACAACCATTTATTACTCAATTGCGTAATTTGATTGTAAAATCCTGTTGTAAAAGAAATAGTTCCTCCTGCAGTATAAAGATAAACACTTCCTATGTTCAATCGCTTTTGCCAAAACAATTGATTGGTTTTAATTGCTTGAATCTTATAAGGTTCTATAATTGCGGTATCAATATCCCAAAAACCAGATTGTACCATTATAAATTCTGGTGTGACCATTAATTTATAGTTTTTATACAAACGCCAACAACTAAGAGTTCCAATGACAAAATACAATGAAGTAAACAAATACAACTTGCTCCAAAGTAAAAAGTGAGCAACTGAGTTAAAAGAAAGAACTACGATAACTGGCAATACAATCATAAAAATAAAACGAATCCAAAATTTTCGAACACTTGGAAAATATACTTCCTGATTTGTAATTTCTTTATTATAAACAAAATCTAACATTTGGTTTTTTACCACTTCCGAACAACCTGGAACTTCAATTCTATCTTTCTTTTTTTCTTTCGAATTTGCTTCGCTCGATGCTTGCTCAATTCTTAGATTTCGAATATCTAATTTCTCTTGAAAGTAGTTCTGAGAAATTTTAATCAATTGGACTTTAATAGGATTAATTATAGTGTTTCTAGTAGTGATTAAACCGTAAGTAAGTAAAAGTGAATATTTGGTTCTAGTAATAAAAAAATCGAAATAACGAACAATTGTTCGAACTAAATTTATTGCAATAATCAATATGAAAATAAATACAAAACCTATAATTACCGAAAGTAAAACCGAATTAAAGTTCAAATAGTTTTCAATAGAATTAGTGTCAATTTTATCCTCAATATGAATTTGTCTTCCGTTTTCCCAAAGCGTATTTAAAACTAAAAACAACCAACCAAAAGTTTCTACATATCTTGAAGTAATTCCGGTTTTTATCAAGGTAAAGAAGCCAATTTTTATGGTTTTGGAATCTGTAGATTGAATAGATTCCTCATTATTAACAACATCAATTGTTTCAGTTTCATTTAAAAGTTCAATAGTTTCCTTTAATTGATTGGCAATATAACTTGAAACTGCTTTAATTTCTACTTCTTTTTTTCCGCTTCCGGCTGTATCTACATTAATTTCATATAATTTGAATACTTTATGCAACAAATTCTGATTCAGGTTAATTTGCTGAATTTTATGCAGTTGAATACTAATTTTAGATTTTTTAAGAAATCCTTTTTGAATAATTAATTCTTTGGACTTATAATCAATTTGAAAGGTAAAAAAATAATATCGAATAAACGTCACAAAAACTGAAACAACGAAAATCGATATTCCAAGCCAAATTAATTTCCCAAAAAACTTGTCCATATTCATGGCAAAAACAACAATCATAGCGATTGAAATTCGGATTATCTTTTGCAAGGTAAACACGAACAAAACTAAAATCCCTAATTTGGATTGCCGCTGAGGAATTGAAAAATCAAATTTCATCTTGGATGTTTAAATTTATCGATGATTCTTCCTCTGTTTCTTCGATTAAAGCATCAATTTTCTGAATAATCCAAATTTTATAACGTTGCGCTTCCTCTAAAGTTAGTCCGTTAATTTCTAAATCGGTAGAACTTCCTCCAGCGGTGAATAACTCTAAAGAAGCCAAGCCAAAATAACGAGAAAACAAACCTTGATGCAAAGCAACATGTTGAATTCTTTTATAAGGAACTATTGTTGTAGTTTGAGAAATTACTCCTGATTTATAAATGGCATCGTGTTCACGAAAAGCGAACTTTTTGTATTTAAAACTTAATCTAGAAAACAAAAAACTAATTACTAAAGCAATTACATAAGCAGTACCAATTAGTAACCAAACTCTATTTGGGAAAAAATCGCTTTTAAAAAAAGACAACATACCTAAACCAATGCCTAACAAAGTAAAAACAATCCCAATATTAATTAGAATTACTTTAAAATACGCAGGTTGAATAGATTGCAATTGAACTTCTTCAAACTTTGGTAAATCTGAAATTAGAATTGTATTATTTGTAAAATCTTCCATAAATTATGGTAAATATTTCTTTTCGAAGTTAGGCTTACGTTTTTCTAAGAAAGCATCTCTACCTTCTTTAGCCTCATCAGTCATGTAAGCTAATCGAGTAGCTTCACCAGCAAAAACTTGCTGCCCAACCATTCCATCGTCTGTTAAATTCATTGCGAATTTTAGCATTTTTATAGAAGTTGGCGATTTTGCTAATATTTCTTGCGCCCATTCGTAAGCGGTTTCTTCTAATTCTGCGTGCGGAATAACTGCATTTACCATTCCCATTTCGAAAGCTTCTTGTGCCGAATAGTTTCTTCCTAAAAAGAAAATTTCACGCGCTTTCTTTTGTCCCACCATTTTAGCCAAATAAGCCGAACCATAACCGCCATCAAAACTCGTTACATCTGCATCTGTTTGTTTAAAAATTGCATGTTCTTTACTCGCCAAAGTTAAATCACAAACTACATGAAGTGAATGTCCGCCTCCAACAGCCCAACCTGGAACGACACAAATAACTGCTTTTGGCATAAAGCGAATCATACGTTGTACTTCTAATATATTTAATCTGTGATAACCGTCTTGACCAACATAACCTTGATGTCCACGTGCTCTTTGATCTCCACCACTGCAAAAAGAATAAATTCCATCTTTAGAACTTGGTCCTTCTGCTGAAAGTAAAACTACTCCAATCGAAGTGTCTTCTTGTGCATCATAAAATGCTTCAATTAACTCTTTAGTTGTATGTGGACGAAATGCATTACGCACATCAGGACGATTGAATGCAATACGCGCCACACCATCACACTTTTTATAGGTAATATCTTCAAATTCTTTTACGGTTTTCCAATTGATTTTGCTCATTTCAAATTATAATTATAAGTCTATAAAAAATTTAATTTCCGTAAAAATAAAGCATTTTTTACATTATATTGCATGTTCAAATCAAATAGATACATGAAAAAAATATATTTAGGAATACTTTTTGCTTCAGGATTACTTTCTTTAAACGCACAAAATTATGAATTTCAATCGGTTATAGAATTAGATAATACACCTGTTATTTCACAAGGCAAAACAGGAACGTGTTGGAGTTTTTCAACTTCTTCATTTTTAGAATCTGAAATTACACGTTTGACAGGTAAAAAAGTAGATTTATCTGAAATGTACCAAGTTAGAAATACCTATCCTAAAAAAGCTGAAAATTATGTCATGCGCCAGGGAAAAGCGCAATTTAGTGAAGGTGGTTTATCGCATGATGTTTTAAACAGTGCTGCTGAATATGGTTTAGTTCCGGTTTCAGTTTACACAGGCTTATCAGAAGAAGAAAAAACACATAACCATGCTGAAATGGTTGCTGTTTTAGAAGCCATGGTGAAAACCTATGTTGAAAACCCTGGAAAAAAACTTTCCCCAAAGTGGAAAATGGCTATTGAATCTATATTAAATACTTACTTAGGTCAAAACCCAACAGAATTTACATTTGAGGGTAAAAAGTATTCGCCAAAGAGTTTTATGGAAGCAATGAAAATTAATCCCGAAAACTATGTGACGATTACATCATTTAAGCATCAACCTAATTACAGTTCTTTTATCTTAAATATTCCAGACAATTTTTCAAATGGTAGTATGTATAATCTTCCGTTAGATGAATTTATTGATAATATTGATAACGCTTTAGCTAATGGCTATTCTTTAGCATTAGATTGTGATGTTTCTGAAGCAACTTTTTCTGCGAAATACGGAATCGCATTTGTACCACAAACAGAAGAAGATGAGAAAACAGGATTAGCTGAAATTATTACTGAAATGAATGTTACTCCAGCTTATCGTCAAGCGGAATTTGAAAATTTCACAACTCAAGACGACCATTTAATGCACATTGTAGGAATAGTAAAAGACCAAAAAGGAAATGTATATTACAAAATAAAAAACTCTTGGGGAACAGATGAAAAACGTGTTGCCAATGGTGGTTATTTGTATATGAGTGTTCCTTATATGCGTTTAAAAGCGATTTCTGTTTTGGTACACAAAGAAGCTTTAGTCAAGAAAACAAAAAAAGCTTTAAAGTTGTAATATGAAGCATCTTAAAACAGTACTACTTTCAATAATTGCAAGTGTTGCCATTGTATATTTAATTACAATCACTTTTGGAACATTTACAATTAGTTATCATCCCACAACTAAGGATATTGAACAAAACAATTATTCTTTCACTACAAAATTTAGTTCAGTTTTAGGAATAAAGATCGAAGTTGAGGAATTTCACACTAATGAAAGAGATGTATTAAATGCATTAAAAAATAGTTTGAATTTCTCTACTAAATTTAGCTATTATAATCAAGCTGTTAAATTATCAATTAGGTATATTCTTATTCTAACTCCTTTATTGTTCTTATTTTTATACAATAGAGAAAAAAACATGACTTGTTAAAGTATGACGCATTATAAATCTGCTTTTAGTACTTTTAATAAATGGACAATGGCAATAGTTTACATTATTGTTATTGGAACTACCATTCCTGTATTTTTTGACGATAATTTAACTTCTATTTATGTAGTAACAGGAATAAATTTAGTTGTAGTACTTTTTTTAACTTGGCTTATATTGCAAACAAATTATGCAATAGACTCTAAGTTATTATATTGGAAATCTGGTCCTTTTAAAGGTACTATTAATATTCACTCAATTAAAAAAATTGAGTTTCATAAAGGCATTGTAGTTCCTGTAATTTGGAAACCAGCTTTGAGTCACGTTGGATTAATCATCACTTACAACAACTACGATGACATTTATATTTCACCCCAAAACAGAGAAGAATTTGTACAAAAACTAACTCAGATTAACCCGAACATCAACCTTATTAACCAACCCGCTTAATGTTTATTCGATTAATTACCTGCCTAACCCTACTCTTTTTTATTTCATGTAATGAGAAATCAACAAAGAAAAATATAGCCAAAAAAGACACTTTAAAAAAAGAATTGTATGAAGTAAAATTCAATACAGTTAGCGAAACATACATAAATGACAAAAAGAATTTTCTGGAACATTTTTTTAATACTAAAATAAACGATAAAGAATTTAGTGGTGGTTTCTTAGTGGCTAAAAACGGACAAATCATTTACGAAAACTACTTAGGTTGTTCTAATTATAAAACGAAAGAACCAATAAACGAAAACACTCCTTTGCATTTGGCTTCGGTTAGTAAAGTATTAACTGCACAAGCAGTATTAATGTTGGTTAAAGAAGGTAAATTAGCACTTGACCAAACCTTTAAAAGTTTATTTCCAGAGTTTCCACATGAAAAAACAACGATTAGAATGTTATTGAACCACAGAAGCGGTTTGGCTCATTATGGTTATTTTGCAGATCATAAAGAAAATTGGGACAGAAGCAAAACGCTTACTAACAAAGACATTTTAAACATTTTAGCTACAAAAGATATTCCGCTAGAATACCAAATTGATAGAAAATTTAGTTATTGTAATACCAACTATGCATTATTGGCTTTGGCTATTGAAAAAGTAACGAATAAATCGTTTCCTGAAGCGATGAAAAAATTGGTTTTTGAACCTTTAAAAATGAACAATACATTTGTTTTAGACATTAAAGAAAAAGACAATGTGAGTCAATCTTATAAAGGAAATAAAGTGCCTATTGCTTGGGATTTTTTAGATGCTATTTATGGCGATAAAAACATTTATTCAACACCCCACGATTTATTAAAGTTTGATTTGGCAACTTATTCACCAATTTATCTAACACCTGAATTAAAAGCAGAAATGCTCAAAGGTTATAGTTATGAACACAGAGGCATACGTAATTACGGATTGGGTATTCGCATGAATGAATTTGATAACGGAAACACCATACATTACCATAACGGTTGGTGGCACGGAAGCACCACTTCGTTTACTACTTTAAAAAAAGATACAGTAACCATTATTGCGCTTTCAAATAAGTACACCCGTAAAGTATATAAATCGGTCACACTTTCAAGTATTTTTGGAGATTATCCGTATGATTTGGAAGATTAATTTTTTATATATTAATCTAAAATTTTAAAAGTATTTATAAAAAATTGCATAAAATGAAATACATACTACACTTTCTCCTAATAATAACTTTCATCTCTTGTAAACAAGAAAAAAATACTAGGAAAAATGAAACTGGGAATAAATCTCACCATACCACATATAATACTAAATCAATGAATTGGGATTTGCATTTTCCAGATACAATCATTTTAAATCAAAAATATAATGGTCGAATTGTTTATGAAGGAATTTTAGACACTATAACAACTTCATTTGAGGATGAATATTCACGATATATAAAAGTTATATTTATTACATCGGATAAAATTAATGTAAATTTTGAAACTTTGGAAAAAGTAAAAAAAGATACATTTGGCGCCATAAATCATAAAGAAATTCCTTTTTATGATATTTCCTTTAAAAAACTTGGAATAAATTATTTACATGGGTATATTATAGACCATGCATTTTTAGAGGCAAAAGGAACAAACCCAAAAGATAGTCTAGTAAGGATGATTGAAAACGAAGTGATTTTTAGTTACAAAGTATTTGTAAAAACACAATAAAAAATGAAAAAAATCTTTTTACTTATAGCCATAATCGGTTTCATTTCCTGTAAAAAAGATAAAGAAACAGTTGAAAGCTTCCAAAAAGAAACCATCATAGAACTCAACAAAGTCAATTGGAATAAAAAAGAAGCTGATGATTATTTGTATAGAGAATTACTCATAGATTCTGTAATTGAAAATAAAGAATTGAGAAGTTTAGGACAAAATGAACTATTAAATGTTCTTGGCGAACCCAATAGAATGGAAAATAATCATTTGTATTATACCATTTCTCAAAAAAAACTTGGTTTTTGGACACTAAATCAAAAAACACTTGTTATTAAATATTCTGAAAGTGATACGATTACTTGGATTAAGATTCATGAGTGATTTAATATCAAAAGGTTATCTTTATTTTTTTAAAGAGATTTGGAGTATGAAAAGAATTTTTAAAATAATATTGTTCCCGTTAATTATAATTTCATGTTCATCAAACTATGATACAGCTATTGAATACCCTTCTTTTGGGAATGAAATTGATGTAACCATTAACGGTTTATCATTTGATGCTATGGAACCATTTATTTCACCTAGTGGAAGTTATTTGTTTTTCAATAATGTAAACGACGGCATTAACACAAAACTTTATTACGCTACAAAAATTAATGATTCTACATTTAATTATGTTGGCGAATTAACTGGCGCAAATCAAACAACAACTCCGTTTTTAGATGCAGTTGCTGATATGGATGTAAATGGAAATTTTTATTGGACTTCAACAAGAAATTATCCGGCAGAATTAAACAATCTATTTCATGGAACTTTTAATGCTGGAACGATTACAAATATTGGAAGAGTTCAAGGAGATTTCAATATGAATTCACCAGGCTGGTTGGTAATGGATCATGGAATTAGCTTAGACGGAGAATTTCTTTATTTCAATAACGCACGATTTGATGAAACAAGTTGCCTTGGTCCTTGTGAAACTACTTTAGGAATTGCAGAAAAAGTAAATTCTACTACTTTTAATACAATTACAAATTCATCGGATATTTTACAAAATATAAACGATTCAAATTATATATACTACGCTCCTTGCATAAGCAGTGATAATTTAGAACTTTATTACACAAGATATCTAAAAAATGTTACTGCCAGTACTGTGTTTGATGTTTGTGTTGCTGTAAGAAGAAATGATACTTCGATATTTTCTGAACCAAAAGTTCTTTTCTCAAAAAGCATCGCAACTTTAG
This sequence comes from Flavobacterium sp., assembly GCF_965284515.1. Taxonomy (GTDB): domain Bacteria; phylum Bacteroidota; class Bacteroidia; order Flavobacteriales; family Flavobacteriaceae; genus Flavobacterium. The sequence continues at coordinate 2,188,671 of NZ_OZ260089.1, forward strand.
TTGAAGCTCCTTCTCTTACTATTGACAAGAAAATAATGTATTATCATGAAAAAACTTCTAGTTCTCATAAAATAATGATGAGAAAACGAAGTCTTTAAGGATTTTACTCCGGAAAAAATTCAAATCCGAAATGGCGAATGATAAAAAACATATTGATAATGTTGAAAACTAAAGCCACTACAATACGTTTACTTATATAATCTCTTTCTAAGATTATTTCTGCAAAGTTAAAAATGGGTAATAAAATAGTTAAAACCCAAACAGGAATCCAAATGATAGAAAACTGCATCCCAAAAGCTTCTATTTCATCAAAAGAAACAAAAATAGCCGTTAGCAACAATAGAAATGAAATGATGCTAAGGGCTAAAAGAATGTTTTTCTTGTCAGTCATTTATAGTAAATAAATTCCGTCTTCTTTAATATCTATTAATTGTTGCTTGTATAAATTTCCAACCGCTTTCTTAAATACTTTTTTACTCATTTTAAGTACCGTTTTTATGTCTTCTGGATGACTTTTGTCATTCAATCCAAGGAAACCTCTATTCGCTTTTAATTCGTCTAATAATTGTTGAGAAGAAGGTTCAATAGCATCAAAACCTAATTTACGTAACGAAACATCTACCTTTCCATCAGGACGAATTTGTTTGATATAACCGTTCATTCGCATTCCGGGTTTAATATCTTCGTACACTTCGTTTTTATAAGCTAAACCTTTATGGCGTTCGTTTATAATTACATTTATACCTGCTTCAGTAATATGAGAAACAATTAAACCTACTTCTTCACCTTCTTCAAAAGTCAAATCATCGTTACTTAAAAACTGTTGCGTTTTACTAGAAGCTACCATTCTATTGGTTTTTTCATCCATAAAACAATAAATTAAGTAACGTTTACCAATTTCCATTGGACGTGCTTGTTCTTTAAACGGAACGAATAAATCTTTTTCTAATCCCCAATCTAAAAAAGCACCAAACTCATTTTTATAATTTACTTTTAAATGAGAAAACTCATTCAGCTTTACATATGGTTTTAGTGTTGTTGCAACTGGCCTTTCTTCATGATCAAGATATACGAAAACCGTTATATCATCATCAATATTAAATTCTCTTGGGACATATTTATTGGGTAATAAAACATCGTGTTCTTCATTTACTCCATCACCTAAAAAAAGTCCGACTTTAGTATCTCTAAGAATTTTAAGGGTATTGTATTGACCTATTTGTAACATAATTGCGATTAATTGACTGCAAAGGTAATCAAATGTATCTAAAAACTATATTCCTATTTCAACTTGTACTCTAAAATACCAATTGTTCAAAGAGGTATTATTTGAATAATCTAATTCGCTATAACTAACTTCTCCTTGTAACTTAAATGAATGTTCCCAAAGATATCTTGTCATTCCAAGACTATATTGTTTTGTATTAGGTGTAAAAGCTTTAATTTCATCTTTAACATTTTGAGTCGAAAATCGTCCTATAATTTCATAATTACTCGGAAACACATAACTTAATTGATAATCCATACCTTTACCTGCATAAACATAATTAAACCGGCTTACATCAGTAGGATCATAAGTAATTAGATTTGTTGCATTTCTGTTCATAAAAGCAGTCATGAAACTCCATCCATTATATTTTAAAAGAGCATCAAAAAAGAGCGATCTAATAGTTGAAGAACTATAAAGTTCGTCGCCTATTTGACCTTGTGTTCTTATAGCATTATTATTCTGATGGTAAGCTCCTGAGAGTAACAGTTTAGGTTTTTCTTCCCTTAAAATATCTCCTTCAAAATAATAACCGTTATTCTTAAATGTGCCAAACGGAAACAATTCAATTTTACCTGTTAGAGCGACTGCATCATCAGATGTTTTGGTCCAGTTTCTTCCTTCACCTGTGGAAATAGCTGTTTTAATATTATAGGAGAATTTATTTGGGTTTTCATTAATATAATATCCTTGAATGCCAAAATCTCTATCAATATTAAATCTAGAATTATTTATACTTCTATCGGTAAGTTGTAAAGCCCCAGAAGAATTTACTCTTTGTCTATTTCCAGGCAACTTTGTTTGTCCAAAAATGACACTCCATTTAGCATTGGGTCTGTAAATTATAGCAGCATCACGTATAACATTTAAATTATCACCTTCTTCTATTACCCCTACATCGCCTGGGGCAAAAGATAATTGAATTACATATAAATATTTTGGATTTCCAACATAACCATCAAATCGTAAACGTAATCTTCTAATTTGAGCTTCATAACGATTTTCTTTTTCTTCTTCACTGAAATATGTAACCCTATTTTGCATTCTAAAACGAATATTCAATTGAAAAATACTATCAGGAGATGTAATTCCTAATCCTTTACCAAAACTATAATAAGGTAATGCAGCCAGTTTTAAATCGTTATTTTTAATTGAATCCTTAGCTACTTGAGAGAAACAAAATAAAGATAAAATTAAGCAGATTAAAGTTATGAAGTATTTCATGAAATGTGCGTTATAAAAGTAATTTAGTATGCAAAAATAAATTATTTAAAAGGAATTGCTTTATTTATCTTTGCAAAAAAAATAAACCATGTCAAATATTTATATAGGATATCATTTTACTGTTGAACCAAAAGAATTAGGTTCTGAAATACTACTTGCTGAACTTGGTGAAAAGGCTTTTGAAAGCTTTATTGAAACGGAAACAGGTTTGTCTGCTTATGTTCAAAAGGACTTATGGACGGAAGATATTTTAGAAGATATTTTTGTTTTGGGAAGCGATGAATTCAAAATCTCATATACATTTGAAGAAATTGACCAAGTGAATTGGAATGAAGAATGGGAAAAGAATTTTGAAGCAATTGATGTAGATGGAAAATGCCATGTAAGAGCTCCTTTTCATGCTAAAACAGAAGCTGAATTTGATATTGTTATTGAACCAAAAATGAGTTTTGGAACGGGTCACCATGAAACTACTCATATGATGATTCAGCATTTATTAGAAACAGATGTTGCAGGTAAAAAAACATTAGATATGGGTTGCGGAACTGCAATTTTAGCAATTTTAGCTGAAATGAAAGGCGCTCAACCTATCGATGCTATTGATATTGACAATTGGTGTTATTTAAATTCTATTGAAAATGCAGAGCGTAATAATTGTAAACATATTTCGGTTTATGAAGGTGATGCTGCTTTACTATCCGGAAAAACATACGATATAATTATTGCAAACATAAATAGAAACATCTTGTTAAACGATATGAAAAAATATGTTGATTGTTTAAACACAGGTGGAACCTTATTTTTAAGCGGATTTTACACTGAAGACATTCCGGTTATTGATGCATCTTGCACTAAGAACGGATTGACTTACGTTAAAAAATTTGAAAGAAATAATTGGGTGGCTTTGAAGTATACTAAATAGAATTTTATAAATTTGTAATCTTAAACATTTGAACTTTAAACTTTTAAGATAAAAAGAATGAGTACAATAGAAAAAATACAAGAAGACGTTTTAGTTAATGAAGCCGTAGGATTAAACAACGAAATCATTTTATATAATGATGATGTTAATACTTTTGACCATGTTATTGATACTTTAGTAAGAGTTTGTAATCACGAACCTTTACAAGCAGAACAATGTGCCGTTTTAGTACATTATAAAGGACAATGTGCAGTAAAAACAGGAAGTTATGACGAACTTAAACCATATTGTTCTAGTTTGCTAGACGCTGGTTTAAGTGCAGAAATTCAATAAAAATAAAAAATCCCGATAATCGGGATTTTTTATTTTACTCTAATCTATTAAGTTGTAATTTTTCCTATAGCACAACTTACATAAGATTTTGCTTTAGATCCTATGCTATTTGCCTCACCATCTTCTGGATACCCAATTCTTTTAAGGGTTCCTTTCACTTCATCTAAATCTTTTTCAGATTCCATTTCAAATGAAACAAGACTATTTTCTACATCTACTTCCACATTGGAAATAGAATTTAACTGGGTTAAATTTTTCATGATGGTATTTGCACAACCACCGCATTTTAAATTCTGTATATAGATTTGTGTTTTCATAATTATTTATATTTCTATAAAGTTACGAAACAGAAAAGCAAATGTCAATTAGAAAAGAGACTTTAACGAAACTTTAATGCGGTAAAATATCTTTTAACATACCGTAAATGTAGGTTCCTAATAATGCTCCGATTAAAACTACTCCAATTGCATAAATTCCTGTTCCTAATAGAATAAATATTGGTCCAGGGCAACACCCAACTAATCCCCAACCTAAACCAAAGAAAATTCCACCAATCATGTAGCGAGCAAATCCTCTGTCTTTATCGACAATCATAATAGGATTGCCTTTAAAGTCATTCATTTTTTTTCTTTTTATAATTTGGATTCCAATTACACCTGTTGCAATGGCAACCATTATGATTCCATACATATGAAATGATTGAAACATAAACATTTCATATATTCTATACCAAGATACTGCTTCTGCTTTAGTTAAAACTATACCAAATATAAATCCAACAATTAAAAATCTAAATAATTTCATCTTTTCTTTTTCTAAAATTAAAATAACAATGGTAAAATTAAATGAGCCATAATCAAGCCGCCAATAAAGAAACCGATGACTGCAATTAATGAAGGAAGTTGTAAATTACTCATCCCAGAAATCGCGTGTCCTGAAGTACATCCTCCAGCATATCTTGAACCAAAACCAATTAATAAACCTCCTAATAAAAGGATTGAAAATCCTTTAAAAGTCATCATTGTTTCAATGCTAAATAAAGCATCTGGAACTAGCTTTCCATTTGGCGCGTCAATATTCATTGCAGCTAACTTTTCAATTGTTGTAGGGTTTATTGCTACTTCTGTACCATTTTGTAAAAAATGATAAGCAACAAAGCCACCCAAGATAGCTCCAACTACAATTGCTAAACTCCATTTCTGTTCTTTCCAATCTAAATCAAAAAAAGAACAGTGTTTATTAGCGCCAGCCATACTACACATTGTTCTTAAATTAGAAGACATTCCAAAAGACTTCCCAAAATAAATTAACAATAACATAATTAAACCAATCAATAAACCAGAAATAGCCCAATGCCATGTCCCATATATAATTTCCATAAATCAATTATTTTAAAGCAAAAATAAAAATTCAATTCCGAAATTATATTAATTTTATTAGTTTATATTAAATTTGATGCATAAACATTATAATTATGAATAAAATTGCCATAGAAATAAAATGGGGAGTAATTTTTACAATAGCTGGATTAGCATGGATGTATTTGGAAAAATATTTAGGTTGGCATGATGAATTAATAGGCAAGCATCCTATTTATTCAATGTTGTTTTCAATAATTGCAATTGTAATTTTTGTTTTAGCGTTGCGCGATAAAAAAGCAAATTATTTTCAAAATGAAATGGATTGGAAACAAGGATTTTTATCAGGATCCATTGTGGCATTGGTAGTAACATTATTAAGTCCGGTAAGTCAATATATTACTTGCGAAATTATATCACCAAATTATTTTCAAAATGCAATAAACTATGCTGTAGAAAACAATAGAATGAAATTAGAAGATGCTCAAGCTTTTTTTAATTTAAAAAGCTACATGTTTCAAGCTGCATTTGGAGGATTATCTATGGGAATTGTTACTTCTGCAATTGTTGCCTTTTTTATGAAATCAAAATAAAATTACAATGAAAAAATCTTTTATATTACTTGTTTTAATCGCTTTTACTTCTTGTATAAGTACAAAATCTACGATTCAAAATATAGACAATACTGCTGTAAAACCAATAGTAAAAAACGATATGTTTTTATTTACCGAATACGCTACAGATGGAAAATATGGATTTGATGCTGATTACCCTATTAATATTGGGTTAATTTTAGACCGACAAGAACAACAATATTTAGGCTATTTTTTTAACGGTTTACAAGGTAAGAATGGAGAAAAAGTTACCTTTAAAAAAGTAGATACTTGTTGTCCTTTTCCAACAAAAAACAATACTATGGGAGCTGGAACACTTTCTATTTATGAATATGCATTTGAAGGAACAAATAAAAAAGGATTACTGTATTTTAATACTTTAGAAAAAGGTAAAATACTTTGCCCAAAAGGGTTTGAAATAAAAAACAAATAAGGCTTTAAACGTTAAATTTTAATAAGTAACATAAGTAACCTTTTAAACAACTGTTTAAAAGGTTTTTCTTTTTATCTTTGCAACTTCAAAATCAACACATCATGAATTTAAAAAACATACCTCAAATTAAACATACAGAATCAGGAAACTTTTTTCTTTTAGCTGGCCCATGTGCTATCGAAGGAGAAGAAATGGCAATGCGAATTGCTGAAAGATTGGTACAAGTGACTGATAAGTTAGAGATTCCTTTTGTATTTAAAGGTTCGTTTAAAAAAGCAAATCGTTCTAGAATTGATAGTTTTACAGGTATTGGTGACGAAAAAGCTTTAAAAATTCTTGAAAAAGTATCAAAACAATTTGGAGTACCAACTGTGACTGATATTCATACAAATGAAGATGCAATAATGGCCGCTGAGTATGTTGATATTTTACAAATTCCAGCATTTTTAGTACGCCAAACTGATTTAGTGGTTGCTGCTGCAAATACAGGTAAAACTGTAAACTTGAAGAAAGGCCAATTTATGAGTCCGGAAAGCATGAAACATGCCGTACAAAAAGTATTAGATTGTAACAATCAAAATGTTATGGTTACCGATAGAGGAACAATGTTTGGCTACCAAGATATGATTGTTGATTTTAGAGGGATTCCTACCATGCAACAATATGCAACAACCGTTTTAGATGTAACACACTCATTACAACAACCTAATCAAACAATTGGTGTCACAGGCGGAAGACCTGACATGATTGAAACTGTTGCTAAAGCAGGAATTGCAGTTGGTGTTGATGGTCTATTCATTGAAACACATTTTGATCCTGCAAATGCTAAAAGTGATGGTGCGAATATGTTACACCTTGATTATTTTGAAGGATTGATGACAAAACTAGTTGCCATTCGTAAAACAATAAATCAATTTTAATATTTCTATACTAAAATGAGACATCCATTTTTAATGGCTGTACTAACTTTTTGTGTTTTTTCACAGTACACCTTTTCACAAGAAATTGCAGAAAATCCTGAAAAATACACCGCACATAATAAAGGTAAATTTTATATTTTTTGGGGCGGAAATAGAGAAAGTTTCTCAAAATCAGACATTCGATTTAAAGGTGCTGATTATGATTTTACATTATATGATGTAAAAGCTCATGATAAACCAAAAGGATACCATATTGATTATTTCAATCCAGCTAGAATGACAATTCCACAGACTAATTTTAGAATTGGTTATTTTATAAATGATCATTATAATATTTCCATTGGTTTCGATCATATGAAATATGTAGTGTATAATGACCAAAGAGTAAACTATTCTGGCTATTACCCAAATGCAGGAACATATAACGAAGACCCAAATAATGGTTCATTGACTCTTGATAAAGATTTTCTTTTATTTGAACATACTGATGGTTTAAACTATGTAAATACGGAAATTAGTAGAGTTGATGATATTTCAAATTGGTTTGGTTTACCAAATACAGATAAATTTCAATTGAATTTAACAGAAGGTTTAGGAGCCGGAATATTATACCCTAAAACAAATTCAACCTTATTAGGAAAAGAAAGAAATGATGAATTTCATATTGCAGGTTATGGAGTGTCTGCAAAAGCAGGATTAAACTTTACATTCTTTAAATATTTCTTTATTCAAACAGAATTAAAAGGTGGATATATTGAAATGAATGACATAAGAACAACAAAAAGTAGTGCCGATAGTGCCGAACAAAATTTTTGGTTTTTTCAACGTATTATTACCGTTGGAGGAATTTTTAGATTATAATCTATCATAAATTATTAGTATTTTAAAAGTGTTAGATTTCCTCTAACACTTTTTTATTTGTAAAATATCAGAAAAATATTTGGTAGAACTATTTATTTAACTTTACTTTGTAATTCAAAGTACTTTTATATGGAAGCAAGTAAATATTTAAAAGACATACAGGATATCAAAGAAATGATGAGTAAATCTACTCAGTTTATCTCATTAAGTGGTCTATCTGGAGTTTTAGCAGGGATATATGCTCTACTAGGAGCTGTTTATGTAAACTTTCTTATAAATACACATCAATACACCTACATTACATTAGAAAGTAAAACTTTCAAACTAATTTTACTCACAGCTTTTATTGTATTAATACTATCTGTTGGAACAGCTTATTTGTTAACTGTTAAAAAAGCAAACAAATTAGGAGAACGTATTTGGAATCCTGCCTCAAAACGTGTGCTTATCAACTTTGCTATTCCTTTAATAACCGGTGGAATATTTTCAATATTATTAATTCGTCAAGGACATTATGGATTAATAGCTCCAATAACATTACTGTTTTATGGCTTAGCTTGTTTAAATGCAAGTAAATATACACTAAGAGATGTACGCTATTTAGGAATAACACAAATTATTCTTGGCTTAATATCTGTTGAATTTTCTGGATACGGGCTTTGGTTTTGGGTTTTAGGTTTTGGTATTGCACATATATTATACGGAAGCATTATGTATTATAAATACGATAGGAAGTAAAATTTACTTAAACAAACTAGTTAGTGAAAAACATCATTCAAAATATAAACAAAGCATTTGATCATCGTATCCGTTTGGGTATTATGTCGGTTTTGATGGTGAATGAAAGTGCCGATTTCTCTACCTTAAAAGAACTTCTTGGTGTTACCGATGGTAATTTAGCCAGTCATGCAAAAGCATTAGAAAGCGAAGCTTATATTATTGTAGAAAAACAATTTATTGGGCGAAAACCCAACACAAGTTATATTGCAACAAAAGAAGGAAAAAAAGCCTTTCAAGATCATATTGATGCCCTTGAAAAATTAATATCGAATACTTAGAACTATTTTTTTATCCATTTACTTTGAATTTCAAAGTACTTTTAACAATTAAAATGAAAGATTTACTCGTAGAAAAAATGTATGAAGCCACGAAGAAACCCTATCAAAAATGGCTCAAAAAAAATGAACCTTGGAACATCTCAATCAAGGAGTTATTACAATATTCCGAAAACTCTGTTGGGTTTCATTTAGGTTGCTTTTTATGCAAACATGATTTTGAAATTCAAGATAAATTAGAAGACCATGATGTATTTCATGTATTAACCAATACTGGAGTTTCAGTAGTTGATGAAATTGGAATGCAATTTTACTTATTAGGAAACGGAAAACGAAGTTTGTATTTACTTTTTGGTATTTCTGTTGGAATTCTCTTCTACCCTAATCAAATAAAATTCTTCATCAAACAATTTAAACGTGGTAAAAAAGCACATCCATTTTATAAATTAAATTTTATAAATCTATTACACCAAGATAAAACTCAATTGCAAAAAACATTTAATATTCAATAATTATGGAAAAAGACAGACAAATAGAACTTATCGAACAAAACATTATTCCAATTATATCATTTGCAGTAGGCGCTTCTTTACTATTACTCTTTGCAAGTACAAAATACGAACCGCTATTATATATTGGACTTATATATGTCTCTGGAGCTTTATTAGTTAATACAGTTTATCTATTTTACTTAATTCTTCAACTTATAAAAAATTGGGATAACTACTACGAAATATTTATTCGTATTGGCATAACCTTAAGTAACATTCCAATCTCAATTTTATTTACGTACATCGTAATCAATCATTTATTATAAAATCTCTAAAAACAAAAACAATGGAAAATCAAAACGAAAAACCAATGACAACAAAGTCCAACTTCTTTCAATCTAACACCGCCAAAATGATTATGGTTGGAGCGTTAACACTCTTTTTACTAATTCCTTTAGCTCTAGTACAAGATTTAATTAGCGAACGTTCACAACGAAAAAATGAAGTAGTTGCAGAAGTAACCAATTCTTGGGGAGAAGACATTAATTTTTATGGACCCATTTTAAAAGTTCCATATAAAATTGAAACCGAAACAACTTATATAGACAGCAAAACCAAACAAACAAGTATTCAAAAAACGATTACTATTAATCATGCTTACTTTTTTCCAGAAGTTTTACAAAACAAAACAAAAGTCGAAAAAGTAAGCGATATCAAAAGAAGCTTATACAATCCAATAGTATTTAAAGCAGATATGGCTTTTAACGGAAGTTTTGAAAACTTAAACTTTGACAAATTAGGCATAAAAAAAGAAAACATCGTTTGGGATAAAGTTTCTGTAATCATCAAAACAACCAATTTAAAAAGCATTAAAAGCGATTTAAAAATAAATGTAAACGGCACTAATTACAGCATGGAATCGAAAACAGATGAAGGTGATAATGTATTTGGAACACTTGAAACCAGTTCTTTTAACATAACTGATTCTTCAAAAATCGATTTTAACTTCAACATGAAATACAACGGAAGTAATAGCGTAAAATTCATTCCTATCGGAAAAACAACTTTAACTTCTTTAGATGCTAATTGGAATTCACCTAGCTTCATTGGAAATTTTGCGCCAAACGATACTACAAAAGCCATTTCAAAAGACGCTTTTCATGCCGATTGGAAAATACTTCACATTAATCGTGCTTTTGCTCAGCAACATACTGGAATAATTCCGCATTTAAAATCATATGCTTACGGAGTAAAATTAATTGAAACAGTCGATCAATACCAACAAAACGAACGTGCTTCAAAATACGGTTTTTTAGTAATTGGTCTAACTTTTTTGATCTTTTTCTTAATTCAAACCATCAGTAAAATTGGTATTCATATCTTTCAATATACGATGATAGGTTTGGCATTAATTATGTTTTACACCTTATTAATTTCCATTACCGAACATTCTAGTTTTACAATTGCCTATATAATTGCAGCTATTTCCGTGATTATAATGCTAATCCTCTACTCTATTTCGGTATTAAAAAACAAGAAATTCCCTTTATTCATAGGCGCAGCACTAACCGTTTTATACAGTTTTATCTTTGTAATCATACAATTAGAAAACTACGCATTACTAGTTGGAAGTATTGGATTGTTCTTAATATTAGGAAGTGTAATGTACTTTTCTAGAAAAATAGATTGGGGGAATAATTAGAAGCGAATGTCTTAGGCATATTGGTAAAAGTAATTCCTGCTTTCGCCTTTAGTTTTCCGCTACGCTACAAAGCTATCGGCTCTATCAGGGCTATAAAAAACCTGTCCGAATTATTTGGACAGGTTTTTGGTTTTTAAAACATAATAATAGTAGATTTGTTTTGATTTAATTAAACTCATAAATAATACAAATATTAAGCAATTTATTATGGCTAATATAAAAAAACACAAGGAAAAAATATACCCAATTCTAGTTTTTGGAATTATTTTTATTGTTATGTATTTTATAAATAGTCATGAAAATTCAAAACTTAAAATTTCAATTTATGGAAAAATAACAGATTATAAAGTAGCTGCGAATATTGAGACATATTATGTTTATAAGTTTCATTATAAAAATAAACTTTATAAAAAATCAAAATATATTGCCAATGTAGATAGTAATAAAATTGGTAGGTGTTTTGTAGTTTATATTGATCCGAATGACCCTGAAAATTCTGATTTAGATTTAAATAGAGAAGTAAATTGTAAAAATTACAATAATACAACTCGCAACTCATCTCTATTAAGTAAATAAACTATTATTATATTCCCTTGACAAAGGAAGAAAAACATAAAACAAACTTCTTCAATTAATTAGTTTCTCAGGCTCGAGAACTTGTTCGAACTGGCAAGCAATGACAAAACTCGTTTTAAAAAAAAATCCTGATTACGTATTTGTAATCAGGATTTTATCTTTCTTCTGAATTCTTATTCTTTACCGTCTACAAAATCTTGTAAATAGGCAAAACGAGGAGTTAATTTTCCGTTTTCTGTGATTTTTGCTCTTGCTAAAACGCCATCAGCATCGTTATTAAAAAATGCTGGTATTACGCGCTCTAAAAACACTTCACCAAAACCATCACTAGCATCTTTTGGCAATTCACAAGGTAAATTATCAACCGCCATAACCACAATTGCCGATGGATGTGTATAAGAAACTTCTTTATGTTCACTTGGTAAATAACCATAAATTGGATCAGCAATAGTACTTGGCTTTATAGTACAAGCAACTGGTCCGTCAATATCACAAGAAACATCAGCTACTACTTTCAATTTACATTTTGGAGAGCGCAACATTTCTTTTGATAAAATAATTGGAGCATTATTTCCATAAAAATGACCTGCAATAAACATATCAGAAACATTAGAAAATCGTTCAAAATCAGAAACATATTCTGTCGGGTTCTTATAAAAATCTTCTTTAGTAGAAGGTTGTCCATCTACTCGTTTATTGTAATCTAAAACATCAATAAAAGTATACACCGGCTCAGCATAGGTCTTAGTTAAATAATCATCAATAGAAACTTCTTTAATTTTTGCTCCATCCAACATTTCTTTGGCTCCAAATGCAACTTTACCTCGTCCTGTTAAAACGATTTTAACATTAGGTAATGGATTTCTTTTTAATCGTTCAATTAATGTTTTTTGATCGGGTAATGTTTCAGCTTTAGCTAAATTGAATAACTCATATTTTAAACCAAAAGCTCTAATTCCATTATACGCACCAACAATACCTGCATAACGACCAAAACCAATTAATCTTCTGTTATTATCATCAACAATGGTTTCATGGTCGTATAATTCAATATTCTTTTCTAAAACTGTTTTTAATAAATCCCTATTATAAGGTTGCTTTTTAATAGTATGTGAAAAGAAAAAGTATTTTTTATTAGGAATAAGCGCATCTTTAGGAACTTCTTTAACTCCAATTAAAACATCACAATCACTTAAATCATGATTCACTTCTATACCTTTTTCAAAATACTGTTCATCAGGAAAAATTCGAATATCTGAAGACTCAACTTTAAGAATTGCTTGGGGAAAATTAGATTTGAATTCTGCTAATCGTTCTGGAGAAAAAACTACTCTTCTATCTGGAGGATTTTTGCGTTCTTTGATTATTCCGAATTTCATTATATTTTTATTTAACTGATGATAGATTGATTTGTTACAAATATAACATTCCTAAAAATGATAAACAAAATTTTTTCTTCCATAAAATAATAGTAATTTTGGCGTAATTATTGATTATACATTTTCAATAAAAACATTAAATTTCTATTGGGGTCGACTGGTTTTGACAGCGAGTGGAATTAAATTGTAAGCACGTCGAGAACTGGGACAATTCTCGTTAATAAAAGGTCTTAAACTTTTACACGGCGAAAATAATTACGCTTTGGCTGCATAATCTGAATTATAGTAAGATGTGCCAAGTTCCTACCAGGTAGGAAAGCTGGATTCTCCTTAAAAGCCTTGGTTTGTGGCGTTTAGCTCAGGAGAACCGTAAAAATAAACCTAGAGGCGGTGATGTTTTAAATCCGCTTTGAATTGGTAAAACTAAGCAAAAAGTGGCTGTTTTTGGCCTTGCTTTTTGTCGAAAATCTAATCAAAAACTAAACGTGTAGAAAGCTCTTCGATTGCTTGTTTGGACGAGAGTTCGATTCTCTCCGACTCCACTTTTCATTAAAAAAGCAGCGTCTATCGGCGCTGCTTTTTTATTTATAGTGTTTTTTGTTTTATCTAATTAATGAGAAGTGAGCTCTAAATACTTTTTGTTGCCCTGCTTCTTCAAACTCAACTGTAAACCAGTAATCTGTTGATGGTAATTGTTGATTATTAAACGTTCCATCCCATCCTTGACCAGTCGTACTAATTTGCTTAATTAATTTACCATATCTATCAAAGATGTATAGTTTAGCTCCCGGCTGATTTTGTAATCCAATAATATTCCAGTAGTCGTTATAACCATCTCCATTTGGAGTAAAGTATTTTGGATAATCAATAACCATTACCTCTTCTGTTAAGTAAGTACAACCCTGTGTATCTACAACTGTAATTACATGCATTCCAGGACTTACTCCTGTAAAGATATTTGAGCTTTGTAATGCCTCATCGTCTATTTGATACATTATTGTTCCATTTCCATCTGGTACATTTACAACTATTGTAGCATTATCTGTAAATGCGTTTGTAACTGTATATGTAAAACTTGTTGCTGGATTCGTCGCATTCACTGTTCCAAACACTTCTAATGAACTACATCCTGTTGCGATATTTGTAGCAATCACTGAATATGATCCAGCTGCTGTTGCCTCATAACTTGTTGATGTAGCTCCAGGAATAATAACTCCCTCATAATACCAAACAAACGTATGAGTTGAATTACTCAATCCTGTATGGAAATAATACGTTTGGAAAACATTTCCTGTTGATAATTCAACACAAATAACTCCATCTTCTAATACTGGTAATGGTAATGGATTTACATACACTCTAATTACAATAGGCGTTCCTGAACATCCATTTAAAGTTGGTGTTATGGTATAATCTACATAACCTTGAGAGTTTGAAATAGTCTCTAATTGTTGTGCTATTGGTGCTCCTGCTGTAATTGTTCCTCCTGTTGCGCCTATAACTCCAACTGCACTGACTGTATAATCAAATACTGTAGCTGGATCCATTGCCGAAACATTAATATTAGTAAACTCTCCACTACAAATTGGTAAATGAGTCGGTGTTCCTAATATCTCTGGTGTTGGATTAACTGTAACTATAACATCAACTGGTGTTCCAGAGCATCCATTTAAAACTGGAGTAATTGTATATGTAGCTGTACCAGGAATTGTTAAAACAGACGTATTTAAAACATCAATAATACTTGTTCCTGTTCCTGATGTTGCACCTGTAACTCCTGACTGAACAACTGTCCAATTGAATACTGTACCAGGTATTGAACCACTAAAAGAAATATTAGTTGACGTACCTGAACATATTGTTTCTGATGTTGGTGTAACAACAACATCAGGAACTGGATTAACGTATACACGGACCTCTTGTGGTGGTGCAGAACATCCATTAGCAGTCGCAATTACAGTATAAACTACTTCTCCTACTACATCTGAAGTCGTAGTTAATATTTGATTGATTGATGTTCCTGTGCCATTTGTTGAACCACTTACATTTGTCCCTACTGCATTCCAAGAAAAAATTGTTCCTGGAACATTACTTGTTAAAAGAATATCTGTTGACGAACCTGAACAAATACTTGGAGTATTATTCGTAATTGTAAGTGTTGGTGCAGGTGTAGACTGTACCTTTATAAATGGTAATGAAGCAACTGATGAACAGCTTCCATTATCAGCAATTACTGTATAACTGGTTCCAACTGTCATGCCCGAAATCAATCCGCCTGATCCAACTGTAGGACCAGCTGGTGTAAAGGTATAAGTTAAACCTGCATTATAATTTGAAATCGTTGAAGTTCCATCAGACGAACACGTTGGTGATACGGAAGTAATCGTTGGTTGAACTGGTGTTGACAACATACCTGAATTACTGAATCCGGCTGAAGCAACTGAATCACAATTACCATTATTTGAAACAACTGTATAATTGGTGCCAACTGTCATTCCCGAAATCAATCCACCTGCTCCTACTGTAGGACCAGCTGGTGTAAAAATATAAGTTAAACCTGCATTGTAATTTGAAATCGTTGAACTTCCATCAGCTGAACACGTTGGAGCAACCGACGTAGTTGTTGGCTGAACCGGCGATACTAACATCGCAGCATTACTAAAACTAGCAGATGCAACTGATGAACAACTGCCATTATCTGCAATAACTGTATAACTAGTCCCAACTGTCATACCACTTACTAACCCTCCAGCTCCTACTGTAGGACCAGCTGGCGTAAATAGATACGTTAATGAACCGTTATAATTGGATATAGTTGAAGTTCCATCTGATGAACACGTTGGTGATACGTAAGTAATCGTTGGTTGAACTGGTGTTGACAACATACCTGAATTACTGAATCCGGCTGAAGCAACTGAATCACAATTACCATTGTTTGAAACAACTGTATAACTGGTTCCAACTGTCATTCCACTTATCAATCCACCTGCTCCTACTGTAGGACCAGCTGGTGTAAAAATATAAGTTAAACCTGCATTGTAATTTGAAATCGTTGAACTTCCATCAGCTGAACACGTTGGAGCAACCGACGTAGTTGTTGGCTGAACCGGCGATACTAACATCGCAGCATTACTAAAACTAGCAGATGCAACTGATGAACAACTGCCATTATCTGCAATAACTGTATAACTAGTCCCAACTGTCATACCACTTACTAACCCTCCAGCTCCTACTGTAGGACCAGCTGGCGTAAATAGATACGTTAATGAACCGTTATAATTGGATATAGTTGAAGTTCCATCTGATGAACACGTTGGTGATACGTAAGTAATCGTTGGTTGAACTGGTGTTGACAACATACCTGAATTACTGAATCCGGCTGAAGCAACTGAATCACAATTACCATTGTTTGAAACAACTGTATAACTGGTTCCAACTGTCATTCCACTTATCAATCCACCTGCTCCTACTGTAGGACCAGCTGGTGTAAAAATATAAGTTAAACCTGCATTGTAATTTGAAATCGTTGAACTTCCATCAGCTGAACACGTTGGTGAAACTGATGAAATAGTAGGCTGAACTGGTGATGCTAACATCGCAGCATTACTAAAACTAGCAGATGCAACTGATGAACAGCTTCCATTATCAGCAATTACTGTATAACTGGTTCCAACTGTCATTCCCGAAATTAATCCGCCTGCTCCAACTGTAGGGCCAGCTGGCGTAAATAGATACGTTAATGAACCGTTATAATTGGATATAGTTGAAGTTCCATCTGATGAACACGTTGGTGATACGGAAGTAATCGTTGGTTGAACTGGTGTTGACAACATACCTGAATTACTGAATCCGGCTGAAGCAACTGAATCACAATTACCATTGTTTGAAACAACTGTATAACTGGTTCCAACTGTCATTCCACTTATCAATCCACCTGCTCCTACTGTAGGACCAGCTGGTGTAAAAATATAAGTTAAACCTGCATTGTAATTTGAAATCGTTGAACTTCCATCAGCTGAACACGTTGGTGAAACTGATGAAATAGTAGGCTGAACTGGTGATGCTAACATCGCAGCATTACTAAAACTAGCAGATGCAACTGATGAACAGCTTCCATTATCAGCAATTACTGTATAACTGGTTCCAACTGTCATTCCCGAAATTAATCCGCCTGCTCCAACTGTAGGGCCAGCTGGCGTAAATAGATACGTTAATGAACTGTTATAATTGGATATAGTTGAAGTTCCATCTGATGAACACGTTGGTGATACGTAAGTAATCGTTGGTTGAACTGGTGTTGACAACATACCTGAATTACTGAATCCGGCTGAAGCAACTGAATCACAATTACCATTGTTTGAAACAACTGTATAACTGGTTCCAACTGTCATTCCACTTATCAATCCACCTGCTCCTACTGTAGGACCAGCTGGTGTAAAAATATAAGTTAAACCTGCATTGTAATTTGAAATCGTTGAACTTCCATCAGCTGAACACGTTGGAGCAACCGACGTAGTTGTTGGCTGAACCGGCGATACTAACATCGCAGCATTACTAAAACTAGCAGATGCAACTGATGAACAACTGCCATTATCTGCAATAACTGTATAACTAGTCCCAACTGTCATACCACTTACTAACCCTCCAGCTCCTACTGTAGGACCAGCTGGCGTAAATAGATACGTTAATGAACCGTTATAATTGGATATAGTTGAAGTTCCATCTGATGAACACGTTGGTGATACGTAAGTAATCGTTGGTTGAACTGGTGTTGACAACATACCTGAATTACTGAATCCGGCTGAAGCAACTGAATCACAATTACCATTGTTTGAAACAACTGTATAACTGGTTCCAACTGTCATTCCACTTATCAATCCACCTGCTCCTACTGTAGGACCAGCTGGTGTAAAAATATAAGTTAAACCTGCATTGTAATTTGAAATCGTTGAACTTCCATCAGCTGAACACGTTGGTGAAACTGATGAAATAGTAGGCTGAACTGGTGATGCTAACATCGCAGCATTACTAAAACTAGCAGATGCAACTGATGAACAGCTTCCATTATCAGCAATTACTGTATAACTGGTTCCAACTGTCATTCCCGAAATTAATCCGCCTGCTCCAACTGTAGGGCCAGCTGGCGTAAATAGATACGTTAATGAACCGTTATAATTGGATATAGTTGAAGTTCCATCTGATGAACACGTTGGTGATACGGAAGTAATCGTTGGTTGAACTGGTGTTGACAACATACCTGAATTACTGAATCCGGCTGAAGCAACTGAATCACAATTACCATTGTTTGAAACAACTGTATAACTGGTTCCAACTGTCATTCCACTTATCAATCCACCTGCTCCTACTGTAGGACCAGCTGGTGTAAAGGTATAAGTTAATGAACCATTGTAATTTGAAATCGTTGAACTTCCATCAGCTGAACACGTTGGAGCAACCGACGTAGTTGTTGGCTGAACTGGTGATGCTAACATAGCCATATCAGTAAATGGCGCTGAAGGAAGCGAATTACAACCACTATTATTAGCAACAACTGTATAAGATGTGCCAATAATTGCTCCTAAAATCTCTCCTGAAGAACCAACGGTTGGGCCTAAAGGAGAAAATGTATAAGTGTAAGTTGCATTATAATTATTAATTATGTTTGAACCATTTGAAGTACAAGATGAAAATACTGTATTCAAAGTTGGAGGAGGAGGTATACTATTAATTGTAATTGTTCCTGTCAATTGTATATTTGTTGAACAACCAACTGTTTCGACCATATAATTGAAAACTCCTGATTGAGTTGGAATACCACTAATCGTAAATTGACCAGCTGAAAAGGTCGCAGTTAAGCCTGTTGGCAAACCTGTAACCGTTACACCAGTAGCATCACCACCAGAATTATAAATAATATCTGTTATTGCTTGATTGATACAAATTGCTTGATTAGAAGTACTCGTAGGTGAATTCAATACTAATGAACAAGTTGATGGTACACAATCTACGTTAAAGTCTATAAACTCAGAACCTTCACACGTTCCTTGAATAATTTTAACATATACAGTTGTAGTAGATGTTGGTGTAAAATTTGCTGGATCTGGAATTAAACTACCGTCTGCTAAATCATAAAATTCATAGGTATAATTCGCAGGATTGGAAGGAGACATAAGAGCTGACAAATAACTTAATAAGTCAAAAGTGGGGTTACAATCTCCTGGCGCCCCATTAAAGGGACCAATTGTATTGGAAGCAATTCCTGAAGAAATATCAACAATAATTTCGTCATATTCAGTTGGAGTACAGGCTACCCTGTCTACTTCAACCCTCCATACACCATTTTGAGTAACAGTTAAAGTATTTGAAGTCGTTGTCGTTTGAAGAACGCCATTTAAATACCAACTATAATTAAGGGTAACTGCAGAAACAGGTGGAGAATAAAAATTTGCAGTTAGATTAACCGAAGTAACAGAAGAATTGCATATAAATCTATCTGGACCTAAAGAGACACCACATATTTCACAATTTGTAGAACCATTGGATCCTCCAGTATTATTTGTTTGATCAAAAGTAATTGAACCAGATTGATTGGAGAAATTTGTTATTAAAACAACATAAAAATTACCTGCAATAGCATTTGGAATTGAAAAGTTTTCAACGGGAGCTGCAGAATAACTACACGCTACAATATTTCCAGCTCCTGCATTTTGTCCGTCAGGGTAATCTTGCAAGGAAGTTGTACATAAAGAAGGGTTCAAACGCGGGTCTGTTGTAAAGGGTCCCCAACATATAAAATCAACATCAATACCATTTCCTGCTGCATTAGTTTGTGATATTTGAAAATTAAGCAGACCAGGAGTACTAACTTGAAAAGTATACCAAGCACCATTAGGCGCAGTACCAAGACAACCAATATTTCCAAGATTAGGCGTATTTGTAACGTTATTAAACGGTAATGAAGCATCTCCACAAAAAGAAGCAATTGTAGCACAACTACCTCCTGGACCACCTTGAGAAAAAGCGATTATAGAAAAAACCAAACTGATAAATAAGTATATTTTTCTCATAATTATTTAATAAATAAATGATAATTCCATGAAGTCATTTGATTTCCTTGTTTTCCAACAAAGCGAATACGCCATTTGAAACATTTAGAAACTAAACCTTTATGAGTAATCATATAATTGCTTAATTGCTTAGCACTTTCATTTTTTAAATCAATAAAAATAGTTTTCTTTAAATCTTTTGCATCAAGATTATTCCAACAATCCATAATAGGAACTATCTCTAAATAAATTTTATTAAGTGAAGTGTTTTTATTAACCAAATTACTATCCCACTTTAAATTTGCATAGGTTTCTGAATAGCTTGTAGATGGAGAAGATTCTATTAAATTTATTTTAAAGCTATCTAAAGTAAATTTTGGTTTAGTTTGAGCAAAACTAAAATTACACAATACTAAAAGTACAAATAATTTAATGTAATTTTTTTTCATTTTTATTTTTATATATAGTTGTAGATAAGCAAATTTAACAATAATTTAATTTTTATCTTTTATTTTCTTAAAATTTAACAAAATACTTTTATTTAAAGTTTATTATTTATCTTTGCATTTCTAAAAATTGCTACACTAAATATTTATTGTTAATAATGACAAATAAAGAAGATTTACAAGAAGAATTAGGAAATAACCATATTGCAACTAGTGCAAACACTCCTTTAAGAAAAGACGCATTTGATATTACTGATGACGATAAAATCGAATCAATTAAAAAAGATGTTGAGAACATTCTTACAACTTTAGGAATGGACCTTACTGACGATAGTTTAAAAGGAACTCCTAACAGAGTTGCTAAAATGTTCGTTAAAGAAATATTTGGCGGTTTAAATCCAGCCAAAAAACCAAGTTCTTCTACATTTGATAATAAGTATAAATATAATGAAATGCTTGTAGAAAAAAACATAGTTGTTTATTCTACTTGTGAACATCATCTATTACCAATTGTAGGTCGCGCACATGTTGCTTATATATCTAAAGGAACAGTTGTAGGATTGTCAAAAATGAATAGAATTGTAGATTATTTTGCAAAACGTCCACAAGTACAAGAACGTTTAACTATTCAAATTGTTGAAGAACTTCAAAAAGTTTTAAACACTAAAGATGTTGCTTGCGTTATTGATGCGAAACACTTATGTGTAAATTCTAGAGGTATTCGTGATATTGAAAGCAGCACAGTAACTGCTGAATTTGGCGGAAAGTTCAAAGAAGACAAAACAAAAAGAGAATTTCTCGATTATATAAAATTAGACACTACATTTTAATTATATAAATGATGGATTTAGCTTTTAAATTCATCATTTTTATTTAATTTTGAATCTAGCCCTGATAGTAGCGGCATCCTTTATCATTTTATGAAGCTTGCGAAATAAAATATAAAGATATAGCGAATAGCAGGAATAGCTTCTAAAAAAATTTATACATGCAATTATATAAAAATCAAGACTTAAAGATTTACAACACGCTTACAGGAAACAAAGAAGTTTTTAAACCTATCCATGAAGGAAATATAGGTATGTATGTTTGTGGGCCTACTGTTTACAGCAATGTACATTTAGGCAACGTAAGAACTTTTATGAGTTTTGATGTTATATACCGTTATTTAAAACATTTAGAGTTTAATGTTCGTTATGTTAGAAACATTACAGATGCTGGACATTTAACCGATGATGGTGATGTAGACAATGATCGCTTTGTAAAACAATCTAGATTAGAGAAGCTTGAACCAATGGAAATTGTACAGAAATATACGGTTGATTTTCATAAAGTTTTGGATAACTTTAACTTCTTACCTCCTACTATTGAGCCAACCGCTACTGGACATATTATTGAACAAATTGAATTGATTGAAAAACTTATTGAGGTTGGAGTTGCATATGAAAGTAAAGGTTCTGTTTATTTTGATGTTTTAGCTTACAATAAAAAAGGATTGAATTATGGCGAATTAAGCAATAGAAATATTGATGAATTATTTGCCAATACTAGAGATTTAGATGGACAATCTGAAAAGAAAAACCCTCAAGATTTTGCTTTATGGAAAAATGCCTCTCCAGCACATATTATGCGTTGGAATTCTCCTTGGGGAGCTGGTTTTCCTGGTTGGCATTTAGAATGTACTGCTATGAGTACTAAATATTTAGGCGAAACATTTGATATTCACGGTGGAGGAATGGATTTAAAATTTCCGCATCATGAATGTGAAGTTGCACAGGGAAAAGCATGTAATGGCGTTTCACCTGTAAATTACTGGATGCATACCAATATGCTAACTATGAACGGTTTACGAATGAGTAAATCTACAGGGAATTATATTTTACCAATGGAATTGGTTAAAGGTGGAAATGACTTTTTTGAAAAAGCTTTTCATCCTAATATTGTTCGTTTTTGCTTTTTACAAGCGCATTACAGAAGTGTTTTAGATATTTCTAATGATGCGATGATTGCTAGTGAAAAAGGATTTAACAGATTAGCTGATGCTTATAAATTAGCTAAAAACCTTGAAGCAAGTACCACGTCTACTTTAGATATTAACAGCTGGAAAAAAGCATGTTATGAAGCTATGAATGATGATTTTAATACACCTATTTTAATTGCTCAACTATTTGAAGGAGTGCGTTATATTAATCTAGTTAATGACAAGAAAGAAACAATTACAATTGAGGATTTAGCATTACTAAACGAAACTTTAAATAGTTTTTTACATGATGTTTTAGGGTTAAATTTAGAAAGCACAACAAATAATGCAGCTAGTTCTGATAATAATAAATTAGAAGGTGTTGTAAACATGCTTATTGAAATGAGAAATGAGGCTAGAGCGAATAAAAACTGGGCTCTATCTGATGAAATTAGAGACAAGTTATTCGCTCTTGGAATTCAACTTAAAGACGGAAAAGAAGGAACTGGTTTTAGTGTAAACTAATGATAAAAAAAATAGTCAAAATACTTACTTATCCATTTATCTTCTTGTTTCGATTTTATCAAGTTGCCATTTCTCCTTACACACCTGCTGTATGTAGATTTGAACCAACTTGCTCACACTACTCTATTGAAGCGTTAAAAAAATACGGGTTATTTAAAGGCGGGGTTTTAGCTGCAAAAAGAATTTTAAGTTGTCATCCTTGGGGAAAGAGTGGCTATGACCCTGTTCCTTAATTATTTTACAATCTTATAACTTAATTAACATCTTTACCAATAATAATATTTATTTTTAACCTCATATAAAAACACATTAATATGTTATATGCTTTAAACATGATATGGAACCCTACTGGAGGAATTGATTTAGGCTTTTTAAACATTCGCTTTTACAGTTTAATGTTCGTTATCGCTTTTGGATTAGGTTGGTATCTAATGAAATCTATATATGAAAGAGAAGGTGAAACATTAGAGAAACTAGATAATTTATTTGTTTCAACAGTATTAGCTACTTTAGTAGGAGCACGTTTAGGTCATGTTTTCTTTTATGATTGGGATTATTTTAAAGATCATAAATTAGAAATTTTATTGCCTATAAGAGAAAATGTAAACGAATCGATATTTGGAATTATTCAAGGATGGGAGTTCACAGGATTTGCTGGTTTAGCTAGTCATGGAGCTGCAATCGCAATTATTATTGTAATGCTTTATTACAGTAAAAAAGTAATTCAAAAACCTATTTTATGGATTTTAGATCGAATTGTAATTCCAGTTTCAAGTGGAGCAGTATTTGTTCGTTTAGGAAATTTTATGAATTCTGAAATTGTAGGAACTGAAACAACTTCTTCATTTGGAATAAAATTTATTAGAGATTGGTATTCGCCAAGACAAGCTTATGAAATTACTCAAATAGGAAATTCAAACGAAGCTTACAAAGCAATTGAAAACGATCCAAAATTTGCTCAATTATTGGCAGATGTTGTACCAAAACATCCTGCACAATTATATGAAGCATTTGGTTATGTGTTTGTATTTGTAATACTTTATTATATGTATTGGAAAACAGAAGCAAGAAATAAACAAGGTTTATTATTTGGAACCTTTTTAGTTTTACTATGGACAGTTCGTTTCTTTGTAGAATATGTAAAAGGAAGTCAAGGTGGTTTTGAAGAAAACCCAATATTTTCAGCATTATCCACAGGGCAATGGTTAAGTATACCTTTCATTATAGCTGGTTTTTATTTTATATTTAGGAGTAAAAAAACAGCATAAAGCATCATACAATAAAAAAGGCTCTGAAATTCAGAGCCTTTTTTGTTTAATTACTTTTCAATTAAAATACCTACTCCTAATATATTAGGTAAAAACGAACTTGAAAATTTATTCTTAACTACAAACTTATAGTTTCCTTTTATTAAAGTTGTTTTGTCTTTTATAGGCACGTATAAATCACATATATCACCTGTGCAATCAGCTAAATCCTTACCAGTTTCATCTTTAAATCGTACATCTAAATTAATTGTTTCAGAAGAACCATTTGGAGAAATTATAGTTACTTCTACAGGAACATTTGCAAATTGGAAGTCATAAATATGACCAATGTGTAGTTTTATTAAAATAGGTTCTGTATCATTCGTATTTTCAAAATCAAATAAAACTTCTTCATTAGAATTCCATCTATTGGAATCAAAATCTGAATTAAACTCATTATAAATTGAATTTGAGTTACAAGAAATAAATAAAACTGTTATAAGAAACAGTAAAGTTTTTAATTTATACATAAGTGAATTTAATTGGTTTAATATAAATATATAAAAAAAGTCCTGACTTTCATCAGGACTTTTTTATATCTAAATAATTATTTAGTCTTCTTTTTTGAATTCAGCCATTTTCTTAGCTTCTTTATCACTCATTACATCTTTCATTAATGGCGTTGCCACAAAGATAGATGAATAAGTACCCACTAAGATACCAACTAAAATTGCAAATACAAATCCTCTAATAGTTTCACCTCCAAAGATGAAGATTGCAACTAATACAACTAAAGTAGTTGCAGAAGTATTTATAGTTCTACTTAAAGTTGAATTTAAGGCTTTATTTACTAATCCATCAAAGTCTGGTGATGAATTGTAGTTTAAGTATTCACGTACTCTATCGAATACAATTACGGTATCATTTAACGAGTATCCAATAACCGTTAAGATTGCAGCAATAAATGCTTGATCTAACTCCATGTTAAACGGTAAGATGTTATAGAAGAATGAGAAAATACCCAATACTATAATAACATCGTGTGCAACTGCAGCAACAGCTCCAAATCCAAATTGCCATTTTCTAAATGAAATCATTAAGTAAACAAAAACAACTAATAACGAACCTAATACAGCCCATATTGAGTTTGTTTTAATGTCTTTAGAAATAGTTCCTGAAACTTTAGAAGCTTGCATTACACCAATTTTCTTACCTTCATATGAATTTACAAATTTATCATAAGTTAAATCAGCTGGTAAGTATTTTGATAAACCTTTAAATAATAATTGATTTACTTCTTTATCAATTCCTTCACCTTCTTCATCTACTTTGTACTTAGTAGTAATTTTTAATTGACTATCATTTCCAAAAACTTTTGCTTCTGCACTTCCGAATACAGCAACCAAATCATTAGTTACTTCAGGAGCTGAAACTGGTTTATCAAAACGTACTTGATAAGTTCTTCCTCCAACAAAATCAACACCAGGATTCAATCCTTTAGTAAATAAAGAAACAAAACTTAAAATAATCATTACTGCAGAAATTGCATATGTAATTTTTCTTTTTGATAAGAAATCAAAATTTAAGTTTTTAAACCAATTTTTAGTCAATGAAGTTGAGAAGGTAATATTTTCTTTTCTAGACAAACTCCAGTCTAAGAACATTCTTGTAATAAATACAGCGGTAAATAATGAAGTTATAATACCTATTAATAAAGTAGTTGCGAAACCTTTGATTGGTCCTGTTCCAAATACTAATAAGATAATTGCAGTAATTGCAGTAGTAATATTTGCATCGAAAATAGATGACATGGCACCTTTCCATGTATATGCATAGTTTACAGCTTCTTCTACAGATTTACCTTCATCTAACTCTTCTTTGGCTCTTTCGTAAATAATTACGTTAGCATCAACTGCCATACCAATTGTTAATACGATACCAGCAATACCAGGTAATGTTAATACAGCTCCAAAACTTGCTAAAGCTCCAAAGATGAATAAAATATTTACCAATAAAGCTAAGTTTGCATAGAAACCAGTTTTACCATAGTAAATAATCATCCAAATTAATACTAAAGAGAAGCCAATAATAAATGACATTAAACCACTATCAATTGCTTCTTTACCTAGAGATGGCCCAACCACATCAGACTGAACAATTTCAGCAGCAGCTGGTAATTTACCTGCTTTTAAGATGTTTGCTAAATCTTTTGTTTCATTGATTGAAAAGTCTCCAGAAATCTCTGAACGACCTCCAGAAATAGCTCCTCTACTTACTCCTGGTGCAGAATAAACTGTATTATCTAAAACAATTGCGATTGCATTTCCTTGTTGAGAAACAGTTCCTGTTAATTTTTCCCATAATCTAGCGCCAGTACCGTCCATTTGCATAGAAACAGCTGGTTTACCCATTTGATCAAAAGTATCAGTAGCATCAACAATAACACCACCACTAATAGGCGCTTTACCTTCTCTATTTCCTTTTAAAGCAAAAAGTTCAATTCCTTCTGGTCTTTTCTCGTCGATTTTACCCCAAACAAATTTAACATTTGCTAATTCAGCAGGTAATAACGATTTTATATCACTTCTCGTTAAATACTCTCTTACTTTTGCAGTATCTTTAGTTAAGAAGATTCCAACATAAGGAGAACCTTGTTGACCGCCCATTAACATTTTATCAAACAATGGTCCGTTTGATTTGTTAATAGTATCAGCAGATTTATCAGTTAATAATGAGTCAATTCCTGTTGCAGCATTTTCAACTACTTCAGATTTAACCTCAACTTCAGTTTTCTTTAAAGCTTCATTTGCAGCTACAATATAACCACTAATTTCTTCTACTTTATACGTTTCCCAAAATTCTAATTGAGCAGTACTTTGTAATAATTTCTTAATACGGTCTACATCTTTAGCTCCTGGCAATTCTACTAAAATTCTACCAGAATTTCCTAACATTTGAATATTAGGTTGAGTAACTCCAAATTTATCGATACGTTCTCTTAATACTTTAAAAGCACTTTCAACAGATTCAACAACCTTCAACTTAATAATTGGTTCAACTTGAGCATTTGTCATGTCAAATTTAATTACCTCATCTAAGTTTCTATTACCAAAAATATCTGCACTTGCTAAATTTAATTTTGCGTTATTTGCTTCAACAAAAAATGCATCAATATAATCTTGATTTCCTGATTGGTTTGTTTTAGCGTCAGCTAAAGCTTTTTTAAACCCAGGGTTTTTAGAATCATTTGCTAATCCATTTAAAACATCTTTTACAGAGATTTGTAGTATTACGTTAATACCTCCTTCTAAGTCAAGACCTTTTTGTAATTGATTGTCTCTAACTTCATTATATGTTTTACCTAAGAAAACATTTTCTTTTCCAATAGAATCTAAATATCTTAATTCTTTAGAAAAATCTCCTTTTGCAAATGTTTTTGCATCATTACTTATGCTATTAGCCACAAAAGTGAACGACAGTTGATAAATACATACCAACGCGAAAATAATTGCGAAAAATTTAATCAGTCCTTTATTCTGCATTATTACTATAAATTAATTATTCTTTTTATATAAAAACGGACAAATATATATATTACAATAGGATTAACCAATTTTATTTGGCAATAAAATTGGTTTTTTATTAATTAATTATACACTTTCCTAATACTTATTAAAATAAAAAAACTGCCAATAATATTTGACAGTTTTTATGATTTATTTTTTGAGAATTACAATACAGCTTTTAAGTCTGCATTCATATTTCTAACTGCTTCAGCAGATTTAGCAAATAATGCTTTTTCAGCATCGTTTAATTTCACATCTACAATTTGCTCAACTCCGTCTTTACCAATGATACATGGAACACCGATACAAATATCGTTTTGACCGTATTCTCCATCTAACATTACAGAACAAGGAATCATACGTTTTTGATCGTTTAAGATACTATCTACTAAGAATGCAACAGAAGCTCCTGGAGCATACCAAGCTGAAGTTCCTAAAAGTCCAGTTAAAGTTGCACCACCAACCATAGTTGAAGCAGCTACTTTATCCATTTCTTCTTGAGACATAAAGTTTGAAATTGGCGAACCGTTATATGAAGCCAAACGAGTTAATGGAATCATAGTTGTATCACCGTGACCTCCTATTACCATACCTTGGATATCATTACCTGGTTTTTGTAATGCTTGAGATAAGAAATATTTAAAACGAGAACTGTCTAAAGCCCCACCCATTCCTATTACTCTATTTTTTGGTAAACCAGTTGCTTTTAATGTTAAGTAGGTCATTGTATCCATTGGATTAGACACTACCACAATAATAGCATTTGGTGAATATTTTAAAATATTTTCTGCAACCGATTTTACAATTCCTGCATTAATACCAATTAATTCTTCACGAGTCATTCCTGGCTTTCTAGGAATTCCAGAAGTAATTACAACTACATTTGAATTAGCTGTTTTTGAATAATCACCTGTTGTACCAACAACTTTTGTATTAAAACCTGTAGTTGTAGCGCATTGCATGATATCCATAGCTTTACCTTCAGCAAAACCTTCTTTGATATCTAATAACACTACTTCGCTTGCAATCCCTCTGTACGAAATTACGTCTGCACATGTTGCACCTACATTTCCCGCACCTACTATTGTTACTTTCATTTTGTTGTGTTTAAAAAATTATATATTAAAATTGATATTGAACTCCTAAATTTAGATTTGCAAATTTACCAAAAGCAAATGAACTTTGTAAAAATATTTTTTCAATTTGATACCTCGCCGAAATTTCTCCTAAAAAATTGAAATTATCTTTTGCTATTCTTTCCAATAAAGTATTTACAGTTTGTTGTAAAGGAAAAGCCTCTTCTATTTCTCCTTTTTTACCACCAACTACATATTCAAAACTACTTGTATTAGCAATAAGAGAAGTGATTACTTCTAACCTATCAAACTCTTTTGATGCACTTAATTGAAAATGAAATGTATCAACCAAACCCGACAATTGATTGATTCCTAAATTACCATAAGCGGTATCAATATCTAAAAAATCAAATGTAATTTCTTCTTTAGAGTATATCAAGGCTGTTGAAACATTAATGTTTTTCTCTTCTAAACTTTTAAAATATTGACTTAAGTTATGATTTAAACCGAAACCAAAGACTTGATAATCACCTTTTTTAAGTTTTGTTTTTGTAGAATAACGAGCTATTAACTCTGTACCATATAGTAACCCCACATTAACCTGTAAATAGGGATAAAAAACTATTTCTTGATTGATTCCTTCAGGAGTTTTTAAACGAACTTGTTCTCCTCCTAAATCTCCAATTAAATACATTTGATTATCATTTCCTAATGCTGTTGGAACGGTTGCCGAAGAAGTATTTTCTATTTCGAAGAACTGAAAATCAGAATTCTGAATTTTAAAACTCCTATCTTTTTTTGGAACAAAAAACATATTCCCATGCAAACTCAAATTTACATCCCAAAGTTTCTTTTTCTTTGGCGAACTTACCCAACTAGAAGAAGAAAGATAAACTGCTGCATCAGTAGCAGGTATTATATATTGCTCTGAATAGAAAAGGGCATCATTTAAAAGATACCCTATCTGTTCTAATTCAGATTGTGATTGAGCATTACTTTTTAAACTAAAAAATAATGAGCAAATAAATATTATTTGAATAAGGTAATTACGCATCAATATTTGCGTAGGCAGCATTCTTCTCAATAAACTCTCTTCTTGGCGGAACTTCATCTCCCATTAGCATTGAGAATATTCTATCTGCTTCTACTAAACTATCGATATTCACTTGGCGTAAAGTTCTAAAGTCAGGATTCATAGTAGTATCCCAAAGTTGTTCTGCATTCATCTCTCCAAGACCTTTATAACGTTGAATAGCAACCGAACCTCCCATTTGGAGCGCAATTTTATCACGTTGATCGTCATTCCAAGCGTACTCTTTTTTATTCCCTTTTTTAACTAAGTATAAAGGTGGAGCAGCAATATAAACGTGACCATTTTCAATCAGCTCTTTCATAAATCTAAAGAAAAAAGTAAGAATTAAGGTAGAAATATGAGAACCATCGACATCGGCATCACACATAATTACTACTTTATGGTAGCGAAGTTTTTCAAGATTCAGGGCTTTACTATCTTCTTCAGTTCCAATAGTAACACCTAAAGCTGTAAAAATATTTCGAATCTCTTCATTTTCAAATACCTTATGTTGCATTGCTTTTTCAACGTTCAAGATTTTACCTCTTAATGGTAGAATAGCTTGAAACATTCTATCACGACCTTGTTTTGCAGTACCACCTGCCGAGTCTCCCTCTACAAGAAACACTTCACATTTTGCAGGATCTTGTTCTGAACAATCTGAAAGTTTACCAGGTAAACCTCCACCGCCCATAACGGTTTTTCTTTGCACCATTTCACGTGCTTTTTTTGCAGCGTGACGAGCTTGTGCAGCAAGAATTACTTTTTGAACAATAATTTTAGCATCATTAGGGTTTTCTTCTAAATAGGCTTCAATCATATCACCAACAGCTTGAGAAACTGGCGAAACTACTTCTCTATTCCCTAATTTAGTTTTCGTTTGTCCTTCAAACTGAGGTTCCGCAACTTTTACAGAAATAATAGCTGTTAGTCCTTCACGAAAATCATCTCCTGCAATTTCAAATTTTAATTTATCTAACATCCCAGAAGCATCTGCATATTTCTTTAATGAACGGGTTAAACCAGTTCTAAAACCTTGCAAATGTGTTCCTCCTTCGTGTGTATTAATATTATTTACGTAAGAAAAAATATTTTCAGAATAAGAAGTATTATAAATCAAAGCAACCTCAACAGGAATATCTCCTTTTTCAGAATCCATTGAAATAACATGTCCAATAATAGGCTCACGATTACCATCTAAATAACGGATATATTCTTTAAGACCTTCAGTAGAATGAAAAACTTCTGAAAGAAAGTTTCCATCTTTATCTTTTTCTCTTTTGTCGGTAAACGTAATTGTAATTCCTTTATTTAAAAAAGACAATTCACGCATACGAGCTGATAAAGTATCATAAGAAAACTCAATAGATTGAGTGAAAATTGTATCGTCTGGATAAAAAGTGACGATTGTTCCTCTTTTATCAGTTGTTCCAATTTGTTTTACAGGATATAGTGCTTTACCTCTTTCGTATTCTTGTTCGTAAACTTTTCCATCTGCACTATGCACTGTTGCGCGCAATTTATTTGACAATGCATTTACTACAGAAACACCTACACCATGTAATCCTCCAGAAACTTTATAAGAATCTTTATCGAATTTACCTCCAGCACCAATTTTAGTCATTACAACTTCAAGTGCAGAAACTCCTTCTTTTTTATGAATATCTACAGGAATACCACGTCCATTATCTTCTACAGAAACAGAACCATCTTCATTAATATCTACTCGAATGGCATCACAATGCCCACCCATAGCCTCATCAATAGAATTATCTACAACCTCATATACCAAATGATGAAGTCCACGAATACCAACATCTCCAATATACATAGAAGGACGCATTCTTACATGCTCCATTCCTTCTAATGCTTGAATACTATCTGCTGAATAATTACCTTTTTTTATTTCTTCACTCATATTTTCAAATCTTAATCGATTTCTTTTGTTTAACACACAAATATAACGATTCTATTAAAGAAAACAGCCTAAATAGCTTTGTTTTCTATCTAAGTTATCAACATTTGTTAATTTCTAGAAAGTTGCTTAAATCAAACAAAAAAAGGCTAAAAACAGATGTTTAATGTAATTAGCCTTTTGTTAAAATTACTTTTTTTATAAAATTGCTTAAAAGTTATTATTTTAAGTTTCTTTTTTAGTTAATCAAGGCATTAAACCCTCAAATAATCGAAAAATCAATTTTAGTATGCTTCTGCATGCACATTAGCTACAGCTCTACCTGATGGATCATTCATGTTTTTGAACGCTTCATCCCATTCTAATGCAATTTTTGTACTACAAGCCACACTTGCTTCTTGCGGAACACTTAAAGCCGCCGCATCACTCGGAAAATGATCTGTAAAAATTGAGCGATAATAATATTCTTCCTTTGATGTTGGTGTTTGAATTGGAAATTTATATTTCGCATTAGCTAATTGTTCATCCGAAACTTCGATAGCTACGACTTCTTTCAAGGTATCAATCCAACTGTAACCTACACCATCACTGAATTGTTCTTTTTGTCTCCAAACTACACTTTCTGGCAAAATATCTTCAAAGGCTTTTCTTAAAACCCATTTCTCCATACGTTCGCCATTAATCATTTTATCTTGTGGATTGATTCGCATTGCAACATCCATAAATTCTTTATCCAAAAATGGAACTCGACCTTCAATTCCCCAAGCTGCTAAACTTTTATTAGCACGTAAACAATCGTACATGTGCAACTTACTTAATTTACGAACAGTCTCTTCATGAAATTCTTGTGCATTGGGTGCTTTATGAAAATACAAATATCCTCCAAATAATTCATCGGAACCTTCTCCAGAAAGCACCATTTTAATTCCCATTGATTTAATAACTCTCGCCATTAAATACATAGGAGTTGAAGCGCGAATGGTTGTCACATCGTAGGTTTCAATATTGTAAATAACATCTTTAATTGCATCTAACCCTTCTTGAATGGTGAACTTAATTTCGTGATGAATGGTTTTTAAATGATCTGCTACTTTTTGAGCCGCAGCCAAATCGGGTGAACCTTCTAAACCAACTGCAAAAGAATGCAATTGTGGATACCAAGCTTCTGATGTATCGTTAGACTCAATTCTTTTTTGCGCGTATTTTTTTGCTATAGCTGAAGTAATTGAAGAATCTAATCCACCTGAAAGTAAAACTCCATAAGGAACATCACTCATTAATTGTCTTTTTACTGCTGCTTCTAAAGCAACTTTGATTGCTTCAATACTTGTTTTATTTTCTTTTACAGCATCGAATTCTGTCCATTCTCTTTTATACCATTGTACGAACTCTCCATCTTTGCTTGACATATAGTGTCCAGGAGGAAATAACTCAATTTTTGTACAAACTCTTTCTAAAGCTTTTAATTCAGAAGCTACATAAAATGTACCGTGTTCGTCCCAACCTATATATAAAGGTATAATTCCCATATGATCACGAGCAATGAAATACTCGTCTTTTTCAACATCATAAATGGCAAATCCGAAAATTCCGTTCATTTCGTCAATAAAACGAACTCCTTTTTCTTGGTATAAAGCCAAAATGACTTCGCAATCGCTTTCTGTTTGAAAATCGTATTTACCAACAAATTGTTTTCTCAATTCTCTATGGTTGTATATTTCTCCGTTTGCAGCTAAAACCAGACTTTTATCTTTTGAAAATAAAGGTTGTTTTCCAGAAGCAGGGTCAACAATTGCCAAACGTTCGTGAGACATAATGGCTTTTTCATTACTAAAAATTCCACTCCAATCTGGACCGCGATGGCGAATTTTTTTAGACATTTCTAAAACCTGAGGTCTTAAGATTTCTGCTTTTTGTTTGAGGTCGAAGGCACATATTATTCCGCACATAGTTTTATTTTTTAATCGTTGAACCGCATAATTATTTAATTATTAAACAAATTTGAGTATAAATAATACTATATGAAATCAAATACTTTTATTTAGTTATAATTTTAAACTTTAAATAAACTTTTTTAATAAATTTGAAACTAAACACATGTGGTTTGAATTGTTTTAATTACAAGTCATAAAAAAACCACTCGTTTGAGTGGTTTTATATTTAATATTAAAAATAAAATAAAGCAGCTTATAATTTCTCTAAATAACTTATCACTGAAGCAGCTATTTCATTTTGACCATTTTCGCTACTTAAATATTCTTTTTCTTTAGGATTAGACAAAAAGCCTAATTCTAAATTAACTGCTGGGCAATTGGAATTTTTTAGAATAAAAAGTGAAGCTTCTTTAACATCTCGTTTAACAAGATTATCATTTGAAACTTCATTTAATAATCCTTCTGCATGATTAAATGATTGATTATAATACTTACTATCTTTAGACACAAAAGCTTCAATTCCATTAGTTGATTCAAGTTTAACAAAATTCGTATGCAACGATATTAGTAAACTTGGATTAAGAACATTAATTCTATCAACTCTTTCTTTTAATTCTAAAAAATTATCTCCTTCACGCAATAAAACGATCTCAATATTTTCATTTTTATTTAATGCTTTTATTTTATTTGCAATTTTCTCTACAATCTCTTTTTCTAATACTTCTCCAACAGAAGCCCCAAAATCTTTACCTCCGTGACCAGCATCAATTACAATTACTTTTTTCTCGCCTAATGGTTTAAATGCTACTAGAAGAAATATTGATACTAATCCTAAAACCGATAATAATTTGAATTTGACTTTCATAAGTGATTTTTTAGTTAATATATTAACGTTACTAATGTATGAAAATTATCAAACAATTGATAAAATTTTATATTTCATTTCGTTGAATTTAAATTCTTCGTTTGTTTCTTTTCCAAGCATTATTTTTCCTAGTGGAGAACTTGGAGATAACGCCACAATATCAATCTCTTCAATTGTGATTTTTGGTAATGCTGTACTCATATAAAAAAGAAAAGTGTTGGTTTGAATTAAACTTCCAATTCCAATTTTTTTATTGACTTTATCAACATCAATACTTTCTAAAATTTGTTTTTGTTCTAAAACTTCTTTGAGCTTTTGCGTTATTTTTTCCTGCTCAATATGCATCATCGACAAAGCGGTTTCGTGCTTATCGCCTGCAGAACCTTTTGCATCGTTTTGAGCATCTTCAGCTAAGTCTGAAATCATTTCACGATAATTTTGAATTCTATCGTTTATATGTTCTAGGTAATGATTGTAGATTTGTTGTTTGGTTGTCATAGCTTGTAAAAATTAACCACAAAGAGCAAAAAGATTCTTAAAACTTAGTGAACATTGTGAAATCTTAGTGTTCTTTGTGGTTAAAAATTAAAAATCAAACTTATAATTAGCGCCTAACATAATTTGTATTCCTTGAACTGGAAAGTTTGCCCAACGGTTGTATTGTTGGTTTGCTAAATTGTTTCCTTTTAAGAAAGCAGTTAAACGTGCATTGTATTTATAACCAACGTGCGCATTTAAATCGAAATAACTGTCTAATGTAACTTCTTGTTGCGAAAATGTTCCTGGGTTAATCAATAAATCGTCTTGAACTGTAACCACATCTTTCCTTTCTCCAACGAAGAATACATTTGTACCTGCATACCATTTTTCTGTCAGGTTGAAATCTAAAGTTGTTCCAACTTTTAATTGCGGTAAATTCCAAGCTTCTGCCTGTACATCTGAAGTAAAATTATTGTATGTTCCATTGATTCCGAAAGTAACATTTTTAGAAAAATCGGCTTTTAATTCTCCGAAGAAA
Organism: Flavobacterium sp.; assembly: GCF_965284515.1. GTDB lineage: Bacteria > Bacteroidota > Bacteroidia > Flavobacteriales > Flavobacteriaceae > Flavobacterium. The sequence goes on from NZ_OZ260089.1 coordinate 2,224,476, forward strand.
CTGATTGTTTTTACATTATCGTACACTACATTAAACGAGTTTCCGTAAGCGTAACCTTCGGTATTTGTATTTCCTAAAATATATTCATTACTTACAAATAATGCTTTATTGTCTTCATTTTTAAGACTTCCTCTAACATTGAAAGCAACTGAACTAGCTAATTTTCCTTTTAATCCAACGTAAATATCATATTTATTATCGGTTGGTGCAATGAACAACGTTGGAGAAACAAACGTATTCTGATCTACAAAATCAGCATAAGAATTTTGAGTCAATCCGCCTTCTGCACCTGCATAACCTACTAAAATATCACCAACAATTCTATACGAAGCTTTTACATTTGGATAAACAAATAACTTACTATCACTTACACCGTTAATTTTTGCAGTCGTATAGAAAACTCCAGCTCCAATTTGAACTGATAAATCATCTTTTTGATATAAAATACTTGGTTTTGTTCCAAAAAGCACATTGCTATAATCGATTGAACCTGAGTCGTTATATGTCTTTTCAAATGAACCGCCCACATAATCTACAATAACATCCGCTTTAATTTTTTGATCGAAAGCCTCAACATCGAAAGATGGTTTTACGAAAAATCTATTTTCACCAGAACCAAGTTTATCTGAAAAACGTTTAAATTGCATTGAAGCATCTTTAAAAAAGCTCTTCTTAAACTCTACTTTCCCACCAAGATCAATCGTATTATAGGACTGCGACGATTCAATTCCATCTATTGTTGCATCGTCATAAAAAATATTTTCAACTGGTAAACCGAACCAATTATATATTTGGTTTTTAACTCCCAAGTCGATGTTCCAGTTCATATCTCTTTCTCGAACACCATAAGTAACATCTAAACTTGTGTTATAATATTTATCGTCTAAAACCACATCTTTAATTCCTCCTTGAGAAGACAAATGACGTAACATTCCACCTATGTAACTGTTTCTATTGAGATTTTCTGTAATGAATAATTCCGCATTAATGGTTGGATAATTTCCAAAACCTAAAGTAGCATAATTATTGTATAGTTTTACTTTTTCCGCTTTATCTACATCAGCCGCTTTTCCTTTTGCAGGTGTAAACGTAGAAGCAACTGGAAAAGAAAATATATTGTAGGTAATTGTTTCTTTTTGCGTATTGTCATCGTCTTCAATAACTGGTGTTTCTTTTACTTTAAAAGCATCTGAAATTGTTGGCGTATATGGTTTTACAATGTTTACTACTTCAGAACCAATGTTTTCATCTTTTACTTGTCCAAAAGTAAACTGTGTTGAAATTGCAAAAATTCCTATGATTATATATTTTGTATTCTTCATATTATTTTAATTAGTTACTGAAACAAGTTCAGCATGACAAAAATTAGTTTGTAATTGATGAGTTGGTTTTAGCTTCTTCCGTTTTTATAATATCTAATTCATTTTTTGCTTCTTCAACAACATCTGGAAAATCAGTAAAGTTTTTAATTACACTTTCTAAAATATAAGTCGCTTGAAAACTATCTTTTAATCCGTAGAAGTTTTTAGCCATAACAACCAACCCTTTTGCTCCATAATATTTATACCCTGAATAATCTTTTGCAATTTTTTGAACTACAGTATTTGAAGCTTCAAACTTACCTTCTTTATTTTTAAAGTAAGCATCGTAAAATAGTGCTTCGGCAGCTAATTCTCCTTTTGCAATTTTCAATAATTTGGCATAAGCTTCTTTTGCTTTCGCTTCGTTGTTTGTTTTTATTGCAGCACGAGCTACTATAATTTGTGCATCACTTTTAACTCTGTCTTCTGTTTTGTCATTTGCCAATACTTTATCAGCATAAACAACCGCATTTGTATAATCCTCTTTATCGTAATACGCTTTCATTAAATTAGATTGTGCAAATGTTACGTTTTGAGGAAAATCAGCTTCTGTTTCTAATCGTTTTAAAACCGGAATTGCTTTTGTATACTCTTTGGCTTTTAAATGAACTTGACTTAAACGAGCTAATGCTTGTTCTGTATATTCGCTTCTTGGTTTATCAACTACAAATTCGTAATGCTTTACTGAATTGCTTTCTAAACCATCAGCAAAATACAATTGTGCTAAGTAGAAGTTTGCTTTTAATGCATGTAAACCTTGAGGAAATTTTGAAACATAATTTGAAAAACCTGCAATGGCTTGTTTTGCATTATTCATTAAATATTGCTTTTCAGCAGATTCATAAGTTGTATTATCTAAATCTGCGTTTGAAACTTCAACAAAACTTAATGTTTTAACCCAATCAGCATATTCATCGACTCTACCATTGTCTACATAAATTAAACGAGCAGTTGCAACTGCTTCTAGAGACTCAGGTGAATTTGGAAATTCAGCAACCACTTTTTTAAATTTTGTTAAAGCTTGTTCGTTTTTGTTTCCGTTATAATAAATCAACCCTTGTTTCAAAATAGATTTTGCTACGTAAGAACTTGTTTTATTCGTTTGAATTAACTTGTCATAAGTCGAAATTGCTTTATCCGTTTGATTTTCATTTACATAGGTATTTCCTAATTCATAATACGCATCATCTGCATATTGCGAACTCGGATATGTTTTAACGAATTTTTCTAAATCTTCAATTTTCCTATCATTCTTACCTACAAAACCATAACTGATTCCTTTTTGAAAAGCAGCGTAATCAGCATCTACACTTTTTAAATCAATTGCTTTGTTATAAGCATCCATTGCTGGCCAATATTTAGTAGAAATAAAATTACAATCTCCTAAACGTAAATAAGCATCAGTTTGTCTTACTTTATCGTCTTTTACAACAGCTATATAATCTCCATAATATTTTATAGCATTGTCATATTCTTTTAATTTGAAATAAGCATACGCTAAATTGTAATTTGCATTTTTGTATTCTGGAGTAGCTTTAGCATTTGCATCGTTTACAAATTGCAAGAAACTTAATTTAGCTTCGTTGAAATTATCTAAACTGTATTCTGTTTCTGCTTTCCAAAAAGTTGCTCTTGCAGAAAATTTAGCATCTTGTCTTTCGGCAATTGATTTTTTAAACAAATCGTAAGCGCCTTTATAATCGCCATCAGTATATAATTCCAGACCTCTGTAAAAAGCTACTTTTTGGTAAGCCAATTTATTTTCTGGCCCTCTATTTTTTTCTAACAAGACTAAAGCTTCTTTATAATTTTTAGAGGTGATGTATGAACTAATTAATAAAGTATTGATTTCTTGTTTATAAGATGTGTTTGGATATTTAGCCAAATAGCTATTTAAAACTTGAGGAACCGATTGATATGGATTTCCAATTTCATAACTCAATTTAGCATAATTTAAAAAAGCATCTTCTTGAATTTTCTTTTCAAATTCCATTTCAGAAGCCGTTTTAAAAGCATTCAACGCTTGTTGCTTCTTATCGGTTTTTAAATAACTTTCTCCTAAATGATAATAAGCATTTTGAGCAACGAAGTCATTTCCGTTGATGATTTTATTGAATTGTGCTATTGCGTTTTCAAAATCATTTTGTTTGTAATACACATAACCCAATTGGTAATAATCGGTATTATTCCATTTTCCTTTTTTTCCTCTATAATCTACTAAATACGGAAGCGCTTTATCGTATTGTTTTAAGTTGAAATAACTTTCTCCAATAATCTTAGATAATTCACTTTTTTCAACAGCATTAGATTTTGGCATTTGTTCCAAACCTAAATCAATAGCTTTTTGGAAATTACCAAGTTTGAAATTCATATCCGCTTGAAAATAACCCATTTTTTCTTTGTACTTGTCTTTATCTTGAACTTGATCAAAATATTGATTAGCACTTGTATAATCATCAGATTCGTAAGAAAGATAACCTAAATAGTATTTAGCCTGACTTCCGAAAGTTTTAGAATTGATAACTTTATTGAAGTATTTTGTTGCTTCTTTATTATTCTTTGCAGTAAAATAAGCATATCCTTTTTGAAAATTATATTTTTCCAAATCAGAATACGACATTGATTCTGTATTCGCTTTGTCAAACCAAGCTAATGATTGCGGATAGTTTCCTTGGTCAAAGTAATAATGAGCCACTTCAATATAAGCTTGATTTTGCTTTGTACTTGTAGGATAATCTTCTACAAAACTCTCAATTAAATCATCCGCACCCATTTGATTTAAACGAATGGCACAATTTGCAATATAATAAGCGCAGTCTGCCTGAACTTCTTGATTAGTGACCTGATTTTTAACCTTGTCAAATAAAATTTGAGCAGATTGATATTGCATATCTTTATACAAAGCAAGTGCATTATCAAATTCTTTTAATTCATGGGTGTAAATAGACGATTGTTGCCCAAATACTGAAAATGAAATTAAAAATAAAAACAGAAATCTTAGTCTAATTATTGGAATCATTTGGCCTTATTTAATTGCTTTCAAATATAGATTTTATATACTTATTAACGAAAGAGATTAACGTTTTATTGTAAAAGATTATTAACATTTTTATCAACGTCCATAATATTTTAGAGCATATTTAAGTTTTATATTTTGAAAGCGAAAATATAGTTATTACATTTACACATTAAATTAGAATTCCATTATGTCACACACCATACTTTCATTAAAAAATGTTTCTATTTTTCAAGAGAAAAATCCAGTCTTAACAAATATTAATTTAGAAGTTAACAAAGGAGAATTCATCTATTTAATTGGAAAAACCGGAGCTGGAAAAAGTAGTTTTTTAAAAACGCTTTATGCTGATTTAACATTAACAGAAGGTGAAGGCCATATTGTAGATTATGATTTAAAAACCTTAAAAGAAAACGACATACCTTACTTAAGAAGAAAGCTAGGTGTTGTTTTTCAAGACTTTAAACTTTTACCAGATAGAAATGTAAAAGAGAATTTACTTTTTGTTTTAAAAGCAACTGGTTGGGTTGAGAAAGAAGAAATGAACGTTAAAATTGATGAAGTTTTAGATAAAGTTGGGATGAAAAATTACCAATCTAAAATGCCGCATCAATTATCTGGTGGAGAACAACAACGTATTGCAATAGCAAGAGCTTTATTAAACGATCCAGAATTAATTTTAGCAGATGAGCCAACAGGAAATCTTGATCCTCAAACAAGTGCTGAAGTAATGCAGGTTTTAAAAAGCATCAACGCTACAGGTAAAACCATAATTATGGCTACTCATGATTATGCCTTATTATTAAAATACCCTTCAAAAACTTTGAAATTTGACGAAGGAAAAGTATTTGAAGTGGTCCAAAGAACAGTGTAATGCTTTCTATTTTAATTCCTATTTACAATCATAATGCTTTTAATTTAGTTAAAGAACTAAATGAGCAATGTATAAATTGTGGAATTGAATATGAAATTATTTGTCAAGACGATGCTTCAAACTCGCCTTTAAACGTATTTAATGAAGAAATAAATCAATTACCCTATTGTTCTTTTATTTCTTTAAAACAAAATGTTGCCCACAGACAGAATAGAAACTTACTAGCTGAAAAATCACAATACAATTGGTTACTTTTTATTGATGGTGATTCTAGAATAATTAAAACAGACTTCATTCAAAAATACATAGAAAACACATTTGATTTTCAAGTAGTTTATGGAGGAAGAATTCATCCTGAAGTTTGTCCGTCTCAACAACAAAAATTAAGATGGAAATATGGAAAATACATTGAAGATAAAACAGCTTTAGATCGTTTAAAAAAACCTTATGAATGTTTATTATTTAATAATACTTTAATTCTAAAATCAGAATTTAATAAAGTTAAATTTGACAAAACTATTACACTTTACGGACACGATGACACTCAATTTTCGTTTGAATTAAGCAAAATTAAAAGTAAAGTAAATCATATTGAAAATCCAATATTACATGATGATATTGATGAAAATGAAAAATATTTGAGTAAAACAGAGGAAAGTTTAAAAAGCATTTTAATTCTTTATTCTTTGAATAAAGTAAATTCTAACTTTGTATCAATTTTGAAACTTTATGTATTTTTAAAAAAGACTAAATTAATTTACTTCGTCCAATTTGGTTTTAAATTTTTAAAAAACAAGCTAAGAAAAAAGGTTTTAAGCGAAAATTCTTCGCTTACTCTATTCAACATGTATAGAATTGGATATTTATGTACATTAAATGAAAACAAAAATTAATGTATTTTTGTTTTAAATTTTGTTCATGTACCAATCATTAAAAAAAATAGTTCATTCCGTTTTACCTAGAAAGACTCTATTTCAATTAGAACCCTTTTTGAGAAGCTTATATGCACTAACCAAATATGGGAATAAACATAAATGTACTGTTTGTGATTTTAATTTGACAGCTTGGACAATAATTCCAAATGGAGACAATTTATGTCCTAAATGCGGGAGTTTATCTCGCGATAGAAGGTTATGGAAGTTGATTGCTGAAAATTATTTAAAAGAAGGAATTTCAGTTTTAGATTTTTCACCATCACGCAGTTTATTTCGTAAATGGAAAAAAGAAAAAAACATAAATTATACTGCTTCCGATTTATCGGGTGATTTCATTTCAGATGTAAGATTGGACATTACAAACCTTTCAAAAACACACGAAAACTATGATTTAATTATTTGCTACCATATTTTGGAGCATGTAATTGATGATGTAAAAGCTATGCAAGAATTGTATCGTGTTTTAAAAACAGGTGGAACAATTCTAATACAAACTCCTTTTAAAGTCGGCGAGATTTATGAAGATTATTCTATAACTTCAGAATCCGAAAGATTAATTCATTTTGGACAAGAAGATCATGTTCGTATTTATTCCATAAATGGATTAAAAGAACGTCTAGAAAAAGTTGGCTTTAAGGTTAAAGTAAACCAATTTAATGAAGATTCATATTTAGGCTGTATCCAAAACGAAACTGTTTTAATAGTAACGAAATAAATATGGTGAAGATTTCAGTTGTAATTCCGGTTTTCAATAAAGGTTTTATTTTAAATGAAACCTTAAATTCTGTTTTGCAACAAACGTTTACCAATTTTGAAATCATCATCATAAACGATGGCTCTATAGACAATAGCTTAGAAGTACTTTCAAAATTTAATGATTCAAGAATTTATGTTTATTCTCAAGAAAATAAAGGCGCAGCTGCAGCTAGAAATTTAGGAATCGAAAAAAGTAATGGCGAATTTATTGCATTTCTTGATGCTGATGATTATTGGTTTCCCAATCATTTAGAGGAATTAATCAAACTTTCAGAACAATATCCAAATTGTGGTTGTTATTGTTCAAGGTATCAAATTAAAAACACTAAAAATTCAATACTAAATCCAACATTTAAAAACATTTCATCAGAATTCATTGGCATTGTTGAAAATTACTTTGCTTCAAACCATCCATTCAAAATAAACATTACCCTAAATCAAATGATTCCTAAAAAAATAGTAACTGAGATGGGAGGTTTTACTGAAGGAGTAACTAATGGGCAAGATTTAGAATTGTGGACTAAAATTGGAATTAAATACCCAATTGCAGTTCACAATAAAATTACGGCAATCTACAATAACTATTTACTAAATACACTTTCTAAAAACAGTTTTAAAACCATGAAATTAATGGACTTTAAACAGTTTGAATTTGAAGAAAATAAGAATCCAGATTTAAAAAATTTTTTAGATTTTCACCGAGTTTTCTATGCTAAACATTATAAAATAATTGGAGATAATGAAAGTGCACAATTTTATTTAAAAGATGTGAATAAAGACAATATTCCATTTAGGATGAAAGTGCTTTTTAAAACACCTTCAAGTATTTTAAATACTCTTTTTAAATTAAAAAATTGGTTGTTAAAAAAAGGAATTAATCTTTAGTTTTTAAAAAATCATCAAAATCTCTAATATAATCTTCTTCTTTAAAAACATCTGATGCAATTACTAAACAAACTGAACCCGATGAAAAGTTTTTTAATTCACGCCAAATTCCATTCGTAATCAACAAACCTTCAAAAGGTTTATTTAAAGTTACTGTTTTATGTTCTTTTCCATCATTGAGAATTACATCAAAACTTCCAGAAAGGGCTATTAAAAACTCTTGCTGTTCTATATGTGAATGTCCGCCACGCTCAGCAGCACTTGGCACATCGTATAAATAATAAACCCGTTTTATAGAAAAAGGAATTACATCATTCTCTATAACCGAAAGATTTCCACGTGGATCTTCAATTTTAGGAATACTAAGTATCTTACAATTTAATATGTTCTGCATATTTATTTTTTCCTTTTATAGCCTCTTTTAGTAACGTAAAAACATTTGAAAAAGCAATATTACCTTGTTTTAAATCAAAAAACAACTTTAAAAATACCCAAAACAAATAGTTATTCTTAAAAATACGAAAGAAAACTGCGCTCTGATTAAAGTATTTTAATTCATTAGAGATTTTTTGCGATGTAGTTTTATTATTGTGAATAATCAATGTTTTAGGAACAAATCCAATTTTTAATTTTTTCTTTTTTGCATCAGCCAAAAAAACTGCTTCTTCTCCTAGAGTAATTAAACTGCCTAATCCAAAATCTTCATCAAAAGCAATAATGTTAAAAATACTTTCCCTTTTAAAAACCAATTCAATTGAAGAAGCATTTAAAACTTCAAACCAATTTAATTTTTGCTTAAAATTTTCGGGATATTTTTTTGAAAAACCTCCTGATTCAACTTTAAACCGAAATCGAAATCCATCATAATCATTTCTCTTGTTAAAAGTTTTAAGGATTTTTTCTGAAAAGTTTAAGTCAATCACCACATCATCATCTGTAAAAACTAAAATATCTTTAGTCGAATTTTGAATAGCTATATTTCTACTTTTAGACAATCCTTTATCGAATACATTTATAACTTTTACCGTTTCAAAATCAGATTTTAAAATATTTTCTTCTGTGGTTTGATTTACAATTAGAATATTAAAGTTATAAAAACCAGAAAACACAAACATAGATTTCAAAAAATCGAAATTATTTCGATTCATCGTAGCAATTAAAATTTCGATATCTGATGTATGATAGGTTTTTGTCAATTGTGTTATCTTTACACAAATATAATAATTTAGAATTCGGAAATTAGAATTTAGAAACAATACATGAAAATACTTTTACTCGGCGAATACAGTAGATTGCACAATTCTTTAAAAGAAGGATTGGATTCTTTAGGTCACGAAGTAATTATAGTTGGTTGTGGAGATAAATTCAAACAATTTCCTGTTGATTATTCTATTTATGCTAAAATTTGTAATAGTACAAAGCTGGGCAACTTCCTTTATAAAGGAATAAGAAAAACAACAACTGTCGATTTTGAAAAAATTGAAAAAGCAATTCGATTTTATTTTTTAATTCCGAAGTTGAGTGATTTTGACCATGTACAATTAATTAATTCTGATGCTTTAGAAACATATCCTATTTTATCTCGCTTATTGTATATAAAACTGTTTGCCAAAATTAAGTCGAGAAGTTTATTGGTTTGTGGTGATGAAGTTCCTGTTATTGAATATTTGTTAAAAAACGAAATGAAGTATTCTATTTTAACGTCTTACTTTGAGAACAAAAAACTAAAAAAACAATTTCATTTTCCTCTGAAATATGCAACTTCAGAATATAAGAAAACGTTTAATTGGTTAAAAGAGCATTGTCAAAATATTATAACTTCCGATTTAGATTACGAAATCCCAATGCAAAAAATGGGGTTTAATACTAAACTTATTCCAAATCCAATAAATACAGATAAGATTGAATATTCTCCTTTAAAAATTGATGATAAAATTATTATCTTTTTAGGCATAAATAAATTGAGTTATCATAAAAAAGGAATTACGTTTTTTGAAAAAGCCTTAGCAATTATAAAAGAAAAATACTCGAAAAAAGTAGACATTATTATAACTGAAAACATACCTTATAACGAATATATTTCTATTTACAACAAAGCACATATTTTACTGGATCAGATTTATGCATATGATCAAGGTTATAATGCTTTGGAAGCCATGACAAAAGGAAAAGTGGTTTTTACGGGTGCTGAAACTGAATTTTTAAAACAGTACCGATTAAAAGAAAATGAGGTTTGCATAAATGCTCTTCCAGATGTGAATGACATTGTAGAGAAATTGAGTCTGTTAATTGAAAATCCAGATTTAATTTTAGAAATTTCAAAAAACGCAAAAGCTTTTATTGAAAAAGACCATCATTACAAAACTATTGCAATTACTTATCTAAAGACTTGGGAAGTTTAACATAATTTTTTACAAACAATAAAACAATCACAATCATAGAAAATTCAAATGGAAAGCAAAATCTACTGTTATTTCCAAAAGTTACTAACGCTTGTAAAACAGCACTAGAGAAAACAAGTGTAATAATCATTAGTTCAAATGTGATTTTTCGGTTTTTAATAAACAAATAAAGATAGAAAAATATCAAACCAACAAAAATCAATTTAAAAATTTGAATGATGCAACTTTGAATTTTCCAAACAAAACTTATTACAGAATCCACACTTGAATTTTCAAATTTCACAAACGGTTTCATGTCAAATACTTTCCAAAAATCTAAAAAAGATTTTGAAATAACTTGTTCAAAAAATTCAGCTTGATTATTTGCAATTGTCTCTTTTCCAAACTTACCTAACTCATTAGATAAATCGGGGAAATTATTATAATATTTATTAAAAACGCTATCGTTATATGCATACCAAATAGACATGGCAACATCTTTATTTTCTTTAATGGCTTCATCCCTATATTTAATATAAGGGTCTTTTATCCATTTGTATTTTTCGGGTGCTTTTTCGACAAAATGGACACAATTTTGAGATATATTTAAACCAAAATAAGTTGTTGAGACAAAATATCCCGTATTCATTTTATTTACATAAGACCAACCAAAATAAGCCATTAATGGAAAAATTAATATTATTATTCGTTTATTAATAATTCTCTTAAAAGTAAATGATTTTAAAGTATATAAGCCGTAAAATAAAAAAGGTACATATGCGTAAAATGGTTTAACTAATACAAGGAAACCTAACAATAGACTTATTAAAAGCAGTTGTTTTAATGAAAGTTTTTCTAAATACTTTTTTGAAAGCACCCAAAAAACAATACTAAATATAAAGACAACTAATGATTCTACTAAAATAGCTGTTTCAAAAAAGAAATAACAAAATAAACAATTCATTAATAGAACAATCCAAAAGCTTTGCTTTTTTGAAAATTGTAATTCAAGTAAAGTGGCATACCAAAAACACATTGTGAAAAGACCAATTAAAAATTGGTACAACACTGTTATTTTCATAGTTCCAAAAGCCATTGCAATAAATAATGGATAACCTGGACTTCTCCATCCTATATATCCTGATAAGTCTAATCTAAGAATATATTGAGATAATTCCATGTAGCTCCAACTGTCAGGAACTTTAGTGATTTTTAAGTACATTAAAAACAATAATGTACGAAACAAAAATCCAATAAGTAGTAACAACTTAACTTCTTTTTGATTTAAAAACTGAATAATTTTATTTAGATAGTTCATCAAAATATAATTTTTCTAAAATAAATACCCACTACAACAAAATATAAGAAATACGTAACAGCATAAGCCATTACAGCGCCCTCAACTCCAAAATTTTGAACACCAAAATAACTTGAAAAAATTAAAATACTGAACGAGATTATTTCGGCAATAAAATAAGGTTTAACTAACTTTTTAGCAAAAAACTGTATGGCTAAAATCAATGCAGCAGCACGAAAGAAATCGCCTAATAATTGCCAAAAAAACAAATTTGAAACTGCCGAAAAATCTTTAGTAAACAAAACTAGAATTACAATATCTTTCAAAAAATAAATTAGAATTAACCCAACGCTAAAAAGAGGAAAAATAGTTTTATAAAACTGCTGAACTAACGGCTTATTTTCTTGCAAAGATGCTGTTTTAGATAGCTCTGGTAAATAATACAAACTTACCAAAGTTGTAATAAACATCATGTAAAAGCTCGAAATTCTACTCATCGCTTCATAATATCCTGCCGCTTCAATTGATTGTGAAGTAATGATTAATTTTCGAATATAAATATAAACTATTGGAGTTAAAATAGAAGAAAACAAAGTCATTGAAGCAAAAAGTACAACTCTTTTTATTTGGTTAAAATCAAAATATTGAAGAATTAAAACTTCTTTAAATGAAAATTGTTTTAAGAAATAAAAACCTGAAAAACAGAACAGTAAAAAAGAAACAACCGACACCGAAATCATTGCGCCCAAAACGGTAAATTTCCACATTAGGAAAACCGAAATTAAAAGTCCGGCTATATAACTAAAAATAGTTATTGTAATTACATTTTTGTATAAACTAAGTCCATTAATTACGGAAACAAAAAACAAATGCAATATTGAAAATGGAATGGAACAAGCCAAGATTTGCAATGCTAATAAATAGGCTTCATTTCCATTTAAAATTGAAGTTAAAAAATAACTTGAACCAATTAAAATCGTAAAACTAACTAATAAAGAAGTAATCAATAAAGTATAAAAAACGGTTGTCAATAAAGAATATACTTTGCTTTTATCTTCATAATTTTCTGCAACGGTTTTAACTATTCCGTTTTGAAAACCTAGAATCCCAATAGCTTCAAGTGTTGAACTGAAATTCCTGAAATTTCCCATTAAAGCCATTCCAGAAGGACCAATAAAATAAGCAATTGCTTTTGACGAAAGTAAACCCGTAAAAATTCGAACCAATAGACTTGCACTATTAAAACTCGCAATTTTAAATAAAGGTGATTTTGCTATATTTTTTATCCAATTCAAATTAATATTGATTTAAAGTAGCAATGATTTTATTGATTTCTGCTTCCGTCAAAGTTCCGTTTAAAGGAATACTTAAAACCTCATCATGAATTTTCTCTGAAATAGGATAAGATAAACTATTCCAATCTTTTAACGCTTTTTGTTTGTGTGGTGGAATTGGATAATGAAACATAGTTTCAATTCCATTTTTAAATAAATATTCTTTTAAATCATTTCTGTTTTTTGTTCGAACTACAAACAAATGAAAAACATGATTTTTTGAATTATCCCAAAAAGGAAGAATTATTTTGTCGCTTTTTATTTCAGATAAATAGCGTTTTGCAATTTCTCTACGAATTTGATTTTCTTTATCAAGTTCTGGTAATTTTACATTTAAAAAAGCAGCTTGCAATTCGTCTAAACGAGAATTAACACCAATTAATTCATTTTTATATTTTACTTTAGAACCGTAATTTCGAAGAGAAACTATTACTTCAGCTAATTCGTCATCATTTGTAGTAATGGCTCCAGCATCGCCAAGTGCGCCAAAATTTTTTCCTGGATAAAAACTGAACGCTTTTGTGTTTTGATTACTATTTCCTTGAGCCCCATGCGCTTGAGCAGCATCTTCAATAACCAATAAATTGTGTTTTTTGGCAATAGTATCAATTGCATCCATTTCAGCCAATTGACCGTATAAATGAACTGGCAAAATAGCTTTGGTTTTGGGAGTAATTTTAGCTTCAATTAAATCCGGATTTAAATTATACGTTTCTAATCTTGGCTCAACTAAAACCGGAACTAAATCAGCCTCAAGAACTGCTAAAATGGTTGCTATATAAGTATTTGAAGGAACAATTACCTCATCTCCTTTTTGTATTTTCCCTAAATGAATATTGGCTTTTAAAATTAAAACCAAAGCGTCTAAACCATTTCCAACACCAATGCAGTGTTTTGCTCCACAATATTGCGCAAAACTTTCTTCAAACAGTTTTACTTCCTTTCCTAAAATATAACATCCACCTTCTAAAAAGTGTTCCATTTTTTGTTTGAAAGCGCTCTCAAAAGGTTGGTTTACTTTTTTTAAATCTAGGAATTTTATCATATTAAAACAGTGTCTAATAGTGAATGGTTTTTAGTTTCAATTTCATAAAAATTTTGAACAATTGTTCTTGCTCCAAAGCTTTCTTTCCAATAATGTAAACTTTCATTTACCTCCTTACCTTGATTCTCATTTGAAATTCCAAAATCAAAATATTTCTCATTTTTATAAACTACGTTAATTAAATTATTATACAAGAAGTCTAATCCTCCAAGCTCGTTATTGAATGCTTTATTTCCTGAAATATATTGAGGATGAATCACATTATCTGTTTCAAAAACAGTAACTCCACCTACAATCATGTCTTTTAGATAAACATTATACTGTTTAATTTGATTAGGGAATTTTGACTTTAAATAAGAAATTTCAGTTAAAGAATGAACAGGATTTACATTATATCGTTCTTTTAAATTAGGAATCAATAGTTCGTTCCAAAAAGAGGTAAAATCATTTTCTTCTTTAACAACTAAACCGTTTGTTTTTCCTTTTTCAATTCCACGTTTACGAACTCTCGAAATCGGAATTTGATTTGTAATATCAAGTACAGCTAAAGCATCTCTCCTATTCAGTTTTGCATCCAAAAGAAAACTAACATATTCCATTTCATCAGAAGGAATAGCATTATAAATTGAAGGAATAATTTTTAGATTGAGTTTAGAAAATTCTTTTTTTTCTAAAAATTCTAAAATACATTTAGTTATCAAAATTACTTCTGACAAAATCACTTTTGAACTTAAAACTAATCCTCCATAAGTTAATCCTTTGTGGGAATAAAGTACCGAATCAACTTTATGCGCAGGTAAAACTGCTACTAATTTATCTTTATCATCAAAGACCATTAATGAATAATCCTCAAATCTATCTTTATGATATTCCATAAAATCACGATGAAATAAAAACGTTGCGTTTTTTGCATTCGTAACAAATGTATTCCATTCGTTAGAATCGTTTGGCTGATATCGCTGAACTCTGAAGTTACTCAATGGTTTTTAATTTTCGGAAAATTACTAATTTTTTAATTCTTCAACAGCAGTTTTTACTATTTTCTAATAAAAATTATTATATTGGTACTGAAATATTTATTTTTTTATGATAAAAAAAATTACACTATTCCTTTTTTTATTTTACCTACTAATTCCTGAAGTTGTTTTTTCACAGGACATTTCTTTATATACACAAATAAACGGACGTTATGATTTTACATTTGTTGGTAATACTTTAAATACTAACGAAAATTCATTTATGTCTACACCAACAATTTTAACAAGTTCTTCTGCTGATTTAAATTTAGGTCCAACTGATGTAATTGAAAGAGCTTATTTATATTGGGCGGGTTGTGGAACAGGAGATTTTGATGTTCAACTGAATGGAGTTGATATTACACCTGACAGAACTTTTTCAATTATTCAAACGAGTTCTGGTTGGCCACATTTTAGTGCCTTTAAAGATATTACTGCTCAAGTTCAGGCAACAGGAAATGGAACTTACACGCTTTCTGATCTAGATTTAACGGCTGAAATTCCTCAATATTTTCAGAACAGAACCAATTTTGGAGGCTGGGCAATTATTGTTGTTTATCAAAACGACGCTCTACCTTTAAATCAATTAAACATTTATGATGGTATGCAAGCGGTTCCAAGCAGAATTGACATTTCATTAAATAGTTTAAATGTAATAGATAATTTCGATGCTAAAATTGGCTTTCTAGCTTGGGAAGGAGATGTTGGTATCGCAAATAATGAATCGTTAACGATAAACGGAAATGTATTAAGCAATCCGCCTCTAAATCCTAGTAATAATGCGTTTAACAGTACAAATAGCGTAACAGGATCAAACACCCTATACAATATGGATTTGGATATTTATAATATTCAAAACAACATAAATGTTGGTGATACAACAGCAGATATTTCTCTAACTTCTAATCAAGATTATGTAATGATTAATGCAATTGTTACAAAATTAAACAGTCAATTACCAGACGCTACAATAGTATTAAATAATTATACAACTGAATGTAATACAGGAGTAATTGAAGTTGACTACACAGTTTACAATGTGAACAGTACTGAGTTTTTACCTGCAAACACCCCAATAACTTTTTATATTCAAAATACATTTTTAGGAACATTTTTTACACAAAACGACATACCAATTGGAGGAAATGAAAATGGCTCAGTAACACTTAATATTCCAAGTGCTCTTTCAACAAATTTTACCTTATTAGCTGTTGTTGATGACAATGGAAATGGATTAGGAATTGTAACTGAACTTGTTGAAACAAACAATACATTTGAAGCATCTATTGATTTAAAAGTTTCTCCAACATTTAACTTTTTAGACGATTTATTATCTTGTAACTTAGGTTTAACAAGGGGAATATTTGATTTTTCAAGTTATGAAGAATTAGTAAAGAGTGATTCATCACATAGTGTTACTTTTCATGAAAATTACAATAATGCAGTTTTAAATAGTAATGAAATTTTCAACACTACAAATTATGAAGCTGTAACAACTCCTAAAGAAATTTTTGTTAGAATAGAAAATGAATTTTGCTATAGCATAACTTCATTTAACTTACTTTCTAGAAATTGTCCGCCAGAGGTATTCAATGCTGTTTCAGCAAATAACGACGGCTTAAATGATGGTTTTTTCATTGAAGGATTGCGAGATATATTCATTAACTTCAAATTAGAAATATACAATCGTTGGGGTAGACATATTTGGACAGGAGATAATTCAATTCCAGATTGGGATGGAAAAGTGGCTAAGTCTGTTGGTCCTGATGATGCTCCGGAAGGCACCTATTATTACATTTTATATTTAAATGATCCTGACTATACAGAACCTTTAACTGGTTATTTATACCTTACACGTTAAATGGAAAAAATCAATAAAATTAACATCATTAATATTTTTTTAATGTTGCTGTCTTTTTGTTTTGCATTTATATTCCCATTTGAATTATTTTTAATCGTATATGCTGTTTTAGGTCCATTACATTATTTAACCGAAATAAATTGGCTCCATAAAAAAAACTATTTCACTACACAAAAGAAAGATTATTATGTTCATATTTTAATCTTGTGCCTTATATCAATTGCTCTATTTTCTCCCTTATCCTTTTATTTAAGAAAATATTTAGCCCCTTTTATTTTTATTGCATTTTGTTCAAGTTTTGCAATGGTATATTTTAAAGAAGTTATATCAAAAATAATATTCAACTCTGGAACTATAATTATAAGTTTTTTACTTTTTCATCTTTTTGAAAGTAAATTCACCATCATATTTTCAATGTTTTTACCTACATTAATTCATGTATTTACATTTACTGGAATTTTTATACTAGTTGGCACATTAAAAGAAAAAAGTAGAAGCGGAAAAATATCATTAGTATTCTTTATCATATGTGCTGTAGTGCTTTTATTCATTCCAATAAACTACAATTTTTCAGTAATAACAGATCAAATTCAGAACAACTATCACTCATTTGAAAAATTGAACCAAAAAATAATTACTATTTTAAGTCAATTAACAACATCAAATGATGTCTACTTTTCAAATATTGGTATCCAAGTGATGCGGTTCATTGCTTTTGCTTACACTTATCATTATTTCAATTGGTTTTCCAAAACTTCAATTATTCAATGGCATGATACTTCAAAATTTAAACTAATAATAATTGTTCTCATTTGGATTACATCAATTGTTCTTTATTTTTATGATTACAATACAGGTCTAAAATGGCTATATATACTTAGTATGGCGCATGTCATTTTAGAGTTTCCTCTAAATTTTATTTCAATTCTAAACTTAAAGACAATTATAAGAAACAATTGTTAAATTTTACTTGTAAGAGTTTTTTCAATATTTTTCTTTAGATTAATCCTTATATTTAACAAATTTTAAGCAACTAAATATGAGATTTTACAAAATCCTACTCTTACTTTGTTTTAGTATTAGTATTCATGCACAAGATTATTTTCCTAAAAATGACGGTGTAAAACAAACTTTTAAAAACTATACAGCAATTACAAATGCTACCATTTACGTTTCTTCAACTAATAAAATTGAGAAAGCAACTTTATTAATTAAAGAAGATAAAATTGTTGATGTTGGTACAAATATTACTATTCCAAAAAATGCAACAATTATTGACGCAACTGGAAAAACAATTTATCCATCATTTATTGACCTATTCAGTGAGTTTGGAATTCAAAAACCTACTCAAAGACCAAATGGTAATTTTACACCACAATATGATTCTTCTAGAGATGGCTATTATTGGAATGATCATGTAAAGCCAGAGTATAATGCTTTCGAAAACACAAATTACGATTCAAAAGCTGCAGAATCATTACGTAAAGTTGGTTTTGGTACTGTTTTAAGTCATCATAATGATGGAATTATCGCAGGAACTGGTTTACTATGGACACTAAATGATAATGCTAATAATGCCTCTCGTGTTTTAAACACAAAAATATCTCAACATTTCACATTTAAAAGAAGTAAATTCACTAAACAATCATACCCTTCTTCATTAATGGGTGGAATGGCTTTAATAAGACAAGTATATCATGATGCTGATTGGTACAGCAAAGGACTTTCAACCACTAAAGATTTATCTTTAGAAAGTTTTAATGCAAATAAAAATTTACTTCAAGTTTTTGAAGCGAATGATAAACTAAGTAGTTTAAGAGCAGCAAAAATTGGTAAAGAATTTGGAGTAAATTACCTAATTAAAGGTAGTGGAAATGAATTCGAACGAATAGAAGAAATTAAAAAAACAGGATCAACTTATATAATTCCATTAGATTTTCCAGATGCTTATGATGTTTCTGATCCATACTTAGCACAACAAGTAAGTGTTAGTGATATGAAATTTTGGAACCAAGCACCTTTTAATTTAAAATTATTAGCTGATAATAATATAAATTTTGTTTTAACAGCTTCAGACAATAAAAAACCAGAAGATTTTCTTTCCAACTTAAGAAAAGCGGTTTTATATGGTTTCCCTAAAGAAAAAGCAATTGCAGCTTTAACAGAAACTCCAGCAAAACTAATCAAGCAATCCAACTTAATTGGAAGTTTAGGAAAAGGAAAACTGGCTAATTTCATTATCACTTCAAAAGATATTTTTGAAGATGATGCTACCATTCATGAAAACTGGGTACAAGGGAATCGTTCAGTTATTAATAAAATGGATAATGAGGATATTAGAGGTGAATATGATTTAGTTTTTAATAATGAAACTTTTGAATTAAACATTAAAGGAGAGTTAGAAAAATTAGAAGGGAAAATTTCTAAAGACAGTGTTAACTATGGAACTAAATTATCGTTCAACGAACCTTGGTTAACTATTGTTGTTCGAACAAAAGACACTTTAAAAACAGAATATTTGCGTTTTACAGGAACAAAGATTAATAATGTTTTACAAGGAAAAGTAGTTCTAGAAAACGGAAAAGAAGCATCTTGGACAGCAACTAAAAAAGAAATTGTTAAAGAAGATAAAAAAGAAGATAAAAAAGAAGATAGTGTAGTTCCAGAAATGGTTGCAGTTACCTATCCAAATTTACCTTATGGTAATACAGAAAAACCAAAACAACAATCTATTTTAGTAAAAAACACAACAGTTTGGACTGGTGAAAAAGAGGGTAATTTAACCGAAACAGATGTTTTAATTGAAAACGGAAAAATTGCTAAAATCGGAAAGAATCTTTCTGCTAAAAATGCAATTGAAATTGACGGAACAAACAAACATTTAACTGCCGGAATTATTGACGAACATTCACACATTGCCATTTCAAACGGAGTAAACGAAGGTGGCCAAAATTCCTCTGCTGAAGTTACAATTGAGGATGTTGTAAATTCTGATGATATCAATATATATAGAAACTTATCCGGTGGTGTTACTTCTGCAAATTTATTACACGGTTCTGCAAATCCAATTGGTGGTCGTGCAGCATTCATCAAATTAAAATGGGGTTATGCACCAGATGAAATGATTATGAAAGACGCTCCTAAATACATAAAGTTTGCACTGGGAGAAAATGTAAAACAATCTAATTGGGGAGATTATGCAAGAAATCGTTTTCCACAATCTCGCATGGGTGTTGAGCAAGTATATGAAGATTATTTTACAAGAGCTTTAGAATACGAGAAAGAATGGAAAGAATACAAATCGAAAAAAGGTAAAAATAAAATAATGCCTCGTTTTGATATTGAAATGGAAGTTTTAGGAGAAATCTTAAACAAAAAAAGATTCATTACTTGTCATTCTTACGTTCAATCTGAAATTAACATGTTGATGAAAGTTGCTGATAAGTACGGATTCAAAATTCAAACATTTACACATATTTTAGAAGGGTATAAACTAGCAGATAAAATGGCAGAACACGGTGTTGCCGGTTCTACATTTGCAGATTGGTGGGCCTATAAATTTGAAGTAAATGATGCTATTCCATACAATGCAGCATTAATGAACAGTCAAGGGGTTTTAGTTTCTATCAATTCAGATGATGCTGAAATGTCAAGAAGATTAAATCAAGAAGCAGCTAAAGCAGTAAAATATGGAGATGTTTCTGAAGAAACCGCTTGGAATTTTGTAACTCTAAATCCAGCTAAAATTTTACAAGTTGATGATAAAGTAGGAAGTATAAAAGTAGGTAAACATGCAGATGTTGTTTTGTGGACAGATAATCCGCTTTCTATTTATGCAAAAGCAGAAAAAACAATAATTGAAGGAACTATTTTCTATGATCTAAATAAAGAACAAGAAAATTTAAACAAAATTCAAAAAGAAAGAAGCGAATTAATCAATGCTATGTTAGAAGCTAAAAATAAAGGCTTAAAAACACAAGCACCTGTTAAAAAAGAAATCAAACATTACCATTGTGACACAATGGAAGAGTACAATTAAAAATTGATTTTTTAACAACATAAAAATATTTAAAATGAAAAAATATATTCTTTTATTATTAATGAGTTGCTTGGCTTTTGCCCAACAAACTCCTGCTTCAAAGCAAACTAAAAGCATTCTTATTATAGGTGGAAAAGCACATATAGGAAATGGTGAAGTAATTGAAAATAGTTTGATTTCTATAATTGATGGAAAAATTGGAGCAATTGGAGATGCCCGAGTTATGAAACCTACGAAGCATGACGTTACAATTGATGCGTCAGGAAAACATATCTATCCAGGTTTTATTGCTCCAAATGCAACTTTAGGTTTAGTTGAAATTGATGCTGTTAGAGCTTCTGATGACGAAAGTGAAATAGGCGAATTCAATCCACATATAAGAAGTTTAATCGCTTATAACACTGAATCAATTTTAGTTGAAACAATGCGTCCAAATGGAGTTCTGGTAGCTCAAATTACACCAAGAGGCGGAAGAATTTCAGGCACATCATCTGTTGTACAGTTAGACGCTTGGAATTGGGAAGATGCTGTTATTAAAAAAGACGGCGGCATTCATTTAAATTGGCCAAGAAGTTATTCAAGATCAGGATGGTGGGCTGAACCAGGAAATATTGAGCTAAATAAAAAGTATGACGAACAACTTAAAGAAGTTCAAGAGTTTTTCAATAACGCATCTGCTTATTTAAAGTCAACTAATTCTAAAAGAGATATTCCTTATGAAGCAATGAAAGGTATTATTTCAGGAGAAAAAACACTTTTCGTTCATGCTAATGGAGAAAAAGAAATTATTGATGCTGTTTTATTTAAAATAAAGAACAACATTAAAAACATGACAATTGTTGGTGGTTATTATGCTTTTAAAGTAGCTGATTTATTAAAAGAAAATAATATTTCTGTACTATTAAGACGTGTACATGATTTACCTGTTTTGGAAGACGAAGATGTAAATTTGCCTTATAAAAACGCCAAGCTTTTAGTAGAAAAAGGTATTTTGGTAGGTTTAGAAAACTCTGGTGACATGGAACGTATGCAAGCTCGTAATTTACCATTTTATGCTGGTACTTGTGCTGCTTGGGGATTAAATAAAGAAGAAGCGTTGAAATTAATTACTTTAAATACGGCTAAAATACTAGGAATCGATGCAAATTTCGGTTCGTTAGAAAGTGGAAAAAGCGCTACTCTATTTATTTCAAACGGAGACGCTTTAGACATGAGAACCAACACAATTACAAAAGCTTTTATTGATGGAAGAGAAATTAGTTTAGAAAGTCACCAAACAGAACTTTACGAACGATATAAAGGAAAATACGAAGACCAAAAATCCAGTAAATAATTACAGAAGCCTTTTCAAATTGAAAAGGCTTTTTTTTTTGTAGTTTTGTGTCTTAATAAAACTGTTTCATGAAACAAATTACTTCAGTTCAAAATCCATTTATAAAATCGTTAGTTCAATTACAAGAAAAATCTAAAAGTCGTAAACAAACGGGTACTTTTTTAATTGAAGGAAAACGCGAAATTGAATTGGCTTTAAAAGGAAATTACGAATTAGAAACTGTTTTATTTTTACCCGAAATTATTTCTGAAGAACAAATTAACAAATTAACAAATCAACAGTTAAACATTATTGAAATCTCAAAAGAAGTCTATCAAAAAATTGCTTACAGAGATTCAACCGAAGGAATTATTGCCGTTGCAAAAAGCAAATCGTTACAATTATCTGATTTAGAATTAAAAGAAAATCCCTTAATATTAGTTTTAGAAAGTATTGAAAAACCAGGGAATATTGGAGCAATGCTTCGAACTGCAGATGCTGCAAATATAGATGCAGTTATAATTGCCAACCCAAAAAGTGATATATACAATCCAAATAATATCCGCTCTAGCGTAGGTTGCGTTTTTACCAATCAAATTGCAGTTTGTACCACAGATGAAGCAATTGCATTTTTAAAAGAAAAGAGAATTGCCATTTACAGCGCAACACTTCAAAACTCAAACGAATACCACAAAGTGTCTTATACTTCTGCAACAGCATTAGTTGTTGGAACAGAAGCAACTGGAGTTTCTCAAACTTTTAGAGAGAATAGCACCCAAAATATCATTATTCCTATGCAAGGAGAAATTGACTCTATGAATGTTTCAGTTGCTGCTGCTATTTTACTATTTGAAGCAAAAAGACAACGCGAGTTTAAATAACAAATTCAAAAAATAAACTTCATTTGTAAATAAATACCTTTAATTTTTATTAGTATTAAAGATTAAAACTGATTTTTAAAATTGTTATTGCACAATCAATATCTTTGTTATAACTTTAATGTATTAAAGACCTACTATGACAGAGATAGATATAGAAGCGGAAAATAAAGCAATAGCCCAAGAATACAAAGAATTACTTCGTATTAGTTATCAAACTTTAAGTGATGAAGATAAAAAACTAATTCGTAAGGCTTTTGATGTGGCTGTTGATGCACATAAAGACCAAAGAAGAAAATCTGGGGAAGCTTATATTTTTCATCCCATTGCTGTAGCGAAAATTGTAGCTAGAGATATTGGTCTTGGGGCAACTTCTATTGCTGCTGCTTTAATGCACGATGTGGTAGAAGATACTGATATTACTGTGGAAGACATTGAAAAAATGTTCAACCCAAGTATTGCAAAAATTGTAGAAGGCTTAACCAAAATTGCAAAGGTAAAAACCGACCAAGACGTTAGTATTCAAGCGGAAAATTTTAGAAAAATGCTGCTTACGTTACATGATGATGTTCGTGTAATTTTAATCAAAATCGCCGATAGGTTGCACAACATGCAAACTATGGAAAGCATGGTCGATTACAAGCAAGCTAAAATTGCATCAGAAACCTTATACATTTATGCTCCACTCGCCCATCGATTAGGCTTATACAATATTAAAACACAATTAGAAGACCTCGGTTTAAAATATACTGAACCCGAAGTTTTCCATGATATTGTTAGTAAAATAAAAGAAACAAAAGAAGAACAAGACGAATATATAAAAGCTATCTCTGAAGTAATTGGTAATTCATTAAAAGATGAAGGAATTGAATTTACTTTAAAAGGCAGACCAAAATCTATCTATTCTATTAGACGAAAAATGAAAGTTCAAGGTGTAACTTTTGATGAAGTCTATGATAAATTTGCATTACGAATTGTTTACAAATCATCTCAACATGATGAAAAATTCTTGACTTGGAAAATATATTCGGTAGTTACTGATCATTATAGACCAAGTCCAAGCAGATTACGAGATTGGATTTCTTCTCCAAAATCATCTGGATACGAAGCGTTACATATTACAGTAATGGGCCCAAAAGGAAGATGGGTTGAAATTCAAGTTCGTAGTGAACGAATGAATGAAATTGCAGAAAAAGGATATGCGGCTCATTACAAATACAAAAATGCGGATAGTGAAGAACACGGATTAGAAATTTGGTTAAACCAATTGAAAGAAGCATTAGAAAATCAATCTTCAAACGCTGTTGATTTTGTAGAAGATTTTAAATTAAACTTATATGCTAAAGAAATTTATGTATTTACTCCTAAAGGTGATATTAAGTCATTACCAAAAGGTGCAACAAGTTTAGATTTCGCATTTAGCATACATTCAGAAATTGGGATTCATACAAGAGGCACAAAAGTTAATGGAAAATTAGTTCCATTAAATCACATATTAAACAGTGGAGATCAAGTAGAGATTATTACATCGCCTGTACAGAAACCAACAATTCATTGGCTTGAATATGTAACAACATCAAGAGCGAAAACAAAAATTAAAAATGTTTTAAACGAAAATACTAAGAAAATTGCTGAAGATGGAAAAGAACTTTTAACGCGTAAACTTAGACACTTAAAAGTTACTCTGAATGAAAGCACTATAAATGAATTAGTAGTATTTTTTAAAGTTCAAACAAGTTTAGATTTATTTTATAGAATTGGAATTGGATCAATAGAAAATCAGCAATTAAAAGATTTTGTAGCTCAAAAAAACAATACATTAGTAAACTTTTTCAAAAAACCATTTACAAGAACACCCACCGTTAAACCAGAACAGTTTAACAAAAATGACATCCATAAAAAATTCGACTTACTTGTTTTTGGTGCAGAGCAATCTAAACTTGATTATAAGTTTGCAACTTGTTGTAATCCAATTTCAGGAGATGATGTTTTCGGATTTCTTACTATTAATGAAGGAATTAAAGTCCATAAAAAAGATTGTCCAAATGCTATTAGCCTTCAATCCAACTATGCATATAGAATTATGCAAGCAAAATGGATAGATTCAAGTCAAGAAGATTTTAAAGCTATTTTAAAAATAACAGGAATGGATACTCTTGGACTTACAAATGAGCTTACAAAAGTAATTTCTAATCAAATGCATGTAAACATTCAAAACATTTCTTTAAGTGGTGAAGCTGGAATATTTAATGGCCAAATTACAGTAATTGTTCAAAACAACACAATTCTTAAAAAACTGATTGACAACATTAAAAAGGTTGATGGAATTGACAAAATAACTAGAGTTTATAATACTTAATTAATGAAAATAGCTGCTTTAATTATATGTTTTTTCAGTTTAAATATATTTTGTCAAAACAGAACAACGAAATACACTTTAGACGCTAATGGTAAAAATGTTCGTTTAACTAAAAGAATCTATGAAAATGAAAAATACCCAGATAACTCTTGGGGATTTAGAATTGAAAAAGATAGTGGAATGATACATCAGCATAATGTTCCTAAATATTCTACTTACAAATTAGATTACAATTATTTTAAAGGTATCATAGAAAAAAATTCAAATAATAAATACTCTGACTCAACTATATTTCTTATTAAATATTATTATTTAAATGATAATTGCTCAGATTCTTTTTCTAATGTAATGACAAATGAACTTATTACCGATAATAAAATTTTGACTGATTTTCATAAAGTCAACATTGAAAATGAATCAAATATTATTTTCTTAGTTTTTTTCGAAAACGGAATTAAACTCAATAATAAAGTAAATTCAAAAAATGAGTATTATTTTACTGATGAAAAAAATATTTTTAGAAATAATATATTTATAAACCCTACCCTATGTGGTTCATTCGGTTTAATAAAACCAAATGGAGAAACATTAATAAGAAATGGTGAATATAGAGCAGATTGGATAGTTAATCATTTAGACCCAAAAATTTGGAACACTATTTTTCAACAATAATATTTATTTTTTCAATTACTTACCTATGAAAACATTACTTTTTATTATTTACTTTTTGTCTCTAAATTCATTTTCACAAAATAAAGGTGCAGATTATTGGTTAGACCAGAATGGGAATGTTGTTGAAAAAAATAATAGAATGTTGCTCGCAGTTTCTTTCCCAGATAATTCTGTTGGGTTCCGAAAAACTATTGATAGCGGTATGGTGTATCAATATAATGTCCCAAAATATTCAACCTATAAAGTAGATTACAAAATTGTAAAAAAAGAAATTGAAAAAATCACTAATAAAACTTTTAATGATTCTACGATTTTTTTATTAAGCTTTAAGTATTTCAATGACCCTTGTTCATATGTATATTCAAATAATATGACAAAACAATTAATTTATAGTAGAAAAGGGTTCTTAAGTTCTATTAAAAGTCAGTTAGAAAAAAAACATATCAACGTAGTATTCATAGAATTATTTGATCATCGGATTAAATTAAAAAATAATATAAATGCAAAAAAAGAATATTTTTTCTCAGATAGCAATTCATTTTTTAGATTAAACTTATTTACTTATTCTACCGTATGTGGTTCACTCGGTTTAATCAAACCAAATGGAGAAACATTAATACGAAATGGAGAATATAGACCCGACTCCATGGCTGATCATTTAGACAATGATGTTTGGAACACTATTTTTCAACAATAGCTGTTAATTGTTTGTTTAATTTTCTACAAAGTCAATCAAAAAATAAAAACTATCTTTGCAGCTTATTAGTTTTAACTAAATGGAAAACAACAAAAATCAAGAAATTGTAAAGAACGTTTTTACGAAGTACTTAGAAGAAAAAGCACATCGTAAAACACCTGAACGATACGCAATTCTTCAAGAAATCTATAATACAAAAGAACATTTTGACATTGAATCTTTGTATATAAAAATGAAGAATAAGAATTATCGTGTAAGTAGAGCTACTCTTTATAATACAATTGAACTTCTTTTGGAATGCGGATTAGTAAGGCGTCATCAATTTGGTCAAAATCAAGCACATTATGAAAAATGTTATTTTGACAAACAGCACGATCATATTATTATAGCTGATTCTGATGAAGTTATAGAATTCTGTGATCCTAGAATCCAACAAATAAAACAAACTATGGAAGAAATGTTTGGAATCGATATTCATTCACATTCTCTATATTTCTATGCTACAAAAAAACAACAATAAACTACTCAATAACAACAACAAACAACTAAAGAAATGACTGTAGACTTGCTACTTGGATTACAATGGGGTGATGAAGGAAAAGGAAAGATTGTAGATGTTTTAACCTCAAATTATGATATTATTGCTCGTTTTCAAGGTGGACCAAATGCTGGACACACACTTGAATTCGATGGGATTAAACATGTATTAAGAACTATTCCTTCTGGAATTTTTCATAAAAATGCAAAAAACGTTATTGGAAATGGTGTAGTTATTGACCCTGTAGTTTTCCAAAAAGAATTAGAAGGTTTAGAAAAATTCAACATGGAAGTAACCTCTAAACTTTTAATTTCAAGAAAGGCACACTTAATTTTACCAACTCACCGTTTACTTGACGCTGCTTCTGAAGCATCAAAAGGTAAAGCTAAAATTGGTTCTACTTTAAAGGGTATTGGACCAACTTATATGGATAAAACAGGTAGAAATGGTTTACGTGTTGGAGATACAGAATTAGCAGATTTCAAAGACAGATACAGAGCATTGGCAGACAAGCATGAAGCGATGATTTCATTTTACAATGTAGATTTACAATACAATCTTCAAGAAATGGAAGATGAATTTTTCGCATCTATTGAAGTGCTTAAAAAACTGACTTTTATTGACAGCGAAGAATATTTAAATCAAGCTTTAAAAGCTGGAAAATCAATTTTAGCAGAAGGCGCTCAAGGATCACTTTTAGATGTTGATTTTGGAACGTATCCTTTTGTAACTTCATCAACTACTACCGCTGCAGGAGCATGTACAGGTTTAGGGATTGCTCCAAACAAAGTAAAAGATGTTTATGGAATATTCAAAGCTTATACAACACGTGTTGGTAGCGGACCATTCCCTACTGAATTATTCAATGAAGAAGGAATAACAATGGCTAAAGTAGGTAACGAATTTGGAGCTGTAACAGGTCGTCCAAGACGATGTGGTTGGTTAGATCTTGTTGCACTTAAATATGCCGTTCAAGTAAATGGTGTAACGCAATTATACATGATGAAAGGCGATGTTCTTTCAGGTTTTGATACTTTAGACATTTGTACAAGTTATAAATATAAAGGTGAAGTAATTTCTCATTTACCTTATAATATAGAGCCAGAAAATGTTGAACCAATTTTTACAACAATGAAAGGTTGGAAAGCTGATTTAACTGGAATGACTACTTATGATGAATTACCTTCTGAATTAAAAGAATATATTGCTTTTATTGAAAAAGAAGTGGAAGTTCCTATCAAAGTAATCTCGGTAGGTCCAGATAGAAAACAAACAATTACAAAATAATATTTAAAACGTCTCTTTAACCAGAGACGTTTTTTTTATGATAAAAAAATCTTAATAATAAAGTGCCTTTCGACTTTTTACTTAAATTTGACACAAATTACAACTATTTTGAAAAAGCACATTTTCTATATAACCAGCTTGCTTTTGGTAAGTTTTTCACTTTTTTCGCAAGAGAATAAAAAAATTGTTATTGAACATTCAGATTTTATAGACATGAATCAGAATGAAATTCCAGGAGCAATTATTTTTACTGGAAACGTAAGTGTTCTTCATAACGGAGTTCAAATAAAATGCAATAAAGCTTATCATTTTAAAGATGAAGATTATATAAAAGCATTTGGAAATGTTCAAATCAATCAAGGTGATTCAATCCATATGGACAGCCGCTATGCAGAATATAATGGAAAAACTGAATTTGCATTTGCTACTGGCGATGTAAATCTTCGTTCTCCAGAATCTACTTTGGTAACTGACACTGTATTTTTTGACAAGAAAAAGCAAATTGCATTTTACAACAGTTACGGAACTATTCGAAATAAAGAAAACACCTTAAAAAGTAAATCAGGAAAATATTTTCTTTCTGAAAAAAAATACCAATTCACTTCGGCAGTAACAGTAACAAACCCTCAAAGTACTATAGAAACCAATCACTTAGATTTTTACGAAAACTCAGGTCATGCTTATGTATTTGGTCCATCAACTATAACTAGTAAAGACAATGTTATTTATACTGAAAAAGGGTTTTACGATACGAAAACAGGAATTGGAAAGCTAAAAAAAGGTTCAAAAATAACCTATAGCAATAAGATTATCGAAGGAGATGATTTGTATTACGACCGAGATAAAAACTTTTCAAGAGGTATAAATAATGTAAAAATTACAGATACTATAAACAATCTCGTTGCAAAAGGACATTATGCGGAAATGTACAGAAATCCTTTAACTCGAAAAGATTCAATTATTCTTACTAAAAGAGCCGTTGTGATTACTAAAGTTGAAAAGGACTCAATTTATATGCACGGTAAAAAAATTCAGGTTACAGGCCCACCGGAAAATAGAATTATAAAAGCGTTCAATAACGTTCGTTTCTATAAGTCAGATATGAGCGGGAAATGTGACTCTTTGCATTCAAGCAATAAAACTGCCATAACTCAATTAATAGGTAAGCCGGTAATTTGGAATTTTGACAATCAAATGACTGGAGATATAATGCATTTGATTGGCAATAATGAGTCTGAAAAATTAGACTCTCTTAAAGTTATAAATAACGCATTCATCATTCAAAAAGATTCTTTAAGTAAAAACGGTTACAACCAAATAAAAGGGCAAAATTTATACGGTAAATTCGTTAACAACAACCTAAATGAAGTTGATATTGTTAAAAATGCAGAGGTCATTTATTACATGTACAACGATTCAAATGAGTTAATAGGTATCAATAAAAGTGTTTGTAGTAGAATTAATATGATACTCGACAAAAATAAAATTGATACCATTACATTTTTTAAAAATACTGAGGGTGAAATTTATCCCGAATCTGAGTTCCCAGAAAATGCACGAAAACTTAGGGGTTTTACTTGGAGAGGAGATGAAAGAATAAAGTCTAAAGAAGAAATTTTTCCTGAAGAAGAAAACATTATTCATGAAAAAATACTGATTGAAAGTAAAAAGAAGGAATTAGAAGAAGATATACCAATGAAAATTTTAAAAGAAACTCTTGATTACGACAAAAATAATCCTAAAGAAGAGTAATTTCTTTTTAATGTAGTTCAAAATAAAACCAATTTCTTAAAAAACCATAAAAAGTGATTGAAGATTTTTTCAAATACCAAGCTCAAACTACTGAACATCCACTTGCAATGGAGGTTTCTCATGCAAAAGGTTCATATATATACAATACAAATGGAAAAGAGTATTTAGATTTTGTAGCTGGTGTTTCTGCCAATACATTAGGACATCAACCAAAAAGAGTAAACGATGCCATAAAAGCACAATTAGATAAATATGCACATGTTATGGTTTATGGTGAATATGCTCAAAGTCCTGCAACTGAACTTTGCAAATTATTAGCACAAAACCTACCTTCTACTCTTTCTAAAACATATCTTACCAACTCTGGAACTGAAGCAATAGAAGGTGCTTTGAAACTTGCCAGAAGAGTTACTGGAAGAAGTCAATTAATTTCTTGCCATAATGCATATCATGGGAACACTATGGGAAGCATGAGCGTAATGGGTTTTGAAGAACGCAAACAAATTTTCAGACCATTAATTCCAGATGTAGATTTTATTACTTTTAACAATGAAGCTGATTTAGAAAAAATCACAACTAAAACTGCTGGTGTTCTTTTAGAAACAATTCAAGGTGGAGCTGGATTCATCCAACCTGAAAATGGTTTCTTAAAAAAAGTAAAGCAACGTTGTGAAGAAGTTGGCGCCATTATGATATTAGACGAAATCCAACCTGGATTTGGTCGTACCGGAAAATTATTCGGATTTGAAAATTATGATGTTGTACCAGATATAATTGTCATGGGAAAAGGTATGGGAGGCGGAATGCCTGTTGGTGCATTTACCGCTTCTGCTGAAATGATGGATTTATTAAGTCATGATCCAAAACTAGGTCACATTACAACTTTTGGAGGGCATCCAGTAATAGCTGCTGCATGTTTAGCTACATTACAAGAACTTACTGAAACAAACATTATAGCTGAAACACTAGAAAAAGAAGCCTTATTTAGAAAAACATTAGTTCATCCCTTAATTAAAGAAATAAGAGGAAAAGGGTTAATGCTTGCTGCCATGACAGAAAGTCCGGATATTGCAACAGAAGTGATTCTAAGATGCCAAGAAAAAGGGCTCATACTGTTTTGGTTACTCTTTGAAGGCGCTGCTATTCGTATAACTCCACCATTAACTATTTCTAATGAAGAAATAATTAAAGGATGTGGCATTATTCTTGAAGTACTTAATGAAGTTAGGTAATAGATGTTGGGTGTTAGGTTTTTGTATAACAAAAATATACTCCCTTAACCTTTTAACTAATACTAATTACCTAAATAAAATTGTTAATTAAATTGTTTAAAACAATTCGCACAAGAAAAGATTGCCCTACTATTTTTCCTTAATTTTAATTACAAGGAGAAACCATAAAAAGAGAAGCTATGAGAATGAGTCACGATGAAGAAGAAAATAACTTTTCCTTATCCAAATTTGAATCAATGTTAAAAACCAACAAAGTTTTTTTCTTTGATTCTGAAGAGTTTGAAGAGATAATTCTTCATTACATGGATACAGGACGAATGAATTTGGCAAAAAAAGCTTTAAAATTAGGTTTGGAACAACATCCAAAATCAACGGGTCTTAAATTGGTTCAAGTTGAAACTTTAATTTTTGAAGACAAACTTGATATTGCTGAAAAACTCCTTAATGATTTATACGCAATTGAACCTCAAAATGAAGAAATATACATTCAAAAAGCTAATATTTTTTCAAAAAGAAATCAACACGAACAAGCAATAGAAACCTTAAAAATTGCATTAAAATATACTGATGATGCAGCAGATGTTTATTCTATGATAGGAATGGAATATCTATTTAATGATGAACTTGAAAAAGCTAAAGAGTATTTTATTCGTTGTTTAAGTGAAGATACAGATGATTATTCAGCTCTATATAATGTTGTTTATTGCTTTGACTTTTTAGACCAAAATAATGAAGCTATCATTTATTTAAATAGTTTTATTGATAAAAACCCATATAGCGAAGTTGCCTGGCATCAATTAGGCCGTCAATATTACGCAGTTAAGAATTTTGAAAAAGCAGTTTGGGCATTTGACTATGCTACATTAATTGACGAAACTTTTTTAGGTGCATATTTAGAAAAAGCAAAAGCTTTAGAAAAATTGAAAAAATATGAAGAAGCAATTGCGTGTTATTCCATTACAATGGAATTAGATGATACTACTTCATTTGTATTATTACGCGTAGGAAAATGTTATGAAAAACTTGGTAATATTGAACTAGCGCTCCAATACTTTTTAAAAACTGTTCATGAAGATCCTTTGTTAGATAAAGCATGGATTGCAATAACTGACTTTTATATTCGTCAAAAAAACTTTCATAAAGCACTTTATTATGTAAACAAAGCTATTGGAATTGACGGTGACAATAATATGTATTGGAAAAGATTTGGAGCAATCAACCAGGCTTTAAATTTACATGAAGAAGCCGAACTTGGTTACAGAAAAGCTTTTGAAACAGGTGACATAAATTTAGACACATTTGTGCTTTGGTCAGATACACTGCAATATTTAGGAGAATATGATGCCGCAATTGAAATTTTATTACAATCATCTGAATTATTCCCAGATAATTATGAAATAGAATACCGCTTAGCAGGATTAAATTATATGACAAAGCAAGCTAAGAAAGGTAACTTCCATTTAAACAATGCTTTACGTTTAAATGTAGCAAATCAGACATTTTTTAAAGAGAATTTTCCAAATATCTGGGTGAAAAAATCAATTCAAAATATAATTAATAAGTATAATTAATTATTTTAGCTATTCGATTATAAAGCATGAGAAAAATTTTCCCCGATTACCTACTGATTTTATTAAAAGGAATTGCAATGGGCGCTGCTGATGTTGTACCTGGAGTTTCAGGTGGAACAATAGCTTTTATTTCTGGTATATATCAAGAGTTAATAGACAGTATAAATGGAATTAATATTTCATTAATTAAAACGTTAAAAAAAGAAGGTATAAAGGCAACTTGGAAACAAGCTAATGGTTCTTTTTTATTAGCACTACTAACAGGAATAGGAATTAGTATTTTAACTTTCTCTAAAATAATAACGCATTTATTAGAAACACAACCTATAATGGTCTGGTCGTTTTTCTTTGGTTTAATAATTGCGAGTGTTTTACTCATTTGGAAACAAATTACAAGTTTAAAGCTGGTTTCAATACTTGCATTAATTATTGGAGTAATCTTAGCCTATTATATTACAATCATAAAACCCGTAAGCAGTCCTGAAAGTTATTCTTATCTATTCCTTTCTGGATTTATTGCTATAATAGCAATGATATTACCTGGAATTTCTGGAGCTTTCATATTATTACTAATGGGTTCATATGAGTCAGTAATAGGTACAATTAATCAATTTAGAGAAGCACTAACCCAAATGAATACTGAATTAATTTCAACTTCATTAATGAAACTAGGTGCTTTTGCAATTGGAGCAATAATTGGTTTAAAAACTTTTTCTAAAATACTTCATTGGATGTTTGAACATCATAAAAACACAACATTAGCCATGCTAATTGGTTTTATGATTGGATCACTAAATAAAGTTTGGCCATGGAAACAAGTTTTAGAAACACGTATAAATAGCCACGGAAAAACAGTACCATTCCTGGAAAAAAGCATATTACCGCAGGATTTTAACGGCGATGCACAGATTATTTTAGCTGTACTTTTAGCTATTTTAGGGTTTTTAGTAATTTACGGAATGGAAAAAGTTGCAGCTCGTTTAGAAAAAAAATAATCCAATGAAAAAGAAGAAACTGAAAAAACAATATAAGTATGGCTTAGTTGGTCGTAATATAGATTATTCATTTTCAAAAAATTATTTTACAGAAAAATTTTCTTTATTTCATTTCGACAATTGTGAATACTTAAATTTTGATTTAGAAAAAATAGAGGATTTTATAAATGTTGTAAAAAAAACGAAAGGTTTAAAAGGACTAAACGTTACTATACCTTATAAAGAAGCTATAATTCCTTATTTAGATAAAGTTTCTAAAAACGCAATAAAAATTGGAGCAGTTAACACTATTACAATATCAAAAAAGGGTAAGTTAAAAGGCTACAATACAGATTGTTTTGGATTCAAAAAAGCACTAAAGCCTTTATTAAAAGAGAATCATAAAAAAGCATTGATTTTAGGCACAGGTGGCGCTAGTAAAGCAGTTGCGTTTGCTTTAAGGAAACTTAAAATTGAATATGATTTTGTTTCTAGAAATCCTTCAGAGTTTGAATACTCTTATGAAGAATTAAATGCAGATATTTTCAAGGAATATCAAATTATAATTAATACTACTCCACTAGGAACTTTTCCAAATATTAATGAATGTCCATCATTAGATTATAGCTTATTTACCAAGAAACACATTGCTTTTGATTTAGTATATAATCCGGAAGAAACTACTTTTTTAAGAAAAGCATCAGAAAATAAAGCTGTAATAAAAAATGGGTATGAAATGTTGGTTTTTCAGGCTGAAAAAGCATGGCTTATTTGGAATAAATAGTTTACTATGAAGGCACTTCTACTCACATTTTTATTTATTACAACAACAATTTTTAGTCAAGAAAATATAGTTAAAATTATATTAGATGAAAGTTCTTCATTAGAAATACATCGTGAAATTTTCAATCCCAAAAAACATCTAATTGAATACAAAGATAATTTTGTAATTTCTATAGATAATTCACCTTTATTTGGAACAGATGGTGGAATTCCAAAATATAAAATTTCAAAAGCTATATTAAAAATTGGTAAAAAAACCTATAATTTACAAACCGACAACATGTATAACCCTTGGTTTGGAGATTACTTAAACGAAGAATTCTTTAAAATTATACACCATAGTGAAAATTATCATATTTTAAAAGCTGTATTTTCAGATGGAGCAGGAACTTATGTGGCAGAATGGTTAATTGAATGGAATTCTAGCATAAGAACAATTTTTAACAAAAGACGAAACTATAATTATTTCATATTTTCACAATAAATAAACTAAAAATTTTATCTTGAAATTGAAATTGTTTTTTGAAATCTAAAATTCTCAAGTACACTTTTACAATAAAATAAACCACATTTATCGGTTTTACTTTGAAATTTAACAGTGCATTCGTATCTTCGGAACTTATTAGTAACCTTAAGCATTTACAATGTTAGAAGAAAAGAATGATAACCTGCCACAAGCAGACGGAATAGAAAACGAAACGATTCAGGAATTAGAGAATGTAACAGCAATTAATCAGTCTGCTTTAGAAGAGATTGACAATTCAAATGCTGAAGAAAGCGAAGACGATTCGG
Source organism: Flavobacterium sp. (assembly GCF_965284515.1). Taxonomy (GTDB): domain Bacteria; phylum Bacteroidota; class Bacteroidia; order Flavobacteriales; family Flavobacteriaceae; genus Flavobacterium. Next base: position 2,260,123 of record NZ_OZ260089.1, read on the forward strand.
TAAAAGACAGACACGACATTCCAATGTTGGAGTATGATACAATGTCTAAAGAAGAACTTACAGAAGAACTTGAACGTTTAGTAGCAAACCATAAAGTTATGGCTATTAAAGATCATGTTGAAGAAATTAAAAAAGCTTTCACAAGTAAGTACAACGACTTAATTGATGAAAAGAGAGATGAATTCAACGAAACAAACACAGATGAAAATGCTTCGTTTGAATATCATTTTCCTTTAAAAAATAAATTTGACAATGCTTATAATGATTATAGAACTCAAAGAACAAATCATTATAACCAATTGCAAAAAAACCTCAAAGGTAATTTTAACATCCGTACTGAATTAATTGAAGAACTTAAAGAATTAGTAAACGGAACAGAAGAAGCTTTAAGTATTGGCGACATGTTTAAACGTGTTAACGACATTAGAGAAAGATGGAAAAGTGCTGGTTCTATTCCAAGGGATAAATACAATATTGTTTGGAATGATTATCATTTTCATTTAGAGCGTTTTTACGATTTAATTCATTTAGATAAGGAAGCAAGAGATTTAGATTTCAAGCACAATTTAGAGCAAAAACAACTTATCATTGAAAAAGCAAAGACACTTTTAGATGAGACTGATGTAATGAAAGCTTTTAGAGAGTTGCAAATTTTACACCGTGTTTGGAAAGAAGAAATTGGACCAGTTGATAGAGAACAACGCGAAGCAATTTGGAATGAATTTAGCGACATTACTAAGCAAATGCATGAAAAGCGTGAAACTTTCTTTGAAAAAGCAAAAGAACGTGAGGTTGAAAATTTAGCAAAGAAAAAAGCAATTATAGAAGAAATTAATGCAGTTTCTAATGAAAAAGTAGCAAACCATAACGGTTGGCAAAACCAAATAAAAAAAATTGAAGCTTTACGAGAAAAATTCTTCAAAACGGGTAGAGTTCCACAAGAAGAAACTGTAATAAGTTGGAATGCTTTTAAAGCTGCTGTTCGTAACTTTAACGCTACTAAAAATGCTTTTTACAAAGACATTAAACACGAACAGCAAGAAAATTTAAATAAAAAAACCGAGTTAGTTGAAAAAGCTAATGCTTTAAAAGATAACGAAGACTTTAAAGCTACTACTCCAATCATGAAGAAAATTCAAGAAGATTGGAAAAAAATTGGTCATGTTCCAAGAAAACAATCAGACAAAATTTGGAAAGAGTTTAAAGACGCTTGTAACCATTACTTTGACAGAATGCACAAAGTAAGAAACACAGAAGACAAAGTTGAGATTGAAGCTTTTGACAATAAAAAAACGTATTTAGAATCTTTAAAAGAATTTGAATTGGTTGGTGATCATAAAACTGATTTAGATGCTATTAAAAAACACATTGAGACTTGGAAAAGTTTTGGTAAAGTTCCTTTCAACAGAAGACATATTGAAGGAAAGTTCAATAAAATATTGGATGCTTTATTTGAGAAACTAAGTTTATCTAAAAAAGATACTGAAATGATGAAGTTTAATGCAAAACTTGATCAATGGGTAGAAAATGAAGACGATAGAGCTTTAGAGAAAGAGCAATATTTTATTAGAAAGAAAATTGACGAAGTTCAACATGAAATTTTCCAATTAGAGAACAACATTCAGTTCATCAGTTCAAGTTCTAAAGGAGAAAACCCATTTATAAAAGAAGTACAAAAAAGCATTGAACGCCACAAAGAAGATTTGAAAATGTGGAAAGAAAAGCAAAGTAAACTTCATTCTCTATAACTAAAGAGTGTTTAAAATATAAAAGTCCTGTTAATTACTTAACAGGACTTTTTTGCTTTAAAAGTTTTATATTTGAATAAGTTATAAAAGAGTAAAATGCAAAATATACAATTCGAAAAACTAACCGTTTCTAACATCAAAGAAATCATTCCGTTTGGTAAACTTCTTAACCCAGATAAATTAAACGAGGAAATAGAAAATAGCTTACAAGAAATGTTTCAATTTAATAATTATCATTGTTTTGGAATGTACCAAAATGAAAAATTAGTTGGAATTTCTGGCGCATGGATAACCGTTCGTATTTATTCAGGAAAACAATTGGAAATTGATCATTTTGTAATTGATGAAACCATTCGTTCTGGCGGCTTAGGAAAACTATTTGTAACGCATATTGAAAATTGGGCAATTAAAAATGGTTGCAAAACAGTTGAATTGAACGCTTATGTACAAAGCGACAGAGCGCATAAATTTTACTTTCAAAACGGTTATAAAGTGTTAGGATTTCATTTTCAAAAGAAAATATAATGAAAAATATAATTTTATTGATTGTTACTATTCTAACAATCTATAGCTGTGCTACTAATACACAAAAGAATGATTATAAACATTATGAATTTGTTTTAATTAAAATTCCTATTGATCAAAAATCAAGTCAAATGGTAAATGAATTACGTTTTACTGTTGATACAAAATCCGGCGAAACTCAAAAATTTATGCAATATAAATATGGAAAACAAATAAACGAAATTCCAACAAACAGAGCTTTACCAATGCAAATATGGACAAATGTAAAATTGTTTAATTGGACTGATGAGTTATTTACAATTGGTGTTTGTGGAGATTATATAAAAAAACCAACAATAGAAATAAATGGAAAACAAAAATATGTAATAATTGAATATAACAGCGTAATTGTTTTTGACTCTAAAAATGAAGACTGTTTTAAGAAAACCTATAAATACAGAGACTCTTTAACTAATTATTTTATTTCAAATACAAAAAAATAAAAGGACAACAATTATAACAAGTTTACGTTATTGTTTTATGAAATTTAAATTATTTTACCTTCTTGTTATTGTATTCTTCATTTCTTGTGACGAACCAAAATGTACCTCTTCAAATCCAATATTCAACAATAATGAATATACCTCTGAAATTTATCAAGAAGAGTTAGCAAATGTATTAGGCAAAAGTAATCCTGAAGAATTACAATTTTGGTTAAAAAGTTACACTGAAGATGAAAACAACAAATACTTAAACGTTAGTGTTCAAGGAAATGACATTTGTGCTGTTGCTGTAATTAAAATAAATAATATTGATTCTAAAATTAAAGGAATAGTAGATTCAAAAGGTGTTGGATATAGAGGTGCTAAATTAGAAAATCTAAAATTATTAACTTTAAGCGATAAAAAATCAACACGTTTTATTTATATAAGTTTAGACGCAATTATTGATTAATTTTTTTTTTAAAACTCATACTCACGTTCTACTTTTGCAATACGAACTTTATAGTTTTTATACCAAGCACTTCTTCCCTTTTGTTGTGCATCTAAATGGTCTAAATTAGCTTTCCAGTTTTTTATGGCTTCTAAACTTTCCCAATATGAAACAGTAATTCCTATCTCATTTCGAGCGCTTTCTATACTTATAAATCCTGGTTGTTTATGAGCTAATAGTTCTAGTTTTTCAGCCATTTCAGCATAGCCTTCTTCGATTTCTGTTCGTGTAGAAGTGAAAATTACTGCGTAGTACATTTCATTTTAGGTTTTGGGTTATTGGTAATGGGTAATTGGTTGAATCGTTAATTTGTTTAACTGTTATTCATCTTTCGAATAAACAAATCAACTAAAGCTTCTTCGCTTCTTCCCTTTTTGAATTTGAAAAATCAAAGATTTTCCTATTCCTTATTTTGGCAAGCGCTTCGCTTCTTCCCAAAACACATCCATTTCAGCTAAAGTCATATCAGATAGATTTTTTCCTAATTCGCCAGCTTTACTTTCTAAATACATAAATCGTTTCATGAATTTTTTATTGGTACGTTCTAAAGCATCTTCTGGATTTATTTTTAAGAAACGAGCATAATTTATCATCGAGAACAAAACATCTCCAAATTCGGCTTCCATTTTATCTTGATTACCTTCCTTTACTTCTACTTGTAATTCATTCAGCTCTTCTTGTACCTTTTCCCAAACTTGCTCAGGCTCTTCCCAATCAAAACCAACACCCTTTACTTTATCTTGAATACGACTTGCTTTCACTAACGCTGGTAAACTTTTTGGAACACCTTCTAAAACCGATTTCCTTCCTTCTTTTAGTTTTAATTTTTCCCAGTTGCGTTTTACTTCTTCTTCATCTTCGACTAAAACATCACCATAAATATGTGGGTGTCTATCAATTAATTTATCACAAATAGAATTAGCAACATCGGCAATATCAAAATCGTGCGTTTCACTTCCTATCTTGGCATAAAAAACAATATGCAATAATAAATCACCTAATTCTTTTTTAATCTCAGGTAAATCATTATCTAAAATAGCATCACCTAATTCATACGTTTCTTCAATTGTTAAATGACGTAAACTTTCAAGTGTCTGCTTTTTGTCCCAAGGACATTTTTCACGCAATTCATCCATTATATCTAACAAACGATTAAAAGCAGCTAATTGATTTTGGCGATTATTTATCATGTATTTAGGTTATAAATTAATTGATTCAAAATTAAAGAATTAAATCAACTTAACGCTTTTTCAAGTTAAAGAATAGTAAAAAAACAACATCTAAATAAAATTATCATTCGTAAGAATTTTATTTAGTTTAAATATTTTCTATTTTTACTAATAATCATTTACTTTTTTTCTTAAAAAGATAAATAAATAACTGTTATGAAAATAATATATAAAATATTTCTAGTCATTTTAATTCTGTTATTTATTGATAGCTATGGACAAAAATCAAATACATATAATCATTTATCCGAAAGTGAAATTGAATGGTTAAATCAAAATAAAAATTCTATAAAATATGCTCCTAATCCATTTTGGCCTCCTATGGACTATATTGATGAGAATGGAGAACATCAGGGATTAATTTCAGATTATATCAAATTTTTTGAAAAAGAATTGGATATCAAATTTGAAAAAACAAATTTTAGTAACTGGAATGAAATTTTAATTGGGCTTAAAAACTCTAAAACTGACTTTGTAGGTGCAATTCAAAGAACAAAAGAAAGAGAAGAGTTCTTATTGTTCTCTGAACCTTATTTAAAATCGCCTCTAGTAATAGTTGTAAAGAACAATTTTAATTTTAAAAATAAAGATGAAATAAATAAGATGAAACTTGCTGTTGTAAAAGGCTATGCAAGTATCGATTATATTAAAAAAAAATACCCTGGAGCTGAAATTATTGAATGCGAAGATGATTTATCTGCCATGCTAAAAACGTCATTGGGAAGTACTGATGGAACAGTTACCGACTTACTTTCAGGAAGCTATGTAGTAGAAAAATATGGAATCAACAACCTTGAATTAGCAACAGAGCTAAATTATTCATGGAATATATGTTTTGCTTGCAGAAAAGATTTACCAGAACTTTTTTCAATAATCAACAAGCTTTTCAATAAAATTGATGCAAAAGAAAGAAAAGTAATGTATGACAAATGGATCAATACAAATACTCTTCACAAAAAAAGTTATGTAGAAAAAAACCTAAATAAAATAATCATAATTACTGCTATTGCTCTTATATGCCTGGCTTTAGCTTTAGGATTTAATTTCATTTTAAAAAAGAAAATAAAAAAAAGAACGGAAGAACTATATGAAGCAAAAGTAAAAGCAGAAGAAAGTGACTTACTAAAATCAGCATTTTTAGCAAATATGAGTCATGAAATAAGAACACCTATGAATGGAATTATAGGCTTTACTACATTATTAAAAGAAGCTGATTTAACAAATGAAGAGATGATTCATTATATTGATATCATTAATAAAAGTGGAGAAAGATTACTCAACACCATAAATGACATAATCGATATTTCTAAAATTGACGCACATCAAATGCAAATATCAAATGAAGTAATAAGTGTAAATGAAACTCTTTTTGACTTATATAATTTTTTCAAAATTCAATGCGATGAAAACAAAGTAAATCTGAAATTAGACTTAGATATAAATTCTCAAGAAACTAAAATTCAAACTGATAAAAATAAATTCAATTCAATTCTTACGAACTTAATTAAAAATGCAGTTAAGTATACTGAAAAAGGAGAGATTACTATTGGTTTTAAAAAGGAAAATGACCATTATTTATTCTTTGTAAAAGACACTGGAATTGGAATACCAAAAGAACGATTTTCAGCTATTTTCGAAAGATTTGTACAAGCTGATATCGAAGACAAAAATGCTTTTCAAGGTTCTGGTCTTGGACTATCAATAGCAAAAGCGTATGCTGAAATGTTAGAAGGTAAAATTTGGGTAGAATCTGATTTGGAAACTGGTTCAACGTTCTATTTTACAATTCCACTCAGCAAAACTATTACTGAAAAGAAAGATAATTATTATAAAGAACCTATAGATAAACTAACAACTAGTACTAAAAAGTTAAAAATATTAATTGCTGAAGATGACATCATAAGTTTTACTTATTTATCTACCCTACTTCTAAAGCTTGGTCATGATATTATTCATGCTAAAAATGGTAAAGAAGCAATAGAAATATGTAAATCTCAAGAAGATTTAGATATTATTTTAATGGATATTAAAATGCCAGAAATTGATGGATTAGAAGCTACAATGGAGATTCGAAAATTTAACAAATCAATTTATATAATTGCGCAATCTGCTTATGTATTTGAAGATGACTTTATCAATTCAAAAAAAGTTGGATGCAATGAATTTTTAACAAAACCAATTGACAAAAACGAACTTATTCATATGATAAATGCATTTATAGAATCTAAATAATTAACAAAAAAATCCTCTATTTAGAGGATTTTTTTATTCTATAATGACTTGATTATTCAGCAGATTCTTCAGCTGGTTTTTCTTCAGCAGATAAAGCTTCGATAGACACAAATCCTTTTGGTTGAAGTATATTATACCAATTAAAAATTTTCTTAATATCAGAAGTATAAACTCTATCTTCATCAAACTCTGGTAAAATTTCACGGAAATATGATTTCAATTTAGCATCATCTTCTTTATGAGAAATTGTTGGGCCATCGTTTTCTTTTGTTGCAATAGACTTAAAAACTTCAGCCAAACGGACTTCTTCAGAATAAGTGTAAACTGCAATTTCAGAAAGCAAACTAACATTACTTCTCATGCTTACAGTTATTCTTTTTCCATCTAATAAAGATTCTGCAACAAATCCAGTACGAGTTTGGACTTTTAATTCATATAATCCTGGTTTCCCAGATATAGCTAATATTTTTTGAATGCTCATTATTGTAATTTTATTAAGGTTGGCAAATATCTAATCTTTATTTAAAAAAGCAAAAATTATCTTCCTTTTTTATTGGCAAATTTCATTCTATAATCTGGGTTGGCTTTACCATCCATTATATTTTGTAATTTTTTTCCAATTAATTTTTTCTTTAGTGTAGAAACATGATCTGTAAAAAGAATTCCTTCAATATGATCATATTCATGCTGAATAACTCTTGCAATTAAACCATTGAAAACCTCTGTTTTCTTATTAAAGTTTTCATCAAAATATTCAATTGTTATTATATCATGTCTAAAAACATCTTCGCGAACATCAGGAATACTTAAACAACCTTCATTAAAAGCCCATAAATCACCTTCTTCCTTAAGAATTTTAGCATTAATAAACGTTTGCTTAAATTTTTTAAGCTCAGCAGCTTCTTCTTTAGAAACATCATCACTCTCACTAAAAGGCTCTGTGTCAACAAGAAAAATTCTAATTGGCAATCCTACTTGTGGAGCAGCTAAACCAACTCCATGAGCATGATACATGGTTTCATACATATTGGCAATGATTTCTTTAAGATTTGGATGATCTTTTGTAATTTCTTCGCAATGTTTTCTTAAAACAGGCTCTCCATATCCATAAACTGGTAAAATCATTGTATTCTTTTTAAATAATTAGTTCGCAAAAATAGTAATTTATAGTGAGTTGAAAAATGAAATTGTTTTAATTATACGTTAAAAACGAGTTTTAGACATGTAATCTTGTAGCATGATAGTTGCTGCAATTTCATCAACAAGTGCTTTATTCTGACGTTGTTTTTTCTTTAAACCACTGTCAATCATAGTTTGAAAGGCCATTTTAGACGTAAAACGTTCATCTACCCTATCCAAAGGCATTTCGGGAAACTCTTTTATAAATTCTTTGATAAATTTTTCAATAATAGGCGCACTTTCAGAAGGCAAACCATTCATTTGTTTTGGCTCGCCAATAATTACTTTTTCAACTTTTTCTTTTGAAAAGTAATCTTTCAAAAATATAATCAAACCATTAGAAGCAACCGTTGTTAGGCCCGATGCAATAATTTGCATTTCATCAGTAACAGCAACTCCCGTTCGTTTAATCCCGTAATCTAAAGAAAGTATTCTTGGCATTTTTTTTTGTAAAGATACTAAAATGTTAAATGCACTAAAACCAATAAGACTGAAAAAATATAACAAAATAGCCCTAATTAAGACATATAAACTATTCGGTTCAATAATATAATTATTTTATCTTTGTTGAAAATTATTACAAGATGCAACATTTACAATCAATCATAGAAAAAGCTTGGGGAGACAGGGCTTTATTACAGGAAACCGAAACAATTAATGCTATTAGAGAGGTTATAGGATCATTAGACAATGGAAAACTTAGAGTTGCAGAACCTACAGCAAATGGATGGCAAGTAAACGAATGGGTTAAGAAAGCTGTTGTAATGTATTTTCCAATTCAAAAAATGGAAACGTTAGAAGCTGGTATTTTTGAATACCACGATAAAATGCTTTTAAAGCGTAATTATGCCGAAAAAGGAATTCGTGTTGTTCCTAATGCAGTTGCAAGATATGGCGCATATATTTCTAGCGGTGTAATTTTAATGCCTAGTTATGTAAACATTGGTGCTTATGTTGATGAAGGAACAATGGTTGATACATGGGCAACGGTAGGAAGTTGCGCTCAAATTGGAAAACATGTTCATCTTTCTGGAGGTGTTGGTATTGGTGGCGTTTTAGAGCCATTACAAGCAGCACCTGTAATTATTGAAGATGGCGCTTTTATTGGTTCACGTTGTATAGTAGTTGAAGGTGTTCGTATTGAAAAAGAAGCCGTACTTGGTGCAAATGTTTGTCTAACAGCATCAACAAAAATTATTGATGTAACTGGTGAAATTCCTGTTGAAGTAAAAGGAGTTGTTCCTGCGCGATCAGTAGTTATTCCAGGTAGTTATACAAAAAAGTTCCCTGCTGGTGAATATCAAGTTCCATGTGCATTAATTATAGGAAAGCGTAAGCCTTCTACTGATTTAAAAACTTCACTTAATGATGCATTAAGAGAATATAATGTAGCAGTATAAAAAATGAAAGTACTTGTCATACAAATTAAGATGATTGGCGATGTATTGGCAAGTACTGTCATTTGCGAAGCTATAAAAAAAGAACATCCCGATTGGGAAGTACATTATTTAATTCAAAAAAGTACTTTCCCAGTTGTAGAAAATAATCCTTTTATTGATAAAGTTATTTTTTTTGAAAAAGAAGAATATAAAGGGATAAGAGGTTTGTTTAAATTAGGATCAAAATTAAAACAGGAAAGATATAATACTGTTATTGATGTTTACGGTAAGTTTGAAAGCTTAATTCCGACTTATTTAAGTGGTGCAAAAAAACGAATAGGAACCTACAAATGGTATTCAAAACTATTTTTAACAGAAACTGTTATTCCTGATACAGAATGCAATGGAACCGCAAATGCATTTAGAATATTATTAGCAAAAACTGCTTTAGGAAATGAGATTCCTCAAATTTTTCCAAAAATTCATTTAACTCCAAATGAAATTAAAAACGCTACAGAATTAATTAACAATCAATTAGATACAACTAAGAAAATTATAATGATAAGCGTTTTAGGCAGTGGCAATAATAAAAGTCTGCCAAACTCATATATGGCGAACGTTTTAAATACAATTGCAAGTAGTTCAAACGTTCAATTAGTATTTAATTACATGCCGAACCAAGAAGCCGATGCTAAAGCTATTTTTGATTTATGCGATTCAAATACACAAGCAAAGATTGTTTTTGATTTTTATGTGAAAGGGCTTCGTGGATTTTTAGCAGTATTATCTCAATGCGATGCCTTAATTGGCAATGAAGGCGGTGCTACTAACATGTCTAAATCTTTAAACATACCTACTTTTACTATATACGCTCCATGGATTAATAGAACTTCATGGAATATTTTTGAAGAAACTGGCTTACATGAAATTGTTCATTTATCTGATTATTTCCCAGAACTTTATAAAAACAAACACCCCAAAAACTTTAAAGAAAAAGCTTTGGAGTGGTATGATAAATTTAATCCTGAATTATTTAAAGAAAAATTACAAAATTTTGTAGAAAAAATTAGTCAATAAACTTTTCTTTATACCATTTCACTTGCTCTTCAAGACCTTGTCTTAAAGAAACTTTAGGCGAATAATTTAATAGTTTTCTTGCTTTATCAATAACTGCAGCAGTTCGCTGTTGATCTCCTTTTCTAGGTGGTTTATTATCAATGATCAATTGCTTGTTCATAATTAGTTCAACTGCATTAATACCTTCTTGAGTAGTATTTACTTCGTCTGTTCCTAAATTAATGATTTCACCATCAACTTCATTATCTCTTCCAATTATTGCTATTAAGCCCTCAACTATATCACCTACATACGTAAAACTTCTTTCATGTTTTACACTACCTTCAAATAAAGGAAATGGTTTATTATTATATAAATTTTCAATTAATTTAGTATAAAGCTTTTCTGGGCGCTCTCTTGGACCATAAACAGAATACAATCTAACAGAACAAGCTTTTAATTTCCCTAATCGTTGCAAACCTAAGACAAGTTGTTCTGCAGCTAATTTAGTTGAACCATAAAAAGAAACTGGCTGTGCAGGAACTGTTTCATTTACAGTTGCCTCAATACCATAAACTGAAGAAGTAGCTATATTTACAAAACATTTAATATCTTGATTGTATTGAATTACAGCTTCCAATAAGCTCTGAGTAGCATAAATATTATTTCTAACATACTCTTCTAAAGTTGTATCTGAAGAAATACCTGGTTGTGCAGCTAAATGATAAATATAATCATAAGGTTTTTCAAAAACTTTTGATAAATCGTCATTTAAATCTAATCTAAAAATACGAACTCCTTTTGACTCTAAATCTGTGGCATTCATTTCTTTCAAAACCGGGCTATAGTAATCATTGAAATTGTCTAATCCAACAACTTCATGACCTAAACTGACTAATTTTTCACACAAGTGTGAGGCAATAAAGCCAGCTGCTCCTGTTACAAGTATTCTCATCTTATCTATTTTTTATTTCTTGATTCCAAAAGGAGTCCATTTAATTTTCTTATCCTTAACTTCTTTTCTAATAGCTAAATTAGCAGCTAAAGATTCTGGGGTTTTATATCCTCTTGCATGATCCAAGTGTAAAACAATTGCTTTGTGACGAATTTGCTTTCCTTTAACACCATAATTTTCTAATCGCTCACCAAATTCCCTATCAGGACCTCCATATTTCATTCGCTCATCATAACCGTTAATTGCAATCATGTCATCTTTAAAACCTGATGAATTACAATTATTAAAAGATGGGTTTGTAGGTGATATAAAATCTAAAAATTTAGCAATAACACCTTCTGAACCTAGTTTTAAAGTATTCGAAAAATCTAATTTCTCAATTTTATTTAACCATTTAATATCAAAACAATTTTGAGAAAGGATATCTTCTTTAGTGATAGCCTTACTTGTTTTCATTGGTAATTTACAATAACCTCCGGATAAAAACTTACCTTTTTCTGCTTGCTCTGCATGAACTTGAACAAAATCTTCTCTAGGTATACAATCACCGTCAGTCATAATTATGTATTCATAATTAGCTTTAACAATGGCAACATTTAAAATTTCTTGACGTCTGTATCCTAAATCTTCATGCCAAAGGTGTCTAACAGGTACTGGGTAATCTTTTGCATAAGAATCAATTAACTCTTTTGTAGATGGTTTTGAACCGTCATCTGCAATAATTAATTCAAAATCCTTATACGTTTGATTGCTGTAACCAATTAGTACTTTTTCTAACCATTCTTCTGCATTATAAGTACTTACAACAACTGATATTTTTAAATTATTTTCCAATTTTATTCTTTTTTAATGCCATTACTAATCCAAGTAATATTATTTTTTTTATTAAAATTCCTAATGGCTAAATTATTCAAAATTTTAGACTTATCCGCATATTTTCTTTCATGTTCCAAATGAAGACAAACGGCATGATAACGTAACTGTTTAGAAAGTATACCATAATTAAATAATCTTTCTCCTAATTCCCTATCTAAACCACCATATTGCATATCTTCATTAAATCCGTTTACAGATAACAAATCATGTTTAAAACAAGAAGTGTTATGACCGTTAAAAGTTCTTTTTGTGGGAGTTACCCAATTCATAAAAGCAGCAAAAAGTTTAACTCTTGTTAATTTAGATAATTTAAAACTTTTAGAAATTCCATTTTTAATTAGCCATGAAACTGAAAAACACTCCTGATTTTGAATATTCTTTAATGAAATCTTTTCAGAAATATGCATGGGCAATTTAAAATAACCTCCGGATAAAAAATAACCTTCCTCCTTATGTTTTAAGTGTGCTTCCAAAAAATCATTTCTAGGAATGCAATCTCCATCTGTAAAAAGTAAATAATTTGATTTTGCTTTAAGAATTGCTTTATTAAGGATTCTACACTTTTGAAAACCTTCATCCTTTTGCCATACATGGACAATTGGATAATTAAATTTATCTTGAAATTCTAAAATAAGGTTTTTTGTTTTTTCATTAGAGCCGTCATCTGCAATTACAATTTCAAAATCATTTTCAGTTTGGAAACTATATCCAAGTAAAACTTTTTGAAGCCACTCTTCAGAATTGTATGTAGTAATAATTATAGATAATTTCATTCAATAATAAAAATGAAAGATACTACTTTTTCCAAAATTTCAGCTGTTTTTTTAATTTCTTTCTTCTATTAAATTTATCTAAAAAGGTTTGAGATGCCTCCATTAGCATGTTATAAAAATCTGTTTCAGAAAGACCAAATAAAGGAGCATAAGCTTCACTAAACTTGCTGTTGATGTAACTATCGGTTGTAAGTTTAGCAATATTTTTTATTCGTTTTTCTAACGATAAAGAATCATGAAAATTCATTCTATTTAAATCAACTAAATAAAATTCGTATTTATTTTCGTCTACTTTTTTTATTAATGTATTTCCAGCAGTATTATCTATAAATTCAATTCCTTGATTGTGAATCTTGAAAAAGAAAGCAGCAGATTGTTTTATAATCTCATCTCTATTAGGATAATCTGGTTCAAAAATTAAATTTCTAAACATCAAGTCAACATCTTGTTGAAGACTAAAATAATAACTGTCTTTTAAGCCTGTAATAGTTTTATTCTCATAAAACGCAAAAGGCTGTGGAGTTCCAATATTCTTACTCAACAAAACTTGAGCATATTCAAATGAACGTTGTGCTTTAGACTTTCTAATGTAACCGTATATTAAACTATTAATTAAATTAGGTTTTTTAAACGACTTTATATTCACATTAAAACCATCAATTTCAAAGACTTTAATCACATTGCGTTTTTCAGACCCAATTAATTCACCTGAACTTTTAAAATTCTTTAAAAGAAAGTCAAATTTATTTTGAAGAGATATGTAATCAGAGTGAAGTACTTTTTTCATTTGAAAGAAATTCATTTATAGCCACAAAAGTAAGTTTTTTTATTAATTTAGTTTATTTTTACCAAAAAAAAGCCATGTTTTATCATTTTCTAATTACTCGTTTCAATTTGAAAAATCCTGATTGGGATGTAACAAAGAATAACGAAGCTCTTTTAGATGAGAAATGGATGGATGAACGCTTAGAGCTATTTTCTAATTTTTGTTACCCATCAGTTGTTAACCAAAATAACAAAAACTTTAAATGGTTGCTTTTTTTTGACAAAAGCACTTCTGAAAAATACCGAAATAAAATTTCTAAAATTATTAATAACAACCCTCAAGTTATTCCGTTTTACATTGACGGAATGCCAAAATTTCAAGAATCAATATTAGAATTTATAAAAGAAAATGCAAACGATAAAGAATATTTAATTACTTCGAGAATTGATAATGACGATTGCATTCATATTGATTTTATCAATGAAATTCAGAAACAATTTAACAAGCAGGAATTTTTAGCCATTGACAATATAAATGGTTATACTTTACAAGTTGAGCCAAACTTTATTTTAGGTAAAAAAGAGCATATTTTCAATCCTTTTATTAGTCTAATTGAACGTAATAAAAATCCAAAAACTGTTTGGCATTACGTACACAACATGTGGAAAAGAGAGCCAAGACTAATTCATTTATCAGAAAAAAGGTTATGGCTTTCTGTTATACACGGGAAAAATAAAGTAAATGAATTTGATGGTTATGGAAATATAAAATGGGAAGAAATAAATGCTGATTTTATAGTTTCTGAAGAAAAAAACAAAGAGATTCTTTTAACTCAGCTACCATTTTCAAAATGGTGGTTTTTAAGTGTAAAAAACTATTTATATGTAAAAATGGTTCTTTTTAGTAAACAAATAAAAAAAAGTATAGGTATTTATAAAGTTAAGTAAAACTGAATACAGAAAGTAAAATTTGAATAAAGTAAATGTATATGAATGATTATAGAGTAATATTTCAAAAAAGAGCTAATGACTATCATTTTGCTATGCAGGAATATGAAAACACTAGAGCTAATGAATTTAACTCTCTGATTTCTTCTATAGATTTTTCAACCATTACAGAAGTTTTAGATATTCCCTCTGGTGGAGGATATTTAAAAAATTATCTTCCTGAACATGTTAATACTACTTTTACAGATTTCTCAGAAGGTTTTACTAATGAAAGTATTAAACTGGTTTCACCAGAAAAGTTACCTTTTGAATCTAACTTTTTTGATGTGATTTTTTCTCTTAGTGGTATGCATCATTTAGATAATGTGCCCCAATTTATTGAAGAATGTTTAAGAGTGATTAAGGATGATGGCCATTTTATATTTGCTGATGTAAAAAAAGGAACTACTGTTGATATTTTCTTAAATTCATTTGTAAATGAATTTAATTCATTAGGACATAAAGGCGATTTCTTTTGTGAAGATTATTTTAAAAAGCATCCAAATATTGATAGTAAAATAATTAATTGCCAATACAATGAATATCCATTTATTTTTAAAGACGAAAAAGAAATGATTCATTTCTTTAAGCTCTTTTTTGGCTTAGACAAAGCTACTGACAGTACCATTTATAATGGTGTAAATGATATCTTGGGAATAAAAACAACAAAAAAAGGACTAGAAGTAAACTGGGGACTAATTCAATTTAAACTAAAAAAGTAGACCCAAAAACTATAATGGTAATTTCATTAAATCTCCGAATTCAGTATTAAACCTTTCTATAGAACTTCTTATATTTCCCGCAGTTGAAAAAAAAGTAAGTTCACCAAATATAATTTTAGTTTGAATCGAATATAAGTCTACACGTAAAAAAATAAATCCCTCTGATAATTTTTTTGCAACCAGAATCATTTCATCAAAATTTATAGGTTTATCGAACTCTACATTAGAAAAAGATGAAACATATTTCTCTGGCATTACCTTGTTCCAGTTTAAATCATAAAAAGCTTTTTTTATTCCATTTGATGTTGTCTTTTGCACAAAAACATATTTTGGTTCACCATGAAAACAATGAAACTTATAGTCAATAAGCGAATCACTATCGATTTCAGAGATGTATTTTTCAATTAAAATACGTGGTTGAACATCTTTATAAATTAATTCACGAAATTTATAATAATAGTTATCTGAAAGAAATTGGTTTAACTTCTTTTTTGTTTTATTTACATCTAATTTGCTCTTATCTTTTACAATAATATTGTAACCAGAACCATGAGTCCCTTTTAAAACGAATTGTTTAGGCAAATTATCAAATTTTATATCCGAAACAGAGTCAAATACTCCTATAATATCATTTAAATATTTTTCACCTACTTTTTCTTTAACATGTCTTCTTACTTCATATTTATCTACATATTTTCCATACTTTTCTGTATAATAAAATAGTTTTAGCCATTGAGTTTTTTCCATAAACTCTTTTGGTTTTTTTAAATCAGGGTATACTCCATTTTTTTGAAAGTATTGTAATTTTGAAATTTTTTCATCATTACTTCCTATAAGTTTAAGAAATGCAATGCTTAGTTTGCAATATTTTCTTTTGAAAAAATTCATTGATATTACTGGTAATATGATTAATTGAAACTAATTAGGCAATTGA
This sequence comes from Flavobacterium sp., assembly GCF_965284515.1. Lineage (GTDB taxonomy): Bacteria > Bacteroidota > Bacteroidia > Flavobacteriales > Flavobacteriaceae > Flavobacterium. The sequence continues at coordinate 2,276,455 of NZ_OZ260089.1, forward strand.
ATTAAGTCTCCAAATTCTTTATTAAATTTCTCAACCGATAAACGTTTTATTCCTCCATGTGGAAAAAAAGTTAATTCTCCAAAATAAATTTTTTCTTTAATTGAATATAAATCAACTCTTACAAAAATTAAATCTTTTGAAAGTTTATTTGAAATTTCAATCATCTCATCAAAATTTTCAGGTTTTCCCATTTCAACATCTAAAAAATTTGATTCATTAAGATCATCTTCAACTTTATTCCATTTTAAATCATAATAACAATTACGGAATTTACCATCATGAAAAGTTTTTACCCAAACATATTTTGCTTCACCATTGAAACAAAAAAACTTATAATCAATTATATAATCTCCTTCTGATTGAGTTAAAAATTCTTCAGCTAATATTCTAGGCTTAACAGATTTATAAATAGCTTCTCCATTTACTTTACTATAATCTTTGTTTAAATATTTTTGAAGTTGCTTTTTAGCTTTAATCCAATTCAACTTTGATTTATCTTCTACAATAATGTTATAACCAGAACCATGAGTACCTTTAAGTGCAAACTGATTAGGCAACTTACTTAAATTGATTTCTTCTACAGAATCATATACATCTATAAACCCATTTAAATATTCATTCCCAATTATTTTAGCAACATAACTTCTCACCTCATATTTATCAACTAAATAACCATATTTTTCAGTATAAAAATTAAATTTTAACCATTGAAGTTTTTCGGTAAACTCAGTTGGATTATCAAGATTCAGTTTTGTATTGTTTTTAAGGAAATATTTAGCTTTTGAAATACTTATTTCATTTGCTCCGATAAATTTTAAAAAACCAACTAAAAGTTGATAATATTTTCTCTTAATAAAATTCATATTATATCTTACTGTTTAATAACACCTCGTTTAATTCATTGTACATTTTTTTTGCAATTACTTCTTTAGTGAAATTATCTATTAAAAACTGACGTCCGTTTGCCTTACACTTTTCTTGCAATTGTTTATCATTTAGCATTTGTTCTACTTTATCTGCAAAAGAAATAGGATTACCTACTTCTGCTAATAAACCCGTTACATTATCTACAATAACTTCTGGAATACCTCCGGCATTTGCTGCTACAATTGGCACTCTACAAGCATATGATTCTAAAAGAACCCCACCTGTAGGTTCATTATTAGACGTAAAAAGAAACAAATCAAATTCTGGTAAAATTTCAGGAATATCTCTTCTAAATCCTGCAAAAATTATATCATTTTGTAAACCTAATGCATCTACTTGTTCTTTAATTTCTGATTCTAACGGTCCATCTCCAACTAAAACATATTTTGCTTTAACATTATTCCGTTTAACTAACTCTGAAACAGTATTTACCCAAGTTTTATGATCTTTAAACCCTGTAAATGCAGCAATATTCCCTATTATCTTATAATCTTCTGGAATATTAAATTCTTTATGTAACATTCTTGTTTTCTCAGACTTATTGAACTTATGTATATCCGTAACACTTCCTACAACGCATAATTTCCTATGGTCTTTCACAGCATATTTTAAAACATCAACTACTGGATATGAAACACAAATTATCTTTTTAATTCCACTATAATTGTATTTCCACTTTCTTAAAAAGTTTGTATCGACTCTTTTAATTAGGGTTCTACATAAAACTAATGGCAACTTTAAACCATAAAAAAGTGAAGACAATACTGCTAAAGTGTGCGACTCACTATTATGTATGAAAACAATATTCGCTTTTTTTTCTTTTGCAATTTCAGCTAACTGTTTGGCAAACTTTAAATCATATTCAGATTTTGGGTTTAGAGGAATAACCTGCATTCCTTTTTCAGTTGCAATTCTAAATGTTTCAGAATTATCCGGACAAACTATCCATTGGTCCTCTACATATTTATAATCTTTAAAAGCTTCATATAGATATATAATCTTTTGCTCGTGTCCACGCCAACCTTTAGAAACTGTAATCTGAATTAATCGCATAAGAAAAATGTAATTTAAAACAAAAATAGAATTATTTTAACAACTTTTAATTTTTAATCAAAATGATTTTATAAAGTTTAAATACCTTTGTATATAATATAAAATTCATGGACATCAATACAGAAGTACACAAGGCATACGAAGTAATAAAAAATGGCGGGATTATACTTTACCCAACAGATACCGTCTGGGGAATAGGTTGCGATGCATCAAATGAGGAAGCCGTTGCTAAAGTTTATGCCTTAAAGCAACGTGAAGAAAGCAAGAGTATGATTTGCTTAATGAATAGCGAAAAAATGGTTTATGCTGTATTTCCAAAAATTCCTGAAGTAGCTTGGGACATTTTAGATTTATCTGAAAAGCCGACTACGGTAATTTTAGATGGACCAAAAAATGTTGCGAAAAATATTATTTCAGAAGACAACACACTTGCAATACGTATCGTAAAGGAACCTTTTTGTTATAAGTTGATGGAACGAATGAAAAGACCTTTAGTTTCAACTTCAGCAAATCTTTCTGGAATGTTTACTCCAAAAACTTTTAAAGAAATTAGTCCTGAAATTTTAAAAGGTGTAGACTATGTAGTAAATTTGTACCAAGACAAAGTTTGCAAAAATCCTTCAACTATAATAAAGTTATCTTTAGATAGCCAAGTGAAGATTATTCGCAAGTAATTAATTTGAATGTTTGGAGATTTGAAGATTACATAAATAATTTTCAAATCGAATAATTTTCAGGTTTTTCAAATTGAAATATGAATTACAAAAAAGCACTCTCAAATCCTATTTTCGAAATCATATCAAAAGCAGGTAAAGAATTAAATCTTGACTGTTATGTAATAGGTGGATTTGTAAGAGATTTTCTATTAGAACGGGATTTTAAAAAAGACATTGATATAGTTGCTGTTGGAAGTGGAATTGAATTGGCTTTAAAAGTTTCAGAATTATTACCCAATAAACCAAAAGTTCAAGTTTTTAAAAACTATGGAACAGCAATGTTACGATATAAAGAAATTGATATTGAGTTTGTTGGAGCTCGTAAAGAAAGTTATCAATTAGACAGTAGAAATCCTATAGTTGAAAATGGAACTTTAAAAGACGATCAAGACCGAAGAGATTTCACCATAAATGCTATGGCATTTTCTTTGAATTCAGCAAATTATGGCGATTTAGTTGATCCTTTTGAAGGAGGAAAAGATTTAGAAAATAAAATCATTAAAACACCTTTAGATCCAGATATTACATATTCTGATGATCCTTTACGAATGATGCGTGCGATTCGATTTGCAACTCAACTTAATTTTGAAATTGAAGCGCAATCTTTAAATGCAATTACTGACAATAAGGAACGATTGAAAATTATTTCTGGAGAGCGAATTGTAGACGAACTGAATAAAATTTTAGAAACACCAAAACCATCTATTGGATTTCTATTATTATATAAAACTGGACTCTTAGACATTATTTTACCCGAATTAACAGCTTTAAATCAGGTAGAAGAAATTGAAGGACATACTCACAAAAATAATTTTTACCACAGTTTAGAAGTTGTAGATAATATTTGTCCAAATACTGATGATGTTTGGTTAAGATGGGCAGCTCTTTTACACGATATTGGAAAAGCACCCACAAAAAGATTCAGTAAAAAACAAGGGTGGACTTTCCATGGTCACGAGTATTTAGGAGGAAAAATGGTAAAGAAAATTTTCCAACGTTTGCACATGCCATTAAATCAAAAATTGAAATTTGTACAAAAAATGGTCATTATGAGCTCTCGACCTATTGTGTTAGCGCAAGATATCGTTACCGATAGTGCCGTTCGACGTTTGGTGTTTGATGCAGGAGAAGATGTAGATAATTTAATGACACTTTGTGAAGCTGACATAACAACAAAAAATCCTCATAAATTTAAAAAATACCATAAGAACTTTGATATTGTTAGACAAAAAATTATAGAAGTAGAGGAGCGAGATCATGTTAGACAATTTCAACCTCCAATTTCAGGAGAAGAAATTATGACACTTTTCAACCTAAAACCATCTCGAGAAATTGGAATGTTAAAGGAAGCTGTTAAAGAAGCAATATTAGAGGGAGAAATAGCTAACGAATATGAAGCAGCATTTGATTTTGTTATGAAAAAAGCAGAAAAAATGGGTCTGAAAAGAGTTTAACTTTTCATTTAACAAATGTTAGATTAAAAGTTAATAATAATAGAATTATTTTTGTAAAAAAGAACAATGAAAAATAACAAATCAATTATAATTTGGTTATTATCAGGATGTATATTATTATTCATTATGGTAATGGTTGGTGGAATTACAAGGCTTACTAATTCTGGTCTTTCAATGACCGATTGGCATTTAGTTACCGATACATTTCCTCCTTTAACAGAAGACAAATGGGTTGATGCATTTGAAGAATACAAGAAATTCCCGGAATACCAAAAGATTAACATTCATAATAACTTTACTTTATCTGATTATAAATTCATCTATTTTTGGGAATGGTTCCATCGTTTTATAGGTAGAATCATTGGAATGGTATTTATAATTCCTTTTGTTTACTTCATAGTTAAAAAACGTCTTGATTCTGAAACCATAAAGAAATGTATTGTTTTATTATTCATGGGTGGTTTTCAAGGTTTTTTAGGTTGGTTCATGGTAAAAAGTGGATTAATTGATAATCCAGATGTAAGTCATTTTCGATTAGCTCTTCATTTAACTTTTGCTTTCATCACTTTTGCATATACATTATGGGTAGCTTTAGACTTAATTTATCCAAATAAAAATGTGGTAATAACCTCTCTTCGATCTATTGCCAGAATAGCATTGGTAATTTTAATTATTCAAATTATATATGGCGGATTTGTAGCAGGACTAAACGCAGGCTTAGTTCATAATCATTGGCCATTAATGAGCGACGGACAATTCATTCACGATAGTGTTTTTATTGAACAAACTTCATTCTTGAAAAACTTTACAGAAGGGAAAAGCGGAGTTCAGTTTATACATAGAACATTTGCTTATGTTGTAGTCGCTATGATGTTTCTATTATACTTTAAAAGCAAAAAATACACTTTAAACACATTGCAACAAAAAGGAGTTTATTCGTTATTAATTATAGTTATAATTCAATTTGCATTAGGGATTTTTACATTACTATTCCATGTTCCACTCTGGCTTGGTTTAGCACATCAATTAGTTGCTTTTGTATTATTAAGCGCAATGGTTTTTACATTACATAGATTAAGCAAATAAATTACAACTGACTATATTGTCGCATAATTTTGATTAAAATATAATGTCAAAATTAAATTCAAAAGATAAATTTTTAGATTTATCAGATTATGGAAGAAGGTTTGGAAGATTTTTAGCCAACATTTTAAAAAACACCAACTTCACTCCTATTCATGTAACTATATTGTTTGGTGTTTCGGGTTTAATTGCCGTTTATTGTATTTTAAATCAACACTATTTTTTAGCGGCTATTTTTATTATTTTAAAATCTGGAATTGATGCTGCTGATGGAGAATTAGCACGTTTAAAAAAAACACCTTCATATTCAGGACGTTATTTGGATAGTATTTTTGATATTTTTTTAAATTTCTTCTTTTTGGTAGCAATTTGGAAGGTAACAAACATTCCTTTTTGGATGATGTTACTTGCCTTTTTTTGTATTCAACTACAAGGCACATTATATAATTATTACTATGTAATTTTAAGAAATAAAAGTATTGGTGGAGACACTACAAGCAAAATATTTGAATACAAAACGCCAAAAGCTTTACCCGGTGAAGAGCAAAAACTTGTCAACACTTTATTTGCAATTTACACCCTAGTTTATGGTGGTTTTGACAAAATAATTCATGCATTAGATTCAACTGCATATAAGGCAAAAGCTTTCCCTAATTGGTTTATGACCATTTTATCACTTTATGGATTAGGATTTCAATTATTAATTATTGCAGTAATGTTATCAATTGGTTTAATTAATTATGTTATACCTTTTTTAATTCTATATTCTATTTTAATAGTACTTTTAATAGGGTTTAGAAAAACATATATACACTAACCAATCCAAGATTTAAAATCTGAAACTTTTTCTCTAGAAACAATAACTTCATCTTCTTTATAAGTGGGTAAAATTACTTTTAAGCGTGAATTAGTATACACTTGAATTTCTTTGATAGATTGTAAAGGGATAATAAACTTTCGACTAATTCTATAAAACAAATCTGGGTTGAGTTCTGTTTCTAATTGTTCTAAACTTATGTCTAAAAGATAATCTCTATTGTCAATTGTATGCAAATATGTTCCTTTATTTTCACTGTAAAAGCATTCTATTTCATCAATTAAAACAACCTTGATTTGATTACCAATTTTAACCGAAAAGCGATTTTTATATTCCTTTTGAACTGGATTAACTAACATTCTTCTAATTGCCTCAAAATCTAAACTTGAAACTGCATTTTTTTGAAATTGATTCTGAAACTTATTAATAGCAGTTTCAAGTTCTTCTTCTTCAATTGGCTTTAATAAATAATCTATACTATTTAGTTTAAATGCTCTCAATGCATATTCATCGTAAGCTGTTGTAAAGATAATTGGGCTTTTAATATCTATTTTATCAAATATCTCAAACGACAAACCATCAGACAATTGTATGTCTAAAAAAATCAAATCTGGATGTGCATTATTTTCAAACCAACTAATTGACTCTTCTACAGAATGCAATAAAGTTTGAATCGTATACCCTAATTTTTCTAATTTTCGCTGCAACAACCGTGCTGCTGGTTTCTCGTCTTCTATAATTATGATATTCATTTATGTATGCTAATTTGGTTATTTGTTATTTTGGTAATTAGTAACTAAAAATTCATAATTAAATTCATTCCCATTTACTGTTTTTTTCCTTTTCCATAAGTTCTTTAATTTTTCTTTCTTCCCAATTTTGACCCAAAATCATTGTTGGCAAAAAGACACTTAAACCGTGAGATAATAATCCTATTCCCCAAAAAAATAAAGTTATAAAATTATGCCATTGAAAATAACTTTCACCTGGTTCTAAGTCTTGAATATTAATTATCACTATCATGATATTTACTACTAAGTAAATTAACGCATGTGTATAAAAACCTTTTATGCGTTTTACTCTTTTTAACGCTTCATGATATTTTAATTCTTCTGGACTTGAAGGAATAAAATCTTTACTCCCTACTCTTTCCATTCTTCTTTGTTTTCTATCAGCTATACTCATCTTATTCAAATTTATTTTTATTCATTTTTTCTTCATCTATAAACTGTTTGATCTTCTTTTCTTCCCAATCTTTATTAAAAAAAGGAAAGAAATTAAAAACTCTCATTGCATGAAAAAATAATCCAATTCCCCAACCAAACAATGTCCAAATAAACCATAAAACTTCTGGTGTATAAGTAAGGTTAATGTAGATTATTACAACTATTACCCCTATATAAGTTAATAGATGACTATAAAATTCTTTTATTTCTTTTACTTGCTTTCTCGCTTTTTGATAACGCTCAAAATCCTTATTCGTTTCCATAATTAGTTCCATTTAGATTCCTCTTTTTTTTCCTTTTGCAATATTTCTTGAATTTTCTTTTCTTCCCAAGATTTCCCATAACCAAATGTTTCCAAAGCATGAAAGGTTAATCCCATTCCCCAACCTAACATTGGAAACCAAAACCATTGAAAACTTGATGTACTTAGATTTATAATTATTAATACAGGAATTACGACACAATACGAAATTAAATTTCCATAAAATCCTTTTAATTTTTCTACTCTTTCTTTAGCTCTAACATAAGCCATGTTTTCTGAATATATATTTTTTGTTTCCATAATAGATATTTGTTTTGTAAGAATTGGTAGTTTAATTTTAAAGAGTTCATTTGTCTCTTCAATAGCTACCTTTCTTGTTGATATTATTGCGTAACGGTCGACTATATTTTGAAGCCCAACACCTTTTCTTGTTTGTAATGTTTCTTTTTTTTGTAAATTATTTTCAACTAAAAGCTGATTTCCTATAACAGTAATTTTAATATGTAAAGGTTTTTGTTCACTTACTACATTATGCTTAATAGCATTTTCTAGTAATAGTTGTAATGCCAACGGAACAACTTTTGCTTCCTCGTTCTCAAAATATTCAGGCAATTCAAATGTAATACTGTTTTCAAATCTCATTTTTAAAAGATTCATATAGGTCTTAGCAAAATTTAACTCTTCTGCAACTGAGACCAATTCTTTATCGCGTTGCTCTAAAACATATCTGTAAATTTTAGATAAAGAAGTCGTAAACTTTTGAGCGTTTTCTGGGTTTTCTTCAATCAAAGAACTCAATACATTTAAGCTATTAAAAAGAAAATGTGGATCTAATTGATTCTTTAAACTTTCAAACTGAGCAGAAGCATTTCCAGCAATAATTTTTTCTTGTTTAACTCTGTTTTCTTGATACGCCTTGTAGAAATATATTAAATGAATTAACAATGAGACAATTATTGTAATAACTATTGCAACAATATAGTTAGATGGATTCTCATGTTTTAAAAATTCAGAAAAAGTTTTATTTTCAAGAACAACATCTTCAAAAATTCTTAAAAAGAAAATAGCTAGAATAGATATCAGGAAAGAAGCACAAAAACCGATTAGTAATCGTTTTAGGTGAAACCTGTTTTTCTCAAAATATTTATCTAATTGAATAAAAATAATTGCATTTGCAAAATATAAAACTACACTATACATTAATGTAAAAATGAAATTCCATTTTAAAGAAAATAAAGAAGGTAAATTCTGATTGACAATCAAATTCATCAATTGAAGTATAATAAAAATTATAATTCCTATTATTACCGCCTTTACTATTTCTCTTCCTGTTTTATTCATCTTATTTACAATTTTGTAATGCTTCTTCTGCTCTATCTAAGCCCCAATCTGGGTATAGATTTGTTTGAGGCTTAAAGTTAGCAAAAAGTTGAATGGATTTAGTTATTTGTTCACAAAATGGCTTTGTATCTTGACCAAAATATTGTGCCATACCCATTTCAAATTTAGCTTTATTTAATACAACTCTGGGGTTATTTGGCGAAATACCTTCAGCCATTTTGTAGATATTTAAAACTACTGAAGATAATTGTCTACCATTTGCCATTGGATCATAAACAATCCATAATGTATGAATCATAGCTTGTAATACAAGAACTTCAGGATCATCTGGCAATAAATTATTTATTTTATCTTGAGCAATTTGAGCTTTCTCAATTAATAATTTCATTTCATTTCTTTCTTTTGTTTCAAAAGCTTCTAATGTGTTTATTAACGAAATGTAATAATTTGGTAGAAAGTTCTCTTTTTCAACTGAAGCAATTTGGTCAAATTTTGTTAAAGCTTCTTTTGAATTACCATTTTTCCATGTTGTTAAAGCATCTTGCATGCTTTGCTCAAAATTACTTTGGGCCGAAACGACAGAAGCCACAAAGAAAACGATAAGTGTGATAATTTTTGTCATAATAATATACTTTTATTGTTATTTGATGATTCAAAAGTGCAACTAATCTACAGTAATATAAATTTTCATTTACCCAACTGTCGAAAAAAGAGGATGAATTGAAAATTTTTTAAAAATGTGCAATTCATAATTTATAACTCATAATTAATAATTACTTTTGCTGTTCCTAAAATTTCAAAAAAATGATATATAAATTTAGAGTTATACTCGATGCGAAAGAAGACATTTTTAGAGATATTGCTATAGAAAAAGAAGCAACTTTAGAAGATTTACATAATACAATTGTTAATGCCTTTGGATTTGATGGTTCAGAAATGGCTTCATTTTATACTTGTGATGATGAATGGAATCAAGAAGATGAAATTCCTTTATTTGATACGGGTGATGTACCTGGTGAAATTCGAATTATGAACAACTTCATATTAGAAGATAATTTAGACAAATACCAATCTAAAATAATATACGTATACGATTTCTTTAACATGTGGACATTCTTAGTAGAATTAGCAGCTATTGAGGAGAAGGAACAAGGTGAGACATATCCGACTTTATTGTTCTCTCATGGAGAATTACCAGAAGAAGCTCCAGATAAAAAGTTTGAGGCAGAAGATGGGGAAATGAGTGAAGACGATGAGGATTTAGACATGTTTGAAGGAGACGATAGTTTTGAAGACTACGGATTTGAAGAAAACTGGAACTAATTCTTACCGACAAACTCAGAAAACAAAATACACAATATCAATCCTATTTTGAACCAAGATTAAGAGATATCTTTTATCTTGGTTCTTTTTTCTAACAATTATATAAAATGATAAACTTATTCAATACCCACATAGAAAACCTTTCTATACATAGAGTTGGAAATAAAAGTAGAAATGAAGCATTATTCTTATCTGAACAACCTTATGGATTAAATGATGAAATAATGCCATTGTTAAAAGAATACTTCTTTAAACCATTTAGAGACAAGGAAGAAAATTATTTTCAATTTGCTCATGAAGTGGATTTAGAATATAATGACATGTATAATTTTGCTACTGAAGTTTTCAATAACCCAAGCGAAATTCACAACGTATCTAAAAAAATTACCAAACATTTATTTGAACAATCAAATCATCCACATATTAAAAATGGTGAAGTGTATGTAACGTATTTTACCAATGTGTCAATTGATAATAATGTTGTAGATGCAATTGGTGTTTTTAAAAGTGAGATAAAAACTGATTTCTTACAATTTGAAGAAAAAGAAAGCAACTTAGAAATGATTTTACAACAAGGAATCAACTTAAACAAGTTAGATAAAGGTTGTATTATTTTTAATCATAAAAAAGAAGAAGGCTATAAAATCTTAACAGTAGACAGTAATCGATATGATGCTCGTTATTGGTTAGAACATTTCTTATCTGTAGATGCATTTCAAGATGAAAACTTTATGACTAAAAAGTATTTGAAATTTTGTCAAGATTTTGCAAAAGAAGTCGTTTTACCCGCAGAAGACAAACAGCAGGAAGTTTTATTCATGAACAGAGCTATAAACCATTTTGCAAAAAATGATTCGTTTGAAGAAACAAACTTTTTAAATGAAGTAATGGAAAACCCTGAGTTTATTCCTGAATTCAAAAACTATAAAGTAGACAAAGGAGAAAAATACAGTATTGAAGATGTTACTAATTTCCCTATTGCTAATAACGCAGTAAGTGATATTAGAAAAAAAATTAAGAATACAATTATATTAGATACAAATGTTCAAATTAAGCTAGATTTCGTCAACTCTGACAGCGCAGAAAAGTTTGTTGAGAAAGGCTGGGATGAAGAAAAACAAATGTATTATTATTTGGTTTACTTTAATAAAGAGCAAAAATCTTAATTAAAAAAAAACAATTGTCAAAAAAAATAATTAACTTTTTTTTAAAAAAAACATTAAAAAAATAGCAAATTAAATAATAAACACTACATTTGTTGAAATTACATTAAATTATTAAAATGAATAAAGGTACAGTAAAATTCTTTAATGAATCAAAAGGTTTTGGTTTCATTATTGAAGAAGGAACAAACAAAGAACATTTCGTACACATCTCTGGAACGATTGATGAAATCCGTGAAGGTGATGAAGTTGAATTTGACTTACAAGAAGGTAAAAAAGGTTTAAATGCAGTAAACGTAAAAGTTATCTAATACATACTACAAAATCTTACAAAATCAAGCTCTGTTCGTTAACAGGGCTTTTTTATTGAAAAATAGTAAGCATAAAAAAACTCCTAAGAAAATCTTAGGAGTTTTTTTATTTATATTGAATTATCTAATTAAGATAATGCAGCTTTAACTTGATCTGCAGCTTCTTGGAATTGAACAGCTGATAAAATTGGCATTCCAGAATTATCAATTAATTCTTTTGCAATTTCAGCATTTGTTCCTTGTAAACGAACAATAATAGGCACTTTAATAGCATCTCCCATGTTTTTGTATGCATCTACAACCCCTTGAGCAACACGGTCACATCTAACGATACCACCAAAAATGTTAATCAAAATTGCCTTTACGTTAGGATCTTTTAAGATAATACGGAAAGCTGTTTCAACACGTTTAGCATCTGCAGTTCCACCAACATCTAAGAAGTTTGCTGGTTCGAAACCTGCATACTTAATTAAATCCATAGTTGCCATTGCAAGACCTGCACCGTTTACCATACAACCTACTGTTCCGTCAAGATCTACATAGTTTAAGCCAACTTCTTTAGCTTCAACTTCAATAGGATTCTCTTCTCTTACATCTCTCATATCAGCAATTGCAGCTTGTCTATATAACGCATTATCGTCAATATTTACTTTAGCATCAACAGCCATTATTTTGTTATCTGAAGTTTTTAAAACTGGGTTAATTTCAAACATTGAAGCATCAGCAGCTATGTAAGCATTGTATAAAGAAGCAACAAATTTTGTCATTTCTTTAAACGCATTTCCAGAAAGACCTAAATTAAAGGCAATTCTTCTTGCTTGAAAACCTTGCAATCCAACAGCTGGATCAATCTCTTCTGTAAAAATTAAATGTGGAGTATGCTCAGCAACTTCTTCAATATCCATTCCACCTTCTGTAGAATACATAATCATGTTTTTTGCTGTAGCTCTATTTAATAAAACAGACATATAAAATTCTGAAGTTTCACTTTCACCTGGATAGTATACATCTTCAGCAACTAAAACTTTATGAACTCTTTTACCTTGAGGAGGTGTTTGAGGTGTAATTAAATCCATACCAATAATTTGACCTGCAATTTCAGCAACTTGATCTAAATTTTTAGCTAATTTAACTCCTCCTCCTTTACCTCTACCACCTGCGTGGATTTGAGCTTTTATAACATGCCATCCTGTTCCCGTTTCAGCAGTTAATTGTTTTGCTTTAGCAACAGCTTCTTCAGCATTGTTAGCAACGTAACCACGTTGAATGCGTACACCATGACTTGCTAATATTTCTTTACCTTGATATTCGTGTAAATTCATAATTGTAATACGTTTATCTTTATTAAAAAGTGCCACAAAAATAACAAACTAATTTCTATTTGGCTAACAATTTTACTTTTATTTAAATTGAGATTCTAGTTATTAAATCATAATTAGTAAACAATAAAATACAATTGTTTTATTTGTAACATTTTGTTATTTATTGTTATTGTTTGTGATTATTTTTTTTTATTACTAATTATAAATATATTTTTGTCAAAAAAACAAATAACAATGAATAATGAGATTTTAAACCAAATAGCAAACCAATTTGGTACTCCTTTGTATGTATATGACAGTGAGAAAATAGAGAGTCAATACAATAGATTAACGCAAGCTTTTAGTAAAGTTGAACGTTTTAAAGTATATTATGCTGTAAAAGCTCTTTCTAATATTACTATTTTAAAAATAGTAAAAAAACTTGGTTCAGGTTTAGATACTGTTTCTATTGAAGAAGTACAATTAGGTTTACATGCAGGGTTTGAACCTCATGAAATAATTTTTACACCAAACGGAGTTTCTTTACAAGAAATTGAATTAGTTGCAAAACTGGGTGTTCAAATTAATATTGACAATTTATCTATTTTAGAACAATTTGGAACAAATTATCCTAATATACCAGTTTGTATTAGAATAAACCCCCATGTAATGGCTGGAGGAAATGCTAATATATCTGTTGGGCACATTGATAGTAAATTTGGGATTTCTATTCATCAGATACCTCATTTATTGAGAATAGTTGAAAATACAAATATGCATGTCAACGGAATTCATATGCATACAGGTTCAGATATTTTAGATGTTGATGTTTTTTTATATGCTGCTGAAATTTTATTTGAAACAGCAAAAAATTTTAAAGGTTTAGAATTTATTGATTTTGGAAGTGGTTTTAAAGTACCATATACAAAAGGAGATATTGAAACAAATGTGGAAGAGTTTGGTAAAAAACTAACTAAACCCTTTTTAGCATTTGAAAAAGAATATGGAAGTAAACTTACTTTAGCCTTTGAGCCTGGAAAATTTTTAGTAAGCGAAGCTGGTGTTTTTCTAGCGAATGTAAATGTAGTTAAGCAAACTACTTCAACTGTTTTTGCAGGAATAAATTCTGGATTTAATCATTTGATTCGACCAATGTTATATGGTTCAAAACATCATATAGACAATATTTCTAATCCAAAAGGAAAAGAGCGCTTTTATACCGTTGTAGGCTACATTTGTGAAACGGATACTTTTGCTACAAACAGAAGAATAAACGAAATTCATGAAGGTGATGTTCTATGCTTTAGAAATGCTGGTGCGTATTGTTATTCTATGGCTTCAAATTATAATTCAAGAGTTAAACCTGCAGAAGTGCTTTGGCTAAATAATGAAGCTCATTTAATTAGACAAAGAGAAACATTTGAAGATATTTTAAGAAATCAAATTGAAATAGATATTGCTACTAATTCAATAATCCCAGTTTAGTTTTAGTTAAGAAAAAGCCCTTAAATTATTAAGGGCTTTTTTGTATTTACTTTTTCAAAATCTCTTCAAGTAGTATTGCTTCAGTTCCGTTTGGGTAGGTGATTTTTAATAATTGCGATAAAGTTGGAGCAATTTGTGTAATGTCTTTTTTATCATAAGACTCCCCTTTTTTAATTCCGTTACCGTAAAAAATTAGCGGCACATGAGTATCATACGTATAAGGTGTTCCGTGAGAAGTTCCTGTTGCTGAATATTCAATATAACCCGGTTTTTCTAAAATAACTATATCTCCGTTTTGAACTGGATCATATCCTTTTGCGATGAAATTCAAATAGAAATCTGCTCCAGATGAAGCCAACACTTCTTCTTCTGTATAAACACGTTTTATAAATTTTTGAGAATATAGAAACCCTTTAAAAGTTTCTTTTACAGCATCTAAATTAAAATCCTTCTTGGCAATTGAATCTCTATCGAAAAATAAATTGAAATTTGAATAGTTCTTCACTACATCTGTACCAAAAGTTTTGATTGAAAATGCACTTAAATCATTTCTAAACTTTTTTGTATTGATGTTATCTACTTCATATTTATTGTCTTTTAAATAGGTTACATTTTCAGCACCAGCATGGTCTGCAGTTAAAAACAGCAAATAATTATCTTTACCAACATTATTGTCTAGATAATTTAAAAAATCAGCAATGGTTTCGTCTAAACGTAAATAAGTGTCCTGAAGTTCAATTGATCTTGGACCAAGAATGTGACCAATATAATCTGTTGAAGAAAAACTCATTGTTAAAAAATCGGTAATATTATCTTTACCTAAATTTTCATTTTCAATGGCTCTTTTAGCAAAATCGGCCACTAAATTATTTCCAAACGGACTTGCTCTTAAAACTCCAGCATCATTATTCTCATACATTTCTTTCATATTATAAGGAAAGAAAGGCGTTTTTTTATACAGTTTTCCTTCGTATGGATTATTATCGTTTAAACTTTCGTTATAAACACTTTTATCTTTTAATAAATTCCAACCTTTTTCTAAATAAGGTAAGTAATTTTTCTCATTATTAAATGATGTAACCCAAGTTGGCAATTCTTTACCATAAAAAGTACTCGAAATGAAAGCGCCAGTTTTAGAGTACCAAAATGCCCAATCAGCAAAATGCCCAGCTGGCAAAATAGCACCTCTATCTTTTAAACTAATTCCTATAACTTTACTTTTAAAATTGGTAGCTAATTTTAACTCATCAGTAATTGTGGTGCTCTGTAAATTTTTAGGCGACATTTTACCTTCACTATCTGTTCCATCACCAATAGTAACAACATTTTCATCATCTGTACAATACATTTCAGTTTGTGAACTTCTGTTGAACCATTCATTTCCTACAATTCCATGAACAGCAGGAGTAGTTCCAGTATAAATTGATGCGTGACCTGGTCCTGTATAAGTAGGCATGTAATTATAATGAGTGTTTTGAAAAGTATAACCATTTTTAATTAACCTCTTGAATCCATTTTCACAAAAATCTTCAGAAAAACGATATAAATATTCAGTTTTCATTTGGTCGACTACGATTCCAATGACTAATTTGGGCTTTTGTTGGGCAAAACCTTTCAAAATTCCTGCTAAAACAAATACAATAATTAACTTTTTCATTTCTTAAATTTATATTACAAAACTATCACTTTAGACTTAAAGCATTAATATATTAGAAATAAAAAAAGAGCTATTTAGCTCCTTTTTTACTTTTCTTAGTTTCTTTTGGTTTATCACTAAATATATTCATGTTATAAACTACAACCCTGTCTTCATAATAAATATATAACTGTTTTAAATTATTTTTATCCTTCCTTGTAAAAATTGAAATATCACATTCTCTACCTGCATTATCTATGCATAAAAACGAAACTACATTTCCTTCTTTAGTTTCATTCTTATCATAATATTTTACGATATTAAACAACTGAAGTGCTTCTGAATACACTACTATTCTATCTTTGTCAGCATCTAAAACAACAATCATTTCTGACTTATTAAATTTAGACCACACCCCCCATTCTCCAAATCTTGTTTTTTCAGAAACCATAAAACCTGTTGTTTTAAACCTATATTGTTGTGCATGAGCAACAGTCAATGTTAGAAATAAAAACAGTAATAAATATTTAATACTTTTCATCTTTATATTTTAAAATTCAAATTTAATCATTTCTGCTTTAGCTTGATTAAATTCGGTAATAACATTATTCACAATTATTTCCACAGGCAAAATATCGTGAATTAATCCTGCAATTTGACCAATTTCTAGTTCACCGTCTTCTAAATCTCCTTCAAACATTCCTTTTTTAGCTCTTGCTCTACCTAACAATTGTTTTAATTCTTCTGGAGTTGGACATTTTGTATATAACTCTTGAACTTCATTAAAAAACTTGTTTTTAATTAAACGAACAGGTGCCAACTCTTTTAAAGTAAGCATAGTATCTCCTTCATTTACTTCAACTATCGTTTTCTTAAAATTATCATGAGCACTAGACTCTGTTGAAGCGGCAAATCGGCTTCCCATTTGAACTCCATCTGCCCCTAAAGTCATAGCAGCCAACATTCCTCTTCCTGTTGCAATACCACCAGCAGCAATTAATGGAATGGTAATTTCTTCCCTAACCATAGGAATTAAAGTCAAAGTTGTAGTTTCATCTCTTCCGTTATGACCACCAGCCTCAAAGCCTTCTGCTACTATTGCATCTACACCTGCACCTTGTGCTTTTAATGCAAACTTTGTACTGCTTACGACATGCACAACAGTAATTCCGTTTTCCTTTAAAAAAGGAGTCCATGTATTTGGATTTCCGGCAGAAGTAAATACAATTTTTACTTGTTCTTCGACCAAAATTTGCATGATTTCTTCAATATTTGGATACAACATAGGAACATTAACTCCAAAAGGTTTATCAGTAGCTTTTTTACATTTCTGAATATGTTCTCTAAGCACTTCTGGATACATTGAACCCGCTCCAATTAATCCAAGACCACCTGCATTACTTACCGCACTTGCTAATTTATATCCTGAGTTCCAAATCATCCCTCCTTGAACAATTGGATATTGTATATTAAATAATTGAGTAATTGAATTCATTATATTGCTTCATTAATTTCCTTCGCAAGATACTATTATTCGAAATAAATTCATAAAATAGCGATTAGGAATTCACTTTTAAAAATAAGCATTTTACGGATAAGAGTTTGTTATGACATTGTGAAATATAAGAATATTCCATAAGATACTAAAAGCAACACTCCCTCTTTAAAACTTAAATTACCTCTTTTGGGTAAAATTACCATTGGTAATAAAAAGAAAGCAAATCCAAGCATCCAATAAATATCTTGTTGTATTATTCTAACATCTACATGCTCTATAGGTTTAATAATTGCCGTTACTCCTAAGACACTTAAAATATTAAAAATATTTGAACCAATAATATTTCCAACAGAAATATCATTTTCTTTTTTTATACTTGCAATAATTGAAGATGCCAATTCTGGCACACTTGTTCCAATTGAAACTACAGTAATAGCTATGATTCTTTTACTAACTCCTAAACTTTCAGCCAAATTAACAGCTCCCTTTACTAATAATTCTGAACCCAACCATAAAGCAAATCCTCCTATGGCTAAGAAGCAACCAATTTTTACTATTGACATTACTTCTTCTTTGTTATCTTCAATATTAATTTGAGTTGTTTTATTCTTTCGAATTAAGAAAATTAAAAAAGTGATTAATACTACAATAAAAATAAAACCTTCAATTCTACTTAAAACCCCATCAAGAACTAAGAAAACAAACAATAAAGTAGAAGCAAACATTTTTACAGGCCAATCGGTGGCGTAAAAACTATTGTCTACTTGAACTGCATTAATAAGTAAAATTGTTCCTAATACTAATCCAATATTACCAATATTAGAACCTACTACGTTACCAATTGCAATATCTGGAAAGCCAGAAAGTGCAGCTTGAATACTTACAATCATTTCAGGAGCTGATGTTGCAAAAGAAACAACAGTTAATCCAACTATAATTTTAGAAATTTTTAATCGCATTGAAAGAGATACAGCAGCTTTCAGCAACCAGTTTCCACCAAGTATTAAAAGCAATAAACCTAGAACGATATAAAGAAAATTCATAAATTATTTTTAAGATATTACTCCACTTCCTAAAACCTCTTCCCCTTCTTGCCATGCAACAAATTGACCTTCCGTTATAGCAGATTGTGGCTCATTAAAGCGAACATACATTCCAGTTTTAAGTTGATATAAAGTTGCATTTTGCAATGGTTGTCTATAACGAATACGCGCCATTACTTCTCTAGATTCTCCATTTTTTAATACTAAATCTTCACGAATCCAGTGCACTTCATCGTTTTTTATAAAAAGTGTATTTTTAAATAAACCCGGATGTTTTGGGCCTTGACCCGTATAAATAATGTTCTTATCAACATCGGTTTCAATTACATAAAGACCTTCTTTTGTTCCACCAACATTTAACCCTTTACGTTGTCCTTTTGTAAAATAATGAGCTCCTTGATGTTTTGCCATTACTTTACCTGACACTTGTAAATAGTCAATTTTTTTTGCTTCAAATTCAAGTTCTTCTTCTAAAGAATTAAACACAGGCTTCTCTTTAAAATAAACAGAAGCATCTGCAGGAATATCAATTATCACACCTTCTTTTGGTTGTAATTTTTGTTGTAAGAACTCTGGTAATCTTACTTTACCTATAAAACAAAGTCCCTGTGAATCTTTTTTTTCAGCTGTTATTAAATCTAATTTAGTAGCAATGTCTCTAACTTCAGGCTTTGTTAGTTCACCTATTGGAAACAAAGCTTTTGCCAATTGTTGTTGTGATAATTGGCAAAGAAAATAAGATTGATCTTTATTCCCATCTTTTCCTGCTAATAATTGGAATACCTCTTTACCATTGTTATGAATTGTTCCTTTACGGCAATAGTGACCCGTTGCAACATAATCTGCCCCAAGTGATTCTGCAATCTTCATGAACACATCAAACTTAATTTCACGATTACATAAAACATCAGGATTTGGTGTTCTACCTTGTTCATACTCTTTAAACATGTAATCAACAATTCTTTCTTGATATTGTTCAGATAAATCAACTGTTTGAAATGGAATCCCTAATTTTTCAGCAACTAATAAAGCATCATTACTATCTTCTAACCACGGACATTCATTTGAAACTGTAACAGAATCATCGTGCCAATTTTTCATAAAAAGACCAATAACTTCGTAACCTTGCTCCTTTAATAAATAAGCAGCAACGCTTGAATCTACACCTCCAGAAAGTCCTACTACTACTCTTTTCATTTTTTTCTTTTATGCTTTAATTTTTTTTCTTCATTTCAGAAGGAACCATCTGTCCTTTCTCATTTTTAATATACTTAAAGGTTTTACTATTTGGCTTTGAAGCATTTTCAGTAGCAACTACTTTTCCATTTTCATATGTTTCCCAAATACCTGTTCTTATTCCTTTTTTATATTGCCCTTTTAGAACTAAATTACCTTCACCATCATAAAAAAGGGCCGGTCCATGTAAATCTCCATCTTTATAATTAGACTTTTCAATTAATTTACCGTTTTCAGCATTTTTTATGTATTCTCCATCTAAAACTCCAGCCTTATAATTTGACTGTTCAGCCAAAACCTTATTCTTATAAAACACTTTTTTGATTCCGTCTAACTTTCCATTTTTGTAGTTCTCAAGCGACATAATTTCAGTACTTTCAAAATGATAATATTTCCAAAGTTTTTCAGGTAATTTATTTACTAATGTTCCTTCGCTAACTACATTATTTTTTTGATCGTAAAAAATGGTATAGCAGCTTCCATCTCCTTTAGAAAAGTCTCTAATTGCAATCATTGAACCTGCTTTTGTATCATCAAAATATTTAAATATTCCAATCTCCTTTCCATTTTTGAAAACGCCTTGATATCTTGGACGATTAGATTGTTCATATGTTCCTTTCCAAAGTCCATCTCTATTACCATTTGCGTCGAACTGATTTATCTTTTCTTGAGAGAAAAAGATACTTACATTAAAAAGAAATATCAGTGAAAAGAAAAACTTTTTTAACATTTGTTTATTATTTATGGTTAAAATATTCATTTTTTTTACTTTTTTATTAAACAAGTTATAAATAAAGTTAAAGTTTAACTATTATTTAAAAAAGTTAAACAAAATGTATTTATATTTGTTTAACGAAATTAAATAATTGTTAAACAATAACTACGTCATTATGAAAAACTTTTCAAAATTAATCAAATTAACTTTAATAGTAGTAACTTCTACTATTATGTTTTCATGCTCTGAAGACGATTCAAACAACAATGGGAATACAATTGAAGCAATAGCTTCAAATAATCCTGATTTATCTATTTTAGTAGACGCTCTTGACGCTACTGGAATGTCTTTAGACCGTAACGGATCTTTTACTGTATTTGCTCCAACAAATGATGCATTTGTACAGTTTTTAAATGATAACAATTTTGAATCATTAGATGACATTCCCGTTGAAACATTAAGACAAGTATTATTAAATCACATTGTAACAGGTACAAACCTTTCTACAGATCTTTCAACTGGATACATCAAAACTCTTGCCAAAGGAAATGCTTCATCAACAAATACTTTAAGTATGTATGTTAACACTACTTCAGGCGTAAGATTAAATGGTGTAGCAAATGTAACTGCAGCTGATATCAATGCTTCTAATGGAGTAGTACATGTAGTTGATGCAGTAATTGGATTACCAACTATTGTTACACATGCTTTAGCGAACCCTAACTTTACATCTTTAGTAGGAGCGCTTACATCTAGTGGACAACCAGACTTTGTAGGAATATTATCTGGAAATACAAATGCACCTTTTACCGTTTTTGCCCCATCAAATTCAGCATTTTCAACATTTGAGTCACAAAACCCAGGAACACTTTCAAGCCTTTCTGCTGGTCAATTAACTTCTGTACTAACTTACCATGTAGTTCCAGGAGCAAATGTTTTATCTAGTGGAATTCCATCTACTCCAATTACAACATTTGAATCAGGAACATTTACTATTTCAGGAACTGTTATTACTGATGAAAACAATAGAGAGACA
Organism: Flavobacterium sp.; assembly: GCF_965284515.1. GTDB lineage: Bacteria > Bacteroidota > Bacteroidia > Flavobacteriales > Flavobacteriaceae > Flavobacterium. The sequence goes on from NZ_OZ260089.1 coordinate 2,298,081, forward strand.
AATATTGTTGCAGTTGACGTTCAAGCAACAAATGGTGTAATACATGTAATTGACAATATTATATTACCTATTTTTGAATAATTATCCCTTAATAAATTGCTTTGAAGAAACACTCATAATTGTTATGAGTGTTTTTTTTATTTACCCAACTCTTTAGCTCTATAGTTTGCTGACTTTACTCCAAAATCTATAGCTTTCTTAACTTTTAAATTATTAAAAACTTCAATTGCAGCCTCTGTTGTTCCTCCTTTAGAGGAGACTTTATCAATCCAATCTTGGTGAGATTCATTACTTCTGTTCTGAAGTTGAACAGCACCACTAAATGTTTGACCTACTAAAAACTCAGCTTCAGATTTGGAAAAACCTAATTCTATCGCTGATTCAACCATTGCATTCATAAAATAATACACATACGCAGGACCACTTCCTGAAACTGCAGTAGCAGCATTTATCAATTCTTCTTTATCCACATATAGAGACTTTCCAGTAGTATTTATAAGGTTTTGTACAATGAATAAATCCTTTCTATCAATATTAGTTGAAGCACAAAAAACCGTCATTCCTTGTCCAATTTGGGTAGGAATATTAGGCATTGAACGCACAACCTTATTCATATTCAAATTATCTTGAATGGCTTGAATTGAGATTCCTGCCATAACTGATAAAACAATATGTTCTTCAGTCATAAATGGTTTTATCGAATGAGCTAAAGATAAAAAATCTTGTGGTTTTACAGCTAAAACAATAATATCTACATCAAAAACAGGTTGAACAAATTCAGTATAAAAATTTGATTTATCAATAGAAAAACGCTTTTTTTTCTCTACATCCCTCCTGTTTAAAACGAGAATGTCGCTTGGACTTACAAAGCCAGAACTAATAAAGCTACTAGCGTATGTTTGTCCCATATTTCCAAATCCTATAATTAAAACCCTCATAAATGTTTATTAAAAGAAAACCCTATCTTTAACAGACAGGGTTTTGAAATATTATTTTTTGTTTTGTTTTGCTTTTTGCGCTTCGGCCTGCTCCATCATTTCACGCATTTTCTTTTGAAACTTACTTTCTTTTTTCGGTTTCGTTTTGTTCTCATTAATCTTTGCTAAGATTTTATCTTCTTTTACGATGTAGTTTTTAATGACTAACATAATTCCAATAGTAATTAAATTAGAAATAAAATAATATAAAGATAATCCTGAAGCATAATTATTAAAGAAGAACAACATCATTACTGGAGAAATATACAACATCACTTTCATGATTTTCCCCATATCTGGCATTCCTTCTTGAGTTGGTGCACTCATTTGTTGATCTCCAGTTGTCATTCTCATATAAAAGAAAATTGCAACAGAAGCTAAAATAGGAAACAAACTTACGTGATCTCCATAAAATGGAATTGTAAATGGTAATTGATAAATTGCATCAAATGAGGATAAGTCATCAGCCCATAGGAATCCTTGTTGTCTTAAGTCGAACATCGAAGGAAAAAATTGGAACAACGCATAGAAAACAGGCATTTGCATTAAAGCAGGTAAACATCCAGCCATCGGATTAACACCAGCTTTAGAATACAACTTCATTGTTTCCTGTTGTTTTTTCATTGCATTATCTTTATACTTCTCATTCAATTCAGCAATCTCAGGACGAAGAACTTTCATTTTAGCTTGAGAAACATATGATTTATAAGTAACTGGAGACATTACCAATCTAACTAGAATAGTAAAGAATACAATTGCTAAACCGTAAGGTAAAAATCCGCTTATTACTCCAAAAGCAGGGATAAATACATATCTATTAATCCATCCAAAAATTCCCCAACCAAGAGGCATAATCTCGTCTAAATTTCTATCGTAAGTATTTAAAATATCATATTTAGAAGGACCATAATACATGTTCATATTATAGTTTAATTCTCCGCCTTTAAATTCTAATGGAAAATTAGCTACATAATTTTTAGTAAAAACAGTATCTATTTCTTCATCATGAACTAAGTTTTCAGATTTTAAAGTTGCCGTTTTAAATGGTGTATCCGTTAATAAAATTGAAGTAAATAAATGCTGTTTAAAAGCAACATAAGTAACATCTTCAACAATATCATCATCGTCTTTTGCAGCACTTAAATAATCATCTTTTCCGTTTTCATATTCAAAAACCATTTCAGTATATCTATTTTCATAAGAAATACTTTTTTCGTTTCTGTATGTTTTTAATTGCCATTCTAAATCTGCCGGCTTAGAAGCATTAACAACTGAATTTAAGCCTTGAGAACGAATTGCAAAATCCATCATATAATCGTTAGGTTTTAATACATAACGATATTCTAAGAATTGTGTTTCACTAGCTTTTAATCGCATAGTTAAAACCTGATTTTCTCCTTCTTTTGTTAAAGTTGGTTCAAAAAATAAATCTTTAGTGTTTAAAACTCTATTGTCAGCAGTATTTATTGTAAGGTTTAAATGAGAATTATTATCTTTAATTAAATCAATTGCTTTTTTAGAACCTTTTTCAAATTGGTCAAAACCGTTAACAGTAGCATTTACAATATATCCTCCTTTGTTAGCGATTTTTAAAGTCAATAAATCACTTTTTAACTCTGTAACTCCTCCATTTGCTGATTGCAATCCTGAAGAATAAGCAAATGAACCTAATTGCCCTTTTAATTGAGCTTGTTGAACAGAATCATTTACGACAACTGGCGCTGTAGTTGAAGGTTCAACAGTTGTTGTTTCAGTTGCAACTTCTTCCTTTGCTTTTTCAACTTGTTCCTGTTTTGCTTTGGCTGCTTGTTCTTCTTTGGTTGGTGCATTTGAATACATCATCCACATTAAAACTACTGAGATTAATACAAATCCGATAATTGATTTAAAATCTAATTTTTTATCTTCCATTTAAATTTAGTCTAAAGTTGAAAGTCTAAAGTTTAAAGCTTTAAAAGCTCTATACCAAAACAACAACTTAATTATTTATTCTTAACCATTGCGGCAACAAAACTCACAAATAAAGGATGTGGATTTGCTACTGTACTTTTATATTCTGGATGGTATTGAACTCCAATAAAAAATGGGTGATTTGGTAATTCTACCACTTCAACTAAACCCGTATCTGGATTAATTCCTGAAGCTATTAAACCTGCACTTTCTATTTCGTTTAAATACTTTCCATTAAATTCATAACGATGACGGTGACGCTCCATAATTTCAGCTTTTCCATAAATTTTACGTGCCAAAGTATTGTCAGCTAATGAACATTTCCATGCACCTAAACGCATTGTTCCACCTTTATCTTCAATATTTTTTTGCTCTTCCATTAAATTAATAACCGGATGAGTCGTTTCTTCATTCATTTCTGTTGAATTTGCATCTTTGTAACCTAATACATTTCTAGCAAATTCTATAACCGCCATTTGCATTCCTAAACAAATTCCTAAAAAAGGAATATTATTTTCTCTTGCATAACGTACTGTATCAATCTTTCCTTCAATACCTCTACCACCAAACCCAGGAGCAACAAGTATACCATCTAATCCTTTTAACTGTTCTTCTGCCGTTTTGGCATCTAAAAATTCAGAGTGAACAGAAATTACATTCACTTTTGTCTCATTTGCTGCACCTGCATGAATAAACGCTTCAAGAATAGATTTATAAGAATCTTGCAACTCTACATATTTACCCACTAAACCAACATTAACTTCGTGCTTAGGATTTTTATGTTTATGTAAAAATTCATTCCAGTTTTTTAAATCTGGAGTGTTTTTTTCAGGTAAACCTAATTTTTTAAGCGTTACTGTATCTAAACCTTCTTCCAACATTAAATTTGGTACATCATAAATAGTAGATGCATCGATAGATTGTATAACGGCTTCTCTTTTAACATTACAGAACAACGCTAATTTTTGACGTAATTCATCAGACAATTCATGTTCTGTTCTACAAACTAATATATCCGCTTTAATTCCGCTTTCCATCAATGTTTTAACAGAGTGCTGCGTTGGTTTGGTTTTTAACTCTCCAGCTGCTGCTAAATATGGAATCAACGTTAAGTGAATACAAATTCCGTTTTCTTCACCAAGCTCCCACAATAATTGACGAACAGATTCTATGTAAGGTAACGATTCAATATCTCCAACTGTTCCACCAATTTCAGTAATTACAATATCAAAATCGCCACTTTGACCAAGCAATTGCATGCGTTCTTTAATTTCATTTGTAATATGAGGAACTACTTGAACTGTTTTGCCCAAAAACTCACCTCTACGCTCTTTTTCAATAACTGACGAATAAATTCTTCCGGTCGTTACATTATTCGCTTGAGAAGTTGGAACGTTTAAAAAACGTTCGTAATGACCTAAATCTAAATCTGTTTCAGCTCCATCATCAGTAACATAACACTCCCCATGTTCGTATGGATTTAATGTTCCTGGATCTACATTTAAATAGGGGTCAAATTTTTGAATTGTAGCCCTATAACCTCTTGCTTGTAACAATTTAGCTAACGATGCTGCAATGATACCTTTTCCTAAAGAAGAGGTCACACCACCGGTAACGAAAATATACTTAGTTTGATTCATTGTGTTGTTGTTATTGTGTTGTTGTAGTTGTGTAAAAAACGATGCAAAAGTACAATTATTAATTGATAATTAGCAATGGTTATTTGACAATTATTAAAGAATTAGAAATTACCTTTTAGGAAAATTTCTCCTAATATTTCTAATCAATTCTTCTAAACCGTTTAGCTTTAGTTCGTAAACTAATTGCAATTGTTCTCCTAATTGACCTTTAGGAAAACCCTTATTTGCATACCAAACCACATAATACTCAGGTAGGTCAATAAGAAAATACCCTTCGTATTTTCCGAAGGGCATTTTTGTATGTGCTAATTTTATGAGTTGTTCTTGATTGGTCATTTATTTCCAATTAAAAAAAACATCTTTTTCAATATCTGGATGCAAGCTTAATAAAACAGGACAAGTCATTGCAGCTCGTTCTAAGATAGTTTTATTTTTATCTGATGTAGAAATATTCATATTTAAAATCACATCAATTTTAGCAATTTTCCTTGGTTCAGACTGCATTATTTTTGTAATTGAAACTGTAGAATCTAACAAATCTACTTCTAAATCTTTAGACTTAATTGCCATAATAGAAACCATACAACTTCCAAGAGCAGTTGCAACTAAATCTGTTGGAGAAAAAGCCTCTCCTTTTCCATGATTATCTGTTGGAGCATCTGTCAAAATTTCTGTTCCTGATTGCAAATGAATACAAACAGTTCTTAAATCTCCTTTATAAGTAATCTTAGATGTTGCCATTATTGTACTTGTTTAATTGTATAATCAGTGTCGTAATACATAATATAAACTCCTTCATTTACATTTTTACCTTCTTTGAAATTATAATCAAAAGTATTTTCGACATGTTCAGAAATGCTGTTTTTAACTGAAGGAACAAATCCGTCTTCTTGGCAAATTCTTAATAAAGTATCAAAAGTTAAATCAAATCCTTTAGTAGCATATGAATTTGGATTTACGTTGTTTTTCTTTTTATATTCTTTTTCAAAAATTTTACCTGCAGGAGAATCTATTTCTTTCTTGTATGAAGGAAATAACATATTCAATTCAGTCAAATTAGTCATAGGAATTTCTTCAAAATCTAATGTATCATATAGCTCAAGCACAACTAATTGAACATCAAATTCTTCTTTTAATTTCATCAATGCTTTAGTTATATGTAAAATTAGTGCCGCTTTTTCAGTTTCGAGTATTACAAAATTTTTCTGACCCTTTATCATTAATGCTTTTAAACTTTCAACATTTAGAACACCTTTTTCATCATAATTAGGATATTTTACTTCTGGATATTTTTGAGTTAAATAATCTTTAGTAGATGTTTTCTTACTACTGATTACTGCTATTATATTACCCGACTTTCTTTTCATGTATTCAAACATGTTATCAGTTAAACATTCTTGAGACGGTATTGAATAATATAAATTATCTAAAGGCAGTCCTAGTTCTTTTGAAAGCGGTGAAATTACAGGTGTTTTAAATTTAGACAAAAGTTGGGCTGTATTTTCAACATGAGAATACATAAAAGGACCAATAACCGCATCTACTTTTGAAAAATCATTTCTTGAAATTATTTGAGCAACATTCGATGAGCTTCTTGAGCTTTCAACATCTAAAATTTTAACATGTACAGGTAAACCTAGAACTTTAGCAGAGTCAATAGCCATTTTTGCGCCTGAATAAAAATCTAACGTTAAGTTTAAAAACTTATTTTCTTTTAAATAATCTTTCTGAGATTTTAAAGAATCTGTTTCAATTTTATTTAAATTAAAAGGCAATAACAAAACAAGGTTTCTCTTTTTATCCTTTTTAACAGTAGTTAATAAGTCTACTTTTTGTTTATTATTTACATTTTTAACCGGAACTTTTAGCACCATACCTTCTCTAAAACCTAACTTTATTTCAGGATTTAGAGCGATTAATTGTTCCTCTGAAACATTTAACTTTTTTGATAGGTTGTATAAAGTTTCATCTGCCTTTACTACGTAAAAACTTGAAGCATTAGTTTCTTTAACTTCAATTACATCTTCAATATTATTTTCTTTAATTTTTAAAACTTGACCGACTTCTAAGCCTTCAACAATTTGAGGGTTTAAACGATCTAATTCTTCAATAGAAATATTGTATTTTTTTGCAATTCCGAATTTAGTCTCTTGCATTTTTACAACATGTGAAGAAACTGTTGAAGTAGTTTTTATTTCTTTGACCTCAACATAATCAGAATTTGAAGGAGCATAATTAACAGAAACAATAATTTCTTGACCAATTTTTAATCCATCCTTCAATTCTGCTTCATTCCATTCTTTTAAGTCTGCAACTGAAACTTCGTATTTTTTAGCAATACTATAAAGCGTCTCTTTAGTTTGAACAGTATGCTTTTTTACATCACCATAAACTTGATTTACCTGTTGAGTATTAGTTCCTGACTTAGGAATTAATAAAGTTGTGTTTTCTTGAATACCTTCTTTAGCATCAGGATTTAATCTATAAATATCAAAAGGAGTTATTTGATATTGTTTTGCAATTTGGTAAACTGTTTCTCCTTTAGCTACAATATGTTTTTGTACACCATCTTGACTTGTTTGCGCCACGCATGATGAAAAAAGAAACACAAAAAAAACAACTTTTAATAATTTCATATTCTGATGTATAATTTATTAATTCTATGAGATCACTACAATATCAATACCAATTTAAACTTAAAAAGTTAAAAAATGAAATTTATTTTATAATTGGTCGGTATTTTACTCCCATTCTATAGTTGCAGGCGGTTTTGAACTAATATCATAAACCACTCTATTCACACCTCTAACTTTATTAATAATTTCATTTGAAGTTTTCATTAAAAACTCATAAGGTAAGTGTACCCAATCAGCTGTCATTCCATCTGTAGACTCAACTGCTCTTAATGCAACCACTTTTTCATACGTACGCTCATCTCCCATTACACCAACACTATTTACTGGAAGTAAAATTGCACCAGCTTGCCATACTGAATCGTATAAACCGTGTTCTTTTAATCCGTTTATAAAAATAGCATCTACTTCTTGAAGAATTGCCACTTTTTCTGGAGTAATATCACCTAAAATACGAATTGCTAAACCTGGTCCTGGAAAAGGATGACGACCTAATAATTCTGGATCAATTCCTAAAGAAGCTCCAACTCTACGAACCTCGTCTTTAAACAACATACGTAATGGCTCAACCACTTTAAGTTTCATAAAATCGGGTAAACCACCTACATTATGATGTGATTTTATGGTTGCTGAAGGTCCGCCTGTTGCAGAAACCGACTCAATAACATCTGGATAAATAGTTCCTTGCGCTAAGAATTTTACATCAGTAAGTAAATGCGCTTCATCATCAAAAACTTCAATAAATGCGTTTCCTATTGCTTTACGCTTTGCTTCTGGATCATCTAAACCTGCAAGAGCATCATAAAACTTCTCAGAAGCATCAACACCTTTTACATTCAATCCCATCCCTTTGTATTGATCTAGAACACTCTGAAACTCATTCTTACGAAGTAAACCATTGTTAACAAAAATACAATATAAATTAGCACCAATAGCCTTGTTTAATAAAACCGCTGCCACAGTAGAATCTACTCCACCAGACAAACCTAAAACCACTTTATCATTACCAATTTTTGCTTTCATATCTGCAACAATTTCTTCAACAACTGCATTAGGCGTAAAGGTTTGAGCTACACCTGCAATTTTTACCAAGAAATTTTCTAACATTTGTTTTCCATCTGTAGAATGATACACTTCTGGGTGAAATTGAATAGCATAAGTTTGTTCGCCTTCAATTTTATAAGCTGCATTTTCTACATCTTTAGTACTCGCAATTCTAACTCCATTAGTTGGTAATTTTTTAATAGAATCTGAATGCGACATCCAAACTTGACTGTTTGCACCAACTCCTTCTAAAAACACTTCACTATCATCGATAAAAGATAGATTTGCTCTACCATATTCTCTAGTGTTTGAAGCGGCAACTTCACCACCAGAAAAATGTGCTAAATATTGTGCGCCATAACAAACTGCCAATAAAGGTTTTTTTCCTCTAATTTGCGATAAATCTGGGTGTAAAGCTTCTTCAGAACGAACGGAACAAGGACTACCTCCTAAAATTACAGCTTTATAAGATGATAAGTCTGCAGGGATTTTATCGAATGGGAAAATTTCACAAAAAATATTTAGCTCTCTTACTCTACGAGCAATTAATTGTGTGTATTGAGAACCAAAATCTAAAATTAGTACGTTGTGTTGCATTGTATTGTTATTGTTGTGTTGTTGTTTGTTTTAAAAATCTGGTGTAAACATCTTGCTCATGTTCAAGCATTCCTTTACCATGATCAAAGTTTGCTGGAAAAACAGTATAATTATAATAGACTTTTTCAAATGTTTCATTATTAAAAATGAAAAGATTATAATCTACTCTTTTCTCTAAATGATACCCATTAAAATTTGAAATTAATGAATATTTTTTATCCTTACTAATATGTTTTCTCAATATATTAGGCAAAAACTTAATATTTTTATCTAAAATAGAATCCATTACTTTGTTTCCGACATTAACATCACCAACAAATTCAGGAAAAGCATAAAATATATCTGCAGAATAATAAATTCTAAATTTACCATCAAATCTATCTATAAAAAATCTTCTCATACTTTCACTGAGTTTCTCATCCATTGTACCAGAGTTTTTTTTAAATAAAATTTGCACATGTGGAACATAAATATCTAAATCACTTTCTTCAATTTTAAATTCACTTGAACTTATTTCATCAAAAAAAGATTCAACCTTATTTGTTTTTGCGCTATTACATGAACCTAATGAAATACAAAGTGCAATAAGTAAAAAAGTTTTTAAAATATTAATATTCAAATATTCCATATTCGCTATTAATAGTTAGTTTTTTAGCTGCAGAAGCTTCTACTCTTCCTACAATTTGAGCTTCAATGTTAAATGAATTTGAAATTGCAATAATATCTTGCGCAACTTCAGCAGGAACATAAATTTCCATACGATGACCGCAATTGAATACTTGGTACATTTCTTTCCAATCGGTTTTTGATTGTTCTTGTATCAATTTAAACAAAGGTGGAACCGGAAATAAATTATCTTTTATAACATGAACATTGTCCACAAAGTGAAGAATTTTTGTTTGTGCTCCACCGCTACAGTGAACCATTCCATGTATATCTTTTGAATTGTATTTTTCTAATATCTTTTTGATAACTGGTGCATATGTTCTCGTAGGAGAAAGCACTAATTTACCAGCATCAATTGGGCTATTTTCAACTGCATCTGTCAATTTAGTTTGACCTGAATACACTAATTCATTTGGAACTGAAGCATCGAAACTTTCAGGATATTTATCCGCTAAATATTTTGAAAAAACATCATGGCGTGCAGAAGTTAATCCGTTACTTCCCATTCCTCCGTTGTATTCTTTTTCATATGTTGCTTGACCAAAAGAGGCTAAACCTACAATTACATCTCCAGGCTGAATATTGGCATTATCTATAACATTTGAACGTTTGATTCTTGCGGTAACAGTTGAATCTACGATAATTGTACGAACTAAATCGCCAACATCGGCAGTTTCTCCACCAGTTGAATGAATAGTTACTCCAAACTCTTTTAAGTCGGAAATCAATTCTTCTGTTCCGTTGATGATTGCAGAAAGAACCTCAGCGGGAATTACACTTTTATTTCTTCCAATTGTTGAAGAAAGTAAAATATTATCAGTAGCCCCAACGCATAATAAATCATCAATATTCATTATTAAAGCATCTTGAGCAATTCCTTTCCAAACAGATAAATCGCCTGTTTCTTTCCAATACATGTATGCCAAAGATGATTTCGTACCTGCACCATCTGCGTGCATGATTATACAATACTCTTCATCATTTGTTAAATAATCGGGGATAATTTTACAGAAAGCTTTTGGAAACAATCCTTTGTCGATGTTTTTAATAGCACTATGAACGTCTTCTTTGGAAGCAGAAACTCCTCTTAAATTGTAGCGTTTGCTAGTTTCAGAACTCATTTTAAGTTTGTGTTGTGTTGTGGCGCAAAGATAGTCCTAAAATTTAGAATTCTGAAATTAGAAATTAGAAAATCTTAAATTTTAATTCTCAATATTTCATTTTCTTCAACAGATGTATAAAATGGAATATTTACATTTATTATTCTCTTTTGAGTATAACATTCAGTATTTAATGTCTCAACATCGTATTGAATTTCAATAGTTTCGTCATCGGCAATATTCAAGTAAATTTTATTGTCAATTGCCACATTTGTTCTAGGAAAAATTTGAATTAAATTTAAATCATCTCGAGTAATAAGAATAAAATCAACTTCTGAGTCATCAAACTCAACTACTGAAACATCACTAATTGTGTAGGTCTCGTTTGTAAATACATTTTCATCTGTATCTTCATCTAAAACTTCAATGAATATTGAAGCTTGTGGTGGAATTACACTTTCAGAGCAATTATCTTTAGTGCAACTTAAAAACAAAATTGATATTAAAAATACTAACGTGACATTTTTCATCTTTCTAAATCTATTTACTTAATATTTCAATTTCCACCCTTCTATTTGCTGCAGCTTGCTCTTCATTTTCCTCTGGTATAGGGTAAATAGGCTGAGTAGTCCCAAAGCCAGTTACTGTAATTCTATGTTGCGGAATTCTTTGGTAAACGAGCCATCTACGAACTTGCTTTGCTCTTTCTAGAGATAAATTTCTACCGTCTTTTGCAATACAACAAATATGACCTTGAATTTGAATTTTTAAATTGGGATTATTTTGCATTACAAACAACAAATCATACAAAGAACCATTGGATTCTGGTGTAATTGCAAATGTGTTTTGATAAAAATTAATGTTTTTTAGAGTAATTTTTGTACCCACTTTAGCTAAAGCAACCTTTTCTTCTAAAGTTGCATTTTCAGGAAATACAATCTCTTCTTCAATTCCTAAAATTTCATTTTCACGAGCCAAATCCTTTTCTAAAATATAATATATAGTTGCTCTACGGTTTTCAGATTGAATTTCTGATTGCTTAAAGTTTTCACCAACACTTATTGATTTATAATCTTCTCTAATTGCTACTTTTTCTTTTATTGTATTAAAAATGAATTGAACTCGCTTTGTAGCCAGTGTATCATTATATCCCGTAGAACCAACTTCATCTGTATAACCATTAATTGCAACAATTTTCGAAGTTTTATTTTGTTCTAACCAAGATGCTAATCTTACTTTTTCCTTATCGTTTAACTCAAATTTATTGGTTTCGAAATAAACAGAAAATTGCTCTTGAGAAAACAAGGTTAAGCCAAAGAATAGTGTTATATATAGAAAAAAGGTTTTCATTTTTAAGATTTTTTACGAAGTAACGATATTTATATTATATATAAAAGCATGCCAAAAGCTAATTTTCCAAAATTAATATTTCAACTCTTCTATTCATTAAAGCTTGGTAGCCGTTTTTTTCTGGAATATTATAAATAGGTTTTGTTGAACCGTATCCAATAAATCTTAACCTATTTTCGTCAACACCATTTTTTACAAAATAATCTTTTATTGATTTTGCCCTACTTGAAGACAAATAATAGTCATCTCTAATCACACAACAAATATGGCCTTGAATAACAATTTTCAATTCTGGTAATTTTAACAAAACATATATCCATTTATCTAATTCTTTCTTGGAAAAATTATCTAGTTCTGCTGAATCAAATTGAAAATTTATATTATTTAAATGAAAAAGTGATCCAATTGAAGATTCTTTAATTTCCTTTAAAAATAAACTGTCATTTTTATATTTAAAATTCTCAATTAACTTAATATCAATAGTATCAATTTCTTTCTTTGTAAATAAATTATTTACAATATAATCTTCAAATTGTAATTCAAAACTTTCTAAATAATAGACAATAACTTTTCTATTTTCACTATTATTTACAGAAATCAACTCGTCTTCTCCAAAATTAATTATTTCAAAATCACTTCTTATAGGTACTTTACCATTTATTTCATTATAAATAAAATTCGCTCTTTTCTTTGACAATTCTTTATTATATATACTCGTACCATTTTCATCTGCATAGCCATGTATTCCTAAAACTTTAGAATTCTTATGTAGCTTAACCCATTTCTCTAATCTCAAATTCTCTTTTATATTTAAATCAAACCTATCATTATCAAAATAAAACACCTCTTGAACTTGAGAGTAAGTCTTGCTACTAAAAAGAAAGAAAAAATAAACTAAAAAATATTTCATAAAAAATCTAAATTAATCGAATATGGAAAAAGCATGCCAAAAGCTAATTTTCAATAATTAATATTTCAACTCTACGATTTGCATTTCGCTCATCTTCATTTTTTTCTGGAATAGAGTATAAAGGCATTGAGCTACCAAAACTTTTATACTTTAATCTATTTTCATTAATTCCGTTTTTAATTAAGGTGTCGTAAATAGCTTTTGCTCTAACGTTTGAAATATTTTCAAAATCTCCTTTTTCTTGACAACAAATATGACCTTGAATTTCAATTTTTAGTTTTGGATTCTCTTTTAAAATCTCAAACAATTCAATTAAAATAGGTCGAGATTCTGGAACAATAATTCCGGAACGGTTATAAAAATTTAAATTTTCTAAAATTAACTTCTCACCCACTTTCGCAATGGCAACATTTTTTGAAAGCTGAGTTTGTTTCGCTGTATTTGTTATTTGGATATTTTCTCCTTCTAAAACTTTATATGTAATTTCAACTTTTCTATTTTCAGACAAAATATTAGATTGTGAAAAATTTTCGCCAATTGCACGTATTTCCGTTTCGTTAGAAAGCAAAAAAGGTTTCAGCTTTTCTTTCACAAACATTACTCTTCTTAAAGCCAATTGTTTGTTATATTCTTCAGAAGCTCTAAAGTCGCAAAAAGCAATAATTTTAGTTATTAATAAAGAATCATTATCATTAAAAAACATTAATTTATTTAACTCAGTAGTGTTTAAAGTATACTTATCTGTATCAAAATAAACTGTTACTATGTTTTGCGAATAAGTATAATTAAAACATAAAAGAATAAAAATAAATCTGTAAATCATATCTTAAATTTGGTAAACTTTAAACGCATAAATTTAGTATAAATTGTACAAAAAACCCATCATAATTATGATGGGCTTTAAAGACTTTACATTTACTATTAGTCTATTTTGTAAACAGCAACTCTCTGTATTTAGTTAGAGTCCACATTTCATCATCAACTAACAATTCTAATTTATCTGAATGATATCTAATTTCTTCAAAGAATGGTTTTACTTCATTACAATACGCAGCAGCTTGTTTTTCAGCATCAGTAAGTAAATTTGCTTTTTTACGAGTTTCAACCATTGCCTCTACTTTTGAAATAATACCTTCGATATGCTCAGAAATTTCTTTAATCATTTTGATTTGCTCTTTTGCAATAAGCTCAAAATCTTTTCCGAAAATTTCTTTTAAACCCCTAACATTATCAATTAATGTATTTTGGTACTTAATAGCTGTAGGAATTACATGGTTACTAGCGATATCTCCAAGAACTCTTCCTTCAATTTGAATCTTTTTAGTATATTCTTCCAATTCAATTTCGTAACGAGATTCAACCTCTATATGATTCATTACAGCCATTTCTTCAAAAAGAGCAATTGCTTTTTTAGAAACTTTAGCTTTTAAAGCCTCTGGAGTAGTTTTATGATTACTCAAGCCTCTTTTCTTAGCTTCTTTTTCCCAAGCTTCACTATAACCATCTCCTTCAAAAAGAATAGCTTTAGTTCCTTTAATATACTCTCTTAAAACATTAAAGATGGCATCATCCTTCTTCATGTCTTTCTTTTCTATCAAGGCATCAACCTCAGCTTTAAAGTCTTTCAACTGTTTTGCAACAATTGTATTTAAAGTAGTCATCGAAACAGCACAGTTTGCAGTAGAACCTACAGCTCTAAATTCAAATTTATTACCTGTAAATGCAAAAGGAGAAGTTCTGTTTCTATCTGTATTATCTAAAAGTAAATCGGGAATTTTACCAACAACATTCAACTTTAAATCGGTTTTTTCTTCTGGAGATAATTTTCCTTTCGAAACACCTTCTAATTCTTCTAGAACTTTCGTTAATTGTTGACCAATAAATACTGAAATAATAGCTGGAGGCGCTTCATTTGCTCCTAAACGGTGATCGTTACTTGCAGATGCAATAGAAGCTCTAACCAATTCTTCATTATCATGAACGGCTTTAATCGTATTGATAAAAAATGTTAAGAACTGTAAGTTGCTCATAGGCGTTTTACCAGGACTTAACAGATTAACTCCAGTATCCGTGGCTAATGACCAGTTATTATGTTTTCCTGAACCGTTCACCCCTTTAAAAGGTTTTTCATGAAATAAAACTTTGAAATCATGGCGTTCTGCAACTTTTTGCATTACATCCATTAATAAAGAGTTATGGTCAACTGCTAAATTTGTTTCCTCAAAGATTGGAGCCAACTCAAACTGATTTGGAGCAACTTCGTTATGACGTGTTTTAACTGGAATTCCTAACAACATACATTGATTTTCTAAATCTCTCATGTATTGTAATACACGTGTAGGAATAGAACCAAAGTAATGATCATCTAACTGTTGTCCTTTAGCAGAAGTATGACCCAATAACGTTCTACCAGTAGCCATTAAATCTGGACGCGAAGAAGCTAAAGCAGCATCAACCAAAAAGTATTCTTGTTCCCAACCTAAAGTAGGCGTTATCTTTTTTACATTTTTATCAAAATATTTTGCAACATCTGTAGCTGCAGCATCAATAGCAGTCAATGCTCTTAATAAAGGTGTTTTATTATCTAAAGCTTCACCTGTATAAGAAACAAAAACCGTTGGAATACATAAAGTTGTACCAAAAATAAAAGCAGGTGAAGTAGGATCCCATGCTGTATAACCACGTGCTTCAAATGTATTTCTAATTCCTCCATTTGGGAAAGAAGAAGCATCTGGTTCTTGTTGAACTAATTGAGTTCCTCCAAATTTCTCAACAGGATCACTTCCATCCATAGATGTTTCAAAAAAAGCATCATGCTTTTCTGCAGTAGTTCCTGTTAATGGCTGAAACCAGTGCGTATAGTGTGTAACATTTTTTGACAATGCCCATTCTTTCATTCCCATTGCAATATGCTCTGCAATTTTTCTGTCAATTTTTGTTCCATGCTGAACTGCGCTTTGAACAGCTTTATACGCTTCATCTGTTAAAAAAAGACGCATTGCTTTATCATTAAAAACATTTGAACCAAAAATTTTAGACTTTCTGTCTAATTCATCTACAAAAACCGGTTTTCTACCTGTTGCGCTTTGTAAAGCTTGAAATCTTAAAACTGCCATAAAATGAGATTTAAAAAAGTTTAACCCTTGTTAATTTGATGCAAATATACTTAAAAATATTAAATAAAATACTTTACCCCTCTTTTTTATAGGGGTAATCATAAATTATAATAAAAAATAATAATAAAAAAAAAAACGATCCCTCTAGACATTTTCCTTTTCCCTAATGCAAATTATTACTTAGGGCGTTACAGAAAGTTATTTTCTAAAGGATTTAAAAAATTAAATTTTATGAAAAATAATTTTCAAAATACTAACTTATACCAAGGAACTATATAAAAATATAAGAAAAAACCATTTCAGTTAAATTTAAGCAAACGTCAGATTATCAAATAAATAACAATACCCAAATAAAAAAACTTGCATGTTAAAAAAAAGAATTTAAAATCAAGAACAACACATTCCATAAAAAAAAATAACATTTAAGAAAAAAAATGTTAATTAATTGCTAAATTTTCTTTTATTTGTATTGATTAAATCTATTCAACCGTTACAAAAACGCTAAAATATGAGTAAAAAAAACTTTTTATTGAAATTGCTATTTACATTTTTTCTTTTAATCACATTTAATAGCAAAGCCATTGCTCAATGTGCAGGAAACAATAATTCAATTACCATTTGTACAAAAGAAAGTTACAACCAAGGAATAGGTAATCCTAACGGAGTCTTAAACCTTTTTCTTTTATTGGGTGGTGGAGCTGTACCTGGAGGAACTTGGACAGATCTCAATAGCTCAGGTGGTTTAAATCCATCAACCGGTATATTAAACACATGGGCTATCAACATAGGTGGTGTTTTCAACTACAGATATACAATAACAGGTATTCCTGGTTGTACGATTAATACAGCTATAATAACAGTAACTTTGGGTGGTTTTCCTGGAGTAAACAATCCAAATGCAGTTGCATGTGAAAACAATTCAATGGTACCACTATTTAGTTTTCTAGGGAGTTTCCCTAATCCCCATTTTAATGGAACATGGAGCGGCGGACCTGTTGGTGCAACTACTGGAAATTTCTTTAACGCAGTATCTGCTGGAATAGGAACATATACACTTACTTATACAGTACCAGCTGTTGGAACCTGCCCATCAAGATCGGCTGATGTCACATTAACAGTACATGAATTACCAGATGCAGGAATTCCAACACCATTGATATTTTGTGAAACTGATGATTTTTCAGCATATACTAATCTAGATTTATTTGACCAATTAACTGGTGAAGATTCTGGAGGATCATGGTCAGAAAATAGTGGAACAAGTGAATTATCTGGTCCAGGGGATTCTTTTATTGATATTCAAAATATTGCCACAACTTTTGGACCTGGAACTTATACATTTACCTATACTGTTAATCCAAGTCACCCTATTTGCGCACCATCATCTTCAAATGTTGCAATAACAATTGAACCTGTTGTTGATTTAAATGGTGCTACATTAGCAGTTGCTCCAGATATTTGTTTTGATGAAATTGGAACAACACCCGTAATTGGAACTATTACTCAAGGTGTGAATCCAATTCCTGATGGCACCTATGATATTACTTATGAAGTATCCGGAGCTAACTCAGGAACAGAAACTGTTACTGTCACTTTTTCTGGTGGAGTTGCAACCTTTACTGTTAATCCTAGTTTTATGCTAGTAGTGGGAACTAATACTGTTGAAATTACAACTGTTATAGATACAAACACTACATTAAATTGTACAAGAACAATCACCACATTAATAGATACATTCATAATAAATGAAAATCCAAACATTTCAGATACTCAATTAACTATAGATGATTTCTGTATAAATGAAACAGGTCAAGGTGTATTTAATGATATAACCTCACCTTTAATTGAACTAAGTGATGGAACCTACATTATAACTTTTGACATTACTGGTCCAGGAGGAACGGTAACCGGTCAATTTACAACAATTACAGTCACAAATGGAAATGGAATATTTTCAATTCTAAATGCATTAACTCCTGTAGATGGAAATTATTCACTAACCATAACAAATATAGAAAACACAGCAACCAATTGTTCTAGTGCAGCAAATTTGACTGATACTTTTGAAGTATTTCCTATTCCTGATGCACAAACAATAGCTGTAACAATTGATGATATTTGTGATGGCGAAAGTGTAATTGTAACTATTTCAGGTGCGACAAATCTAACTGATGGCTTATATGACATTATATATGATTTATCAGGAGCAATTGTAGCTTCTGGACAAATTGAAAACAATGTTTTATTTACAGGTGGTAACGCTAGCTTTACATTACCAAATGGTATTTTAGCAATTGGAGTATCTACCTTAACAATAACCAATTTATTTAATTCTATTTCAACATGTGAAACAACGGTATTTACAAACCCGAGTGCGTCTTTTGAAATACATGCTATTCCTGATGCAAGTGACATTAACATAACAGTTGATGATGTTTGTTTAGGTCAAGATGGATTAGTAAATATATTTGATATTAATATAGGTACAGCTCCAGAATTGACAAATGGAGACTACACCATTACATATGACTTATCTGGCGCAAATGTCGTTTCTGGACAAAGTGTAATTGTAACTATTAATAATGGAACTGGTTCGTTTACAATACCATCATCTCAATTAACAAATATTGGGAACACTACCATTACAATTGTAATTATTACAAATAACACTACAGGATGTGATGCAATAGGTGTTCCTATTATTACAACTTTTGATGTATTAGAAGTCCCAATTATAGATAATGTAAGTATTTCTGTAAATCAACCTATTTGCCAAGGAGAAAATGCAACTGCTTCAATTAGTGGAGCAAGTATCAACGATGGAAATTATGATTTAGTTTATGATATTACGGGATCTAACACAGTAATTGGACAAGTAGTTTCAGTAGTTTTTTCAGGAGGAAATACTTCGTTTGTAATTCCTAACACTCAAATACCTGTCGTTGGAAGTTATACCATAACGATAACTAATATTGTTGATAACAATACACCAAATGCTTGTTTAAATGCAGTAACAAATGTAACTACAACATTTGTAGTTAGTGAAAACCCAGATACCTCTAATACAAATTTAACGGCAGTTGACCCAATTTGTTTAGGGACTAATGGTACAATTACTTTAACTGACATAATTGGAACATTAAGTGATGGAAATTATATCATTACTTATGATGTATCAGGAGCAAATATTTCAGTAAATGAAAGTACAAGTGTAACAATTTCAGGAGGAACAGGAAGTTTTTCTGTACCGTCTTCAATATTAACAAATATAGGAATTACAACAATCACGATTACTTCAATTACTAATACTGCAACAAATTGTTCAAGTATTGCTAATTTAATTGTGAATTTTGAAATAATCCCCCTACCAGATACAACTGGGGCAACTATAAACGTTATTGAACCAATATGTTTAGGACAAAACGCAACTGCTAATCTTAATGGACCTGCACTTCCAAACGGAACATATTCATTAACTTATGATTTAAGCGGCGCAAATAATAGTAATGCAAACCTTACAACAGTTGCAATAACTGCTACTAATGGTTCATTTACTATTCCTAATACATTACTAACCAACACAGGGGTTACTACTATTACTTTAACATTACTAACTAATGACACAACAGGTTGTACAGTTTCTGGCCTTTCAATAACTGATGATTTCATTATTAGCCCTATTCCTTCAATCGATATAAATGAAGTAACAATAAATGACATTTGTATTGGAAGCGATGCATCTGTTGAAATAATTTCACTAGGAGGGTTAATAGATGGTAACTATCAAATTAATTATTCAATATCAGGAGCGAATGGTCCTTCTAATCAATCTGCAAATGTGGTAATCACTGGTGGTAATGGAGTATTTACAATCCCTAGCGGACTTTTAATTAATACCGGAACTACAATAATAACATTTACAGGAGTAACTAATCTAGACACTACATGTTCTAGTTTGTTAAACTTTAGCATTAACTTCTTAGTAAATGCATTACCAGATGTAAATCCTAATGAATTCTTAATAGATGACATATGTATTGGCCAAGATGCCATAGGAGTTATTTTCAATGCTTTAAACTTAGTTGATAGCGATTATTCAATAACTTATAATTTAACCGGAAGTAATATAATAAGCAATCAAATAGCAAACATTACTATATCAGGAGGTACTGGAACTTTCATAATTCCAAGTGCATTATTAACCAATTTAGGAACTACTACAGCAACTTTAATTTCAATTACTGATCTTGCTACAGGATGTACTACAAGCCCTATTCTGATTAGTGATGACTTTATTATCAACCCTCTTCCTGATACAACTGGTACAACTGTTTTAGTTACAGAGCCAATTTGCCTTGGAGACATTGCTACAGTAACTATAAATTCTCCACTTTTAACAGATGGTACTTATAACATCACTTATGATTTAACTGGAGCAAACACAGTCTCAGGAAGCAATACAGTAATTCTTGTTGGTGGAGTTGGAAGTTTTACAATTCCTGCATCTGAAATTACATTAAGTGGAAATTATACTATATTAATTAATACAATAACAAATCCAGTAACTGTATGTTCTGGAACCAGTAGTGTAATTACAGATGATTTCGTAGTGAATCCATTACCTGATTTATTACTTTCAGAAGTTTCAATTGAAGATATTTGTATTGGAAATGATGCTTTTGTAGAAATTTTTAGCCTTGGTGGCCTACAAGATGGAGATTATGATTTTACATATTCTATATCAGGAGCAAATGGACCTAGTTCACAAACTGTTTCAGTTACTATTTCTGGAGGAATTGGGATTATCGTTATACCTAATTCAGATTTATCTAACATAGGATTGACAACTGTATCAATAGAAACAATTGTTAATACTACAACAACTTGTTCTTCAAGTTTCACAGATTTATTAATTAATTTTAACGTTAATGACTTACCTAACGTTACTCCAAACGATTTAAATGTTGACGACACTTGTTTAGGTCAAGATGCAATTGGAAGTATCCTTAATGCAATTAATCTAACAGATGGAGATTATACTTTTACTTTTGATTTAACAGGAGCAAACATTGCTACTAATGAAAGTACAACTATTAACATGAATAGCGGAAATGGTTTCTTTACTATTCCAAGTTCATTATTAACAAATACTGGACTAAGTACAATCATAATTACTTCTATTACTAATGTAACTACTGGATGTACAACAACAGGCTTAAGTATTTCAACTGATTTTACAATTTTAAGTTTACCTGACATTACAGGCATACTTGTAAGTGTTGATGACATATGCCATACAGATGATTTAATTGTTAGTTTATCAAATGCATCATCTCTTAATGATGGTGATTATACTATTATTTACGATTTAAGTGGTGCAAATAATAGTTCTGGAAACTCTATAATTACTACTGTAACAGCAGGAGAAACAACGTTTATTATACCACAAAGTTTATTGCTTAACATAGGAATAACAACTATAACAATTCAAGATTTTATATTCGATATTTCAACTTGTGGAGCTAATATAGCAACATTAAATCCTGTAGACTTTGAAATTTCAGATCCTCAAGCACCAACATTAATTATTGGCGGAGAAGTATTCTGTATACAAGACAGTCCTACAATTAGTGATTTAACAAACAGCGTAAATGAAAGTGGAACAATTATTTGGTATAATTCATCAACTGGTGGTTTTGCTTATAATAATTCAGATTTATTAATTAACAACACTACTTACTACGCAAGTATTACTAATGGAACAGGATGTGAAAGCTCTTCGAGACTTGAAGTAACAGTTGATTTGACTGGATGTTCAGAAATATTTATTCCAGATGGTTTTTCTCCTAATAACGATGGGCTAAACGATGAATTTTACATAAAAAATATTGAAGATTTATATCCAAATTTTGAATTAGAAATCTATAATAGGTATGGTAACATAGTATACAAAGGAAATATAAATACTCCTAGGTTTAATGGTAAAGCTAATCAATCTACTTTAATAGGAAAAGATATTTTACCAACTGGAGTATACTTCTACATTGTATATTTTAACGACTCAGAGAACACTAAACCAGTTCAAGGAAGATTATATTTAAGTAGATAATTTAAATAAAGAAAATGAAGAAAATAAACTTAATATACGGAATATTACTATTAACATTTAGTATTTCTCATGCGCAACAAGACCCTGAATACACTCAATATATGTATAATATGAGTGTTATAAACCCTGGCTATGCAACCAACGAGGTGGGTGTTTTAAATTTTGGTGGAATATATAGAACACAATGGGTTGGAGCTGTTGGAGCTCCTACTACTTCATCATTCTTTTTTCACACACCATTAAATGAAAAATTTGAAACCGGTTTAAATATTGTAAAAGATGAATTAGGTGAAAATGTACTTAGCGAGACAACAATATCTGCTGATTTAGCGTATGTTGTTACTCTTTCTAATAAAGCCAAGTTATCATTAGGAGTAAAACCTGGTGTAAATTTCTTCAATACGGACTTCAATGGGTTTAGACTTAATGATGACGACATTAGTTCTGATCCAGCATTTCAAAACATAAGCCAAACTTTTTTTAATTTAGGTGTAGGAACTTTCTATTTTACAGATAAATACTATTTAGGGTTATCAGTTCCTAATTTTTTACCAAACAAACATTTAAAAGAAGCAAGCGGAATTAATGCCATTGGAATTGATGAATTACATTTCTTTTTTACAGGTGGTTATGTTTTTAACATTTCTGAAAAAGTAAAATTCAAACCAGCGTTTATGTCTAAAATTGTTAAAAACTCTCCATTATCGCTAGATATAACTGCTAATTTCTTATTATTTAACAAATTTGAAATTGGAGGTTCTCATAGATTTAATGATTCTTTTAGTGGTCTTGTTAATTATAGAATAAATGAAAAACTAAGAATTGGTTATGCTTATGACCATACTGTAAATAACCTTGGAGAATTCAATTCAGGTACACATGAAATAATGATTCTATTTGACTTAGATCAATTCGGAATAAAAGGATATGATAAATCACCAAGATTCTTCTAAAAATAAAATTATGAGAAAAATTATATTATTATGCTTAATCATAAGTAGTTTTAGCGTTTTCGCACAAGATAATCAGTTACGTAAAGCTGAAAAATATTACTTAACTGCTGATTATTCAAAGGCAGCTGAACAATTTTCAACTTTATTGAATGAAGAAGTAAAGAATCCTGAAATCTTAAAAAAAGCAGCAGATTCTTACTATTTCATATCAAATTTTGAAAAAGCAAGTCTATTGTACAAAGAATTAATAGAGAATTTCAAAGAAAGTATAGATGAAAAATATATTTTTAGATATGCTCAATCATTAAAAGCAGTTGGTAATACAGAAGATTCTAATAAATGGATGAAAGTATATGAGAGTGAAATGACCGAGACAGTGTATAAAGCAACAATAGAAAAGTTAGAAAATATTAAAAGCCAAGGAAATAAATTTGAAATAAAAAATGTTATAATTAACACTCCTTATTCTGATTTTGGACCAACAGTATATAACAATCAATTTGTGTTTTCTTCACCAACAAAAGAAAAAAAAATATTTTCTAAAAAATACAAATGGAATAATCAATCTTATTTAGATTTATATACTACCGAAATAAAAGATAATAAATTAGATAGCATTGTAAAACCATTTTCAGAAACTTTAAATACAAAGTTGCATGAAGCATCAGTAGCCTTCTCTAATGATGGTAAAACAATTTACTTCACTAGAAATAATAACGAAAAAGGTAAAAGAAAAAAAGATGCAGAAAAAATCACTCATGTTAGTATATATTCTGCAGAATTAATTGGTAACGAATGGACAAATGTTAAGCCTCTTCCTTTTAATGGTTTAACCTATTCAACAATGCATCCATCACTAAATAAAGACAATACAAAACTATACTTTTCTTCTGATATGCCAGGAACTATTGGTTCTTTCGATATTTTTTATGTAGAGATTGATGCAAACGGAAAGTTTGGAAAACCTATTAATCTAGGTAATCAAATAAACACTAAAAACAGAGAACAGTTTCCTTATATTTCAGATGAAAACAAACTGTTTTTTGCTTCAGATGGACATATAGGATTTGGATTATTAGATGTATTTTTAGCTGAAGAAACTAAAGAAGGTTATTCTAAACCTTTAAATTTAGGGTTACCTATAAACACAAACATGGATGACTTCTCATTTATTTATAATGACAACTCGAAAAGAGGATTTTTCGCTTCAAATAGACAAGAAGGAAAAGGTGATGACGACATCTATAGTTTTTTACAAATATCTCCTTTAAAAGACTTTCAGTACTTTGTTCAAGG
Organism: Flavobacterium sp.; assembly: GCF_965284515.1. Lineage (GTDB taxonomy): Bacteria > Bacteroidota > Bacteroidia > Flavobacteriales > Flavobacteriaceae > Flavobacterium. Next base: position 2,322,422 of record NZ_OZ260089.1, read on the forward strand.
GTCAATAATTGATTCTGAATCAGAAGAACCTATTGAAGGAGCTAAAATTGAAATGTTTGATGAGAAGGGAAATAAAACAGCAGAATCGATTGTAGACAAAGAAGGAACATTCTATTTTGATTTACAACCTGGTACTTTTAAGTTAGCAACTTCACATCCTGATTTTATTCCTGCTGAAAAAACGTTCACTGTTTTAGATAACGGTAACAGTAAAACAGAACAAATAATAAAAATGCAAAGAATTCCAAAAACATTTTTAGAAGAATTAATTGCTGAGGAAGGTGAGCCAAAAGTTATCACTGATGATGGTGTTTTAATGTTTGATCTTCCTGAAATATTATTTGATTTTGATAAATTTAATATTAGAGACGATGCTAAAGTACACCTAGACAAACTTGTAGACAAGTTATCAAGATATCCACAAATTGATATAGCAATTGGCTCTCACACGGATAAAAGAGGTACTGAAGCATACAATGAAAAACTTTCTCAAGAAAGAGCAACATCTACGATGAATTATCTAATTGAAAAAGGAATAGACGCAAATAGAGTTACAGCAAAAGGTTATGGAGAAAGCAAACCAAAAGTGGATTGTGATGATCATGAATGCTCTGACGCAGAACATCAAATAAATAGACGAAGTGAATTTGTCATTATTGTGAAAAAAGAAGAATAAAAAAAAGACCTCATTAATGAGGTCTTTTTTTTATACATTATAACTTAATTTTTGTGATTTTTGATTCATCAATATTATAATGTTCTTTCACTGCTTTATAATCATTGAAATCAAGTTCACTAGAGTTTTTATTTCCAAAATATGCAGGAATTATTACAACTCTAAATACTTGGTCTAATTTATATGCATTTGATAATCCAGGTAAATCATAACCAAACAGACTAACTTTAGCATCATATTGTGTAAAATCGTTATCATAACCAAAATCTAATGTACCGTCGTTAAAATAATAAGTTTCAGGCATTGGTTTCCATACATCACCAGCAGAACCATAATCTGACAAACGATAAACTAAAACCATATCAGAAGCATAAATAGTATGTGGATAATCTAAAAATACGCTATAACCATTACCTGAATGAAAATCAACATTTGAGTATTCAAAAACTTCACTAATTGTATCGTAGTCAACATTATCAGATACAATTACTTCTTCCTTAACACAACTTTGTAACGTTATCATTCCAATAAACGCTATCAATAAAGTAATTTTTCTCATAACTATAATTTTTAAAGATTAATATAGCAACAGTAATTCAATAGTCGTGCCAAAACAATTTTTATTAAGTTTGTAATCTAAAAAAAGAGTTTAAAATGGGAAGAAACAACGAAAGAAATATAAAAAAACATAACGATAAATTACACAAAGAACAAGACAAGGCTAAAGCTAAGAAAGTTGCTCGTGCTGAAAAATTAAAAGAAATTACCCGTAAGTTTAACGAGAATAAAAAAATATAAAAACAAAAAGCCTTTCTGTCTAGAAAGGCTTTTTGTTTTTAATAATGAGTACTTTATATTTTACATATTTCGTCTGTATTGGCCACCAACTTCGAATAAACCTGAAGTAATTTGACCTAAAGTACAATATTTAGTAGCATCCATTAATAGCTCAAATAAATTTTCGTTTTTAATTGCTGCTTCTTGTAATAGATTAATTTGCTCTTTTACTTTATCCGCATTTCCTTGATGAAGATTTTCTAAAGTTTTAATTTGAAATAACTTCTCTTCTTCAGTAGCACGAATTACTTCAGCAGGAATAACTGTTGGGGAACCTTTAGAACTCAAGAACGTATTTACTCCAATAATTGGAAATTCACCCGTATGCTTCAAAGTTTCATAATACAATGATTCTTCTTGTATTTTACTTCTTTGGTACATGGTTTCCATTGCTCCAAGAACTCCACCTCTTTCGGTAATTCTATCAAACTCAGTTAAAACTGCTTCTTCTACCAAATCAGTTAATTCTTCAATAATAAATGAACCTTGTATTGGGTTTTCATTTTTGGCTAAACCTAATTCCTTATTAATAATCAACTGAATCGCCATTGCTCTTCTCACTGATTCTTCTGTTGGAGTTGTAATCGCTTCATCATAGGCATTGGTATGCAACGAATTACAGTTGTCATAAATTGCATATAATGCCTGTAATGTTGTTCGAATGTCATTGAAGTCGATTTCTTGGGCATGTAAAGAACGACCAGATGTTTGAATGTGATATTTCAACATTTGAGCCCTTTCGTTTGCACCGTATTTCAACTTCAAGGCTTTTGCCCATATTTTACGCGCTACACGACCAATTACTGCATATTCAGGATCGATTCCATTTGAAAAGAAGAAAGATAAATTTGGACCAAACGCATTGATATCCATTCCTCTACTTAAATAGTATTCTACATACGTAAATCCATTTGCTAAAGTAAACGCTAATTGTGTAATAGGATTGGCACCAGCTTCTGCAATATGATATCCTGAAATAGAAACCGAATAGAAATTACGAACATTTTCTTTAATGAAATATTCTTGTACATCACCCATTAAACGTAAAGCGAACTCTGTTGAAAAAATACAAGTGTTTTGCGCTTGATCTTCCTTTAAAATATCCGCTTGTACAGTTCCTCGAACTTGCGCTAATGTTTTTAGTTTAATATCATTATATACATCTGCAGGCAAAACTTGATCTCCAGTAACACCTAAAAGCATTAATCCCAAACCATCGTTACCTTCTGGTAAAGCACCGTTATAAGTTGGTCTTTCTGTACCTTTTTCTTTGTAAATGGCTTTAATTTTAGCTTCAACCTCAACTTCTAAACCATTTTCTTTAATATATTTTTCACAATTTTGATCAATAGCCGCATTCATAAAGAAACCAAGCAACATAGGTGCGGGACCATTAATTGTCATTGAAACCGAAGTTGCAGGGTGACTTAAATCGAATCCAGAATATAATTTCTTAGCATCATCTAAACAACAGATTGAAACCCCAGCATTTCCAATTTTACCATAAATATCAGGTCTATGATCTGGATCATTACCGTATAAAGTTACCGAGTCAAAAGCGGTAGACAAACGTTTTGCTGGCATTCCTAAAGAAACATAGTGAAAACGTCTATTTGTTCTTTCTGGCCCACCTTCACCTGCAAACATACGTGTTGGGTCTTCCCCTTCACGCTTAAAAGGATATAATCCAGAAGCAAACGGGAATTCACCTGGTACATTCTCTTGTAAGTTCCATTTTAAAATATCGCCCCAAGCTTGATACTTTGGCAAAGCAATTTTTGGAATTTGAGAATGCGAAAGTGATTCTGTATGTGTTTGAATTTTTATTTCCTTGTCACGAACTTTAAAGCTGTAAACAGGGTTTTTATATTTATTAACTTTTTCATCCCAAGTTTGAATGATTAACCAATTGAATGGATCTAAATTCATTTTTACTCGGTCGAATTCTTTTACTAACAAAGAAACGAATTCTTTGTTTGAGTCATTAATTTGTAATGACTCTTCAATAATTCCTGCTTTATCAAATTGAGGTAAATTTCCGTTTACCGATTCAATAGTTTTGAAAATTCCGTATAACTTTTGTGCTACTTCTACTTGCGTTAAAACCGTTTCATCATACTTACGATTGTTTTCCGCAATTTCAGATAAGTAACGCGTTCTATGTGGAGGAATTACGAAAATTTTCTCGCTCATTTCACGTGTAATCTTAAAAGTAGATTTTAGATCAGATTCGGTTTTCTCTACAATTTTATCCATTATAGATTTATACAATGTATTCATTCCCGGATCATTGAATTGCGAAGCAATAGTTCCAAAAACGGGCATTTCATCAGGATTTACATCCCAAAGGTTATGATTGCGCTGGTATTGTTTTTTCACATCGCGTATAGCATCAAGAGCACCTCTCTTATCAAATTTGTTTAGGGCTACTAAATCAGCGAAATCAAGCATATCTATTTTCTCTAATTGAGTTGCAGCACCAAATTCTGGTGTCATTACATAAAGAGATACATCAGAATGGTCCATAATTTCAGTATCACTTTGACCAATTCCAGAAGTCTCCAATACAATTAAATCATATTTAGCTGCTTTTAATACTTGAATTGCTTCCGCAACATATTTAGACAAAGCCAAATTAGATTGACGTGTAGCTAACGAACGCATATAAACTCTAGAATTGTTTATCGCATTCATTCTAATTCTATCACCTAAAAGCGCACCACCTGTTTTACGTTTTGATGGATCTACTGAAATCAAACCTATTGTTTTCTCTGGGAAATCAATTAAAAAACGACGAACTAATTCATCTACTAAGGAAGATTTTCCTGCACCACCTGTTCCAGTAATTCCTAAAACAGGAATTTTAGAAGTTTCGTTTGATTTATGAATCTTATCTAAAATAGGTTTTGCAATTTCAGGGAAATTTTCAGCTGCCGAAATAACACGTGCAATTTCTCTTGGGTTTTTATTTTCTAAATGATCTGCTTCAGTTGTTAGTTTATCACCTATTGGATAATCTGCACGTTTTACCAAATCATTAATCATTCCTTGAAGACCCATTGCTCGGCCGTCGTCTGGAGAATATACTTTCTCGATTCCGTAAGCATGAAGTTCTTCTATCTCGACTGGAAGAATTACTCCACCTCCACCAGCAAATATTTTAATATGTCCTGCTCCTTTTTCAGCAAGCAAATCAAACATGTATTTTAAATATTCTGTATGTCCTCCCTGATAAGATGTCATTGCAATAGCATTTGCATCTTCTTGAATAGCTGTATTTACAACCTCCTCTACACTTCTATCATGTCCTAAGTGAATTACTTCACATCCAGTGGCTTGAATGATTCTTCTCATGATGTTAATTGCAGCATCGTGACCGTCAAAAAGTGACGCAGCAGTAACAATTCGTACTTTATTATTAGGAATATAAGGTTGTTGTTGTTCCATGTGTAATTTTATCTAAAATTAAAGCTTGCAATTTACGAATTTAATAATTTTTATTCCACACTTTTCAATAGATTTTACAGCTATTTAAAAAAAGGCATTATCTTTGATTTAATTGAAAGAAATTAAAAATATTATGAAGAAAATTACATTAAGTTTATTAGCCTTTACATTATTTGGATGTGCAGAAATGCAACAAGTTATAGATCAATTACCTCAGGGAACTGTTGGATTGAGTCAACTAGACATTGCTAACGGTCTAAAAGAAGCTCTTGATAAAGGAATAGACCAACAAGTTTCAAAATTAACAGCAACTGACGGATTCTATAAAAATGAAGCTGTTAAAATTTTATTGCCTGAAGAATTACAAGCGGTTGATAAAAAATTACGTCAAATAGGACTTTCTAGTCTTGCTGATGAAGGTTTAAAGGTTTTAAATAGAGCTGCTGAAGATGCTGTAAAAGAAGCAACTCCTATTTTTGTTGATGCAGTTAAACAAATGACATTTTCAGACGCTAAAAACATTTTAATGGGTAATAATACTGCTGCAACATCTTATTTAGAAAATTCTACATCTACAGCTTTATACGGAAAGTTTAACCCAGTAATTAAGAACTCTTTTGCTAAAGTAGGCGCAGATAAAGTATGGACAAATATTATTACTAAATACAATGCCATTCCATTTGTTAATAAAGTAAACCCTGATTTAACAGATTACACTACAAACAAAGCAATGGAAGGTGTATTTAAAATGATTGCAGTAGAAGAACAAAACATTAGAGGAAACTTTAGCGCTAGATCATCTGATTTATTGAAAAAAGTTTTTGCGATGCAAGACAAAAAATAATTGTTAAAAAATTAGCATTCAATAACATACAAATAACAAAACCTTAACATAGAACAAAAATATTATTCAGATATTTGCAGTGTTAAAAGTGAGATTTCTCATATTGGTTAGGTTAGTTAGAAAAAATATCCACGTCTTAGGACGTGGTTTTTTTATACAATAAATTTTCTTTGAATATATGAAACCACAGTAGTATTAAAAACCATTGCTTGCTCTACATTAACGACGTGTCCACAATTTGGAACAACAAAAAGTTCTGAAGTCTTAAAATGATTTTTAACTACCTCTTTAACAGCAGGCAAAAACATATAATCTTCTTCACCCATTACATATAAAGTTGGAATATCTAATTCTATTTGTCTAAAATAACGAAGGATTGGATTTATTTCAGCTGTAAGTTTAAACCATTTTATAAATTCTTTTTGGTATAATTTTTTTGCTTCATTAATAAATAAAAGTCGAGATTTCTTATGATTTTTTTTAGGCATAATTACAAATGCAAAAAACTTATACAAAATCAAATATGGAAGAACGTATTTAAAAGCATTCCCTAAACGCATTAAAACTTGTGAACGAAAATTCATTTTTAAAATAGCGCCACCTAAAATCATACTCTTCACTTTTTCAGATTGTATTTCCGCCAATTGACGTATTACAATTGAACCCAGAGATATTCCAACAAAATGTGATTTTTTAATTTTTAAGAAATCTATGACTTCAATTACATCTTCTGCAATTGCTTTAAAAGTGTATTTTTGTTTAAAGTTTTTTGAAAGAGATTTGTTTGAATTTCCATGTCCTCTTAAGTCAACTACTAAAACATTAAAGTGTTTTTGAAAATCACGGATTTGTTTGAACCAAATAGAAGAACTCCCTCCTGCACCATGAACAAAAGTTACCCATTCTGGTGAAGTGTTATTTTCATATACGGTGTAAGAAATCAAAAGATAAATTAATTTTTATCAAATATAGAATAATTAAACGCTTACCCTACTTAAACAAATTTTAAATTTTACTATGCAATGTCTTAAAATAGGAGAACGCTTTTACTAAGCGAGAACCATACCAAGAAAACATTTCACCATCAACAAAAATAGTAATAGCATGATGAGTAAATCGTCCTATTTCAAATGCGTGTTCGTCTTTAAAAGGAAAAGGCTCAGAAGAAAGAAAAACATAATCCGGATCACCCTCTAAACGAATTTTCTTCAATTCAACTTCAGGATAACGACCTTCTTTAGATTCATAAATATTTTGAAAACGATTAAATTTCAACATTTCATTAATAAAAGTTGAATTACCAGCAACCATATATGGATTAGCCCAAATAAAATAAGCCGCTTTCTTTATAGGTTTATTTTGAATGAAATTTTGAAAATCGTGATACACAAAATTGATTTTATCAATCCATTTTTGAGCATCAGTTCGTTTATTGAAGATTTCTCCAAAATCACAAATCATTTGGTTATTATCTGCAATAGTGTAAATATCTGTTACCCAAACCGGACAAATTGCACTTAACTCATCAACAATTTCTTTAGTATTTTCTTCTTTATTGCAAATAATAATATCAGGTTGAAGTGCTTTTATTTTATCAAATTTGATGTTTTTAGTTCCACCAACAATTGTTTTAGTAGATTTTAAATAAACAGGATGAACACAAAACTTAGTTATACCAACCAAAGCATCTTCTAAACCTAAATCAACTAATAATTCGGTTTGAGAGGGCACTAGTGAAACTATTCGTTTTGGAGTAGTTTCAAAAGTATGCTGCGTTCCTAATTGGTCTACTAAAATTTTTGACACAAACTTATCTTTAATTTCTATCTAAAATTTTAGATATTTTCTTATTGTTAACCAGTAATACATAACCAAGAATAATATTTAAAAACTCCGAAACTAATCCAAAATAATTAACTTCTTGATTATCTATACTATATAAACTAACTTCTTTTTTAAATGCATTTATTAAATGATATAAAAAATCTGGGATTCCATTTACAATCATAATTCCAGCTATGATTGTAACTGAGAACAAAAGAATTGATTCCGAAGTTAAATTACCCAAAACTACATTGTCATCATCAAAACCACTATCTAAATTAAGTATATTAATGATTAGATTGGCTTTAAAAATCAAAACAAACAACAAGGCTAAAATAAGAAGTACACTTCCAATCATAATTAAAATATATGCTAAATTAAAATCATATATATAACTTGAAAATAATTGAGGTACAAAATAAAAAATGGTTGTAATACAACTATATAAACCAAAAACTTTAATTAACAATCTAAAAAAATCTCTTTTTGTCATCTTATTTACTTTCTAAAATAGTTTCCATTTCAACTTGCAATTTCAATGCTTCTTCTCTTGCTTTTTCAGCAAAATCGGTTCCACTTGAAGCGTAAATAATTCCACGAGAAGAATTAATAAGTAATCCAACATTCTCGCTCATTCCGTATTTACAAACTTCAGATAAACTTCCGCCTTGAGCGCCTACACCAGGTACCAATAAAAAACTATTTGGCACTATTTTTCTAATTTCAGTAAAATATTCTGCTTTAGTTGCACCTACAACATACATAAGATTCTCTGAATTTTTCCAAGCTTTAGAAGTTTCTAAAACTGTTTTATATAACTCTTTTCCTTCTAAATTTTTCGTTTGAAAGTCAAATGCACCTTCGTTTGAAGTCAATGCTAGCATAATAGTATGCTTGTTTTCGAAAGCTAAAAAAGGCTCTACAGAATCTTTACCCATATATGGAGCAACGGTAACCGAGTCAAAATTTAAATCTTCAAAAAAAGCTTTCGCATACATTGAAGAAGTATTTCCAATATCTCCTCTTTTTGCATCGGCAATGGTGAAAATTTCAGGATACTTTTCGTTGATATAATTAATCGTTTTTTCTAAAGATTGCCAACCTTTAATTCCATAAGCTTCGTAAAAAGCAGTATTTGGTTTATATGAAACACATAAATCGTGTGTTGCATCAATAATTGCTTTATTAAATTCGAAAATCGGATCTTCAGTATTCAATAAATGTTTTGGAATTTTATTTAAATCGACATCTAAGCCAATGCAAAGAAATGATTTTTTAGATTGAATTTGTTCAATTAGGTGTTGGGTGTTGGGTGTTGGGTTGTTAGTTACCATAAAAACAATTATATTTTTGAATCAACATATTTCTTTAAAGATTGAATTCTCTTTTGAATTATATGTAATTCTTCTATTATGTTCGAATATTCTTTCTTATTAATAAAATTAATTTCTTTAGCAATTTCTAATTGCGTTTCAAGTTCAAAAGCAGAACCTAAACTTATTTGCAAAAAACGAGAAAAATCTTTTTGAGAAGTTCGCGAGCATCCTTCAGCTATATTTGAAGGAATAGAAACTGCACATCTAGTTATTTGAGAAACCAATCCAAATTTTTCAGTATTTGGAAAACTCTCAGTTAATAAATAAATATTTTTAACTAAGATTACAGAACTTTTCCAAACCTCTAAATCTCTAAAATTTCTCATTCAAAATTAATTATATAAAAAAGGGTAACTAAAACCTGTTACCCAATATCTAATACCTAATTAAAAAACATCGTGCTCTTTTAATTTTTCAGTATTGTTAACCAATTGAAGTTCGTCAATAAACTTCTGAATTTTACCATTCATTACTCCGTCCATATCAAAAACATCTAAACCAATTCGATGATCTGTTACACGACCTTGAGAATAGTTATAAGTTCTAATTTTAGCCGAACGGTCTCCAGAACTTACTTGAGAAGTACGTTTTACGGCATCTTCTGCTTGTTTGATAGCTAATTCTTTTTCATACAAACGAGAACGTAATACAATAAATGCTTTGTCCTTATTTTTATGTTGCGACTTTTGATCTTGACATTGCGCCACTAAACCTGTTGGAATATGCGTTAAACGAACTGCCGATTTTGTTGTATTTACCGATTGACCTCCAGGACCTGACGAACAAAAGAAATCTACACGAACATCATTCATATCAATTTGTACATCAAACTCTTCTGCTTCAGGTAAAACCATAACTGTTGCTGCCGAAGTATGAACACGACCTTGAGTTTCCGTTTGAGGAACACGTTGTACACGATGCACACCAGCTTCAAACTTTAACGTTCCGTATACATCTTCACCTGTAACTTCAAAAATAACCTCTTTGAAACCTCCAGAAGTTCCTTCACTTACATCTACAACAGAAGTTCTCCAACCTCTAGCCTCGCAATACTTCGTATACATACGAAATAAATCTCCTGCAAAAATAGAAGCTTCATCGCCACCTGTACCAGCACGAATTTCAACCATAACGTTTTTAGCATCTTCAGGATCCTTAGGGATAAGCATGAATTTAATTTCCTCCTCAAGTTCAGGAATTCGTTCTTTTGCCTCTTCCATTTGCATTTTAGCCATTTCTACCATCTCAGCATCAGAACCATCTGAAAGAATTTCTTGTGCTTCTTGAATGTTAGCATCAAGAGTAATATACTCTTCACGTTTATCTACTAACGCTTTTAAATCTTTATATTCTTTGTTCAGTTGCACATAACGTTTTTGGTCGGCAATAATATCTGGCTGAATAATCAAATCTGATATTTCGTCGAAACGTTGTTTTACATATTGCAATCTATCTAACATAATACTCTTTTATTTTGGAGTGCAAAGTTAAGAAAAAAAATAATCAGTTTTTAATCTTAAACTAATAGTATTTAGTATAAAAAAAACAAAAAACCTCGTTCATTACAAACGAGGTTTTTTTATGAATAATTTTTTAGTTTTTCATTGGAATATTTTCCAACACTTCTAATACAAATTTCCAATATTTTTGAGCAGAAGAAATACTTGCTCTTTCGTCTGGACTGTGTGCTCCTTTTATGGTTGGTCCAAAAGAAATCATGTCCATATCTGGATAATTAGTTCCTAAAATTCCACATTCTAATCCAGCGTGACAAGCCACAACATCAGCTTTTTTACCGTTTTGCTTTTCGTAAATAGAGCTTAAAACATCCAATATTTCAGATTTTGCGTTGGGTGTCCAACCTGGGTAACTTCCCGAGAATTCGACTTCGCAACCCATTAATTCAAATGCTGAACGCAATGAATTCGCTAAATCAAACTTAGCCGTTTCTACTGAAGAACGTGTTAAACATTGTGCGCTTAGTTTTCCATCGCCCACAATTACTTTTGCAATATTGTTTGAAGTTTCCACTAAATTATCAAAATCAGCACTCATTCTATACACACCATTATGCGCAGTATATAATGCTCTAACTAAAAAATATTGTGCCATTGGTGGCATTACTTTTTTAGGAGTAGTTTCTGATTTCTCAATTACGATTTCTAAATTAGGCTCTGTAGTTTTTAATTCTGCTTTTATCTCGTTGATGATTTCTTGCATATCAAATACAAAAGCTTCATCATAAACATTTGCAATAATTACTTCAGCAACACTTTCTCTAGGAATTGCATTACGTAAACTTCCTCCTTTTATAGAAGCAATTTGCAATCCAAAATCGTCATAACCGTTAAACAATAAACGATTCATGATTTTGTTCGCATTTCCTAATCCTTTGTGGATATCCATTCCGCTGTGTCCACCATTTAAACCTTTTACAGTAATGGTATAACCAACTGCAATTTCAGGAGCATCTTCTTCATCGTATTCAGCTGTAGCGGTAACATCAATTCCCCCAGCACATCCAATATCAATTTCATCGTCTTCTTCCGTGTCTAAATTTAAAAGAATTTCTCCTTCTAACATTCCACCTTGTAATCCCATTGCACCTGTCATTCCTGTTTCTTCATCAATCGTAAATAAAGCTTCAATTGCAGGATGCTTAATTGTTGTACTTTCTAAAACTGCCATAATTGTAGCTACTCCTATCCCATTATCGGCTCCAAGAGTAGTTCCGTTTGCACGAACCCAGTCTCCATCTACATACATTTCAATTCCTTGTGTATCGAAATCAAAAACAGTATCGTTATTTTTTTGGTGCACCATGTCTAAATGCGATTGCATTACAATGGTTTTTCTATTTTCCATTCCAGTAGAAGCCGGTTTTTTTATAATTACATTTCCTACGTTATCTTTTATGGTTTCAAATCCTAATTTCTTTCCGAAATCCATCATGAAAGCAATTACACGCTCTTCCTTTTTAGACGGACGAGGCACTGCATTTAAATCGGCAAATTTATTCCAAAGTTCTTTTGGTTCAAGGTTTCTAACTTCTTGGCTCATTCTTTTTGTAGTTTTAAAGTGTCAAAGTACAAAGTTACAAAGTTTAATTTCTTTATGAATTGATTTGTAATTATATTTACTTTTTAAAAAACAACGTGAAAAGAAAACACATACTTCCTTTACTTTTAGTTGTCCAAATTATCTTGGTTAAAACCTTGGCTTTATTTCCTGAATTTGTGGAAAATTGGTACAGCAAAGGTTTGTATCCTAAAATTGCTTTTGTTTCTCGAAATGTTTTTGGCAACATTCCTTTTTCAGTGGGCGATGTTATGTATTATATTTTACTATTTCTGTTATTTCGATGGATTTGGAACAACAGAAAAGGTTTTTGGAAAAATTGGAAAACAAACGGATTAACTGTATTGAGTTGGTTTTCAATCTTCTATTTTTTCTTTCATTTTTTATGGGGAATGAATTATTACCGCATTCCACTTCACCAAAAACTAAACATTAACAAAGAATACACTTTAGCAGAACTAGAAGTATTTACCCAAAAAATGATTACTAAAACAAATGCAATTCAGTTCGAAATCACCAAAAACGATACAATTGCAGTTCACATTCCTTATTCTAATGATGAACTGTTTGAATTGGCACAAAATGGTTACAAAAACTTACCGGAAGCTTTAAATGACTTTCAATACCATTACAAAAGCACAAAGGCTTCCTTATTTAGTTATCCATTAAGTTATATGGGTTTTGGTGGTTATTTGAATCCGTTTACCAATGAAGCGCAGGTTAATATTTTAAAACCAAAATACAATGCGCCTTTAACTACTACACACGAAATGGCGCACCAAACCGGAATAGGAAGCGAAAGTGAATGTAATTTTATAGGTTTTATTGCAGCTTCCAAAAACGAAGATGTTTATTTTAAATATGCTGCGTATAGTTTTATAGCGCGTTATTGTCTACACAACCTAGAAATGATGCAAGAAGGAAAATCCGAAAAATTTCTAAAAACTATAAATAAAGGGGTTTTGAAAAACTTTGATGAAAACGAACAGTTTTGGGAAAAGTACCATACGCCTATTGATACTGCTTTTGAAATTTTTTACGACAATTTCTTAAAAGCAAACCAACAACAAGACGGTTTAGAAAGTTACAGTAAGTTTGTTGGATTGATGATTGGGTATGAAAAAACAGGGATTAGTGATACGGGATTAGACTAAAAAAACTAATTACTCTTCACTTCCTCAAATCTCATCACTAGTAAAACTGGTCAATTGTTTCTTTTTAAACGGACGAATAATTAAACGTGCTTCTCTATCGAAACGAATGTAATTGTACACCCAATTTAAAAACACAACCGCTTTATTTTTAAAACCAATTAAAGAGAACAAGTGAACAAACATCCAAACAAACCAAGCGAAAACGCCACTGAATTTATAGTTTTTTAAATCGACTACTGCTTTGTTTCTACCTATGGTTGCCATAGAACCTTTGTCTTTATACACAAAAGGTTTCATTGCTTTTTTATTAATAAGTCGCACTAAATTTTCTGCTAAATGGCGTCCTTGTTGCATCGCCGGTTGCGCCATCATAGGATGTCCTTGCGGATATTCCTCTGAACACATGGAAGCAATATCGCCAATGGCAAAAATATTCTCATAACTTTCTGCCTGATTGAATTCGTTTACTTTTATACGTTCGGCTCTTTCAACTAAACAAGAAGCATCTAATCCATTAACTAAAGCACCTTGCACTCCAGCTGTCCAAATCACCGTTGCACTATCGAAAGATAAATCGGAATTTGTAGAAACAATACGAGTATCATAACCTGTAACGCGAACATTTTTCCAAACACTAACTCCTAATTTTAGCAAAAACTCTTCTGCTTTTTCAGAAGCGTGTTCGCTCATTGTATTTAAAATTCTATCTCCACTTTGAATAAGGTTGATTTCCATTTTACGGACATCTAAATCGGGATAATCTTTTGGAAGAATGGCTTTTTTCATTTCGGCTAAAGCACCCGCAAGCTCTACTCCTGTTGGTCCGCCACCTACTAACACGAAATTCATTAAACTATGACGTTCATCTATATCGTTTGTCAACAAAGCTTGTTCGAAGTTTTCTAAAATAAGACTACGAATGTTTAACGATTGCGGAATGGTTTTCATAGCCATGCAATTACGTTCCATTTCTTTATTGCCAAAGAAGTTGGTTTTAGAACCAGTTGCCATCACCAAATAATCGTATTTAAGTTCGCCAATATCTGCAATAACTTTACAGTTTTTGGTGTCAATTTCACGGACTTCAGCTAATCGAAAATAAAAATTTTCAAATTCCTGTACTACTTTTCGAATAGGATATGCAATAGAATCGGGTTCTAAACCGCCAGTTGCCACTTGGTATAACAAAGGTTGGAAATTATGATAGTTGTGTTTGTCTAACAACACCACTTGTACCTTTTTATTTCTTAGCTTCTTTGCCAAAGCAATACCAGCAAAACCACCACCTATAATAACTATTCGAGGAAAACTTGAACGAGGAATATTCATTTGAAAATTTTAATAAATGTACTACAAATATACAAAGATTGTTTCGATAGAATTTATTTGTGAACTGAATTTATTATTTGATATTAACTTTCATTTCCTAGCCCAGATGGAAGTGGCATCCTTTTAAATTACTCTTTTTTGAGTAATTTAAAAGATATAACGGACAGCTGGAAATAGCTTCTGAAAATTATTAGTAATATTGTAACAACTTAAAGTGTTTAACTACATATAAGCATGAGTGAAGCTTCGGAAGAACAGTTTGTGAAACTTTTACAGGAAAACCAGAATATTGTCCACAAGATTTGTAGACTTTATACGCATGACCAAGACTCTCATAACGATTTGTTTCAGGAAATTACGATTCAGTTATGGAAAGCATATCCTAATTTTAGAGGTGATTCTAAATTCACTACTTGGGCGTATCGTGTAGGATTGAATACTGCAATTACTCTTTACAGAAAAAAGAAGAAAACAATTAATACTATTGAGTTTGACAATACTTTTCATAAAGTAAAACAAGAAGATTACAACTTTGAAGAAGAAGAACAAATTAAACTGTTATACAGTGCGATAGGCGAATTAAATGATATTGAAAAAGCATTGGTTTTTTTATACTTAGAAGAAAAAGATTATAGTGAAATCTCGGAAACATTAGGTATTACCGAAGTGAATGCTCGAGTGAAAATGAACAGATTGAAAGGGAAATTAAAAAAAATATTAAATCCGTAATGATGATGGATGAACTAGATATATTAAAAAAAGATTGGAAAAAGAAAGAGAATTCTTTTAACCAACTTACGGAGAAAGAAATTTATGGAATGTTGCATAAAAAATCCTCGTCTATTGTAAAATGGATTTTGGTGATAAGTATTCTTGAAATTGCTTTTTGGAGTATTTTAGGATTTTTTACAGCTGATGAGAATTATTTAAAGACGTTAGAGCAATATCATTTAAGAGATGTCATGCCAATCATTACCACTATTAACTATGCCGTTATACTTTTCTTTATTTACTTATTTTACAAAAATTATAAAACCATAAACACTACAGATACAGTAAAACAATTAATGCGTACTATATTAAAAACAAGAAAAACAGTACAGAATTATGTTTGGTATAATTTAATAATGACTTTTTTCTCTATGGTTCTTGTTGTTGTTTTTCAACTAAAATATGACCCTAATATTGAAAAAGTCTTTAACAATATGAGTACAACCATGGATTCTAACTTATTCTATTTAATGGTAACGTTCTTTTACATTATTGTAATTTTAGTTGTAATTGGATTCATATGGTTGTTCTACAGATTAATTTATGGAATATTAATGAAACGTTTAAATAATAATTATAAAGAATTAAAGAAAATAGATTTATAAAAAAATCCCGCAATAGCGGGATTTTTTTATATTTAATATTTCCATTTTCTTTCTTCGTTCAATTTTGCATGTTCTTCCAATTCTTCAACTGGAATAACCTTTAAAAATGAGGGATGTTGTTCAATTGCATATTCGACTTTTTCTACAATTTCTTCAATAGTATCATTTTCATAATCAAATTGTAAAGGTTCTTTAATTACAAATGATTGTAAGATTCCTTTTTTCTTAATTAACAAACCTTTTCTATCAAATGATCTTCTAAAACCATCAATCACAATTGGTACCACTATAGGTTTATGTTGTTTAATAATATGAGCAGTTCCTTTTCTAACTGGCTTAAAAGACCTTGTAGTTCCCTGTGGAAAAGTAATAACCCAACCGTCTTCTAGTGCTACTTTAATATTCTCTGTATCGTTTGGATTGACATCACGTTTAACATCTTTACCTTCTGCACGCCAAGTTCTTTCTACAGAAATTGCACCTGCATATGCTAAAATTTTAGGCAACAAACCAGAAGACATTGTTTCTTTTGCTGCAACATAATACATGTTCATTTTAGGCTGCCATAAATATCCAACGTTTTTAATATTATCTTCTCTACCTTTTAAACTCGCGTTTAAAACATGAAACATAGCAACTACATCTGCAAAATACGTTTGATGGTTTGAAATGAATAAAACATTAGTTTCAGGAAGGTTTCTTATAATTTCAGAACCTTCTATATGTAAACTGTTAAACCCACGATATCTTTTATGCGTTAATCCTCCAGCTATTCGGATTAACCATTTTTTTAAAAATAATATATGACCAAAAGGATTTCTCTTGAATAATCCCATAAATTTTTGTTTTTTTATTATAAAGCAAGACCACAAATGTAATAAATCAGTAGCTTTTTAACCTAATTAAGTGTAAAAAAAATAAAGATGAAGACTTTATAAAGTTAGGAATGAATAGCATTGATTA
Organism: Flavobacterium sp.; assembly: GCF_965284515.1. Lineage (GTDB taxonomy): Bacteria > Bacteroidota > Bacteroidia > Flavobacteriales > Flavobacteriaceae > Flavobacterium. The sequence continues at coordinate 2,339,326 of NZ_OZ260089.1, forward strand.
TTGCTTCTTTCAACTCACTCATCATCATCGCAGTTGCACCCCAAACTACATATTTATCAACCATAAATGCAGGCACCTCAATATCAGTAGCATAGGAAGTTGTCATTTTAACTTTTGTAATTGTTTTTTCATCAATAAATTCAGAAAGCGGAAACTCTAAAACTCTTTTAACTTCATCTAAATCAGGGATAAACTGTAATTCTTGATGAGAAATTCCCATAAATGGGGAGACTAAAAAATTACTCGGCGGAATATAAATAGTGCTAAATGGTTTAATAAGTTGAATTTTATCAGGGTGAATACCAACTTCTTCGTGTGTTTCCCTTAAAGCAGTTTCAGATAAATCCTTGTCTTCTATTTCTACTTTTCCACCAGGAAAACCTATTTGGGAAGAATGAACTCCAGGATAAGTATTTCTAACAATTAAAGCTAAATGAGTCTCTTTATTTTTGGGATAAAACAACATTAATACAGCTGCTTTTCTTGGCTTTTTATGTTCATAATTCGTTTCTTTTAAAAAAGAAATTCGTTCCAATGGGGCCATTTTTGCGTGAGCATCTGCTGCTAGCAATTTTTCTTTTTCTATTTTTGGAATATATTTAATAAAATCAAGAAATAACATGCTGTTATATTTTTTTACAACTTCTAAATTAGTTGAAAAAAACGAAATAACACTAATATAAAACCTAAAATGTTTAGTAAGGAAGAAGCACAAAAGTTAAAAAAAGAATTTTGGACTGCATTTGCAGCTTCAAACTCAAGAAAATGGATATTATACAACACTAAGATTAAGGACTTTACTTTTAAGTTTTATGTAGACAATAAAAAAGCTCAAGTCTTATTAGATATAGAACCAAAAGACGATAAAAATCGTATAATATATTATGAGAAAGTAGAATCGTTAAAAGATTTATTACTTCAAGATTATTTACCTGATGCTATTTTTGAACGAGATTTTCATTTAAGCACAGGAAAAGTAATAAGTAGAATTTGGGTGGAAAAAACAGGTTTAAGTATGAATAACAAAAATCATTGGCCTGAAATTTTTGACTTCTTTTCGGAAAAAATGGAAGCATTTGAATATTTCTTTTTTGAACATGAAGAATACATTAAAAATTTAGAAATTAACACTTAAATCTCTTTTTGTAATTCAGCTAACATTTTATTTTCTCAATTAAAACTATATTTGATTTATAAATAAAAATTACGTCTATGAAAAAGTTAATTTTATTATTATTTGCAATTACATTTCAGTCTTGTCATTCACAAAATAAAGAAACTATGGAACCAAAAGTAAAAAAAACAGATGCTGAGTGGAAAGCACAACTTAGTGAAACAGAATATGAAGTTTTAAGAAAAAAAGGTACAGAGAGAGCATACACAGGTGAATATTGGGACCACTTTGAAAAAGGAACTTATGTATGTGCAGCTTGTGAGGCTCAACTTTTTGAATCGGATACTAAGTTCGAATCACATTGTGGTTGGCCTTCTTTTGACAAAGCAATTGAAGGAAGTGTAAAATACAATGAAGACATAAGTTTTGGAATGGTAAGAACCGAGGTTGTATGTGCAAATTGTGACGGACATTTAGGCCATATTTTTGATGACGGACCTAAAGAAACAACAGGGCAACGTTTTTGCACCAATTCGGTTTCTATTAAATTCATTCCTAAAAAATAAATTCATGAAAAAAGTACTTTTTTGGTTAATTCGAATTATTCCTGCAGTTATTATGTTGCAAACTTTAGCATATAAATTTACTGCAGCACCAGAAAGCGTTGCACTTTTTTCTGAATTAGGAGCTGAACCCTTTGGAAGAATAGCATCAGGAGTAATAGAATTAATTGCTTCAATACTTTTATTGATTCCTAACAAAAGTTTTTACGGAGCCATTTTAGGGTTTGTGACGATGATTGGCGCTGTTTTATCACATTTATTGATTATTGGAATTAACTTTAATAAAGATGGTGGAAAATTATTTACATTAGCAATTATAACTTTTATATGTTGTGCATTTGTGCTTTTTGAAGAAAGAAAGAAATTTAGTATTTTTAAAAAACCAAATTAACTATATGCTAATAGCTGAAATAAAAGCAAATTTCATTCAAATCATAAATCTCTTAAATCAATTATCTGATGAAGAGTATACATTTTGTAATAATGAATTAAGTAATGCAACAATAGGAGAACATACAAGGCACATTATTGAAATGTATCAATCGTTATTAAAATGTTATAATTTTGGAATTGTAAATTATGACAAAAGAGAACGCAATGTTGCTATTCAAACTGATAAAAATATTGCTATAAAAACAATAGATTCAATTTTAGAAAATATTGATTTAGAAAATATTGAAATGACATTAGAACAAGGTATTAATGAAATTACATTTCAAGTTAAAACGAATTATTATAGAGAATTACTTTATAATTTAGAACACAGCATTCACCATCAAGCATTGATAAAAGTAGCCGTTCTAAAAAATAAAAACATCCAACTTTGTCCAGAATTTGGTGTTGCAAAATCAACTATTGAATACAGAACACAATGTGCACAGTAAGTTTTGTTCCAACTCAAAATGGAATTTGTATTACTTCTAATCGTGATGAAAAAGTAAGTCGTAAAAAAGCCATTTCACCTCAAAAAACAACAATAAATAATAAAGAAATTACTTTTCCAAAAGATCCACAAGCTGGCGGAACGTGGTTTGCTCACGATGATAAAAACGTAATTGTTTTGCTCAATGGCGCAGAAGAAAAACATGTTTCAAAAGAAAATTATAGAAAAAGTAGAGGATTAATTGTTTTAGATTTAATCAGTTCTAAAAATCCATTAGTAGAATGGAATAAGATAGATTTAAACAACATAGAACCTTTTACAATTATTTTATTTAATGGTGAACAATTATTTCAATTGCAATGGAATGAAAATGAAAAATCAGCTTTAGAATTAGATGAATCACAAAATCACATTTGGTCTTCGTCTACATTATATTCAAAGGAAGTCAGACAAGAAAGAGCAAAATGGTTTTCAGAATTTCTAATTCAAAAAGAAAATAGAACTGTCGAAGATTTATTGCATTTCCACCAATTTACAGAAAACGAAAACACAAATTACGGATTGCAAATCAACCGAAATAACTTGCTTAAAACAGTAAGCATAACACAATGTGTTATAAATAAAACTATCGATTTAAAATATATAGATTTGTTAGAAATATGAAAAGAATAAAATTATTTCTACACAAAGTTACACATTGGGAATATTGGCCTTATCAAGTCGTTTATATTCCCGTTTATTTTCAATACCTTTATTATGTAGTGCGAACAAAGTCTTTTTTCTATTTCAATGCGTCTAATCCAAGCATAAGAAATGGAGGTTTTTTCATGGAATCTAAAAAGGAAATCTACGATCTAATTCCTCAAAAATATTATCCAACCACCTTATTAATTGAAAACAAAACAGCAATTGATAAAATAGAGCAATTAATACAAACCCATCAAATAACCTATCCACTCATTTGTAAACCAAATGTTGGACTGAGAGGAACAGCAGTAAAAAAAATCGATACTCTTGAAGAACTTACTAAATATGCTAATAAAGCCAATTTCGACTTTTTAGTTCAAAATTTAATTCCCTACCAAAACGAAATCGGGTTGTTTTACATCAAATTACCCAATGAGGAAAAAGGTAAAATAACTGGTATCGTTGCAAAAGAATTTCTAATTCTAACAGGAAACGGAAAAAACACCATTAAAGAGCTATTAGACAAAGATCCTCGTTACCAATTCCAACTCAAAACACTAAAAAAAGAGTACAAAGAAAAACTAAATACTGTTTTACAAGTAAACGAAACCATAAACCTCGTTCCTTATGGTAATCATTGCCGCGGCACAAAATTTATCGATGCAAGTAATTTAATAACTCCAAAACTAACCGATACCTTCAACACAATTTGCAACCAAATAGAAGGCTTCAATTACGGAAGAATGGACATTATGTTCAGTTCATACGATGAATTAGAAAACGGAATCAACTTTCAAATCGTTGAAATAAATGGCGCAATAAGCGAACCAACACACATCTACGATCCAAACCACAGCTTACTTCACGGCTGGAAAGAACTTACCAAACACTTTCATTATTTGTACCTTATAAGCAAACAAAACAAACAAAAAGGAGTTCCCTATCTTACCTTCAAACAAGGCGTAAAAGAATTTAAAAAACACAATCAGTATTACAATACCATTTTAGAATTTTAGGCTGTGCCCTCCATTACATTACGGTCGGGCTATACGCTATATCTTTTATTTCATTACCATTCCATAAAAGGATACCGCTGCTATCCCTCACAGAAAATAGTGCAAGACACAAAAAATTATTATAAATTAGCTTTTTTTGAACAAGAAATATAAATGAAGATTTGTTTACATTTAAAATCTAGTGAGTAACTTTTGAAAAACAAAATTAACAATTCTTTTATATAAAATATTAGTAGAAGTGAATTACAAAACAATCATAAAGGCAATTAGTTTAATAATCATTTTAAACTTTAGTTTATCTAGTTGTGGAAAAAAAGAAAAACTTTCAAATGAAGATAAAATCAAAATTTTAGCAGAAGTTTTTTCGGACAATACAAATTTGACATTATTTTTTAAAAAATGTATATTCATAAATATTCAAATAATAAAACCTCATTCTATGTTTTATAATGGAATAGATTATGATTCATATAATGAATATGTGTCAGATGTTTTGAAAATAGAAGATGCTAATTTTGTTGAGCAACAGATAAATGACAATAGAAATTTAAAAATTAATTTTTTAAGAAATTTTGACTTTAAATTTCAAAACTTAGAAGAAAATAAAACTAATGATAATTGTTACACAATGATTTCAAAACCTTTATTTAATAAAAGTGAAGATTGTTTCTATATTATTATTCAAGAAAATGGAAGTCAAAATCAATATTTATTTAAAAAAAATAGTGATAAATGGGTATTGGAAAAAAAATTTGGATTAGCAATTGAATAAAATATTAAAGACTTAATTAGGAAAAGTAACCGTTGATTCCAATGCTCCCGCGCGATTCCTTTCGCGTGGTAAATAATAATAAAAACATCTAAGGAATAACTATTAATAAGTTAAATAGTAAAGAAACATAGGCGAGCACTTAAAACGGTTCGCCTTTTTCAATCCAATAAAACAAATACTAAATCCAATTCTTAAATCATAAACAGCAAACCACAACACATTGAAAGCTTCTTAGAACGCAATATCTATTTCATTTGGTATAAGAAATAAATGTATTTCTTTGTCACCCTGACGCAAGGAAGGGTCACACCAGTAGCTAAACAGTATAAATTCAAGTAATTTAATGAGATTCTTCATTTTTAAAAAACCATATAAAACAAAAAACCCCGTTCGTTAGAACAGGGTTTTTAAAAGAAAGGCGGTGTCATACTCTCCCACAGGATTGCAGTACCATCTGCGCAAGCGGGCTTAACTTCTCTGTTCGGAATGGGAAGAGGTGAGCCCCGCTGCAATAACCACCTTAAAAGGTTAGTTGCTTTGGACAACTTTTCAACGTTACTTATCATAAATAAGTATCAATTGAACAATATCTTAACATACTGAGACAAGAAAATCATTTTTTTATAGAAAGTTTCTCCCCCCGCCGAAGCGGGGGAAAATGTACATAAGCTTACGGGTTATTAGTACTACTTGACTATGACATTACTGCCTTTACATCTATAGCCTATCAACCTAGTCATCTTCTAGGACCCTTAAAAGAAATCTCATCTTGTGGTGGGTTTCGCGCTTATATGCTTTCAGCGCTTATCCCTTCCAAACGTAGCTACTCTGCAGTGCTCCTGGCGGAACAACAGATACACCAGCGGTTTGTCCAATTCGGTCCTCTCGTACTAGAATCAGATCCACTCAAATTTCTTGCGCCCACAGTAGATAGAGACCGAACTGTCTCACGACGTTCTGAACCCAGCTCGCGTGCCACTTTAATGGGCGAACAGCCCAACCCTTGGGACCTTCTCCAGCCCCAGGATGTGACGAGCCGACATCGAGGTGCCAAACCCCCCCGTCGATATGAGCTCTTGGGGGAGATCAGCCTGTTATCCCCGGCGTACCTTTTATCCTTTGAGCGATGGCCCTTCCATGCGGAACCACCGGATCACTATGCTCTACTTTCGTACCTGATCGACCTGTATGTCTCTCAGTCAAGCTCCCTTATACCATTGCACTCTACGCACGGTTACCAAGCGTGCTGAGGGAACCTTTAGAAGCCTCCGTTACTCTTTTGGAGGCGACCACCCCAGTCAAACTACCCACCAAGCAATGTCCTCTCTGAAGAGAGTTAGGCCCTAGATAAGCAAAGGGTTGTATTTCAACAATGACTCCACAACGCCTAGCGACGCCACTTCACAGTCTCCAACCTATCCTACACATCACTTATCCAAGGTCAATACTAAGCTATAGTAAAGGTGCACAGGGTCTTTTCGTCCCACTGCGGGTAAGCGGCATCTTCACCGCTACTACAATTTCACCGAGCTCATGGCTGAGACAGTATCCAGATCGTTACACCATTCGTGCAGGTCGGAACTTACCCGACAAGGAATTTCGCTACCTTAGGACCGTTATAGTTACGGCCGCCGTTTACTTGGGCTTCATTTCAATGCTTCTCCGAAGATAACATCTCCACTTAACCTTCAAGCACCGGGCAGGTGTCAGGCCCTATACTTCATCTTACGATTTTGCAGAGCCCTGTGTTTTTGATAAACAGTCGCCTGGATCTTTTCACTGCGGCCACGCAAAGCGTGGCGACCCTTCTCCCGAAGTTACGGGTCTATTTTGCCTAATTCCTTAGCCATGAATCTCTCGAGCACCTTAGGATTCTCTCCCCAACTACCTGTGTCGGTTTACGGTACTGGTACTTATAATCTAAGTTTAGAAACTTTTCTTGGAAGCCCTTAGGCACACTATCCCTTTGTCCGAAGACTCCGAGTACTATCGATCTTTGCCAGAATCTGCGGATTTGCCTACAGTCTCTATAGCTACAATCTTCAACGAACTATTCCGTCAGTTCGCGGTGCTTTCATCACTCCGTCATTCCATCACAATTATAAGTAGTACGGGAATATTAACCCGTTGGCCATCCACTACCCCTTTCGGGTTCGCGTTAGGACCAGACTAACCCACAGCTGATTAGCATAGCTGTGGAAACCTTAGTTTTTCGGTGTGCGGGTTTCTCGCCCGCATTATCGTTACTTATGCCTACATTTTCTTTTCTAAACAGTCCAGCATGACTCGCATCACACCTTCGACCCAGTTTAGAATGCTCCCCTACCACTTGTAATAAATTACAAATCCATAGCTTCGGTAATATGTTTATGCCCGATTATTATCCATGCTCGTCCGCTCGACTAGTGAGCTGTTACGCACTCTTTAAATGAATGGCTGCTTCCAAGCCAACATCCTAGCTGTCTAAGCAGACAAACCTCGTTATTTCAACTTAACATATATTTGGGGACCTTAGCTGATGGTCTGGGTTCTTTCCCTCTCGGACATGGACCTTAGCACCCATGCCCTCACTGATGAGGACCATTATATAGCATTCGGAGTTTGTCAGGAATTGGTAGGTGGTGAAACCCCCGCATCCAATCAGTAGCTCTACCTCTATATAACTATATTTCATCGCTGCACCTAAATGCATTTCGGGGAGTACGAGCTATTTCCGAGTTTGATTGGCCTTTCACCCCTACCCACAGGTCATCCCAAGACTTTTCAACGTCAACGGGTTCGGTCCTCCACTTTGGGTTAACAAAGCTTCAACCTGCCCATGGGTAGATCACACGGTTTCGCGTCTAACACTACTGACTAAAGCGCCCTATTCAGACTCGCTTTCGCTACGGATCCATGGCTTAACCACTTATCCTTGCCAGCAACGTTAACTCGTAGGCTCATTATGCAAAAGGCACGCCGTCACCCCACTAAAGGGCTCCGACCGCTTGTAAGCGTATGGTTTCAGGATCTATTTCACTCCGTTATTCACGGTTCTTTTCACCTTTCCCTCACGGTACTGGTTCACTATCGGTCTCTCAGGAGTATTTAGCCTTAGCGGATGGTCCCGCCAGATTCATACAGGGTTTCACGTGCCCCGCACTACTCAGGATACCACTATTCATATCTTCTCTTACCTATACGGGACTATCACCCTCTATGGTTAACCTTTCCAGGTTATTCTAATTCAATCCGCATGAAATGTCGTGGTCCTACAACCCCAATATTGCCGTAACAACATTGGTTTGGGCTAATCCGCGTTCGCTCGCCACTACTTACGGAATCACTTTTGTTTTCTTCTCCTCCGCCTACTTAGATGTTTCAGTTCAGCGGGTTTACTCTCCTATCGGAGTGACATGTCTTCAACATGCCGGGTTGCCCCATTCGGATATCTACGGATCAATTCGTGTGTGCCGATCCCCGTAGCTTTTCGCAGCTTATCACGTCCTTCATCGCCTCTGAGAGCCTAGGCATTCCCCATACGCCCTTATTTTGCTTATTGTACTTGTTTTATTAAATATCCTACTTACGTAGAATACCCAAAAATTTGTGCTTTCTATATATTTAATATATTTTCTTTTCTCAATATGTCAATGAACTTGTGGCGCGTCGCCACTGACAATAATGCCAGTTTTAACGTATAGCCGTTGTGGAGAATATCGGAGTCGAACCGATGACCTCTTGCGTGCAAGGCAAGCGCTCTAGCCAGCTGAGCTAATCCCCCAATTTTAAATCCAGAATTATGAATTCAGAATTATGAATTGTGAATCCCAACTTCTAGAATTTCCTTATAAGTTAAAAAAGTAGTCCCGGGCAGACTCGAACTGCCGACCCCTACATTATCAGTGTAGTACTCTAACCAGCTGAGCTACGAGACTCTGTTTTTACTTATATTGTATTATTTGAACTAACAGCGAGAGTAATTCTTAATCTAATCAAGAACCTATACTTTATCTTTCTCTAGAAAGGAGGTGTTCCAGCCGCACCTTCCGGTACGGCTACCTTGTTACGACTTAGCCCTAGTTACCAGTTTTACCCTAGGCAGCTCCTTACGGTCACCGACTTCAGGTACCCCCAGCTTCCATGGCTTGACGGGCGGTGTGTACAAGGCCCGGGAACGTATTCACCGGATCATGGCTGATATCCGATTACTAGCGATTCCAGCTTCACGAAGTCGAGTTGCAGACTTCGATCCGAACTGAGAACGGTTTTGAAGATTCGCATCTGGTCACCCAGTAGCTGCTCTCTGTACCGTCCATTGTAGCACGTGTGTGGCCCAAGGCGTAAGGGCCGTGATGATTTGACGTCATCCCCACCTTCCTCACAGTTTACACTGGCAGTCTCGTTAGAGTTCCCGACATGACTCGCTGGCAACTAACGACAGGGGTTGCGCTCGTTATAGGACTTAACCTGACACCTCACGGCACGAGCTGACGACAACCATGCAGCACCTTGAAAAACGTCCGAAGAAAAATCTGTTTCCAAATCTGTCGTTTCCCATTTAAGCCTTGGTAAGGTTCCTCGCGTATCATCGAATTAAACCACATGCTCCACCGCTTGTGCGGGCCCCCGTCAATTCCTTTGAGTTTCAAACTTGCGTTCGTACTCCCCAGGTGGGATACTTATCACTTTCGCTTAGCCACTCAGATTGCTCCGAACAGCTAGTATCCATCGTTTACGGCGTGGACTACCAGGGTATCTAATCCTGTTCGCTACCCACGCTTTCGTCCATCAGCGTCAATGTATTAGTAGTAACCTGCCTTCGCAATTGGTATTCCATGTAATATCTAAGCATTTCACCGCTACACTACATATTCTAGTTACTTCCTAATAATTCAAGCCCTACAGTATCAATGGCAGTTTCCTAGTTGAGCTAGGAGATTTCACCACTGACTTATAAGGCCGCCTACGGACCCTTTAAACCCAATGATTCCGGATAACGCTTGGATCCTCCGTATTACCGCGGCTGCTGGCACGGAGTTAGCCGATCCTTATTCTTACAGTACCGTCAAGCCTCTACACGTAGAGGTGTTTCTTCCTGTATAAAAGCAGTTTACAATCCATAGGACCGTCTTCCTGCACGCGGCATGGCTGGATCAGGCTTGCGCCCATTGTCCAATATTCCTCACTGCTGCCTCCCGTAGGAGTCTGGTCCGTGTCTCAGTACCAGTGTGGGGGATCTCCCTCTCAGGACCCCTACCCATCATAGTCTTGGTAAGCCGTTACCTTACCAACTAACTAATGGGACGCATGCTCATCTTGTACCGTTGGAACTTTAATTATCAAATGATGCCACTCAATAATACTATGAGGTATTAATCCAAATTTCTCTGGGCTATCCCTCTGTACAAGGTAGATTGCATACGCGTTACGCACCCGTGCGCCGGTCTCATAAGTGCAAGCACTTACTACCCCTCGACTTGCATGTGTTAGGCCTGCCGCTAGCGTTCATCCTGAGCCAGGATCAAACTCTTCATCGTAGTGTTTTTAATATTGTACGATAAAGGCTAGGTTTATTTCTTAATCTCTTAAGTCTTACTCTCTTAATTTTTACAATCTAAATCCGAAGATCTAAATCGTGCTGTCAATCCAATATGTCTATGAACGTGTCATTCTTTTTAATGTCGCTTGTTTCTCAAAGCGGGTGCAAAAGTACAACTTCTTTTTAATCTCGCAAGTGTTTTTGAAAAAAAATTAAAAATTTTTTACTCCTTTTTTACTCACTCAATAATTTTTAGAACGTTGCGCTAATTGCGGGCTGCAAAGGTAATTCGTTTTTTGATTCTGGCAAACTTTTTTGAAAAAAAATTTTTCCTTTTTTACCAGTCAATAACTTTACGTTATCTTTTCAATAAATGTTATGAACTTGCCTTTGAATGCGGGTGCAAAAGTAGCACCTTTTTCTAATCCCACAAGTCTTTTATACTCTTTTTTTTAAACTATTTTTCTTTCCTTTGATTACAAGAGACTTACAATTCAAAAAAAAAACAATCGCAAATTTTAAATTCAAAAAGCAATCGCAAGTTTAAAGTACAATTTCAAGTATAAAGCACAAGTATCAAATGTAAGTACAAGTAGTAAATTTGAGTTTCAAGCAAAAGAAATCAACTGCAAGAGCTAAAAAAACACTCTTTATAGTTTAATATATAGTAAACAAAGAACAAATTTATGAACGAAGCTACACCACCCTAGCCCCGATTGAAGCGGCATCCTGTTATTGCAATGAATCAGATGGCTTCGTTCCTCGCAATGACAGATACAACGGAAAGCGGGAAATGGCTCCAAGAAAAAATAAAAACATATTAAAAATGTACCTAGATATATATTGTATGTAATTAGTCAATAGCGTATATTTGCATTTCATTAAAAATTTAAAAATGATAAAGATTACTTTACCGGATGGTTCGGTTAAGGAGTTTGCGCAAGGTACGGCTCCAATGGATGTTGCTTTAAGTATAAGCGAAGGATTGGCTAGAAATGTAATTTCGGCTTCTTTTAATGGTACAACAGTTGAAACAACAACAGCCTTAACCACCGATGGTTCTCTAATTTTATATACTTGGAATAACGACGAAGGTAAAAAAGCTTTTTGGCACTCTACATCACATGTTATGGCACAAGTAATTGAAGAATTCTATCCTGGTTGTAAATTAACGATTGGACCTGCTATTGATAATGGTTTTTATTATGATGTCGATTTTGGAGATGAAAAGCTAACTGATGCTGACTTTAAAAGAGTAGAAGATAGAGTTTTAGAGATTTCTAGAGAGAAACATGAATTTAAAATGCGTTCTGCAACAAAGGCAGAAGCTTTAGAACTATATAAGGATAATGAATTTAAAACAGAATTAATCACAAATTTAGAAGACGGAACAATTACTTTTTGTGATCATTCTACTTTTACTGATTTATGTCGTGGTGGACATATTCCTAACACAGGAATAATTAAAGCTATGAAAATACTTTCTGTTGCTGGAGCATATTGGAGAGGAAATGAAAAAAACAAACAGTTAACTCGTGTTTATGGAATCTCTTTTCCAAAACAAAAAGACTTAACAGAATACCTTCAATTATTAGAAGAAGCAAAAAAGCGTGACCATAGAAAACTGGGTAAAGAATTGGATTTATTCCATTTTTCACAACGAGTTGGACAAGGGCTACCTTTATGGTTACCTAAAGGAGCGGCATTACGTGATAGATTAGAGCAGTTTTTAAAGAAGGCACAAAAGAAAGCAGGATATGAGCAAGTTGTAACTCCACATATTGGACAAAAAGAACTTTATGTTACTTCTGGTCATTACGCCAAGTATGGAGCAGATAGTTTCCAACCTATAAATACACCCGCAGAAGGAGAAGAGTTTTTATTAAAACCAATGAATTGTCCTCACCATTGTGAGATATACAATGCTAGACCTTGGTCGTATAAAGATTTACCGAAAAGATACGCTGAATTTGGTACAGTATACAGATATGAACAAAGTGGAGAATTACATGGTTTAACTCGTGTAAGAGGATTTACTCAAGATGATGCACATATATTTTGTACACCAGATCAATTAGACCAAGAGTTTAAGAATGTAATTGACTTGGTATTATATGTATTTGGCTCATTAGGATTTGAAAACTTTACGGCACAAGTATCTGTTAGAGATTTAGAAAATCCTTCTAAATATATAGGTAGCGTAGAAAACTGGGAAAAAGCAGAACAAGCAATTATTAACGCTGCAAAAGATAAAGGTCTAAATTATGTAATAGAAAGTGGTGAAGCTGCTTTTTATGGACCAAAATTAGACTTTATGGTAAAAGACGCTTTAGGAAGAAGTTGGCAACTTGGAACTATTCAGGTTGATTACAATTTACCAGAACGTTTTGAATTAAGTTATAAAGGAAGTGACAATGAACTACATCGTCCTGTAATGATACACAGAGCCCCTTTTGGATCTATGGAACGTTTTATTGCAATTTTACTAGAGCATACTGCAGGAAATTTCCCACTTTGGCTGATGCCAGAGCAAGCGGTAATCCTTACTTTGAGCGATAAATATGAAAATTATGCGAAAAAAGTTTTAGAATTGCTAGAAAATCACGAAATTCGCGCCCAATTGGACAACAGAAGTGAGACTATTGGTAAAAAGATTAGAGACGCTGAAGTTCAAAAAGTTCCCTACATGATAATTGTTGGTGAAGAAGAAGAGAAAAACGGTACAATTTCTGTAAGAAAACATGGTGATGATGGAAAATCTAACCAAACAATAACAATTGAAGCATTTGCTGCACTGGTAGATGAAGAAATTAAGAAGACATTAAAATCATTCTAAGTTTAACTAAAAAATAAGAGTCATAGCAATTAGAAACAACAGAGGGTATAAACCTCGCGAAGAGAAAAAAGCAGCGCACAGAATTAATAATTTAATTCGTGTTCCTGAAGTACGTTTAGTAGGTGAAAATATTGAACCTGGGATTTTTAAAATTCAGGATGCATTACGTTTGGCTGCAGAGCAAGAAGTAGATTTAGTGGAAATCTCTCCAAATGCTGAACCACCAGTTTGTAAATTAATGGACTATGGGAAATTCCTTTACGAACAAAAGAAACGTGAAAAAATGCTTAAAGCAAAATCTTCACAAGTTGTAATTAAAGAGATCCGTTTTGGACCTCAAACTGATGAGCATGATTATGAATTTAAAAAGAAAAATGCTATTAAGTTTTTACAAGATGGAGCGAAATTAAAAGCATTTGTATTTTTTAAAGGACGTTCAATTATTTATAAAGAGCAGGGTCAAATTTTATTATTGCGTTTAGCAACTGAACTTGAAGAATACGGTAAAGTTGAACAAATGCCAGTTTTAGAAGGAAAGCGTATGATTATGTACCTAGCTTCTAAGAAAAAAGCTAAATAAAAATGCTTCGGCATTAAAAATATATTGAGCTTACATTGTAAGCTCGTAAAGACAATAAGTAAGATAATTCAAATACAGGAAGAAAATGCCTAAAATGAAAACAAAATCTAGTGCTAAGAAACGATTCAAAGTTACTGGTTCTGGAAAGATCAAAAGAAAACACGCTTTTAAAAGTCACATTTTGACAAAAAAATCTAAAAAGCGTAAGTTAGCTTTAACTCACTCTGCATTGGTTCACAAAACAGATGAGAAAAGCATTAAACAACAATTAAGATTAATCTAAATCGTTGTTTGGTTAAAATCAATTTATAACCCTGGAGTGGGCTTAATTAAGTTTCTAAAATAATTTAGAACGCCTTACTACAAAAAACATTAAAATTATGCCAAGAGCAACCAATTCAGTAGCTACAAGAGCTAGAAGAAAAAAAATAATGAAACAAGCCAAAGGTTTCTTTGGTAGACGTAAAAACGTTTGGACAGTAGCTAAAAACGCGGTAGAAAAAGCAATGTGCTATGCATACCGTGATAGAAAGCAGAAAAAGAGAAATTTCCGTGCTTTATGGATTATGCGTATTAACGCTGGTGCAAGAATGCATGGAATGAGTTATTCTCAATTTATGGGAAAAATCAAAGCTAACAATATCGAATTGAACCGTAAAGTTCTTGCAGATTTAGCGATGAATCACTCAGAAGCTTTCACAGCTATTGTAAACAAAATTAAATAAACGTTTTATAAACTATAGTTATCTTACTTATTATAGAAAGTCCCAATCGAAAGATTGGGATTTTTTATTTAAATATATTAAAGCACGTATTTTAGATGTAACTTTGCATTCTATTTTAAAACATTTTATTTTGAGTACAGAAAATAACAAAACTTCAATTGAAAAGAAAAATTTACATCCAAGAAACAAGCACATTTTTGGATATGATTTTACAGCATTAATTAAAACCAATCCATTTTTAGAAAAGTTTGTTTCTAAAAATAAATTTGGAAATGAAAGTATCGATTTTTCAAATCCTTTAGCTGTAAAGACGTTGAATAAAAGTTTGTTATTACATCATTATAATATAAACTATTGGGATATTCCTAAAACTAACCTTTGTCCGCCTATTCCAGGCAGAGCAGATTATATTCATTATATAGCTGATTTATTAAGTCTTTCAAATAGAGATATAATTCCTATGGGTGAAGATGTAAGAGGACTAGACATTGGTGTAGGTGCTAATTGTATTTATCCTATTATTGGACATCAAGAATACGGTTGGGAATTTGTAGGAACTGAAGTGGACAAAGAATGTTTTAATATTGCACAGAAAATTTTAGATGAAAATACAAACTTAGTTGAAGCTGTTAAACTAAGATTACAATCCAATAAAAGACAAATTTTTAAAGAAATTGTAGAGCAAGGTGAAAAGTTTGATTTTGTAATTTGCAATCCACCTTTTCATTCTTCAAGAGAAGAAGCTTCAAAAGGTTCAATGCGTAAACTAAGAAATATTGGCAAACAAAAAAGCGGCAAACCAGTTTTAAATTTTGGAGGTCAAAATAATGAACTATGGTGCGAAGGTGGCGAATTGGCTTTTATAACAAATATGATTTATGAAAGTGCTCATTTTAAAACACAAAGTTTGTGGTTTACTGTTTTAGTTTCTAAGAAAGAAAACTTAAAACATTTTTATAACCATTTAAAAAAGGTAAAAGCGTTTGATGTAAAAACGATTGAAATGGAACAAGGAAATAAAGTGAGCCGTTTTATTGCTTGGACATTCTTAGATGAAAACCAACAGAAAAACTGGAGAAAAACAAGTAAAGATTAATCTTTTAAGAGCGACTGTTTTTGTATAAAATATCTTTTATTAAAAACTGACAGCCATATAAATTGCTTTTTACAATTATAGCATCTAAAAAAATTAAACTTAGGAAAACTTATTTTTTTTCTATTTCTAGAAGTACATTTTGGACAACTCATGTCTAAATAAATGAATTAAAATATAAATCTATTATTTTTTAAATAAAAATACAAGATTTAACATTACAACTATTAATGTTGATAAGACAATAAGTATTTTGTATATATTTACTTTAATCATCATAATTATATTTTTAATAAAAGTAAAGAATCATTAAGATTAAATCTCAAAAATGTTGTGAACTGCAAGATTTTGTATGTGAATGGCATAAAAAAAGGCTCTATTAACTTAGAGCCTTTTTTTTATTTATTATTTTTTTAATTGAACATGTTTCTGTTTAATAACATAAAATGCATAAACAAATGCTGTAATCATTAAAACAATAAGCCATTGATTAATTGGCACAGGTGGTGGATCATCATCTGCAGGTGGATCAATAGGCTGTGATAAAACATATTGGCTTGATAAGAACAACCCTAATAACAATTTATAACTTAAATTTTTCATTTTATTTCAAAACTTTTTTGGTTAAAACTATACCATTTTCATTTGTAACTCTAACTAGTAATACTTGATTACCAAATGAGTTTAAAACATTAAATTCATTTGAACTTATTCCATTCTTAGAAAATAATTGTCTCCCGGAAACATCATATATTTCAACTGTTTCTAAATAGTTTTTTGAGTCTTCAATTATAATTTGATTACTAGAATTGATAAACACAATTAAATTATTACTTCCTTCAAAGTCTTCATTACTTAACAATCCATTTTTATATACAATTGAAAATCTTTCATTAAAAGTCCCAGCATTTGAGTTGAAATTATATTCTGATTGCTTAATATCATGTTTTATGTTTACCAATTTATCCCAAATATAAATTTCTTGACTCTCAAACAATCCATCAAAAGAATCTAAAGAAATTTTATAATTTCCATCCTGATTGGCTGTAAAACTTAATGGAACCTCATCATTATCCTCAAAAACTAAAGTTCTTCCTTGAATTACATAACGCTCATTATTTAATATTGAAGCAATATTGGTATTTGAATTGGTAAATATTAAACCATCAATTCCTTGATCAAACCCATTAGTTGCACCTGTCATATATGCAATCATCATTTGGTTGTATTCATTAGTTGCATCTGATAAATTCAACCATATACGATGTCTTTCAATAGTACTCTCAGATCTGAAAAATTGACCTGAACTTTGTGCTTGTCTTAAGTTATTTTTAAATCCTACATTTCCTACAGAATTTATATTGCTAATAAATCCTTGTCCTACTTGAGTTAACCCAACTGGCTTATAACCACCTGCTGCTGCTGCAACTCCTCCCGCTTTTGAATAAGAAGCATAATTATTTAATGGATAAACACCACCACTTGCAGGAACTGTATGCGTCCAATAGTACAATGTATTTACACCTAATCCTTGATTTTGAGTAATAAATTGGAAATTATCAATTGGAGACGGATATGGATTACCTAATAAATTGTAACCTACCGTTACTGGAATGGTAATATCACCGTTATTTGGAACTCCTTCAAAAAGACCACTATAAGGGGACAATACTGTTGCATTCCAATTATTTGCTGATCGTATTAAATATCCTTGACCTGTTGTGAAGTTTGTACTACTCGGATCTGCAACTGGAATCCAAGCTGACACTGTCGTTGTACCTGATGGCTCATAAGTATAAAAACGATTCGTTAAAGTTAAAGGCGAAAAATTTAATAAATTTTGCCCAGAAACTGGTGAACTCCATGCTGTATAATCTAATCGTATCATAGGTGCGCTCTCACGGTGCATTTTTATATTTCCTATATTTGTTACGTTACTTACTTGAACTAAATAAGCATTATTTTGAAATTCTAAAGTAGCAGTTGCAGCAACAGTAACAATTCCTTGCACATGTAAAGTTTCATCTGAATTAATTAAAACAATAGATGTTCCATTAACTTGTACAGAACAAGCGCTAAAACCTATACCAGTATAATTACCATTAAAAATTACTTGCTTAGTTGCATCTGGGAAACCATTTGACCAAATTGTTCCGTTCCAAATTGTAGAATCAGCACAAGGACAACTCACTTGTTCAAATTGATTGCGTGTTGTAGTATCGCCTAAACCTAAAACTCCCGATATATTTGAACCTCCAGACCATATACTAGAATCTGTTTTATTTCCCAAAGTTGTACTAATACCAGAAGATATTTGTTGCCAATTTGTATCGGTTCCAATTTGTATCGGTTCGTATGGTAGAGGTGAAGCTACGCCAAATATGCTTTTAGCAACTGAACCCCAAGCCCATAATGTTCCATCTGTTTTAATTGCAAGAGTATATCTATTACCAGAACCAACATAAGCCCAATTTTCTGATAAAACTTTATTAAATGTTGTGCCTGGTAAATTGATAGCTGTTGAAAATCCTCCATCTGATTGAGTATTTAACCCAGCGTGCCAAAGTGTATTGTCATTTTTTAGCGCAAATATATTTGAATGGCCATTAAAAATATTTTTCCAATCACTATCTGATCCTACTTGCGTAAAAAAAGGCACATTAGAACTAAGGCCATTATAATTACTTTGTCCTGATGACCATAAAGTTCCATTAGATTTAATAGCAAATGAAACACGTTGATTAACCGCAATTTTTTCCCAATCAGAATCACCCCCTATTTGAATAGGTGAATTTTGATATGTAGCATTTCCGGTACCTAAATTAATGCTATTTCTACCCCAAGCCCACAAGGTTTTATTTTGTTTAATAGCAAAACTCGATTGGTATTTTGTGTTGATGGTAAACCAGTCAGTAGCTGTACCAACTTGTGTAGGAATTTGTCTGCCTGTGTTATCGCCATGTCCAAGCTGTCCATCGGTATTATCTCCCCAAGTCCATAAAGTTCCATCTGTTTTCAAAGCCATAGAATGTGAAAATCCAACTGCAATTTTATCCCAATTTGAATCTGTCCCCACTTGTGTAGGAATTAACCTATCTGTAGTGTCATTTAAGCCTAATTCACCTGTAGTATTTTTACCCCATGCCCACAACGTTCCGTTATTAGCAATTGCTATCGTATGATTAAATGTTTCTACAACTTTCCAACAACCATAGTCTAAAGAAGGTAAAACATTTACTGTAATTTTAATTCTTTCACTTGTACATCCATTCGCATTGGTACTCGAAACCCAATAGAAAATTAATCCCGGATTTGAAGTATCTACTACTGGCGCTGTAATACTACCTGTACCAACTAAATTATCATACCATAATAAGCCCGTGCCAGCAGAAGTAGCTGTTAAAGGAGTAGCGACATCTCCCACTTGATAAGTATAAGAAGATGTAGTTATAGGCAAATTAGGATTTGATATACCTGAAATTATAGGAGAACCATCTATTCGGTTTGAAGAAGTTCCTGATAAATTAAAGTTAGCAAAACTATTCGTAACATTTGTTCCGCTTACTGTTTCATAAATTTGGGTAAAATTAGTGTTATCACCGTTAGCAATTCCTTCATTAAATTTAAAATATTGTGTTAACCCGTTTTCATTACCATTAAGTTCACAATACATTCTACCTATAATTTGTTCTTGGCTTAAGGCGATGTTCCAAATACGAACTTCATCAATTTCGCCACTAAATTTATCATTACCAAAGACATCTTGCGCACCAATGTACATTACACTTATAAGTTGACCAACATTAGTATGTGTATCTATTAAAATACCATTTTTATATAATTTAGAAACATTACCTGATTCATCTACTGTTACAGCAATATGAGTCCATGTGTTTAGAGGCAAAACAACATTATCCGACATAATTAGACCTGGATAATTTTTATTACCAGCTTTTAAAATTCCATTGTCTAACCAAATATGATTCTCAACACTTGAAATTTGATTACATGAAAGAATTTGCCTTTCCCCTGTAAAATCGTTTGGTTTTATCCATACTTCTTTTGTATAAGTAGGCGTACTACTAATTGTAACTCCTAAATAATCATTAACACCATCTAAATGTAAGTGAGTCGCAGTTGTAGAAGTAACAACTACAACCTCTACTCTATTACTTTCGCATCCATTTGCGTTAGTACTTGAAACCCAATATGACACACTTCCTAAAGCTGAAGTATCTGGGATTGGTGCAGTTGTTGTACCTGTTCCACCAATTGCTGTTGTGTACCACAATAATCCTGTCGCACTTGAAGTAGCTGTTAAAGCTGTTGCTGTTGCACCTTGATAATAATTAACCGGAGAAGTTACAGTTGGTAAAGCTAAAACTGAAGGTTCAACAATACTCACTTGTGTTCCACCAGGATAGGTAGTACAACCTAATGAATCATACACATAAAACGAATATACTCCTGGAGCTAATCCTGTTACAGAATTCGTTGCTGCTCCATTACTCCATAAATAAGTATAAGGTGGTGTTCCTCCCGTTACAGTTCCTGAAGCAGTACCATCGTTAGCGCCATTACAAGTAATGTCATTTTTAGTTAAACTAACTGCAAACGGAGCTGGTTGAGTGATCGTAACACTTGTACTTATTTGACAAGATAATGCAGAACTAAATGCTGTAACTGTATATGCACCTGCGCTTAAACCTGATGCTGTTGCATTTGTATTTCCGTTACTCCATAATATGTCATATAAGCCAGAACCATCTGAAGCTGCAATTGTAGCCGAACCAGTACTTGTACCATAACAAGTTAAGTTTGTTTGTGAACTAATAATTAAAGAAATTATGCTAACTTGAACAGTAGTTCTTGAACTTTCACATCCGTTTGCATTAATTTCAGAAACATAGTATGTAGCTTCAGTTAAAACTGTGGTGTCAGCAAGAGGCGTTCCACCAGATGCTGTACTATACCATAAAAAACCACTACTAGTCGCTGGAACTAAATCAGCTACTGTAGCATTACTTGAATCACAAAAACTTTGGTTAGAAGCTACAGGAGCACTTGGAATAAAAACTGGTGATCCAGAAATCCAGTTTGATGTTGTACCTGTTAAACCAAAGTTATTTAAATTACCATTGTTCGCATTTGTAGTATAATCAATTAATGTTGTAACTGTTGCATTATTTGCAGCATCATTCCCTTGATTAAAATTATAATATGCTACTAATCCGGTTTCACTTCCTATAATTCCACAATTTTTATTTCCGTCAATTTCTAGGTTTGTTCTTGCAACATTCCAAATACGAAGATCATCTAAATTTCCATTGTAAAATCGTCCTGTTTGTTGAAGGTTTTCTCCAATTGAAACATTAAAAGCAGAATTATCAAAATTCCCAGTTGCTGAAATACTATTTTCTAAAATTCCATCAATATAAATTATTGCATTTGCTCCATCATAAGTAACAGCTACATGATGCCAATTACCATCTGTCACAGAAGTTGTAGAGAAAAAATCAGTAAAAGCCCCATTTCCAGCAAACCCAACTGTCCCAGTAGATGTTAATGCAACTCTCCAACTATCATCTCCTTTTGCTACAAAAGCATCCCATTGTTGAGGAATGACATTTGAGTTCATCCAAAACTCAACAGTCATTTGATTGGTAAAATCAAAGTTAGATTCATTTGGCAAAACCACATAATCATTTGTACCGTCAAAATTTAAGTGAGTTGCAGTTCCAGTTCCATTTACTATAACTGTAATTTTTACTCTTTCGCTTTCACAATCGTTTGCATTTGTACTTGAAACCCAATAAGCAATATTACCAGGAGTCGATGTACTTGGTGTTGGCGCAGTTGAAGAACCAATTCCACCAATTGCAGTAGTGTACCATAACAATCCTGTTGCACTTGAAGTTGCCGATAAAGAGGCTGCTGTATCACCCTGATTATAAATTACTAAATCAGAAGCAAGTGTTGGTATAGTTGGTGTGAAAATTGGAGAACCAGAAACCCAATTTGAAATAGAATTATTTAACGTAAAATTTGTTAATGTTCCATTATTTGCATTAGGTGTAGCATCATTTGCTATAGAAATACCTGAATTATCTGCTCCACCAATTCCTTGATTAAATTTATAATAAGCGACTAAACCTGTTTCATTCCCTGTTAATTCGCAGTTTTTATTAGAATTAATTTCAGCTGTTGATTTAGAAATATTCCATATTCGAATATCATCAATATCTCCTGCATAATATCTACCAGTTGCCTGCAAGTTTTCGGCAATAGAAACATTAAAATTATTGTTGTTAAAATTTACACTTGCAGGAATACTAATTTGTTGCACTCCATCAACTACTATTCTTGCTGTACCACCACCATAACTAACAGCTACATGGTGCCAGGTGCCATCAATAACTGATGTTGTAGAAGTAACTCCACTACCTGTATTAATTCCAAAATTAATCCTTCCAACGTTTGTTCCTGAATTAGTTAAAGCAATACGCCAACTATTATCGCCTTTAGCGATTAATGCGTCCCATTGTTGAGGTATTGTATTTGATCTCATCCAAAATTCCACAGTCATTTGATTTGTAAAATCAAAAGCAGATTCATTTGGCAATACTATATGATCATTTATTCCGTCAAAATTTAAATGAGTTGCTGGAGTTATTGCTACTGGTGGTGCAATTACAAAAGTTTTGAACCATAAATCATTAGCAAATTGAAGCGGAGTCCCTTGACTAAAATACATTATTCCAGCATAGTTATTACTTGTGCCTTGAATGTTTACAGCTCCAGAAATACCTCTAAGATCAATAGTATATGAACTTCCTGAACTTACAGGAACTAAACTTGACAAAGGGATTATTAACTCTTCATAGCTATCTGTTACTGGTGCTGCTGCTATGGTAAAAATAGTTGTATTTAACACAGTTCCTCCATATCCATTTCCATCAAAAATTCGTAATTGAAAATCTCCAGAAATATACGCTGAAGAAAAATTACCAATTCTAATATTTACTTGTGACAAATCTCCATTTAAGCCAGCAATAAATTGTTGTCCCATATTTTGTGTTGAACTAATAGTAAAATTAGAACCGCTCAAACTAACTGGAGCATTTGACTGATCTAAAGTTTGTCCAAGCAAAGAAAATTGAAAAAGTAAAAATCCAATTAAAAAGTAAAGTTTTGATTTCATAAGCTAATAGTATTTTGTAATAGGAACAAAAATATACACTACAACTTCTGAAATTGAAAAAATGGTGTGAAAGCAACGAACTTTGTATGTGAAAAAAAATTAAAAACTTACTTCGTAATTTTTAGAAATTGGAATTTCATGATTATCAATAAAAACACTCTTATTTGTTTTCTTTTGTATTTTAGTTTTATTGATTGCATATGAACGATGTACTCTAATAAAATTTAGATTTACTATTTCTTCTAAAAAGCCTTCTAATGATTTTCGAACCGAAATTTTCTTTGAAGTAGTTTGAATATCAATGTAATTGTTATCGCTTTTAACAAACAAAATATCCTCGTGATTAATAGTTATTAAGTCATAACCGTCTTTAATTGTTAAGGTTTTCGATTGTTTTTTTAACAACGCTAATTTAATTGCGGCTATTAAATCTTCTTTTTTAATTGGCTTAGTTAAATAAGATTCAGGATTAGTTGCCAATGCTTTACTCATTAAGCTTTCATCATATTGACCCGTTAAAAAAATAACCATTGCATTTTTTGCTGAATTAGACAATTCAATTCCTGAATTCTTTCCTTGTAAATTAATATCTAAAATAATTATTTCGGGTTGAAAGTTTTGAAATGCTTCCATTGCAGTTATAGCTTTGTTTGCAATTATTATATTCTTAAAACCCTCTTTATTTAGCAGGTTGTAAATAAAATCAGCTATAATAATTTCGTCTTCGACAATTAATATTTTTGTATTAAAATTCATCATTATTCTATTAATTTGATAAATGAAATTTGAAAACCATTGGTTGTTTTTATTGAGCACTCTACTTCCAATTGTCTACACAATTGATGAATCAAAGAAGGTTTTGGCATGGGCTTACCCTTTATTAGTTGACCATTATCTTGGTAATTTAAAATTATCTGGTTTTTTTCTATCGTAAGATTGAAATCAATTTGTTTATAAGCTTGGTCATAAAAAGCATGCTTAATTGAATTAATATACAATTCTGTTAAAATTAATCCTATATACATTGCTTGATCAATGTTTATTTTAAAAGAAGATACTTCAAAATTCGAAATAATATCATTTTGTTTGAAAAGTTCGGAAAAATTAGAATAAATATCAGTTAGGTAATCTTTAATTTCTATATTTTTTTTATCGTTTGATTTATACAAATGCCTGTGCAAAGTTGCTATAGAACTGATTTTGCTTATTATCTTTTTAAATTCAATTCTTTCAGAATGCGTTGATTTATCTAGTTGATTATTAATTAAAATTGTTATTAATTGTAAATTATTATTTATACGATGATGCGCTTCACTTAATAAAAATTCATTTTCGTCAGATAATACACGAAGCTGTTTATTTGATTTTTGCTCTCTTTTAAAAAAATAAGTTAAGGTAAAAACACCTATTGTGGTTAAAATAAAAATAATAAAAACTAACCAAAACTTTTTTCTACTATTTGCGATTTCAAGATTTTGAATTTTAATTTCGTTTTCATGTACTTGAATTTGTTTTTCTTTTTCCGCTAAATCAAATTTTTTTTCAACGACATTTAGCTTAAAATAAGCTTCTTGATTATTCATATCTTGCGTATATTTATAAACTTTATCCGCAGCAAATAATGCTTTTTTAAGTTGATTTGTTTCCCTGTAATATTCTTTTATTTGCAAAAAAAGACTGAATTTTTGTCTAACATTTGATCCTTCTTCTACTTTAGTTATTAATCTTTCTAATAATTCAACTGCTTTTTTATTGTCTTTCTTAAATGTAGCATGAAGTTTTGCTAAATTAAAAGAAATATCAATTTCCGGATTTAATAATTGGTGCTTTTGTGCATAATTTAAAGCCGTTTCATATTTAGCAAATGCCTTATTTTTATCACCTTTATAATCTTCAATTTGTGCAACTTCATTTAAGGTATAAGCAATAACTTCCTTGTTTTTAATTTGCTTTTCTAAATTGATAATTTGCTTCGCTATTTGTTTTACAATTTCTAAAGTATCTTTACTTCCATCATGATAACCATTTAAAATTGCCATTTTTCTATTTAATGCATAGGCAACAATATCTTTATTTTTAATTTTTTGAAGATTAAATTTTTCAATATTTAAAAGACTAGTTTCGGCTTTTTTCTTTTCAGCTAAATACCTATAAAATTCAGTTTTTAAAGTATAGGTATAGAGCAAACTATCTTCAATATTTCTGCTTTGGTAATCTTTTTCTGCTTTGGTAATATAGTAAAAACTTGAATCTGTTATATTTTGAAACTTTAAGACATTCGCATACATCAGGTAATATTTTGACTTATTGTTTTTAGCCTTACGAATTGCAGTTTGAATAGATGATGTAGCTTCTTCTATTTGATTATTTTTCAAATAAAATGCTGCACGATCGTACTCAATTTCTTGAGAAAAAGTCGTAAAAGAGAGAAAAAAGAAAAGTAAAAGTACTTTCTTCATGATTTAGTTTGAATTTAAAACAAACCCATAAATTTAATTGATTTGATTTTACAATTAGAAAAATGTTGTAAAAACATCAAAGTTTGTATGTGAATAAGATTTTTCTAAAAAATAGACATTCCTGTTTTGGTAGTAAAAAGCTCTAAAGCGTGCATTCCTAATTCCGAGTTACCTTTTTCATTTAATCTAGGATTCCAAGTTGCGATTGTGAATTTTTTTGGAAACAAAGCTACAATTCCACCACCAATTCCACTTTTTCCCGGCAAACCAACTTTGTATGTAAACTCTCCTGACTCGTCGTAGAAACCACAAGTTTGCATAATAGCATTTAATCTTTTGGTTTGACTTTCTGTTAAAATTTGTTCGTTATCTTTTGTTTTTCCTGCATTGGCAAAAAAATAGAATGCTTGTGCTAATTCATTACATGACATTTCAACAGAACATTGATGAAAATAAAAATCTAATACTTCATCTACATCATTTTCAATATTACCAAACGACTTTAAAAAATTAGCTAAAGCTCTATTTCTAAATCCAGTATCTTTTTCTGATTGTGCTACTTTTGGATTATAATTAATTGTATCACTTCCTGAAATAGTTTTTAAAAAAATTAAAAAATCATCTTTAGGGTTTTTAAAAAGAGAAACAATCATATCTGCAATAACAATTGCGCCAGCATTTATAAAAGGGTTTCTTGGAATTCCTTTTTCATATTCTAATTGTACCAATGAGTTAAACGGATCACCAGAAGGTTCAACATCAACTCGTTGCCAAACTTTTTCTCCCAACTTTGAAAATGCCATTGCTAATGTTAATGGCTTGGAAACGCTTTGAATAGAAAATCGTTCATTACTATCTCCAACTCCATAATTTTGGCCATCTATAGTTACTAGGTGAATGCCAAATTTGGAAGGGTCGATTTTTGACAATTCGGGTATTGAATTTGAGACTTTTCCTTCAAGATTCATTGAAAGAACTTCAGAATATACCTCGTTTAAAACTGATTGAAAATTCATTTAAATTATATTATGTTTTCAATTTCTTTTTCCTAGCTGCTGGAAACAAAACGTTGTTTAAAATTAGGCGATAACCAGGTGAATTTGGATGTAAATCTAAAACAGTTGGCGCATCTCCTACTCTATGTTGATAATCTTCTGGGTCGTGACCACCATAAAAAGTAAACATTCCTTTTCCTTTTGTTCCGTGAATATAACGTGCTTCAGCGTTTATTTTATTTTCGCCTAATAATAAAACACTCGATTTTATTTTATCTGAGGCAAAAGCGGTTGTTTGTCCCATAAATCCTTTTACTAGCTGAGTATGATTTTGACATAACATGGTAGGAATTGGGTCCCATTTTGCAGAAAAATCCATTAAAGAAAAATAATCTTGTTCCATTTTTATTATTCCCTTTTGCCTATCATTTGTGGTATCAATATCTGAAAACTCATAAACCATAGGGTTTCTTTCCAAATTAAAATCTTTAAAAGCAAATGAATTTCTATAATCAATTAACGCTTGATAATTAGCATCACTTTTATCACCATCAAACATTGGTTCGCAAATATCAATTCCCTCAGATGCTAGAGCTATATCAAAACTATCAGTAGCAGAACACATTGCAAACATAAAACCGCCACCTATAACATAATCTCTGATTTTTGAAGCTACAGCTAATTTTTCTTCCGATACTTTATTATATCCTAAACTTTTAGCTAAATTTTCAGCATCTCTTTTTTGCTCTATATACCAAGGAGCATTTCTGTATGCACCAAAAAACTTACCATATTGACCTGTAAAGTCTTCATGATGTAAATGTAACCAATCGTATAAAATCAGTTGATCTGATAAAACTTCTTCGTCATAAATTTCAGTATAAGGAATTTCGGCATAGGTAAGAACCATTGTGACAGCATCGTCCCATGGTTGTTTCCCTTTTGGTGTGTATACTGCAATTTTTGGTGCTTTTTCTAAAACAACTGTTTCCATATTTTGTGATGGGCTGCTTATTTCTTCTAAAATAGCATTCATTTTACTTTCTGAAAACACTTCAAATGTAACTCCACGTATTTGACATTCTTTTCTTACTTCATCAGTATCTGGTAAAAGAAAAGAACCGCCTCTATAATTTAGTAACCAACTTACTTTATATTGCTTTTCTAAAGCCCAATAGGTAATTCCATACGCTTTTAAATGGTTTTGTTGACCTTCTGCTTCCATAGGAAGCAATATAAAAGCTGCTTTAGCATAAAAGCTAGAAAGAAAGAAAAGAATAGTTATGATTAATTTCAATGATATAAGTTTTATCTCAAAGATATAAGAAATTTAGGAATATAAAAAAATCCCGAGTAAACGGGATTATGTTTTAAAAAGGAACATCAGAATCGTCTTCAAAATCATTCATATTACTACCAAAAGCTTCATTTGGAGAAGGTAAATTTGGGGTTATAAATGGATTAGAGTCATCTAAATTCATTTTTGAAGGTAAATCATCAAAAGTGTTACCAAAAGTATCCAGATTATCAAACTTACCAAGGTTACCTACAAACTTTAATCTGATGTTTTCTAATCCACCGTTACGGTGCTTAGCAACAATAAATTCTGCCTGCCCTTGAGTGGGTGAATGTTCGTCATCATCCCATTCATCAATTTTATAATATTCAGGGCGGTAAATAAACGAAACAATATCAGCATCTTGTTCAATTGCACCCGATTCCCTTAAATCAGAAAGCAAAGGTCTCTTACTTGAACCACGGGTTTCTACAGCACGAGATAATTGAGATAATGCAATAACCGGAATGGATAATTCTTTTGCTAAAGCTTTTAAGTTTCTTGAAATAGTAGATATTTCTTGTTCACGATTTCCTCCTCCTTTTCCATTTCCACCAGCAGTCATCAATTGTAAATAATCAACTACAATAAGTTTTATTCCATGTTGAGAAGCTAAACGTCTTGCTTTAGCACGTAAATCAAAAATAGAAAGTGAAGGCGTATCATCTATAAATAAAGGTGCTTTTTCTAAATCCTTTACTTTAATTGATAATTGTTCCCATTCGTGTTTTTCTAATTTTCCTGTTCTTAATTTTTCTGAAGAAAGGCCTGTTTCAGAAGAAATTAAACGTGTTATCAATTGTACAGACGACATCTCTAATGAGAAAAACGCAACAGGTGCATTATAATCAATAGCCATATTTCGTGCCATTGACAAGGTAAATGCCGTTTTACCCATACCAGGGCGGGCAGCAATAATTATTAAATCAGAAGGTTGCCAACCTGAAGTTAGTTTGTCCAAATCATGAAAGCCAGTTGGTATTCCGCTCAAACCTTCTTTACCAGCAATTTCTTCAATACGTTTTTTAGCTTGAATTACTAAACTTTGTGCCGTTTCGGAACTACGTTTAATATTCCCTTGTGTTACTTCATATAATTTTGATTCCGCTTTATCCAATAAATCAAAGACATCTGTAGTTTCATCATACGATTCTTCAATAATTTCATTTGAAATTTTTATTAAACTTCTTTGAATGTATTTTTGAAGAATGATTCTAGAGTGAAATTCAATATGAGCTGAAGAGGATATTTTTTGTGTTAACTGTATAAGGTAGAAATCACCACCTGCTAAATCAAGTTTTGCTTCTTTTTTTAATTGAGCAGAAACAGTTAATAAGTCAATAGGTTGTGTATCGTTAAAAAGAGCAACAATAGCTTCAAAAATATGCTTATGAGCTTCTTTATAAAAAGCATCTGGTTGCAAAATATCAATTACCTCATCAACCCCTTTTTTATCAATCATCATTGCACCCAAAACTGCTTCCTCAAGGTCTATTGCTTGCGGTGGCAACTTACCTTTTTCAAGGTTTATAATTGTTGCTTTATCTGCTTTAAAAGCACTAAAGTTTTTGATGTTTTCCATTGTGCTAAGGTAATTATTTTAAATAAAAAACACATTAAAATTGTAAGTACAGCTATGTTAAAAAACTGTTGATAACTACAATTATTATGTTAATAACCATAAAAAAATCCGAAACGGTAAGGTTTCGGACTTTACATTGTATAAAAATAAGCTTATTCTTTGAATTCACCCATATTACTGTACTTGTCCATTCTTTTAGCAATTAAATCTTTTGTTGATAATTTATTTAATTCATTAAAAGTTTTGGTAATATATTCTTCAACAGTTTTAAATGTTGTTTCCCTATCGTGATGAGCCCCACCTAGAGGTTCAGGAATAATATCGTCAATAAGTTTTTGTTTTTTCATGTCAATTGCAGTAAGCTTTAACGCTTCAGCTGCCTGCTCTTTAAACTCCCAGCTGCGCCATAAAATTGAAGAGCATGATTCTGGAGAGATAACTGAATACCAAGTATTCTCTAACATGAACACTTTATCTCCTACTCCAATACCTAAAGCACCACCTGATGCACCTTCACCAACTATTACAGCAATGATAGGAACTTGAAGACGGAACATTTCAAAAATATTTCGAGCAATTGCTTCTCCTTGTCCTCTTTCTTCAGCTTCTAGACCTGGATAAGCACCCGGAGTGTCAATTAAAGTAATAACAGGAATTCCAAATTTCTCTGCCATTTTCATTAAACGAAGTGCTTTTCTATATCCTTCAGGATTAGCCATACCAAAATTACGATATTGACGTGTTTTAGTATTGTATCCTTTTTGTTGCCCAATAAGCATATAAGATTGACCATCAATTTTACCTAAACCTCCAACCATTGCTTTATCGTCTTTTACACCTCTGTCTCCAAAAAGTTCCAAAAAGGTACCTTTACAAAGAGCTTTAATGTAATCTAAAGTATATGGTCTATCTGGATGTCTTGACAATTGAACACGTTGCCAGGCAGTAAGATTCTTATATATATTCTTTTTAGTCTCTTTTAATTTTTTTTCAATTTGTTTGCATGTTGCTGTAACATCAACGTCAGATTCTTCACCAATTATTTGACACTTGTCTAATTGATCTTCTAACTCTTTAATGGGAAGTTCAAAATCTAAATATTCCATAGGAAATGTTTGTTTTTAGTTTCGTTTGTTAAGACAAAGATAAAATTTTCAATCAATATACCTTACACTAACTCTGATTTAGTTTCTTGTTTTTTTGTTTTTTTTATTAAACCATTTAATATTACAGTCAACAATATAATTCCCGCTCCAACATAAAACATTGGGTTCATATGTTCTGAGTCTTTAAAGATTAAAAGGGCAAGTATAATTCCGTAAATTGGCTCTAAGTTGATGGTGAGCATAACTGTGTATGGACTTAAATACTTCATCACTTTAACTGATGCTATAAAAGCATAAGCAGTACACACAGAAGCTAATAAAATTAACCATCCTAAATCTTCAATTGACAAAGAAAAAAAATCTATTGTGAATCCATCTGTGAATAGAAGATAAATACTTAAAAAAGCAACTCCACCTGATAATTCATAAAAAGAAATTACAGAAGGCATATAAATCTTAGTATATTTTGCATTAATCACAGTGAAAAGGGCTGACAAGAACGCAGAAGTTAATGCTAAAACTATCCCAAATACATAATCAACTTCTACATTAAAAATTATATATAAACCGGCTATTACAATTAATCCAAAAAGCACTTCATACCACACAACTTTTTTACCAAATAATAATGGTTCTAAAATAGATGTAAAAAAAGCACCCGTTGACAAACAAGCAAGTGTTACCGATACATTAGAAACCTTAATTGCTTTAAAAAATGTTAGCCAATGTAAAGCAATTATTAAACCCGCAAATAAAAATGAAAGAAATGTTTTTTTGGGAATTTTAAGATCTATATTTTTTATCTTAATGTAAATTAAAATAAAAACAACCGCTAGAGACATTCGCCACCAAACTAACGGCAAAGCATCTAAAGAAATTAATGCACCTAAAATTGCTGTAAAACCCCAAATAAAAACAATAAAATGGAGTAACAAATAACTTTTTAAATTATCGTTTTGCATTTTTTAAAAGATAAATTGCTAAAATTCCAAAAACAAAATTAGGTATCCAAACTGCAATAAATGGATGAAAAGATGATTTTTCTGCCAATGTACCAAATACTTTATCAAAAAAGATGAAAGTAAATGCAATTACAATTCCTATTGCAAGGTTTACTCCCATCCCACCACGTCTTTTCATTGAAGATACTGCAACAGCTATTAATGTTAAAATAAAAGCTGAAATTGGTAAGCTGAACTTTTTATAAAACACAACCAAATAAGTATTAATATTTGCGTTTCCTTTTTTTCTTTCTTTATTAATAAAAGCATTTAAATCGCCAATTGACATAGTCTCAGCAACATAAACCACAGGCGTTAAATCATCAGGCTCAAAATTAAACTCTAAGATTTTCTTATCACTAGACTCTAATATATCATTTGTAACTCCAACAGTTCTTTTAATATAATTATGAAGAGTATATTTTTTTATTTTTGGATTGTATTTAATTCTATTTGAAGTAATCTTGTAGAGTAATTTATTCTCTTTGAATTTTTCGAAAGTAAAATTAAATCCCGTTTGAGACATGTAATTGTAATTACTAACATAGATAAATTCGTCAGTATTGATTTGTCTAAAAATATCAGAAGTTTCTCTTGTTTGATTATTCCCTTTTAAATTTTTATACCTAAAATCATTGAATCCTTTACTCGCAGCTGGGACTAAGAAAAAACCCATCATTAAAGCAAATAAAGAGACTAAAGTTGCACCAATAAAAAAAGGTCTTAGAAATCTATTAAATGAAATACCTGAACTTAAAATTGCTATTACTTCTGTATTATTTGCTAATTTTGAAGTAAACCAAATAACTGATAAAAATAAAAATATTGGAAATAATAGATTTGCAAAATATATTATAAAATCTCCATAGTATACTATAACCTCTGAAAAAGCAACTTTACTAGCTATCATTCTATTTACTTTCTCCGAGACATCGATGACAATTCCAATAGGAATAAACATTAACAGCATTACTGAAAAAGTACCTAAATATCTTTTTAAAATATACTTATCTATTATTTTCATTTAGTATGAGCTAAATATAGTTTTCTATAATTTATTATTCATTTGAATAACCATTTTATCTTTCCATTCTCTAAACGTTCCTGCTATAATTTGTCGTCTTGCTTCACGAACTAACCACATATAAAATCCCAAATTATGAATGGTAGCAATTTGCTTACCAAGATACTCATTTGCGACAAATAAATGACGTAAGTAAGCTTTTGAATATTCTAGATCCACCCAAGTATGTCCCATTTCATCTACAGGAGAAAAATCAGCTTCCCACTTTTTATTTTTAATATTAATAGAACCGTAAGCAGTAAATAACATTCCATTTCTTGCATTACGTGTTGGCATTACACAATCAAACATGTCAATTCCTAATGCTATATTTTCAAGAATATTAATTGGAGTACCCACTCCCATTAAATATCTTGGTTTATCTTCAGGTAAAATAGCGGTAACTACCTCTGTCATTGCATACATTTCTTCTGCCGGCTCCCCTACAGAAAGACCACCAATTGCATTTCCAACTGCACCTGCATTTGCTATATATTCTGCTGATTGGGCTCTTAAATCTTTATAAGTACTCCCTTGTACAATTGGAAAAAAAGATTGTTCATATCCATATTTAAAAGGTAATTTATCTAAATGCGAAATACATCTGTCAAGCCAACGGTGAGTCATATGCATTGATCTTTTTGCATAACGATAATCACAAGGATAAGGTGTACATTCATCAAATGCCATAATAATATCTGCTCCAATTGTACGTTGGATTTCCATTACATTTTCAGGCGTAAAAACATGATAAGAACCATCAATATGACTTTTAAATTTTACACCTTCTTCTTTAATCTTTCTATTAGAAGACAAAGAATAAACTTGATAACCTCCAGAATCAGTTAGAATATTTCGATCCCAATTCATAAATTTATGTAAACCTCCCGCTTTTTCAAGTATGTCGGTTTTTGGTCTTAAATACAAATGATAAGTATTTCCAAGAATAATATCTGGATTTATTTCTTCTCTTAACTCTCTTTGGTGTACACCTTTAACTGAAGCAACAGTACCAACCGGCATAAATATAGGTGTTTCTATTGTTCCGTGATCTGTTGTTAAAGTAGCAGCTCTTGCTTTACTATTGGTGTCTTTTTTTATTAAATCGAACTTCATATCTGTTTTTTACAAGCGCAAATATAAATCAATTAGATAACTTGCGTATAAGAACAATCAAAATTTTAGAATTGTTTTATGATTTACATTATCAACAAATAATTAATTAAAATGGGATAACTTACTTAAAAAAGGTTTGTTGAAAGAAAAATTTAAAAGTATTTTTGCCTAAACTATTTTATTTCAATGAAATCAAACACACAACAATTACAAGATTTAACTTTACAAGTTAGAAGAGACATTCTTAGAATGGTACATGCTGTAAACTCAGGTCACCCAGGTGGATCACTAGGATGTACTGAATTCTTAGTTACTTTGTACAACAACTTAATGGATAGAAAAGAGGGATTTAATATGGACGGAATTGGAGAAGACTTATTCTTCCTTTCAAACGGACATATTTCTCCGGTATTCTATAGCGTTCTTGCTAGAACAGGATATTTTCCTGTATCCGAATTAGCAACATTTAGACTAATCAATTCAAGACTACAAGGTCATCCAACAACTCATGATCATTTACCAGGAGTAAGAATGGCATCTGGTTCATTAGGACAAGGTTTATCAGTTAGTATTGGAGCTGCTCAAGCAAAAAAACTAAACAATGATAATCATTTAGTTTATACTCTTTTAGGTGATGGTGAATTACAAGAAGGTCAAAACTGGGAAGCAATTATGTATGCTTCTGCAAAAAAAGTAGACAATCTTATTGCAACCGTTGACTTAAACGGAAAACAAATTGACGGAACTACTGATGAAGTTTTAGCAATGGGAAGTCTTAAAGCTAAATTTGAAGCTTTCGATTGGGAAGTTCTAGAAATTAAAGAAGGAAATAATATTGGAGCAATTTTAGCCGGAATGAATGAAGCTAAATCAAAAACTGGAAAAGGAAAACCAGTTTGTATTTTACTTCATACAGAAATGGGTAATGGAGTTGACTTTATGATGCATACACATGCTTGGCATGGGAAAGCACCAAATGATGAGCAATTAGCAAATGCATTAGCTCAAAACACATCAACTTTAGCTGATTATTAATTCTTCAATTGAAATTATAATGAAAAAATACACAAATACAGGAAGTAAAGATACACGTTCAGGTTTTGGAGCCGGAATGACTGAACTAGGTCAAAAAAATGAAAACGTAGTGGCACTTTGTGCGGATTTAATTGGCTCGTTAAAATTTGACGATTTCAAAAAAAATCATCCAGAGCGCTTTTTTCAAATTGGAATAGCAGAAGCAAACATGATTGGAATTGCAGCTGGATTAACGATTGGTGGAAAAATTCCTTTTACAGGAACATTCGCTAACTTTTCAACGGGTAGAGTTTATGATCAAATTCGTCAATCGGTAGCTTATTCTGAAAAAAACGTAAAGATTTGTGCTTCGCATGCAGGATTAACATTAGGAGAAGATGGTGCAACACATCAAATTCTTGAAGACATTGGCTTAATGAAAATGTTGCCAGGAATGACAGTTATTAATACTTGCGATTATAACCAAACCAAAGCAGCAACTTTAGCATTAGCAGATCATAAAGGCCCTGCATATTTGCGATTTGGAAGACCAGTTGTTCCAAACTTTATGCCTGCCGACGAACCTTTTGTTATTGGAAAAGCTATTATGCTTAATGAAGGTACAGATGTTACTATTGTAGCAACAGGACATTTAGTATGGGAAGCTCTTATTGCTGCTGAAGCTTTAGAAGCGAAAGGAATTTCTGCAGAAGTAATTAACATACATACTATTAAACCTTTAGATGACGAAGCTATTCTAAAGTCAGTTGCTAAAACAGGTTGTATTGTAACTGCTGAAGAACACAATATACTAGGCGGACTTGGAGAAAGCGTTTCTAGAGTATTGGCATTAAACAATCCTGCACCACAAGAATTTGTAGCAGTTAATGATAGTTTTGGAGAATCTGGAACTCCAGCTCAATTAATGGATAAATACAAATTAAACAATCAAGCAATTGTTGAGGAGGTAGAAAAAGTGATGAAGAGAAAATAATTCATTTCAACAAATAAAAAAATCCCAATCAAATAATGATTGGGATTTTTTTTATTTTATAATAATCACTATTCGTGACAAGCAGGATCTAAGTGTTTTCTTAACCTTGTTGTTGTTGTAAAATCATTTGAACAACTAGGAATACCTTTTGATTCATCTACATATGGAGTTAAAGGATCATCAAGCGCTACTCCATCATAAGGATAATAACGAGTTATAGCGTCAGGATCAGATGGATGAATATAACTTATCTCTTCTTTAGTTAAATAACCATCATTATCATCGTCTACATCTAAATAATTTGGCAGACCGTCACCATCCGTATCTAAAGCTTCCTCATTAAAATCTGCACCATATTCAATTTTTGATAATATTTTATCTCTATCATGATCTCTATATCTTTGATCGTGCAACCTGAAGTTGAAAATTAATGGAGAATACGAAGGAATATTACCTACAGATTGATTGAAATACCCTAATGCTGAAGGCAAAAACATAACACCAGCTCCATAATCATCAAAAGTTATACTTCCATCAGGGTTATCTGTATACGTTCCCGTTTTAAATTCTGGAATAATTTCTCCCCATCCACGAACGACATCTTCTAATGGAAACCAGATTGGTTCAACTCGCTGATCAAATGTCAAAGTAATATCAGTAGGAATTGTACCTTTATAAGTTACAAATGCAGAATCAACTCTTGTAGGAGCTTCTCCTATTCCTTCTCTTAATTTTAAATAATAAACTTTATAAGTTATATCATGCGCGTCCACTAATTTAAATTGAAGCTCTGGCATTGACGAAATTGGGGTTTGAGTTCCTCCATCCGGAATCAACTCAAATGTTGTATTGTAATCCGCATCTACGGTTACAAAATGTGTGTCTAAGAAATCTTCAATTTCAGCCAAATCCTCTGTGTAAACTTCAGTATAATCTCTAAGAGGAGGCACTGTTACATCATCAGTATTAGGGCAAGCTACTAACATAGTAGCTAAAACTACAAAGCAAAGGGCTTTATAAATATTTTTCATTTTCAAAGTAATTTTGGTGCAAGATACAATTTTCGTTTATTTTTGTATAAATATTAACATTGAATTTTGAATTTTGTATGAGAGTGGATAAATATTTATGGTGTACTCGTTATTTCAAAACAAGAAGTATCGCATCTGAAGCAATAAAAAAAGGACATGTGACTATTAATGGGCAACAGGCCAAACCTTCTCGAGAGGTTTTCGCTACCGATAAAATCACACTTCGCAAAGACCAAATTAATTATAAAATAACGGTATTAGATGTTCCACAAAATAGGGTTGGTGCAAAATTAGTAGACGTTTATAGAAAAGACGAAACTCCAAAAGAAGAATTTGAACGTTTTGAATTATTAAAATTAGCCAAAGAACATTATAGATCTAAAGGAGATGGACGTCCAACAAAGAAAGAGAGAAGAGATATCGACGAATATACAAGTGAAAATATGAGTGAAGATGGAATTGAATAGTAACTATTGGGAAAGTAGATATCAAAAAAAAGAGATAGGTTGGGATGCAGGTAAAATTACAACACCTCTGAAAGAATATATTGATCAATTAACAAATAGTGATTTAAAAATATTAATTCCTGGTGCAGGAAACGGTTATGAATTTGATTATTTAATTCAAAAAGGCTTTAAAAATACTTATGTAGTTGATTTAGCTCCTACTCCATTAGAAAATATTCGTAATAGAAATCCTCAATTAAAAGAAAATATCATACAAACTGATTTCTTCAAACTCAATCAAAAGTTTGATTTAATCATTGAACAAACGTTTTTTTGTGCTCTTAGCCCTAATTTAAGGTCTAATTATGTTTTAAAAATGCTAGAATTACTAAACCCTGGTGGTAAAATAGCAGGCTTACTTTTTAACTTTCCTCTTACTGAAGACGGACCTCCTTTTGGTGGTTCATTAGAAGAATATAAATATTTGTTTAGCGAAACGTTTAAAATAAAAACATTAGAAAAAGCATATAATTCAATAAAACCACGTGCTAATAAGGAACTCTTTTTTATATTTGATAAAAAATAACACAACAGAACTGTAAATGAAAAACATAATCTTAACAAACGAAGAAATAATTCATAAAACCAAAAGAATTAGTTATCAAATATTAGAAACCTTCGTTGATGAAAAAGAAGTTGTAATTGCAGGAATTGCAAATAGCGGATATACTTTTGCCCAAAAAATATCTGAAGAACTATCTAAAATATCCGACTTAAAAGTTGTTTTATGTGAAGTTAAAATCAATAAACAAAATCCAAAAGACAACATTACTACTTCGCTTCAAACTTCAGAATATGAAAATAAAGCACTGGTTTTAGTTGATGATGTTTTAAATTCTGGAGCTACACTTATTTATGGTGTTAAACATTTTTTAGATGTACCATTAAGCAAATTTAAAACTGCGGTTCTTATAGATAGAAACCATAAAAAATACCCTGTAAAAGCAGACTTTAAAGGGATTTCTCTCTCAACTTCTCTTCAAGAGCACATACAAGTCGTGTTTGAGAAAGACAATAGTTATGCTTATTTAAGTTAATATAGATTTTATTTCTAGCACAACTTCTTCAATACTTTTTGAGGTACATTCAACAACATATTTGGATTGATAATAATAAAAATTCCTATCAAATAAATGTTTGTTTACATATTCTTTCAGTTCTTCCTTATTGAAATTTGCAATCAAAGGCCTGCTCATTTTTTCATTCTCCAATCTTTCACATAAAGTGTCAACTGAATTTTTTAAATAAAAAGAAGCTACATCAGACATTTTTAAAACTTCATGATTATTTGCATAACATGGCGTACCTCCTCCTAATGACAAAACAAAATCTTCATTTGTATTTATAAAAACATTTAAAACAGAATGTTCTAATTTTCTAAAATAAACCTCTCCTTTTTCAATAAATATTTTTTTGATAGACATACCTTCTTGTTTTTCAATAATTTCATCTAAATCATAAAAGGGAATTCCTACATTTTCTGACAACATTTTGCCAATTGTTGATTTGCCTGAACCCATATATCCTACTAAAACAATTTTCATACTTAAAATAATTTCCTTAAAATAAGGTAGTTAAAGATTAATTTAAAAAAAAATACAAATTTATAAGAAAATCCCATTGAAAAATAAATTATACTACTTATATTTGCACCCGCATTCAAGGAAAAAGAATGACTTGGTAGCTCAGTTGGTAGAGCACATCACTTTTAATGATGGGGTCCTGGGTTCGAGCCCCAGCCAGGTCACAAATTACAATATTTTTCCTTGATAGCAATGACTTGGTAGCTCAGTTGGTAGAGCACATCACTTTTAATGATGGGGTCCTGGGTTCGAGCCCCAGCCAGGTCACAATTAAAAAGTTAAGCATTTTGCTTAACTTTTTTTATTTAAGGCCATGTGGAGAAACGGTAGACTCGCCATCTTGAGGGGGTGGTGCTCGCAAGGGCGTGAGGGTTCAAATCCCTCCATGGTCACTTATTTTATTAGCTTTTTAAACAGTGCCTTTAGAAAAGGAAATTTAGGACAAGCCATAATAATCTTAAAGTCTTCAAGAAGAGTTGTATTCTCATCTAAAAACCTCAAAATCAAACTAGGATCCACTTTAGAAAACATATTAGAAAAAACTTTCTTTCCTAAATGATTATTTTGATATAAAACATCAATGAATAAGGAATCATAAAAATTATATTTGTTCCATTTATGGAATTTTCTAAAATCAACATTTTCTTGCTTTAGAAAAGACACAACTTCAGATGCTTTTCGAACTGAATTTTTAAAAGTATATCCAGTACTTGCTTTTGTCCAACCACCTGCAGAACCAATAAATAAAACCCTCTTTTTGTTTTTGTTCCAAAATGGAAAAACTGTCATAGGAATATTCCCTTGTTCCTTTTTGAAAATAGAATAATCATTAAGACCTATTTTATTTAAATACAATATAATTTCATCTTCGTATTCTTTTTCTGAAAGTGTTTTTTTTGAAAACAACGTATATTCAAAAAGTGCTTTATTTTTCGAAAAAGGCAAAATATACATAAAACGTGTATTTCTCTTTTGCTCAACACTAAAATCCATAAAAGTCACCTTTTCAGAATCAAAGAAAGAATCTTCAGATTCAACAAACCATCCAATAAAATGTTGATTTAATAGCGGGTATTTAGTACTATTTTGATATTCTTTATCTAGTAAAACACTAGAAAAGAAGTAATCAGCGGAATAACTCCCTTGATCCGATACAACTTCTACTTGCTTATCGTCTTCGCTGAAAAATATAAATTTTTCTTTGACTAAGGTAATATCAATGTTTTGTTTAAGCTTCTCAAACAATCGAACTAGAAATTCTTTTGAATCTATTTGTTTATAAATCAATTGACCATTCAAACAATCAACAGATAGTTTTTCATTTAAAAAGAGTGCTCTATTCCATTTGGTGTTTAAATAATCGTCCCATTTTCCAATCTCATTTTCCCAATAGCACCAAGTTTTTTGAATACTTCCAATCTCATTTGGTTCAATTACCAAAACACTTTTATTGACTAATAAATTATTTTCAAACATTTCGTTTAAAACCAAAATAGTAGACAAACCTAGACCAGAGAAAATATAATTGTACTTCATAATTAGACAAAAATAGAACTAAAAAAGAACTAACATAATTTTAATTTACCAAAAAAAAACAAAAATTGATTCATATTAAAATAAAAATACATATTTTTGTTTAACAAATCTATATAAAAGATGAACAATGTTAAAAATATATTCAGTATAAAGGATTTAGAAAACCTTTCAGGTATTAAAGCGCATACTATTAGGATATGGGAAAAGAGATACAATGCTTTAGAGCCAATGCGAACAGATTCGAACATTAGATATTATGACATAACGAATCTACAAAAATTACTAAACATAGTACTTCTTCATGATTATGGATATAAAATATCTAAAATCTCAAAATTATCTGAAAAAGAAATTCCGGAACTAGTAAAACAAATTACAACTGATAAAACCGCAAAAAATCATGCTATAAATTCATTTAAAATGGCAATGATGAATTTTGATCAATCGTTATTTTTTAAAACTTATGATAATTTGTTGTCAGAAAAGACATTTAGAGAGGTATTTTATGAAGTTTTCATACCGCTGATGAATGAGATTGGTTTATTATGGCAAACAAATACAATATCACCTTCTCATGAACACTTCATAACCAATTTATTTAAACAAAAAATACAAGTAAACACAGAAAAGGTACAAATCTTAGAACCAATTAAAGAAGATAGAGTATTTGTATTGTTCTTACCATTAAATGAGATACATGAAATTGGTTTAATGTATTTAAATTACGAAGTTTTACTTCAAGGATATAGGTGTATATATTTAGGGGAAAACATTCCCATCGATAGTTTAAAGGACATTTCAAGTTTTTTTAACAATATAACTTATGTAGCTTATCTAACGGTACAACCGCTTCAGGAAAATATTGATGAGTATATTTCTGAATTTGAAAACGAAATCTTAAAAGACAATAAAGACGAATTATATTTAATAGGTAGAATGACTCAATTTATAGATAGAGAAAAACTGCCTGAAAGAATGAGCATTTATCAATCAATTGAAGAATTGACTAAAAAAATACAATAGTGAATAAAAATATCTCAATAATTGGATCTGGTTTTTCTGCACTTTCTGCAGCTTGTTATCTTGCAAAAGATGGCAACACAGTAACTGTATTCGAAAAGAATAGCACAATAGGCGGTAGAGCTCGACAACTTAAAAAAGATGGATTTACATTTGACATAGGCCCAACTTGGTATTGGATGCCTGATGTGTTTGAGAGATTTTTCAATGATTTTAATAAAAAACCTTCAGATTATTATGAGCTTTTAAAGCTATCTCCGGCATATCAAGTTTACTTTGGAATTAATGAATTTACAACAATTGCTGATAATTTAGAGGCCATAATTGAAACTTTTGAGAAAGAAGAAAAAGGTAGTGGAAATGAATTGAGAAAATTCATGAATGAAGCTCAAAGTAATTATAAAATTGCGATTGAAGAATTGGTTTACAGACCAGGAGAATCAATATTTGAATTAATTACATTAGACACGGCAAAAAAAGCACATTTATTTTTTAGTAATATTTCTAAAGACATAAGAAAGCGTTTTAAAAATCCAAAACTTGTTAAAATATTAGAATTCCCTGTTTTGTTCTTGGGAGCTAAGCCTAGCGACACTCCTTCTTTTTATAACTTTATGAATTTTGCAGATTTTGGGCTAGGAACTTGGCATCCAAAAAACGGAATGTATTCAGTTATATTAGCTATGGAAAAACTAGCTTTAGAACTTGGAGTTAAAATTCACACAAATTCAAATATTGAAAGTATAATTACAGAAAATGGTGTTGCAACTGGTATTATTTGTAATGAAAATATAATTAAAAGTGATATTGTATTAAGTGGTGCCGATTACCATCACACTGAGACGTTACTACACGAAAAAGACAGGCAATATTCAGAAAAGTATTGGGAAAGAAAAACATTTGCCCCATCTTCTTTATTGTTCTATGTAGGATTTGACAAAAAGTTGATCAATGTTGAACACCATAGTCTGTTTTTTGACACATCTTTTGACAATCATGCTAAAGAAATTTATGATAACCCTCAATGGCCAAAAGAACCTCTTTTTTATGCAAGTTTTCCATCTAAAACAGATAGAAATGCTGCTCCAGAAGGAAAAGAAGCAGGAATATTCTTAATACCATTAGCACCAGGAATTGAAGATACAACAGAAATAAGAGAAAAATATTTTAATATTATTATTGACCGTTTTGAAAAATTAACTACACAAAATGTAAAAAATAGTATTATATTTAAAGAATCATTTTGTGTAAATGATTTTATTAAAGATTATAATTCATATAAAGGAAATGCATACGGAATGGCAAACACTTTATTACAAACTGCTTTTTTAAGACCCAAGTTAAAAAGTAAAAAAGTAGAAAAATTATATTTTACAGGTCAACTTACTGTACCAGGTCCAGGGGTTCCTCCTTCTTTAATATCAGGAAAACTAGTCGCAGAATTAATAAAAAAATACGAATAATATGAAGGCATTATTTGATGAAGTTTCGAATGAATGTAGCATTAAAGTTACCAAGAAATACAGTACATCATTTTCGTCTGCTGTAAAAATGCTTGCGCCAAGCATTCGTCAAGAAATTTATAATATATATGGATTTGTTCGTTTTGCAGATGAGATAGTTGATAGCTTTCATGATTACAACAAAGAATTATTGTTTGATAAATTTCAGAATGATTTAGATTTTGCTCTAAAACAAAAAATTAGTTTAAATCCTATTTTAAATTCTTTTCAAGACACAGTTAATAAATATAACATACCTTATGAATTGATTGAAGCTTTTATGAAAAGTATGAAAATGGACTTACATAAAAGTGACTACAATACAACTGAAGAATATAACGAATACATATACGGTTCAGCAGATGTAGTTGGGTTAATGTGCTTACAAGTCTTTGTAAAAGGTGATGTAGACAAATACAATGAATTAAAAGATAGTGCTATGCGTTTAGGCTCTGCTTTTCAAAAAGTAAACTTTTTAAGAGACTTAAAAGCAGATTTTGAACAATTGAATCGAACATACTTTCCAAATACAGACTTGTCTCAATTAGATGAAAAATCTAAGCAAGAAATTATACAAGACATTGAAAGTGATTTTGAAGCAGCATATATTGGTATAAAAAACTTACCAATTGAAGCACGCTTTGGTGTTTATACTGCATATAGATATTATAAAAAATTACTCGTTAAGCTGAAAAACACTCCTTCAAAAGAAATAAAAAACACAAGAATCAGGGTTTCTGATTATCAAAAAGCAAGTTTATTTGCTCAATGCTATTTAAATTTTAAATTAAATATTATTTAATTATGTGGTTACATTTATTGGTTTTTATACTAACATTTTCCATGATGGAATTTATGGCATGGTTTACTCACAAATATGTAATGCATGGTTTTTTATGGAAACTTCATGCTGACCATCATAAAAAAGATCATGATTCATGGTTTGAAAGAAATGATTTCTTTTTTATCTTTTATGCAGTTGTTAGTATTGGTTTTTTCTTGCTGTGGCAAAATGACATATTAGCAATTGGATTAGCAATTGGATTGGGAATTTTTGCTTATGGATTAGCTTATTTTTTAGTACACGATATTTTCATACATCAACGATTCAAGCTTTTTAGAAACGCAAACAATAGATATGCTAAAGCTGTAAGAAGAGCTCATAAAATGCATCATAAGCACATAGGAAAAGAACATGGTGAATGTTTTGGAATGTTAATTGTTCCATTTAAATATTTTAAAAATTAAAAAAAAGGCTCAAATATAATTTGAGCCTTTTTTAATTAATAACTAACTTATTTTAAAATTCCTTCTAAAGGCTTTAGTTGGTCTAAATCTATTTTAGATTTTTGCATAATATTTACAATTGACATTAAATCATTTGGATTCATATTGTCACCAAGGATGCGAACCAATGCAAAACCAGAAGATTGATTATTAGCATAAATAACAAACTCATCTATATTTTCATCTGTACCTACTAAA
This sequence comes from Flavobacterium sp., assembly GCF_965284515.1. GTDB lineage: Bacteria > Bacteroidota > Bacteroidia > Flavobacteriales > Flavobacteriaceae > Flavobacterium. The sequence continues at coordinate 2,383,646 of NZ_OZ260089.1, forward strand.
TAAATTGAAGCACCTTGGTTTGAAGATCCAAATTTCATTAATTCTTGATATTCTTCATCCTTTAAAATAGCCTTTACTTTCGCAACCTCGTCCTTGTATTTTACTTCGTTTAAAGTGTCTTTTTTAAAAGCAATAATGTTCATTTTGTCAAAAGCGTCTAAAGCCTTTGTTTCAGAATCACTTAATGAAGCTTTATCCATTTTTAAAATACTAGGAGAAACATCTATTGCTATAAAATCTTTGTTTTCAGTATTCTCAACAAAATACTTTTGTAAAGTTGGCTTATTAGAACAACTTATAGCTAAAAAAGAAATTATTGTGATTATAAATGCTTTCATAATTTATTTTTTAGAAGCTTTTTTAAGCTCGTTCCCTCCTGGTAAATTCATTTTCTCAGTTAAAGCTGATATCTCATCTAAATTAAAATTTCCGGTTAATGAAAGCACAACAGCTTGTTTATCCTTAGACATCGGATCTTCAATAAACATTAATAATTCTTTTACAATATTCTCAGAAGCGCCTGATTTTACATAAATATTTACTTTTTTCCCATCTTCACTAACTCGCATTAATTCTTCTAATGGATTGGTCTTTAGATAACTTGCTACTGTACTTTTCATTTCAGCTGAAACTTTAGCACTCGATGACATAAACACTTTTAAATTATCTAATTTTTTAAGCAAATTCATATATTGTTGAGCTTCTTTATCTTTAGTGTCAACTTTTACTTTGCTCATCAATTCAAACATCTTCTTGTTTACAATAACAGAAGCTACTCCTTCTTTGTCTTCAAATTTATCGAAGGCGTTTTGTGCAAACCCCATACTTGTGAATACAACTAATAGTATACTTAATAATAACTTTTTCATTTCTTTCTTATTTAAAAATTGTTTTTTTTGATTGATTGTACTCATTTAATAATGCAACACTTTCTACTCCCTGATTCACATTATTCGAAAGCATTTCTAGTGCTTTTTGTGTTTCAATAAATGCAACTTCTGGATCATCAAATGTTCCTAAGTCTTCATTAGAAGCATTTGAATTCATATAGAAAAATGCAGTTCCAAAAAGAATAACAAAACTTGCAGCAACTCCTATCCATTTTACGACATTTCGTTTTCTAGGTTGTAACGGAAGTGTTTTTGTAAACTGTACTTCTTCTTGATTTTTAAAATAACCAAACATTGATTTATAAGGTTGCAAATGTGATGCCACATTATTTGAAGAAAAATAGGCCTTTAATTCTCTTTCTTCAGCAATGTTAGTATTGCCTTCTAAATACTTATTTAGTAATTGTTCTATTTGGGCTAATTCCATAATTGTGTTTTTCAACTAATTTTTCTTTTATCGTTTTTCTAGCTCTTGACAAAGCTACTCTGACTGCTGTTTCATTCATTTCTAATGCTTGTGCTATTTCGCTAAACTCATATTCTTCAACATCTCGCATTTGTACTATTAATCGTTGTTGTTCGGGTAAATCATTCATTATTTTTTCTACCCAATTCCAACTGTCTCTATCTTCTACTTGTTTATCAATTCCTGCTTCTCTATCTGAGTAATTACTATGTACTAACTTTAAATTACCTGCTCGTTTCGACTTTAATTGGTCTAAACAGTAATTTTTAGTCATGGTTACAGCAAGTGCTTCAACACTGTTGTACTTATTTAAGCCATCTTTTTTATTCCATAACCGTATAAGAACTTCTTGTGTAGCATCTTCTGCTTCTTCTGAACTCACTAATAAACGCTTAGCAATTCTAAAAACTTTATCTTTAAATGGAGATATAATATTTAAGAACTCCTGTTGTTGCATTTAATTATGAGTTGGTTTATAAAGTAGACGAATGTGTTTTCATTTTGTTACAAACAAAAAAAAGGTTCAAGTAAATATACTAAAACCTCTTTTAAATTATTGTATTATTATTATTTCTTAAAACTGAAAATTCAATCCTAATTTGTAGTTTCTTCCTTTTGTAGCATAACCTATATTTTCCTGAAATTCTTCATTTAAAATATTATTAACTGCTCCAAACAATGACAATCTGTTTTTAATTACGTTAAATCTAAAGTTTGCGTTTACCAATTGGTAAGCAGCTAAAGAAACATTTTCGTTTGCCCAAATTAAACTGTTATAAAAAGCATCATTACGTTTGTCAACAAATTGATATTGTAAACCAAACGAGGCTTTTTCGCTAAACATATAATCAACTCCTGCATTCGCTTTATGTTTAGCAATTAATCTACTTAACGGTTGTTCTACTTCTGTAAAAGTATAATTAGCATTTGCAGTTAATCTTTCATTGAAATTGTATTTAACTGAAGTTTCAACACCTTTAGCATTATACGTTCCATCAATATTGATGTAGTTTGAAACCCATGTTGACGTATTGGTATAAAAACCAAAAGCATTTGTTTCTTCTCTGTAAAAACCAACCGAGTTAAAAGTTAATTTCTTCGAAAATAAATTGGTTTCAAAACCAACTTCAACTGTTGAATTCTCTTCAGGTTTTAAATCTAAATTACCATAAGCAGAAAATAATTGGTACAAACTCGGCGTAATATAAGCCGTACTATATGAAGCTAAAACTTTTAAAGGCAAATTAAAAAAATTATAACTTGGATTGATATTATAAACTACATGATTTCCATATACATTATGATTATTCATTCTTGCACCTGCATTTACATTTAAGCCAAAAGTTGAATTATAAACAACTGTTGCATAAGGATCAACAATGTTAAACTTTGCGCCATCTTTTTCAATATTCGTATAAGCATCTTCTTGCGTCATATCAAAATATTGAGCTTGAACTCCAAGAATTGCAAAAAACTGATTCGAAAAAGTATATTTATTAAATAAATCGGCATTTATACTTCTTGATGAATAACTATAATTATCAACAGTATTTGTCCATGAACTAAATAAATTAATCTCTCTATCAATAGTTGCAGCTGAAGCATTTAAAACCAATTCTCCTTTATTGTATTTGTATTTAGGAGAAAAACCAATTCTAAATTGTTCACTATTTCCGTTATTATGAACTTCATCATTACTTACAGTTGGACCAGCGTAAGAAGTATCAAACGTGTTGTTTATTTTATCATAATTTCCAAAGAAATCAAACGACAATTTATCAGTTGCTTTGAAACCAATTTTTTGTAAAACATTTACTCTTGAAAAAGTGTCATCTTCATAATTCTTACCAAAAGCTTCCGAAAAACCTTTTGTTTCAGTACTACTTAGCGAAGTTAAATACGTAACTTTTCCTAAGGTTCCGTTTACCGAAAAACCTTGGTTAAAATCTTGAGGTTTTGTTTTAGAATCTTCTGAAGTATTTTGTGTTCCTAAAGCAAAAAAAGCATTTCCTGAAAGTTTTGAATTACTTGATTTTTTCAAAGTAATATTAATTACTCCTGTTGCGGCACCTGAACCATACAAAGTACTTGACGCACCTTTTAAAATTTCTATACTTTCAATCATATCTACGTTTAACAAACGTAAATCGTATTCCGAATTAATATTAGAAGCGTCATTTACAGGAACTCCATCAATATAAATGGCTACTTGACGGTTTCTTCCTCCTCTAATATAAATTCCTTGGTTTTTACTGTTAGCCGATTGATTTCCGTTAATTTCAACACCAGCAACCTGACTTAAAACGGTTGCAACAGATTGTCCTGGCCTTTTAGCTAAATCTTCAGCTGTGATTTTTTCAATAATTTTTCCCGATTTTTCTTTGCTTTGTGCAAATTTTGTGTCGGAAACTACAACTTCATTTAACTGATTAATTTTTAAAGAATCTTGTTCTTGTGCATACGAAATTGTGGCAAAAAGCACAGTACATACACTTAATTTAATAAACTTAGTGTTCATTTTGTTTGTAAATAATTTTAATAAAATTTGGAAGAAAAGCATAGAATTATCCCATACTCAAACCTTTTTTCCCGAAAGTTTGTTACTCAGTGAATGTGGCAGGTCTCCTGGCTTGCGTCTTGTTGTTTACCTTCCCATTTTGAAGTTAGAAATTAGAAATTAGAAATTAGAAATTTTCTAAATTCAGAATTCTTAATTCTTAATTCTCAACAGTGGTTTTGTAGATAACAACAAGCTTATTAGCTTACAGTTGCGGGTACAGCTTAGGCATTAAACCTAATTCCCTTTTAATGTTGTTTTGAAAAAAATCAGAAACAACAACCAAAATTCGAGTACAAAGGTATTTTATTTTTGTTTACATTTGAAAAAAAATATCTAAAATGAAGAAATATCTTTACTTTCTAACATTATTAAGTTATAATTGTTTTGCTCAAGTGAGTACAAGTAATTTAGATACTAACAAAATTGATGAAGTGATTTCATTTAACAAAGTAGATCAAATTCCAGTATTTGAAAAGTGTAAAAATGTAAAGAAAGATCTTCAAAGAGATTGTGTTGTAAATTTCATCAACGCCCACATCGAAAAAAATTTAAAATATCCTAAAGAAGCCAAAAAAGTAAAGGTTGAATCTAAAGTTTTTTGCACTTTCATAATAGATAAAGAAGGAAAAATCACCATTACAGAAGCAAAAGGAAAGCCAACTTCCTTTAAAAAAGCCTTTGAAAATGAGGCAATTCGTGTACTTAATTTACTTCCAAAATTTAGCCCTGCTAAACACAACAACCAAATTGTAAAAGTTCAAGCACAATACACAGTTGAATTTAAATTGAAAGATGATAAAATTGAAATGATAGATTATGAAAACACTCCAATTGTAGTAATAAGCGAAGAACGAATAGTTGCTGAACCTGAATATTTAGATGAAGCTGTTCCTTTTCAAATAGTTGAACAAGTTCCACTTTTTAGTTTATGCAAAGAAATTGAAACAACCTTGCAAAGAGAATGTTTTCATGAAGAAATGAAAAAACACATTGAAAAACATTTAGAATACCCAAAAGAAGCCAAAAAAAATAAAATTACGGCAAGAGTAATTGTTCTTTTTGAAATTACTAAAGAAGGAAAAATTAATAATATAAGAAACAGAGTGACCGCTACAAATAAAGAATATTCAGCCGATTTTGAAACAGAAGCTTTAAGAATTATTAACAAATTACCACAATTTAGACCCGGTCAACAAAGAGGAAAAACAGTTGTTGTTAGCTATGCGATTCCAATTGTTTTTAGTTTAAACGATAAATAGAAATTATTTCTTTTTATTCATTTTATAAATAAGCCATACAAACCCAATAATAAAATGCAATAAAATTATTCCTGCAATGATGTAAATAAATGTATTTGAATTCCCTCTCATTTTTTTATTTCAAATTTAAAAAAAGGTTCAAACACATTATGCATCATTTGTTACAAATCAATGAAATATTAAAACAAAACTATACTTTTGTAAAAAAAAGCATGCGTTTAATTTATCAAATTTTATTTTTAATTTGTTCCCTTAGTCTTTTTACACAATGCAAAGAAGCTTCAAAACTTAACAAAAAAACTACTTCTGAAATTAATTTAGTGCAACATGCTGAAGGTTTTTCTATTGTAGAATATGCTGATTTTTCTATTTTGAAAGTAAAAAATGCTTATCCCGAAGCAAAAGAGGTTTACACATATGTTTTGCACAAAGAAAACGCTCAACTTCCTGATAGCTTAAATTCGTATACTAAAATTCAAATTCCAGTAAAAAAAATAATTGTTACCTCAACTACTCATATTCCATCAATTGAAATGCTTCAAAGCGAAAATACAATTGTTGGATTTCCTTCTACGCATTATGTTTCTTCTGAAAAAACAAGAGCTTTAATTGACATTGGAACTATTCGTGAAATTGGGAGTAACCAAAGTTTAAATACCGAATTAATATTGGATTTAAATCCAGATATCATTGTTGGATTTAGTGTTGATGGAGACTTAAAAACCTATAAAAATTTAGAAAAAAACGGACAGAAAATTATTTTTAATGCCGATTGGACTGAAAAAACACCACTAGGAAAAGCAGAATGGATTAAGTTTTTTGGTGCTTTATATGATAAAAATGAAGAAGCAAATATTATTTTTTCTGAAATTGAAAAAAGTTATAATGAAGCATTATTACTAGTAAAAAATATCAAAAATCAGCCTACAATTATGGCAGGTTCAATTTATGAAGATCAATGGTATTTACCTCAAGGCGATAGTTGGGCTGCTTTATTTTTAAAAGAAGCTAACGGAAACTATTTATGGAAAGATTCTAATGGAACTGGAAGTTTAGCTTTATCGTTTGAAACTGTTTTAGACAAAGCTAAAGATGCAGATTTTTGGATTAATCCAGGACAATTTACAAGTTTAGATGAAATTCTTAAAACAAATTCAAACTACAAGTATTTCAAAGCCGTACAAAATAAAAACATTTACACTTCTAGTTCAAAAAAAGGAAAAACAGGTGGCGTTATTTTTTATGAATTAGCTCCTAACCGACCTGATTTAGTTTTAAAAGACATTGTCAAAATTTTACATCCAGAAGTTTTACCCGATTATGAATTGTATTTTTTTGAAAAATTAAAATAAACTACTTTTGAAGAATACTTAAGCATGCTACAAACAAAAAAACATACTTTTCTATTCATTCTTCTAATAGCAATATTAGTAGTTTTATTTTTCACGAACATTAGTTTGGGTTCGGTTTCTATTCCAGTAAAAGAAATTGTAAATAGTTTTTTAGGAAATACGATGCAAAAGGATAGTTGGGAAATTATACTTTGGAATTTTAGACTACCCAAAGCTTTTACTGCAATTCTCGTTGGAATGGCATTATCTATAAGTGGTTTGTTAATGCAAACGTTGTTCAGAAATCCACTTGCCGGCCCTTATGTTTTAGGACTGAGTTCAGGAGCAAGTTTAGGGGTTGCTTTTGTAATTCTTGGAGCAGGTTTTTTACCTTCATTTTTAGCAAATCTATTCTTATCAAATTATGGAATTGTTTTAGCATCAGGTTTAGGAAGTGCTTTTGTATTAATTGCAGTTTTAGCCGTTTCTCAAAAATTGAAAGATACAATGGCAATTCTTATTGTTGGATTAATGTTTGGAAGCTTAACAAGTGCTGTTGTTTCAGTTTTATCGTATTTTTCAACTGCCGAACAATTACAAAAATTTACCTTTTGGTCGTTAGGAAGTTTAGCCAACTTAAGTTGGAATGAAGTTTCTTTACTTTTTATCATTACATTTATTGGAATCATCTTAAGCTTTTTAGTCATCAAACCTTTAGACGCACTTTTATTAGGCGAAAAATATGCCAAAAGTTTAGGCGTCAACTTCAAGAAAACAAGATACATCATCATATTTGCAACCAGTATTTTAGCCGGAAGTATTACTGCTTTTGTTGGGCCTATTGCCTTCATTGGATTAGCAGTTCCGCATATTGCAAAACTACTTTTTCAAACAAGTAATCACTTTATATTATTTTGGAGTACGTTATTAATTGGTGCAATTGTTTTACTATTTTGTGATATTATTGCGCAATGTCCTGGTTATGATATTACCTTACCTATAAATGCTGTAACGTCTATTATTGGTGCACCAATTGTTATTTGGTTATTGGTTCGAAAGAGAAATTTCAGTTAAAGAAGTATGAAAAACAACATTCTACATACCGAAAATCTTTCAATTGGATACAAAACTAAATCCGAAACCAATACTATAATCCAAAATTGCGATATTCAATTGCAAAAAGGAAAATTAGTAGCTTTAGTGGGTGCAAACGGAATTGGAAAATCGACGCTTTTAAAAACCATCACTGGGATTATTCCAACACTCGATGGGAATGTTTTTCTAAATCATAAAAAAATTCAATCCTATTTACCTAAAGATTTAGCCCAAGAATTAAGTATAGTTTTAACCGAATCTTTACCGCCAAGCAATTTAACAGTTTATGAAATTGTAGCTTTAGGAAGACAACCTTATACCAATTGGTTAGGCAAACTTTCTGAAGAAGATAAATTGAAAATTGAAGAAGCTATTGCTTTAACTGGAATTGAAGAATTCAAATACAAAAAACATTACGAAATTAGTGATGGACAATTGCAAAAAGCATTGATTGCTCGTGCTCTTGCACAAGATACTGCATTAATTATTTTAGATGAGCCAACTACTCATTTAGATTTAGTTCACAAAGTCTCATTAATAAAGCTATTGCAAAAACTTACTCACGAAACCGAGAAAACCATTCTATATTCAACACATGATATTGATTTAGCCATACAATTAAGTGATGAAATGATTGTGTTGACAAAAAATAAATTAGTACAAGACCAACCTTGTAATTTAATTGCAAATGATACTTTCAACAAATTATTTCAAAACGAAAGTATTGTTTTTGATAAAACCATTGGAAAATTCAAAGTAGTATAACTTTATGTTTTGTTTAGAGATAATTGTTGTTTTTATAACTAACTTTACTAAAACAATTAACTCATGAAATTCAATATATTCATTCTACTTTTTTCAACGATGATAAGTTTTGCGCAAATTAATACTGTCTCTTATTTAGATGGTAAAGACAAATTAGAAGGATTCTTCTTTAAAGCAGAAAAACCAAACTCTAAAAATATTGGTATTATTGTTTTACCTGCTTGGATGGGAATTGACAATCATGCAAAAGAATCAGCCGAAGCATTATCAAAGTTAGGATATCATGCATTTGTTGCTGATATTTATGGCTCTGTAAACAATCCGAAAAATACCGAAGAAGCTGGTAAATTGGCTGGTTATTTTAAAAACAACCCTGAAGTATACCAGAAACGTATTCAGTTAGCCATTGACCAATTGGTAAAACTTGGTGCAAATAAAAATGAAATCGCAGTAATAGGTTATTGTTTTGGAGGAACAGGAGCTATTGAAGCAGCCAGAGGAAATTTAAATGTAAAAGGCATTGTATCATTTCACGGTGGATTAGGTAAAGACAAAATGAGAACTACAGTTCCTATCACAGCGAAAGTTTTAGTTTTACATGGAGCTGATGATCCTTATGTACCACAAAAAGATATAGATGCTTTTCAAGATGAAATGAGAACTGCAAAAGCCGACTGGCAAATGAATTACTACGCGAATGCTGTGCATGCTTTTACACACAAAGATTTAAGTACTGATAATAGCAAAGGAGCTGCTTATAATGAAAAAGCAGATAAAAGAAGTTGGGAAGCCATGAAGACTTTTTTTTTAGAACTATTCAAATAATATAAAGTCTCGCATTGCGGGACTTATTTTTTTAAACCAATTTGTCTTTTTGCTTCTCCAATTACAAAAGCAACAGAGTTCGCTAAATTATAGCTTCTAACATGTTCTGAGATTGGAATGGTTAAGTGATTTGGAAATTGTTCTAATACATCTTTACTTAAACCTTTGCTTTCTTTACCAAAAACCAACCAATCGCCATCTTGAAATTCTTGTTCTAAATAGTTTTTATCAGCGTGAGAACTCATTAAAAACACTCGAGATTCGTCTGGAATTTGAGCTTTCCATTCGGCAACAGATTGATATTCTTTCCAATCCAAATGTACCCAATAATCCAAACCCGAACGTTTCAAATTCTTATCCGTAATTTCAAAACCAAACGGATGAATTAAATGCAGTCTACTCTCTGTTCCAACACAAAGGCGGCCAATGTTTCCGGTATTATTAGGAATTTCTGGTTCTATTAAAACTATGTTTAGCATTTTTTAGGTATTAGGTTTTGGGTAAAAGGTTTTAGGTTATAAATTGAATTTGTTTTTTGTTATTTCTCTTGCAATTGAAAATCTTTAACTTCCACAACATCACCAGCATTTAAACCTTCTAAAGTTATAGTTCCAATTCTAATTCTAATCAATCGCAATGTAGGGAATCCAACAGCAGCAGTCATTTTTCGAACTTGTCGAAATTTTCCTTCGGTTAACGTTATAGAAACCCAACTCGTTGGTCCGTGACGTTCGTCTCTAATTCTTCTACCTTGTCCAATATAGCTTGGCAATTCTGGAATTAGTTTAGACGAACAGTTCCTTGTTAAATATTTCGTTCCATTTATTCCTATTTCTACTCCATTTTGCAATTGAGCAACTGCTTCTTCGGTAATAATTCCATCTACTTGAGCGTAATATTCTTTTTCAACCGTTTTTCTTCTTACTTGTTCGCTTACTTTTCCATCAGTTGTTAGCAATAACAACCCTTCTGAATCTTCATCTAAACGACCTATTGCCATTGTTCCTTCAGGAAACGGATACAATTCGCCCAATAACTTTTTCTTTCTTTTTTGTTCCCTAACAAACTGACTTAAGTAACTGTGTGGTTTATGTAATAAAAAATGGCGGTGCATGAAGCTTTAAATTTTTACAAAAATACATTTTTCATTTTATGCAGATTACAATTACTAAATTGATTTTATTATGTAATTTTACAACTACAAAACTTTTATATGTCGCAAACACTTTTAATAATCGCCGTTTTCATTTTAGCATTAGCCCTAGGTTTTTTTATTGGTAAAATGCTTTCCAAAGCAGAAGCACAATCTCAAAAATCAGGTTTAGAAGAACGTGTTAATGGTTTATTAGGTCAAATAGAACAATTGAAAACCCAATTTCAAATTGAAAAAAATCAGTTTGAAAAAGCAATTGCTCAATTGAATTTAGAAAAAGAAAACGTTCAAAAAGAGAAAGAAGCGTTTGCAATTCATTTGGCGAAAAAGGAAAATGATTTTGATAATTTATTAGAGCGCAATAAAGAACAAAAACACGAAGTTGAGCAACTTCAAGAAAAGTTTACTAAAGAATTTGAAAATTTAGCCAATAAAATTCTGGAAGAAAAAACCAATAAGTTTACGGAACAGAATAAAGAAAACATGAAAACTATCTTAAATCCGCTTCAAGAGAAAATTCAGTTATTTGAGAAAAAAGTAGACGACACCCATAAAGAAAGTATCGATTATCATGCAGCGCTGCGCCAACAAATTCTTGGTTTACGCGACATGAATGAGAAAATGAGCAAGGAAACTATAAACCTTACAAAAGCTTTAAAAGGCGATAGTAAAATGCAAGGAAACTGGGGCGAACTAGTTTTAGAGCGTGTATTAGAAAAATCAGGTTTAGAGAAAGGGCGTGAATATGAAGTGCAGCAAAGTTTTACCAACGAAGAAGGTTCAAGAATACTTCCAGATGTAATTATCAACCTTCCGGATGGCAAGAAAATGGTAGTCGATTCGAAAGTTTCCTTAACGGCTTATGAGCGTTTTGTAAATGAAGAAGACGATGATGCCAAAGCCACTTTCTTAAAAGAGCATGTACATTCGGTAAAAAGACATGTAGACCAATTGAGTGACAAAAATTACCAGGACATATACGAAATGGAAAGTCCTGATTTCGTATTGCTTTTCATTCCTATTGAACCTGCATTTGCATTGGCATTGAACGAAGACAATACATTGTACAACAAAGCTTTTGAAAAGAATATTGTAATTGTAACACCTTCTACTCTTTTGGCTACTTTACGAACTATTGACAGCATGTGGACCAACCAAAAGCAACAGGAAAATGCCATTGAAATTGCACGACAAGCTGGAGCATTATATGATAAATTTGAGGGTTTTGTTTCTGATTTGGTGAAAATTGGTAAAAAAATGGACGAAGCCAAAATTGAATATGGAAACGCCATGAACAAATTAGTTGATGGATCTGGAAATTTAGTAAATAGAGTAGAAAAATTGAAAAAAATGGGTGCAAAAGCAAAGAAAGCTTTGCCTGAAAACATAATTAAAAGAGCTATAGAAAATGAATCAGACAGCAACTAAAATTGACGAATTAAAAGAAGAAAATGTAAAGAAAAAAATGCATCCTGTAAAGAAGTTTTTCTTATATGTTCTTTTGCTTACTACTGTGGTTACAACCTTATATTTTACTTTTGTTTATTATGTTCCTTATAGTGAAGGAGTTCGAAGTGGTGAATTAATTAAAATCAGTAAAAAAGGCTATGTTGTAAAAACATGGGAAGGCGAAATAAGCCAAGGCATTTCTGGCGCACAAGTTTTTCAATTCTCGGTAATGGATAATCAACCCGCTGTTATTGACAGTTTAAAAAAATTTCAAGGAAACTTCATTAAAGTAGAATATGTAGAGCGTTATAAAACATTTTTTTGGTGGGGAGACACTCGTTATTTCTTAACCAAAGTAGAAAGAGAATCTTCTCCTTATTTTAGAGAATAATGAGGTTAAAAACATCTAATACCGTTTCAGCATCTAAAGTCACTTTATCTGAATTAATGTTGCCCTCTCATTCTAATTTTAGCGGAAAAATTCATGGTGGCTATTTACTTCAATTAATGGATCAAATTGCATTTGCGGCTGCTTCAAAATATTCGGGTTCTTATTGCGTAACGGCTTCTGTAGACACAGTAGATTTTTTAAACCCGGTTGAAATTGGCGAATTAGTAACTTTAAAGGCTTCAGTAAACTATGTTGGAAATAGTTCAATGGTTGTTGGTATACGTGTAGTTTCTGAAAATATTCAAACCGGAAAAGTGAAACATTGCAATTCTAGTTATTTTACAATGGTTGCCAAAGATGACAGTGGTAATAAAGTAACTGTTCCTAAACTGGAACTAACATCTCTTGAAGAAGTTAGACGTTTTTATGATTGTATTCGAAAAATTAATCATAAAAAGCGTTATAAAGAATTAGAAGATAATTTTGATCATCAATCAGAAGAAGCACTAAAAGAATTAGAAAATTATAATGTTATATTAAATTTAAAATAAAAACCATAAAACTTAACAAAATGAAAAAAATCTCAATTTACTTATTATTATTAGCTACTATTAGCACATTTGGACAAACAATGACTAATGGATTTGTTAAATACAAAATGACGAGCGACAACGAACAAATGGCTATGATGGGAGACGTTTTTATGACAAGCTTTTATGACAATGAAAACATTGCTATGGAAGTTGATATGATGAATGGAATGGTAGTAACTAAAGTGTACAAAAAAGTAAAAGACGCTAATTCTGCTAAAATGACCATGAACGCTATGGGGCAAAAATATGAAATAACTGGAATAGATGAAAACGGCTCAAAAGGTGTTGACTTAGCCGATTTAGATAACATTGTTACTGTGAAAGTAGATAAAGCAGACACTAGAGAAATTGCTGGTTTTAAATGTTATAAGGCGTTTGTAACTTATAAAGACGACAAAACTGGTGAATTTTATGTTACAGAAAACATTAAAATGACAACTTCTACTAAAGAAACAGGTTTAAATGGATTTCCATTGCAAATGAAAATTGTTACCCCACAAGCCACTATAGAATTAACTGCAACTGAAGTTTCTAAAGAATTACCTGCAGATGCTTTTATTGTTCCTGATGGGTATGAAAAAGTAACCATGGAAGAATTTCAACAAAAAATGGGCGGATAGTCTAAAAAAAGATATTTAAAAAAACCTCACTTAAAAAGTGAGGTTTTTTTTTATTGTGAAATGTATCGATATTAGTCTTCTTCTTCGTTGTCATCATCGTTGTCGTTGTCATCATCATCATCGTCGTCATCATCGTCGTCGTTATCGTCGTCATCCATATCGCCACAATCTTCTATTGCGTCTTCAAACTGTTCGTTATTATTAATCGTTATCGTTTCACCTTCAAGCGTAGATATAGTTACTGGATAATTGATGGTCATTGTTCCATTGTCTTCAAAATCAGATAAAAATGCATATAATTCTGCATCATTATTTAAAGTTACTGAAGTTGTATTACCACTTCCATCATTTACAGTAAAAGTTAAAGGATAAACAATGTTTATACAATCAATATCTTCGTTCTCGTTTTCATCATCATTATCATCATTATCTCCATCTCTACCAGCAATCAATCCTTCATGAGAAACTCTCATGAGTAAGTTTATTAGTGTAGCGTTTTTACTTAATTTCTGATTAGGAGCGCTGTCGTCTGTTTGACAAGAGTTTAACGTTAATCCTGCTGAAATAATTAGGACTAATACTAAAATTATTTTTTTCATGATATAATAGTTTATAGTTTATAAATGTAACTAAAAAAAAACATTTTGTATGTTTTTTAAAAAAAACTGGAAACAACTGATTAATTTTTAATACGTTGACCGTTTCAAAGGCAATTTTCTTTTTGAAATATGCTTTACAAATTCACCTTTTCAAAAGCATTTAATTTATCTAAATGCAAAAGAGTTTTGTCATTCTGGGAACTTCGTGTAAACATCGATACAAACTTAGCTCCATAAACCACTTCACTAAACGTATAAGATGTCCTTTTTACTACAGTTGAGCTATACATGTCTTCAAATGTTTTAAAGAACACTAAAAACTCACCTTGAATATTTTTGTAGTCAGATTCTTTAAAACCAAACAACGGACTTTCTTCATCTATTGGATGCACAATTGTCCAGCTTAGAGTTAAGGCATTAACGCGTTCCATTTCAAGCGGAAGCGTATAAAACTTATTCACCACTACTCCATTTTCTTCAACACTAATACCAAGCGTTAATCGCATTTCTGCATCAACCAAATTTGTGTTTTTATAAGGTGCTAAACGAAACATTAGTGCTTTTCCATTTTGATAAGGAGCAATAATGGCATTTTCCGAAAAACGAACAAATGCACTTGGTCTGCTAAAACGACCGTAAAACAAACCAGTAGCAATTGCAAAAGTTAACAAGCCTATTAAAGCTTCAATTGAAGACACAAAACTTGCCAAAAAACCCGTAGGATTAATGTGGCCATAACCCACAGTAGTATAGGTTTGCACACTAAAAAAATAAGCTTGCCCAAATTTTTCTAAATTGGTATTTGCAGTAATTCCGTTTAAATGTTCAACCCCAATTAAGAAGTACAAAATGGCAAAAAACAAGTTAACTACAACATAAAAAAGTAATATGATGAATAAGAATTTCCAGCGTGGAATATTAAGCATGGTATGATACCAGCTTATGCTTTCAATAAAACCAATTCCGTCTTTTCTAACATTAGCATTTCCATTTTTGGTTAAAAATCGACCACCATAATTAGAGGAATCACTTCCAAAACCGGTATTATCTTCTGTTTTTGCTTTTGTGTTGATGCGTTTTAAAAAATCCATTGGAACTATTTTGAGTAAAATTAGCCAAATATTTTTGGAAAACAATTACTAAACATATTGTTCTATTTTGTAATTTTGATATTCTAAACGCCAAAATTTCAACTATATGCCCAACCCATTTACCTATAGAATAGGAGTTCATAAAAATCAAAATGTAATTTTTATACTATTTGAAAAGGATTCCAACTTAATTCAAGAAGTCAAAAATATATCCGGAAGCACTTGGAGTCAATCTAAAAAAGTGTGGTATGTTTTGGACACTGAAAGCAATCGTTCCTTATTTAATCTAGAACCTCAATCCGCTTCTCTACCATCGGAAGAAGGAATGAAGCATCTACAGAAATTTTCTTATTGGTTAAAATCAAAAAGATATAGTGAAAACACCATAAAAACCTATACCGATGCTTTGAAGTCATTTTTGATATTTTTCAACACCAAAGACATAACAGCCATTACAAATGAAGATGTTGTTTACTATAATAACGCCTATATTTTAAAGAATAATTTATCGCATTCTTATCAAAACCAAGTTGTAAATGCCATAAAGTTATATTTTAAAACCATACAAAACGTAAGTTTAGAGCTAGACAAAATTCACAGGCCCAAACGAGAAAAAGTATTGCCCAATGTTCTAAGTAAAGAAGAAATTAAGAAAATATTAGATGCTCACGGAAACATAAAGCACAAAACAATGCTATCGTTAATTTACAGTTGCGGATTAAGGCGAAGTGAATTATTACATTTGAAACCGTCTGATATTGATTCTAAAAGAAATTTAGTACTTATAAAACAAGCGAAAGGAAAAAAAGACAGAATAGTTCCATTATCTCCTAAGATACTTGAACATTTAAGAGCCTATTATTTAGCCTACAAACCTGCAAAATGGTTGTTTGAAGGACATAATAAAGGCGAACAATATTCTGAACAGAGTTTACAAAGTGTCTTGAAACAAGCTTTAAAAAAAGCAAGGATAAACAAGCCTGTAACCTTACATTGGTTAAGACATAGTTATGCTACGCATTTATTAGAAAGCGGTACCGATTTGCGTTATATTCAAGAATTATTAGGTCATAACAGCAGTAAAACTACCGAGATTTACACACATGTAAGCACACAAAATTTACAAAAAATTAAAAGCCCGTTTGATGATTTGTATTAAAAAAATTATAATTTAGCATTAATTAAAGTGTATTACAAAAATCATACATATACAACCGATTTAGGTTTATATGTATGACAAAGTCATACATATAAACAAGTTGTACACAATTATGAAAATCAGAATTTTATATCAAATATTATTGCTTTTTATTCCATTATTAATTTCTGCTCAAAACTTTGAACTGAAGAAACCTAATGTTTCCGAATTGAAAAGAAAAGCAGAACTTTCGAAACATACTGAAGAAGTAATTCATTTATATTTTATTAATAATTATAAATCAACTTCCGAAAAAACTAGCGTTAAAAAATATAATTATCCTGATTATAGTATTTGTTCTTTTGAGCAAACATTTGAAAATGAAATTAAATATTATAAAAACGAATGTCAAGAAGCTGGCGGAATTTCTATACGTGTTACATTACCAAAAATTCAGATTGATAAAGTCAAAAAATGGATTGAGGAAATGTATAAAGCTGAATCAAGTGAAATTAAAAATAAATGGTACAATGTAAAAAATATTTACGGACCAATAGATGAAGAAGTTGGCTGTTATTATGAAATAAAACCCGAAAAAGATAGTTGGGTAATTGACATTTATTGTGGATGTTAAATAACTGTGTACAACAGCAGTTAAAAGTAATGGCTTAAGCAAGGGCATACTTCCGAATTTTCTCCGAAAATTCAAAAGTTTGCGTTATATTTGTTTTGGCTTGGTTTTGGTTCGTCGCCACTTCTTTTAGCTGCAAAACGTTGTGTGCTATGCTTTCCCAGATTCACGAAATGATTTTAATTTAAACTCTAAACTTAACTAAATGAAAAAGTTCTTTCTTCTAATTTTCTTTTTTCTAAGCTCAACTATTCATGCACAGGAAATCGACACAACAAGAATTACACTTTCAAAAGTTGAATTTGAAAAGCTAAAATCAGACTTTAAAAAAGTTAGCAAAACTAAACTTTTTCAGAAAAACGAAAAAATAAGACAAAATTACTTGAGAAACGTATTTATATGCTCCAATAATCATACTAAAATAGCAGTTAAAGATTGTCTTTATGAAAAATTAGGTAATAAAGGAGCAAAAAGAATAATTAAGTTAGGAGAAAAATATGTTAAATTGGAAAAAAGATTGGCAAGAAAGTTTCCCGAAATTTATGTTTTGCTTAAAAAAACAACAACTGAACAAAGGATTGAATTGAGGAAAACATATTAGCACAGCACACAACCACCGTTTGTAGCAATTGCTAGGCTTGGTTTGTG
This sequence comes from Flavobacterium sp., assembly GCF_965284515.1. Lineage (GTDB taxonomy): Bacteria > Bacteroidota > Bacteroidia > Flavobacteriales > Flavobacteriaceae > Flavobacterium. The sequence goes on from NZ_OZ260089.1 coordinate 2,401,150, forward strand.
TTAGGAATTTTCTCCGAAAATTCCACGAGGAGTTTTGTACTTGTAATCTTTTGTTATAAATTTACGCAACTGCCACAAGCGGCAACACGTTAGCAGATAGCTTGGAAGAACAAAACGAGAAAAAGAAAAATTTATTGATGAAAAAAATTCGAGGAAATAAAAGAAGAATAAAGCAAATTGAAAATTGGAGAATTAATAACCTGGAAATTGACTTAGATTATTTTGAAAAAACTAATAAAGATTATGTAAAGTTTAGAATATATCCTTGGAATCCAGTTGCAATGTCAATTCATAATTTCCCAAGTCCAAAAGGAAAAATCCGTAAGAAAATTATTGAATCGTTTTTTGATATTTATGAAAGTTGGAATATTCAACTAAAAGAACTTGGAAAACCATTTTACTTAAAAATATGGATGTTTGAACCAGATATTTATAATTCGCAAGTAGTTTGTGCAATAAATGATGAAATTGAATATTACGAAAATATTTTTTACAAACCAGAAATAGAAAAAAATATTGCGAAATCAGGACTAGAGAAAATATCTAAAAGAATAAATGACTTTAATTGGAGTCACAGAGTTGAAGAATATCCGATTTTTGAAAATGAATCTTTACGTGAAAATTTCACTTCAGACAAAGATTATTTTGAAGAACAAAAATGGTTGAAAAGCGAATTGAAAAAACCTTACAGAGAGATTAACCAAGTAAGAGATGGAATTAAAGAAAAAATATTTTTAATAAAAGGCAGCGAAGTTTGGCTTGGGGAAAAATAAAAGCCATCTGCTAACAGCAGTTAAAAGTAATGGCTTAGGCAAGGCATACTTCCGAATTTTCTCCGAAAATTCAAAAGTTTGCGTTATATTTGTTTTGGCTTGGTCTTGGCTCGTCACCACTTCTTTTAGCTGCAACACGTTACCCGTAATTGTAAATGACTAAATACATACTTACCTTATTTATTTTATTTTCATCGCACATTATTGCACAAAAGCAAGATGAGGCTATAACTTTTGCAAATAAATTAATTGTAAATAGTGAGCCTAAATTTGATTCTGACACTATCTATATTATAAAAAAAAATGAAGTTTTTTTAATTGCAGAAAATCATGAAACCAATTCAGATTGGTTATATGTTGAAATTATCCAAGATAAATTTTCGAAAACAAATAGTAAGAATATTTATGGCTTCATTCCTAAATCAAAAATCATATTTATTGACAATTTGAATAAATACTCACAAGATAATGTTGTACTAAAGTTTAATCTTATTAAGGCTGACAGAATCAATAAAATTGCACATAAAGAATCTCAATATGGATTAGAAATTCCATTAAATATATCTTTTTCAGTAAATTCAATGTCTTTACAATGGAAAGGAAAAACAATCAACCTGAATACAGAACTTTATGATGACCTTTATAATGTTTCATTCAGTGAAGGAAATTACTCAAGTATTGAAAATTCAAAATTTGTCATTTACGAATATGAAAGTGTTTTTTATATAAAACAGGAATGTGCAGATGGGGCTGGTTCTTATGAAATTACTTGGGCAATAAAAAACGGTGAAATAGTCCAAAGGATTATTGACGAAATATAAAACTACGGGTAACAGCAGTTAAAAAAAATGGCTTAGGCAAGGGCATACTTCCGAATTTTCTCCGAAAATTCAAAAGTTTGCGTTATATTTGTTTTGGCTTGGTTTTGGCTCGTCGCCACTTCTTTTAGCTGCAAAACGTTATATGCCATTTTAGAATTACGATGAAAATAAAAATTATATATTTAATTATTTTGCTTTCTAATTTTGTAGGTTTCTCACAAGGAAAAGATTTCAATACTTTTACAATTGACTTGTTTTACGGTGATGAGTCAATCAACTTCTATCAACTGAAAACATTTAAAAAAGGTACGAAATTTTATGTTGAGAGCAAGAATTTTGAAAGAACTTCAAAATTAGAAAACGATTCAATTTGGATACTGAAACTTTCTAATAGAAAGAAAAAACTTTGTGTTAATTTTATCGAAAATCTAAAATCAATAAATATTGACAATTGTGAAACCCGAAGTTCAGCTATTACTGATTATACCGTCAAATTAACAGACACCACAATAGCTTTACGTACTTATTGCCATTTAGATAAATTAGATTTCTTCGAATTTAGAAAATCGCTTTTTAAAGAAAAAATTCAAGAATATAAATTAAAATCAGATAGCGAAATCAAACTGATAAAAAAAATGTTGAAAGGCAAATGGTTTTATCCAAACTTATTGAAACCACTAAAATTTGGTGACACATTAAAATTATCACGAAAAGAAATAAATCCAACACAATTTTGGCTATTCGAAAAAAAAGATTCATTCAAAGATTCATCTAATCAAATTTTCAATTTAAAAAAATCAAATAGTTTTGAAGTCATATTTTATTACGAACCACGTTTAAATATCAATCCAGGTGTAATCGAAGATAAAGATGATGGAAGTATTAGTTTGGCAAACTATGGTATGAAATTTACTATTTTAAAAATAACAGAGGAAGATTTGGTTTTAATTTCTCTAAATTAAAAACGGCATATAACAGCCGTTTGTAGCAATTGCTAGGTATGGTTTGTGTTCGGAATTTTCTCCGAAAATTCTATGAGGAGTTTTGTACTTGTAATCTTTTGTTATAAATTTACGCAACTGCCACAAGCGGCAACACGTTAGCAGTAATGGTAAGACGACCCAACCGACAACAATAAACAATGCAGAAAACGACATTTAAAATATCAAAAATGGACTGCCCATCCGAAGAACAAATGATACGGATGAAACTTGCCGACTTGACAAATATCAACTCGTTGGACTTTGATATACCCAACAGACAACTGACCGTTTTTCACACCGACAACCACGACCAAATTTTTCAACGACTTGACAACTTAAAGTTTGACACTTCGCTCATAGACAGCATTTCGGCAGACAATTACGAAGCATCAACTAACAACACAGACAAAGAAAGAATATTGCTTTGGCAAGTTTTAGCCATAAACTTTTTCTTTTTTGCACTTGAACTTACGACAGGTTTTATATCAAACTCAATGGGACTTGTAGCCGACAGTTTAGATATGCTTGCTGACAGTATTGTTTACGGACTTGCACTTTTTGCAGTTGGCGGAACAATGACACGAAAAAAGAACATTGCAAAATCGGCAGGTTACTTTCAATTGACACTTGCAATTTTTGGTTTTATAGAAGTTATCAGACGATTTATTGGAACGGAAACAATTCCAGCTTTTCAGACAATGATAATTATTTCAATTCTTGCACTTATCGGCAACGGACTTTGTTTGTATCTACTGCAAAAAAGTAAAAGCAAAGAAGCACATATGCAAGCCAGTATGATTTTCACATCAAATGACGTAATTGTAAACCTTGGAGTTATTGTAGCGGGCGGACTTGTTTATTTGACAAACTCAAAATATCCTGACCTTATCGTAGGGACAATTGTATTTTTCATCGTTGGACAAGGAGCATTTAAAATTCTAAAACTATCAAAATGACGACCGAAGAAAGAACCACTACTGCTAACACGGGTTTGGCAAAAGTGGCGGTTCAGTGCTCCGCAGACACATTTGTGGTTAATCAAAGTTTGGTTCTCCGCATCAACATTTGTGGTGAAAATCGCCACCTTCGCCAAGCCCGAAAACGTTAGCAATAATTATATGAAAAACTTCGTAAAATTCGGACTTTTATTAATTCTGATTTTTCAGTCTTGCTTTATTATTGCTCAAAAATTCGACAAAAAATATTTTGTAAAAACTGCTTGGTTTGTTAATAATAAAGACAGCATTTTCTATAAATCCGACACTTTAAAATTAATAAAACATGTTAACTTATCTCCAAAATGGTCTGGAAATGGAAAATTATATTCAGAAAATGAAATGGAATATTTTGGTCATGGAGACTTTGTCGAAATAAAGTTTGAAAGACAAGGTGAATTATATTTTAATTGGCGTGTGAAAAATTCAAAATTTAGATTTCCTATTCTTCCTTGGAATTGGAAATATAAGAAAAATGACCAAACTATAGAAATCCATAACGATAAAGATCTTTTAATTTTGAAATTCAAACCGATTTTTGAAAAACAAATAGAAATCACATCTTATTACGACAAGAACAAAATGAAAACAGTTGAACTTACTGTCGTCAGGATAAAATAACTATTGCTAACAACGGTTTTGTTTAATGGCTTGGGCTTGGTTTTTCCTTCGGAAAAACCTCTATGATTCGTAATTTTGTTTTATATTTGTTTTGGTCAGTGTCTAACCAAAGCCACTGAAACAAAGCCGCAAAACGTTAGCACCAATTATGAAAAAAATATATATAATCATATTTTTTATCTTATTCAACTTTAGCTTTTCTCAAAGTAAGTCTGGAAAAGTTTTAGCTGAAAAGTTATCAGGTAAAACTTTCACAATTGAAGGAATTGTAAGATATGCCAACGCAAATATTACTGATGATTATGAAAAAGCAAAGTTTTTTTATTATTGGATTGGGTTAAATATAAAATATGATTTTGACTTACTAAATAGAATGAATAATACAGATTATGATTACGATGAAGAATATTCCTATAATCTTTCGGCAGAATCTGTTTTTGAAAAAAGAAAAGCAATTTGTTTAGGATACTCTAAATTGTTCAAACATTTTATGGATAGAACAGATATATTTTGCTATTCAATTTCTGGTTATATACGAGATGAAAGAAATCATTATGTTGAACTAGAGAAAGACACAGATTTTCTTCACGCTTGGAATGTAATAGAAATTAATGATAAATGGAGAATAGTTGATACAACCTGGGGTAATTCTGGCGATTTAAATGTCTCTGACTATTATTTTGACATTGACCCAAAAAGAGCAATAATAACTCATTTTCCAGAAAACCCAGAATGGCAATTATTAGAAAAACCTTTAAGTTTAGAAGAGTTCAACAAATCATTATTTATAAATGCAATGTGGTTCAAATTAGGTTTTGAAGAAATACCTAAAATTTTAAAAGATGACAATTATTATTATTTTACTTATAAGTCAAATATAAATAATACAAAAGCAACATTGGAAATAAGCACTGATAATTTAATTTTTGAAAATATACCTAATTCTACTTTTTTTAATCAAGATGGTAAAGATTATATAAGATTTGAAAAACAAACAATTGGGAAAATCGCATATTTAAAAGTAAATATAATGGAAACTGATGATGATGGCTTTTTTCAAGAATATGATGATATAATTAACTTTAAGCTAGAATAACTGGTGCTAACCACCGTTTGCGGCAATTGCTAGGCTTGGTCTTTGTTCGGAATTTTCTCCGAAAATTCTATGAGTAGTTTTGTACTTGCAAACTTTTGTTATAAATTTACGCAACTGCCACAAGCGGCCAAACGTTGGCAGTAATTATTCACCCCGTAGAAAATTGAACTAAATTGAAAAAAACAATATTACTTTCATTACTAAGCTTTCTAATCTTCTGTTCCTGCAAGAAAAAATCAATCATTGAAAATGAATTAGATTCTCTTGAAATATCAGCCAAGAATTTTAATTCCGTTGACACTACTTTTTACAAAAATAAAAAAATAAAATCTTTACGTTTTTATAAAGTTAAAACGGAATATGTCGATGTTTTCTTTTATGAATCAGGAAAGAAGAAATCAATCGGGCAAGCAAAAAATAATCAATGTCATAATAAATACATTGATTGGTATGAAAACGGAAAACAGAAGTGGGTTCGTCAATACAATCTTGGCAATCAAATTGGTAAAAGTATTATGTATCGGGAAAACGGAAATTTTGAAAAGCAATTTGACAATGATAAAAATGAAATGACAGATTATTGGGAAAATGGAAAGCCGAAGTTTAAGTTCATAGAAAATAAATTGCAATACTATTATTATTTAAATGGGAATTTATTTGAAAAATATGATAAAATAAAAGAAGATGAATACAACGTAAAATACTTTAACGAAAACGGAAAACTTGTTTTATCAGGATTGTATAAAAAAAATATTTTGTACAAAGACAGCAGAAAATATACTGGGAAAATCATTTGCTATTTCAACAATGGAAAGATTTCTGACTTTGAAGAATTTATTAATGGAAGTCCAACAGGTAGATGTTATGGTTATTATGGCAATGGAAATATAAAATATGATAACGAATTTGAAAATGGTAAAGCGATACTGTCTAAATATTACTATGAAAGTGGCAAAATAAATTCCATTCGAGACAAAAAAAACAAAACATATAGAGTATGGGACGAAAATGGGAAGTTGACAAAATAACTACTGCCAACAGCCGTTTGCAGCAATGGCTTGGGCTTGGTTTTTTCCTTCGGAAAAAACGCAGTTGGAAACAATTCTGTATATTTGGAATGGTCATTCTTAAATTTCAAGCCACTGACTGCAAGCGCCGAAACGTTGTAACTAATTTTAAAAAAAACCGAAGGATTCAATAACTTAATTATGAAAACAAAATGATTTTTTTAATTTATAAAAACCGTGGAATTCTAATACCTGTTTTCTTAATTGTTCCGGCTATTGGATTTTTAATACTTAGTGGTGAATTAGGTAGAAATTTTGGTGGATATTTTGCGACAGAATCTTTTAAACAAATAATGATTGGAATTGGCTTTTTAATCTCATTTATTTGGACATATCTAACTAGCGAAGATTTCATTATCGTTGACGGTAAAAAAGAAAAAATTGAAATGTTTAATCATTTCTTTTACATTCCAAACAAAACTTGGAGTTATATAATGTTAGGTTTTGGAATATTAGTTATTATTGGAGGTCTATTAGAGTTTTTTAGCTAAACAGTAAAAGAATGTATATAATTAACAATAAAGAATTTTTAATAATTGAACCTCCAATCTACACGGAGTTTTCTAACTTTGATGAAATAATAAAATGCTTAATTGTCATCATAAGTTTACTTCCTGTAAAGTTTAATAGTTTTCCTAAAAGTATAAGTTATAAACTTGTCAGATATAGTGATTTCTTAGGCAATAAATATCCAGCAATAGGAATAAATTCTGTATTCAAAGAAGACTATAAAAAAATACCCAACTTTATAGAACTATATGAATTGGTAGAAGAATTGATTACAGAAATAGGAATTGATGCAATAAGGAAAGAAGCTAAGGAATTAAAAACAATATCTTGGCAAAAACTAAATGAAATTGGATATTCTGAATAAAAAACTAGTTACAACAGCAGTTAAAAGTAATGGCTTAGGCAAAGGCATACTTCCGAATTTTCTCCGAAAATTCAAAAGTTTGCGTTATATTTGCTTTGGCTTGGTCTTGGCTCGTCGCCACTTCTTTTAGCTGCAACACGTTACCCGTAATTGTAAATGACTAAATACATACTTACCTTATTTATTTTATTTTCATCGCACATTATTGCACAAAAGCAAGATGAGGCTATAACTTTTGCAAATAAATTAATTGTAAATAGTGAGCCTAAATTTGATTCTGACACTATCTATATTATAAAAAAAAATGAAGTTTTTTTAATTGCAGAAAATCATGAAACCAATTCAGATTGGTTATATGTTGAAATTATCCAAGATAAATTTTCGAAAACAAATAGTAAGAATATTTATGGCTTCATTCCTAAATCAAAAATCATATTTATTGACAATTTGAATAAATACTCACAAGATAATGTTGTACTAAAGTTTAATCTTATTAAGGCTGACAGAATCAATAAAATTGCACATAAAGAATCTCAATATGGATTAGAAATTCCATTAAATATATCTTTTTCAGTAAATTCAATGTCTTTACAATGGAAAGGAAAAACAATCAACCTGAATACAGAACTTTATGATGACCTTTATAATGTTTCATTCAGTGAAGGAAATTACTCAAGTATTGAAAATTCAAAATTTGTCATTTACGAATATGAAAGTGTTTTTTATATAAAACAGGAATGTGCAGATGGGGCTGGTTCTTATGAAATTACTTGGGCAATAAAAAACGGTGAAATAGTCCAAAGGATTATTGACGAAATATAAAACTACGGGTAACAGCAGTTAAAAAAAATGGCTTAGGCAAGGGCATACTTCCGAATTTTCTCCGAAAATTCAAAAGTTTGCGTTATATTTGTTTTGGCTTGGTTTTGGCTCGTCGCCACTTCTTTTAGCTGCAAAACGTTAGCTGCCATTTAAAATACCAACTTAACATGAGAAAATATATAATTTTTACACTCTATTTTATTTCAATTTTCGGTTCTGCTCAAACCGAGTTAGTCTTTGACAAGAAGTTTGTCCAAAGCGAAGATAAATGGGTCGCATTTCCAGCCGATTCTTCAGGTTCATATAATTTAGGATTCATTTATATAGATTCACAAGCAGGGTTAACTTTTGATTACGAAGGTTCATTTAAAATAGATGAAAATGGTAAATATAATTTTAAAAGGAGAGAAATTGATGGTTCTATGAAATATCGATTAAAACCAAATAATATTTTGGTAGCTTTTATACCTGAAATTAAATTTTCTGAACTTGGTATTCAAAAAGTTCCGGATTGGCTAAAATTTTACAAAGAGGACGAACATACTGTTGAGCGTCAATATCGATGGGGATATATGTATAATGGTTGGGGAGAATGTGAAAAAGCATTAGAGTTTTTAAATAGTGCCTATCTACTCAATCCTAAATATGAAGGTTTAAAGGTTGAATTAGCTTATTCCTATAACTGCTTAAAAAATTATGACAAGGCAATTGAGATTTTAATGCAATCTATCAAAGAAGAACCTGTTACTGCATACACAATTAAAGAACTGATTTTTTCACAAGCAAAAAATGGAAATTTACAAGACGCGGAAAACACATTCAACCTTTTTGATTCAAAAATATCTGATAAATCTTATAAACCAGAAAATGCATATAATATCTTACAAGGTTATTATTTAAAAAAAGATCATGTAAATTTTTATAGATGGATAAAGGAATCAAATATTCAAAGTGACAAAAGATTTCAGCCATATGTTGAACAAATGATTGCTAATCTAAAATAAACGGCAGCTAACAGCCGTTTGTAGCAATTGCTAGGCTCGGTGTGTGTTCGGAATTTTCTCCGAAAATTCTATGAGGAGTTTTGTACTTGTAATCTTTTGTTATAAATTTACGCAACTGCCACAAGCGGCAACACGTTATAAGCAACCTTATGAAAATCAATAAAATAACATATTTCATTTTTATATTTTATTTTGTACAAATTGCGAAAGCACAAACTATTGATAAATCTTTTAGTGGTTGTTGGGCTGATACTTTTTGGGATTTTGAATTTAAGAAAAATGGTGATTTCACAAGAATTTCAAATGGGCATTTTGGAAATACAACTGTGAAAGGAAAATATCAAATTGAAAATGATACCTTAAAAATACTGAAAGGTTTTAAAGATACTTATGGAACAATAAATGAAAATTATATTATTCAAGAAGATACAATTCTTATTGATATTAAGTTAGGATATGGTTATGTAAAAAGTTCTAAAGAATATCCTAAAAAGATGAAGTGTGGTTTATCTTATCCAGAAATTATTGGAACTAACGAAAAAGAAGTTAATGAATTAGAGAAAATTTTAAACTTGGCTCTAAATTCATCTGCTACTAGCCAATTTTATCATTTTGAAGAATTGCCAACTAGAAAACCTATAATAGCTAATTATCATAAACTAAATGCAAATATTGAAATAGAGGGAAGAAAAACCTATTTTGCAGATAAAAAAGATATTAACGAAAAGTTCTTTTTAGAATTTGAAGATGTTGAAATATATAATAAACATATATCATTTACTGTAATAATTCATGATGAAGGTGCAGAAGTAAAATTCTATTATTATAAAGAAAATGAAGAATGGAAAAGTTATGAACCAATAGTAACTGAAAAATAAAAAAGGCTGCTTATAACAACTGTTTTGCACAATGGCTTTGGCTTGGTTTTTCCTTCGGAAAAACCTCTACGAATCGTAATTTTGTCTATATTTGTTGTGGTCAGTCTTGAATCACAAGCCACTGATGCAAAGCAGCAAAACGTTGTAAGTAATTTTAAGAATGAAGAAAATAATTTTAATCGCATTTAGTGCACTAATCTTAACAAGTTGTAAAGATTTTAAGAATTTATCTAAAGCTGGAAATTTGATAGCTGAATATTGTGGTTCAACAAACATTACGATATCAACTGCATATTATACAGACACCAAAAATGGTTCAGTTGATTCATATGAAATACAAATAAAGGATGCCGTTGATATAAATAATGGTAATTACCCACCTGAATATCTAGCGTCTGTTTCAGCAAAAACTTTGTACGATAATTTAAATCAAGAAGAAAAGGATGATAGAGATTTAATTGTCGTAATTATTGAAACTCCAGACAAGAAGTTTGAATATAAATACTCAATAGAAAAATTGAGTAAAGTAGATTTTTATCTAACAACAACAAGAGAGTTTATCTTAAAAATTGCTAGAGGAGATTCAGAAAACTTAACTAATTATCTAAACAATCAAACTATTGACATTCAAGAATTTGAAAAAGAAATAATAAAAGGAAAAATACTTAGAAATGATACTCTTTTCAAAAAAATTAATGCAATTGATTTACACTGTATAAATTTCTCATTAGAAAACGAATTAAAAATGACAGAATTAATAACGTTTGGTGAAATTGGTGATGGTCATATAAAATTTTCAACCAGATTTATAGATGAGAAGCCTGAAAAGATATCAGGAATAACCATTTATTAAAAAACTACTTACAACAGCAGTTAAAAGTAATGGCTTAGGCAAGGGCATACTTCCGAATTTTCTCCGAAAATTCAAAAGTTTGCGTTATATTTGTTTTGGCTTGGTTTTGGCTCGTCGCCACTTCTTTTAGCTGCAAAACGTTACCAGCAATTACTCCTCAAGAGCAAGAATCTAATGCACTTTTATGATAAAAAGTTTTTAATATGAAAAATAAATTTATAATTCTGATTGGAATATTTTTTTTATTTATTGCCTGTGAAAAGAAATCTAAAGCAAACCTTTTACTTTATATAAATCGTGTAAACCAATTAGAAATTCTAACTGTAGATGATAAGTGTGGAGAATGGGGTGGAAATGAAAAAATTATTACAATTTATAGAGATGATTTAGAAGGACAACTTTTAGCTGATTATATTGAAAAAACTAAAAATTGTAAAAACGGAACAGAACCTGAAATTACAGAATCTATTAAAAGAATTAAACTAACTGAAGAAGAAAGTGAATTAATTCTAACAAGTATAAATGAACTTTCTGAAAAAAAATTAATCAAAGAAGATTATCCAAGTCATAGTGGAATATATAACAGAATTATGCTTCGTGATTCTTCAATTATGATAAACGATTTTCCTTCTATTGAATTGAAAAGCGTAAATGAATTAATAACAAAATTGAAGAAAAAATAACTGCTGGTAACAGCCGTTTGTAGCAATTGCTAGGCTTGGCTTGTGTTCGGAATTTTCTCCGAAAATTCCACGAGGAGTTTTGTACTTGTAATCTTTTGTTATAAATTTACGCAACTACCACAAGCGGCAACACGTTAGTGGAAAGCTTCTCGAAAAAACGAAAAATGACACCAGAACAATATTATTTTCCATATTTTTTTAATCAAAAAGAGTTGAATAAATCTATTCGAAAAATAGGTTTAAATACTTTAGTCAAATTTGATATTAAAACAAAAATGGCGAAGGAATTAATAATTACTAAAAAGAGAGAATTTAAATTCTTCTGGAGTTCTGAAGAAAAAAACTTATTAAGCATTCCTTTTGGAACAAGTCTAATGATTATTGATAATGAAATTATATTTTGGAAAACAGAAACTGATTTTATAGAAATATCAAAAGCCAATCTACTTGAACTAGAAAACGAGCCAAAAATATTTAATACCAAGATTAATATTTCAAAATTAGAAATTGGCCAAAATATTTTTAATACTGAACTTGATTTAAATAACTTTGTTACCTTTTTAAGAAAGGACGATTTAAAATATGATCAAGATTATTATGAAAACTTTGTCATATTGATAATTAACAAAGAGAATGTCGAGCTAGTCCCTTTTGATACTTTTAACAAAAAAGGTGGTGATTATGGTTATGTTTGGCCTGCTATAGCAAGAATTGACGTTGGAAAAAAGATAATTTATGGCAAAGGCATGAGAATGTCTGATTTCACAATAGAGTTATAATAAAGCCATCCACTAACAGCCGTTTGTAGCAATTGCTAGGCTTGGCTTGTGTTCGGAATTTTCTCCGAAAATTCCACGAGGAGTTTTGTACTTGTAATCTTTTGTCTTAAATTTACGCAACTGCCACAAGCGGCAACACGTTACCAGCAATTTAACACTAAGAACATAAATTCGGAAATGAAACAATTATTCATAATAGTAATTTCTTTATCGTTATTCAATTGTCAAAAAACAGAACAAATTATTTTACCTGAATATAATTCTGTTGCAAATGAATTAATTCAACAAGTTTTAAAAGACAACTCTTTTTCCGATTGCTGCTTACTTGAAATTCCTGAAAAAACTTTTTTAGAAATTAGAGAAGAAGAAATGCCATTGATTGCAATTAGCACAAAAAAAATCATAATGGAAAAACTTCAAATAAAATCTGATAAAAGTTTAGATAGCCTAGAGAATCAAACCAGAAATTTTAAAATTAATAGCGATATTATAAACAAATACAAACTTAATTTAGTTAATAATGATGTATTGAGATTTACAGACGAAAATTTGATAGTTTGTCCAAAAGGAATCTTAATCATAAGTAAACCAATATTCGATAAAAATTATAAGACAGCAGTTGTAAGTATTGGTTTTGGTTATACTTGTAGCCTTGGACATATTGAAAAATATAGATGGAAAAATGGTAAATGGAAGCAAGAATAAACTGCTGGTAACAGCCGTTTGTAGCAATTGCTAGGCACGGTGTGTGTTCGGAATTTTCTCCGAAAATTCCACGAGGAGTTTTGTACTTGTAATCTTTTGTTATAAATTTACGCAACTGCCACAAGCGGCAACACGTTATAACGCATAAACTCTGTGCGTGTAAAAAAGCTGTTTAATAAAACTCGAAAAACAGAAATTTTCACCGAAAATATCCGAACTGAACTTTATTGGTTTGAACTTAATTTGGCTTCAGAAAAACTTCAGAATTTGAATTTCTAGGTGGAGTTTCACTCGCCGAATTTTTAGCTTTCGTTTGCGAACTTTTCAGTTTTCTACTTATCCAGAGTTTGGAAAGTTTTGGATTTAAAAAAATTGAACACTTCTACTCTATTTTTTTTCAATGAATTGAAAAACCTTAAAACTTACTTCCGAACTGAACGTAGCAATTCTTTGTGTGTAAACTGAGTTTTAACTTTGTGTTAGTTTACGCGTTATAACCGCAGTTAAATTCCATGGCTTTGGTTTGGGCTTTTCAGCGGAAAATAATGCGGTAAATTAAATGTTTTGTATATATTTGTGTTAGTCGTAGCAAAGTTCCGCCACGGTATTTAGCTGCAAAACGTTATGCACAATTAAGCCATACGAAAAGAATTTATGGGAATTTTAGATTTAATTTTAGGTGAAAAAGTTATCAAATACGATGATTTTTTTGGAAAAATAGAAAGTGGAAAAACAAGAAAAAAAGATTTAACAAAATCTTTAAGTTGGAGACTTAATAAAAAGATTGGACAATTTAAAAATGATACTTTCATTATTCTTGAAGGAAATTATAATAATATAAATCCAACACAAAAGGTTGAATTAAAAAATTTTATTGAAAACTTCGATTCTGTCTATTCTTTTGAAGTTGATAAAATGATTGAATCAGACAATAAATATTTACAATTTAAAAATTGGAGAAATGAATATTACATAACTTTTATTTGTCCTTTGTTTGACTCAAATACAAATTTTGAAATTAATTTTGAGCCTATTGATGAGAAAAAAAACGATGGTGCATTTAGTGTTGAACTAATAAATCGAGTTCTTAAGAATATAGAGCTTTAATAAAACTGCGCATAACAGCCGTTTTTAGCAATTGCTAGGCTTGGCTTGTGTTCGGAATTTTCTCCGAAAATTCCACGAGGAGTTTTGTACTTGTAAACTTTTGTTATAAATTTACGCAACTGCCACAAGCGGCAACACGTTAGCGGCAAGATTACCAAAAATCGTAGAAAAAAAATAATATTAAAAATTATAAAAATGAAAAAGACGTTATTATTTGTGGTTCTTATTTCAATTGTAAGTTTATCATTTACAATTCTAAAAGACAATAAAAAAGATGAAAAAAAGTTTATTGGTAGTTGGACTGGATCCGAAAAAGACAATCAAAGAGAAGGCTTAACTAAACATTGGATACAAAATAGATATAAAGACGGAACTTTTATATTAATGTTTACTACAATTGAAAATTGTGAAGTAGAACATATGGTAGAAAGAGGAAAATGGTCTATTAAAGATGGCTTATTTTATGAATATCACAACGATGGAAAAACCGATATATATAGCTATGAAATTATTGATGATAATCACATAAAGTTCAAAGCCAAACAAATGGGCATTGAACAAAATAATGAAGAATATGAATTTATCGATACTAAATTAGAATATGAAAACGAATAAATTATGAGAAATATTAAATACATTTTTGTAATAGCAATATGCTTTACATTTCTAAATTGTGCTTCAACTCAAAACCAAACTTCAAATGACGGAAGCTCAATGGAAAAAGCAATAAAAGTCGGAAGCGTTGAGCAAGAATATAAAATAGTTAGAGAAAAATGTGGAGACTGTAAAATGAAAAGTCAAGGTCTTACATTTAATGATAAAGATAAACCTTTTGACGTTTTAACTTTTATAAAACCAACCGGTGAAGAAGTAAAATATTATTTTGATATCTCTAAATTTTACGGGAATTTCTAAAATCCAGCCGCTAACAGGCGTTTGGCAAGATTGCGAATTTTGCAGTAAATACACGTTTATTTCTCGCAAGAAATTTTATCTTTAACAGAAAATAATCGGTTCCGAAGTTCGCAACCTCGCCAAGCGCCGGGACGTTGTAGGTAATTTTAAAATATCGCTTTAAAAACAAACACATAGAATGAATTTAAATTTATCCAAAATAATTACTTTCTTTATATTAATAATTTTGATTTTTTCTTGTAAAAAATACAACAAGACAAGTGAAAGAACACTAAGAGATAGATTAATAGCAACAGAAGAAGATACTTTATACAAAAGAGAATGGATGAGAATTAACTTTGAAAACAGAAAGGTTGAAGAAGTTGAAATTTATATTTCAGAAAATAATGACACAATATCAAATCAATATAAACTATTTATAAATAATAATATTGACACTTTAAAGAGTAATTATTATGATTTAATATTAACAAAAACAAACAAACCTAACGTTTATAAAGGTCAAATCACTTTACATACAAAATATGAAAACTTAAAGTTGAATAAGCAGAACCGAAGAAGGATACAGTTTAGTTATTGCGACCAAAATAAAGACAGCATTTTTATTAGATATGTAGAATCAAAAAGCTCCAACATAATTAACTTTAAATTTGAAAACTATTATGGTAATAGGTTACAAGGTCAACTTTATCAAATTGTTGAAAGGGATACAATAGTAAATAATGAAGAAATGATTAACATAAATCAATCGTATATAATGGTTGACAATCAAATTGAAACAGTTAATTTGTTCCTTGACTCAGATTATATTGAGGAAAATAAATTTAATCCAGGTAAACTAAAATTTACCAAAAATAAATAAAAAACTACCTACAACAGCAGTTAAAAAAAATGGCTTAGGCAAGGGCATACTTCCGAATTTTCTCCGAAAATTCAAAAGTTTGCGTTATATTTGTGTTGGCTTGGTTTTGGCTCGTCGCCACTTCTTTTAGCTGCAACACGTTATAAGCAAGCTTAAAAAATGTACTTGAAAAATAAAGGATTAATAACAACAACCATCATTTTCTTTATCATAGTAAATACATCTTACTATTGGAAAGGTAAACTTGATTTTTATGCATTCCCAACTTTCTTAATATTATTCATTCTTTTTCTAGTTCTTAACATTGCGTTAATTCGTCAAATTTACTTTGCTTTTAAAGATAAGTTCAAAGACAAAAAAAGAATAGTAACAATTGGTCTGCTGATAACAGTTTTGACCTTGACTTTTCTCAAACCGTTTGGGTTTATCAACTTTGAAAAATTTGAAGCTAAAAACATATTAATCGCAGAAAGAGAAGGTGTTGCGGGCTGCATGACGACTTTAAAACTTAAAGAAAATAATGAATTTACTGCGAAAAGCGTTTGTTTTGGAATGACAGAAACAAAAGGTAATTATAAAATCAAAAACGATACAATTTATTTTGAAAACATTAAACTTGGAAGAGGAGAAAAAGAGTTTTACGAATTTGCTGTTATAAAACCTTTGAAATTTCAAAATGATATTAAACACTTTGAATTATTAAGTTACAAAAGTAAGAAAGACACAATCGGACACGGACTTAAAGTAATATTAAACGAACTGAAATAAAAAGCCTGCTTATAACAGCAGTTAAAAGTAATGGCTTAGGCAAGGGCATACTTCCGAATTTTCTCCGAAAATTCAAAAGTTTGCGTTATATTTGTTTTGGCTTGGTTTTGGCTCGTCGCCACTTCTTTTAGCTGCAACACGTTAGCCGTCAGTTTGGCGGAGCTAAATGAAAACAGAAATAATGAAGAAAACCACATATTTTTTATTCTCTATATTTTTTATAATAATTGTCTGTTTTGGATTTGTAGAAAAAAACTCAAATAGAGAAAATAATAAAGAAATAAGAATAAATAAGAAAGAAAAAGATAGTATCAAAACTTTACGCCCAAAAGACTTGAATGTAAAATCATTTATTAAACTTTTTACCGAAAAATATGCTGATAATGAAAGTCTAAACCTAATTACTTTGTCGGGAGAATTTCCAGAAAATTGGGTAAAAAATGAGGATATTGAATATTTAATGTCACTCATAAAGTCTAAAAAAAAATGCTGTAGTTATATAAATATTTATTCATCTTTTATGACAACTGAACAAGCAGAAGTTGGCGGATTTGCAATAATTTTTATGAACTCATTAATTGAGAATAAGAAAATTAATTTAGGGCTAACAAATAGTCCAAAAACTGATATAAAAGAGATCGAAAAAATAGAAAGTTGGTATAAGAATCGAATAAATAAATAATAAAAACCGAACGGCTAACAGCAGTTAAAAAAAATGGCTTGGGCAAGGGCATACTTCCGAATTTTCTCCGAAAATTCAAAAGTTTGCGTTATATTTGTTTTGGCTTGGTTTTGGCTCGTCGCCACTTCTTTTAGCTGCAAAACGTTAGCGTTCATTGGAAAAACCGAAACGACACAGACAAACAGTAACAAAAACAGATAAATAAAAATGAATATTCACAATTAAAACAAAAAAAAGATGACAAAAAACAAATCAAGACCCATTCTACTGCTAGCAGCAGGACTACTATGGGCGGGCTTGGCACAAGCTCAAGAATCTACCAACGCCACAGGCGGTGATGCTTCGGGCAGCGGAGGAACCGTAGCTTACAGCGTAGGACAAGTAGTTTACACTACAAACACGGCTGCTTCTGGCACAGTAAGTCAAGGCGTACAACAGCCCTACGAAATTTTTACACTAGGAATTAAAGAAACCGAACTGAACATTTCACTTTTGGTATTTCCTAACCCTACTTCCGATAATTTAACCTTTCAAATTAGCGATTACAACAATGAAAAATTGACGTATCAACTTTACGATATGCAAGGGAAATTATTAAACAACGGACAAATAGTAGCCCAGCAAACGCAAATAAACATGAACAGTTTGCCTACAGCTACTTATTTTATAAACGTTGTAAACCAAGAAAATAAAAAAGTTCAATCATTTAAAATAATCAAAAACTAAAAAATATGAAAAAATTATACACATTTTTAGCAGTACTATTAATGACTGCAAGCACTTTTGCCCAAACGCCGGAAAAAATGAGTTATCAAGCTGTTGTAAGAGACAGTGGCGATAATTTAGTATCAAGCCAACCTGTAGGTATGCAAATAAGCATTTTACGAACCACAGCAACAGGTACAGCAGTATATGTAGAAACCCAAACACCTACAACCAATGTTAACGGTTTAGTAACATTAGAAATTGGCACAGGAACTGTAGTAAGTGGTGATTTCACGACTATAGATTGGTCTACAAGCAGCTATTTTATAAAAACAGAAACCGACCCTACAGGAGGAAGCAGTTACACTATAACAGGAACCAGCCAATTGTTAAGCGTACCTTATGCTTTGCATGCAAAAACTGTAAAACAACCAACCTACAATGTAAACACTTTTTATGCAGAGTTAGGTGGTTATGTTATAGAGGTAAATAGTGTTGGTTCTCACGGTTTGGTGGTTGCAATGCAAGACCAAGGTGCCTCGTATTGGTACGAGGCAAACGATTTATTAAGCAATGCCTCTAATCACGATTATAACGGCAAAAAATTTAAAGATTGGCGTTTGCCTACCAAAAGAGAATTGAATCTTATGTATTTAGTTTATGATAATGGAAATGGAGCAACCTTAAACGCAAATTACTACTGGAGTTCTACGGAGTACAGATCCAATGACGCGTGGTTTCAGCATTTCGACGTTGGTCTTCAGGACGAAGGCAATAAGCTCAACATTAACCACGTGCGTGCAGTTCGAGCTTTTTAGTTATTTAATTATTTATCAATTTAAATAGTACCGCGTAAGCGGTCGGTTTTTATTTTTTAAAAATGGCATTACATACTGAGTTACCGGTTTACAGAGATACTTATAAATTGGTGTTAGAAATTTTATAAGCACCAAAAATTTCCCCAAAGAATACAAGTATAGTTTGGGTAGAGATATGGAGCGCGATGTGCTCGTATTAATGCGTTGTATTTACAGAGCTAACAGAGCACAAGAAAAGACGACCTTTTTAAATGAATTTTTAGATAACTTTGAAATATTAAAATTAGAAATTAGGGTTTGTGTAGATTTAAAACTCGTGTCTATAAAACGGCAGAGTGTTTTGGCAGACCTAATGAATAGTATAGGAAAGCAAGTTGTAGGCTGGAAAAACAGTACTACTTCTAACGCCAGAATTGTGTAAGACCAAGGTTTTACCAAGTGTGCGTTTATTTTGAAAAGGCACCTTAGCTATATAGGATACTATTTAGCAGAATAGTGCTCCTTGCCATTCGGTAATGGTTCAAAAATTAAGGTGTTGCATTACTACTGGAGTTCTACGGAGAACGATAACAATAACGCGTGGAAACAGAATTTCAACAATGGTAATCAGAACAACAACAATAAGAACAACACAAACAACGTGCGTGCAGTTCGAGCTTTTCAAACTTTCTTACTAAAAAGGCGGCATTTTTGTCGCCTTTTTTATGCAACAATTTTATGTTAGAGAAACAGACTATTCCATTAGCAAATTTGTTTAAAGCCTATTATAGCTGCCGCAAAAACAAACGCAATACTATAAATGCCTTGGCTTTTGAGCTTAATTTAGAAGAAGAATTAATACAGCTAAAAGAAGAGTTAGAAAGTGGCACTTATGCCATTAGTAGTTCCATAGCTTTTATAGTAGATAAACCTGTAAAGAGAGAGATTTTTGCAGCAGATTTTAAAGATAGAGTGGTTCATCATTTAATCATAGGCAAATTAAACCATCTATTTGAAAAACAGTTTATCTATGACAGTTACAGTTGCAGAGTGGGAAAAGGCACTCATTTTGGCATTCAACGTATTGATAGATTTATTCGTCAATGTTCGTCAAATTATACCAAAGACTGCTATATATTAAAACTCGATTTGCAGGGCTTTTTTATGAGCATACACAAAAACATACTTTTTGCAAAACTTGAACAGTTTATCAAAGAAAAGTACCAAAATGCAAACAGAGAGTTGATAGTAAAACTATGCAAACAAGTAATATTCAACGACCCAACAAAGAACTGCATTATCAAGGGAAACAAAAGCGATTGGGATAATTTACCCCAAACCAAAAGCCTTTTTCACAGCAAACCTAATTGTGGTTTACCCATAGGCAACCTAACCAGTCAGGTATTTGCTAATTTTTATATGGACAGCTTCGACCATTTCGTTAAACACGATTTGAAAATACGACATTACGGTAGATATGTAGACGATTTTGTGATAGTGCATGAGGATAAAGAGTATTTGAGAAAACTTATACCGAAACTTTCGGAGTACTTGCAATCGGAATTACAAACAACCATTCACCCCAAAAAAATATATTTGCAGCATTATACCAAAGGCGTAAAGTTTTTAGGAACGGTTATCAAACCCAATCGCATCTATATAGCCAACCGCACCAAAGGAAATTTTTATAACGCTATCAAAAAGCAAAATAAGATAGTTCTCGACCACAAACCCACTAAAGAAGAAAAAGCCGCATTCTTGAGCAGTATGAACTCATATTTAGGTATAATGAAGCATTACAAAAGCTACAAACTAAGAAAGAGAATGATCTTTAAAAGGCTTTCGGGTTATTGGTTTAACCACGTATATCTTAGCGGAGGAATTGCAAAATTTGTATTGAAAGTAAGACCAGTGAAAAAGAACCAACGAAACGCTAACATGGGCTAAAATCAAGTGGGCGATTATGGGTTATTAAAGGTTAGTGCTTTTTATTTACTTTTGTGCTAGTGGACAGTTAGGTGATATTTATTGCCCACCAGCTTTTAGCCCAGGGCCGTTATGCGCAAGTTGACTCGAAACTAACTTCAAAATGAAATCATGAATAAAAAACCTATCGAAAATTTAATTAAATGTTTCACAGTAGCTTTCTTTATCTTGTTTGTTAGCTGCAAGAAAAAAAACAATTTAAATTTTATAGAAAATAATACAACTATAGATAGTGGATTTGTTAGACGAGTTGAAAAAAATAGAGGGATTTTGACTTTAAAAAATTTCGCTGGAGATTATTATGTATATTCATGGTGTCCGTTGATTCAAAATAAATCATTACCTAGTTGGATTAAAGAAAAAGAAGTGCGTGAAATATCCGATATCGATGCGCCTTATAAAATATTCAAAATGAAAAATGAAAATTTTTTTTCAATAATAAAAAACGCAGACACTTTAAAATTTAAAATTGAAGATGATAAGGGTTCAAATTGAAAATCCAGAAATAATTTACAACAAGCGCATAACAGCAGTTAAATTTCATGGCTTTGGCTTGGGTTTTATCAGCCGAAAAAAATCCGCTTATTGAAATGTTTTGTATATATTTGTGTTAGTCGTAGCAAAGTTCCGCCACGGAATTTAGCTGCAAAACGTTATGCACAATGTTATGAAAAACTTACTGCTTATAATCATGTTATCAGTACTTTTACCTTTAGCAAATTATGGGCAAAAAAAAGCCGCGCCTAAAAATCTAAAAACAGCAGTTAAGTTACTCTCCAAAGATTGCCCTAATGATTTACAAGAAAAAATAAAAATTACCAATAATGACAGTTTAATTTATCTTATTCGACCTTGGGGTGGTCACTATAATAAAATCTCAAATTGGACAAATGACAGTGTTCCTAGTCCAAAAATTGTTAAGTATTTTGACAATAAAGGAATCAACATACCTAAAGAACAAGAAATTGCAATTCTTATTGCTTTTAAAAGTTATTTACTTAATGGAAAATTTGACGAAAAAGCAATTTTACTACCTTTTCAAATTAAAGAAAAAAAAAGGAAAGCTGAAGAATTAATAAAATATACAGCTGACACCTTAAATAGTGTTTATATTCCGAAAAATCTTGAAGACAGTTTTTTAGAAATAAACAAAATATGGAAAGACAGTACGTCTATTAAATTAGAAAAACTTAAAAAGGGAATGCATTTCGGTTTTGGAATGTGGTTAAGAAACAATTGGGGACTTTGGGGAGGTTCTAGGTTATCAAACTATTTTAATGGTTTAGGAATCTATCATGCTGATGATATGTCTGGAACAATATTGACTAGTTATGAAAGATATCTGAGAAAAGAAGACATAAAATTGGAAGAACAAGTTGAATTCTCAAAAAAATATTGGAAAGAAGTTAAAGAGAAAAACGAAGCTTTTGAAAAAGAGAAATTTGAAAAATACAAAATAGGAGAAATTGTATTCTTTAAATATCCTAATGGATACATTTCTAATGAGCAAGAAATAAAATATGATGAGGATATTTGCATAGCAAAAGGTCAAATCATTGAAAAAAACGAAAAATATTATTCTATAAAAATACAATTACTTGAAAGTTGCGACAAAAAAGGCATTATTGCTTACGACAACATTAACTCGCTAATCTACAATAAGAAAACCCAAGAATACGAAAAACCTAAAAAAAGAAAAATAGAGATAATGAAAATTGGAAAAGTGTTTTGGTTTAATTACTCTAATTGGCAAATAAATGAATAAACACAGTGCATAACAGCCGTTTGTTGCAATTGCTAGGCTCGGTGTGTGTTCGGAATTTTCTCCGAAAATTCCACGAGGAGTTTTGTACTTGTAATCTTTTGTTATAAATTTACGCAACTGCCACAAGCGGCAACACGTTATAAGCCAGTTTAAAAATTCTATGGTTAAAAAAACATTAAAAATTATAGCTTTAGTTTTAATCATACTTATTGTGATTTACAACTTGTTATTAAGTGATTTCAATCCTTTATTTGAAAATGAGGAATTTGTTTATTTAACTTCTAAAATAAGAGAAACTAAAAAAGAGGATTTAAAATTTTACGTAGACACTTACAATAAAGTGGCCGAAAAAAGAAAAAACAAAAAATGCGAATGTGAAGTTTCAACAACATATATAGGACCATATAGACATGAACGTTCAATAATAAAAATGATTTATGTAATGAAAATTGAAAAAGAGTTTTCGAAAGAAGACTGTTTGAAGTTTCAATTTCTAAATGCCGACTATTTATTTGGAAACAACGGAATTAAAGATGCCGCAAAGTTCTACTTTAAAAAAAGCCTTGAACAACTTAACACAGAAGAGAAACTCGTTCTTGTAGTAATGCTTGAGAATCCAAGCTTATACAATCCAAAAAGACGAAAAGAAAGACTAATGAATAAGGTTAGGATTTATCAAAGAATTATAGAGGGAAAAACCGGCTTATAACAGCAGTTAAATTTCATGGCTTTGGCTTGGGTTTTATCAGCCGAAAATATTACGCTTATTGAAATGTTTTTCTATATTTGTGTTAGTCGTAGCTTAATTATCGCCACAGAAATTTAGCTGCAAAACGTTGTAGCTAATTTTTGAAAACTATGAGTAAAAATGACAAATCTTGGAATAAATTAGCATGGAATGATAAAAAAAACAGATTTCAAGTTTTTGCTTTTATATTTTTATTCCTTTTTGTTTTTACATTTTTTTCAATAAAACATCCAAATTTAAATGATCTTGAAAATGTTGAAATAAAACTAACTAAAGAGCCCGTTTTTAAAAAACCGACAGGAAAATGGGCAAGCTATTATATTGAACTAAATAGCAATGAAAATAAATATAAGATTAGAGGAATAGATTATAAATATATATCAAAAGATAAATTTTTAAAATTAATTCATAAAGACACAACCATTACAATCAGCAAATTTGGTAATGACATTTTTAAGTTAAACGTAGGAAATGAAGAATTACTAAACTATGATTTAGCTGGAATTCATAAAACGAAAAACAAAAACTTCATGAGAATTATTTGCTTTTCTGGCTTTATTTTATGCTTAATCCCATTTTTTTTTAAAAATACACCTGAAATAAAAAAATTAAATAATACTAAATTTAGCTTAGTAACATTTCTTATAATTTGCTGGATTATTTCTATTATTGCTGCTGTAATCTATTTAGGCGATATGAAATACATTTCGAGTTCAGAGCCGTTTAATTAAAACTAGCCACAACAGCAGTTAAAAGTAATGGCTTAGGCAAGGGCATACTTCCGAATTTTCTCCGAAAATTCAAAAGTTTGCGTTATATTTGTTTTCGCTTGGTGCTGGCTCTCCGCCACTACTTTTAGCTGCAACACGTTAGCAATAATTATATGAAAAACTTAGTAAAATTCGGGCTTTTATTAATTCTGATTTTTCAGTCTTGCTTTATTATTGCTCAAAAATTCGACAAAAAATATTTTGTAAAAACTGCTTGGTTTGTTAATAATAAAGACAGCATTTTCTATAAATCCGACACTTTAAAATTAATAAAACATGTTAACTTATCTCCAAAATGGTCTGGAAATGGAAAATTATATTCAGAAAATGAAATGGAATATTTTGGTCATGGAGACTTTGTCGAAATAAAGTTTGAAAGACAAGGTGAATTATATTTTAATTGGCGTGTGAAAAATTCAAAATTTAGATTTCCTATTCTTCCTTGGAATTGGAAATATAAGAAAAATGAACAAACTATAGAAATCCATGACGATAAAGATCTTTTAATTTTGAAATTCAAACCGATTTTTGAAAAACAAATAGAAATCACATCTCGTTACGACAAGAACAAAATGAAGACAGTTGAACTTACTGTCGTCAGGATAAAATAACTATTGCTAACAACGGTTTTGTTCAATGGCTTGGGCTTGGTTTTTCCTTCGGAAAAACCTCTATGATTCGTAATTTTGTTTTATATTTGCTTTGGTCAGTGCTTAATCAAAGCCACTGAAACAAAGCCGTCAAACGTTAGCGGTAATACAAAACAAATTATCATGAAATATTTTCTTATAACAATATTTTTACTTGGATTAAATAATTGTATTGCGCAAAATCCTGGGGAAAGTCTTTTTGAATTCTCAGAAAAAAACGCAGAAAAGATATCATTAATTCAATTAATTGCTAATCCTGAAAAATATGACGGAAAAGTCATAGAAGTTAAAGGGTTTTTGAGTTTAGAATTTGAAGGACATGCTCTTTATCTTCAAAAAGACGATTATGAATATTTTAATCGAAAAAATGGTGTTTCAATTTTAGCTTCAATTAGTCCAGAAGAAAAAAAGAATTGTCATCTAAAATTCGTTACAGTAATTGGGAAATTCTACCTAAAACTTTACAACAAAATGGGAACGGATTGGACTGGTTGGTTGATAACAAAAAATATGAATCCAGCACTTACAAGAGAAGAACTACAGAAAATTTAATGTACTACCGCTAACAGCAGTTAAAAGTAATGGCTTAGGCAAGGGCATACTTCCGAATTTTCTCCGAAAATTCAAAAGTTTGCGTTATATTTGTTTTGGCTTGGTTTTGGCTCATCGCCACTACTTTTAGCTGCAACACGTTGTGCGTCACTTTCGAGCGACAGAAAACCGAAAAAGAAAAATGAAAATTTATACTATAACTTTAGAACAAAATATAATTGGAACAACTGAACTTGAAAAAGCAGATGCACCAATGGGAGTAGTTTTCGGAAAAATAAATTTTATCAAAGTAAAATCAGGTTCAGAATTTTTTAAGGAATATTGCGAGAAAAATAAAATAGAATTTGAATTTTATCCTGAAGAGAAACTAATTTTGACAAGAAATATTCCAAATTTAAAAATTGTCAATGAGCAAAACATTGAAATAACTGGAATGTCTAGTTATATAACTGGAATGGATAGTGATATTTTTGAAATAAATATTGATGGAATTCCATATCCATTTTATGAGCAAGAATTTCCAAATCACGTGAAAGAATATAACGAAATGTTTAACTAAATGGAATCAGATAAAATAACCGAAATTGGAATTGATATAGCGGAAAGATTATATATTAAGCCTGAAAATGTAAAATTCACAGTAATTTATAGAACCGCAACAGAAGTTCACTGGGACAATGAAGGTCTTTTTTTGTATTCGCCAAAACCAAAAGATTGGACATATTTACGATGGTATAAACATATAATAAGTGTAGCGGAGGATTGTAATTGTAAATTAATAATTACCGAACACACAAAATGGAAAAACATATCAGAGGAATTAAAAAATGAAATTAGTAAATAAAAAAGCGAACGCACAACAACGGTTTTGTTCAATGGCTTAGGCTTGGTTTTTCCTTCGGAAAAACCTCTATGATTCGTAATTTTGTTTTATATTTGCTTTGGTCAGTGTCTAACCAAAGCCACTGAAACAAAGCCGCAAAACGTTGGGCACAATAAGATGAAACACTTTACTTTAATATTATTTTTAGGAATTTTTCAAACTTTGGTTTCACAAAATCAAAAATTTGAATGGTACGATGAAACCTGCACTTATTTAAGTGTATTTGATAACGATAAATACAATAAATCTGAAATTGAAAATTGTTTTAAAATTATTTATTTTAATAATTATAGAATTACAAAAACACCTTCAGTTCATAAACCAAGTGACATTAATAGATTAAACCAGGATAGTTTAACAAATGAATATTTGATAAAATTAAAAACAGTCAAAAATCTGAACTTACCAAAAAATGGGAATTGGAATATATTCAGAGATAGCATAATTAATCAGTTAGAACAAGAATACAAATTCAGTAAGATTGCATATAAGGCATATATAACAAAAGATTTCGGAATCTTAGATGAGTTTTGGGAATCTGATTCTCTAATTGATGAGTATTGTAATGCCTTACAAGGTTCTGATACTGAATTATTAAACACTTGGGAAAAACTAACTTCTCGAAAAGCAAAAATTAATTGTTGTCCCGATAAAGTTTGGAAAAAATACAGAACGAAAAGAGACTCTGAAAATTGGAAGCAATATGCACAAGTAGATATTATGACTTTCGGATGGTGGAATTCAGCAAATAAATATATAAAGCGTTTTGATGGTTGGAGACACTATGATGAATTCGACAAACTCTTTATTTCCACAAAAGAAATTGAGTGCGATGAAATATAATTACTGTGCCCAACAATGTATAACCGCAATTACGGCGGATTCGACTACGTCCGAATCCACTCGAAATTACTAACGTCAGTGCTTAACCGAAAAACAGTAACTTTAAACCCGTAACTGACGGTTATACGAGAACGTTATAAGCCAGTTTAAAAATTCTATGGTTAAAAAAACATTAAAAATTATAGCTTTAGTTTTAATCATACTTATTGTGATTTACAACTTGTTATTAAGTGATTTCAATCCTTTATTTGAAAATGAGGAATTTGTTTATTTAACTTCTAAAATAAGAGAAACTAAAAAAGAGGATTTAAAATTTTACGTAGACACTTACAATAAAGTGGCCGAAAAAAGAAAAAACAAAAAATGCGAATGTGAAGTTTCAACAACATATATAGGACCATATAGACATGAACGTTCAATAATAAAAATGATTTATGTAATGAAAATTGAAAAAGAGTTTTCGAAAGAAGACTGTTTGAAGTTTCAATTTCTAAATGCCGACTATTTATTTGGAAACAACGGAATTAAAGATGCCGCAAAGTTCTACTTTAAAAAAAGCCTTGAACAACTTAACACAGAAGAGAAACTCGTTCTTGTAGTAATGCTTGAGAATCCAAGCTTATACAATCCAAAAAGACGAAAAGAAAGACTAATGAATAAGGTTAGGATTTATCAAAGAATTATAGAGGGAAAAACCGGCTTATAACAGCAGTTAAATTTCATGGCTTTGGCTTGGGTTTTATCAGCCGAAAATATTACGCTTATTGAAATGTTTTTCTATATTTGTGTTAGTCGTAGCTTAATTATCGCCACAGAAATTTAGCTGCAAAACGTTGTAGCTAATTTTTGAAAACTATGAGTAAAAATGACAAATCTTGGAATAAATTAGCATGGAATGATAAAAAAAACAGATTTCAAGTTTTTGCTTTTATATTTTTATTCCTTTTTGTTTTTACATTTTTTTCAATAAAACATCCAAATTTAAATGATCTTGAAAATGTTGAAATAAAACTAACTAAAGAGCCCGTTTTTAAAAAACCGACAGGAAAATGGGCAAGCTATTATATTGAACTAAATAGCAATGAAAATAAATATAAGATTAGAGGAATAGATTATAAATATATATCAAAAGATAAATTTTTAAAATTAATTCATAAAGACACAACCATTACAATCAGCAAATTTGGTAATGACATTTTTAAGTTAAACGTAGGAAATGAAGAATTACTAAACTATGATTTAGCTGGAATTCATAAAACGAAAAACAAAAACTTCATGAGAATTATTTGCTTTTCTGGCTTTATTTTATGCTTAATCCCATTTTTTTTTAAAAATACACCTGAAATAAAAAAATTAAATAATACTAAATTTAGCTTAGTAACATTTCTTATAATTTGCTGGATTATTTCTATTATTGCTGCTGTAATCTATTTAGGCGATATGAAATACATTTCGAGTTCAGAGCCGTTTAATTAAAACTAGCCACAACAGCAGTTAAAAGTAATGGCTTAGGCAAGGGCATACTTCCGAATTTTCTCCGAAAATTCAAAAGTTTGCGTTATATTTGTTTTCGCTTGGTGCTGGCTCTCCGCCACTACTTTTAGCTGCAACACGTTAGCAGTAATGTTAGAAAAACATACCGTATAATTATGAAATCCAATATTTTAACCAAAAAAAATTAGAAATACAGAGAAAACTAAAATGAAAAAAGTAATTAAAATATTAGCTATTATAATTCTATCTATATTTCTATTTTTAGTTTGTGCTTATTTGTATCTAACAGATTTTGGTCGAAAAGGAATTCTATCAAACGAACCAAGAAAACCAAAAATTGAAATTCCTGTAACATATAATGTTGGTTGGTGGTCATACCAAGATGATTTAATAATTGATAGCTTAAAAATTGGAATTATAGAAAGTAAACTAAACTTATTCAATTCTAAGTCTTTAATATCGTATTCAGTATATGGAAAAATGAAATTTGATGATGGTCATTGGGAACCAAATATTGAAAAAATACATTTATCAGAGCGAATTGAAAAAGATAGTTTGCGAAATAGAATTATAGAAATTACTCCAATAATTTCAGTAACAGAAAAAGACAACGAAAAAAGCGGAGTAAAAAAATTCAAATTTACAAACGAACACACAATAATTTCAAGCGGTTGGGGAAATAATACAATAAAATTTATCTGTGGAAATAAAGAACAGATTATTAAGTTACAACAAAGAAAATAAAAAAAACACTACTGCTAACAGCCGTTTGGCAAGATTGCGAATTTTGTGGTAAATTCACGTTTGCGTTCCGCAAGAAATTTTATCTTTAGTGGAAAATAAACGGTTACGAAGTTCGCAACCTCGCCAAGCGGCGGAACGTTGTAGCACATTTGAGAAACGAACTAAATGATAGAATTAATACTTTCGACTTTAGCTGAATTTGGTTTAATTCGTGAGGATTATAAACATCAAAAGCGAATAACAAAAAAAGAAAAAGAAGACGGAATTAAAAGACCGATTCAAAAATATTTTATGCAACCAAGTGCATTGATGTTTCTGTCTGTTATAGTAATTGGAAGCATAAGTGCTATTCTGTTTTTTACTTATCAAAGAAAATCTGTATTTCCAGAAAAAACGAAAAAAGAAATATTGGAAATGAGCGACAGAATGGAAAATTGGAAAGAAAATTTAGGAAAATATCCAACGGAACTGAATGAATTAATCGGAAATAGTCCTTTAAGACAAGATTGGAAAAAAGACGCTTGGAATCGAGAATATGAATTTACGATTACGGAAAACGGAAAAGGATTTTTAATAACGTCTGCTGGTTCAGATGGAAAATTTCATACTGACGATGACATTAAATCGGAATAAAAGAAAATTTAAAATTATAAGACTTTATATAATTAGTTTAGTCTGTATAGCCTGCTTTTTTTTGTTAGAGAATTCTAACATCATTTCTGAACTTGTTCAAATATCGGAAAAAGGACGCTATGGTGGATTTCCAACATTTTTTTTAACAGGATTATTTAAATACGGATTATTAGTAGTTGGAATAAGTATTATTACAATTATGAGTTTTCTGTTAATCAGAGAAAGAATAAAAAACGATTGAATAAATAAAAACGTGCTACAACACAGCATATAATTAATGGCTAGTTTTAGCTTACTTACGAAAATCCTTGCGGATTTTCTATTCGGTGTTTATTTGCTAAATTAGGTGCTTAAACACGCCACTAATCATATACATAAACGTTACAAGCAATACGATGACAGACTACGAATTAAAAAATATTGACTCCGAAGACATTGAAGACTTACTTGTGGAAGTCGAAAAGTCATTTGGAATTAGTTTTGTTGGTAATGAGTTAGCTCATATTGCGACATTTGGAGAGCTTTGCGACCATATTGCAGATAAAATAAAGCTTGACAACTCTAACGATTGTACAAGCCAACAAGCATTCTATAAACTGCGTGAAGCAATTTTAACCACACTTCAAATTGATAATAAAATAATTACTCCTGACTTTCCGCTAACCAAAATTTTACCGAGACAAAATAGACGCTCAACAACAAAAAAGTTAGAAAATCACTTGGGTTTTAAACTGAATATTTTGAGAGCACCGAATTGGGTAACTAAAAGTCTTTTAATTGTATTAATTATATCAATTATTGGAATATTTTTCAATTGGCGTATTGGAATTTTGGGAAGTGTCTTTTCTATCTGCGGACTTCAGTTATCAAAGAGAATTGGAAACGAACTTGACTTG
Organism: Flavobacterium sp.; assembly: GCF_965284515.1. Taxonomy (GTDB): domain Bacteria; phylum Bacteroidota; class Bacteroidia; order Flavobacteriales; family Flavobacteriaceae; genus Flavobacterium. The sequence continues at coordinate 2,431,904 of NZ_OZ260089.1, forward strand.
ATGACTATTGGTGATGTTGCGGAGAAAATGACAAGAGAAAATTATTTAAAATCGAGACGAAACCAAAATACTTTCAACAAAAGGGAAATTGAAAAAATACTAACAGATTGGTTCAGCGTTTACTTTGACTTAGACAAAAGCAAATTAACAAGAGAAGCTGAATTTAAATAAAGTACTGCTTGTAACAAGCGTTTGGCAAGATTGCGAATTTTGTAGTAAATTCACGTTTATTTCTCGCAAGAAATTTTATCTTTGATAGAAAATAATCGGTTCCGAAGTTCGCAACCTCGCCAAGCGCCGGAACGTTAGTGGCAAGGTTACTGCACCAGAAACTAAAAGGAAAAATGAAAACAATAAAATTCAAAAATTGGACACTTATTGTTGATGTAGAATTAACTAAATCAACTTATAAAAAAGCTGAAATAGGAAGTGCGAGCAGTTGTGTTTGTGATGAATGTAAAAATTATTCTGCTTATCGTGAAAATGTATTTCCTGAAGAAATTAAAAACCTTTTTTCTGAAATTGGAATTGACTTCAACAAAGAAAGTGAAATTACTCGATATTGTAAACAAAAAAATGGTTTGCATTTTTATGGTGGTTGGTTTCACTTTAAAGGGGAATTTATTGGAGAAAATTGTAAAAATGAACAGGAAGGAAATAGTTTTACATTTGAACTAACTAAAATTGAAGAAAACTTTAGTATTGGCTTCCATTTAAGTTCAGCTTTATCTTTTTTTGAAGACAAAAACAATCTTGTTCAGATTGAATTTGAAACTGAAATTCCTTGGGTTATTGCAAAAGAATTAGAAACAGAATAAAATGGACAAAACAAAATCCAAAAACGATTTTAAAAACATACAAAATCTTGTAAATGATTTTGATCTATGTGGACTTATTCTTGGTGGAGCACCAATAGACGAATATGAAAGTTTAACAAATATTTTATTGAGTTCATTTTATAACAACAAACCAAAATTGGAAACACAGAAAATAATAATCGATGAAATCGAAAATTATTATGGAATGGGAAAAATTGAGGATGAAAATAGTTCAAAGAAATTGAAAACCGAAATTGAAAAATTAATTGACAAAGCGGAATTAGAAATCAAAAACAAGCCCAGCCACTAACAGCAGTTTGGCAATATGGCGGGTTTTGGCATTTTTAGAAAGTTCGCTGATTATTAAAAGTTTTGTTTATATTTGTGATGTTTGGAGCTGAAATTCCGCCACATCCCAAGCTGCAAAACGTTGTGCGTCATTTAAAAATGAAACTTTGAAATGCAAATTAAACCTGAAGAGTTAGATAATAATGGTTACGTCCTAATAGACAGTTTAGGACATAAGGAACTTATTCCTTTTGTGAGAACATACTTAAAAAAGCGGACAAAAATTTCATCATTTTACACAGTCTCTAATATAATTATAGTTGTTGCAATAATATTTTGTTTTTGGCAAAATTATGGAATTGATGATTTTAGTTTGGGCAGTGGAATTACATATTTTACTTATGGAATGGCTATTGCATTTGGACTGATACCATTACACGAATTTATCCACGTTTTAGCTTATAAATCTCAAGGTGCTGAAAAAACATCCTATGGAGCGAATTTAAAAAAATTTCATTTTATGGCAATTGCTGATAAGTTTGTTGCCAACAAGAAAGAATTTCAAGTTGTTGCCCTTGCGCCATTTGTAGTCATATCTATTATTTTGGGAATTCTTCTATTTTTTGTTTCAAATCTATGGGATTTTACAATTCTAGGAATATTGCTCACTCATACGGCTTTTTCTTCAGGAGATTTTGGTTTATTAAGCTACTTTGAATTTAACAATGACAGAGAAATTGTAACCTACGATGATAAAGAAAATAGCATTTCATATTTTTATGGAAAGATTAAGTAAAAAAACGAACGCACAACAATGTATATAAAAAATAGGCGAAACAGTATTAATTTCAAGGCTTTTGGCTCGCCTCAAAGTTGGTGCTTAACCGAAAGTTTGGTACTTCGAAATCGCCTACTTTTCATATACTAACCGTTAGCTGCAATTAGAACAACCGAATTAAAAAAACACTAATGAATAGAAAAGAATTATCTGAATTAACAGATCAAGAACTATTAGACGAGTCGAAAAGAATAAAACCCAACCCTTGGCTTGATGCTTTTTTAATTGGGCTTTTGATTGGTATTATTGTTTACGGTGTTATAATAAACAGTATGGGGTTTTTAGCAATAATCCCCCTATTCTTGATTTATGTACTGATTAAAAAATCCAAAAAACATAAAGCTTTGGAAAAACTATTAAAAGAACGAAATTTAAGTTAAAAGATAGTGATGGTTTGTAAGAATTGTGAAACAGAAGTAATCCAAAATTACTGCCCAAATTGTGGAGCTCCAGTTGTGTTAAAAAGAATCAACGGACAATATATTCTCAAAGAAATTAGTAGCGTCTTAAACTTCGATAGAGGAATTTTATACACGATAAGGGAATTATTACTAAGACCTGGAAAGAATATTCAAACATTCGTTCTTGAAGATAGAAATCGACTTGTGAAACCGATAATCTTTATCATTATTACCTCATTGATTTATACACTGGCACAACAATTTCTTCACTTTGAAGATGGTTATGTAAATGCCGGAGGATTTGAAGAGTCAACAACTGCAAATATTTTTGGGTGGATTCAGAAAAATTACGGTTATGCGAACATCTTAATGGCAATTTTCATTGCAGGTTGGATTAAAATTTTCTTTAGAAAATATGAATACAATTATTTTGAAATACTAATCTTACTATGTTTCGTAATGGGAATTGGTATGCTAATTTATACAGTTTTTGGAATCATAGAAAGCACAACTAAAATACAAATATTACATATAGGAGGAATAATTGCACTAGTATATACTTCGTGGGCAATTGGACGATTCTTTGACAAAAACAAAAAAGTAAACTATTTTAAAGGAGTTTTATCTTACTTGCTGGGTATGATAACTTTCTTTCTTGCGGCAATAATTTTAGGAATGGGGATTGACTTAATACAAGGAATATAATATCGGAAAGAATGAAAAAAGCAGCTAACAATGGCTAGGCGCACATACCTCCGCAAGCTACGGTACGTCGCCTAGCCGAGCCGTTATACGTAATTTTAAAAAAATGACATGAAAAAATTCTTTCTTTATATTATCTCGATCATTTTTTTAAGTTGTGGGAATGATTATGAAAAAGAAGAAATCAAAGTCATTAGCGATATTACAAATGATTATCTAAGAAGAAGTCACTTAAACTTAGATGACGAATACATAAAATTAGACACTATTCAAGTAGAAGATTCTGAATTTGACGTTTACATATCTGATGCATTAATTCCAATAAAACAAATAAAAGAAGACAATGAATGGATGTTTTCCAACAATAATTTTACAAAAAAAGATTCAATCCTATTTAACGAATTAATTAATTCTGAATATTTTGATTCATTAAAATATAGAGAATTCAATAAAACTGAAATCAAATTAGATAAACCCTACAATCAAATGTTTGAAAAAGATGACAAAACGACTTCTGCAGAAATATATCTTATGTTTAATTTTTCAAGGGTTTGTTTTAATAACGAAATGGATAAAGGAATTGTTGTTATCGACTATAAAATTGGTGGTAAATATGGGTTTACACAAGGTTATAATATGTCGTTAATAATTTTAAAAGTAAATGGAAAGTGGACATATATTAAAAATGATTAAAAAACTACGCACAACAGCCGTTTGTTGCAATTGCTAGGCTCGGTGTGTGTTCGGAATTTTCTCCGAAAATTCCACGAGGAATTTTGTACTTGTAATCTTTTGTCTTAAATTTACGCAACTGCCACAAGCGGCAACACGTTGTACAACATTTTGAAAATGAAAAATCCACTTACAAAACAACAAGAACAACTCAGAGGAAAGAAAGTTAATGATATGACAAATCAAGAGCTTGAGATTTGGGTTCAAGCTTGTGATAAAATGGAAAACTGGGTTGATGTTAATAAAGCTCGCAGAAGCTGGACAAAATCAAGAGATGAAGCTGAATCTGAGCTTGAAAAAAGAACAAAAAACTAGAATTTCGAAAAATAAAAAAGACGAAATGAAAAAATGGCTTTTAATAATGATTGGAATAATTCTGATTGGAATTGTTGGAATTAGTATCAAAATAAATTCTGATTTAAATGAAGTTGTAGAAACCTTTAATTCTGAACATTCCATAGAAGAAGCTGACTTTGTTCTTATTTCTGAATCTATTTCACCGAATAAAAAGCATAAATATTATGAATATCAATTCGACAACGGCGGATTTGGATATTCAAGAGTATTTTGGTCTGTAGTTGAAAATAACAAAAGCCAATCTGAACTTGGTAAAGGATTGATTCCTGACGGATTTAGAATAAAAAGTTGGTCTTCTAAAAGTGAATTGATATTGGAAAAGTGGAAACCATATTACGAAATCAAAGAAGCGGAATTGAAAAGCGGAACGAAAATTAATGGAGTGAAAATCGTTCTTAAAGAATAACAAAAACGTCGTACAACAGCAGTTAAATTTCATGGCTTTGGCTTGGGTTTAATCAGCCGAAAATAATGCGCTTATTGAAAGGTTTTTTCTATATTTGTGTCAGCCGTAGCTTAATTATCGCCACAGAAATTTAGCTGCAAAACGTTAGCGGTAATTGTAAAAAGACGAACCAAATAGACAACAACTGAAATAGAAATTAGAACAGAATGAAAATTATTGAAATCGCTTTTGACGACTTTAAAATTACGACAGACAAATCAAAAATGGATATTGTTGCAATTCACGACTTCTTATCAAAATATTCAGGTTGGAGTGACAATATTCCTTTTGACAAAGTAAAGTCTTCTATTGACAATTCCCTAAACTTCGGACTATTTCATAACGACAAACAAATTGGGTTTGCAAGAATAATATCGGACTTTTCGACTATTGCATATTTAGGGGACATTTATATTTTGGAAGATTATCGTGGACAAGGACTTTCAAAAAAACTAATGGACGCTGTAATTGAACACCCAAACTTACAAGGACTAAGACGCTGGATTTTATTGACATCGACAGCAGATTGGCTTTATGAAAAGTATGGCTTTACTAAATTACCCAAACCAGAATTATATATGGAACTATTTAACCCAAATGTTTATAAACCAGAAATACAAATACTTGACAATTAAATTAGCAATGAAAACAACGAACCGCTAACAGCATATTTATGAAATGGCGGGTTTAGTGCAAAATAGAAACTTTGTGCATCAAAGAAAGTTAAGTGCTAAAAAGAAGCATCGGTTTTCAAAAGCCGCCACTTCATAAATATGCGAAACGTTAGCATAGATTTTAAAAAAACGAAAAAAAATGAAATTAACAAAAACCTTATTTTTATTATTTGTAATTAATCTTTCTTTAGCACAAAAAAAAGAAACCATAAATGTCCCTAAAGGAATTGTATATAATTATTGTGATAATAAAATCATTGAAAAAGCTAAGAAATTAATCACTGATAATTTATCAGAAAATAGTGATTATAGATTATTGCAAAACAACCTTATTATTGGTCCCATACTATGGAAAAGTCTTAAGGTTAATGAAAAAATTGAAAAAATTGAAAAAGGAAAAGTTCAATTTCATGTTGATGATTTAATATTAGATGGAAAAATGAGTCAAGATATTAACGACTCTAAAATAATCTGGGATGAATTCAAGAAATTAGTTTCGGATGAATATACAATACGAAAAGCAAATGAACAAGAATTAAAATATTATTGGTCTGTAATATCTTTTGACATTGATGAACCTCTTTTAATTATAGAAACTAAAGAACATAATTATATTTTAAATTTTTTAAAAAAAGATTTAAAATTGATGTGGTTAGATGAAGCTCCAAACTCAAAAGAAAATAAGGAAAAATTAGACAATGATGTAGTAAAGTATCAAAATGGTAAAGAAGTAAATTCTAATTCAAAAGGAATAAAAGAAACTAAACTTGAACAAGTTGTTCTTTTAAATACAGATGAAGAACTAAAAAAAAATAGTTCTTTTGAAGATATTAAATCAATAGTTGACAAAACAAATTTAATCTTTGATGAGCTATTCAAAAATTCTGAAAAGCCCGGTAAAATAATGGTTGAATTTGAAATCAAAAAAGATAAAAACGTAATACAATTCTCTGTTCGAGATGAACTTGATTTAGAAATCATGAAAGAATTTGAAAAAAGAGTCAATAATGAAAAATATCCGAACTCTAAAAAGAGCCCTATTAAACTTCAGTTAATCTATAAAGTAAATTCTTATAATGAAACTGAATAAAAAAAACCTATGCTAACAGCAGTTAAAAGTAATGGCTTAGGCAAGGGCATACTTCCGAATTTTCTCCGAAAATTCAAAAGTTTGCGTTATATTTGTTTTGGCTTGGTCTTGGCTCGTCGCCACTTCTTTTAGCTGCAAAACGTTAGCGGTAATTTTATCGCAGAATCAAGAAAATGATATAAGTTTAATTATCAGGTATGACGAAATTTGTATTCTACATTTTAATATTGAGTTTAATTACAACTTGTGGAGATTCTCAAAATCTTTCACCTGTATCGAAAAGCTATATTGACGAAGTAATTACTTTATTGCAGAACAATTCAATAAATAAAAACAAGATTAATTGGGAAGATTTTAGAAATGATGTATATAGACACGCAAAAGGGTCGAAAACAATAGAAAATACTTATCCTTCAATTACTTATGCAATAACTAAATTAGAAGACAACCATAGTTATTTTGCTGCAAATATCGTTTCACAAGATACGAGCGATTTGGCTCCTTTGCCAATTTTGTTAGATGAAATTGTACCCGAAAACATTGGTTATATTAGAATTGGTTTTTGTATGGGTGACGAACAACTCAAAAAAAACTATATCAATTCTGTTATAGACAAAATAGCAAAACAAGATAAAATAAATCTAAAGGGCTGGATTGTAGATTTGAGAGGAAATTTTGGAGGCGATATGGTACCAATGTTAACCGCAGTAGGTCCAATTTTGGGAGAAGGAGTATTAGGATACTTTTTCTATCCTGACAATTCATTTTATACTTGGAATTATAAAAATGGATATCTATATGATGAAAATGGTATTTGGTGGGAGCAATTCACTAATACCTATCTTTTAAAATCCCCTAATCCTTATGTTGCTATTCTTACAGATAATATTACAGCAAGTTCTGGAGAAGCAGTAGCAATAGCCTTTAAGGGGCGTAGCAAAACCAAGTCATTTGGAACACAGACATTCGGAGTTTCAACTTGTAATCGTGTACATATTTTATCTGATGGTTCAAGAATTAACTTAACTGAAAGTGTATTTGCAGACAGAAATAAAACAAAATATGGACATTCTGTTTACCCTGATGTGGAGTGTGATAATAACAAAACATTGGAAGAGGCTTTAAATTGGATATCAAGCCAACATTAAAAACTACCGCTAACACAGGTTTTACGCTATTGCGGGTTTCTGCCTTAATTTAAATTTTCTTTTGTATCTTTGAGTTCAGTGCTCAACTGATAGTTTCGGAGTTCTTAATCCGCAACAGACGTAAAGCCTGGGAACGTTGTAACCAATTAAAATGAACCTAGAAATAACATCGAATCTTACGAATTTATTCAATATCAATTTTGAAGTTATTAAGAACACTTCGATTAAAAAAATGTTCAATGAATTAATCAACGAAAACCCAAAAGCTTTCAATTTAAATCTTGGAGTTATAACAAATTTGTTTGATAACGATGAGATTAAAAGTTTCAAGAAAGCTAAAAAGAATACTGATTTGATTTCAGCATTTGAAAATGCAAAAAAAATGGAATTTGATGAAAAAGAAATCATCGCTGAACTTAAAACTGATATTTTAAATTCTATTTTTGAATTGAAATCTAAAATTAACTCTGAAAATAAAGGTTTTAAAAACCAGATAATATTTATTGAGTACGATTATGAACCTTATGCTTATTTTTGCGGATTTGGAAAAGGAAATTACCCGATATTGAAAACACCTGAATATTTTGAATTTAACTTTCGAGAAGAATTATATGCTGGTATTGGAAAAATAGATTTTTCTAAAATATGGAAAGAATTATCTTTAATAAATGAGCTTTTAGAAGATTTAGATATTTACGATCAAGTATACGAAACTGAACTATATCAAAGTTTGCTAAATTGTATAAAGTTCAAAACTTATTTATTGCTTAATAAGGCTTTTGAAGAAATTGGAATAAATGCATTTAACGGAATCGAAATCGAACAACCTTTAATGATTTACGGAAATGAACATGATTGTGAATCAATAAATATTTATGCATACGAATGAAATAACTGGTTACAACAGCCTTTTGTAGCAATTACTAGGCTTGGCTTGTGTTCGGAATTTTCTCCGAAAATTCCATGAGGTGTTTTGTACTTGTAATCTTTTGTCTTAAATTTACGCAACTGCCACAAGCGGCAACACGTTGTGTGTAATTACAATCACTAACTAATTGTTGAAATAAATTTGGTGTTTGTAACAAAAACTTCGTAAAACCGTCTGAATAGAAAATCAATTATAATGAAAAAATATTATCCAGTCCTTCATACAATTGCTCGTTATTTCTTAGCATCAATTATATTAATGTATGCTGTTGCCAAAATAATGGGCACTCAATTCTCTTCTTCACCATCTATTTGGGACAAAACGGTCGGTGAATTATCTGGTTTTGAGCTAACTTGGTTTTTCTACGGTTATTCTTTTTGGTACGGAGTTTTTATCGCTTCCTCACAAATAATCGCAGCTTTTCTATTGTTCTTCAGAAAAACTACCAGACTCGGAATAGTTCTTTATTTGTCGATAATGATTAATATTCTGGTCTTAGATTTGACTTACGAAATTGACGGAGCAATTGGAATGGCAATTACACTAACAATAATCGCACTTTTTGTGTTTTTTGCTGAATTTAAATCTTTCTATAAATTTTTCATTCAAGAACCGCCTTTACATCAAGAAACTGATAGACCAAATTGGATGAATAAATTTAGCAAAGTCAAATATTTTTACATTCCTTTATTAATTGCGGGACTTTTTGCTTTGACATACACATTAAAAAAGAACATAATGACCAAAAATGAATTTTATGGCGCTTGGGAACCGACAAATAAGAATGACTGGTCACGAATTTATTTTCAAGAAGCCTCAACATTTTCTATTCGAGGAAATAACAATTTTAATGAGATTTATACAGGTAAATACAAAATCGATAAGGAAAGTAAAACTATAGATTTCATTGCATTTGACAAAGACTATATTTCAGAGGCTGATGTCCTAAATCCTGATACAAATAGAATGGAAGTAGTTTTGAGTATGGATTTTCAGTTGAAAGAGAGTTATATGACCATTCGGAATGACAGTTTGAATATTGAAATGAAAAAACTAAAATAACTACACACAACAACGTGTATATTTAATTGCTAGTCAAGTCTTTACTCGGAAAATGATATAGATTAACCTATGGTTCGTTTTCTTTTACTAAATTAGTGCTAAACCAACGCAACTAAACATACATGAACACGTTGTGTGTAATTTAACCGCAGCCTAAGAAAAAAGAATGAGAATATATTTAACAATAATTGGAATTTTTTTGACGCAACTAACCTTTGCGCAAAACCCACAGTTTTCAGAATTACTAAACTATTATAACACGGAAAAGCAATTTAATGGAGTAGTGCTTGTTGCTACCAACGGAGAAATTGATTTTTTAAGCAGCACAGGCATTGGAAATCGACAAAATGGTTCGGTACTGAACACCAAATCTAAATTCAAGATTGCCTCAATGACCAAGGTCTTTACAGCAGTACTCGTGATGAAACTGGTGGAAGAAAATAGGATAAATCTTGATGATAAGATAGGCAAATACTTACCAAATTATCAAGGCGAAGGAAAAGACAAAGTGACCATTCACCAATTGCTAAACTATTCTTCGGGAATTGAAAACAAACTAGATGCCCTTGGGATGACACCTTACCAAACGGATAAGTCGCTGGATGAATTTATTGAAGCCTACTGTTCAGGAAAATTAGTCTTCACGCCAGGAGAGAAATCAGAGTACGGTAATACGGAGTACATATTACTTCAAAAAATAATAGAAACAGTTTCCGAAAATAGTTATGAAACTTACTTGGCTAAAATCATATTAGAACCATTGGGAATGCAGAACACTCAACTTGTGGAATCCAAAGAAATCAATGCAGGATTGTTGCCGAGCTATACTTTTAAGGATTCCCTCGGAATATTCGTCAATGACGCTCCCTATTATCCAGAACTTTACTTTGGGGCAGGTGCACTTTACGCTACTATTGAAGATTTACTAAAATTTGATCAAGCCCTTTTCAATTTTAAACTATTGAACAAACCGTCAACTGAAAGATTACTAACCATTCACCCTGAACTCGGATATACCGCTTACGGACTTTGGGGTTCAACAGGCTGGGGAAATTTCAGTGAACCTTTCTACTATCGTACTGGGGCTATTATGGGTTCAAATGCGAATTGGATTCACACAATGGAAAAGGAAAAAACAATTATCGTGTTGAGTAATACAAACGCCACCAATCTTTATGAGCTGTCGGAAAAGCTGTATTTATTGAGCATTGGAAAAGAGGTAGATATTCCTATAAGCGAAAATCAAAATACTACCATCAATTCCACTACTGAAGAAATTAAAGGCACTTGGCAAATAGATTTAAGACCAACACCCAATAGTGAACCCTACCTAATGGACTTTTACATTACAGCAGTATCAGGAAAAGAATTCAAGGGAGAATTTTATGGTTCTCCTTTTTCTAATGGTATGCTAAATACTGATTGGGATAAAATTCAATTTGCCTTTACTACCAATGACAGTAGTAATACTTATTACCATTCAGGGTACTTTTCAGAAAACAAGATTTATGGTATTTCATATTCCGAAGGGAGGAAATTCATTTCATATTGGACAGGAAAAAAGAAATAACTACACACAACAATGTATAAGCGTAATGCGGGCTGAAGTGCTAAATATAAACGAATTGAATATTAATAAACATAAGGTTAAACCGAAAGTGAAGTGCTTCTAATCCCGCACTACGCTTATACTTGACCGTTGTAGTGCATTTTGACAATATGTTCATAAAGAGAAAATATTGACACGTGAACGGTAAGAAAATATTCTTGAAGTAACAATTGACACATTTAGACTTTTGCTGACTTGAACGTCCTTTCAGTTAAACAAGTCCGTCAATGAGACTGCTTTATTTCATATACTTGTTGAACCAAAAAATTTTAATAAGCATTGAATTATGATAAATTACAATGACAAATTGTTTAGACCGATAATTAATTCAGCAAATGGAGAGACTACGAGTGAAACCGAATTCCATTACAAACAGATTGGCAACATACTTTATTCCGAATATTCAGGTGGAAATATAAAATACGGCCACTTGATTGGTTTAGTGGACAGAGTTGGAAACATTGAAATGCGTTATCATCAGGTTAACAACAAAGGTGAATTGATGACAGGAATTTGCTCCTCAAAACCAGAGCTGCTTACGAATGGGAAAATAAGACTACATGAAAATTGGGAATGGACATCTGGCGACAAGTCAAAGGGAAATTCAATCATTGAAGAGCAGTAATTCTTTTATCTTATGCACAATCACAAATAGTTTCTGCCTTACTTTTTATGAGCCTTAATTAGGCTTCCATTTTTTTCTGCATAGTTAATTCCCCATTCCGTAATTTTTTCAAGCACTGGAATTAAACTTTTACCTGTTTTTGTTAAACTATACTCTACACAATAAGGAGGTTTCTCACCAAAAATCTCTCGCCCGATCAAATTGTCATCAATAAGTGCTTTTAGTTGAATGCTAAGCATTTTGTCCGTTATGTCCGGAATTAACTTTTTTAATTGAGAAAATCGCAATTTGCCATGTCGCAGATACCAAATTATGATAGATTTCCACTTTCCACCAAAAAATTGAAATGCTACTGCGGTTCCGCAATGAAATGTTTGCTTAGCTATCACATAGACTTTTTCTTCGCCTTCTATTATCATAAGTACACATTTAAACTGTCAATATTGACAGTTATTTTATGGTACGAATATAAGACATACATTTGTACTATAAAAATGATAGTATAAAATGAACTTAATAGTTTTTGATATTATTGGATACTCCGCCTTGGTTATAAACTTATATTCCATGTCAGTAAAAGGCGAATATAAATTAAGGCTATTATCAGCTATTGCAAATTTCATTTACATTATTTACGGTCTATTAATCAGTGCATTTCCAATTATTATTGGATGTACTATTGCTGTCATACTACATCTTTATAGATTGTCAGAACTTAATAAAAAACGATATGTTGAAAATCAAAAAAGCAACAATTGACGATGCTAAAATTATTGCACTATTGGGAAGAATAACCTTTAGCGAAACCTTTGGAAATTTGTTTCGGGATGAGAATGATTTAGGAGATTATTTAAACCGAACTTTTTCTGTGGACAAGATTTCTTATAGCATTAAAAAACCTGAAAATATTTATTGGACGGCTTTTTGGGAAAAACTTCCTGTAGGCTATGCAAAACTAAAATTAAATTCAGCATCTGCGTTTATCGATTCTGGTAATGTTTGTCAATTACAGAAAATATATGTCCTAAATGACTTTTTATCCAATAAAATAGGTCAAAAATTGCAGGAAGCATTGCTTAATGAGGCTACGAATCAAAAGTTTGACTCCATTTGGCTTTCGGTTTGGGAGGGAAATGACCGAGCGATTAGATTTTATGAAAAACACGATTTTAAAATAATTGGGAATCACTATTTTGAAATAGGAAAAGAGTCGTTCCAGTTTCAAGCGATGGCGAAAGAATTGAACATCATTAACAAAAATAGTATCTTAAACTTTTAAAAAAAACACCAAGACTGTGAGCCTACAAAAACTAATACACAATTATGCAAGCTACAACAGTTGGGCGAATTCCAAATATTATGATTGGTTGCGAGGGATTGACGAAACCCTATTATATAAGAAGGTTCCTTCAAGTTTTAATAGCATCGATAAAACCATTCAACACATTCTGAAGGCACAACTATTTTGGACAGACTTTATAGCCCTAAGGCATATTTCAAATTTTGATTGGTTGTTTAATCAAAATCAAGCCCAAAATAATTTGTTACAATTAAAAAATCAGTCAGTTGATATGAAAAATGAATTCTTGACTTATTCAGAAAAAGAATTGATGGAATCTATAACACTTAACGAATCGTGGGCAAATAATAAATTGAGTAGATATGAGTATATAATGCATATAATCAATCATAGCACATTCCATAGAGGACAAATACTAACTATAGTACGAGGATTATGCATTCAAGACTCTCTACCATCCACAGATTATAATTTCTTTAATTGCTGATAAAATTAAAAGAAATAAAACATAACGCACTACAACAATGTATATAAAAAATAGGCAAAACGGCATTAAAATAAATGGTTTTGGCACGTATAAAACTTTGTGCTTAACCGATAGTTTAGTGCTTCGAAATTGCCTACTTTTCATATACTAAACGTTGTGCGCAATTAAAACAAAACATAATGAAAACACCTTTTAAGGTATTCTTTTTACTCTTCCTGACTATTTTTAGTGCGAAATCTTTTTCACAGAAAATAGTTGAATATTACGAGCCAGTAAAAAATGATAGCCTAAAAGTTGGAATAGGAGAAAATGACTTTTTGCCTTTTATTCAAAAAGGTTATACTCTAATGCTTCCTGAAAATAAGGAAATAAAAGGTGTGCTTATTTTCCTCGAAGATTCAAAGTATGACAAAAAGAATTTTAGTTCAGAGCAGATGTATGCTCAAGCATCTGAAAATAACTTTGCAGTATTGTCAATTTCAACTGAAATCCCTTTAGACTTTTACTTTTCTAAATCATCTATGAATTCTACTCATAATTTAATTCAAGAGGTGTTTAATAAACATAATTTACCTAATGAAAATATTTTCTTTTTAGGTGCAAGTTTAGTAGGACATAGAGCGATGAAATATATTGAATTTATCAAAAAAGGAGATTATGATTTTCAAGTCAACATAAAAGGAGTTGTTATTTGTGATTTCACATTGGATTGGACAAGAAAATGGCAACAACACAAACGAGATATAAAAATCAATCGAATTGACCTTTGGGAGCCAATATTTATAAATTATATGTTGGAAACCAATTTGAAAGGCACGCCTAAAACAGCCAAAGATAATTACTACAATTTCTCAACTTATAGCTACTCTGATGAAAACAATGAAAATGTTAAATTTTACAAAAATTATGCTGTTAGAGCTTATATTGAGCCTAAAATAAAATACAGACTAAAAAAGTATTACAGAACCTTATATGAAAACAATTCGACTGATATAGTTGGGTTTTTAGCTGAATTAGAACTTGCAGGAAATGAAAATACGGAATTAATTGTTTTACAACCAGAAAATAATCAATCCGAAAATAAGAATACACAGACAACTTGGAATGAAATAAATAAAGATGAATTAATGGATTGGATAAATAAGCAAACGGAAAAATCACTAAGCAAAACACCGTAAATAATTTATTGCTAGTTCTACCCTATTTACGAAAGACCTCACAGACTTTCTATCTGTGTTTTATTTGCTGAATTAGTTGCTGAACCTCGCAACTAACCATACACCGAACCGATGTAAAGCAATATTTTTCCGAAAAAAACGTTACTAATTAATAAACCAATTAAAGCTAAAATTTTGAAAAACTTAAAAAAAATTAAATTTAGTTTGGTAATAGCAATGCTATTTGTTTTGACTACATCGTCAATGTGCAGTAGCGATGATAACCCATCGCCATCTAACAACAACCCTGAAGATGTTATTAATATAGTAAATAACGGAACTTGGAGAATAACATATTATTACTATACAGACCATGAAGAAACCAGCAATTTTAATGGTTATAATTTTACTTTTGGAGCAAGCAATGTTCTTACTGCTACAAATGGTACAAACAACTATAATGGATCTTGGTCTGTAACTGACAGTAATAGTAATGATGATAGTATTAGTGATTTAGATTTCAATATTTCTTTTACTGCTCCAGTACAATTTGAAGAATTAACAGACGATTGGGAAATTATTGAAAAATCTACAACTGAAATAAGACTAAAAGATGTTAGTGGCGGAAATGGAGGAATTGATTATTTGACATTTACTAAAAACTAACATAAAATAAGCTAATTCATATAGTTTATGAAAAACGTTTAAAATAAAATTTTAAGCGTTTTTTGTTTTTATTACACTTATTTCATTTGTCAAATTTCAAATCAAAAAATTAAATTTTAGACTGTATAAAAGCAATTGAAATTGAATTATTAGACAAATAACAGAAGAAATCCTAACAAAATGATTAACTTAGTAGCACAATTTATAATTAAATCGGTTGCTAAAAATTAAGAGAAAAGAACATTATTGATAATTGCTTTGTTAAAAACAAATGTAAATGGCTAATAAAAAATTAACGTATGAAGAATTAGAAAATCAAATTGTTGAGTTAAAAAAACAAAATGAAATTTTAAAGTTTCAATCTTCGATTAAATCAGATAAAAAAGTAAGAGAAGATTATTACAACAGTATACTTAACAATATTGGAGATCCTGTATTTGTTAAAGACGATCAAAGCAGATTGGTTATTGTCAATGATGCTTTCAGCACTATTTTTAGCCTAAGTCGAGAAGAAATTATTGGAAAAACACTCGCAGAAGATGTTTCAAAAAAAGAACAGGAAATATTTTTAAAAATAGACAAACAGGTATTAGAAGACGGAATAGAAAATATAAATGAAGAAACCTTAACTATAAGAAGAGGAAAAACCAGAACAATTTCAACTAGAAAAACAAGGTTCATTGATTCAGAAGGTAAAAAATACCTTGTTGGTGTTATTCATGATATTACCGAGCGTAAAAAGTCTGAAATCTCACTTAAAGAGAGTGAACAACAATTAAAAGAACTTAACACTACAAAAGACAAACTATTTTCAATAATTGCACACGATTTAAGAACACCATTTACTAATATTATTGGACTAACAGGATTATTAATTGACAATAGTATTGATTATGAAGAATCTGAGAAATACATCAAAATCCTTAATTCTTCAGCAAAAAACACACTAATATTACTTGACAACTTACTAAATTGGGCAAAATCTCAAACAGGCCAATTAATTTTTAAACCCGAAAAAATAATTATATCAAATGTTATTCAAGAAATAATAGCACTAAATAAATTACATGCAGACACAAAAAGCATTTCTGTAAGTTACACATCATCAAATGATTTGGAAGTTTTTGCAGATGTAAACATGTTACGAACAGTATTGCGAAATCTTATTTCAAACGCTATTAAATTTACAAATACTGGTGGTCATATTAATGTGAAAAGTATTTTAAAAAATAACCATGTAGAAATTTCTATTTCTGATAACGGAATTGGAATGAATGAAGAAAAACACAAATTTCTTTTTGAAATAATATCAAACACAACAACATTAGGAACAGCTAACGAAAATGGATCTGGACTAGGACTAGTACTTTGTAAAGAATTTGTGAATAAAAATGGGGGTACTATTTGGGCTGAAAGCGAAGAAGGAAAAGGCAGTTGTTTCAAATTTACATTACCTTTGAATCAATAAGAATTAAGAGGAAGTGAAGGAAGTGAAGGAAGTTGAAAAGCAAGAAAACAACTGGACTATTTGCAAACAGTGTCAAGGACGTGGCAAAATAAATAAAGGACTTAGTAAGAAATCTAAAGAGAAATACTTAAAAGCACTTAATCAATTTGAAAATGCTAATAAAAAAGGATTGGCTCCAATACGACCAACAAGTCACCTCTACTCTTGTATAAAATGCAACGGTAGTGGCTTAATACATTCGAAGAAAAGTACTCAAGTCGATTTAAAAAATATGCCTCATGTTGCAATAATTGGTGCTGGTATTGGAGGTTTAGCATTGGCAGTAGCTTGTTTACATAGAGGAATTCCATTTACTTTATATGAAAGAGATGCTGACTTTAATTCCCGATCTCAAGGCTACGGACTTACACTTCAACAGTCCAATAAAGCAATTAAAGGTTTAGGAGTGTTTTCATTAGAAGACGGAGTAATCTCTTCAAAGCACATAGTGCATACCCCAAATGGAAAAATAATTGGAGAATGGGGAAACAGAAAATGGATGCCGGCTGAAACCAAATCAGAGCCTAAAAAATCAAACATTCATATTGCAAGACAATCATTACGATTAGCCTTGCTAAAACAGCTTGGAGGTCATCAAACCGTTCAATGGGGGCACCAATTACTAGAATATTCAGAAACTGAAGATAATAAGGTAGAATTAGCATTTGAAATAAAAGATGATATTAAGAAAGTTAAGGCTGATCTTTTAGTGGGAGCAGATGGAATTCGGAGCATTGTTCGAAAGATTTTGATAGGAGAAGAAGCTACTCCTTTACGCTATCTGGGTTGTATTGTAATATTAGGTATTTGTCCGTTAAAAAAACTCAATCATTTAGACAGTCCATTACTTGATTCTAAAACAGTATTTCAAACTGCAAACGGCAAGGAACGTATCTATATTATGCCTTATGATTCGACATCTGTCATGTGGCAACTCAGTATCCCAATGGAAGAAAAAGAAGCCAAAAAATTAAGTAACCTAGGGGCTCTATACCTTAAAAAAGAAGCTTGTAAAAGAGCCAAATGGCATGAACCAATTCCAAAGATTTTAGCTGCTACCGAAGAAAATATGATTTCTGGATATCCTGTTTATGATAGAGAACTCCTCCGTACAGAGTTATTACAAAAAGGAAAAAACACAACCTTAATTGGAGACGCAGCACATCCTATGAGTCCATTTAAAGGCCAAGGAGCAAATCAAGCTATATTAGACGCACTATCTTTGGCAAGAGAAATCTTAAAAAGCTGTAATCCACCAAATAAATGGAAGTCAGCTGGAATCAGGAAAAGTGTATTAAATGAATTTGAAACAGAAATGTTGAAACGAAGTGCTGTTAAAGTGAAAGATTCAGCAGATGCAGTTAAATTTTTACATTCCGAAATGGTACTTTATAAAGGAGATGAGCCAAGAGGACGTGCTCCAAAAAAGTAAATAGTCTTAATGATAATTTTAATTTATATTTGTTAAATAGCGTTTTACTATTTTTAAAATAAATTAGAATTATGAAAACAACTCTTGAACATAATGAGCGAATAGCTAATATGACATTTACATCTGTATTTCCTCACTATTTGGAAAAGGTAGAGAAAAAAGGAAGAACAAAAGAAGAGTTATTGGAAGCAATTGAGTGGCTTACTGGGTTTAATAAGGTTAAGTTAGATGAATTTATTGATAAAAAAATTACCTCAAAATGTTCTTCGAAGAAGCTAAATTAAATCCAAATGCAAGTCTAATTAAAGGAGTAATATGCGGCTATAGAATTGAAGAAATTGAAAATCCATTAACCCAACAAGTTAGATACTTAGACAAGCTAGTTGATGAATTAGCTAAAGGTAGAAAAATGGAAAAAATATTACGAAAATAACTAGAAAACACAATATCATCTACTACTAATAATTCAACAAATTAACTGTTTATAATGAAAATATTACTAACTGGATCTTCAGGGTATATAGGAAAAAGACTTCTACCCATATTAGTTGAAAACGGACATGAAGTAATTTGTTGTGTTAGAGATAAAGAACGATTTTCTCCACCAGATTCACTTAAATCAAAAATTGAAATAATTGAAGTAGATTTATTAGATAAAGCTTCATTAAAAAACATTCCGAGAGACATTGATGGTGCTTATTATTTAGTACATTCCATGTCATCATCTTCTAACTATGAATTACTTGAACAAGAATCTGCAATTAATTTTAGAAATGAAATTGACACTACAAATTGCAAACATGTTGTTTATTTAAGCGGAATTGTTAATGAATCAGCACTATCAAAACATTTAAGCTCAAGAAAAAATGTAGAAACTGAGTTAGGAAAAGGTAAATATAACTTAACAACATTAAGAGCAGGAATAATCATTGGTTCAGGAAGTGCTTCATTTGAAATAATGAGAGATTTAGTAGAAAAACTTCCGGTAATGATAACTCCAAAATGGCTAAATACCAAATGCCAACCCATAGGAATATCAGATGTTTTAACAATTCTTTCTAAAACTATTTTCAATACCAGAACATTCAATAAAGATTTTGATATTGGCGGACCAGATGTGTTGAGCTACAAAGAAATGCTTTTAGAATTTGGAAAAATGAGGAATTTAAAACGATACATATATACGATTCCAGTAATGACTCCTAAACTTTCATCCTATTGGCTATATTTTGTAACCTCAACATCCTATAAGCTAGCCATTGCACTTGTAAACAGTATGAGCATTGAAGTTATTTGCCGTAATGACGAAATCAATAAAATTTTAGATATTGAACCAATTCCATACAAAAAAGCATTAGAAAGAGCATTTAGTAAAATCGAAAGAAACGAGGTAGTTTCAAGTTGGAAAGATGCATTTATAAGTAGTAATTTTAACCTAAACATCTCAGATTTCATACAAGTTCCTTCTTTTGGTTGCTTTAAAGACATCAAATCAATACCTTATAAAAACAAAGAAGAATGCATTAATAAAATATGGAGTATTGGGGGGGAAAACGGATGGTATTATGGAAATTGGCTTTGGAAAATTCGCGGATATTTAGATAAATTATCTGGTGGTGTAGGTTTAAGAAGGGGTAGAACTTCTGAAAACTCAATTAATACCGGAGATGCTCTAGATTTTTGGAGAGTTATTTATGCCAATAAAGAAGAAGGAAGATTACTCCTATATGCTGAAATGAAATTACCAGGCGATGCATGGCTTGAATTTAAAATTGAAAATGGAAAACTAATTCAAACAGCTACTTTCAGACCTTTAGGTTTAATCGGAAGAATGTATTGGTATGCTGTCCTACCCTTTCATGGGTTTATTTTTAATGGAATGATTAAAAAATTAGCTTAAACAAGCATAATAAATAAAATAAATGAATTACAACTTTAGAAAAGCTACATTAAATGAACTTCCTGAAATTTGGAACATTATACAAGGTGCCATACAACGAAGAAAAGAAGACGGAAGCAATCAATGGCAAGACGGTTACCCAAACCCTGAAGTTTTACAAAATGACATTGATAAAGAAGCTGCTTTTGTTTTAACCGAAAACAACACTATCGTTGGTTATTGCGCTGTACTTATCAATGACGAACCTGAATATGCTAACATCGAGGGAAAATGGCTTACAAACGCTGATTTTGTTGTTTTTCATAGAGTCGCTATTGCAGAAACGCATTTAGGAAAAGGTTTGGCAAAAAAGATTTTTAAATATATTGAAGATTTTGCAATCAAAAACAAAATTTACAGCATAAAAGCCGATACTAATTTTGACAATCTAGCCATGATTTCTATCTTTGAGAAAATAGGTTACACTTTTTGTGGTGAAGTATATTTTAGAGGAAGGCCAAGAAAAGCATTTGAAAAAACTCTAATTTCTATTAAATAACAAGCAACCTTTTGTTAAAAAATGAATCTTTTAAAAAACAAAGACATGAATAAATCAATAAAAATTTTTGCATTTTTCTGTATCATACTATTTTTTTCTGAATGCTCTGACTTTGATGATAAAATTAAGCAAGATCAAAATCAAGTTGAAACAGTTACAGATGCAGATGGTAATGTTTACAATACTATCAAAATTGGCAATCAAACTTGGATGTTAGAAAATCTTAAAACTACAAAGTTTAATGACGGGGTAGCTATTACAGAATACACATTTGCAACACATGGTAATAATTGGCATAATGCAGGTAGTGAAGAAGCACTATATCAATGGGCTAATACAGATGATTTAAATAATGTGTATACAGAAACACTTCCGTTTGATTATTACGGAGCAATGTACAACCATTACGCTATAGAATCTGGAAAATTAGCCCCAACAGGTTGGAGAATTCCAACGGAACAAGACTTTATAGAATTAGAAAGCTTTTTAAACAGCAATGGAGCATCTGGAACAGAAGCTACTGCTTTAAAAACTACATTTGGCTGGTTGAGTTCAAGTGGAAATGGAACAAATGCTTTTGGGTTTAATGGCTTACCCAATGGATATGTGAATGCTTTTGGAGGTGCAACTGCTTCAGAAATCATTTGTGCTTGGGCAACTTCAAACTATAATTCAACAAACGGTACAAGAACATCTGTAAATTTATTTGATGAAAGCACTATTTCATATCAACAAGATGCAATACAAATAGGTCATGGAATTAGATGCATTAAAGAATAATCTAAACCGCTATTTTTGAGAAACAAGCTATATTATGTTTGAAAAAAACTTACTACGTAAACTAATCATCCCTTTTTATATATTTACAGATAGAACAAATGCATACAATTAATTATAAGTATTTGTTTATAGCGCATATAAACTAGTTAGCGGTTATTTTAAGAACATTATGTTAAAAAACAAAATCCTCCAATTTTCAACTGTAGCTTTTTTGCTAATTTCTTTCGCGTGCTCGAAAACAGAAAAAAAGCAAATCCAAAAAATTAGCGAGATAGAAAATCTTTCAAATTTTGTTAGTCACTCTAAAACAATTAGAGATTCAATAAAAAAACTAAAAGATAGCAATTGGGAACTTATAATTTGCACTCAAGAGAAAACTAAAAACAATACTATTATTAAATTAACACCACCTTGTGATACTTTCTATATTCAGCACGAGTATTATTATAAATCAATCTATGGCTTGAATATTATATTTTATGATTATAGTAAGCCGTTGATAAATAAGACCGCACAAAATGGTTTAGAAAACTTGATTAGAAAAAAAGTAGTGAAAATTGAGAAAAGTGATATGCAATGCTGTCTAATGCCATTTTACTATTTTGCGGTTTGTAATGAGAATCCTGAAATAATGAGTTGCTTTGACTACAGAATGCTAAAAGATAGAGAATTACAAATTATAACCGGAAAAGTCAAAAACTTAAGCCTAAGAGATCTTGAAAGTTCATTCTATCTTAAGTGTAACTAAAAAAACAACCGCTAACAACCGTTTGTAGCAATTGCTAGGCTTGGCTTGTGTTCGGAATTTTGCTTCGCCAGTTCGCACAAAGTGCTCGAGTCTCCGAAAATTCAAAAGTTTGCGTTATATTTGTTATGGTCAGTCTTGAATCACAAACCACTGATGCAAAGCGCGGGGACGTTAACAATAATTATGAAACAAACATTTTACATATTATCCATTTTACTTTTATTAAACTCTTGTAAAGCATCAAAAATCAAAATTGAAAAAATTAATTTTAAAACAGAATATAAATTTTCTTCTGAAATAGAAAACAAGGTTTCTACAGATACTGTTCCATGGAAATATCAAATTTCAGCTGCCGAATATGCTACTAAAGGTGATTACAAAAATGCTTTAATTCATTGGGACCTTGCCATGAGAGCAGGTCAAAAAGAATACTCTAGAAATCAAGTTGATTCAATAAATCAAGCATATACAAAAGTTAATGCATCTGATTACATCATTGAACAAGCTAAAAAAAATCAAGTAATTATAATAAACGAAGCACATCACAATTCGCATCATAGAGTATTTACAAAATCGCTTCTTCAAAAACTTTACGATAAAGGATATACAAATTTAGGTTTAGAAGCATTAGGAAATGGAGAGTATTTAGACTCAACACTCAATAATCGAAAATATCCAATCCTTACAACAGGGCATTACATTAAAGATCCGCAGTTTGGAAATTTAGTTAGAGATGCCTTAGAAATAGGATATAATTTATTTGCCTATGAGAATTTTACAAAAGGAAATGGAAAACAAAGAGAGATAGAACAAGCAAAAAACATTCAGCAAGTAATTGATTCTAAACCAAATGAAAAGTTTTTAATTCATTGTGGTTTTGACCATGCCTTAGAGGGAACTCATCAATCTTGGGAAAAAGCTATGGCAGGAAGATTAACAGAATATACAGGAATAAATCCCTTAACTATTAATCAAGTAATGTATAGTGAAAAAAGTAATTCTAAATTTAATCATCCGCTATTAAAAGCATTAGATGTCAAAGAACCAACAATTATAATTGACAAAAAGAACAACCCGTTTAAATATGAACGTAAAGATGCATGGTCAGATATTGCCGTTTTTCATCCAAGCACAAACTTTGTAGATAATCGCCCAAATTGGTTATTTAAAAATGGAAATAAAAAAGTTTCCATTACATTAAACGACATTCAATTGGAATTTCCGGTTATGGTTTTGGCTTATAAGAAAGAAGAAGATATAAATCTAGCTGTTCCTATTGACATTGTAGAAGTCTTAAATAAAAAAGAAAACTGTAACCTAGGATTAAAAAAAGGCTATTATGAAATTGTAGTAACCAACGGAAAAGAATCGTTTAAATTTGAACATAAAGTAAAATAACTAATATGTAAAAGGAGTGATAAAGCTCAATGATAGTTTGTCAAAAAAAAAATCAATTGATTATTAGCACTCAAAAACCTGTAACATATTAAAAAACCATATTTCAAGACCTTAACACCAATTCTATGATAAATCTAGGCAGTAAAAGAATAAACAATACGAGAAATTTAATTTTGTTGCTTTTAACACTTCAAATATCGTCTTGTAACGGGCAAGTAAAAGAAAAACCTGCAAATGATCCTGAAATAAAAACAATAAACAATCCACCTCTTTTATTAAATACAAGTACAACATTTCCACAAATTCACACCAATTTAAATGGAATGGTTAGCCAATTTGTTAGAGCTATGTTTCAAGATACCAAAGGTAACTTCTGGTTTGGAACAAATGGAGATGGAATTATACGATACGATGGTCATGCACTTGAAAAAATGACAATTGAACAAAAGCAAAACTCTGTTTCTGTTAGAGAAATTGTTGAAGATAAAATGGGTAATATCTGGTTTGCAACTTCTTCGGGATTAGTAAAATATGATGGTAAAAAATTCACAACATACTCTACAGAAGTGGGTTTACAAAATGAAGACATATGGGGATTAACTATTGATAAAAAAGGCATCATTTGGGTTGGAACAATTGGTGGAATTAGTCATTTTGACGGAAAAAAATTCAGTCCTTTTTCATTACCCAATAGAAAAGTGGAAAACCAACATTATATGCTTTCTGATAAATTGATTTTCAAATTTTTAGAAGACAAAAATGGAACGATGTGGTTTATTACAGATGGAAATGGAATTTTTAAATATAAAAAGGGAGAGTTTACTCATCTAACTAATAAAAATGGACTTACCGACAATAACGCCGCAGATATTTTAGAAGATAAACAAGGAAATATTTGGATTGGAACCTTTAATGGAGGTGTGAGTAATTTTAACGGTAAAACATTCAACAACTTTACTAAAGACGGAATAATTGAAGGAATAGAAACCTATAATTTTCATGAAGACAAAAAAGGAAATATTTGGTTCTCAGCTGAAGGTTTTGGTGTATATCGATATGATGGTACTAAGTTTACCCAATTCACAACTGAAAACGGATTAACCACCAATGTAGTTCAAAGTATTCTTGAAGATAACAAAGAACAAGTTTGGTTTGGAACTTGGCAAGGAATAAGTATTTATGACGGTCAAAAATTCATGAATGCTAAAGACAAAGAACCTTGGACAAATTAAAAAAATGCTATAAGTTTTAATCCGATAAAACAAAAAATCCCAATCTTTCAATTGGGATTTTCTATTTATTACTTACTTAAGTACATTTTTCTTCGTGAGTACAACTCGTAGAATTGATCGTCTTTTAAGTCGTCTATAAACAAAATGCTTTCCCCAGTCGATTTCATTTCTGGACCTAAAGCTTTGTTTACATTTTTAAACTTGCTAAAAGAGAAAACCGGTTGTTTAATTGCGTATCCTTTTAATTGTGGATTGAATTTAAAGTCGGTTACCTTATTATGACCTAGCATTACTTTTGTTGCATAGTTTACATAAGGTTCGCCATATGCTTTTGCAATAAACGGAACCGTACGAGAAGCTCTTGGATTGGCTTCAATGATATAAACAGTATCGTCTTTAATTGCAAACTGAATATTAATTAAACCAACAGTTTTTAAAGCTCTTGCAATTTTATGCGTGTGCTCTTTAATTTGATGCATTACAAACTCACCTAGATTAAATGGAGGCAATGTGGCATTACTATCACCAGAATGTACTCCACAAGGCTCAATGTGTTCCATAATTCCTATGATATATACATTTCCATCCGCATCACAAATAGCATCGGCTTCTGCTTCGATAGCACCATCTAAATAATGATCTAACAGTAATTTATTCCCAGGAATTGATTTTAATAAATCAATTACATGCTCTTCTAATTCTTGTTTGTTGATTACAATTTTCATTCCTTGTCCACCCAACACATAAGAAGGTCGAACCAATAATGGAAAATCAAGTGAATCGGCTAAAACCGAAGCTTCTTCAGCACTTTCTGCAATTCCAAATTTAGGGAAAGGAATATTTAAATCAGTCAATAAATCAGAGAAACGTCCTCTATCTTCTGCTAAATCTAAAGCATCAAATGAAGTTCCCATAATTTTTATTCCGTATTTAGAAAGCTTTTCTGCTAACTTCAATGCAGTTTGTCCACCTAATTGAACAATTACTCCTTCTGGTTTTTCATGACGAATGATGTCGTAAATATGTTCCCAGAAAACTGGTTCAAAATATAATTTATCTGCCGTATCAAAATCAGTAGAAACTGTTTCAGGATTACAGTTAATCATGATGGTTTCATAACCGCATTCTTTAGCCGCTAAAACGCCATGCACACATGAATAATCAAATTCAATTCCTTGTCCAATTCTATTGGGTCCAGAACCTAAAACAATTACTTTCTTTTTATCGGTAACAATACTTTCGTTATGAACATATCGCGTTCCGTCAGCCTTTTCAATTTCAGCTTCAAAAGTTGAGTAATAATAAGGAGTAAGTGCTTTAAATTCTGCAGCACAAGTATCTACCAATTTATACACTCTATTTATTCTTTGTTCTTCTCGTAATTTATATACTTGACTTTCTAAACAACCCATCATATGAGCAATTTGTCTGTCTCCGTATCCTTTTTGCTTTGCTTCCAACAATAATTCTCTAGGAAGTGTATCTACTTTAAAGTTCGAAATTTCTCTTTCTAATGCATATAATTCTTCATATTGCTTTAAGAACCACATGTCTATTTTTGTAATCTCATGAATTCTACTTAATGGAATTCCCATTGCAATTGCATCATAAATTACAAAAACCCTGTCCCAACTTGCATTGGTTAATTTTTCAATAACTTGCTCGTAGTTTTTATATCCTTTACCATCAGCACCTAAACCATTTCGTTTAATCTCTAACGATTGAGTGGCCTTGTGTAATGCTTCTTGGAACGAACGTCCAATTCCCATTACCTCTCCTACTGATTTCATTTGAAGTCCTAATGTTCTATCAGCTCCTTCAAATTTATCAAAGTTCCATCTTGGTATTTTTACAATTACATAATCTAAAGTTGGTTCAAAAAGTGCTGAAGTTGATTTTGTAATTTGATTTTGTAATTCGTCTAAGTTATATCCTAGTGCTAATTTAGAAGCAATTTTCGCAATTGGATAACCCGTTGCTTTTGATGCTAAAGCCGATGAACGAGATACACGAGGGTTAATTTCAATTGCAACGATGTCTTCTTTTTCATCTGGAGAAACCGCAAATTGAACGTTACAACCTCCTGCAAAATTACCTATGGCGCGCATCATTAAAATGGCCATATCTCTCATTCTTTGATAAGTACTATCTGAAAGCGTCATTGCTGGAGCAACTGTAATACTATCTCCTGTATGAATTCCCATTGGATCCATATTTTCAATAGTACATATAATTACTACGTTATCGTTTTTATCTCTAAGTAATTCTAATTCATATTCTTTCCAACCTAAAAGTGCCTTATCGATTAATACTTCATGAATTGGCGACATTTCTAAACCATACGAAAGTTTTTCATCGAACTCTTCAGGAGTATGTACAAAAGCAGCTCCAGTACCTCCAAGTGTAAATGAAGGACGAATTACTAATGGAAAACCAAATTCTTGAGCAATCTCTTTTCCTTTTAAAAATGAGTTTGCAATTTTTGCTGGTGCAGCTCCAACTCCTAATTTTGCTAAAAGTTCTTTAAACTGATCTCTATTTTCTGTAATATTAATGGCATTAACATCAACACCAATCATTTTTACATTAAAATCATTCCAAATTCCTTTTTCATCTGCTTCCAAGCAAAGGTTTAAAGCAGTTTGTCCACCCATAGTAGGTAAAACAGCATCAATTTGAGGATGCTCTTTTAATATTTGGATAAGTGATTTTGTAGTTAATGGTAATAAATAAACATGATCGGCCATTGTTGGGTCGGTCATAATAGTTGCCGGATTTGAATTTATAAGAATAACTTCAATTCCTTCTTCTCTTAAAGAACGAGCTGATTGGGAACCAGCGTAGTCAAATTCGCATGCTTGACCAATTACAATAGGCCCAGAACCTATAATTAAAACCGATTTTATTGAATTGTCTTTAGGCATTGTGTTGTAGTTGTGTTGTTTTTAGTAATTGTTCAAAAATAATCTCTTTGTTTAAGTTTTAAAAGTTTAGCAATTGAAACTTATTAAAATTTATAAACAAGTTTAAAAAAAAGCCGCTACTAATAAAAGTAACGGCTTTATATTGATTAGAAACTAATCATTATTTTTTATGTCTTGGTTCACAAGAAACAGTCAATTTATGTCTTCCTTTAGCTCTTCTTCTAGCTAGAACTTTTCTTCCATTTGCAGAAGCCATTCTGTCCATAAATCCGTGTTTATTTCTTCTTTTTCTTTTCGATGGTTGAAATGTTCTTTTACTCATGACTTGTATTTTTAAAAATCTTTATATAAATGTCTTATAACTCTTAGTTTCCTTCCTTTGAAAACCGAGTGCAAATATACAAAGTCTTTTTTCATTCGCAAGTACTTTTTTAAAAATATTTTTAATTGATTTTATTACCTTTGCACCACATTAAAAAAACACATTATGTTTCACAAAAATATTAAATTAATTATTGCTGGCTTATTAATTGCCTTAGGGATTTATCAAATAGTTGACAGAAGCGTTGGAAATGGAATCTTTCTAATATTTTTATCTATTATCCCAATATTCTTATACTTTAAAAATGAGTTTATTTTGTTGGCTTTTTTAAAATTAAGAAAGCAAGATATGGACGGAGCAAAAAAATGGCTAGATAAAATCTCTAATCCAGAAACTGCTTTAGTTAGAAAACAACAAGGGTATTATAATTACTTAAATGGAATTATGGTTTCTCAAACTAATTTATCTCAAGCTGAGAAGTTTTTCAAAAAAGCTATTGAACTTGGTTTATCTATGGACCAAGACTTAGCACTAGCTAAACTTCAATTAGCAGGAATTGCAATGTCTAAAAGAAGAAAAATTGAAGCTACTAAACTATTAGCTGAAGCAAAAAAATTAGACAAGCACGGAATGTTAAAAGACCAAATGAAAATGCTTAAAGATCAAATGAAAAAAATATAATTATTTTATATGAACAAAAAAGCACCTGTACAGGTGCTTTTTTTTGATTGATTAACAAATACAAATCAGCATAATTATTTGGAAAGGAGCATTTTTCCTCCAATCAATAATAATATCACAGCAAATATTTTCTTAAGCATTTTTTGATCAAGATTAATAGCTAATTTACTTCCAAAATAGCCACCCACTACAAAAAAAACAGCAATTATCGCTGCATGCTTCCAATTGATATAACCTTCTTTGTAATAATTAAATACCGCAATAGCAGTAACCGGAACTACTAAAACTGCTAAACTTGTACCTTGCGCTTGATGTTGACTAAAACCTAACAAAAGAACCAACAAAGGAACCATAACTACTCCGCCGCCTACTCCAACTAATCCACTTAATAAACCTGCAATAATTCCAATTAGAATAAGCGATAATACAACTTGTAATGTCATTTTTGTATTTTTATTTTTTTTATTTTTTTGCATAACCTGAAGTTGGTATTTCAATTATGTATTTTTTATTCTTTGGATTATCTAATTTTTTATCTCTTAACCAAGGATTATGAAGCTTCAAAATTTTATAATTTATACCTTGAGATATAGCAAATAAAGCAAAATCTGTAACTGAGGAATCAACTTCAACTAACTTTACAGGCACGTCATTATACAAACCTTCTTTTGACAATCTAAATCCATATTCAGTAGGATGCGACATAATTTCTTTTAAAGCAAGGATTCTAAAAACATAACGAGAAGTTTCCTCATTTAACAAAACATCATAATAAGAACTTACTCCTTGCGATTCTAATTGTCTTTGCACTCCGTTCATTCCACCGTTATATGAAGCCGCAGCTAATGTCCAACTTCCAAATTTCTCTTTTGCATCTTTTAAATACAAACAAGCAGCTTCTGTAGACTTTACTAAATGATAGCGTTCATCAACCTCATCAGTAACTTCTAACCCCTTTTCTTTTGCGGTTGCAGGCATAAATTGCCAAACCCCTCTTGCCCCTGCAGGAGAAACGGCATTGACCAAACTACTTTCAATAACTGCTAAATATTTAAAATCATCTGGAATACCGTGCTTTTTTAAAATAGGTTCAATTATTGGAAATACCTTGTTGGCTCTTTTTAAAACCAAAGTTGTATTTGTATGGTAATTTGTATTAGTTACTAATTCCCTGTCTAATCGCTCGTAAACGTCAGCCATATAAGTTGGCACTTCTTCACCTGCAAAATCAATTTTCATAGGAAAATTCTTTGTAGGCTCAGTATTTGAATTTATTGTTACTGCGTAAACAAACAGCAAACTACCTAATGCAATTGCAACAGTTAATGCTATTTTTTTCAATTGAATCATCTTCATTTTATTCATTGTTTCTTTATTATTAATGGTAAATTTTCATTTAGCCATTTGTATTTATTAATAATCATAATATGTGTACCTCCTTTTACTGGAATACAATTAGAAATATATTTTATAGGAAAAATTTCATCCTCTTGTCCATGGATGTGTACAACCTTTTCATCTGCTTTATCATTTTTCCATAAGATAACGTTTTCAATAGCCCAATCCAAATACTTTTTATCGCGCATTTGCAAATATCTTTCGTAAAGCGCTAATCTTTTTGTTACAGTTTCACCAAAAGCGTATTTAGCTAATGCTTCAACATTTGAAAGCAATTGAGTAGGAATCAATTTATATGCCATTGTTGATTTTGCAATTTTCATTCTTCTTGGGAATTCTTTGTTTGACTTTACACTTGAAATAATAATTGTTTTACGCACTTTTATTAGTTTAGCCATTTCCTGAACTAAAATTCCACCAAAAGAGACTCCAATTAAAACCGGATTTTCATGTATAATATTCTTAGTCATTCTCAATGCATAATCTTCTAATGACTCCTTCTCTAAAGGAATAAACCACTCCAATAAAATAATTTCGAATTCGTCTTCAGGAAGTTTTATGTTTTCAAAAATAGTTGGACTTGCAGCCAAACCAGGCATGAAATAAACAGGAATTTTTGACATTTAACTAAATAATTGTTTTTACTATTTAAGTTTATAAAATTATTAAATAATTCATAAGTAGTGTTGTATTATATAATAAAGTTATCTTAATTTTTATTTCAGCAAATACTCCTAATCAATGAAATTTTTATAGTTTTTTAAATAAAAAAAAACACAAAACACAATATATAGTCTAAAATGATTTGATTTTGACATTCTATTTAATAACTTTGTAGTTGACTTTTAAAGTCAAAGAAATATTCTCACCCTTATAAATCCAACTATGACGCTTTTGAACATGGAAATTAAAGACAATGAACTTTTAAGACAATTTGAAATTAATACTGATTCAGGATTAGTAGCTATTGAATATTCTTTACAAGACAGAAAAATATTTTTAACAAAATTTGTTGAAAATGACAACGAGGATGAAGAGCTTCACCAAGAATTTATAACTAATGTCCTTGAAATAGCAATAGAAAGAAAACTAAAAGTTGTCCCTACACACATAAAAATGATTAAGTTTTTTAGAAAAAATAGAAAATACCAAGAATTACTTCCTCCAGGTTTAAAAATATAATTTAAAAAAATCCCAAATTAAAAACTTGGGATTTTTTTTATCTTCATTTATAAAGTTCTTTTTTATAAAAAATCAAACCTCACTGCTCCGTCTTCATCAATTCTAGTAAGCTGAACATTATGCAATTTGTTTACCAATTCCGGATTCCAAGGTGATTTTACTTTTACATAATTCTCCGTGAATCCGTGAATGTAACCTTCTTTGTTTTCACTTTCGAATAAAACAGTTCTATTTGTTCCTATTTGACTTTCGTAAAAAGCTCTACGTTTTTTTACTGATAAACCTCGTAACATTTTGCTACGTTTCGCACGAACATTCTTTGGCACTACTCCATCCATTTCTGCTGCTTCAGTATTATCTCTTTCCGAATAGGTAAAAACATGCAAATAAGAAATATCTAAATCGTTCAAGAAATGATAGGTTTCTAGGAAATGTTCATCAGTTTCACCAGGAAAACCAACAATTACATCAACACCAATACAGGCATGAGGCATTACTTCACGAATTTTATTAACTCGATCTACATATAATTCACGCAAATAACGACGCTTCATTTTCTTTAAAATATCGTTACTTCCTGATTGAAGTGGAATATGAAAATGAGGAACAAATGCTCTTGATTTTGAAACCAATTCAATAGTTTCATTTTTTAACAAATTAGGTTCGATTGAAGAAATTCGCAAACGCTCAATTCCTTCAACTTTATCCAATTCTGTCACTAAATCTAAGAAGGTATGTTCGTGTTTTTTGTTTCCAAATTCACCTTTACCATAATCACCAATATTGACTCCAGTAAGAACAATTTCTTTAATTCCTTTTGCAGAAATTTCAGCAGCATTTTTTAAAACACCTTCCATAGTATCGCTTCTAGAAATTCCTCTAGCTAATGGAATAGTACAGTAAGTACATTTATAATCGCAACCGTCTTGTACTTTTAAAAAGGCACGAGTTCTATCTCCAAATGAATAACTTCCTACATAAAAATCGGCCTCTTCAATTTCACAGGAATGTACTTCTCCCATGTCATTTTTAGCCAAATCATTAATATAATCGGTAATTTTAAATTTTTCTGTCGCGCCTAAAACCAAATCTACACCATCAACTGCAGCTAATTCTTCTGGTTTTAATTGTGCATAACAACCAACTGCTGCCACAAATGCTTTATCGTTTAGTTTAAGGGCTTTTTTTACAACTTGTTTAAATTGTTTGTCAGCATTTTCAGTAACCGAACACGTGTTAATCACATACATATCGGCAACTTCTTCAAAATCAACACGCTCAAAACCTTCGTCTTGAAAATTTCTCGCAATAGTAGAAGTTTCGGAGAAATTTAATTTACAGCCTAACGTATAAAAGGCTACTTTTTTCTTGTTTTCCATACATAATCACCATTAATGAAATCGTTGTCAAAAAATGGAGAGTGCAAATGTACTATTAATTTGAAAATGACACAATTTGAAGATTTGAAAATTATGTAACATTTTAAAAGTTAACACGTATAATTATTAAATTAAAAATTATAATGGCAGGAGAAGGTTCAATGGCTGGTGCAGCTACAAGCTTAAAAAACAATAAAGCATTACGTAAAGTAGACCGTAGTAAATGGAAAAGCTACACTGGTTCAAATAAAGTTGCAACGAAAAAACTAGGAAAAATTAGCCCAAGAAAACTACAAGAATTAAAACTATTATTAAAAAGAAGAAACAGAATAAATAAAATGATTCAAATCTCTTTATTAATTCTGTTTCTAATTGCTTTTATTTTTGCTATTTATTACCTAGATAAATAGATCTATTAACCCTATTCTTTTCTCCACTTTTTAGTTTCTTCAAAAACGTGTTCTAATATTTTAGCGTCTTGTTCTGTAAATTCTACATGACGGCGACTCATAACCACTTTTGCAACTTCAAATGCTTTTTTAGTCAAATACGTTGTAAATCCAGAAGCGCCTCCCCAAGAAAAACTAGGCACAAAATTACGTGGAAAACCAGAGCCAAAAATATTTGCAGAAACACCAACCACAGTTCCTGTATTAAACATGGTATTGATTCCGCATTTAGAATGATCTCCCATCATCAATCCGCAAAACTGTAAACCAGTTCTTGCAAAGCCTTCTGTTTCATAACTCCACAAGCGCACTTCTTCATAATTGTTTTTTAAATTAGAGTTATTAGAATCCGCACCAATATTACACCATTCTCCTAACACAGCATTTCCTAAAAATCCATCGTGTCCTTTGTTAGAATAACCAAACATAACCGAATTATTTACTTCTCCACCTACTCTACAATGCGGCCCTATTGTTGTTGCTCCATAAATTTTAGTAGCCAATTTTACTTGTGCTTCTTCACATAAAGCAAATGGCCCACGAATTACAGAACCTTCCATAATTTCAGCATTTTTACCAATGTAAATGGGTCCGGTTGAAGCATTTAAAGTCACAAATTCAAGCTTAGCACCTTCTTCAATAAAAACATTTTCTGGAGCAATTACATTTACTGATTTTGGAATTGGTTCTGAAAACCTGCCTTCTGTAAGAAATTCAAAGTCTTCTCGAATTGCTGCATCATTCTTTGCAAAAATATCCCAAGTGTTTTCAATACGTAATACTTCACCATCATATTCAATCAATTCATAAATATCAAAATCTATTTCTTCTTGAGTATCATTTGTATAAAAAGCGATAATTTCTTCTCTACTTAAAATGGCTTGATTTTTCTCAAGGCCAAAAATCATTTCAACCAATACATCATTTGGAAAAAAAGAAGCATTAATCATAATGTTTTCTCCCAATTCAACCATTGGGTATTTTTCCATCAAATATTCCTCAGTAAGCGTAGACGTTGTGTAACCTAAATATTGTTCCCATTTTTCTCTAATGGTTAAAATACCAACTCGAATATCAGCAACAGGTCTTGTAAATGTAAAAGGCAATAACGCATTACGAACAGTTCCGTCAAAAAGTATATAGTTCATGATTTTAATCTAAAAGTTAAAGTATCAAAGTTACAAAGTAATAACTTAAAAATATAAAAAGTAAAGGCATAAAAAAAGCCCTCCAAGTTGGAAGGCTTATATTTAGTTTTAAAATTCGATTATTTTTTATCGAATTTAGCATATTTAGTTTTGAATTTATCAATACGTCCTGCAGTATCAATAAGTTTAGATTTACCTGTGTAAAAAGGGTGAGAAGTTCTAGAGATCTCCATTTTGTATACTGGATACTCTACACCATCCACTTCGATAGTTTCTTTTGTTTCAACAGTAGATTTAGTAATAAACACATCTTCATTAGACATATCTTTGAATGCTACTAATCTGTAATTTTCTGGGTGAATTCCTTTTTTCATCTTGTAATTCTTTTTTATTAATGGTTACAAACCGTTCTGATGCTTTCTCATTTTATTGAAAAAGGTATAAACGTCTATAACTTTTTAGTTTATAATCTTTTATTTTGAGAGTGCAAATTTACATTTAATTTTTAAATTACAAGTTGTTGTGTAACTTTTTTTTGTTTTTTTTTACTAATACGATAAACTATATTATTTCTATATTTGTAAATCTATAAAACTAAACAAAACTATGAACGAAATTATCAAAAAAAACGGAATCACTTTTGGAGTTATTACTGGTGTAATATCAATTCTAATAACAGCTAGTGTTTATATTATTGATTTAAAATTATTCACAGCATGGTGGCTAGGTCTTTTAAGTATAGCTATTTACTTAGGAATTGGAATATTTTTACTTTCTAAAACAAAAAAAGAATTAGGTGGTGTTTTTCCTTTTAAAGATGCGTTTACAACTTATTTCATATCTGCAGTTATAGGAATAGTAATATCTGTTTTATTTAATATAGTTTTATTTAACGTTATTGACACAGAAGCAAAAGACACAGTTCAAGATAATTTAATTGAGTTTCAAGTTAACATGTTGAAAAAATTTAACACGCCAACTGAAGTAATTAAAGAAACTGTTGAAAAAATGTCAGAAGAAAATCAATTTGATACAGTAGCTCAATTAAAAGGATCTATTTTTAGCATTTTATTTTCTGCAATATTTGGTTTAATCTTAGCAGCTATATTCAAAAGCAAACCCACATATCAAGAATAAATGAATTTATCCATAGTTATTCCCTTATTAAACGAGCAAGAATCGTTACCCGAATTACACAATTGGATTGTAAAAGTTATGAATACTCATAACTTTTCTTATGAAATATTGTTTATAGATGATGGTAGCACAGACGATTCATGGTCTATAATTGACAAGCTTTCTAAAGAAAGCCCAAATGTAAAAGGAATTCGCTTTTTACGCAATTACGGTAAAAGTCAGGCTTTGCATGCTGGATTTGCCAAAGTAAAAGGCGATGTTGTAATTACTATGGATGCTGATTTACAAGACAGTCCGGAGGAGATTCCTGCTTTATACAACAAAATCATTACTGAAAAATTTGATTTAGTATCGGGTTGGAAAAAGAAGCGATACGATTCAGTAATTGGCAAAAATATGCCTTCAAAATTATTCAATTGGGCTGCCCGAAAAACTTCAGGTGTTCAATTAAATGATTTCAATTGCGGACTAAAAGCCTACCGAAATGAGGTAGTAAAGAACATTGAAGTTTCAGGCGAAATGCACCGCTACATTCCAGTTTTAGCTAAAAATGCTGGGTTCTCAAAAATTGGAGAACAAATTGTACAGCATCAAGCTAGAAAATACGGTTCAACCAAATTTGGAATGGAGCGTTTTATTAATGGTTTTTTAGATTTAATTACCATTTGGTTCATTTCGAAATTCGGAAAAAGGCCAATGCATCTATTTGGTGCTCTTGGTGTTTTAATGTTCATGATAGGTTTTGGATTTGCTATTTATTTAGGAATTGATAAACTTTTCATCAATACATCTGGAAGATTAATAACCGATAGACCTCAATTTTACATTTCATTAGTCACGATGATCATTGGTACGCAATTTTTTCTAGCAGGTTTTTTAGGCGAAATCATTTTACGTACCAAAAACAATGAAGAACGATACAAGGTTTCTGAGGAAATATAAAATATATTAAGAATACAAAATGCATATAGAACAAGACATATTAAACAAAGTAAACGAATGGCTTACACCAACTTTCGATAAAGAAACACAAGCAGAAATTGAAAAAATGATGACTTCGGCTCCAAAAGAGCTGGAAGATAGTTTTTACAAAAACTTAGAGTTTGGAACTGGTGGAATGCGCGGTGTAATGGGAGTTGGAACTAATCGTATTAATAAATATACATTAGGAAAAAACACGCAAGGTTTATCTGATTATTTAAAAAAATCATTCCCTAACGAAGAACTTAAAGTAGCCATTGCTTTCGATTGTCGTCATAATAGTGACACACTTGCAAAAGTAGTTGCAGATGTTTTTTCAGCAAACGGAATTAAGGTTTTCTTATTTTCAGAATTAAGACCAACGCCAGAACTTTCATTTGCGGTTCGTTATTTAAATTGTCATGCAGGAATTGTATTAACAGCTTCTCACAATCCACCAGAATATAACGGATACAAAGTATATTGGCAAGATGGTGGACAATTAGTTCCACCACAAGATGGAGAAATTATTCAACTTATTGATAGTTTACAATACGGCGACATAAAGTTTGAAGCAAACGAAAGTTTAATTGAATATGTTGACACTAAAATTGACGAAGCTTTTACAACTTCAACCATTGAAAATGCTAGTTTCAATACACCAAAAGCAGCAAAAGACAACTTAAAAATTGTTTTCACTTCGCTTCATGGAACTTCTATAAAGTTGATTCCAGATGTTTTATCTAAAGCTGGATATGACAATGTGGAAATTGTTGCAGAACAAGCAGAACCAAACGGAAATTTCCCAACTGTAAAATCGCCTAACCCTGAAGAACCAGAAGCACTTGTTATGGCTTTAGCGTTAGCAGAAAAAACAAATGCTGATATCGTTATAGGAACAGACCCAGATAGTGACCGACTTGGAGTTGCTGTTAGAGATTTAAACGGAAAAATGAAATTGCTAAACGGTAACCAAACTATGGTTATTATGACTGCTTTTTTATTAGAACAATGGAAACGCAGCGGAAAAATTAACGGCAATCAATTTATTGGTTCAACAATTGTAAGTACACCAATGATGCTTGAATTAGCTTCGGCTTATGATGTAGAATGTAAAGTAGGTTTAACCGGATTTAAATGGATTGCAAAGTTCATTAAAGATTTTCCTAATCAAGAATTTATTGGCGGCGGTGAAGAAAGTTTCGGATTTATGGTAGGCGATAAAGTAAGAGATAAAGACGCTGTAGGAGCTACTTTATTGGTTTGTGAAATTGCAGCTCAAGCAAAAGCAAGTGGAAGTTCGTTATATAAAGAATTACTTAATTTATATACCGATTTAGGATTTTATAAAGAATACTTAATTTCAATTACTAAAAAAGGGATTGAAGGCGCAAACGAAATCAAACAAATGATGGTTGATTTACGCGAAAACCCAATGAAAGAAATAAATAACCAACGCGTTATTTGCATTGAAGATTATCAAAGTTCGAAAGGCTATGATTTTATGAACGAAGAAGAATTTGATATTTCAATTCCAAAATCGAACGTATTAATTTATTACCTTGAAGACGGAAGTAAAATTTGCGCTAGACCAAGTGGAACTGAACCTAAAATTAAATTCTACTTTAGTGTAAACACACAATTAGATGGAATTGAAAAAGCAATTACTACTGAGGAAGTTTTAGATTTAAGAATTAAAAACATTATTGCGTCAATGCAATTGAACTAATGGATAAAAATTTAAAGAAAATAATTCCGTTTTTAAAACCTTATAAAACTAATGTTATAATGAATATTACATTTAATATTCTTTATGCATTATTCAGCACATTATCATTCATCGCATTAATACCAATGCTTGATGTACTTTTTAAAGATGCTGAAAAAGTTGTTGAAAAACCAGAATACACATCAATTTGGGATATTACAAGTTATGCAAATGACTATTTATATTTTTACATTACAAAATTAACTAATGAGAGCGGGCCGCAATACGCTCTTTTACTAGTAGTTACAATCATAATAATTACTTTTTTACTTAAAAACTTCTTCAACTACATAGCACTTAATCACTTAATGCTTATTAAAAATGGAGTTTTAAGAGATTTAAGAAACAAAATGTTTGATAAAATTATAAGTCTACCTATTTCTTATTATTCAGAAAAAAGAAAAGGAGATGTAATGGCTAGAATGCTTGGCGATGTTAATGAAGTAAAAAATTCTTTCTTTAATATTTTAGAATTAGTTATAAAAGAACCTATGACCATTGTTTTTACAATTGGTGCGATGATAGTAATTAGCTTTAAATTAACCTTGTTTGTTTTTATTTTCATACCTATTTCTGGTTTTGTAATTTCAAAAATTGGAAAAACACTAAAAGCAAAATCAAAAAAAGCTCAAGACGAAAATGGTTATTTAATTTCAGTAGTTGAAGAAACTTTAGGAGGACTAAAAGTGGTTAAAAGTTATAATGCTGAAGCAAGTTTTACAACAAAATTCAACAACTCTATTCAAAGACTATATAGACTAACAAACAGTATTGGAAGAAAAAACAATTTGTCATCTCCTATGAGTGAATTTATGGGAATTGTTGTTATTGCTATTTTACTTTGGTATGGTGGAAATATGGTTTTAGTTGAAACCTTTGCTGATGGAAGTCCACTATTAGAAGGTTCAAAATTCATTGCTTATATGGGATTAGCATATAATATTCTAACTCCTGCTAAAGCCATATCTAAAGCATCATATCAAGTAAAAACAGGTCTAGCAGCAGCTGAACGAGTCTTTGAAGTCTTAGAAACAGAAAACACAATTACCTCAAAAGACAATGCAATTTTAGCAACTGGATTTACAGATAAAATAACTATTGAAAACATTAATTTTAAGTATGAAGATGAATATGTTTTAAAAAACTTTTCTCTTACAGTTCCAAAAGGAAAAACAGTTGCTCTTGTTGGTCAATCTGGTTCTGGAAAAAGTACAATTGCAAACTTATTGACACGTTTTTACGATGTAAATGAAGGAACAATTAAGATTGATGGTATAGACATTAAAGACTTGGACATTCATTCGCTTAGGAACTTATTA
The DNA here is from genome assembly GCF_965284515.1 of Flavobacterium sp. GTDB lineage: Bacteria > Bacteroidota > Bacteroidia > Flavobacteriales > Flavobacteriaceae > Flavobacterium. The sequence goes on from NZ_OZ260089.1 coordinate 2,471,433, forward strand.
GGCCTTGTTACACAAGATTCAATATTATTTAACGATACAATTAAAAACAACATTACACTTGGAAAAGAAAATGTTACTGATGAAGATATTATTGAAGCTTTAAAAATTGCAAATGCCTACGAGTTTGTAAAAGAGTTGCCAAATGGAATTGAAACGAATATTGGTGATGCTGGTGGAAAATTATCTGGTGGACAAAAGCAACGTTTGTCAATTGCTCGAGCGGTTTTAAAAAACCCTCCTATTATGATATTAGACGAAGCAACTTCTGCTTTAGATACTGAAAGCGAGAAATTTGTTCAAATTGCATTGGAGAACATGATGCAAAATAGAACTTCAATTGTAATTGCGCATAGATTATCTACAATTCAAAAAGCAGATACTATTGTAGTTATGCAAAAAGGACAAATTGTAGAGCAAGGAACGCATTCTGAATTATTAGCAAAAGAAGGTGTTTATGCTAAATTAGTAATGATGCAAAGTTTTGAATAAAAGGTGAACTTAAACAAAAATGTACGCAGATAACGAAAACATAAACTTACCAAGCGACGATACTATTGTGTGGAAATATTTAGATTTATCTAAGTTTTTAGACATGCTTTTATCTAAGAAACTTTTCATGTCGCGTTCTGATAAATTTGAAGATCAATATGAAGGTACGTTTTCTGAACCAACCTATGAAGAGATTAAGAAAATTGCAGCAAACAATTCGAAGTTTTTAGACTATTACAAATCACACAGAGAAAAAGTAGTGATTAGCAGTTGGCACATTAACGAATATGAATCGTATGCGATGTGGCAAATTTTCACGAAAAACAATGAAGGTTTAGCTATACAATCTACTATTGGAAGATTAAAACAGGCATTAGCTCCAGAAAAAAAATACCTACAAAATATAGGAGCAGTAAATTATATCGACTATAAAAAAGAATATATTCCTTTTGAAGATACTTTTTTCCCGTTTTTATTTAAACGAAAAAGTTTTCAGTACGAAAGAGAAGTACGAATTATTTCTGATACGAGCGGAAGTAGAGTTTCTATTAACGATGGTTTAAAAGTAGATGTAAACATTGACCAACTTATTGAAAAAATATACATTCACCCAAAAAGTGAAAACTGGTATAAAAACTTGGTAATTGAGTTAATGCAAAAATTAGATTTTACTATTGCTATTGAAAAATCTGATTTGGAAAGTGATATTTTGATATAAGAATTATTCTAAATCTTTAAATTTTAGGTGAGAAAATTCTAAAAACAAATTTACCGCAATTAAAAAATCTTTCCAAGGTGTATTCAAATCTTCTTCTTGAGACAGACTATCTAACCAATGATTAATTTGTTCACCATCTTCCGAAAGATAGCTTATTGTTATAAAACCAGAATCTAAATAACTTCTAACATTAACAAGAAGATCTTCATCTTTAATTTGACAAACTGCTTTCTTTAATTTTAAATATTTTTCGTAAGTTATTTTATAAGATACTCTAATAGTTTCATTAGAAATGTTTCTTAAAACAATAACCTTTACTTTTTTACTATTATTATTAGCTTTAATTTTAATTTTTACCCCTCCAAATACATAACTTGAATTAGAATATGTCAAAACAATTTCTTCTTTTTTTCTATTCTGAGAAAAACCTTGAAATAGAAGAAGAAATAACAAAATTGATAATAAGCTTTTCATTTTATGGTATGAGATTCTTCCTCCATCAGAATGACAAAACTACGGGAGTTATTAAATTTTAAATAGGCATATATTCTTCAACCTTCCATTCTTCTGCTAGAAGATTTACAAAATGATAGTGTACTTTGTCTTTTTTATCGAATGCACCGTTTTTATTAATGTCTTCAATACATCTAAAATACAAACGGTTTTGTGCTTCGATGATATTCCAATCTACTAACTCCTGAAGATCTAATGATAATTTAGCAAAACCAGTTCCATCAGCATTACTAATATATAAAGACTTAATGTCGTTTTGATCAACTTTTCCATCTCTATTCGTATCTGAATCTACTAATGTATATACTAATATTCTAGCTTTTGATTTTTCTGCAATAGTATTTAAAAAAGTAACCGTTTGAATTTGAACTTTCTTATTGGTTAAGGCGATAACATTTGTGGAGTCTAAATGTTGGAACTTTAAATTATCAAAATAACCCGTTATTTCAAAACGGTTGTAATTTGAAATAGCATAACTTCCTTGGCTCGTTTTACTAGAACCGTATACTTTTGAAAAATCATCATATACTCTAATATCCCCAACAGGATGAATTAAGTATTTTGTTCCTTCCATAAGAATAGGCAAATCGGCAATTTTAATAGAACTTGTGTCTATTTTAGTTGCATTTGTATTGGATGATTTTGTTTCATCATAAATAACTTTTGGCTTTTCTTGCTTCTTACAAGCTACTAAAGAAACTGCAAAAATTAAAAGAATATATTTTGGAAAGAAATTCATATGCATCAGTTTTATATTCAAATATAAGAATTTATAAAGTAAACCGTAATTATAATTTAGCAATTAACTTAACGTTAAAAACACGAGTTGTCATATAATTAGGAATTCCGTATTGTGTTTTAGTATAAACATCTCTAACCCAAGTATTCGTAATCGAATTTTGGTTATTGAATAAATTAAATATTTCCAATCCTATAGAAAACTCATTAAACGGATTTAACCATCTTTTAGGAGACTTCAACGTTTGGTCTTTAAACACATACGAAAAACCAGCATCAGCTCTTCTGTAATCGTTTAAACGCAATTGATACGCATAAGGATCAGCATATGAAGGCGAGCCACCTGGCAAACCAGTATTATAAACCAAGTTTAAATATAATTTTACATTAGGAATATTAGGCATATAATCTTGGAAAAGCAATCCAAACTTTAATCGTTGGTCGGTTGGCCTAGCAATATATCCTCTATCGTCTTGATTTTCTTCTGTCTTTAAAAATCCAACACTAAACCAAGATTCAGTTCCTGGAACAAATTCACCATTTAAACGCGCATCAAAACCATAAGCATAAGCAACAGCATCATTATTTGCTCTGTAACGAATACGAACATTGTCAATCGTATACGTATTAGCATCTGTAATGTTTTTATAATAAGCCTCAGAAATTAATTTAAAAGGTCGGCCCCACATTTTAAAACTGTAATCGTTACTCAAAACGACATGAATTGATTTTTGCGCATCTACATTGGTTTGCACTACTCCATCATAATCTCTTAACTCTCTATAAAAAGGAGGTTGTGCATACATTCCGCCAGAAATTCTAAACAACATGTCTTTTTCCCACTTGGGTTTAAATGCAAATTGAAACCTTGGTGAGAATACAAATTTATTTTTTCCTGTTTCATCTTGACTAGAAACTTGCCAAGAGTGACCTCTTACACCCGCATTAACCCAATATTCATGAACTCCAATTTTCCCTCTATAATTCCATTGTGCATATCCAGAAAAACGGTTAATCGTAGTATAATTTGTAGCTCTTACATTTTGATAAGGAGCCAAAGGTCCGTAATATGGATTATAAGGTTGGTCGTTAACATATTCCAGAAGTGGGTTAGGTAAAGAAAAACCTGCAGAATCAATAACTTCCCATTCTACAATTCTATCCATTATGTCTTCACGAGTATATTTAAAACCCCATTCAATTTGCTTTTTCGCATCAAGTTCATGAAACCCTTTTACTTCTGCATTAAAAATTAATGCATCTAAATTGTTTCTTGCATGATTAAGTTGAGAGCCAATTCCTCTTGTAAAAACAACATCTCCAAAAGTCTCAGAACCAATATTTGAATCAACTTCTCCTAATCTATATTGAGCTAAAATATCGTAATATTCTTGTTCTTGTGTGTGATAAGCTGAAGCAATAAATTTCAATTTATTCTTATCATTGTACTGATAAACCGATTTAAAGGCTCCAAAATAAGTAGTGTATTCGTCTTTTTCCTGACCTTCATAAAAAACCAATAAAGCGATAGGCTCATCTATAGTTCCAAAATTAGTTTGTCTTGTAAAAGGTTGGTAATTGTATTTGTTTTGAGAAATGTTTCCAAGAAAGCTAAATTGCCACTTCGTAGATGGATTAAAATTAAACATCGTTTGGATGTCAGCAAATGAAGGCCTGTAATTTGTTTCAGTTTCTTGACTGTTTACCAAAAGAGCATTGTTTCGATAACGAATACCGGTTATGTTACTCCATTTTTGATTTTTACTTACACCTTCAACAGAAACACTTCCTCCTAATAAACTAGCTTCAATTCCAGCAGCAAATTTCTTTGGATTACGATACGTTATATCTAAAACAGACGACATTTTATCGCCATATTTAGATTGAAATCCTCCAGCAGAAAAATCGACATTTTCAACCATATCGGTATTGGTGAAACTTAATCCTTCTTGTTGACCTGAACGAATTAAAAACGGACGATATACTTCAATTTCATTAACATAAACCAAATTTTCATCGTAATTACCACCGCGTACAGCATATGAAGTACTCAATTCATTATTAGAATATACTCCTGGTAATGTTTTAATAATGTTCTCTATTCCGGCATTAGCACCCGGAATTTTTCTAATAATTACAGGATCAATTGTGGTTACACCTTCTACCCTTTTCTTACTTGTTCCACTTACAATTACTTCACCAATTTCCTGAACATTGGCATTCATAACTGGATTAAACTCAAAATCTTCATTAGACTTTAATTCTAAAGTAACTACTGAATTTTTAAAAGAAATATGAGAAAAAACAATTGTTATTTTTTCATTAGAAGGAACATCTAAAAGATAAAATCCATTTGCATTAGTGACCGTCCCTTTTTCTCCATATTTAACCGAAACATTTTCAACAGGATTATTAAATTCATCTAAAATAACCCCTTTTACCCTTGCGGTTTGACCAAAAGATGTAAGTGAAATTATTAAAATAAAAAGAATTAAATATATATTTTTCAAAAGGACTATTTTAGTTATTCATAAAAAAGAAAGATTCAAAGGTAGTAGAATTTTGCATATCATCAGTTACAATAATCTTCAAATCGTTCCTGCCTTCTTTATACTTGTTATCATCTAAACGATGAATTAGCTTTTTTGTTTTATAATCATACTCCATTAAAATCCATTCATTATTTAAATAGGCATTATACGTGTCAATACCTGACAAATTATCTGCAATATAAACACTAATTGTAGACTGATTTTTTAAGTTTTTACCTTCCACAAAATTTACATTATAAATTCGCGGTGCATCATTATCTTGAGACAACTTATATTTACCTAGATTTCGAGTATACAATTTAAAAGTATTTCCCTTTCTATAGGTTTTATTGTAATCTAATTTATATCCATCAATGGTTGCAATAAAAGTTTTACTTAATTGCTCTTCGGTCAATCCTTGAACATCTGAAAAAGTTATAGTCATATTCTTATATCCTGGTACAGATTCGTCATGCAGATTTAAAACGCCGTCATTCACATCAAAATCCATATAGAAATCTTCATAAAAAGTATTTTCTGGAATGTAAACCGAAACATTATCTTTAGTATAATTATATTCGTTTTTAGATTTTAAAAAGTACTTCGTTTTCTTTACATCTTTCTTAAAAACAATTTCTTGATTTCCATATTCAACAGGAATAGTTAATTGTACTTTATTTCCGTGAAAATCATACAATTCAACTCTATAAGTATAAGTTACATTTGGCTGAACATGTATAATTCCATTCGTTTTATTCGCTTTTACAATCGAAAGCGGAAAAGGAATTTCTTGAAAAAGTTTTTGTACACGCTGACGAAGTTTACCAAATCGCTGATAATCAATAAGACTATTTACAAATCGAGATTCATCAAAAGCAAAACTTTGCAATTCATATTCATAATACGAAACACCATTTAAATACGCTTTCACCTTAAACAATCCATTTTTGTTATACGGATTAGTACAATAATCAAAAGCATTGATACCAAAACCTATTTTTCCATTTGCAATAACTTTAGTCGCTAAATAATTACCGTCAGCCGTTTTGTTGAAAGAGACAGCAATTGGGTTTTCAGATTTATTTACCAAAGTACTATCAATTGGATAGGCAACTATCCCTTGGATTTCAGGCTTTTTTGTGTCATTTGCTAACTTATTGAAACCAAAATAGAGAGGATTTATAATTTTTTCTGATTTCGTATCCCTAAATTCAAAATGTAAATGAGGAGCACCACTTCCTCCACTATTACCCGATAATGCAATTACATCACCTTGTTTAACAGGAAGTTCATTTGGCATTGGAAATAGCTCTACTTCAAATGCTTTTTCAGCATATTGTTTTTGTTTAATATAATCTTCAATTGCTCCGTTTGCTTTTTGCAAATGTCCATATACCGTTGTAAATCCGTTTGGATGTGTTATATATATGGCCTTTCCATATCCAAATGCTGAAATTTTAATTCGAGAAATGTAACCGTCTGCAACAGCATAAACGTCTAAACCTTCTTTACCGTTAGTTTTTAAGTCAATACCTGAATGAAAATGATTACTTCTTAACTCCCCAAAAGAACCAGAAACATCAAGAGTAATTGGCAAAGGTGAGATAAAATCAGCTGGATAATCAACTTGACTAAATACAGAAAAAGGCAACAAAAAAAGAAGAAAAATTTTCATAGAATTAAATAAAAGATAAAAATAATAAAAATAATAGCACAAAAACACAACAATCAAAAACCTTTCCATAACTGGTTCTAAACCAAATTATTATAAAAAAAACATTTTTTTACATAAATTTTATTAAAAAGTATTGTAATTATTCGATAGTAATGCTAAATTTGTAGAAATAGAAATGAATTTTATCATTCATGAAAGGATTATCAGAATTAATTGATTCTCTTGAAGTTAAATTTTTTAAGCTCAACAAAAAATTAGTTGTATTAGAAAGTGAAAACCAAGAATTGAAGCAAAAAATAGTAGTTTTTGAGAAAAATCAAGAACAACAGTCGGAAGAATTAATTGCTTTAAAAAGTCAAATTGAAAATCTTAGAATGGCAAACTCATTAATAGGCAGTGAAGAAAACAAAAGAGAAACAAAGCTCAAAATAAATTCATTAATTCGCGAAATCGATTATTGCATAGCACAACTTTCAGATTAAAAGAATGAAAGAAAAGTTAAAAATTAAATTATCAATTGCAGACAGAGTTTATCCATTAACTATAGATAGCTCTCAAGAAGAAGGACTAAGAATTGCCTCAAAAAAGATTGATGAAATGATTAAACAATTTGAACAAAGCTATGCTGTAAGAGATAAGCAAGACGTATTAGCCATGTGTGCTTTACAGTTTGCTTCGCAAGTTGAACAAAAACAAATTGATGTTACAGAAGTAGAATCATCGTCAATTGTTCGACTAGAAAATTTAGATAAAAAACTGAGCGAGTTACTCTCAAAATAAATACGTTCTTACATATACATTAAGATACTGCCTACATTAGTATAATTTGATAAACTCAACACTAACAAATTAAAATGAGCGAATCTTCGTAACTATAGCAAGCCTTTAAGTAGGAAGCTTGAACTACGAGTTAGCTCAAAACTTGTCCTTTACGAGTTTATACAACACTCTAATGTAGGCTTTTTTTATATAAATTATTTAACTAAATTATGACACTAATATACATTATAATTGGAATTATAGCAGGTCTTGCTGGTGGTTTTGGAATTGCTAAAGCATTAGAAAAAAGCAACGTTTCCAATCTTATTAAAAATGCAAAAAAAGAAGCTGGTTCTATTTTAAAAGATGCAAAAGCAGAAGCAGAAGCTCTTAAAAAAGATAAAATATTACAAGCAAAAGAAAAGTTCTTAGAATTAAAGACAGAACACGAACAAGTAATTTTATCGAGAGATAAAAAAATGGCTGAAGCTGAAAAGAGAACTCGTGACAAAGAATCACAAATTTCAAGCGAATTGGCTAAAGCAAAAAAATCTAGTGATGATTTTGATGCTAAAGTAGAAGAATATAATTCTAAAATTGAAGCTTTAAACAAAAAGCAATCAGATTTAGATAAATTACACAAAAGTCAAATAGAACAACTTGAAGTTATTTCAGGTCTTTCTGCTGAAGAAGCTAAAAATCAGCTAACAGAAAGTTTAAGAAATGAAGCTAAAACTGAAGCTATGTCTTTCATACAAGACACAATGGAAGAAGCTAAAATGACCGCTCAACAAGAAGCTAAAAAAATAATCATTAATACTATCCAACGTGTAGGTACTGAAGAAGCTGTTGAAAACTGCGTATCAGTATTCAATATTGAATCAGATGATGTTAAAGGGAGAATTATTGGTAGAGAAGGAAGAAACATTAGAGCAATTGAAGCCGCTACTGGTGTAGAAATAATTGTTGACGATACTCCAGAAGCAATTATCTTATCTTGTTTTGACCCAGTTAGGAGAGAAATTGCTCGTTTAGCTTTACATAAACTTGTTACAGACGGTAGAATACACCCTGCTCGTATTGAAGAAATTGTAGCTAAAACGCAGAAACAAATAGAAGAAGAAATAATTGAAACTGGAAAGAGAACAGTTATTGATTTAGGTATACACGGTTTACACCCAGAATTAATTAAAATTGTAGGTAGAATGAAATACCGTTCTTCTTATGGACAAAACTTATTGCAACACTCAAGAGAAGTAGCTAACCTTTGTGGAATTATGGCTGCTGAACTTGGCTTAAATGTTAAATTAGCTAAAAGAGCTGGTTTGTTACACGATATTGGAAAAGTTCCAGATACTGAAAGTGAATTACCTCACGCTTTATTAGGAATGCAATGGGCTGAAAAATATGGTGAAAAAGAAGAAGTTTGCAATGCAATTGGAGCTCACCATGATGAAATAGAAATGAAATATTTAATTTCACCAATTATTCAAGTTTGTGATGCTATTTCTGGAGCAAGACCTGGAGCAAGAAGACAAGTATTAGATTCTTACATTCAACGTCTGAAAGATTTAGAAGCTGTTGCTTTTGGATTCCAAGGAGTTAAAAATGCCTATGCAATTCAGGCAGGTAGAGAATTAAGAGTTATTGTAGAAAGTGAAAAAGTAAGCGACGAAATGGCTTCTACTCTATCTTTTGATATTTCTCATAAAATTCAAACAGAAATGACTTATCCTGGTCAAGTAAAAATTACTGTAATTAGAGAAACTAGAGCTGTTAATATAGC